>CAWFAH010000001.1:0-220995 GCA_963813705.1 uncultured Chloroflexia bacterium
CGTCATCGACGGGTCGTCCTCACCGACCCAGATCGAGAACGGTGGACTCGAAGGCTTTGTTCACGCTCGGTGAACAGCGAGGCCCGCCCAGTTTCGAGACCTCCCCATCAGGGTGTCAAGGGTAGTGCCCGCTCAGTACTCGGGCACGCGGTCTCGACGGAGGACGTCGGCCTGGATGCGGAGCAGTTGGCCCGGGTCGAGGCAGGCCTCGAGGACTCGCCGTACCGACGTTTCGCCGCGTCGGCCGACGAGAGCAGCACGGGTGTTTCGTTCGCCGATTTCAGCCCGGACATGCTCTCCGAGCGGTCGGTCGCGGATGGTCCGCGGCAAACGGGCGACGATGTCCTCCTCGGCGTCGAGGATCGCCGCATCGGCACGGTCCTCCTCGATCAAGCGAAGACATTGCATGTACGTCGCCGGTACGAGCTCAGTGTCTGTCGCTCCGAATTCGAGCCGGGTGAGGATATCGAAGTCGGAGGAATCCTCATCGATGATCGCCCGCTCGATTTGGTCCCCTCGACCCGGTCGATCGATGTAGTAGACCCGGTGCTCCTGGACGAAGCTCCGGTCCGGAAGCTCGAGGATCAGCTCCTCGGCTGGTCCAGCAATCGCCTGAGCCGATAGACCCGACATCACGGCGACATGACACTGCCTGCGGCGGAGCCCCTCGAGCCGTCGTCGCGCGCCCCGCATGAAGATCAGGTACGCCGCGACGTCATGGGCCGCTAGGAGCGCTTTGATCGCTGTTGCGAGACCCTGGATCCGAGGGGCAGTTGGAAGCGGTAGGGAGACGACGAGCGGCTCGTGCTCAGCTTCCCACCACAGTCGACCGACAGACCGACCGAGCATTACAGCCCCGCGACCGTGACGCCGGTCGACGTCGATCGCCTCCGCCTCCTCCAGTTTGACCAGGGTCTGGTGGACGGCGCCGAGACTGGCCCCGAGCGTCGATCCCATGCTCCGCATGGTCGGCAACCGATCGCCCGGTACAACCCCGAGGAGTTCCTGCGCCATCCGCCTGCGTAGCTCGTCCCCCGACACCGGCTCGCGGCGTTCATTTGGCGTGAACACGCGATCATTCGTACACCGCTGCCAGTCGCTCGTCAACTGATCTCCCGTCTCTGCGCGATTTGGCTTGACAGCGCGACTCCAGCGATGGACAGTGTTCACGGATTTCGAACACTGACGGTCATGCCGTCAAGCCGCCGCCTGTCGTCCCGCCGACCCGCGGCCCGACGTCGCGAATTATGGCCTTAGGGCGACGTCTCCGCCGTCCGTAACCGGCCGGGCCACACGGTCGAGGAGGGTACTTGCGCCATGAGCATCGAGTCGTCGGAGCTGCCGACCGGGATGGCGGGCCTCCGCTATCCGATCACCCAGATCTCCTTGGCCGTGCGTGACCTCGAGCAAACCATGGAGGCCTATCACCGGGCCTTCGGCTGGGGACCGTGGAACGTCTTTGACCACAAGCTGCCGATGCACCACACGACCGAGCTGCGCGGCACACCGGTCCACTACGCGCTGCGCGGCGCCGAGGTCTACGTCGGCGACATGAACTTCGAGCTCCTCCAGCCGATCGAGGGGCCGAACCTGTGGTCCGAGTTCATGGCCGAGCGCGGGGAAGGGATCGCCTCGATCGCCGTCATGTTCAAGGAGAAGGACGACGGCGACGCCGTCAAAGCCGAGTTCAAGAAGCGGTTCGGCATCGACGTCACGATGAAGGCCAACATCGGCGATCACATCGAGTACTACTACCTCGATACCCAGCAGCGCTTCGGCTGCCTGATCGAGTCGGGCTCGGGACACGCCATCGACTTCGTCAAGCCGGCGCTCGTGTACCCAACGCCCGACACGCCGCCCTCGACCAAGCCGGCCAGCCTGGACTACCGGATCACCCAGGTCTCGCTCGTGGTCCGCGACCTCGACGCAAAGCTGCGCGCTTATCACGAGGCGTTCGGCTGGGGCCCCTGGAAGGTCTATCAGTCCGATGGCAAGGTCGTGATGCACGACTGCGAGTACCGCGGCAAGCCGGCCTACTTCAATGTCCGCTGGGCCGAGACGTTCGTCGGCGACATGAACTTCGAGCTGATCGAACCGTTGGGTGGGGAGAGCCCGTTCCAGGACCACCTCGACCAGAAGGGCGAGGGCATCGGCTCGATCGCGGTCATGTTCAAGACCCGCGACGAGGCCGAGGCGGTCAAGGCCCAGTTCGCCGAGATGGGGATCGGGGTCCTCGCCGCCGGTCGAATCGGCGACCACATCGAGTGGTACTACCTCGATACCGAGCCGGCCTTCAAGTGCCTGATCGAGTCGGGCTCGGGACATGCGATCGACTTCATGGAACCTCTCTACGTCTATCCATGAGCTGATCCGCGCCGGAGGCCCGGGCCAAAGGGGTGACACATGACCCACGTCCAAGACCGGTTCGTCGGCCGGCGAGCTGTGGTGACCGGGGCAAGCAAAGGGATCGGCAGGGCGACTGCGATCCGGTTCGCGGCCGAGGGGGGGCGAGTCGGCCTCGTGGCCCGAGGTCGTCCGGGGCTCGAGGCCGTCGCCGCCGAGATCCAGGCCGCGGGCGGCGAGTGCCTTGTCCTGCCGGCCGATTGCACCGTTGAGGACGAGATCGCGGGCGCGCTCGGCGAGGCGGCAGCGGCCTGGGGCGGGCTGGACGTGCTCGTCTCCAACGCCGCCGTCGAGCTCCCGCACGACGACGATAGGCTCGATCGGATCACGCTCGAAGGCTGGAACCGACTGATCGTCAACAACCTGAATGGTCAGTTCCTTGCGTGCAAGCATGCCCTCAGGCATCTCCAGGCGACGGGGGGTGGCGCGATCGTGTGCCTCGGTTCAAACGTCGGGCAGCTCGGTATGGCGACCAACGAGCCCGCGTACAGCGCGAGCAAAGGCGGCATCTTCGCAATGATGCGAGTCATGGCTTATGACTTCGCTCGGCTCAACATCCGGGTGAACATGGTCGTGCCGGGCTTCATCGACACCCCGATGAACGACTTCGTCATGAAGGATCCCGAGCAGCTCAAGTACTGGAGCGATCAGATCCCGATCGGGCGGCCCGGAACGGCCGAGGAATGCGCGGCGGCGATTCTCTGGCTGGCGTCTGATGAGGCGTCCTACTGCATAGGGACGGCCCTCGTCGTGGACGGTGGTCAGTCGGCTATCTGACGCCCGCCTGTCGCCCGGAATGTCGAGTGCCCAATTCGTCGACCGCGGTCTCGAAAGCAACGGCTCGGACGGCCAACTCGTTCGATCCAGTGGGGCGAGCGCCTTCGCCTTCACTCGGTCTCTGCAGATCCTGATGGCATCAGCGACGAGTACGAGCTTCGGCGGCGCTGGAACGCATGCGTACGGCGAGCTCGCCGGCGTCCCAGACCACCGCGCGGCGCCGGCCATCCAGGCCAGGCCCTGATTGACGTCGAGGAGGATCGATCGTGGATGTCACGCGCCCTGCACCTGTGACGATCGCCGAGTTCGACCGGATCTTCGAAAGCGTCAAGAACTGGGGGAAGTGGGGCTCTGAAGATCAGCTCGGCACGCTCAACTACATCACGCCGGCGACTGTGCGGGAGGCTGCTGGGCTCGTCCGATCGGGCCGCCGGGTCTCTATGTCACTGCCGATCAACACCGTCGCGGGACCCGACAACGCGAATCCTGCGATCCACCTCATGACTCAAGGACACGACATCGACGAGGGCACCAACGGCCCGCGTTTTGCGCTCGACTTTCTGGGCATGGCCTTCCATGGCGATTGCCACACGCACGTCGACGCTCTGTGCCACATCTCCTATCACGGGTTGACCTACAACGGGATGCCAGCCACCCAGGTCGTCACGAGCCGTCGGGCCACGACGCAAGGCATCGACGCCGTCTCCGCTGGCCTCGTGGGGCGCGGGGTGTTGTTGGACATCCCGCGATTTCGCGGCGTGAAGTGGCTGGAGCCCGGAGAGGCCGTGACGCGCGCCGAGCTTGAGGCATGCGAGACCTCTGAAGGGGTTCGGATCGGCGAAGGCGATGTGCTCGTCTTTCGGACCGGGCACCATCGGCGACGCCTCGAACTTGGCCCCTGGGACAATGGCCCCCATGGTCAGGGTAAGGCTGGCCTTCACGTCGACACGATTCCCTGGATGCACGAGCGGCGGATCGCCGCGTTCCTTCCCGACGGAGATGGCGAGACGGTGCCGAGCTCGGTCGTCGGGATGTTGGATCCGATCCACCCATTGCAGATCACAGCGATGGGCATGCTTGCCGCGGATAGCCTGCAGCTCGAGGATGTTGCCGACGCGTGCTCGATGGAGGGTCGTTTCGAGTTCATGGTGGTGGGACTACCGCTTCGCTTGCTCGGGGGCACGGGCTCGCCATGGAACCCCATCGCGATCTTCTGACACGGCCGCGAGCCACCTTCGTCTATCGCGACAGCGATGGCTCAGCCCTCACGTCCTTGCTTGAGCGATGGACGAACACTCGATGTTCATCACCGCACCGAGATCGAAACGGTGGGATGGCCCGGTTCCTGTTTCGAGCATCTCCGCCGCGGGCTGAGCGGAAGCCTCGGCCATCAACGAGCCCGCCCGAATCACTGCTCCTTGACGCTGACCGCGAGATACTACATTGTTCACGAACAATGAACAGTTTGCTCGCCCGAGGGTGCGAGCGCTGTTTGAGCGCTGGGGTAGCGGTCACGCCCCGTCACGGTGTAGGAGGCTATCCATGTCCGATCAGCAGCTCCCGCACGGGGTGTATACGCGGCGGCACTTCCTGCGGCTCGCTGGTGGCACGGCGCTGCTCGCTGCCAGTGGTGGCGTCCTCGCTGCCTGCGCCAGCGCAGTGAGCCCTTCGCCGGCAGGGCAGCAATCGCCCGTCGGGTCACTCGGGGAGCAATCACCGGCTCCAGCCACACCAGCGCCGAGTGTCGGTGGCGCGCTCTCGATGTTTACCTGGGATGGCTACGAAGGCGCCGACGTGCTCAAAGACTGGTACGCCCAGAATCACATCGAGCTCACTTCGAAGCCGGTCACGAACGAGGACATCGGTGCCTTCCTCAAGTCGCCGGCGGGCAAGCAGTTCGACTCCTCGACGATGAGCCAGAGTGACTACCTCTACTATCCCCAGCTGGCGGTGGCCAGCCGAACTAACACCCGCCGACGTGCCAGCGCTCGGCCACATGCTCGCGTTCTTCGATTCGGCTCCCTTCTGGAAGATCCGCGATGGTGTCTACAACTCAGCTCCGTGGACCTGGGGTCCGATCGGCATCAACACGCGGCCCGAGAAGCTTTCCAACCCGATCCAGAGCTGGCAGGACCTGCTAGCGCCGCAGTTCAAGGGCCGTATCGGCACGTACGACAGCGCGGCTAACATGATCTCGCTCGGTGCCGTCGCGGCAGGCGCTGATCCCGCCAAGCTCACCGTGGCCGAGCTCAACGGCCCCGTGAAGGACTACCTCGTCAAGCTTCGCCCGCAGATCAAGGTGCTGTCCACGTCGCTCGGCGATCAGCTCAACACGCTCGTCAGTGGTGACGTCGATGTCCAGCTCATCGGATTGGCCTGGTTCGTTTCCGAAGCCAAGAAGCAGAACGTCACGATCGACTTTCTGGTCCCCCCGAAGGAAGGCTCGTTCGGGTTCGTCGATGCCGCGATCGTGACCCCTTGGGCCAACAACCGGCCGGCCGCGATCGCCTACCTCAATGCGTTGATGGCTGGCGACACGGCGGTGGCGATGGCGAATTCGCTCAACCAGCTATCGTCGAACCCGGACGTCAACGCGAAAGTCGATCCTGCCCTTCGATCGCTTTTCCCCGACGATCTGAACAACTACCTCACGAACAGCCTGAAGTGGAACGTCTCGTACACTGATCCCGCGTCTGGGTACGCCACCGTGACCCAGTGGAACGACCTCTGGAACGAGATCAAGGCCGGATAGATCCCGGGATCGATCGTGCGGATCGGCGATCGCCTCCAAGCGCTGCTGCTCACCCCACTGGGTCTGCTACTGGTCGCCACGATCGTCATTCCCGCGGTCGTGCTCCTGGCCTACTCGTTCTTCGGCTTCCTGTACCTGGAGCCGGTCGGCAATCCTACCTTGGAGAACTACGCCCGGGTCGGCGCTGACCACCTCTATCGAACTGTGGCGGCCAACACCGTCCTGATCGCCGTGCCGACGACCCTGCTCGCGGTGGCGGGTGGCTATGCCCTCGCCTACTACGCCGTCTTTCAGGCGCGCCGCTGGCGGCGCCTAGTGCCCGCCCTGGTGGTCAGCGCGCTCATGGCCAGCTACCTCGTCAGGATCTATGCCTGGCGAACGCTGCTCGGTGAGACCGGCATCGTGAACAGTGCCCTCACGACCACTGGCATCGTCACGGCGCCGCTGGAGTTCCTGCTGTTCTCGCGGATCTCGGTCATCGTGGCCGAGACGACCCTGCTGATGCCATTTGCGGCGATCGCGTTCTACGCGGCACTGGCGGGAATCGGCGCCGAATTTCGCGAGGCGGCGCGCGACCTGGGGGCCGGTTCGGCCCAGACGTTTCGCCGGGTGACATTGCCGATGACTGGTGCGGCGGTCCTGTCGACGACGGCCATCGTCCTATTCGCCTCGGCCGGGGACTATGTGACACCGGTTCTGGTCGGCGGACCCGATGCGGTGACGTTCGGAACCCTGATCGCGGCCAACTTCAGCCTCGATGGGCAATACGGGTTGGGGGCCGCGTCGTCGTTCATCATGATCGCCGCCCTCGGCCTGACGTACCTCATTCTGAGGGCGTCGATGCGACGGCTCGGTTACCTGCCCGAGGTTGCCGCGTGAGACGGGACCACACGATTCCCTGGCTGGCAATCGTCTCGGCGCTCCTGCTGATGCTCCTCTACGCGCCGCTGGCGGTTGCGAGCCTCTACGCCTTCAACTCGGGACCCAACCTGAGCTGGCCACCCATGGGCCTGTCGCTCCGATGGTTCCAGGCGCTCCTCGCCGACCCGCAGTTTCGCCGCGCCTTCGGCAATAGTCTCGTCGCAGCGCTGACCGCCTCCTCACTCGCGACGCTCATCGGGGTTGCGGCCGGTTTCGTCTTCACGCGACGTCGGTCGCGGACGGCGACGCTTGCTGCCGGCCTGGCCCGACTGCCGATCATGCTGCCGCCGCTCTTCATCGGCGTCGGGATCCTCGCGACCCTGGCATTGACGTCGATTCCGCCCTCGATGCCGACCGTCGTCGCGGGACATACCGTCATCATCGTGCCCTTCGTAATCACGATCGTCGTGGCCCGCCTTGCGACCCTCGATGCGGAGCTCGAGCTGGCGGCCCGCGATCTTGGTGCGGGCCCCGCCCAGACGACGATCCGCATCACGTTGCCGCTGATTGCCCCGGCCGTCATCGCGTCACTGTTCCTTGGGTTTGCCTTCTCGTTCGATGAGATCCTGGTGACCAACTTCACCTCGGGGAGCGTCGTGACCGTCCCGATCTACGTTCTCGGGCGACTCCGCCGCTATGTCGATCCGACGGCGAATGCGGTCGCGTTCATCCTCCTGATGATCCCGTGGATCACCTTCGCGATCGCAGCGCTCGTACTGCAGCGCTTCGGTGATCGGCGCACCGATACGGCTGCGCTGCTGCACGTGTGAAGGTGGATCCCGAAACCACCACGGAGCGATACGCGGCAGCCGGCGGCGGCGCGCTCGTCGTCTCCGGAGTCACGAAGCAGTTCGGCCCGACGCTGGCCGTCGACAATGTCACGGTCGATCTCCCGGCCGGGGCCTTCTTCAGCCTGCTCGGACCGTCGGGCTGCGGCAAGACGACCCTGCTTCGCATCATCGCGGGAATCGAGCAGGCTGACAGCGGATCGATCCTATTGGATGGCGTCGACGTCAGCCGCGACAAGCCCGAGCGGCGTCCGATGAACATGGTCTTCCAGCGCTACGCGCTGTTCCCCCATCTGTCCGTCCATGACAACGTGGCATTTGGCCTGACCACCCAGCGCGCGGCAAAGCTATCAGCCGACGAGATCGACCGACGGGTGTCGACCATGCTCGAACTCGTCGGGCTGGGCGGATTCGCGCGACGTCGACCGGCTCAGCTCTCGGGTGGCGAGCAGCAGCGCGTGGCGGTGGCGCGTGCCCTCGTTCGGCGACCGAAGGTCCTGCTCCTCGACGAGCCCATGTCCGCGCTTGACCGAAACGTGCGCCACCAAGTCCGCGAAGAGCTGCTCCGGATCCACCACGAGATTGGGACCACCTTCATGCTGGTCACCCACGATCAGGACGAGGCGCTCAGCATCTCGGGCCTGGTGGGCCTTATGAACCGGGGCCGGCTCGAGCAACTGGCCACCCCTGAGGACCTCTACCGCAGGCCCGCCACCCTCTTTGCGGCGCAGTTCATTGGTGCCGGATCATTCATGGCAGGGCGGGTGGTGGCAGTCCACGACGGGCTCGCCGACGTGGATGTGGATGGCCTGCGCTTCTCGGCGGCTGATGTCGGTGTCACGGTCGGCGGTCCGGCAACGATCCTGCTCCGTCCGGAAGAAGTCGCACTGTGCCCGCAACATGATGGACGGTTGGCCGGGACGGTCGAGACGAGCTCCTTCTTCGGCTCGCACTTCGAGATCACGGCGCGAGCAACCGTCGGATTGGTGAGACTTCGGGCGCCTCAGGGGGCCACGCCCGGAACCAATGTCGGCCTGGACTGGCCAGCGATCGCGGGGATCGCCTACCCGTCGGTCGAAGCGACGTCGCAGGGCTAGAGGGCCATGGACGGGAAAGTCAGCCAGACGCCGGCTCACCAAGAGTTGACCGCACATGCAGGCCAAGCGTCGGATGACCGATCGCTGCGGCGCCGCCGCCCAGACCCGATCACCTGCGGTCATTGGCCACGATGGAGGAGTGAGTGAACCAGCAGCCATCGAACGATCCAATGTCTGCAGGCCCCACGACTTATCCGCTGCAGCGAAGCGCCAACAACCGATACCTCGTGGACGGGGCGGGTACCCCGTTTCTGGTCGTCGGCGAGGCTGCCTGGTCGCTCATCGCTGCCGCGACCAGCGATGAGGCGATCACCTACCTCGACGATCGCGCCGCCAGATCGTTTAACACCCTGTTGGTCAACCTACTGGAGTATCGCTTCAGTCCGAAGCCACCACTGAACCGTGCCGGCGAGGCGCCGTTCAAGGTCCCTGGCGATCTGACAGCGCCCAACCAGGCCTACTTCGATCACGCTCGCTGGATCCTGGAGCAGGCCGCTGCCCGCGGGTTGCTGGTCCTGCTGACGCCGTCCTACCTTGGCTTTGCCCATGCTGGCTGGCCCGGCCAGCAGATCGAGGCCGAGGGCTGGTTCGCCGAGGTCGCGCGGACCGGCTTTGCGGGCTGCCGGGCCTACGGGCGATATCTCGGCGAGCAGTTCGGCGACCTGGACAACATAGTCTGGGTGATGGGCGGCGACCGAGACCCCGGCGACGTGCTGATCGAGGTCGGCGAGATGGCTCGCGGGATCCAGGAGGCCGATCCGAGGCACCTGTTCACCGCGCACTGCGCGCCCGAATCCGTGCCCGTGGACAAGTACCGCGGCGAGGGATGGCTCACCGTCAACAACACCTACACCTACGGCATCGTCCACGCCAACGTCTACGCGGACTACATTCGAACACCGACGAGACCCACGTTCCTGATCGAGTCGACCTACGAGAACGAACACTCGGCGAGCGAGGTTCAGATCCGCCGACAGGCCTACTGGTCCGTGCTGCGCGGCGGGTTTGGACACGTGTTCGGCAGCACTCCGGTCTGGTGGTTCGCAGGCAACTGGCAGGACGGGCTCGAATCGCCTGGCGCTCGAGGCATGACCAACTTCGCGGCGGCCTTTCGCGATCGGCGCTGGTGGGACTTGGTCCCCGAGCCCGCCGAAGGCGTCGTGTGGAATCCCAACTGGCAGGGGAGACGGCTCGTGGTCGGAGGGCTCGGGGAGTCTCGGGGCCTGGACTTCTGCGCGGGAGCACGCACGACCGATAGTCGACTCGCCATGCTGTACCTGCCGACGCCGAGACAGCTGACGCTGGATCTGTCCCTGATCTCCGGCGAGCGGGCGTCCGTCGAGTGGTGGGACCCCATGGGCGGACGAGTCGCACGCGTCGATGCCGTGCCCGCCCGGCCCGACACCGTCATCGACCCGCCGGGCAACCAGGACTGGCTGGTCTCGATCGAGGCCGTCGATGGTTGACGCCTCGGGTTCGTACCGTACCAACAGAACCCGTCGCCTGCGCAAGGTCGCGGTCAGCTCGGCGCTCGCGACGGCCGCCCGGGCACACGGTCGTGATCTCGAAGCCGACGAGACGTCGGCGAGATGGCCTTGGCGCTCGGCGCGGACGCCGATCTCGCCGGCCGAGCCGACGCCAGGGCTGCGCTCGACCAAGCTTCGAGCCGATTCCAAGGGGTGGACTATTCCCCTCGCCGTGACGCGCCCCATTGTCCGAGTGGAACTTCACGGCGGCCGACGCGGGCATCAGCGAGGTCGAGCAAACGCTGGCTGAGCTAAGACAGGTGGAGGCTGCACTCCCATCGGTCCAGGCAACATCGAGTGCGATCCGGCCTGGTCTTGGAGACGCGACCGACCTCTCGTCGCTCGGAGCTGCCCATGCATCGGCATCGGCTCAGCTCGCGGCCGCGAAGGACGTTGTGGCGGCGTCCGCCGCCGCAGCTGAGGCCACCGGTCCGCTCACCGAAATCGGGCTGCTTGGTACGGACGTTCATGCAATGGAAGTCACAGCGACCCGCGCTGTTGGGAGAATTGACCTTCAGGGGACACCCGCGGCGGCGAGCCTCACGGCCTGCGGTACGAGCATGAAGACAGGGGACGCCGACCCTGCTTCACCGGAGCGATCGCCGGCGACGCGCGGAGCGGGGCCAGTTCTCGATCAGCCCCGCCAGCGGAACCACAGGATCGCGACAAGGTAGCCGACCCCGGCCGAGGCGGCCACCGCGGCGAAGTCATTGCCGCTCTGGCCGTGGGCGATGGCCCACAGGAAGCCGACGATCGCGACCACGATCGCGACGGTCCCGGCAATGGCGGTGGCGAGGATGTCGAACGAGGCGAGCCGCTCGTCCGCCGGCCGACCGCCGAGCATGCCGATCGTTTCGCTCCGGCCGCCGAACACCACGAGGATCGCGCTGTAGATCGCCATGACCGCGAACATCCCGATACCGAGGAGCGGTTGGCCGCCGATCGCCGATGCCGCGAAGAGCAGCACCCCCATGAGGAGCCCGAAGGCCGGCATCCCCCACCTAGCCATCGTCGTCTCCATGGAACAGCTCCTCCACAGGCTTGCCGAAGTACCGCGCAAGGGCGAACGCGAGCGGCAGCGACGGCAGGTAACGGCCGGTCTCGATCGCGTTGACGGTCTGGCGCGACACCTTCAACGCCTTCGCGAGGTCTTCCTGGCGGAGACCCCGGTCCGTTCGCAGCTCCCGCACGTCGTTCCGCACACATGGAAAGGTAGCTTGACATCATCGTCGTGTCAAGCCCCTTTTACATCTGCTCGTCTCTGTGGCAGTTGTTCACGCCGAAACGGGCGCGTAGCCGTGGGCTTGTCGCTATTCGGCCGGCGACCGTCAAGGGGCCACCTGGCTGACCTTCGGCCCGCGACCCGGTCATACCACCGACGGTCGCAGATCGCCTCTCGCCCCAGCAGTCGTGAGCCCAGTCGAGCCCGCTCGCAGGCGATCCATGGGTGGCTGCCCGGCCGCTCCGATGGGACTCGTCTCCTCGGATGAGGGCAAGGGTCTCGGCTCGGACCGATACTGCGCTCATGTCCGGACCCGCCTTCAGCCCGAGCCGCCAGCGTCTGACGGCCCTCCGGATGGTCGCCCAGCACATCGGCAGAGCGGAGCTCTCGAGGCCGCTGGAAGTCGTCCGCCGAATGCTGGCCCTGCAGGCCCAGGACTTCCCGGGCGTCAAGTGGTCGGTCGGCATACGCCAGGCCCGCGCGACCGAGGTTGCGGTCGAGGCGGCCTGCGACGCCGGTGAGATCGTGCGCTCCTGGCCCCTGCGCGGCACCCTCCATCTCGTGGCGGGCGAGGACCTCGGGTGGCTGCTGGCGCTCACGGCACCCCGGGCGGTCGCATCGGCCGCCGGACGCCGGGCCTCCCTCGGGATCACGGAGGCGGACGTTGAGAGGGCCCGCGAGATCGCCCGGGCAGCCTTGACCGGCCGTCGGGTCCTGGCTCGAGACGCGCTTCTCGCCACCTTCGATGCGGCCGGCGTCAGCACGCTCGGCCAGCGCGGCTATCACCTCCTGTGGTACCTCGCTCAGACCGGCACGCTCGTCCTTGGAGCGACCGCTGGCAGCAAGCAGACCTTCGCGCTGCTCGACGAATGGGTGCCGCAGCCGCGGCGGCTCGATGGTGACGAGGCGCTGGGCGAACTCGCGCTGCGGTACTTCCGAAGTCACGGACCGGCCACCGCCGCCGACCTCGCCCGGTGGTCCGGCTTGACCGTGGGGGACGTGCGACGCGGCATCGCGATCTGCGGGCCGCGGCTCACGACGCTCGAGCTCGATGGCGTGACGTACCACCTCGCACCGGAGACCCTGGCCGTGGCCGCGCCGACCGCACGTGTGTACCTCCTGCCGGGCTTTGATGAGTACCTGCTCGGCTATGGGGATCGAACGGCGGCCCTGGCACGAGAGCACAACGAGGCGATCGTCCCGGGCGGCAACGGAATGTTCAAGCCCACGATCGTGGCCGACGGCGAGGTCGTGGGCACTTGGAAACGGACCCTGCGGGCGCGTGAGATCCTCATCGAGGCGGCCCCATTCGCCCGCATGTCCAGCACCGTTCACGAGGGTCTCGCGGAGGCCGTGCAAGCCTACGGTGCGTTCACCGGCCGGCCGGCCCGACTGGCCAGGGCGGAGGTCTCGTAGCCATTCCGCGCCGCCAGGCGCCCTCAATCAGCTGCCCGCCGGTCCGACCCTGGCGTCGACGCCCTGGCCGGTCACGTCCAGCCATGGAGCACAGCGCCCCGATCCGGCGGTCAGTTCGCGCAGACGATCGTGAGGTCGACCTGGTCGGGCGGACCGTCGTCGCCGGAGGACCGGTCCGGTGTCGTGGCCGTGATGCCGAACGTGGCCGAAGTCGGGTCGGCCTTGACCTGGACGCTCGCCGTGCTTCGACCCTTGATGTCCCCGCCGCGCATGTCCGACGGGTCGAACTTCAGGGTCTGATCGTCGAAGACGATCTCGGTCGCCACGTGCGTGCCACCGCCGGGCTGGCCGGCATCTGAGCCGACCAGGGCGTCGATGCTGACGACCGGCTGGCCACCCAGATACTGCATCCGCCAGGACCCGTCGGCGGAGTGGAAGCAGTAGTTGAGCGTCGCGGTCGGGTCGGACGCGTAGGCCGCCGTCGTCCGGGCCTCCTGTGATCCGGAGTTGGAAGGTCGGTCGCCTGGCGGGTGCGCCGACGACCCCTGGAGAGGCGTTCGCTCCGACCACTGAAGGCGGAGGCGCACCGGCGCTGCCACAGCCGACGACGATGGAGGCGACGATGACGATGGACGCGACGAACCGAGGCATGGATCTCCCTCCGTGCGATGGATCCGGGTGGCGCGGGATCAGTTCGGGCAGACCAGGGTGAGATCGACCTGGACCGGCCCGCCGTCCTGACCGGTCGAGCGGTCCGGGGTGATCGCCGTCATGACGAACGTGGTGGCCGTCGCGCCGGGTTGAACCTGGACGCTCGCCGAGCTGCGACCCAGTGGGAAGTCCCCGCCACGAAGGTCCGATGGATCGATGTGAAGGGTCTGGTCGTCGAAGGTGATCTCGGCGGCCACGTGCCCGGACCCGTTGGGCTGCGCCGCGTCCGCGCCGACCAGGACGTCAAGGTTGACAGGCGGCCGACCACCCTGGTACTGGAGGCGCCACGACCCGTCAGGGGAGTGGATGCAGTAGTCGAGCCCGGCCGTCGGGCTCGAGATGTAGGTGCCGGCGTCCGCGAACGCGGAGATCGTCATCTGGAAGGTCGGCCGCGAAGCCGACGCCGACGGACTCAGGCTGCCGGCCGCTCCGCCCAGCCCGGGCAAGCGGCTGAACTGGCCGACGATGACGACGGCGATCGCGATGGTCGCCGCGGCCGTGACCAGTGCGGTGGCCGGTCGGACGAGCCGGTCGAGAGTGATCCGCCACGACCGTCGCTGGCGCATGCGCGGGATCGGTCGAAGCGTCTGCTCGACGAAGTCGGCCGGGGCGACATCCTGGCCGAGGAGGATCCAGGCGCGGACCGGGTCGTGGCGGCCGGACAGGTCGGTCATGGTCGTGACTCTGTCGCGAGGCTCGACGGCTCGGCGGCCGGTTCGATCGCGGAGCGCAGCTTCTCGAGGGCGTAATGCAGGCGTGATCTGGCGGTCCCCGCCGGGATCCCGACGGCGACCGCGATCTCGTCGAGGCCGAGGCCGAGATAGTGGTGGAGAACGACGACCGCTCGCTGTTCTGTGCTGAGCGCGCCGAAGGCACGCTCGAGGGCATCGCGGCCGATCACCAGCTCATCGGCCGACCGAACCGGCAGGTCTTCCATGTCCGGGACGATGGCGACGACCGCCGCCCGACGACGACGTGTCCGGCTGGCTCGGTAGCACGAACGGACGAGCAGCCGGTAGAGCCAGGCGTCGAAGCGGGTCGTGTCACGCAGGCCGGGAAGGTCGCACCAGGCTGTCCACAGGGCCTGTTGCACCACGTCCTCCGCGTCGTGGTGGTCGCGCAGGATCCGGACGGCGACGGCGAACAAGTCGGTCGATCCGGTCACGAGCCAGCAGATCGAACGCTTCAGCATCCCCGTGAGCCGCTCGCCGCACCAACTCGTCGTCCATCTGGGCTCCGCCACGGTCGGACTTCGACCGTTCTACAAGTGATGGGTCACGGCAGCGCGAACATGTTCAATCCGATGTCGTCCAAATGACAAGAACGCGAATCGAGCCGATTGCGGCGACCTAGCAGGTCACATGGAGGATCGCGTTGACCCCGTCCGGCTCCAGGTCAGCGATCAGCCGGCACGCCTCGTCCGTGGGCAGCGCGACGATCTCGACGTTCCGGCGGGCGGCCAGCTCATAGACCTCCGCCATGATCGGCAGGCGACCGTCCGCCCCGGTGCCCACGATCAACCGCGGGCCGGCCCACGGGATGGACTCCTCGACCGAGAGCGGCGTATGGCCGAACTGCTCACGGTAGGGCTTCGATGGTTTCTTGCGCCGTCGGCGGACCTGGCCGCGATCGACGACGACGTCGACGTCGTATCTCTTGCCCTCGAGCTCGATCTCCCCGAAGCCGAGCCACTGAGCGTCCATCGCATCCCTTGTCGCTGCCCTCAGGCGATCGCCTGGACACTATTGCCGACCGTCCGTGAGTCTGGCGGACCGAGCACGACGGTCAAGGGCTCGGGCCGCCCGAACCTGCCGTCGCGGCGGCGTCGGCCGCCGCGACGATTCGCACCGCTGAGGCTCAACTCGAATGCTACGGCTTGGCGACCGAGAACCCGTCGACGCCCTGGCCGGTCACGTCACCGGGCTTCGAGTCACTCTGCCATCCGTAGAGCGGCAGCCCGTTGTAGGTGACCTGGGTGGTCCCGTCGGCGCGGGTCAGGGTCGCGAAGGACCCGGACACGCCTGTCCCTCCGGTCGCTGCCGCCCCCGCCGCGACCGTCAGCGGCGGCCAGGCGGTCGCGCAGCCACCGGTGCACGAGGAGCTCGAGGCGGTGTCGCCGGCGTGGGTGTAGAGGGTGAGGCCGTTCGGCCCGACCAGCACCGGACCGAGGCTCGTGGTCGCCATCCCGACCGTGACGGGGCCGGCGGCCGGCGAACCGCTGCCTGAACCGCTGCCCGCGTCGCCGCCGTAGCCGCCGTACTTGCCACCTCCGGCGTTCGCGGCCGCCGACGCGGCAGGAGCGATCGAGGCGGGCGCCGCGGTCGCGTTTGTAGCCGCGGGGCTGGCGCTCGCCGCACTGGACGAGCACGCCGCCGCCAGCAGCGCGACCAGGGTCAGACCCGCCAGACCGCGGACACCGACGCGAAGGGAACGAACAGTCATGACACAAACCTCCAGGGGGCTCCTCGAGGCTGCGCCGCGACCGGGACCCCGATCCAGCTGACAGTACGCAGCCGAGCTGGGGTCGGATTTCCAAGGCGGAGGCGGACCTGCCAGGCGCGTGCTCGGAGCTCGCTCCTGACGAACTCGTCGGACCGGACGGCCACGGCATGGCTGCCGTCGAAGTCAGCGCCTGCGAGCGGGGCGCCCAGACGACCGATCTGGCCAGCACGCGTCCTCGCTTCCGCCTTCTCATTTCCCCCGAGCGGCTCTTGACGGCGCTTCGGCCGGTGCCACGATGGAGCGGATTCGGAGGCGCGCACCATGACCACCGACCGGCCCGGACCCATCCACCGCCTGCGGAGCTTCCTCGTCGACCTGTTGCCCGACGGCGGAATCGGCCGCGAGGGCGTACCGCCCGACGCAGACGGCCGGCGCGACACCGACACGGATCAGCGGCAGGCCGTGCTCCGGGCGAAGTCGCAGTGGTCGTCCAGCGGCATGGGGACGACGAGCTGGGAGGACGTCGAGCGGGATCACCTTCGCGAGGGCTGATTTCCCCGCATCGCCCACGGATCGTCGGCTGGCTCGCCCTCGCATCCGACGGCGATTAACGACCCGCGCCGACTCAAGACGTCGCAGCTTGCGGCCCTTCGAGGAGCTCGAACACGACGGTTGGCCCGGGGAAGCCACGCAGCGAGCGTTCCTGCGCCTCGGAGAACGAGAACCCGTGGTCGACCCCGAGGTCGTGGACCAGCTCGGATACGAGGATGTGTCCCGCGGCGGCCACCCCGCAGATCCGGCTGGCCAGGTTCACCGTCGCGCCGAACAGGTCGTCGTTGTGATCGACGGGCTCGCCGGCCGCCAACCCGATCCGGATGCGAAGCTCGGGTCGTGCGCCCGCGATTCGACGTTGCTCGAAGCCTGCCTGGATGGCCAGCGCGCAGGCGAGCGCCCGGTCTGCGCGGGCGAAGGCAGCCATGATCCCGTCGCCCGTGTGCTTGACCTCGCGTCCCTGCTCGGCGACCAGCGCGCGCCGGATGATCAGGTCGTGTTCGCCGAGGGCACCCATGTAGGCACCCTCGCCGACCTCGTTGAGCAATCCGGTCGAGTCCTCGAGATCCGTGAACAGCACCGTCCGGAAGGCACTCCTGACCTGGGTGTGATCCGGCGGTTCGGTGATCGTCTCGAGGAACCGGAGCACGGTGTCCTCGGAGACGCCGATGATCTGGTTCGCGACCTGACCGTGCGACTCCCGGTGGACCGCCTGCATTGTGTCAGCGTCCGGGGCGTCGGCGAGGCAGAACGCCGCGCTCGTCGCGGCGTCGAACCAATAGGTCAGGAACCGGACGCCATGCCGTTCCGCGACGGCCAGGTCGAGGACGTGCAGCTCGGCAACCTGTTCCGCACTGACGCCGGGCAGGTCGTGGCGATCCATGAACAGCGGCATGTCACGCTCCGGTCATGGCGCGTTCCGGTTTCGCTCATCATGCCCGACCGGCACGGCGACGCGTAACACGCACCCCACCCGGGCCGGAGCAGCTCGAGATGCCGTGGCTGACCCAGCTGGGGCGCCCCCGCCCGGTGAACCGCCGGACCAACCGCCGTCGCCCGTAGAATCCCGGCGTGAAGAAGATCGGGTTCCTGTCCTTCGGGCACTGGTCGGCCTCGCCGTACTCGCAGGTCCGGTCGGGGTCGGACGCGCTCATCCAGTCGATCGAGCTCGCCGAGGCGGTCGAGGACCTGGGCGCGGACGGTGCCTATTTCCGGGTCCATCACTTCGCCCAGCAGCTTGCCTCACCGTTCCCGCTTCTGGCAGCCATCGGCGCGCGAACGAAGCGCATCGAGATCGGGACGGCCGTCATCGACATGCGCTACGAGAACCCGCTCTACATGGCGGAGGATGCCGGCGCCGCCGACCTGATCGCGGGCGGTCGCCTCCAGCTCGGGATCAGCCGCGGCTCGCCCGAGCAGGTCATCGACGGCTTCCGCCACTTCGGCTACGTCCCGCCCGACGGCCAGACCGACGCGGACCTGGCCCGCCAGCACACGGACGTCTTCCTGCAGGTCCTGTCCGGCGCCGGGTTCGCCGAGCCGAACCCGCACCCGATGTTCCCCAACCCGCCGGGCTTGCTCCGCCCGGAGCCGCACTCGCCGGGCCTCCGTGACCGGATCTGGTGGGGGGCCGGATCACGTGCGACGGCACAGTGGACGGCCGAGCAGGGCCTCAACATGATGTCGTCGACCCTCATGACCGAGGACGCCGGGGTGCCGTTTCACGAGCTCCAGGCGGAGCAGATCCGCCTGTTCCGCGAAACCTGGACGGCGGCCGGACACCGGCGCGAGCCGCGGGTCTCGGTGAGCCGGAGCATCTTCGCGCTCGTCGACGACCGGGATCGCGCCTTCTTCGGGCGCGCCGGTCAGGACAAGGACCAGGTCGGCTATCTCGACGCCCAGACGAAGGCGATCTTCGGTCGGTCGTATGCGGCGGAGCCCGACGTCCTCGTCAAGGAGCTTGCCGAGGACACGGCGATCCAGGCCGCGGACACCCTGCTGCTGACCGTCCCGAACCAGCTCGGCGTCGAATACAACGCCCACGCGATCGAGAGCATCCTCAAGTACGTGGCTCCGGACCTCGGCTGGCGCTGACGGGCACCGGTCACACTCCGTCGCTGATATCGGTAAGGAGGGCCCGCGCCTCGACCAGGTCCGCGGTTTCGAAGCCCTCAGTGAACGTGTCGTAGACCGGGCGGAGCATGCGCAGCGCGCCTTCGGGCTCACCCTCTGCGAGTCGCAGTCGGGCCAGCCGGGTCGCCGCCCGGAGCAGCGCCATCCGGGCATCGAGCGCGCGGGCCCGATCGAACGCGAGACGATACCAGTCGTTGGCCACCGAGGGACCACCCCCGTCGGCAGCGTCAAGGGCGGCCAGGAGGTCGCCCTTGAGGAGATAGAGCTCGGGCAGGATGGACGCCCCGGCGCCGGGGCTCAGGATCTCGATCGCGGTGTCGAGCGGCGCGAGCCCGTCGGCCGGCCGTCCGGCCTGGACACTGGCCCGCGCGCCGAGGTACAGAAGGAAGGGCCAGAAGATCGGGGGCGACCGGAGCTCCCCGTAGAGGCCGATCCCGTTCCGGATGTTGGCCAGGCCCTCCTCGACTCGTCCCAGCTGGACCTGAGCAGCGCCCAGCAGACAGCCTCCGGCCGCGATCCAGATCCGGAACTCGTGCTCATCCGCCAGCTCGCTCAGTCCGATCGCAAGCTCGAGCGAGGTCTCCGTGTCCTGTCGCCACAGGCGGAGGAGGCCCGCATGGAAACGCGCGTAGGCCGAGGTGAACGGATGGTCCAGCTCGGCGGCGAGAGTCAGCGCGGCGTTCGCGCGCTCGGCAGCGCGATCCGGATAGCCGAGCAGCCAGAGGGTGATCCCTGATGTGGTCAGACACGCGATCCGCGGGTCGTTCCCGATCCTCGCCGTGAACAATCCGGTCCGCTCGATGGGGAAGAGGGCGATGGCCTGGTCAAAGTGATCGAGTCCGGCGCGCAGCTGGTCGAACGACATGAGGGTCGTCCCCACGAGCAGGTGTCCGTCGATCAGCATGCCCGTGATCACCCTCGCGCTCCCCGAGGGCGAGGATCTCCCGGCCCAGGCGGGCGGACTCGTCGAGCTGGGCGCGGAACAGATAGAGGCTGGCAAGCCCTCGCAGGACGGAGTACTGCTGGCGCACGTCGGTCCCGCCCTCGAAGAGCTCCACGGCGCTGGCAAACGCGGCCTCGACCTCCGGGGTGAAGCCTTTCGTCGCCATGAGCGCCCGAGCCAGGCTCGTCCGAAGGGCGATCTCCTGGCCGGCCCGGTCGGCTGATGTCGGGACTGCCGCCAGCACCGTGAGGAGGTCCCGGGTGAGGCCCACCGTGTCGAGGTACCAGCCGTGGGCGTCGTCCAGGATCAGCAGGGGGCGGGCCAGCTGGTCGAGCCGCTCGAGGTCGCGCTCGGCCACCCAGTGGGCCCAGGCGATCCGCAGGTTCGCGACGTCGGCGGCGAGGTCCGCCAGAGCGTGCTCACGTTGTCCGCCGGTGAGGTCAGCCAGCAATCGGCCTGCCCGATCCGCGAAGTAGGTGGCGTGAGCCCGGCGAGCACTCTCGGCGAGGTCGGGGAGCGCGTCGAGCCGGTCGGCTGCGAACTCGCGGATCGTTTCCAGCATCGCCACGCGAGGCTCGCCTCCCGGCGGGTTCGTCAGCCGAACGAGGCTCTTCTCGGCGAGTCCGGCGAGATCACCGAGCACGTCCAGAGCCATGCCGTCCATCGGCTCGAGCCCGGCGGCCACGGCCTCGACCGCGACGAGGTCCGTTTCCGCGAACACGGCCATCAGCTCGAAGAGGCGCTGTTCGGCAGGCCGGAGGAGCCCGTAGCTCCAGTCCATCGTCGCCCGAGCGTTGGTGTCGTTCGGGAAGGTCGCGCGGTCCGCTCCGCAGGAGGTTCAGCCGGTTCCCCAGGCGATCCCGCAGGACCTCGGGGGAGAAGAGCCGCAGGTGCGCCGCGGCGAGCTCGATCGCCAGGGGCAGGCCGTCCAGCCGGCGACAGATCTCGGCCACTGCCGCCGCGTTGTCATCGGTCAGCTCGAATTCGGGGCGGACCACCCGGGCCCGGTCGACAAACAGCTGGACGGCCTCGAACTCGCCGATCCGCCGAGCGGAGGCCTCCCGTCCGACCGGGGGGAGGCCGAGCGGCGGGACCATGTAGATCCGCTCTGCCCGAACGTGCAGCGCCTCGCGGCTGGTCGCCAGCACCGTGAGCCGCGGGCACTCGCTCAGCAGCCGCGCAACCACGCCGGCGGCCTCGGTCACCTGCTCGAAGTTGTCGAGCACGAGGAGCACCTGCCGATTACGCAGGCTGTCGACGAGCTCATCCTCCAGCTGCCGATCGATGATCTCCCCCAATCCGACCGTGCGGGCGATCGCGACGAGGATCGCGTTCGTATCGCGGGCACTCGACAGGTCGACGAAGGAGACGGCGCCCGGGAAGCCCGGCGCGAGCTCCTCGGCGACCTTGATCGCCAGCGTCGTCTTGCCCGTGCCCCCGGGCCCGGTCAGGGTGAGCAGGCGGACCGATCCATCGGCGAGGCGATCGCGGATCTCAGCGAGCTCGTCCCGGCGGCCGATCAGCTCGGCGGCCCGGGCCGGCAGGTCCACACCGGCCGAACGCGCCGTGATCAGCGGCGGAAAATCGGTCGGCAGCCCGGGGTGCACCAGCTGGAAGAGGTGCTCCGGCCGACCGAGATCCTTGAGGCGATGTTCGCCGAGGTCGATCAGGTCCGCGCCCGCCGGCAGCCCCTCACGTGCGAGCGCGCCGGCCGACTCGGACAGGAGGATCTGGCCTCCGTGCCCGGCGGCCATGATCCGGGCCGTGCGGTTGACGGTCGGGCCGAAGTAGTCCTCGCCGCGCTGCTCGGCCTGGCCGCAATGCACGCCCATCCGGACTCGCAACGGACCCGTCTCACCCCAGGATTCGGCGATCAAATCCAGCTGCGCAGCCAGGCAGGCTGTCGCCGCAGCCCCCGCGCTGCCGAACACCGCCATCATTCCATCGCCGGTCGTCTTGACGACCTGTCCGGCTGAAGCTTCGATCGCTCCGCGCAGGATCGCGTCGTGCCGGCTCAAAGCCCCCGTCATCGTTTCCGGGAATCGTTCCCAGAGCCGGGTGCTGCCTTCCAGGTCCGTGAAGAGGAAGGTGAGCGTGCGGGTCGACGGCAGATCCATCGGCACCATCATCCATCCCCGCGGCAGGGAGGGTCGCGGCTCGCAGACGTTCTCCGGGAAGCGGCGTTCAGCCGACCGTAGCGAAGAGGTTCCGACTTCGAAAGACGCGCGAGAGCTCGCGACGGGTCTTGCGGCGGGAAAGTAGGTCCACGCGGCACTGTCGGCGCCGACCAGATCGGCCGAGGATGGTCAGGGCCTAGAGGATGTGGGGATGAACACAAAGCCGGCGTTGGTCACGGACATCATGACCGTCGACCCGATCTTCGTCTTCGTCGATGCGTCGGTGGAGGAGGCGGACGCCCTGATCCGCTCCACCGTCTACCTCACGAGCGTCCCGGTCGTCGACGGCAAGGGCGTGCTCGTCGGTGTCATCCATGACGCAGACCTCGCCGCATATCGATTCGACCACTCGCAGCATCCGGACGAAACGGCGGCGCGAAGCGAGGCGACGAGCGATGCCGGCCCAGACCGCACCACCCGTCACTGACCGGATGCCACCGCGCCCGGTGGTCGGGTGCCGCGGGCACGACCTGATCGCGCAGCCGCTCCTCAACAAGGGCGCCGCGTTCACGGCACGGGAGCGCGATGCGTTTGGCCTTCACGGCCTGCTGCCGGCGGGCGTGGCCACGATCGACGAGCAGGTCGCCCTCGAGCTGGAGCACGTCCGGCGCAAGGCAGATGACCTGGAGCGGTACATCGGACTCGCCGCGCTCCAGGACCGCAACGAAACCCTGTTCTATCGACTCCTTGTCGAGAACCTCGACGAATTCCTCCCGATCGTCTACACGCCGACGGTCGGCCTCGCCTGCCAGCGATTCAGCCATATCTTCCGGCGTCCTCGCGGTGTCTGGATCACGCCCGATGATATGGGCCGGATCGACGACATCCTTCGCTCCGCCGGCGACGATATCCGTCTGATCGTCGTCACCGACAATGAACGCATCCTGGGCCTTGGGGACCAGGGTGCCGGCGGGATGGCGATCCCGGTGGGCAAGCTGGCCCTCTATACCGCGGCCGCAGGCATCTATCCGGCCAAGACGCTGCCCGTCTCGCTCGACGTCGGGACCGATAACCAGGAGCTCCTCGAAGACCCGCTCTACCTTGGTCACCGGTCCCCGAGGTTGCGTGGCGCGGCGTATGACGCGGTCGTCGAGGCGTTCGTCGGGGGAGTCACCCGGGTCTTCCCGGCAGCCATCCTCCAATGGGAGGACTTCAAGCAGCACAACGCGGTGCGGGTCCTCGACACCTATCGGCATCGCCTGCCGAGCTTCAACGACGACGTCCAGGGGACCGGGGCGGTCGTCGTGGCCGGCCTGCTCGCCGCTCGCCGGAGTCGCGGGGGTCTGACGTCCGACCGCTTCCTGTTCATGGGTGCTGGCGCGGCGGCCATCGGCATCGCGACCATGCTGCAGCGCGAGCTCGTCGCCGAGGGCATGGATCCACGCGCAGCGTTCGCGGCCATCGTCATGCTCGACAGCCACGGCCTCGTCCACACGGGCCGGCCCGGATTGCCGGACGATCAGCGACCGTTCGCGGTCGATCCCGTTCCCTTCCTGGAGGCCGGGCTGCGGCCGTCGCAGCTGGCCGACCCCGTCGCCATCGCGCGCGTCACGCGGGCAACCGTCCTCATTGGCGCGACCGCCTGCTCAGGCGCGTTCTCCGAGGCCCTCGTACGAGAGGTGGCCCTCCACGACCCGGTGCCGATCGTGTTTCCGCTGTCGAACCCGAGCACCTGTGCCGAGGCACGGCCGGACGAGGTCCTCGCGTGGACGGGTGGACGAGCCCTGGTCGCCGCGGGCGGCCCAAGCCGCGAGGTCGACGGCCCCTCCGGGGTGCGGGTGATCGGTCAGGCGAACAACGTCTTCATCTTCCCGGGGATCGGGCTTGGTTCGATCGTCGCCGAGACCCGCGAGGTGACCGACGACATGTTCCTCCTCGCGGCCCGCGAGCTGGCCGGCATGACGTCGGACGAGCGGCTGGGAATGGGTGCGCTCTATCCGCCGGTCGCCGATCTGCGCGCCGTTGCCCACGCGATCGCCATCGCGGTCGTGCGCGAGGCGCGGGATCGCGGACTCGGGCGCCAGCTCACGGACCCGGAGATCGACGAGGCAGTCGATCGAGCGATGTGGTGGCCCGAGTACGCGCAGCTCGAGGCGGCCATGACCGTCAGCGGCCAGGGACGGACCGACCCGGAGATCGACGAGCGGGTCGATCTCGCGATGTGGTGATCCGAGGACGCGCTGTTCAAGCCGGGTGACTGATCCGGGCGGACGCCCGGTTGCTCAGACCCGCTCGAAGGCCATCGCCACGGACCCTCCGCCGCCGAGGCACAGGGTTGCCAGGCCGTAGCGCCCGCCGCGCCGTTGGAGCTCGTAGAGGAGCGTCGCGACGACACGGGCCCCGGACGCCCCGATCGGGTGGCCGAGCGCGATCGCGCCGCCGTTGACGTTGACCTTGTCCCAGTCGAACACGAGCTCGCGGCCGTCGGCGAGGGTCTGCGCGGCGAAGGCCTCGTTGATCTCGATCAGGTCGAACGCCTCGATCGGCAACTCGATCCGGTCGAGCAGGCGGCGGACGCCCTCGACCGGGGCAAGGAACAGCCATTTCGGCTCGACCTCGGCCTGGGCGTAGCCGATGATGCGCGCCAGCGGCTTCAGGCCGTGGCGCTCGACGGTCCGCTCACTGGCAACGACCGTCGCGGCTGCCCCGTCCGTCACGCCCGGCGCATTGCCTGCCGTGACGCTGCCCGTGGTGGTATCGCCGCGGTCCTCGCCCTCGGGCAGCGGGAAGACCGGCTTGAGTCGGGCGAGGGCCTCGATCGTCGAGTCTCGACGCGGACCCTCGTCGACGGAGACGACCGTCTCGCGCCCCTTCGCGTCGCGCACGATGACCGGCACGATCTCGGCCTCGAAGCGGCCTTCGTCGATCGCCGCGATCGCGCGCTGGTGGCTGCGCAGGGCGAACGCATCCTGGTCCTCACGGCTGACCTGGTTCGAGATCGCGACGCGCTCGGCGTGGGTGCCCATGTGGCAGCCCTCGATGGCGCAGGTCAACCCATCGTGCACGGTCGCGTCGACCAGCGTCCCGTCGCCCAGGCGATAGCCGAAGCGGGCGCGGGGCAGGAGGTACGGCGCTCCGTTCATGCTCTCCATGCCACCGGCGACCACCACGTCGGCGTCACCGGCCTTGATCTCGGCTGCCCCGAGCATGATCGCCTTGAGGGCGGAGCCGCAGACCCGGTTGATCGTCGTCGCGCTCGTCGTCACCGGCAGGCCCCCCAGGAGCGCCGCCTGGCGCGCGGGCGCCTGTCCGACGCCGGCCTGGAGCACCTGGCCCATCAGGACGTCGTCGATCGCCGTTCCCTCCGGGAGTCCGCTTCGTTCGACGGCGGCGCGGATGGCGAACCCACCGAGCTCGACGGCGGGCACCTCGGCCAGGGCGCCACCGAACTTCCCGATCGGGGTTCGGGCGGCGCTGACCAGGTAGATGCCCCCGTTGCGACCGGTCTGTGGGATCTCAGCCATCGTGGCTCTCCTCGCTTCCGTCTGTCTTAGGTGTACAGCCCGCCATCGATGGCGATGACCTGGCCGGTGATGTACTCGCTGTTGACGAGGTAGACGACCGCCTGGGCGATCTCCTCTGGACGTCCGAACCGGCCCATCGGGATCTTCGCCAGGATCGCCGCGCGGACCTCGTCCGGCATGGCCGCGATCATCTCCGTCTCGATGAAGCCGGGCGCGATCGCATTGACCGTGATGCCCTTGCGGGCGAGCTCGAGCGCCGCGGACTTCGTGAAGCCGACGATCCCCGCCTTCGCGGCGGCGTAGTTGGCCTGGCCGAAGTTGCCGTGGAGCCCGATCACGGAGCTGATGTTGACGATCCGGCCGGACCCCGCCTTGACCATCACCGGCAGGACCCGGGAGGTCATGTGGAAGACGCTGGTCAGGTTCGTCGACAGGACGGCGTCCCATTCATCGGGCGACATCTTGGCGAGCGAACGGTCGCGAGTGATGCCGGCGTTGTTGACCAGGACGTCGATGGTCCCGAACCGCTCGACGACACTCGCGACGGCCGGCTCGATCGTCTCCGGGTTCGCCACGTCGCAGCCGAAGACGAACGCCTTGCCCCCCGAAGCCACGATGTCGGCGGCGACCGCTTCGGCACCCTCCTTGTTGTGAGCGAATCCGACGGCGACGGACGCACCGTGGCGTCCGAGCTCGAGCGCAATCGCCCGACCGATGCCGCGCGAACCGCCCGTGACGAGGCAGGCCTTGTCCCTCAGGTCATCCATGGGAGGAACCTCTTCCCGTTGGCTGAACACAAACGAAGCGGCCGGCAGATCGCCGGCCACCTCGATGGTCGCCATCGCCGATCAGCGCTTGGTCGGCTCGGCCACCTTCATGGCCATCTTGGCGTAGCTGTCCCAGGTCTCGAGCGTCGCCTTCTGGGTTCGCTTGACGATCTCGGAGAACTGCGTGACGGCCTGTCGATTGCCCTTCACACCGAGGTCGAACAGACCCAGGCCGGCGTCGATCGCGGCATTCTGCGCGGAGAAGGCGGCCTTGATGGCGGCCTCGGTCTGCAAGGACCAGGTCCCGAGCAGGTCCCGACCGATCTTGTTCGTCTCATCGAAGTACGAGCTCGCGGCTTCGAACGAGGCCTTGGCGGTCTCGGTGCCGTTGCGGGCAGCCTCGGCGGCGATGCGGGTGGCCTCTGCGACCGCGGCTGCGGCCGACTCAGGCATGTCATTGGTGGTAGTGGACACGGGGGTCTCCCTTCGCTATGATCGTGGTGGCGCTACTTGCGCGTCAACCCTAAGTGCGTCATGCATATAGTGGCCCTATCAAGAGCGTCTGTCAAGAGTGGACGGCCATGTCTGACCCTCGAACCTCCAACATCGACGACACCGCCGACCCGATCGAGGAGCGCGAGCCCCTCGCCGCCTGGCCGCCACGCGACTTCCTGGCGCCGTTCGTGCTGCTGGCCGTCTCACTCCAGCGCGCGCACGGGTACGTGATCGAGGATTACCTGCGCGCGCTCGGCGTGTTCGGGATCACGATGAGCACGCTCTACCGGACCCTCCGCCAGATGGAGAAGGACGGTTTCCTCGAGTCCAACTGGGAGCCCGGGCCGACCGGACCCGCACGGCGGGTCTACACGATCACCGACGCGGGCCATGACTGGCTGGAATCATCGGCGACGATGCTCAACGCGTATCGCGAGACGATCGACCAATTCTTCGGCCTCTATGACGCGGGTCCGGGCGCGCTGCGCCGCCAGTCCGCACAGCCGACCGACGATCCCGGCCAGACCGACAGCAAGGAGAAGCAGCCATGACGAACACCGACGAAGCTGGCCGGACGACCGATCCCTACGAGCTCTGGCGCCAGCTGTACGAGACCAACGAGCGGGTCTGGAGTTCGGCCCTCGAGCAGGCCATGAGCAGCGCCGAGTTCGGCGAATCCAGCGGGCGGCTGCTCGAGACGATGCTCGCGGCCCAGAAGGCGGTCCGCGACAACATGCGAACGTATCTCGAGTCGATGAACGTGCCGACCCGCGAGGACATCGCGCGACTGGGTGAACTCGTCGTCGCGCTCGAGGAGAAGGTCGATCAGGTCGTCGATCGACTCGACGGCGTCGAGGTGGCGGTCCGGGCGCAGCGCGACGGGCCCGCGGGCCCCCCGGGACCCGCGGGGCCCCCGGGACCCGCAGGATCGACAGGACCCGCAGGATCGACAGGACCCGCAGGATCGACAGGACCCGCAGGATCGACAGGACCGACGGGACCGATGGGGCCCGCGGGATCGCCGGGACCAGCCGGACCGGCGGGGCCCACGGGACCGATCGGTCCGTCAGGCCCGCAAGGTCCGGCCGCTCCAGCGACCGTCTCCGGGCCGGCCACGGTTGAGCGGCCAGTCGCACCCGCGACCCGCGGCAAGGCCCCGACGGCCTCGACCGCCGGCACGCCGCGGAGGCCGGCCAAGCGGGCGAGGGCCGCGAAATGACCACGTCCCAGCCGCCCTCATGGCCGGAAGCCGAGAGCGTCTGGCGATCGAACGACCGCGCCCTCGAGATGACTCGAGCCGTCCTGGGATCGGCGGATGCTCCGGTCGGGCTCAGCCCGAAGGAGCTGGTGTGGCGCAAGAACAAGGCCCGCCTCTACCGCTACACCCGCTCCGCGCCGGCCACCCACCGGACGCCCGTCTTCCTCGTCCTCCCGCTCATCAACCGGGCGTACATCCTCGACCTGCGTCCCGGGGCAAGCTTCGTCGAATTCCTGTTGGCTGAGGGCTTCGACGTCTTCCTCATCGACTGGGGCACGCCGGGCGACGAGGATCGCGCTCTCGACGTGACGACGCTCGTCACGCGCTATCTCCCGCGGGCGGCCAGGGCGATCCAAAAGGCGACGGGCGTCGACCAGATGACGGTCCTCGGCTACTGCATCGGCGGCGCGCTGGCGACCTGCTTCGCTGCCCTCCATCCCGAGTTCACGCGCAATCTCGTGCTGTTGACGGCGCCGCTCGACTTCGCGGATTCCGGTCAGTTCGGTCAGATGACGGCCCGCGGCGTATTCCCGATCGAGCGATTGACCGAGACGTACCCGACGGTGCCGGGGCAGGTCCCGGACATCGGCTCAAAGCTGCTCAACCCGATGGCCAACTACGTCGGCACCTACCGCCGCCTCTGGGAACGGTTGGGCGATCCCGGCTTCGACCTCG
The DNA here is from genome assembly GCA_963813705.1 of uncultured Chloroflexia bacterium. Classification (GTDB taxonomy): domain Bacteria; phylum Chloroflexota; class Limnocylindria; order Limnocylindrales; family CSP1-4; genus Chersky-267. The sequence goes on from CAWFAH010000001.1 coordinate 28,520, forward strand.
GAGGCTGGCAGGCGATGTACCGGTGGGTGAACGACAGCGTCCCGTTCGCTGCGGCGGCGTTCCGCCAGTGGGTCGTCGAGTTCTACCAGGAGAACCGCCTGGCCCGCGACATGCTCGACATGGACGGCCGGCCGGTGCGCCTGGCGGACATCCACTGTCCGGTCCTCAACATCGCGGCGAGCCGGGATCTGATCGCGCCACGGGCGACGACGAGCGTCGTCACAGGCCGGGTCAGCAGCGACGACGCCTCAGAGATCCTGATCGATGGCGGTCACGTCGGGATCGTGGTGGGCCGGACCGCCAGCCAGAACCTGTGGCCAAAGGTCGGCGTCTGGCTCAGCGACCACGATTGATCCGCGCCGTTCGGGCCGCAGCCCGGGGCGCTAGGCTGGTCGCGGGATGGGCTTGCGGATCAGCTCCGCAAGCGGCTCGCCGTCGGGCTGGACCAGCTCGGCGACACGCGTCCGGTCGACCTCCGCGACGATGATCTGCCCGACCTCCGTCCGCACGACGGTGAAGATGCCCAGGTCCTTCATCCGCCGTGTCTGCGATTGGTTGTCCTCGGTCGGCGTCACGTAGTGCAGCGAACCGGCGCGGTAGCGATGGATCAGGAAGAGCTGCGCGAGCGTCATCAGCCGTCGCCGGCGGATCGACGGCGCTGTGTTCTGGTCGCGGATCGACAGGATGCTCAGGCCATGACGATCCAGCATGCTGGCGAAGATCACCGTGGCGAGCTTCTCGCCCGATGGGTCCAGGACCCGTAGCTCGAGCAGGTCCGATCCCGCGGTATGGGGCCGCAGCTCGACACGGATCTTGCCGGGTCGCTCCCAGTGGTCCGCCCATGCCGCAAGCCACTCCTCCAGCAGACTGGTCGGAACCTCCGTCTGGACGAGGTGCTGGTGCTGCGTCGAAGCCTTGCCCATCGCCATCGTCGCCGCGGTCCGCCCGGAGCTGGCCATCAGGGCCGCGTCCAGCCGGTCTCCTCCGACGAGGGACTGCGGCGTGCGGTACGGGGATTCCAGGAGTCGGAACTTCCGCTGGAGGCGGGCAAGGGCGAGCATCCCGTCCTCGCGGAGGGCCGTCCCGAATTCCTCCGCGGCGAGGCCGTCGATCTGATGGCCGGCGTACGTGATGAAGTTGAAGACGAAGCCGAGCTTCCCGAGCGCCTCGGGGAAGCGCCGCATCTCGTCGTCGCTGAGCCCGGTGGTGTCCCAGTTGAACGACGGCGACAGGTTGTAGGCCAGCATCTTGTCGGGATACTCGGCATGGATGGCGTCGGCGAACCGGCGTGCGTCGTCGAGATCCGCCGTCTTCGTCTCCATCCAGAGCAGGTCGGCGAACGGCGCAGCCGCCAGCGCCTTGGCGATCGCATAGTCGATCCCGCCCTCGACCTGGTAGTAGCCGTCCGGGGTCTTGGGCAGCTCGGGATCCCACGCGATACGGATGCCGAGCGAGGCTGCCTTCGCCTCGACCTCGGAGAACGATGCCCGGCGCGCGAAGGCGCGCCATTCCTCGAGCGTCAGGTCGAACTGCTCGCCCTCATCGATCCGGAGTTCGAGGATCGCCGCGACCGCCTCGCCATAGGTCTTCAGGCCCGCTTCTTCCTGCCACACGTCCGAGTACCGGGCGCCGAGGGCATCGAGCAAGCCGTCGATCGACGTCCCGCCGGCCTCGAGCGCGAGCCGGGCGTGCCGCTCGATCTGCGACATGAGCCCGACCTGCTCGAGCCAGGCGGCGGCGTGCCGCAACTCGTCCTCGGGCACCGCGAACAGGAGGTGGCCCCGGACCTCGTCGAGCCCGAGGTCGTGCAGCGACTTCAGGATCGCGAGGAAGCCAACGCGGTAGCTGGGCAGCTCGGGGTTCGTCGCCCCGAGGATGAACGGCTGGTCTCGCTCGTCGGTGCGGTTGTCCAGCAACGTCGCAGACTCGGCATCGGTCCTCGCCACGATGATGCCCGGGACGCGCATGATGTCGAGCTGCAGGCGCGCCGCGTTGAGCCGCTTGTTCTGCTCGTCCTGGCCGACCAGGACCTTGCCGCTCTGGTGACCGCACTTCTTGGCGCCCGGTTTCTGGTCCTCGATGTGATAGCCCGGAACGCCGACCTCGACGAAGCGACGGATGAGGTTCCGGACGTGTGCGTCTCCGCCATGGCCCGTGTCGGCGTCGGCGACGATGAATGGGCGGAAGTCGACCTCCGGTGTCGATCGACGCCTGTCCTCGTCCATGCGGGTGCGCGCGAACTGCTGGTTCTTGTCGGCGGTGAGGAGCGCGCGAACCAGGCCAGCCGCCTCGTCCGGAACCTGGCTGAGCGGGTAGCTCGCGAGGTCGGGACCCGGGTCTTCCGAATGCGATCCCTTCGCCGAGGTCGCCCACCCGCCCAGATAGATGGCCTCGATCCCCATCCGCTTCATCGCCACACCCTGACCGGGCGAGTACGGGCCGAAGGTCGTGATCTGCCCGCCCTGGGCGAACAGCTCTCGCAGCCGGGCGTAGAACCCTTCGGCGGCCATCCGGGCCACGGTGTAGTCGGGCTGGATCGTGCCCTGCTGGGCGGCGACCTCACGGGCGGTATGGAGACGGACGATCCCGTCGAAGCGCGATCGTGCGAACCACTCGCGGGCGATCGTGACCTGTGCCTCGAACGAGTCCGCCTCGGTCTCCGGCATGACGAGCGCGCTCATCGGCTGTTCCTACTCGTTGTCGTGGTCCCTGGGGCAGGCGTCCGGACACTCGCAATCGGCCCAGAAGCTGGACGGGCGCGTCTGCGGCCCGCTGCGCGAGCCCTCATCGGCGGAGGCCAGACCGAGCACCCACGGTTGCGAGGGCTCAGGCGAGGCGACCGACGTGTGGGCCGGCTCCCGTTGTTCGACGCTTCGTTCCATGGGGCATCCCCTCGTGCCAGTGCTGGGAGACCACCGTACGCTGGCGGCGAGCCACCGTCCAATCGAAAGTTCCGTCTGGTATGATCAGTGTTGTTGATCATCAGGCCAGGCAAGGTCGTGCCCATGCTTCTCACCCAGGTCGAAGGGTTCATCGAAATCGCGCGGCAGGGGAACATGCGGCGTGCGTCCAACACCCTGTCGATCGGCCAGCCGGCGCTGACCGCCCGGCTCCAGGCCCTCGAGGAGGAGCTCGGCACGGCGCTCTTCCGACGGACGCACTCGGGCATGGTCCTGACACCCGCCGGTCGCGCCTTCCTTCCGCATGCGGACCGTGCGATCGAGGCGATCCGCAGCGGTGGGTCGCTCGTGCGCGAACTCGAACGGGGCGTGATCGGCGAGCTCGCCCTCGCGGTCGCGCCCGCCGTCAGCGCCTACGTCCTGCCGGAGATCCTGGTCCGCTTCACCGAGCGACACCCGGATGTTCGCCTCCTCGTCCGGACCGGCCATTCGGAGGAGATCGTCGACCTCGTGGCGCACGGCCAGGTCGAGCTCGGGATCGTCAGGCAGATCCGCGATCCCCGCGTTCGGAGCCGTCCGCTGTTCGAGGACGAACTCGTGCTGGTCGTCCGGCCGGACCATCCGTTTGCGCTGGCCGAGACGGTCGACGTTTCTGAGATCAGCCACGCCCAGCTCATCCTCTTCGACCGGACGTCGAGCTACTACGACCTGACGAACGCGCTCTTCCGGGTCGCCGGCGTGATCCCGCGCGGCGTCACGGAGGTCGACAACATCGAGGCCGCAAAGCGGATGGTCGAGCGCGGGCTTGGTGTCGCCCTGCTCCCCGGGACCGCGGTCGCCGATGCGCTGTCTGCCGGCACGCTCCGTGAGATCGAGCTCGCCGGGACGACGACGATCCGGCGCCGGATCGTGGCGGTCGAGCGACTCGGACCCAGGCCTCCGTCACCGTTCCTGGAGACCCTCTCGGCACTCCTCGACAGGATCCCGGAGCTCATCCCGCGCGCGTTGCCCATCGTCGCGGCAAGCTGAGACCGCCGATGGCTTCCAACGAGTACCACTTCATCACGACGTGGACGGTCCACGCCAGCGCCGAGGAGATCAGCGCGGTCCTGGGCGACGCACCCGGCCTCGCTCGCTGGTGGCCGTCGGTCTACCTGCGCGTCCTCGAGACCGAGCCGGGTGACGCCGTCGGCGTCGGCAAGCGGGTGGAGCTGTGGACCAAGGGCTGGTTGCCCTACACACTCCGCTGGACCTTTCGCGTGACCGAGTCGGATCCGCCAAGGGGTTTTCGGATCGACGCCGAGGGCGACTTCGTCGGCCGCGGGATCTGGACGCTCGAGCCGGTCGAGACGACGTCGGCCGACGGGCCGGTGACCCGCGTGACCTACGACTGGCTGATCCTCGCCGAGAAGGGCATCCTTCGACGGCTGTCGCTGGTCATGAAGCCGATCTTCGCGGCCAATCACCGCTGGGCGATGGCCCGCGGCGAGCAGAGCCTGCGGCTGGAGCTCGCCCGCCGGCAGGCGGCCGGCAACCCGGCGATCCTCGCCGCGCTCCCTCGACCCCCCGGGCCGACGTTCCCACACAATCTTGCCGCCGTCCGCCGAATCGCCAGTCGAGGCTGAGCGTCGGCCGACATCCCCGGCGTCGGTGTTCGGCGAGCATCCCCGGTCGCCTCCATCCCCGGCTGCACGGACCGCGCTGCCAACCATCCGGGACGAGCTCCTCGTGCGCCAAGGCCCTCACGTCGGTCCCGACCGGGCTGCAGATATGCCCGGGACAGAGCTGATTGCCGACGCTCAGGTTGAGCCAATGTTCGCCGGTCATGCTGCCTGGAGTTCGCAGGTGGAGGCCGATGAGCCAGCACGATCGCACCCAGCGCAGGAGATCGCCCCGGGACCAGCGGTACGTCGCGCGAGAGCGCCTGGCGGACCAGGAAGCAGCGTGGGAGCAACCGCCAGTTGCCGATCGCGAGAGCGCGTCGGTCGCCGCCCCCAGCCGGACGGGCGTCGCCGGAATCGCCCTCGTACCGCTCCGGGTCTTCCTTGGGGCGACCTTCCTGTACGCCGGCCTCGACAAGCTCATCGACCCGGCGTTCCTGCGCGACGCCGGACCCGGTTCGATCGGCGCGCAGATGGCTGCCTTCGCGCACAGCTCCCCGCTCGGGCCGCTCGTGGTCGTCTTCGGTCAGCCGTTCCCGGTTGCCGTGGGCGCGGGGATCGCCCTGCTCGAGATCGCCGTCGGCTTCGGGGCGCTGACCGGTCTCCTCTTCCGGGCCTGCGCTGCAGCAGGAGCGGCGCTCGCGCTCCTGTTCTGGCTCACGGCCTCGTGGGCGGTCAAGCCGTACTACTACGGCCCCGATCTCCCCTACGCCTTCGGCTGGCTCACCCTCGCCCTGGCGGGCACCGGGGGGATGTTCACGATCCACCAATGGCTGCCGTGGTCGGCTCCGACGGTCACGTCGCGCGAGCTGCGACGACGCCGTGCCGCGGCGGCGCGTGGGCGGCCGATGCCCGACGAGGTCGAAGGCATCCCGCGGCGGGCCGTCCTCGAAGCCGGGCTGATCGGCGGCGCAGCGCTCTTCCTGGCCTCGTTCGGGGCGATCGTCGGACCGATCGTGCGCGGCCGCGACGGAGCGGCGCTCGGGACCTCGCCGGGAGCCCCGAGCGGGCTCCCTGGCGGTTCGTCCCAGCCGGCGAGCGGCGCCGGCGCCGCCGGCGCTGGCGCAGCGGACGCCAGTCCTGTCCCGACGGCCGCGGCGGCCGCCCCGGCCGCGACCACCGCGGGCACGACGATCGGCAACCTTTCGCATCTTCGCGCCGATCAGCCGATCGGGTTCACGGATCCGACGACCGGCGATCCGGGCGCCGTCCTGCTGCTTCCCAGCGGCAAGATCGTGGCCTATGACCTGACCTGCACGCACGCGGGCTGCGAAGTGGGTTATGACGCATCCTCGGCGCTGCTGATCTGTCCCTGCCACGGCGCCACGTTCGACCCGGCGCATGGAGCCCGGGTCGTGGCCGGACCGACGGACCAGCCACTCGCCGGGCTGCCGATCCAGGTCGACCGGACGACCGGACAGATCTCGCTGCGGGCCTGACGGGCGGGGCCGCTTCGGTGGCCGGATCGTGGGCCCGATTCCTACCGGGCAGCCGCCTTCAGCTCCTGGGTGGTCGGCAGCATCGATCTTCCACGCCGCGCCAGCTTGAGCAGGATCCAGGCCAGCGGGATCGGCAGGAACCAGTAGTACAGCCGGTAGAGGAAGACCCCGGCGGTGATCGCCGCCTCGTACGGGGCGCCGGCGATCGCCGAGAACATCGAGATGAACAGCAGCTCGGGCACGCCCGCTCCGCCGGGCGAGAGCGGGAGGATCGTGACGACCATGACGAGCGCGTAGACCACGAAGACTTCGGCAACTCCCAGGACGCTCTCCGGGATCCCCATCATCCGGAGCGCGACGGCGAGCACGAGCACCCAGGCGAACTGCGAGAGGATGGACGTCCCGAGGGCGGCGAAGCCACGGCGCCGGATCACGACGCCGAGCTGGTCGCGGAACCGGTGGATCGCACCGCTGACGTCGGGGACCGCCGTCCGATTCAGCCGCGTCATGACCCATGTCACGACCCGTTGCCCGGTCCGCCCGAGCCAGTCGGCGATCCGCTCCGAGCGAACGATCGCGACGATGAGCCCCGTCGCGACCACGAAGGCGACCGCGCTGATGATCGCGACTGCCCAGACGGTGCCGGTGTCGCTGGTCGGCAGACCGGAGGTCAGTGCAAGGGTCACGATCGCGAGGAGCGGCAGGAACAGGCGGCTCAGCTCGTTGACGACCCCGTAGAGTGCGATGCCGGAGGTCGCAGGGATGTTGGGGATGTCCCAGCCCCGGACGACGACCCACAGGACACCCATGTTCCACGGGCCGAACGGAACGCTGGCGCCGATCCCCGACAGGATGAGCCACGACTCCGGCCCGCGAATGACCGTGAGGCCGGGGATGAGGGCGCAGAAGACGAGGCCACTGACGAGCCACGCGATCGCTCCGAGGACGCTGATGACGACGAGCTGGTCCGGCGTCAGCTCACCGAACGCCGCCACGACCTCCGAGTAGTCGATGTAGCGCGGCAGGATGACGCCGAAGACGATGACGATGACGCCGACGATCAGGCCGGATCGGAGGAGGGCCGAGCGTCGGCTCGGCGGCGCAGCGGCGGATGCGGGGTCCGTGCCGGGTGCGCCGTCAGGATCGCCAGTGGTGGCGGCCAGGGTTGCCTCATTCGCAACCGCGGCGTCGTCCACCTGGCCCGTCACCTCTTGCTCCCCGTCGTGCCGCGGACGATTGCGCTGTATGGCGCCGTGACGACCCAGTCGAAAGCAGGTCCCGCTCCACGCTCGGTGAGGACGTGTTCGAGGATGGCTGCCTGTGGGCTCGGGTCCATGACTCGCTGAGGGTACGACTTCGTGAGTCGCCGGAATCGTGTCGTCGCGACGAAGCCCCGGCGGTCGCTCGCGGGTTCCGAGGCGGTCCGCTCGCGGCGACCCACGCCAACTGCAGGCGACGTCGGCCGCCGTACTCCGCCGGCGTCGAGGCCGACTGCTTCACGTCCGGCTGAGGCGGCTCTCGAGTCTGGACCCGGGAGTACGATCACCGCGCGATCAGGACGGACATCCGCGGCCAGGATCGCCGGGCAGAGGAGAACGGGATTGACCGAGCCATCCGCAACCACGCCGACTCGCTGGCGATACGGCATCCATCCTCATGCCGTCGGCATGGCGATCCGATCGTTGGGTCGCGTCGATCTCACGATCGGCGAGGCCCTTCGATTGGAGATGACGGAGCCGAACGCGAGCGACGGGGACGTCGTCCACGTCCAGTACTACATCTCCACCGAGTCTGGCGGCTGGGCACTCTGGGTGTCATGCACGAGAAGCGACATGGACCGCCTCGAGGCGACGGTCCACGAGTCGTCCCCTCCGCTGACAGAGGGGTCCTGAGGCTTCCCGAGTCGCGGGTCCGGGGTCAGGCGTGGATCGCGTCGAGGGTGATCCGCCGGGCGTGGATCCGGCAGATGACGCGCGTCTCGAGCGCCCGCTGCGCGAGCGGATAGATGCCGCCGTAGTAGGCGGCGTGCCGGGTGTACTTCCGGGTGAGCATGTCGAGGTGCTCGACGGCGCCGTCGGTGATGAGCTCGGCGTCGCCGCGGATCTGGATGAACCGGCCCGTGTCGTCGGGGTCGACGACCAGCAAGCTGGCCTTCGGATTGGCGAGCAGGTTGCGACCCTTCTGCCGCTCGAGCGTCGTGTTGACGCGCGCTGAGGTCCCGTCCGTGTCGACCCAGACCAGGCTCGACTGCGGCTGGCCGTCGACGCCCATCGTCGTCAGGACGCCACAGACCGGCCGGCTGAGCAGATCGAGATGAGAGGCCGGGAGCGGCAGCGTGTCGGGCGTGACGAGCGCGGTCACCGCGCGGCCCCGGGCGTGGTCGCGTCGAGCGCCACGACGTGCGTCGGACGGATCCGGCAGAGCACCGGGATCTCGGTCTCGGAGAACGAGGCCGGGATCGCCTCGCCGAAGTAGCGCATCGGCCGCCCGGCGTACTTCGAGGCCAGCGCGTCGAGGTGCGCGCCGGCGCCCGACTCGGTCATCTCGACCACCGTCCCACGCACCTCGAGGTAGCGAAGCGGTTGCCGCGGGTCGTAGCAGAGGAGGGTCACCCGCGGGTCGCGGCGCATGTTCCGCTCCTTGGCGAAGCCGCGCATCGTGTTGACCCGCACGCACTCGCCGTCGAAATCGCACCAGACGACCGACGTCTGCGGGTAGCCGTCGCGCATCACGGTGGTCAGCGCGCAGACCGGCGGGCACTCGACGAGGTCGCGGTGGGACGGCGGGATCTCGTCCGGCGCATGGCCACCGAGCAGGCCGATCGCGCGCGTCGCCAGCTCCACGGACACCTCCAGCCTGACGATGCGCCGGAGCGTGGGTGGGCGACAGGGGCGGAGGTCCCGAGACCGGCGGTCCCAGCGGCCTGTCGGGACCGGCGGTCCCAGCGGCGCGTGGTGCGAGCGTCGAGGCCGACAGAGGCCCTGGGCGGCTACCCCGCCGGCGGGATGTTCCGGTTGAAGCGGAAGACGTTATCGGGGTCGTAGCGGTTCTTGAGCCGGACCAGCCGCTGGTAGCGCTCCGGGCCGAAGCTCGCCCGCACGCGCTCGGCCGTCTCGTCGACGGGCTGGTAGTTGCCGTACCCGGCACCGCTCAGCGACGACTGCTCCAGCGCGTCGGTCATGGTCCGGGCCCAGCCCACCTGACCCTCGTCCTCGGCAGGGTCCTCCCAGACGCTGATTGCCGACACGTTCCAGCGCGCCTCGCGCTGGCCGAAGGCGGCGCCGCCGGCCGGTTCGACGCGGGCCTGCCCGCTGATCGCCTCCAGCAGCACGAATGACATCGGGTCCGGGGCCGTGTCCATCGCGCGGGCCGCCGCCTCGATCGCGGGTCCGTCGAGGTCGCGCACGAAGTGGCCCTTCCAGTAGTTCCGCAGGCCGAACGGCATCAGCTCGCTCGACGACTGGATGTCGACGTAGCTCGCCGGCGTGATCGTCGTGATGGCACCCGGCAGCGAGCTCAACGGCGCCACGACGGCGCGCGCATCGTCAGTCGTACCCTGGTAGACGAGGGCGATCGTCATCATCGAGCGTCGGGTTCCCGGATCGACCGGCTGGGGCAGACCGAGCGGATGGGACGGCCCCAGGACGAAGATCACGATCTCCGGAGGTGCCGCCCGGGCCAGGGCGGCGACGGCAGCCAGACCCTCGCGGGCCGTCTCGAGCGGGATCTGGATGGACCCATCCTGGAAGTCGCCGATCTCGTGGAGCGCGTAGACGAACTCGGTCACGACGCCGAAGTTCCCGCCCCCGCCGCGCAACCCCCACAGGAGCTCCGGGTCGCCGTCGTCGCCGGCGACCACGACGTCGCCGTCGGCGGTGACAACGGTCGCCGCAACGAGGTTGTCGCAGGTCAGCCCGGCGGTGCCCATCAGGAAGCCGATCCCGCCCGTCAGGGTGAGGCCGCCGATGCCCGTGTCCCAGAACGTTCCGCCGGTAGTCGCCAGCCGATGAGTCGTCGTCGCCCGGTCGACGTCCTCCCACTGGGCGCCGCCCTGCGCCCGGGCGATGCGCCGCGCCGGATCGACCGTCACGCCGCGCATCTCGCGGAGATCGACGACGACCGATCCGTCGGCCATCGCGTGCCCGGCGATGCCGTGCCCACCGCCGCGGACCGCGATCGGGAGCCCGGCATCTCGCGCTGCGCGAACGGCGGCCACGACGTCGGCGACCGACCGACACCGGACGATCGCCTCGGGGCGCCGATCGAGCATGCCGTTGAACGACTGCCGCGCCGCGTCGTAGTCGGCATGGTCGGGGCGGAGCACGAACCCGTCGAGCGCGTCGAGACCGCGCAGCGACACCTGGCCGGTCATGGTTCTGCCTCCTCACCCGGCGTGATCCGTCGAGAGTGGAAGCCTACCCTGCGAGCGTCGTCGGCTGTGGCTCGCTCTGCGATCGCCGCAACGATGGCGCTCGCCCGGATCCGGTCGGCGACGCGCACCAGGCGCGCTACGGGACGATGAGGTGGACCGGGTTGCCGCGCACCGACACCTGCCAGGTGGTCGTGTCGTTGCCGCTCGAGACGTTGTACTCGATCTGCCACCAGCCGCCCTGCCACAGCCCGCCGCTGCCATAGGTGCCCGGCAGCGGGATCGTGATGTGGATCCAGGTGTTGTTGAAGCTCGAGGAGCCGGCGTTCGCGGTCTGGATCTGGGTCACGTTCGTGCCGCTGCAGCTGTCGCTCTGGGGCTTGCCGTTGGCCGTGGCCGTCACCCCGCAGTTCCCGTCCGTGGTGTAGCTGAAGGTGGCATACGTCTGGCCGCCGCCGTCCGGGTTGAGGATCTTGAGGAACGCGTTGCCGCCGACGTCGCCCGGGTCGAACAGGTCGATCTGGGCCGTCTTCCCGGCCCCGGTCGCCTGGTCGATCTGGGCGAGGTAGAACTTCTGGAGGCCGCCGGCCAGGTTGTTGTAGGTGGCCATCCGCCCGGAGCCGTAGACCCGCGGCGCGCCGCCGCTGCCGACGAGCAGCGAGAACATGTTCTCGGCGTTCGTGTTCTGGTTGATCGCCCCGCCGCCCGGGTTGGTCGTCTGGACCTGGACCGCGTAGGTCCCAGCGGCGAGCCCGCTCCGGACCAGCCACCACGAGTCGTGGAAGGCGTCGCAGCCGGTCATCGAGGCGGAGCCGGTGGATGTCGCGGGGCCGCCGTTCGCGGTGTCCGACGCGGTCTGGTTCTCGAACAGGGCCCCGGAGGAGGAGATCTGCGTCCAGGCCGACTGCAGGGCAGGAACCCCGTTCGTGTTGTAGAGCGTGTAGTACGTCGAGACCGGGTTCGTGTTGCCGCCGATCCAGTGGTCGCCGGCGCCGTAGTTCCCGCCGGACCCGTTCCCGCCCATCGCGCAGAAGCCTGGGTCGAACGCGTAGATCGAGCCACCCGCCTGGGCCACCACGGCAAGGTAGTAGTAGCCGTTCGGGTCGTACAGGGCATTGCCGCCACCGCCGAAGCCGCCGCCGCCGCCGTTGTTGGCAGGCGCGTAGGCGTCGCCGTTCTGCTCGTTACCGCCCTTGGTGATGATCGCGCCCCAGCCGCCCTGGCTGTTGAGCGAGCCGCCACCCGGGCTGGAGATGCCGCTCGCGCCGTTGCTCGTCGCGGCATTCGTGCAGGCCGGCAGACCGCCGGCCTTCAGGAAGAAGCAACCGACGCCGTAGTACGCCTGCGGGCTGCCCATCGGCACCGGCTGGACGAAGATCGCCGTCGCGGTGCGTCGCGCCGTGATCGTATTGATCCCGAACACCCGCATGAAGAACGTGTTGACGGGAGCCGACACGCTGACGTCGAGCTCGCGCGGATCGACGGAATCCTGGGTCGGGGTGATGACGACCGATCCGACGCCGTTCGTGTACCCGTTCTTGACCGCCTCGGCTCGCGCGGTCGAGAACGCGGTGACGGGCTGGCCGGGCAGCCAGACCGCCCCGGCGAGGGCGGCAGCGTCGGCCGCGCGCTGGACGCGCAGGGTGTTCGCCCAGTACCAGCTGACGTCGACGACGATGGCGGTGATCCCGGTCAGCACGACGATGCTGACCGCGAACAGGACGAGCAGCTGGCCGGACGCCCGCGAACGAGGTCGGGCGTCGGCGTCTCGCCCGAAGCGGCGGCGCAGGGACCGGCACATGGCCCGACCTTGGGGGGATCACCTTGCGGCGGGCATTGCCACGGTTCCGCGACGCACCGGGTTCCGCGCGAGGACGCCGCGAAGACAGGCGGAGCTGGTCGACCGCCGGCGCGCGTCGCGGGGCAGGCGCCTAGCGCCGCCAGCCGTTCATCGAGATCGCAGCACCGGTCGCGCCCAGGCACGGCGGGACCGCGTCCGCGCTCGACACGCCTGGCCCGGGCGTCGCCACGAGCCGTCCGCCACCCGACGGCAGGGTCAAGGCGACATCGATCGGCGTCGTGGGCAAAGGCACAGCCACACCGCAGTAATTCGTCACGGCGACCTCCGTTCGCAGCCGGTCACCCGGCGCGAGCTCGAAGCTCGGGTCCGTCGGCGCGACGTGGGCCTCGCCGCTTGGGCCCGCCGTCCGGGAATCGATCAGCACGACTTCGCCAGCCGCCGCGCCGACCAGCTCGAGAGCGGGCGTGCCCTGGATCGCGCATCGGCGCGCGGCAGTGTTCGTGATCTCCACGTTCGCGATGCGACTCCCGGCCGCCCCCTGCCAGCCGAGGATTCGCCCGCTGAGGTCCGTCGCGCTGCAGGCGCCCCCTGCCGGGGTGCCGGCGGAGGGACTCGTCGACGGGACCGCGGTCGCGGCCGGCGAGGGCGATCCACCGACGCCCGGCTGGGATGCCGGCCCGAACCGCCAGAACCCGACGGCGAGCAGCGCCACCACCGTCACGACCGCGGCGGCCCGCACGGCCACGCCGGCGGGCCAGGACCAGCGGGACCGCGAGGCGGGAACGGGGATCGCGGCCGGGATCGCCGCGACCCGGCGGCGCAGCGCATCGGGCACGTCCCGGGGCCCCTCCTCGAGCAGGACGGCCCGGAGGTCGTCGTCGAACCGCTCGTCGCTCATCGGTGATCCTCCGTTCCCCGCTCGGCGGCGTCATATGCCGCGCGAAGCTCACGCAGCGCGTAGTGGAGCCGGGACTTGACGGTGCCCTGCCGCTCGCCGGTGCGCTCGGCGATCTCGGCGATCGAGTGACCCTCGAGGTGGCGCAGGACGACGACGACCCGGTGCTCGGGCGTGAGGCGGTCGAGCGCGCGTCGCAGGCCCGCCCGCTCGGCGCGCCCGGAGGCGCCATCGGCTTGTCCCATCTCGGCGACGGCGTCGATGGTCAGCGCCCGGACGGTTCCGCGGCGCAGCCGCTGGCGGCACGCGTTGACGACGATCCGGTCGAACCAGGCGTCGAACCGGGCCGGATTACGGAGCTCGTCGAACCGCGTCCAGGCGAGCACCGCCGCGTCGTGGACCGCGTCCTCGGCGTCGACGGAGTCGCGCAGGACGAGGCTCGCCAGCCGATAGGCTCGCCCGAGCCGCTGGTCGGTGAGTCGCTCGAAGGCCTCGCGGCGGGCGGTCAGCGGAGCCGGCTCGTCGTGTCGCGCCATCGTGGTCGGTTGCTCCTGATCGGGCATCGGCCGCCGGAGGGCGCGCACCCCGATCATCCCGGCCACGCCGTGCCCGCGCAACCCGTGCGGGGCGCCATCTCAGTAGATCACGACCACGACATCGACGCGCCCGGACCACCCCTGGCCCATCGGGCTCTCGGTGACGTGGATCCGGTAGTCGCCCGTCCTGGGCACGCTCGCATCGAAGACGCGACCGCCCGGCTGGCCGTTCGAGCTGCCGCCCGGGGAGGAGACCACCCCGCGGGTCGCGCCGCGACCCTCGACGATGACGATCATCACCTGCCCGGCGCGCGCATGGACCACGAACCAGCGCTGGGAGCGGATCCCGAGCATCTCGCTGTGGCCCTGGCCGCTGTATGCGCCGGGGGCAAACGTGATCCGGATCGGGCAGGAGCGGGCACCCGGCGTACACGCCGTCAGCGGCTGGATCGGCCCTGCAGGCGTCTCCGTCGCTGGGCTGCCTGGAACCCCGCCGGCCGCCGCGGCCGGTCCGGCGGTGGAGAACGCGATCGCCATGACGACGCCGACGAACCCTCGAAGAGCGTTGGTCCAGTTCACGGGTGACCTCCGTAGCGCGACGACGCGAGGTCGATGCCTTGTGGGGCGGATCGGTCGTCGACATCATCCAGATGCGAACCGCGGCCCGGCGGTTCAATCCTGGGCAGCGGGGCACGGCGCTGCCCGTCCCGGGTCGTCGAACCGCTGCTCAGCACGATCCCGCCTGGGCAGGACCAGAACCCGGAGTCTTGCGAACGACCGCCGAAGGGTTGACACTCCGACAACCAGATGCACGGCCGGCGGCCACGGTCAGCGATCGGACCGCGCGCCCGGACGTCGCAGGGAGGGGGAGAGACGATGCGTCTCCGCGGATTCTCCACCACGCACCGTGGCCCGAAGGCCGCGCTCGCCATCGGCGCCGCGATCATCCTCGCGGTCGCTCCCGGATCCGGCTCGGCGCGGCCGGTGTTCGCCGCCGGCGCGGCGGCCGATGGGCCCGGAGCCCTGTCCCACTTCGACGTGGCCCGGAAGGACTGCGTCGGGACCGCCCGGAACCGGACCTCCAGGACCTGGTTCACCGTCGCGAACGGCGTGCTGTCCGACGTGTCCTACCCCACCATCGACAACACGAACGTCGAGACCCTCCAGTACGTCGTCACCGACGGCGCGACGTTCACCGACCTCCAGGCCCGCGACATGACCTACACGGTCCGCGCGCTCGACGGTTCGGGGATGAGCTGCCGGGTGACGAGCACGGCCAGGAGCGGCAAGTACCGCCTGCAGACCGACTACGTCACCGATCCCGGGCGAAACACCGTCCTGATGCGGACCGTGCTGACCCCGCTCGTGGCCGGCTCGTTCAACGTGTACGTCCGGTTCGATGCGACGGTCAACGGCAACGGCGGAGGCGGCGGAGGCAACGGTGGCCCGGACTCCGCGACGGTCGACAGCTCGACCGGGCATCCGATCGCCGTCTCCTCCGACACGAACACGGCGACAAACGCCGTGAACCGCACGTATGCCCAGCCCGTCTTCGCGGCCCTCGATGGACCGTTCAGCGCCGTGGAGAGCGGGTTCGCGGGCGCGCCGAGCGACGGCCTGGTCCAGCTCGACGCCAGCCACTCCCTGACCCAGACGTTCTCGACCGCCGGACCGGGCAACGTCGTCCAGACCGCCGCGCTCAAGAAGAGCCACGACTCCGGGCCGACGTTCACGCTCGCGCTCGGCTTCGGATCGACCCAGAAGAAGGCCGTCTCGGCCGCCGAGGGCTCGCTCGGGACGGGCTTCGACAAGGCGCGCAAGGCCTACGCCCAGGGCTGGTCGAAGTACGACGCCGGGCTCAACGACCCGTCCAAGAAGCTGAAGAGCCGGTTCGGCGCCGATGCCCAGCGGCTGATCGACCAGTACTACGCGGCGGCCAACGTCATCAAGGCATCCGAGGACAAGACGTTTCCGGGCGCGATCGTCGCCGGCCTCGCGTCGCCGTGGGGCCAGGCCGTGTCCGCCGGCGATCCTGCCAACACGTACTTCGGGTCGTACCGCGAGGTGTTCGCCCGTGACCTCTACGAGGCGTGGACGGGCCTGATGGCCGACGGCGACCTCGCCACTGCCCGCGATGCGCTCAACTTCCTGTTCCACCAGCAGCAGCTGCCCGACGGGTCGATGCCGCGGAACAGCCTCGTCAACGGCAAGGTCGCGCCCGACTCGTTCGGCGTCCAGCTCGACGAGGCCGCCTATCCGATCCTGATGGCCGACACGCCGGGCATGCCGATGGCGTCGCCCGGATGCTCGTGCTATGCCACCGACATCCGCCCGGCCGCCGACTTCCTCATCAGTCACGGCCCCGCCTCGGGCGTCGAACGCTGGGAGGAGCAGGGCGGGTACTCGCCGTCGACGATCGCCGCCGAGATTGCCGGGCTGGTGTCCGCTGCCGACATCGCCAGGAAGAACGGCGACCCGACGTCGGCCAACCTCTTCCTCGGCGTCGCCGACGACGAGCAGCGGTCCATCAAGGACTGGACGGTCACGACGACCGGACCGCTGTCGAGTGACCCGTACTTCATCCGCCTGTCGAAGACCGGTGACCCGAATGCCGCCATCTCCTACAACCTCGGGAACGGCGGCCCGGTCCTCGACCAGCGCGCCGTGATCGACGCCGGGTTCCTCGAGCTGGTCCGCCTGGGCGAGCTGCCGGCGAACGATCCCGCGGTCTCGAGCAGCATCCCGGTCGTCGACGCCACGATCAAGACGGCCACGCCGAGCGGCGACGGCTGGCACCGCTACAACGGCGACGGCTATGGCGATCGCGCGAGCGACGGCCGACCGTGGGCGCCGAGCGGCCAGGGCACCGGCCACGTCTGGCCCGTCCTCGGGGCCGAGCGTGGCGAGTACGAGCTCCTTCGCGGCGGCCCGTCGAGCGGTGCGCCGTTCATCCCGCCGATGGCCAGCTTCGCGTCCGGGATCGGGCTGATCCCGGAGCAGGACTGGGAGCTGGCGGACCTCGCCGCCTCCCCGTACGGCACCGACCCGACGACGGCATCGCTCGGCTTCGTCGACGGCGGTCCGGCGGGATCGGCGGCGCCGCTGACCTGGTCGGCCGGCGCGTACGTCCGACTCGTCCGTGACGTCACGAGCGGCAGCCTCGTCGACCGGCCGGCGCTCACGGTGAAGCGCTACATCACCCACCCGGTCGGCGCGACGACGCTGACGATCGATGCCCCCGCGGACCTGTCCGCGATCTCGTCCTCACCGCTGACCGTGACCGGGACGACCGTCGCGGGCAACCATGTCTACGCAGCGGCCACGAACACCGACGCGGACTCGGCGACCACGACCGCCTCGACGACGGCCGCTTCGGACGGGACCTACAGCCTGAGCCTCCCGGTCACCGGCGGAACCAGCGTCATCAACGTCGTCGCGGTGAGCCCGGCGGGGGCAACGGCCCACGCCCAGCGGACCGTGGTCTGGGACTTCACGCCGGGCACGGTCCTGCTCGACGTGACCGACCCGACGGGTGACGACAACGGACCGGGCAACTATGCCTACCCGACCGATGGCGCCTTCCACGCCGGGGCGTTCGACATCACGGACTTCAAGGCGATCCTGTCACCGGACGGCCTGACGACGACCTTCAAGCTCCAGACGCGGGACCTCTCGCCGACCTTTGGGAGCCCGCTCGGCGCGCAGCTGGTGGACGTCTACGTGCACGACCCAGGGGCCGGGTCGACGTCGACTGCCGCGTCCTTCCCGCAGCGCAACTACGCGATCGCCGCGGGCTCCGCGTGGAGCCGGCTGCTGGAGGTCCAGGGGTTCGGCCAACGCTACGTCGACGCCTCCGACACCGGCTCGCTCGGGACGATCGCCATCTCGGCCAACGCGATCTCGCGCTACATCACCTTCAGCGTGCCGACCGCCAGCCTGGGTGGCACGCCCACCGCGGGCTGGGGCTTCACGGCCGTGCTCACCGGGCAGGACGGGTTCTCGTCCGACCAGGCGCGCGGCTTCCAGGCGACGCCGCAATCCTTCCAGTTCGGGGTGTGCTCGGTGGTCTCGGCCGATCCGCACTGCACCGTCGACCCGGGCACGGTCCCGAAGGCCATGGACGTGATCGTGCCGGGCGGGGTGAGCCAATCGACCGAGCTCGACTACACCCTTGGACCGGTCGTCATCCAGGACGTCACAATCCCTTAGCGAACTCGGCCCAGGCGGATTCTTGCGCCGGTCAAGCGCGGGCGGCGCCCGTCAAGATGCGCCTGGGCACCACCCGGCCGGACGCCGCGGCCGGTCCTTCCTTCCAGGTTCGACCGCCGGCTCGATCCAGATCAGCGGGTCGCGGCGCTCCCGTACCAGGTCGTCGAGCCGCTGCTCACCAGGAGTCCTCCTGGCAGGAGCAGGACTCGGTTCGGGTCGCCGAACGGCTCCACGCCGGAGCCGTCGAGCAGGTTCCAGGCCGCACCGTCCGTGGACACCCACGTCCTTCCGCTCCGGTCCACGACGACGATGCGCTTCCCGTCGCCGGCGAGCCCGACCGATCCATCGCCGCCGGCCGGAGTCGCATCGCTCGGGGCGAAGCCGGAGATGGACCGCCACGACCGCCCATCGGCGCTCTGCCACCAGCGTTCGCGGCCTGGGTTCGCGGCCGACACAGCCTGGAGGACGAGGCCGCCCTGCCCGACGGCCAGCGTCCTGAGCGCCGGGCCATCGATCGAAGGCCCTCCAGCGTCGCCTGGTTGGGCCGCCGTCGAGCCGAGCTCCCAGGTCCGACCATCGGCCGACCAGAGCGTCCCCGGCCCATTCGCGTTCGAGGACCCCGGAGATGGGCGGGCGGAGGGGCTGGTGCCGTTCGCGGCCGCAGTGGTCCCGGCGAGCACGTACCCGGTCGGCGTTGCCTGCACGACGCCGACGTCGACGTCCGTCGGCAGCGTGCCGAGCGGGGTCGAACGCCAGACACGCCCATCCGCGGAGCTGGCAACTTCGGCGTGGGTCCCCATCGAGACGGCCACCAGGCCGGCCGGGCCGCCGGCCAGGGCCGCGCCGCGCCAAGTCGTGGCTGTGCCGAGCTCCGGTGCGGCATGCGGCGTCCAGTGCCGGCCGTCCGTGGACGTCCAGGTCGTGACCGGCGGCCCGTACCACTGACAGAGCGCGTACCCATCGCACGCGGCACCAGGTGAGGTCAGCGCGACCAGTCCGTCCGGGGCGGCCGCGACCGCGACGACCTGGACCCCGGCCCAGAAGGTGGACGGCGTGCCGACCGGTACGGGCTGCCAGGTGCCGCCGTCGCTCGAGGTCCAGACGGGCGTCGGAGCGATCGCGTTCGCCGGGTCGTAGCCGACCGCGACGAATCCGCCCTGCCACGCCACCACCGAGCGGATGAGCGTGAGGGGATCGTCCGGAGCGAGCGGTCGCCAGTCGATGCTGGCCCAGGTCTCCGCGGCGGTCGTCGGCCGTGGCAGGGTGAACGGGTCGGCTCGCGGTGCCGTTGCCGGACCGCCGGCCGTGGGCAAGCCTGACGCCGCTCCGGCAGTGCGGGTCGACGGTGACGCGCCCGGGCCGGTCGCCACCCCGCCCCATGGCTTTGCGATCGCGATTCCCACGAAGGCGACGACCAGCAGGCCGACGACGACCGCCAGGACCGCGCCGCGCCGCTCGCCGCCGGTGGCTCCGTGGAACGAGGTCGGGTCGATGCCGATAGCCGTTGCTCCGTCTCGAGGGCGGGCCACTGCTAGGGCCGTCTCGCCCTGCCCGTCCCGGGCGTAGATCGTACGTCTCGCGGCCATGCGTGCGATCCAACCGCTGGGACTGGCCAGAAGAACGCAGGTGGTACCCTCCCGCCTCACAAGCCTGCGTCGTTCGTGGTCGAGCGGGCCTGGATCGAGAAGGCGAGGAGCGGGACGAGCATTGAGGAACCACCTACGCGCCCGGTCCCTTGCCATCGCCTGGCTGGCCGCGCTCCTGCTCGGCTCCACGGCCAGCGCCCTGCCCGCTTCGGGCCTCGATCCAGCCGCGGGCGGACCGGCTGCGGCCGGGGCGACCATCGGCACCTCCGGATTGCCGCTCGCCGGGATCGTCATTGCCGTCGATCCGGGTCACAACGGCGGGAACGCCACGCACCCGGCGCGGATCGCCCGGAGGGTCTGGATCGGGAACCGCTGGAAGGCCTGTAACACGGTCGGGACCGCTACCCGGAGTGGCTACCCCGAGCATCGCCTTGCGTTTGCCGTCGCGCTGCGGGTCAAGGCCCGGCTCGAGGCGCTGGGGGCGGTCGTCCGGCTGACCCGGACGAGCGATCGTGGGGTGGGACCGTGCGTCGACGTCCGCGGTCGATTCGGAGCCGAGGTCCACGCGGCGCTCACGATCAGCATCCATGCCGACGGCTCGGCGCTGGCGCATCGCGGATTCGTCGTGATGAAGCCCGGTCGCGTCCCCGGCTACACGGTCGACATCCTCGCTCGATCGTCACGCCTGGCGGTGGCGATGCGCAGCGGGTTGCGCGCCGCCGGTCTGCCGATGGCGAACTACTACGCCCCGAACGGGATCGTCAGCCGGACGGATCTCGGCACGCTGAACCTGTCGGATGTCCCGGTCGTCATGGTCGAGCTCGGCAACATGAAGAACCCCGCCGACGCCCGGCGAATGGCGAGCGCCGCCGGGCGCGATCGGTACGCCGCGGGTCTGGTCGCCGGGATCCGCCGTTACCTCGGTCGGTAGCAGCCCAGGCGAGCCGGGTATGCCCGATCACACGGCCATCGTTTCACCTGACCTTCAGGCGCGCGCTCGATAAGCGGCCTGTGACCTATCTCCAGGCCATCGTCCTCGGCGCGCTCCAGGGCGTCACCGAGCTGTTCCCGATCTCAAGCCTCGGCCACTCAGTCATCCTGCCGCAGCTGCTCGGCTGGGACGACGTCGTCGCCGCCCAGTCCGCCAGCGAGTCGTACTTCCTCGCGTTCCTGGTCGGACTGCACGTCGCGACTGCGCTCGCCCTGCTCGTCTTCTACCGATCGACCTGGGTCCGGATCGTCGGCGGCGTCCTCGGGTCGGTGCGGCAACGGCGGGTCGAGACTCCAGAGGCTCGCCTCGGCTGGCTGCTCATCGTGGCAACGATCCCGGCCGGTCTCGCCGGCGTCCTGCTCGAGCACACGCTCCGGGTGGTCTTCGCGAAGCCGCTCGCGGCGGCCGGGTTCCTGTTCCTGAACGGGCTGATCCTGCTGTTCGGGGAGTGGGTCCGCAGGCGGTCAGTCGTCCGGGCCGTCGTCGAGGCCCACGAGCAGACGACGGGAGGGGATCGCCGCCTCGATACGCTCGCGTATGGCGAAGCGGGACTCATCGGAGTGGCCCAGCTCTTCGCCCTGCTGCCGGGGATCAGTCGGTCGGGGATCACGATGGTCACCGGTCTCGCCCGCGGGCTCGACCACGAGGACGCGGCGAACTTCTCGTTCCTCCTCGCGACACCGATCATCCTTGCCGCGGGCGTCTACAAGCTCCCGGACCTGCTCGGACCGAACGGGAACGGCGTCCAGGGCCAGGTCCTGGCGGGGAGCCTCGCCGCAGCCGTTGCCGCGTACCTCTCCGTTCGCTTCCTCACCCGCTACTTCACGACCCGGACGCTCGTGCCGTTTGCCGTCTACTGCCTCGTGGTGGGCGCCCTCGCCGTGATCCGATTCCGCTGACGACGCGCGTCCGCCACGTGGCCCCCGACGTGAAGGCTGCGCCTCGACGCCTAGCCCGTGCGCGCGCGCGGGAGCTGAAGGCGGAATGTGGCCCCGGCACCCGGAGCCGACTCGACCGTCAACCGCCCGCCGTTGCGCCGGGCGCCGTCCGCCGCGATCGCGAGGCCCAACCCGACGCCGCCGCCGGCACCGGTCTGGGCGCGATAGAACGGCTCGAAGATGTGCTCGACGTCGGCGGCCGCGATCCCCGGCCCGTCGTCGGCGACCTCGACGACGGGCTGGCCGTCGATCGTCGTCGTTCGGACGCGGACCGGGCGTCCACCCGAGCCATGGCGAATGGCGTTGTCGACCAGGTTGACCACGATCTGCTCGACCTCGCGCTCGTCGGCCTCGACGACGAGGTCGGGCTGGAGGCTGAGGTCGACGGTCGTCGCGCCGCCGCGAGCGGCGCGCGCGGCGGCCACGGCTTCGGCGGTGACCACGGACAGGTCGATCGCCGTCCGGTGCTCGACCAGGAGGCCCCGCTCGCTCCGGGCGAGCGAGAGCAGGTCGCTCGTCAGCCGGGCCAGCCGCTCGGCGGACGCCACGATCGTCTCGAGCGCGGCTCGCTCCGCGCTGGGATCCTCGGGTGTGGCGAGGGCTGACTCCGCCGTCGAACGAATGGCCGTGATCGGCGTGCGCATCTCGTGTGAGGCGTCGGCGACGAAGCGCCGCTGTCGCTCGTGGGCCTCGCGGATCGGGTCGAGCGTCCGGCCGGCGAGGTAGTACGCCGCGCCCCCCACCAGCAGAAGCACGACGCCGTCGGCCAGCACGATGGCGATGGCGATCCGCTCGATGGTCCGGCGGTACGCACGCTCGGCGACGGCCTCCGGTGAAGCGTCCTGCGAGACGTCGAAGTCCGGTTGGAGGACGACCGCGAGCACCGCGAAGAACACGCCGCTGAACGCGACCACGACCACGACGAGCAGCGCGAGGTAGCGCAGCGCGAGCCGGCGCCGGGCACGCTCGAACATCAGGTCGCCGTGGCCGGACGCGGGCGCATGCGGTAGCCGGCGCCGCGGACGGTCTCGATGACGCCGTCCCGTCGCCCGCCGTCGAGCTTGCGGCGAAGGCTCCGGATGTAGACCTCGACGACGTTCGATTCCGCCCCGAAGTCGGCTCCCCAGACCGCATCGATGAGGCGGTCCTGGGTGAAGACGCGGCCCGGATGTCGAGCGAGCACTTCCAGGAGGGCGAATTCCTTCGAGGTCAGGTGGACGGGCCGGCCGCGCAGCCGAACGACGCGACTGGCCGGATCGATCTCCAGGTCACCGGACCGCAGGATCGGGTCGCGCTCCGATGCGCCGCGCCGGCGGAGCGCACGAACGCGGGCAAGGAGCTCGGCCGCGGCAAAGGGCTTGCTCAGGTAGTCGTCGGCGCCCGCGTCCAGGCCGGCCACCCGATCGTCGACCGCGTCGCGCGCCGTCAGCATCAGGATGGGAGCCTGGGAGCCCGTGGCTCGGAGTCGCGAGCAGACCGTCAGGCCATCGAGGCCCGGCAGGGCGATGTCCAGGACGATCAGGTCGTACGGGTACGCGTCCGCCCATGCCAGGGCGTCGGGTCCCGTTTCGACCGCGTCGACGGCGTGATCGGCCGAGCCGAGGATCCTGACGACGGCTGCGGCGATGGCTGGCTCGTCCTCGACCACCAGGATGCGCATCGGCGGCTACTCGGTATCGATCAACCGGCGTCGGACGATCGCGGTAGCGCGATCGATCCCGGCCATGACCGGATGCTAGCAGTCTCCCGGCCAAAGCCCGGACGATGCAGTCGCGGGCCGATCCGTGGATGTCGGGGCGGCCGGCCCGATCCGTTCAGGTGGGTTTCAGGTCCTGGAGCTACACCAAGGGCTGTGCCTCAAGCGCGCGTCGGCGAACCGGCATCCCGTGATGGGCTGCGCCTCCTCTACGTCGTCAACGGGTTCCCATGGCCGTTGACGAGCGGGTACCTGCGCCACTTCCACTTCATTCGTGAGCTGGCCGTGCACGGGCATCGGATCTCGCTGCTCGCCATCAGCCGCTTCGAGGTCGGTCCAGCGGACGTCGCCGCCCTCGAGCCCTACACCGAGCGGATCGTCGCGCTGCCCTCGGATCGTCGCGACCGAAGCCTGAAGGGCAGGAGCCTACGGCGGCTGCGGGTGATCTCGGGCGGCGAGCTCGCGGCTCGCCAGCTGCGCGACGCGGCCGTCGAGCTCCGCGGTCGGATCGACTTCGACGTCGCCGTGTTCAGCGGCATCCGCACCTATCCGGTGATGGCCGCGCTGGACGGGCTGCCGGTCGTCGCCGACGTCTGCGACGCGGCGTCGAGCCGCGTGCTCGGCAGCCTGCGGTATGCCCCTGCGGCTCGCTGGCCGCTCCTCGGCGCCGAGCTCATCGAGTCACGGCTGATCGAACGGGCATTGGTCAAGCGATCGGCGCATACGCTGTATGCGAGCGTCCGAGATCGAGCCGCGGTCATCGGCCTGGACCGCGGCCAACCCGCGAGCGTCGTGCCGAACGGCGTCGACCTCGACTACTGGCGGCGACCGCCCGGGGCTCTCCTCGGCCAGGGCGAGATCGTGTTGAGTGGGGCCATGGACTACCCGCCGAACACCGACGCCGCGCTCCACCTCATCCGCGACATCCTGCCGCGCGTCCGAACCGCGATTCCCGACGCGCACGTGACGATCGTCGGCCGTGACCCGACGCCCGCCCTTCTTCGGGCCGGGCAGGCGCCCGGCGTAACGGTCACCGGGTTCGTGCCCGACGTCCGGCCCTATCTGGTCGCGGCCTCGGTGTCCGCCGCGCCCCTCCGTTTCGGAGCCGGGATCCAGAACAAGGTGCTCGAGTCGCTCGCGATGCAGGTGCCGACCGTCGCCAGCTCGAACGCGGCCGACGGCCTCGTGACAGCGGCCGGCGCCGTGCCCCCGGTGTCCGTGGCCGACGACTCGGACCGCTTCGCGTCGGCCCTCATCGAGCAGCTCCGGGCGACCGAGACGAACCGGCGGCCGCCCGTCGCCGGTCGAGCGTATGTGGAGCGCCAGTTCAGCTGGTCCCGCAGCGGCCACTCGCTCGACACGATCCTGCGGGAGGTCGCTCGCGATGCGCTTCCCGCCGCCCGGCGACTCGATGCGTCGACCGGAACGTCGCCGCTGCCGCCGCGACGAACGGAGGTCGTCTCGGCCGAAGCGCGCGACGGCTGAGCCGGTCGGTTGACGCCCACTCGGGCATGGACCGCGGGCGCGGCGAGTCCTTCAGGTGCACCTCAGGTCGGCGACAGATAAGGCGTAGATGCCACGCCGTCGGGACCGCTTCGTCGCGTGTGTCGCGCTGTTCGTCGTCGCCTTCGGCATCGCCTTCTGGATGGTCCGGCCGATCACGACGGCATCAATCGGTCCGGATGCCGCGGCGCCCGTCGTCCACTTCGAGCGGCTGATCGCCGGCCAACGCCTCGAAGGCCACCTTTCCCAGACCTCGAAGCCCCTGCTCACCGCCGTGTACGGCGTGCTGTACGCCACCGGTCGCGACTGGCGTCTGGTGGCGTGGGCCGCAATCGTGGCCTTTGCTCTCTCGGTCGTCGCGGCGGCGATCCTCGCCGAACGGGTCGCCGGGCTGGCCGCCGCGGCGTTCGTGGCGGTGGGCTTCCTGCTCTCCCCGGTCCTCCTCCGCGACATCTCGCTGGCCGATGCCCTGTCGTGGGCGGTCCTGGGCTGGCTCGTCGCCGGGCTGGCGGCCACGAGCACGCCGCCCCGCTGGGCGGTGGCCGGCACTGCCCTGCTCCTTGCGGCTCTCGCTCGACCGGAGGGCCTGGCGGTCGTCGGGTTCTCGTTCGTCGCGCTGCTCGTGATCGACGTCGTCGGCCGGGTCCGACGACGGGCTCATCCGCCGCCGGCCGCATACCAGATCGCGATCGGCTTCCTCGCGATCCCGATCCTGATGACGCACGATGCATTGCTGACCGGGGACGCGTTCTTCTGGGCAAAGACGGCCGTGATCAACTCGGCGCACGCCACCGACGTCCGCGGATTCGTGGCCACGATCGCCTGGGTCGTGCACCACGTCGTCACGCTGGCGCCGCTCCTGCCGCTGGGGGCGCTCGGCGCCCTGGCGGTCGCGCTTCGCCGCCAATGGGCCATGGCGATCGGCCTCGCAGCGGTGGGCGTCGGGATCCCACTGCTGTTTGCGTTCAGCGGGGCCCGCGGCGTCAACCTCTCGACGCGCTACCTCGGCCCGATCGACCTGGCGCTCGTGTTCGCCGCGGGTCTGGGGCTGTCGCTGGTCGACGTCCCGGCGGTCCGCCGGCGAATCCGGTCGCTCGTCCCGGGTGCCAGCTCACCGCTCCTGCCGCTCGCAGTGGGCGCCGCAATCGGCATCGCCCTCGCTCCGATGTGGCCCCTGGATCCGGTCGTCCGCACCGACGTGGCCGAACAGGTTGCCCTCCATGCCCACGCGCACGAGGCGATTGGCAGGATCAGGGCTGCCCTCGGACCGTCACCGTCGTGGCGCGGCGCTCCAGCCTCGAATGGGATCTCGCCCCGCCCCCTCGTCATCGTCCCGCCGCGGCTCCGCGTCCAGGCGGTCGTCGACCTCGACCTGCCGCTGACCGCGGTCGCGCCGTCGCTCTCGGCGTCGTTCAACCCGTCGCAGGGCCGTCCTGGGCCCGGGACCATCGTGCTCCACGACCGGATCGACGATCATCACGGGTCGAGCTTCGCCGCCGTCGAGGCGGCCGGCCCGACGGTCGTCGGGGGTGTCCGCTACGTCCCGATCGTGGCTCGGCCGTCCGATGGTTGGTGGATCGCCCGGACGGAGCCGGCCTCGGGACCGTGAATGTCGGCCCGCGGCTTGGTCCGGCGCGGCGCCGGGCCGCCCGATCTGCGCTCAGCCCACCGTGCGGAGCCGCCCGGTCTCGACCTCGTAGACCAGGCCGTGGACCGGGACCTCCTTCGTCCATGGATGCGCCTTGATTCGCGCGACCTGCTCGCGCAGGTTGGCCTCGAGGTCCGTGAACGCATGGAGCGGGAGATCCGAATCGCGGCCGGTCCTGGCCGCGAGGTCGGCGCGCAGCTCGTCCTCGCGGAACGCGAGCATCCCGCAGCCGGTGTGCTCGATGACGATGACCTCCTCGGTCCCGAGGAGATGCTGGCTGATGACCAGGGAGCGGATCGCGTCGTCGGTGGCGAGCCCGCCGGCGTTGCGGATGATGTGGGCCTCGCCCGTCCGGATGCCGAGGATGTCCTCGACAGTGAGCCGGGCGTCCATGCAGGCGAGGACGGCGAGCTTCCGGCCGGGCGTGGCCGGGAGCGCCGACCGATCGAACTGGGCGACGTAGCGCTGGTTCTCCGCCAGGGCGCGCGCGTACTCGGTTCCGGGACGGGATGCGGTCATTGGCTACCTCACGATCGATGGGGGACGCGGATCGCCGGCGAGCGTGAAGACGTGGGCGTGGACGACCGCGCGGTCCTCGAGCTGGGTGGTCGTTTCGACGTCGTAGCCGGCCAGGCGGACCAGTCCCTCGGCGGGCAGGTAGCGCCGGCCGGGATCGCCGACCAGGACCCGGATCCCGTGGCCGGCGGCGGCCCGCAGCCACGGCAGCACCCGCTCGGCGAGCGGACCCTCGTACCAGGTGTCCGCCGCGAGCAGCACGTCGACGTCGGGCGGCGCCTCGTCGAGCAGGTCGCGACCGACGAAGTCGAGCCGGACACGGTTTGCCCGCGCGTTGAGGCCGACGGCGGCCTCGGCGAACGGATCGATGTCGGCGACCGTGACTCGCCCCGCCCCTGCCAGGACGGCGGCGATCCCAACCAGCCCGCTGCCGGTTGCGAAGTCGAGGACGCGCCGGTCGCGGACCTCGTCCGGGTGCTCGAGGACGAACCGCGCGAGGGCCAGCCCGCCCGCCCAGGCGAACGCCCAGAACGGGATCGGCGCGCCCTGGCTCTCGAGCGCCGACTCGGTCGCCTGCCAGACGGGCGCCGCGTCGTCGGCGAGATGGAGGCGGACCCCCGGGACGCCGGCTACCGGGCGCAGGCGCGTGTGGTGCGCCACGAGCGCTCGCCGATGGGACAGCGGGACCGTTCGTGGACGGTCGTCGGGCTGGCGGGCGGCTCGTCGCGGAGGCATCGATCAAGCCTGCCAGACTGGCCCGTTGGCCGCGTGGACGTAACGCCGAGCCGGCCCGCCCGTTGTCGCTGGCGCGAGGGGATGGACCGCAGACCTCGGTCGGGGCGCCGGCCGTCGTCGACCCGGCCCAGGCGCCGACCGACAACCACGGTGCCGCGGTGTCAGTTGTGGCGAAGGATCACACGGCCGTCGGTGGCAAGAACAACAACCATGGCGGCGCGGTCAGCGCGGTCGCCCATGGAGGCCACGGACCGAACGGGAACGCGAACGGGCACGCCACGCACGATTGACCCATTGCGGACGCGACGCGAAGTCACGACGAAGGCCGGAGGGACCCACCCTCCGGCCTTCCTTCTTGTTCCTGGCGTCGCCCGGTCGAGGGCTCAGTGGATCAGCTCCACGCCGAGGGCCGCACCGGGGAAGCCCGGGGTCGCCGTCGTGGGACCCGTGAAGAACGCCTTCCGCCAGACCCCTTCGATGTCCTTGCCGCCCGTGCACCCAGTCAGCTGGAAGCCGGCGAAGCCGATGATGTGGTACCAGGCGTTCTGGCCCGATCCGCCCGCGGTGTCCCACACGGGCACGGTCACGGTGATCTGGTTGTCGATGTAGTACGAGCAGTCCGCCGAGACCTTGTTGCCGGGCAGGTTCCCGATCTTGTCGGCGCTGCCCGGGATCTTGACAGCGGTGCAGCAGCCGTAGCTGTTGGCTGGCGGCCCGATCTCGCCCTGGAGGAACGGGATCGAGTTGCCGCAGCCCCCGGCATTCGCCGGTGGATCCTGGCCGAGGCCGTAGCCGTCGCAGCCGAACTTGAGCCACCCGAAGCCGCCTGGGACGTTGAGGTTGCCCGGCGTCAGGTGCTGCGGGTGGCACGCGCTGCTCGGGTCGGAGCTGACCTTGCCCGAGCAGAACGGGTAGGTCTTGAAGAAGTTCTCGGCGATGCCGACCGGAAAGACGTTGCCGCCCGGTCCGCCGGCGGAGTAGCCGCCCTTGGCCGTGGCATCGGCCGCCGCCGACCACGACTTGAACCCGACGATCCCGAGGAAGTACGGCGACCAGGTCCGCGTCGAGGAGACCTTCACCCCGACCGCGGAAGCCGGGATCGCGCCGTCGCCGACGAAGCCGAGGAGTCCACCGTTCGCGTCGACATAGCGCGGTCCGTTCGGCGACCCGAAGACGATCGCCGTCCCGCCATTCGCGAGGACCGCGGCGGCGACCGCGTCTCGGACGTTGGCATCGGTTCCGTTCACGTTGTCACCGCCGATCGACTCGGCGATCACGCGGGCGCCGGCAAGGGCCGCGAAGTCGGAGGCGTTCTGCGAGGCGCGTCGCTGGGCGAGCGCGGTCCCACCGTCGATGACGAGCCCGACCATCAGGACGCAGACGGTCAGGACCAGGGCCATGAGGATGATCATCTGGCCGCGCTGCGAGTGATTGACCGGACGATGAGCGCGCATCTCGACTCCTAGTTGATGACCATCGCGGCGGCGCCGGAGGTCGTGATGGTGCGGATCCCGCTGATCCCGGGGGTGAGCGGGTTGAAGGTCATGACCACCCGAACGGAGACGACCATGTCGGGGCCGTTGTCCACGCAGGACACCCCGGTCCACGCGCCGGTGGGGAGGCTGGACGGGTCGGTGCACCGGATGAACACGTCCGAGGCGCTGACGGATCCGAATGGGGCGACCATCCGGTTGACCGCCGAGGCGACATCCGCCTGGAGGCTGCCCGGGCCGGTCACGGTCGCCGGGCAGGTCGGGCCGCCGACGGCGCCGCAGCTCGGATCGCTCGACCCGAGCCAGCGGGCCTCGACCGTCGCGAGGCGGGCTCCCTCGCGCGCGGCCTGCGAGACCACGCTGTTCTCGTAGACGAACCGCCCCCCGTCGATCAGCCCGAAGAGCATCAGCAGGAAGATCGGCAGGACGAGGGCGAACTCGACGAGGCCCTGGCCGCGTTGGGCGGCTTCGGGGCGCCGGCGCCCGAGGTGGAGGCGAGTCATCGGACCCTCACTGCGCGTGGGAATACGGCGCCGACGGGCCGGCCGCGTTGGTCGCGACCAGAGTCACCGTGTGGCTGTTGTTGCTGCCGTACGTGTGGAGCGGGTTCTGGGCGTTGCCCAGCACGCCGTCACCGAAGTCCCATGCCCAGTCCGTGATCGGGCAGTTGACCGGATCCGAGACGGTCGACGTGTCGGTGAAGCTGTACTTCTTGCCGTTCTTGACGAACGTGAACGAGGCAATGGGCTTCGAGCAGGTCGGCGGCGGCGGTCCGAGCGGAACGGTCACGTTCCGCGTCCTCGTCCCGGTCCCGCCCTGGTTCGTGACCGACAAGGTGATGGTGTAGGTGCCCGGCGCGCCGTACGTATGCGGATCGCCGGTCGCCGTGCCGATGTCGTTCTTGCCGTCACCCCAGACCCAGGTGTAGCCGGAGATGTTGCACACGCCGCTGTTCGGCGTCGACGACGAGGGATCCACGAAGATCGAGGTGCCGGACGTGACGTTCATGCTGAAGTCGGCGATCGGTGCGGCGCACGGACCGGGTGGGCCGCCACCGGTCGGAGCGGCGTACCCCAGCACCCCGGCCGTCGCCGAGGCCCCCATCGTGAACGCGTCGTGGAAGAACCCGTTCACGAACGGGGTCAGGAACCTGAACGGCTCGGACACGCTGACCGTGACCGTGTTCCCGGCCCCGGCGCCGCCCGGCGCCGCGGAGCAGGCCATGCTCGAGCCGCCCGAGTCCGCGCACGCCACGTCGATGGCGAGCGCGCTCTCACCGGCCTGGGCCTGCGAGCTCGTCTCCTGGGTCGCGTGGGCTCGGATCGTGGCGATGTCGGTCGGGTTGACTGCGCCGACGGCGGCGGCCTCGCGGGCCGCGTTGTGGACCTCGATGAGCGAGAAGTACAGCCGCCCGACGTCCACGGCGATGAGCAGCAGGAACAGGAACACCGGAAAGATCAAGGCGAACTCGACGATCGCCTGACCGCTGGATCGTCCGGTTCGCGGACGGCGGTCCCGTACGGAAGGACGCTGGGTCGCTGCCATCGCTCGGCGGAGACCTCGTTGCGGTGGGTTGGTGGCAGATGCCGCTCGTTACAACGGCACGGGGCAGCCATTGGTACTGGTACCGGTCCTGGTCCACGCGGGTATTCGTTGATCGTCCGCACCGGAATGGCTGTCAGGGCTAGTCCGGGTGGGTCCGCTCAGGGCCCACCGCCGGTACATTGCGAAGACCGACAGCCGGCTCGATCGCCCGTCGCCTTGAAGCCCGCGATCGGCCGCCAGGATCACCGCCTCGTAACAGCCGGAGCCTCGCCCCGTTTCCATGGGAGATGAACTCGACAAGGACGCGCTCGGCGCCCTGCTCGCGGCCGCCAAGGCCGGCGACAGCCGGGCGTTCGCCGTCATCTACGACCAGTACGCGGGCCGGCTCTACCGGTTCCTGCTCCTGCGCGTGTCCGAGCCGGCCGACGCCGAGGACCTCCTCCAGCGGGTGTTCGTCAAGGTGATCGAGGCCCTGCCGCGCTACGAGGACCGCGGCCTTCCCTTCGGGGCATGGCTCTTCCGCATTGCCCGCAACGTGGCGATCGACTTCGCTCGCGGCCGCGGCGAGGACCAGCTCCTGACCGCCGCCGAGGACCGTCACGACGACCGCCACCAGCCGGCGATCCTGGCCGAGCTGATGGCCGATCGCCGCGCCGTCCGCGAGGCGTTGGAGACGCTCACCAGGGAGCAGCGCGACGTCCTCGTCTACCGCTTCTTCGCCGGGCTCAGCCCGCGCGAGATCGGCGCCCTGATGGGCAAGCAGGAGGGCAGCGTCCGGGCGCTCCAGTTCCGGGCCCTGGCGACGCTGCGTCGCCGGCTCGAGCCAACCTACCGACCCGACGTCCACCTGGCGGAGGTCCGGTCATGAGCTGGTTCGCACGCCGCCCCGCCGGCGGCCTGGACGAGTCGGCCGCCACGATGGCCTTCGCGGCGGACTTCGGTGACGCCGTCGATCGCGCGTTCGCGGTCGACCCGGCGGCGCTCGATCGCGTCCGGGGACGCGTGCTCCAGTCGTTCGTCGAAGGCGGCCCCGCAGCGAAGCCGCGCCGGTTCGAGCGCCCCGTGCGGCGGGGGCTGGCCCTGGCCCTCACGGCGAGCCTCGGCCTGGCCGTCGTCGGTGCGGCCGCTGCCGAGGCGGCACCGGGCCGGCCCTTCTACCCGATCAAGCTGTCGATCGAGAGCGTGACGCTGCCGGCGGTCGACGCCCCGACCGGCTGGGTCTCCCGGATCGACCGGCTCGGGACCCGGATCGACGAGGCCCTGGGCGCCGAGGCGGATCGGGACGCGACCGGCATCGCCGCGGCCCTCGGCGAGTACCGCCTCGAGCTCGCCGGACTGGTCGTCGCACCGTTGGATCCCTCTCGCCAGGCGCAGCTCCAGGCCCGCGCGGCAACGGACCTGCCGACCGTCGTCGATCTGGACGGCGCCTTCCCGAGCCAGACCGCCGGGCTCCTGATCGTCGATCTCCGGGCGCTCCTGCCGGTGACGCCGGCCGGGCCGGCCGACCCCGACGCTGGGAGCGTGACCGGCAACCCGCACCAGGACGGCGCCACGGGCAACCCGCACGTCGATGGGACGACCGGCAACCCGCATCCCGCCGGGGCCACGGGCAACCCCCATGCCGATGGGACGACCGGCAACCCGCACGCGGGCGGGACGACCGGCAACCCGCACGCGGGCGGGACGACCGGCAACCCGCACGCGGGCGGGACGACGACCGTCACCCCC
Source organism: uncultured Chloroflexia bacterium (assembly GCA_963813705.1). Lineage (GTDB taxonomy): Bacteria > Chloroflexota > Limnocylindria > Limnocylindrales > CSP1-4 > Chersky-267. Next base: position 60,709 of record CAWFAH010000001.1, read on the forward strand.
CATGCCGGAGGCACCACCGGCAACTCGCAGCCCGGCTCCACCGGCAACCCCCACGCCGGTGGCGCGACCGGCAATCCGCACCCGGGATCCACCGGCAACCCGCACGGCGCGGCGAAGAGCGGTAATCCGCACTCCGACGGGACGAACTAGGGCCCCGGGGCGTCGTCTCGCCTACAATCGGGCGACGCCGTCCGGCCCTGCTTGACGCCGGCCGCACTCCGATCGAGGAGATCCCGATGCGCCGACGCCTGCTGCTCACCCTCGCCGACCGCGGGACGCTCGTCTTCGCCTAGGCCGGGCAGCCCGATCCCCGCGCGCCGCCGCTCGCTCGGGTAGCCTCGCGCGATGTCCGAATCGCCCGAGTCCGTCCAGCGGACCTACCTGGTCCTGACCCTGTTCACCACGCTCGCGGCATCGTTCATCTGGGGCATCAACACGCTGTTCCTGCTCGATGCCGGCCTCGACAACACCCAGGCTTTCGCGGCCAACGCGTTCTTCACGGTCGGCCAGGTCCTGTTCGAGGTGCCGACCGGGGTCGTCGCGGACACCCGCGGGCGGCGGTTCTCGTTCCTGCTCGGGGCGGCCACCCTGCTCCTGTCGACCCTGCTCTACCTGGTGATGTGGCAGGTCCGGGCACCGTTCGTCGGCTGGGCGATCTCGTCGATCCTCCTCGGCCTCGGGTACACCTTCTTCTCGGGTGCCACCGAGGCGTGGCTGGTCGACGCGCTGCGAGCCACCGACTTCCGCGGCACGCTCGAGTCCGTCTTCGCCCGGGCCCAGGTCGTCACGGGTGCCGCGATGCTCACCGGCTCGGTCCTCGGCGGTGTCGTCGCCCAGTTCACCAGCCTCGGCGTGCCGTACCTGATCCGCTCGGCGATCCTCGGGGTCACGTTCCTGATCGCCTTCCAATTCATGCACGACATCGGTTTCCAGCCTGAGCGCGGCGAGAGCGTGACCGCGGAGGTCCGAGCGGTCGTCCGTGGGTCGATCGACGGCGGGCTGCGCAATCCGCCCGTGCGCTGGCTGATGCTGGCCGCGCCATTCACCTTCGGCGTCGGGTTCTATGCGTTCTACGCTCTCCAGCCGTACCTGCTCCAGCTGTACGGCAACCCGACGGCGTACGGGGTCGCCGGCCTCGCGGCGGCGGCGGTCGCCGGGGCGCAGATCGTCGGTGGCCTGTCCGTCTCCCGGGTGCGCCGGTTGTTCCGCCGGCGCACCGACGCGCTCATCCTGGCGACCGTGGCGACGGTCGGGCTGCTGGCCGCGATCGGCTTCACGTCGAGCTTCTGGGTCGCCCTCGTGCTCATCGTGATCTGGGCGATGATCTTCGCCATCGAGGCGCCGCTGCGGCAGGCGTTCATCAACGGGGTCATCCCGTCGGAGCAGCGGGCGACGGTCCTCTCGTTCGACAACCTCATGGGATCCGCCGGGGGCGTGATCGCCCAGCCGGCGCTTGGCCGAGTCGCCGACGTCAACGGCTACGGTGCCTCGTACGTCGTCGCCGCCATGCTCCAGGCACTGTCGCTGCCGTTCGTGTTCCTCGCCCGCCGGGAGCGGGCGCCCTCGGACCCGATCACCGAATCCGAGGGGCCCGAGCCCGACCTGGCGGCGTCCTAGGCGCCCGGGGGACGATAGCCGACGTTCACCTTCGTGGCGGCGTCGATCTCACTGGCCGACAGGAGCACGACGGTCGTCACACTGGCGGCCCCGGACGCCCCGACGGCGAGGCTGATCGCCGACGCCTCGACGTTGCTCGGCAGGTCCGCGATGAGGTAGACATCGGCATCGCCGAAGGCGAAGTAGAACGCCTCGAGCGAGCCACCCCGGCTCTCGGCCAGCTTCGAGATCGCCGCGACACGGCTCGAGCCGCCCTCCTTGAGCAGGCCCTTGAGGCCTTCCTGCGTATAGGACACCTTCCACAGGTACTTCGCCATGGTCGAACCCTCCTTCCAGCGCGGGCGACCCCGACGGGCGCGGGACCGAGCGCGGAGGCCGTCACTGTCGGGCGCGGCGGCCATCCTGTCCAGCCAGCGTCGCGAAAGGGCTGCCGTTCGCGGCCTGGCGGACCGGAGCGCGAAAGGGGCCCACGGCGCGCATGACCGGACGCTACGATGGCCCCGGCCCAACTGGAGGAACGATGGACGTCCTGCTGCTCGGCTTCATCGGCGGCTTCATCGCGGGTGGCTGGCGGACGGGCTTCCTCCGCCGGTTGGCCGGGCTCGGCTTCCTCGCCCTGTCGTTCGTCCTCGGCGCCTACCTCCGGGGGCCGATCGGCGCCCTCCTCGCGACCTTCATCAAGGGCGTTCCCGAGTCGTACCTCGAGATGATCGGCTACTCGATCGCCTTCGCCGCGCTGGTCGTGGTGTTCAACGTGATCAGCGGCCCGGTCCTTTCGAGGGTGGCGGTGAGCGGCCTGTCGCGGAGGATGGACCAGACCCTCGGGGCGATCCTCGGCGGCGTCGAGGCCGTCCTCATCCTGTCCGTGGTGATCGTCATCCTCGACACGTACTTCGGGCCGAAGGGCAGCCTCGGCGGCGAGCCGGGGCTCGGGTTCGTCAAGCAGTTCACGGTCGCGCTCGACGCGACGACGACGGCACAGATCCTGCGCGAGACCACGATCCCGTTCGTCCTGGCGATCCTCGGTCCGCTCCTGCCGAAGGATGTCACCACGTTGATTCCGTCGACGCTTCCGCTGCCGCTCCCGAGCGGGCTGCCCGGCGGGTTCCCCTTCCCGACGAAGTAACCGGTCCCGCCCCGGCGCGGCCGGCCGGCCGGCCGCGGAGCGGCGGAACTCGGTGTGATGCGAGGATGACGATTCCGGCGTAGCGTTCGGCTGGGCAGGCGCGACGGATCGCGTGGAATGACCCCGGGCAACCCGTCCCGGAGGCGCCCCACGACGACCTCCCCCGACGTCTGTGAGCGCACGACCGGCAGCTCGCCGGCCTGGGGAACCTCGGGAGGCTATCGCATGCGTCGTCTCTTCGGTCCAGCGATCGCGCTCATCGCCCTGCTCCTCGCGGCCTCACCGGTGGCCGCGGCGTCGTGGAGCACCCCGACATTCATCACCCAGACCCACGACGCGTTCCCGCCGTACGCCCGGTCGTTGGCCGTCGTCGGTGAGCGGGTCCATCTCGTCGACAGCCGCCTGACCGGCGTGATCGAGTACCGCCGCTCGAACGATCGCGGCAGCCACTGGTCGGCGCCGATCGTCCTCGCCCAGCCGAGCGTCCAGTTCCCGGTCGTCCTCGGCGACCCGGCGATCGCCGCCCGCGGCTCGCTGGTGATCGTGGCCTTCCGGGCGCACGACGCCGACGCCGCCTACCTGCTGATCCGACGCAGCACCGATGCCGGGCTCACCTGGGGTCCGGTTCGCCAGCTCGCCCGCGTCGTGACCAACCGCCGCATCGGCGAGCAGTCGGTGGCGATCAGCTCGGCCGGTGTCTTCGTCGCCTGGACGAACCGGGTCAGCGGGGCGATCGACCTGCGGCGGAGCACGGACGGCGGGAAGCATTTCGGCTCGGTCAAGCGGATCGGGCGGACGACGTTCACCTTCTCGCCCGGCGACCCGACGTTCACCGACGGGCTCATCGGGCTCGCCGCCAGCGGACGCAACGTCTACCTCGCCTGGAGCCCGAGCGGCGACGGAACCGCCGACTCGATCGTGCTCAGCCGGTCGACCGACGGCGGGTCCTCGTTCCACGACCCGCGCACCGTCTTCGCCGGCTCGAGCTTCGGCTGGCCCTCGCTGGCGGCAGCAGGCTCGGACCTGATCGGCGAGTTCCAGGCGGCGGACGGCAGTCTCCAGCTCCTCCGTTCCGGCGATCGCGGCCGGCACGCCACGGTCCATCAGCTCGCGGCCCCCGACAACACCTCGACCGTCGCCGAGGGGTCGGTGGCGATCGAGCGCGAGGGAGACGCCCTCGTGAGCTACAGCCGGAGTGCGCTGCCGAACGGGATCACGGCCCCACTCGGCGACCTGCTCGTCCGGCGCAGCCACGACGGTGGGGAGCACTGGTCGAGCACGGAGGTGGCGGCCAATGACGTGTCCGGTCCGATCAACATCGGAACGGCCCTGCCGGACGACCGGTCGCTGCTCGTCTACACGACGTGCCAGGACGCCAGCTTCACGATCTGCGACATCGCCGCCGTCCATCGGAACTGACGTCCAGCCGGCGCCGCGGACCCGGAGCCGCGGAGACCAGCGCAATCACGAGGACCGCCGACGTCGTTCGGCGGTCCTCGTGCCCGTTCTCCCCGCGGCGCGTCCATCCGCCGAACGAAGGTCAGGTGTCGCGGGACACCAATTCAATGGCCTTCCACGAGGCCGCGTGGGATACCGGTCGCACGCGTCTGCGGGGGTGCGGACGCCGCGTCGACCCATCGTTCCAGGGAGAGCAGACATGTTCCGCGAGCAGCGCACCCCCCGTCGTCCGTTCGTCCGCGCCATCGCCCTCGCCGGCCTCGTCGTCGCCCTCTCGGCGTCGGCCGTCCTCGCCGAGGATGGCAACAACGGCACGGTCAAGATCCACGAGGGAGCGACGGACGTCGCGACGACCCTCAGCGAGGACGCACAGGTCTGTACCTTCCACGTCCACTTCTTCTTCGCCGATGCCGGGCAGTCGGGCGACTGGTCGATCGACCAGTCGCCGCCGACCGGTACCGACCCGTCGATCATCCAGGGCAGCTACCTCACCGCCGCGAACGGCGAGTACCAGACCGTCGAGCTCGGCCTGCCGATCGGCCACTACGACCTGTCGTGGGAGGGCCGGAACGATCAGAACGTGAAGCACAAGTCGTTCTGGGTCACCTGCGAGAACGCGCCGGGCCCGATTGGCGGGATCGGCTGACCTTCAGCGGAACGAAGCTACCGGCCGGGTCGTAGCGCGCGGCGCACCTTCCAGCCGGCCGATCGCCGGCGGCCAACCGGCGTCTTCCCGCCACGGCCCTCGCCGGTCAGTCAACATGGAGCCGCAAGGCGACCCTGACCCGCGGTCATGTCGCTGCATGGAGCGCGACCTGACACTCGGCCCGTGGCTATCGAGGAAGCGCCGCCCGCCGGGGCGGAGCCCGAGGCGACCGATCGACCCGTTCCCGTCGCGGCGCCGGCCGTCGACGGCCCACGGTCGAGCACCCCGGCGGACGACCCCACTGTCGAGCCGGTCGCGGCGCTGATCGGTGCCGGACGGACCTTCGGCGACGTCGTCGCCCTCGACGAGGTGAGCCTGGCCGTCGAGCCCGGGTCGCTCGTCGGGGTGATCGGCCCGAGCGGCGCCGGCAAGACGACCGCGCTGCGCCTGCTCACCGGCAGCCTCCGACCCACGAGCGGATCCGCCCGTGTGCTCGGCGAGGACCCCACGGCGTTTCGGGAGCGGACCCGCGAGCGGATCGGGTTCATGCCCCAGGAGGTCGCCCTGTACGAGGACCTCACCGTCCGCGAGAACCTCGACTTCGTGGCCAGCCTGTTCGGGCTGCTCTGGCCGCGGCGACGGCGCCGGATCCGGACGATGCTGCGCTGGCTTGACCTCACCGAGGCACGGAACCGCCGGTCGTCACGGCTGTCCGGCGGCATGCAGCGCCGGCTCCAGCTCGCCTGCGCCCTCGTCCACGATCCCCAGCTCGTCTTCCTCGACGAGCCCACGGCGGGCGTCGATCCGTTGCTACGCCAGACGATCTGGGCCGAGCTCCGCCGGCTCCGCGATGACGGTCGGACCCTGATCGTGACCACGCAGCTCGTGCAAGACGCCGAGGAGTGCGACGCGGTGGCTCTCATCGCCGGCGGCCGGCTCGTGGCGTTCGCTCCGCCCGAGATCCTCCGCCGGCAGGCCTTCGGGGGCGAGCTCCTCGAGGTCGAGACGAGCGCGATGATCGACGCCGAGCGGCTCGAGGCCGACCCGCTCGTCGAGGCCGTCCGTCAGGTCGGTCCGCGCAGGCTGGTCGTCGTCAGCCGCGATGCGGCAAGCGCCACGCCGGGCGTGATCGCTGCCGTCGAACGGGCCGGTGGTTCGGTGACCTCGATCGGCGAATCCCGGCCCTCGTTCGACGAGGTCTTCGGCGAGCTCGTCGGCCGGGCGACCGCACCGGCGGCCGAGGGCTCGCCGCCCGCAGACGAAACCAGCGCGAGCCCGCCTTCCGGCAGCATGGCCGCGCGATGAGGCTCCTCAAGCGTCCGCTCCGGATCCTCGCGGTCATGGGCAAGGAGCTCATCGAGACGTTCCGTCGGCCGCGCGCCGTAGCCAGCATCATCGCCGGACCCGTGCTGATCCTCGGGCTGTTCGGGCTGGGCTTCGTCGGCCAGCCTGCGTTGCGCACCGTTCTCCTCGTCCCTCCCGGGAGCGGACTGCCGACCGATCCGTCCGCCTATGCCTCGGCAGCGACGGACCAAGTGGCCATCGTGGGGGTGACCTCGGATCTCGACGCAGCACGGCAGACGCTCCGTCGTCACGAAGCCGACCTGCTCGTGATCGCGCCGGGGGACGGCATCCAACGGTCGTCCCGCGGCGAGCAGGCCGTGCTGACCGTCGAGTACGACAGCGTCAGCCCGTACCAGGGGTTCATCGCCCGCACGGCGGCCGACGCGCTCGTGTCGGCGGTGAACCGGCGGATCGTCGAGGACGGCGCCCGCCAGCTCGTCGACCAGGCGACCGCGGCCGGGCAACCTGCGCCGTCCGGGCTGAACCCGCAGGTCATCGCCGCACCGACGCGCGCCGACGTCGTGGATCTCGCCCCGAGCACGCCGTCGATCGTGGCGTTCTACGGGATCATGGTGGTCGCGCTCATCGTCCAGCACACGGCGATCACCGTGAGTGCCCTGTCCGTCCTCCGCGACCGCCGGCGCGGGACGATCGACCTGCTCCGGATCGCCCCGCTCGGAAGCGCCGACATCCTGATCGGCAAGTACATGGCGATTCTCGTGCTCGGGACCGCGGTGGCCCTCGCGGTGCTCGGGGTCCTCGTCGTCGGGTTCGGCGTCCCGTTCCTGGCGAGCCCCGCCGTGGTCGTGCTCTGCCTCGCACTGCTCGTGGTCGCGTCGACCGGGATCGGGACCGTCATCGCGACCGTTGCCGACTCCGAGCGCCAGGCGGTTCAGCTGGCCCTGCTCGTGCTGCTTGCATCGGTCTTCTTCAGCGGCCTGGCGGTCGACCTCGCCCAGTTCAGCGCCCCCGTCCGGACCGGGGCGGAGCTGCTACCGGTGACGCAGGCGGGTCGGCTCCTGCAGGACCTCCTGTTGCGCGGCCAGACGGCGGATCCGTGGCGCTTCGCCATCCTCGCGGCGATCGCGGTCCTCCTGTTCCTCGCCTCCTGGGTGGTCCTCCGCCGGTTGCTTCACCGCCCGGGCTGATCGCGTCGTCCAGGGACGCCTCGAGCCGAGCCGGCGTCCGACGGGCGGTCAGGCTGCCGATCGGGCCTGCGGGTCGCCGATGTCGGTCGCAGCGGGCGCGGACGGGCCTTCGGCCGTCGGCGCCACCGGGAGCTCGCGGTCCTGGAGCCGCTCGAGGACCACCTCGATCGCCGCGGCGATCGGCACCGCGACGAGCGCGCCGCGGATCCCGTCGAGCGCTCCGCCGACGAGCAGGCTGGCGATCACGAGGAAGGGCGAGATGCCGGCCACGTTGCGCATGACGATCGGCACGAGCACGTTGCCCTCGACGACGTGGATGACGACGTAGGCCAGGAGCACGAACACGAACGCCTCAGGTCGAACCGCCGCCGCGACGAGCAGGGCAGGGATCGCGCCGATCGCCGGCCCGATCATCGGGACGATCTCGGCGACGCCGGCGAGGAGGCCGAGGAGGAGGGGCGACGGCAGCCCGAACAGCCAGCAGGCGATCCCGGTCATCGTCCCGATCGCGACCATCAGGACGAGCTGGCCACGGGCCCAGCCACCCAGCCGGAGCTCGATGTCGTTCCACGTGTCGCGCGCCCCGCCGCGCCGGTCGGCCGGCAGGAAGCTCAGCCCGAAGCGCTGGAGCCGGGCGCGCTCGGTCATCCAGAAGTAGATCAGGGCGAAGGTCGTGGCGACCGACACGAGGACGTCGGCAACCGTGAGCCCGGCCGCGATGGCATCAGGCGCCGACGGCGGGCCGGCGGCGAGCGCGCCCCGGGCCGCGTCGATGATCGACCGGAGGTTCGCGGACAGGGCCTCGGGCTGGACGCCCAGTGCCCACCTCTCGGCGCGGTCGAACAGGCTCGGCATCGCCGTCGCGAGCTCGTTGGCCTGGGTGAGGCTGCTCGGGATCACCACCAGCCCGAGGATCGCCGCAAACGCGAAGAACGCGAGGTACACGACGAGGATCGACAGCCCGCGCGGAAGGCGGGCGCGCAGCCGGCCGACGACCGGCTCGAGCGCCGAGCCGACGAGGACCGCCAGGAACACGAGCAGGAGGACCCGCCAGGCAACGAGGAAGCCGCCCGCGATCGCGATCACGACGAGCGCGCCGGCCGACAGGCCGAGGCCCCGACCGAACCAGCGGCCGACCTCGGAGCGCGTCGAGATCGGACGGTGCTTGCCGGCGGCCCCCGTCGCAGTCGTCCCGGGCGCCGCGCCGGATGTGCGGCTCCCGCTCATCCGGCCGTTCCCCCACCGCGCGCGGCCTCGGCGGCGCGCTCGTCCGACGCGCCCGCGCCGTGGAGGGCCGTCGTCGCGAGCGTCGCGAGCAGCGCACCGACGACCGGGCCGAGCACGTAGATCCAGAGGTCCGCGAGACGCCCGGCCACGAGCGCCGGACCGATGGAACGGGCCGGGTTCATCGACGCGCCTTCGATCGGCAGGGCGATCAGACCGCACAGGGCGATCGTCCCGCCGACGGCGATCGCCGCGTTCGGGCCCACGATGCGCGCACGGTCGGCCGTGCCGAGGATGACCGTGACGAGGATCGCGCTGAGGAGCGCCTCGAGCGCGAGGGCCGTCTGCGGCGTCACGTGGGGGGTCGACACGCCCGCGACGAGCGCGACGCCGAAGAGGGCCTGGAGCACGGTCGCCGCTGCGAGCGCACCGGTCAGCTGGGCGGCCCAGTACGGGGCGAGCCACGACACCGGGAACAGCCGCTTGAGCGCGAACGCAAGGCTGACCACCGGGTTGAAATGGGCGCCCGAGGCGTCCGAGATCGCGTAGATCAGGGCACCCACCATCAACCCGGGCGCGACGGCCCGCGCGGCGACGCTGATCGCGCCGCCACTGACCTCGGCCATCGTGTCCGCGCCGGCCGCGACGAACACGAGCGCGAACGTCCCCATGGTCTCAGCAAGAATCCGCCGCGACCACGCCGGCTCGACGCGTCCGGTTGTCATGAGCGGACTGTGGCGGCCGCTGCCTCCGCCGGCGACGGCCGACTGGCCCCGCGCATTGCAACCCGATTACGGTGGGTCGACGCGCAGCCTCGTCCGGTCACCTCAGCCGCGCTTGGCACGCCGCTCACCCGGCGACCGATCGATCAGGCGGACGCGGTCCTCGGTCCGAGCACCATCTCGCTTCGCCGCTCGAGCGCTCGCCGCTGGTGGTACTCGACCATCACGAGCACCGCGGCGGCCAGCACGGCGGCCACGAGCTCGAACACGATGACGCTCCAGCTGGTCGAGGTGATCAGCCCGCCGACGGTCTGGTCGTCTCCGCCGGCGGCGCGCAGGAATGCGACCACGTACGGGCCATACCGGAACAGCAGCCAGGCGATCCACCAGGCGATCACGAGGAGGGCCGGTCCGATCGCGGCGGACGACAGCGTCGTCGTCACTTCCTTGACCACGGAGTAGGGCCGCTTCAGGTTCAGGATCGGGATCCACAGCGCCAGGAAGGCTCCGAGTGGCGTCCGGTTCGGCCAGCGCGCGGTGAGGGCCGGGACGTTGGCGACCACGAGCGCGATCCACAGCGACCACGTCAGCCCGCTGATCAGGAAGGTCACCCAGTAGGCGATCGCGAGGGCGTTCAGCGTCTGGGTGTGCACCGGATCGAGCGCCAGCGTGCCGTCGGGCTGGACGAGGATGAGGGTCACCCGTGTCTGGACCACGTCGATCGCGGTCGAGCCCAGGATGAGCGCGCCGGTCAGCACGGCGAGCGGCCAGGTCGAGCGGTAGCGGACGCCGAGCCGGGTGGCCGCCGCGAGGACCGTGCTCGCCTCGACGGCCTGGGCCGCGGCATTCGCCGCCGTGGCCTCGCTGAGCTCGGCCGTGGCCCGCGGGACGCCGCAGCGGTAGCAGCGCTTGTCCTTGGCCTTGTTGGCCGACCGACAGTCGCCGCAGATCCACAGGCCCGCCGAGCTCATCGCCGCACCCCCGATCCCGGTGGGTCGAACGCCGACCCGGGCCACGGTAGCCGCCGGTTTGCCGCCGACGATAGGGCCGAAGGGCCTACCCGCGCTCGTGCCCGAGCTGTGCCAGGTAGCGCACCCGCCAGGCCTCGGTCGCCGCGACGGCGTTGAACGTGTAGAGGTGGATTCCCGCGACTCCCGCAGCCGGGTCGGCGACCAGTGGACCGAGGCCCGCAAGCAGGGCGTCGGGCCGGTAGAAGCCGCCCGACCGGACCATCCGGGCCACGAACCCGAGGTTCTTGGCCACGAAGCGCCGGCTGTCGGCGACGCCGATCCGGGCTGCGATCGAGAGCAGCCGGTGCGGCTCGACGGCGCCGGGCACCCCGAGCACGACGGGCAGGCCGATCCCGTCGGCCCGCCGCGCCCGCAGCCACGTCTCGATGGCCGCGGGATCGAAGCACAGCTGGGTCGTCATCGAGTCGACCAGTGGGGCCTTGGCGGCCAGCGCCGCAAGGAGGACGTCCTCGGGGATCGTCGGATGGCCTTGCGGATAGCACGGGACGCCGATCTCCCGGAGCCGGTGTCCCAGGTCGGCCATCGCCCGGAGGAGCGACAGGCCGTCGCGGTACGCACCGGGATCTGTGGCGTCCCCGCCGACGACGAAGGCGCGGTCGATCCCCGCGTCGTCCATCCGTCGGAGCAGCTCGCCGAGATGGGCCCGGTCGCGGACCATGTGCGCCGACAGGTGTGGCACCACGTCGTAGCCGCGGTCACGGAGCGCGGCCGCGAGCTCGATCGTCGCGTCCATCCCCTTGGCCGGCGAGGCCGTCACCGAGACGAGTGCGCCGGGCGGCAGGAAGCCGGCCTGGTCGAGTGCGTTGCGCAGCGGGATCAGCTCGAACAGCGGGTTCTCGACGAGCGCCCGGACGGCGGCCCGGCTGGCCGGCTCGACCCGCGCCGGGCGGCGCAATGGGCGCGAGACGGCGGCCATCAGACGAATGCGTCCGGCATCGACGCCTTCTTGCGAATGATGTACTCGAGCAGCGCCTCGTCGGTCGCCTGGTCGATCTCGGGCTCCTCGTACTCGGCGAGCATCCGCTTCCAGACGGCGTTGGCTCGCTGGGCGGCGTCGAGCGCGCCGTCCTCCTGCCATTGCTCGAAGCTGTTGTTGTCGGCCAGCTCCGAGCGGTAGAACGCGGTCTCGAAGTTCGCCAGGGTGTGGGCGCTGCCGAGGTAGTGCGTCCCGGGCTCGTTGGCCCGGATCGCATCGAGCGCCTGGCCGTTCTCGGACAGGTCGATCCCCTGGGCGAAGACCTGCATCATCCCGCACTGGTCGGCGTCGAGGATGAACTTCTCGTACCCGATCGCCAGGCCGCCCTCGAGCCAGCCGGCCGCATGGAGCACGAAGTTGACCCCGCCGAGAACGGTCGGCTGGAGCGTCGCGGCCGACTCGTACGCCGCCTGGGCGTCGGCGATCTTCGAGGCGCACAGGCTGCCCCCCGAGCGGAACGGGACCCCGAGCCGCCGGGCCAGGGCGGCCATCGCGTAGAGGACGAGCGCCGGCTCCGGCGTCCCGAACGTCGGGGCGCCCGACTGCATCGACATCGAGCTGGCGAACGAGCCGAGCACGACCGGGGCGCCGGGCCGGACGAGCTGGACGAAGGCCATGCCCCCGAGGGCCTCGGCCAGGGTCTGGGCGCACACGCCGGCCGCCGTGACCGGGGCCATCGCGCCGGCCAGGATGAACGGGGTCATCAGCGTCGCCTGGTTGGCCTCGGCGTACGCCCGCGCCGCGCCGAGCATCGTCGCGTCCCACACCAGCGGCGAGTTCGCGTTGATCAGGCTGAGGACCACCGGGTGGTCCTCGAGGTAGTCGGCGCCGAACAGGATGCGTGCCATGTCGACCGTGTCGCGGGCCCGCTCAGGCGCGGTCACCGAGCCCATGAACGCCTTGTCCGAGTAGCGCATGTGGGCGTAGACCATGTCGAGGTGGCGCTTGTTGACCGGCACGTCGACCGGCTCGCAGATCGTGCCCCCGGAGTGGTGGAGGTGCGGGCTCAGGTAGGCCAGCTTCACGAAGTTGCGGAAGTCCTCGATCGTGCCGTAGCGCCGGCCGTTGTCGAGGTCGCGCACGAACGGCGAGCCGTAGTTCGGCGCGAACACGGTTGCCATTCCACCGATCTGGACATCGTTCGCGTGGTTCCGCGCGTACTGCGTGAACTCCCGCGGCGCGCTCGCCTGGACGATCGAGCGGCACATGCCACGCGGGAACCGGACCCGCTCGCCCTGGACGTCGGCCCCGGCGTCGCGGAACAGCCGCAGCGCGTCCTCGTCGCCGCGGAAGACGAGCCCGACCTCCTCGAGGATCGTGTCCGCGTTGTGCTCGATGAGCGACAGGCCCTCCTCGTCGAGGACCTCGAACGGTCGGAGCTTGCGGACGAGGAATGGGATTCGCTCGGCGTGGGCGTGGAGCCGCGCCGCCTGGCGAGCGGCCCGGCCGCCCGATCGCCGTCGGTGGCTGTCGTCGGTCATCGCTCGTCCCTCCCTGCGCCGGCCACGGCCGGCCGGCGGCGCCGCTGCGGCCGTGCTCCCGATCCGCCGGCCGTCGCGCGTCGCGGTGGCGCCGGGAGATCGACGACCCGGGCGAGATGGTCGAACCGCGCCGTCCGGTGCGGGATCGCCAGGGCCTCGACGAAGTGCTCCTGGAAGCGCGGCTCGACCGCGGTCTCGATCTTCTCGACCCGCCGGACGACGCCTTCGATCTCGGTCCGCGCGGCACCCGAGAGCAGGGCGATCAGGGCGCCCGTCCCGGCGGCATTGCCGGCCGAGCGGACGTGGCCGAGATCGCAGTCCGGGATCAGGCCGAGGATCATCGCGTGGGTCGGGTCGATCTGGCTGCCGAACGCGCCGGCGAGCCGGATCTCCGTCACGGCGTCGACCCCCGCGTGATCCATCAGCAGGCGGACGCCGGCGTACAGAGCGGCCTTGGCGAGCTGGATCGCCCGGACGTCGTTCTGGGTGACGAGCAGCGGCGGGGTGCCGTCGTGGAGGACGTACGAGAACGTCCGGCCGTCGGGCACGATCCGCGGCGTCCGCTCGGCCAGCTCGCCGTCGATGATCCCGTCGGCGGTGATCACGCCGGCCAGGTAGAGCTCGGCGACGACCTCGACGATCCCCGAGCCGCAGATCCCGGTGACGCCGAGCTCCCGGGTGGCCGCTGCGAACTCGGGCTCGTCCGACCAGCGATCGGAGCCGATGACCTTGAACCGCGGCTCGAGCGTCCGGCGATCGATCCGGACCCGCTCGATGGCGCCCGGCGCGGCACGCTGCCCGGCGCTGATCTGGGCGCCCTCGAAGGCCGGCCCGGTGGGGCTCGAGGCCGCCAGGAGGCGATCGCGGTCACCGAGCACGATCTCGGCGTTCGTGCCGACGTCGACCAGCAGCGTCAACGCCTCGGCGCGGTGCGGCGTCTCGGCCAGGATCATGCCCGCCGTGTCGGCCCCGACGTGGCCGGCGATGCACGGCAGGACGTAGGCCCGCGCGCCCGGGTGGGCGCGGATGCCGAGCTCGGCGGCCGTCGTCCGCACCGAGCGATCGGTCGCCAGCGCGAACGGAGCGGAACCGAGCGGGATCGGATCGATGCCGAGCAGGAGGTGGTGCATGATCGGGTTGCCGACGATCGCCAGCTCGAGGATCTCGCGCGAGGGCACGCCGGCCTGGTCGGCCAGCCCGGCCACGAGCTTGGCCAGCGCGGAGCGCACGGCGCGGGTCATCTCGCCGGCGCCCTCCGGATGGAGCATCGCGTACGAGACCCGGCTCATGAGGTCCTCGCCGAACCGGATCTGGGGGTTCATCACCCCGTTCGAGGCGAGCACCGACCCGTCGCTGAGGTCGGCCAGGTGACCGGCGATGGTCGTCGAGCCGACGTCGATCGCCACCCCGAACGCGCGATCGTGGAAGCCCGGCCAGATGCCGGTCAGCCAGCGGCCGTCATGGACCGCGACCGTGACGCGATACGCACCGGCCTCGAGTGCCGGCTGGAGCGCGCGGACCACCTGGAGGTCGGTCTCGAGCCCGGTCAGGTCCCACTCCGCCTCGAGCGCGGCCAGGAGCCGGGCCAGGTCGCCCGACGGCGAGGCGAGCTCGGGTGGCGCGACCTCGACGTAGTGGAGCCGGACGACCGGGTCGATCACGAAGTCGCGCACCTCGACGCCCTTGCGCACGACCTGGCGATGGACCTGGCTCTCCGGCGGGACGTCGATCAGTGCGTCGCCGAAGAGGGCCGCGGTGCAGCTCAGCCGGCGATCGGCGGCCAGGCCATGGGTCCGGCGGTACTCGGCCTCGATCTCACCGGACGGGCTGAGGTGCTCGGGCAGCGACGTGATCCCGTGCTTGGCGAACGCCCCGACGCCCTGGCTGACCTGGCAGCGCCCGCAGATCCCGCGGCCGCCGCACACCGAGTCGATGTCGACGCCGAGCGAGCGAGCCGCGTCGAGGACCGTCGTCCCGCTGGGGAACCGACCTCGGCGGCCGGACGGGGTGAAGATCGCGAGGGCCTCGGACCGCGGATCGTGCGCCATGGGCTCAGCCCGCGACCGGGGCTTCCGGAATGCCGCCGCCGCGCCGCCGGTTGACCCGTCGGCCGGCCTCTCCCTCCGCCGGCGCCTGACGGAAGGCGCGGATCCAGCGACCGCACTCGGGATCGTTGCCCATCAGCACGTCGGCCGCCATGACCGCGTGGCGGACGCCCTCGGCGATCGGGTTGGTGATCGCGGAGGTGAGCCCCGAGGCGATTGCCATCGCGAGGAACGCCCCGTTGACCCCCTCCCGGTTGGGCAGGCCGAAGCTGACGTTCGAGGCCCCGCAGGTGCTGTTCACGCCGAGCTCGTCGCGCAGCCGGCCGAGAATCCGGAAGACCTGGCGGCCGGCGGTCGGCATGGCCCCGATCGGCATGAGCAGGGGATCGACGACGACGTCCTCGCGCGGGATCCCGTGATCCGCGGCGCGCTCCACGATCCGCTTCGCGACCGCGAACCGGACGTCGGGGTCCTCCGAGATCCCGGTCTCGTCATTCGAGATGGCGACGACGGCCGCGCCGTACTTCCGCACGAGCGGCAGGACCCGTTCGAGCCGCTCGTCCTCGCCGGTCACCGAGTTCACGAGCGCCTTGCCACGGTAGACGGCGAGACCCGCCTCGAGCGCGGCCACGATCGACGAGTCGATCGACAGCGGCAGGTCGGTCAGGGACTGCACGAGCTCGATCGTGTGGGCGAGGATCGCCGGCTCGTCGGCCAGCGGAATGCCGGCATTGACGTCGAGCATGTGGGCGCCGGCCTCGGCCTGGGCGATCACGTCGCGCTCGACCCGGCTGAAGTCGCCCCGCTTCATCTCCTCGGCGAGCAGCTTCCGGCCGGTCGGATTGATCCGCTCCCCGATCACGACGAAGGGCCGGTCCGCGCCGATGACCACCTCGCGGGTCGCCGACCCGACGACCGTCCGGGTCATGCCGGCGTCGACCCGTCCGCGACACCCCCGGCGGCGACGAGCACGGCCAGCTCGTGCCGGCCGTAGGCCGCCTCGAGCCGGGCGGCCTCGGCAGTGGCCACCGCCTCGAGGTCGTCGGCGCACGGCGCCTGCGTCTTGCGCCACTCGGCGATGTAGTCGTCCATCGCCCGCTTGCCGGCCTTGACGGCGGCCTTGTCGATGGCCACCTGGAAGCGCGGATGAAGCACGATCTTCGACGCTCGCCGGCCATCCTTGGCCACGACCTGGGCGGGGATGTCGCGCCACCAGATCACGGTCAGGGTGGCCGGCATCAGGCGGCGCCCCGGATGCCGGGACCGGGCGATCCCGCGCGGGCCGTCGCGTCGGCCAGGGTCGCGAGCCGTGAGCCGAGCTCGCCGAGCCCGGTCGCCCGGCGCTCGAACGCCAGCCCGAGGCGGTCCGCGGCCCGCCGTGCGCGCGCCGTCAGCTCGGGATCGTCCGTCTGGGCGAGGTAGACGAGCCGGTGGTAGTTGCCGAAGTAGACCGCCAGCAGCTCGGGATGCCGGTCGAGCCCGAGCCCGCGGACGACGAGCGAGTCGAAGTGACGGGCGAGGAAGTCCGTGAGGTAGAACGTCGCCGGGTCTTCGTCGGCCAGCGCGGCGAACGCCGCCCGGCCGGCGTAGACCTCGTAGCAGTGGGCGCCGTCGAGGCGCTCGACCCGCTCCGCCTCGATGACCCGATCGAGCAGGCCGCCGGTCCCGCAGTCGGCGTAGGCGACGAAGATCGTCTCGTACCGGCCGCGCGCGGCGCGGATCTTGCGCTGGACCGCCGCCGGGATCCGCTCCGGGCGGTTGTGGAGCGCGGCCGGCAGGCAGGTCAGCTCGAGGTGCCCGAAGCCCGGCCGGGCGGTCAGCTCGACGAGCTCGCGGGCGAGGGCGCCACAGCCGATGACGAGGACGCGCGGCTCGAGCGCGTTCGGTGGCGACCCCTCAGGCGACGCTGGCACGGCGCTTGTCGATGAGGGCCCGTGCCGTCTCCGCCGCGACCCCGGCGTCCCGGCAGTAGGCGTCGGCCCCGACCGCCGCCCCGAACTCCTCGTTGAGCGGCGCCCCGCCGACCAGGACGATGTAGTCGTCGCGGATGCCGCGCTGCTTGAGCGTGTCGATCACGACCTTCATGTACGGCATCGTGGTGGTCAGCAGCGCCGACATCCCGAGGATGTCCGGATGGTGCTGCTCGAGCGCGGCGATGAACTTGTCCGCGTCGGTGTTGATGCCGAGGTCGATGACCTCGAACCCGGCCCCCTCGAGCATCATCCCGACAAGGTTCTTGCCGATGTCGTGGATGTCGCCCTTGACGGTCCCGATCACGACCTTCCCCACGGGCTCGGCGCCGGTCTCGGCGAGGAGCGGGCGGAGGATCGCCATGCCGGCCTTCATCGCGTTGGCGGCGAGAAGGACCTCGGGCACGAACAGGATCCCGTCCCGGAAGTCGATCCCGACGATCTTCATCCCGGCGACCAGGGCGTCGTCGAGGACGCGGGTGGCCGACCAGCCGCGCGAGAGCAGGATGTTCGTCCCCTGGACGATCTCGTCGGCGAGCCCGTCGTAGAGGTCGTTGTGCATCTGCTCGGCGAGCTCGTCGTCCGAGAGTGCCGCCAGGTCGATCTCGGCGTACTCGTCCTGGGTCATCCCGCTGCTGCTCCTTCGTCCGCGCGACGGTCGCCCGAACCGGGGTTCCACGATATGGAACAGTGCCGTATGATGGAATTCCGGTCTCGAAGCGTAGCCGACGGGGAGACGAGTGTCCAGAGTCCAGTCCATCGAGCGGGCCTTCGCCGTGCTCGGGGCCCTGTCCGACGGGCCGATCGGCGTGACCGAGGTCGCCCAGCGGGTCGACCTCCCGAAGAGCACCGCCGCGCGGCTCCTCGCGTCGCTCTCGCGCGAGGGCGCGGTCGAGCAGGTGCCGGGCGGGAGTCGCTATCGGCTCGGGCCGCGGATCGCCCACCTCGCTGCCAGCCTCGAGTCGGGTCGCGGGCTGATCGAGCTCGCTCACCCCTCGCTCGAGGCGCTCGCGGTCGCCAGCGGCGAGGTCGCCGGGCTGTCCGTGCCCGACGGCTTCGTCGTCCACTACGTCGACCAGGTCGACACCCCGAACCCGGTCTCGATCCGGGACTGGACCGGCACCCGCGTACCGATGCACGCCGTATCGTCCGGCCACGTCTTCCTCGCCCACCTGTCGCCCGGCGCGCTGGAGCGGTTCCTCGCCCAGCCGCTCGAGCGCTTCACACCGGCCACCCTCGTCGATCCGACGGCGCTGCGCGAGCGGATCGCGGCGGTCCGGCGCGACGGGTACGCCTGGGTGCGCGACGAGTTCGCCCTGGGGATCACCTCGGTCGCGGCGGCGGTCGCCGGCTCGTCGGGTGAGATCGTGGCGGCCGTCCACGTCCATGGGCCGTCGTATCGCTTCCCGGTCGACGGCGCGGACGCGGCGGTGTCGACCGCCGTGGTGGCCAGCGCCGCCCGGATCTCGGCCCGCCTCCGGCAGGACGCCGGCTCGGCGGGCTAGATCACGAGCTCCTCGGTCGTATCGGCCCGGGCCCCGGCGGAGACCGGCTCGCCGGGTCGCTCGCCGGGGGTCTCGCCGGGCCGGGTGCGGCTGCGGCGCATGTTGATCTCGGTCACGTCGTGGGCGATGAACAGCTCGAGCGTCCAGTCGAGCGCGACGCGGACCCGCCGCTCGAGGCTCGGCAGCCGGAGCAGGTAGTACGAGCGCCACAGGAACCAGGCCGGGAAGCCGGACACCTTGATCCCGAGGAGCTCGCCGACACCACGGAATCGGCCGAGCGACACGAGCATGCCGAGCTGGCCGTAGTCGAACGGCGTCGGGGCCCGGCCGTCGAGCACGGCCAGGATGTTCCGCGCGGCATGCGGACCCTCGCGGATGGCGTGCTGCGCGGTCGCCGGCATCGGACGGCCCGTCCGTGGGTCGGGGATCGAGGCGCAATCGCCGAGTGCCCAGACGCGGTCGAGCCCGGGGACGGCGAAGGTCGCGTCCGGTCGGATCCAGCCGCCCTCGTCGCGCCCGCCGGGCAGGTCGCGGAGCAGGGGATGGGGGGCGTTGCCGACCGTGCTGACGACCGTCGAGGTGGCGATGCGCGAGCCGTCGTCGAGCTCGACATGGTCGTCGGCGACCCGGACGAGGCGGCGGCCGAGGATCAGCCGGACCCCGGCCTGGCGGAGCTTGCGGGTCGCATAGCGGGCGAGACGGTCGCCGAACGCCGGCACGACGTAGCGCCCGCCGTGGACGAGGATGACCTCGGCGGCCGGCAGGCCGGGGAAGGTGCGTCCGGCGGTCCGCAGGAGGTCCTCGAGCTCGGCCGCGACCTCGACCCCGGTCGATCCGCCGCCGACGACCACGAACGTGAGGAGCTGGCGGCGGCGATCGGGATCGGTCTCCGTGGCCGCCTCCTCGAGCATCGCCAGGGCGCGGTTGCGGAGGTAGAACGCGTCGCCGAGCGTGCGCACGCCGAGGGCATGCTCGGCCATCTCCGGCACGGCCCGGAAGTCGGTGACGCTGCCAAGCGCGAGGACGAGCGCGTCGTAGGCGACAGCGAACGTCTCGCCGCTCTGCCGGCGCCGGACCAGGATCTCGCGGCGGGCCGGGTCGATCGCGTCGACGTAGCCCACCTCGACGTCGACGTCGCGGAGCATCCGGCGGAGCGGCAGGACGACGTGGGTCGTCTCGATCGCGCCGGAGATCACGTCGGCCAGGAGCGGCTGGAACACGAAGTAGTTGTCCCGGTTGAGCAGGGTCACGGAGACCCTCGCCGCCCCGCTCGGCGCGGCGCCGTCCGGCGTCGTGCCAGCGCCCCGACCCGCCGTGCCGTCCGGCCGGGCGAGGCGGCCCTCCCGGCGCAGGATCTTGACCAGCTCCTGGGCCGTGCTGACGCCGGCGAACCCGCCGCCGAGGATCACGATCCGCGTCGTCATTGCTCCCTCATCGTACGTCGGTCGGGCCGGTTGGCCCTACCCTGCCGGTCGGCGACGCGCGATTCTCGTCCCGAGCGACGCGGTTGGGCGTGTGGTGTCGAGGCAGCGTCGAGGAGGCGACCCATGACGGCGCGAACCGGGGATCGGATCATCGTCGAGTCGGAGCGGGTGGGCGTAGCCGCCCGGGAGGGCACGGTCCTCGAGGTGATCGAGGCGTCGTACGGGACCCGCTACCGGGTCCAGTGGGACGACGGCCACGAAAGCACCTTCCGGCCGAGTGCCGGGAGCGCCCGGATCGTCCCCGCCGCGCCGGCCGCTCGACGTCGTCGCTGAGGCCCAGTGGGTCCGGCTCAGTACGGTCCGGCCGGGCCACGCAGGCGGCGGGTCAGCAGGATCACCACCCAGACGAGGTTCCACGACCAGGCAGCCACGACCGGGTTGACGTACGCCAGCGGGATCGACGCGGCGAACACGCTCGGCGCGATCAACGTCCGCGTCGTCCGCCGGCGGTACTCGTCGAGGGGGACCGTCGGGTCGAGCAGCGCGTGGCGCTCGGCGATCGCCCGCATCGTGGCGATCAGGTAGCCGATGACCGCGTTGTTCGCGGCGTAGATCGCCACGCTGGTCGGAAGGAGCGTCGAGCCAAGGACGCTGGTGGGGAAGGGGAGGAACGCGATCGCCCCTAGGAAGGCCAGGTTCAGGACGAGGAGCGTCGTGTCGAGCCGGACCACCGAGCCGAAGAACCGATGATGCGTGGTCCACCACAAGCCGATCACTGCGAAGCTCAGGACGAAGCTGAACACGCGGGGGGCGAGATCGGCGAGGGCCGCCCGCAACTCCGCTTCGGTCGTGATCGGCGGCAGATCGGGCAGGCGCAGGTCGATGACGAGCAGGGTGATGGCGATCGCCATGACCGCGTCGGAGAAGAAGACGAGCCGATCCAGGTCGCGGGCCTGGCGGCGCTCCGCCGCGGTCCGCTCCGGCCCGGTCATCGCTGGAGCCGAGCCCGGTCCGTCAGCCGGCCGTGACGCGCCGGATCTCGGCCGAGATCGCCGGCACGACCGCGTGGAGATCGCCGATCACCGCGTACGACGCCCGGCCCATGATCGGCGCCTCGGGATCCGTGTTGATGGCGAGAATCGCCTTGGCCGCCTTGCAGCCGACGATGTGCTGGATCGCTCCGCTGATCCCGCAGGCGATGTACAGGTCGGGCGCGATCCGCGTGCCTGTTTGGCCGACCTGCATCGCGTGCGGCCGCCAGCCGGCGCTCGTCACCACCCGTGAAACGCCGACCGCGCCTCCGAGCAGGACCGCCAGCTCCTCGAGGTCCGCGAAGCCGTCGCTGCTTCCGACACCGCGGCCGCCGCCGACGACCACCCGCGCGTCGGCCAGCGATACGGCCCCGGCCTCCGGCTCGACGCGCCGGACGACCCGCGACCGGAGGTCCGCCTCTTCGATCGCCGGGCTGAAAGCCTCGACGGCCGTCTCGACCGGGCTGGCGGCCTGGGCCGGCTCGATCACGTGCTCGGCGATCGTCAGGAAGCGGACCGGCCCGTCGAGCGTCGATTCCTCGAGCAGGCTGCCGGCCCAGCGCTGGCGGACGAGCCGGAACGGCTCGCCGGGTTCGACCTCGACGCAGTTCGCGGCCATCGGGCGGCCGGCGAAGGCCGCGGCGTGGGCCAGGACCTCGTGACCGCGATCCGTCCCGGCGCCCAGGACCAGCTGGGCGTTCGTCGCCGCCACCAGCTCCGCCACGGCACGGCCCCAGGCCGCCGGGGCGTAGGCCGCCAGCCGCGGGTCCGCGACGACGTGGGCGCGCGTCACGCCGAACGCTCCGAGCTCGCGCGCGGGGGCGTCGGCTCCGTCGCCGAAGAGGACCGCCTCGAGCCGCTCGCCGGTCCCGGCGGCCAGTTGCGCACCGAGCGTCAGCGTCTCGAGCGAGGAGCGCTCGGGGCGTCCGTCGGCGTGCTCGACCAGGACGAGGATCATCGGGTCACCAGCCCCATCCGCTCGAGCAGCTCGACCACGGCCGGGGCCGCGCCGGCTCCCGAGCCGAGGATCTCGACCTTCTTCTCCTGCTCGGCCGGGAGGCGAAGCCGGATCTTGGTCGGGCCGCCGGCGCGGGCCGTCGGGACCACGCGGGCGATCTCCTTCTTCTTCGCCCGCAGCCGTCCCGGGACCGACGGATAGCGCGGCAGGTTGATCCCCTCGCGGACGGCGACCACGGCCGGCAGCGGCAGCTCGAACACCTCCCAGCCGCCGGCGGCCTCGCGACGGCAGACGGCCAGGCCGTCGCGGAGCTCGATCGCCTTGACCCCGCCGACGAAGGGCAGGCCCAGCGCGACCGCCACCCGGATCCCGACCTGGAAGTCGCCG
The DNA here is from genome assembly GCA_963813705.1 of uncultured Chloroflexia bacterium. Lineage (GTDB taxonomy): Bacteria > Chloroflexota > Limnocylindria > Limnocylindrales > CSP1-4 > Chersky-267. The sequence continues at coordinate 82,802 of CAWFAH010000001.1, forward strand.
CTGTCGGCGGCCTCGTTGCCGAACAGCAGGAGGTCGTAGTCGGTGCCCGCCGACCGCTCGGCGTCGATCGCGTCGACGATCGCCCCGGCCGTCGCCAGCGGATCCCAGTCGGCGCCATCGGTCTCGAGCAGGATCGCCCGGTCGACGCCGATCGCCATCGCCTCGCGGAGCTGGTCGGCGGCCGCCTCGGGTCCGAGGGTCAGAACGGTCGAGCTGCCGCCGTGGGCCTCGACGATCCGGACCGCCTCCTCGGCGGCGCACTCCTCGTGCGGGCTGACGGTGAAGCCGAGGAACCGGGTGTCGATCGATCGCTCGTCCGCGGTCAGGTTGATCCGACCGCCGGTCTCCGGGACGCGCTTGACGCAGACCAGGACATTCATGCGGCAGGGCGCCGTTGGGCGGCGTCGGTCCGCCACCCGGAGCGACAGTCGCACGCGCAGCGGGCGTGGGTCGCGCAGGTGGCGGCCGATGACGACCGACGGAGATGGCGCTTCGTCATGAGCGGATCCGCTCGTTCGCTGGGTCGAAAAGGGGTGTGCTGCCGGCCACCGCCACCGTGACCGGGTAGCGCTCGCCGAAGTACTCGACGAGAAGCTTCGTGCCCTCGACGGCTGCCTCGGGCGGCAGGTAGCTCATGAGGAGGTGCCGGCCGAGCGAGGGGCCGGAGCCGGCGCTCGTCACGTACGAGCGGCGGCCCCTGGCATCGACGAGCGGCGACCCGTCGAGGGCGAGGATCGGCTCGCGGCCGAGCATGTAGCGCCGGATCGCGCTTTTCGAGGTCGGATCGTCGACGGTCAGGGTCGCCAGGATCGCGGCCGGCGGGCGACTGCGCTGCTCGAGGTAGGCGGCCTTGCCGACGAAATCGGCGTCCTTCACCCGTGGCCGGGCCATCCCCGCCTCGACCAGGTCGAAGTCGAGCTCGAGCTCCGCCCCATGGGCCCGGTAGCCCTTCTCCAGCCGGCCGGTCGTGGCATAGACGCCGATGCCGACCGCCGCGACGCCGAGGGGCGAGCCCGCCTCCCACAGGCTGTCCCACAGCCGGAGCCCCTGCTCCATCGGGCAGTAGATCTCCCAGCCGAGCTCGCCGACGTACGAGATCCGCGACATCAGGGTGCGCACGCTGCCGATGTCCACCGTCTGGGCCGTCCCGAACGGGAAGGCCGCGTTCGACAGGTCGGCGCTCACGACCGACTGGACGAGGTCGCGGGCGCGCGGTCCCCACACCCCGACGGTGTACAGCGCCGAGGTCATGTCCGCGAGCTGGGCCGATCCGTCGGCCGGCAGGTGGTCGACGAACCATTTCTTGTCGCGCATGCCCATCCCGCCGCCGGTCACCACCCGGTAGGCGTCGTGAGCCAGCCGGATGATCGTCAGGTCGGCGAAGATCCCGCCGGCCGGGTTGAGGAGCGGCGTGTAGATCACCCGCCCGACCGGGACGTCGACCTGGCTGACGACGAGCCCCTGGAGGGAGTCGAGCGCGCCCGGCCCGGTGACGTCGAAGATCGCGAACGCCGCCAGGTCGACCATCCCCACCCGGTCGCGCATCGCCAGGTGCTCGGCGTTGATGATCGGCGACCACCAGCGCGAATCCCACTCGGCGGCGCGGGGCATGACCCGATCGCCGTACGCCTCGAGGAGCGGCCGGTTCGCCCCGTACCAGAAGGGACGCTCCCAACCGGCCGCCTCGAAGAACTCCGCGCCCAGCTCGCGCTGGCGGACGTTGACCGGGCTCAACCGGACGTTCCGGTTGGACGCCCACTGCTCCATCGGGTGGACGATGCCGTAGGTCTTGTTGAAGCCCTCGGTCGTGCGGGCGGCGATGTGGCGGGCGGTCCGCTGGAGCGGGTAGAAGCGCGCGATGTCCGACCCGTGCGGGTCGATCTCCGGCTCACCCGTGGTCATCCACTCGGCGATCGTCTTCGCGATCCCGGGGGCCTCCTTGATCCAGATGGCGGCGGCCGACCAGAGGCCCTTCACCTCCGGGGTCTCGCCGATGATCGGGTTCCCGTCCGGCGTCAGCGACAGCAGCCCGTTGATCGCGAGCTTCACCCCGACCGACTCGTCGCCGACGATCTCCGGGAACAGCTCGAGCGCATCCTCGAGCTGGGGGTCGAAGTCCTCCTTCGTGAACGGCAGCATGGTCGGGGACAGGGCCGCCGACTCGATCGACGGGATGTCGTCGGGCTCCATGAGGATGGCCCGGTGGGCGTACGAGCCGATCTCGAAGCCCGTCCCGTGCTGGCGCTCGTACATGTTCGTGTCCATGTCCCGGACGATCGGGAAGCCGACCTCCCGGGTGGTGTGCTCGAAGCGTGGCACCGGCCCGATGTCGATCATCTGGTGGACGGCCGGCGTCAGCGGGATCGACGCTCCGGCCATCCGGGCGATCCGCGGGCTCCAGATGCCGCAGGCGACGACCACGGTGTCGGTCGCGATGTCGCCGTGGTCGGTGCGGACGCCGGTGATGCGGCCGTCCACGACGTCGATGCCGGTCACCTCGACGCTCGCGGCGATCGTCAGGGCGCCGAGCTCCTGCGCCGTCTGGCGCATCAGCGTGCCCGCCTGGAGCGAGTCGACGATGCCGACCCCGGGCGTGTAGAACCCCCCGAGGATCACGCTCTCGTCGATGAACGGGACCATCTCCTTGACCTCGGCCGGGGTCAGCAGGCGGGTGCCCTCGATCCCCCAGGAGGCCGACGAGGCCATCCGCCGCTTCAGCTCCTCGATCCGCTCGGGTGTCCTGGCGACCTCGATGCCACCGGTCTCGTCGAAGACGCCGAGCTCCTGGTACTGGCGGGTGCTGTCGACGGTGAAGGCGGTCATCTCCTTGGAATGGTCGGTCAGGAAGATGAAGTTCGAGGCGTGCCCGGTGGACCCGCCGGGGCTCGGGAGCGTCCCCTTCTCGAGGAGCACGATGTCGCGCCAGCCGAGCCGGGCGAGGTGGTGGACCATGCTGTTGCCGACGATGCCGGCGCCGATAACGACGACCCGTGCCCGGTCGGGGAACATGCTCATCCGAAGGGGTCCTCCTCGCGCTCGAGCCGTCGCTGGACGGGTCGGGGACCGATAGTATCGCTCCGGCGACGGCCCCAGCGGCGGTCCGCCGGGCGCTCGACCCGTCGCCGGCCCGGCCAGCGGGACCGTGTTGACGCCGACCCCTGGGCGGCCCAATCCTCGTCCGACCGCAGCGGAGGATGCCGTGCCCAGCCTGTTCATCGATGGCCGGTGGGTCGCCGCCGCCGACGGGGCGACGAGCGACGTGATCAACCCGTCCGACGGCACGGTCGTCGCGGCGGTCGACGTCGCCACCGACGCGCAGGTCCAGGCCGCGATCGCGGCCGCTCGGCGCGCCTTCGATACGACTGACTGGCCCCGGACGCCGACCGGCGACCGGGCGGCGCTGCTCGATCGCGTCGCCGATCTGATCGATCGCGATCTCGAGGCGATGGCCCACGAGGAGACGCTCAACACCGGCAAGGCGATGCGCGAGAGCCGCTGGGACATGAGCGACGTCGCCCGGGTCTTCCGCTACTACGCCGACCTCGCCGACAAGGAGGCCGGCCGGCTGGTCGACACGAGCGACCCGAAGGCGATCAGCCGGATCGTCTACGAACCGGTCGGGGTATGCGGGCTCATCGGCCCGTGGAATTACCCGCTCCTCCAGATGAGCTGGAAGATCGCCCCGGCACTGGCGGCCGGCAACACGGCCGTGATGAAGCCGGCCCACTACACGCCGCTCTCGACGATCCACCTGACCCGCCTGCTGGAGGAGGCCGGCGCGCCGGCCGGCGTGGTCAACCTCGTCCTCGGGCCGGGTCCGCGGGTCGGCCAGGCGCTCGCCGACAGCCCCGACGTCGACCTCGTGTCGCTCACCGGCGGGCTCGAAGCCGGCCGCGCGCTCCTCCGCGGCGCGGCCGTCAACGTCAAGAAGGTCGCCCTCGAGCTCGGAGGCAAGAGCCCCAACGTGATCTTCGCGGACGCCGACTTCGAGACCGCCGTGGACAACGCGCTGACCGCGGCGTTCACCCACTCGGGCCAGGTCTGCTCCGCGGGCTGCCGGGCGATCGTCCAGGACGAGATCTACGACGCGTTCGTCGCCGAGGTCGGCCGGCGTGCCGACCGGATCCGGCTCGGCGTCGGAACGGACGATGCCACGGAGGCGGGCGCGCTGATCAGCGCGGAGCACCGGGCGAAGGTCGAGGGCTTCGTCGCGTCGGCCGTCGAGGCGGGGGCCCGGCTCGTCGCCGGTGGCCGCCGGCCCGACGAGCCCGAGCTCCAGGACGGCTTCTTCTACCGCCCGACGGTCTTTGCCGACGTCCGGCGCGACATGCGGATCATCCGCGAGGAGGTCTTCGGCCCGGTCCTCACGATCGAGCGCTTCTCGACCGAGGAGGAGGCGATCGAGCTCGCCAACGACACGACCTACGGGCTGGCCGGCGCGGTCTGGACGGCCGACGCCGGGCGCGCCCAGCGGGTGGCCGCCCGGCTCCGCCACGGCACGGTCTGGATCAACGACTACAACACCTACCTGCCGCAGGCCGAATGGGGCGGCTTCAAGCAGTCGGGGATCGGCCGCGAGCTCGGGCCGAGCGGCCTGGACGAGTACCGCGAGGCCAAGCACATCTGGCAGAACACCGACCCGGGCCCGACCGGCTGGTTCGGCGGCTGAATCGGAAGGCGCCCCGGGTTGGCCCGAGGCGCCTTCGTCCAGTCGGTCGGGGAGCGCGCTACTCCGATGGGATCTCCGCGTGGATGGCGTCCAGGTCGACGCCCTGGGAGCGGCGATAGAGCCGAGCTGCGACATACAGCAGGGCCGCCGCGCCGTAGACGACGCCGAGGAACTTGATCGAGTCGACATTGCCGACGCCGATCCCGTAGAGCGGGTCCTTGAGCCACAGCGTGATCGTCCAGGCGAGGATGATCGAGGTGATCAAGCCAGCCCCGCTGATGACGACCCGCAGATGTGCGACCGGCGAGTTGTCGAAGATCGCCGGCTTGTACCACGGCAGGATGGCAGCGGCGACCGCGCTGCCGAGGAAGGTGACCGCGATCACCAGCGTGGCGTCGAGGGTCAACGCACGGAACGCCGATGAGTAGGCGTAGATCACGCTGACCACCACCGCCGGGATCATGATGTAGAGGAGCGCGATGACGGGCACCGCGCGCCGCTCGGACACCCGGGCGGCGTGATCGGGCAATACCCGGTCGAACGCCGCCGCGAAGATCATCCGGGTCGACGACAGGAACAGCGTTCCCGACCAGCCCAGGAACCACACTCCGAAGAGCACGACCATCCCGATCTGGAAGAGCGAGTTGTCGACCAGATAGGACGCGAGCAGCGGCGGGTAGCTCCAGATCGGCACCGTCGGGGCCGTGGTCGTGTAGCCGTAGAAGTTGTTGATGAAGTTGGCGTTGCTGGCGGTGAAGAAGTCCCAGCCGAACGTCTTCGCGGCGAGGAGCACGAAGGCGACCGCCAGGATCGCGGTGACCCAGATGCCGCCGAGCATCCCGCGCAGGACCTTCCGGAAGTCGCCGGCCCCGCGGACCTCGCCGTACAGGGTGGAACCCCAGTTCGGATAGAGGATCCAGAACAGCATGAACGGGATCATCGCCAGGGTCGCGAGCAGCGTGTCCGACAGGTTCGAGCCCATGTCCGTTGGGGCGAGCGTGGTCACCCAGCCGTCGTTCACGGCGGCATCGGCGAGCGTCTTGTCGTACGCGCCGGTCACCCCGAAGAGCGAGCTGTTCGCGCGGTCGAAGGCGGCCTTGAAGTCGGCCTGGCTCGAGATGAGCATCAGCACGACCATGATCGCGAAGCCGACGAGTCCGAGGTAGAAGCACCACTTCTGGATCCGGGCGTAGCCGGCCATGCCGAGCGCCACGAGCGCCGACGTCAGGACAATGGTGACGATCGACACGAACAGGATGCCGTTCTCCGAGGCGAAGAAGGACAGGCCATCGGACGACTTGACCAGTGCCGCCAGCGGCTGGAAGAACTCGATGTTGAGGATCGCGCCGTAGATCGGGGCCCACATCGCGAGGATGAACCACCAGCCGGTGGCGGCCAGCACGAACCCGATCCCGCCATTCAGCCGGCCGATGATCCCGCCGATGACGATGCCGACGATGGCGGCGCCGATCGCGACCGTGTCGCCCATGGCCAGGGCGTTGGAGACCAGGAAGAAGCCGATCCCGCCGACGATGGCCCCGGTCAGCGTGCCGGGGATCCCGTCGAGCACCCGGCTCTGCCAGATGTAGTCACCCCCTGCCCGCGGCATGGCCGAGATGAGGCCGGCATACGCGACCGCCAGGAACGTGACCGCGACGGCGGCCAGGAGGATCGACAGGAGCGGGTTCGCGCCCGGGACGTAGGCGAAGACCGCCAGGCTGTAGAACATGCCCAGCGTGACCAGGTTGACCGACATGAACGAGTACGCGAACGCATCGAACCCCGACCAGCCCTTGACGAGGCCCGTCGCGTTCCTGAGGAACAGGGACGGTGTGGCGCTCGTGCCGGAAGCCATGACTCCCTCCTCTGCTTCGAACGAACCCCCCTTCGCCGGACCGCGTGCCGTCAGCCGTTGATCAGCAGATAGCGCTTCACCTGGCCTTTCTTCACGTCGAGGTCGACGATCGCCGCCTGGAGGACGCCGTCCTCGTACGAGCTGCCGGGGTTCACGGCGAGGGTGGAACCGAGCTTGACCGCGCCCTTGCCCTCGTGGATGTGGCCATGCAGCGACAGCGCCGGGCCGTACGCCAGGATCGACTCGCGAACCGCCTTCGAGCCGACCGGGACGAGCGCCTGCCCCCCGGCGACGTAGTTCATGTCTGCGTCGAGCTTCGGCGCGTTGTCAAGGTTCGATCCGTACGGCGGGGCATGGAAGTTGAAGATCGAGCGGTGGGCGTCGGGGACGCCCGCGACCAGCTCGTCGATCCGCTTCCTGAGCTCGGGCTCGGGCAGCTCGCGGAACGTGTTCCACGGCGTCGGATTGGCCCAGCCGGTCGACACGAGCGCGAACCCGTCGAGGTCGATCGCGTTCGCCTCGCCGAGCTCGACCTGGCTGGCGGCAGCGATGATCGGGTCGATCTCGAACATGTCGTCGTTCGCCGGCGACACGACGCAGCGGATCCCGGTTCCGGCGAGCCGCTCGTCGGCCAGCGCCATCCAGCGCTCGACCATCGTCAGCATCTCGTGCCTGAACCGCGTGTCGACGAGCACCGGGTCGGCGGCCCAGGCGTCGACCTCGTCCTTGCTGAGCCGGACCGGGTAGTAGCCACGGTCGGAGATCCGCTTCTCCATGGCCCGGGCGTCGTCCTCGGTCGGGAGGATCTGGCGCTGGCCCTGGACGACTGCTTCCCAGCCGCCGTTCGATTCGACGATCGGCACCATCGCCTTGCCGGTCATGTCGCCGCCCATGATCAGGACGTCGGCCTTGTGGTACTTGCCCGCGTTCAGGAACTTGCGCCAGCAGACCTCGGACCCGTGCACGTCGGTCGCGAAGAAGATCCTCATCCCGGCCCCTCGCGCGTCACCATCCTCACAGGGTCCCGTGCCCCATCTCCTCGGGTTCCTGGTACCACTTGGACCGCTCGCCGACCCGCGCCCGGAGCCGCCACTTGGTCGACTTCGGGGCGTCGTTGATGGCGCTCCGGAGGGCCGCGATCTGGGCGGTCGGATCGAAGCGGACCGCGCGGCCGTTGTTCAGGTCCAGGTCTTCATGCGTCAGCTCGGTCGCCAGGTACTGGTCGAGCGTGTCGAGGTTGCCCGTCACGGTTCGCCACCAGCCCCAGTCGTTCGAGGTGAAGGCCAGGATGCGGGGAACGCTGATCGCGCCGAGCCCGTGCTGCGTGTCGGCCGCGCCGTCGTCCTGCGCGAGCGGGTGCTCGGCGAGCAGGACCAGCGCGTCGAGGACGTCCTTGCGGTTGATCCTGACGACCTGGAGCTTCGACAGGAGGAGGTCGGCGAGCGGCAGGGTCGGGCTCGACAGCGAGAGGCGATCGCCGAACTCGAGCCGGTGGCACATGTCGAGCTTGTCGACGAGGACGTCCACGGGCCGGTTGCGGGGGACGTCGACGAAGTACGCCTGGGTGCCGCCGAACAGCGCGTTGTGCCGCTTGTCCGGGGTGTAGCCCTCGGCGGCCAGGAGCTCGTAGAACGCGCCCCGATCGCGCGACCGCGTGGCGAAGTCGAGGTCGACCTCGATCCGGCGGGTCCGGGCCGGCCACTCGGGTGCGTGCGCCCGGATCGCCATCCCGCCCATCAGCCGGACGAGCAGGCCGCGCTCCTGGGCCACGGCGACGACGCGAAGCGCCTCGGCAAGTGGATCCGACAGTGTTGGCGGGTTCGTCCCAGTCGCCGCATCCGCGGTCATCGGGCTGATCCTCCGGCTCGTCACCCGACCGTGCCGTGCGGCAGGGCCGACCGGCAGTATAGGTCGACGATCGCGCGGCGCAACGCCGGAATCCCCTCCGTGCGCCACCCGTCCGGGCCCGGCCGGCGGGCGCCTTGCTAGGACCCGCTGATGAGCGACCGGAGGACGACCGTCCGGGTGGGCTCGGGCAAGGTCAGGGCGCCGCTGGTCATCGTCCGGCCGAACCAGCACTGGTCGTCGGCTGAGGCGCTCGTGAACCGTCCGGCGATGTCGACGAACCGTTCCCGATCGGTCTGGATGGAGTCGAACAGGGCCGCGTAGGCGGCGTTCCGTGCGTCGGCCGACGGCGCGGCGACCGGTGGCGGATTGTCGTGGAGCTCGGCGAGCGCCGCGGCCACCGCGACCGATCCGTACTGGCGGAGCCGGTCGATCGGCAGCTTCCGGAGTGCGGTCCCGATCGCGTCCATGTGGGCGGCGTCGGTCTTGCCGGCGAACAGGTCGGCGCACGACTGGACGTCGAGGTTGCCGACCACGTCGCTCGTGACCGACCAGTAGGTGAAGAGCTGGCCGTCGTCGAGCCGGCGCAGCCCGGGCACGACGGTCTCCGTGCCGGTCGTGAACGCGTCCTCCTTGGACGTCAGGTTGCTGTAGCGGTCCTTGAAGACGGGATCGTCGAGGAGCTGCTGGCCCAGTTCCTCGAATGCCTGGTCGGCCGGTGACCTCGGCTTCGCCAGGCTCCCGACCAGGCCCACGGCGAGCACGACGACCACGACGGCAAGGGCGATCGTGAACCAGCGGCGACGCCGTGAGCGTGGCTTCTGCTCGGGAAGCTGCCAGCCGACGACCGCGGCGGCCGGTGCCTCGACCGCGGCCGGCGCCTCGACCAAACCCGGCGACATGGGCGCCGCCTCGGCGGGCGCCGGCTCGGTCGCCGCAGCGCCGGACCGGGCAGGCGCGACGTCGGGTGGGCGGTCGTCCGGCTCCGGCGCGACCGGGGCGGGCTCCGTCTCGTCGGGCTGGACGGGCGGACCCCAGCTCGATCCGATGCCGGGCTGGCCATCGTCGGCTGGGCGATCCTGGTCCACAGCCATCCCCCGATCAGCGCACCGGGCGGTCGCCCGGCCGGCCGATTGTCGCACGCGCGAGAGGGCAATTCAGCCGCCGGGAGCCCGGCATCCGCCCGAACCGATGCGTCCTCGCACCGCCCGCCGGACCGACCGGCCAGACGGCCGAGCCCGGCGCCCCTGCTATCGTTCAGTCGTGGCCACGATCACCGGCGACCGCTCGACGGGGACGCCCGGAGCCGTCGATCCCGCGCTCGACATCCGGTGGCTCGGCCGGATCGACTACCGCGAGGGGTGGGCCCTCCAGAAGCGGCTCCACGAAGCCCGCGTCGCCGGTGCCATCCCGGACACCCTGCTCCTGCTCGAGCATCCGGCCGTCCTGACCCTGGGCCGCGGCGCTTCGGCCGCCCACGTCCGTGCCGCTCCGGACGTGCTGGCCGGGCGGGGCATCGAGGTGCTCCGCGTCGAGCGTGGCGGCGAGGTTACGTACCACGGACCGGGCCAGCTCGTGGCGTATCCGATCGTCGCGCTGCAGGACCGTGGGCTGCTGCTGCGGCCGTTCGTCCGGGCCCTCGAGGAGGCGCTCGCCGACACATGCGCCTCGTTCGGCGTCGCGGCGGGCCGGCGCGACGGCCATCCGGGCTGCTGGGTCGATCCGGACGGCCGGGAACCGCGCAAGATCGGCGCGCTGGGCCTCCGCGTCGAGCGCTGGGTGACGTATCACGGCGTCGCCCTGAACATCGACGTCCGGCTGGCCGACTTCGCGCTGATCGATCCGTGCGGAATGCCCGAGGTGGTCTCGACCTCGATTGCCGCCGAGATCGGCCGGCCAGACGAGGCGCCGTCGACCGATCGGGTCCGGGTCGCCGGCGGCCGGTTCGCCGCCGCCTTCGCCGATCGTCTCGGCTCGGCCGGCTGACGCATGGCCGCCGGACTGTTCGAGCTGCGCAAGGACGCCATCACCGGCTGGTGGGTCGCGACGGTCGTGGACCGGACGTTCCATCGCGACCGGTTCCGGATGGCGGCGGCGCCGGTGGACGACGGCGGCGACTGCCAGAACTGCCGTGAGCCGGCCGGCGACGGCGTTCGGCTGCGGACCCTCAAGGACTTCGCCTTTCACGTCGTCGGCACCGAGGACGAGGCGCGCCGGCTCGACCAGGACCTCGCCCAGGTCGCGCTCGAGCACGCCCGCTCGTCGGGCAGCTGGCGAACGGTCGTGGCACCGCCCCATGAGCATCGGCCGCTGCAGGCGGTCGGAGGGGCGATGGTGGGCGAGATGCTGCAGACCTGCCGCGACGCGATTGCGGCTGCCTCGCGCGCCGGCCAGACCGCCTACGTCCAGGTCGTCCAGAACTGGGGTGCCCAGGCGGGGGCCCGCACCAACCACCTGTGCCTCGACCTCTATGACCTGCCGCAGGTCCCGCATCGGGTCGCCGAGGAGATCGGCGGTGCGGCGCGCTTCGTGATCCGCGAGGGCGAGTGCCCGTTCTGCCGGCTCGTTCGCGACGAGCCGCGGCTGGGCGAGCGGCTCGTCTGGGAGGACGCCGCGGCCGTCGCGTTCGCTCCGTTCGCCTCCCGGTCACCATTCGAAGTGTGGATCGTGCCGCGCCGCCACGCCGCCGACTTCGGGGAGGCGAGCGACGCCGATCTCGCCGCCCTGGCCGAGGCGCTCCGCCAGGTGCTCGGCCGGCTCGCCGGGCTCGACGGCCCGCCGCACAACCTCGTCCTGCACACGGCTCCGGTCGGCGAGCGGATCGACGCGACGTACCACTGGCACTGGGAGATCCATCCCCGCCTGCGCGAGATCGCGGGGCTCGAGCTCGGCACCGGCCTGCCGGTCAACCCGGTCTCGCCGGAGGAGGCGGTCGAGGAGCTGCTGAGAACGGCGGTCGGGGCGTCCGAGGGGCGCTGATGACCGCGCGTCACACGTCGGCTGCCGCCCTCGTCTCTCGGCCGTGCATCCCACCGGTCAGCTTGCCCTTACCTCGGACCGCGCGATGACCGACGGCCAGGCCCGCACGGCCGCCGACTCGTTCATCGAGGAGCTGTTCGCCCGCCACCAGGGCGAGATCTACGCCTACCTCTACCGGATGGTCCGCGATCCGGAGCTCGCCGCCGACATGACCCAGGATGCGTTCGTGAAGGCGTACCGCAACCACGCCTCGCTCGAGGACCCGGCCCACGCCCGGGCATGGCTCTACCAGATCGCCCACCGAGTGGCGCTCGACGAGTTCCGACGCCGCAAGATCGTCCGCTTCCTGCCGTGGACCGGCGAGTCGCATGGCTCTGCCCCGTCGGCAGAGCACCTGGCAATGGATACCCGGCTGTCGGCGCCGCTGCAGCGCGCGCTCGACCGGATCCCGGAGCGCCAGCGGGCCGCCCTCCTGCTCGCCGAGCTCCATGACCTTACCGGCCTCGAGCTGGCCGCGGCACTCGGCGTCAGCCATGTCGCGGCGCGCGCGCTCCTCACCCGGGCGCGCGAGAGCCTCCGCCAGGCGCTGGCCGCCGAGCGTGAGGCCGAGGCCGCGGCCGAGGCGGAGATGCAGGACCGCGCTCGTGGCCTGCCGCCCACCGGCCGATCGGGAGCGGCCCGGTGATCGGCGGGCGCCACAACGACCCGCAGACGCCGCACGAGCGCGCCCGCGCCCTGGCCTCGGACCGTCTCGACGACCCGCTCCCGGCGAGCGACGCGATCTGGCTCGAGGAGCACCTGGCCGGATGCGACGACTGCCGCGCGATTGCCGCCGCCTATGCCGAGGACCGGGACCTCCTCCGCGCGCTTCCGGTCCCCGAGCCACCGCGTGACCTGTGGGCGCGGACCGCCGTGGCGCTCGATCGCGAGCGTGCCGCCCGGCCGGGGCCCGAGCTCGCCCGGCCGAGTCCGCGAATCCGCTGGGAGGCGCTCGTCGGGATCGCGGCCGTGCTTATCGTCGGCGTGATCGCCGGTCGCTCGCTCCTGCCGTCCGAGGGCTCGACGGGCGTTGGACTTGGCTCGCCGGCGCCGACGGTGCCCGGGTCGGCAGCGGCCGGGGCTACCCCGATCGCGGTTGCGCCCGGCCCGGTCTCATGGGTGGAGCGCGGCGCGGACGGGTCGTACACAGTCAACATCGCAAGCGTGAATGCGGTGTGCGTCGACGACGCCGCGTGCGCACCGCTGAACGCCGGAGCGCAGGCGATCGCGTCGCTCAACTCGCGGCCCGGATCGGTCGTCCTCGCACCGCAGGCCCCGCAGGCTGCGGTCGTCGAGTCGAGCGCGTCGACGACCGGCGGCTCGATCATCGTGGTCCCGATCACCCGGCCCACCCCGTCGCCGAGTCCGGCACCGACCGCCACGGCCACGCCGGCCGGGTCCGCCGCGGGGTCGTCCGAGTCGCCGTCCCCGGGAGCCGCAACGGCGAGCCCTGAGGGAACACCCTCGGCCTCGACGTCGCCGGCCGCCTCTGCGAGCCCGAGCCCGACCCCGGCCGCCAGCGCGTCGGTCGAGCCGACCACGAGCCCGGAGACTTCGGCGTCCCCCGAGCCGAGCCCGACCCCGACCGCCTCGCCCGTCCCGACGGGCACCCCGGCGCCGACCGCCGCCGCGGCGCTGGCGATCATCGACAACGTCATCGTGGTCGGCGGCGATGCGGCGTACTCGTCGGACGGCAGCTGGCTCGCGTTCTCGGCTCGCCCGGCGGACGGGAGCGCCGGTCCCGACGTCTATGTCTGGCAGGTCGGCGACGCCCGGGCCCGCGCCATCACCGACGACCACCAGACGGTCTTCTCCGATTGGGACGACCAGCAGATCCTGGCCAGCCGGGCAGTCACCAAGCCGGGCGACGCGGCGTCGACCGCGCCCGACGGGGCCGCGCCAGTGTCGGTCGTCCTCGACCCCGCGACGGGAACGCAGCTCGGCCCGGATCTCAGCGGCGTCTGGCTCCCGGTCGTCGACGGCTCCGGACGCTGGATCGTGTACTGGGCCGGGCACCTCGTCTTCGACCCAGCGACCCGGACGTGGCTCCCCGGCGACGGGCGCCTCGCCATCGACCGCTGGGACGCCACGAACGGCTCGACCCCCGATGCGACCCCGGACCCGCAGCCCCTCGATGCCGGGACCGGCAGCGACCACGTCAAGGACTGGGAGGTCCGCTGGGATCCGACCGGTCGCTACCTCGGCGTGTGGATCGGCGATCCGCTGACCCCGGGCATTGGCCGCCTGAGCGTCCTGACGATCGATCGGTCGACCGGCCGGGTCGACGCGTCGCATGCCGCGATCCTGCGCGACACGCCGGCGCTCGCCGGGTTCGCCATCGGCGACGGACGGATCGCCTGGGCCACGCCGCCCGGCGAGAACGGCGACGGGAGCCGGCTGTCAGTCCTGGCCTGGAAGGGCCCCGATGCCGGGAGGATGCACTCCGAGCCGGCCCCGGCGCAGGAGGACATCGTCGTCGTCCGCTGAGGCGCGGATGAGCCGTCGAGACCGCCGATCCGGCCGCCGGGTGGGGCGGTTGTTGTGCGGTTGAGAGGGGTTAGCCCCCATTCCGGTGTGGCGTGAACGGCGCCGATCGGCTATGGTTGGTGTCTTGTGCGACCACGGACCATCATCGCGGGTGCGGTGCTCACCACCGCCCTCGCACTGGTCGCCGCCCCCGGTTTCGCGGGGTCCCGGACCCCGGCTCCCTACGAGCCGGTCCCGGCAGCGGCGTTCCAGGCGCTGAAGTCTGACGCGAACGCACGGTCGACGGCCTCGATCGAGAGGCTGGACCATGCCTACGACGCAGCCGGCCAACTCACGCCCGACACCGCGCTCCCTGAGCCCGCGGTGCAGGCCGGCGTCGGCGTGCCCGTCCTCAAGCGTGACGTCGGCCAGCCCCAGCCGGCTCCGGTCAAGGTCTACAAGAAGGCCCGCTCCACGCTGACGGGGAAGGCCACGTTCTACGAGAACGGAACGACCGCGATGCGGCTGCCGCGTGGGACCGTGATCCGGGTCTGCGGCGCGGGTGGCTGCCTCGAGCGGGTGGTCACGGACTACGGCCCGGTCGCCGGCTCGGACCGCATCATCGATCTCTACAAGCCCGACTTCTTCGCGATCTGCGGCTGCGGCTCGTGGTCGGGCGTGACCTCGGTCAAGGTCTACGTCTACGGCGTCCCGTAGGGGACGCGCCGGCCGGCGACGGCCTCCGCCCTCGCGCCTGCGGTAGACTCAGCCCGTCCCTTTAAGGACCGGTCCGAGAGACCGGGAAGGAGCGGCGTGGAGCGACCCGAGCGCGGGCCCCGATGACCGGGCGCCAGATCATGACGGCGGACGAGATCCGCCGGGCGACGGTCCGGATCTCCCATGAGATCGTCGAGAAGCAGGCCGGCACGACCGGTCTGGCGCTGGTCGGGATCCAGCGCCGCGGCGTCCCGCTGGCCCACCGGATCGCCGAGGCGATCGCCGAGCACGAAGGGGCGGAGATCCCCGTCGGCGCCCTCGACATCACGTTCTACCGCGACGACCTGTCGCTCGTCGCCCAGCAGCCGCTGGTCAAGGGGACCGACCTGCCGTTCGACCTGAACGGAGCAACGATCGTCCTCGTCGACGACGTCCTGTACACCGGCCGGACCATTCGGGCGGCAATGGACGCGCTCGTCGACTTCGGACGCCCGCAGGCCATCCGCCTCGCAGTACTGATCGACCGCGGACACCGCGAGCTGCCGATCCGGGCCGATCACGTCGGCAAGAACGTCCCCACGTCCCGCGAGGAGATCGTCCGGGTCCACCTGGCCGAGACCGACGGCCTCGATGGGGTCGACATCGAGCGGCTCGTCGAGGCGGTCGCGGAGCCGGTCGCCGGATGAGCCTCGTGGCCCCCGACGGGACGGGCATCGACCTCCCGGCGGTCGTCGCGTCCGGCGAAGCGGCCGGCAGCCCGGTTCGCTGGAGCCACCGGCACCTGCTCGATCTCGACGTCGTCTCGTGGCCCGAGATCGAGCTGGTGATGCGGACGACCGACGCGATGCGCGAGGTCCTGGCGCGGCCGATCGCCCGCGTGCCGGCGCTCCGCGGCACCGGGGTGACGATCCTGTTCTACGAGGCGTCGACGCGGACGCGGGTGTCGTTCGAGGTCGCCGCCAAGAACCTGTCGGCGGACGTGGTCAACATCGCCGCCGCGAGCTCGTCGGTGTCCAAGGGCAAATCGCTCGTCGACACGATCCGGACCGTCGAGGCCCTCGGCGCGGACATGATCGTCATCCGCCACGCGACGTCGGGTGCGCCATACCTCGCGGCGGAGCACTTCGGCGGCTCGATCCTCAACGGCGGCGACGGCTGGCATGCCCATCCGTCCCAGGCGCTCCTCGACCTGTACACGATCCGCGGTCGCCTGCCCGGCGGCCCCGACCTCCACGGCCGGAAGGTCGTGATCCTCGGCGACATCCTCCACTCGCGCGTCGCCCGGTCGAACCTGTGGTCGCTGACCGCCGCCGGCGCCGACCTGTGGGTGTGCGGCCCATCCACGCTCCTGCGCGGCTTCGAGCGCTGGGCGACGGCGATCGGCGAGGCGCCCGGCCACGGCCGGTTCACCGTTACGTCCGACGTCGGGGCCGCGCTCCGCGACGCGGACGTCGTGATGGCCCTGCGGATCCAGCGCGAGCGGATGAGCAGCGGGCTCCTGCCGTCGCTGCGCGAGTACGCGGCGCGTTACGGGCTGACCCTCGAACGCCTGGCCCGCGCCCGCCCCGACGTCCTGGTGATGCATCCCGGCCCGATGAACGAAGGCGTCGAGATCGCCCCCGAGGTCGCCGTCGATCCGCGCTCTGTGATCACGGACCAGGTGACGAACGGCGTCGCGGTCCGGATGGCCCTGCTCTACCTGCTCGCCGGCGCCACCGGGGCCGCCCTGCCGCGCGAGGCCGGCGGTGGCTGAGGCCGGGGCGATCGCGGCGGGCGTGGGGGTCCGGCGCCGGATCGCCGATCTCGAGATTAGTCGCGCCTGGCTGGTCGATCCGGCGGCCGGGCGCGAGGGCCCCGGCGAGCTCGTGGTCGAGGAGGGCATCGTTCGCAGCGTCGTCTGGCTCGAGGCGTCCGAGGCCGACGACGTCGATGCCCGCGGCGTCGTGGTCGCGCCGGGCTTCGTCGATCTCCACGCTCATTTCCGGGAGCCCGGCTTCGAGGACGCGGAGACCGTCGCGAGCGGTGCGGCGGCGGCCGCGCACGGCGGCTTCACGACCGTCTGCCTGATGCCGAACACGATGCCCGCGGTCGACGAGGCGAGCGTCCTGGGCCGGGTCCTCGAGGCGGCCGCCCGGTCCGGTTCGCCGGTCGAGATCGCGGCCTACGGCGCCGTCAGCGCGGGCCGCGCGGGCGAGACGCTGGCCGCGCTCGGGGAGCTTGCCGACGGTGGCGCGATCGGGTTCAGCGACGACGGGGCCCCGGTTCGCTCGCCGGCCATCCTGCGCAACGCGCTCCTGTACGCCGGCAGCCTCGGGCGCCCGGTGGTCGACCACGCCGAGGACCCAGCCTTGACCGACGGCGCCGAGGCGAACGACGGCCTCGTCGCGACCGTGCTCGGCCTGCGCGGCTGGCCGGTCGCCGCCGAGGTCGCCGCCGTCGCGCGCGACCTCGCCGTCCTGGCCGAGGCCGTCCGTCACGAGCCGGGATCCCGGCTCCACCTGACCCACTTGTCCACGGCGGCGGCGATCGAGCTGGTCCGACGCGCCAAGGCAAGCGGCCTGCCGGTGACCTGCGACGTCACGCCCCATCACCTGGCCCTCACCGACGAATGGCTGGCCGGGGCTCGTCGCTGGGCGTGGGAGGCGCTCGACGCCGACGGCCGGGCGCGCAGCCCGTGGGCCGACGGCGCCCTCGTCGCCCAGCCGTACGACCCGTCGCTCCGGGTCAACCCGCCGCTGCGCTCCGCGGAGGACGCGGCCGCCGTCCTCGCGGCGATCCTGGACGGGACGGCGGATGCGATCGCCACGGATCACGCGCCGCACACCCGGGTCGACAAGGAGGTCGAGTTCGGGCTCGCGGCCACCGGGATCTCGGGGATCGAAACCGCGCTCGGCCTGGTGCTTGCGGCGGTCGACGCCGGCCGGCTCCCGCTCGTGCGCGCCGTGGCCGCGCTGACGACCGGCCCGTCGGACGTCCTGCAGGGCTGGGGCCGGTCGAGCGCCCGCGGGCTCGTGGAGGGCGAGCTCGCCGACCTCGTCGTGTTCGACCGCGGCGCCTCGTGGCGGGTCGAGCCCGGCTCCCTGCTGTCGCGCGGCAAGAACTCGCCGGTCATCGGGCGCGAGCTCCCGGGACGGGTCCTGCTGACCGTGGCCGGTGGCCGGCTCGCCTACGAGGACCCGGGTTGACCGAGCCCGACGCCGCTCGCGCCTGGCTCGACGGCCAGCTCGCAGGGCTCGGCGCGCCGTACGAGCTGTTCCCGTGCGACCCCGCCTTCGCCGACACGGCCGCGTTCTGCGCCGCCTACGGGTTCGCACCCGAGGATTCGGCCAACACCATCGTCGTGATCGGCAAGTCCAGCCCGCCGGTCTATGCCGCGTGCGTGGTCCTCGCGACGACCCGGCTTGACGTCAACCGGGCCGTCCGCGACCGGCTCGGGACGCGCAAGGCATCGTTCGCCGGGGCCGACGAGACGGCTGCCCTGACCGGGATGGCGATCGGCGGGGTCACCGTCTTCGGGCTGCCGCCCGAGCTCCCGATCTGGGTCGACGCCCGAGTCATGGATCGCGAGCGGATCGTCCTCGGCGGCGGCAGTCGCTCCTGGAAGGTGCTCGGGACGCCGGACCTGCTGCGCGCCCTGCCAGGGGTCGAGGTGGTCGAAGGGCTGGCGTTCGAGCCGCAGGCAACGCCGCCCGCCGCGGACTGAGCGAGTTCAGTCCCCGTTGCCCTCGCCCTCATCCGGGGCGTCGGGTCGTGCCCGATCGCGCCCCGCCAGCCAGGCGTCGCGCAGTGGCTCGTCGCCGGCCAGCCACGCTGACGAGCGGCCGAGCTGGGTGCTCGTGCGCGTCCCGCCGAGTTGCTGGTCGACGTGGAACTCGGGATCAGGAGCGACCTCGCGGGCGTCGAGCGATCGACGGCGGTGGCAGCGATAGCAGGTCTCGTGGGTCGGGTCGTTGAACGACTGGCAGCCGTCGCACAGCCAGACCCGGTCGGGCAGGATCGTCGGCCTGGCGGCGCGGCGCCCGGCGACGGCCCAGCCGGCCCACGCCGCGATGGCGAAGACGACCGCCACGGATACGAGGTAGACGAGCGGTCCGTCCGGCATGCCCGATCAGCCGCCCGGCGGGAAGGTCGTCTTGAGCGTGAACGCCGCCGGGGTCGGGCCCTCGGCGGCCAGGCGGTCGAGCCGCTGGCGCGCCTCCTCGACGGTCGGGCGGTGTCCGGCCGGGACCCACCATAGAACGAGACTGGGCCCGTCGAGGGGCTCGAACCACGCCCGGCGCCTCCGGAGGAACTCGACGTGGGTGGTCCGGTAGGCGAACGCACGGAGCGTCTCGATGCTCTCCCAGACCGTGAGGTTGACGATCATGAGCGGGTCGTCGAAGGCGCGGATCGTCGTGGCCGCGCCGAACTCGTCCTGGAGCCGCCAGACGAAGCCCGGGCTGGCGTCGCCGAGCGCGTTGATCCGGTCCAGGTTGCCGACGAAGTCGGCCAGCGCCGGATCGTCGAGCGGCGCCACCGTCCGGCCGATGTTCAGCTCGGCGACGTGGAACGCGCCGGGGCGCCCGTCGCCGCTCATCGCTCGCCGAGGGCCTCGCCGGCGGCGAGCCGGCGGAGGTCGTCGAGGATGCGGTCGACGTCGTCCTCGGTGGCAAGGTAGTTGACGATCCCGGCCCGGAGCCAGGTCGCGCCGCGGAGCCGGGTCGTCCCGAGCCACGCGTCACCCGAATCGAGCAGGGCGGACACGAGGCGATCCTGGTGCGCGTCGAGCTCGGCGGCGGCCATCGCCTCGGCCCCGGACCGCCCGCCGGGGAGGTGGCGGAAGCAGACCACCGAAAGCTCGGGCTCGGGCGGCAGCGCCTCGAAGTCGTCCGAGCCGGCGATCTGCCGGGCGAGGTAGGCGGCGAGGTCGTCGTTCGCCTCGACGAGCCGCCCCAGCCCGCTCGTCCCGAGGTGCTTCCAGCTGAGCCACAGCTTGAGCGCGCGCCAGCGCCGGGTGCCCTCGAGCGAGCGCTGGTAGTAGTTGAGCTGGGCGCTGTCCTCGTGGTCACCGCCGTCGGTCTCGGACTCCCCGGCCGGCGTGATCGACTCACCGCCGCGGTAGTACTCCGGGCTGTGGTGGTAGGTCGCCAGCAGGTCGTCGCCGTGGCGGACGAGCAGGCCGCCGATGTCATAGGCCTGGAAGAACCACTTGTGCGGGTCGATCGTGATCGTGTCGGCCCGGTCGAGTCCCGGCAGCCGGGACCGGTCGCGCGACGAGAGGAGCGCCCCGCCGCCGTACGCGGCGTCGACGTGGAGCCACAGGCCCTCGCGCGCGGCGACGTCGGCCAGCTCCTCGGTCCGGTCGACCGAGCCCGTGTTCGTCGACCCGGCGACGCCCGCGATCGCCCACGGCGTGAGCCCGGCCGCGCGATCCTCGGCGATCGCCGCTGCGACCGGCGCGCCGCGGAGCCGGAAGCGATCGTCGGCCGGCACGACGCGGAGTGTCCCGGGCGGGAAGCCGAGCTCGTCCAGCGCCCGGGCGATCGAGAAGTGGGTCTGCTCGGACGCGTACACGCGGACGCCATCGAGCCGGCGCCCACGCGGCGGCGCGTCGAGCCCGAGGATCCGCGCCAGCCCGATGTCACGCGCGACCGTCATGGCCATGAGGTTGGCCATCACCCCGCCCGAGGTGAGGATCCCGAAGCTCGCCGGCCCGTAGCCGACGAGGTCGCACAGCCAGCGTCCGACCTCCTCCTCGACGAAGGCGCCGCTCGGCCCGGCATGCCAGACGTCGACGCCCTGGTTGGTGAACTGGGCGAGCAGCTCGCCGACGATCGACATGGCGAGCGGCGCCGGGGTGAAGTAGCTCAGCGTCCGGGGATGCCACGCGTTGAGCTGGTACGGCGCGAGCCGGGTTCGGAACTCGGCCAGGAGCTCGGCCGACGGCGTCGGCCCCACCGGCGCCGGGGCGGGACCGTCGCGCGGGCCCGTCGGGTCGGTCGCGTAGAAGGTCCGCCGGAGCTCGGCGTAGCCGGTCGGCTCGCCGACCGAGCGGCGGAGACCCTCCTCGAAGAGGTAGTCGAGCGCGGCCTGCCAGGCGGCGGCCCCGAGCCGCTCGAGGGCCGGCCTCGACGATGCGCTGTCGTCGACCCCGAGCAGGGCCGGCTCGGGATGCCAGCCGAAGCGCTCGACGGCCGGCCGGCGCGGATCGGCCCGTGACGGGTCGAGCCCGACCGTGGTCGGTTGCGCGTCGGTCGTGGGCGGGCGGTCGGGCATGGCCGCGATGGTAGTTGGTCGCCGGGTCACCGGTCCGAGCCGGCGGCGGACGGCGCACCGAGGACGAGTCCCGTATCGTTGCCGCTCGTGACCGACGAGACCGACGAGACCAAATCGCCGCCGCCGACCGTGCCGCCGGCGCCGGCGAGCTCCGCCGCGACGACCCCTCCCCCCTCGCCGAGTGGACCGCCGGCCCAGCATCGACCGAGCGGGGCGATCAACCAGGGCCCGGTCGAGTACAAGGGGCAGCCGCTCGACGCCGAGCGGGGGCCCGGTCTCGGCTGCTTCCGGATCCAGCTCGTCGTCCTGGTCGTCCTGATCCTGGCCACGCCCCTGAGCGTGGGCAGGGTGCCGGACATCGTGACCGCGCTGCTGCTGTTCGCCACCATCGGCCTGCTGCTCGTCAGCGGGCAGACGATCATCTTCCTGCTGCGCCTCGTGGCGGCCGACCGGCGCGGGCGACGCCAGCCGCTCGCGGCGCGAACGCCGACGGTGGGCCAGCTCGAGGATGCCCCGGCGGGTCCGGACGAGGTGACTGCCGCGGACGATGCGTCCGCCGCGGGCGAGGCAGCCGGCGGTCCCGGCGCCGTCGCGCAGCCCGACGAGCGACCCGCCACGCCGGGCTCGCCCCCGCCGGGCCCCGTGCGACAATAGCGGCCGACCGTCGCCCAGCGGAGGAGGATCGTCGCCCGTGCCCGTCCTCGCGACCTACTTCTCGGTGCGTCGCGGTCGCGATCCGTTCTTCAAGTTCTTCATGCGCACCATCTTCCCGAAGCAGGTGAAGGAGTACGAGGAGAAGTTCGGGATCCGCTTCCTCGGCTGGTACAACGTTGCCCATGGCTGGGACTTCGACAACGTGATCCTGCTGGAGCTGCCCGACTACGCCACGCTCGACAAGCTCGAGAAGGACGAAGCCACCCGGGCCCTCGGGCACCGGGCCGGTGAGTGGATCTTCGAGCGCCACCACTCGATGTTCCTCCGCGAGCGGATGGGCACCGACCTCGAATACCACCCGTAGGGAGGCCGATGATGGATGCCAGCCGCAGCGAGGTCCTTGGCGGCCTCGCCTCCGACGCCGCCCTCGAGCGGAATGACTTCCTCGTCAGCGCCACCGACCAGCTGAAGCGGTTCCTCGACGCCAACGCGACCCGGATCGCCGCGCTCGGCGGGCTCACCCTCATCGACGAGGACCCGGACTTCCTGTCGATCGCGCCCGACCTGACCTTCCGCAGCCGGAGCCGCTACCACGACGAGACGAGCGGGGAGTGGGTGAACGAGACCGAGGTCATCGAATCGGCGGCCGAGCTCGTCGAGCTCTACAACCCGGCCGACGTCTATGCCGCCTTCGCCGAGGCCGCCCGCGAGGCCGCCGGCCTGCCGGCCGAGCCCACCGGTGCCGAGGACCTGCTCGGCACCGCCCGGATCCCCGCGACGGACGCCGTCGGTCTCGACGACGCCTACGCCGCCGCCGCCGACGAGTGGGCCGCCGGCGCGAGCCAGCTTGCCGAGCCACCGGACGAGGAGTCGGCGGCGCAGCGGCTGTACGACCTGGCGCTGTCGTTCCAGGAGCGGAGCCAGCAGTCCGAGGCGCGACTCCTCGACGACTTCGCCGACGTCGCGATACGCGTCAGCGACAAGCTCGGCGACGTGATCGTCGTCGACGACGAGGACGAGCGGTTGCTCCTCAAGGCCGGGGCGGGCTTCCGCGCCGAGGTCGTCCCCGACGACTCGGACGGTGAGTGGCGGAACCTCGTGAGCTCCGAGGAGATCGTCGAGTTCTACGACCCGACGGACGTCTTCGGCGACCTGGCCGACGCGCTGGCCGAGGCGTTCCCGTCGATTGCCGGAGACGCGGCCACGCGCGCGGCGGCTGCGGGCGCCGACGCCACCGACGACACAGGCGACGCACCCCGCGCGTGACGATGCGCCTCGCCGCGGCGGAGCTCGTCGACAGTCGCGAGATCCTTGCCGGGCAGTGGCTCCAGGCGTACCACGCCCCGACGCTCGTCAGCGGCTCGCGAGCCGGGCAGTTCGTCCACGTCCGACCCGGTGACTTCTCGGGCCTGATCCTGCGCCGGCCGTTCTCGTTCAATACCGTGGACCTGGGCACCGGGGTCCTGACGATCCACTTCCGGACGGTCGGTCGCGGCACCGACTGGTTCACCCACCTCCGGCCGGGTGACACCGTCGACATGCTCGGGCCGCTCGGACGCCCATTCGAGGTCGATCCACGCAGCCGGCACCTCCTCCTGGTCGCCGGGGGCCTGGGGATCGCCGGGGTCCGTATGCTGGCCGACGAGGCGATCCGCGACGGCCGCCAGGTCGTCCTCCTGTTCGGCGCCGCCAGCGCCGCGGACGTCTACCCGTCGAGCCTGCTCCCCGACGAGGTCGAGTATGTCGTCGCGACCGACGATGGCTCCCTCGGCTATCGCGGGTTCGTGACCGACCTCGTGCCCGACTACGAGGCGTGGGCCGACCAGGCGTTCGCCTGCGGACCGGCACCGATGCTCGCGGCCCTCGCGCGGCTGGCGGCCGGCCGGCGCGAGCGCCTCGGCGTGGCCAAGCTCGGTCGCAAGCGCGGCGCCGGCCGGGCCGATGCGCCCGGTTCCCCGGCGGCTCGACGCAAGGCCTTCCTCCAGGTGTCGATGGAGCAGAACATGGGCTGCGCCGTCGGGGCCTGCCTGGGCTGCGTGGTCATGAGCGTGACCGGGCAGCCGCAGCGGGTGTGCCGCGAGGGGCCGGTGTTCGCGGCCGACGAGCTCGACTGGGAGGGTGGCTGGTGAGCGAGCGCAGGGCGAGCCTGGCCGGCCTCGACGTCGACCGGGCGCCGCTCGAGGCCCAGCCCGTCGACCTGGGCGTCGAGCTCGCGCCCGGGCTCCGGCTGGCCAACCCGATCCTCGTCGCATCGGGGACGTTCGGCTACGGGATCGAGTACGGGGACGTGGTCGACGTCGAGCGGCTGGGGGCGATCTGCTGCAAGGGGACGACGCTGAAGCCTCGGGTCGGCAACGTCACCCCCCGGGTCACCGAGACGCCGGCCGGGATGCTCAACTCGATCGGCCTCCAGAACCCCGGCGTCGACGCGGTCATCGAGCGCTACGCGCCGACCTGGGCGGGCTGGCGCGTGCCGGTGATCGTCAACGTCGCCGGCGAGTCGATCGACGACTACGTCGAGGTCGCCCGGCGGCTGGACGGCGTCCCCGGGGTGGCCGGTATCGAGCTCAACATCAGCTGCCCGAACGTCGGCAAGGGCGGGCTCCAGTTCGCGATCGACGCCGAGGCCGCGGGCGCGGTCACCGCCGCCGTGCGGCGGGCATGCGACCTGCCGCTGCTCGTCAAGCTGTCGCCGAACGTGGCCGACGTGCGGCCGATCGCCCGGGCGATCGAGAAGGCCGGCGCGGACGCGATCACGGCCATCAACACCCTGTCCGGGATCGCGGTCCGCGCGGACCGTAGCCGGCCGCTGCTCGGCAACGTGTACGGCGGGCTGTCGGGTCCGGCGATCAAGCCGGTCGCGCTGCGGATCGTCTACGAGGTCGCCCAGGTCGTCGGCATCCCGATCGTGGCGATCGGCGGAGTGTCCGAGCTCGGGGACGTCCTCGACTTCCTCGCGGTGGGTGCCGTGGCGGTCCAGGTCGGGACGGCCGTGTTCGCCGATCCGACGCTGCCGATCCGGCTCGTCGACGAGCTCGTCGAGACGTGCCGCCGGAGGGGCCTGGCCGACTACCGGGCGCTGGTCGGCAGCGCCCTCCCGCGACGTCCGGGAGCGCCCTCGGCGAAGGGCGTCGAGTACCTGCCGTAGGCCGCTCACGTCCGCCATGCGGTTCGTCGGCGCCCGGCTAGACTGTGGCCCGACATGACGACCATCCGCGCCGCCATCGACGACGCCACGCGGGCGGCCGTCGCTCGCCGGACCGAGGAGCTGTTCCGCCGCTCCGGCGCGCTCCGGGACGGCCACTTCCTGCTCAAGAGCGGGCGCCACTCGGACGCCTATCTCGAGAAGTTCCAGGTGCTCCAGGACACGGCGGCGACGAGCGAGCTGTGTGGCTTCTTCGCCGCTGCCCACCGCGACGCCGCGACCGAGGCCAGCGACGTCGACCTCGTCGCCGGGCCGACCACCGGCGGCGTGATCCTGGCCTTCGAGACCGGGCGACAGCTGGGCACCCGGGCGATCTTCGCCGAGGAGGTCCGTGACGACGGCGGGCGGATCCGGCGCGAGTTCCGGCGCGGGTTCACGATCGCCGCCGGGGAACGCGTCCTGCTCGTGGACGACATCCTCACGACCGGCGGCTCCCTGCTCGCGATGATCCCGGCGGTCGAGGCGGCCGGCGGCGAGATCATCGACTGCCACGTCCTCGTCGATCGGTCCGGAGGGCTGCGCACCCTGACCTCTGCGCAGACCGGCCGGGTCTACCCGGTGAGCGCGCTGTGGGTGCTCGACCTGCCGACCTACGAGCCTGGTCCCGGCTGCCCTCGTTGTGTGGCCGGCGAGCCGGTCCACGCCCCCGGGAGCGCCGGTGCCGCGGGCGCGCCGGCATGACGACGCCACCCGCCGCTCGGTCCCGAGGGGCCCGGCTCGGGGGGCTGGCCGTCGTCCTGGTCGTGCTCGGCTCGCTGGCCGCCGCCTGCAGCGGCGCTGCGGAGACGCCGCCCAATGCCGCCTTCACCCCGCCGCCCCGCTCGAGCGACGTCCCGGCCACGGCCGCCAGCCCCGGCCCGCTCGACAGCGCCGACCTGCCCGAATCGCCGGTCGCGGGGGTGGTGACCTCGATCGACGCCACCAGCCTGACCAACGTCAAGGGCTTCACGCTGCGGACGACGACGGGCGACGACCTGACGTTCGTGATTGGCACGCTCGAGAACGGCGACGAGTTCCCGCCGGGACACCTTGCCGAGCATCTCGCGGCCGCCGCGCCGATCCTCGTCTACTTCCGCGTCCAGGACGGCAAGCTCGTCGCGTACCGGCTCGAGGACGCCGGGTAATCGAGCTGGCCGTGCCGGCGCTGCGCGACACGGACGCCGGGGCCCGGGGTGTTGCCGGTGATGCGAGTCGCCGCATCGGCCGGGCTGGATCCCGCGCTGGGTCATGCCGGGGGGCGCCGAGAGTCTCGGTCTAGCGGACGGCGGCGATGGCCGCCTTGAGCTCGTCCGGTGAGACGATCGTCTCGAACGACGCGCGGACGATGCCCTGCTTGTCGACGACGAAGACCCACGGCTCCGACAGCAGCCGCCAGGCCGTGGTCGCGTCGGTCGCCTGGAGCTGGCCCGACGCATCGAGCACTGGTTGGAGCGACCCGTTCGCGTAGGTCAGCTTGTACGGCTCGACGTTGATGAAGACGATGCCGGGCGCCTCCGTCCTCGCGACGGCCTTGATCGCGTCGAGCGTCGGTCCGCACTGCTTGCTGACGCAGAACTTCGGGGTCGCGAAGACGAGCACGAACGGCTCGTGCCGGGCGAGCGCCTGGTCCTCGGATGTCGTGTAGAACGCCGGGTCCGGAGTCGGGTCCGTCGCGATCTTCGGAATGTCGGCCGGCGTCGCCGCGGTCGGCGTCACGACGGACGGGGCCTGGGCGCCGATCGGAACCACGACCCCGGTCTGCTGGACCTGGAACTGGACGCTGACGGTGGCATCGGACGGCAGCCCCGCGCCGGTGGCGCGGAAGAGCGCGACCCAGTCGCCCGCCGTCGGGAACGTCACGTTGGCGGCGTAGACGCCGCGCTCGCCCTCGATCGCCCAGATGAACCTGCTGGGAACGGCCTGGATGGTCGCCGTCGGCGTCGCCGAGCTCTGGAACCCGACCTGGACCGCGAGGTCCGGGGCACCGATCGAGGTCTGACCGGTTGCGTCGTCGATCCCGAACACGAACCGGTTGGGGCCGACGACCTGCTCCGAGGACACGATCTGGGGGATGAACGGCGCCTTGCCGGTCCCGATCGTGCTCGGCCCGGGGGTCGCGGCGGACCCGCCGACCGGCGACCCGCCGGCTCCCGGGGTGGCGCCACCGCCCGTCGCCGAGCAGGCCGCGACGAGCGCCGCGATCAGCACGACGGCGAGCATGGCGAGGGAGGACCGGGTCGGTCGATCGGGGTGCACGGCGGCATCCTACCGCCGGGCGCTCGACTCCGCCTTGCGACGCTAGAATGCGCCGGTGACCCGCTTCCAGAAGCTCGCGGCGACGACCGTCGCGGGGACCCTCCTGCTCGTGACGATCGGGGTCATCGTGCGCTCGACCGATTCGGGGCTCGGCTGCCCCGACTGGCCGTTCTGCTACGGCCAGCTGCTCCCCGCCATGAACGACCCGAAGGCATGGATCGAGTGGCTTCACCGCACCGTCGCCGCGGTGCTCGGGTTGCTCATCGTGGCCCAGGCATTCGTGGCGTACCGCGATCACCGCGACCGGCGCTCGCTGCTCTGGGGATCGCTCGGGGCGGTCGCCCTGGTCGGGTTCCAGGCGTATCTCGGGCGACAGACCGTCCTCGAGGGCAACACTGCCGAGTCCGTCACCGCCCACCTTGCGACGTCGCAGGCGCTCCTCGGCCTGCTCGTCTACCTGCTCGTCCGGTCGTACTTCCCGGCCCGCATCGGCGGCCGCGGCTCGAGCCAGCGGTTCACCCTCCTGGCCGCGTTCGGGGCCGCCGCCACGTACGCGCTGCTCCTGTTCGGCTCGCAGGTGACGGCCGCCGTCGGCGCGCACGGATCGCTCGTCTTCCCGGACTGGCCGCTCATGGGCGGGACGCTCTTCCCGCCACTGACCGACCTGACCTCCGCCGAGGTGCTCCATCGCTGGGTCGCGATCATCGTCGGGCTGATCGTGGCCGCGATCGCGATCGCCGCCGTGCGGACCCAGCGCGATCATCCCGTGCTCATCCGCCTCGCCCTATCGGCCGCGGCGGTCTACCTCGTCCAGGCGATCGTCGGCGGGCTGCAGGTCGTGACCGGCCTGGCGGCCTGGACCCAGACGCTCCACGTCGCACTCGGGGCGCTGAGCTGGGCGCTGATGATCGCCGTCGCCGTCGCCGCCTACTACACGGCCCGGGTGACCCCGGCGATCGGCTCCGGCCTCACGCCCGGCGCGGGTCGCACGGCGCCCGGCGGGGATGGCGAGGCGCGACCGGCGACCACCGCCGACACGATCCGGGCCTACGTCGCCCTGACCAAGCCGCGAATCATCGAGCTGCTGCTCGTCACGACGGTGCCGGCGATGGTCCTCGCGGCGCGCGACGTGCCCGGGATGGGCATCGGATCGTGGTCCTGGCTCGTCGTCTGGACGCTCGTCGGCGGGTCGCTCGCGGCCGGCAGCGCGAACGCCATCAACTGCTACCTCGACCGGGACATCGACCTGCTGATGGTCCGTACCCGGCGCCGGCCGCTGCCGGCTCACCGGGTCGAGCCTGAGCGGGCGGTCGTCTTCGGCATCGCCCTCGGGGTCGTCTCGCTCGTCGTGATGGCCTGGTTCGTCAACCTCGTGGCCGCGTTCCTGACCCTGCTGGCGATCGCCTTCTACGTCGTGGTCTACACGATGATGCTCAAGCGCACGACGCCGCAGAACATCGTGATCGGTGGCGCCGCCGGGGCGCTCCCGCCGGTGATCGGCTGGGCGGCGGTGACCGGCTCGGTCGCCCTCCCGGCGCTCATCCTCTTCGCCATCGTCTTCTACTGGACGCCGCCCCACTTCTGGGCCCTGTCGCTGCGCATCCGCAAGGACTACGAGGCGGCGCGGGTCCCGATGCTGCCGGTCGTGCGCGGGATCCCCGAGACGACCCGCCAGATCGTGCTCTACACGCTCCTGCTCGTCGCCATCTCGCTCGTCCTGTTCGCGGTCGACCGGATGGGCCTCATCTACCTCGGGGCGGCGGTCGTCCTCGGCGCGATCTTCGTCTGGCAGGCCCTCCGGCTGTGGCGGGTCGGCACCTCCGAGGAGGGCTCGACCGCCGGCGCCATCCGGCTGTACCGCTACTCGATCACGTACCTGACCCTGCTGTTCGTCGCGGTGGCCGTCGACGCGCTGGTCGCGATCCCGCTCTAGCGGCCCTCGGCCAGGCGGGACAGGTCCGCCAGGAGCGCGTCGGGCGACACGGGCCGGCCGAGGAACGCCTCGACGACGTCGCGCGGCTCGCGCTCGCCACCCCACCGGTAGATCGCCTCGCTGACGGCGTCGTACCAGCCCGGGTCCCCGGCGAGGGCGTCGCCGCGGGTCTCGCGGAGCCGCGCCCGCAGGTCGGCGGTGACGATCGCGCCGAGCCCGTAGTTGACCATGTAGCCGGGCGACTGGACGAGCTGGCCGCGGATGGCCCACCACGACCACTCCGGGTGCGGGACGATCCCGAGGTACCGCTCGGCGATCTCGCTCCAGACGTCGTTCGGGGCACGATCCGGCGCCCGGTGGAGCTCGATCTCGAACAGCGACCAGGCGACGTCCCGGACGACATCGGCGTAGCGCGCCCGGAGCCCGACCTCGAGCGGCGTCGACCGGCCGAGGTAGCGCTCCTGCCAGGCGGGCTCGTGGAGGTCCCAGGCGGCCAGGTCGCCGAGCGCCTCGACGAGCGTCGTGTGCGCCTCGCGCAGGACGGCGAACGCCGGCCGGGTCCGGATCGCCCGGTAGTGGATCGCGTGGCCGGTCTCGTGGAGGAGCTCGCCGAGATCCGGGATCCGCGGCCGGCCGTACGACGCGAGGACCCATTGCTCGCCGCTCGTCCAGCCGCCCTGGGTCCGCCGCGGGACGTCGACGTCGAGCATGAACGCGATCGGGACCGGCGCCCGGTCGGGTCGCGGCGCCAGGTCATAGCGGATCCCCAGGGCGACCGGATCGGCGCCCAGCGAGGCATACCAGCCGTCGTTGATGCGGCGGAGGTCGGCGAGGGTCACGGGGTCGTCCCAGGCCCGGTTGAAGGCGCCGCTGGCGTAGCGCTCGTCCCACGGCTCAAGCGGCGCGCGAACGGCGACGGCCCGCCAGGCCTCGAGCACGGAGCGGAGCCACGGCTCGACGCTCGCCGGCGGCACCCCGAGCGCGGTCGCGTTCGCGGCGACCGGCGAGCCGTCGCGGTGCCAGGCCTCGGCGCTCGCCCGGAGCGCCACCCGGTACGGGCTGGTCGGTCCGCCGTCGCCGTCGACCGCCTCCCAGAGCGGGCCGAGCGACAGGAACAGGCGTCGCCGCGCCGGCGCGTCCGGTTCCGTCGCCAGGCGGGCGAGAACGTCGAGCCGGTCGAGCGGTCCATCCCCCAGGTCGATCGACTCGGCCGCGACGGTGTAGTCCGCGGTCGTTCGGGCGAGCAGGGCCGACAGGCCGTCCGCCGCCAGCACCTCCTGGGCGGGGCGACGGTCGGTCCGCTCGTTGGGCGCCACCACGGCGACCGTCAGGGCGGGATCGGCAACCGCCAGGAGATCGAGCGTCTCGCGCATCGATTCGACGGCGCGCCGATCGTCCGCCGCACGCCCGCCTGCCGTCGGTTCCAGCCGGTCGAGCGCGACGGTCGCCCGCTCGAGCGCGCGGCGCTCAAGCTCGCGCGCCGCGTCGACCGCGGCGGGCCGGCCCGGCTCGAGGATGGCCGTCAGCTCGGCCCGGTTGTGGGCCGCCCACGCGTCGGCGAACGCGAGCTCGACGTCGCCGATCGTGGGTCCCGGATCGGCGCTCAGGCCCGAGCCTCCGGCCATCGGTCTCCTGCTCCCGAATGCCGCGACGGATCGAGCCGCCGCTCGGCGATGATGCGCCATTGGGCTGCCCCCGGGGGACTCGGTCCGGAGGCGCTCGGAGCGAGAGGCCGTCCGGGCGGTCGTCGACCCCGGATCGGTCGCCCGGCGCGACGAGCCCGGCGGTGGCACACTCCGCACGATGCACCTCCAGTTCCTCGGGGCCGCGACGACGGTGACCGGCTCGCAGTTCCTGCTGACCACCGAGCGGGCACGGATCCTCATCGACTGCGGCATGTTCCAGGGGAGCCCGAACGAATCGATCCGGAACCGGATCCCGCTCGCCTACGATCCGAGCGGGCTCGACGCGATCCTGCTGACCCACGCCCACCTCGACCACTGCGGGCTCATCCCGCACGTGGTGAAGGAGGGCTTCGGCGGGCCGATCTGGGCGACCGACGGCACGATCGAGCTCGCCCGACTCGTCCTGCTCGACTCGGGCAAGCTCCAGGAGGAGTTCGCCAAGCGGGGCATGCGCTGGGAGCGCCGTCATCCCGACCAGGCCGCCGAGGAGGACCGGCGCGATCTCGCGGCGTACGAGGCGGCCGTGGCCCTGGCGGCGGAGGGCGAATCCGAGAGCGAGCACCCGTCGGGCGGCGAACCCAGCCTGGCGGTCGTGCCCGGCTCGGCGGTCACCGGCGAGCACGTCCCGACCAGCATCGAGCCCGATCCGGCGGCGGGCGCGACGACCGCGGCCGCGGCGGCCGCGGCCGCGGCGACTCCGGCACCGGTCGCGGCCGCATCGGCGCCGGCCCCGCGCGCCGGCCCAGGCGGGCCGAGCCGAGCGACGCGTGGCCCAGGACCCGCGGCGCGACCCCGACCACTTCGGCCGCCGCCGGTTCGACGCGGCCCTGATGATCCCGCAGGAGGGCGGGGGAGCGTCCGATCCGGTGATCGCGCCGTCGACGTTCGCGTCGTTCGCCGCGCTCCCCGCCGAGGCGGCGCCGCCCACCCCGCCCACCCCCGCGTTCACGATCGCGCCGGACCCCGAGACCGCGCTCCGGTCGCAGCCGGCCAAGCTCGACATCGACCTCGACGAGCCGCTGTACGACGAGACCGACGCCCGTGCCTCGCTCGAACGCTTCCGCGGCCTGCGCTACGACCAGGAGGTCGAGGTGGCGCCCGGGATCCATGCCACGTTCGTCGACGCCGGGCACATCCTCGGCTCGGCGATCATTCGCCTCCGGGTCGCCGACCGCGACGGGGGACCGGAGCTCCGGCTGGTCTTCTCGGGCGACCTCGGGCGAACCGGGACGCCGATCCTGCGCGATCCGACGATCGTGACCGACGCCGACTACGTCCTGATCGAATCGACGTACGGCGGCCGCGAGCACGAGCCGGAGGCCGAGTCGATCCGCATCCTCGCCGAGACGGTGCATCTCGTCGCCGAGAGCGACGGCGTGCTCCTCGTCCCGTCGTTCGCCATCGGGCGGACCCAGGAGGTCGTCTGGGAGCTCGACCGGCTCATCACGGCGGGCACGATCCCGCTGCTCCCGCTGTACCTCGACTCGCCGATGGCGTCGAAGGCGTCGGACATCTACCGCGCCCATCCCGACTACTACGACGAGCAGACGCGCGACCTCCTCGCCCGGCACGAGTCGCCGCTCGACTACCCGAACCAGATCATCACCAACGACGTCCGCCAGTCCGAGGCGATCGAGCGCGCCAAGCGGCCGTACATGATCGTCGCCTCGAACGGCATGCTGACCGGCGGCCGGGTCGTCGGGCACCTGCGCAACCTGATCGACGACCCGGCAGCCGTGCTGCTGTTCGTCGGCTACCAGGGCGAGGGCACGCTGGGATCCCATCTCCAGGCCGGCGCCGAGACCGTCCGGATCGACGGCCAGGTCCGGCAGGTGCGCTGCCAGGTCCGCTCGATCAGCGGCTTCTCGGCGCACGCCGACGAATCCGAGCTGCTCGCCTGGCTGGTCAACTTCGGCCGCGGCAAGCGTCCGGGCGACAACGGGTTCCCGCGCAAGGTGTTCCTCGTCCACGGCGATCCCGACGCCCAGGCGGCCCTGCTCCCGAAGGTCCGGGCGCTCGGCTTCGACGCGGACGTGCCGACCTGGCACGAGCAGGTCGAGCTCGCGTAGGGAGGGCGCCGGGCCGTCGGGATAACGGGCGGCGGGTCGATCCGTCCCGGGCAGGCGCGGGCGGAGCGGTCGCTCCGCGGCCGGCCGGGCTACATGCGGGCCAGGATCTCCACCTTCTTGGCGTCGTACTCCTCGGCCGTGATCGCTCCGCGATCGCGCAGGTCGGCCAGCCGGGCGAGGGCGTCCGCCGCGTCGGCCGTCGACGCTGCCGACGGATGCGCCGGGGCAGGAGCGGGAACCGCGGGAGCGGCCGCCGGGACGGTACCGGCCGCCGGGGCGGCGCCTGCCGTGCCCGCCGCAGGTCCCCGGACGTCGCCCATCTTGTGGGTCATGATCGCGTTCCGGAAGGCCTCCGGCTGGGTGATCGTCGTGAAGCGATCCGCGCCCGCCTCGCCGGACTGGGTGTAGATCGCCAGGTCGCCGTAGCCGAGGGTCTTGCCGAGCAGGCCGACGCTCGACTTCACGTCGCTGACGGAGGACAGCAGGGTCGCCGACGAGCGACGCGAGATGAAGCCCTCCTCGCGGATGACCCGGAGGTTCGTGACGGCGAACTCGGCGGTCCGCCAGACGACGATGTTGTAGCCGATCCAGCCGATGGCCACGACGACGAGACCCAGCCGGACGAGGTCGAGCAGGTTGCCGACGGTGCCCACGATCCCCGTGTCGGCGTCGGGCGAGATCCAGTTGACGAGGAACGCCGCGACGAGCAGCAGGATCGGGACCGCCGAATCGCGCAGCGGCGCCACCCAGTGCTTCTGCGAGCTGAATGCGATGTCCTCGTGGGCGATCAGGTTCTGGGCGACGGGCATGGCAATCGAGCTCCTGACGGTCGGGCGGATGGTCCGGGCCAATCCGGCGCCAGCGTAGCAGCGGGGACAATGGATCTCCCGCCCGGGCCGCGACCGCGCCGTCCGCCCGCATCGCGCTAGGTCTGGCGAGCCTCCCGCGCCGCGGCCTCGGCGGCCGCCAGCATGAACCCGTAGTCCGTGCCGAGCGTGGCCCAGGCGAAGCCCTGCTCCCGGCGCGCGCGAACCTGTGCGGCCGACAGCGTCCAGATCCCGACCGGCACGGCGTGCGCCTGCGCACGCTCGAGGACGTGCCCGATCGCATCCTCGACTTCGGCGTGGCCGAGGTCGCCGGTGTGGCCGAGCGCGGCCGCCAGGTCGTTCGGGCCGATAAGGACGGTGTCGACGCCGGTCACGGCCAGGATCGCGTCGAGGTCCTCGAGCGCCTCACGCGTCTCGATCTGGACGCAGCAGGTCACGAGGTCGTTGGCCGTGCCGAGGTAGCTGGCCGTGTGCCGGCCGTACTCGGAGGCGCGGCGGGGCGCGATCCCGCGCAGCCCGACCGGCGGGTAGCGGGTCCAGGCCACGGCCTTCTCGGTGTCGGCGACGGTCCGGATCTGGGGCACCACCACGCCGCTCGCCCCGGCGTCGAGCGCGTGCATGATCCGGACCGGCTCGTTGGCGGCGACGCGGTAGAGGATCGGCACGCCCGCCGCCCGGGTGGCGATCAGCATCTGGACGAGGTCCGCGGTCGCGATCGGGCCGTGCTCACCGTCGGCGACCAGCAGGTCGAAGCCGGATCCGGCCATGAGCTCGGTCGCCGCAGGGTCGAGGAGCGTGAGCCAGGAGCCGAGCTGGAACTGGCCCGAACGCAGGCGGGCACGGAAGTCCGGCACCATCGGGGGCCGATCGGGTTGGCTCATCCGCGGGAGTGTACGCGCTGGTCGCCGTGCCCTGTGCGACGGGTCCTTGCAGGGGGCGACGGGGGTCGCCGAGAACCGTTCGCCATCGGGTGCCGTACCGTTGAGGCCGGCCACCCGTCAAACCCGGTGGGCGTCCAGGGAGATCCGGTCATGCGCCCGTCACGCCTCATCGTCGCCATCATCCTCGCCCTCGTCGGGCTTGCCTGGGTCGGGCAGGGAACCGGCGTCATCGGCGGCAGCGCGATGTCGGGGAGCGCCTTGTGGGCGGTCGTGGGCGTCGTCCTGCTCGTCGCGGCGCTTGCGATCGTGGTTCGGGAGCGGAGCCTCGTGCCGCGCGGCTGAGGCGCGCCGATTCGCCGGGCCTACTGGTTCGCGTGGGCCAGGACCGCCCGCAGGAAGTCGGCCCAGCCCTGATCTCCGGCCGTGGCGGCGACGTCGATCGGCGGACCGTCGTCGCGCGAGATCCTGACCGTCCAGGCGCCCGGCCGGCCGAATGTGACCGCGTGGCTGACCGCCACCCGGATGGACTTCCAGGGCACGAACTCGATCTGCAGTGCCTGCGGAGAGGCCGCAACGTCCATCCGGGTGCGGAGGATCCCGCGCTCCGCCGCCGAGACCGCCACGATCTCCGTGCCGGCGCCCGGGTCGACGCTCACCGCGAAGGACGCCTCCTCGGCGGCGATCGAGCGGCTGGTCGTGATCAGCTCCTGGGCCATCTCCTGGTTCAGCGAGCGGCGAATGACGTCGAGCTCGGTCAGCTTCATGGGGCCTCCGTCAGGGGCGGTCGAACGGGTCCGGAAACGGCCCCGGCGCGGACCACCCCGCAGCGTTCTTACCACGCCCGCGACCCGGGCGCCGCCGCGAGTCGAGGATTGGGGGCGTTTGACAGGGCACGGGATCGGGCGCACCGTGAGAAGCGTCACCGCGTCGGATCGATGCGCGGCGCTCTCGGGCGCGGCGGACCTGGCGCCGGCGGAGCGCCCTCCGGGTTTTCGGCTTCCGCCGCCTCGCCAGAGCGTGCCCACGACCGACATCGGTCCTGGCCACGATCGACCCAGGAGCAGTCCCATTCGGATCGCATTCGCCTCCACCTTTCCGCCGCGCCGGTGCGGCATTGCCGTCTTCACGAGCGACCTGTCCCGCGCGGTCGACGATCGCGAGATCGTCGCCCTGACCCCGCCCGACCACGCCCTGCCCTATCCGTCCGAGGTCCATCACCGGATCGGACGCGATCGGTGGGAGGACTACCCGCACGTCGCGCGCGCGCTCGAACGCTGCCGGGTGGGGGCCGTGTCGATCCAGCACGAGTACGGGATCTGGGGTGGTGAGGACGGCCGCTACGTCCTCGACTTCGTGCACGCGCTCAGCCTGCCGACCGTCGCGACCCTGCACACCGTCCTCCGCCACCCGACCGTCAACCAGCGCCGCGTCCTCGTCGACCTCGTGGCCGCCACGAACGCGACGGTCGTGATGTCCCACGCCGCCGCCCAGCTGCTGGAACGGGTCTACGCCATCGATCCGAGCCGCATCGACGTCATCCCGCACGGGGTTCCCGAGCTGCCCCTGGTCGAGCCGGCCACGCTCAAGCCGGCGGTTGGGCTGGAGGGCCGCGAGATCATCCTGAGCTTCGGGCTCCTCGGGCCGGGCAAGGGCTACGAGCTGGCGATCGAGGCGATGGCCGAGGTGGCCGGCGGCCACCCCAACGCGCGCTACGTCATCCTCGGGGCCACCCATCCCGACCTCCTCCGAACCGAGGGCGAGGCCTACCGACGGCGGCTCACGGCGCGCGTCGCCGAGCTGGGCCTGACCGAGCACGTCGTCTTCGTCGACCAGTTCGTCGGGCGGCGCGACCTCGCGCGCTGGCTGGAGGCCGCCGATATCTTCGTCACGCCGTACCCGAACCTCGAGCAGATCGTCTCGGGGACCCTGTCGTACGCGATGAGCGCGGGGAAGGCGATCGTGTCGACCGCGTACGCCTATGCCAGCGAGATGCTCCAGGGCGGCCGCGGCCTGCTCGTCGAGCGAGCCACCGCCCCGGACCTCGCCCGGGCGTTCCTCGAGCTCCTCGGCGACCCCGAGCGGCGAGCGGCGATCGGCGCTCGGGCGTATGACCACAGCCGGCGGATGATCTGGCCCGAGGTCGGCGCCGCGTACCGCCGGGTCTTCACCCGGGTGGCCGCGCGGCCCTCGATCGTGGATGTCCGCCAGCCGGGGTTTGCGCTCGTCGATGCCTGACCACGCCCCGCTCTTCCCGATCGAGCGCCGGCACCTCGAGGAGCTGAGCGACGGGATCGGGATCATGCAGCATGCCGTCGGGCCCCGACCCGATCCGGCCCATGGCTACTGCACGGATGACGTCGCCCGGGCGCTGATCGTCGATCTCCTCCACGCTCGCGGCCTGGGCTGGTCCGCCGTCGCCGCGAGCGCGGGCCGGTCCATGGCGTTCCTGGAGGCCGCGTTCGACCCGAGCTCCGGCCGGTTCCGCAACTTCCGGTCCTCAGGTGGGGCCTGGCTCGATGCCGTCGGATCCGAGGATGCCCATGCGCGGGCCCTGCTGGCGCTTGCCGAGACCGCCTCGACGGCAGGCGACGCCGGGCTCCGCGCCGCCGCCGAGGCGCTGCTCGCCAAGGCCCTGCCCGCCAGCCTCGAGTTCGTCCACCTCCGGCCGGTGGCCGGCTCGGTGATCGCCGCCGAGATCGGGGCCCGCCACGGGCATCAGGTCGCCGCGCTCGCGCTGCCCCGGCTCGCGGGCATGCTCCGGCTCGGCACGACCGTGCCGGCCGGCGACGGATCGTCCTGGCCGTGGCCCGAGCCGGTGCTGACCTACGAGACCGGCATCGTGCCACGAGCGCTCATCCGGGCCGGTGATCGGCTCGCCGACCGCCCGATGATCGACCGCGGCCTCCGGATGCTCGAGTGGCTGGTCGCGTCGCAGACCGGCCCGGCCGGTGACTTCTCGCCGATCGGCAACCGCGGCTGGTGGCAGCGCGGCGGGGCCCGGGCACGCTACGATCAGCAACCGATCGAGGCGACGACCTTGCTCCTCGCCGCGGAGGCCGCGTTCGAGGTCAGCGGTGAGCGGGCGCACCTGGCGACGATGGAGTGGGCGTATGGCTGGTTCCTGGGCCGCAACGACGCGCGACGCCGTGTTGCGCTGCCCGAGACGGGCGGCTGTCACGACGGGCTCGGTCCGGCAGGCGTGAACCGAAACCAAGGGGCCGAGTCGACCCTGATGTGGTTGATCGCGCTGGAGCGCCTGCGCGCCGCCCGGGCCTCCACGGTCGTGCGACCGGCCGATCCGCTGGTTCCGCGACCGACGGTGGTGCCGCCGGCGTGACGGTGCTCGGCGCCCACGAGCTCTTCACGCGGGTCGCAGGGAATCCCATCCTGACCGTGGCCGGCCTGCCGTACCTGGCCAACACGGTGTTCAATCCCGGCGCCGCCCGGGTCGGGAACGAGGTCCTCCTGCTCACCAGGGTCGAAGACCGGCGCGGGATCTCCATGCTCCACGTCGCCCGGAGCGCGGACGGCGTGACCGACTGGCGGTTCGACCCGGAGCCGCTCGTGGTCCCCGAGCCGGAGGGCTATCCCGAGGAGATCTGGGGCTGCGAGGACCCCCGCCTGACCTGGCTCGAGGAGCTCGGGCAGTGGGCGATCGTGTACACGGCCTACAGCCGGCTGGGTCCGCTCGTGTCGCTCGCGACGACCAGCGACTTCCGCTCGATCAGACGGCTCGGACCGGTCATGCCGCCCGAGGACAAGGACGCCGCCCTGTTCCCGCGCCGGATCGACGGGCGCTGGGCGATGATCCACCGCCCGTCACCGCTCCGCGGACACGCCAACATGTGGCTCTCTTACTCGCCCGACCTCCGCCACTGGGGCGATCACACGCTCCTGCTCGAGGCGCGCGACGGGGCCTGGTGGGATGCCGGGAAGATCGGCCTGGGTCCGCCGCCGGTCGAGACCGACCACGGCTGGCTGACGATGTACCACGGCGTCCACCTGACCGGCGACGGCCCGATCTACCGGGTCGGCTTCGTGCTGTTCGATCTCGACGATCCGACGCTCGTCCTCCACCGCTGCGACGAGTGGGCGTTCGGGCCGCACGAGCGCTACGAGCGCGAGGGAGACGTCGACAAGGTCGTCTTCCCCTGCGGCTGGGTCGTCGACCGGGAGCGCGACGAGATCCTGCTCTACTACGGTGCCGCCGACACGAACATCGGGCTCGCGACGGCTCGCCTGAGCGAGGTGATCGACCACGTCCTGACCACACCGGTCCCCGAACCGGCCTTTGGACCGACCGGGCCGCGCCACCGCTGACATCGGCGGGTGTCGCGCAGGCGCGTTCCGGCGGCGGCGCATCAGGTGGGACGCGAGGGGCAATGGAATCCACCCGGCCGAGAATCCCGGCCAGGGCCGAGCCACGGATGGGAGCGTCGGCGACCTGAGGGAGCGTTGGTGCGGCCGACCCTGAACGTGCTCAGTGACGAGCTGATCGACCGGATCCTCGACGAGGCGTACGACGTCCTCGCGACGACCGGGATGGAGATCCGCGGCCCGGCGATGCGCCAGCGGCTCGTCGACGCCGGGCTGCCCCAGGATCCAGCCGGGCGCGTCCTCTTCCCGCGCGACGTCGTCGAGCGGGCGGTCGCCAGCGCGCCGTCCTCGTTCCTGCTCCACGACCGCGACGGGGCCGTTCACGCCGACCTCGGCGGCGATCGCGTCCACTTCGTGCCCGGGTCGAGCGGCCTGCGCGTGGTCGACCACCGCACGGGCGAGGCCAGGCTGGCCGACTCAACCGACTTCGTGGAGTACGTCCGGCTCGCCGATGGCCTGAAGAACATCGCCTACCTGGCGACCGCCTTCTCGACGAACAAGGACATCGAGGCCCAGGTGTCGGATGCCTGGCGGCTCCACCTGTGCCTGCTCAACTCGAAGAAGCCGGTCGTGTCGGGCGCCTTCACCGAGCACGGCGTCCCCCGGATGGTCGAGATGCTCCAGCTCTTCCGGCGCGACCGGGCCGACCTCGTCGCCCATCCGATGACGATCTTCACGATCACCGCCACCGGCAACTTCCGCTACAGCGAGGACTCCTGCCAGAACCTCATCGACTGCGTCGAGGCCGGCATCCCGGTCGAGATCGTGCCGGTCACCCTGATGGGGCTGATCGCGCCGGTGACGCTCGTCGGGGCGATCGTCTTCCACACCGTCGACGTGCTGGCCGGGATCGTCATGGCCCAGGTCGTCCGGCCGGGGGCGCCGGTGCTGTTCGGCGGGGCTCCGGCGACGTTCCACATGAAGATCGCCAGCTCGCCCATGGCCGCCATCGAGGCGCTCCACCTCGATGTCGCCTATGTCGCGGTGGCCAAGCGGCTCGGCCTGCCCACCCAGTCCTACATGGCCCTCTCGGACGCCAAGCTGCTCGACGCGCAGGCCGGCGCCGAGACGTTCGGCAGCGCGCTGCTCGCCGCCCTCGCCGGGGTGAACTCGGTGAGCGGTCCCGGGATGCTCGACTTCGTCCTCGTGTTCAGCCTGGCCAAGCTCGTCTTCGACGACGAGATGTGCGGGCAGGCGCTCCACTTCGTCCGCGCGATCGAGCCGCTCGACGACCTCCCGACGGCCGGCCTGGTGGC
Organism: uncultured Chloroflexia bacterium; assembly: GCA_963813705.1. Classification (GTDB taxonomy): domain Bacteria; phylum Chloroflexota; class Limnocylindria; order Limnocylindrales; family CSP1-4; genus Chersky-267. Next base: position 122,749 of record CAWFAH010000001.1, read on the forward strand.
CCAGCTGATGGCCGACCAGCACCTGATCATGGCCCCCCACACGCTCGAGCACTGGCCGTCCGAGCTGTACCTCCCGTCGGCCGTCGTGGAGCGCGACAACCGCGAGAACTGGACGAAGGCCGGGGCGCTCGACGCGGCGCAGCGGGCGACGGCGGAGGTCGACCGGCGGCTGGCCGCCTATCGCCCGCTCGAGACCGACCCGGCGATCGTCCGCGAGCTCGAGGCGATCATCCGGGCCGGTCTCGTCGAGCAGGACCGCCTGCCCGACGTCCCGCCGGCAGCCGAACCCACCATCGTCGAGGACCCGGCCGCCCGCCGGCGTCACAACCCACGTCGCGAACAGCGCCGACCAGTCCGACCGCAGGAGGAGCCGCCGTCATGACCAGCTCGACCGCCACGCCGGCCACCGAGGCCTCGACCACGCTCTACTTCGGCCCGTGGTACCGCCGCTCGCCGTTCTTCGAGAAGACGCTCGCCGCCGGCTGCAGCGCCTACGACATCTACAACCACATGTACCTGCCGGGCTACTACGCCGACCCGGTCGAGGAGTACTGGGCGCTGCTCAACGACGTCACGGTCTGGGACGTCGCCGTCGAGCGGATCGTCGAGATCAGCGGACCCGACGCCTCGGCGTTCACGAACCAGCTCACCTGCCGCGATCTCACGAAGTGCGCGGTCGGCCAGGGCAAGTACGTCCTGATCACGGCCGAGGACGGCGGGATCGTCAACGACCCGGTGCTGCTGCGGGTCGAGGAGAACCGCTGGTGGCTGGCCCTGGCCGACTCGGACGCCGGCCTGTGGGCGCGCGGCGTGGCGACCCACGCCGGGATGGACGTGACCGTGCGCGAGCCGGAGGTCTACCCGGTCCAGGTCCAGGGCCCCAAGTCGAAGGACGTCCTGCGGACGCTGTTCGGCGACGCGGTCCTCGACATCCGCTACTACTGGACGATGAGCGCCGAGCTCGACGGGATCCCGGTCGTCATCAGCCGGACGGGCTGGACGGGCGAAGTCGGCTACGAGATCTACCTCCGCGATCCCTCGCGCGGCGGCGACCTGTGGGACCGGATCATGGAGGCGGGCAAGCCGCACGGGATCCGTCCCATCGCGCCGTGCGAGGCGCGCCGGATCGAGGCCGGCATCTTCAACTACGGCTCGGACATGACGATCGCCAACAACCCGTTCGAGATCATGGGCCTCGAGCGCCTCGTCGAGCCGCAGGACGCCGACTACATCGGCAAGGCCGCGCTCGAGGAGATCCGCCAGCGCGGGGTCAGCCGGAAGCTCGTCGGGATCGAGGTCGCCGGCGAGGCGCTCCCGTTCGAGCTGTCGCGGAAGTGCGACGCGCTCCACGGGGGCCGCCCCGTCGGCACCGTCACCGATCTCATCTGGTCGCCTCGGCTCGAGAAGAACATCGGCTACGTCTGGGTGCCGATCGAGCTCGCCGAGGCCGGTACCGCGCTCGACATCGTCGCGCCCGACGGCGGCACCTGGCCGGCGCGGACCGCGGCCATCCCGTTCATCGACCCGAAGAAGACCGTCCCGCTCGGCTGACGGTCGTGGACCCCGGGCGTCCTGCCGGGCGCTCGGCCCACGGCAGCGCCGGCCGTAGACTCGTCCCAGCCCGCACGGAGGTCCGATCCTTGACCGCTCGCCAGACCGCCCCGTCCCCGCTCAGCGCCGAGGAGATCGCGGCCGTCCGCAAGCCGTACCGGGCCGCCTCGCTGCTTCCCGGCCGGGCATACCACGACCCGGCCATCCACGACTTCGAGCGGCGCGAGTGGTTCCGCCGCGACTGGCTCGTCGTCGGACGCGCGGAGGATGCCGCTGCGCCGGGGACGTACTTCCTGGCCGACGGTCGACGACGAGCCGATCGTGGTGGTCCGCGGTCGCGACGGGCAGCTCCGGGCGTTCTACAACGTCTGCCGCCATCGCGGCACCGCGGTCGTCGAGGAGCGCTGCGGCACGGCCGTCCGCTTCCAGTGCCCGTACCACGCCTGGATCTACGACCTCGACGGCCGGCTGATCCGGGCGAAGCACACCGAGGACCTCGACGACTTCAGCCTCGACGGCTTCGGGCTCGTGCCGGTCCGGCTGGCGGCCTGGCAGGGCTTCGTGTTCGTGAGCCTCGACCCGGACGCCGCGGAGCTCGAGGCCTGGCTGGGCGATCTCGTGCCCCATCTCGGCCGGTTCGACTTCGGCGCGCTGCGCGTCGCCCACGAGGTGGCCTACGAGGTCGACGCGAACTGGAAGTTCATCGCCGAGAACTACAGCGAGTGCTACCACTGCCCGGGCATCCACCCCCAGCTCAACAAGCTCACCCCGTACGACCTGGGCGGCGACTACGCCCCGAACGGTCCGTGGCAGGGCGGCTGGATGGAGCTCGTCGAGTCGGCCGAGACGATGGCCATCGACGGCGGGCACCGCGGCGGGCGACCGGCGATCGCCGGGATCGGCCCGGTCGACGAGCGGCGGATCTACTACTACCTGCTCTGGCCGCTGACGTTCCTGTCGATCCACCCGGACTACCTGCTCGTCCACCGGCTGGAGCCGGCCGGCGCCGATCACACCCGGATCGTCTGCCAGTGGCTGTTCGAGCCGGCGACGATCGCGGCCCCGGGCTTCGACCCGTCCGACGCGGTCGCCTTCTGGGACCTCACGAACCGCCAGGACTGGCACGTCTGCGAGCTCCAGCAGCGCGGCACGCGGTCACGGAGCTGGACGGCCGGGCGGTACTCGAACCAGGAGCCGAGCGTGCACGCGTTCGACCTGATGGCGGTCGATCGCTACGCCGGCGACGGCGAGGCGAGCCGGCGGACCGTCCGCGAGCGCTACGACGTCCCACCGCCGAAGCCCGATCCCGCGAACGGCAGCGGCCCGGACGATATCCCGGCGGTGCTGCTGCCCCGCTCCGAGCGGCGGCTCGCCCGGGCGAAGGTGCGCTAGGGGGCGCAACCCGCGGTCAGGCGTCCTCGGCCACGAGCCGGTGCTCGTCGGTCCGGAACGCGCCCAGTCGCCAGGCGATGACGAGCGCGATCGCGACGACGGTCACGATGATCGTCGAGATCGCGTTGATCTGGGGCGTGACCCCGAACTTGATCGAGCTGTAGATGTAGATCGGCAGCGTGCTCGAGCCCGGGCCCGCGTTGAACGAGGTCACGATCAGGTCGTCGAACGACAGGGCGAAGGTGAGCATCGCCCCGGCCGCGACCGCCGGCGCGATGAGCGGCAGGGTGACGTGGCGGAACGCGCCCCACGCCGACGAGCCGAGGTCGCGGGCCGCCTCCTCGAGCCGCGGATCGAGGCTCAGCGCGCGGGCGCGCACGACGATCGCCACGTACGAGATGCAGAACGTGATGTGGGCGATCCCGATCTGGCCGAGTGAGCCGTTCTGGCGGAACAGCTGGCCGAAGAAGATGAGCAGGCTGATCCCCATGATGATCTCGGGCGTGATCATCGGCAGCAGGATGAGCGTCTCGGCCGCGCCGCTGCCGCGGAACTTGAGCCGGGCGAGCCCGAGCCCGAGCAGCGAGCCGAGGATCGTCGCCCCGATGATCGCGATCACCGCCACCCGAAGGGTGACCGACAGGGCGTCGAGCAGCTGGTTGTTGGCGAACAGCTTCGGGTACCAGTCGAGGGTGAAGCCGAGCCACACGAAGTTCCGGCGCGAGACGTTGAAGCTGAAGATGATCAGCACCACGATCGGCGCGAACAGGAACACGTAGGTCACCACGGCGAGCGCCGTCAGCCAGGTGTTGCGCTCGCGGCTCATCCGCCACCCAGCGTCTCGCGACGCAGCGTCCGCAGGGCGAGGAAGGTCCCGGCCAGGGTGATGACCATGAGCAGGAATCCGAGGGCCGAGCCGTACGGCCAGTCGCGCCCGCTCTGGAAGACGACCTGGACGACCTTGGCGATCGTCGTCGTCTGGGCGCCGCCGAGCAGGTCCGGCGTGACGTAGTCGCCGATCGCCGGGATGAACGTCAGGAGCGCCGCGGCGACGATCCCGGGCATCGTGATCGGCAGGGTCACGTGGAGGAAGGCCTGGCTGCCGCTGGCGTACAGGTCGCGCGCGGCCTGTACGAGGTTGTCGTCCATCCGGTCGATCGAGACGTACAGGGGGAGGATCGCGAAGGGCAGGAATCCATAGGTCATCCCGAGGACCACCGAGAAGTCGGTGTTGAGGAACGGGATCGGGTCGCTGATGACGCCGAGCGTCTGGAGGATCCCGTTCACGACCCCGTTGTCGCGCAGGATGATCATCCAGGCGTAGGTCCGGATGAGGTAGCTCGTCCAGAACGGGAGCATCACCAGGATCAGCAGGAGGATCTTCCGGCTGCCGCCGTAGCGCGAGATCCAGTACGCGATCGGGTAGCCGATCAGGATCGACAGGACGGTCGTGATCGCCGCGTAGCGCAGCGAGTTGAGGAACGCCGGCACGTACTCGGGCCGCCCGGCCTGGAGGTAGTTCTGGAACCCGGGATGGGCCAGGCTGACGTGGCCCGTCGCGTCCTTCGTCCCGAAGCTGACGATGAGCACGATGACCAGCGGGACGAGGAAGAAGAGCGCCAGCCAGCCGATCCCGGGGACGACGAAGACGAGCGTGCTCAGCCGCTCGCGGATCGGCCGCCGCGGGCGCGGAACGGCCGGCGCCGCCGTCAGGCCTTGAGTGCGTTCCAACGCTGGGTGTACTTGTCGAGATCAGGGCCGAGCTCGAGCAGCTCGACGAGCTTGTCCAGGACGGCCTTGGCCGGGTTGATCCGCGGATCGCCGCTGATCGACGGATCGATGAGCGGGAGGGCCGCCGCGTTGGGGCCCATGTAGTAGGTCGTGTTCGTGTTCGCCGCGCTGACCTTGGCGTCGAGGTTGTAGTCGATCCACAGGTTCGCCGCGACCGGGTGCTGGGCGCCCGACAGGACGACCATCGTGTCCGAGCCGCGGACGGCCCCGGAATCCGGCACCACGTACTTCGTATTCGGCTTGTCGCTCAGCATCTGGCCCCAGTCACCGGACCAGGCGTGGGTCAGCCAGACCTGGCCGCTGGTGAGGTCCTGGATGTCGTTCGCGGTGTACGTCCGCAGGAGCGGCTTCTGCTGCTCGAGCAGCTGCAGCATCGCGTCGAGGTCGCTGTCGCTCGTGGTGTTCGGCGAGAGCCCGAGGCGGAAGCCGGCCACCGCGAAGCACTCGCGGACGTCGTCGAGCATCGCCATGTGGCCCTTGTACGACTCGTCCCACAGCGCCGGCCAGTCGGTCAGCTCGGCCTTGATCTTGGCGGGATCCCAGGCGAAGCCGGTCGTCCACCACATGTACGGCATGGAGTGGGCGTTGTTCGGGTCGTAGCCGGGGTTGGCCCACTCCGGCCCGATGTTGACCGCGTTCGGGATGAGCGACATGTCGAGGGCCGCGATCACGCCGTCGCGGAGCAGCGGCGGGATGTCCGTCGAGGCCGGGTAGGTGACGTCGTAGCCGCCGCCCTTGCCGTCGCTCCGGATCTTGGTGAGCTGGGTGTCGGCGGTGTCGAAGAAGTCGTAGGTGACCTTGATCCCGTACTTGTCCTCGAAGCCCTTCTGCGTGTCGGGCCCGATGTACTCGGTCCAGTTGTAGACGAACAGCTCGTCCTCGGGCGTCGGCTGCGGCGTCGGGGCGGGGGTGGCGGTCGCGGCGGCGGCCTCGCTCGCCGATGGGGCCGCGAGCGTCGGGCTCGCGCTGGCCGGCGCGCTGGCCGACGCCTCGCTCGTGCCGCAGGCGGCGATGATCGGGGCGAGCGCGGCCGTCGCGCCGACGACCGAGATGCGATGGAGGAGCTGGCGGCGGGTCAGCCGCTCCTCCGCGAGGTAACGGACGAGGATCCGTTCGAGATCGAGGCTGGAGCCATCGTGATCGTTGCTCATCGGGTCTCCTCCTCCGGGGTCGGGCGGCTGCCGACGACGAGCGCGTCGCGCGACGACCAGCCGACCTCCACGTCATCACCGGCCACGAACCGCCGGCCGGTCTTGGGGGCGACGACGCTCAGCAGCGCGCCGCCCTGGCTACGGACCTGGTACTGGACGCTGGCGCCGAGATAGGCCGACTGCTCGATCCGGCCCTCGATCGCCCCCCGGCCACCCGCGCCGGGCTCGGCGATCGAGACCGACTCCGGACGGACCGAGATCTCGAGGCTGTCGCCGACCGACAGCCCGTCGCCCACGAAGGCCTGGCAGGCGTCGCCTCCGTCGAGCCGGACCGCGGCGACCGCGTCGGCGACCGACTCGATCCGGCCCTTGAGCAGGTTCGTGGTGCCCATGAAGTCGGCGACGAACCGGGTCGCCGGCCGGTCGTAGAGCTCCTCGGGCAGACCGAGCTGCTCGACCTTGCCCTGGTTCATCACCGCGATCCGGTCGCTCATCGTGAGCGCCTCTTCCTGGTCGTGGGTGACGTACACGAAGGTGATCCCGACCTCGATCTGGATCCGCTTGAGCTCGAGCTGGAGGCTCTTGCGCAGCTTCAGGTCGAGCGCTCCGAGCGGCTCGTCGAGGAGCAGCACGTTGGGCCGGTTGACGAGCGCCCGGGCGAGCGCGACCCGCTGCTGCTGGCCACCCGACAGCTCGTTCGGCTTGCGGCGCCCGTAGCCGCCGAGGTGGACGAGCTCGAGGGCGTCGGCGACCCGCTGGCGAACGTCGGCCTCCTTGACCCGGTGCCGGCGCAGCCCGAAGGCCACGTTGTCGTGGACGTTGAGGTGGGGGAACAGGGCGTAGCTCTGGAAGACCATGTTGACCGGCCGCTTGTCGGGCGGCGCGTCGGTGACGTCCACCCCGCGGAGCTCGATCCGTCCGCTCGTCGGGAGCTCGAAGCCGCCGATCATCCGGAGGGTCGTCGTCTTGCCACAGCCGGACGGGCCGAGCAGCGAGAAGAACTCCCCCGGCCGGATCTCGAGCGAGATGTCGTCCACCGCGCGCACGTCGCGGAACCGCTTCGACACGCCGGACAGACGGATCTCGGGGACCGCCTCGGAGACCGTCATGCGCGGCAGCCTACGGGACGGCTCTCGAACGTCACGCGACGTGTCCCGTCAAGCGCAACCGGGGCTCGGCGCGACGGGTCCGCGACCGTGCCGCCCTCACCGTCGGGCCGGCTTCGTGCGGGCCGCGATCCGCGAGAGCGCCCCGGCCCAGTCGGCGTCGAAGGGCCGGCCGGCAGCGTCGAGGTCGACGACCAGCGGGGCGTGGTCGGACGGGATCGGCGGGCCCTTGCGCGCCTCGCGATCGATCTCGGCCCACACGACCCGCTCGGCGAGCGACGGGCTGAGGAGGAGATGGTCGATCCGCATGCCGAGGTTCTTGTGGAAATTGCCGGCCCGGTAGTCCCACCACGTGAAGCGGCCGCGATCCGGCACCTTGAGCCGGTAGGCGTCGACCAGGCCATGGGCGAGCAGCGCGCGGAACGCCGCCCGCTCGGGCTCCGAGACATGGGTCCCGCCGTGGACCGCCGCCGCGTCCCAGACGTCGTCGTCGGTCGGGGCGACGTTGAGGTCGCCACCGACGATCAGGTTGGCGCCATTGCCGGCGGCCTCGCCCAGCCAGCGCGCGAGCCGCTCGAACCAGCGCAGCTTGCCGTCGTAGAACGAGCTGCCGACGACGCGACCGTTCGGGGCGTACAGGCTGACGATCCGGAACGGACCGCCGGCATGGCCGTCCGGGTCGACCAGCGCGGACACCATCCGCGCCTCGTCCGACGGGTCGAAGTCCTCCTCGCTCACGAGCACGGCCGCCCCGGGGCCGCTGTCGCGGACGGGGCCGTCGCCGAAGTTCGTGATCACGTCCGTCGCGCCGAGCCCCTGGCGGACCGCGATCGCGACGCCGTTCCAACGACCCTCGCCGTGGTGGACCAGGTCGTAGCCGGCCATCGCGAAGGCCATCACCGGCGCGTCGTCGTCGCCGAGCTTGGTCTCCTGGAGCAGCAGCACGTCGGGGGCCGCGCGCGCAAGCCACTGCTCGACCTTGTCCTGGCGGGCCTTGAGCGAGTTGACGTTCCAGGTGGCGATCCGCATCGAGGGATGATCCGTGCCGCTCAGAAGCGCTTGCCGCGCTGGCGGGCGAGGTCGAACGTCGCGGTGTCGGCGATCGCCATGACCGCCATCGTCCCCGCCTGGACGGGATCGGACACCACCAGGTCGACCGCGTCGGTGATCGAGCCGACCATGTTCAGCGCGATGATCGGGATCCCGTGCCCGCGCAGCTCGTGTGCGGCGCGGGTGATGTCGCCACCCATGATCGAGCCGGCCAGGACGAGCAGCCTGGCCCGGGGCAGGTCGGCCACGGCCCGGACGGCCGCCGCGATGGCGTCCTCGCCGACGAGCGGGATCGTGTCGACGCTGATCCGCTCGCCGCGCAGGTTGTGCCGGTCGGCCTCGCTGACCGCGCCGAGCGCGACCTGGGCGACCTGCGCTCCGCCGCCGACGACGATCACCCGCTTGCCGAACACCCGGTCGAGGCTCCGCGTGAGGCCCTGGCTGCGCAGCCCGGGGAGGTCGTGGACCGCAGCGCTCAGGGCATCCTCCGCAAGCCCCTCCACCTCGACCTCGATCTCGACCGCCGGGCCGGAGGCGTGCTCCGGCTCGCGACCGTCGCCGGGGCCGGCCGACCCCAAACGGCGGACGGTGCTCAGGTTGCGCAGCGTCCCGCCGGCCTCGGCGACGCGCCCGATCAGGGTCGGGATGACCGCCGGTGCGTCGTCGAGGGCGAGCCGGATGGCGACGGTCGGCGGGATGGCCGGGCTGCCGTCGCTGCGACGGGGCATGGTCTGGCGGGTCTCGGCGTCGATCAGCCGGGGGAGCCGGCCGAGCGGCCGACGTCGGCCACCGTCATCCGCTCCGGGGCGAGACCGGCGCCCGGATCGTGCTCCTCGTAGGGCAGGCCGAGGGCGGCGAAGGCTTGGCGGGTCGCGGCCGCGTCGCTGGTGGTCAGCATCAGGGCGCCGTCGGTGTCCTCCGCGACGCCGACGATGCCGGTGATGTTCACCCCGCGGTCCCCGAGCGCGGCGGCGACCCGGGCGAGCGAACCCGGCCGATCCTCGAGCTTGACCGTGAACCAGACCGTCACCGCGACCTCCTCTGCGCGGATGGTAGCCGTTCCTCCCCGCACGGGCTGGACGGGTGCCGGCCGTCGCGAGCGTGACGCGAAGTCCCGCTACCCTACGACCATGGCGAGCGGATCCGGGTCGGAGGGCGCGTCGGTCCAGGTCTTCGGGCTCGAGGACGACCGGGCGACGCGCGCGGCCGTGCGGTTCTTCAAGGAGCGGCGGGTCACGATCCACTTCGTCGACCTGCGACGCAAGCCGATCGCGCCGGGCGAGCTGCGCCGGTTCGTCGAGCGGCTCGGGGCGACGGCGCTCCTCGACCGGGGCTCGCGCGCCTACCGCGAGGCCGGTCTCGGCTACCTCCGGATGGACGACGCCGAGACCGTCGATCGCCTCCTCGCCGACCAGCGCCTCCTCCGGCTGCCGCTCGTCCGCCACGCGGACGACGTCAGCGCCGGGCCAGCCGACGCGACCTGGCGGAGCTGGCTCGCGGCGAGAGGCTGAGCGGAGCGGCTGCGTCGCCACAGCGGCGGTGGCATCCTACGGTCGTGACCGAACGACCCTCCCGAACGCCGTCATCGCGCCACCGCAGCGGCCGGGTCACGATGAAGCCGAATGCCGCGGAGCGCCTGGCCAAGGACCCGACCGTCACCGAGGACGAGAAGCTCTTTGCCCGCTCGCCGCGGCCCGCCTTCCTCGGCGAGGACCCGTGGCGCGTCCTGCGGATCATGTCCGAGTTCGTCGACGGGTTCGACGCGCTCGCCGAGGTCGGTCCGGCGGTGACGGTCTTCGGCTCGGCCCGCGCCGAGGAGGGGTCCACGATCTACGAGCAGGCTCGCGACATCGGCCGCAAGCTCGCCCGCGACGGCTGGGCGGTGATCACCGGCGGCGGCCCCGGCGTCATGGAGGCGGCCAACCGCGGCTGCCAGGAGGCGGGCGGGCTGTCGATCGGCTGCAACATCGAGCTGCCCCACGAGCAGTCGGTGAACGCCTACGTCGACCTGGCGATCGAGTTCCGCTACTTCTTCGCGCGCAAGACGATGTTCGTGAAGTACGCCGACGCGTTCGTGATCCTGCCTGGCGGGTTCGGCACGCTCGACGAGCTGTTCGAGGCGCTGACCCTCATCCAGACCGGCAAGATCCGGCACTTCCCGGTCGTGCTCGTCGGGACCGACTACTGGGCGGGGCTCATCGAGTGGGCCCGCGAGACGCTGATCACCGACGGTACCGTGTCCGAATCGGACCTCGCGCTGCTGACGGTGACGGACGACACCGACGAGGTCGTCCGGGTCGTCCGCGCGTTCGCCCGGGCGAACCACCTCGGGAGCCCGACGAGCCCGGGCTGAGCCGGCCCGCTCGGCGGCCGCGCGAGAGCCCCCGGCCGAGCCAGTTCCGGCTCCGAGGCCCCGGTCAGCCGGGGATCGCCGCCTCGACCCAGCCGTCGACGACCCGGACCGGGTAGTAGCGGAACCGGCGCACCCGGGTCAGCCGGCGTGCCTCGGCCTTCTTCCCGGGCGGGTCCTCCTTCGGGGCGCTGCCGGCCGGCGACCAGGTCGGGTGGTAGCGGCCGTCCGGGTCGAGCCCACCGGTCGTCGGCATCCGGACCGGGTCGCCCGTGCACAGGTCGAACCGCCCGTTGTGGAGCGGGCAGTCGACGACGCAGCCCTCGAGCGTCCCGAGCGACAGCGGCGCGGCCATGTGCGGGCAGCGATCGTCGACGGCGACGATGCCGGCCGGCGTCCGCGCCACGAGCACGTCGAGGTCGCCGACGGTCGCCCGCAGCAGGGCGCCGGGCGGGAGCTCGGCCAGGGCGACGAGGCGCTGGAACGCGGCGTCCCGCGCGCCCGGCGCGACGAGCCCGGGCGGGAAGGGGGAGGGGCGATCGTCCATCGCCGGCCAGCGTACCCGACCGGACGTGGACCGGCCCCGAACGCGTCGTCCGCGTTCGGGGCCGGACCCGGGAGGAGGAGGACGAGGTGAGGGTCAGTCCGGGACGGGTGCGCCCTTGGTCTGACCGGCTGCCGGCTGCGGCGCGCGCGCAACCTGCGTCGCGCGAAGCGGGTGCTCGACCATCAGCGCCGCGAAGATCGCGGAGACGATCGCCGCGGCGACGCCGATCCAGAACGTCTGGGCGACCGCGAGGCTGAATGCCGCGTGGATGCCCTCGACGATGTTCGTGATGAACGGCGCGATGACGGCCTGCGCCTGCGGCGGGACCGAGGCGAGGATCGCCTTGCCCATGTCGCCGACGCCGGTGAGCTGGTTGAAGTCGATCGACCCGGAGCTGCTCGCCTGCCCGAAGCCCTGGACGACCTGGGCGGGAACGCCGGCCGCCGTCAGCTGCGGAGCGAGCTGCTCCTCGAAGGTCGTGCCGAAGATCGTGCCCACGATGGCGAGCGCGACCGTCCCGCCGATCTGGCGGAAGAACGTGAGGTTCGACGTCGCGACGCCGAGCTCGTGGAACGGCACCGCGTTCTGGATGATGATCGTGAACACCGAGAAGGTCGGACCGACCCCGAGGCCGGCGATGAACATCCACAGCCAGACGACGGGCAGCGGCGTCGTATGCGTCAGCTGCGTCATCAGCAACGTGGCGAAGCCCATGGTGACGATCGCGATGACCGTCATCCACTTGTACTTCCCGGTTCGCGCGACGATCAGGCCCGACCCGATCGAGCTCAGGATGAGCCCCGCCATGAGCGGCAGCGCCGCCAGGCCCGAGTTCGTGGGGCTGAACCCCTGGACGACCTGGAACCAGCGCGGCAGGAAGACGATCGCTCCGAAGAACGCGAAGCTCGCGAAGAACACCGAGATCATCGAAGTCGTGTACGTCCGGAGCCGGAAGAGATGCGGCGGGACGATCGGTTCCTTCGCCCGGAACTCGGCCAGGGTGAACAGGACGATCCCGATCAGACCCGCGACGATCAGGCCGCCGACGCTCGGGTCGGTCCATTCGTTGAGCTGATGCGTCGTCGCGTTCGTGAAGCCCTTGTTGGTGAGCCCGATGAGCAGGAGGCTGATCGCGACCGTGAAGATCGCGCCGCCCAGGATGTCGAAGTTCCGGGTGGCCTTCGGCGTCTTCACCGTCGGCAGCAGCCGCGAGATGAAGTACAGCGAGACGATCCCGATCGGGATGTTGACGTAGAAGATCCAGTGCCAGCTCACGTGCTCGGTCAGGAACCCGCCGACGAGCGGACCGACGATGAACGCGATGCCGAAGACGGCGCCGAACAGGCCCTGGTAGCGACCGCGCTCCTGCGGCGTGAACAAGTCGCCGATCACGGCGAGCGCGACCGGGAAGAGCGATCCGGCGCCGATGCCCTGGATCCCCCGGAAGAGGATGAGCATCTCCATGTTCTGGCTGAGCCCGCTCAGGGCCGAGCCGATCAGGAAGATCACGATGCCGATCATGAAGATCGGCTTGCGGCCGTAGAGGTCCGACAGCTTGCCCCAGAACGGCACGCTGATCGTGCTCGTCAGCAGGTAGATCGTGATCGCCCAGACGTAGAGGTCGTTGCCGGAGAGCTGGGTCGCGATGGTCGGGAGCGCCGGTCCGACGATCGTCTGGTCGAGGGCCCCGAGGAACAGCCCGAGCATGACCGCGAAGAGGATCTCCATCTTGGCCCGGTGCGACAGGCCGAGAGCGGGGTCCTCCTCGAGCGAGGGCGTATGGTCTCGCTCCTCTTCGTTCAGCGGAATGGCTTCCATCATCGAGTCGAGTACTCCCTTCCATCCGCCCGGGACGCGGGCGCCTGAGTGGCCTGGTGGACGTGGTCATGGTCATGACCGGCCGCGAAGTTGTCGGGGTGATCGGCTTCCTCGGCGCGGATCGCCGCGCGGAGGTCGCGCAGTCCGGCGTGGAGCCGGATGAGCTGCCGCTCGTCGAGCCGGACGAGGATGGCGTTCATGAGGTCCCGCTTCATGATCTGGACCTCGTCGAGCATGTCCTGCCCGGCGGCGGTGAGCCGGACGAGCACGACGCGGCGGTCGTCGGAGACGCGGCTGCGCTCGACCAGCCCGCGCTCCTCCATCCGATCGATGAGGCCGGTCGCGTTCGACAGGGCGACGTCGAGGTAATCCGCGAGCCGGCTCATCGGCAGCTCGCCGGATTCCTCGAGTCGCCACATCACGTGGAGATGCGTCATGCTGACGCCCTGCTTCACCATCCGCCCGGTCGACGCGCAGCGGAGGAGCCGGACCGCGCCGTTCAGCTCGTCGAGGATCCCGGTCACGGCGGCCAGCCGGGCCGGCGTCGGGTCGGACGACGGCGTGGTCGTCTCCGGTGGAGTAGTTCTGGTCATGTGAACTATCATATCCAGAGCGATAATCCTGTCAAACGCGACCATTCAGGTCGTGCCCGGTCGCGGCACGCGGTCGAGCCTGACGGGAGGATGTGAAGGGCTCGTGAAGACGACGTGACGGTTGCGGCTCGTGGGGGCCGCCGAGCCGGAGAGCGGAGGGATCGTGCGCTACGCCCTGATGATCGAGGCCCAGCAGGGGCTGTCGTATCTCGACCAGCTGGCCATCGCCCGGCGAGCCGAGGCGGCCGGCTTCGAGACGCTCCTCCGCTCGGACCACTACGAGAGCTTTCCGGGATCGGCGGGCCGCCCGACGACGGATGCCTGGTCGGTGATCGCCGGGCTCGCCCGCGACACGGAGCGGATCCGTCTCGGCGTCCTCGTCTCGCCGGTCACCTTCCGACACCCGGGCGCGTTGGCCAAGGCGGTCGCGACCGTCCACGAGATGAGCGGAGGTCGCGTCGAGGCCGGGCTCGGCGCGGGCTGGAACGAGGACGAGCACCGGCGCCACGGGTTCGCGTTCCCGCCGATCGCCGAGCGAGCCGACATGCTCGAGGAGCAGATCGCGATCGTGCGCGGGCTGTGGTCCGAGCCCGACGGCTGGTCGTTCACGGGTCGCCACTACCGGGTGGAGGACACGGTCTTCCACGCTCGCCCGGTACCGCCCCCGGCGCTGATCGTCGGCGGCGAGGGCTCGCCTCGCTCGCTCCGGATCGCCGCCCGCTACGCCGACGAGTTCAACGTGACCGGGTCCGACCCGGCCCGGGTTGCCGACCGGCTGGCTCGCCTCGACGAGGCCTGCCGGGCCGTCGGCAGGGATCCCGGGACGATCCGCCGCTCGGCGATGGTCGGCACGCTTGTCGCGCGGGACGCGGCTGAGCTGGCCGCCCGGAAGGCAGCGCTGCTCGACGAATTCGGCACCGAGGCCGAGGCGGCCGATTGGTTCGCCAGCCGCGAACGACGCTGGATCGTCGGGACGCCCGAGCAGGCCCGGGCCCGCGTCGCCGAGTTCGCCGCGGCGGGGGTCGAGCGGCTCATGCTCCAGGACTTCCTGCCCCGCGACATGGACATGATCGACCTGCTCGGCGAGGCGCTGGTTCGCGCCTGATCTCGGGTCCCGCCGCGGGGCGAGGGTCGCGGGGCGGGGGCCGTCGCCGGGCGGGTGCGGGGCCGTGGGCCAGGGCCGGGCGCGGGTTGCGGCCACTGCCGAACGCCCGGCGTTCAAACGGTCGGCCCGAGTCCCCCCGATCGGTGGCCGGAGCACACGAATCGCGCCCTTTGAACACCGGGTGTTCGAGAGAGCGGAGGAGTGGCGAGATCCGGTAGCCAGGCGCCCTCGGAACCGCTCGTACGAACACGGGATGTTCAGAGAGAGCGGAGGGCGGCCCAATCCGGAGGCCGGAGCGCTTGGGACCGCTCGAAGGAACGCCGGGTGTTCAACGGCCGGGGGAAGGCCCGGACCGGCGAAGGCGCGGACCGGCGGATGAGCGGAGCGCTCGGAACCGCCCGTTGGAACGCCCGGTGTTCAACTGCCGGCGGAAGGCCCGGACCGGCGGACGTGCGGCGCGCTCCGAACCGCCTCGGTCAGCCCTCGGCGCGAGCGGCCGCGGCCTGGTAGGTCGGGTCGTTGCGGCGGATCGGGTCGGGGTTCGTGTCGATGACCCGGGCCAGCCGCTCGACCAGGAGCTGGAGCGGGACGGCGGTCGCCAGCAGCGAGGCGACGGGCGCCGGCAGGTTGGGTGCCTCGGGAACCTCGATCCGGCCGGCCGGGGTCAGCCCGGGATCCAGCTCCGCGGCGATCTCGATTGACAGGATGGCGGCGCTCCGGAGCCCGATCACGGCGGCGGCCTCGAGTGCCTGGCGGGCCCGCGCGGCCCGGTTCGACCGCGCCCGGCGATCGGTCATGACGAGGACGAGCCCGGTGCCGGCGTCGGTTGCGGGAAGGTGCCCGTGGAGGAACGTCTCGAGGTTCCGCGAGGCGGACGGGGTCCAGGTGCCCTCCTCGAGCTTGAGCACGAGCTCGCGGGCGGCGGTCCGGTCGGCGCCCGACGCGATCACGAGGATGGGACGGCTGCCGGCGAGCTCGGTCGCGACCCGCTCGGCCGCCGCGACGGCGGGCGGCGCCAGCCCGGCGGCGAGCAGCGCCCGGATGGCGCCGGGCAGCGTCGCGTCCGTCGCGCCGCCCGATCCCGCGCCGCCCGATCCCGCGTCTCCCGTGAGCAGACGCCCCAGCGCGACCGCCGCGACGAGCGGCGCGGTGTAGCCGATCGTGTGGCAGTAGCTCTGGTCGCGCTCGAGCGTCTCGACGACCACGTCGACGCCCTCGGCGCCGGGTGCCCGGCCGCTGACGGTGATGATCGCCGTGGTCGATCCGGCGGCGCGGGCGGCCGTGAGGGCCTGTGTCGTCGCCCAGGTCGAACCGTCGT
Organism: uncultured Chloroflexia bacterium; assembly: GCA_963813705.1. Lineage (GTDB taxonomy): Bacteria > Chloroflexota > Limnocylindria > Limnocylindrales > CSP1-4 > Chersky-267. Next base: position 138,521 of record CAWFAH010000001.1, read on the forward strand.
GGCTGATCCCGATCGTCAGGCCGGCCGGGGTCGGCTCGAGCGACGCCTCGAACGCCTGGACCGCCACCGGCCCCGGACCGGGGAGCCCGGCCGTCCGCCAGGCGTCGCGCAGGATCTCGGCCGCGCCGAGCGCTCCGTGCTCGCTCGTCCCGCAGCCGACGACCGTCACCGGCCGGCCGGCGGTCGCCGCCTCGCGCAGCGCCGCTGCCAGCCGCGCAGCCGCCGGGTCGGCCAGGAGCCGGGTCAGGCTGCGCTCGGCGACGGCCGGCTCGGCCTCGATCATCTCGGTCATGAACCACGGCGGCCCACCCCGATCGACCGGCTGGTCGGCCCAGTGCCACGGGTCGGGCGGGCCCGGGAGCGGGCGCTCGGGATCGAAGGCGGACGGCCCGTTCATGGCCACGATGATAGGCTGGCGCTCCGGTCGGACCGGCCCGGGTCCGCCCAGCGCGACGCAGGCGGACACCGCGGAACAGGGAGGTTTGAGGGAGCGAATGAAGGTCGGCCTGATGGCGCCCCAGGGCTGGAAGGGCGAGTACGACGGCTGGGATCCGGCCGCGGCGTGGACCCGGACGCTCGAGCTGACCGCGGACGCCGAGGCGCAGGGGTTCGAATCGCTGTGGGCGTTCGATCACTTCCACACCGTCCCGGAGCCGACGGACGAGATGACCCTCGAATCGTTCAGCGTCCTCACCGCGCTGGCGATGGCGACCCGGCGCGTCCGGCTTGGCCACATGGTCATCTGCACCGGGTTCCGCAACCCGGCCCTCACGGCGAAGATGGCGTCGACGATCGACGTCATCTCGGGCGGGCGGTTCGAGCTCGGGATCGGGGCCGGCTGGAAGGAAGACGAGTGGCGGGCCTACGGCTACGGCTTCCCGACCATCGGCGAGCGGCTGGCCGCCCTGCGTGACCATCTCGAGGTCATCGTCCGGATGCTCGAGCCGGGCCGGGCGACCTATCGCGGCGAGTACGCCAGCGTGGACCGCGCGATCAACCTGCCGAAGGGCCTCCAGACGCCGCGGATCCCGATCATCGTCGGCGGCAACGGGCCGAACGTGACGATGCGGATCGCGGTCCGCTTCGCCGACGAGCTCAACCTCGTCTACGTCGGACCGGCGCGGGTCGCGGAGCTGCTCGACCTCGTCCGACAACGCTGCGAGGAGGCGGATCGGGACCCCGCGACGCTCAAGGTGTCGCTGTACACGAGCGACGACCACATCCGGACGCCGGGCCAGCCGAGGGTGGACCTGCTCGGCGCGCTGCAGGAGCTCGGGCTCAGCCGGGCGATCTGCTTCCCCGGCCGCTGGTCGACCGAGCGCGAGGCGCAGGCCCGGTTCGCCGAGGATTGCCGGGCGGCCGGCGTCGAGATGGCCGAGCCGACGCTGGCGACCGCGGCCGGCTGAGCGCCGAGCCTCAGGACCGCCCGCGCTCCGGCGCCCGCTCGTCGAGCCGGCCGATCCGCTCGCGCGGGCCGTAGCGGTACCAGGCCCGCCCGACGAGGCGGTCGAGGCCGACCGGCCCGTAGCGTCGCGAATCGATCGACACCGCCCGGTCGTCGCCGAGCAGCCAGGCCTGGTCGGGCGCCAGCCGGATCGGGCCGTTCGTGGTCCGGATGACGTCGCCCGGCCGGGCAACGACCCGCTTGACCGCCAGGACGTCCGAGTCGGGCTCGCGAATCACCACGATCGTTCCCCGCCGCGGCCAGACCCGGATCGTCGGATCGACCAGCAGCCAGTCGCCCGGCTCGAGCGCGGGCCGCATCGACGCCTCGGCGACGATGACCCGCCACGGCCCGCGACGCGCGCGTCCGATCAGCCCGAGCGTCGGCGCGAGCCCGGGGACCTGGCCCCATGGACCGGGGTCGCCATCGGCCCGGGGCGACGTCGCCGGATGGTGGGCGGTCGGCGACCGGTCGGGCGGTCGCCCGGGACCGGCTACTTCTTGGTCGCCCAGAAGATGTCGGCGAACTCCTTGACGGCCGTCTCGAGCTGGGCGGCGGCCTCGGCGTCGATCGACTGCTTGTTCTTGCTCGCGAGCTTGAGCACGTTCCAGACCTTCGTGTGGAGGTCCGGGTTGGCCTCGAGGTGCTCGGGCTTGAAGTAGTCGGACCAGATGACCTGGACCTCGTGCTTGACGAGTTCGGCGTGCTGCTCCTTGACGAGGACGCAGCGGGTGAACTTGTTCCGGTCGTTCACGGCCGTCGAGCCGGCGTCGATCTGGCCGATCAGCTCGACCATGCGGGCCACGGTGCGGGCCGCCTGCTGAGCCCCCGCCGGGTCGTAGATCCCGCACGGGACGTCGCAGTGAGCGTGGACGACGGTCGTCGGGGCGAGCGCGTCGCGGAGTCGGGACATGGGGCACCTCGGGCAACAGGGTTCCAACCGGTCCCCGAAGTGTCCGAGCCCGCGGTCGGGGTGTCAAACGGGACGGGATCAGGCTCCCGGCGGGCGACCGGTGGTGGTGGGCGTCTCGCCCAGGGCCTCGCGGCGGCGCCAGGGGACGACCCCATCGAGCTCGATCTCGAGCGAGAAGCTCAGGAACGTCCGGACGAGGACGATGACGCCGAGGGTGATGGCGCTCTCGATCGTCGAGTCGATCGTAACGGTCAGCACGATGTCGGCCACGATGAGGACCTCGAGGCCGAGGAGGATCGTCCGGCCGACGTTCGCCCGGAGGCGTTCGTAGGCGACCCTCCGATCGTGTCGCCGGAGGTCGCCCGCGTACGACCAGAGGCTGAGCAGGACGCCGGCGACCAGGATGGCAACGCCCAGGACCTCGATCGCCTTGACCACCCATTCGAGCGCGTCCTGGAACGTCACGTGCGGCTCCCTCTCGATCCGGCCGGCCAATCGTACGACGCCTCAGTGGCAGCGCGACGGTCGACCGGGCGGCCTCGGCGGGTATCATCGGAGCCGATGACGGAGCGCACCGCCCACGACGCCGGCGTCACCGCCTGCCCGTTCGTCGCGTTCGTCGACGACCGGGACGAGCGCGCCGACGTCCCGGATCACCGGCATCGCTGCTACGCCGAGATCCGGCCGGCCCAGCGGGCGCTCGCCCACCAGGAGGCGTTCTGCCTGTCGGCCGGGTTCGCGGCCTGCCCGACGTTCCAGGACTGGGCCCGTCGGGAGGCCGCCCGTGCCCGTGGCGGCGCCGCCGCGGCGCGCTCCCCGGAGGCGGACCGGGAGGAGCCCCGACCCGACGAGTCCGCGGCGGCCGTCGAGGCGATCGTCGCCGGCGGCGTCATCGAGGACGTCGATCCGGCGGTGGACCCGGTCGAGCCGTTCGAGCCGTTCGACGATCGCGCGACCCGAAACCCGCACCGCGACTGGGCGGATCCGCCTCCATGGGCCGGCGGCCCCGGCGACGAGGCTCCCGGTTCGGAGCCTAGCGCGCCCGCCTTCCTGACGGCCCGCCCCGATCCCGAGCCGGTCGAGGACCTCGTGGCTCCCGCCGGCCTCTCCGCCTCACGCTGGCTCCAGGAAGTGCCGCCGCCGCGGACGCCCGAGGACGCACCGGCCCGGATCGACGACGACGAGCTGGAGCAGGCCCTCGCCCAGGACCGCGCCGAGCGCGAGCGTGCCGCCGCAATCGCCGCTGGGACGGTGGCCGCGACGGCGTCGAGCAGCCGCGCGGCTCGCCGCGCCGTGCCGCCATCCTCCCCGCCGCCGACGGTCTCGTCGGCCCGCCGCCGCCCGACCGGCCAGATCACCGGTCCGGACTGGGAGCGGCCGCGTCGGTTCGAGGCCTACCCGACCCTCAAGACGCGGATCGGGCTGCCGTCGATCCCGCGGGTCGGGCTCGCCTTCCTCGCGATCCTCGTCGCGGCCGGCCTGCTGTTCTTCGTCCCGTTCCTCCTGCGCGGCAACGACAACGGTGGGGGTGCCGGGAGCACGCCGTCACCGAGCGCGGGGGCGAGCGCCTCGGTCGCGCCCTCGACCAAGCCGGTCCCGACCGCGCAGATCTACGTGGTGAAGCCCGGCGACACGCTCACCAAGATCGCCAAGAAGTTCGGGCTGACCAACGACCAGATCCTCGCCGCGAACAAGCAGATCAAGAACCCGAACAAGATCGCGGTGGGGGACGAGATCACGATCCCGGTCGCGGCGCCGAGCGAGGTCGTCAACGACGCCTCGCCGGCTGCGTCGGCGTCACCCTAGCCCACGCGGCAGGCGCCCGGCCCGCGCGGACGAGGGGCCACCCTGCGCCGAACGGCCGAGCGGCCCGCGCTGCGCCGCAGCGGCGGTCGCGTCAGCGCCGGGCGATGTTGATCGAGGTGATCTTGCCGGCCTCGACGCGGAACGTGGCGTCGAGGTGCTGCGAGGGAACCCCGGGCCGGACCACGAGGACGTCGGCCTCGTAGGTGTTGCCCATGTCGCGGGCGTCGCCGGGGATCATCTTGAGGCCCTGCTCGCCGCGCAGGAACCAGCCGCCGACGCGCTCGATCCCGCGCAGCGTCTGGACGGAATCACCGACGTGGACGCGCATCTCGGTGCGCTCGTCCATGAGCGCCACCGCGCCCTCGCGATCGCCCGCGTTGAGCTTCTCGAAGAAGTCATCCATCGTCTCGACGGCACCCATGGCCGGGAGTGTAGCGCGAAGGCCGCCGCCGGCGCCCCGGTCCGGCCGGCCGCGTCAGAACCCGCCGCCGGCGCCCCCGCCGCCCCCGCCCGAGCCGCCCCCGCCGAAGCCTCCGCCGCCGCCGCTCCCGGATGACGAGGGCGAGTTCCCGACGCTGCCAAGGGCGCTGAACATCCCGCCGAAGTCGGGCACCGCCGAGGCCGAGAAGACGGAAGCGCCCGAGCCGGCCACGCCACCGCCGCCGGCGAACCCCTGGGAGGTGGCGTACCAGGCCGGGAACCAGGTGGTCGCCGGGGTCGCGTGGCCCTGCTGGAGGTCCTCGCGGCTCCGCTCGAGGACGTCCTCCACCGCCTTCTGGAGGCCGAGGGCCGTGGCCCAGACCATCGCCTGGTCGGGCGTCTCGATCCAGTCGATCTTCGCCTCGTCGACCACCTGGCCCATCGAGCGGGCCTGCGCCATCGTTTTCTCGAGCGTCCGCCGGTAGGCCGCCAGCATCGCGTGGATCGTGGCGCCGGCCATCGTCCGGGCGGGCATCGCCCCGGCGAGGAAGAGGGTGACGACGCCCGCCGCAAGCAGCCCGCCACCGATCACCACGAGCCCCGAGATCGGGACCATGATCCCGATGAACAGCGCGACGCCGCCGAGGACCGCCTCCAGCGCCCCGCGGCCGTACCAGCGCCGGGCCACCTTGCCCGGCGCCTCGGCGAACCAGCCGTGGTCGACGGCGAACGACTCGAGCCGGCTGTTGAAGCCGTCGACCTTGGCGCCGAACCCGAGCAGGTCGTCGTCGGCCAGGACGCCGTCGGCCGGGGCGAGCTCGCGGAGCTGGCTGAGTGCGTACGTCTCGGCGTCGCTCAGCGGGCGCCGGGCGTTGAGCCGGCGCTGGGCCGCGTCCTGGTCGTTCGCCGGCGGGCTGCCCTGAGTCTGGATCGAGACCTTCTTGTGGAGGAACGCGTCCTCCGCCTGGAACTGGAGCTCGCCGCGACTGGCCAGGTCGAGCAGCGCCGTCGTGAGGGCGCGACGCGACGAGCTCCCCTCGTAGACCAGCGCGCCGGCCGCCGCCGAGAGGTCGGCCGGCGGGGCCGGCATGAGCACCGACGGGTCGTCGACGTAGACCGGGTCGCGGCCGTAGCGCAGCCAGTGGAAGGCCGCCCAGCCGACGAGCACGAGGAACAGGCCCGGACCGAACACCAGGCCGAGGACCGCGTTGACGATGCGGCCCTGGTTGAGCGCCTGGGCGTGCTCGGGCGTGGCGTTCGCGTCGACCTTCGCGAGAGCGGCCAGGAGCGCCCCGTCGAGGTCGCCGCCGCGGAGCAGCGGCAGCATGTCGTTCTCGTAGATCGCCTGGCGCTCGGCGTTCGACAGGAACGCGGCCTCGTAGCCGGGGCCGGCGTACAGCTGGACCTGGCCGTGGCGGAGGCTGTCGTCGAGGTCGTACAGGATGACCAGCCCGTCGTCGAAGCCCTTCCGCCCGATGCCCCATTGGTCGATGAGCGCGGCGGCATCCTTCGCCGCGAGCTCCTCCGTGTCGCTCTCGGGCTTGACCTGGGTGTACACGACGACCTGGGCCCCGGTCCGCGCCTCGATCTCGCGGCTGATCGCCTCGGCCTGGGCGATGGTCGCCGGCGCCAGCACGCCGGCCGTGTCGTAGACGCGCTGGCCCGTGACCGGCGGGGGATACGGCGGGCCCGCGGCCCGCGTCCCGGGGACGACGATCGCCGCGACCACGATCAGGCCCATGACGAGCCCCGTCAGGGCGGCGACGGGGAGCCGGCTGATCGGCGGCCTCACGCTGGGTGCTCCTCCGACGGACGACGGGATGCCCGAATCCTACGGGTCAACGGCCTGCCGGGTGCGGTCCGGCCGCACTGCCCGCCGGCTCACGGGATCGGATCCGCCGGACGAGCTCGGCGGCCTGCTCGTAGCGACCGAAGCTCGGCATGACGTAGGTCCCGGCGACGAGCTCGCGGACGTCGTCGAGGAGCCGCAGGGCGAGCTCGAGGCCGACCTCCGCCCCGCGATCGCCCGCCGCCGCCATCTCGGCCCGCGCCTCGGGCGGGATCGTGATCCCGGGAACCTCGTTGTGGAGGAACTCCGCGTGGCGGGCGCTCTGGAGGGGCAGGATCCCGAGCAGCACCGGGATCGGGAAGCCACGCGGCCCGAAGCGCCGCCGCGCCTCCCCGTCCATCGCCGCGACCTGCTCGGTCGAGTACAGCGGCTGGGTCATGACGAGGTCCGCCCCGGCGCCGATCTTGCGCTCCAGGCGGTCCCACTCGGCGGCCCCGTCGGCCGCGGTCGGGTCGAGCGCGCAGGCGATCGTGAACCCGGCGCGCTGGCCGATCGGCGAGCCGGCGCCGTCCTCGCCGCGGTTGAGCCGGGCGAGGATCTCGATGAGCCCGATCGAGTCGACGTCCCACACCCCCGTGCCGGCCGGATAGTCGCCGATCCGCGGCGGGTCCCCGGTCAGGGCGAGGACGTTGCGGACGCCCAGGGCGTGGGCGCCGAGCAGCTCCGACTCGAGCGCCATCAGGTTCCGGTCGCGGGTCGTGAAGTGGACGAGGCACTCGAGGTCGAGATCGTGCTGGATGCCGAACGCGACGGCGAGGCAGCCCATCCGGACGCGAGCCATCGCCGAATCGCTCACGTTGACGAGGTCCACGCCGGCCTCGCCGAGGAGGCGGGCGGCCTCGATCGTGCGCTCGATCCGGATCGAGCGAGGCGGGTCGATCTCGACCGACACCACGAACCGGCGCTCGCGGAGCGCCGTCGCCAGCCGCGTCGGTGGCGGCACCTCGCCGACCGTCCGATCCGGTGCCGCCGGCCGGTCGGTCGTCGTCGCGACGGCAGTGGCGCCGTCGGCGGCCCGCTCGGCCGCGAGGTCCGCCGCCGTGCCGCCGGCAGCGGCGTCGAGCGCGGCGCGCATGGCCGCGACGTGGTCGGGGGTCGTGCCGCAGCAGCCGCCGACGATCGAGGCACCGCTCGCCAGCATCTTCGGGACGATCGAGCCGAAGTACTCGGGCGCGGCGGCGTAGACGAATCGCCCAGCGACGCGCTGCGGGAGCCCGGCGTTGGGCATCACCGATCGGAGGGCGTCCGGGCGCGCCCGACCGATCCGCTCGAGCGCCTCGAGGCAGCCGAACGGCCCGGCGCCGCAGTTGACGCCGATCGCGTCGACATCGGCCTCGGCGAGCGCGAGCGCGGCCGCCTCGGGGGTCGTGCCGTCGGCCGCCACGAGCTCCTCGCCGAACGTCATCTCGGCCACCACCGGCAGGTCGGCGGCGCGGCGCGCCTCGTCGATGGCGAGCCGGAGGTGGACCAGGTCGGAGAACGTCTCGAGCACGAACAGGTCGACCCCGCCCTCGAGCAGGCCATCGACCTGCTCACGGAACGCCGCCCGGATCGCGGGCTCGTCGTGGCTGGCAAGGTCGCGGGTGGGGGTCCCGAGCGGACCGATCGAGCCGGCGACGAGGACCTCGCGGCCTGACACGTCGCGCGCCTCACGGGCGAGCTGCGCCGCGCGCCGGTTGAACCGGGCGGCCTCGCGGGCCAGCCCGAATGCCGCCAGCCGCGCGCGGTTCGCCCCGAACGTGGCGGTCTCGATGAGGTCGGCACCGGCCTCGACGTATTCGCGGTGGATCGCCCCGATCAGGTCCGGCCGGCTCACGACGAGCTCGTCGAGGCAGGCGCGCTGGGGGATCCCGCGCGAGAAGAGGAGGGTGCCCATTCCGCCGTCGGCGAGGAGCGGTCCGGCCGCCAGCCGGCGACGGAACCGCTCGCGCTCGTTCATCGCCACAGCCTAGCCGAGGGCCGCGAGCGAGCCGCGCCGCCGGGCGAGGGTGAGGCGACCGTCCGTCTCGAGGATCACCTGCGGCGGGCGCGGCCGGCCGTTATAGGTCGAGCCGAGCGCCGCGCCGTAGGCTCCCGCGTCACGGATCGCGACGAGGTCGCCCCGGCGGAGCGGCGGCAGGACGTGCGAACCGAGCGCGTCCGTCGACTCGCAGATCGGACCGTGCACGTCGACGAGCTCGCTCGACCCGTCCGGCGGTTCGGCGACGGCCGCGGGATCGACCGGCCGCCCGAGCGAGGTCAGCGCGACGATCGGGTGATCGGCCCCGTACAGCGCCGGGCGGATCAGCTCGGTCATCCCGGTGTCGAGGACGACCATCCGGCCGCCGCGCTCGCGGACGTGGAGCACCGAGCCGACGAGCCAGCCCGCACGGGCCACGAGGAACCGGCCGGGCTCGATCCCGAGACGGACGGGTACCCGGCCGGGCGGGACGGCCGCGAAGAGCGCCGGGAGCTCGCGGGCGAACCGCTCGGGCCGCGGCGCGGCGTCGGCCGGGCCGACGGGGAAGCCGCCGCCCACGTCGAGCGTGTCGAAGTTCGGCAGTCCGCCGCCGAGCAGGGCCCCGAGCGCCAGGGCGCGGCGCACCGCATCGCGCCAGGCGTCCACCGCGCCGAGCTGCGAGCCGACGTGGAGGTGGAGGCCACGCCAGCGCAGCGGGCCGTCGGCGCCGCCACCGGCCTCAACGGCCGCCGCCAGCTCGTCGTCGGCCAGCCCGAACTTGCTCGAGCCGGCGCCGACCGCGAGGTCGCTCAGCGTCTCCGGCTCGACCGACGGGTTGAACCGGAGCAGCACGTCGAGGCGGACCCGGGCCCGCCGCGCCAGGCGGCCGAGGACGCTCGCCTCGTCGGTCGACTCGACGGCCACCCAGCGCAGCGGATCGCCGGCCGCGGCCGCGCGGACCGCCGCGCCGAGATCGGCGTCGGTCTTGCCGACGCCCTCGAGCGTCGTCCGCGCGTTCGGGATCCCTGCTCGCCGGGCGACCGCCCACTCGCCGCGCGAGACGACGTTCGCGCCGAGCCCGAGCGAGCCGAGCCGGGCGACGATCGCGGCCACGTCATTCGCCTTGACCGAGAACTGGCGCAGCCACGGGTCGGGGAACGCCGCCCGGAGCTCGGAGGCCGCGTCCTCCAGGGCCGCCGCGTCGGTGACGAACAGCGGGCTGCCGAACCGCGCCGCCGCGACGCGCAGGGCCGGGCCGATGGTCGGCAGGCGGTCCGCGTCGGGCATCGCCGTCATCCGCGCGTCCGCCGTACCCCGATCGGTGGCCCGGTCACGGCCGTCCCGGATCAGTGGCTCGGGTTGAGGAACGGGAGGAAGCCGATCACCGTCGACACGATGCTCAGCACGATCCCCGCGACGACCGCCGCGACGATCGCGTCGAGCCCGAAGTCGGGCGGATAGCCGCCGACGGTGAAGGTCATGTCGATCCGCTGGGACACCCACGCCAGCAGGAGCAGCAGGACCCCGTTCACGATCAGCCCGAACAGCCCGAAGGTCATCAGGTTGAGCGGCAGCGAGAGGAGCTTGATCACCGGCTTGATGACCCCGTTGACCACCCCGAAGATCGCGGCAACGATGAGGACCGTGGTGACCTGCGGGTCCGGGCCGAACGAGATCCCGTCGTACACGATCGAGGTCACCCACAGCGCGACCGCCGTCCCGACGACCGTGGCGATGAAGCCCCTCATCAACGTCCCTCCTGCTGCGGATGACCGTCCGACGGCGTCGCTGCGCCCAGCCGATGATGGCAGACCCGTCGAGCCCCGATCAGCGGAGGAGGAAGCCGGTCCCGAGCGGGTCGCGTGGGTCGAGGACGAACTCGTGGCGGCCGGTGAGGAACGCCGAGCCCTCGACCTCGGTGACGACCGCCGGGTGTCCGCCGACGCTCGGGGTGACGCCGCCCGGCGCCGGCGCGACGACGCGGCCCAGGAACGCTGAGTCGACGATGCTCCGGTGGCGCAGGGTCGCGCCCGGCGGATCGCCCAGGCGACCGTCGGCGGCCAGCAGCGCGAGCCGGGCGGAGGTCCCGCTCCCGCACGGCGATCGATCGACCTCGCCGTCGGCGAAGACCGTGACGTTGCGCTGGGTCGGTCCGACGCCGGCGGCCCGATCCGCGTCGGTCGTCGGCTCGTCCTGCCAGAAGATCACGCCGTAGATCCCGCGCAGCTCGGGCTCCCCGGGGTGGACGACCTCGAGCGCCAATTCGAGGGCCGGGCGGAGCTCGCGCTGCAGTCCGATCAACGCCCCGAGGCTGGCCGGCGAGACATCCAGGCCGATGGCCCGGGCGTCGACCGACGCGTAGAAGGCGCCGCCGTAGCTGACGTCGCAGGGGATCGGGCCGCGCGACGTCGCGACCTCGATCCCGCGCGCGAGCACGAACGCCGGCACGTTCCGGAAGCGGACCGAGCGGACGTGGAGCCCGTCCTCGTCGAGCTCGGCGACGCAGCCGAGCCGGCCGGACGGGACGTCGACCGTCACCGCCGTCTGCGGGCCCGCGATGGGCAGCCGGCCGGACTCGAGCGCCCAGGTCACGAGCGCGATCGTGCCGTGCCCGCAGGCCGTCGAGTAGCCCTCGTTGTGGAAGAAGACGACGCCCAGGTCGGCGCCGTCGTCGTCCGGGTCGGTCACGAACGCCCCGTACATGTCGGCGTGACCGCGCGGCTCGTCGATGAGCAGCCGGCGGACCCGGTCGAGCACCTCCCCGGCGAACCGCCGCCGCTCGAGCACCGTGCGACCCTCGAGCGGACGCACCCCGCCGGTGACGATCCGGAACGGCTCGCCGCCCGTGTGGTAGTCGACCGTGCTGACCCGGAGCGGGATGTCGTGCTCGCCCATCGCTCAGCCCGCGCCGCGGTGGCGCTCGAGCCGCGCGCGCAGGCCGTCGCGAACGGCCGGCCACTCGTCGTCGAGGATGCTGTAGTACGCCGAGTCGCGGGGCCGACCGCCGGGCATCACCATGTGCTTGCGGAAGATCCCCTCGAACGTCGCACCGATGCCCAGGATGGCCGTCCGGGACTGCTCGTTCAGGGCGTCGGTCTTGAGCTCGACCCGCCGGCATCCGAGGGTCTCGAACGCGCGCCCGAGCATGAGCAGCTTGGCCTCGCTGTTGATCGCCGTTCGCTGCGCGGCCGGGTCGAGCCACGTCCAGCCGATCTCGATCCGCAGGTCCGTCGGCGCCGGGGCGAGATAGCGCGAGCTGCCGACCACCCGGTCGGTCGCGCGATCGACCGTCACGAACGGGATCTGCGTGCGGGCGACCTGCGCAGCGAGGGCGTCCTCGACCAGAACCCGCATCCCGTCCGGGGTCGAGCCGTCGGTCGGCAGCCACGTCCAGATCCGCGGATCGCGACCGGCCGCCACCAGCCCGGGCAGGTGCGCGCGCGACATCGGCTCGAGCCGGACGAAGGCGCCCTCGAGGGTCGCCGGAGCGAACCAGTCGATCGAACGGTCGGTCATGGCGTCGAGTCTACGGAGGCGCCGGCTGCGCCGCCCGACGCCGCTACACTCGGGCCATGACGACGAATTCGAGCCCCTTCGGGTCCGCGATCGATGCGTTCCTGGCCGAGTTCTTCCGCCTCCATCCGCTCCACGCCACGGCCGCGGGCATGCACGCCCACGATGCGGAGTGGCCGGCCCTCGACGATGCCGGCCGGCGCGCGCGACTCGATCTCGTCGCCCGCTGGGAAGCCGAGCTCCACGGGTTCGCCGACGCGGACCTGACGTCCGATGAGCGGGTCGATCGCGACCTGCTCCTGGCCGAGCTGGATGGGATCCGCTTCGCCGAGACCGAGCTGCGCGAGGAGGCCTGGGACCCGCTCGAGTGGGTCTACCTGCTCGGCGGCGGGATCTTTCCGCTGCTCGCTCGCGAGTTCGCGCCACTGGCCGAGCGCCTGGCCTCGGTCGCCGGCCGGCTCGAGGGGATCCCGGCGGTGGTCGAGGCGGCCAGGTCGGAGATCGTCGGTTTGCCCGGCCGCCCCGTGTCCGCATTCCACACCGAGACCGCCCTCAAGCAGCTGGCCGGGGTCTCGGAGCTCGCGAGCGACGCGGTCAGCGAGGCTCAAGCCGCCGCGCCGGGCGACCCGGCGGTCGCCGCGGTCCTGCCCCGGCTCCGGGCCGCCGCCGAGGGGGCGGGGATCGCGCTGGCCGCCTTCGAGGCCCACCTCCGCGACGTCGTCCTGCCCCGGGCGAGCGGCGAGGGGCGGCTCGGCGCGGACCTGTTCGCGCGGAAGATGCGCCACACCCTCAAGGACCCGGAGCTGACCCCGGCCCGCATCCTCGAACGAGCCGAGCGCGAGTACGGCGCGGTCCGGGCCGAGATGATCCGGCTCGCACGCGACCTGTGGCCGGCCTGGATCCCCGATCAAGCGCGGCCGGACGACGACGAGGCGACCGTGCGCGGCGTCCTCGACGCCGTCGCCGGCCAGCACCCGGCCGCCGGGGAGCTGCTCGAGTGGTGCCGGGCCGAGCTCGCCCGGATCGAGGCGTTCTGCCGCGAGCGCGACGTGGTGGAGCTGGCCGATGACCCGCTCGAGATCCGCTGGACGCCGGTCTTCATGCGCGCCTTCGGCGGCGCGATGCTCGACACGCCGGGCGCGCTCGACAAGGGCCAGAAGGCGTTCTTCGCGATCACCCCGATCCCGGACGACTGGACGCCCGAGCAGGCCGAGAGCTACCTGCGCGAGGACAACGAGCGGATGCTCCGCTTGCTCACGATCCACGAGGCCGTCCCGGGCCACTACCTCCAGGGCTCGGTCGCGAACCGCAACCCGTCGGTCGTGCGATCGGTGTTCTGGAGCGGGGTCTATGCCGAGGGCTGGGCGGTCTACGTGACCCAGGTGATGATGGATGCGGGCTACGGCGCCGACGACCCGGCGCTGATGCTCACCCACTGGAAGTTCTACCTGCGGGCGGTCACGAACGCGATCATCGACGTCCGGATCCACGCCGGCGAGGCGGTCGGCGGGCCGCTGACCGAGGACGAGGCCGTCGAGCTCATGGTCGACGGCGGCTTCCAGGAGGAATCCGAGGCGCGCAACAAGTGGAACCGGGCCCGCTTGAGCTCGACCCAGCTGTCGACGTACTTCGTCGGCTCGATGGCGATGTGGGAGCTCGAGGTCGCGGTTCGACGAAGGCTGGCCGAGGCGGCCGCTGGTACGGCCGCGGCCGCGGCGGTCGTCGAGCGGGCCCTCCCCGGCGGCCTCGGCGCGACGCCGGGCTTCGTCGGGCGGACGCACCTCGAGGCGGTCATGCTCCACGGCGCGCTGCCGCTGCCGCTCCTCCGCCGGCTCGTGCTCGACGAGAGCTGAGGCCGGCCAGCCCGCCGCTGGAACGGCGGGCGTGCCGGGCCGGGGGGTTCAGGCGTCGGTCGCGGCCACCTCCACGTCGCCCGGACGGCCCAGGCGCATGAGGAACCGGACGAACAGGACCGCCCCGGTGAGGGCGAAGAGGACGAGGCTGAGCTCGAGGATCGGCCAGGCGAGCGTATTGACGGTCGCCTCGTCGGGGTTCGCGGCGGACAGGCTGCCCGGGATCCAGCCGAGCCCGACGTGGGCGTCGAGCCAGTCGACCTGGTCGGCCGCCTCGAGGCCGTAGATCTGGGGGACGATGTACAGCACCGAGGCCCCCACGAGCAGCAGGCTCACGATCCGGAAGGCGGCCGGATCGTCGTCGGCGTCGCGGAGCAGCTTGACCACCATCGCCCACAGCAGCAGGACCGCTGCCAGCGGCGCCGTGAGCGGCAGCCCGAGCCCGATGTACAGGTTGGGCATGAGGAAGACGACGCTCAGCGCGAGCACGATCGTCAGGAGGGCGTCGCGGATGAGCACGTACGACAGCCACCAGACGTCGCCGCCGAAGCGCAGGGTGAGCGACTGGAGGAAGCGGATCACGTACGGCCGGGCGAAGTGCATGATCATCGCGAACGACCACAGGATGGGCAGGACGGCCGCCAGCGACAGGGTGAGCCAGCCGGCTCCGCCGCTCGTCAGCGCGGTTGCGAGATCGTCGGCGCTCATCGGGTCTGCTCCTTGCTCGAGGCGCTCCGGCGCGGGCCGCTGGCCTGGCGGAGGTTGTAGATGACCGCGATCGCGGCGATGACCCCGGCGAGGAGTGCCGACAGGTAGCACAGCGGCAGTGCCACGTCCGGGTTCTGGCTGCTCACGAGGATCGATGCCAGCTGGTTCGACGTGTCGGTCCCGATCTGGGTGACCTGGACCCCGAGCATGTAGGGGACGATGTAGAGCGTCGCGCCGAGCCCGAGGAGCAGGACCTGGACGCGGAACCAGACGAGGTCCGAGTCGCCCTTGATGAGCTTGATGAGGAGCACCGCGAAGGCGCACACCGCGGCCAGACCGCCGGTGATCGGCAGGTCCTTGCCGCTCACGACGTCGGGGTAGAAGAAGATGAAGCTGCCGAGGAAGACCTGGATCAGGAGCAGGTCGCGCAGCGCCACGTAGATGATCCACCACAGGTCCGCGCCAAGGCGCAGGGTGAACTTGTGGAGGTTGCCGACCATGTACGGCCGGGCCAAATAGAGCGCGACAACCAGCAGCCAGAGCGCGACGAGGGCCGCGCCGATCGTGCCTTCGATGAAGCTCTCGCCTGCGTCGAACAGGCCGCCTACCTGGTCCGGGGTCATCGGTCTCCTCCTGCGGTGGTATCGGCGGGGGGGCTCGGTTGGGACGCCGGCGGGGTCGCGAGGGGCGCCGGCGGGTGGACGCGGTCCGGGCCGTCGGCGGGACCACGACCGGACAGGACGTGGACCGTCGTGCAGCCGTAGACGGCGTCGCAGCGGAAGCACCGGCTCGCCTCCGCGTGCGCGTCCGTCTCCGTGAACCCCGCCTGGGTGGCGCGGAACGAGGCCGCGTCGACCATCGGCAGCGGGGCCCGGGCCCGTGGGCGTGGCTCGAGGTCGAGCCGGAGGCTCGGCTCGGGTGGGGTCTTGTAGCGGACGGTCGCGAGGATGTCGGCCTCGCCGGTCGTCGACCCGGAGAGGTACTGATGGATGGCGCCGGCCGCTCGGCGTCCGGCTGCGACCGCGTCGATGATCGTCTTCGGACCGCTGACGACGTCGCCGCCGGCGAACACGCCGGCCCGGCCCGTGGCCAGCGTCCGCGGGTCGGCTGCGATCCCGGCCCAGGCGCTCGTCTCGATCCCGGCGCCCTCCGGCAGGATCGACGGGTCCGGCTCCTCGCCGATCGCGACGAGGATCGCGTCGGCGTCGAGCAGCGCCTCGGATCCCGGGACCGGCGCCCACACGGCGCGGCCCTGCTCGACGGCTCCGGTCGGTGCCTGCTCGACGAGCGCGACGGCGGTCACCGCGCCATCCGATCCGACGACCGAGGTGATCGTCGTCCCGATCCGGAAGGCGACCCCCTCGCGCCTGGCAGCCTCGATCTCCTCCGCCTGGGCCGGCATCTCCTTGAACCCGCGGCGGTAGAGGACGGTGACGGCCTCGGCCCCGCTCCGGAGCGCCGAGCGGGCGGCGTCCATCGCGGTGCTGCCGCCGCCGACGACGACGACCCGTCCAGTGAGGCGCGGCGTCTCGCCGAGGTTGACCTGCTTGAGGAACACGGTCGCCGGGATCACCCCATTCAGCGTGTCGCCCGGGACGCCGAGCCGGCGGCTCTTCGGGGCGCCGGTCGACAGGAAGATCGCGTCGAAGCCCTGGGTCTCGAGGTCGTTGAGCGAGAAGTCGCGCCCCATGACGGTGTCGAGCCGGAGGTCGACCCCGAGCCCGACGATCCGGTCGATCTCGGCCCGCAGGACCTCCCGCGGCAGGCGGTACTCCGGGATGCCGATCGCCATCATCCCGCCGGGCACCGGCATCGCCTCCATGACGGTCACGCCGTAGCCGAGCCGGACGAGGTAGTAGGCGGCCGACATCCCGGCCGGCCCGCCGCCGACGATCGCGACCTTCTCCGGCCGGCGAACCTTGGGTGGCTCGACCGGCGGAAGCGTGCCGTGCTCGGCGGCGAAGCGCTTGATCGTGCGGATCGAGATCGGCTCGTCGAGCACCCCGCGCCGGCAGGCGGCCTCGCACGGCGCCGTGCAGATCCAGCCGCACACCGACGGGAACGGGTTGACCTCGGCGGCCACCGCATAGGCGTCGTCGTAGCGACCGTCGGCGACCAGCCCGACATACCGGCCGGCGTCCGTGCCGGCCGGACAGGCGGCCTGGCACGGGGCGATCGGGCTCCCGACGTCGGGATCGACCATCGACGTCCAGACCTGCCACGGGCGCGGGCGCTCGCGAGTGCGCCACGTCCCGAAGTCGTCGTACGGCGACACCTTCGTCGGCTTCAGCGCCTCGCGGGTGACCGCCGACCAGGGGATCCAGCCGCTCGTCGGCTCGGGCCGCTCGATCCGGCCCTGGCGCGGCGCCAGCGGGGTCGGCCCGTCGACGGTCTCGAGGCTCATCACGACGACCGGGCACTCGCGGATGCAGATCGAGCAGCCGATGCACTCCCCGACCTGGATGGGGTACTCCATCATCCAGCGCAGCGGACCGCCGCCGACGCCGGACGCGGTCTCGACCCCGCCGGCCTCGGGCCGGGTCATGTCCAGCGCCTGGACGGGGCAGACGTCCATGCACACGCCGCAGTTGATGCAGCCGCCGAGATCGACCTGGATCAGGTAGCCCATTGCCGGCTCCGGTGCGGATTGTCCGCTGCCAGCGTCACCGCCCGTCTCGCTCGGGACCACACGCAGGCGGGCAGGGAGGGGATTCGCCAACCGGGTGGGGCGGCGGGGGCCGAATGGCCCGGGTCCCTCTCGCCGAACGGCTCGCTCACGACCGGCGGCCGCCCGGCGACGGGCCGCCGGTCGGATCAGCCGCCGGGCGCCTCGTCGGGGGCGGGAACGAGGCCTTCGCGAACCGCCCGGGCGGCGACCTCCGTCCGGCTCTGCGCGTGGAGCTTCTCGAGGATGTTCCGGAGGTGGTACTTGGCCGTGTTCTCGCTGATCCCGAGCTCGGCGGCGATCTCCTTGTTCCGGAGCCCCTGGGTCACCAGGGCGAGCACCTCGAGCTCGCGCTCGGTGAGCCGGTCCGGATCCATCGCCGGGGCATCGGGCAGGCGCTCGCGACGAACGAACTCCTCGATGATCCGGGCCGCCGTTGCCGGCGAGATCGCCGCCTCGCCGCGGCCGACCGCGTCGATCATCGAGCGGAGCTGGGCCGCTTCGAGGTTCTTCAGGAGGTAGCCCTGGGCGCCCGCCTTGATCGCGCTGAACAGGTCGTCCTCGTCCTCGCTGACCGTGACCATCACGATCGCCGTGTTCGGGCAGGCGGCCTTGATCCGGGCCGTCGCGTCGAGACCCGAGCCGCCGGGCATCCGGACGTCCATCAGCACGAGGTCGGGCTGGACGCGCTCGGCGAGCTCGGCCGCCTCGACGCCGTCGGAGGCCTGCCCGACGACCTCGTGACCCCACGCCCCGAGGAGCGACGCCAGGCCGTCGCGGAACAGCGCGTGGTCGTCGGCGAGGACGATCCTCATTGGTCGATCCCCGATCCGACCGGCCGGATCGGCGCGTCGGTCTCCATGACCGGCCGGCTCGGCTCGTCGGCCGTCTCGACGGGGATGGCCAGGCGGACCGTCGTGCCGCCGGCGCCCGACCGCCACTCGACCCGTCCCCCCGCGCTCGCCGCGCGCTCGCGGATCGTGGCCAGCCCGAGCCGCGGCGGGCCCTCCGCCGCGCCGCCGGCCCGCGTCGGGTCGAACCCGCGCCCATCGTCCTCGACCTCCACGATGAGCCAGCCCTCGCTGACGTCGAGGCGGATCACGACCCGCTGGGCCGCCGCGTGCTTGCGGACGTTGGTGAGCGCCTCGCGGACGATCCGGTACGCCTCGTCCTCGACCGCCGGATCGATCGCCAGGCCGGTGACGGATTGGCTCGCCTCGACCCGGACGGCGAGCTTGGACGCTTCGGCGAACCGGCGGGCATACACCCGCAGCGCCGCCGCCAGGCCGCCACCCGACGCCGCCTCCCCGCGCAGCCCGAGGATCGCCTCGCGCACGTCGACGTAGAGCGACCGCGCGGCCGCCGACAGCTCGCCGAGCTGGGAGCGCGCCTCGGGCAGCCGGCCCGCGGCGAGCAGCTCGTCGATCGCCTGCGACTTCGTGTTCACGTAGCCGAGGACCTGCGCGAGCCCGTCGTGGAGCTCGCGCGCGATCCGCTCGCGCTCGCCGCGGACCGCCAGGTCGCGCAGCTCGACCTGGAGGCGGTCCGCCTCGATCGCGATCGCGGCCTGGCTGGCGAGCGAGGCGAGGGTGGCCCGGTCCTCGTCGCCCACCGCTGCGCCCGGATCGCGGACGACCGAGAGCGACCCGATCGACTGGTCACCGCGGAGGAGCGGCGTCTCGAGGACGGTCCGGCCCGTCGGCCCGGTCGCGTCGTGAACGCGGTCGGGGTCCGGCGCCGCACCGGGCGGGCCACTCCACGACCGCAGCCGCCGGATGCCGTCCGGGTCGGTCAGCCACAGCTCGGCGCGCCCGCCGCCGAGCAGTCGTCGGGCGTTGTCGACGATCGCCCGCAGGATGTCGTCGAGATCGGCGATCGCGGCGATCGCGACGCTCACCTCGTAGAGCGCGCGGGCCGAGGCGTTGCGGGCCTCGAGCTCGGCGTTCCGAGCCCGCAGCGCCACGTCGAGCTGGTCGATCCGGCGGAAGGCGACCGTCGAGAGCACGGCTGCGACGACGAGCACGATCGTGACGACCACGATGGTGTCGAGCGGGAACGGCAGGTACGGATCGAGCCACGTGTCGCTCAGCAGCTCGAAGCCGCCGATCAGGACGACCGGCCCGAGGATCGTCAGCCAGCGCAGCCGCGTCATCGCGCGTCCGGCGGATCGCCACCTCCGCCGGCGGAGGTCGCCGCCGCGGGCGCCGTCGATTGGAGCGTCGCCCGCAGGTCGTCGACGCGATACCCGGCGGCTGCGGCACGGTCCGCGAGCTCGGCGATCCGGGCGGTGTCGGCGGCGGGTCCGTCGGACGCGAGGACCGCCACGGTGGCCGCGAGCTGCGCGAAGGCATCGCGATCGAACCAGGCCGTCCCGCCGGCGACGTGGACCGACAGCGCCGCGGCGAGCTCGGGATCGTCGAACCAGGCGGCGACCGTGGCGTCGTCGAGCCGGCGCAGCGCCGGAGGCGCCATGACGAGCCCGCGGACGATGCCGGCGCCACGCTCGGCCTCCGCGTCATCGAGACCGGCACCGTGGAGCGCCTCGGCAACCACCGGCCGGAGCCGCTGCCCGTCGAACGGCTCGCCGTCGAGCGCCTCGACGAACGCGGCCAGGATCCGGCCCCGTTGGACCAGCTCGACCGCGACGGTCGCGGGTCCGGGACGAGCCGGCCTGCGCCCGGGCGTCTTCGGTGTGCCCGCTGAGCGGAGCCGGGCCGTCGCGGC
Organism: uncultured Chloroflexia bacterium; assembly: GCA_963813705.1. Lineage (GTDB taxonomy): Bacteria > Chloroflexota > Limnocylindria > Limnocylindrales > CSP1-4 > Chersky-267. Next base: position 158,355 of record CAWFAH010000001.1, read on the forward strand.
GGCGAGCCGGGCGCGGACGGCATCGTGGACCGGGCGGAGCGCGATGCCGGCCAGCGCGTCGTCGATGGACGGGATCCAGCCGTCGCCGAGCTCCACGGCCAGCGTGGCGACGGGCCGGCCGGGCTGGTCGGCGAGTTCCTCGAGATCGACCAGCACGTGACAGCGGTAGGCGCCGAGCTCCACCCGGAGCCCGTCCCGGGCGATGCCGGCCGACCAGCGCAGGCCCTCGAGCCCGGTCATCGCGTCGCGGATTCGCAGCCAGCGGTCCTCGCGGCCGCTCAGCCCGAGCCCCTCGGCCAGCGTCTCGCGGCGCATCCGGCGCTCGCCGTCCGCGTCGCGACCGTTGAACCCGACCGACTCGCGGATCGTCCCGCCCGCTTCGGCGTACCGATTGTGGTACACGACGAGCGTGCGCTCGCCGCGCGGCCCGACGTTCGAGTAGGCGAACACGTCCTCGTTCACCGAGCCATCGCCGGCCACGACGTCGTAGAGCCGGAAGCCGTCGGCCCCGGCGAAGCTCGCCCGGCGGTGGAGGAGCGGGAAGATCGTCCGCTCGTGGTGGGCGAGCAGTCCCTGGTCGACCGCCTCGTCGAGCTTCGGCCGGCGGAACTCCATGCCGTACTTCTCGGTGAACCCCTCGACCTGGCCGTGTCCGAGCATCGGCAGCCCGGGCAGCGTCGCCATGAGCGCGGCGACCCCGAAGTACTTGTCGCCGGACCCGAACTGGTCGATCGCGGTCCGCTCGTCGGGGTTGCTCATGAAGTTGACGAACCGGCCGAGGATCGCCGGGTCGAACTCGAGCGTGTTCCGGATGACCAGCCGGTAGTCGGCGTTCCGCTCGTCCCGGAGCATGTTCATGAAGGCGCTGTTGTAGACCCGGTGCATCCCGAGGGTGCGCACGAAGTAGCCCTCGAGGAGCCAGAAGGCCTCGGCCAGGAGGAGCGTGCCGGGGACCTCGGCGGCGACCCGGTCGACGACCTCGCGCCAGAACTCGCGCGGCATCGCCCGGTCGAACTCGGCCCGGGTCATGCCGTGGCCTGCCCGGCTGGGGATCGCGCCACCGTGGCCCGGCTCGGGGAACCACAGCCGCTGGATGTGCTTGCGGGCGAGGACCATCGCGGCATCGAAGCGGATGACCGGGAACTGGCGGGCGACGTCGAGGATCGTCCGGATGACCGCCTCGCGCACGTCGGCCCGGGAGTAGTCGAGCTGGGCGGTGTCGTTCCACGGGAAGCTCGTCCCGTCGTTGCCGTGGTAGACGTAGCGCTCGTCACCGGTCAGCCGGTCGAACCGCTTGAACACGACGGCCGCATCGGTCGCGTCGTAGTAGTGGTCCTCGAGGACGATCCCGACCCGCTCGTCGGACGACAGGTCCGGTCCGTTGAAGGTGTAGCCGGGGAACGGGCTGTCGGGCAGGGACAGGAACCGCTCGGGATGCCGCACGACCCAGTTCGAGTCGATCCCCATGTGGTTCGGGACCATGTCGCTCGCGAGGCGGATCCCGCGCCCGCCCGCCCGCTCGCGCAGGTTCGCGAGGGCCCCGGGACCGCCGAGGTCGGCGGCGATCGCATAGTCATCGAGCGAGTAGGCCGAGGCGACGGCGTCCGGATCGCCGCGCAGCCGCTTGATCCGCTCCGAGGCCGCCGAGCGCTCCCACAGCCCGATCAGCCACAGCCCGCTGATCCCCCAGCCGGCCAGCCGGTCGAGCTCCTCGTCCGGGATCGCATCGAGCGTCCGGATCTCGCGGGCGTACCGACGCGACAGCTGGTCGAGCCAGACGTAGGTGCTCTTCGCGATGAGGACGAGGCTCGGCATCCAGTCCCGATCCGGGCTGAACCGCTCCTCCTCGCCGGGGTCGTAGCGGTACACCTCGGCCGGTCCGCCGGCCCCCGGGTCGTGGGCGGCGAACCACGCTCGGTCCGCGGCCTGGCGCTCCTCGGCGAGCACGTCGAGCGCCACGAGGAGGCGGTCGAGGAGGTCGTCGATCACCCCGCCGAACAGGCCCGCCCAGTGCTGCCGGATCCAGCGCAGCTGGTCGGCCAGCGAGCCCGGAGCCGCGGCGGCCGGCTGGCGGAGGAGCTCGACGAGCGAGCGGCCTTCGGGCCCGAACCCGGGCCGCTCGGCGAAGAACGCCTCGAGCTCGTCGGCGACGACGCCGAGCGCGCGTCCCTCGCGGACCGCCCGCAGGTCGACGAGCTCGCGGAATGGGTCGACCGCCGCGTTCTCGTCGAGGCTGGCCAGCAGGAGCAGCTGGGCGATGGCCGTGGCGGGGTCGGGTTGCTCGGGGATGGCCAGGCGGGCCGGGAACTCGACGGCGAAGGCGGCCACCGCGGCGCCGGTCGGCTGGTTCCCGAGGCGCGTTCGCAGCCAGTCGTCCGCGGCCGCGATCGCCGCCGGATCGGCTTCGGCGCGATAGCGGTCGACGATCCGGCCGAGGACCGCGACGAGCAGGCCCGCCGCATGGAGCTGGCCGGCGGTGAGCGGCTCGGTGCCGGGCGGCGTCTCGGAGCCCGCCTCCGCAGGGAGCGCCCCGCGCTCGGCGTTGACCCGGGCGGCGATGGTCCGCGCGGTCGCCAGGTCGGCGGCCAGCGTCAGGTCGGCCAGCCGGTAGCGCGTTCGAGCGGCGCGGGCGAGCCGGAAGTCGTCGCCGGTCGGCCGGCTCCGGGCCACGTCAGCCGCTGCCGGCTCCGGCGCCGACGGGTGTCCGGTCGGCCTGGACGTGGTCGATCGCCCGGCGGAGGAGCTCCAGGCCGGACGGGTCGAACTCGTACATCCATTCGCGCACCCGCTCGGGATGGCTGAACCGCTCGTCGAGCCCGAGCGCGAGCGCCTCGCGCGACAGGAGGATGAGGTCGGCGGCCTCGTCGACCTTCGCGATCGACGCGCCGTCGTCGATGGTGGCCGACACGATCTGGACCCCGGTCGTGCCCGACAGCCGGAGGGTCTCGGCGATGTTGTCGGTCCCGACCGCGGAGGCGCAGACGAGCCCGACCCGGGCGCCCGACGGCAGCGCGGCGATCTCGTGAACGAGGTCCATGTAGCCGGGCCCGACGAGCATGGCCACGACCGGCACGCGCCCGGCGGCGTAGGCCTGGGCCTCGTCGGCGTGGAAGGTGGTCGTGGCGATCAGGTCGTAGTGGAAGCGGTCGAGCCGGTCGTCGATCTCGTCGAGGAGGGTCCCTTCGGCCTCGATCGAGCCGGGGAACGCCTCGGCGATCCGCTCGGCGTCGTAGCGCGCGTCGGCCTTCGTGCATTCGGCGAACAGGACCCGCACGAGCCGGCCGGGCCGCTTGCGCTCGGTGGCCGCGGCGAACGTCGCCGTGGCGACCTCGTCGGCCGTGAAGCCGGCAGCGGCCGCCCGGCGCAGCATCTCGGCCACGATCCCGGCGAGCGCCTCGTCGCCACGCCGCTGTGGTGGCCGATCGGCCACGTGGGTCCCCGCTCCATGACGGCTCGTGACGTAGCCCGCGTCGGCCAGGCGCTTGTAGACGGCGCGGATCGTGTTCGGGTTGACCCGCAGCGCGGCACCCAGCTCGCGAACCGGGGCGAGACGGGCTCCCGGCAGGAGGCGTCCGGAGTCGATCTGGTAGGCGATCTGCCAGTAGATCTGGGTCGAGATCGGGACGTCCGAATCGCGCTCGACGTCGAGCTCGCCGGCCGTTCGCGCGGCCGAGCCGGCCGCGGCGGTTAGCTCGCCCGCGCCCGGGACGTCCTGGTCACTTGACATAGTCCGATAGTCCAATTAGGATCCAACTTGGCCTAGTCAACTATAGCAACGAACGGAGATTCCTCCGATGTTCGTCCTCGCGGCCCTGATCCTGCTGATGGTCATCCTCGCACTTCTCGCGATGGCCGCGCTCGCCTGGGGCGTTGACAGCCGCGACGGCTTCGGCGATCCCAGGGCACCCGAGCGGGGGATCTTCGTCTAGCCCACAGACCCCCGGTGCCGTGACGCAGCGTCGTCCGGCCGCCGGTACCAGACGCGGCGTTCGACCCGCCCAATGGTCGGAACGCCCCGTCCCGATGGTCGTCTCCTCCCCTCTGGGCGACCCCGGGAACCTACGTCAGCCCGTGGCGCGCAGGCCACGGGCTGACGGATTCTCCAGGGTGAGGTGCGCCGGAGCGCCAGGCCTCCGTCTTCTGGTCCGACCGGGTGCGCTCATGCCGGGTCAGAGGCGCTCGAATTGTCCGTTGAACACCCGGCGTTCGTAACGTCGCCCGGCGCGCTCGGCGGCACGCCGGGGGACGCCTCCGCCCTCCGTACGAACGTCCCGTGTTCAAGGTGCCGCCCGGGCGCTCGGCGGCACGTCCGGGGGACGCCTCCGCCCTCCGTACGAACGTCCCGTGTTCAAGGTGCCGCCCGGGGCGCTCCGCGGCACGCCGAGCGGCGCTCGGACACGCGTTCGATCCCGGCGGCGCGGTAGTCTCCCGGCATGATCCACTCGCTGAGCGCGGCGCGTCAGCGCTGGCGCCGGATCGCCGCCGCCATGGGCATCAGCCTGGCGATCCTCCTGGTCGAGCTGGTGGCCGGGATCGCCAGCAACTCGCTGGCCCTCCTGGCCGACGCCGGTCACCTGTTCGCCGACGTATCCGGGATGGCCCTGTCGCTGGCCGCCATCTGGATCGCCGGGCGGCCGCGGACGGCGGGCCGGACGTTCGGCTGGTACCGGATCGAGATCGTCGCGGCGACCGTCAACGCGATCGTCCTCCTCGCGCTGGCGATCGTCGTCGTCGTCGAGGGGGTGCGTCGGTTCGTCGCGCCGCCGGAGGTCGCCTCCGGCATCGTCATCGTGGTGGCCGCCTTCGCCCTGGCGGGGAACGCCGTCTCGCTGCGCCTCCTGGCCGAAGGCCGTCAGGCGAGCCTCAACGTGCGGGCGGTCTACCTCGAGGTCGCCGGGGACCTGCTCGGCGCGGCCGCGGTGCTGATCGCGGGACTCGTCATCCAGGCGACCGGCTGGTCGCAGGCCGACGCCGTCGCCTCGATCGCGATCGGCGTCCTCATCGTCCCGCGCGCGCTCGGGTTGCTGCGCGACAGCATCGACATCCTGCTCGAGGCGACGCCGCGCGGCGTCGATCTGGCCGAGGTCCGCCGCCACGTCCTCCGGGCCAGCGGGGTGGCCGACGTCCACGACCTCCACGTCTGGACGATCACGAGCGGGATGAACGTCGTCTCGGCCCACGTCGTGCTGACGCCCGACGCCCAGCCCGGCGATGTCCTCGACGAGCTCGGCAGCTGCCTCACCGACGACTTCGACATCGGCCACTCGACGTTCCAGCTCGAGACCCCGGACCACGTTCGCTGGGAGGCGGGCGCGTCCCAGCCGCAGCACTAGGCGTCGAGCGCGGCGAGCTCCTCGGCCGTGCGGTCGACCGCGGCGACGATCACGTGGCGGACGGCCACCGTCCGTCGGGACCCGGGGCCGAGCTCGAGCGGCCAGACGAGGGCCAGCGCGCTGCCCTGGTAGGTCCGCTCGAAGCCGTACTCGGAGTTCGAGACCGTCTCGATCGGCGCCCACCAGGCGCCGGCCGTGGGCTCGGCGGTCGTTGCCAGGTCGATCCCGATGGCGTCGTTGCCGCTGCGGATCGTCGTCAGGTCGTCGCGCTCGCCCGTCGTGTCGTGGGCCAGCCGCTCGTCGCCGATCCGATAGTAGGCCGCCGGGTTGCCCCCGCCGCCGAGCATCGTCAGCGACCACTCGACGGCGAGGTCGAGCCGGACCGGCCCGCCGGCGAGGTGCTCGATGGTGACGTCGAGATCGAGCGTCGGCCGCCGGCGGTCGCCGCCGAAGGCGAACGTCTTCTCGACCCGGAGCCGCGCCGGCCCGGGCAGCGCGACGTCGCGGCGGAGGACGACCCGTCCGGGAGCGAGCCGGATCACCTCGTACGCGCCGGTCGCGGCGTCGCCGAGCTCGACGACCGCGCCGGCGCTGAACGCGGCGGCCGGCGTCCCCGGCGGCAGGAGGTGGACCAGGGCCGACCGACGCTCGTAGGCGTCGTAGTGGAGGCGTGTCGCCAGATCCGGCTCGCGCGACCGGGCCGCGTCGTGGATCGTGACCGCGCCGTCGCCCGCCTCAGGCGGTCCGCTCGATCCCGCGGTCGTCCCACGCGCGTCGCGCTCGAGGAGCCGCGCGTGGTAGGCCTCCGGCCGCCGGCGCATCACGGCGGTCAGCGCGTGCTGCGCGGCCCGGATGTCCCAGCTGCCCAACCCGCCTCCCTCGGCGGGGTCGATCACGGCGAGCTGGCCGGCGGTGGCGACGATGACCTCGTCGCGCCCGTCGAAGTCGGTGTCGAGGAGGGCCGTCCGGTCCACGTCGGGGTCGCTCGGGCGCGCCACGGTGTCGGCCAGGTCCTGGGCGGCGATCAGGTGCTCGAGGGTGGCCAGCCGCATGTGCGAGATGTAGATCCCGCCGAAGACGCCGTGCCAGTAGCAGTCGTTCGACTGGCCCTGGTGGAGGTGCACCGTGGCCAGGTCGCGGGCCGCGCCGGCCGGCATCGCCGCGACGGCCGCCGAGGCCCGCAGCATCTGCTTGTGCAGGTCGTTGACCTCCCGGTACTTGACCTGGAAGTTGCGCCAGAACCCGCCTCGCAGCCAGCGGGCCCATGGCGCGCGGAGGGCCTCCGCCTCGTGGACCGCGTCGCGATACGCCGTCGCCTGGTCGGCCGGCAGCGCCCATTCGCCCATCTCGAAGTAGGACGAGGTCGGCAGGTAGACCCGGCCGATCGGCTCGTGGTGGGCGAGCCAGTCGGATGGCGTGACCGTCGCGATGGACGGCTCCGCCGCCAGCGCGTCGAAGAACCGGTCCACCCAGCCGTCCGCCCCCCAGCAGTGCTCGTACGTGTCGGGCCACGATCCGAACTTCTCGCCGTCGTCGCCCATGAACCCCAGCCGGTCGCCGGCCGGCGTGGCGTGGGCCAGGAGATGGCCGACCACGTCCTCGACCCGCCCGAACGGGATGCCGTAGCGGAGCCGCCGGTCGGACCCGAAGACGGTCAGCGGCCGGCCCTGGTCCTCGGTGACGTACGGCCCCCACAGGTCGTCGTCGTCGAGCGCCGCCGCCCGGAAGTGGGCGTCGTCGACGATCGTCCAGCGGTAGCCGGCGCCGGCGATCGACGTCGGCAGGTCCGGCTCCCAGACACGCTCGGCGAGCCACGCCCCGTGCGGCCGAACGCCGCCGATCCGCTCGACCTCGTCGGCCATCCGGACGAGCTGGGCGAGCCGGTCGCGCTCGGGCAGGGCGACGAGCACGGGCTCGTGATAGCCGCCGCCGAGGAGCTCGACCTGGTCGCGCTCGACGAGCCCGCCGAGCCGGGCCAGGAACCCCGGTTGCTCGGCGCGGATCCAGTCGAGCAGCGGGCCGCTGTAGTGGAGCCCGACGTGGATCCCCGGGTGCCGTTCGAGGGCGTCGACCATCGGCAGGTAGGCCCGCTCGAAGGCCTCGGCGATGACCCAGCCGAAGTTCCCGACCGGCTGGTGGTTGTGGAGGACGATGGCGAGCGAGATCCGATCGGTCACCGGCTCAGAGTACGTGGCGGCGCTTCGGGCGGTGGCTCGAGCGGGTATCGTCCGTCGCGATGCCGATCGACACGCCTGCCTGGGTCCGCGACACGGTCTTCTACCAGATTTTCCCCGACCGCTTCGCCCGGAGCCCGCGTCTCGCACCGGCGGGTCCATACGAGGCGTGGGACGCGCCGCCGACCGTCCACGGGTTCAAGGGCGGCGACCTGTACGGGATCGCCGAGCGGCTCGGCGAGCTGTCCGAGCTCGGGGTCAGCGGGCTCTACCTGACGCCGATCTTCAGCTCCGCCTCGAACCATCGCTACCACGCCTACGACTACCTCCACGTCGACCCGCTGCTCGGCGGCGACGACGCCTTGCGCGAGCTCCTCGACCGGGCCCACGAGCGGGGGATCCGGGTGATCCTCGACGGCGTCTTCAACCACTGCGGCCGGGGCTTCTGGCCGTTCCACCACGTTCTCGAGAACGGGGCGGCGTCGCCGTACCGGGACTGGTTCGTCCTCGACCCGTCGGTCCTCGCCGGGACGGCCGAGCTCAACGCCTACCCGGAGCGGGGCGGCGTTGGCGGCAGCGCCCCGCTCGGCTACCGCGCCTGGTGGGGGCTGCCGGCCCTCCCGAAGCTCAACACCGGCCACCCGCCGACGCGCGAGTACCTGCTCGGGGTGGCCGAGCACTGGCTCCGGTTCGGGGCCGACGGCTGGCGTCTCGACGTGCCCGGCGAGATCGACGACCGCGCGTTCTGGCAGGAGTTCCGGCAGCGCTGCCGGGCGATCGATCGGGAGGCGTACCTCGTCGGCGAGCTGTGGGACGAAGCGCCCGAGTGGCTCGAGGGCGATCGGTTCGACGCCGCGATGAACTACCCGCTCGGGACGGCGATCCTCGGCTTCGCCGGTGGGAACCACCTCGACCAGGAGGTCATCCGGCGCCACGACTCCTACCGCCGGATGCTCCATCCCCTCGACGGGCCGGCGTTCGGCCGGCGGCTCGAGGCCCTGATGACGAACTACGACCCGGATGTCGTGGCGGTCCAGCTCAACCTCATCGGCAGTCACGACGCGCCGCGGGCGCTGACGGTCCTCGGCGGAGACCGGACCGCGCTCCGCCTGGCGATGCTGCTCCAGTTCAGCCTGCCCGGCGCGCCGTGCACCTACTACGGCGACGAGATCGGGCTCGAGGGCGACCACGACCCCGACAACCGGCGTGCGTTCCCGGCCGATCCGAATGCCGGCGACCAGGCTCTCCGGGCGTTCGTGGTCGCCCTGGCCGCCGCGCGGCGCGAGCACGTCGCGCTGCGGCGCGGTTCGGTCCGCGTCCTCTCGACGAGCGACGCCGGGATCGCCTACCTGCGCGAAGCGGATGGTCAATCCGCGATCGTGGCGCTCAACGCCGGGTCGGGCCGGGCGACGCTGGCGCTCCCGCGCCGGGTCGAGGGCGCGCTCCGGACGCTCGAGCTCCCGGGGCTCGCGTCGGGATCGGCCTGGGCGGGCTCGGTCGACCTGCCGCCGCAGGGGGCGCTCGTCCTCGTCTCCGACTGAGCGGAGGCGATCCGCGCGGTGCCCGGCCGGTCGCCGGGGGGCCGCGACGCCGGCCTCCGGCCCTGATGCGGCCACGAGCGAGCGGGTCCTTCAGCCGGCGGCCGGTGCGGCCACGCCCGATCGGGCGCTCAGCCGGCCTCGGTGACGATCCGCTCGGGCGGGCGACGGGGCGAGGTGGTGCTGACGGCCGCGCCGGCCGCCGGGAGGTACAGCTGCTCGGTGTACTCGTGGAGCATGCGCGTGGTCGAGAACCGCCAGATCGTGCTGGCCACGGCGTTCCGCATGAGCTCCGTCCAGCCGCGCGGCACGCCGGCCTTGTCGCGCTGGTAGTAGCGCGCGATCACCTCGTCCTCGAGGATCCGGTAGAGGTCCTGCGCGTCGGCCCAGTCCTGGGCGCCCTCGTCCGGGTTCGTCTCGCGACCCCCGATCGCCCAGCCGTTGTCGCCGGTCCATCCCTCGTCCCACCAGCCGTCGAGCACGGACAGGTTGATGATGCCGTTCTGCGCGGCCTTCATCCCGGAGGTCCCGCTCGCCTCGAGCGGCCGGCGTGGGTTGTTCAGCCAGACGTCGACGCCGTGGACGAGGAAGCGGGCGATCCGCATGTCGTAGTCCTCGACGATGAACACGCGGCCACGCAGCTCGGGCGACCGCGACCGGGTGAAGATGTCCTGGATGACTCGCTGCCCCGGCCGATCCGCTGGATGGGCCTTGCCGGCGAAGACCACCTGGACCGGCCGGTCCTTGTCCCACAGCAGCCGGGCGAGCCGGTCCATGTCGGTGAACAGCAGCGACGCGCGCTTGTAGGTCGCGAACCGGCGGGCGAACCCGATCGTGAGGATGTCGGGATCGAGCGCCGTCTCGAGCTCGTCGAGGACGGCCGGCGCCTCGCCGTGACGGGCGAACTGGTTGCGCAGCCGGCCCCGGGCGAAGATCGCCAGCTCCAGTTTCTGGCGCTGGTGCGCCCGCCACAGCTCCGCGTCGGGGACCCGTGACATCCGCTCCCAGAACCGGCGCCGCTCGGTCTGCGGGTCGAGGTCGTCGAGGTCAGCCTCGAGGTAGCGGCGGTACAGCGACGCCATCGCCGTGCCGACCCAGGTCGGGGAATGGACGCCGTTGGTGATCCCCAGGATCGGCCGCTCGATCACCCCGGACCAGGTCGCGTTGGCCGTCTCGGCGTGCAGCTTGCTCACCGCGTTCGAGCCGTTCGTCTGGCGGAGCGAGAAGGCGGTCATGTCGAACACGTTCGCGTCGCCGTCGACCCCGCGGCCGAGCTCGAGGACCCGGCTGACCGGCACGCCGCCGGTGGTCGGCCGGCCGTCGCCGTCGAGGAGCGGACCGGCGATCCGCCGCATCAGGTCGGCCTCGAACCGCTCGTTGCCCGCGGAGACGGGGGTGTGGATCGTGAACACGCTGTCCCGCTTGACCCGGGCCAGCGCGTCGTCCAGGCGGGCCCCGTTGGCCACGAGCTCGCGCGCCCGTTCGGCCAGCAGCAGCGCCGAGTGACCCTCGTTGAGGTGCCAGACCGACGGCGCGAGCCCGAGCGCGCGGATCGCGCGGACGCCGCCGACGCCGAGGACCAGCTCCTGGTGGAGGCGCATCTCGCGGCCGCGGACGTAGAGGATCGCAGTGATCGGCCGGTCTGCGTCGGAGTTCTCGGGGACGTCGGTGTCGAGGAGCAGGACCGGGACGCGTCCCACCTGGGCCACCCACACCGCCACGGTCAGGTCGCGGCCGGGAAGCGGGATTGTGACCCGCAGGGCGTCGCCGCTCGGGTCGGCGGCCCGGAGCAACGGCAGGCGGTTGAGGTCGTAGTCGGGGTAGGCGTGCTCCTGGTGGCCGTCGGCGTCGATCGTCTGGCGGAAGTAGCCCTTCCGGTAGAGCAGCCCGACGCCGACGAACGGGAGGGCCATGTCGCTGGCCGACTTCAGGTGATCGCCGGCCAGGACGCCGAGACCACCCGAGTAGATCCCGAGCGACTCGTGGAACCCGTACTCGGCGCAGAAGTAGGCGATCGGCCCGGCGACCGCGCTCGCGTACTGGCGGTGGAACCAGTGGTTCGAGCCGTTGGCGAGATAGCCGTCGAACTCGCTGATGATCGACTGGTACTCGGCCAGCAGGTCGGGGTTCTCGAGCGCCTCGGTCCAGCCGACCGGCCCCTCGAGCAACGGGATCGGGTTGCGGTAGCGCGCCCAGGCGGCCCCGTCCAGCCGGCTGAACAGGGCGCGAGCGCCGGGATGCCACGTCCACCACAGGTTGTAGGCAAGCCGGCGCAGGCCGTCGAGCTGGGGAGGGAGCCGGAAGGGGACGCCGGGCAACGTCGGGACGTGGACGAGCGACTCCATCGCCGCGCATCATACCGGCCGGGGCAGGATGGCCCGGCTACCATTCCCCAATGCGCGTCGCGTTCATCGCCGCCGAGTGCGAGCCGTGGGCCAAGACCGGCGGTCTCGGTGACGTCGTGGACGCGCTCGCCCGGGCGCTTGGCCGGATCGATGGCGGGCCAGAGGCACCGGTCGACGTGTTCCTGCCGCGCTACCGGGCGATGACCCTGCCCGACGGCGCGCCGCCACGGCGCCGGATCCGGGTGCCCGACCCGATCTCGCCGACCGGCTCGACCGAGGTCACGATCGTCGACATCGTCAGCCACGGCTACCGCCTCCGGCTCGTCGACCACCCGCCGGCATTCGACCGCGCCGGCTACTACGGCGATCCGGTCGGCGGTGACTACCCGGACAACGCCTGGCGCTTCGGGCTGCTGTGCCGGGCGGCGCTCGAGACGTTGCGCGCCGACGGCCGCCCGGTCGACGTCATCCACCTCCACGACTGGCACGCCGCGCCGGGGGTCGTGCTCCGCGACCGCTTCTATCGCGACGACCCGATCGTCGGCCGGGCCGCGGCGCTGATCACGATCCACAACCTCGCCTACCACGGCTGGGTGCCGCGCGAGCGGCTCGCCGAGCTCGGGCTGGCGCCGGGCGACGGGGTGGTCGCCGACGGCGCCGCCGGGCTGGACCTCCTGTTGGCGGGCATCGAGCGATCGGAGCTCGCGAACACGGTCAGCCCCGGCTACGCGGCCGAGGCGCTGACGCCGGAGTACGGGATGGGTCTCGACGGGCAACTCAGGATCAAGGCCGCGCTCCGGACGGCAGACGGCACGCCGCGCTTCTTCGGGATCCTCAACGGGCTCGATACCGAGCTGTGGGATCCGGCCACGGATCGCGACCTGGCGGCGCACTACTCGATCGACGACCTGGCCGGCAAGGCCGCCTGCCGCGCCGACCTCCTCGCCCGTCACGGGATGGACCCCGACGACCCCCGGCCGGTGCTCGGGATGATCGGCCGGCTCGATCCCCAGAAGGGCTTCGACATCCTGGCCGAGGCCACCCCCGCGCTCGTCGAGCTCGGGGCCAGGATCATCGTCCAGGGCAGCGGCGACGCCCGGCTGGCCGATCCCTTCCGCGCCCTCGCCGTGGCTCGCCCGGATGCCGTGGCGCTCGTCGAGCGGTTCGACCGGGCCAACGCCCGGCGGATCTACGCCGGCTCGGACCTGTTCCTGATGCCGTCCCGGTTCGAGCCGTGCGGCCAGGGCCAGATGATCGCGTTGCGCTACGGGACGCCGCCGCTCGTCCGGCGCACCGGCGGGCTGGGCGACACGGTCCTCGACGCGGTCGAGCATCCCGACGAGGGCACCGGCTTCGTGTTCGACGCGCCGACCCCGCAGGCCCTCGTGGCCGCGGCCCAGCGGGCCTTCTCCGTGCGCGGGAGCGGCGGCTCGGCGGCCGCCTGGCGGGCGGTCGTGGAGCGCGGGATGGCGCTCGACTTCGGGTGGGAGACCGGCTCGGCACCGCGCTATGCCGTCGCCTACCGCCGTGCGGTCTCCGCCCGCCGCGCCGTTCCGACGCGCTGAGCCCGGCCGGCGTGCGAGCCGGCTCGTGCCGGCCCCGTGGCCGTGCCGGGCGCGTGGCGTCTCGGCCCCATTCCGTGCCGGTCCGCTGGAACCCGGCCCTCGCCGCCGGCCGGCCCCGTGCGGTCTCGGCCCCATTCCGTGCCGGTCCGCTGGAACCCGGCCCTCGCCGCCGGCCGGCCCCGTGCGGTGCCGGTGAGCCCGGCCGGCGTCCGTGCCGGCCCCGTGCCTTGCCGGGCGCGTGGCCGTGCCGGTCCGCTCGAACCCGGACCTCGCCGCGGGCCGATGCGGCGGCTCGGAGGGTGGCAGGCCGAGGCGCCGAATCGATCTCCTCTTGGTTCGCCTCGCGAACCAAGAGACCGGGCAGCGGCTGCGAAGGGCGCCCGCGAGGCCGAGAACTCCCATCCCTTCGTCGAATGGTTCGCCTGCCGAACCAACCGACGGGGGATCGATCGCCAGCCGGCCCCGGACGGTCTCTCGTCCGCTCGTTGGTTCGCCTGCCGAACCACGCGACGGACACGGGCTTGGCGGCGGCGTGGTCACCGTGGCTCGCCTCGACCACGCAGCGGCGGGTCGGCGCCGCGGACCACGTAGCGGCGGGTCGGCGCCGCGGACCACGTCTCGGCGCCGCGGACCACGCAGCGGGGGGTCGGCGCCGCGGACCACGCAGCGGCGGGTCGGCGCCGCAGACCACGTCTCGGCGCCGCGGACCACGTAGCGGCCAGTCGGCGCCGCGGACCACGCAGCGGCGGGTCGGCGCCGCGGACCACGTAGCGGCCAGTCGGCGCCGCGGACCACGTCTCGGCGCCGCGGACCACGTCTCGGCGCAGCGGACCAGATCTCGACTACGCGGCGGCCGTCGGCGCCGAGCCGGCCGGTGTCGGGCCGGGCCCGCTAGAATCCGGACTTCGCCGCCGGCCGATGCGGCGGCTCGGAGGGTGGCATGGCCAGGCAGTTCGTCGTCCAGCTCAAGAACCAGCCGGGGGCCCTGGCGGTCCTCGCCGAGGAGCTGGCCTCGCGCGGGGTCGACCTCCGGGCGATCGGTGGCGGGAGCATCGGCGATTCGGGTCACGTGATCATGACCACCGCCGACGACGACACGACCAAGGCGATCCTCGACGAGGGCGGCTACACCTACGTGGAGGGCGAGGCGATCCTGTCCGAGGTCGGCGACCGTCCCGGCGGCATGGCCGCGGTCGCCCGCGAGCTGGCCGACGCCGGGGTCAACATCCAGGGCCACCTGTTCCTCGGCCGCTGGGGCGACCGGGCGATGTTCACGTTCGTCGTGGACAAGCCCGACATCGCCCGGCCGATCCTCGAGCGCAAGCCATAGCCAACCGCCGGGCGGCCCCGGGCGGACCGCTCGGCCGGCAGGAGGTCGAAGCGTGTCGGTCGTCGTCGGCCCCTCGACGATCACGATCAACCACAACGACCGGTTCCTCGTGGCCGAGGCCGACGCGACGATGAGCCCGTCCGACGACGTCGGCTTCTTCGGCCGCGACACCCGGCTCGTGGCGGGCTATCGCCTCACGATCAACGGCCGGTCGCCGATCCTCCTCAACGCCTCGCGGGTCGAGCACTTCTCGGCGCGCCACGAGTTCACCAGCCCGGAGCTGCCGATCGGCACGGGCGGGTTCGGGGCCGAGGCACCGACCCTCCCGCCGCACTCGCTCGGCCTCCGTCTGGACCGCACGATCAGCGAGGGGATCCACGAGGACTACGACGTGACCAGCTACGCCGCGGTGGAGACCCGGCTGGTTCTCGAGGTGACGATCGAATCCGACTTCGCCGACATCTTCGACGTGCGCTGGAAGCAGCTCGTCCAGCGGGGTGCGATCCAGACGACATGGAGCCAGCGGGCGGCCGAGCTGCGGGCCACGTACCGCAACGGCTCGTTCCGCAGGGACCTCGTCGTCAAGGTCGATCGCGCCGGCTCGCCGGCCCAGTTCGCCAACGGCCGGATCGTGTTCACGATCGACCTCGCCCCGAAGGCCAGCTGGCACGTCTGCCTGAAGTGGCTGCCGATCATCGGCCGGCGCCGCGGCCGGGTCCTCGACTGCAGCGCGCTTCTCGAGCAGCAGGCGAACCTCGACACCCGGGTCCTGCCGCCGGTCGAGCTCGAGACCAGCCACCCGAGCCTCGTGTCGATCTGGCGCCAGGCCGTCGCCGACATGGAGGCGCTCCGGATCCAGGCGTTCGCCGTGGGGCGGAGCGTGTTCGTCCCGGCCGCCGGGATCCCGTGGTACGTGACTCTCTTCGGGCGCGACTCGCTCGTCGTGGCGATGGAGTCGATCAGCGGTTTCCCCGAGTTCGCCGCGGGCGCGCTCGACCAGCTCGCGGCGTACCAGGCGACGGACGACAACCCGGAGCAGGACAAGGAGCCGGGCAAGGTCCCCCATGAGCTGCGCTTCGGCGAGCTGGCCGAGCTGGGCCTGCTGCCCTGGGCGCCCTACTACGGGACCCACGACGCCACGCCGCTGTTCATCGTCGTGCTCTCGTACGCGCACGAGTGGTCCGCCGACCGGCGCCTGCTCGAGCGCTACCGACCGGCCGCCGAAGCCGCGCTGCGCTGGATGCTCGAGTCGGGGGACCGGGACGGCGACGGCTTCCAGGAGTACGGGACGCGCTCCTCCCGCGGCCTGTACAACCAGGGCTGGAAGGACTCGTCGGTCGCGATCCAGCACGACGACGGGCGGATCCCCGGGCTGCCGATCGCCCTGTGCGAGCTCCAGGGCTACGCGTTCGACGCGCTGCTCCGGATGGCCCGGATCCGCGACATCCTCGGTGACGAGGACGGCGCGGCGGACCTGCGCGCCCGGGCCGGCCGGCTGTACGACCGGTTCAACGACGCGTTCTGGTGGGAGAGCGAGGGGACCTACTACCTCGGGCTCGACGGCGCGAAGCAGCCGATCCGCAGCGTCGCCTCGAACGCCGGCCACTGCCTGGCGAGCGGGATCGTCCCGCCGGAGCGTGCCTCCCGAGTGATCGAGCGGCTGATGGCCCCCGACATGTGGACCGGCTGGGGAATCCGGACGCTGTCGAGCGAGCACCCCAGCTACAACCCGTTCTCGTACCACCTCGGCTCGGTCTGGCCGCACGACAACGCCACGATCGCCGGGGGGTTCCGGCGCTACGGGCGACCCGACCAGGCGCAACGGGTGGCCGAGGGGATCTTCGCCGCCGCCGAGCGGTTCGAGTCGCACCGCTTGCCCGAGCTGTTCGCGGGCCTGCCGCGGACCGAGGAGGGCTTTCCCGTGCAGTACCTCGGCGCCAACGTCCCGCAGGCCTGGGCATCGGCGGCGGTCTTCCGGCTCGTGGCCACGCTGTGCGGGATCCATTCGGCAGGCAGCCTCCGGACGATCTACGTCAACCCCGACCTGCCCGACTGGCTGCCGACGATCACGCTGCGCAATCTCCGGGCCGGCACGGGTGCGGCGGACCTGCGGATGGAGCGAGACCGGGTCGAGGTCCTCTCGAATTCGACCGGCTTCGCCATTGTCCAGGGCCGGGTGGCGCGGCCGGTCCCGTGGTCGCGGGACCCGGTCAGCCGATGACGATCGAGACCTCGTCGATCCGGCCATCGAACCAGTCGCCGCCCTCGGCCTTCGCGCCGATCGACACCTGGGCCGTGTTCGTCAGGTTGCCGATGGTCTTGGTCGACTTCCAGATCCGGCCGTCGACCGACAGGACGACGGACGTCGCGTGGCGCTCGCAGGTGATCGTGTGGAACTTGCCGTCCGCGAGGTTGGGGCCGGTCGTCTTCTGCCACGAGCCGGTCGAGCCCTTGAGGTAGCAGCGGGCGATGGCCTGGCCACCGACGTTGACCACCTCGATCTTCCAGTCGCCGCCCTTCGTCGTCGAGAGGCCCTTGCGGATCACGTCGTAGTCGTCGTCGGGCACCTCGGTCAGCGCCACGTGGACCGTCACGACGAGGTCCTTCGCGCCCGGGTTCAGGCCCGGCGAATCCGGGACGAGGGCGACCGACGACGTGCCGTTGAATTCGTAGCCGGTGCTGCCGCCGACGCCGGCCACGCCCAGCCGGACGTTCTTGAGCGTCCCGGCGTGGCCGTTGCCTGAGGCATCGCCCATCGTCTTCCCGGTGGTCTCGTTCATGTGCCACAGGGCGGCGGGCGAGGCGCCGAAGACCGGTCCGGCGCTCAACGCGAGGAACGCCACGAGGCCGACGGGCACGAGGAGCCGATGGACGGGACGCATCGCTGGCCTCCAGGTCCGGACCGGGCACGGTCACCACCGCGGTCAGCCAGACCATACCCGATGGCGCAGCGTCCGGTGGCTTCGCCGCGCCCGCGCGCCTCGCCCGGCGATGCCGGCGCCGGCGGTTCACGCCCCCGGCAGGCTCGGATCGGGCGACCGGCGTGACGGCTGGGCAAACCGCTCGCGGCCCGCTGGGCGGGTCCCGCGGGCGCGCAGGGAGCGAGTGATCCGGTAGGCGAGCAGCACCGCCACCGCGACCGTCGGCACGACGTAGATCGCCGTCGCCCAGGTGGCAGCGCTGTCCGTGCCGGCCGCCAGACCGTGGGCTGTGGCGCCGAGGAACGACAGGAAGGTCAGGTAATGCAGCAGCCGCCAGGCCCGCTGTCCGATCCGCCGGCGGACGTAGAAGCTGCCGACGACGATCGCCATGAGGTACAGGGCGACCTGCCCGGCCGCGACGGCCAGCGGCTGGTAGGGTGCCAGGCCGGGGATCGCAATCTGGGTGAGGCTGAACGGGACGCTCTGGTCCAGCGCGAGGAGCGCGCCGTGGACGGCCGCGAGGCCCAGCCCGAACGAGGCCAGGTCCTGGTGGAGGGCGAAGGTGATCGGCCGGTGCGCCAGCTCGTCGAGGAGCTTGGTCGACAGGAGCAGCCCGTAGACGACCGATCCGGCCAGCGCGAGATAGGCCAGGAACCCGACGCCGCGTTCGACGACCCACGGCAGGATGGCCCGGTTGACGGTCCAGGCGTCGGCCACCGATCGGATGGCGTTCGGCGCGGTTGCGCCGATGACGATGCCCACTGCGACGGCGAACAGCCCCCACCGGGCGAGCTGGGTCCGCTCGTCGAGGCCGCGGAACGTCATGCCACGAACGCCATGGTCGCCGGCGTCAGGAGCACGTCCCCGTCCACGGTGAGGAGGACCGCACCCGCCACGTCCGGTCGGTCGAGGGCGGCCAGCGCCGCCCGGGAGCCGACGATCACGGCCGCCTTCGCGAACAGCTCGGCCGCACGCGCGGAGCCGGCGAGGACGGTCGCCTGGACGACGTCGGTTGCCGCCGGGCGGCCGGTCCGGGGGTCGACGAGGTGATGTGCCGGCGACCCGCCGTGGCTCCAGCGATGGATGCTCGTGCCCGACGTCGCCAGGCCGAACGACCGGTTCGCCGCGCCCGGCGCCCCGAGCTCCAGCTCGAGGAGCGGCGCCGTCGCGACGCCCGGATCGGTCACGGCGAACCGCCAGCGCTGCCCCGGTCCGAGCCGGATCGCCAGGTCGCCGTCGGCATCGACGCAGGCGCTCGGGTAGCGGGCGAGCCACTCGATCGCGCGGTCGGCCAGCCAGCCCTTGGCGACCCCGTCGAGGTCGAACCGGAGTCCGGGAGGCCGGCGGACGACCGAACCGCGCGGCCGGCGATCGACCGCCCAGCCGCGCGAGGCCGCGGACGCGTCACGGCGCGCGATCGGCGCAGGTGCTCCCTGCTCGGCCGCGATCCGCGCGTCGAGGAGGGCGATGTCGACGATCCCGTCGGTGAGGGCTTCGGCCTGGCGCCCCCAGTCGAGCAGCGCCGCGAGGGTCGGCCGGACGGGAACCCGGTCTCGCGGGTCGGCATTGAGATGGCTCAGGTCGGACCGCTCGTCGAACCGGGTCAGGTGGGCGGCCCAGGCAGCGATCCGTCCGAGCAGCCGATCGCCGTCGCGCCGGGCACGCTCCTGCTCCGCGGGACCGGACCGGGTGGTGAGCCCGATGTGGATGCCGACCGTGCCGCCCATGAGCCGCGCGCTGCGGGTCAGGTGATCCGGGGTCGCGGGGGCGACCGGATCCGTCGGAGTCCGACCGCCGACCCTGGTCCGCGGGTCGGCGACCGCGCCGTCGATGGCCGTCACGGCTTGGCCCCGGACTGGCGGGTCGTGGTCACGACGACGACCCGTGGCTTCGGCGTCGGCGCCGCCTTGACCGTCGCTTGCGGCGGCGCCGTCTGACCGGGCTTGAGGTGGACGTACTCGATCACGTGGCGGACGGCCGGGGCGGTGGCATCCGCGCCGGCGGCGGGTGGGATGGCGGTCGCGGCCGGGGTCGTGCCCTGGGCGGTCAGCGCCGTCACCAGCGCGCTGGCGGTGGCGAAGGCACCCATCCCGACGGCGATTCGGAGCGGCCGCGCGTCCGGTCGCGGGCGCGGCTGCATCGCCGGACGCGGCTGCATCGCCGGGCGCGGCGGGACGGCGGATCGCTCGGGGGCCGCCGGTCCGCGAACGGACCCCGGCTGGGCACGGATCGACGTGGTTCGGGACCGGATCGACGATGGAGCCCCATCGTCGCGGCGACGTTCGGACATCAGTCGCCTGCCTCTGATCCCTCGGACTCGGCCTCGCCGCCCGCCGCCTTGACGACCTTGTGGATGGTGACCGTCTGCCGCGGCTGCGGCGCCGCGATGTAGACCCGATCGACCTGGACCGGCGGGGCGGTGCCGGAGTCGGCGGCCTGGGCGGTCGTCGCCGGCGGCGCGGGCGCGGCGGGTCCGAACCCGGCGGCAGCGAGCGCAACGGCGAGGACGAGCGACGCGACGAGCGACGCGACGAGGAGCGCAATCTTGTGGATCATCGAAATCCTGACCTCTCGATCGGACACGGGGTGATACCAGCCACGATCGGGCCGGCCGATGGGATCGCCGTGTGCGTCCGATGAGAAGCTTCAAAGACAGGCCGTTGGAACCTCGACGGGCCGCCGAGGGCGCCGCAGAATGCCCGCCATGCGAGTGCTCGTGGTCGAGGACGAGGCCAAGATGGCGGCCCTGATCCGGCGCGTCCTGACGGCGGAGCGGCACGTCGTCGACGTGGCCCCGGACGGGGTGACCGGCGCCGCCCTCGCGGAGCGGGGCCCGTACGACGTGATCGTCCTCGACCGGATGCTCCCCGATGTCGACGGGGTCACCCTGCTCCGCCTGCTGCGCACGAAGGGCGTGGTCACGCCGGTCCTCATGCTCACCGCGCTCGGTGCGGTCGAGGACCGCGTCGACGGTCTCGACGCCGGCGCGGACGACTACCTGCCCAAGCCATTCGCCTTCGCCGAGCTCATCGCCCGGATCCGGGCGCTCGGCCGGCGGGCGTCGGTCGTGCCGGAGAAGCGCCTGGCGGCGGGGGACCTCAGCCTGGACGAGCTGCGTCACGTCGCCCAGGTGGGCGACCGGACCGTCGACCTGTCGGCCCGCGAGTTCGCCCTCCTCGGCTACCTCATCCGCCATTCGGGCCAGGTCATGACCCGGCAGCAGATCCTCGACGCGGTGTGGGGCGCCGAGCCGGATGTCTACTCGAACGTCGTCGACCTCTACGTCCACTACCTGCGCCGGAAGCTCGGCGAGCTCGGCCGGGCCGAGCGTCTACGGACGGTCCGCGGCGTGGGCTACACGCTCCGGGCCGAGACCTGACGCCGCGATCGACGTCGCGCCGATGACCGATTCCACGGCTCGCCTGCTCGGCGCCACTCGCCGTCGCCTCACGGTCGTGACGCTCGGCCTGATCGTCCTGCTGGTGGTCGGCATCGGCACCGCGACGGCCCTGGTCGGGCTGCGGTCGCTCGACGCCGACGTCGACCACGCGCTCGCCACGAGCGTCGACTCGGCCGTCGCCGCGCTGGGCGGGGAGCTGCCCCAGGGCGATAGCCAGAACGACGGCGACGAGACCGTGCCGGCGGCGGCGGACACGTTCATCCTCTACCTCGATCCGACGGGCGCCGTCGTCGACAATCCGTCCCGCGTTGTGCTGACCGGACTGCCGGACGCGGCGGCGGTCGAGGCGGCGCGGAGCTCGGGCAGCGACCTGCGTACGGTGGACGCCGGGGGCGTCGACGTCCGGCTCCAGACGGATCGCGTCGCGGCCGAGTCCGGCGGCGCGCTCATCGGGTTCGTCCAGGGTGGCTTCGTCCTGACCCTGCACGACCAGCAGTCGCGGAGCCTGGTCGAGGCGATCGCGCTCGTCGGGGTCGTCGGGCTGCTCGGCGCGGCCGCCGTGACGCTCCTGGTGACCGGGGATGCCCTCGGGCCGATCCGGCGCTCATTCGCGGCCCAGCGCCGGTTCGTCGCCGACGCCTCGCACGAGCTGCGGACGCCCGCTGCGCTGATCCGCGCCAACGCCGAGGTCATCGAGCGCGAGGGACTGGTGACCGGCGAGGGCCGCCCGTTCGTGGCCGACATCGTGGCCGAGGCGGACCGGCTCGGCCGGCTCGTAGGGGACCTCCTCCAACTGGCCGCCACCGACGCCACCGGGCTCGTTCTCGATCGCGGCCCGATCGATCTCGCGACCGTGGCCGCGGACACCGTCCGCCAGGCGCAGGCCCTTGCCGACGAGCACGGGGTCGAGCTCCGGCTCGAGCCGGCCGCCCCGGATGCCGGGTCCACCGTGGTCTCCGGCGACGGCGACCGGCTCACGCAGCTCGTCCTGATCCTCGTTGACAACGCACTCGACCACGCGCCGCCGAAGACGATCGTCCGGGTCGCGGTCAGCCACGTCGATCGGACGGTCGAGCTGACCGTCAGCGACCAGGGTCCGGGGATCCCGGCCGGCGATCGCGAGCGGGTCTTCGAACCGTTCACCCGGCTGCCCGGCGTCGTACGAGATCGCGCGGACGGCACGGGGCTCGGGCTCGCGATCGCAAGCCGGATCGCCATCGCCCACGATGGGACGCTCGCCGTCGACGACGCGCCGGGCGGCGGCGCCCGGTTCCGGTTCAGCCTGCCGGTCGTCGCTCGTTCCTGAGCGGACGGCGCGCTCGGCGCCGAGGTCCCGCGGGGATCCAGGGCGGGCGGATCGGATGGGCGATCTCACATCCCGGCCACACGACGGCCACAGGCGCGCGGCCGATGCTCGAACGACATCGGACGCCGCCACCACGAGGCGGCGCCCGACCGATCAGATCGCCACAGCGAGCGGCCGGCCGGTGCGCCGGGGCTGAAACCCCGACCCCGCCCGAGTCCCTCGACAGAGCATCGGCCGCCCGACCTGGAGGTTGCACCATGGCCTACGTCATCGCCGAACCGTGCATCGACAACAGCGACCAGTCGTGCGTCGCCGTCTGCCCGGTCGACTGCATCAGCGCGGATCCGTCGGTGGACCGCAAGTTCTACATCGACCCGGATGGCTGCATCGACTGCGGGTCGTGCGAGACCGCCTGTCCCAACCAGGCGATCTTCCGCGCGGACCAGCTGCCCCGCCAGTGGGTCGACTTCGCCTGGATCGACGCCACCTGGTACCGCGACCCGGACACCGCCCGCGACGCGGTCGACGGGGCGGCATCGGCGGCCTGATGGACGCGATCGCAGCGCCGCGACCGGCGATCGTCCCGCGGGCGAGACCCGGTCTCGAGCCGAACGCCACCCTCGTCGCCCGGTACGACCTGACGCCCACGATCGCCCGGTTCGTGGTCCGGCCGGATGGCGGGGTCCCACCCTTCCAGCCCGGCCAGTACCTCGCCCTTGGCCTGACCGTGGACGGCCGTTCCCTCCAGCGCCCGTACTCGACCGCCTCGACGCCCGGCGTTGGCAACAGCCTCGAGTTCCTCGTCCGGCGGGTGGTCGGGGGCGCCTTCACGCCGCAGCTGTGGGGGCTCGCCACCGGCGATCGCCTGTGGATCGGCCGCCCGAAGGGCCTGTTCACGCTTCGGCCCGACGACCCGCGGACCCACCTCTTCGTCGCCACCGGCACGGGTCTCGCGCCGTTCGTGTCGATGCTCGAGACGCTGGTCGACCGGACGAACGGTCGCCCGACGGACCGGCCAGGGCTCGCGTCGCCCCGCGCGGTCGTCGTCCACGGCGTGTCGCACGTGGCCGAGCTGGCCTACCGCGACCGCCTCGAGCGACTGGCCCGGGACGACCGCGTCGTCCGCTACCGCCCGGTCGTCTCGCGACCGACGCATCCGGACAATGCCGATTGGACCGGGCTGACCGGCCGGCTCGTGCCCCATCTCGAGGAGATGTGCGAGGCCCGTGCCGTCGATCCCGCCGCGAGCGTCGCCTACCTGTGCGGGAACCCGGAGATGATCGCGTCCGCCGAGCGGGCGCTCGTCGCCGGTGGCTTCGCCCCCGACGCGATCGTGAGCGAGCACTACTGGCCGCCCGCCTGACGCGTCTCGGACCGTCCCTGGGCGGCGTCACGTGGCTGCAACCAGCGGGGTGACCGGCTCGGCCGCCGGAGCCGGACGGTTCCGTCGGCCCGGCAGCACGTGACGAACAGCCCTGACGTCCCCCGTCGATTGCCCGCAGACTCCGCCGATCGAGCTCACGGAGGCATCCGATGACCAGGGTCCTGCTCGTCCATCACGACATCGATCTCGCCGACAACGAGGCGGACGCGCTCCGCCTGCGCGGCTACACCGTCCAACAGTGCATGGGGCCGATCGGGTCGAGCTGCCCGATCCTGTCCGGCCGCGTCTGCGAGATGGCCGAGGACGCCGACGTCCTCGTCTACGACGCCTGGGTCACCGGCGAGCCTGAAGGGGCGCAGCGCCTCATCGAGGGCATCCGTGACATCCATCCCGACACCCCGATCGTCCTGACCGCCACCGGGATGGAGCCGTCGTGGATCGAGCTCGGCGGGCTCCATCGGGTGACGCCACTCGTGGGCCAGCCGACCGGCGAGCGACTCGCCGCAGCGATCGAGCAGGCGCTCGCGACGGAGGCACCCGCCGACTGACCGGCGCGCCGCCGACGGCCCGTTCCGCTCCGCTCCGAGGGACGGGCCTCGGCTATCGTGGGCCGGTGGCCGAGTCCGCCCCGTCGACCGACGCCGCCCTCGTCGCCCGCGAGTCCGCGCTCCAGGCCGAGGCGGCCCGCGTGCTGGCGGATCTCGACCTGCTCGCCCGACTGGGCAGCGTCGGACGGCCGATCCTGACCGGCAGCGTCGCCCTCGGGCTGATGGCCTGGCGGGACATCGACGTCACGACCCTGTGCCCGCTGCTCGCGGTGGAGCCGGTCTTCGAGATCGGTCGCTCGCTGGCCGCCCATCCCCGGCTGCGCCGGCTCGGGTTCCGCAACGACACCGGCTCCTGGAACGTCGACCCGGACTACCCGGACGGCCTGTACTGGAGCCTCGACTACCGCGCCCCGGATGGCGAGGCGTGGAACCTGGACCTGTGGTTCCTGGCCGAGGGGACGCGCCAGTTCGACCTCGACCACCTGGCGTCGATCCCGCCGCGGCTGACCCCGGAGGCGCGCCTCGCGATCCTCCGGATCAAGGACGCCTGGCACGCTCGCCCCTCTTACCGGACGACGGTCCACAGCTACGACATCTACCAAGCCGTCCTCGACCACGGGGTCCGAACGCCCGAGGCGTTCGAGGCGTACCTGCGGCGGGCGCAATCGCCCGTCGAGCCGGGTCAGGCGCCCTGCTCGACCTCGTAGAGCGTCTGCGCCTCGAGGCCGTGGGCCTCGCGATGGACAAGCATGGCCGTGTCGCGATCCGGCGCATCGACGAGGCAGAAGACCTTGCCGGCCCCTTCGTCGACCCAGTAGTGCCGGTAGTTCACCCCGTACTTGCTCTGGACGCTGACGTCGGCCTCGTGCGCGCCGGCGACGTCGGTCGCCTTGACACCGGGCAGGTCGTGGACATCGAGATAGGTGGGCATGGTACGGACTCCTTCGCTCGTGAGCTGGGCGGCGGTCGCCCGTCGTCCGGGCCATGTACGACGGGAATCCGGAACCGGATTGGGCCGTCCGGGCGAACGGTTCGCCAGGTGCGCTGGCTGCGGCGGGCGCTACGATCCACCCTTCGCGACCGCTGGGAGGAACGCCATGACCGGCACGGACGGCGCCTGGCCGACGGCGATCGGGGCCATCACCCTGTTCGTCGAGGACCTGGCCGCGGCCAAGCAGTTCTACGGGCTGGTCTTCGGCCTGCCGGTCGTGTTCGAGGACGACGACTCGGCGGTGTTCCGCCTCGGGAGCACCCTCGTCAACCTGCTCGATGCCCGGGCCGCGCAGGAGCTGATCGAGCCGGGCGCGGTGGCGCCGCGCGAGTCCGGATCCCGGCTCCAGCTGACGATCGAGGTGGATGACGTCGACGCGATGTGCGCCGAGCTGGCACGCCGTGGGGTGACGCTCCTGAACGGCCCGCTCGACCGACCGTGGGGCGTCCGGACCGCCAGCTTCGTCGACCCGGGCGGCCACATCTGGGAGATCGCGAAGTAGCCCGCTCATGAGCTTCGACGTCGCGGCGGAGTCGTACGACGGGTTCATGGGCCGCTACTCGCGGCTGCTGGCGCCGCAGCTCGCCGACCTCGCGAGTGTCCGAGCCGGCCAGCGCGCGCTCGACGTCGGCAGCGGGCCCGGAGCGCTCACGGCCGAGCTGGTCACGCGCCTCGGTGCGGGTGCCGTCACGGCCGTCGAGCCCTCCGCGCCGTTCGTGGCCGCGGCACAGGCGCGTCACCCGGGCGTGGAGGTCGTCCAGGCCTCCGCGGAAGGGCTGCCGTTCCCCGACGGCTCGTTCGACGTCGCGCTCGCCCAGCTCGTCGTCCACTTCATGACCGATCCGGTCGCCGGGTTGACGGAGATGCGGCGGGTGACCCGACCGGACGGCGTCGTCGCCGCCTGCGTCTGGGATCACGCCGGCGACCACGGCCCGCTGAGCGCGTTCTGGCGGGTCGCTCGTGCGCTCGACCCCGACATTGACGACGAATCGAACCTGGCCGGCGTCCGCGAGGGCCACCTCGCCGAGCTGTTCGCGGCGGCCGGGCTCCACGCGATCGAGCCGGCGGTCCTGTCCATCAGCGTCGAGCACCCGACCTTCGACGCCTGGTGGGAGCCGTTCACCCACGGCGTGGGACCCGCCGGTTCGTACGTTGCCGGCCTGGACGCCGATCGCCGGGCGGAGCTGCGGGAGGCCTGCCGGGCGGCGCTCCCGCTGGCGCCGTTCACGCTCACGGCACGCGCCTGGGCCGCCCGCGGCATCGCCTAGCTCACCACGGTGTCGGCTCGACCTCGGGCTGGCTGGTGCCGACCCGGACGGTCGTCCCCATGGTTGAGCCTGGGCGAGAGCGCCTGCGGGCAAGACGCCGAGCTGCTGGCCTCGACGGCATCGCGGGTGGCCACGCTGGCCAAGACGGCCTATGGTGGACGCACTCTTGGGGGTTTGATTGAGGAGGTCGCAACCGATGGCGCAAGGTCAAGGTCAGTACCACCGACCGATCGGGGTCACCCTGCTGGCGTTGGGCGCTGGACTCGCGGCGCTGGCAGAGCTGTGGCGGATGCTGGTCTTTCTCGGCATCGTCAACTTCACCTTCGTTGGGAAGACCGTTTCGTTCAACGATGCCCAGTGGGGCCAGGCGTTCTGGGCGTTGATCCTCGCGGCGATCTGGATCTGGGTTGCCATGGGTTTCTGGAACGTGCGGGCCTATGCCGTTCAGTTCGGCATCTTCATCAGCCTGTTCACGCTGATCTTCGGGTTCATGGCCCTGCTCTTCGGATCGTCGATCGAGGCCGAGACGGTGCCGTGGCTGCTCGCTGGTGCGATCTTCCTGTACCTCTCCTACCCGGGCGTGCAGCAGAACTTCGTCGAGCACGAGCTGTCGATGATGACGCCCGCCCAGCGTGCTGCTCTGGAGCAGATGCAGGCAGCGAATGCCGCGATGATGCGGGCCAGCTCCGGGACCGCCGCGCAGGCGACGGCGACGGCGGCGGCCCCAGCCGCGCCCCCGACGCCACCGACCGACCCGGGTGCACCCGCCGGCTGAGCGGGATCTCAGGCCTGCTCTGTCCGCCGCACGATCCGGGGTCTCAAATCGCGGGTTGCGTGACCCATTCCCGAGGCCTAGCATCGACGGACGCCTGTCGGAGTCAACGTTCGAGGCCCCCCATGCACCCCGGGGTGGGCCGTCCGGCAGGCTCCGCGGAGGGAGGCATCCGAAGGATCGGCAACCCGTCGTCGACGGGCGCCCGACGGGCGCCGGTTAGACCCTGGTCATGACGTGACCGCCATCTGCCCGCCCTCGTCCCTGGTGGAGCCCCATGGATGGCCAGCCCAGACGAAGCTCGCGAGCCAGAGCCATACGCGTCACGGTCCCTGTTGAGAAGGAGGCTGGATCGATGAGCCAAGAGTACGGTCAGACCCTCGCCGCATTCGTGCTGGACAGCGGAAAGCAGTCGCGGCGACTCCTGAAGCGGATCCAGGAGATCGACGACGTCGACCCCAACGTCAAGATCGTCGATGCGGCGATCGCCGACCGGTCCAGGTTCCGGGTCAAGGTCCATCAGACCACGGACCTCGGCGGCGCCAAGGGCGCAGTTCGTGGGGCCGGGCTCGGTGTCATCGTCGGAGCGATCGTCCTCGGGCCCGCAGGAGCGGTCGTCGGCGGCGCGGCCGGTGGTGTCCTGAATGGCCTGCGCAACCGCTTCCACGACATCGGGATCGACGACAAGTTCATGCGGCAGGTCGCGAAGGAGGTCGAGCGGGGGAAGAGCGCCCTCTTCGTCCTCTACGAGGGGAACTGGGCCGGGTCGATCGGGATGATCGAGCAGGCGATCACGACCGAGAAGGCCCTCCTGATCCAGAGCACGCTGCCGCCCAAGACCGCGGCCGCGCTCAAGGCGCTCGTCGAGCCGGCGACCGAGCAGCTCGGCGGTGCCGAAGTCGTGTCGGACTACGAGGTTGAGGTCCCCGAGGAGGCAGCCCCGGCTGCGGCTGCCGCGCCGGCCGAAGCGGCGGCGACGGCCGCGGCGGCGACGGCTGCTCCCGCGCCGGCCGCAGCAGCCGACGACCTGACGCAGCTGTCCGGCATCGGGCCCAAGGCGGGCACCGCGCTGGCGGCCGCCGGGATCACGACCTACGCAGCCCTGGCCGAGGCCAACGAGCCACAGCTCCGGCATGCGCTCCACGAGGCCGACATGGTGCCGCCCGCCAACGTGGCGTCGTGGCCGATGCAGGCAAGCTACGCCGCGAAGGGCGACTGGCAGGGCCTGATGAAGTACAACAAGCGGGGGTCGGAGCCCAGCCACCGCGGCGCGACGAAGTCGAAGGCGGCCAAGGCAGCGCCACCCGACGACCTGACCCAGCTCAACGGCATCGGGCCCCGGATCTCTTCGATCCTGGCCGATGGCGGCGTGACGACCTACGAAGGGCTCGAGCACACCGATCCCTCCGAGCTGCGAAAGATCATCGCCCAGGGCGGGGCGCTGCCGCCCTCGAGCCTCGACACGTGGCCGACGCAGGCGTCGTACGCGGCGCGGGCCGATTGGCAGGGCCTCGCGAGCTACAACAGCCATCACTAGGCCCCGACGGGCGCGTCAAGCGTGCTCGATCGCGGAACGGGTCGCGCCCCGCGCCGACCCGACACCGATCGGGCACGCGCCGCCCGTCCTGATCAGGGACGCGACCGCGGACCTCGATTGCCCGGTCCGGGTGGACGTCCTCGGCGTCCGCCTGGACCCGCCTACAGCTCCCCCGATTCCATCAGACGTTTGAGCGTCTCGAGTCCCCGGGCCCACGCTCTGCCGTACCACGCGGCGAAGAACGGCCCCGCGATCCGCGCCGCCCCCCGGAGAACGAACGCTGTGGTCACCTCGACGCGTGTGGCCGTGCCCTCGCGGCTGAACACGAGCGTGGCCACGAACGGGGCGTTCGGCGACGTGCCTGTCAGCACCGCCCGGAACGGCGGGTCGTACTCGGTGACCACGGCATCGTTCTCGGATCGCCTGCCTCGCATCTGCACGACGGCGTGGCGCGTCGAACCGACCCCGTGCGGCGGCGGCGAGGTCCACTGTTCCTGGACGTCCCACGGGTGCCAGATTCCGGTCTTGTCGACGTCGGTCAGGATCGCGAAGACGTCGTCGATCGGTCGGCGGATCGTGATGCGGTTCGTGACGCTCGACATCGAACCGGTCCTCGACGGCGTACGGCTCGTCTAGATTACGGTCCACACGCGGCTACCGCGAACGAACCGCCCGCCCGTCTGCGCCCAGGACGAACCGTGACGCGAGAGCGGCGGCCAGCGCGACGATCGGATCTTGATCGGCGAAGGTGTCGCTGCGCTCATGCGCGGCAACGCCAGTTGCGTCCGCTCGAGCCGAACTCGCGGAGCACCCGCCAGCCATCGTTGGAGGAGATCACCGTGGACGCTGACCCGATCATCGAGATGCTTGGTCGTCCGCTTCGCCTGGCAGTGATCGGCGGCGGCCCCGGCAGCTTCATCGGGGCGACCCACCGAACGGCCGCTCGGCTCGACGGCCGCTACGACCTGGTTGCCGGGGTGGTCGCGTCCGATCCCGAGCGATCCAGGACAGCTGCAGCCCGGATGGGGATCGACCCCGCTCGCGCCTATGCCGATGCGACCGCGCTGCTCGGGGCCGAGAGCGAGCGCGAGGATGGTGCCGAGGTCGTCGCGATCATGACGCCGAACGACAGCCATCATCGGTATGCCGTGGCGGCCCTGGATCGCGGGTTCGATGTCATCTGCGACAAGCCGATGACGAACACGCTCGACGAGGCCCTGGACATCGTTCGCAAGGTCGACGCCAGCGGGCTGGTCTTCTGCCTCACGCACAACTACAGCGGGTACCCGCTGGTGCGCCAGGCTCGCGCGCTCGTCGAGGATGGGCAGGTCGGTGAGATCAGGCTGGTCCAGGTCGAATACGTCCAGGGAGGCAAAGCCGACGAGTCCGACCCCGACCCGGCCGATGGGTTGCCCTGGCGCTACGACCCGGCGCGAGGCGGACCATCGCTCGTGATGGGCGACATCGGAACCCACGCTCACCACCTGGCCCGATTCGTCAGCGGTCTCGAGGTTTCGGAGGTCGCCGCTGAGATCGGGCACGTCATCGCGAAACGACCCGTCGACGACTACGGCGCGGCCATGCTGCGCTTCGACAACGGTGCGCGCGGGACCTTCTGGGTCACGCAGACCGCAGCTGGTGTCGAGAACGGACTCCGGATCCGCGTGTCTGGCACGAAGGGCAGCCTGGAATGGCAGCAGGAACGGCCGACGCGGCTCACGTTCAAGCCGCTCGACGGTCCCGTCCGCGTCTACACGCCGAACGGCCCCGGGTCTCTGCCGGCGTCAATCCGTGCCTGCCGGATCGTCGCCGGGCATCCGGAAGGCTTTCACGAAGCCTTCGCCAACATCTACTCGGACGCTGCCGAGGCCATCGCCGCTCGGCGCTCGGGCCGCGTGCCCGACCCGCTGGCGCTCCAGTTCCCGAACGAGCGCGACGGCGCCATCGGCGTCAAGTTCGTCGAGGCGGCCGTTGCGTCGAGCCGCGCCAACGGGATCTGGACGGACGCCCGCCTCGCGCTCGAGGAGAAGTCGTGATGCCGGTCCGCAGGGAAATCGGAAGCCAGGAGGCCCGCGGCCTGATCGCGTTGATCGCGGACCGCCTCGACGCCCAGGGAGCGGGTGCCGCAGTCGCCGTCGTCGATGCTCACGGCGAGCTCGTCGCGTTCCTGCGCACCGACGGGTGTGGCCTGGCGTCCATCACCATCGCTATCCACAAGGCGTTCACGGCGGCGCGCGAACGGGTCGAATCCAGCGTCCTCGGCGAGCGCTCCCGGACCGAGGGTTTCCCCATCACCAACTTCGGCGACCCCCGGTACGTGGGCTGGGGCGGTGGGGTCCCGATCGTCGTTGCCGGCGACGTGATCGGCGCCGTCGGGGTGAGTGGCCTGCCAGAGGAGGCCGATGTCGAGCTGGCCCGCTGGGCGGCGGCGAGCCTTGCTGCCACCGGTTGAGTCGTCCGCGAGGTTCATGACAACCGCGCGTCGGCCACTGCCTCGTGGTGAGCCAAACCCGGCATCGGTCCGGCTATCGAATCGGAACCGCCTGCCCGTTCGCATCCTCCACGAACCGTGATGCGAGGTCGGCGGCGAGCGGGACCGTGAGATCGTGAACGGCGAGCTCGGCCGTTCCGGCCAGCGGGATGGGGCAAGGCCACGTCTCGACCTTGACTCGGACTTCGGTGGGCGTCTCCTCCACCGTGGTCACCCGAGTCCAGCTGCACGGGGCGACGGCGACCCGCACGGCAATTGTGCGCTCGTTGATCACCGCGTAGGAGTCCATGTTGGGAACGAGGACAACCGAGTTCTGCGCAATCAGGAGGACTCCTACGACGGCGAGGATGGCGACCGCGAGCCACGCTTTGCGGGGAACCCGGATCGACAGCTTCGCCGCCATGAGGTCCTTGCCTCGGCTCTTGCGACTACCGAACCAGTGGAACGCCGGTGCCGGCTGAGGCGTCAGGCCCAGCAGGACAGCCACCGATTGCAGGCTGTCCCGGGGGAATCGGGGAGGTGCACGGCCCGGCCACGATTGGAAGTGTCGTGCTCGAAGGGCCCGAACCGATCCAGCCGCACCCGCCGGCAACGACCATCACCAGGACTGCGAGTAGGCCGGCGATGCCGCGCATGTCCTCAAGTATTGGCGTGTCCTGACCCGGAGTCCAATCGGGCTCGTGGACGCGGCCGCGGTGCTCTGAACGGCCCCGACGCCGGTTTGTCCACAGACTTGACAAAGCGCTCTCGGCAGGCGCAACATCCAACTTTGTCAAGTCTCTTGCCAAAGTTGCGCGCGGCAAGGGTCTGGGATGGGAGCGGTTGGAGGAGAGCCCGACCGAATGAGCGCCAGCGCGACGGTGCTGCCCGAGAAGGCAACGCACCAGCAGACGCGAACGTTCAATCAGCAGCTGGTGCTGCGTGCCCTCCACGATCACAGTCCGCTGTCGCGCGCCGACCTGGCCCGGCTCACCGGCTTGACGCGGACCTCGGTCGGCGACCTTGCCGGCACGCTCATCGACGACGGCCTGATCGAGGAAGTCGGCCGAGGCCCGTCGAGCGGGGGCAAGTCACCCATCCTGCTGCGCGTCGCTCCCGACGGTCGCCACCTGATCGGGCTCGACCTCGGCGAGGCGGAGCTCAGCGGTGCCGTCGTCAACCTGCGCGGCGAGATCCTCCGCTCGATCCACCTGCCCCTCGAAGGACGGAACGGCGATGCCACCGTCGAGCTCGTCGTTCAACTGGTCGACGCCCTGCGCGCCGATGACCGGTCTCCGCTCCTCGGCATCGGCATCGGCGCACCCGGCATCATCGACACGAGCACGGGAACCGTGCGCTGGTCGGTCAACCTGAACTGGGCTGAGCTCCGCCTTGGGCCACTGCTCGAGGAGCGCTACGGCGTGCCGGTCGTGGTCGCCAACGACAGCCACGCTGCCGCCCTGGCCGAGCTGACCTTCTTCGGCCGCCCTCGGCCCAACAACCTGATCGTGATCAAGGTGGGTCGCGGGGTTGGCGCCGGGATCATCCTCAATGGCCAGCTGTTCCAGGGCGATGGGTATGGCGCAGGCGAGTTCGGCCACGTCTCAATGGGCGACGCCGGCGCTCCGTGCCGCTGCGGGCGGGAGGGCTGCCTCGAGACGAGGACGAGCATGCGCGCGTTGGTCGACGCTGCCGGTGCCGTCGAGCCTTCGATCACCGACGAGAGCGGCCTCGTAGCCGCCTTCCTGGCCGGCGTCACCGGCATCCGGCGGATCGTCCTCGATGCCGCGCGCGAGCTCGGTGTCGCCATTGGCTGGCTGATCGGCGTGCTCAACGTTCGCCACGTGCTGCTGGTCGGCCCGGTCGCGGACTTCGGCGACGACTGGCTCGGCGAGGTCCGGCGGTGCGCCCAGTCGAGCGTCCTGGCACTGCTCGCACGCGACACGCAGATCGAGTTCGGCCACGTCCACGACGACGTGGTCGTGCTGGGCGCGTCGGCGCTGCTCATGGAGCAGCAGCTGGGCCTGGGGTTGGTGCGATGATCGCGACCTATGAGCCTCTGCACGACGGGCGGCTGGTCGCCGGCGTCGACGTCGGCGGCACCAAGACATCGGTCGTCGTCGTCGACGATCGGGACCGCATCCTCTACCAGGATGTCGCGCCAACGGACCGATCATCGCTTGTCGGCCAGATCGCCGGACTCGTCGAGGACGCCCGGCGCCAGCTGGGGCAGGACGTGGCCGCGGTCGGCGTCGCCATCCCCGGCCACGTCGACCCGGAGGACGGCTCGGTCAGCATGGCCGTCAACCTGGGCATCACCCATCTGCCGCTGGGGTCGATGCTGGAGGCGGAGCTTGGAATACCGATCTTCGTCGAGCACGACGCCCGCGCAGCGGTGCTGTGGCTGAGCGACCACGCGGCCGACGGGTCGGCTCAGGCGCCGGCGAGCCTCGCCTTCCTGGCGATCGGGACGGGCATCTCGGCCGGCATCGTTCTCGACGGGGCGCTGCTCCGCGGCGACAACAGCTTTGCCGGTGAGGTGGGCCATGTCGTCGCCGATCCGGATGGAGCCACCTGCGCGTGCGGGATGCGAGGCTGCCTCGAGACGATCGCCGCCGGTCCGGCGATCGGTCGCCAGGCCGACGAGGCGATGGCTGCCGGTCGCAGCACCGTCCTGTCGGCGCATCCGAGTGCCGCAGATGTGTTCCGCGCCGGATCTGCCGGCGACGAGGTCGCGCTCGAGATCATCGACCGAGTGGCCGACCACCTGGCCCGAGCGATCCGATCGCTTGCCCTGACCCTCGGCGTCCAGCGAGTCGTCATCGGCGGCGGCGTGGCGGCCGCCGGACCTGCCCTTCTCGATCCCATCCGGGCGCGCATCGCCCGCGAACGCGCGGCCTCGGCACTCGTCCAGGCCGCCTTGGGCGATGCGACCGTCGAGCTGCTGTCGCCAACCGAGGCGCCCAGCGCTCGCGGAGCGGCAGCAATCGCGCGCCTCGGCATCGGCTTGCCGGAGCGAGAGGGGGTGGGCGAGCGATAACCCACACGGAGGCTTTTACTGGAGTGGGATACTCGCACCCAGCAGAGCCACTCATCACCCACAGTCACGGTAGTTCGAAGGAGGAGGATTGATGGCCAAGAGTCTACGAACGACGTCGGCCCTGGCGGTCGTCGTCATGGTTCTGGTCGGCGCGTGCTCAAGCAGCAGCGCGACGCCGGCTGCGACGGCGTCTCCGCCGCCGGCATCTGCGCCGGCTGCGTCTGCGTCTGCGCCGGCTTCGGCTGCGCCGGCGCCGTCCGCGTCGCTTGCACCAGCGGTGCCAGCGGTCCCGACCGGCTACGCCGAGCTGGACCAGGCGCTGGGCTCAGGTCAGCCGTTCAAGGACAAGACCGTTTCGATCCAGACCCAGTGGATCGGCGGCGAAGGCACGAACTTCGCGGCCTCGGTCGCCGACTTCGCGGCGGCGACGGGCATCAAGATCCAGATCGACAGCATCGGCTCGAGCCACGAGACGGTGCTGAAGACGCGCATCGATGGCGGGAAGCCGCCGGACCTGGCGATGCTCGCGCAGCCAACACCTGTCCTGCAGTACGCCGCCGCAGGCAAGGTCATCGACGTGGCGCCGTTCATGGATGCCAACAAGAAGCTCAGCTCTGAGCATCCGGCCACCATCGGCCTGGTCACTCAGGGCGACAAGATCTGGGGCGTCCCGTACAAGGCCGACGTGAAGTCGACCATCTGGTACCCGATCAAGGCCTTCGCGGCCAAGGGCTACCAGGTTCCAACGACCTGGGATGAGCTGATCGCGCTGTCCGACAAGATCGTCGCCGACGGCTCCAACCCGTGGTGCGTCAGCGCCGGCGGTCCGGGTACCGCGACGGGCTGGCAGCTCACCGACTGGGTCGAGGAAGTGGTCCTCAAGACCAAGGGCCTCCAGTACTACAACGACTGGATCAGCCACAAGGTCACGTTCGAGGACCAGGGCATCAAGGACGCCTTCGACAAGTACGTCGGCAAGATCCTCTTCAGCCCCAACTATGTCTACGGTGGCAACACGGCCATCGTCACCACCGACCAGAAGACGACCATGGACCCGATGTTCACGGACGATCTGGCCAACCCGAAGTGCTGGATGCAGAAGATCCCGACCTGGTACGGCCCGGACTTCTTCCCGGATCAGCGTGCCAGCGGACAGCCGTCGAAGTACATGCTCGGCACTGACGTCGGCATCTTCCCGTTCCCGACCATCGACCCGGCCCAGAAGAACGTCGAGGGCTCGGCCGACACGCTCATGATGCTCGTCGACCGGCCCGAAGTCCGTGCCGTTGCCGAGTTCCTCGCCACGCCGGAAGGCATCGAGAACTGGATCCGCGCCGGCAGCGCCATCTCGACCAACACGTCCACCCCTGCCGACTGGTATGCCGGGGCCTACAAGCTCAAGGTCGCTGCGGATGTCGTGAACAGCGCGTCCGGTATCGGCTTCGACGCTTCCGACCTCATGCCTGCCAAGGTCGGTGCCGGAACCTTCTGGACAAAGATGGACGATTGGGCCAACAACGGTGGCACCAATACCGATGCCACTCTGAAGGCCATCGACGACAGCTGGCCCGCCCAGTAACGATCTGATGGCTGCGGGGCGCGCCACCGAACGGTGGTGCGTCCCGCTACTATTTCCGGCAGGAGGAGGGTGAATGGCCGTCGCTCGAACCGAGAGCTTTGGTCTCTCCCGCGTCGTCCTGGCAGTCGCAGGATTGATCGCCGTCGGCTTCTGCGTGGGCGGCATCCTCGTCCTGTACGACCCGCATGGCGGGCCTAACCTCTTGGCCTCGATCTACGACGCGCTCGGCAACTCGTCGGGCGCGACCGACCTGCGAAACGGCTCGGGAGACCAGGTCATCGCCAAGCTGTTGCTGGCGGTGATTGCCCTGGCCGTGGGCGTCGGCGGCATCTGGTTGCTGTTCATCGGCGTGGGTTCGCTGGTCAGCCTGCTGCCGCCGAAGTGGCGTGACCGGATCCTGCCGTGGGTCTTCGCCGGCCCGGCCCTCGTGCTGTTGGCGGTCTTCCTGCTCTACCCCGCGGCGGGAACGATCCTGCGCAGCTTCCAGAACGACGAGGGCGCGTTCACGCTCGCGAACTACCAGGTGATGACCGACCCCGAATTCATCGGGATCCTGCGCAACAACCTCATCTGGCTGATCGTGGGGACGGGTGCCAGCGTTCTCCTCGGGCTCATCTTCGCCGGGCTGTTCGATCGGATCCGACGGGAGGCGCTGGCCAAGACCATTGTCTTCCTGCCGCTGGCGATCTCGCTGGTCGGCGCCTCGGTCATCTGGAGCTTCGTCTACGCCTGGCAGCCTGCCGGCTCGACGCAGATCGGATTGCTGAACGCGATCGTGGTCGGCTTCGGTGGCAAGCCGATCCCGTGGCTGACGTCCAGCCCGATCAATATCTTCTGCGAGATCCTGATCCTGGTCTGGCTCCAGACCGGTTTCGCCATGGTCGTCTTCTCGGCGGCGATCAAGGGCGTGTCGGGCGAGGTTCTCGAAGCGGCCCGGCTCGATGGCGCCAACGAGCGACAGGTCTTCCTGCGGGTGATCGTGCCGATGATCCGCGGCTCGATCGTCACGGTCTCGACGACCATTGCCATCGTCACGCTCAAGATCTTCGACATCGTCTTCGTGACGACCGGCGGACGGTTCAATGACGACGTCGTCGCCAACCGCATGTTCCTCGAGATCTTCCAGTTCTTCGACGACGGCGCAGGTGCGGCGCTCGCGACCCTGCTCTTCATTGCCGTCCTGCCCGTGATGTACATCAACCTGCGCAACTTCAGACGACAGCAGGTGGAAGCATGACCGCGCCAGCCCAGCCCATCGAATCGCGACAGGTCGGCGTCGCCGCGTGGCGGCCGGCCTTCATTCGGAGCGTGCCGCTTCGCCTGTCGGTTCTGTTGATCTGCTTCCTGTGGACGGTGCCGACGCTCGGCCTCCTCGTCACCTCCGTGCGCAATCCGATCAACATCACGACCTCGGGCTGGTGGACGGCATTGCTCCACCCGTTCGAGCCGAACCAGTGGACGCTGTCGAACTACCAGACCGTCCTCTCGAGCGACGGCATGGGCAACGCGTTCATCAACAGCCTGATCGTGACCATCCCCTCGGTTGCCATTCCGATCACCATCGCCGCGTTTGCCGCCTACGCCTTCGCCTGGATCCCGTTCCGCGGCCGTGGGGTCCTGTTCATCATCGTCGTGGCGCTCCTGGTCGTGCCGATCCAGATGTCGCTGATCCCGATCCTGAAGATCTACGCCGCGGGGAACCTGTACGGCTCGTTCCTCGGCATCTGGCTGGCGCACACCGGCTTTGGCCTGCCGCTGTCGATCTTCCTGCTCTACAACTTCATCTCGCAGCTGCCGCGCGACCTGTTCGAGTCCGCCGCGATCGATGGTGCGACGCATCTCCAGACGTTCATGCGGCTCGTGCTGCCGCTGTCGATCCCTGCCCTTGGTGCGATCGCCATCTTCCAGTTCCTGTGGGTCTGGAACGACCTGCTGGTAGCGCTCGTCTTCCTGGGACCGGGTGCCGATGTTCGTGTCCTGCCGACCGCCCTCTACAATCTGATCGGGAGCCGCGGCGGCTCGTGGCATCTCCTCACCGCCGGCGCGTTCATCACGATGGTGGTGCCGCTGCTCGTCTTCCTGCTTCTCCAGCGGGCGTTCGTGCGAGGGATCCTGGCTGGCTCCGTGAAGGCGTGACGCTGGCGCGGCTCATGATCGCCTTCGTCGGCAGCGAGCTGCCGCGATCGGCGGCGAGGCGGATCCACGAACAGGGCGCCGCCGGCGTGACGCTCTTCCGCGACCACAACGTCGTCGATCCCTCCCAGATCCGCGAGCTGACCGCCGCGATCCAGGCGGCCCGACCGGCCGGGGCACCGCCGTTGCTGGTTGCCGCCGACCAGGAGGGCGGCCAGCTGGTCGGCCTGGGGGAAGGGACGACGCCGTTCGCGGGCGCGATGGCGCTCGGCGCGACCGGCGACGCAGCGCTGGCCGAGCGCGTCGCCGGCGCGACGGCGCGCGAGCTGCGGGCCCTCGGCGTCAACGTGAACTACGCGCCGGTGTGCGACGTGGCCAATAACCCGGCCAATCCGGCGCTCGGGATCCGCAGCTTCGGCGACGATCCTGGGGCCGTCGGAACGCTCGCGGCGGCGACCGTTCGTGGCCTGCAAGGCGACGGCGTGGCCGCGACGGCCAAGCACTTCCCGGGCGCCGGCGACACGGCAGCGGATCCACACCACGAGCTGCCGCTGGTGCCCCGGACGGAAGCCGAGCTGGCCGGGCGGGAGCTGGTCCCGTTTCGAGCGGCATTGAACGCGGGCGCGCGGATGGTCATGACCGGCCACTTCGCGCTCCCCGGTCAGAACGACGACCTGCCGACCAGCCTGTCCGCCGCAGTTCTGCGCGACCTCCTGCGCCGGCAGCTGCAGTTCGACGGCGTGACCGTCAGCGATGCCCTGGACATGCGCGCCCTGGCCCAGGGATCGGCGCAGATCGTCGATGCCGTCGCCGCCCTCCGCGCCGGCGAGGACGTGCTGCTTGGAACCGCCGACGAACCAGCGCTGGAACGGCTGGAGGAAGGCCTTGCGCAGGCGCAGCGGCGCGGCCTGATCGATGCCGACGACGACGCGGCGGCGAAGCGCCGGCTGGACGAGCTGCGCCGCTGGCTGGGACGCTACGACCAGCCGCCGCTGGACCTCGTCGGCTGCGCCGAACATCAGGCACTCGCCGCCGAGCTGGCCCAACGTTCCATCACCCTCGTCCGCAACGACGACCGGCTGGTGCCGTTGAAGGCGGCCGCCGACGCGCGGATTGCGGTCGTCCAGTCGATGCCCGCCGACCTGACGCCGGCCGACACGTCGTCGACGGTGTCGCCGACGCTGGCAGGGGCGCTCCGCCGCCGGCTCGCAGGCGTGGAGGAGATCCTCCTCCCGGCGGCGCCGGGCGAGGCTGACGTCGCCGGTCTCGGCGAGCGGCTGGGGGCCTTCGACCTCGTCGTCGTCGGGACGTTCTCCGCGCACCTCCAGCCGGTGCAGGCGGCACTGGCCGCGGCGGTCCTGGCGTCCGGCAAGCCGACCGTCACCGTGGCACTGCGCACGCCGTGGGACCTGCTCGCGTACCCGTCCGCCCGAACCCACATCTGCAGCTACGGCATCCTGCCGCCGTCGATGGAGGCGCTGGCGGCCGGGCTGCTGGGCGAGGCGTCGTTCGCCGGCCGGTTGCCCGTCGAGATCGCCGGTCTGCATCCGCGCGGTCACGGGCTCATGGCATGGGGCTGAGAGACGAGATCCTCGAGCAGCCGGCCGCCGCCGAGCGGCTGCTCGACGCTGCGCCCGCGGCATTCGCCCCGCTCTCCGCCGCGCTACGGGCGCGCCGGCCGCGGTTCGCCGTCATCGCCGCCCGCGGCACCTCGGACAACGCCGGCATCTACGCCCAGTACCTGCTGGCGATCCGAAACGGCTTGATCGTCGCCCTGGCGGCGCCGTCGACGATCTCGCTCTACGGAGCGCGCCCGAACATGGCCGACGCGCTGATCGTCGGCATCTCCCAGTCGGGCCGCTCACCGGACATCGTCGCGGTGGTCGAAGAGGCGCGGCGGCAGGGCGCGCTGACCGTCGCGCTGACCAACGACGCCGATTCCCCGCTGGCCGAAACGGCCGACCACGTGGTCGACCTGCGCGCCGGGCCGGAGATGGCGACGGCCGCGACCAAGACCTACACGACCGAGCTGATCGCGGCGGCGCTGCTG
Organism: uncultured Chloroflexia bacterium; assembly: GCA_963813705.1. Lineage (GTDB taxonomy): Bacteria > Chloroflexota > Limnocylindria > Limnocylindrales > CSP1-4 > Chersky-267. The sequence goes on from CAWFAH010000001.1 coordinate 198,039, forward strand.
TCGACGGCACTCGACCCGCCCTCGTCAACTGAAACGGCCGACCTGGCTGGCCTGCCCGCCTTGATGTCGGAGGCGCTTGGGGCGGAGCCTCACGCGCGCGATCTCGCCGCCGCGCACGTCACACGCCAGCGTGCCGTCGTGCTCGGCCGCGGCTACAGCTACGCGAGCGCTCGGGAGTGGGCGCTCAAGCTGCAGGAGATGGCGCTGGTCGCCGCCATGCCGTATTCGGCGGCCGACTTCGAGCACGGACCGCTGGCGCTGGCCGAGCCCGGCCTGCCGGTGCTGGCGGTGGCCCCGAGCGGCACCGAGCTGGAGGCCCAGGTCGCGCTCTTGGCCCGCCTGAAGGAGGACCACGGCGCGCGCCTGCTGGTGATCTCGGACGCGCCGGCCGCGCGTGAAATCGACGAGGGGCTGGCCCTGCCGCACGGCATCCCGCCCTGGCTGGCGCCGGTCGTCGAGATCCTGCCCGCCCAGCTGTACGCCTATCACCTGACCGTCGCGCGCGGCCTCAACCCCGAGCATCCGCGCTCGATCAGCAAGGTCACCGAGACAACCTAGCAAGCGACGGTCGGCCTCGGCCCGGCCGGAAGCCGACCGGCAGAGCGCGCAGCGGCGGCCGATGGCCGACTCCGGAGGAACCTACTCCCGGGCAATGAGCCGCTGATACCAGCGCGCGCTGTCCTTTGGCGTGCGGCGCTGGCTGTCGTAGTCGACGTGGATCAGGCCGAACCGCCGGCTGAAGCCCAGGCTCCACTCATAGTTGTCGAGCAGCGACCAGACGTGGTAGCCGGTCAGGGGCACCCCTGCGTCGAGCGCCTCAGCGACCGCGGCGACGTGGCGTGCCAGGTAGCCCACTCGGTCCTCGTCGCGCACCCGGCCGTCCTGGTCGACGGAGTCGGGGTAGGCGGCGCCGTTCTCGGTGACCACGATCTCGGGCGGTGCGTACGTCCGGTTGAGCTCGAGCAGCACGTCGCGCAAACCGTCGGGCGCGACGTGCCAGCCCATCTGCGTCTGCTCCGAGCCGGGCCCGGCGCCGACCTCCCAGTCGAAGGCGCGGTCCGACCTGGCGCTGACCGAGTCGCGCCGGTAGTAGTTGAGGCCCAGGTAGTCGAGATTGCCGGCCGGCGGATCGGCGAGGTCGACGCCTTCGAGGTGCCCCGCCTCGCGGTGAGCCTCGAGTCCCAGCGCCGGGTAGCCACGGCCGAAGAGCGGATCGAGGAACCACGCGTCGCGCGCGGAGCTCCACTGGTCGGCGGCGACGCGATCCCGCTCCGAATCGCTCGCCGGCGCGACCTGGTTGACGTCGACCGCCACGCCGACCTTCGCGTCGCCGAGCAGCGCGCGGATCGCCTGGGCGGCGCCGGCATGCGCGCGCAGCTCGTTGTCGGCGACCCGGATCGCCGTCGGCCAGTGACGCAGCCCGGGCGCATGGATTCCGTCGGCATGGCCGACGAAGGCGAAGACGGCCGGCTCGTTGAACGTCATCCAGTCCTTGACGCGGTCGCCCAGGTTCGACGCGAGGAGCGCGGCGTAGTCGGTGAACCAGCCCACGACCTCCGGGTTGGCGAAGCCACCGCGGTCCTGCAAGGCCTGCGGCAGGTCCCAGTGGAACAGGTTGACCATCGGTCGGACGCCCGCGTCGAGCAGGGCGTCGACGAGGCGCTGGTAGAAGTCGAGGCCGCGCTGGTTGACGGCGCCGGTTCCCACGGGCAGGACGCGGGACCAGCTGATGCTGAAGCGATACGTGCGCGCGCCCAGGTCGGCCAGCAGCCGCACGTCCTCCGGGAAGCGGTGGTAGTGGTCGCAGGCGACGTCGCCCGTGCTGCCATCGGCGATCGCGCCCGGCTGGCGGGCGAAGGTGTCCCAGATCGACGGTCCTCGGCCATCCTCGGCCGCCGCCCCCTCGATCTGGTAGGCGGAGGCGGCGAAGCCCCAGGCGAAGTCAGCCCGGAATCGCCGGCCGAGCTGGGCCGGGTCGGTCTCGAACGGGAAAGGTGGGCTCACCCTTGGATCGTAGCCGTTCAGGTTCCCGAGTGAGTGAGCCTGTCGCTGCGACCGACCCGCCGGCGTGGAGGCCCTGTATCGTTCGCCGCGGTGCCCCCATCGTTCGCCGGGCGAGGGACGGTTTGTTGGGTCGAGGGCGGTCCGCCATGACGCGCATGCGGGAAATCGAGCCGATCGGGGCCACGAATGCCCGGTGAGGCCCTCCTGGTCGGGATCGCAACGATTGCCGTGGTCGTGGCCGGTTTCGCGGCGATCGCACCCGGACTCGCGTCGGACAGGGCCGGCTGGACGGTCGGCCAGCGCTACCGGCTCCGCGGGATCGTGTCGACGAGCTTCAACGTGACGTTCGAGAGCCTGCTGCCGGCGGTGCTCTTCCCCGCGCTCAACGACGCACGAACGACGCTCGTCGTCTCGAGCGCCTTGGTCTTCGTCTATGCGCTCTTCGTCATCAGCGTCCGGTATCGACAGCTGGTCCAGGCGGGTGTGCCCTGGGTCCGCTGGACGCAGTTCATCGTCGCCTCGGGGATCACCGCGACAACCCTGTTCGGACTGAATGCTCTGCTCTTCGCATCCCTCACCGTGTACGCGCTCGCCCTGTGCATCCAGCTGTCCGTGGCCGCCATCAGCTTCTATTCGCTGGCCGCCAGCGCCGAGTGAGGCGGGATTGGGCAGAGCCGGCCAGCTCGTGAACGTTGGTCCGTCTGGTCAGTCGACGCAGGAGAATGCACCCCATGTCGCCGATCAGACGCTTCGATCACGTCGGCATCACGGTTGCACATCTCGACACGGTGACGGCGTTCTTCGTCGGGCTGGGTTTCGAGATTGAGGGCAGGATGGTTATGGAGGGCGAATTCGTCGACACCGTCATCGGCATACCCAAGTCCCGAAGCGAGATTGTGATGCTGCGGCCGCCCGACGGTGGAACGGGGCTAGAGCTATCGAGTTTCATCCAGCCCGACCACGGACCGGGATCGCCCGACGCCATGTCCACCGAGCTGGGGTTGCGCAACGTCATGTTCGAGGTGGACGACCTCGACGCGATCCTCGATCGGCTAGCCGGGGAGGGCTACCGGCTGGTCGGCGGCGTCGGTCAGTACGAGCACCTCTGGCGTATGGCGTATGTGCGCGGACCCGAGGGGATCATCGTGGCCATGGCCCAGCGTATCGACTGACCGCGCAAGCCGCCCTGAAAAGGCGTCGAAGGGGCCCACTCGACCCCGTCACTCGGGAATGGCCCGGTTCCAGGATAGGAAGTCGATCTCGTCCTGATTCGGGCCGCCACGGACGCCAGTGTCGAGGGCGTCGATTGACGCGACCTCCTCTGCCGTCAGCTCGAAGTCGACTCGGTTCTTCGACATGCCAACTTACTGCCGAAACCGGACTCTCGTCTGTGCGACCGGCAGGACGACTCGCATCTCAGCGAGGCCCGCCGAGAGACGCGAGAATGAACCGGTGGACAAACGCGTCCGGCCACAGATGCAAGCCCTCGCCCATCGGGAGCGAGCCGAGCGGCGTCATGAGGGCCTCAATTGGAAAGAGGCCGAGCCGTTGCTCGCGGCGCTTGAAGCCGCCGGGATCGACACGATCGACTTCGGGCGCTTCGGAGACGCCTCGTTCTCGACTTTCGATTTCGATACCGCCGCGCCGGTGCTGGTCGACTGGCTCCCGCGAGTCGAGGACCGAACAGTGAAGTTGGCGATGGTACGTTCCCTGGACGGTCAGCGCAGCGCGCGCGGCGAAGGCGCCCGCCGCCTGATCGCGGAGTTCCATCGGCCTGAGTACGCGGACGATGACGGGCTCCGATGGACGATCGGGAATACTCTGGCCACCCTGGCTGGTCCCGCCGATGCGGACGCCATCATCGAGATTCTTCGTGACCGGAGGGCCGGGCGGGCCCGACAGATGTTCTGCGATGCGCTCTCACGCACGAAGGACCCTCGGCGCGTCGACGTGCTGATCGAACTCATTGACGACGATAGCGTGGCCGGTCACGCGATCCTCGCGCTGAGAGTGATGAGCCGCAGAGGCTTCCCACGGCCCGAACGCATCCGTCCGATGCTACAGGCCGTCCTCGTCCGACCTTCGGCGACTGCCTTCGACCAACGCCAGGCGCGCGCCTTTCTCAAGACGCTCGACATTCATGAGGTCGGCGAGGCCAGTCGCTAGACGACGTGCTCAGCTTCAGCCCGTGATGGTTACGCCGAGCTCGACCGGCAGGCCACGGTCCACTGGTCGGGGTGGCCCATCGCCGCCGGGCGGGCGCCAAGCATCCTCGCCGGTCGGCTAGTCCACGTACTGCAAAGGTGTGACCACGAAGTCGTCCGGCAACTTCACGCCGGTCGCGTGGTTCGGGCAGTAGCCGTTCGGCACCTAAGACAGGTCAGCGTAATGCCGTCCCCTATTGCCTATGACCCAAGAACGCCGGAACCTTCATTCGCCAAACGCCCACTCCACCATGAGGGGAAACTCCTCTTGCCAGAACAAACCGCCGTGCGAGCCGGGACGTTCTTTCATCACGACATCCGCCCCTGCGTCGTGTAGCGCGCGCGCCCAACGCGCCGCGTTGGCGAGGAAGAACGGCTCGTCCGTGCCGGCGACGAGGTACGTCCGCGGAATCTTCCGTGCCATGTCGTCGGGTGGTCGGTACCCGCCTCCCGGAGAGGCACAGAAGATCGCACCGTAGTTGTCGGGGTTGCGGAGGCCGATGGCGAGGGCCAGCTCTCCGCTCGCGGAGACACCACAAACCGCGGTGCGGCTCGCAGGTAGCGCGACATCGAAACGCTCCTGCACCCATTGAGCCACGTCGACGACAAAGAATCGCTCGTGCGCGTCGAATCGCTCAGGGTCGAAGCCGGGCGAGTACTCGTGCAGCCGCAACGTCTCATCAGCCAGACGATGGACGCCAACGATCAACGTTGGAGGTAGTCCCGCTGCTTCGAGCACGCCGCCCCACTGCGAGACCAACTGGCCGTCGCCGGCAAATACGACCGCCTGGGGCGGCTCGAACGGAACGTACGCGGTGACATCCCGGCCGCCGTCGTACGCCAGCGTGGCAGTGATGAGGCTTCCTTTGATTTGACATCCTCGAGGGTTCGTCCGACAGGCCGGCAAGTTGCACCGAAAGCGCTTCGATCGACAGTCGAGGCGCCTCGGGCACGAGTCGTGGCGAGGGGAAGATCTCGCGAGGCGGAGCCCGGTGCGCTCACGTTGGGCCTCGTCAGGCCTTTCATCCTCGCGAGGTGGCGGGAACCTGTCGAGCGATTGGGCCTGGCCGAAACGGGCTAGGTTCTGGCAACCCTGCGTCAGTCTACGTACTGCAGCGGCGTCACCACGAAGTCGTCCGGCAACTTGACGCCGGTCGAGTGGTTCGGGCAGTAGCCGTTCGGGACCTTCGCGAGGTACTGCTGGTGGTAGTCCTCGGCGTAGTAGAACGGGGTCGAGGCGGCGTCGACGATCTCGGTCGTGATCTCGCCGTAGCCGGCGGCCTTGAGGCGCTCCGCGTAGGCCGCCCGGGAGGCCTCGGCCATCCGCCGCTCGGCGTCGTTGGAAACGACGATCAGCGACCGGTACTGGGTGCCGACGTCGTTGCCCTGGCGCATCCCCTGGGTCGGGTCGTGGTCCTCCCAGAACACGCGCAGCAGCTCCTCGTACGACACCTTCGTCGGGTCGTAGGCGACGAGCACAACTTCTGAGTGACCGGTCCTCCCCGTGCAGACCTCAGCGTAGGTCGGGTTGGGGGTCGAGCCGCCGGCGTAGCCGACCGCCGTCGAGATCACGCCGGGCGTCTCCCAGAATGCCTTCTCAGCACCCCAGAAGCAGCCGAGTCCGAAGACCGCTGTCCGCGTGCCGTCCGGCCACGGTGGGGTGAGGCGGGCGCCGTTGACGACATGGCGCTCGGGGACGTCGATCGAGTCGGGCCGGCCGGGGAGGACCTCGGTCGACGTGGGCATGGCCGGAGCCTGGCGGAAGAAGCGCATGACTCGATGGTAATCACCGCGCGTTTCCGTGCACGCGGCCCGCGGTTCCGGGCCTACGTGGAGCCTCCGGCCTGGCTGATGATCGACTTCGCGTCGTTGATCGGGATCGCGAAGCCCAGGCCGTTCGCCGCCGTCGAGGTCGCCGTCGCGATGCCGATGACCTTGCCGCTCTCGTCGACGATCGGGCCGCCGCTGTTGCCGGGGTTGATCGCCGCGTCGGTCTGGATGAGGTTCGTGAGCGTCGTCGGCCGGCCGGTCAGGTCGCTGCGGACGGTGATCTGACGGGCGGTCGCCGAGACGATCCCCTTGGTGACCGTCTCGGTGTAGGTGCCGAGCGGGCTGCCGATCGCCAGCACGCCCTCGCCGACCTGGATCGCCGAGGAGTCGCCGATCTGGGCGGCCGTCAGCCCGGTCGCGTCGACCTTGATCACGGCCAGGTCCTTCGACGGGTCCTCCTGGACGATCGTCGCGTCGAGGGTCCGGCCGTCCTGGAGGAGCACGCTCAGCGTGCCACCGTCGGCGATCACGTGGTCGTTGGTCAGGATCAACCCTCCCGAGGTGAGGATGATCCCCGAGCCCGTGCCGCTGACGCGCCCGGCGTCGCTGTTGATCGTCACGACCGACGGCTGCGTGGCGGCCACGATTGACGTGTCGTCGACGGCGGCGCCCGAGCTCGTGAGCGATGCGTTGGACGAGGGTGCCGCGGTCGCGGCGGCAGCCGGCGCGGCCGAGGCCGTCGGCCGCGGGACGAGCGAGACGACGGTCAGCGTCGAGGCCACGCCGACGACCGCGGCCACGACCACGGTGGCGAACAGCAGCCGCGCGGTCGTGTGGTCGCGCCGATCAGCAGCAGGCGGTGTCCGGCCGGGATCCGCGGGACCGGGCGCCGACCACGGGTCCGGGGCGGGGGTCCAGCCGGAGCCGGCCGGTGCGGGGCCTGCCGTCCAGGCATCCGTCGGCTCTGCCGGCGCTCGGGACTCGGTCGTGGCGTCGGTCGGCGCTGCCGGGAATCTCTGCCGGCGCAGCCTGGATCGGCTCGAACGGGGGAGCCGGTGGGGTGGGTTCGTTCGGGTTCACGAGGAGTGCCTCCGGGATCGCGGTCGTGGTGCTGACCGCAAGCATGCCCTGTCTGCCTGTCGGACCCATTACGAGCGCTCTCAGGACGTTCGCAGGATCGATCGGCACGCTCGGACACCGGGGCAGGCGACCCAACGCCTGGACGCGCGCGGAGGTCACGGATGGAGCCAACGGAGCCGACGGAGCCGGCGGTCCGCTTCGAGTCGACGATCGGGCGGGGCGACCGACTTCGGATCGGCGCCGCGGTCGCGTTGGTCCTGTTCGCCGTGTTCGGCGTGGCGGCCGCGCTCGCCGCGTCGCCGGCACCGGCAGCGACGGGCGCGCCGGCGCCGACGGCCGGGGGAACGAAGACCCTCCCGTACCCGGGCGGCTTCGGGTTCGGACCCGGCGGCCCTGCGCCCGCCTTCCGAGGTGGCTTCGGCTTCGGCAGCGCTCCCCTGGGCGACGGACCTCGCGGCGGCTCGGTCGTCGGGCCGATCACGATCAAGGCGATCGACGGCTCGAACGTCACCCTCACGACGGCCGACGGCTGGACCCGGACGATCGCGGTCACCGATGCCGTGAAGATCACCCGCGGTGGCGCCACGGCGAAGCTGTCCGACCTCAAGACCGGCGACCAGGTCCGGCTCGGTCAGACCCGGGCCAGCGACGGGACCTACAGGGTGACCTCGATCGACGTGATTCTCCCGACCGTGGCCGGGACGGTGACCGACGTATCCGCTGACGGGTTCACGGTCAAGGGTCGCGACGGCACCAAGACGAAGGTCGCGGTGACGGACTCGACGACGTTCCGCCTCGGCGCCGCGAGCGGCACGAAGGCCGACGTGACCGTCGGGGCGACGGTCGTCGTCAGCGGCACGAACGGCAGCGACGGTTCGCTGACCGCGATCAGCGTCCAGGTGATCCCGCCGGTGGTCGTCGGCCAGGTCACGGCGAAGGGTGCGTCGACGATCACGCTCCGGCGTCGCGACGGCACCGACCTCACGATCCATGTCAGCGGCTCGACGACCTACGCGCTGGCCGGCGTGACGAACCCCGGCCTCGACGACGTGACCGTGGGGATGACGGTGGCCGTGGAGGGAACCCAGCGGTCGGACGGATCGCTCGACGCCATCACCGTCCGGGGCGGCAACCTCCGCGGCATGCCCGGCGGTCGCGCCTTCCCGTTCGGGCCCGGGCCGAAGGCAACGCCCGGCGCGACGACGGCTCCCGGCTGACCTCAGCCGCGACGGCCACGGGACCGGGAGCCGCAGGCCAGCGGCTCCCGGTTCTCGTTCCGCGACGGGACGCCCAGCGATCGGTGCCTGATCACGGGACCGCGCCCTCGCAGTCGTAGAGCCCGGACGTGGTGCCCGAGCCCGTGTCGACGGCCGTGCAGCTCGCGGCGATCCAGGCGTCGCGGTCCGACGTCCCCGACGATCCGCCCGGCCCACCACCGCCGCCGAGCAGGACGAAGCGGAGCTCGCCCGACCGGATGTACGACTGGAGCTCGGTCAGCGTGGGCGTCGGGTCGGACCCGGTGAAGCCGCCCATGGCCATGACCGGGGCGCCGGTCGCCAGCTCGATCGAGCCGGCCGAGCCCGAGGACGTCGTCGCCACGAGCCAGGTCGCCGAGCCACGATTGGCGACGAGGTAGTCGATCACGGACTGGTCGACGGAGCCGCCGGGCCCGCCGGCTCCGGCTCCACCGGCCGCCCCGAAGCCACCGCTCGGTCCGGCTCCGAGCGACCCACCCGGCGCGGTCGGTGGCGTGAAGCCGGCGTTGCCCTGGGATCCGCCACCGGCATTGCCCTGCGGCCCACCGCCGGGGCCGCCGAAGCCGCCGTCGGACCGGGCGACCGCCGGGCCGGCCGACGGGTCGCCGCCGTTCTGCGCCGTCGCGATCGTCTGGAAGCCGTAGGCCAGCGGCCCGGCGAGGAGCACGGCCATCGCCAGCCCGGCGGCCGCGATCGACGGACGACGGCCGGCGACGTGGAGCGGGAAGGCGAGGACGACGGCCGCGCTGGCGCCGACGACGAGGATGCCGATCCCGAGGCCTGGCGCGAAATCGGGCGACCGGTCGAGGAGCATGAACGCCCACCAGGCCGACAGGATCACGGCGCCGGCCAGGACGAGCCCGGCGAGGCGCGCCCGCGCGCGGAGCCGCCACAGGTCGACCGCGCCGGCGCCCACGAGCGCCGCGACGGCCGGAGCGAGGGCCACGCTGTAGTAGGTGTGGACGATGCCCGGACATGAAGCTGAAGACGACGGCATGGACGAGGAACCAGCCACCCCACAGGACATACCCGGCGAGCGCCAGGTCGGTCCGCGACGCGTGGCGCCGGATCCACAGGCCGCTGACGAGCGCGACGAGCGCGAACGGGATCAGCCAGCTGATCTGGCCGCCGAACTCGGCGTTGAACAGGCGCAGGACGCCGGCGGTCCCGGAGAAGTTCGCGCCACCGCCGCCACCGGGTCCGCCACCGGCGCCGAAGATCCGGCCCAGGCCGTCGTAGCCGAGCAGGAGGTCGATCGGCGAGCCGTTCGTGCTGCCGCCGATGTACGGCCGGAGGCTCGCCGGGATGAGCTCGACGACGACCACCCACCACAGCGACGAGACGGCGACGGTGACCGCCGCGACGACCAGCCCGCCGATCCGGCGGCGGAGCCGTCCGGGAGCGGCCAGGAGGTACACCAGGGCGAACGCCGGCAGGACGAGGTACGCCTGGAGGTACTTCGCGTCGAACGCCAGCCCGACGAGCGTCGCGGCCAGGACGACCCAGCGGAGCCGGCCGGTCTCGATCGCCCGGATGAGCGCCGCCGCGCCGGCCACGAGCAGGAGCGTCAGGACGGCGTCCGGGTTGTTGTAGCGGAAGATCAGGACGGCAACCGGGGTCAGCGCCATGACGACCCCGGCGATCGTCGCGGCCGCCGGGCCGAAGGATCGGCGCACGGCCCGATACAGGACGACGACGGTCGCGACGCCCATGAGCGCCTCGGGCGCAAGGATGCTCCACGGGCTCAAGCCGAAGACGCGGACCGACAGGCCCATGATCATCGTCCCGAGCGGCGGCTTGTCGACGGTGATGAAGTTGGCCGCGTCGAACGACCCGAAGAACCAGGCCGCCCAGCTCTGCGATGCCGCCAGGGCGGCCGCCGAGTAGTACGTGTTGGCGTAGCCGCTGATCGTGAGGCCCCACAGGTAGACGACCGCGGCGAGGGCGGTCACGCCGAGCAGCGCCGGGCGGATCCAGGCCGCCTGGTCGGCCGGGCCAAAGAACAGCTTGGCAACGGGGTTGCGGAGGTCGGTCCGGGTCTCGGGCACGCCGAGCGGCGGATGGACGACGGCGGTCATCGAGCGACTCCTTCGGGGACGACCCGGGGGCGCTCGGGAACGTCATGGCGGCGGTCCATCCAGGACCGGAGGACGAGGAAACGGACGATCGTGGCGATCAGGCTGGCCGCCACCAGGACGGCCAGCTCGGCCGCCAGCCCGGCCCGCGGCGCGACCGCGGCGAGCAGCCCGAGGGCGCCCGTGGTGATCGCCAGGGCGATCAGGAACGCCCCGAGCCCGGCCAGCTGGTCGGCGACGAAGCCCGTCCGGCCGCGGACCTCGAAGGTGAGCCGCCGGTTGGCGGTGGTGTTCGCGACCGCGGTGACCGCCAGCGCCGCCAGGTTCGCCGGCGGTGCCTCCAGCGCGACGCGCAGCGTTCCGTACAGGATGGCGTAGGCGAGCGTGCTCGCCACGCCGATCGTGGCGAAGCTGAGCACCTGGCGTCGGGCTCGGCGGCTCAGCTGGGGCAGGGTGGACATCGGACGGCCTTCGGGTTCGAGGGGCTTCGGTCCCGGTCGTGGATCGACCGGCTGCCGCGAGTCTCGGCCGGGCTGCCTGTCGGATCCGTTACGCGGTCAGGCGGTCTCGCGCTTCCAGGCGACCGACAGGCTCGCGCCGCCGGCCGGCGAGGCACCGACCCGCCAGCGGCCACCGGTCGTGCGGACGATCGCGTCGCCGATCGCGAGCCCGAGCCCGGCGCCGCCGGTCGACTCGGTGGCGCGGTGGAACCGGTCGAAGATCCGGGGGCGCTGCTCCTCGGGAATGCCCGGACCGGCGTCGTCGACGGTCAGCCGGACGCGCCCCGCGTCGTTCGCCACGGTCACCACGACGGACGTGCCGCGCGGGGCGTACTTGCAGGCGTTGTCGAGCAGGACACCGAGCAGCCGGTCGAGCCACTCGGGCGGGACGTGGACGATGTGGTCGCCCGCGTCGACCCGGAGCTCGATCGCGAGACCGCGCGCCTCGCCGACCACCCGGAACCGATCGACGGTCTCCGACGCGAGGACGCCGAGGTCGACCGGCTCGAGGTTCGGCGGCTCGCGCGTCGCGTCGAACCGGGCCAGCCAGAGCAGGTCCTCGACCAGCCGCCGCATGCGCTTGCTCTCGACGTCCACCTTGCCGAAGGCGGTCCGGTAGTACGTGGCGTCCCGTTCCTGCGCCAGGGCCAGGCTCGTGTGCGCCTCGATGACCGACAGCGGGGTCCGCAGCTCGTGCGACGCGTCGGCCGTGAACTCGAGCTGGCGAACCCGGGCCTGCTCGATCGGGGCGGCCACCCGCCGCCCGATGGCGACCGCGCCGAGGAACACGACGATGAGCAGGATCGGGGCGATGATCAGCTCGGCGAGGACGAGCGTCGTGCGCGCCTGGTCGACGGCGCGCGTCGTCTGGCCGACGACGACGTAGCCCGCCTCGGTCGGGGCGCCCTGGATCCGGACCTGCGCGTCGCCGATCTCCACGGTGGTCGGGCCGGTCGTCCCGAGGTAGGCCACCGGCAGCACGGCGTCCGTGGTGTTCGAGCTCACCGAGCCGTCGGGATGGATCGTCCAGACGAGGAGCTGGGGTCCGAACTTCGGGCCGCCGGGCGGCGCGTCGTAGCCGTGGTCCGGGGGCGGTGGCTCGCCGCCGATATGGGCCAGCGAGTCGGCCAGCCGCTGGTCGATGTCGCGGGTGAGCGCGCTGCTGACGATCGCCACGACCGCGACGCAGATCACGAGGTAGGCGGCGGCGACGATCGCGGTCGTCGCCAGGGCGACCCGGATCGAGCTCGTCCGGACCGCCGACGGCGATGCCGGCGGGCCCGCCGCCGCGGTCACGCGTCCTCCAGCCGATAGCCGGCGCCGCGGACGGTCACGATCCGGACCCCGGCCGTCGGCAGCTTCGCCCGGAGGCGGCTCAGCTGGACGTCGATCGCGTTCGACCCGAGCGGATCGGTCTCGTCCTCCCAGGCGTGCTCGGCGATCGCCTTGCGATCGACGACTGAGGGCGAGCGGCGCATGAGCAGCTCGAGGATCTGGTATTCGGTCGGGGTGAGGTTGAGCCGCTGGTCGGCAACGGAGACCTCGTGCCGGATCGGGTCGAGGCTCAGCCGGCCGCGGCTGATGACCGGGGCGTCCACGCCGCGCGGCCGGCGCTGGACCGCGCGCACCCGGGCGAGGAGCTCGCCGAAGTCGAACGGCTTGACCAGGTAGTCGTCGGCGCCGGCATCGAGGCCCTGGATCCGATCCGGCGGCGTGTCGCGCGCCGTCAGCATGATGATCCCGGTCGGCTTGTCGTGCTTCCGCGCCCAGGCGATGACGTCGATGCCGGGCGCGCCGGGCATCCGCCAGTCGACGATCGCGACGTCGTAGTCGTACCAGCGCAGCTGGTCGATGGCGTCGTCGCCGCGCTCGACCGCGTCGACGTGGTAGCCCTGGTCCTCGAGCCCGAGGACGAGCACGTCCCGCAGGCCCTGGTCGTCTTCGGCGACGAGGATGCGCATGGCGGGTCAGGCCGGGGCGACGAGGGGGCGGCGATCTGGGCAGATCATGGGCCGGATTATCGAACGTGAAGGACGACACCGCGAACCGCCCGAGCCCGGCTGCGGGGAGGAGGAGGACGCAGCCGGCGAGTCGATCGGGTCCCGGGCGATCCGGGTCGATCGCGGCCAGGAGATGGCGCTGCGGTCGGCTCGCGATGTCATGCCGTTAATCTCGCCCCGGCAACCTTTCGGTTGGATGACTGCGCCCGGCGTCCCATCGGCTAGGATCGGATCGAGCGTTCGGCTGGCTCACCGCGCACCGAGGAGACGGCATGGAGGATCTCAACGACACGGTCGTGGCGATCACCGGGGGGAGCGCCGGGATCGGGCGCGCGACAGCGCGCGAGCTGGCCCGGGCCGGGGCCCGCGTGGTCCTCGGGGCGCGCCGGCGCGATCGCCTCGAGGCGCTCGAGAAGGAGTTCCCCGGCCAGGCGGTCGCGGTCGAGATGGACGTCCGCCTGCCCGACGACAACCGCCGCCTGGTCCACGAGGCGCTCGACCGGTTCGGGCGGCTCGACAGCCTGGTCGCCAACGCCGGGATCGGGATGTACGGCGGGATCCTCGACCACACCGACGAGGCCCTCGCCACGATGCTCGACACGAACGTCGGCGGCACCGTCTGGCCGATCCGGGCGGCGCTGCCGTCGATGATCGAGGCCGGCCACGGAGACATCGTGATCGTCGCCTCGGTCGCGGGGTTCCGCGGGGGCGCGGACGAGGCGGTCTACGCGGCGACCAAGTTCGCCCAGGTCGGCCTCGCCGGCTCGCTCGACCGCGAGCTCCGCGAGAAGGGCATCCGCGTCTCGACGATCGGCCCCGCCGGGACGGCCACGGAGTTCGCGATGGGCGCGGGCCGGACCGAGGACATGCCGGAGCTCGGCTACTACCTCCGGCCGGAGGACATCGCGTTCGCGATCCGGACCGTCCTCGAGCAGCCGCGCCGGTTGCGGACCCAGTACTGGACGATCTGGAGCATGGCCCAGGGCAGCTGATCGGGCAGCGCCCGAACCTGCGCACCGAAGCCGGAGATAATGTCTCCGTGGCGACCGCCCCGGCTCCGCGCGTACCGGTCCTGATCTTCGGCGCACACCTCGCGGCGCTCGGGGTCCTGCGCGTGCTGGTGAAGCACGGGGTCGAGTGCTACGTCGTCGACGACACGACGAACATCATCGTCCGCTCGCGCTGGTACCGACCCGCCGAGCGCACCCTCACCGAGTCGCCCGACAGCGCCGCCCTCGCGGCGTACCTGACCTCGCTGAGCCTCCCGCGGGCGGTCCTCATCCCGTGCAGCGACCAGTGGGCGCTCGCGGTGTCCGGCCTCCCGGCGGAGCTGCACGAGCGGTTCCCGGCGAGCATCGCGCCCCGCGAGGCCATCGAGCAGCTCGTCGACAAGGACCGGTTCCGGGCCCTCGTCGAACGGCTCGACATCCCGCGTCCACGGACCCTGCTGATCCGCGAGCCGGCCGATCTCGATCGGGCGACCGACGCGGACCTCGCCGACGGGTTCCTCAAGCCGACCGAATCGCACCTCCACAACCGTCGGTTCGGGACGAAGGGCTTCTTCGTCCATTCGCGGGCGGACGCCGCCCGGCGCGTCGAGGAAGCGGGCTCGTCCGGGATCACGTTCATGCTCCAGGAGTGGATCCCGGGTGGCTGGGGGAACACGGTCATCATCGACGGCTTCGTGGATCGCCACGGATCGATCGTCGCCATGGGGGCGCGACGGCGCGTCCGGATGGACCCGCCCCGGATCGCCAACACCTGCCTCGACGTGACGATCCCGCTCGACGAGGTGAGCGCCGCGATCCCCGCCTTGCGCACGGTCCTCTCGGAGGTGCACTACCGGGGCATCTTCATGGTCGAGTTCAAGGTCGACGAGCGCGACGGCCTGTTCAAGATCATCGAGGTCAACGCCCGGCCGTTCTGGCTCGTGGGGCATGTTGCCCGCGCCGGGCTCGACCTGCCGTGGATGAGCTATCTCGACGCGCTGGACCTGCCCGTACCGGCGCCGACGTCGTACCAGGTCGGTCGCTACGGGATGTACGAGATCCTCGACGCGACCGCCATCGCGCGCGCCTGGCGCTCCCGCCACCGGCCGCATGGTCCCGTCCTCGAGCCGTGGCTCCGCGGCGACCGGGCGCTGTTCTGGTGGAGCGACCCGCGACCCGCGGCCAGCGCCGTGCGGCACATCGTCGGGCGGCGGCTGGGCGAGGTCCGCGGACGATCGCGGCGGGGCGTCAGCCCGCGGAGCTGACCGCCGGGGTCGCGCCCGCCCCGGCCTACTTGATGGCGACCGGGTTGACCGGCGAGCCGACGCCGCCCGTGATCGGCAGCGGCGCCGCGGTCAGCAGGAACTCATAGCGTCCGTCGGCGGCGCAGTCCTCGGCCAGCGGGTCGAGGTCGAAGATCTCCCCGACGAGCAGGCCCATGTGGACGATCAGGACGATGTGGAGCGGCTGGAAGACATCGGCGGTCTGGTTGGGCAGGACCTCGAGGCCCCAGGTGTCGCACGCCACCGCCGCCAGCTCGTGGTCGAAGATCCACGGCGCGGTGTCGAGCGCGAGCCCGGGCGCCGCGCCGCCGGCGTACGCGCCCCAGCCCCCAGCCGCGCGGCACTGCGCCATCTGGCCGGTCCGGATGAGCACGATGTCGCCGCGCCCGACCGTCACGCCCTGGGAACGGGCGCAGCCCTCGAGGTCCTCGACGTGGATCGGCTCGCCGGGCTCGAGCCACGGGCGGCCGTGGTAGCGGGGCAGGTCCAGCAGCACGCCCCGCCCGACGACGCGGTCGCGGGCATTGGCGATGTCGTTCCGAATGGCCCCCTTGCTCCCGACCGAGGTCGCGTCGTAGCCGTTGTAGATGCGGTTCTCGAACACGATGTGGGCGAGCGAATCCCACTGGGTCCCGGACTGGAGGGGCAGGATCAGCAGGTCGTCGGTGCCGCGGATCCAGCGGTCCTGGCCGCCGTAGAAGTCACGGACGGTGGTCCCGGTCGCCGCGGCGTTGCCGTCGCGGATCATCAGGTGGATCGGGTTGAACCGACCGAACCCGCCGGTCTGGGGGCCGTGCTCGTCGAGCGGGATCGCGAGCGAGAAGACCCGCCCGCTCCGGACGAGGCCGGATGCCGCGACGACGTCGTCCGGGCGGATGTGGTTGAGCGTCCCGAGCTCGTCCTCGGGGCCCCAGCGGCCCCAGTTCGAGCACCGCTCGGCGAGCGCTCGAACCGTGTCGACCGTCGGGAGATCGGGGATCCCGACCTCGGGCGCCTCGATGGTCACAGCTCGCGAACGCGAACGCGGTCGTAGCGCGTGACCGGAGCCATCGCCTGGCGGTCAATGACCGCGTCGATGATCGTCGGACGGCGCCGCTCGAGGCCCTCGGCGAAGGCGGCGCGGAACTCCGACGCCGTCGTGACCCGGTGGCCGTTGGCCCCGAAGGCCCGGGCGATCTGGCCGTAGTCGACGTCGAGGAACTCGTTCACCTCGGGGACCACGTGGTCGTAGAGGAGCGTCTGGACGTGCTCCTCGAAGGCGAGGGTCTGGTTGTTGAGGATCACGACGATGATCGGCAGCTCGAGGCGGAGCGCGGTCTCGATGTCGCCGATGTGGTAGCCGAACCCGCCGTCGCCGATGACGCAGATCACCTGCCGGCCGGGCGCCGCGAGCTGGGCGCCGAGCGCGGCCGGGAACGCCCAGCCGAGCGACCCGTCGGCGCGGATGAACTGGCGACCGGCCTGCCGGATCTCGGCGAGCGCACCGGCCCACGCCGCGGCATAGCCGGTGTCCGCGACGATCACCGCGTCGTCGGCCATCTGCGCCTCGATCGCGGCCATCACCGCCTCGGGGCGCATCCGCTGACCGTCGCTGCCGTCGCGTGCGGCGAGCTCGGCCCGCTGCTCGCGCCAGGCGGCCCGCTGCGTGACCAGGTCCTCGACGTGCATCGCCGCGGCGTCCGACGGGAGGACCTCCAGCCGGTCGGCGGCGTCGAGCACGGCCTCGAGGAACGTCCGAGCGTCGGCGAGGATGGCGAGCTCGGTCGGGAAGTTGAGCCCGAGCATCTCCGGATCGACGTTCACGTGGAAGAGCCGCGCCTCGGGGCGGACGAGCTTGTACGAGTCGGTGACCAGGCCACCGAGGCCAGTCCCGATCGCGAGCACGACGTCCGCGTCGCGCAGCGCGGCGTTCGCGTAGTTGCGCGAATAGCGCCCGACGCTCCCAAGTGCGAGCTCGTGGGTCTCGGCGATGCTGCCCTTGCCTGCGCTGCTCGTCGCGACCGGAATCTGCAGCCGCTCGGCGAACCGGCGAAGGGCGTCGTAGGCGTCGGACTGGTGGATGCCGTTGCCGGCCAGGATGATCGGTCGCCGTGCTTCGGCGAGGGCCCGGACCACCGCCTCGGCGTCCGCGGCCGTCGGGGCCGGCCGGGTGAGCGGCAGCTCGGGTGACGCGGCGTCGACGCTCGGCGGGTCGTAGTCGGGCACGAGACCCTCGAACAGGTCGCTCGGGATGCCCAGGTAGACCGGGCCCGGCGCACCCGTCAGCGCGTGCCGCGCGGCCTCGCGGACGAGCCGCGGGACCATCGTCGGCGCGGACGCCTCGGCGCTCCACTTCGTCACCGACGCGAACAGCGGCGGCTGGTCGAGCTCCTGGTACTCGCGGCGGAAGCGGTCGGCCCGGCGCATCGTCGACGTCAGGGCGACGACGGGCGTGCCCGACCAGAACGGCTCGGCGAGGCTCCCGGACAGGTTGGCGGCCCCGGGGCCGTAGGCGCCGTAGACGAACGCCGGCTTGCCACGCAGCCGGGCGTAGCCGTCGGCCATGTAGACCGCGGCCGCCTCGCTCCGGGCAAGGATGTGCCGGATGCCGACGGACTGGAGGGCGATCCACAGCGAGTTGTCGCGGCCCGTCATCAGGAAGAAGTGCTCGACCCCGAGGGCCTTGAGCTCGAGCGCGACGGCGGTGGCGGCGTTCGTGGTGGCCGGGGTCGGAAGCGGTGTCGCCGGGGTGGTGGCGGGGGTCGCGGTGGCAGCAGGGCGCGAGGCGCGGAAGACAGTGGTGATGACGGTCCCCTCACATGGATGAGTGCGGCTGGATGAGAGCGATACGGCTATACAGCGGCACGCGCGATGCCGCTGTCAATGGTCCCGGGGTTAACAGTCGATAGTCCTGTTGCGCCCCAGCAACGAGTACCGCGAAACGCCCCGAAATCGGCCCTTTGGCGGGCCCCGGGCGACTGTCCGGCCGTCCTCCAGGGCGCTACTCTCCGCGGTGCATCAACCCCAGCGGAGGACCTCATGGACGTCGAGATCGGACGCGATCGCTTCGAGGTGGTGGACGGCTTCTTCCGCCGCCCCAAGGGCTGGACGTTCGTCGAGGTCGCCGACGTCGCGGTCGATCGCGACGACAACGTCTTCGTCTTCTGCCGTGGCACGCACCCGGTGATGATCTTCGACCGTGAGGGCCGGTTTCTCGACGCCTGGGGCGAGTTCGGCGCGAACTACTTCACCTTCCCGCACGGCATCAGCGTCGGCATCGACGGCTTCGTCTACACGGCCGACAGCCGCGACCACACGGTCCGCAAGTGGACCGCCGACGGCAAGCTCGTGCTGACCCTCGGGACCGCCTTCCAGCCCGCCCCGACGACGACCGGCCAGCCGTTCAACCGGCCCGCCCACGCGACCGTGGCCTCGAACGGGGACATCTACGTGAGCGACGGTCACGGCAATGCGCGGATTCACTGCTTCGGGCCGGACGGCGTGCTCAAGTTCTCGTGGGGCTCGCGCGGCCACGGTCCCGGAGAGTTCGACACGGTCCACAGCGTCTTCATCGACCACGACGACGGCGACACGGTGTACGTCGCCGACCGCTTCAACGACCGGGTCCAGTTCTTCCGGCCGGACGGCACCTACATCGGTGAATGGGCGGACCTGCGCATGCCGCAGAGCGTCCGGAAGGGCCCCGACGGGGCGTTCTACATCGCCGAGCTGCCGCACCGGGTGACCGTGCTGGGTCGGGACGGCACGCTGATCGCCCGCTGGGGCGACGGGGTCGAGGTCGACGATGCCGACGGCGGCGCGGGGGCGGGCCTCCCGGATGCTCCGGCCAGGCGGTCGGTCGTTCGCGGCCGGGTGCGCACCGATCCCGGCGCCGGCCTGTTCGCCATGCCCCATGGCATCGCGGTCGACTCGACGGGCAGCTTCTACGTGGCCGAGGCGGCGGAGTCGTGGGCGGGGCTCGATCGCGGCAGTCGGAGCATCCAGAAGTTCGTGCCGCGCTAGGTGAGGTGGTAGCGTTCCCGCGCGGGCGGGAGTAGCTCAGTTGGCAGAGCGTCAGCCTTCCAAGCTGAATGTCGCGGGTTCGAACCCCGTCTCCCGCTCCAGACCCGACTGCCACAGGCTCGGCCCGCCCAACTGGGCCTTCCCGTTGGGGTCGGCGTTCCGGTAGGCTCACGCGCACCAGCGTCGTGGAGGAGCGGTCGGCGTGATCTGCGCGAGTTGCGCAACCGAGAACCCGGCGGGCACGAAGTTCTGCACGCAGTGCGGGTCGCGCCTGGCCGCGACGTGCGCCGCCTGTGGCTCGGCGCTCTCGTCCGACGCCCGGTTCTGTGGGGAGTGCGGGACCCCGGTTGCGGCCGCCGGGGTCAGTGGAGCCGCAGGAGTCGCCGCCGGTGCACCCGCTGCGCCGGTTCGCGTCCCGGAGGCCGAGCGCCGGCTCGTGTCGGTCCTGTTCGCCGATCTCGTCGGCTTCACGCCGTTCGCGGAGGAGCGTGACGCCGAGGACGTCCGCGACACGCTGACCCGCTACTTCGACCTTGCCAGCGAGGTGATCGCCCGCTACGGCGGGACGGTCGAGAAGTTCATCGGCGACGCCGTCATGGCCGTCTGGGGCGCCCCGACCGCGCGCGAGGACGATGCCGAGCGGGCGGTCCGCGCGGCCCTCGACCTGGTCGACGCCGTTCGAACCCTCGGACCGACGATCCAGGCCCGTGCTGGCATCCTCACCGGCGAGGCCGCCGTGACGATCGGCGCCACGAACCAGGGGATGGTCGCCGGCGACCTCGTCAACACCGCGGCCAGGCTCCAGTCAGTCGCCCCGCCGGGCACCGTGCTCGTCGGCGAAGCGACGCATCGAGCGGCAAGTATGGCGATCGCCTTCGAGACCGCCGGCGAGCAAGTGCTCAAGGGCAAGACCAGCCCGGTCCCGGCTTGGCGCGCGCTACGGGTCGTCAGCGAGGTCGGTGGCCGGAACCGGCGCGACGCGCTGGAGGCGCCATTCGTCGGGCGCGATGACGAGCTGCGCCTGCTCAAGGACCTCTTCCACGCGACGGCGCGCGAGCGACGGATCCGGCTCGTGAGCGTCATCGGCCCGGCCGGCATCGGCAAGACCCGGCTCGCCTGGGAGCTCCTGAAGTACATTGACGGGCTCGTCGAGACCGTCTGGTGGCACGACGGCCGCTCGCCGGCCTACGGCGAGGGGATCACCTTCTGGGCGCTCGGCGAGATGGTCCGCGCGCGCTGCCACCTGGCCGAGAACGACGACGAGCGGACCACCCGCGAGAAGGTCGCCGCCGCGCTCGCCGAGCACGTCCCCGATCCCGACGAGCGGACCTGGATCGAGCCGGCGCTCCTCAGCCTGCTCGGGCTCGAATCCGACATCCGGTCGGAGGAGCTGTTCGGTGCCTGGCGCACATTCTTCGAGCGGCTGGCCGCGACGGCCCCGGTGGTCATGGTCTTCGAGGACCATCATTATGCCGACAGCGGCCTCCTCGACTTCGTCGACCACCTCCTCGAGTGGTCGAAGACCGTCCCCATCTACGTCGTCACGCTGGCCCGTCCGGAGCTCCTCGAGAAGCGCCCCGACTGGGGAGCGGGGAAGCGGAACTTCCTCTCGATCCACCTCGAGCCACTGGCCGAGGAGGCGATGCGCGAGCTCCTCCTCGGGCTCATCCCGAGCCTGCCCGAGCCCGCCATCCGGGCGATCGTCACCCGCGCCGACGGGATCCCCCTGTATGCCGTGGAGACGGTCCGGATGCTCCTGGCCGAGGGAAGGCTGGTCCTCGAGGACGGCCGGTATGTCCCGGCCGGCGACCTCACCAGCCTGGCGGTGCCGGAGACACTGACCGCGCTCATCGCGAGCCGGCTCGACGGACTCGATGCGCTCGACCGGGCGCTCGTATCGGACGCCGCCGTCCTCGGCCAGAGCTTCACCCTGGCCGGCCTGGCGGCCGTGTCGGGGATCGAGCCGGACGTCCTGGAGCCGCGCCTGAAGGGCCTGGTCCGGCGCGAGCTCCTCGTTCAGGAGCTGGATCCCCGGTCGGCGGAACGTGGCCAGTACGCCTTCGTCCAGGCGCTCATTCGCGAGGTCGCCTACAACACGCTCGCCCGGAAGGAGCGCAAGACGCGACACCTTGCCGCGGCGCGGTTCTTCGAGGGACTCGGTTCCGACGAGCTGGCAGGCGCTCTCGCGGGCCAATACCTGGCCGCCTACTCGAACGCCGCTGAAGGCGCCGAGGCGGATGCGCTGGCCGGGCAGGCCCGGCTCGCGCTGCGTGGTGCGGCCGAGCGGGCGGCGGCGCTCGGGTCGTACGAGCAGGCCGCCGGGCTCTACGAGCAGGCGATCGGCGTGACCACGGACCCGGCCGAGGAGAGCGATCTGCTCGAGCGTGCCGGCGACGCCGCCGGGATCGCGGGGCGGCTGGAGCGGGCCGAGGCCCTTCTGCGCCGCGGCGCCGGCATCGCCCGCGAGCGCGGAGACCGACGGGCGACGGCTCGAATCACCGCGGCCCTCGGCCGCGTGCTGCTCAGCGAACGACGGACTGCCGACGCGATCGGAATCCTCGAAGCCGGGGCCATGGAGTTCGCCGACCTGGCGCCCGATCCCGGGCTGGTGGCCCTCGAGAGCCAGCTCGCCCGAAGCCATTTCCTGTTCGAGGACCTGCGACTCTCGGTCGAGGTGGCCGATCGGGTGCTCGAGGCGGCCGAGCACCTCGACCTGCCCGAGATCCTGGCCGACACACTGGTCACCAAGGGCTCGGCGCTCGGTGGACTCGGACGCCTGACGGAGGGCAACGGGCTGATCGAGATCGGCCAACGGCTGGCCGAGTCGATGGGACTCCACACCACCGCGCTCCGGGCAATGAACAATCGGAGTGTGGGGCTGATCGAGATCGATCCGGGCGCCGCGCTCGAGGCATCGCGCGCAGGTGCAGCGCTGTCGCGCAGGCTTGGTCACCGACACTTGTTGTTCGGATTCCTCGGCGGAAGCGCGTTCGGCGGCTTCATGGTCGGCGAATGGGATCGTGCCATCACCGACGCTCGCTCCGGCCTCGCCGAAGACCCCGAGACCGCCGACCGCGTGCTCCTCCTCAACAACCTGAGCTCCGTGCTGGCCTGCCGTGGCGAGAGCGCGGCCGACGTGATGGCCGAGATCGAGCGCTTGACGGTGGGTGAGACAGACCCGGCGCTGCTCGCGTATGCCGCCGACGCCCGAGCGTTCATCGCGTTCGCCGAGGGCCGCCTCGACGATGCCGGCGATGACTGGTGGGCCTTGGCCACGCTCCAACCCTCGACCGCGTCCTGGAACCTCTACCTGGCCGCCCGCCCCGCCCTCTGGTCGGGCCATCGCGCGCGGGCGGCGGAGGCGCTCGAGCGGCTCGACGCGACCGGTGTCCACGGCCGGATCACCGAGCTCCACCGGCTGTCGATCCGCGCCGGGTTGGCGGCGCTCGACGGCCGGGGGGCCGAGGCCCTCGGGTTGTACCGCGAGACGATCCGTGGATACCGCGAGCGCGGTCTGCCGTGGGACGAAGCCCTGACCGCGCTGGACATGGTCGGCCTGCTCGACCCCGCCGAGCCGGAGGTGCGCTCCACGGCCGTCGCCGCGCGCGAGGTCCTGGTCGGGTTCGGGGCACGCCCGTTCGTCGCGCGGATCGACGCGGCGTTGTCGGGTGCCGTCGAGCGAACGGCGGACCAGCGGACCGACCCCGAGGCCGAGGTCGCCGCCACCTGATCTGTCCCACCGGGCCGCGGCGGCCCCATCCGACCGCGATCTGACCCAGTCCCCCTCCGCGCGC
>CAWFAH010000002.1:0-13590 GCA_963813705.1 uncultured Chloroflexia bacterium
TTCCCGCGACGCCGCGCGGTGACATTCTGCGTCGCCGGCAGAACCTCACCCGGGCCGCCAGGGATGGTCGTGTCCACGAGGTCAACGTCAGGCCTCTTCCCTCGCTTCGCTCCTGACGGCTCGGCTGCGAAGCCGCCATGACCTGGTCCTGGCGGCGACGTTCACCGCCGCGGCGGCGAGCCAGCTTGACGTCCTCGCCAGCGCTCGACGACAACCTGGGCCGTGGCGCCGCGTTCGAGCTTTTGATACGTGCCGTCGGAAACCTAGCGCCCGGTCGGGCTGCAGGGGATCCCGCGCCTACCGACCACCGCTCTTGCGTCTGCGGGCCGCCAGGACCGGCCGGGTCCTGTCCGACGATCGGAAACCGATCCCGGCATTGCCGCGTAGTTTCGGTTGGTCCGGCGACCCGGGCACGCCGGTCGGGCGCCGGACGGAGGCGGGTGGTGCGTAGACGACCCGACCGACGCCCGCCGCTGCCATCAACAGCCCAAGCAATGGAGAGCGATATGCCACTGATCAACGTCAAGCTCATCGAGGGCGTGTTCAACGCCGAGCAGAAGCGGGAGATCGTGACCCGGCTGACCGATGCGATGGTTGAAATCGAAGGCGAGAACATGCGCCCGGTGACGTGGGTCATCGTCGAGGAGGTCCTCAGCGGCGATTGGGGCATTGCCGGTAACCCGCTCCGGACCGAGGACGTCAAGGCGCTCGCCGCCGGTGTCCCAGTCGGCTGAATGCAGCTCGACCGCGGGCGGCCCTCAAGATCGCCTACGGCACCTTCATTGACAGCGTGGACACGACCGAAACCAGGACACGGGCATCCACACCGAACGTCGATGGCTCCGATCCTGAGGCTGTCACCGGCCCGATCCGGGCGGCGACGACGATCCGGCGCTTGTTGCGAGCAGCCAGGAGCTTGCGGACTACGTGGGGCCTGGATCGTAGGGCGGGATACGTTTGTCGCACTGGAGTGTCGCCCATCCGGTTGAGTCCGAGGTCGGTGGTCGGGTTCTGACTAGAGCCCGACCACTGTTCCATCGACCGCCTCGGCCGGGCGCCGCGCGGCCACGGAGCAGGCTGTGCCGCCCCCACCACCGCGATGTCGAACGCTTCTTCTGGGCGTCTACGTTCCGGCCCTGCCTGCGAATGCGGGCTCTAACTTGGCTCGATGGCTGGAGGCACGAAAGAAGTTGCAGTTCGGCGTCCATCTGCCCCAGCTCGGTTGGGACGAACAGCCACTCGGTCTGGATCGCCTGGTCGCCGTGGCGACGGCTGCAGAGCGGCTCGGACTCGGAGCCCTCTCGACCAACGACCATCTCGTCTACGGGCGGCCCTGGCTGGACGGTCCGGTGGCACTGGCATCCATCCTGACGGCAGCCCCCTCGCTGCGGCTGATGACGAGTGTCTCGTTGCCGGTTGTCCGAGGTCCCGTCGCCCTCGCCAAGGCGCTCAGCGCGATCGACCTCCTGTCGGGCGGTCGATTGGAGGCGGGTCTCGGGCCGGGTTCGTCAGCGTCCGACTATGCCATCGCGGGGGTCCCATTCTCCGAGCGCTGGGTCAGGTTCGACGAGGCTGTGGCGGCGATGCGAGCATTGTGGGACCCGCAACGGGCCCCGTTCGTGGGGCAGTTCTACGACACGACGGGCGTCACGTTGGCGCCAGGGCCCGCGCAGCCAATGGGACCGCCCATCCTGATCGGGAGTTGGGGATCCGCGGCCGGCCTGCGTCGGGTCGCGCGCCTTGCCGACGGTTGGTTGGCATCCGGCTACAACGCAACGCCGGAGTCGTTCGCGAGGGGTTGGAGCACGCTCCGCGGCCTGCTGGAGGCCGAGGGGCGGGATCCTGCCGGGTTCTCGCGGACGATGGCCACATCCTGGCTGTACATCACCGATGATGCGGCCGAAGCACGGGCCGTCAGCGGACAGCTTGCCGCGATGCTCCGCCGCCCCTTGGAGGAAGTGGCGGGTCACCTCCCGATCGGCTCACCGGCCGCCTGTGCCGACCTCTTCGGGCGCTATCAGGGTGCCGGCGTGCAGCGCATGCTCGTGTGGCCGCTGAAGGACGAAGTAGCCCAGCTGGAGCGTCTTGCCTTCGAGGTGCTCCCGCAGCTCTGAAGGAACCCGGGGTCGACGATCGACTCAGCGACCGGCTCGAGGAGTGTCTTGCTCCACTCGCGTAGTGGCAGGCGCACCTGTGAGCCGCGTCCACCGTCGTAGCGTTCAGCACCCATCGTCTCGGATAGATTCGCCGCCGCACGTCCGCGACCATTACCCGATCCAAGGCGATCTGTCCGCTGCATTGAACACGCTCGCCGGGCGAAGAACTCAGACAGGACCTTCGCGACCGGCTCGGGCTTCTTCTCGGGGCCGAAGTGGTCAAGAGCGGGGAAGGGCGTGAAGGTCGCAGCCGACAGCACGCCCAACAGGCTTAAGCCTGCGCCGCCGGCTCCGGTCGTGCTGGCGTCCTTGCCTGCCATCAGCAGGATTTCGGCTGTGACGTCGCGGTAGCTACGGTAGGTGTTGTCGAGGCGCGCCGCCTCGGCGTGCTCTCTGATCGCTTCCGGCAAGAGGCGGTACTTCTGTTCTCGCTCGCGCTTCGGGATCGCCAGCGGCAGGATGAGCCTCAGCAGCAGGCGCGGCGCGTGGCCGGTCGTCTGCGGATTGATCCCTCGAACGAAGGTGATGAAGGCATCCAGGTGCCGGCCACGGGCGAGTTGCGACCGGCAGGCGTCCGCCCAGCTTGTGTCGATGGAGCCGTCGATTGAAACCCCAGGCTCGTAGACGGCGACCTTCTTGAACGCCTTGTCGCGTCGGGCCGCCTCCAGCGCAACGAGGCCTCCGTAGCTGTGTCCGAAGAGGAGCGTGGCCTCGGTGGCTGCCCGCACCGCCGCCACATCCTCGCACTCGCGTTCGATGCTGTAGTCGTCTCCCTGTGGACCGCTTTCGCCGCGCCCTCTGCGCTCGATCGTGTGCACCGTGAAGCGGTCGGCGAGGCTCCGACCGAACGCGTCGAAGTCGGCTGCTACCGCAAGCGCCCCGGGAACGACGAGAAGCGCGGGTCCCTTGCCAACGGTCCGATAGGCGATCCCCGTGCCGTCCGCGGACACGACAACGTCGGTTCGCACAGGTGGCGATTGCGGTTGGTGGTCCATCTCGTGTCTCCTTCTGCGTATCACGTACACTAATTGCGTATGTTATACACTAAGGAAGAATGGCTCGTCAGACCGAGACCGAAACTGGGCTACCGGCGGGCATCGAGGCCGCCTGGGGTCTGCGGCCGAGCTCGGGCAAAGGTCCCCGTCCCGCGTTGAGCCTCGGGCGCATCGTCGAGGCGGGAGTGCGCGTGGCCACGTCGGAGGGCCTGTCCGCCGTCTCGATGAGCCGCGTCGCCGCCGAGCTCGGGGCCTCGACGATGTCGCT
This sequence comes from uncultured Chloroflexia bacterium, assembly GCA_963813705.1. Lineage (GTDB taxonomy): Bacteria > Chloroflexota > Limnocylindria > Limnocylindrales > CSP1-4 > Chersky-267. The sequence continues at coordinate 3,420 of CAWFAH010000002.1, forward strand.
CTATCGCTACGTCGCCGCGAAGAGCGAGCTGCTTTCATTGATGGTCGACGCAGCGCTCGGACCGCCGCCCCCGGGCGCGGACCCTGATCAGGATTGGCGCGCCTGCCTGAGCCAATGGTCTTGGCACTACCACGATCGACTGCGCGAGCATCCGTGGGTCCTTCGCCTGCCGATCACGGGACCACCAGTGACGCCCAACCAGACTGCCTACCTCGAGCGCGGCTTACGCGCGCTGCGCGACACCGGCCTCGAGGAGCACGAGAAGGCCTCGATCGTGCTACTCGTCAGCGGCTACGTGCGCAGTGCGGTGACGCTGAGCGCCGATCTCGAGGCCGACTTCCTCGCTGCGCTGACGACACGAGACGAGGCGATGTCCGGCTACGCAGCTCTCCTGCGACGGCTGACCGACCGCGAAGACTTCCCGGCGTTGCACGCGGTCCTCGACGCCGGTGTCTTCGACGTGGCCGATGAGCCCGACAACGAGTTTACCTTCGGCCTCGAACGCCTCCTCGACGGCGTCGGAGCGCTCATCCGCCTCGATCCCCGTCGGCAACCGCCACCGAGCAGCTGATCGACGCCGGACGGGCTCGCGGCTGGCTCGTTGTCCCGACTCTCGAGCCCGGCTGAACGGCCTTCGTCGGAGGGGACCGCGTCTGCGGGACCGGAAGAACAGCCTGACATTCTGCTGCGCCGACAGAACCCTCATCCCGAACGAGCCGACGGTTATCGCCCGACGGCCCGATGCAGGTCCTCGTAAGACTCGGCGAGTTCTTCGATCGGTTCTTCGGACTCACCGCCGGCTGACGGGCTCAGTGAAGCCAGGCGAGCATCTCTCCCCATCGGGGCAGCGTCAGCAGGTGCCCGTCGGCGGGATAGATGACGTAGGTCACGCCCGGGATCGTCGCGGCGAGATAGTCCGACTCCAATCGGTCGGCAGGCGCTCCGTCGCCCACCCAGACGGCGGCGTCGCACGCGACGTCGGCGACCGAAAAGTCCCACGGCTGGAGGAATACCAACGAATCCGACACGACCCCAGCCAAGCCCTGCCGAGCCGCGTCGCGAGCCCATTCGTTCATGGCCTCGCGAACGTCCGGCCTGGCATAGAGCCGTTGATCCGGACCATCGGGCGTCGCTGAGTTGAAGAACCAGCCGTCGTAGGCAGAGATCGGGTCGGCGACGAAGGACGCCCATCGCTCCGCGGTCGCCGCCTCGGCCGCCGGTCGATCCGAGCCCAGCAGCGCTGCCCGCCGCAGCATCTCGTCGCTATACGCGTCGGGTACTTCGTCGATCGGGCCCACGCTTCCCGCCACGCCCACGGACGTGACGATGCGGGGCAGCGCAAACGCACAGGCGAGTGCGTAGGGGCCGCCGGCCGACCAACCCATCACGGGACACGGCGGAAGGCCGAGTGACGCCTGGAACTCGGCGTAGTCATCGGCCCATGAGAGGAGCGTGCGGCCGGGAAGCGGCGTCGAACCGCCGAAGCCCGGGCGGTCCACCGTGATCAGCCGAACGCCAGCCGCTGTGCTGCCGTCGTCGTCCGGACACTGCAGTCGTGTTGCAGGGTTGCCATGGAACATCACGACGGGTCGCCCAACCGGATCTCCCCATTCTGCGTACGCCAGCAGCCGCCCATCGCGGAGCGTGACCGAGCCGCTCGCTCGCGGCGTCGCCGACACCCTGGGCATTCCCCTATCCTCCATTGTTCCTGCGTACTCTCGGCGAGCTTCCGCTCGCAGGTTCGTCCGTGATCGCCCTTCGACGGGGCTTGGCGCTGCCGATGATCGGGTGGGTGCGGTCAGGCTCAGGCTGTGAGCCCCGGGCATGGAGGGTGCGAATCCTAGCGGTTGGACGTCGTTAAGGCGCACCATGCGGCCGTCCATGAGGACGAGGACGGTCCTGATACATCCTGGGTCACTGGCGATACGCGTCGCGAGGTCATCCTCCACGGCATATGTGTCTTGAGCAGGACCAGAGCCGTTCCGGGTGGCCCGTCCTGGGGGCGGGCTCGGCCAAGGTCGTTGCTGTGAGCGGCGATCGCGTTCCGGGTCGGCCAAGCGTCAACCGCCCTCGGCCCACGGCACGAATACGATCGGCACGGTCGTCGTCACGAACCGCTTCCGGACGCGGAGGCAGACGAGTCCGTCCCCGAGCTTTGAATGGTGGTGATCAGGTCATGGAGCGGTTTGGTACCGGCTCCGATGATCACGGCCGTCAGCAGAAGGTCGAACCATGCGGTCGTGCCCTTGGTCACGCCGAGTGCCCGCGGGAGAGAGAGCCCGAAATAGAAGGCAATGTTTACCGCGACCAGAGTCGCCACACGCCCATCGGTCGCACATGTCCGGCCCGACACTCTTCGCGACGCGCCCGGCCCAGAGGTGCCAGCCGCCGACGAAGGTAGCGGCTGCGAGATTCGTGTATGCCTGAGCCGAAATGGTCATGTCTGCGGACGACTCCAAGCCGGCCGGTATCTCCACCTCATCCGAGGTCCATGCGTCCGAACCACGATGCTGCTGTCGACCCGGTAGTTCCACGTCGGGGACCCGATCCTCAGGATCTGAAAGGTGTGCCGCCCGCTGGTCATGGCCCGCGGGACCGAGGGTCAGAACGACACGGCGAGCCAGAGGAAAGTCACGGTCGCGACCGTCGCCGCCCCGTAGGCAAGGATGATCCGGTGATCATGGCCGAACACAGCCATCGCCAGTGGCGAGCGGCGGTATGTTCCATGCAGCAGCGTCTCGGTCATGAAGCCGATCGCGCCGATGGCGAACGCCAGCAACGTGAAGATGAATGACGCGTTGCCCGGAGGCCAGAGACCGGGAATCGCGTTGGCGACGGCCCGGTATGCGATCGGCAGGCCGATGCCGAGGGCAATGAGGGCGGTGATGGTCACGAACGAGTAGCCCGCCTGCCGGCTGAGGTTCATTGCCACCCGAAGCGTCGCGCCGACGAGCGAGACGAGCAGGACCCAGACGAAGACTCCGGCCACCTCGGTCAGGCCGAGCGCCAGGAGCAGGGGCCGCAGGGCGAACCAGGCGACGGACAGCCCAAGCGCGTAGCTCATGACCGCGAGCAGGTAGCTCGCACGCTGCAGCCGATGGTAATCGGCGTCGTCCGGAGGTGGCGGCACCAGGTTCGGGACCGTGGCGAACAGCATGGCCGTCGCGATGAGGATCGTGAAGGCGATCAGGAACATCGCCATCACGAGCCCGAAATCTGGTGATTGCCGGACTGCCGTCAAGTTGGCCAGGAAGACCGCCGAGGCGACGCTCAACCCGGCCAACGACCCGACGACGGTGGTGAAGGACGCCGACATTCGACTCACGTCCCAGAGCGGCGTGGGCAGCTCGTCCCGGCGCCAACCGACCGCCACCGTCGCCGCCACGACCACGATCAAGACTGCACCGACACCCACGATCCAACCCATGTCGCCGCCGAGTCTACGCACTCGCTCCCCCGCGGGCACGGGCTGACGATGCGGCTCGAACGTCAGGCCTGGCACCACCTCGGAGGTCGCGGTCCCGAGGCCACGTAATGTCGTCCTCGAGCGAGCCGATCCCCTGGGCCTCCGCCCCCTCCGAACCAGATGGGATTCCCAAGCGGACCGACGCCCGGCTGCGGCTTCCCGATCCCCTGGCCAACCGGCCCATTCGACGCACCCGCGGTGGTCGGTGGGGGCAACCCGTGGGGCCTGGAAGGCGGTATCGCCTACCGGGCCGGCCGCACACTTCGAGCCGAATGGCCGTGGCAGCACTTCAGGCGGCGGCTCATCGTCGGCTCAAGGGTGCGGCGGATGGAGTTCCGGATTCTGGGCCCGCTCGAGGTCGTGGCGGATGGCCGCGTCTTGGGCGCGCCGGGGGGTCATCGGGGACCGCGGATGAACGGCCACGGTCGAATGGCACGAACCTCCGTGGGCCTGATCGTCCTGTCCATGCTGGCCGGCTGTTCTTCCGGCGCCCAGCGGAACGGCACCTACGAGTCGCCGGGGGGTCTCCCGCGGGCGGACGATCCCGGCGCCTGGACCGGCGCGCCGCAGTCGCCACAGGACCACGCACCCGGACCGATCGGTGCTCCGCACGCATGCCGCCGACGACAAGCCGGGTGCCGCACTCGCCACAGAACTTGAGGCGGGACGAGTTCGCGGTGCCGCAATTCGTACAGGTCACCCGGCGGTTCCCAGCGGCTCCGCCGCACCGGCCTCGGCCAGTCGTGCGTCGAGGCGCTCGAGGAACGGCTGGGCACGGAGCCTGACGAGGATCTCCCGGGTCGCCATCGCCGCCGCCCGAACCTCGGGTTCGGACGGGTCGACGACGGTGGCCATGTCGATGGCGGTCAGGACCGCATCCCAGGTGATCCCAAGTTCACTCCACCCGCGGAGCGAGTCGCGGTAGAGCTCCAGCGCGTCGGACCTCCGACCTTCGAGGGCGGCGACGGCCGCCCGAAGGGTCGTTCGGCGAACCTCGACGACCGGACCGTGAAACCCCGTCGCGTCAAGGCGCGCCAGGTCCCCGCGGACCGCCTCCACGTCGCCAGCCCAGACACCTCCACGAGCGGCCCCATAGATCGCCGCCGGGCCGAGCCCGCCGATCAAGTCGGCTACGTGGTTCCAGATCGAACGCGCTTCCTCGAGGCGGCCCTGGGCGAGGGCTAGATTGGCCCGAGTGTCCATCGGCATCGACTGCATGCTGGGATCGGCTTCATCGCCGAGCAGGGTGTCAAGCTCGTGGAGACCTGTGTCAACCGACTCGCCCCGGCATACGCGGATGATCAGGGCGTTGCTGAGGAGCGCGAGGCGATCGAGCCGGTCGAGATCGTCGGCCAGCGCCCCATCCATCTCGGCGAGGCCGTCGTCCCAGTCGCCGACGAGAAAGCTGGTATAGCCGATGTTGTTGACGAACATCAGCGTCCGGGCACGCTGACCGAGCCGGCGGCTCAGGACCAGACCCTCGCGGTTGACATCGAGCGCGGCGCGGACATCGACCTCGCCCAGGAAGAAGCCCCGGGAGATCAGTGCTCCGAGCAGGATGTCGTGGAGTCCGCGCTCGGCGGCGATCTCCTCGGCGACTCGGATGATCCCGATGCCTTCCCGGAGCCGACCGAGGCTCGCGAGCGCACTCCCCTTCGTCAGCAGCGTGTCAGCGAGGATATCGACGAGATCGAGGTGCTCGGCGAATTCCAGGACGCGGTCGGCGACCTCGACCGCGCGACGACTGTCGTCACGCGTCTGGAATCCCCTCGCCAGCTGGGCCTCGAGCGCGACGTGAGCCGGATCTCCGGCGAGATCCGCGTAGGCCACGCTGGCCGGTTCGAGGACCGCGAAGGCGGCATCTGTTCGCCGCCCGACCAGGAGCGTTCGGCCGAGCGAGGCGATCACTCGAACGGTCGCCCTGCGATCCTCGCGCCGGTCGCGGATGGCGAGCGCCCGGCGGAGGAGCGCTTCACCCTCGTCGTAGCGCGCCGACGCAGTCGCGGTATCCCCGGCCCGCTCGAGTAGGTCGGCCTGGTCGTCGGGGTCGATGGTGACCGTGACCGCCTGCTCGTAGAACCGGACGGCCTGGTCGAGCGAGCCGAGTGTCGCTGCTCGCTCGGCCGCGGCGCGCAGAGCGATCCTGGCCTGGCCGGCGAGCGCGTCGGCTTCCGGACCTTCGGCCGCGTTGGCCTGGGCGGCCAGGTAATGGCCCGCCAGGGCGCCGACGAGCTCGTCGGTCCCGATCGTCTCGAAGAACCGGGCGGCCGCGAGATGCCGGGTCTTACGGTCTTTCTTGGCCAACGTGTTATAGGCGACCTCCCGGCTGAGCGCCTGGACGAAGGCGTACTGACCCCGTTCAGGCGATCGGGCGTCCGCCTCGAGGGTCAGCAGCTCGCGCCGGACGAGCGCCCCGAGGTGTGGCTCGAGCACAGCCGGATCCATCCCCGAAACCGCCGCAAGCGCAGCGATCGTGAAGCTCTGGCCGAGGACCGCTCCATCCTGGACCAGCGTCCTGTCGGCCGGGTCGAGGGCATCGAGCCGGGCCGCGATCAGGGCCGTGAGCGTCTCCGGGACGGCGATGTCCGTCAGGTCGCCGACCGGCACGTAGACGCCGTCCCGGATCGCGAGCTTGCCTTCGGCCAGGAGCATCCGAACGGTCTCGACGGCATACAGTGGGATCCCATCGGCTCGGGCGACGATCGCCCGGACGGTTTCGGCAGGAAGGCCGGGAACGAGCCCGGCGAGCAGCTCCTGCATCGCCGGGACCGCCAGCGGTTCGAGGCTCAGCGACACGAAGTTGCGCTTCCCGGCGCCCCAGTCGGGCCGCTTCTCGAGGAGCTCGGGGCGGGCCAGGGTGACGATGTAGATCGGCAGGCCCTTGCTCCATGTCAGCAGGTGGTCGATGAAGTCGAGCAGCCCGCTGTCCGCGAGATGGAGGTCCTCGAACACCATGGCCACGGTGCCACGGGCGGCGATCCGCTCGAAGAACGTCCGCCACGCGGCGAACAGCTGGTCCGGGCTCGTCTCCGACTCGAGGCCGAGCAGGGTCAGGACCGCCGACTCGACCCAGCGCCGCTCGACCTCGTCCGGGATCCACTCGACCACGGTGGCGGCGACCTTGGCTCGGGTCGTCGCCTCGTCGTCGGTCTCGACCAGGCCGGCCCGGCCCCGGACCATCTCGCCGAGCGCCCAGAAGCTGATCCCGTCGCCGTAGGCAGGGCTGCGGCCGGCATGCCACCAGACGGTGTCGAGCAGCCCGTCGACGTACTTGAGGAACTCCCAGGCGAGGCGGCTCTTGCCGATGCCGGCGGGACCCGTGACGCTGATCAGGCGGATCCGTCGCTCGCGGCCGGTGGCGTGGAACAGGTCCTTGAGCAGGCGGAGCTCCTCGTCACGCCCGACGAACGGGGCCTCGAGGCTCTCGGACCGGTTGCGGCCGCCGACCTCGGCGATGACCCTGAGCGCCCGCCACGCTTCGACCGGCGCAGCCTTGCCCTTGAGGGTCTGCTCGCCGGCGGGCTCGAAGGCGATCGCCTGGCGAGTCGCGCGCTGGGTCGCCTCGCCGACGAGGACCGTCCCGGGAGCCGCTACGGACTGAAGCCGGCTGGCGGTGTTGACCAGATCACCGGCGACCATCCCCTGGTTCGTGGCCCCGAGGGTCACCGCAGCCTCGCCCGTCAGAACGCCGGCACGCGCGCTGACCTGCGGTCCCAGGGACCGGACGGCATCGACGAGTTCGAGCGCCGCCCGGACTGCTCGCTCGGCGTCGTCCTCGCGCGCGGTCGGCGCGCCCCACACGGCCATCACCGCGTCGCCGATGAACTTCTCGACCGTGCCGCCGTAGCGGCCGATCACGTCGAGAGCGAGGTCGAAGTAGCGCGACAGGAGCTCGCGGGTGTCCTCGGCGTCTTTGCCCTCGGCCAGTTTCGTGAAGCCGACCAGGTCGGCGAACAGGATCGACACGACCCGTCGCTCGGCAATCGGAGCGGTCGCGGCATCCGGTCCGACGACCGCCGCCGCAGCGGCACCGCCCAGGGCGGTGCCGCAATCCCCGCAGAACCGCTTTCCGGGCGGATTGAGCGCGCCGCAGGTCGGGCAGCCGGAGGTGAGCGGCGCCCCGCAGTCGCCGCAGAAGCGCTTGTCGGCCGGGTTCTCGGTCCCGCAGCTCGGGCAGACCACGTTCATGCTCCCGCGCGATGATTAGCGCGAGGGTACAACGTGACCGCCCCGCTGCGAGCACGGCGTTCTGGGAGCGGGTGCGCCAGGGTAAGCCCGACTAAGCACGTCGCGCCGAAGAGCCAGACCTGGGCCCGGGCCATCGGTAGTCTCGAAAGCCGTCGCCAGCTGCAGGTCGGCCGCTAACCCGACGGCGGGATTCCAGCCGTGAGGGTGGTCCTAGACCAGCCGCTGGAGCTCCCGTGTCACGAGGAAGAGCGCGATCGGCAGGAGGATCGCGGTCACGAACGCGCCGACGGTGCCCGGCTGCCAGGGCCAGGTCGGCAGCCTGGCCAGCATTTCTCGCTCGGCGATCAGGCTCGCCAGAAGCTTGTTCAGACCGTCCGCCTCGGAGAGATCGCGCGCGTCGACTGCGCGGTGCACATCGGCCATCGCCGCCTCGAGGCGCCGCCCGACCTGCCACTCGAGGTCCTTCTTCTCGGCGGAGATCCGCCGATGCATCCCCTGCAGGGGCACAACGAACGCAGCGATCGCCACCGTGATCCCGCCGGCCAGGAATGGCGCAACGATGACCACCGGGTAGGTCTGAAAGCGCGAGGAGGTGACCAGAACCGTCGTCGACACGATGGCGATGAACGCAATCGCCGTCCGCAGGGTGAGTTGGGAGAACGCATAGAGCGGCGCCGGACGGAACAGGTTGACATGGGGCGCCAGGGCGTGGACCCTGGCGACCGCTCGCAGCTGGCGGAGCGTGTGATACATGAGCAGGAACAGCAGGCTCAGGACCACCGTTTCCCCAGCAGCGGCCAGCGCGACTGCCAGGGGCGGAAGGCCTGCGACGCCCGAACCGACGGGGTTCGAGACAAAGCCGCTCAGGGTTGCACCAGCTGCCAGACCGGTCACGACGAGAGCAGGACGGGCCGGGATGACGGTGAGCTCATAGCGGACGGCGCCGAGATCCAGGTCCGCACCTTCGAGCGCCGGCTGGAACACCTCGAGCGACGCCGCCGCCACGCGATCGAGGTACGGGATGAGGGCAAGCAGGGTGGCACCGAGCGCGCCCCAGTACGTCAGCTCCACGGTCAAGCTCGGGAACGAGACCGTGCCAGCGATCCAGTTCTGGGCGTTCGCAACGATGACGGCAGTTACACCGATCGCCAGGTACACGGCCGATGAGGGCACCGGCAAGGTGTCGATACGGTCCGTAAGCCTGTTGACCCAGCTTGGCGGATAGGGCCGGCTGTCGGCCGAGCCCGCAGCCGCACCCTGGATCGACGCCGCCGGGCCGAGGTCGGACGTCGAGGTGACGTTGCTCATCGCCCGCGAGTCTACGCGCGTGGGCAAGTCAGGCGGCGGAGCACGTCCTCGACGTCGTGACCTCGATCCGGTCCGGGGCGGCGCTTCGATGAACATCCGGCACGAGACCATGCCCGCCCTTTAGACGTTGAAGGGCCGGGCGACCCGACATTCTGCTGCGCCGGCGGAAGGTCGCAACCGCTTGGGGCCGACGCGAGCCCTTGATCGTTGTGGTTGGTCGTGGCCTGGCTACGAGGTCCCTAGCGCGCCGCCCTGTCCTTCGGCGTCTCAATCAGGTCCACCCATGACGAACGCCAGGCCGGGGGATCAAAGGCAGGCGCGAAGAAGGTCTGAACCCGCCACACTCGACCATCTCGAAGCTCGCCGATCGAGACGATATGCCACTCCGAACCGTCCGGGTAGCGCGCCTTCTGCACGCCGGTGAAGGTATCGCCTGCGCCCTCGATCCGGATGACCGTGAAGGCCGGGGTCGCGACCCAGCGGTCCTCGCTGCCGACCACTCGTTGGGTGCCCCGGTCCTCGAACCCTCCCGGATACCCCTCGATGATGGCGCGGAGGTTCTCGAGGCCGCGGGTCCGTTCGCCGGACTGCGGATAGGTCTCCGTGTAGTCCGCGTGGACGAGCTCGCCCATGGCGGACACGTCACGAGCGTTGACGGCCCGCAGGAATGCCTCGAACACGGCGCGTGATTCGCGCGGGGGCACGGCGACCTCCCTTAGCCCGCTGGCGCGGCGATCCGCTCGACCCATTCGGCGCGCCACGCCGGCGGCTCCCATGGATCGGAGACGTAGATCGTCTCGCGGACGACGAGGCCGTCCCGGAACTCCATGATGCCGACCACGTTGCTCGGCTTGCCGTCGTAGCGGATCGTGTACTCGTTCACCCGAGGTCCCCGGAGCCGATCGTCCGCCGCAACTCGAAGTCGAGACTCGCCGGGTAGGCAACGCGCATCGCCTGGATCCGCGCCTTGCCCCGGATCCGCTCGCGCCCCTGGGGGAACTCGAGGACGGCGTCGTCAGCGTAGATCCGGGAGGCACGGACTTCGTCCCTGCCGGCCGAGGCAAAGTGATCGCGGATGAGTTCTCGGGCCGCTGCTTCATCCATGACGTCGCGGGACTCCAGCTTCGGTGCGCGTCGGATCGCACTCTACTCCTGGGGTCGGGCCCGGGATCACGACCGTGCCCGGGGCGGCCGACGTGTGCGGTTAGT
>CAWFAH010000003.1:0-11005 GCA_963813705.1 uncultured Chloroflexia bacterium
TGACGGCGGCCTACGCCGCACGGTAGACGCGGCAGCGCGCCCGGCGGTCGGGTCAGACGGACGGAGTTCGCGTGAAGACCCGCGCTCGGAAGGTTGGGCCGAGCTGTCCGACCCCGGCTACGTCCGGGTCCTCGATCTGTCGCAGGCCGAGGCCCTCGAAGACGGACTGGTAGTTCCGTGGCACGTGGCGTGGCGATCGGCCGGCCTCGTCCTCGATCGTGACGATCACGCCCCGGCACAGGCGAACCATCTCGGCGAACACCCACTCGCTGTCGGGGTGCAGGTGCTCGAGCACGGCCATCGTGAAGACGACGTCGAAGGACGAGTCGGGCAAGGTTCGGATCACGTCTTCGACGGGAGCGTTGTAGATCGTTGCCATCGCGGCGAGTTGCGGATATGTCTCGCGCATGGCAGCGACGGCCTTCTCACTGATCTCGATCCCAACGAGTTGGGTGTACCCCGCGCGACGCAATGCATCGAGATTGCGGCCGATATTGGGACCGATTTCCAGGACCTTTCCGTTGCCGACGTCGTGGCGAGCGAGCAGGTCCACGAGGAACTCGCTGCGTTCGACGGGAACGGAGTAGGTCGACGGGAGGTTGGTCGGGTCTGGACCCCGCCAGTAGTCATGCAAGTCTTGCTGGCTCAGCACGTTCGGAGGCGGGGCCGCCGCGATCGGATCGACCCTGGTTCGTCGTCGGAAGAGTCCGCGGATTCTGCGCGCGGCTGGCAGCAGCGGCCGTGGTACGAGTTCCTTCCAGGTCACCGCACCATGGTAAGCGACCGGCAATCGGGATCTTCTGCTCGCGGGCGTGCCGCTGTCAGTAAGGCCCCTGTAGGCCATTGGGCCGCGGCGACGCCGGCGCTGACCGTGAGACGAGCGGTCAGCGCTCGGCGGGGACCCCACCAGGTCCCAGCTGAGCGGCGTGCCGCGGGCGATCGGCACGGCGGCGCGTCGCCCCAGCACGGTCTCGTAGTCCCGGGTCGGCAGGCCGTCCGCCGGACGGATCGAGCGGACGTTCTCGTCGCTGAAGACCTCACCGGCGGCCATGTCCGCCACGACGAACAACGAGCGGCGGAACCTGCGGCTCTCGGCCTCGGCCGGGGTCGGACCGAGCGCGGCGTCGCCGAGTGTCCGCTCGGCGACGCGCACCGCCTCGACCATCGAGCGGAAGGCCGCCGCGTCGAGCGAGAACGGCGCATCGGGGGTCGCGTCGTCGCGGGAGAGCGTGAGGTGCTTCTCGACGATGCAGGCGCCGAGGGCGACCGCCCCGATCGGGACGACCTCGCCGACCGTGTGGTCGGACAGCCCGACCGGCAGGCCCCAGCGCTCGGTCATCGTCTCGATCGCCCGGAGGTTGACCGCGTCCGGCGGCGAGGGATAGGCGCTCGTGCACTTCAGCAGGGCGATCTCGCGCGCCCCGGCCTCGCGCGCCGCGGTCACCGCCTCGTCGATCTCGGCCTCGGTGGCCATCCCGGTCGACATGATCATCGGCTTGCCGGTCGCGGCGATCCTGCGGACGAGCGGCAGGTCGACGAGCTCGAACGAGGCCACCTTGTAGGCCGGCACGTCCATCGCCTCGAGGAAGTCGACCGCCGACGGGTCGAAGGGCGACGAGAAGCAGTCCATCCCGAGCGACTCCGCCAGCGCCTTGAGGCGCGGCTGCCACTCCCACGGGGTGTAGGCGCTCTCGTACAGGTCGTAGAGCGTGGTCCCGGCCCACAGCGAGCCGGAGCCGGCCCGGAAGGCCGGGCTGTTGCTGCGGATGGTGATCGTGTCGGGCGTGTAGGTCTGGAGCTTCAGCGCGTCGGCTCCGGCCTCGTGGGCGGCGTGGACGAGCCGAACCGCGATCGCCTCGTCCTGGCCATGGTTCGCCGACATCTCGGCGATGACGTAGACCGGATGGCCCGGCCCGATCGCCCGGCCATTGATCGAGAAGGGGGCGATCGACCTCACCTCAGCACCTCCAGCCCGGTTGGCCCGCTCGGAGCTCGAGCGGTTGCCGCAAGCCCATCGTTCGCTCCATCACCAGCCCTTCGGGTCGCTGACCGGGTCGCCGATCAGCGACTCGATCTCGGCTGCGACTCGCTCCGTGCCGCGGCCGTCGGTGATCCGGCACGCGGCGTCCGACATCGCCCGGACACGCTCCGGTGCCGTTCGCAGCTCCTCGATCGCTCGACGGATCATCTCGGCGTCGATGGTGTCCTGCCAGCCGAGGGTGACCGCCGCACCGAGGTCCGAGAGCTCGCGACCCGGAGCTGCCTGATTGTCCGCCAGGAGAACGAGGATCGACGGCAGCCCGACCGTGCACCGCTCCCAGCTGGCCGACCCCGGGGCGCCGATCGCCAGGTCAGCGCGCTCCATGAGCTCGGCCATCGCCGGCGTGGCGACGTGGAGCTCGACGCGTGGCTGTCCGCCGACCCATGTCCGCAACCCGGCCAGGCCGGGGTAGCCGGTGCCGACGACGACGTCGACATCCACCCCGACGGAATCGGCGGCCACGGCGGCCCGCCGGGTCACGTCGGACGGATCGCCGCCGCTGAGGAAGACGAGGATCCGGTCGATCGCGCCGGACCGCGGCCGATGCCGCTCGCGCGCCGCGACGAACCCGGGCCGCACGAGCGCGAACTGCGGCCCGACGAGGATCCGGGCGCCATCGGGGACGAGCGCCGCGTACGTACCTGCATCCACGCCGAGGTTCTGGTTCAGGACGAGATCGACCGGCAGCGGCCGGTTCGCCAGGTCATCGACCGCGACGATCGGGCCCGCCCAGACTCGGGCCAAGTCGAGCCATTCGGACCCGATCGCGTAGTGGTCGACGACGAGCATGGGCCGGTCAGACGGGAGGCGGGACCCGAGCCACTCGGGTTCCTCGTCGATCGCCACGTCGGTGGGGATTCGCAGGGACGTGAACCCGTCGCTGCGGGTCGAGCGCTCGACCTCGTCGATCGGATGGCGGCTCGCGAACGCCACGCTCCAGCCGCGTCTGACGAGCTCGTCGGCCAGGGCCCGGCAGCGCACGACGTGACCGGTGCCGATCTCGACGGAGGCGTCGGCGCGCACGAGCGCGTGCTGGTCGGTCACGTTCGGCCCATGGCGTCGGGCACTGCCTTCTGCACCACGTGGCGGTTGAGGTCGGTCCAGTCGGGGTGCGCGTCGACGACGGCCAGGGCCTCGCGCCAGGTGAAGTCGTCGCGCCCGATCGCCTCGTAGATCCGCCGGACGAGCTCGTAGTCCTCCGCGGTATCGACCGACCAGCGTACGGCGGACTGATCGTCCTCGGCCGGGACCCGGAGGAGACGGAAGAGCTCCGGGTGGCGATACAGGTAGGGGGTCGCGTGCTCCCGCCAGGCGGGGTCGCGATCCTCTCGCCAGGCACGCTCCAGCGCGCCGATCGAGGCGACCTCGACGTCCAGGCCGTTGGGATAGGTCCGCGGGGCGATGGCCGTGCTGGCGTAATCGCAGGGCTGGGCGCCGAAGGCCTCGATCGTCCGGTCGATCACGGCGGGGTCGATGATCGGGCAATCGGAGGTGACCCGGACGACGACCGCGGCGCCGTGGCGCCGGGCGGCCATGACGTACCGGTCGAGGAGGTCGAGCTCGCTGCCGCGCTCGACCGGCCAACCCTGGCGGCGACCGAGCGCGTCGATCACGTCGTCCGCCGGCAGCGTCGTGGTGGCGACCACCACCTCGTCGAGGCGGACGGCCCGAGCAACCCGCCGCACGACGCGGGTGAGCATCGGCTCGCCGAGCAGGGGCAGCAGGACCTTGCCCGGGAGCCTCGTACTCCCGGTTCGTGCCTGGATGATCGCAACGGTCCCGCCCATCGGGCCAAGGGTATCGGAGCCTCGGCTTCGACGACGATGGCTATCATGCCGTGATGCACCGCAAGGCCGACCCGTGACCGAGCCGACGCGCCTCGAGGAGCTGTGGGCCGGGGACTTCGGCGACGCGTACGTCGAACGCAATCGCGTCCTCGACGCTCGGCGCGCGACCTTCTGGACGGACCTGCTGGCGGCCCATCCGATCCGCTCGGTCCTCGAGGTGGGCTGCGGGCAGGGCGGCAACCTTGGGCCGATCTCGCGCATCCTGCCGGCTCGGGACGTCTGGGGGGTCGATGTCAACGAGGAGGCGTTGAGCCGGATCCGGCTCAACGCGCCGGGTGTCAACGCGGTGACCGGCCTGGCCCGACGGTTGCCGTTCCGCGATCGCTTCGTCGATCTAACGTTCACGATGGGCGTGCTGATCCACCAGCCCGACCCGACCCTGCCGATCGTGCTGTCCGAGATCGTGCGCTGTACGTCGCGGTTCGTCCTGTGGGGCGAGTACCACGCTCCGGCGACCGAGCAGATCGCGTACCGCGGCGTCGAGGGCGCGCTCTTCCGGCGCGACTACGGCGCGATCTACCACGAGCTCTTCCCGGAGCTCGTCGTCCGGGCGGAGGGCTACCTCGGGCCGGAGCAGGGCTTCGACCGGGTCACCTGGCAGCTGCTCGAGCGGTCCTGACGGCCGGCGGCACGGGCCGTCCGCAGCCCTGGGCCGGCGGGTCAGTCGCGCTCCAGGACGATGACCCCGGACGGCGCGCCTGGAGGCGCCGGCGAGGGTCGCACGGCCGGCGGTTCGAACCCTGCGCCCCGGAAGAGCGCCAGTGAGACCGCGTTACCGGGACGAATCCAGGCCCGGAACCGGGCACCGGGGAAGGCCGCGCGCGCCGCCATGAGACCCGCCTCCAGCAGCGGCCCCGAGCGACCCATGCCGCGCTCACGGGGATCGAGCCCAATCCCGACGACCAGGGTCCCGTCCACGGCCAGGTCGACCCGGACGACGCCGACGAGCCGACCGCCACGCCGGCCGATCCAGATTCGGCCGGACGCCAGGTCGGCCAGGCGGCCGGCGAACCATCGTCGATGCTCGTCCCGGCCGATCGGAGCCGGGCGGAAGCTGGCGGCGCGAGTCGCCGGGTCGTTGGCCCATGCGAGGAGCCGATCGCGGTCGCGCGGTCCGGCGGGTCGGACGGCAATCCGATCCGTCGTCGGGCTGGCGGCGGATTCGTTCATCCCGCCGCGATCACGGCCTCGCCGACCCGCCGGGCCGGGCCAGTACGACCGACACGAACGTTGCCAGGAGGTCCTGAGGCGTCGCTCCCGGATAGGTCCGGCGGACTTCGGCCGGGATGTCCGAGTTCAGGGTCGACGCGAGCGTCCGATCCGTCCACGGGATCACGGCCAGCAGCTCGAGGCCGGCGTCATCAACCGCCCGGTGCAGGTCGGCAAGCGTCATCCGGTTGAGGCTCTCGCGATAGAAGCGGAGCGCCTGGTCAGCCTCGGACGGGCGGATCTGGCGAACGTAGCGCTCGAAGTCGGCCGGCTCGAGGCGGGCATGCCCCCACGGGAAGTCGAGGGTGCACAGGGAATGGCCGCCGTTGGCGCTGAAGAATGGGTTGTAGACGTGGTAGGCCAGCGCACCGGGCTTCAGGAGGCGGGCCATCGCCCCGAACGCGGCCCCCGGACGCTGGAGGTGCTCGAGGACTTCGAACGAAAGGATCGCATCGAAGCTGCCAGCGTCGAGTCTCGAGTCCGTGATGTCGTCCTCGACGAAGGTCACCCGCCCGGGCTCGACGCCCGCAACCAGCCGTGCCCGCTCGCGGAGCTCGGCGAGGACGACCTGCTGGTCCGCGACGTCCGCCTCGCCCGGATCGTCGCCGGGTCGCTGGGTGACGTAGTAGCGGGCGAGGTCGGAGGCGACCACGTCACGGGCGCCGCTGAGCACGAGCTGGAACGCCGCCGCACCGTCATAGCAGCCGATCTCGAGCACCCTGCCGCGCAGTCCAGAGGTCGGCCCTCCGGGGGGCACCGATGCGGCGATCAGCGCCGTCGCCTCCGCCAGGGCGGTCGCCGCGCTGGAGGCCCGCTGGGCCACCACCCGCTCCGATGGCGGAGCCGATGCGACCTCGGGGTCGAGCATCGACCGCCAGCCCGGCTTCAGCCGGTCGCGCAAGGCAGCGTCCAGGGCGTGCGCCGTCCCGTGACGATCGACGAACGCGGCCGGGACGACCTGGCGAGGTGGCGGCGGCCCGGACGGGGCCGGCCGGCGAGCAACCTCTGCGACGACTGCCCGCCGGACGCGATCCGACCGGAGACCGAATCGAATGACGGCCCGCGCGGAGCGCATCAACATCGTGGGCCACGCATCGTCAGCGTCCTCCTCGATCGACAGCAACTGCGCGGCGATCCGCGACGTCGTCGGGGCCGCCCGGCTGAGCCGGCTCGGCGATCCACGTGGCGATCCGGGCGCTCGCGCTGCCCGGCCGGAAGTGGTCTTCGAGGAACGTCGCGCGGGCGGCCGGGTCGGGCGGGACGGGATCGTCGAGCGCCGCCACGAGGTCCGCATGGTCGCGGACCGGGATGGCGACCCCGGCGGCGACGTAGCCGAGGAGGTCGGCGTTTGGCTCGACGAGCGCGATGAGGTTCCGCGTCCCGGCCACCACCGCGTCGGTCAGGACGGTCGAGCGGAGCCCGAGGTGGGCGTCGGCCGCCCGGAGGAGGCGGTAGAGGTCGATGTCGCGAACCACCGTCATGGGCGGAGCGGGATAGCCGCCGGCCTGCGCGAGGCCCTCGAGGAGCGAGACATACGGACCCTCGTCCAGCTCCCCGGGATGCTGCTTGAAGACGACGTGCACCCGCGGCAGCGGGCCGCCGAGCACCCGCTCGACCATGTGGACGAAGTGCGTGTGGCGGATGAACGGCACGAAGGTCGTCGACACGACGAGGAGCCGGTCCCCGGGTGCGACGGCCAGCTCGCGTCGGACGTCGTCCCGAACCCGATCGGAACCGGCCGTCTCGGACCATGGCGCGTCGAGGTCGAGCCGCGGTGAGCCGCTGACCGCTACCTCGTCGGGGTGGTATCCGCCGGATCCAACCAGCACGCGCCGCTCGTAGTCCCCGAAGACGAATGTCCGGCTCGGGAGGATGAGACCCGTCCGGTGCGGGTTCTGGTAGCCGGGATGCGACGGGTAGATGACCCCGTGCTGGACCGCCCGGCTGGGGATCCCGCGACGTCGTGCGGCGACGAGCCAGGCCGTGCGGATGCCCTCGTGGGTCAGGAGGATCGATTCGGGCCGGATCTCGTCGATCAGACGCTCGATCCGCGGAACCTGGCGCAGCGTCGCCACGAGCGGGCCCGCGGCGAGCGTCCGGAGCTCCCGCGCGGCGGCCGGACCGACGTCGACGCCGTCGAGGTCGAGCGGAACACGAGCCGCGGCGTCGAGGGCACGGACGACCTCCGCCGGGACCTCACTCGTGGGATCGCCGGCGCCTCGCCATCGGGTGCGCAGCAGCGACCCCGGGAGCAGGGACGGATCGCCCTCGATCGCGGGCCAGTCGCCGTCCGCTTGATGGTCGAGCCCGAGGCCGACCACGATCGGCTCGACGCCGCGGGCCGTCAGCTCGTCGAGCACGGATCCGAGGTTCGAATCGCGCAGCCGGGCGCCGCCGCCGATCGCCTGGTGGGTGGCGACGTTGCTCAGCACCAGGACGCGCCGGACGCCCGACGCCCGCCAGCCGGCGATGCGCTCCTCGAGGAGTCGCTCCCGCGGATCCGGCTGCGTGCGGCCGACGAGCCGGCCGACCCGCCGGCCCACTACCGCGGTCCACGGGCGCGCGGGCGCCGGGCGACGATCGACCGGGCTCCCGGGCTCGGGCGCCGGCTGCGGCTCGGCCTGGTCGCTGACCGGGTCCGTCGACTCGTCGTCGGCCAGCCGGTCGGCGGCTGCCTCGCGGAGGACCGCCCGGCCAGGAGGCACGACGACCACCGGCCGGGGCCCAGCACCGCCCAGCCGTGCGTCGAGCTCGGCGACGACGAGCCGCCAGAGCAGACGTTCGTGGAGCCAGCGCCACATCGGCTCGCGGAAGCGGTGCCAGGAGCTGAACCCGCCGACGGTCAGCCCGTCGAACAGGGATGCGGCGTCGGCCCACGCATCGAGGCGTCGCATGGCCAGCTCGGTCACGTCCACCCGCTCGATGACCGCGCCAACCGCCGGGCGAACCGACACGACGTCGCCGCGATCACCGTCCCGCGCGGTCCAGACCGGATCGAGAACGACGACGACCGTCGCCGGATCGGGCGGCGGGGCGGCGGACCGCCGGTCGACCAGGACGATCCTCGTCGTTCCAGGACCGTCAGCCACGTTCGCCTTCGCCGGGCCGGCGCGTGTCGTGGATCGGTCCTCCGCGGAGCTCCGACACCGGTCGGGCCGAACGGGTGTCGAGGAGCGGCTGGACCAGGTCGAGCAGCTCACTCGTCCGCCGCTCGAAGGTGTGGCGCTCGAGGACCGCCGACCGGGCCCGATCCGCGTGCGCGCGCCGCTCCGCCGGGCTGGCCAGGTAGTGCTCGATGAGCCGCCGCAGGTCCGGCGCGTCCTGGTAGGCCACGATGCCCCCGTCGAACTCGGCGTCGAGCCCGGCGATGTCGTCGCTGATCACGAAGCCTCCGGCGGCGGACGCGTCGTACAGCCGGTTCGAGAGGAAGCTCTCCCGCTGCATGTCCGGCCAGTGGTCGTTGAGCACGATCGCGGCATGGGCGTAGTAGCCGCCGAGCAGGTCGTTCGGGATGATCTCGCCGACGAGGTAGCGCGGGTCGAGCCGGTCGGGCGTCCAGCCACGGCCGAAGACGGCGAGCTGATGCTCGGTCGGCAGGAGCTCGTCGAGGAGGTGCCGGCGGACCCCGCGCGAGTTCGCGACGAACAGCAGCTCGTGGGTCGGGCCCGCCTGATCGGGGTGGAAGCGCTCGGGGTCGGTGGCCTGGTGGAGCGGACGCACCGGGACCCGCGTTCGCCGGGCCATCCAGCGCGCGAAGTCGTCCGACGCGACGCAGACGAGATCGAACCGGTCGTACAGCGCGGCGGAGCCGTTGTCCGGGTGGCTGATGTGCCAGAGCACGTTGACCTGGCCGGGTCGGGTCGGCCCGTCGTGCTGTCCGAGCAGGTGGATCGTGACGTCGTCGCGCGCGCTCCAGGCGCGGGTCCAGTCCGGGCGGATGTGGATCCGCGTCGGATGCCCGGCCCGGGCGAGCCAGCGCTGCAGGTCGCGGGCGAAGTGGACATCGCCCCATGAGGCAGCGACGTCCCAGGACGGCACGCCGATCCGGATCCCGATCCGTGTCGCCGCCGACCACGCGTCGACGGCCATCCCCAGGACGTCGGCCACGTCGGAGCCGTCGTCGGCCACCGGGAACGCCAGCGGCGCGCGTCGGACCGACGCCAGCCGGTCGGCGGCCGAGCGGACCACGAGGGCAATGTCGAGGTCGTCGAACCAGGCTGCCCCGAGCCACGCGTCGGCGTCCCGCACCAGGCCGACGCGGATGGCGGCCGGGCCGCGGCGAGGATCGACGGTTGGGTCGTCGATCAGCAGGACGTCGACGTCGTCGTCCGGTTTCGGGCCGGCCGGGACGGACGCCACCCAGCCCCGAGATTCGACGTCCCGGGCCAGCCGGTCGGCGAGCGCCGGCCCGCCGTCGCCGCCCGCGGCCATGGCCAGGATGCCCACCCGGAGCGGACGAGCCGACCAGAACCCGCCTCCACGCGCGGCATCCGCCAGGACCGTCCGGTAGAGGCTCGACGCCCAGACACCGGTGAAGCGGTCGCGGTTCGCCGCGACCCGGGCCTGGCGCGCCTGCCGGTCGTCGAGCTCGCGGGTCGCCGACTCGTGGTGCCACAGCGCAGCCCGACCGTCATAGACGATCCGGCCGTCGAGCGATCGCAGCTTGAGGCACAGGTCGACGTCCTCATGGCCGTAGACGTACCCGGCACTGAACCCGCCGACCGCGTCGAAGTCGGTCCGCCGGACGAGCAGGCAGGCCGCCGTGACGGCCGGGACGTCCCGGACGGCGGCCGCCCAGTCGCTCAGCGGGTCGGCGCCGGCGCCCATCGGTCGGGCGATCGGCGCCCCGTCGAGCATCCGGAAGTCGATCCCGCCATGTTGGAGCGACAGGTCGCGGAACTGCAGGCCGGCTCGCGGCTGTCCGGTCCGACGCGGGTAGACGAGGCGTGCGCCGACGGCCACCGCCGCCGGTTCGCCGGACCCGTCGCCGTCCAGCAGGGTCTCGACGAGACGGGCCAGCCAGAGGTCCCCGATCGGCTCGATATCGTTGTTGAGGAACAGCAGGAGCGGGCCGCTCGATGCGGCGGCACCCAGGTTGTTGGCGTCCGAGAAGGTCATGTTCTCGGCGTTCTCGATGACCTGGAGCGGATACGGCGGTGCCAGCTCCCGCACGACGTCCAGGGACTCGTCGGTCGAGGCGTTGTCGACGATCACCAGCTCGACGTCGCCGTAGGCGACCGTCGCGAGGCGTGGCAGGCAGCGCCGAAGGTGCCCCGCGCCGTTCCGGTTCAGCATCACGATCGACACGCGCGGGGCGACGTCGAGGGCGGACGTGCCGGGGTCGGCGAGCGCCGCGGCGAGCCTGGCCTCCGCCGAAGCGCTCGCCGTCAGTCTCGACGACTGCCGGCGTTCGGCCACCGCAGTTCGGGGATCGAGGCTCCGGACGCCCGCCTTCGCTCGGGCGACGGTCCGCCGGACCCGACCGACGACGGCCAGCGTCAGGCGGATCGAGCGTCGTCCCCGCAGTGAGGCAAGCTCGGCGCGCGTGTTGCGCAGGCTGTTCTTCGTCTCGCGCAGCTCGCGTTCGACGGCCCGCGCCTCGGCCGCCGCGCGCCGCGCCATCGTCCGCTGCCGCTCGACGGCGGCTTCCAGCTCCTCGCGGTCCGCCTCGGGACCCGTCCCGGCCGGCGTACCAGCCCGCGGGTCGCGATCAGGCGTCCCGGGCATCGGCCGCCTCCGCCAGCTTGCCGCGGCCACGCTCGAGCCGGTCCACGATGGCCGCGTATCGGTCCGCCTCGCTGGCCCAACCCAGCTCCGCGACGCGGGCCGCGGCTCGCTCGACGCGACCGCGTCGATCGTCCTCGTCGTCCGCCAGCTGGATGACCGCCGCCGCCATGGCCGCGTCGTC
>CAWFAH010000004.1:0-7825 GCA_963813705.1 uncultured Chloroflexia bacterium
GCGTCTGCAACGCCTCGTCCGGATCGAGCCATCGGAACGCCGCACCGGCCGGTGCAAGGTGATCACCCTCGACCGACGACCGAATGGAGGCGACCATGCCCCGAGGATCGAGCCCGAAGCGCGAGCGCCAGTACGAGCACATCAAGGAGTCGTACGAGGAGCGTGGGGTGAGCAAGGACGAGGCCGAGGAGCGGGCCGCGCGCACCGTCAACAAGGAGCGCCGCGAGCACGGCGAGACGAAGTCGTGATCGACCGCCCCGGCCAGGGCGTGCTGCGGCCCACCGCTCCGGCCTGACCCTGCGGATCCGTTGCGGTGAGGTCCTCGAAATCGCCGCTTCGTTGCAATGCCCGCGCCCCTCCGCCCGGCACTCGTGCAGCCATCCGTCGCCAACGATCCGCGGATGGTCACCGATGCCGCGAGCCGGCCCGCCCGCGATGCGTCCGGCGTGCCGGAACCCGGCGAGGCCGCACCCGGCTCCGCCAGCCGACGCAGCACCTCGACGGCCTCGGACGATCGGCCGGCCGTGACCGTCCGGCTGTTCGACGCGGACCGGACGGACGCGAAGCTCGAGCTCGGCGAGGCCCTCCAGCGGCGGCTGGGCAAGCGGCAGCTGCTGTGGATCGACCTCGAGGGCGACGTCGAGGACGCGGTTGTCGCCGCCATCGCCGAGCGCCTCGAGCTGAAGCCGGCGACGCGGCGGATCCTCGAGCGCCACGAGCCGGGCGCGCACGTCGCGCTCCACGGGTCGTACGTCCACCTGCGCGTGGCAACCGAGGCCGATCACGATCCGAGTGAGAGTCCGCACTGGCTCGACCTGCTGGCGGCCGGGAACGTCGTCGTGTCGAGCCACGCCGAGCCGGTCGCTCTCCTCCAGCACCTCGACGAACGGATCGAGACCGACACGACGATCGGGGTCATCGACGCCGCGGCGTTCGTGGCCACGGCCGTCGATGCGGCGGTGACGAGCTACTTCAAGGCGGTCGACGCGATCGAGGAAGCGGTCGACCGGCTCGACGGGAAGGCGCTCAGCCCCGGGGCCCGCGAGGACGTCCTCGCAGAGCTCGTGCGCCTTCGCCGGCGGATCGCCCGTCTCCGCCGCGTCCTGACCTCGCAGCGCGAAGTCTTTGCCGCGTTCGCGACCCCCGACTTCGGCGTGGTCGCCCCGGGCGAGGATGCGGAGGCGTTCCAGGCCGTCGCCCGGCGTTTCGAGGGCGCGCTCCAGAGCGTCGAGGACAGCCGCGACCTCCTGCTCGGCTCCTTCGACGTGTTCATGACCCGGACCGCGCAGCGGACGAACGAGACGATGAAGGTCCTCGCCCTGGCGACCGTCCTGCTGCTCCCGGGATCGCTCATCGCCGGGCTGCTGGGCATGAACGTCGTCGTCCCGCTGCCCAAGGACGACCCGCTCAGCTTCTGGCTCGTCGTCCTCGCGATCGTCGTTCTCGCCGCCGGCGTCCTGCTGTTCGCTCGCCTCCGGCGCTGGATCTGACGCGGCATCCACGGCGCGGCGAACCGGGCTTAGCGCCAGGGCGACGTCCGCTCGGCGGGGCCTGGGCGGATCGCGCGCGGGTCGCCCTCCAGCAGCCCGAGCTGGATCGACTTGCGGAGGACATCGCGGGCGAGCCGGCAGCGGGCGTCCTCGTCAGCGGCGGCGGTGAGGCCGTCGGGGCGGTCCAGGCCGGAGAGGATCCTCCGCCACCTGGTGTCCGGATCTCGTTCCACCGACGACCTCCCGAGCAGCTCGATCAATGGAGCGTATCGACGACCCCTTCACTGGCAATCTCCGGGCGCCCGGCCGACATCACAACCGCATGTCGCGATCGGGTCTGGAGCGCGTCAACCCGATCGGCCGATGCCCACGGCGCGGGCCACCGCTGTCCCCGCATCCGCGAGGAACCGGCGCCCCCGCCACGCGTTCAACGCAAGCGCGGCGAAGCCGACCAGGACGACATAGACGCTCAGCCTGCCCTGCTGAAGCCAGTAGACGTCGCGGAGGTAGACGATCAGGGCGAACTCGTCGAGTACGAGCGCGGCACCGATCCCGAACAGGGCCGCGCGGGGCAGGCGGAGAATCTCGTCGAGGGCGAACACGCCGGCGAGGAGCAGGAGGATCACCCCAAAGACGACGTGATGGAGGTGGACGCCCGCGACGGACACCTCGGGTGGCTGGGCGGAGTCGCGCGTCGCTTCGGTGAACAGCCGCACGACGACCAGGGTCACCAGGTAGACCACGGTCGCCACGAAGGACGCCTCCACCGGACGGCCACGGACATGGCGCTGGTATGACGACGCAACCTCGCTCGCGACCGTGCCGGCACTCGACATGCGCCGGAGTCTAGTCCGGTCGCCGGCGTCCACTGGGCCTGAGGCGTCGCCGAACCCGCGGCAGCTCCAGACTGCGATGGGAGCGCAAGGTGCGGGGTTCCGGCGGCGATGGTCGCAACGGGTTCTCCGTGGGACCGTTTCCGCTGCCTCGTGCGCCGCCGGGCCATCCCTGACCCGCGGTCACGACGGTGCCACGACAGTGTCAGGAGTGACCGTCATGGACCGCCACAAGACTGGCGTAGCGCACGCGCATCGGCGCGGCTCGAGGCGGATCTGACGATGCCCGTCTTCACGATCCTCGTGCAGGTCGGCGGGGCCATCCTCACCCGGACGCTCGGCTGGGCCGGCACGCTGATGTTCGGGCGGGTCCCCGGCGCCAAACGCGGGGTGCTCGTCGGCATCATCTTCGGGGCCCTGGTCTGGGGACTACTCCTGCTGGGGCTCGTCGTGCCGCTGATTGGGGCCAGACTCATGGCGTCCGTCCCGAGCCCCTGGTTCGTCCCACCGTCCACGCTCCGGATCGGGATGCTCGCGGGGGTGGTGCTGATCCCGATCTTGATCGGCGTGGCGACCGTCGCCCTCACCCGCTCCGATCCTCGAGCGGCCGAGGATGGGGCCGGGGGATCCGCCGGATTGGTGGTCCGGATCCTTCGCGGCTACCCGCTGACGGCGCTCATGGCACCGCTGCTCGCTTACCTCGCGGTCCTCGCTCTGTCACGGAAGATTCGCTTCTTCTCGCGGGGCTGGACGGAGGACCACGTCCCGCTCCTGGTCAAGCCGGGCGGCTACGAGACGGTCGTTCGCGACCTGCAGGGCTCGCTGGCGGGCGCCGGACTCGAGCTGACCGCTCGGCCGGCTCCTCCATCGATGACCGTCCCCGCCCGGATCCTCGCCAACACCGCGGGTCCCGAGGCCGACGCGCTCGTCCCGGATCATCTCGTGCAGCTGACGGAGCCGGACCTGGTCGTCCTCGTCTACCCGTCGGACCTGATGATCGTCGGCCGACCTGAGCGAGTCCGTCGCGCCCGAGCCGCGCTTGCCAGCCGGCTTACGACGAGCGCCGCCCGGCTCACGGCGGCACGGGAGGCGCAGGAGCTCGAGGATCGGATCGGCAGGCTGGGTCAGCAGGCCCGCGCCGGCCTTGGCCTGACCCCCGTGGCGCGGGTCGAGCTTCGCGCGATCGATGCGGAGCTCGCCAGGCTGGACCTGTCGTTCGACGACTGGCAGGTCGTCTACCGCGAGCGCCTGCAGGTGGAGCGCGACCTCCGGGAAGTGTCCATGGACGGCCGCCTGGAAGCCGCCGACAGCCGGACTGCCGGTCGAAGCGACCGGCTCCAAGCCGACGCAGCCCTTCCGGGCCGACCGTCGATGGACGGCCCGCGTCCCGTCCCATCCGTCCGATGACGAAGGCCTTCGTGCTCGGTCGCCGCCGCAAGGGCCGGCACATCGGGCGGCTCGTCCGCGAAGTCCGGGCCGACCTGCGGGCCGGCGGATGGAAGGTCGACAGCCGGACGGTCCGCCGGAAGCGCACCATGCGCCGCCTGGCGGCCAACCGTGCTGCCGCGGGCACGGACGTCGTCGTGGCCGTCGGGGGCGACGGCGCCGTCGGTCAGATCGCGACCTCACTTGCCGGCACCGGCGTGGCGCTCGGCATCGTCCCTGCGGGCACCGGCAACTTGCTCGCCTCGAACCTCGGGATCCCGAAGCGCCACAACCACGCGACCACGGCGCTGTTGACGGGTCGACGGCGAAGGATCGATCTCGGGCGGGTGTCGGTCGACGGGTCCCAGCGCGACTTCGCCGTGGCCTGCGGCATCGGCTTCGATGCCCGGGTCGTCGGTGCAACCGACAACCGGCAGAAGCTCCACTGGGGCCGGCTCGCCTATCTCGCCAACGCGCTCGGGCAGGCGGGAGACATCGACAACGTCGTCCACGAGATCACCCTCGACGGCGTCCGCACGACGACGGAAGCGGCGCAGGTATTCATCGCGAACTTCGGCAAGCTCCTGCCGCTCGTCGAACCCCGGCGCAAGGTCCGTCCCGACGACGGCTGGTTCGACGTGATCGTCGTCCGCGCGTCCGGCCCGCTTCCCGGACTCCTCGCCACCTGGGAGGTGCTGCGCCAGAAGGAGCTCGGGAGCGACCCGAACGGCCATGTCTACCGGGCCCGAGCCCGCGAAGTCCGGGTTGACACGCGGCCGGCGCGGCTCGTCGAGGCCGACGGCAACGTCGTCGGATCCACCCCCGTCGTGGCGCGCATTCAGCCTCGAGCGCTGACCGTCATGGTGCCGCGGCGATGAGATCGTCCTCGACAGCAGCCCGGGTCAACCGCGCCACCGCAGCGGATCGTGCTGACGCGGGTTGGTCTCCTGTGTGGCTGGCCTGGCTCGTTCTCGCCGTGATCGGCCTGGCCGGGTTCGCCATCGTCAGCGTCATGGTCGCCGGGCGGGGATCGCTGCCGTTCGACCAGCCGATGCTCGACCTGGCACGGAGCTGGAGCGCCTATTCCGGGCTCTGGACCGCCCTCTCGAACGCGGCGAACGTCCCATTGATCGTGCTCGGCGTGGGCACCGTCCTCGGCCTGTTCTGGAAGGGCCGGCATCGCGAGGCGATCCTCGTGATCGTGGTCCTCGCCGCCGTCACCGCCGGCAGCGAGGCCGTCAAGCAGCTCGTCGCGCGGCCGCGACCCCCGGGCAGCGACACGGTCGTGCCGGGGGTGATCTACAGCTACCCATCGGGTCATGTGCTCGAATCGGTGACCGTGCTCGGCATCATCGCGGTCCTCCTGTGGCGGAGCCGGCTGTCCAGGGCCCTCCGGGTGGCCATCTGCGTGGCCGTCGCCGTGTTCACCGGACTGGTCGCTGTCGCACGGGTGGCGATCAACGCCCACTATCCGTCCGACGTCCTGGCCGGTCTGCTCGGAGGGATCGGGGTCCTGGCGCTGTTCATCCTCCTCACCCGACCGAAACCGGACGAGCGAGAGCCGGCGGATCCCTGAGTCGATGACCCACGATCCGCCTGCACGGTCCGCGCGACCGCCCGATGGGCCGATCCTGCCGGGCGCCGCCGCCGACACCCGGGCGGAGGCCGCCCGCCATGGCCTTCCCTTCGCGGCCGTCGTCGTCGTCGGGTTCATCGGGGTCGGAGCGTGCATGGTCGTCCTGGGCACGATCGCCGAGTCGATCCGGAACCAGGAGGCGCTCGCTCTCGACACCGTCGCCACGCCGCTCCTCCATGGCCTGGCGTCGCCCCAACTTGACCTTGTCATGCAGACGGCGACGTTCATCGGGTCGACCGGCGCGGTTGTGCCGCTGACCGCGGCGGTCGCCGTCCTGCTCCTGACCCGACGCCGCCGTCGCGACGCGTTCTTCCTCGTCGTCGCCGTCATCGGGAGCATCCTGCTCGACGCGGCGATGAAGGTGTTCTTCCAGCGGCCGAGGCCGCAGTTGCCATGGGCGCACGTGCTGCCCGACTACAGCTTCCCGAGCGGCCACACGATGACCTCGCTCGTCCTGTTCCTGGCGGTGGCACTCCTCATCTGGCAGGCTCGCGGTCGAGCGCTCGGCAGCGTCGCGGTGGCCCTCGCCGTCCTCGGCGCGATGGTCGTCGGAATGAGCCGGATCTACCTCGGCTACCACTACCTGACCGACGTCGTCGGCGGTCTTCTGGCGGGCTTCCTCTGGCTGGTCGCCGTCCTGGCGGCCTTCCGGGCCGGTCAGCAGTTCCTGGGCCCGCGGGTCGCCCTCCCGGCGACCCGGTCGACGCCCTAGACGCTTCGATGACCGCCCTCGTCCTGGGACCCGTGTTGCGCCATATCGGTGCGACCGACGCCACCATCTGGGTCGAGACCGACGGTCCTTGCATGGTCACGGTCCGGACCGAACGCGTGGCGGCGAGTGAGCGGACCTTCCGGGTCGCGGAGCATTTCTACGCCGTCGTGGTGCTTACCGGCCTCGCGGCGGGGGCCACGCTCCCGTACTCGGTGGACCTCGACGACGCGACGGTCTGGCCGATGGCGGGCTCCCGCTATCCGCCGAGCCTCATCCGGACGATCGCGCCGGACGCCCCGCTGCGCATCCTGTTCGGGTCCTGCCGGTCGCCCGTGACGGTCGTCGTCCGGGATCCGACTGGATCCGGCAACGATGTCCTCGGCGCCTACGCCCGGCGCATGGCGGGGGAGCGTCCGGAGGACTGGCCGCAGCTCCTGCTCATGCTCGGCGACCAGGTCTACGCGGACGAAACATCAGACGTCATCCAGGACTTCCTGCGCCGGCGACGGGACGTCTCGAAGCCGCCCGGAACCCAGGTCGCGGACTTCGAGGAGTACACCCGGCTGTACTGGGAGTCGTGGGGCGACGCGGACGTCCGGTGGCTCCTCTCGACGCTGCCGAGCTCGATGATCTTCGACGACCACGACGTCCTGGACGACTGGAACACGTCGGCATCGTGGCGACGGGACATGCAGGCGACCGCGTGGTGGCAGGAACGGATCACCGGCGCGCTGATGTCCTACTGGGTCTACCAGCATCTCGGCAACCTTTCACCCGCGGGGCTTGGCGGGAACGCGCTGTTCCAGGCCGTCCTCAGCGATCCGGATGCGCAGGCGCGGCTCCGGGCGTTTGCGCGAGCCGCCGATCGCGAGGCGGACGGGGGGCCGGACACGATGTGGTCCTATCGGCGCGACTTCGGACGCGTCCGGCTGCTCGTCATCGACTCGCGCTGCGGGCGCTTGCTGGAGGAGGGCGGACGGGCGATGGTGAGCAAGGAGGAGTTCGCCTGGATCGAGCGGCAGGTCGAGGACGGCGGCTTCGACCACCTGCTCATCGGGACGTCCGTCCCGTGGTTGCTGCCACGCGCCCTCCATGACATCGAGTCCTTCGACGAGGCGCTCTGCCGGGGCGTCCGGGGCCGGCGCCTCGCGCAACTCGCGGAGCACCTCCGCCGGGCGGTTGATCTCGAGCACTGGGCGGCCTTCCGCGCGTCGTTCGATCGGCTGGCGCATCTGTGCCGGACGGTCGGGGAGGGCCGAACAGGGGTGCGTCCGCCGGCGACCATCTGCGTGCTCTCGGGCGACGTGCACCATACGTACGTGAGCGAGTTGGGGTTCGGGAGACCCGTCGAGACGCGCGTCTACCAGCTCACCTGCTCGCCCCTGCACAACTCGATCCCGCTGCCGATGCGGCTCGTGTTCAAGACCGCCTGGAGCCGATTTGCCTACCGGATGACCGCCTGGCTCAGCCGGTTCGGCCGGGTTCCGCCGCTCAAGGTCCGCTGGCGAACGGTGGCCGGACCGTACTTCGGCAATCACATCGCCGTGCTCAAGCTCAACGGCCGTTCGGCCGAGTTCGGGCTCGAGAAGTCCGAGTTCGACGGCCCGGTGACCCGGGCCACGCCGATCCCCGAGGCCTACCGCCGGCTGGCCGGTCCGGTTGCCTGAGGTCGCCCCGCTCCCGGCGGTAGCATCGCCCGGTGCACGTCTTCCTCGAGACGGATCGCCTG
>CAWFAH010000005.1:0-7553 GCA_963813705.1 uncultured Chloroflexia bacterium
GCACCACCGGCAAGTGTCCTGCGACGGCGTCGCCGCGAAGTCACCCGACCGGATCCGTGCCGTCCGCGCCAGGATGTCCTCCCGGGCCGCGTCCAGCTGCTCGTCCGTGCGGGTCGTGCTCAGCCGCGTCGCCGACTCCGTGAAGTACAGCGTCACCCGCTCGGGCGTGCCGAGGCCCAGCGCGTCGCGGCAGGCCAGGGCGTAGATCGACAGCTGGAGGCTCTCGTCGACGCCCTTCTGGGAGGAGACGCGGCCGGTCTTGTAGTCGATGACCTCGATGCCGCCCGAGGGGAGGCGGTCGATCCGGTCGATCGAGCCGCTGACGATCACCGGCGGGCTGCCGTCGGCCGGGTCGAGGGTGAGGTCGAACCACTGCTCCTCGTGGATCGCCTGGCCGAGGCCGCGCAGCTCGCCGTCCCAGAAGTTGTCGAGCAGGGTCTGGACGCGCCGGCCGTAGGCCTCCTCGGTCGTCTTGTCGCCGAAGCCGGTCGGGGTCCAGCGCTCGGTGAACAGGCGCTCGAGGTCGGCCCGGGT
Organism: uncultured Chloroflexia bacterium; assembly: GCA_963813705.1. Taxonomy (GTDB): domain Bacteria; phylum Chloroflexota; class Limnocylindria; order Limnocylindrales; family CSP1-4; genus Chersky-267. Next base: position 535 of record CAWFAH010000005.1, read on the forward strand.
CGGCGGCGGCTCGCCGCGGGCGGCCCGCTCGCGGCGCTCGCGGGTGAACGCCTCGAACGCCTCGTGGGCGGTCGTCCCGAAGGTGAACGCGGCGACGGTCCGATCGGTCGGGATCCGGTAGACGTGGCCGAACGCGTACTGGAGCGGGCAGCGCTCGTAGGTGTTGAACTGCGAGTAGCTGAACGAGCGCGGCAGCGGCGCGACCTGGAGGAGGTTCGCCCCGAGGCCGCTGTCGAGCGCGACCGAGCGGAAGGTCAGCGGGTCGAGCCCGAGGGCGCGGGCCTCGTCGGCCTCCATCGCGGCCGACCGGCCGATGGTCGCGAGGTCGGCGGCGAAGCGGTCGCGGGCGGCGCCGGCCTCGGGGTCGGCGGCGTCGGTGCCCTCGAGCAGGCCGACGAGCTCGGTCGCCCGGAGGCGGAGGGTGAGGCGGCGCTCGCGCTTCGTCGGGAGCGGCATCACCCGGCGGATGAGCGCGGCCGTCCGCTCGAGGGCGTCGGTGGGCTCGGCGGTCCGGTCGGTCGCGTCGGCGGGTCGGCGTCGTCGGATCGGCGTCCTCGTCGGCCCCGGCCGGCTCCCCCGCCCCGGCGGTCGGTCTCGGCCGTCCGGTCGACGTGGCGGAGCTCCGGGCCGGCGCCGTCGAGCAGCTCGGCGATGAACGGCGAGGAGCCCTTCTGGACGGTCGGGCCGCCGTGGGTCGTGAGGATCAGGCGGTCCTGCGCCCGGGTCATCGCGACGTACAGGAGGCGGCGCTCCTCGTCGGTGTGGATGTCGCCGGCGGGGACGGCCTCGCGCAGGAGCTCGGGCGGGAAGAGGCCGCTGCCGTACTCGCGGGCCGGCCACTCCCCGTCGAGCAGGCCCGGGACGATGACGTACGGGAACTCGAGGCCCTTGGCCTGGTAGAGGGTCATCAGCCGGACGCCCTCGACGTCCTCGGTCAGCTCGACGCTCGTCGGCAGCTCGCCGCCGGCGTCGCGGTAGGCGTCGAGGTAGGCGACGAAGCCGGCCAGCGTGCCGTTCGGGTTGGCGCCCTGCCAGTCGCTCGCGAAGCGCAGGAAGCTGGCGATGTTGGCGACGCTCCGCTGGGCCTCGAGGGTGCCGACGGCGATCAGGTCGAGGACCTGGCCGGTCCGCTCGATGAACCGCTCGAGGATCGTGAACGGGCCCTCGCGCCAGGTCAGCGGCGTCAGCTCCTCGAGGGTGTCGAGGAGGCGCCGGAGCTTGGCCCGGGTGTCGGGCGCGACGGCGGCGGTCGTGGTCGGCGTGGTCGTCGGCTCGGCGGCGTCGGCGTCGGCGGTCGTCCGCCTCGTCTCTGAGCTCGCCGGTGTCGACGATCTCCCGGATCACGTCGGCCAGGTGGCGCCGGTCGAAGCTGGCCATCCGGGCGACGTGGAGGATCTCGAGCGCGTCGAGCCGCCACGGGCCGGCGGTCATCATCCGGGTCAGCGCGACGTCGTCGTGGGGGTCGGCGATCGCCCGCAGCGACTGCTCGAGGTCGCGGATCTCCGGCAGCTCGAACAGCGACAGCCCGCCGACGACCGTGTACGGGATGTCCTCGTCGCGCAGCCGGGCGACGATCGCGTCGCGGTGCTTGTGCTTGCGGTAGAGGACGGCGACGTCCGACCAGCGCGGCTTCGGGCCCGTCGCCGACGAGCTTGCCGATCGCGTCGGCGATGACGACCGCCTCGTCCTCGGGCCCGGCGCAGACGACGAGCTCGACCGGGTCGCCCTGCCTCGCGCTCGGTCCGGAGGCGCTTGTCGGGCTCGTAGCGGGCCTGGTTGCGCTGGATCAGCCGGTTGGCGGCCTGGAGGACGCTGTCGACCGAGCGGAAGTTCTCCTCGAGCCGGAGGCGCGGCGGCGGGCCGGGCGGCCGGGCGGTCGGGTCGTGGATCGGCGGCCGCGAGAAGCGCGTGTCGAACTCGGTGAAGGCGGCGAAGCTGGCGCCCCGGAAGCGGTAGATCGACTGGTCGTCGTCGCCGACGACCATCACGTTGTCGGGCCGGTCGGGCGTCCGGCCGAGCATCTCGATGAGCTCGATCTGGGCGACGTTGGCGTCCTGGAACTCGTCGACCAGGAGGTAGCGGAACTGGCGCTGCCAGCGGCGCAGGACGTTCGGGCGGACCTTGAACAGCTGGGTGACGGCGGCGATCTGCTCGCCGAAGTCGAGCGCGCCGCGCCGGACGAGCTCGGCCTGGTAGGCGCGGTAGACGGTCGCGAGCTCGGTCAGGCGCATGACCTCGAGGGCGGCGGCGTCCTCGACGTAGGTGGCGGCGAGGGCGTCGATCGCGGCTTGCTGGTCGGGGTCGAACTGGTTCCGCGGGTGGGGGTGGCCGTCGCCGCTGATGGTCCGGCGGGCCTCGCGGTCGGCGGCCTTCTCGACGTTGACCTCGGCGTCGGCGGCGAGGTCCGGGCGGAAGGCGTCGGCCAGCTCCTCGGCGCTCATTCGCCGGCGAGCCTCCTCGTCGGGGAGCACGCGGGCCGCGTCGGCGCGCTCGAGCCGGCGGAGGTCGGCGTAGGCCTTGCGGACCTCGCGCGGGGCGCGCAGGTTGCCCTGGCGCTCGAGGCGCTCGGCGGCCGCCTCGTAGGGGCCGTGGCGCTCCTCGAAGACGCGGCGCTCCTCGGCGACGAAGGCCTCGAAGTCGGCCGGCGTGACGAGCTCGTCCTTGGCCCGGTTGATGAACGCGACGAACTGGGGCAGCCACCAGTCGGTGTGGTAGACGAGCGGGAGCTGCGGCCGGATGTCGCGCAGGAGGAGGACCTGGCCGACGCCGTCGAGCACGTCCGGGTTGGGCGGCAGCCCGGCGTCCGCGGCCGACTCGGTCAGCACCCGGTTGCAGAAGCTGTGGAAGTTCGAGACGGTCATCCGCGAGCGGGTCGCCGGCCCGACGGCATCGTCGAGCCGCGCCTGGAGCTCCTTCGCCGCCTTGACGTTGTACGTCAGGACGAGGATCTGCTCCGGCACGAGCGGCCCGTCGAAGGGGCGGTCGCGGTCGGGCCCAGGCTGTCGTGTTCGGTCGGTCGGGGGCCCACAGGCTGAGGTCGGCTGGCGGCTCCGCGGCAGCGGTTGGCTGTCAGCTCGGCGGCGGCGTCGGCTCCCCGGCGAGCAGCCGGCCGTGCGCATCGCGCGTCCCCTCGCCCTTCGTCTCGAGGAGCCACCGCACCCGCTCGATGATGACCCGCGTCTTGCCCGTCCCCGCCCCGGCGATGACGACGAGCGGCCCATCCCCGTACTCGACGATCCGCCGCTGCTCGGGGGTGAGGGCCGTGGCGACTCGGATGGCAGTCATTCGAACGACAGCCCGATGCAGTGCCGGTGGATCGGCGGGTAAGCCCGAGGTGAAGGGCCCGTCTCTAGCGTCGACGTGTCGTGACTCCTTTCGACTGGGATGCCGGAAAGGAGGCCGATCAATCTCCGCAAGCATGGCGTGTCGTTCGACGAGGCGAGAACGGTCTGCGAGGACCCCTTCCGGCTGGAGCGCGAGGATTGGTCGCATTCCCACGGGAGCGTCGGTCTGGTCACGACGGGCTGGTCCGCCCTGGGTAGGTTGCTCACCGTGGTAACGTCGGAGCGCGACGGTAAGTCGTCACGGATCATCTCCGCATGGCGCGCCACGAAGCGCGAACGCGATGCCTACGAACGACGGCGATGACCTCGAGACCGGCGAGATCTCGACTTGCAGCGGCTTCAGGCGGGCGACCGGTCCCCGCTACCGGCGATGGGATCGAGATCCGAATCGACGACGCCATCGGATACCAGCTTCGACTGATCCCATCGAACAAGATCGTCGGCCGGTTCTCGTCGACGCGGGACGCCTGGCCCGTGGTCATGTCCGAGCGGGCGCGCGGGATCCCGGCCCGATGCCTGATCCTGGACGCGCTGTTTGCCGATGGGCGGACCGGTACAGGGTCAGCTGCGGGCCGATCCTCTGAGGTGACGGCCCGAGACGGGCTGGGCCAACCGATCGGGCGCGTCCGGCGCGTCGGAGCCGCGGGCTGAGTCTCGGTTCGACGGATAGGCAGCGCGGCTGACTCGCACCTAGTCATCCCCCGTCTCGCGCTCAGGGTAGGAAACGGGCGAAGTACGCGACTGCCCAGATGAAGAGCCCGACGATCAACCCCAGCAGAACGAGACCGACGAGGGTGTCCACCTCGAGCCCTCCGATCGCTACTCACTCGGTCTCGCCGTCCGTTCTCGTCCGGATTGCGTTGGACCACGCCCAAGGCGTCCGGGGCAGGCGCAACCGGAGTCGGGCGCAGGGTCGCGCCACCATCCGCCGCTTCGACACCCGGTACGTGTCTCACAACGGCATCCTGCCGAACCGTTGTGCCAGCTTGGGTGGCGCGATCACGACGAGCTGGGTCGTGGCGCGGGTCAGGCCGACGTAGAGGAGCTGGTCGAGCCGCTCGCCCGTCTCGGGCAGCTCGCACAGGATCACGACCTCGCGCTCGAGGCCCTTGAAGCGGCGGATCGTCTCGAACCGGATCGACGTCGGGCGGCTCGTCGGGGACCTCGTCGGAGGGCAGGCGGAGCGAGCGGCCGGCGTCGTCGATCGCGCCGTTCCAGAGGACCTCGTTGCCGTAGCGGCGCTGGTGCCAGACGTCGCTCTCGGCCGCGGTCCGGCCCGACAGGACGACGATCTGCCACGGCCGGACGCCCTCGTCAGCGATCAGCCGATGGAGCTCGACCCGGAGCGCCTCGACCGTCGCTCGGCCCGGTTCGGCCTCGATGATCCGCGGCGCTCGACCTTCGTCGAGGAGCTGGATCGGCTGCGTCGGTCCGTGATAGAAGCGGCCCGCGAGCCGGCCGACCGGGGCCGGGCAGCGGTAGTCCTCGAACAGCTCGATCGTGGTCAGGCGGAGCTCCCCGACCCGGTCGTCGCGGTAGAGCGCCTGGCCGGGATCGTGGAAGACCCACAGGACGTCGTCCGATGGGTCATCGAGCAGGAACATCAGCGTCTCCAGCCACTCGCGCTCGAAGTCCTGGCCCTCGTCGACCACGATCGCGTGGAAGCGCTCATCCGGCAACGCATCGATCGCCCGCGAGAGCGCCGCCGGGAGGGTCTCGTCCCACCAGTCGCGTGGCGGATCGTCCGGCCGTCGGCGGAAGGACGCCGGCTCGCTGCCCGAGCGTCTCGCAGAGGCGGTGGAAGGTCGAGACCGATCAGGCGTCCGGCGGTCGCGGGGTCGTCGGCCGCCATCGCCTCGACGTCGCGGAGCATCGCCGTCGCCAGCGGCTGGTTGAAGCAGACGAGGAGCGTGCGGAAGCCCTCGCGAGCGAGCCGGCGCGCCTTCTCGAGGGCGAGGATCGACTTGCCGCTCCCAGCGGGCCCGACGAGGTCGACCCGGCGCAGGTTGCGGAAGTGGTCGAGCGCACGGACCTGCTCGCGCGACGCCTTGATCAGCCGCGCCCGGTCCTCTTCGACGTCGTGGCGGAGGAGTCGTCGGAGGGTGACCGTCGGGGCCAGGTAGTCGTCGACCCGGCGCATGCCGTCGGCGTCGAGCGGCTCGCCCCGACTCCCGTCGCCGACCCAGTAGGCGTAGGCGCGGTCGACCGCTCGGCGGGTCGCCTCCGGTGTCGCGAGGGCGTCGGCGTCGAGCACGAGCTCGGGCGGGGCGTCCGGCCCGAGGAGCGAGTGGTTCCTCGGGAGGCTGGCGAGGTCGACGTCGGGGAAGGCGACGGCGTGGCCGACCCGTGGCTCGCGGTGCGCCGGCCAGTCCGGCAGGTCGGCCAGGGCGCGGCGGAGGTCGTGCTTGGCCGCCTCGGCCTGGGCGAACGGCGAGCGGTCGAGCTGCTGCGGGCCAACGTACCAGCGGCCGTCGGCGGTTCGCCGGGGCTCGCCCGCCTTGACCTCGATGACAAGCAGGCCGAGCTCGGGATGAACGACGACGAGGTCCGCCTCGCCGTCGTGCGCCGGCCCGTCGCGGCGGGTCCTGGCGCACCAGCGGACGTTCTGGTAGATGCGGTAGTCGGGTGGGAGCGCCGCCCGGAGCGCCTCGTGGACGTGCCGCTCGGCGGCCTGCCCGCGCGTCTCGGCGACCTCGTCGACCAACCTGCTCCCCCGCTCCCTGCGCGCACAGCGTACGGCACGGCCGTCGGTCAGTCGTCTGGCGGTCGCAATCGCAGGAATCGAGCGGGGCGCGTTGCCTGTTCGTCTCCGGGGGTGGGCCATCCCAGATCAGTGTCTCGGGTGCAAGGTCGGCATTGCCAGGCCAGACGATCGTCCCGTCCTGGGCATGGACCTGGCGGAAGGCCGCATCATCGGCCGCGATCCGCTCGAATACGGGCCCGTGGAGCAGGTCCGTGAGGTCGCGGTCGACCACCGAGCCGTCGCTCAAGGTGAGGCGGACGACGCGTCCCGAGAGCGGATCCACGTGGGTGATCTCCAGCATCCGCTCGATGCTAGCGAAGCGGCTCAATTCCCACCAGTTCACGACCAGCTCTTGCCCGTCCCCAGTCGTCATCGAGCTCCGAGCGATGGATCGTGATCGCGTCAGCTCCGTCGCCTGGGTGCCGGGCTTCCCGAGAGTCAGGCGAGCAGCATCCGGACGTCGTAGCGATCGGCCACAGTGTCGTCGATGATCGAAACCGACGTCGGCGCCCCCGCTTCGCGGTCAAGCCACGCTGGAGCCGGCCAGGATCGGGCCACCGGGCCGACCGGCTGGTTCTCGACGAACGGGCGCCAGGCAACCGACCGGAGCGCACCATTCGCGGCGTACACCGCCTCGATCGTCTCGCCCAGGAGGATGCCCGGGATCGTCGTGCTGTGGAGCCAGATCGGCTCGGAGACGACACCCGGCCGGTCGAGGTAGGTCCGGAACATCGTCGCCGGGACGACGCCATCGGGCTCGTCGAACGGCACCGCACCGATGCGCCGGGCGATGGGTCCGGGCTCCGGCGTTCGCCACGGAACATCCGTCGGCCACGGGATGCTGAGACGGCCCAGACCGATGGCCGGCACGAAAGCGAACTGGGCCCGCGGGATGTTCACCTCGACCCAGGCGTCGAACGCGCCCGGCAGGT
>CAWFAH010000006.1:0-8958 GCA_963813705.1 uncultured Chloroflexia bacterium
CGTCCCCCTCCCCGGAATGCATCGAAACTGAACTTCGAGAAGGGTGGTTCGGTTGTGAAGTTCAGGACTGATGGAAATCTTCGGCAGCGGGGTACCTGACCGACCGCGCGAGCGGGGGCGCGCCAGGCCGTCGTGTCCACCGGCCCGGACGTGGATCGCGGCGCTACACTCGGCCGGGGTTCGACGAGGCGGCGCGGGCCGGCCGGCCGGCACCCGCAGCGGAGGGGCATCCGTCCGATGCCACGGGATTACGTCCGACTGACCCAGCCGCTCGTGCGCGAGGGGGGCCGCGGCGACGCGGGATCGCTCCGCCCGGCGACCTGGGACGAGGCGCTCGAGCGGACCGTCGCCGGCCTCACGGCCGCCGGTGCGAAGCACGGGCCGTCCACGTTCGGGACGTTCAGCTGCTCGAAGGCCACGAACGAGGTGAACTTCGCCGCGCAGAAGTTCTCCCGGGCCGTCCTCGGCAGCAACAACATCGACAGCTGCAACCGCACCTGACACGCTCCGAGCGTCGCCGGTCTGGCGACCGTCTTCGGTGCCGGGGGCGGCACAAGCTCATACCGTGAGATCGAGGAGACGGATCTCGTCCTCCTGTGGGGCAGCAACGCCCGCGAGACCCACCCGATCTTCTTCCATCACCTCCTCCGCGGGGTCAACCGTGGAGCCCGGCTGATCGCCGTCGATCCACGCCGGACGAGCTCGGCCGAGTGGGCCGACCTGTGGCTCGGGCTCGACGTGGGCTCCGACATCGCCCTTGCCAACGCGATGGCCCGCGAGATCATCCACGAGGGCCTCCAGCACGCGGCGTTCATCGAGCGGGCGACGACCGGCTTCGACGCGTATCGCGCGACGGTCGAGCCGTACACGCTCGAGCTGGCCGAGCGCGAGACCGGGGTCCCGGCGGCGGCGATCCGCGAGGCGGCGCTGGCGTTCGCCCGGGCCGACCGGGCGATGATCTGCTGGACGCTCGGGATCACCGAGCACCACAACGCGGTCGACAACGTCCTCGCCCTGATCAGCCTCGCGCTGCTGACCGGTCACGTCGGGCGGTACGGCAGCGGGATCAACCCGCTGCGCGGCCAGAACAACGTCCAGGGCGGCGGCGACATGGGCGCCCTGCCCGACCGGCTGCCCGGCTTCCAGCACGTCGAGAACGACGAGCTCCGGGCGAAGTTCGATGCCGCCTGGGGCGTCGCCGTCCCGCCGAAGCGCGGCTGGCACCTGTCGGCGATGTTCGACGCGATGGAGCGCGGCGAGCTCCAGGCGCTCTACGTGATCGGCGAGAACCCGGTCCAGTCCGAGGCCGACCAGCGCCGGGCGAAGCACCTCCTGGGGACGCGCGACTTCATGGTCGTCCAGGACATCTTCCTGACCGCGACCGCCGAGCTCGCCGACGTCGTCCTGCCGGCCGCGGCCGCCTGGGCCGAGAGCGACGGGACCGTCACGAACTCGGAGCGCCGGGTGCAGCGGGTCCGCAAGGCGCTCGATCCCCCCGGCGCGGCTCGGGACGACCTGGCGATCATCTTCGAGCTCGCGCGCCGGATGGGCCACGACTGGGGCGAGCCGTCGGCGGAGGCGGTCTGGGACGAGGTCCGCTCGCTCTCGCCGGTCCACGCCGGCATGAGCTACGCCCGGCTCGACGAGCTCGGCGGGATCCAGTGGCCGTGCTACGACGAGACGCATCCCGGGGAGCTGTTCCTCCACTCGCGGCTGTGGGAGGACCCGGTGCCCGGCAATCGCGTGCCGTTCGTGCCGGTCGAGCACGACCCGCCGGTCGACAAACTCGATGCCGACTTCCCGATCCGGCTGACGACGGGTCGCCGGCTCGACTCGTACAACACCGGCGTCCAGAGCGGGGGCTACACCTCGCCGCTCCGGCGCGGCGAGTCGCTTGACATCTCGCCCGAGGACGCCGAGGCCTACGGGCTGGCCGACGGCGAGCGGGTGCGGGTCGTCTCCCGCCGGGGCCAGGTCGAGACGCCGGTCCGGATCGACCCGTCGCTGCGACCCGGCCTGACGTTCATGACCCTCCACTTCCAGGACGACGTCGCGGTCAACCTGCTGACGATCGACGCGACCGACCCGAAGTCGGGCACGGCCGAGTTCAAGGCGACCGCCATCCGGATCGAGAAGCTGCCGCTCGCCACGCCCGCCTGAGGCTGCGCAGGGCCGACCAGATTGGGTCGAGCCGCTCGTCGCTACACTGGCCGCGATGGACCTCCACGTGGTTGCGCCGCTCGCGTCGCCCGCTGAGCGCGAGGCCGTGGACGCCGTCCTGAGCCCGGTCATCGGACCGCCGCGGAGCGGCTGGCAGGGCGGTGTCCGCGATCCGTCGGTCGACGGCCACGTCGCCCATGGCGGCCACGAGGCGCGGGCGCATCGCGACCAGCTCCTTCCGGCGCTCCACGCGATCCAGTCGCGGATCGGCTACATCAGCCAGCCCGCGCTCGCCTATGTCTGTCGCAGGCTGACCGTGCCGCCGGCCGAGGCGTACGGCGTCGCGTCGTTCTACGCGCTGCTCGCCACGACCCCGCGGCCGCCGGCCGTCGCCCACGTGTGCGACGACATCGCCTGCCGGCTCGCCGGCGCCGAGGACCTGTGCGCCGCGCTCGAACGGCGGCTCGGGCCGCCCGGCACACCGGCGCTCGATGGGTCTGCGACATGGCTGCGCAGCCCGTGCCTGGGGCAGTGCGAGCGCGCGCCGGCGGCCCTGTTCACGATCGCCGGCACCGCGCCCCGGACGTTCGCGACGGCACCGATCGATGCGGCCGGCGTCGTGCGCCGGCTCGAGGACGCGGCAACCGACGGCCCGGACGACGGGCAGGCCGCGGTCGCCGCGCCAGGCCCGGCGGTCCCGCCATCGCCCGACCGTCTCGCCGCGATCCGCGCCTCCGTCCCGCAGGCCGGGGAGCCGGGGCTCCGCCTCCTCGCCCGGATCGGCCGGATCGACCCGACGAGCCTCGACGACTACCGGGCGAACGGGGGCTATCGGGCGCTCGCCCGGGCCGTCGAGCTCGGCCCAACCCGGGTCATCGAGGAAGTGACCGCGTCCGGGCTCGTCGGGCGCGGTGGCGCGGCGTTCCCGACCGGGCGGAAGTGGGCCGCGGTCGCCGCCCAGCCGGCCCGGCCGCACTACCTCGTGTGCAACGCCGACGAATCGGAGCCGGGCACGTTCAAGGACCGGGCCCTGCTCGAGGAGGATCCGTTCGCGCTCGTCGAGGCGATGACGATTGCCGGCTTCGCGACCGGTGCCGAGCGCGGCTACCTCTACCTGCGTGGCGAGTACCCGCTGGCGGAGGCGCGGCTGGCGAACGCGATCGCCCGCGCGCGGGACGCCGGGCTTCTCGGGCCGGACGTCCTCGGTTCCGGGTTCGCCTTCGACATCGACCTCCGGCGCGGCGCGGGCGCGTACATCTGCGGCGAGGAGACCGCCCTGTTCGAGTCGATCGAAGGCGGTCGCGGGGAGCCCCGCAACAAGCCGCCGTTTCCGGTCGAGGTCGGCCTGTTCGGGGCGCCGACGACCGTGAACAACGTCGAGACCCTGGCGAACGTCCCGGCGATCGTGCTCGACGGCGGAGCGGCGTTCGCCGCGATCGGCACGCCGGGCTCGAGCGGTCCGAAGCTGTTCTGCCTGTCCGGGCACATCGACCGCCCCGGCGTCTACGAGGTGCCGTTTGGGGCGACCCTGCGCGAGCTCCTCGAGCTCGGCGGCGGGGTCCCGGGCGGCCGGCCGATCCAGGCCATCCTGCTCGGCGGCGCCGCCGGGGTGTTCGTCGGTCCCGACGCGCTCGACACCCCGCTGACCTTCGAGGGGACCCGGGCGATCGGCGCGACGCTCGGCTCCGGCGTTGTGATGGTGTTCGACGACACGGCCGACCTGGTCGGCGCCCTGCGCCGGATCGCCGCGTTCTTCCGCGACGAGTCGTGCGGCCAGTGCGTCCCCTGCCGGGTCGGCTCGGTCCGCCAGGAGGAGATCCTCGCCCGGCTCGCGGCAGGGCGGCCCAACGGCTCCGCCGCCGACGAGCTCGCCCTCCTGCGCGACGTGGGGCGGGCGATGCGCGACGCCTCGATCTGCGGGCTCGGCCAGACGGCCAGCAGCGCGATCGAGAGCGCGTTCCGCCAGCCGGGGATGATCGGCCTGTGAGCGTCGACCCGATCCTGCTCAACCCGCCGGCGCGACCGAGCCGTCCGCCGGAGCCGCCGCCCGCGGCGCCGGTCGAGACGGTCGAGCTGACGATCGACGGCCGCACCGTCGGCGTGCCGGCCGGCTCGACGATCCTCGACGCCTGCCGTGCCGAGGGCATCGACACGCCGACCCTGTGCTACCTCGAGAACCTCAGCCCGGTCAACGTCTGCCGGGTCTGCGTCGTCGAGGTGGCCGGCTCGCGGGTGCTCGTCGCCGGCCTGCTCGCGGAAGGTCGAGCCGGGGATGGAGGTGCTGACCGACTCCGAGCGGGTCCGCCATTCGCGCCGGCTCGTGCTCGAGCTGCTCGGGTCGTCGGTCGACTCTGGACCTCGCCGGCCCGGCGGCCCCCGACGGCTCGCTCGCGGCCTACGCGGAGCGGTACGGCGCCGATCCTGCGCGGTTCGGCCCGCCGGCCGGTCCGGCCGCGGCGGACGAGCGCGACGCGCGCGAGGCCGGCCACCATCACGCGGCCGCGCGGCGAGCCGACGGCGGCGACCGTGGCCCAGCCGGTCAAGGTCGACAACGAGCTCTACGTCCGCGACTACTCGCGCTGCATCCTCTGCTACAAGTGCGTCGAGGCGTGCGGCGTCGACGCCCAGAACACGTTCGCGATCGCCGTGGCCGGGCGCGGCTTCGACGCCCGGATCTCGACCGAGTGGAGCGTCGGGCTGCCGGACTCCGCCTGCGTCTACTGCGGCAACTGCATCGGGGTCTGCCCGACCGGGGCACTGATGTTCCGCTCGGAGCACGAGATGCGCGCTGCCGGCACGTGGGACGAGGCCGCCCAGACCGTGACCGAGACGATCTGCCCTTACTGCGGCGTCGGCTGCTCGCTCGAGCTCCACGTGCAGGACAACGACATCGTGAAGGTCACCTCGCCGCTCGACTCGTCGGTGACCGACGGGCACCTCTGCATCAAGGGCCGGTTTGGCTTCCAGTTCGTCCAGAACCGGGCCGGGGGCGGGCGCGTCGAGGGGGCCGGCGGCGGGACCGCGGGCGGCGGCGAGCCGGCGGGCGGCGGGGCCGCGGGCGGCCGCGAGCCGGCGGGCGGCGCGCCCCGGGGCGGTTGAGCGTGTCTGGCCCGCTGCCGACCCACTTCCGTTGGCTGTGGTACCTCGTCGGCCTTGCCGGGATGGTCCTGGCCGTGGTCGGGATCCTGGCGATGCTCGGCTCCGCGCTCGACACCGGGATCCTCGTGCCGTTCGTGGTCGTCGTGGTCGTCGTGATCGGTGGCGGCGTCATGTGGTTCCGGAGATCCCTCGACGCAGCCGTCGCCGCCGCTCCGAGCCGGCAGGCTGGGCCGGCGAGGGATGGAGAGACCGAAAGCATCGCGCCTGAGCCCGAGCCACCAACGCATGCCGGCGCCTCAAAGCGTGCTACGAGCCGACGTGGTCGCTGAGTGAGGGCGTTGGCCCTGTTGGCGCGCCGTCGGCATCATTACAGGCCAACGCCCGCGGACAACCAGTGGACGAGCGATCGTCCTGGCCAAAGCGGAATTTCTGATGCGTTGCCCTACGGGACATGAATTATTGACTCCTGAGCCGTAGGCGAGTATTACCCTCTTGGACGTCCGTCAAGCAGGTCAGGTTCGAGGGGGAAGCGATGGTTCGACGATTGATGGCGAAGACGGCCGCGATGGTCATCTCCGCCAGCTTGTCAGCTCCTCTGCTTGTATTAGGCATCGGCGCCGCACCTGTCTACGCGTCTTGCGGCGCTGGCAACATCGCGTACTACGAGAACATCAATGAAGGGGGCAGCCAACTCGTTCAATGCGAGTTGGCGAATATCGACGACATGTCGCAGATAGGGTGTGGGTTGTTCTGCAGCTGGAATGACCGAATCTCAAGCTTGGTCGCGAACGTGACCTGCCAGTCGGTTGGCAGTCCGAATTGCCACGGCATTCGCCTTTACAAGAACGCAATTCCGCCGGGACATCTGACAGACACCCACCTGACCTACGGCTGCAGCGGATGGCAGAGGGTGGATTCCATGCCGTCGGGCTGGAATGACGTGATCAGTGCTGCCGAGTGGGTGAGTGGCTGGTGCTGAGCCGGGCTCACACCCGGGATCGCCAGCGCCAGTTTCCTGGCGCGTAGGCACGATCGCAGTCTTGTTGGCAGTTATCGCGACCGGGTGCTCGATCACCACCCGGTCGCCCGGTCCAGGGAGCCGCGGTCTGCCTCAAGATGGCCCGGGCACCGATCGCTTCTCGGCAGGTCTCTACCGACATACCAAATCTACCGGAACCGAACTTGTGCGCTTCCAGTACTCGACGCGATTCGTGATCCAATTTGCCAAGCTTCGGGAGATCTGGATCGCCCCGGATGGCAGCGGCAGGATCCGTGAACTGCTCGGCAAGCCAGAATTCCTCACCCAGGCAGATCGAACGGCTTGGTTGTCCTCAGGCTCGCCATTGCCTCCGACCGTCAACCGTGACTTCGCCCCAGGCGGGCTTACGTTCATCGACCTCTCCCGCCTTCCTCGCAATCCGACGGCCCTCGTTGCGTTTATCAGGAGTAGGGCACGACTGGACCATGAACCGACGTCATACGACATCTTCAATCAGACCGTGGACTATCTTCGGGAAACGGTGCCCGATCAATCGCTGGCGAGGCTCTTGTACTCGGTCCTGTCGACGGAGCCTGGTGTTGATCGCACACTGAATGCTCGGGATAGCATCGGTCGATTCGGCACCGCACTGCGGATGTCGGGATCAGTAAGTGGGCTAGCCCAGACGACTGACCTCGTCTTCGATCCAGGAACGTTCCAACTCTTGGAGGAGCGCCGAGAGTTGCTTCAGGTCCCGCCCGAATTGGGGGAGTACCAAGCGCCCATCGAGTTGGTTCGGCGGGATTACCTAGAGGCAGATCTTGTCAGCCAGCTCCATTAGCGTGGCAGCCGATGTTGACGTCGCGCTGGTCGCGACTCATCTGACCAAGCGTTACGGCGGCGGTGTCGTTGCTCTGAGCGAAACGACTCTCGAGATTCGGCGCGGAGGGATCACTGCGCTCGTCGGGCCGAACGCAGCCGGCAAGTCGACGTTGATCAGAACTTGGATGGGTTTCGAGAAGCCAACGTCGGGTTCGGCTACGGTGTTCGGACACGATCCATGGCGGGATCGCCGCCGGGCTCTCGCGCGTGTCGGATATGTTCCCCAGGCCAGCGCGCTCTACCGGGACTTGACGATAGCGGAGCACCTCGACATGGCGGCCAGGGGACGACATGCATTTGATCGAGGGGCGGCCATCGCGAGACTCAACGATCTGGCGATTCCCCTCCGAGCCAAGGCCGGGCGATTGTCTGGTGGCCAGCAGGCTCAAGTGAGTCTGGCCGTCGCCATCGGTAGTAAAGCGGACGTCCTGCTGTTGGATGAACCACTCGCGTCGCTCGATCCCCTTTCACGTCGTGACTTTCTGTCCGTCCTTGTTGGCGACGCCCGATCGAGGGGAGCCACTGCCCTCCTTTCCTCGCACGTGATTGGAGATATCGAGCAGTCCTGCGAACGAATCGTCGTCCTGGGGACGGGCCGCGTACTACTTGATGGCGGCATCGATGCAATCCTCGCGGGCCACTGGATCGCGGGAAGCGAAAGCTTCGCAGGCAGGAGAATCGCCCAGGTGCCGACGGAAGGCGATGAGGCCATGCTTGTGGTAGCAACCGCGCAGCCATCGAAGGAGGCGCGACGGCCCACGTTGGAACAGGTCGTGTTCGGCTACCTCGTTGCCCATCGAGCGTCAGGGGCTTCGTGAGTCTCGTTGACTGGCGGATTGCCTGGCGTCTCCAACGATTCGAAATCGCGACGTTCGCCGTTGGCTCGATCGCCCTGAGTATCTTGGCGTGGGGTCTGGGTTCAATTCTGGCCGCAACCGCACCGTCAGTCGAATGCTACCGGGCTCACCTCTCGAGCACCGCCCTGCCCCCTGGATGTACGAACGTGGAGGCCTTCGTTCAGAATCAACCGCCGGTGCTCGGGTATGTCGTTGCGGGCTTCTTCGCGTTGCCGTTTGTGTTCGGGGCCATCCTCGGCAGTCAGGTGGTCGCGCGCGAGATTGACCGGCGCACGGCCGAGTTCGCGTGGTGGGCCGAGCCCTCCAGAATGGTCTGGCTGGCCCAGAGGGTCCTTCCGCTCTTGTTAGTCCTTCTGGTCGGGACCACGATCGCCGCCATCGCTTCGACGTATCTGGAAAGCGGCATGGTCCCCTGGATCGACCCGCGTGCGAGCTTCCACGACTATGGTTCGCGAGGTCCCTTGCTCGTAGCACGCGCGGTCGCAGCCTTCACGGTGTCGCTGCTGGCGGGTTCAATCATCGGTCGCGCGCTTCCGGCTCTCATCGTCGCGACCGGACTTATCATCGCGTTATCACTGTCATTGACAGCCATGTGGCCGTTTGGGCAGCCGACGGAAGTGCTGCCGGTTCCCATCGACTCTGTTGAAGGGAGTCTCCGCGCGGATGTGGGCATCGACCTGGCGTACAAGTCTGCCGCCGGGCAGATCCTGACCGCGGAGCAGGCCCGGTCGATTGCTCCGCCCGGAGGTGACCCGGACTCTTGGGTCGCCGCGAACTTCCAGGAGGTTTGGATCGGGGTTCCGGGCGAACGTCTGGCGGAGGTGGAACTTCGCGAATGCTTGATGCTCGCCGCTGTTTCCTCGCTGTCGGCGGTGGCTGTGGTTTTCATCATTAGACGGCGACGTCCGGCCTGACCGCCGAACGAGGGACGTCTCGCCCAATCCCGGGGCCCTACAGCAGCAGCCGCTCCGCCCCCGTGTA
>CAWFAH010000007.1:0-560000 GCA_963813705.1 uncultured Chloroflexia bacterium
GCCCCCCTCGCGCACGAGCGGCTGGGTCAGTCGGACGTAATCCCGTGGCATCGGACGGATGCCCCTCCGCTGCGGGTGCCGGCCGGGCGGCCCGCGCCGCCTCGTCGAACCCCGGCCGAGTGTAGCGCCGCGATCCACGTCCGGGCCGGTGGACACGACGGCCAGGATGACGCTCTGGCTCCGCGCGGGTCGAGGGCAGGGGCCGCGCGGGTCGAGGGCAGGGGACCACGCGATCAAAGGGCAGGGGCCGCCACGCGTGCGTCCCCATGGTCATACGTCGGCTCCGATGAGCGCTCGGCTCGCTCGATGCCTGTCCGGAGCCGGCCCGCCGCCTTCCGGGTGACGAACACGCACGGATCGCGGTCGGGGCAACCACGCCGGCTGTCGTGGTGCGGATTGGATCTGGCCCAGTGCTCACGTGGCTGACGTATGGCCGCGCTGCGTCGTCAGCCGCACCCGGGACTCACGCGACGGGTCCCGACAGCGACAGATCGGCCGCGGCCGATACACTCGGATCATGGAGCGCGTACCGGCCGCCGAAGCGGCCTGGATCGAAGGCCCGCTCACCCTCGCCACGCCGGATCCGATCGCCCGGCTGACCGCGATCGAGCTCGGCGGGCTGCTCCGGCGGCGCGAGATCAGCGCCATCGAGGCGCTCGAGGCGACGCTCGACCGTGCCGCCCGGCTGGTCCCATCGATCAACCCGTTCTCGGTCCGGCTCGACGATCGGGCGCGCGCCGCGGCCCTCCGCGCCGACGAGATCCTCGCCCGCGGCGAGGGCGGTCCGCTCACCGGGTTGCCGGTGACGGCCAAGGACTCGCAGTGGCTGGCCGGCGTGGAGAGCGCCGTCGGCAGCCTGACCATGCGCGGCTTCGTTCCGCGGGTGACGTCGGTCGCGCTCGAGCGGCTCGAGGCGGCCGGTGCCGTGATCTTCGCCAAGACCGCCGTGCCGGAGTTCTGCTACAGCGGGATCTGCGAGAGCCCGGTCCACGGCCGGACGGCCAACCCGTGGAACCTGGAGCGGACGCCGGGCGGCTCGAGCGGCGGTGCCGGGGCGGCCGTCGCGAGCGGGCTCGGACCGCTGTCGCTCGGCGGGGACGGCGGCGGCTCGATCCGGATCCCGGCGGCGTTCTGCGGCGTCGTCGGGTTCAAGCCGACCTTCGGGGCCATCCCCCGCGCCCCGTGCACGGAGGCCTGGCGGACGCTCGTCGCCGTCGGACCGCTCGCCCGGACCGTTGCCGACGCACGCCTCCTGTTCCGCTCGCTCGCCGGCGCCGATCCGCGCGACGCGCTCAGCGTCGACGTCGCCGATGCCGACGAGCCGGCGCCGAAGCCCGCGGCGCTGCGGGCCGTGATCAGCGAGGACTTCGGCGAGTTCGCGGTCGACGAGGACGTGCGACTCGCCTTCCGCCGCGCCGTGGCGGCCCTCGAGGCGGCCGGGGCGACGCTCGTCGAGGACACGCCCGGTCTCGGCTCGAGCATCCGGCCGTGGGCGACGATCGCCGCGGCCGAGGCGCGTCGCGACGAGGACCAGGTCTATCTCCAGCGACGCGCGGAGCTGACCGAGCGAGCCGCCCACTTCCTCGAGTTCGGCGGCCGGATCGGGGTCGAGGACTATGCCGCCGCCCAGGCCGAGCGCGATCGCATCCGCGACGCCTACCGGGCGATGTTCGAGCGCACGGGTGCCACGGTCCTCCTGACGCCGACCCTCGGCTGCGAGGCGTTCCCGCACGGCACGACCCACCCGGCGGCGATCGGCGGCGAGCCGATCCATCCGCTCTGGATGGACTGGGCACCGTTCCTCTACGACGCGAACCTGGGGGGCTTTCCGGCACTGTCGCTGCCGATCGGGTTCGGCGACGATGGCCTCCCGGTCGGCCTCCAGGTCCAGGGCCTGCCCGGTCACGACGGCGCCGTCCTCGCGGCGGCCGAGACGATCGAGGCCGTGGTCGGCTGGCGGGCCTGGCCGCCCGAGCTGCCGACGCTCTAGGCCGCTGCCTGCCGGTCGGCGGCAGCGCGGGCGACCTCCTCGAGCCGGAGAAGGACGATGGGCAAGAAGGACGACCATCGGGGGCGCAAGGCGAAGGCGGCCGCCCGGGCGGCCAAGGCGGCGGCTCGAGAGACCAAGGCAGCCGCGCGAGCAGCCAAGGCGGACCTCCGGTCGGAGCGCGCCCGCAGGCACGTCCATCACGGCCATCGCCACGGCCCGAGGCGCCCGCGCCTGAACGGCATCTCGGAGATCCGAGCGTTCCTGCGGACCAACCAGACCCCGATCCACTTCATCAGCCCGACGCCGTTCAACCTCCTCGGGATCGACCGCTGGGTGCGCGACTTCTACTTCATCGGCTACTACGACTGCTTCGAGGGGAGCCACCCGCGCGTCTTCGTCCCCCGCGAGCGGCCCTACCGCGAGTTCCAGTCGATCGAGGAGATCAACGCCTACCTGCTGGGGCACAAGGAGGTCGGTGACTTCATCCGCTCCAAGGGTGACGGCGGGCTGGCGACGTTCCTGATGTTCGACGAGGCGGTCGAGCGGCTCGCCCCCGAGCTCGGGCTGCGGATCATCCATCCGTCGGCCGCGCTGCGCCATCACGTCGACTCGAAGACGGTCACGACCCGGCTCGGCAACGAGGCCGGGATCCCGAGCGCCCCGAACGTCCTCGCGGCGGCGCGGAGCTACCGCGAGCTGCTCGACCGGGCGCGGGCCGGCGGGCTCGGCGACGACCTCGTCGTCCAGGCGCCCTACGGCGACTCGGGGCGGACGACCTTCTTCATCCGCGGCGAGCGCGACTGGAAGAAGGCCGAGAAGGTGATCGCGGCCGAGCCGGAGGTCAAGATCATGCGCCGGCTCAACTGCCGGTCTACCGCGATCGAGGCCACCATCACCCGCCACGGCACGATCGTCGGACCGCTGATGACCGAGCTCATCGGCCATCCCGAGCTGACCCCGTACAAGGGCGGCTGGTGCGGCAACGACATGTGGCCGGGCGTCCTCTCCGAGCACCATCGACGGCGAGCACGCAAGTACGTCCGGGGGCTCGGCGACCGGCTCGCCCGCGAGGGCTACCTCGGCTACTTCGAGGTCGACGTCCTCGCCGACGTCGACGACGGCGAGCTCTACCTCGGCGAGATCAACCCGCGGATCAGCGGCGTGACGTCGATGACCAACGCGACCGCCGGCGCGTACGCCGACCTGCCCCTGTTCGCGTTTCACCTGCTGGAGTACATGGACGTCGACTACGAGATCGACGTCGACGACATCAACCATCGCTGGGCCCAGGCCGAGACCGTCGACGTCTGGAGCCAGCTCATCGTCAAGGAGCCCGAGGACCGGGTGGAGCTGCTCACGGACGTTCCGCGAACGGGGATCTGGCGGATCGACCCGGCGACCGGCGCGATCCGGTTCGGCCGCTGGGGCAACGACTGGCACTCGATCGTCGACGACGAGGAGGCGTTCTTCCTGCGGGTGCTCGCCCCGGGCGACTACCGCTACAAGGGCGCCGACCTCGGCGTGCTCGTGTCGAAGTCGCGAATGCAGACCGACGACTTCGGGCTGACCGAGCGGAGTCGCGCGTGGATCGCCGGCATCCGCGCCCTGTACGCGGGCAGGCCGCTGACCCGGAACGAGGCCGCGCCGCCGAAGCGCGACCCGTTCGCGTTCAAGTTCGGCTAGGCGGGGCGGGGCGCGCCCGGCGGGGCGGGGCGCGCCCGGCGCAGCGACGCTCACGTTGGTCGCGAGGTGGCCCCGACACGGTCATACGCTCGCCAGGCAACCACTCGGCGCGGTCAACTGGCGTCCGGGTCGGCCCGGTCGCGCCGATCCATCCCGCCGCACGCTCCGCGCGGTACGACTTCCGGGTGTGAGCCTCGCTCGGCCGCCCTGGATCATCGCCGAACGCTTGTGTGGCGAACATATGGCAGAACGGCGGCGGGTCGGAGCTGCGGAACCTCGTCTGCTAGTCCGACAGCGCCCATGCGCGGGGCATGCCCTGGCTCGTCATCGGGGTGGGGCTCGTCGTCCTCGTCGTCCTGGGCCACGTCGCCGAGCGCCGGATCGCTCGTCAGTGCAGGACGACCCCCGGGACCTCCGCGGCATCCACCCGGCCGATCCGCCAGTGCGGGACCGCGGCGGCATCGAACCGCGACTCGACCTCGGCGAGGCTCGCCGCCGGGACTGCCGCGAGGAGGCCGCCGCTCGTCTGCGGGTCGTGCGCCAGCGTCACGAGCTCGGGCGGGACGCCGGCCCGCACCGTCAGCGCCTCGGCGACGAACCGCCGGTTGTGGCCCGCGCCACCCGTCTCGACCCCGGCCGCGGCGAGCTCGATCGCGCCGGCCAGCAGCGGCAACGCCGACGCATCGACGACGAGCCGGACTCCCGAGGCGCGTGCGACCTCGAGGCCGTGCCCCAGCACGCCGAACCCGGTGACGTCGGTGGCGCACCGGATGCCGGCCGCGACGAGCGCGTCGCCCGCCGCCCGGTTGAGGACCCGCATCTGCTCGACGGCGGCGGCGAAGTCGGCGTCGCTCGCCCGTCCCTGCCGGCGCCCGCTGACGAGCAGTCCGGTCCCGAGTCGCTTCGTCAGGACGAGGACGTCGCCCGGCCGGGCGCCACCCTTGCGGAGGAGCCGCTCCGGATGCGCGGCGCCGGTCACCGCCAGGCCGTACTTGGGCTCCGGGTCGCGAATCGTGTGCCCACCGGCGAGGACGCCGCCCGCCTCGCGGACCTTGGCCGACGCCCCGGCGAAGATCGCGCCGAGGGTCTCGCTCGGGAGGTCCTCGGGGAAGGCGGCGATCGACAGCGCGAAGAGCACCCGGCCGCCCATCGCGAACACGTCGGACAGCGCGTTGGCGGCGGCGATCTCGCCGAACGTGAACGGGTCGTCGACGATCGGCGGGAAGAAGTCGAGCGTGCCGATGATCGCCAGGTCCGGGGACACGAGCCAGGCGGCGGCGTCGTCGGGCGGGTTGAGCCCCGCGATCAGCTCGTCCGGCGTGGCCTCCGCCCCGAGACCAGCCAGCGACTCGGCCAGCAGGTCGGCGCCGAGCTTCGCGGCGCAGCCGCCGCACGTCGTGAGCTCGGTGAGCGGCAGGCTCGGGCTGGACAGGCCGGTCATCCGGCAGCCGGCTCCGGGTCGGGGTCGTGATGCTCTTCGACCTCGATCGTCACCCGGGGCAGCCAGTTGAGGAAGCCCGGCAGCCACCAGTTCCAGTCGCCGAGGAGGCGCATCGTGGCCGGCAGGAGGAGGCTCCGGATGATGGTCGCGTCGAGGAACACGGCGACCGCCAGGCCGAGGCCCAGCTGCTTGATCACCACGAGCTGGAGGGTCACGAACACCGAGAACACGACGACCATGATCGCCGCGGCGCTCGTCACCGTCCCGGCGGTGATCGCGATCCCGCGGGCCACCGCCTCGTCCGACGAGTGGCCGCGGTCGCGGAGCTCCTTGACCCGGGTCAGGATGAACACGTGGTAGTCCATCGACAGCCCGAACAGGATCGTGAAGATGAACACCGGGACGAACGATTCGATCACCCCGGGCTGGATCGCCAGCTGCTCGTGGAACAGGCCGTCCTGGAAGACGAGCACGAGCACGCCGTAGGCTGCCGCCGTCGAAAGCAGGTTGAGCAGGATCGCCTTGATCGGGATCACGAGCGACCGGAACGCGACCAGCAGGAGCAGGAACGACAGGGTCAGCACGAAGAGCAGGACCTGGCCGATCCCGGCCGCGTAGAAGTCGACCGTGTCGAACGCGTACGCGGCGTCACCGGTGACGAGGCCCTGGACGTCGGCCAGGCCGTCGAAGTGGGCCGGCACCGTCTCCGACCGGACCCGCTGCACGATGTCCCAGTTCGAGCGGTCGTTCTGGGTGCCGGGGATCGTGTACGAGATCAGGGCCACCGACCCATCGCGCGACAGCTGCGTGCTCGTCGGCTGGCTGACGCCGGGGATGGCGAGGACGTCCTTCGAGAAGGCGCTGATCGCCGCCTGCGTCGCCGGCTGGTCGGCGTGGGTCACCACGACCTGCAGCTCGAGCGTCGAGCCCTGCGGCCATTTCGCGTTCATCAGCTTGATCGCCTTGACCGAGTCGACCGAGTCCGGGAAGGCGGTGAGGTCGGTCACGCCGAGCTGGAAGTGGAGGAATGGGACCGCCAGCAGGAGCAGGAACCCGGCCGACGCCACGAAGGTGATGACCGGCCGACGCATCGCCCCGCTGACGATCCGGCCCCACAGCCCCGTGCCCTCCGGCCGGTGCCGTCCGAAGTAGGGGATCCGCAGCCGGTCGACGCCCGGACCGAGGATCGACAGGATCGCGGGCAGGAAGGTCAGTGAGCCGATCACCGAGATGATCACAACCGAGATCGTGCCGATGGCCATCGACTTGAACAGCGGGTCGTCGAGCAGGAACAGGCCGGCGATCGAGATCGTCACGGCCAGGCCCGAGAAGAAGACCGCCCGCCCGGCCGTCGCCGACGCCTGCCGGATCGCGACCTGGCGGGGACGGCCGCGCCGCTGCTCGGCCCGGAAGCGGCTGAGGATGAACAGCGAGTAGTCGACGGCGACGGCGAGCCCGATCAGCACGACGAGCTGGCTGGCGTACGGGCTGACCGGGCTGATCAGCTGGCTGTACAGACCGAGCACGCCGAACGCCCCGAGCAGCGCGCTGATCGCCATGATCAGCGGGATCACCGCCGCCACGACCGTGCCGAACGCGATCAGCAGGATCGCGAACGTCAGCGGGATCGTCAGTCGGAGCGATCCGTCGAGGTCCTTGTTGACGACCTCGCTGATCTGCTCGTTCGCGAGCGTGTTCGACAGCCCGTGGACCTGGAGCGTGGGATTGTCCACCGCGATCCCGGCAATGGCCTCCCCGACCGGCGCCATCCGCTGGGTCAGGACGTCCCCGTCGCCTTTCGCCGTCGCCACGATCCGGACGGTCGTCCGATCGGGCGATACGAGCCCCGCCGCAGCCGGCGTCGTCAGCGGGTCGAGGACCTGGCTGAAGGTCGGGCCGTCGACCCCGTCGACCGTGGAGTGGAGTACGGTCAGCGTCGCGACGGCCTTCGTGACCGCGGCGGTGAAGGCCGGGTCGTCGACGGTCCCGGTCGGCGAGGACAGGAGAACGTAGACCGACTGGCTGGGGTCCGTCGTGCCCGAGGCGTTGAAGACGTCGTAGGCGTGCGCCGACTCGAACTTCGCGCGCTGGTTCTGGGACACGGCGCCCTGGGTGTTCGTCCCGCCGGCCGCCAGGCTCGCCGCGAACAGCCCGATCGTGAAGACCAGCCACAGCCCGAGAACCAGCCAGCAGTGGCGGGCGCTCCAGGAGGCCACGCGGACCGTCCACGGATCGCGGGTCGGGCGCGGCACGGCCGCGGTGCTCGTCGTCATGGACACCGGATTGTCGCCTCCCTGGCCGGAACGGACAACCGGCCCCGGCGTAGACTCGTCGACTCGCGGGAGCGGAGGGGCCCCGGTGGGTCCCCCGGTCTTCAAAACCGGTGGCGCCACGCCCGACGTGACGCGGTGGGTTCGACTCCCATGCGCTCCCGCCATCGGATCGCGCCGCGGGCCGTTGTCCTGCTCATGTCTCCCGCACTACGTCTCGCTCGGCCGGGCGGTTCTTGGCGGGGCCGAGCGCTGGGCGCGTCGACCGGATGGCACGGCGGCGTCCGCCCCGCTGCGTTGCCGGAACCGCGATCGTCCGGCATGCGACGATGTCGACGATGAGCGTCCGAACGACCATCGAACGGCCACCGAGCGTCGAACGGCTCCTGGCAGCGGCACGTCCCGCGCTCGGCGAGCGCAGCCACGAGGCGGTCCTCGCGGAGGCGCGGGCCGTCATCGACGACGAGCGCGCCCAGCTGGCCGCCGGCGAGGAGCCGCGCTCCGTCGACGCCCTCGCTGCCGAGCTCGTCGCCCGGCTCGACGCCTTCGCCGACCCGATCGGGGCGGGTCCGCCGAGCGTCATCAACGCGAGCGGCGTGATCGTCCACACGAACCTCGGTCGCGCGCCCTGGCCGCGAGTCGCGATCGAGGCGGCCCGGATCGCAGCGGCCGACCCGCTCTTCCTCGAGCTCGATCGATCTACTGGCCGGCGCTCCGCCCGCTATCGGGCCGTGGAGGAGCACCTGATCGCCCTTACCGGTGCCGAGGACGCGCTCGTCGTCAACAACAACGCCGCGGCGGTCGCGCTGGCGGTCGGGCTGGCCGGGCGCGGCGGCCGGGTCGTCGTGTCGCGCGGCGAGCTCGTCGAGATCGGCGGCGGCGTCCGCATCCCGGAGATCGTGCGCCGGGCGGGCGCGAGGCTCGTGGAGGTCGGGACGACGAACCGGACGCGGGTCGCCGACTTCGAGCCGGCCCTCGCCGACGGATCCCGGCTCGTGCTCCGGGTCCACCCCTCGAACTTCCGCCAGGAGGGCTTCGTGGAGGCGCCCCAGCCGTCCGCGCTCGCCGAGCTGGCCCATCGCCATGGTGCGCTCGTGATCGACGACCTCGGCAGCGGGGCCTTCCTCGACACGGCGGCGTTCGGCCTCGCCCACGAGCCGACGCCGAGCGAGCGGCTGGCCGCGGGGGCGGACCTGGTGACGTTCAGCGGCGACAAGCTGGTCGGCGGGCCGCAGGCCGGCCTCATCGTCGGACGGGCCGAGCTCATCGCACGGCTCCGGCGCGATCCGCTCGCCCGGGCGACACGGGCCGACAAGACGACGCTCGCGGCGCTGGCGGCGACGCTCGGGCTGTACCGGTCCGGGCTGGCGGTCCGCGAGATCCCCGTCTGGCGGATGATCGCCGCAAGGCCCGACGACCTGCGGGCGCGGGCGGAGGCGCTCGTGGCCCGGCTCGACGACCCGGCGCTCGGGGCCCACGCGCTGGCGCTCGAGGCGACCGTCGGGGGCGGTGCGCTGCCGGGTGAGACGCTCGCGTCGTGGGGCGTCGCCGTGCCCGGGTCCGCGGCCCTCCTCGGGCGGCTGCGCGACGGCCGGCCGGCGATCGTCGGCCGGATCCAGGCGGGGCACGTCGTGCTCGACCTGCGGACGGTCGACCCGGCCCGTGACGACGACCTCGCCCGGGCGCTCGCGGCGGCGATCGCGATCCGTCCCGGACGATGACCGTCGTCATCGGGACGGCCGGCCACATCGACCACGGCAAGACGAGCCTCCTGCGGGCGCTGACCGGGATCGACGCGGACCGCCTCCCCGAGGAGCGCCGGCGCGGGATGACGATCGACGTCGGCTACGCCCACCTGGCCCTCGACGACGGATCCGAGCTCGACTTCGTGGACGTGCCCGGTCACGACCGGCTCGTCGGCAACATGCTCGTCGGAGCCGGCGAGATCGACGCCGCGCTGCTCGTCGTCGCCGCCGACGACGGGCCCCGGGCGCAGACGATCGAGCATCTCGAGCTCCTCGACGCGTTCGGGATCCGTGACGGCGTCGTGGCGATCACGAAGATCGACCTCGTCGAGCCGGACCGCGTCGCGAAGGTCGTCGCCGCGGTCGAGCGCCTGGTCGGCCGGACGACGCTTGCGGGAGCCCCGATCGTGCCCGTCTCGACGATCCGCGGTGACGGCATCGACGAGCTCCGGACCGCCCTGGTCGCGCTGCGCGACCGCGTCGCGGCAGCGCCGGCAGATCGGCCCGCTGCCGGGTCGCGGCTGGCGATCGACCGCGCGTTCGCGGTCAAGGGCCGCGGCGTGGTGGTCACCGGCTCGCTGCGCGGCGGCCGGCTCGGCCGAGGCGCGACGCTCCGCCTCGAGCCCGCCGGCGGGCACGTCCGGGTCCGCGAGCTCCAGGTCCACGGCGAGCCGGTCGAGGCGGTCGAGACCGGGGGGCGGGTCGCGCTCAACCTGGCCGGCATCGAGCTCGCCGGGATCCAGCGCGGTGACGTCCTCACGGACGACCCCACCGTCCGCCGGACGGACCGGCTGCTGGCCATCCTGCGCCCGCCCGCCCGGCTCGACGAGCGCGGCGCCGAGCCGCCCTGGCCACCCCCGCCCGGCGCGCTCCTGCGACTCCACCTCGGGACCGCGGCGATCGACGCCACGCCCCGGCGGGGCCGGTCCGACGCCGCCGACCTCCCCGACGGCCGGCGTGTCGCGACGCTCCGCCTCGCGCGACCCACGGCGACCGCGGTGGGCGACCCGTTCGTCCTGCGCGTCCCGTCGCCGGCCGCGACGGCCGCCGGGGGCGTCGTCCTCGACGTGGCGCCGCCGATCGGCGCCTCGCGCCGCCGCGCCACCCCGGCGTCGCTCGTCGCCCTCGCGACGGCCTGGCTGGACGGAGACGAGGCCGCCGTTCTCGCCGCCCGGGTGGCGCTCCACGGCATCGTGGCTTCCGACGGGACGGCCGTCGCCCCGGCCGGGAGCCGGGTCGCGGGGACCTGGCTGATCGCCGACGAGATGGCAACCGCCCTCGAGGCGGAAGCCATCGCCCTGGTCGACGCGCGTCACGAGCGCGAGCCCCTCGCGCCGGGCGTTCCCCGGGCCGAGCTGCGCCGGACCCTCGCCCGGTCGCTCCGCCGTCGGGTCAGCGCCGACGAGCGCGGCGCGGGCGAGATCGTCGACGCACTCGTCGGGGCCCTCGTGGACGCGGGCCGGCTCGGCCGGACGGGCGACGCGCTGCGCAACCCGGCGCGATCGACGGGCACCCTGCCTGCGGCCGTTCACGCGGCAATGGACCGTCTGGAGGCGGCCCTGTCCGTGGTCGCGCCGCCGGCCCTCGGCGCGGCCGCCCGGGACGCCCGTTGCCCGGCGGAAGGCATCCGCGCGCTCGAGGCGGCCGGCCGGATCGTTCGCGTCGAGCCCGACCTCGCCTGGTCGCGCTCGAGCTATGCGGCACTCGAGGCCCTTGCGCTCGACCTCGCGGACCGGGCGCCGGTCACGCCGGCCGCCCTGCGCGACGCGAGCGGCACGAGCCGCAAGTACGTCATGGCCCTGCTCGAGGACCTCGGTCGTCGGGGCGTCCTCCAGCGCACGGCCGCGGGGCACGTGCGCGGCCCGCGAGCCCCGCGGGTCGCGACGCATGACGCGCCCGACGGGTCGGGCGTGCTGTGACCGGCCCGGGCGCCGGGACCGATCCACTGGCGCGGCCGATCGCCGTCACCGGGATCGTCCTGGCCGGCGGCCGGTCGAGCCGCTTCGGGACCGACAAGCTGCGCGCCCCGATCGACGGCGAACCGCTCCTGTGGCGGCCGATCCGCGCCCTCGCCGGCGCCGGGTGCGGCATCGTCGTGGTCGTCATCGCCCCCGACGGACCGCTGCCGGACCTGCCGCCCGATCGCGGCACCGAGGTCCGCGTCGTTCGCGATCGCGAGCCCTTCGGCGGGCCCCTGGCCGGCGTCCGGACCGGGCTCGGCGCCGCACCAGACCCGGTCGCGCTGGTCGCGGCGGGCGACCAGCCGGGTCTTCGGCCGGCCCTCCTGCGCGTCCTGCTCGGTGCGCTCGTGGCACCGACGGACCCGGGACTGCCCGGTGGCCGCTCGCCGGCAGCCGCCGTCCTCGTCGACGCGGCCGGCTCGCCGCGACCCCTGCCCTGCGCCGTCGACCGCTCGTGGGCGCTGACGGTGGCCGATCGGCTCCTCGCGGCCGGCGAGTCGCGCCTCCGCGCCCTCCTCCAGGCGCTGGACGCCCGGACGGTCCCGGAGCGGGACTGGCGGCCGGCCGATCCCGCGGCCGGCTGGACCGTCGACATCGACACGCCGGCCGACCTCGAGGGCCGTTGACGCAACCAATATCGTTGCGTTACCGTAAAACGCTAGGAGGTCGCACAACGATGCCGATCGCCGCACGGGACCGGATCGAGTCGCTGGTGACCGATCTCGGCAGTCGCGCCGAGGTCGCCCGGACGCTCGAGGTGGACCGCTCCCAGGTCACCCGCTGGCTCGACCGCGGCCAGGACCCGGGACCCGACAACCTGCGCAAGGTGGAGGGGGTCGAGCTGGCGCTCGCCCGCCTGCTCCGCCTGTACGACCGGGACGCGGCGCTGGCCTGGCTGCAGGGCTTCAACGCCCAGCTCGGCGGCCGCCGGCCGGTCGACGTCCTCGCCCGTGGCCGGTTGAGCGAGGTGCTCGACGCGATCGACGCCGACGAGTCCGGCTCGTTCGCCTGACGTGCTGTACCGGGTCTTCGGGTGGGCGCCGGACGCCCCGCCGGAGCCGCTCCGCGTGCCGCGCGGACGGCAGGGCGGCGGCCGCCACGACGACCCGGCGCGCTACACCGCCCTGTACCTCGCCCGGGAGGCGGTCGGCGCCGTCGCCGAGGCGATCCAGGCGTTCCGCGGCCAGGAGCTGACGCCGGCCGCGCTGGCCCGGCCCGACGGCACCCGGCGCGCGCTGGCCGTGCTCGACGACGCCGCGCTGCCCGCGCTCGTCGACCTCGACGATCCGGCGACGCTGGTCGAGCGCCGCCTCCGACCGTCGCGCGTCGCGACCGGGTCGCGCCGGGTCACCCAGCGGATCGCCGGCGACGCCTTCGACGACGGCGCCGCCGGGCTGTCGTGGTGGTCCACGCTCGAAGCCTCGTGGACGAACGTGACCCTGTTCCGCGAGCACCTGGCCGAGCTGCCGCGGCTGGTCGAGGCGACCGCGCTGACGCTCGACCATCCCGCGCTGGTCGAGGCCGCCGAGCGACTCGGCGTGCGGATCGCCCCGCCGGGCGGACGGGGGCGGCGACCCGGGCTGACCGTCGTTCGCTGAACGCGGCGACGGCGGATTTCAGCCGTCGAGCGCGCGGCTCTCGAACACCGGCTCACCCTCGACGAACGTGGCCACGACCCGGGCGTCGCCGATCTCCCCGGCCGCGCGGTCGAACAGGTCACGATCGAGGACGACCAGGTCGGCGAGCTTGCCGACGCTGAGCGACCCGGTCGTGTCGTCGTGATGGTTGACGAAGGCGGACCCCATCGTGAAGGCGTGGATCGCCTCCTCGAGCGTGAGCCGCTCCTCGGGCCCGAGCGGCGGATGGGCCAGCCCCTCGATCCGGTGGACGCGGTTGACCGCGATCTCCATCTCGAGCAGCGGGTCGGCGGTCGACACGTTCCAGTCCGAGCCCATGGCCAGGCGCGCCCCGGATCGCAGGAGCGACTTGAACGGGTACTGCCAGGCGCTGCGCTCGGGGCCGAGGAACGGAATGGTCAGGCGGTCCATCTGGGGCTCGTGCGCGGCCCAGAACGGCTGGGCGTTGGCGACGACCCCGAGGTCGCCGAAGCGCGGCACGTCGACCGGGTGGATGACCTGGATATGGGCGATGTGGTGGCGACTGTCGGTCGGCCCGTTGGCCGCGCGAGCGGCGGCGACGGCGTCGAGTGCCTCGCGGACCGCCTGGTCGCCGATCGCGTGGAAGTGGACCTGGAAGCCGGCCGCGTCGAGCCGGCGGGTCACGCCGCGCAGCCGGTCCGGATCGAAGAACAGGAGGCCGGTCCGGTCGGCTGGGCCACCGTCGGCCGGCAGGTACGGCTCGAGCATCGCCCCGGTGAACGTCTCGAGGACGCCGTCGACCATGACCTTCACCGAGCCCGCCCGGTAGCGTCCGATCGTTCCGGCCGCCCGGCGCTCGAGCAGGCCGTCGACCGCCCGCTCGTCCCACTCCGGCTCCCACCACTGGGCCCCGACGACGCGGGCCGTCAGCGCGCCGCGACCCGCGACGGCCAGGTAGGCGGCGTGCTCGACGGGTTTCACGATGGCGTCCTGCCACGACGTGATCCCGAGCGCGTGGAGCTCGGCCTGGGCGCGCAGGAGGCCCGCCTCGAGGTCGGCCTGGGTGGCAGCCGGGATGAAGCGCTCGACGAGGTCCATCGCCGCCTCGTGGACGACCCCGCTCGGCGTCCCGTCCGGGTCGCGCTCGATGCGACCGAGCGGCGGGTCCGGTGTCCCGGGGCCGATCCCGGCCAGCTCGAGCGCCCGGCTGCTGACCCAGGCGCTGTGGCCGTCGCGGTTGGGCAGGAACGCCGGCCGCCCGCCGACCGCGGCGTCGAGGTCGTGGCGGTGCGGCGTCCCGTTCGGGAAGGCGCCCATGTACCAGCCGCTGCCGAGGATCCACGGGGCGTCCGGATGGGCCGCCGCGTAGGCGCGGATCCGGTCGACCAGCGCAACGCGCTCGAGCGGCAGCTCCCCGGTCGGCTCGCGGACGTCGCAGAGGAGCTCGTCGAGCCCGGAGGACGGCGGGTGAACGTGGGCGTCCTGGAAGCCCGGGAGGACGGTCCGGCCGCGGCCCTCGACGACCCGCGTCCGCGCGCCGACCAAACCGGCGACGTCGGCGTCGGACCCGACCGCCACGATCCGCCCGCCACGGACCGCGACGGCGTCTGCCGCCGGCCGCGCGGGGTCCACGGTCGTCACGGCGGCGCCGCGGAGGACGAGGTCGGCGGCGGGCTCCTGGGGCATCGGGCTTCCTTCGCGACGCGGGGATGGCCGGGAGGATGCCACAGCCCTCCGGTGCCGGCCCGCGTGGCTCACCGACCGGGACGGGGCCGGGTCCGGGGCCGGACGGCCGTACGATCCGGCCACTCGGAGCACAGGGAGCAGCGGTGACGAGCGTCCACCTCCTCCACGCCGGCTACACGGGCGACCGGGTCGGCAGCAGCGTCGTCCTCGTCCGCGACGGCGACGCGCTCATCATCACCGACCCGGGGATGGTCGCCCGGCGGTCGCTCATCCTCGATCCGCTGGCGGCGCTCGGCGTGCGCCCGGAGGCGGTGAGCCACGTCTTCCTGAGCCATCACCACCCCGACCACACGATCAACGTGGCGCTCTTCCCGAACGCGGAGGTCGTCGACTTCTGGGCGCGCTACCGGGACGACCTGTGGCTCGATCACGACGGCGACGGGCATGCGCTCAGCCCGCATGCGCACCTGTGGCTGACGCCCGGCCACACGCAGGAGGACGCGACGCTCGTCGTCGACGCGGACGACGGCGTGTATGCGATGACCCACCTGTGGTGGCACGCCGACCGGACGCCCGAGGTCGATCCGTTGGGCGACGACCAGGCGGCGATCGAGCGCGGCCGGGCCAGGGTGCTGGCCGCCGCCGACGTGGTCGTCCCCGGTCACGGAGCGCCGTTCCGGGTCCGCTGACCGGCTGTCCCGGGCAGGCCGTCGTCCATCCTCGGCGGCGCCGCCGGTTCGGGGGGACCGGCATGCGCTAGGATGCGCGACATGCCTGTGTACTACGGCGGTGCGCTCATCCTCGGCGCGGTCATCTGGTTCCTGTGCGCCTACCTCGCCTACCAGACCGCCGGGCAGCGCCACCGGCGACCGCTGACCTGGGGCATCCTCGGGATCATCTTCGGCCCGATCGCCCTGGCGGCGGTCTACCTGATGCCGAAGGGCAACCTCGTGCCCGCCGGGAGCGCCGCGGCGTCAGCCACGCCCGGCACGGCCCACGACCCGGCCGCCCACGGCTCCACGGCCCACGGCCAGACGAAGAGCCAGGCGGACCTGTACGAGGTCCCGAAGCACAAGAACAAGGGCTAGCCAGCCCGCACCCTAGGGTCCCCGCCCCGAGGGCCGTCCGGCCCTACCCCGACCGCCGGCATCCTCCGACACTGGGCCCCACGGAGCGGCTGCGCGATGCGCTCGATCGGGCGTCCGATGGTCCGCTCGTCCCCCGGCGTCCCGGAAAGGTTCGGTGCGCGCATGTCGGAGCTGCGGGTCCTCATCATGGGAGCCGCCGGGCGCGACTTCCACGACTTCAACGTGGTCTATCGGGACGATCCGGCGGTCCGGGTGGTGGCCTTCACGGCGACCCAGATCCCGGGCATCGCCGGTCGGCGCTACCCGGCGGAGCTCGCCGGATCGCGCTATCCGGAGGGGATCCCGATCTTCCCGGAGTCGCGACTCGAGGGTCTCATCCGGGACGAGGCGATCGACCAGGTCGTCTTCGCCTACAGCGACGTCAGCCACGAGACCGTGATGCACGCCGCGTCGCGGGCGATGGCCGCCGGCGCGGACTTCATGCTGCTCGGCCCGGCCCGGACGATGCTCCGGAGCCGCCGGCCGGTCGTGGCGGTCGGCGCCGTCCGGACGGGGAGCGGCAAGAGCCAGACGAGCCGGTACGTCGCCGCGCTGCTCGAGGAGCGTGGGGTCAAGGTCGCGGTCGTCCGCCACCCGATGCCCTACGGCGACCTCGTGGCGCAGCGCGTCCAGCGCTTCGCGACGTACGCCGACCTCGACCTCCACAAGACAACGATCGAGGAGCGTGAGGAGTACGAGCCACACCTCGACGCAGGGCGGGTCGTCTTCGCCGGCGTCGACTACGAGGCGATCCTCCACGCCGCCGAGGCGGAGGCGGACGTGATCCTGTGGGACGGCGGCAACAACGACCTGCCGTTCTACCGGCCCGACCTGTACCTCGTGGTCGTGGACCCGCTCCGGCCGGGCCACGAGCTGACCTACCACCCGGGTGAGACGAACCTGCGGATGGCCGACGTCGTGATCGTCAACAAGATCGACTCGGCCGACCAGCCGGCGATCGACCTCGTCCTCCGTGACATCGCGCTGGCGAACCCGGTCGCCCGGGTGATCCTGGCCCGCTCCGAGGTCAGCGTGTCGGCCGACATCACGGGCCTGAAGGTGGCGGTCGTCGAGGACGGCCCGACCCTGACCCACGGCGGCATGGCCTACGGGGCGGGGATCGTCGCGGCGCGCCGCTTCGGTGCCGGGCTGATCGTCGACCCGACGCCGTACGCGGTCGGCTCGATCCGCGACATCGTGGCCGCGTACCCGATGCACGAGCCGCTCGTGCCGGCGATGGGCTACGGCGAGGGCCAGGTCGCCGATCTCGCGGCGACCCTCAACGCGATGCCCGTCGACGTCGTGCTCGCGGCGACCCCGATCGACCTGACCCGGGTGCTCACCCTGACCAAGCCGATCGTCCGCGTCCGCTACGAGCTCGAGGAGGTCAGCGGTCCGCCGTTGTCCGACGTCATCGCCCCGATCGTGCTGGAGGCGACGTCGGCGCTCACGCCGGCGACCGCCTGACCGATTCCCCGGCGACGGCGGTGCTGTCGGGCGCCGTCGTCGCCCCGCCGGTCAGGGCCCGACGGTCACCGTCAGGTGCATCGACGGGTGGATCGTGCACGTCAGCATGACCGTGCCCGCCGTCGCGAAGGCGTGGCTGATGGACTGACCGGGCTGGACGGTCTGCGCCGTCTCGCCGGCCGCGGGGGTGCCGTTCTGGCCCTCGACGATCGCATGGGCCACCGAATCGCCGTTGGTGAAGGTGACCGTCGTCCCCGTGGCGACCGACAGCGTCGCCGGCTGGAACGCGTAGCCGCTCAGCGCGACGGTTCCCGGCGGGACCGAGACCGCGGCATCGCCGCCGTTGTCACCGCCCTTGCCGTAGTCGTACGGCCCGCCGCCGCCGCTCGCCGCCCCGGCCGCCGAGGCAGCGGGCGCGCTGGACGCGCTGGGCACGCCGGCGGAGCTGCCGGCCGTCCCGGAGCACGCGGCGACCACGACCGCGACGATCGCGGCCGCGGCCAGGATGGCGCTTCCTCGATGGCGGGTCATCGACCACCTCCGTCGGTTGTCGCGGGTCCGTGGTCGCCGGCCGGGCCGGGGTCGCGACCCGCCGGTCCAGGGCCGGCAGTGGAGCCCACGGTGGGGTACGACCCGAGGACGGTGCCGGTTTCGGCCCGCCAACCGTAGCCTCGCGCCGGCATCGGATCAACCGCGCCGCACGGCCTGGATGTTGAGCCGGACGTAGTCGATCTCGGGGGCCGGGAGCCGGCTCGCGACCCGGTGGACGAAGGCGGACCGCTCGGCGGGCGGGAGCCGCTCCAGGTGCGGCCCGAGCACGACCGTGGCCAGGTACGTCTCGAGCGGCTCGCCCGGCTCGAGCGGCGTCGGTTCCGGGTTGAGCCACGTCTCGACCCCGACGAAGCCGGCCGCCAGGAGCCGGTCGCGGGTGGCCGCCGGGGTCTCGAAATGGGCCGGCCCGAGCCAGCCGTCGCCGATCGTGGCGAGGATCGCCCGGATCGAGGCGATGTTGCCGACCCCACCGCACTGGGCGACGAGATGGCCACCCGGGCGGACGACCGCGGCGAGGTTGCGGAAGAGCGCGTCGTGGTCGGGGACCCAGTGGAAGGTCGCCGTCGACAGGATCGCGTCGGCCGGCCCGTCGAGCGGCAGCGGGCGGCCGAGATCGGCCACGACGTAGTCGATCCGATCGCCGAAGCGGGCGAGCCGCCGGCGGGCCTCGGCGATCATCGCCGGCGACGCGTCGACGGCGACCACCTGCCCGCGCGGCAGCCGCTCGGCAAGTCGCTCCGTCACCCGGCCGGACCCGCAGCCGGCGTCGAGCACCGTCTCGTCGCCAGCCAGCGGCAGCCGGTCGAGGACCGTCGTGCCCCAGCGGGTCATCGGGTCGGCGATCCGGTCGTAGGTCGCGGCGTCCCAGTCGCGGGTCACGATGGCCGCAGCTCCGGGACGGCCGGCCGAGGGGTCAGAGCCAGCGCGAGACCCGGTCCATCGTGGCGTTCCAGGCCTTCTCGCGGCGCCCGCTCGGGATCGTCGCCGGGGTGGACATCGCGACGAGCTCGTCGAACACCTGCCGCTCGGTCAGCTCGGCGACCGCGGGGCTGTCGAACATCAGGTCGAGCTCGTCGTTCCGGAACAGGCTGAGGTCGTCGAGGTTGCAGCCGCCGATGAACACCCGATCGTCGATCCGGATGACCTTGGCGTGGGCCATGTGCGGATGGAGCAGGATCGTCGCGCCCGCCCCGAGCAGCCGCTCGTAGTGGTGGCGGAACGCCGCCGCGGGATAGGGTGGCGTCGGCTTGCCCGGCGCCACGATCCGTGTCTCGACCCCGCGTTGCGCGGCGGCCAGAAGACCTTCCAGGATCGCCCGATCGGCGATGTACGGGTTGACGATGTGGATGACCCGCTTCGCCTCGTCGAGCGACTGCTCGATCGCGTCGCTGATCGGGTGGTGTCCGGCCCCGGGGACGTTGCGCAGGACCGTGGTGGGCGCGGCGAGCGCCGCGTCCGCCGGGACGTCGAGGACGTCGGCCGGGAAGTACGGATCGAGCGACCGTTCGGGGAGCGGCCCACCCTGGTAGCGCCAGCTCGCGAAGAAGGTCAGCTGGAGCTGGGCCACGACCGGGCCGGTGACCCGGCACATGACGTCGTAGAACCGCTCGTCGTTGTAGTGGTCCTCGATGCCGCTCCCGCCGACGTAGGCCACCCGGCCGTCGACGACCATCATCTTGCGGTGGTCGAAGTGGCCGAAGTCGTCGAGCCGCCAGTCGAACCGGCGCGCCCCGAGGAGCCCGTCGCGGTCCGGCAGGATGCCGTCGTTGGCGACGATCGAGATGCCCGCCTCGCGCAGGTCGCGGAACAGGCCGCGGCTGCCGAGGTCGACCTCGCTGCCGATCGCATCGACCTGGAGGCGGACCTCGACGCCGGCCTGGACCCTGGCCGCCAGCGCGTCGCGGAAGGTCGTCCCGATCTCGCCCGGCTTGTAGCCGTAGATCAGGAGATGGATCGAGTCGGTGGCTGCCGCGATGTCGGCGAGCATCCGCGGGAAGTAGCGGTGGCCGTGGAGCAGCGGGTCGACTGAGGTGGACTCGGCGGCGGCAAGATCGATGGCCAGCTCGCGCCGCGCGACGCGGGGCTGGGCGAGCAGGCGCTCGGTCGCCGCCCGGGCGTCCGAGGCCAGGATCGCGTCCGGCCCCGGGGGGAACGCCGGATGGCGCGAGGTACGGCGGGCCCGGACGACGCCGGCGCCCACCGCGACGCCCGCCCCGACCGCCGCCTTGCGTCGGATGCCCACGATCAGCCTCCCGCCGGTCCTGTCAGCGATTCTTCCCCGGCCGAATGGTAGCGCGGTCACCCGCCTTGGAGCCCTCGCCGCGCGGCTCGCGCAGGCCGACGGCGTCCACGACGGCACCG
This sequence comes from uncultured Chloroflexia bacterium, assembly GCA_963813705.1. Taxonomy (GTDB): domain Bacteria; phylum Chloroflexota; class Limnocylindria; order Limnocylindrales; family CSP1-4; genus Chersky-267. The sequence continues at coordinate 19,882 of CAWFAH010000007.1, forward strand.
ACCACGAGCAGCCCGGCGGCCACGAGCATGGCCAGCCGGAAGGCGTCGGTCGAGGCGCTCCTGATCGCTTCGATCAGCTGCTGGGTCGAGCCCGCCGGGGCCGGGTTCAGCGGTGCGATCGTCGCCCGCACGGTCGGGTCGTCGGGGTTGAGCCCGGGCACGCTGGCCGCCAGGGTCGAGTAGAACGACGCCGTGATCGCGATGAAGATCATCGCGCCGACGAGCGGGTAGCCGATCCGCGAGATCGAGTTATTGATGGCCGAGCCGATCCCGGCCCGCGAGACCGGGATCGACGTCATCAGGGTGCTCGTCAGCGGGGCGACGACCAGCGAGATCCCGAGCCCGTAGACGATCATCGCCGGCAGGACGTCGACGATCGTCGACGCCGGCGGCACGAACGACGACGGGCTCTGGACGTCGGCCAGCCAGGCCGTGCTCGTGAGCGGGATCCGCGCGTACCACACGAGCCCGGCGGCCATGAGCAAGGGGCCGGCGACGAGGAAGCGTCGCGGGCCGTATCGGCCGGCCAGCCGGCCGACCCGGGTCGACAGCACCGTCAGCAGGATCCCGGCCGGCAGGCCCACGATCGCCGCCGCAATCGCGGTGTAGCCGAGCGTTCCCTGCAGGAAGATCGCCTGGTAGCCGAGGAACACGTACAGCGCTCCGTAGATGAGGAACGTGGCGACGTTGATCACCGTGAAGCGGTGGTTCCGGAACAGGCTCAGCGGGACGAGCGGGTCGGGCCGGCGCGACATCAGCCACGGGAACGCGAGCAGGGCGAGCAGCCCCACGGCGATTGCCGCGTACGCGAGCGGATCCCGCCACAGCTCCTGCTGGCCGCGGATCAGCCCGAACGACAGGCCGCCGACGAGGAGGACGACGTCGATCGCCCCGAGCCAGTCGAACCGGCCGGGGGCGCCCTCGAGGATCGTCTCGTCGACGCCGCGGGCGAGGCCGAACAGCGCGATGAGAACGAGCGGCACGTTGATCAGGAACGCGAGCCGCCAGGTGAGGTCCTGGACGACGAATCCGCCGACCACCGGACCGAGCAGCGTCGCCGCCGACGTCGCGGCGGCCCACACCCCGAACGCGGCCGCCAGCTCGGGACCCTCGAAGGTCGAGGTGATCAGGGCCAGCGAGCCGGGCACGAGCAGCGCCGCCGCCGCTCCCTGCAGGAGGCGGAACAGGACCAGCGCCTCGAGGCTCGGGGCCAGGCCGCACAGGACGCTCACGCTCCCGAAGCCGACGAGCCCGATCGCGAAGATCCGCTTCCGGCCGTAGCGGTCCGACAGCGCCCCGCCGATGATCAGCAACGCGGCGAGGACGCCGAGGTAGCCGGTGTTGACGTAGGTCTGCCCCTCGAGCACGCCGATGACGGTTGCCGGGAGCTCCTTGCCGATCTTCGGCAGGGCCACGTTGACGACCGTCCCGTCGAGGAAGACGATCGACGAGCCGAGGATGGCCGCGACCATCGTCCAGCGCTGGCGGGTCTGCATCGGCGCAGTCTGCGACCGCGCTCCCGGCGAGGCAAGCCTGCCCGATCGATCCCTGGAGCCTGTCCCGCCGGACCGGCGACCGGCCGATCCAGCCCGGCCCGGAGCCCGATCCGGCCGGCCCGGGCCCGATCTGGCCGGCCCGGAGCCCGATCTGGCCGGCATCCAACCACGGCGCCCGAGCCTCGCGCGTGATCCAGCCCGGGTGTTCACCGCATGCACTTCCATCGAGCCGGTGTTCACCGGATGCACACGTCGGCCATCCGGGTGCCAGCCCGAGCCGGAATCTCGTCAACGCTGTTCATCGCATGCACGAACCAGCGCCACGGCCGTCGCCGCGGTCAGAGCTGTTCACCGGATGCACAAGACGAACACGAAACGGCCACGCCAGGGGCAGACCGTTGCGACGTGTTCATCAGATGCAGACGCATCCGCGAATATGCACCCCACGAACATCTGGGGCTCCACGGCGGCTCGTCGGCAGGTCCGGCGACGGCGTGGTCGGCATGCCCGACGCAGCCCGGTCCCGCGGCGGTGCCATCGGCTCGGCGACCGGCCGGCCGGGACCGTGACAGACCCGGTACCTGATGGCCGGCCCGGAGCCCGATCGACCGATCGTCGCTAGACTTCCGCGCGATGAACGGACCGGTGGCGCTCCTGGGCGCGGACGAGTTCCTGCCGGCCGTCGCCGCGCTCGACGCCGAGCTGCTCGCCGCGACGGGCCGGGCGCGGCCGCGCGTCGCGATCGTACCGACGGCTTCGGCACCCGACGGGGAGGACGTGTTCCGGCGCTGGGCGGCGATGGGGGTCGAGCACTTCCAGGCGCTCGGCGCGGAGGTCGAGGCGGTCCTCATCCGCGATCGCTCCGAAGCGGACGATCCGGCCGCGGTCCAGGCCATCGCCGAGGCCGATCTCGTCTACCTGTCGGGCGGCCACCCGGACCACCTGCTCCGGTCGCTGGCGGGGAGCGCGGCCTGGGCGGCGGCGCGGGCCGTTCACGACCGTGGTGGCGTCCTCGCGGGCTGCTCCGCCGGGGCGATGGTCCTGTGCGACCGACAGGTCCTCGTCCGTCGCCCGCCGCACCTGCCGCTGCGCTACGAGGCGGCGCTCGGGATCGTGTCCGGCGTCGTCGCCTTCCCGCACTACGACGCGTTCCCCGAGCCGATGGCCGTGCTGATGATGCTGCCGGCACCGCGGGGGGTGACGATCCTCGGGCTCGACGAGAGCACCGCCGCGATCGGCCGGGACGGTGGCTGGCAGGTCCGCGGGCGCGGCCGGGTGACCGTCTGGCGCGGCCGTCATCGCGAGCGCTACCGCGACGGGGACGTCTTCCGGACCTGATCCCGGCCGGGCCGGTCGCCGGCTCGGCCGAGCCGCGGCGATCGTGGATCGTGGCGGCCGAGCCGCGCCGGTCGCGGCGACGACCGACCGCCCGCGATCGCGGCGACATCCGGCCGCGCGCTATTCCCTGGAACGCCCGGTGTTCAAACGGCGGCTCGGGGGCTGTCGGGAGCGCCCTCCGCCGTCGTATCGAACGCCCGGTGTTCAAACGGCGGCTCGGGGGCTGTCGGGAGCGCCCTCCGCCGTCGTATCGAACGCCCGGTGTTCAAACGGCGGCTCGGGGGCCGTCTGGAGCGCCCTCCCCCGTCGTATCGAACGCCCGGTGTTCCAAAGTGGGCTCTGGACCGCCCGGCGCCGCTCGTAGGAACACACGGTGTTCAGGGGGCGACCCCGGGTCGCGGGCCTGCCCGTCGCGGGCCTGCCCGACGCGGGTCTGCCCGACGCGGGTCTGCCCGACGCGGTCCGCACAGGGTTTACCGGGCGATGATCCATCGCTAACGGCCGCGGCGGAGACTCTGCCCGAGCCGCTCACTCCTCGGCCGGCCTGGCCTCCTCCCAGGTCGGACCTCCGCGAGACCCCGATTGCTGCATCGGGGTCTCGCCGCGTCCGGGTCCCGACGGTCCGGCCGGGCGGGTTCGCGTCTCGAGCCTGCATGAACCCGGCGGCCCGTCGGCCGGTATCAAGGGGCAACGAGTCGAGTCGGCCGGCACCGGGTCGGCTCGTTGGCGAAGGCCGGGCGGATCGACGTCGCTCACCGGTGAGCGGCCCGAACCGACCGGCCATCGCGTTTCATGGCGGGCGAGCCGGCGATCGGAGCGCGCGAACCGGAGAACGAAACGGCCCCGGCCCGGCCGCACCTCGACCGGCCATCGCGTCTCCCGGGCCGGCGAAGCGGACTGCGGGGCGGCCGGCGCGAGGACCCGACCGCCCTCGAGCCGCCTGCGTCGGCCACCGCTCCAACCTGCCACGCGAGTCCAGCCTGCCACGCGCGTCCAGCCTGCCAGGCGCGCCCACCCGGGAATCGACGAAGCCGGCCCCGCGCCGGGACCGGCCTCGAAGTCGTGATGGGTGCCGGCGCGGCCGGTCCGTGGGTCGGCGTCAGCCCGCCGAGTGCGAGCGGAAGCAGTCGGAGCAGTAGACCGGCCGGTCCATCCGTGGCTTGAACGGGACCTGGGCCTGGTTGCCGCACGACGAGCAGAGGACCGCGAAGTACTCGCGGGCCGGCCGATCGCCGCGCTCATAGCCGCGCGGGCCGCCGATGTCCCGGACGTCCGTGTCGCCGGTGTCGCGGGCCGCGCGTCGGCTGGCCCGGCAGCTGGTGCAGCGCTTGGGTTCGGAGACGAACCCCTTCTCTGCATAGAACTCCTGGTCGGCGGCCGAGTGGATGAACTCGACGCCGCAATCGACGCAGGTGAGGGTTCGATCAAGGTAAGTCAACCCGGTCCTCCAAGGACATGATGAAGCGGCTGTGGCGCGTTCCGGACACGCCGAAGCCGGACGGGAGGGCGGATGGCGGGAGAGGCCGGGTGCCGCGCGACCCAGGATCCGATCTTCGGGGTGCCTGTTTCGGGCGCACCGGTGATGTGCCCGGCAGGATAGCACCGAACCCCGGAACCGGCCGCCGGGATCCGGATCGAGCGTCCGCGGGGCGTTCCGGGACCTGCCCGCGTGCCAGCGAACCTGTCACAATGCGGCGCGAGACTCGGGTCGGCGAGCGAGGGCAAGGGGGCTCCTCGCTCGCACCGGATCCGCGCGGAGGACGCCCGGCCGGGGGTCGGACGTCCAGCCGGGTGACGCCGACGGCCCGGGCCCCGGGTGCCATGCCCAGGAGCCGAGCAGGAGGTCCCCAGCGGCGATGCTCCGTCTCGTCCAGCTCTCCGACGTCCACCTCGGCGCGCGCCATCTGTCGCTCGGCGAGCGGGCCGCCGATCAGCGCGAGCGGCAGTTCGCCGCCTTCGGCCGGGCGGTCGAGGTCGCGCTCGCGACGCCGGCGGACCTCGTCCTCGTCGCCGGCGACCTGTTCGACTCGGCGGTCCCGTCGAAGGCCGCTGTCGAGCGCGCCGCCGGCCTGCTCCGCAAGCTCGTCGCGGCGGGGATCCCGATCGTGCTCATCCCCGGCGCGAGCGACGCTCCCGGCCGGGCTTCGCTGTACCACGCGAACGATGTCGTCGGGCTTGTCGGAGACGGACCGGGTGCCGGCTCGCTGACCATCCTCGACGACGAGGCGGCAGACGTGGTCCTCCCGTCGGTCTCCGCCCGAGTGACGGCCCGGTTCCCGGCGAGCGACCTGCCCGAGGAGGGCTGGCGGATCGGGATCGTCCACCGCGCTACGCGGCCACGCGACGACGAGATCGCGGCCTGCGGTGTCGACTATGTCGCGATCGGCGGCCCGCACGAGGCGGCGAGCGGCCGGGCGGCAAACGTGAGCTGGGGGGCGAGCGGCGCCCCCGAGCTCGTCGACGTCGAGCACGATCACGGTGGCGAGGTCCTCCTGGTGACCCTCGACGAGGCGGCGGCGCGGCCGACGATGGAGCAGCTGAAGGTCGGCCGGACGCGCTACGAGCGGCTCGACCTCGAGCTCGCCGGGCTCGCCGGCCAGGCCGGCCTCGTCGAGGCGGTGCGGGCGAAGGCCGACCCGGATCTCGTGCTCGACGTGCGGCTCACCGGTGACTGGCCGGACGGCGTGGACGTGTCGCCCGATGACGCCGCCGCGTCGCTCGCCGACCGCTTCCTCCGGATCGACATCCGGAACGAGGCTCGACCGACCCTGACGACCGGTGCGCTGCCGCCCCCGGACACGATCGCCGGCGCGTTCCTGCGCGATCTCGAGGCGCAGATCGCCGAGGCCGAGACAGCCGGCGGCGACGCGGCCGGGAGCGAGCTCCGCGAGGCGCTCCGGCTCGGGCGGCGGCTCCTCGCCGGCCAGGGCGCGGGCCAATGAGGATCTCGCGCCTCCAGCTTCGCGACGTCAAGCGCTACCGGGACCTGCAGATCGATCTCGCCCCCGGCCTGACGATCATCCGCGGCCCGAACGAGGCCGGGAAGTCGACGATCGCCCGGGCCATCGAGCTGGCGATCGTGGGCGACGCGGGCGAGGCCGCGGGTGGCCTCGACGGGCTCCGCTCGTGGGACGCCGATCCGACGGCCCTGCCGATGGTGACGGTCGACTTCGCGGTCGACGGCGACGGGTCCGGCGATCCACCGCGGACCGGCGCGATCGCGCGATCGCTGGGACCCGGCGGGTCCGCATCGCTGACGCTCGATGGTGCGACGGTCGTCGAACCGGCCGCCATCGCCACCACGCTGGCCGACCTGACCGGCGTTCCGACCGCCGCCTTCTTCCGCTCGTCGGCGATGATCGGCCACGGCGAGCTCGAGGACCTCGATCGCGACGACGCGACGCTGCGCGAGCGGCTCGGCGCATCGATCAGCGCCGCCGACCACGGGACGACGGCGGCCATCGAGGAGCTCCAGCGGGTCCTCGCGGACCTCAACCGGCGGGGCGAGCGGGACCCGGGCCGGCTCGGGGTCGCCGAGGAGGCCGTAAGCCGTTCGGAGACTGTGGTCGCTGCCGGCGACGCCGCGCTCGCCCGCCTGCTCGTCGATCGCGAGGCGCTCGGCGGGGCGGAGGCCGCGAGCGAGGCGGCGACCGCGGATCTCGACGGCCGGCGGATCCTGCTCGACCAGGCGCGCGACGCCGAGCGACTGACCGCCGAGCAAGCCGCCGCGACGGAGCGCAACGCCCGCTACGCGGAGGCCGTGACCGCCGCCGCCGAGCTGGCCCGGTTGCACGATTCGCATCCGTCGCCGAACCCGCTGCCCGTCGTTCGCCAGACCGTCGAGCGGCTGCGCGTCCTCGAGACGAAGATGGCCGAGCTCCGGGCGATGCTGTCCGGCGAGGTCAGCGTCACGTACGAGGTCGCCGCCGCCCCGACGACCTGGCGACCGGTCGCCGTCGCCGCGCTCGTGACGGTCCTCGTTGGCGTTGGCCTGGCGATCGCCGGCCAGCTGGTCGCCGGCATGCTCGCCCTCAGCGTCGTGGGCGTCGGCGCCGCGATCCTCGGGCTGATCCTCGCCGCGATCGCCTATCGCGGCCGGAGGACCGCCCAGGACTTCCGCAAGCAGAAGGAGATGGCCGAGAGCGAGGTCGAGCGGCGGCTCCGCGGTCGCTCGCAGATGGAGGCCGAGCTCCACCAGGCCGAAGAGGACAACGCAGCCCAGCTCCAGGGGCTCGGGTTGCCCAACCTCGCGGCGGCCGAGGACCTGCTCGCCCGCGAGGAGGCGCACGTCGCCTCGATCGACCAGCTCAACGCCCGGCTCGAGGGGCTCGTCGGGCGCGAGCCGGTCGAGACGCTCGCCCCGAACCGGGACGCTGCGGCAAATGAGGCGGCCGCCGCCGCCGCGATGCTCGCCGCCCTCGACCCGGCCGCCCGCGAGGCCGGCGCGCGGGGCCGGTTCGAGGCGGAGGTCAAGACCGCCCAGGCGAACGTCGACGCGGCGCGTGCCGCCGAGGCCGCCCTCCGGGCGCAGGTGGGCGCGAACACGGTCGACGCCGAGCAGGTCGCGGGCGAGGCCGAACGGCTGGCCCAGTGGCGCGAGCAGCTCGCCGCGCTCCAGCGCCGGGCCCGGATCGCCGAGACGACGCTCGGCGGCCTCGAGCGGGCTACCGAGTCCACGATGGCGCGGGCCACCCGCTACCTCGAGAAGCGGATGACCGAGGCCGTGCGCCGGATCACGGACGGGCGCTACCGGCGCGTCCGGATCGACGACGAGACGCTGGCGATCGCGGTGGTCGCCCCCGAGAAGGGTGACTGGGTCGACGTCCGCGACCTGTCCGACGGGATCCTCGGCCAGGTCTACCTGGCCGCCCGGCTGGGGCTCATCCGCTACGCGACCGGCGGCGGGCGTCCCCCGCTCGTCCTCGACGATCCGTTCGTCACGTTCGACGACGCCCATGCCGCGCGCGGCTTCGAGCTGCTGCGCGACCTGACGACGGATCACCAGGTGATCTACCTCACGGCGACCGATCGCTACGACGCCGCGGCGGACGCGGTGGTCGAGCTGCCCGGCCCGACGGCCGTCGACCGCGACGAGGATCGAGCACGACCGGCTGCCGCCGGCTGACCCCTCGAAGCGTCACGCGTCCATGGATCCCCAGACAGCCGTCGTCGCCCTCGGGCTCGCGTCCGCGGCGGCGTGGGGGTCGGCCGACTTCGGCGGCGGTCTGGCGGGCCGGCGCGCGCCGCTGTTCGGGGTCATCCTCTTCAGCCAGTTCGCGGGCTGCGGGCTCGCCCTCGCCCTGGCCGTCCTCCGTGGCGAGCGGCTGCCCGCCGGGTCGGACGCCGCGATCGCCGTGGCGGCGGGCGTGGTCGGCGGGATCGGGATCGGTGCGCTTTACCGCGGGCTCTCGACCGGCCGGATGGGCGTCGTCGCGCCGATCAGTGGCGTCCTGACCGCGGTCGTCCCGGTCAGCGTCGGGATCCTGCTCCAGGGCCTGCCCGGGCCGGCGGCGCTGGCCGGGATCGCGCTCGCCCTCGTGGCGGTCGTCCTCGTCTCGAGCGCCCCGGGCGGCGTGCCGGGGGCTCCGGAGATCCCGCGGCTGGGACCGCTCCCGGCCGATGCCGCGACCGCGATCCTTGCCGGCGTCGCGCTCGGCGTGCTCAACGTGATCCTCAGCCGGCTGTCACCCGGCGCGGTGTTCGGATCGCTCGTGCTCGTCCGGCTGGTCGAGGCAGCGATCATCGGCATGGTGATCGTGCTGGCCCGACGGACCTGGCGCCTGCCGCGCCCGGTGTGGCCCCTCGTTGCGCTCGTCGGCGGGCTCGACATGGCCGGCAACGGGCTGTTCATCCTGGCCGCCCAGGCGGGCCGCCTGGACGTCGCGGCGATCCTGTCGTCGCTCTATCCGGTCGCCACGCTGATCCTTGCCGCGCTCGTCCTCAAGGAACGGGTCGTCGGCGTCCACGCGCTCGGCGTCGTCGCCGCGCTCGTGGCGATCGTGCTCGTGCGGCTCGGCTGAGTCCGCCTACTTCCAGGTGACGGTCATCGTCAGCGGGGTGATCCCGAAGCCGGCGTCCGAGTTGACGAGGCTGAAGGCCAGCTGGTGGTCGGGGGTCTCGGTGTCGGTCCGTTCGAGGCCCACGCCGTTGCCGCTGAAGACGCCACCACCGGTGGGGTCGGTGAGGTCGACCAGCGAGTAGGTGTAGTCGAACGGATGGCCGCCCCAGGTGGCCTTGACCGCGATGCTCCCGCCGGCCTTGACCTTCAGCTGGCCGTTGAGCCCGTTGTAGGCGCTCGAGTCGGTCCCGTCGAAGCGCGCGTTCGTGACGGTCACCGACGGCGCGAGCGCCCGGAACGTCAGCTGGACGTCGACCGTCGGGGTCGCGCTGCCCTGCCCGATCGCGGTCACCGAGAAGGTCGTCTTGCCCTTGGCCGAGGTCAACCCGGTGAGCGTGCCGGCGGCCCAGATCCGGCACACCGGGGTGCCGTTCGCCCCGACCTTGAGGCAGAACCGGGTGGTGCCCCCCGAGCTCTTCGCGATCAGCTTGGCCGTGACCGATCCGGGACCGTCGGTGCGGAAGGTGAAGGTCCGCGCCTTGCCGTTGGAATCGGATCGCGCGTCGAGCTTGACGCCGGTGAACGTGATCCGGTTCTGGGCAGCGGTCGGCTGATTCGTTGGGCTGGCGCTCGGCCCCGTCGAGGCGGAGGCACTCGGAACGACCGATGCGCTCGGCGCGACGGACGATCCCGGCGAACCCGAGGGCAGCTCGCCACCGGCGCTCGCGGACGGCGATCCGAGGCCGAACGACGGCTGGTTCGTGGGACTCGGCGAGCCGCCCGGCAGGTCGGTGAAGAAGATCAGCCCGACGAGGCCCACCAGCACGACCGCGAGGACGATCGCGACGCTTCGCCAGCGCTGCTCGGTCATCGGGCGCTCCTCCGCGTTCGGCGCCGGGCGATCGGCGCACGACCCATCGTACCCGCGCCCGGCGGCGTCCCGTCGCTCCGGCGCGGCGTGCGGCCGGCGATGACGATGGCGACCGTCGCCCCCGGATCGGCCAGGCGATGCACGGCGGCGAACCCCTCGCCGTCCAGCGCCCGCCCGGCGCCGACCCAGTTGGCGAGCTCGGCGGCCTGGCGCTCCACGACGCTCGCGGCCACGGTCCGGCCGTCGCGCGAGTCGTTGCGGGCAACGGCCACCTCGGTTGCCGGATCGAGCACGATCGCGACCGCCGGCCGGCCGGCCCGTTCGGCGATGGCGATGAGCTGGATCCGCGCGGTGCGGGTCACGTTCGTGGCATCGATGACGGTCAGCCGGCCTCGCTCGAGCCGTCGCCGGGCGGCGAGGTGGAGCAGCTCAAAGGCGGCCCGCGTCGCCCGCTGGTCGGCCGGATCGTCGGCCACGATCGCCCGGAACGCATCCGACGAGAGGACCTGGGTCGGCCGGAAATGCCGCGCCGCGAACGTGGTCTTGCCCGCGCCGGACACGCCGACCAGGACGACCAGCGCGCTGGCCGGCAGCTCGATCTCGGTCATCGCCCGAATCATGCCCGGGCCCGCCGACCGACGCCGGCCGGTGGCGTCGGCTAGCCTGTCGCGGTCATGGCCGACCTCGCCATCGCCACCGATCGCCCGTCCGTCGCCGAGCGTCCCCCGCGCGACGACTGGCGACGGATCCTCGCGATCTTCACGGTCACCTCGATGGTCGAGGGGATCGGGGTGTCGCAGGTCTTCGCCTTCATGCCGCTGTACCTCGGCCAGATGGGCGTGCCAGAGCCGGATCGGCTGCGCTTCGTCGGGATCTTCAGCGCGCTGGTCTTCGTCGTCGGGGCGCCGCTCGTCCCGCTGTGGGGCGTGTGGGCCGACAAGTACAGCCGCAAGGCGGTCATCGCCCGCAGCTGTGCCGTCGAGGCGGTCGTGTTCGCCGGCGTGGCGCTCAGCCGCGAGCCGTGGCAGCTGGCCCTTTGCCTGCTCCTGGTCGGCTTCCAGCTCGGCAACACCGGGGTGATGCTGGCCGCGATCCGTGACGTCGTCCCGCTCGGCCGCCTTGGCACGCTGATCGCGGTCTTCGGGGTCAGCGGGCCGATCGGCTTCGCGATCGGGCCGGTGCTCGGCGGGTTCATCGTCGCCGGGCTCGGGCAACCCGTATCGACGATCTTCTGGGTCTCGGCGGCGCTGTCGGTCGGGACCGGGCTCCTCGTCGCGTTCGGCTCCCGGGAGGTCCGCCCCGAGGTCGTTCCGCAGGGACGCGTGCTCCAGCTTGCCTTCGGTGCTGTCCGCGGCGTGCTGGCCGACCCGGCCGTGCGCCGGATCTTCGCGATCTTCGGGACGGCCTTCCTGGCCACGCAGATGACCCGGCCGTACATCCCGGTGCTCGTGGAGACCGCGACCGGGTCGGCCGGAGCGGCGGCCGGGATCGCGGTCGTCGCCGGCACCGCGGCCCTCGTCGGCGCGCTCGTCTCTCCGATCGGCGGCTGGATCGGCGACCACGTCGGGTTCCGGCCGGTGCTCGCCGGGGCGCTGGCCGGCGGCGGACTGGCGGCGCTGCTGATGCCGACCGTGGGGACGGTACCGGCGCTGGCGGTCATCGCGGTCGTGCTGGCGGCCTGCAGCGCGGTGGTCAGCGCGATGGTCTTCGGGCTGCTCGCGATCGAGGTCCCCGCCGAGCGCCGCTCGGCGACGCTCAACCTGGTCTACCTGCCGCTCTACGTGGCCGGGATCATCGGTCCCGCGCTGGCCGCGATCGTGGTCAGCGCCGGGCTGTGGGCGCCGTTCTGGCTCGCCGCGGCGATCTACCTCGCCGGCGCCGTGGTCGTCGCCCGGCGCGGGCCCGCGCCGGGCCGTCAGGCCGGCAGGTCGCGCTCGGCCGGTCCGGTGTAGCGCATGTCGGGCCGGATGAGCTTGTTCGCCTGGACCTGCTCGATGGCATGCGCGGTCCAGCCGGCATGGCGGGCGAGGGCGAACGTGGCCGGGAAGAGGTCCGGCGTCAGGCCGACGCCCTGGAGGACGGCCGCCGCGTAGTACTCGACGTTGGTCTTGAGGACGCGGTTCGGCTTGAGCTCGGCGAGCACGCGCAGGACGACGTCCTCGACCTGGATGGCGAGATCGAGCCAGTCCGGACGCTGGTCCATCGTCTCGGCGACCTGGCGGAGCGCGGCGGCGCGCGGGTCGTAGGCGCGGTAGACCCGATGGCCGAAGCCCATGATCCGGCCGCCCGCGGCAACCGTCTCGCGGACCCACGCCTCGGCCCGCTCGGGCGAGCCGATCTCGAGGAGCTGGTTGACCACCTCGGCCGGGGCGCCGCCGTGGAGCGGACCCTTGAGCGCCCCGATCGCGCCGACGACCGCCGAGGCGAGGTCGGAGCGGGTCGCGGTGATGACCCGGGCGGTGAACGTCGACGCGTTGAGCCCGTGCTCGGCGCCGACGATGAAGTACGCCTCGAGCGCCCGTGCCGTGTCGCGATCCGGGGCGCTCCCGGTCAGCTGCTGGAGGAAGCCGCCGGCGAGGTCGAGGCCCTCGTCCGGCTCGATCGGCTGGAGGCCCTGGCGGAGCCGGCCGAAGGCGGCCAGGGCCGACGGCGAGAACGCCGTGAGGGCCCGCGCCTGCTCGGCCGTGGGCGGCCAGGCCAGCTTCTGCACGGCGCCCCAGACGGACACGGCGGTCCGCAGGGCGTCCATCGGGTGGGCATCCCGCGGCAGCGTCCGGAGCGCCACGAGGACGGGCTCCGGGACCGGCGCCGGGTGGAACTCGACCCCGGGATGCCACTCCCCGGTCCACAGCAGGTCGGCGACCTCGGCGTACGTGCCCCGGGCGACGAGCTGGCCGATCGGATAGCCGCGGTACAGGAGGCGCCCGTTCCGGCCGTCCACGAGGCCGATCGCGCTCTCGGCGCCGACGACGCCCTCCAGGCCGGGCGAGTAGGGCCGCTCGTCGGGCGTTGCGGCCGGAGCGGCGACGGGGGCGGCGAGCTCAGTCATGGCCAAATGGTAAGTCGGACTCCGTGAAGGCGCGGACCTCGGCGACGAAGCGCTCGGGATGGGTGTGGTGGGCGGCATGCTTCGCGCCCGGAATGATCGCCACGTTCCCGTTCGCCAGGCGGCGGTCGAGGGCCCACGTGCCGTCGCTGAAGACCGGCGTGCTGTCGCCGCCGATGATCTGGAGGACCGGGATCCGGATGTCCGCGTAGCGCTCCGGTCCGGCGTCTTCGGCGGCCTCGGCCCACATCTCCCGCACCACCGTCGGCGCGGCCGCGACGCGCGCCGGCCAGCTCGAGGCGAGGCGATACGCGGCCAGCTCGTCGGGGGTCATCCCGACGACGCTGGCCAGGAAGAACGACAGGAGGCCTTCGCGATCGTCGGCCGCCGCCAGCGCCTCGAGCCGGTCCATCACCCCGGTACCGTGGAACGAGCGGCCGTCGGGGGCCGGCGCGCCCTCGTACACGACGAGCCGGCGCAGATTCGGGCTGAGCCGCGCGGCCCCGAGGCTCACCCGGCCACCGTACGAGTGGCCGACGACGTCGACCGGGCCGCCCTCGGCCACGGCCAGCGCGTCGACGACCGCCGCGACGTCCTCGTATTCGCGGGCGATCGCGTACGGCGGCGTGTCGCCGCTCTCGCCGCGCCCGCGCCGGTCGATCGCGTAGAGCGTGTGGCCGGGGGCAAGGAGCGGAGCGACGGTCCGCCACGCCGTGTGGTCGGCGGTCGCGCCGTGGACGAGCACCATCGGCGGACCGGTCCCCGAGCGGAACCAGGCGATCGCGGTGCCGTCGGGCGACACGGTCGTGCCGCGCGTCTCAGTCACCGGAGAAGGAACCTCCGCCGTTCGTGATCGGTGCGCATCGCGGAACAGCCTAGGGGGTCTGTCGGCCGACCGTTCCGCCCGATGGCGGATGGTGGCTCGATCTCCTCGCCCGCCAGTCGGGCCCGCACCGGCCCGGCTCAGGGTTCGAAGGCCACCGCGAGGTATCCGACGGACCGGTCCGCCGGGCCCCCGACGTCGCGCGAGGTCGCCGCGGCGAGCCGGATCCCGCCGCCGGCGCCCATCGCGGCGAGCGCGGCGAGCCCGAGGACCGCCGGCTCGATCCCGCACATGCCGCAGGCGAGGCCGGGGACGCCGGCGTCGCGGAGCCCCGCCTCGATCCGGGCCAGACCAGCCGCGTCGAGGGCGGTGATCGACGGGAGCAGTGCCTCCGTCGCCGCGGCGCACTGGTCCGCCGGCGGGTAGTGGGCCATGTCCGAGCTGATCGCAAGGACGATGCGATCGCCGGCCCGCCGTCGCTCCGCCAGGAGCGCCCCGAGCCGCTGGCCGGCCCGGATGGCGCGGGATCCGGTCCCCGTGGCAACGGCCAGCGGGACGATCCGGGCCCCCGGTGCGACGAGCTGGACGAACGGCAGCTGGACCTCGATCGAGTGCTCGCCCGCGTGCGCCAGCCGGTCGACGACGTACGGCGGGCCCAGGTCGACGATCTCCCGGAGCAGGTCCACGTCGACGTCCACGTCGCCGAGCGGCGTGCGCCATGCCCCGGCCTCCCAGGCGCCGACCCCGTCGAGCCAGCCCGCGGCGTGGTTCGTGCCGAGGAGCACGATCGTTGCGGGTGGGCTGCCCGGCACCGTCCTCCCGGGCACGGGCGCCGTGCGATGTCGTGATCCGAGACGCCGCCAGGCGGCGGCGGCAACGAGTCCCGAGTAGCTCAACCCGGCATGTGGGACGAGGATCCCGAGAGGCATGGGGCCGGGCGGAGCGGCTCGATCCGGGCCCGTCGATTCGTCCAGGAGCCGCCCGACGAGCCAGGCGAGCTCGTCCCGCTCCGCCGGATAGAAGCTTCCGGCGACCGCCGGTCGCCGCACCGGCACCGGAGTCGCCGCCGGGCGCAGGCCCGCCATCCCGTCGCTCCCTCAACCACACCAGGCGCCGGGCGGCCGGGTCGAGGTTCGCCCGAGCCGGACTCCGGCCAGACGCCGTCCACAGGCCGGACAGCTGCCGTCCTCGGTGAGGTCGGCCCGGACCCGGTAGCCATGCCGCTCGATCAGTCGCCGCCCGCACCCGGCGCAGGTCGTGTGCTCGAGGCCGAGCTCCGGCGCATTCCCGACGTAGACATGGACCAATCCCGCCTCGCGCCCCAGGTCGGCCGCCCGGCGGAGCGTCTCGAGCGGCGTCGGCGGAGTGTCCGGCATCCGGTATGCCGGGAAGAAGCGGCTGACGTGCCACGGCGTCTCGACCCCGAGCTCCTGGACGATCCAGGCGGTCAGGGCCCGGAGCTCGGCCGGGTCGTCGTTGTGGCCCGGCACGATGAGGGTCGTCAGCTCGAGCCAGATGCCGGCTCGCCGCATCGCCACGATCGCCTCGAGGACGTGGGCGAGTCGTGCTCCGCACAGGCGCCGGTAGAACGTGTCGTCGAAGGCCTTGAGATCGACGTTCGCCGCGTCGAGCACGGGGGCGAGCAGCGCGATCGCCTCGGGGGTCGCATAGCCGTCGGTGATGAACAGGTTGAGCAGCCCGGCGTCGTGGGCAAGCCGCCCGGTGTCGAGGGCGTACTCGAGGAAGACCGTCGGCTCGACGTAGGTATAGGCGACCGCACCGGCGCGGTGGCGCAGGGCCGCCTCGACGACGCGTTCGGGCGGAAGGGGATGGGTCGGGAGCTCGAGGCCCAGCCGCGGCCCCTGGGCGATCTCCCAGTTCTGGCAGAACTGGCAGTGGAATGGGCAGCCGGCCGTCGCGATCGAGTAGGCCACGGTGCCGGGTGCGACGTGGAAGAGGGGCTTCTTCTCGATCGGGTCGATCCCGATCGCGACCGCCGCGCCGTAGGCGTGGCAGATGAGGTGCCCGCCCTCGTTGCGGCGGACGCCGCAGATCCCGCTTCGTCCCGGCCGGACGAGGCAGCGGTGGGCGCACACGCCGCAGCGGACACTGCCGTCGGGCAGCTCGTCGGCGAGGATCGTCGGCACAACCCCGGCGGGCGGACGCGTGGATACGATCGGGGCGACCATCACCAGTCTCCTCGACCGAGTGTGGGCCGCCACCGCTGGCGGACCCAGTGCCGGCCGGCCCCGATCGTGGGCCCGTTCCGCACTGTCCCGCGAGAGCGTCCGGGGCCACGATCCGCATGGTGCTCCAGGAGCCGGCGATGCCAACTCGGTTCGCTCCACAGACCCGTTCGATGCCGCCGGCCGGCCCGTCTCCCGTCGCGCCGCCGCCGCAGCACGCCCCCGATCCGGTGACGATCCCGTGCGCCGAGCAGGCCGCCCTCCAGCGGCTCGCCCGCGCCGCCCTGGCCGCCGCGACCGGGCTGACGTCGCCGCACGCACTCGGCGCGGCGCTCGCGTCCGCGGCCGCCTACGACACGCCGGCGGCCGTCTTCGTCACGCTGACCGAGGCGGGTGAGCTGCGTGGCTGCATGGGCAGCCTGGCCGCCGACCGGCCCATCGCCGAGGCGGTCGTCGACGCCGCCTGCGCGGCCGCTCAGGTGGACCCGCGCTTCCGCCCGCTCGCGGCGCGCGAGCTGCCCTGGGTGCTGATCGAGATCTCGGTCCTCGGACCGCCGGTTCCGCTGCGCGCGCCGGCCGACCTTCGACCGGGGGTCGACGGGGTGATCGTCGAGCGCCGTTGGGCCCGCGCGCTCCTCCTGCCCGAGGTCGCCGAGCAATTCCACTGGGGTGGGCGCGAGATGGTCGAGGCGGCGTGCAGGAAAGCCGGCCTCCCGGCCTCCGCCTGGCGCGATCCGCAGACCCGGCTGTCCGTCTTCCGAACGGCCCACTTCGAAGGCCCGGCCGTCGAGGCCGCGGCGTAGCCCGGGGCGCGGTTCAGGCGGATCGGGAGGTCAGGGAGCCGTCGCGTCGGTCGGACGCCAGCGGTAGCGGACGTCGGGCTGGTGCTCCTCGTTTCTGGCGCCCTCGTCGTCGAGGTCCACGACCCGGAAGCCGTGGCGCTCGTAGAACCGGCGAGCCCCCGCGTTCACCTGGAACGTGTACAGGTCGAGCCCGTGCGGGCGCCGCGTCCTGGCCAGCCGGACGAACCGGCTCCCGAGCCCCATGCCCGTCCGGTCCGGTCGGACGTACAGTTGGTCGAGCATGTCCGGCCCGAGGGCTCATGAACCCGGCGACCGAGCCGTCCGGGTCGACCGCCAGCCACGTCTCGGACCCGGGCAGCAGCTCGTCGCGGATCCAGCCCCGGACCTCGTCGTCGGTGTGGGCGCGGGGGAAGTCGTAGGTGGCGGCGAACGCGGCCAGCCAGACGTCGGCCACGGCCGCCGCGTCGGCGGCGCGCGCGGGACGGACGAGCACCCGGCCGGCGGTCGCGTTGCCCGATGCCGGGTCCAGGCCGGCCGCCGCTGCGGCGTCCAGGATCCAGGTCGCCGACGACCGGCGGGCGAGGACGCCGGGCAGGAGCGCAGGATCCCGCGGACCGTCCAGGATCCGGGCGATCATCTCGGCCTTCCCGCTCCCGGTCGCCACGGCCAGGACCCGGACGGCGGCGCGCAGGATCGCCGGGTTGAGCGTGACCCGCTCGACGTGCGGCGCGACGTGGACCGGCGCCGGGATCGGCAGCGCGATCCGGTCGCTCGTCAGGGCCGGGCTGCCCGGGAAGACCGACAGGAGATGGCCGTCGGGGCCGATCCCGACGAACACGAGGTCGAACGACGGCCAGCCATCGACCAGCGGCAGCGCCGCCACGACCTCCGCGGCCAGCGCCGCCGCGCACCAGTCGGCGCCGAGATCGGCCTCGATCGCCCGGTCGGTCGGGAACGGGTGGACGTTCGCCGCCGGGATCGGCAGCCCGCCCGGGCAGAGCAGGACCTCGTCGACGGGCGCCACGTTCGAGCGGGGATCGGAGCGCGGCACGAAGCGATCGTCGCCCCACCAGAGGTGGACGCGCGACCAGTCGACGCGCTCGCGGAGGTCCGCTGCCACCAGCCGTCGGTACTTCGCCAGCGGCGTCGAGCCGCCGGTCAGCGCGAGGTCGGCGCGGCCGCGCCGCCGGATCGCCTCGTCGGACGCCTCGACAACCCGGACCGCGGACAGGTCGGCGACCGCCCTGGGATCGGCGGCGGCGATGATCTCGGGCTCCCCGGCCGCGTCGTCGTCGATCGCCGGGAGGACCGGCCGGCCGCCGCGCGGCCCGAGCTCCCCCGGGGCGTCGCTCAAGCCGCCGCACCCGCGTCGTGCGGGGCGGCGACGATCCGGGCCGCCATGCGGATCGCCCCGTCGGCGACCGCGTCCCGACCGGGCGACTCGATCGCCTCCGCGAGCAGGTCCATCTCGGTGCTGCGCGGCGCGTGGAACCGCCGGTCGAGGACCTCGACGCCGTCCTGCCAGGCGTGGACGAGGACGGTCTCCGCCTCGGCGGTCACGTCGATCCGCAGCTCGGACCCGCGCCGCTCGGCCAGCAGCTCGACCCGCAGGGTCGTCCCGGACGGCATCCCGCTGAGGACGGGTCGCATGACCACGCTGACGTCGGTGTGGCCGTGGCGGAGCATGGCGGCGTAGCCGCGCCCGGCGAGCGGGGCCAGCGGCCTGTGGACGGCCATGCCCAGCCGCGACGCGATCCAGGCGGCGTGGTAGAGCGGCTTGACCATGTTCGCGCTGCCCGGCCGGCCGAGCTCGTCGTGCGTCCCATAGGTGATCGCGATCCGCCGGATCGAGCGCAGGAACGGCAGGAACTCCGGCAGGTCGAACGTCGAGGCGATCGCTTCGCGCCAGCGCGACTGGCGGACGAGCGCGAAGTCGAACACGGCGACCTTCCCGCCCTCGACGAGCCGGGCCAGCTCGCGCAGCCGGGCGAGCCCGTCGCCGCTCCAGCTCGACCCGTCGATCACCAGCCGGTCGGCGTCCTCGAGCAGGTCGTTCGCCTGGGCCGAGCCGAGCGGTGGCTCGCCCGGCCACCAGACCGTGACCGGCAGGTCGTGGACGAGCAGCGGCTCGACGATCGCCGCGATGTGCCGGCCGGTGTCGCCGCCCGCGGTGACGTAGATCGTCTCGGCGCAGGTCTCCGCCGCGTCCTCGCGGGGGAGCATGCAGTAGGCGGTGATCCGGGCGTCGAGCCAGCCGGGTCCGTCGGGGTCGGTCGGCGAGCAGATGAGGGTCCGCGACGGATGGCGGCCGGTGAGCTGCGACATGATCGCGGCGCAGTGCTCGCCGATCTCGGGCCGGCGGGCGACGACCACGAGGTTCATCACGCTCGTCCGGGCGGCGACGTGGCGACCCTCCTCGCCGTCGACGGTCGTCATCAGCCTCGGCGAGGCCCAGATCTTCGCCAGCTCGCGCTCGATCCCGTCGATCGTCGTCGCCCGCGACGTCCAGCGGAGCTGTGGCTCGTTCGGCCGGGGCTCGTCGGTCAGATCCGTCGCCATCGTCGTCCCTCGCGGGCCAGCAGCGCGTCGGCCGCCGCAGGTCCCCACGAGCCGGCCTCGTAGTTCGGGAAGCTGGGCGCCGGCATGTCGATCCAGGCGTCGATGATCGGGTCGACGATGCTCCACGCCTCCTCGACCTCGTCCGCCCGGGTGAACAGCGACGCATCGCCGAGGAGGGCGTCGAGGATGAGCGTCTCGTAGGCGTCGGGCGAATCGACGTTGAACGCCGAGCCATAGGTGAAGTCCATGTTCACCGCCCGGACGTCGAGCCCGAGACCGGGTACCTTGGCCCCGAATCGGAGCAGGATCCCCTCATCGGGCTGGATCCGCAGCGCGAGCAGGTTCGGCTCCGGGTCGACCGAGCTGTCCTTGAACAGCCGGTGGGGGACCGGGCGGAACTGGATCGCGATCTCGCTCGCCCGCTTCGGCAGCCGCTTGCCGGTGCGCACGAAGAACGGGACGCCGGCCCAGCGCCAGTCGTCGATCTCGAGCCGGGCGGCGACGAACGTCTCGGTCTCCGAGTCCGGGTTGACGCTCGGCTCCGCCCGGTAGCCGGCGACCGCCTGGGCGGCGACCCAGCCCGGGCCGTACTGGCCGCGCACGACGTCGACCGCGACCTCGTCGGGCGCCAGCGGCGCGATGGCCCGGAGCACCTTGACCTTCTCGTCGCGCAGCGCGTCGGCCTCGAACGTCGCCGGCGGCTCCATGGCGACCAGCGAGAGCAGCTGCATGAGGTGGTTCTGGAGGACGTCCCGGCTCGCTCCGGTCTCCTCGTAGAACGCGCCGCGGGTCTCGACCCCGATCGACTCGGCCACGGTGATCTGGACGTGGTCGACGTAGCGGCGATTCCAGAGCGGCTCGAAGATCCCGTTGCCGAACCGGAAGACGAGCAGGTTGCGGACGGTCTCCTTGCCCAGGTAGTGGTCGATCCGGTAG
Organism: uncultured Chloroflexia bacterium; assembly: GCA_963813705.1. Lineage (GTDB taxonomy): Bacteria > Chloroflexota > Limnocylindria > Limnocylindrales > CSP1-4 > Chersky-267. Next base: position 39,998 of record CAWFAH010000007.1, read on the forward strand.
ACCTGCTTCTCGCGGAAGACCTTGAGCACCTCGCGGTTGAGCCGGATCGCCGAGTCGAGGTCGCGGCCGAACGGCTTCTCGATGACGATCCGGCGCCAGCCGGCGCCGTGGACCTCGTGGTCGAGGCCCGCCCGCCCGAGCTGCCCGATGACCTCCGCGAAGGCGGACGGCTGGGTCGCCAGGTAGTACAGCCGGTTGCCGCGGGTGCCGTGCTCGTGGTCCATCGTGTCCAGGCGCCTGGCGAGCCGGTCGAACGCGCCCGGGTCGGCGAAGTCGCCCTCGTGGTAGACGATCCGGGCGAGGAACTCCTTCTTCGGCGCCTCCTCGACCGGGACCCGCGAGTACAGCCCGAGGGAGGTCGCGATGTCGGCCCGGAAGGTCTCGTCGTCGTACGGCCGGCGACCGACGGCGACGAGCATGAACTCGTGGGGCAGCAGGTTCGTCCGCCACAGCTGGTAGAGCGCCGGGAAGACCTTCCGATGGGCCAGGTCGCCGGTCGCCCCGAACAGGACGAGGCAGGCCGGATCGGGGACGCGCTCGAGGCGCAGGCCATCGCGCAGCGGATTGTCGAGCTTCGGCGGCGTGACCTTGCGCTTGCCCGACCGGGCCAGGCGCAGCTCGCGGATCGTCCGCGGGGCGTCCCTGGCCGGCTTCGCGGCGGGCGCCGCCGTGCCCGGCTTCGGGTCGGCGGTCGTGGTCACGGGGGCTACTCGGTCTTGACCGCGTGCCCGCCGAACTCGTTGCGGAGCGCGGCGAGGACCTTCGCGCCGTACGAGTCGTCCTGGCGCGACCGGAAGCGCGTCTGGAGCGACAGGGTGATGATCGGCGCCGGCACGTCGTGGTCGATCGCCTCCTGGACGGTCCAGCGACCCTCGCCCGAATCGGCCACCCAGCCCTGCAGGTGGTCGAGCTCCTGGCCGTTGGCGTCGAACGCCCGCTCCGCGAGCTCGAGCAGCCAGGAGCGGACCACGGAGCCGTGGTTCCAGAGCTTGGAGATCGCCGCGAGGTCGAGCGTGTAGTCGCTCGCGTGCATGATCTCGAAGCCCTCGGCGTAGGCCTGCATGAGCCCGTACTCGATCCCGTTGTGGACCATCTTCACGTAGTGCCCCGAACCGGGCCCGCCGACGTGGAGGTAGCCGTCCGCCGGCGCGAGCGAGCGGAAGACCGGCTCGAGCGGACCGACCGCCTCGGCCTCACCGCCGACCATCAGGCAGAAGCCGTTGGCCAGGCCCCAGATGCCACCCGATACGCCGGCGTCGACGTAGCGGATCCCCTTGGCCGCCAGGGCGGCGTGCCGGCGGACGTCGTCGTGGAAGTTCGTGTTGCCGCCGTCGACGATCGTGTCGCCGGGCGCGAGGAGCGCCGTCAGCTCGTCGATCTGGGTCTCGGTGGCGTCGCCGGCGGGGACCATCACCCAGACCGCCCGCGGGGCCTCGAGCTTGGCGACGAGCTCCTCGAGGCTGAACGACGGGATCGCCCCCTCACCGGCGATCTCGCGGGTCTTCTCGGCCGTGCGGTTGAACGCGACGACCTCGTGGCCGTCGCGGATGAGCCGGCGGGCCATGTTCGATCCCATCCGGCCGAGACCGATGAACCCGATGCGCATGACGTCAGGCCTCCTGCAGGGCGGCGCCCAGCGCCCGCTCGAGGGCGGCCAGGCCGGCATCGGGATCGGGACCGAGGTGGATCCGCAGGACCGGCAGCCCGTGCGCCTCGAGCGCGCCGAAGTCGCCGAGCGCCTGGGCGTCGATGAGCTGGCCGAAGGTGTAGGCCTTGCCCGGGATCGGCCGGTCGATCGGGTGGTCGGCGGTCAGCTGGAGGAACCAGCCGGTCGGCGGGCCGCCCTTGTGGAGCTGGCCGGTCGAGTGGAGGAAGCGCGGGCCGTAGCCGGCCGTCGTGGCCCGCTGCGTGGCGTCGCGGAGCGCGGCCCGGATCCGGGCCAGTGCCGCGTCGCGCGCCTCGGTCGGCGCGAGATAGACCTGCAGGCAGGCGTAGCCGTGCGGCTGGAGGGCTCGGAGGTGGGCCCGCAGGGCGTCGGCCACGGTCGGCGCGGGCGCCGTGCTCGCCGAGCCGATGACGGCGATTCCGTCACCGGCGGCGACGATCGGCACGCCCTCGGACGGCCGTCCGCCGTCGGAGGGCGCGCTCGCGTCCCACGGCCCGATCGACGGCCCGAGGTCGCCCCCGCGCCCGATCTCGTCGAGCGTCTCGCGCGTCCGCTCCTTGGCCTCCTCGACGTTCGGCTGGTCGAACGGGTCGATCCCGAGCACGATCCCGGCGATCGCCGTCGCCACCTCCCAGCGGACGAACTCGCCGGCGAGGTCGATCGGGTCGTCGATCGCCAGCCGGGCGACCGGATGACCGGCCGCCTCGAGGGCGCCGAGCAGGGCATCCGCCGACGTGCCGTCCGACGCCGCCGCGGGACCCGGCGAACCGGCCAGCGTCAGGCGCACGAACATCCGGTCCTCGCCGTACGCCGCCAGCGGCCCGAGGGGCTCGAGGTCGACCGGGACGATCCCGACCCCGTGCTTGCCGGTGCTCTCGGCGATGAGCTGCTCGGCCCACGCCCCGAAGCCGGCGATCTCCGGGTCGGCGACCAGGGTGAGCTTGTCGCGCCCGGCGACGGCGTTCGATCCGAGGAACAGCCCGAGGCTCACGCCCGGGTTGGCTGCCGGGTCCTTGGCGTGGCACCGATCGAGCATCGAGCGGGCGCTGCCGAGGAACGGGTCGAGGTCGAGCCCGATCAGGCTGGCCGGGACGAGCCCGACGTACGTCAGCGCGGCATAGCGACCGCCGATGTCCGGCGGGTTGAGGAAGACCTCGCGGAAGTTGTCGTGGTGGGGGATCGCCGCGAGGCTCCGCTCCGGGTCGGTGATCGCCACCATGTAACCGCCCGGCGACACGCGGCGCATGTCGCGGGCCTCGAGCGCCGCCTCGATCCGGGCCCACGCGTCGGCCTGGAAGGCGAGCGGCTCGGCCGTGGTACCCGACTTGGTGGCCACGATGAACAGGGTCTCGAGGGGGTAGGCGTCGTCGACGATCGCGGCGACGGCCGCCGGGTCGGTCGAGTCGAGGACGCGGATCGACAGCCAGTCGCCGCCGTCGCCGAACGCCTTCTTGAGCACCTCCGGGGCGAGGCTGCTGCCGCCCATGCCGCCGACGATCGCGGTGGTGAAGCCGCCGTCGCGGATCGCCTCGCCGAACGCCTCGAGCGGGCCGATCTCGCCGTAGAAGTGGTTCGGCGCATCGAGCCAGCCGAGCCGCTCGGCGATCGCCGCCTGGACCTCCGGATCGGCTGACCACAGGCTGGCGTCGCGCTCGAACAGCCGCTCGACCCAGCGCTCTCCCCGCGCTCGGGCGACGAGCTCGGGCGGGGCGGACGGCAGCTGGGGCGCCTCGTCGGCGGTGGTGTCGGTCACGGGGTCCCTTCCTCCATACGGCGCGATGGTATCCCGCCCGGATGAACGCGGTGTTCGAGCCCTCCACGCAGCTCGGCCTCGTCGGCCCCGATCGATGGCTCGTGGCAGGCAGTGACGGCAGGCCTACAGCGACCGAGAATGTCGATCGATCCAGTGCGCCAGTTCGACCTCCGTCAACTCTCCGGTCGCGAGGCCGACCACGATCGACAACGCCTGCTCGTTGGTCGCGGTCAACTCGATGCCGTTGCGGTCCAGGAAGGCGACCATGACGACCAGGGCCACCCGCTTGTTTCCATCGACATAGGGGTGACTGCGGACCAACCCGTAGGCGTAGGCCGCTGCCAGCTCGGAGCGGGACGCGTCGCCCTGGTACTGCCAGTGCTGCCGAGGGCGAGCCAGCGCAGACTCCAAGGCGCCTTCGTCGCGCAGGCCGTGAGCTCCACCGTGCTCCCGGATCTGTCGGAAGTGGGCTTCGTCGACGGCGAGTCGCCCGAGCCAGCGAGGCTCGGGCTTCATCACCTGGCCAGCTCGCGCAGTGTCGCCCGGTATCTCTTCGCTGCCCGTCGCGTTGCGGCGAGGTCGGCGTCGAGCTCCTCGGTGTACGGAGTGAGAAGGATGCCCTGCTCGGTCTCGACGGCCAGTACCCGGTCACCAGCTGCCAGATCGAGCCGATCGACCATCTCCTTGGGGAGTGTGGTTCCGACGGATCCCCCGACGCGACGAAGGGTGATGGGACGTGCCATGGCGGCTTCAGGATAGCACACTTATGCTACAGATCTCCGGCTCGGGCCCCTCAACGACGGGTAAGGGCAGGCGCGAACGGAAGGTACGTCCTACCCTTCGCCCGCCTCGAGGGCCAGGACCTTCTCCAACCGGCGCCGGTGACGTGGCTCGCCGGAGAAGCTCGCACGGAGGAAGGCCAGCGAGCACTCGACCGCCAGCTCGATGGCGATGACCCGCGAGCCGAGGGTCAGCACGTTCATGTCGTCGTGCTCGACGCCCTGGTGGGCGGAGTAGGTGTCGTGGCAGACGGCGGCCCGGACGCCGCGCAGCTTGTTGGCCGCGACCGACGCGCCCACGCCTGAGCCGCAGATGAGGATCCCGCGGTCGGCGTCGCCGGCCTGGATGGCCCGGCCGATCCGCTCGGCGAAGTCGGGGTAGTCGTCGTCGGGATCCGAGCCGTCGCCGCCGAGGTCGATGAGCTCATGCTCGATGCCGGCTTCCGCCAGACGGCCGATGAGCTCGTCCTTGAGCGCTGCTCCGGCGTGATCCGCGGCGAAGGCGACGCGCATCGGCTTCGTCCCGGTGCCGCTCAGCGACCGGGCGCGGCGTCGCCGCCGTGGCCGATCTTCGGGCCGGCCAGTCGGAGCCCGGCGGGCTGGTGACCGTGGTCGACGGTCGGAATGCGACCGTGCAGCCCGTCGCGCACCACCCGCCGGCCGACCTCGGCGATGCGCTCCCGGGTGAAGCCGAAGTGCTCGAAGATCGTCGCGCCCGGAGCGCTCGCCCCGAAATGGTCGATCCCGACGATCGCGCCCTCGTCGCCGACAAACCGCTCCCAGCCGAGCGACACCCCGGCCTCGACGCTCACCCGCTTGCGCACGCGCGGCGGGAGGATCTCGTCCCGGTAGGCGGCCGGCTGGAGGTCGAACAGCTCCCAGCACGGCATCGACACGACGCGGGTGCGGATCCCCTCCGCGGCCAGCGCGTCCGAGGCCGCCGCGACGAGCGGCAGCTCCGAGCCGGTGGCGATGAGGATCAGGTCGATCGCCTCCGGTCCGCCGCTCGACTCGCGCACGACGTAGCCGCCCCGGGTGACGCCGTCCCGTGCCCGCTCGGCGGTCTCGGGCAGGGTCGCCAGCTTCTGCCGCGTCAGCGCCAGGGCGACCGGGCCGTCGGGCCGGCTCACGGCGATCGCCCACGCCGCCGACGTCTCGTTCGCGTCGCCAGGCCGCATGAACCACAGGTTCGGGATCGCGCGGAGCGCAGCGTAGTGCTCGACCGGCTGGTGGGTCGGGCCGTCCTCGCCGAGCCCGACCGAGTCGTGCGTCCAGACGTAGATCACGTGGAGCCCGGCCAGCGCGGCGAGCCGGACCGATCCGCGCATGTAGTCGCTGAAGTTGAGGAACGTGCCCGCGTACGGGATGAACCCGCCGTGGTAGGCGATCCCGTTGGCGATCCCGCCCATCGCGTGCTCGCGGACGCCAAAGCGCAGGTTCCGACCCGGGTCGTCGGCGCTGAAGTCGCCGCCGCCCTTGACGTCGGTGAGGTTCGACTCGGACAGGTCGGCGGCGCCGCCGAACAGCTCGGGGACCGGCTCTGCCAGGGCCTGGATCGCCGCCTGGCTCGCCTGTCGGGTGGCGAAGTCCTCGCCCACGGCGTAGGTCGCGAGGCCGGCCGTCGCGCCGGGACGGAGGTCGGCATCGAGCCGGCGCTCGAGCTCGCGCGCCTCGGCCGGAAACGCCTGGCGGTAGCGCTCGAAACGTGCTTCCCACTCCTCGGCCCACGACTCGCCGCGCGGGATCGCTCGCGAGAACATCGCGGCCGCCTCGTCGGGAATGAAGAACGAGCGGTCCGGGTCCCAGCCGTAGGCCTCCTTGACGAGGCGGACCTCGTCCGCGCCGAGCGGCGAGCCGTGGGCCTTCTGCGAGTCCTGCTTGTTCGGCGACCCATAGCCGATGTGGGTCCGCACGGCGATGAGGCTCGGCCGGCCGTCCTCGAGCGCCGTCGAGACCGCCGCGTCGATCGCCTCGAGATCGTTGCCGTCGGCGACCCGGGCGGTGTGCCAGCCGTAGGCGTCGAAGCGGGCCGGGACGTCCTCGCTGAAGGCCATGGCCGTCGGCCCGTCGAGCTGGACGTGGTTGTCGTCGTAGAGCATGGTCAGCTTGCCGAGCCGGAGGTGCCCGGCCAGCGAGGCCGCCTCGGAGGCGATCCCTTCCTGGAGGTCGCCGTCGGAGCAGATCACGAACGTCCGGTGGTCGACGACCGTGTGCTCCGGCCGGTTGAACTCGGCGCCGAGCCGGCGCTCGGCGATGGCCATCCCGACGGCGTTCGCGACGCCCTGGCCGAGCGGTCCGGTCGTCGCCTCGACGCCCGGGGTCAGCCCGTACTCGGGATGGCCCGGCGTCCGCGAGCCCCACTGGCGGAACTGCTCGATGTCGGCCAGCGACAGGTCGTAGCCGGTCAGATGGAGGAGCGAGTAGAGCAGCATCGAGGCGTGCCCGGCGCTCAGCACGAACCGGTCGCGGTCGGGCCAGTCTGGTCGCGTCGGGGCGTGGCGCAGGTGGCGGGTCCACAGGACGTAGGCCATCGGCGCGGCACCCATCGGCGCCCCCGGGTGCCCGGAGTTCGCCTTCTGGACCGCATCGATGGAGAGGGTCCTGATCGTGTCGATCGCGAGCTGGTCGAGCCGGTCCGTGGCGATCGTCATCCCTCTCTCGCGCTCCTTCCCGGTCGGCTCGCTTGCGGGCGGTCATTGTAGCCCGGTCGCTATCCTCGTCCGGTGCCGAGCTTCTCGCGGATCACCAGCGTCCGGCCCCACCGGCCACAGGTCCGCGCGCGCCACCGGCCGGGCGCGGCGGGCCGGCCGAAGGTCGTCGTGCTCGGCGACCTGGTCCTCGACGTCGCGCTCGCCCCGGGCCGTCCGCTCGCGGCCGGGACCGACGTGCCGGGCCGCGTGTCGCTCCACCAGGGCGGCTCGGCCGCGAACACCGCGCGCTGGCTGGCGCGGCTCGACGTCCCGACCACGCTCGTCGGCTCCGTCGGACGCGACGCCGCCGGCCGGGCCCTCGTTGAGGCCCTCCGGGCCGATCACGTCACGACTCGCGTCCTCCGGGTCGGCGGCGCCCGGACCGGCCGGATCGGCGTCCTCGTCGGTCCGGGCGGCGAGCGCTCGTTCGTCGCCGACCGCGGGGCGGCGGACGCGCTCTGCGCCGGACGGACCTCCGGAGCTCCTGGTTCGCGGGCGCCGAGCTGCTCCACCTGCCGGCCTACTCGCTGCTGGGCGAGCCGCTCGGGACGGCCGGTCGCGCCGCGGTTCGACTGGCGCGGGCCGCCGGGGCGCGAGTCAGCCTCGACCTGGCGTCGATTGGTCCACTGCTCGCGGACGGTCGCGGCGCGGCCGAGGCGCTCGTCCGCGAGGTCGCTCCGGACCTGCTGCTCGCGACGGCGGCCGAGCTCCACGGCCTGCTCGGCGCCGGCGGCCGGACGGACGCGCGGGCCGTCGGGCTGGCGCCGATCGTCGTGATCAAGCGCGGCGCGGCCGGCGTCACGGTGCTCGTTCGCGACGACCCGGGTCCGGCTGAGCGCGGTGCGCCGCGCGCGGCGGGTGGCGCGGCCGGGGCCGCGGGTATCACGGCGCGCGCGGCTGTCACGGCGCCCGCGGCGGGCGTCGCGATCCGGTTCGACGTCGCGACCCGGCCGATCGTCGCGGCCGATACCACCGGCGCCGGCGACGCCTTCGACGCGGGGTTCATCGCGGAGTGGCTCGCCTCGGCCCGTGCGGGTCGGTCGGCGATCGTCGGGCTGCGCCGGGCGGCGGTGGCGGGCAACCGGACCGCCGCCCGCCAGGTCGCCGTCCCGCGCCGGGAGCTCCAGCTGGGCTGAACCGGGCCCCGCGCGCGGGCACCCGGCCGCGGGCGCGGGCAACCGCTCGGCGCCGGGCGCGGGCACCCGGCCGCGGGCGCGGGCGATATGGCGCGTGCTGGAGCGAGCCGCCCCGAGCCGCCCCGAGCCGCCCCGAGCCGTCCCAGCCGCCCCGAGCCCCTGAGCCGCCCCGATCCGCCCACCGATCTGTGCATCGGGCGCACGTTCGGTGACGCCACGGAGCCGCGACGGTCCGTTTGTTGCACCGGGCGCAAGAAGCCAGGCGAGCTTGCGGCCCATGAACACATCCGCACGATCCGGGCCGCCACGAGCCTGGTGTTTTCACCCGGCGCATGCTTGGTGGCGCCACGCCGTTGCGACGGCCCGTTTCTTGCTCCGGGTGCAAGGTTCCAGCCGGATCCGTCCCCCTGTCGAGCCGGACGTAGCGATGTGTGCGTGCGACGCAAACGGGCCCGTCAACCGGCCGGCTCGCGCACGGGACGCGAGTCCATCGATCGGTGCGGCTTCGCCAGTGGCCTCCGGCCGGTCGATCGGCCGGCGGCGCGGCTGCGCTACCCTCGCGGGGATGTCGATCGCCGATCGCCTGGAGATCCACGAGGAGGTCGCCGCCGCGCTGGCCACCGGCCGGCCGGTGGTTGCCCTCGAATCGACGCTGATCAGCCACGGGCTGCCGTATCCGGACAACGTCGCGGTGGCGCGCGCGTCCGAGGCGGCCGTCCGGGCGTCCGGCGCGATCCCGGCGACGGTCGCGATCCGCGACGGACGGCTCCGGGTCGGGCTCGCCGACGCCGAGCTCGAGGCGCTCGCGACCGCGCCGGCCGGGTCGGTCCTCAAGGCTGCCCGGCCGAGTCTCGCCGCGGCGCTCGAGCGCTCCGGGTGGGCCGCGACCACCGTGTCGGCCACGATGATCGCCGCCGCGGCGGCGGGGATCGCGGTGTTCGCGACCGGCGGGATCGGCGGGGTGCATCGCGGGGCGCTGTCGTCGATCCCCGGCAACGGCCCGGCGGCCGAGTCGGTCCCTGGGACGCTCGACATCTCGTCCGACCTCGAGGAGCTGGCCAGGACGCCGGTCGCGGTCGTGTGCGCCGGGCCGAAGGCGATCCTCGACCTGCCGCTCACCCTCGAGTACCTCGAGACCCGCGGTGTCCCCGTGGTCGCGCTCGGCCAGGATGAGGTGCCCGGGTTCTACGCCCGGACGAGCGGGGTCCCGGCGCCGCTGTCGGTCCCCGACGAGCGCGCCGCGGCGGCGTTGGTCGCCACGCATCTCGGTCTCGGGCTCGGATCGGGGATCCTCGTCTGCGTGCCGGTCCCGGTCGAGGCCGCCCTGGCCCCGGAGGCCGCCCGTCGCGCGGTGGACCTTGCGGTCGCGGAGGCGTCGAGCGCCGGCATCCATGGCCCGGCGCTGACGCCGTGGCTGCTCGCCCGGATCGCCGAGCTGACCGAGGGCGCGAGCCTCAGGGCGAACGTCGCGCTGATCGAGAACGACGCCCGCGTCGCCGGCCGGCTCGCGGTCGCGCTGGCGGGCTGACCGCCGTACCGTCTCGCGCCAGATCCGCGGCGGCTCGCGTGTCGCCAGTCGGTTGGTCACTGAACACCCGGTGTTCCTACCAGCGGTTGGCGGACCCCTTCGCCGGGCGAGCGTCGGGATTCCACGCTCGGGGAGCGGTCGACGGGGCGGCTTAGGCTCCGGGTTGTACGCCTGGTGTGCAGGCGCGGGCGTGTCGGCAGCGACAGCCCCTCGTTTGAACACCCCGTGTTCATCCGTCGTGGCCGCAGTGCGCCGGCCATCCACAGCCCCTCGTTTGAACGCCGGGTGTTCACGCGTCGTGGCCGCAGTGCGCCGGCCATCCACGGGACGCCGGAGCATCGCAGCGCGCCGGCCATCCACGGGACGCCGGCCGGCTCGCGGTCGCCCTGGCCGGCCATGACGCCGCGCCGCCCAGTCAACGCGACGCCGGGCCGTCAACGGGGGCGTCGGAACCGCCGGCGCGTGTTCGATGGGCATCTGCCAAACGGCAGACCGCAGGCTTCCCTCGCGGGGTCCTCGGTGGTAGACTCACCAGCCCGCATCGAACCGTCGCCGGAGCACCATGTCCGCCCAGATCCTTGCGCCGGCCATCGACGCCCGTGGCATCCGCCGCGTCTATGCCGCCAAGCCCGAGCCCGTCACCGCGCTCGCCGGCGTGGACCTGGAGGTCCAGCCGGGCGAGCTGTTCGGGCTGCTCGGGCCGAATGGAGCGGGCAAGACCACCCTGATCAAGATCCTCACGACGCTCCTCCTGCCGAGCGCCGGGACGGCCAGGGTGTTCGGCTTCGACATCGAGACCGAGACGAAGAAGATCCGGCGGATCATGAACATGGTCGCCGGCGGTGAGCAGTCGGGCTACGGCATCCTGACCGTCCGCGAGCAGCTCTGGATGTTCAGCCAGTTCTACGGCCTGGGCGCGCGCGAGGGCTGGGCCCGCGTCGACGAGCTCATCGAGGCGGTCGGTCTCGCCGAGCAGCGTGGCCAGCGCGTGAGCGGCCTGTCGACCGGCCAGCGCCAGAAGATGAACTTCGCACGCGGGCTGCTCAACGACCCGTGGATCCTGTTCCTCGACGAGCCGACGCTCGGGCTCGACGTGTCCGCCGCCCGGGCCGTCCGCGAGCTCGTGACCGGCTGGCAGGCGTCCGTGCCGGGCCGGACGGTCCTCCTGACCACGCACTACATGGCCGAGGCCGACGAGATGTGCGAGCGGATCGCGATCGTCGACCGTGGCCGCGTCCTCGCGATCGGGACGCCGGCCGAGCTCAAGCAGCGCGTCCAGCGCGAGTCGATCTTCCGGATCGAGCTCGACCGGCTCGCCGGCGGCCCCGGCGCGCTGGCCCGCTTGCCGGGCGTGGTGAGCGCCACGGTGGCCACGGCCGGCAACGGGCATGCGACCGGGGCGGCCCCGCGCCAGACCGTCGAGGTCAGCCTCGTCCTCGTCGACGACGCGGCGCTCGGTGGCGTCGTCGGCGCGCTCGGGGGGCTCGGCTCGCGGATCCTCGCCCTGCGCAAGTCGGAGCCGACGCTCGAGGAGGTGTTCGTCGAGCTCGTCGGGCGCGGCTTCGACGACGCCGACGAGTCCGCCCGCAGGAACGGGACCGGGCGCCGGTCCGAGGGTCCAGACCGGCCCGCCACGGCACATGAGCCCGGGGAGCCCGAGCCCGAGGAGGTCGGATGACGACCCGCGCATTCGTCGGACGCCCGTCCGCCGGTCCACGCGAGGCCGCCGACTGGAGCCGCCGCCGGATCCTGGCCAACGACCTGCACAGCGTCGTCGGGCGGGCGTTCCCGCGCGTCCGCGGGATGGTCCGCGAGCCGTCCTGGCTGTTCTTCGAGATCCTCCTGCCGTTCCTGACGACGTGCTCGTTCGTGTTCGTCTACCGGGCGCTCCAGGCGCCGCAGCAGTACATCGGGTTCGTCGTCCTCGGCGGGGCGATGACCGCGTTCTGGCTCAACGTCGTGTGGATGATGGCCGCCCAGCTGTACTGGGAGAAGGACCAGGGCAACCTCGAGCTCTACTTCGCCGCGCCGATGGACGTGATGAGCGTGCTGTTCGGGATGGCCATCGGCGGGCTGGTGATGAGCGCCACGCGGGCGGCGGTCGTCCTCGTCGTCGCCTCGCTCGTCTTCCACGTCCAGTTCTCGGTCGACCAGTGGGGCCTGCTGCTGCTCGTGTTCTTCCTCACCCTGGCGGCGCTGTACGGGCTGGGGATGGTCCTCGCAAGCCTGTTCCTGATGTGGGGCCGCGAGGCCTGGCACATGACCCAGCTCATGGTCGAGCCGGTCTACTTCGTGTCCGGGCTCAACTTCCCGATCGTCGCGCTCGGCCGGATCGGCGCGCTCGCCCTGGCCACGATCCCCCTGGCCACGGGCCTCGACGCGATGCGCCAGCTCGCCTTCGCCGGGAGCAGCGGAACGCCGGCGATCCTGCCGCCCGAGGCCGAGGCGGCGATCCTCGTGCTGATGACCGTGTTCTTCACCCTGCTCGCCCGGTTCATGCTCCGCACGCTCGAGACCCGGGCGCGGCGCGAGGGCCGGCTCACGGTGCGCTGGCGATGACCGCGCCCGCCGTCGTCCTCGACGAGGCCTCCCGGCGCCTGTTCGACCCGCGCCGGACGCGCGGTCGCGGCACGGCCGACCTCGTGCGCAGCTTCCGCACCGCCGCCGCGCTCGGCTGGAAGATGGAGGCCAACTGGACCGACCCGGTCCTGTTCTTCATCTATTCGGTGGCCAAGCCCGTCAGCTCCGCCCTGATCCTCGTGGCGATGCTCGAGGTGATCGCCGGGGCGTCCGGCCACGAGTACCGCGGCTTCGTCGTCGTCGGCAGCGCGCTGTGGTCGTTCGTGATCTCGGGCATCGCCGGCCTGGCCTGGTCGGTGCTCGACGATCGCGAGCGCTACCGGATGCTCAAGTACGTCTACGTCAGCCCGAGCGACTTCCTGGTCGTGCTCCTGGGGCGGGGGACCGCCCGGATCGCGGTCGGCGCGATGGGCGCGGCGATCACGCTCGCCATCGGCGTCCTCCTGCTCGGCGTCGCGTTCGACCCGGCCGCGGCGAACTGGCCGCTGTTCGCCGTGGTCATGGCCGCCGGGCTCGAGTCGATCGTCGTCGTCGGGGTGATCCTCGCGGCGATCTGCCTGCAGACCCGGCAGGAGGCGTGGTCGTACCCGGAGGCCGTCGCCGGCGCCCTGTTCCTCGTCTCGGGCGCCGTCTTCCCGCTGTCGGTGCTGCCGCTGGCGATCCAGGCGATCGGGCTGCTCAACCCGCTGACCTGGTGGCTCGAGGGCGTCCGGCTGGCCCTCTTCCCGACCGGCACGAGCGCCATCGGCGGCGCCGGATCGCTGTTCACGGACCTCACCGGACAGGCCCGGCCGGACGGTCCGACGATCGTCCTCGCCTTGCTCGTGACCGGGGCCGTCGTTACACTCGGGGCGGCCGTGGCGTTCCAGTGGAGCGAGCGGCGAGCCAAGGATCGCGGGCTCATCGACCAGACGACGGGCTCCTGAGCGGCGCTCGTCGGACTCACCCGGGCGTCCAGAGGGAGGACCGTTCGTGCGGATCTACGAGGGCTCGCCGCGCCAGGACTTCGAGGAGGTGTTCCGCTCGATCGGGGCGTTCCTCGACCAGCGGGCGATGAAGGAGGTCCTTCTCGCCGAGGCGCCCGACGGGTTCATCGTCCAGGGTCTCGTGTCGTCCGAGGTCGATGCCGGGACGTGGTCCGAGGCGATCGGCACCCAGACGAAGGAGACGCTGACCTTCCTCGACGACGACATCGCCCGGTTCATGGAAGAAGCGGTGTCCCGGCGCAACAAGGCGGCCGCCGACGACTGGTCGAAGGCGGGCTACTATGAACGGGCCTTCCGGGTCCTCGGCCGGTACATGGACGAGCAGAAGCCACGGGACACGTTCTTCTTCGAGCAGGACGGCGCGTTCGTGGTGCGGCTCCTGATGCCGAGTCCCACCGGCAGCCGGCACGTCCTGGCCGAATTCACGCGAGAGGACATCGACGCCATGATCGCCCAGGGTCCGGCCCTGCGCGACACGGAGCACGGACCGAACAAGGCCAAGCCAGCCGGCGCCTAGACCGTCGCGCGGGGACGCGCGATCACGCAGGAAAGGACGTGAAACGCCATGAAGACCGTCATCGTCGCCCTCGGGATCACCCTTGGAGCGCTGATCGTCATCCCGCTCCTCGTCCTGGCCGGGCTGTTCATCTGGCTCAAGGTCACCGAGGGCGATGACGAGGACGTCCTGGAGCTCGACCAGGAAGGCGTCTGATCCACCGGCGGCCGGACGGCCGCCCAATGATCGACCCGCATCCGACGCCCGTCGCGCTCGTCGCGCCGGGCGTCGCCCTGTCCGGCGCGGGCCGCGGCGGGCCGGGCCGCGGTCGGCCGGGCCGCGGTCGGGATCGGCGGCCGGGCGCCGGGCCTTGGTCGGCCGGGCCGCGGCGGCTCGGGGGCGGTTCCGCGCCGAGGCGCCGAAGAGGCGGCCGGGCGTGGGCCCACGTTGAAGCCGCTCGAAATATCGACCGGAGCAGTATCCGACCCGCTTCAGGCCGATCCCGCGGCGGCCCACTGCCCGTACGGCCCTCGACCGCCCCGCGATCGTGCTCGAGCCGGCGTGACGCGGCGCGTCGAGTGCTGGATCAGCCCGCCATGACGTCCGCGAGTGCCGGGAAGCGCGCCTCCTACTGCTGGTGGCGATATTGAGGACGGCTCGATGACGACGGGCGACCGATCGCCAGCACGTTCGGCCGCGCCGTCCCCGGCCGACGCGCCAGGCGCCGCGCCGTCGTCGACGCGCCGGCTCCGGCCGCCGTCGAGCCCGGAACCGCGCCGTCCCCACGACGAGGCGGGCTCCGCCACCGCGCCGTCCCCGCTCGACGCGCCCGGTGCCGCGCCGCCCGTGGAGCCGCTCGCGCCGGGTGCCGCGCCGCTGGCGATCCTCGTCGACTACGACGGGACGATCGCGCTGACCGACGTCTCCGACACCGTCATGGCCGAGCACACGAACGCGGCCTGGGAGGCGATGGCCGCGCGGTACGACCGGGGCGAGATCGGCTCGCGCGGACTGATGGAATACGAGATGAGCCTGATCCGCGCCGACGGATCCGACCTCCTGGCGACCGCGGCGCGCCAGCCGCACGACTCGGGGTTCGTGCCGTTCGTCCGGCGGGCGCAGGCGGCCGGCGTCCCCGTCGAGGTCGTGAGCGACGGGTTCGGCTTCTTCATCGCCCCGGCGCTCGAGCGGCTCGGGCTGCCGGAGCTGGCGGTCATCACGGCCCGTACGACATTCGCGAACCGCCGCGCGACGATCGACTTCCCGAACGGCAACCCGAGCTGCCTCGTGTGCGGCACGTGCAAGCGCGATCGCGTGCTCGCCCAGCAGGCGGCCGGCCGGGCGGTGGTGTTCATCGGCGACGGGGAGAGCGATCGCTATGCCGCCGGCTACGCCGACGTCGTGTTCGCCAAGCGTGGCCTCGTCCCGATCTGCGTCGCCAACGGCTGGCCGTTCCTGCGCTGGACCGAGTTCGCCGAGATCCACGCCTGGCTCGACGAGGTGCTGACCGCCTGGCGTCGCGACCCGGCGACGCCGCTCATGCCGCGGCCGGTGGGCAAGCCGTTCTTCTGCGGCGCCGAGGTCTGGGGGCCCGGCCGGAGCGATCCACCCGCCGACTGACCTCTGCCGCCCGGCGAGCCTCGGGCGCGCGAGCCGCGAGCGCGAGCCTCGGGCGCCGGAGCGTGTCGCCGACGCCTCGCCGGCCCGGACGCGGTCAGCGGAGGGCGCGACCCCGGGCTCAGAGGCTCAGCCGGGCTCCTCGTCACTGTCGGAATCGGCCTTCCAGCCGACGTGCTTGCGGAGCCAGCCGACCGAGCTCAGGTGGTAGGTGGCCGGCTCGTCGAAGTCGGGCAGGGCGGTGACGGCCGCCCGGTCGATCGCGAGGTCGATCCCGCCGCTCGCCAGGCTGGCGACGTCGGCGGCGGCGACCATCACGTCGCGCTTCGTCCCGTCAAGACGAACGCGCAGCCCGTGGAAGATGTCCTCCGAATCCGAGCCGAGCACCTCGCGGACCGTCCCGACCCGGGTGCCTTCCGAGGCCGTGACCGGGGTCCCGTAGACGACCGTCCGCCACGAGATGGGCGTGGACGCCGCTGCCGTTCCCTGCTCGACCATTGCTCGCTCCGTTCCTGTGGGGCTCGAATCACCGGTTCACGGCAAGTCTAGCCGGGTCGCCCGGGTCGCCCGGGTTGCCCCGGGGCGACCCTCGCCGAGATCGGTGGCAACCCGGCGGCCAAGCAACAACGCCGTCTAGCAGTCCCCGTAGTCCGGGGCGGGATGGGACCGGCGTGCCCTGCCTGGCGAGCTCGGGAATCGGCGCTCCTGTCACCGCTCATCGTGACGACGACTGAATGACTGCGTCCGCGGTCCGACTGGGCCACAAGATGCTGGCTCGCACCACGACGGCTGCTGGATGGCGAATCGGAGGCAGGAACTGCCGCTCGACGAGGAACGGACGACCGCTATCGCGGGGACGGAGACGGCCTCTCGCGCCTGGCGCGGGGCTGGTTCCGCCACGCCCTCAGCGTCGCCCGGGTTGCCCCGGGACCGGCATTCCGATAGCATTGGAAAAACCCCCGGAGGACCCGACCCATGGCGAAGTATGTCTTTGTGACCGGAGGCGTGACCTCCTCTCTGGGCAAGGGCATCACCGCCGCCAGCATCGGCCGGCTGCTCAAGGCACGCGGGCTCCACGTCTCGATCCTCAAGCTCGATCCGTACATCAACGTGGACCCCGGGACGATGTCGCCGTACCAGCATGGCGAGGTCTTCGTGACCGACGACGGGGCCGAGACGGACCTCGACCTCGGCCACTACGAGCGGTTCATCGACGAGAACCTGAGCCAGTCGAGCAACGTCACGACCGGCCGGATCTACCAGGCCGTGATCGCCAAGGAGCGCCGCGGCGACTACCTCGGCGGGACCGTCCAGGTGATCCCGCACATCACGAACGAGATCAAGGAGCGGATCCAGCGCCTGACCCGAGACGGGCGGGCCGACGTGGTGATCGTCGAGGTCGGCGGGACGGTCGGCGACATCGAGAGCCTGCCGTTCCTCGAGGCGATCCGCCAGATGCGCAAGGACGTCGGCCGGAGCAACGTCCTGTACGTCCACGTGACCCTGCTCCCGGCGCTGGCCGCCACGGGCGAGCTCAAGACGAAGCCGACCCAGCACTCGGTCAAGGAGCTGCGCGGGATCGGCATCCAGCCCGACGTCATCGTCCTCCGCTCGGACCACCCGGTGAGCGACGAGGTGCGCGAGAAGATCGCCCTGTTCACCGACGTCCCGTCCGAGGCGGTGATTCCGGCGGTGACCGCCGACACGATCTACGAGGTGCCGCTCCAGTTCGAGGCGGCTGGGCTCGGGGACCTCGTCGTCCGCGACCTCGGCCTGGCGGAGGTCGCCGGGCCACCGGATCTCGCCGCCTGGTCCGCGCTCGTCGAGCTCATCAAGCGGCCGAAGCCGACCCTCGAGGTCGGGCTCGTCGGCAAGTACATCGAGCTGCCCGACGCATACCTCAGCGTCACCGAGGCGGTCCGCCACGCGGCCTGGGCGAACGGCGTCGACGCCAGGATCCGCTGGGTGAACTCCGAGACGCTGACCCCCGAGAACACCGCCGCCGCGCTCGACGGCGTGGCCGCGGTCCTCGTCCCGGGCGGCTTCGGCCATCGCGGCATCGAGGGCAAGGTCCTCGCCGCGCACTACGCCCGCGAGCGCGGGATCCCGTACCTCGGGCTGTGCCTCGGGCTCCAGTGCGCGGTCATCGAGCTCGCCCGCGACATCCTCGGGACGAATGACGCCAACTCGACCGAGTTCGACCAGTTCACCGAGAACAAGGTCATCGACTTCATGCCCGACCAGCGCGACCTCGAGGACAAGGGCGGGACGATGCGGCTGGGGCTCTACCCGGCGCGCCTCACGCCCGGCTCCAAGGCCGCGGCGGTCTACGGCCAGGAGCTCATCTACGAGCGCCATCGGCACCGCTTCGAGGTCAACAACCGCTATCGCCAGACGCTCGAGGCGGCGGGCATGGAGCTGAGCGGCCAGTCGCCCGACGGCCGGCTCGTCGAGATCGTCGAGCTGCGCGATCACCCGTGGTTCGTGGCCAGCCAGTTCCATCCCGAGTTCAAGAGTCGCCCCGACCGGCCGCACCCGCTGTTCGACGGGTTCATCGCCAGTGCGATCGCCGTCGCCGAGGGCCGCCAGCCCGAGCTCGGCGTGCGGGTCACGGCGCGACCGGCCGAGGCCCCCGCGGGCGATGCCGCACCGGTGGCGGTCCCCATGGCCGAGGCCGATCCGATCGACGAGACCGCGCCCAGCCAGGCCTGATCGGGGCCGCGGGGGCGCGGGCCGGCTCCGCTGAGCCAATCTCAATCGTTTCCGGCCAGCGTCTCCAGAACGCGTTCGGCGCCCCTCGCCCCCGGCCGCGAGCCTTTCCGAACGTACAGCTCGCGCGCTGCACCTGCGGAGTCACGGGCGGGCCCTCGGTCGCCCGCCGCGCGTTCGACCTCTGCCAAGTCGAGCAGGGCGTCGGCTGTCAGCGCGAGGTAGTCGCTCGTGCGGGCGATCGCGACGGCCTCGCGACCGAGCGCAAGGGCCTCGTCGTGCCGGCCAGTCGCAGACGCCAGGCGCGACTCGACCGACCGCCAAAGGGACTGAGTGAGGAAGTCGTCCTGGGCGGCCAGGGATCGGCCGAGCGCATTCAAGACCCGAGCGTCGTCGTGCCGACCCAGCTCGACCAGGACCTTCGCGAGCAACACATCGACCGTTGAGCGGAAGCCGGTCTCGTTCATGGCCTCGAGCAGGGCATCCGCCGCGCGCAGATCCCGCTCGGCCCCAGGGAGGTCATCCACCGTCAGCCGGCTGTAGCCCATGAGCTGGAGACCGCCCCCCTGCCAGAGGCCGTTGCCCAGCTCGGCAAGCTGTGCGGCGCCGTCGCGGAACTCGCGAATGCCCCGTTCGATGTCGTCATCGGCAACCCGGCTTGCCCCCAAGCCAAGGAGCGTCATCGCGGTAACACCCGGGTGCCCGGCGACCATCGACAACATTGCCTCTCCACGGTCGATCGACTCGCGGACCGTGCGCGGGCCGAAGGCATCGAAGATCGATAGCCACGTCGCTGGCTCGAGCCAGAGCGAGGAGCCCGACTGTCTTCCCACCTCGATGGCATTCGCCAGCAGGTCGGTGGCGGTGGCGGCCTGCCCGCGGGCGAAGAGGACGAACCCGCGCGTTCTGAGGGCCTTGATCCAATGCCGTTCATCGCCCGCGTGCGCGAACGTCTCGACCAGCTCGGCCAATCCGGCGTCGATGGATTCGAAGGGCATCGTCGGATCCGTGTTGATGACAATCGCGAGCCGCTCGAACCGGACGCGCGCAGCCACGAGCGGATCGGCGAGCGCTTCGGACGGGAGCTCGTCCAGAAGGTGCCGAACCTCTTCCCACTGGCCGGCGGCCACCAGCGCATCGGCGAGCTCGAGAGTCAGAGCCGTCGTGTCCGCCGGCGATCCAACGCGCGCGAGGACCAGTGCCGAGCGCAGGAGATCGCTCGCCGCGCCGGTATCCTCGCGGGCGGCGGCACGCCGTGCTGCGGCCCCGAGGTGCGCAGCCGCGCGGGCCGCCAAGACGCGGCCGTGATCGTCCTTGACGCCGAGGTCCTCGGCGTAGCGATACGCCTGCTCCAGGTGGTAGCCGACGATTTCCTCGTATTCGACCAGCCGGTCAGCCGCCACTTCGGTCAGCCAGTCGGCGAATTGCTCGTGGAGCCTGGCCCGGTCGCCCTTCGACAGCGCCTCATAGGCGGCATCACGGATCAGGAGGTGGCGAAACCGGTACGTCTCCTGACCGTCGGCGCCGGGCCGCTCGGGCCTGACGAGCTCCTTCCGGACAAGGCTTCCCAGCTGATCGCCAATCCCGCTTCGCTCGGCCTCGGGTGAGAGAGCGGCGACCGCCCCCGCCTCGAAGACGCGACCGACGATCGAGGCGCGTCCTGCGACCGCCCGCTCCGGTGACGGAAGGCGGTCGAGTCGGGCGGCGAGCAAGGCCTGGATCGTCGGTGGGACGGCACCGACGGTGAGCTCGGGTTCGGTGCGCCCGTCAGCTCCCGATACGAGCCGCTCGTCCGCGAGCATGCGGGCGTATTCCTCGACGAACAGGGGGTTCCCTTCGGCGGCCTCCACGATCCTCCGGCGGACCGGCTCTGCAAGCTCATCTCCCAGGAGCCGCACGGCCAAGGCCTCCGCGTCTGCCGTTGGCAGGGCCTCGAGCAGCTGCGTCGTTGCGTTGAGCTTGCCGCCCGCCCAGCCGGGACGGATCTCGAGGAGGTCCGGTCGGGCGAGGCAGAGCACGAGGATCGGGGCGTCGCGGCTGAGATCGACGACATGCTCGATCAGGTCGAGCAGCGGCGCCCCGGCCCATTGCACATCGTCGAGGACGAGGATCACCGGTGCGGATGCGGCCAGCGACTCGAGCAGGGACCGGGCCGCCCACGTCAGCTCATCCGTCGGCGCCTCACCCTCCTCGAGCCCGACGAGCTCGCCGATCCGCTCCTCGAGGACGGTCCCGCCGTTGAGCCCACGCACCAGCTCGCGCAGTCGTTGGCGAGCCCCTTCCAGGCTGTCGGCATCGGTGATCCCGGCAGCCTGCTTCACCGCGTCCGCGATCGCCCAATAGGTAAGACCCTCGCCGTAGGGAAGGCACTGCCCGCGCAGGACGATGCAGTCGGAGTCCGTCACGGTCGTCGAGTCGAGGAACGCGCGGACCAGCCGGCTCTTCCCGACACCTGGCACGCCCAGGAGCGTGAACAGATGGCAGCGTCGCTCGGCGATCACATCGTCGAGTACCCGCCCAAGGAGGGATAGCTCGCGCTCCCGTCCGACGATCGGCAGATCGAGTCGCTGAGCTCTCAGTCGGGCCGCGGGTTCGACCGAGTGCAGTCGATACGCAATGACCGGTTCGCCACGACCACGAAGCGCCAGGGGGCCAAGCGGCTCGACCACAACGGCCGTCCGCGTGAGGCGGTAGGTCGACTCGCCGATCCACACCTCGCCTGGTCGCGCATTCTGCTGGAGCCGAGCGGCGACGTTGACGGCATCGCCGGTCGCCAGGGTCTCGCCGGAGGTCCCGTCGCCAACGACGACGGGCCCGGTGTTGACGCCCGTCCGGATCGCCAGCTCGATCCCGCCTTCGCCTCTGAGCTCCGTCGCCAGGTCGTTGACGCGGTCCATCAGCTGGGCTGCGGCGCGGACCGCGCGGAGCGCATCGTCTTCGTGGACGGTCGGGACGCCGAAGACGGCCATGACCGCGTCGCCGATGTACTTCTCGACCGTCCCGCCATGGGCTTCGATGACCTCCCGGGCCACCGAGAAGAACCGGGTCATCAGGGTCCGGACGGTCTCCGGGTCGGACCGCTCGCCGATTGACGTGGAACCGGTGACGTCGGAAAACAGGACGGTGACCGTCTTGCGGACCGGTGAGGCGACGGTGTCCGATCCATCGAGGCGGGCGCCACACGTGTCGCAGAAGCGTGCCCCGGCCCGGCTCTCGGCTCCGCACGAGCGACATACCGCCATGGGCCGCAGTCTATCGCCCGGTTCCGGCTAGAATCGCGCCCCGACCCGCCCGCCGACGCGGACCGACGACTGGAGCGCCCCATGAAGATCTTCCTCGACACCGCCGAGATCGAAGAGATCCGGACCGCCGCCCGCTGGGGCATCCTCGACGGGGTGACCACGAACCCGACCCTCTACTCGAAGGTCGGCGGGTCGTACGACGAGATCCTCGCCGAGGTCTGCCGGATCACCTCCGGGCCGGTCTCCGCCGAGGTCATCGCCGACGACGTCGACGGGATGCTCGAGGAGGGTCGCCACTTCGCCAAGATCGCCCCGAACATCGTGGTCAAGGTGGCGATGAGCGAGAACGGGCTCGAGGCGATCAGCCGGCTGGCCGACGAGGGCATCCGGACGAACTGCACCCTGATCTTCACGGCCAACCAGGGCCTCCTCGCGGCGAAGGCCGGGGCCTCGCTCATCTCGCCGTTCGTGGGCCGGCTCGACGACATCAACCAGGACGGGATGATCGTGATCCGCGAGCTGGCCGAGATCTTCGCCATTCACGAGATCGAGGCCGAGATCCTGTCGGCCTCGATCCGCAACCCGCTCCACGTGACCCAGTCGGCCCTCGCCGGGGCCCACATCGCGACGATCCCGTTCAAGGTCCTCCAGCAGATGGTCCACCACCCGCTGACCGACAAGGGGATCGTCCAGTTCAAGGCCGACTGGGAGAAGGCGCGCGAGGCGGCGGCCGCGAAGAGCTGACGCTCAGTAGCCGACGGAGGCGAGGTAGGCGCCCCTCGGTTGCTCGTACAGCCCGATCGTCATCATGTTCATGACGAAGAACACGCGCAGCCCATGGGCGAGGCACCAGCGGAACAGCTCGGCGTTGCCGAGCGGGACGACGATCCCCGGCCGGTCCACGTGGCTCGCCGCGCCGATGAGCGCCGCGAGGTCGTCGTTCGTCTCCGCGACGGAGTGGTTGAAGTAGCCGATCCCGGTGGTGTAGCCGGTGATCCGGCCGAGTCGCTCGACGACCCGCCCCTTGCCCCGGGCGATCGCGTGGTCCACCTCGGCGGCGCGGTCGTGGCCGTGGACTCTGCCGGCACAGGGCGTTGCAGGCCGCGGCGTCCTCCGCGGTGGCGTGACGGACGTCGTAGCCGGGCAGCGCCAGCCGGAGCGGCTCGCCGTACATCGCGGCGAACGTCTCGCGGACGTCGAAGCCGAGCTTCGCGTAGAGGCTCAGCGACCGGTTGTGATAGCTGATCTGGAGCAGGCGGACGCCGGCCGCGTGCCGTTCGGCCGCCCGCTCGAGCATCGCCTCCATGAGCGCCCGGCCGACCCGCCGGTCCTGCGCCGCCGGATCGACGCTGACCGGGCCGATCGCGTGGATGGTCGACCGCTCGTCGAGGAAGCTGCTCCCCACGATCTGCCCGTCGCGTTCGGCCACGACCCCGAAGAAGCCGTGGTTCGTGACGAGGCCGCGCATGCAGCCCGTGGCCACCGCGACGGTCGGGAAGTCCGGCGGAAAGCCGTGCTCCGCGGCAAGCGTCGCGAACGCCTCGTACAGGATCCGACCGCAGGCCGGGACGTCGGCGGGGACCGCCTCGCGGAGGACGATCGAGCGATCGGCCCCGGCCCCGGCCGCCGGCTCGTTCGCCGCCGGCCCGGTCGACGCCGGCGGCGACGGGGCGAGGACGGTCGCCCTCACCCCTTGACCTCGGCCGGCGACCCGTTCCCGGCCGCGACGCCGGCCAGCGCGAGCATCTGGCGGGCGCTGTAGCTCGGGCCCTCGTCGCGCGTCAGCTGGCCGAGGACGTCCATCGGCAGCTCGTCGAGGATCGCGTGGTTCGGGTTGAAGAGCAGGTGCTCGTCGACGGCAAGGCCGAAGGCCGAGCCCTCCTTGACCGCCGCGAAGAGGTTACGCGGGCGGACCGCGTCACCGGCGTTGACGACGGGGATGCCGGCGGCTCGCAGATCCGTGAACAGCCCCGTCTCCGAGCGGATGTGGCAGGTGACGACGTCGTCCGCCTCGATCGTGCGGAGGTTGAACCCGCTGTCCTGGATCACGACCTCGCCGTCGCGGATCTCGTGGACCGTGCTGCTCGTCACGATCGTGACCGGGAACTTGTAGGGCTTGCTGTCGAGGACCTCGGCGTCGCCCTGGGCGAACCGCTTGAGCTCGACGTAGCGGTGGATCACCTCGAGCTCCGAGCCGAACTCGCGCTGCTCGGTGACGATCGTGACCTGCTTGCCGATGCTGGCCAGGAAGGCCGCCGTGTCGGCCGCGGCGTAGCCGTCGCCCCACAGCAGCACCCGCGCCCCGAGCTTGCGCATGCGCCGACCACCGGGGTGGCACTCGCAGGCGACCTTGGGGCAGGCCATCGACTCCTCGAACGGGACGACCCGATCGGCGTCGCCGGCGACCTCGGGGACGTACGATGATCGCGCCCGTCGCGTTGAGGACGACGTCGAACGCGCGCAGCTCCTCGACCGTCGGCCCGTGGTTCAGCCGGACGTCGACGTGGAGGTCGACGAGCTGATCCCGGATCCAGTCCAGGTACCAGCGCATCTTCTCCTTGCCCGGCACCAGGCAGACGTACTTCAGCGCCCCGCCGAGCTCGCCGGCCTTCTCGAACAGGGTGACCAGGTGGCCCCGCTCCGTCGCGATCCGGGCCGCCTCCATCCCGGCCGGCCCGCCGCCGACCACGGCGACCCGGACCGGTGTCGCCGTCCGGGTCATCCGGTCGTAGGCCGGGTTGCCGCAGGCGGCGTTGATGGAGCAGGCGATCTCCTTCTTGGCCATGAGCGATTCCTGCCAGCAGCCGCCGAGGCACGAGATGCAGCGGCGGATCTGGCGGACCCGTCCGTACTGCGCCTTGACCGGCCAGTACGGATCGGCGAGGAGCTGGCGGGCGAGCCCGACGAGGTCGGTCTTGCCCTCGGCCAGGATCTGCTCGCAGTAGTCGGGATCGCGCAACGAGTGGCTGGTGATGACCGGGATCCGGACGACCTGCTTGACCGCCTCGGCGGCGTAGGTGGCCCAGCCCTGGGGATATTGCATCGGGTCGAACCCGGCGCCCGGGCTCTCCTGCATGCCCATCGACAGGTCGACCGCGGCGCAGCCGGCCCGCTCGAGCACGCGGGCGATCTCGATCCCCTCCTCGAGCCCGCGACCGCCCTCGCACCACTCGTCGAACGAGTAGCGGACGAGGAGCGGGAAGCTCCGGCCGCACTTCTTCTGGATGGAATCGACCACGGCGAGCGGGAAGCGCATCCGGTTCTCGAAGCTGCCACCGAAGCGGTCGGTGCGCATGTTGAGGAACGGGCTCATGAACTCGGACAGCAGGTAGCCGTGCGCCGCGTGGAGCTCGACGGCGTCGAAACCGGCCTGCTTGACCCGCCAGGCCGCCTCGCTGAACAGGTCGACGAGCTCGAGGATCTCGGCGATCGACGCCTCGCGGATCTCCTTGCCCTTCTCCTCGGCGTTCTCGTAGACGATCTCGTGACCGGCCGACCACGGCAGCTTGAGGACGCGGTCCGTCGCGCCCAGCGTGTTGTAGCGGGGGATCGCGCACTGCCGTCCGGGATGCTGGAGCTGGACGGCGCAGGCCGCACCGTAGCGGTGCATGCTCTCGGCCAGGCGGGCCAGGCCGGGGATGTAGTTGTCCCCGTCGGCGACCAGGCAGGTCACGGTCGGCCGGCCGGTCGCCATGTCGGGCGTCGTGGCCCCGACGATGATGAAGCCGGAGCCGCCCCGGGCGATCTCGCCGTGGTGGTGGAGATCGCGCTCGCTGACCTCACCGTCGGCGTGCGACGAGCTGATGTCCGTGGGGACGTGGACGATCCGGTTCGGCAGGGTCAGGTTCCCCAGCTGGATCGGGCTGAAGAGGTTCGGGTACGGCGTCATGACGCTCTCCGATGGCTGGCCGCGAAGGAGGCGGATTCCCATCGGATCGTCCGGCTCGACGGCGCCCGCCGAAAGGGCCACATGGCTCGCCGGGGCCGGTCCGCGAGGCTCCCGGCGCGTCGCACGGTTGCCGGTACGCGGCCGGCCAGGGTCGCGTTCCGGCGGTTTCGCCGCGACGGAGTCGTGTACCATAATCGATGATCGATGACCTTGCGAGATTGGTGATTCGCGGACCAGCAGAGACCGTGGAGGACCAGCGCGTGGCGGCGACGGAGGAGATCCTCGGCCAGTTCCTGGGTGACGAGACGTTCCCGGTGCACTGGGACTCCGAGGTCGAGAAGGACTTCTTCTGGGTCTACGACGACTTGCACATCCCGCACCCGGTCAGCCCGATGTTCTTCGACATCGGCGGCTGGTGGCTCAGCTGCGACCACATGTTCCGGCGGTTCGGGACCCCGTTCGCCGTCGACTGGTTGGCCAAGAACGTCAACGGCTACGTCTACACAACGGCCATCCCGGCCGATCCCGACCTCCGGATCGAGGGGACCGAGTACAGCTCGCGCTACGGCGCCCGGGTCCCGCGCGACGCGACGTTCGCCGCGACGATGGGCGCGTACCTGGACGTCGTCCTGCCGGTCTACGGTCGCGACTTCGCCGACTGGTGGAAGGACCGCCTGCGGCCCGAGATGGAGCGCAACTTCGCGTTCCTCGAGGCCCGCCTCGACGCGGCCAATGGGATGGACCTCGCGGACCTGGCCTGTCTCCTCGAGGACGCGATCGACATCCACGACCGGCACTGGAAGATCCACTGGATGCTCAACTTCGCCCAGCTGTCGGCGACGCTCAACCTGCGGGCGGTCATGGAGAAGACCCGCGGCGGGGTCGACGAGCAGCTGCTCGGCCGGCTGCAGAACTCGGCCTCGGACCGCAACTGGGACTCGATCGAGGCGCTGTGGCGGATGAAGAACGAGGTCCGCGACGACCCCGAGCTGCGCTCCGCCTTCGCCTCGGGCGACACCGCCGAGATCGCCCGCTCGCTCCGGGCCACCGATCGGGGCCGGCGGTTCATCGCCGAGCGGGTCGAGCCGTACCAGCGCGAGTTCGGCTGGCACGCCGTGTGGAGCCACGAGTTCATCTTCCCGACCGTGCGCGAGCAGATGGAACCCGTCCTCGAGCTCGTCAACGGCTACCTCACCACCGACTACGACTACCCGAGCGCCATCGAGGCGATGCGCCGCGACATCGCGGCCGCCTCGCAGGAGATCCTCGACGGGCTGACCGGTGAGGCGCTGGATGAGATGCGCGCGGCGAACGCGGTCAACCTGCGGATGGCGCCGCTCACGCCCGATCACCACTTCTACATCGACCAGGGCGCGAACGCCCACCTGCGACTCGTCCTGCTGGCGGTCGGCCGGAAGCTGGTCGAGGCCGGCCGGCTCGACAGGCCCGACGACGTGATGTTCCTGCGCTACAACGAGCTGCGCAGCCTCATCGGCAAGGCCGACGCCATCGCGGCGCACGAGATCGTGGCCGCCCGCCGCCGGGAGCGCGACGCGGCCGAACGCCTCCATCCGCGCGACTGGGTCGGGACCGTCACGCCGTCGCAGCTGGCGTTCCCGTACCTCGTCAACTGGGGCTACCCGGACCGCTTCCACCAGCAGCAGTCCGACGATCAGCGGCTGATCACCGGGCTCGGCGCCTCGCCGGGCGTCATCGAGGGCATCGCCCGGGTCGTCCGCACGGTCGACGAGTTCGACGAGGTCCGCGACGGCGACATCCTCGTCTGCCAGATGACCAACCCGGCCTGGGTCGTGCTGTTCACGAAGATCGCCGGGCTCGTCACCGATACCGGCGGCACGACCTCGCATCCGGCCGTGCTCGCCCGCGAGTTCGGCATCCCGGCGGTCATCGGCACCTCGGTGGCGACGGCGCGGATCATGACCGGCGACCGGCTCCGCCTCGACGGGACCGCCGGCCAGGTCGAGGTCCTCGAGCGCGCCACGCCCGGCTCGGCCGCCAAGCCGACCGCCGCGATCGGGCGCTGAGGGACCCGATGGCCATCGCCGGCGGGCTGTCCCGCAGCGTCCTGGCCGACCAGGTCAAGGACCGGATCCTGGAGGGCATCCTGAACGGCCACTACCCGCCGGACTCGCGGATCGTGGAAACCCAGGTGGCCCGCGAGCTCGGCACGAGCCAGGCGCCGGTGCGCGAGGCGCTGCGAGGGCTCGAGGCGCTCGGGGTCGTCGAGATCGCCCCGTTCCGCGGCGCGCGTGTCCGCCGCCCATCGCGGCGCGAGATCCTCGAGGCCTACGCGGTCCGCTCCACGCTCGAGGCGCTCGCGACCCGGCTCGCCGTCCCGCGGCTGACCGACGCCGATCTGCGCCAGCTGCGCGGCCACCTCGACGCGATGCAGGCCGCCGCCCGCCGCGACGACGGCCGCGGCGTGGCCGAGGCCGACGCGCAGTTCCATGCCCGAATCGTCGAGCTGGCCGACAACGGCACCCTCCTCCGCGTCTGGCGGTCGCTCGAGCCGTTCTCCCGGACGTACCTCACGCTGGTCGTCCCGGGCGCCGACCCGCAGTGGTCGGCCGACCTGCACGCGCCGATCCTGGCCGCCCTCGAGCGACGGGATCCCCAGGCCGTGGTCGAGGCGCTCCAGCGGCACTTCGACGAGGTGAGCGAGAACATGGCGCGACGCTGGCCCGACGACGAGCCACCCGAGGCCGTCGGCCTGCCGCGGACCCGGCGACGCGCATGAACGGCACGCTCCAGCGATCCGAGGAGCTGTCGGCCGGCCCGGCGCGGCTCCGCATCGACGTCCACGGCTCGACCCCGGTCGAGCAGGTCCTCGAGGACATGAACTTCCTCAACTACCGGCTGGCCGACGTCCGGGTCTCGCCCGAGGTCAGCCTGCCCGAGCCAG
Source organism: uncultured Chloroflexia bacterium (assembly GCA_963813705.1). Classification (GTDB taxonomy): domain Bacteria; phylum Chloroflexota; class Limnocylindria; order Limnocylindrales; family CSP1-4; genus Chersky-267. Next base: position 67,992 of record CAWFAH010000007.1, read on the forward strand.
ACATCGTCTGGGACCAGGACGCCGCCAAGGACATCGCCTACGACGGCCGGCGGATGGCGTTCTCCGGGCCGTGGCCGGCCGGGCCGATCCAGAAGGTCGTCGTGACGATGCTCGCGCTGCGCATGGAGGCGCTCGGGCTCCACCCGTTCCACGCCTCGGCCGTCCGCTACCGCGACCGGACCGTGCTCTTCCTCGGCGGCGAGTCGAACCACGGCAAGACGATGGGCCAGGTCGAGGCCTGCCGCCGGGGCGCGCTGCTCGTGTCGACGGAGACCACGGTCATCGACGAGCACGGTGTCGCGGTCGTCGGCTCGAAGGAGCCGTTCATCAAGAAGCGGACCGAGGGCACCGAGCGCGCCGACAAGGCGGCGCCGGACCGCGGGGTGGAGAAGTTCTTTGGGTCGATGCCGACCTGGAAGGTCCTTACCGATCCGAGCCCCATCGACGTCGTCGTCGTCCCCGCGATCGACGGCAACTTCGACCCGTCGTGCGTCGAGATGATCCCGTTCGAGCGCCAGTTCCAGACCTTCCATTCGGTCCAGAACTATTTCCTGCTCAACGAGCTGCTGGCGCCCGGCTTCGCGATGCCCGTCGTCGACACGCCGGCGCTGCGCGCGGCCCGCGCGGACTTCGTCCGGCGGTTCGCCGAGCGGCCCTACTTCTTCGTCCGGGCGGCCACCCCGCAGGTGCTCCTGGACGAGGTCGACCAGGTGCTGTAGGCCCGATGCGCCCCTTCGACTACGAGCGGCCGGCCCACCTCGAGGACGCGCTCGCGCTGCTCGCCGAGCACGGCCCGGAGGCGCGCCTCCTCGCCGGCGGGACCGACCTGATCATCCGCCTGCGTGACGGGACGATCCAGCCGCGCCTCGTCGTCGACGTCAAAGGCATCGCCGAGCTCGACGGCGAGATCCGGGAGCGGGACGGATACCTCGAGATCGGCGCGACGACGGTGATGACCGACATCGCCGCCGACGAGCGGATCCGGAGCGACCACCAGGCCCTCGCCGAAGCCGCGGCGGTCGTGGGTGCGGTCCAGATCCGGAACCGGGCGACGCTCGCGGGCAACATCTGCAACGCCTCGCCGGCCGCGGACACGGTCCCGGCGCTGCTCGTCGACGATGCCCGGGTCGTCGCCACGGGTCCAGGCGGCCACCGGCGGATCCCGATCGACGCGTTCTTCGTGCGCTCCGGGGTCACCACGCTGGCCGCCGACGAGCTCGTCACGGCGATCGAGCTGCCGCGGCCGGCGACGCCGCGCGGGACGGTCCACGTCCGGCGGACCCGCCGGCGCGGTCACGATCTCGCCGCGGTCACCCTGGCCTGCGCGGTCGCGCCGGACGGGGTCACCCGGATCGCCTACGGCAGCCTCGGTCCGCGGCCGCTCCTCGTCGTCGACGCGTCCGGGCTGTTGGCCGATCCCTCGGCGAGCGACGACGCCAAGCGGGAACGCCTGGCCGCGCTGTTCGTCGACGCCAGCCCGTCGCCGACGTCGATGCGCTCGGGACCCGAGTATCGACTCGCGATGCTCCACGTCCTTGGGCTGCGCGCTGTGCACGCGGCCATCGAGCGCCTGGCGGCGGCCTGACGATGGGTCAGCGGATTCAGCTGCTGGTCAACGGCCGCGAGCGGTCCGTGGAGGTCGAGGCGCACCACACCCTGCTCGAGGTCCTGCGCGACGACCTGGGGCTCACCGGGACCAAGGAATGCTGCCTGGTCGGGGAGTGTGGCGCCTGCACGGTCCTGCTCGACGGCCGGAGCGTGGACTCGTGCCTCGTGCTGGCGATCGAGGCCGACGGCGCGGCGGTGACGACGGTGGAGGGCCTCGCCTCGCCCGACGGCGCGCTCGATCCGCTCCAGCAGGCGTTCCTGGACCATGGGGCGGCGCAGTGCGGGTTCTGCATCCCCGGCCAGCTGGTCTCGGCGCGGGCGCTGCTCGCCGCCACGCCGCGGCCCAGCCGCGCCGAGGTCGAGGAGGGCCTGGCCGGCAACCTTTGCCGGTGCGCCGGCTACGAGCAGATCATCGAGGCGGTCCTCGACGCCGCGGAGGCCGCACCGTGATCGGCGCCTCGCCCGCGCGGGTCGGTGGACGGGACCGCGTCACCGGCCAGCAAGCCTATGTCGCCGACATCCATCTCGAGGGCGAGCTCCACGTCAAGCTCGTGACCGTCGAGCACGCTCGGGCACGGATCGATGCGATCGACGCGAGCGCCGCCCTCGCCGTCCCGGGCGTCCGGGCGGTGCTGACCGCGCCGGACCTGCCACGGCCGATGCCCCGCTTCGGGCCGCAGTTCAGCGACCGCCCGGTGATCGCCGTGGGCGAGGTCCATTACCACGGCGAACCGGTCGCGGCCGTCGCGGCGGAGACGCTCGACGCGGCCGAGGCTGCCGCCCGGCTGGTCCGGGTCGCCTGCGAACCCCTCCCGGCGGTCGCCTCGATCGAGGCGGCCCTGGCCCCGGATGCGCCGCTCGTGCAGGATCCCGCCCTGCGCCCCGGCGATCCGCTCGCGCTGACCAACGTCCTGCGCGAGCACCGCTACGGCTGGGGCGACGTGGACGCCGCCGAGGTCGGGGCGGACGTCGTCGTCGAAGGCCGCTACGCCTTCCCGATGGTCACCCAGTTCGCCATCGAACCGCACGCGTTCCTGGCCGCGCCGGACGGTGACGGCATCGCCGTCTGGAGCTCGATCCAGCATCCGTACTGGCTCCAGCGGGTCGTCGCCGGGGTGCTCGGGATGCCGCTCGCGAGGGTCCGCGTCTACGCCCCCGATCCGGGCGGCGCCTTCGGGGGCAAGCAGCACGCCAAGTACGAGCCACTGGTGGCCTTCCTCGCGCTCCGCACCGGGCGTCCCGTCCGGCTCGTGCTGTCGCTCGAGGAGACGTTCCAGGCCGTCCGCCGCGGCGCATCGAGCGTCCATGTCCGAACCGGCTTCCGCTCCGACGGGACGATCGTGTTCCGCGACACCCGCGCGGACTACCTGATCGGCGCCTATGCCGATATCGCCGACCGGACGGTCGGCAAGGGCAGCTTCAGCTCGAACGGACCCTACAGCGTGCCCGCCGTGCGGATCTTCGCTCGCAGCATCCTGTCGCACACGGTCCCCTCGACGGCATTCCGCGGGTTCGGCAATCCCCAGCAGATCTGGGCGGTCGAATCGAACATGAACGAGGCCGCGCAGGTCCTCGGCATCGATCCCCTGGAGCTCCGGCTGCGGAACCTGGCCCGGCCCGGCGACGCGTTCATCCCCGGCGACACGCCGGCGGACGGCGACTGGCGCGTGGCGCTGGAGCGGGCGGCCGAGCTCATCGGGTGGGGGACACCGCCGCCGTCCGGTCGTGGCCGCGGCGTCGCGGTCGGGCTCAAGTCCGGCCCGACGACCGGTCTCTCCCACGCCACCGTGCGGCTCCTGGCGGACGGCAGCGCGGTCCTCTACTCGGGCACGTCCGACATGGGCCAGGGGGCGCGGACGATCTTCGCCCAGATCGTCGCCGAAGAGCTCGGCGTGCCGATCGACGCGATCACGGTGGTGATGGGCGACACGGCCGTCGTGCCGTACGACCAGCAGACCTCGGCCAGTCGCTCGACCGTCATCATGGGCCGCGCCATCCAGGGCGCCTGCCGCGACATCCAGGCGAAGATCCGGGAGATGGCCGCGCGTCTTGAGTCGGTCGACGAGGACGAGGTGGCCGTCGCGCACGGCGAGGTCCGGATCGGTGATCGGGTCCTCCCGCTGCGCGATGTCCTCATCCGCGGGCTCGGCCGGCTCGGCGGCGAGGTCATCGGGCTCGGGGAAGGGCGCAAGGAGGCGGACCCCGAGCATCCGCTCGGTGGCACGGCGGCGTTCTTCGAGTTCAACGCGACGGCCGTCGAGGTCGAGGTCGACCGCGAGACGGGCGACATCACGGTCACCCGCCATGTCACGGTGTCGGACGTCGGCAAGGCGCTCAACCCGACCCAGGTGCGTGGCCAGGACGAGGGCGCCGCGATCATGGGCCTCGGCCACACCCTGATGGAGCACTACATTCTCGACGAGACCGGCCGGATCCGGAACCTCGGGGCGATCGACTACCGGATCCCGACGAGCATGGACCTGCCCCTGGAGATGGTCAGCGACATCGTCGAGAACGGGGACGGGCCGGGCCCGTACGGCGCGAAGGGGATGAGCGAGGGTGCCCTGCTGCCGGTCGCGCCCGCCGTAGCCGCGGCCGTCCGCGACGCCACCGGCGTCGTCATCCGCGACCTGCCGCTTACCCCGGAGCGGGTCTGGCGTGCGCTTCGCGACCAGGCGGCGCGACCGGAGCCGGGACCGGCCGAGCCGGTCGTCCGATGACCTACACGTACGCCCTCGACGCCCCGCACTCGACGACGCTCGCCGAGGCGAAGGCGCTCGTCGGCGGCAAGGCCGCCAACCTCGGGGTCATGGCCCGCGAGCTCGGCCTGCCGGTCCCGCCGGGCTTCGTCATCACCACCGCGGCGTGCCGGACCTTCCTGGCGGAGGGCTGGCCGGCCGGTCTCGACGACGAGCTGCCCGAGCGGATGGCCGCGATCGAGGCGGTCGTCGACCGACGCTTTGGCGACCCGTCCGACCCGCTGCTCGTGAGCGTCCGCTCGGGTGCGCCGGTGTCGATGCCCGGGATGATGGACACGATCCTCGACCTCGGCCTGAACGACGCCACGACCGCCGGCCTCGCCCGGGCGTCGGGCGACCAGGCGTTCGCCCGCGCGTGTCGCGAGCGGTTCGAGGCGAGCTTCCGCTCGATCGTCGGCGCCCCCGACGTCCCGGCCGACCCGTGGGACCAGCTCCGCCTGGCGATCGAAGCCGTGTTCCGCTCGTGGAACAGCGACCGCGCCCGGACCTATCGCCGCAAGGAGGGCATCCCCGATGACCTCGGGACCGCCGTGACCGTCCAGGCGATGGTCTTCGGCAACCGCGGCCCGACCTCGGCCACCGGCGTGCTGTTCACCCGGAACCCGGCAACGGGCGCGCCATCGCTGTACGGCGACGTCCTGTTCGACGCCCAGGGCGAGGACGTGGTCGCCGGCACCCACCGCACCGAGCCGATTGCCGTCCTCGACGACCGCCTGCCGGCTGCCGCGGCCGACCTGCGCGAGTACGCCGACCGCCTCGAGCGGCTTTTCGCCGACATGTGCGACATCGAGTTCACGATCGAGGACGGCCGGCTCTGGATGCTCCAGGTCCGGGTTGGCAAGCGGAGCCCGCAGGCCGCGCTGCGGATCGCGGTCGACATGGCCGACGATCCGGCGTTCCCCCTGTCGCGCGCGGAGGCGGTGGAGCGAGTGCGGCCGTTGCTCGCTCAGCCACCGACGGTGGCCAGCCTCCACGCATCCGCCGCCCCACCGCTGGCCCGCGGGCTGCCGGCGTCGCCGGGGATCGCGAGCGGCCCGATCGCCACGGACCCCGAGGCGGCCCAGGCCGCCGCCGAGACCGGACCGGCGGCCATCCTCGTCCGGGCCGAGACGTCGCCCGACGACGTCCACGGGATGGCCCGCGCGGCCGGGATCCTGACCTCCCGCGGCGGCCTCGCCAGTCACGCCGCGGTCGTCGCCCGCGGCTGGGCCATCCCGGCCGTGGTCGGGGCGGGCGAGGTCGACGTGCGCGACGGCCGGGTGGTCATCGGCGAGCGGACGCTGAAGGCCGGGGACGTCATCACGATCGACGGGACGACCGGCGAGGTGTTCGAGGGGACCGTGGCGGGGGCGACAGAGGTCGTGCCGGAGGCCGCCACGCTGCTGGCCTGGGCTCGCGAGCTGGGCATCGCCATCACGGCGGAGCCGATCGCGGGCGCACCCGCTGCCCCCGCACAGCCGGCTCCCGCATCGGCGGCCCGCGAGGTCACCCCGGACCGCTGCCTCCGGGCGATCGCGATCAAGGGCTTCGCACCGCTCCAGGGCCTCGCCGACGCGGTCCTGTCGACGCCGGCGAAGGTCGAACCGATCGTCGAACGGCTCGTCGCGGACGGCCTGGTCACCACCGTCGCCGGGGCGTACAAGCTGACCGACGCCGGGACGACGAGGTCAGCCGCGCTCGTCGCCGAGGAGCGCTCCAGCTGGGGGACCGACGCCGCCGACGCCGCCCTCGACGGTTTCCTCGACCTCGACCGTCGGATGAAGGACACCGTGACCGCCTGGCAGCTCCGCGACATCGAGGCCCAGGTCGTCAACGACCACGCCGACGCCGCCTACGACGCGGCCGTGCTCGACCGACTCGCCGGCCTGCACGCCGACGCGACCGCCTGGCTCGGGCCGCTCGAGGCCGGTTGCCCGCGGCTGGCGGACTTCGGCGCTCGCCTCGGCCGGGCGCTCGAGGCGGCGCTCGCGGGCGACGGGCGGTACGTCGCGTCACCCCGGGTCGACAGCTACCACGGGATCTGGTTCGAGCTCCACGAGGACCTGATCCAGCTGGCCGGCCGCAGCCGGGCGGACGAGGTCGCCGCCGGGCGCGCGTAGCCCAATCTAGGCGAGATCACGCTCCCGGACCCTCCGATTTCGTACCCTGACCGCATGGCGTATCCGAGCCGAGAGCAGCTGGAAGTATGCCGCCGGGTGGGTGCTCTACCTGATGTCCCACTGCCGGACCAAGTGGTCGGTCTGGGGCCTATCGGCGCTCTGCCCGTCAACGGCCTTCGCCATCCGCCCGACGGACAATCCTGCGGGTGGTATCTCTGGACCGGCGTGGAGATCGACCAATCGGATGATTCGTTCTTCCGCCCGATCCATGTGTCGCACTTGGGCGACCACGACCCCGACGTGTTGCCGTATCTCGCCCTTCCCGCGGGCTGGAGGTTCCAGATCGGCCCCGGCCATGAGGACATCTGGTTCGACAGCGGGCTACTCGCAGCCGAGTGACGTTCCCGCACGCTGGCGGACCGCGAGGTTGCTACGCTGGAACCGTGACCTGGACCGACGATGACGGCGTGATGGCGGAACTCCGGAGCTGGCTCGTCGAGCAGGGCTTCGTCGTACTGTCGGACCTCTACGACGCCGACCATTTTGGCAACCAGCTTGTCGAACTGGCTCGTCCCATCGCCGTCCGGCTCATCCGCGATCGCGGTCAGTGGGGGATCGAAATTGCCGGTCAAGATGGTGTCTGGTCGCCGCTGCTCGCCTCGGTCGACGCGACGCCTGGTAGGCGAGCCGAGGTTCTGTCCGCCGCCGATCAGAGCGAGGCCCTACGGGCTCTCCTGCCACAGATGGAGCGACGAGCCTCCGGTGACGCGGAGCAAGACGCGCCCGAGTGACATTGGCACACTCCACGGACCGGCCTTTGCTGTAGCCTCGATCGGATATGTCGCGACTTGGGTCTCCTGGAGATGGCTTCGCGCCGCTCGACGTGGGGTCAGTCGGTATTCTGACGGCACTTGTCTCGGAGCCGTTTCCGGGCAGAGACGAGATCGCCCTGCAACTCGCGGTCGCCCGCAGTCGACGAATCGACGACCACGGATGTCTGGCGCTCTCAGCTCGTGATGCGCCGCGGGCGGCTGTCCTTCGGCGGATCCCGATCGAGGCCGAGGCCGACGACCTCGACGGCATGACCATCCACATCCTGCTCCACGTGGTCGACGGCTACATCGACGAACTGGAGCTGTACCGGGAAGACGGGCGAGCATTCCTCGCGCCGGTCAGGAGCGAGGCCATCCGCATCGTGGCGTTCTGACCAACACCCGGTCAGGTGACAGGCACTCGCTCTGGCGTCATTGACGCACGCCATTCGAGGCTGGCGTGACCTCGCCGTCACTTGACTACCAACGGCACTTGGCAGGACCCGGGGTCGCCGCGATGCTCGGTGAGGCCGCGGGGACGATGCGCAAGGCCATGGTTTGCCACCCCGGACAGCTCCAGGCTACGTGCGAGACGCTGGATGCATGTGGCAGGTCGGCAGGCCCCAGAGACGCGAGGGATGAAGATGAATTCGAACCGAAGGATCGCCGTCGTCGCGGGAGTGCTGTTCATCATCGCGACCGTTGCAGACCTGATCTCGCGCGTCGTGTTCGTGCAACCAATTCTGAGCGAGCCGGTTGACTTCACCAAGATCTCGGCGAACGAAAACCAGGTCCTCCTGGGAGCGATCTTTCTGTTCATCGGGGCTGCTGCGGCTGCTGGCATTGCCATTGCGCTGTACCCGGTATTGAGGAAACACAACGAAGGTCTGGCCCTTGGATCGGTCGCCTTCAGGCTCATCGAGGGAGCGCTCTATATCGGCATCGTTGTCTGCCTGCTGCTGCTGGTGACCTTGAGCCAGGAATCGGCGAACGCAGGAGCTGCGGCTTCATCGGCCTACGTGGTCCCTGCTGCGCTGTTGATGGCAGCCCGTGATTCGTTGGGCGAAGTGGCGGTGCTGGCCTTTGGCCTCGGAGCGCTCATGTACTACTGGGTGTTCTATCAATCGCGACTCGTCCCTCGATGGCTGTCGGTCTGGGGTCTTGTCGCCATCGCGTCGCTCATGGTGTCCGGCATCCTCGTCATCCTCGGTCTTGCCGAGCCGATGTCGACGACCCAGGTCGTCCTGGCTCTTCCCATCTTCCTGCAGGAGATGGTCCTGGCCGTCTGGCTGATCGCCAAGGGCTTCAACCCATCGGCCATCGCTCCCGAGTCTGCCGGTGACACCTCCGGGTGGCGGGCCACTGCGAGCACTGCGTCGGGGTCAGCAGCGTAGAAGGCGACACCTGCGGGAGGGTCAGCGTCGCAAGGCGCTGACCTTCTCGCTAGCGCGCGGATCGACGGATGCCCCCGGCTCAGCGGGTACCACGGACTCAAGGCCATTTCCAGGACGTCATCGCCGCCTCCCCCTGCCGGTCGGGTCGACTCAATCACTGGGTTCACTGAACGCATGCCGTTCGGAGTGGCGGGCCCGGGATGGCTCAGGTCGTTCCCGGTCGGTCAGCGGCCCTTCGCATACCCAACGGCTGTGAGCTTGTCCCAGAGCGAGCCGGCGTTGTTGTTCTGGATGTGATCCATCATGTAGCCCTGCCCGACGTCGACCGGGCCGAACGCGTCGTCGAAGCGGACCCGGGCGATCGTCTCGTCGCGCGTCCAGCCATTCGCCACCGCGTCCGCGACGGCCGCCTTCCACTGGAGCAGGACGGATCGCTGCGTGTCGACGTAGGCGAGCGTCTGGACGGGGCCGTGACCGGGGACCAGGTGGTCGACGTCCGGCAATGCGCGGATCCGCTCGAGCGCCTCGAGCCACTGGTCGACGTTCGAGGTCATGAGCCAGGTCTGGCACTCGGAGAAGATCGTGTCGCCGGTGAAGACGGCCCGCTCCTCCGGCACGTGCACCGCGAGCTGGCCAGGCGTGTGGCCGGGCGTGTGGAGCAGGTGGAACGTGTGGTCGCCGACGCGCAGGGTCAGGTCGCCGGTGAAGACGACCGTTCCGCGCGGCAGCGCAGCGTAGTACGTCGTCGCGATCGGGCAGGAGCGCCGCACCGTCGGGGTCGTCGGTGGGGATGGCCTCGAGCGCATAGGCGAACGGGTCGAGGGCGGCGTTGGGGTCCATGAAGATGTCCCACAGCGCCTGGTGGTTGACGATCTCGCCGGCGCCGCGGAACCAGTGGTTGCCGAAGATGTGGTCGACGTGGTTCTCGGTGTTGATGAGGTAGCGGATCGGGCCGTGCGACTCGGCCTCCTGGCGCATCGCGACGGCGCGCGTCGGGAGCTGCGGCGTGTCGATGACCACGACGCCGTCGGACGTCGTCACGAAGCTCGGGTTGCAGCCGCGCAGCTTCGTGTTGGTGAAGACGTTGGGGGTGACCTGCTCCATCATCGAGGTCGCTCGGATGTCACGGGGCCTCCCTTACTGCGTCGCGGTGAGGCCGCCGTCGATGCCCAGCACCTGGCCGGTCACGAACGAGGCGGCGTCGGAGCACAGGAAGATCGCCGGGCCGACGAGGTCGCGGGTCTCGCCGACGCGCCCAAGCGGGATCCGGCCGACGATGCCGGCCTTGAAGTCGGGGTCCGCCAGCAGGCTCGCCACCTGCGGCGTGTCGACGAAGGTCGGCATGATCGCGTTGACCCGGATCCCGTGCTTCGCCCACTCGGTGGCCCACTGGCGGGTGAGCGAGCTGATCGCCCCCTTCGCCGCGACGTAGGCCGCATAGCCGGCAGCGATCCCCAGGTTGGCGCGCACCGACGAGATGTTGAGCACGGCGCCGCCATGGCCCGCGGCGATCATCGCCCGGACCGCCGCCTGGGTCGGCAGGACCGTGCTGCGCACGTTCAGCTCCATGATCCAGTCCCAGTCGGAGCGCGGGTACTCCTCGGCGGGGTGGAGCGCCTTCCCGGCGCCGCCGCCGACGGCGTTGACGACGATGTCGACGCGGCCGAAGCGGGCCACGGTCGCCTCGACCATCCGCGCGCAGTCCGCCTCGCTGGTCGCGTCAGCGGCGATCGCCAGGCCCTCCGAGCCGGCTGCCCGCACGCGCTCGACCGTGGCCTCGCAGCTCTCGGCGGTGCGGCCGGCTACGGCAATTCGCGCACCGGCCCCGGCGAGCGCCTCCGCGAGCGCCGCTCCGATGGCGCCGCCGCCGCCCACGACGAGGGCGACCCGTCCTTCCAGGCCGAAGATGTCGAGCTGACCCATCGTCCTCCTCGCGGGGTGGCTGTGACGCCTTCGTGCGGCCGAACGTGAGCACCGCGGCCAGGTTCCGCCCGCCGTTTGATCGATTATCGAGAATACGCCAGCGAGACGCTCGGCGTCAACGCGGCGAGGCTCAGCGCCTGGATCGACTCTGGCTGTGAATCACTGCAGCGCGTGGTGACGGTCGGCCCGGGCTGACGGCGATTCTTCGCCATCTACCAATCGGGGTGGTGGTAGGCGCCTCCCGCGATCGCAATCAGGCCCGGACCGGGCCACGCCGAGCGTGGTCGGGGCCGGTTGCCTGGCGGCACCGGCCGGATCCTGCGCGCAGGACCACCGGGGTTGGTAGGCGGCAACGTGACGGGGCGGCAACGTGACGGGGCGGCAACGTGACGGGGCGGCAACGCGACGGGGCGGCAACGCGACGGGGCGGCGACCTGATCGCCGCCGACGGCGCCCCGGGCCCGGGACTAGGTGCCCTCGAGGCCCTTCCGGATCATCCCGAGCGACGCGTCCGGTCCCTTGTAGCCGATGAGGTACTCGAGGCGGATCGGCGCGAACGCCTCGTAGAAGACGACGTCCTCGTCGGACAGCTGACGGAAGGCGTGGACGCAGTCCGACGGGATGACCAGGAGCGAGCCGGGACCCGACCTCGGCCTCCTCCTCGCCGACCTTCGCCCACAGCCGGCCCTGCTCGACGAGCATCAGCTGCTCGGCCGGGTGGAAGTGGTCGGGGATGACGACCCCGCCGCGGTAGACGATCCGGGTGAGCATCGTCTTCTCGCCCGACACGGTCTGGCGGAAGACGCCCGGCACGTACTCGATCGTCGGGAACTCGTCCCAGGTCGTGATCTGGCCCATCGGGTCTCCCTGCTCTGGCGGCTCAGCGCGGCTCGGCGGACCTGGCGTCGAGGCCGCGCAGCACCTTCTCGGGGGTGATGGGCAGCTCGTCGATCCGGACGCCGGTCGCGTGGTAGATGGCGTTGGCGATCGCCGGGATCGGCGAGTTGGCGGTCATCTCGCCGATGCCCTTGACGCCGTACGGGCCGTTGGACGACGGCACCTCGAGGACGACCGACTCGACCTCGGGCATCTCGAGCGGGCCGGGCATGAGGTACTCGCTGAAGTCCTTGGGGCTGTGGTCGGGCGCCGGGTAGTAGGGCGCCGTCGTCTCGTACAGCGCGTGGGACATGCCCATCCACGCCCCGCCGGCGATCTGGCCCTGGACGAGGGCCGGGTTGACCTGCCGCCCGACCTCGTAGGCGCTCCGGATGCTGAGGACGGTGACCTCGCCGGTCTCGGTGTCGACCTCGACCTCGGCGACGGTGCAGGCGTGCGCCTCGGTCGAGTCGGGATCCATCGCCCCGGTCTCGGGATCGACCTCGCTCTTGGGCTTCATGAAGCTGCCCCGGCCGGCGATCGTGCGGCCGTACTGGAACTGGGCTCGCGAGGCGATGTCGGCGATCCGGAGCGAGCGACCGGGGCTGCCGCGGACGACGATGCTGCCCTGGCCGTCGAGCTCGAGGTCGTCGACCGCCGCCTCGAGGTCTTCGGCCGCAACCTCGAGCAGCGACTGCGCGCGCCTCGGTGGCCGCGGCGATCACCGCGTTGCCCACCCGGTGGGTGGCCCGGCTGGCGAAGGTCCCCATGTCGTGCGGGCCCGGTGTCCGTGTCGGCGGTGTCGACGACGATCTCCTCGAACGGGACGCCCATCGTCTCGGCGGCGATCTGGCCGATGACCGTCCGCAGGCCCTGGCCCAGGTCCGTCGCCGAGAGCGTGACGACGAACGAGCCGCTCGTCGTGGCATGGATCAGCGCCTGCGACGGGTCGCCGCCGAGGTTCATCCCGGTCGGGTAGTTGACGGCGGCGATCCCGGTCCCGCGCAGCCTGGCCATCGCTAGCCGCCGTCCGTTCCGCGCGTCGCGCGGCGCCGAGGTCATCGCCTGCAGCTCGGGGGCCAGCTCGTGGCCGACGAGCGCCGCGGCCGCCTGCATCGTCTCGATCAGCGTCGCGTCCTCGACCAGCTTCCGGTGCGGCTTCAGGTCGCCGTTCCGGTAGGCGTTGCGGAAGCGGAGCGTCCACGGGTCGAGCCCGACCGTCTCGGCGATCTTGTCCATCTGGACCTCGAGCGCGAACGAGGCCATCGTGATCCCGAACCCGCGCATGGCGCTCGTGGGCTGGCGGTTCGTGTAGACGCAGTAGGCGTCGATCGACACGTTCGGGATGGCGTACGGTCCGGCGGCGTTGGCGGCGTGCTTCGTCAGCGCGTACGGCGTCTGGCGGCTGTACGCGCCCGAGTCGGCGTAGCTCGTGACCTTGCGGGCGACGATCCGGCCGTCGGCCATCACCCCGTCCTTCAGGTAGATGCGCCAGGCGCTGCGCGTCGACGACACCTGCATCTCCTCGGACCGGCTGTACACGAAGCGGACCGGCCGGTTCGTCTTCATCGCGGCCAGCGCGGCGATCGGCTCGACGATGACGTCGACCTTGCCGCCGAACCCGCCGCCGACGGTGCCGCCCACGAAGTGGAGCCGGTTGCCGGGGACCTGCAGGATGATCGAGGTGTTGTCGAGGCTGAAGTAGAGCGCCTGGGTGTTCGTGTAGACGGTGGTCCGGCCGTTGGCCTCGGGCACGGCGATGCAGCCGGTCGTCTCGGTCGGGGCATGCTCGATCGGGCTCGTGTTGTAGACGCCCTCGACGATGTGGTCGGCCGCCCGGAACGCCGGCCTCGACGTCGCCCAGCCGAACCCGCCGGCAGGGGTGACCCTCGTACATGAACGTGTTGTTGCCCCAGTGGGTCACGATCGGGGCGCCGGGCTTGAGCGCCTCCTCGACGTCGAAGACCGCGGGCAGCTCCTCGAGGTCGAGCCGGACCCGCGAGACGGCCTCCAGGGCGGCCTCCTCGGTCTCGGCGAGGATGGCCGCGATCGCCTCGCCCTTGAACCGGACGCGCTCCTCGGCCAGCACGAACTCCTCTTCCGGCTCGACGCCGATGAGCCCCAGGATCGTGTACTTGTTGTGCGGCACGTCGCGCGCGGTCAGGGCGCGGACGAAGCCCGGCACCCGCTCGGCATCGGACAGGTCGATGGTCCGGATCCGGGCGTGGTGGAGCGGGCTGCGGACCATCTTGAGATGGAGCATGCCGGGGAAGACGCGGTCGCCCGTGAACTGCGTCCGGCCAGTCACGTGGCCGATCCCGTCGCTCCGGCGGACGGACCGGCCGACGACGTTGAGCGCCTTCATCGGGCGGGATCCGCGGTATCCGGCGCGGCGGTCGCCGGCGCGGGCTCCGGGGCGGACCCGAGCGCGGCCGCGGCGGCCGCGATCGCCTCGACGATCGGCCGGTAGCCGGTGCAGCGGCAGATGTTCCCGGACAAGGCCCGGGCGATCTCGTCGGCGGTCGGGGCCGGGTTCGCGTCGAGCAGGGCCTTCGCGACCATGACCATGCCCGGCGTGCAGTAGCCGCACTGGAACGCGCCACCGTCGAGGAACGCCTGCTGGATCGGGTGAAGCCCCTCGATCGGGGTCAGCGCCTCGAGCGTGGTGACGTGCCGGCCGGCCACGTCCTCGACCGGCAGGAGGCAGGACAGCATCGGCCGGCCGTCGACGAGGACGGTGCAGCTGCCGCAGCCGCCCTGCCGGCAGCCCTCCTTCGTGGCGCTCGCTCCGAGCTGGGTGCGGAGCACCGCCTGCAGGGTCGTCATGGGCCGGACCATGACTTCGACCTCGCGCTCGCCGAGCGTGAACGTGACGATCGTCGACGTCATCGCCGGCGGTCTCCGGGCCGGCCATCGCCGGGCCGGCCCGCCGCGGCCAGCTGCTCGAGGATGCGGCCGACGAACAGGCGCGTCATCCGGCGGCGATACCACTCGCTGGCGATCGCGTCGGTCGCCGGCTCGGACTCGTCCGCGGCGAGGGCGGCCGCGGCGGCGACCGTCTCGGCGTCGAGGCTCGTCCCGACGAGGAGGCTGCTCGGCGTCGCGGGCGCGGATGGGATGCGGTCCGACGGCACCCGAGCGCGATGCGCGCGTCGGCGACCCGGTCCCCGTCCCACGCGACGCGGGCGGCGACGGTCACCACGGCCGGCGTGTTGGCGTGCTTGCGCCCGAACTTGACGAAGGCGGTCGCGTCCGGCCGGATCGGAACGCCGATCTCGACGAGCAGCTCGTCCTCGGCCAGCCGGTTCGTGAGGAAGCCCGTGAAGAAATCGGCGAGCGGCATCGTCCGCTCGCCCTCGGGACCGGCGAGGGTCACCTCGGCGTCCAGGGCGAGCAGCGCGACGGCGACGTCGCCGCCGGGCGGTGGGGTGAACAGGTTGCCGCCGACCGTTCCCATGTTCCGGACCGACCAGCTGGCCGTGCTCGCCGCCGCGTCGCGGAGCAGCGGGACGGCGTCCTGGCCGGCGAGCTGGGTGAGGGTCGCGGTGGCCCCGATCCGGAGCGCGCCGTCCCGCCGCTCGAGGCCGTCCAGGCCGGCCCGGCGCAGGCCCATCACCACCTCCGGCAGCGAGATGCCGTCGTTGATCAGCGGCATCGCGACGGTGCCGCCGGCGACCACGAGCAGCTCCGAACCATGGCGGGTGAGCAGGTCGAGCGCCTCGGCCTTCGAGCGCGGCAGGAAGTAGCTCGCGACGGTCACCGCGAGGTCCCCGGCGTTCCAGGTGCGGTGGCGGGCGTTCCCGGGGTCGCGGCGGGACGGCCGACTGCCTCGCCAGGTGGCTCCGCGCGCAGTCGCGCGTCGAGGTTGCCGAGGCCCTGGCCGATCAGCGTCCCGGCGAGACCCTCGGCGAAGCGGCTGTCGAGCCGCGCGAGTGGGCCGCCGAGCTCCGCCTGGCCGTCGTACTCGACGGTCGTCCCGCCATCCGCCTCGGCGAGTCGGAAGGTCGCCCAGCCACGGATCGACCCGGGCCGCCCGACCACCTCGCCCAGGAGCCGACCGGCCGCCGGTGGCTCGGTGTCGACGAGTCGGACCGTCGTCCGGAAGCTCCCGGCGATGCCCGGCAGGCGGAGGGCGATCTCGCCGTGGTACTCGTCGCCGACCTGTTCGATCGACCGGCAGCCGGGGATGACAGCGAGGAGGGATCCCGGATCGCAGATTGCCGCGAAGACCCGGTCGCGCGGCGCCTCGAGCGTGCGACTGCCGTGGATCCTCATCGGGGTCGGCTCACCCGACCCATGGTAGTCGTGGTCAACTTGATCGACCTACCCACCCTGCAGCCTCCCGAGGTCGACCATGATCGAGCGGCACATCACGTTCAATGTCCATCCCGAGGCGACCGCCGCGTTCGAGCGGTTCTTCGCCGATACGTACCGGGCGGCGATGACCGAATCGCCCGGCTTCGTGCGCGCGGAGCTCCTCCGCGAGGCGGACAGCCCGACGCGCTACCAGATGGTCCTCCGCTTCGCCGACGCGGACAGCGCGGCCGGCTGGCGCACGTCGGCGGTGCACCAGGCCCTCCAGCCCGAGCTGATCACGCTGTACACGACGAACGAGATCGCGACCTACGAGGTGATCGGCTGACCGTCGGGACGGGTCAGCCCGCACGGCCGGGTGTCGCGGCGGCTCGCGGCGGCGCCGGGGCGCCGTGGTGCCGGTCGCGCGGCGCGAATAAGATGGGTCCCGTCCGCCGGCCTCGCGCGCACGATCCGGAGGCGTCATGACCCTCAACCTCAACGGCCTGATCCCGGCGACCGTCCTGCCGATGCACGCCGACGGCGGCATCGACGAGGCGGCGCTGCGGTCCTACATCGGCTGGATCGCCGGCCAGGGACCCGTGGCGCTGGCCATCAACGTCGACACCGGCGAGGGTCCCCACCTCAGCCACGACGAGAAGGTGCGCGTCCTGCACGTCGTCCGCGAGACGACCGACCTGCCGATTGTCGCGGGCCTCGCCGGGCCGTCCACCGACGCCGCCGTCCGCCAGGCGCGCGACTTCAAGGCGGCCGGCGCCGACGCGCTGCTCGTCTTCCCGATCCCGGCCTACCTGAGCGAGCCGCTCGATCCGCGGGTCCCGGTGCTCTACCACCAGGCCATCGCCGAGGTCGGGCTGCCGCTGATCCTGTTCCAGCTGCAGCCCGCGCTCGCCGGGCTGAACTTCGCGCCCGACACGCTGCGGGCGATGGCCTCGGTCGAGGGCGTCGTGGCGATCAAGGAGGCGTCGTTCGACGCCCGGCGCTTCGTCGACACCGCCCGGCTGATCGCGGAGCTGCCCCGGCCGATCACCCTGCTGACCGGCAACGACAACTTCATCCTCGAGTCGTTCATGCTCGGTGCGACGGGCGCCCTGATCGGCTTCGGGGCGGTCATGACCCGCGAGCAGGTCGCCATGATCGACGCCTGGAACGCCGGCCGGATCGACGAGGCGCGCGCGCTCGGGACCCGCGTCCAGCGGCTGGCCGACGCCGTGTTCGCCGAGCCCGTGGGCGACTATCGGGTACGGCTCAAGGAGTGCCTGCGCATCCTCGGCGTCATCGAGGCGGCCCACGTCCGCCGTCCGCTCCTCCCGCTCGACGACGCCGAGCGGGAACGGCTCGCGGGCGTGCTGGCCGAGGTCGGGCTGCTGCCGGGTGGCGCGCCGGCCGCGCGGCCGGTCGGGGCGGCGGCGGGCTAGGGTCGGCCAGTCGCGGCAGACGAGGAGGAGTCCGTTTGGCGAGCCAACCTGCAGACGTCCTGATCGTCGGCGCCGGCGCGTCGGGCGGCGTCGTCGCGCGTCGGCTGGCCGAAGCCGGGTTCTCGGTCGTCTGCCTGGAGCAGGGCGACTGGCACGACCGGAGCGAGTACCGCGGCGCCGAGCTCGACTGGGAGCTCACGATGCGCAAGCAGTGGTCGACGAGCCCGAACGTTCGCGAGCTCCCGGAGGACTACCCGATCGACGAGGCCGACGCCGAGGTCTCGCCGCTGATGTTCTCGGCCGTCGGCGGCTCGATGCTGATCTTCGCGGGCGCCTGGCCGCGGATGCTGCCGTCGGACTTCCGCGTCCGCTCGCTCGATGGCGTGGCCGACGACTGGCCGCTGACCTACGACGAGCTGCTGCCGTACTACGAGCGGAGCGACCGGCAGTTCGGCGTCTCGGGGATGGGCGGCGACCCGGCCTATCCGGCCGGCGGCGAGGACCCGCCGCTGCCGCCGCTGCCGATCGGGGCCGGTGGGCTGAAGGTCGCCCGCGCCCATACCCGGCTCGGCTGGCACTGGTGGCCGGAGCCGAACTCGATCCTGTCCGTCGCGTACGACGGGCGCCACCCGTGCGTCCAGCGCGGCACCTGCCAGCAGGGCTGCGGCGAGGGTGCCAAGGCGTCGACCGACCTGACCCACTGGCCGAAGGCGATCGCCGCCGGGGCGCGCCTCGTGACAGGAGCCCGGGTGCGGCGCCTCGAGACGAATGCCGCCGGGCTGGTGACCGGCGCCACCTGGGTCGACCGCGACGGCGGCGAACACTTCGAGGCGGCCCAGGTCGTCGTCCTCGCGGCGAACGCGATCGGCACGCCGCGGCTGCTCCTGCTGTCCGCTTCCGGCGCGCAGCCGGACGGGCTGGCGAACTCATCCGGCCTCGTCGGCCGGCGCCTGATGATGCACCCCTTCGCCAACGTCGGCGGGCTGTTCGACGAGGACCTCGAGAGCTGGCAGGGCCAGTTCGGCTGCTCGATCGAGTCGTTCGAGTTCTACGAGACCGACGAGAAGCGCGGCTTCGTCCGCGGCGCCAAGTGGGGGCTCGCGCCCACCTTCGGGCCGATCAACGCCGCCCTGCCGACCCGGGCCGGCGCGAAGACCTGGGGCCCCGACCACCACCTCCACGTCCGTGCGCATCTCGGCCGCGGGGCGAACTGGGGCCTGTTCGGCGAGGACCTGCCGGACGAGGCGAACCAGGTGACGCTGTCCGGGTCGCTCACCGACTCGTCGGGGATCGCCGCGCCCGAGATCCACTACCAGGTCTCGGACAACTCGCGCCGGCTGCTCGACTTCCACATCGAGAAGGCGTCCGAGTCGCTGCGCGAGGCCGGCGCGTACACGGTCGAGGTCGACCGGCTGATGCGCTACTCGGGCTGGCACCTGCTCGGCACGGCCCGGATGGGCGACGATCCCGCGACCTCGGTCCTCGACCGCTGGAACCGGACCCACGACGTCCCCAACCTGTACGTCGTCGACGGCAGCTGCTTCGTGACCTCGGCCGGGGTGAACCCGACCTCGTCGATCTGCGCGCTCGCCCTGCGTGCGGCGGACCACATGGTCGAGACCCGGTTGGATCAGCAGGTGCCCGTGTGACGGCGTCCGGGACCCCGGCCGATCCGCTGGCGACGATCGACGACGGCCGTCGGGCGATCTTCGCCGCCGTGGCCGACCACCTCATCCCCGCGGCGCACGGGATGCCGTCGGCGGGCGCCGTCGTCGGCGAGGCGCGTCTCCGGTTCGTGCTCGACGCCCGGCCCGACCTGGCCGAGCCGCTGGCTGCCGCGCTGCGACCGGAGCTCGGGGACGACCCCGCCGCCCGCCTGGCGACCCTCGAGCGCGACGAGCCGGCGAACCACGCGGCGCTGCTGCTCGCCGTGGTCGGCGGCTACTACACCGACGCGGACGTCCGCGACCGGCTCGGCTACCCGGGCCAGGTGGCGAAGCAGCTCTATTCCTGGCAGTACCCCGCCTACCTCGCCGAGGGCCTCACCGACCAGGTGCTCGCCCGCGGCCCGATCTGGCGCGACCCGGCCACCGGCCGCCGGGCCGAGCCGCGCTGACCCCGCCGCCAAGCCCAGCAGGAGACACCCCGATGGTCGCACCCGCCTCGACGACATGGCTGGACCCCTTCCTCGCGGATTGGCGGCCGGGCTCGGGCGAATCGCTCGACGACCGTGAGCCGGCGACCGGCATCCACCTCCTGACGATCCCGGGGTCGACGCCGGGGGACGTCGCGCGGGCGGCCGCCGCGGCCGCCGCGGCGCAGCCGGCCTGGGCGGAGACGAGCTACCAGGAGCGGGCGCGGATCCTGCGCCGGGCGGCGGAGATCTACGACGCGCACCGCGATGAGTTCGGCAGCTGGACGATGCGCGAGACGGGCGCCTCGCACAGCAAGATGCACCACGAGCAGAACTTCGCCTACCAGGAGCTGCTGAACGCGGCGACCATGCCGTCGCAGCCGTACGGCTCGCTCATGCCGACCGCGCAGAAGGGCCGCCTGTCGATGGTCCGTCGCGTCCCGGTCGGCGTCGTCGGCGCGATCACCCCGTGGAACTCGCCGACCGTGCTCGGGATGCGCGTGGTCGCCCCGGCGCTCGCGCTCGGCAACGCCGTCGTCCTCAAGCCGGACCCGCAGACGCCGGTCGCCGGCGGGGCGATCTTCGCCGCGGTGTTCGCCGAGGCCGGCCTGCCCGAGGGCCTCCTCCAGGTCGTCGTCGGCGGCGCCGACGCGGGCGAGGCGATCGTCACCGACCCGGCGGTCGCGCTCGTGTCGTTCACGGGGTCGACGGCCGCGGGGCGGCGGGTCGGCCAGCTCGCCGGCGGGCTGCTCAAGAAGGTGTCGCTCGAGCTGGGCGGGAACAACGCGTTCGTCGTGCTCGACGACGCGGACCTCGACGCCGCCGCCGCCGCGGGCGCCTTCGCCTCGTTCCAGTTCATGGGCCAGGTCTGCTTCGCGGCCGGCCGCCACATCGTCCATCGCAGCGTCGCCCGGGACTACGTCGACGCGCTGACCGAGAAGGCGCGCCGGCTCCGGCTCGGCGATCCGTACCGCGAGGACGTCCAGCTCGGTCCGATCGTCAACGAGAAGCAGCTCGCGCGGGTCGACGGGATCGTGCGCCGATCCGTCGAGGGCGGCGCCCGGCTGGCCGAGGGCGGCACGCACGAGGGCCTGTTCTACCGCCCGACGGTGCTCGCCGACGTGACGACCGACCTGCCGGCCTGGACCGACGAGATCTTCGGGCCGGTCGCCCCGGTCATCACCTTCGACACGGACGACGAAGCGATCGCGCTGGCGAACGCGAGCGAGTACGGCCTCGTCGCCTCCGTGTACAGCCGCTCGATCTCGCACGGGCTCGCCATCGCGAACCGGATCCGGGCCGGCATGGTCCACGTCAACGACGGGACGCTCAACGACGAGGCGATTATCCCGTTCGGCGGGATGGGCGCCTCGGGCAACGGCAGCCGGTTCGGCGGGGAGGCCAACTTCGACACGTTCACGGAGTGGCAGTGGGTGACCGTCCGGGACGAGCCGCCGTCGTTCCCGTTCTGATGGGCGATGCGCTCGCCGGCCGGGTCGTGCTGGTCACCGGGAGCAGCCGCGGCATCGGCGCCGAGGTCGCGGTCAAGGCCGCCGCGGAGGGTGCCGTCGTGGCGGTCCACTACCGCACGTCGGCCGAGGGCGCCGAGCGGACGCTGGCCCGGGCGCGGGACGCCGGCGCCGAGGCGGACGGGTTCGCCGCCGACCTCGCCGACGGCGACCAGGCCGAGGACCTGGTCCGGCGGGTCATCGAGCGCTTCG
Organism: uncultured Chloroflexia bacterium; assembly: GCA_963813705.1. Taxonomy (GTDB): domain Bacteria; phylum Chloroflexota; class Limnocylindria; order Limnocylindrales; family CSP1-4; genus Chersky-267. The sequence continues at coordinate 89,050 of CAWFAH010000007.1, forward strand.
GCCGGCTCGACGGCCTGGTCAACAACGCCGGGCGGACGCTCGTCGGGCCGTTCCTCGACGTCCAGCCCAGCGAGTGGGACGAAGTCATCCGGACCGACCTGACGGCGGCCTTCCACACCTGCCGCGCGGCGCTGCCCGGGATGGTCGAGCGCGGCAGCGGCACGATCGTCAACGTCGCCTCGCGACTCGGCCAGATGGGCGTCGCCGAGACCGCCGCCTACAGCGCCGCGAAGGCCGGGCTCATCGGCCTGACCCGGGCGCTCGCCCGCGAGTTCGGGCCGCGCGGGATCCGGGTCAACGCGGTGGCACCGGCGGTGACGGTGACCGAGATGACCGCCGATCTCGTCGACAGCGAGGAGGGCCGGCGCCGGCTGCGCGACATGCCGCTCGGGCGGTTCGGCCGCGCCGACGAGGTCGCCGACGCGGTGATCTTCCTGCTGTCCGACGCCTCCAGCCTGTTCCTCGGCCAGACGCTCAACCCGAACGCCGGGGGCTACATGCCGTGACGAAGGTGATCGACGTCCGCGCGGCGGTCGACCTCGTGCGCGACGGCAGCACGGTGGCGATCGGCGGCTCCGGCGCCGGCCACGCGCTGCCGCAGCGGTTCATCGACGAGCTGGCGACGGTGTTCGCCGCGCACGGCCGGCCGCGCGACCTGACCACGGTCCGGATCGTCGGCATCGGCGACTTCGCCGACCGCGGCTTCTCGCAGCTCGGGCTGCCCGGGCTCATGCGCCGCACGATCGGGAGCAACATCGGCAATGAGCCGCGGCTCGGGGCGCTCGTCGAGGCGAACGAGATGGAGTCGTACTCGTTCCCGCAGGGCGTCCTGTCGCAGCTCATGCGCGAGATCGCGGCCGGCCGGCCCGGGCTCGTCACCGCGGTCGGCCTGGGGACCTACGTCGATCCGCGCCAGACGGGCGGCAAGCAGAACGCGGCCACGACCGAGGACCTCGTCGAGCTCGTCACGCTGCGCGGCCGTGAGTGGCTGCTCTACCACGCGTTCCCGATCGACGTCGCCGTCATCCGCGGCACGACCGCCGACGAGGACGGCAACCTGACGATGGAGGGCGAGGCGGTCCAGGGCGAGATGCTGGCGATGGCGATGGCCGCCCGCAACAGCGGTGGGATCGTGATCGCCCAGGTGCGCCAGCTGGCGACCCGCGGCAGCCTGCGGATGCGCGACGTCCGGGTGCCCGGGGCGCTGGTCGACTACGTCTACGTCGATCCGGACCAGTGGCAGACCTACATCACCCGTGATTCGCCGTACTACGCCGGCGCCTTGCGCAAGCCGCCGGTCCCCGAGCCGCCGCTGCCGCTCGACGTGCGCAAGGTGATCGCCCGCCGCTCGCTCCTCGAGTTCCCGCCCGGCGCGATCTGCAACCTCGGGTTCGGGATCAGCCAGCTCATCGGGCGGGTGGCCTGGGAGGAGGGGATCAGCGACCGGCTGGTGCTGACCGTCGAGCAGGGCATCTTCGGTGGAGTCCCGGTCGCGGGGAACGAGGGCGGCGCCGGGTTCAATTACCAGGCGATGATCGACCAGCCGTACATGTTCGACTTCTACGACGGCGGCGGGCTCGACGTGGCGAGCCTGTCGTTCGCCGAGGTCGACGCCGAGGGGAACGTCAACGTGCATGCCTTCGAGGGCCGGGTCCGCGGCCCGGGCGGGTTCCCGAACATCAGCGCCCGGACGCCGCGGATCAACTTCGTGGGCACGCTCACGGCGCAGGGGCTGAAGCTCGAGATCGACGACGGCGTGCGCATCGTGACCGAGGGCAGCCTGGCCAAGTTCGTGCCCCGCGTGCGCGAGGTCTCGTTCAACGGTCACCTGGCCCGCGAGCGCGGCCAGCAGGTGCGCTACATCACCGAGCGGGCGGTGTTCGCCCTCGACGACGACGGGCTCGTGCTGATCGAGGTCGCGCCGGGCATCGACGTCGAGCGCGACGTGCTCGCCCGGATGGGCTTCCGGCCGCGGGTGGCGGAGGACCTTCGGACGATGGATCGCCGGCTCTACGCGACCGGGCCGATGGGCCTGGCCGCGGACTTCGGGAGCGCCGGATGAGCGGACGGATCGCGCTGGAGCTCGGCCGGGTCGCCCACCTCGAGCTCGTGCATCCGCCGCTCAACCTCGTCAGCGGCGAGCTGCTGGCCGAGCTGGACATCGCCCTTGCAACGCTCGCGGCGACCTCCGCCGGCGACGTCCGCGCGGTGGTCGTCAGCGGCGGCGAGCGGGCCTTCTCGGCCGGGTCGCGACGTCGGCGAGTTCGAGGCACAGCGTGGCCCGGGCGGCCGGGAGCGCCATGAGCTCGAATCCGGCGTCGCCCGGCGGCTGGCCGAGCTGCCGATGCCGACGATCGCCGCGATCGAGGGCAACGCGCTCGGCGGCGGCCTGGAGCTCGCCCTGTGCTGCGACATCCGGATCGCGTCGGAGCGCGCCCGGCTGGGCCTGCCGGAGGTCCGCCTGGCGGTCACGCCCGGGGCCGGCGGCACCCAGCGACTGCCCCGCGTCGTGGGCCTGTCGCGCGCGCGGGAGCTGATCCTGACCGGTCGCGTCCTCAGCGCGGCAGAGGCGGAGCGGATCGGGCTCGTCCACGAGGTGGTGCCGGCGGGGCAGGCACGCGCGCGTGCCGATGCGATCGCAGCGGAGATCGCCGAGCGTGGCCCGCTCGCGGTGCGCGAGGCCAAGCGCCTCCTCGAGCTGGCAGCGAGCGCGGACATCGAGACGGGCCTCGCGGCCGAGCTCGACGCCGCGGACCGGCTGTTCGCCAGCGACGACCTGGCCGAGGGCGTGGCCGCGTTCTTCGCCAAGCGCGACCCCGACTACCGCGGCCGGTGAGGGCGTGCTGCATGCGGAGGGGTGATCGCAGATGACCGACGTGGGCCGGTTCGGCGTCTTCCTGCCGTCCTATGTCTGGGAGGGCGACGGGCCGGAGCGAGCGCGCGGGATCAAGGCCTTCGCCCGACGCGTAGAGGAGCTCGGCTTCGATTCGCTGTTCATCACCGACCACCTGCTGGCGGCGAAACGCTTCTACAGCGTCAACTGGCTCGAGCCGCTCACCACGCTCGCCGTGGCGGCCGGGGCGACCGAGCGGGTCCGGCTCGGGACCTCGATCCTGATCATGCCGCTGCGCAATCCGGTCATCCTGGCCAAGGAGCTGGCGACGCTCCAGTTCCTGTCCGACAACCGGGTCATCCTCGGCGCCGGCGTGGGCTGGAACGACGTGGAGTACGAGGCGGTGGGCGTCCACAAGTCGGAGCGCGGCAAGCGTACCGACGAGATGCTCGACATCATGATGCCGCTGCTCGAGGGCGAGACCGTGAGCTACCACGGCACGTACTACGACGTCGACGACGTGTTCATCGAGCCGCGCACGACGCAGCGGCCGCTGCTCTGGATCGGCGGCGGATCGCAGCTCGCGGACCCCAAGTCGCCGGACGTGCCGCGGTTCGTCGGATCGGTCAAGGCGCGGACGGTGAAGGCCGACGGCTGGATCCCGCGGCCGACCTGCCCGCCGCCGGACATCGCCCGCGACTGGCAGGAGCTCCAGGCCGCCTTCCGCGCGGCCGGCCGGGACCCGGCCGACTGCCTGGTCGCGCACGAGAACTTCCTGCACCTGGTCCTGACCGACGACCCGGTCAAGGCGCGCGAGGAGCAGCACCGCGCGTTCCTCAAGGTCATGAGCAGCGAGCGCGGCGCGGACTACCTCGAGACGGTCTACCTGTTCGGGACGCCCGACGAGATCGTCGCCTCGCTCCAGGCGCGGGTGGACGCCGGCGTCGAGTACTTCTTCCTGCACACGATGACCCCCGACCCCGACCAGCTCCAGCTGTGGGTCGACGAGATCATCCCGAACGTGACGTTCCCGGCCACCGCCGGGCCCGTCCGCCGACCGCCGACTCCCTGGCGGTGACCCGCCGCGTCGGCCTGATCGGCAGGCCACTGAAGCGGCGCCACTCGGTGGTCATGCACGACGCGGCGTTCGACGCTGCCGGGATCGACGCGCGCTACGTCCTCCTCGAGCTCGAGCCCGAGGCGGTCGAACCCGCCGTCCGCGAGGCACGCGGACCGGACTGGCTCGGCCTCGGCGTCACCGCTCCCTACAAGCGTGTCGTCGCGGACCTCGTCGACGCGGTCGAGGCCGATGCGGCGACGATCGGTGCCGTCAACAACGTCGTGCGGACCGACGACGGCCGCCTCGTCGGGATCAACACCGACGCGCCGGGCTTCCGGGCCGGGGTCGAGCTCGCCATGGGCCGGTCGCTGGCGGGTGCCCACGTCGTCGTTGCCGGAGCCGGTGGCGCCGCCCACGCGGTCGTGTTCGCCTGTCTGCAGGCCGGGGCCGCCCGGGTGACAGTCGGCAACCGGACGCCGGCGTCGGCGCTCGCCCTCGTCGAGCGGTTCGGCGGCCTGGGACGGGGATCCCGCACGGCGGTGGCGCTGTCCGACTCCGCGTTCGAGCAGGCCCTCCGGTCCGCCGATCTCGCCGTGAACGCGACGACGGTCGGCATGCTCGACCCCGGCACGACCATCGCCGTCGAGGCGCTCCCGGCCGCGGCAACCGTCTTCGACCTGGTCTACGTCCCGTCCGAGACCCCGCTCGTCCGGGCCGCCCGGGCGCGCGGGCTGCGCGCGGCGAACGGATCCGAGATGCTCATCCAGCAGGCGGCGATCGCCTTCGAGCGCTGGACGGGCGTGGCTGGCATGGCCGACGTCATGCGCGCCGCGGTCGCGCCGCTGTTGGCCGACCCCGCGGCGTCCGCCTGACCGATGCGGCTCGCCACGCTCGCCGGCGACCCACCCGACGTCGTCCTCGTGCGCGGTCCGCGCGTGATCTCGCTGGGGCCGGCGTCCGCCCCGTTCCACACCCTGCGCGAGATCGCCGCCGCCGGCGCGGACGGTCGTCGCAGCGTCGAGGCTTGGGCAGACGCCCAGCCGGCCGGGGCCTGGAGCCCGCTCGATCGCGTGTCGCTCGGTCCGGCCGTGCCCGATCCGGGTGCCATCTACACGATCGGTCTCAACTACCGCGGGCCGGACGACGCGCGAGCGACGAGATCCCGCGGCCGCTCGTCTACGGCAAGGCTCGAAGCTCGGTCGGCGGCGACGGCGCGACCCTGCGCTGGGACCGTTCGCTGACGGCGAACGTCGACGCCGAGGTCGAGCTCGGCGTCGTCATCGGCGCGCCGGCCTGGAACGTCACGCCCGAGGCCGCGCTGGATCACGTCTTCGGCTACACCATCGTCAACGACGTCTCGTCGCGGGATCCGTGGCTCGACGGCGACCAATGGCTGCTCGGGAAGTCGATGCCAGGCTTCTGCCCGGTCGGTCCGTGGGTGGTCAGCGCCGACGAGCTCGATCCGTCCGATGTCCGGCTCGGCTGCACGATCGGCGGGCTGGCCATCCAGGATGGCCGAACCTCGGCGATGCGCTTCTCGATCGCCGAGGTGATCGCCTTCCTGAGCCGCCACGTGCGGCTGGAGAGCGGGGACCTCATCGCGACCGGGAACGCCGGCGCGGCTCGACGGGCCGCCGGGACCGGACCGCCACCTCGAGGCCGGCGACGAGGTCACGGCCTGGATCGAGGGGATCGGGGAGCTCAGGACGATCATCGCCTGACCTGGACGAAGGAGGACGCTGCGATGAAGCCGCCGACCGTGTTCCTCGGCGAGATGACCGAACCCCGAGGTCGAGGCGTTCCTGCGCGACCACCGGACGGTGATCGTGCCGACGGGATCGACCGAGCAGCACGGTCCCCACGCGCCGCTCCTGACCGACGTCCTCGTCCCGCAGGAGGTGGCCCGCCGGGTCGCCCCGGTCGTCGGCGCCCTCGTGGCGCCGCCGATCAACTACGGGCTGTCGTATCCGCACGCCGGGTTCACCGGGGTCGTCCACCTGCGGATCCCGACGTTCATGGCGCTCGTCGAGGACCTCTGCCTGTCGCTGGCGACGGTGGGGTTCCGGCGGATCGTCTTCCTCAACGGCCACTACGACAACACCTACGCGATCGCCTACGCCTGCGCGATGGCGGCCGACCGCATGCCGGCCGGCGCGCGCGCCTTCCCGATCAACTACTGGGACGGGATGACGGCGGACCAGGCGGCCGAGTTCTTCGACCCGTCGAACGGGCTCCACGCGAACCGCGGCGAGACGTCGGCCGTGCTGGCGATCGACCCGGCGCTCGTCGACATGGAGCGGGCCAACGTCGAGTTCCCGCCGTTCCCGGAGGTGACCAGCCCCGCGCCGGTGCACACCGCGTTCTTCTTCTCGGCGCCGGGCTCGGTCCACCGGGCGACGCGGTCGGGGACGTGGGGCGACGCGCGCGAGGCGACGGCCGAGTTCGGCCGGCGCTACCTCGACGTCGTGGTCGAGTCGACGATCCGGATGCTCGACGACATCGAGCGGACGTTCGAGGCGATGCCGGACCGCTAGCGACTCGGGCCGGTCGGGCCTGATCCCGATCGCGAGGGGCGCCGTCCATACGTGTCGGCTGTCAACGACGTCCTCGCGCAGATGGGGTGGTCCCCGCGATAGCCTGATCGCCGCATCACGCCTGACCGCCGCGCCCGCACCGACCGATGCGGCGACTCGCATCACCGGAGCAGGGAGACCCGGCGTGATGGGTCGAGCGCCGAGGCGGCACGGCGAAGGCACGACGAAGGCGCAGCGAGGCGGAACCGCGAGGCTGCGGAGCCGCGGGACCGTCAGCCGTCCGCCTCGAACCAGGTCCCGGCGCGCATCGCTCGGCGGACGCGGAGGCGCGGGTCGAGCTCGACGAGGTCGGCCCGCTGGCCGGCCGCGATCCGGCCGCGGTCCGTGACGCCGAGGAGGGCGAGCGGGTTGCGTCCGGCGGCCGCGACGGCGGCCGGCAGCGGCACGCCCGCGGCGACCAGGTTGCGGACCGCGTCGTCGAGCGCGATGACCGACCCGGCCAGGGTCGACGTCCCGGCGAGCGTCGCCCGCCCTCCGGCCACCTCGACCTCGAGGCCGCCGATCCGGCCCCGGCCGTCGCCCGTTCCGGCGAGCGCGATTCCGTCGCTGACGAGCAGCAGCCGGTCGGCCGGCTTCAGCCGCCGGATGAGCGGCCACAGCGCCGGGTGGACGTGGATGCCGTCGGCGATGAGCTCGACGTACGCGTCGTCGTCGAGCAGGGCTGCAAGCGCGACCCCCGGGTCGCGGTGATCGAGACCGGTCATCGCGTTGAACAGGTGGGTCGTCGAGGTAGCTCCCGCCGCGAACCCGGCGCGGGCCTCCTCGAGCGTCGCGGCCGAGTGGCCGATGCAGACCGCCACGCCGCGCTCGGCGAGGCGGCGGATGAGCTCCATGGCGCCGGGCAGCTCGGGCGCGATCGTGATCACGCGCAGCCCGTCGACGAGCCGCTCGATCTCCGGTCCGGGGGCATCCGCCGGGGCCAGCAGCAAGGCCGGGTCGTGGGCACCGCGCCGCGCGGCCGCGAGGAACGGGCCCTCGAGGTTGAACCCGAGCGGCTCGGAGCCGTCGTCCGGCGCGTCGGTTCGCCAGCTCTGCACCCGTTCGGCGAACGCGGCGAGCTCGTCGAGCGGCGCGGTCACGGCGGTCGGCAGGAAGGACGTGACGCCGCGACGCAGCAGCCGGCGGGCCATCCCGTCGAGCGCCGCGCGGCCGCCCATCGCGTCGTGGCCGCCCCAGCCGTGGACGTGGACGTCGACGAAGCCCGGGGCGATGAGCGGGCCGTCGCCGGGCGCCTGCCCGCCGACCTCGACCGCGACGATCCAACCGTCCTCGACGACGACCGACCCAGGTGCCACCCGATCGTCGAGGACGAGCCGTCCCGCGACGGTCGTGGCCGCGGACCCCGTCATTGCACCACCTCCTTGGATGTCGGCTCGGCCTCCCGGACGGCCGGGGCGCCGGCGCCCGGGGCCGCGCGGTCATCCGGCGCCGCGCCGTCATCCGGGGCCTCCACGTCGAACTGGACGACCAGGCCGTAGCGCGACGCCGGGTAGCGCGACTCGGTCGCCTCGACCCGCCGGCCGTGGCGGTCGGCGATGACCCGCTGCTCGACGAGGAGCGGATCGCCCGACCGGATCTCGAGCAGGCGGGCGTCGCCGGCCGTCGCCGCCGCGGCCGAGATCGTGCCCGTCCCGCGGCGCGGCTCGAACCCGGCCCGCCCGAGCGTCTCGTGGAGCGAGCCGCTGGCCAGGTCGGCGGTCATCACCAGCGGCGCCGTCGCGCCGATCAGGACGGATGACTCGAGGGCCATCGGGACGCCGTCCGCCAGCCGCAGCCGGCGCAGGTGGACGACCGGCTGGCGGACCGGGATCCCGAGGCTGGTGGCCTCGGCAACCGACGACGGGCGGATGACCCGCCTCAGCACCCGCGAGCTCGGGACCCGCCCCGCACGGGTCATCTCCTGGGTGAACGTCATCAACCGGTTCGTGCGCCGGTGGGCCGGCGGGGTGGCCACGAAGCTGCCGCGTCCGGGCTCCCGGGTGATCAGGCCGTCCTCCGCCAGCCGCTGCATCGCGTGTCGCGCGGTCATCCGGCTCACCCCGAACTCGACGCACAGCTCGGCGTCGGACGGCACCCGCTCGCCGGGCGGCAGGGCGAGGATCCGCTCGCGCAGCGACCGCTCGATCCGCCGGTACTGGGGCTGCTGACCGGCGATCACGGCACGCCCACGTCGTTCGTCGCCGGCCGGCGCGGCCACGTTGCCGGGTGATCGGCGACACCGGCGTCCCGGCCCGCGACGCCGGCCGCCGCCGTGCCTGCCGCCTCCGCGCCGTGGATCGCCGCCCCGATCGCCCCCGCCCAGGTCCCGAGCTCGGCCGTCACCAGGTCGACCCGGTCGAGGGCGGTCGTGCGCACCCGGCGCCCGAGCTCGTCGCGGATCGGGCCGAGCAGCAGGTCGCCCGCGCCCGAGATCCCGCCGCCGATCACCACCCGGTCGGGCGAGATGACGGTGATCATGTTGGCGATGCCGATGCCGAGGTAGCGGCCGATCTGGGCGAGGCCCTCGATCGCGCGCGCGTCACCCGCCCGGGCCCGCGTCACGCCCGCCTCGGCGGTCGCGGTCCCGCAGGCGAGGGCGATCCGGTCGGCCCGGGCGAAGGCCTCGAGGCAGCCGTGGTTCCCGCAGCCGCACGGCGGTCCGTCCGGGTCGATCGTCTGGTGGCCGATCTCGCCGGCGGTGCCGTCGTGGCCGAGAAGGACCCGGCCGTCGATCACGATCACCCCGCCGATTCCTGTTCCCAGGGTGAGACCGATCATCGAGCGGGCGCCCCGGCCGGCCCCGAGCCGCAGCTCGCCGAGGCCGAAGGCGCGGGCGTCGTTGATGAGCGCGGCCGGGACGCCGACCGCCGTGGCCACCGGGCCGGTGACGGGCACCCCGGCCCACGCTCCGGGCAGGTTGACGAGGAACCGGGTGGCGCCCGCGTCGGGGTCGTACAGCCCGGGCACGCCGATCCCGATCGTCGCGACGGGGCCCCAGCGGGCGGCGGCGTCGGCCGCGACCTCGGCCAGCTGGCGGACGATCGCCGCCGGCACGCCATCCGGGTCGGTCACGACGCGCGTCGGCACGGCCTCGGTGGCGATCGTGGCCCAGGTACCGTCGCTCCGCTCCAGCACCGCCCACTTGAGGTTCGTCGCGCCGAGGTCCAGCCCGAGGTGGCGGGTCGCCGCGCCCTGGCTCATCCGGCCGCCCCCACCGGCATCCGTCAGGTCTCGGCGGTGACGCGCGTGTAGGCGGCCGCGACGAGGACGATGATCGCCCCGAACAGGATCTGGCGGACGGCCTCGGGATAGCCCAGCGACGACAGCAGCGACGACACGACCGTCAGGATCAGGGCCCCGACGATCGCCCCGCCGTAGCCGCCCCGGCCACCCAGGATCGACACGCCGCCGATGACCGCCGCGGCGACCGACGGGAGTACGGCGCTGTCGACGAGCGACACGCTGGCGACGTTCGTGTAGCCCGCGTAGAGGAAGCCGGCCAGGGCCGCCAGGAGCGCGGAGACGACGTACAGGACCACCAGGATCTGCCACGACCGGGCGCCCGACAGGCGCGCCGCGACCGGGTTGTCGCCGATCGCGTACAGGAGCCGGCCGTAGCCGGTCCGCTTGAGGCCGAACAGGATCAGCGCGGCGATCGGGACGAAGATGACGAGGCTGTACGGCAACACGCCCCCGACGGCCTCCGACCCGAGCGTCCGGAAGGCGGGCGGGACGCCCGTCGAGGTCACGACCGACTGGAGCTGCCAGACGTTCGCCAGCCCGAGCACGACGAAGCTCATGCCCAGGGTCATGATCAGGGGGTGGACCCGGAAGACGCCGACACCGATGCCGGTCACGAAGCCGGCCAGGGCGGCCGCGACGAGGGCGACCATGATCCCCACCGGCGTCCCGGCGCCGGCCGCGAACGAGGCCACGACGAAGCCGGCCATCGACGCGACGGCGCCGACAGACAGGTCGATCCCGCCGGTCAGCATCGTCAGCGTCTGGCATCCGGCGAGGATCGCCAGGAGCACCGCCGCGCGGAGGATCACGCCGACCCACTCGGGACCGACGATCCCCGGGCGGACGAGGTCGCTGATGACGACGAGGATGGCGAGCAGGCCGAGCAGCGGGATCATCGGCCGGTCGCGGAAGAGCGCGCGCCAGCCGCTCGCGGTGAGCCACGGGCTGCGCTCGTTCGAGGTGCCGGCGAGGTCGCTCATCGCCGCGCGGCCCGGATCTGGACGACGCTGCCGATCATCACCACGCCGATGAGGATCACGCCCTGGAGGACCGTGGCGAGGTTGGTGTTCACGTTGAGGAAGGTCATGTCGGTCCGGATCAGCTGGAGGATGATGACCGCGAGGATCGGCCCGAAGACGCTGCCCCGGCCGCCGGCCAGGCTGATCCCGCCGAGGACGACGGCGGCCACGCTGAGCAGCGTGTACGGCCCCGGGACCGGGGTCCCGATGCTCGTGCTCGCAGTGAGGGACAGGCCAGCGAGGGCGGCGAACAGGCCCATCAGGGTGTAGGCCAGCACCCGCGTCCGGCCGACGGCGACGCCGCTCCGGAACGCCGCCAGGCGGTTGCTGCCGATCGCGTAGAGGGACAGCCCGAGCCACGATCGCCGGATCGGGATCCAGATGACCGCGACGACGACGAGCAGCACGACGGCCGCCTTCGGGATCCACTCGTTGCCGAGTGACCCGAGGACGAGCTCGGGCAGCCATTTCGCCGAGCCTCCGCCCGGGGTCGGGAGCACCAGGAGCGCGCAGCCCGCCCATACGAACGACATCGCCAGGGTGACCACGATGTCGGGGACGCGGGTGAGGACGATCAGGCTGCCGTTGATCGCCCCGAGCACGAGCCCGAGGAGGAGCATGCCGATCACGACGACGACGCCGTATTCCTCCGACTGGTTCAGCATGAGGACGGCCGCGACGACGTTGACCAGCGCCATCATCGAGCCGATCGACAGGTCGATCCCGCCCGACAGGACCACGATCGCCTGGGCCACGGCGGCCAGGGCCAGCGGCAGCACCGAGATCGCCAGGCCCTGCACGCCGGGCACGCCGTAGCTCGGCTGGATGAGCCTGGTGAACACGAGCAGGACGACGAGCGATCCGAGCAGGCCGAGGTTCCACGAGTTGCGCTGGGCCCACGCGGCGATCGCCTCCGCCGGACGGGCGCGCTCGGTGTCGATCGTGCCGGACGCGGCGCTCATCGGTCGCTCGCGGGGCCGGGCTGCGCGGCGTCGTCGGACGCCTCGCGCGCGGCGGCTGCGACGGCCTCGGCGACGGCCTCGCCGGCCACCTCCTCGGGCATCGGCGCGTCGACCTTCAGGTTGTAGGCGGCTCGCAGGAGCGCCGGCTCATCGGCGTCCGCGACGCCGATCTCGGCGACGACCCGGCCGCCGAAGATCACGATGGCGCGGTCGCACACGAGCTGGACCTCCTTCAGCTCGGAGGTGTACAGCAGCACGGCCGCGCCCGCCTCGGCGAGCTCGCGGAGCAGGACGTAGATCTGGTGCTTCGTCCGGATGTCGATGCCGCGGGTCGGATCGAAGCACAGCATCGTGTGCACGCCGCCGGCGACCCAGCGGGCGATCGTGACCTTCTGCTGGTTGCCACCGGACAGCCGGCGAACCTCGCCCCCCGCCCGGGCGTCGATCTGCAGCCGGGCGACGGCCGAGTCGACCGTCCGGCCCTCCCCGCGCAGGTCGATCGGGCCCCAGTGGCGGAGCCGCGTCGTGAACGGCAGGGCGATGTTCTCGCGCACGGAGCGCTGCATCAGCAGGGCCTCGGCGCGATCCGCCGCGACGTACACCAGCCCGGCCCGGATGGCGTCGGCGGGGTGGCGGAACGACACGCTGGTCCCGTCCACGAGGATCTCGCCGCCACTCGGCCGCTCGGACCCGGCCAGGATGTCGAACAGCTCGTCCTGGCCCTGGCCCTCGAGGGCCACGACGCCGAGCACCTCGCCGGGCAGCAGCTCGAAGGAGACGTCGTTCAGCTTCGTCCCGGAGCTGAGGCCACCGACGGCCAGCCGGGGCGTCGTGCCGGACGCATTCGAGCCGGCTGCGGTCCGCTCGGCGACCTCGGTCATGCCCTCGACGACCTGGCCGAGCATGAGCTCGACGATCCGTTCGTCGGAGCCCGGGGTGACGTCGACGACGCCGACGGTCTCGCCATTGCGCAGCACGGTCGCCCGGTCGCATACGGCGGCGATCTCGATCATCCGGTGCGAGATGAAGATCACCGAACGGTCGCCGCCCCGCTGGCGGCCGACGACGTCGAGCACCCGCTCGGTCAGGTTGGCCGGGAGCGCCGCGGTCATCTCGTCGAGCATGAGGACGTCGGGCTCGATCGCCATCGCCCGGGCGAGGTCGATGATCCGCAGCGAGGCAAGCGGGACGCGTCGGGCGAGCCGCGACAGGTCGAGGTCGGGGAGGCCGAGCTCGCGGACCCAGTGCCGGAACGCCTCGATCGGCGTCGCCGTCAGGCGCAGGTTGGCCCGGATGTCGAGGTCCGGGATGAGCGCCGGCTCCTGGTAGACCGAGACGAGCCCGCCGCGACGGGCCTCGGCCGGCGAGTGGACGGTCCGCTCCGTCCCGCGGACGGTGATCGTCCCGGCATCGGGCCGGACGGCGCCGGTCAGGATCTTGACCAGCGTGCTCTTGCCCGCGCCGTTCGCGCCCATCAGGGCGTGCACCTCGCCGGGTCGCACGGCCAGGGACGCGGACTTGAGGGCCACGACGGCGCCATAGGTCTTCGAGACGCCGGTTGCGGACAGCAGGAGGTCGGTGGTGGTGGCGATGCCCGTCATGGACGTCCTGGTGGGGGTGTGGTGCGGGGGATGCCGGTGACCGGCATCCCCCGCGTCAACTCGACTGAGGGTGAGGGCTTAACTGCCGCCGGGGCCCTTGCAGGCGATGGCCTGGTCCGGGGTGTAGGTGGTCCAGCCGTCGATCTGGATGCCGAGCGGCCAGGTCGGGTCGAGACCCGGCACCGACTGCCACGACTTCAACTTCGCCTTGTTGGCGTCGGTCAGGTTGTCAACCGCCACCGGGTCCAGGAGGACCGTGTTCGGCTGGCTGGCCGACGGATCCGTCGTCACGGTCTCGCCGTTGAGGAGCTTGAGGGCGAGGGCCACGCCCGCGCCGCCGACGGCGGCGGTGTTGGTGACCGCGACGCCCTTGAGGCCCGGATAGCCGACCGGGTCGAGGAGCTGCTTGACGAACGCGCCGAGGTCGGCGCCGACGATCGGCACGTACGGCTTGCCGGATGCCTTGATCGCGTCAACGACCATCGAGTCCATGCCGGACGTCCAGATGCCCTGGATCGTGTCGTACTGGCCGCTGGCGATGAAGTCGTTGATGAGCTTGGTCGCGGTCGCGGGGTCCCACCCGGTGGCGACACCGTCCGCGTTCGGGACGACCTTGATGTTCGGGTAGTCCTTGAGGACGTTCTTGAACCCGATGTCACGGTCGGAGTCGGCCGGGTGGCCGGCGAGACCGCGCATGTAGTAGACCGTGCCCGTGCCGCCCATCTGGTCGAACAGCCACTTGGCACCGAGCTCCGCGTACTTCACCTGGTTGTTGTACAGGTTGTACGTGTTCGGGTCGGTGACGTAGGCGTCGACCGAGACGGTCTTGATCCCGGCGGCCTTCGCCTCGGCGAGGGCCGGGTTCAGGGCCGCCTTGTCGTTCGGGTTGAACACGATCGCGTTGACGCCCTTGGAGATCAGGTCGCGGATGTCGGACAGCTGGCCCGCCGCGTCCGTGTTGCGATGGATCACGGTGAGGTCGGACACCGCGCCCGACACGAGCGACTGCGCCTTGGCGGTGCAGACCTGCTCCTCGCGGAACCCGTTGCCGACGCCGCCGCCGTTGGAGTACCCGATCTTGTACGACTTGGCCGCCGCCGCGCTCGGCGACGAGCCACTCGAGCTGCAGGCGGCGGCAATGACGACGATCGCGCTGATGCCGGCGATCGTCTTCAGCCAGCCGGCTCGTTTCATGAACATCAACTCTCCTCCTGGTTTGATCCGCGGGCCGAATGGTCCCGCCGATCCGACCGTGTTCCACGTCCCCGGCACCCGAGCCCGAAGGTCCCGATGGCCGGCGACGACGTCGCCGCGCGACGATGGTCACCGCCCTCGTTCGCTGGTCACCTCCTCCGCGGGCTCTCCAGCATCCGAGGACCGGATGATGGCACGAGCAAGTCGCCGCGCGTGCTCTCGATAGGCATCGTCGAACAACCGTTGTGAGCGCTCGGCGCCTACCACCGAGGCTCGGGTCAGGACTGGCGGCATCGCTCCCCGCTCGACGAGCAGTTCGGCGATCCGCACCTTGAGCGAATTGACGATGGCGACCGCGGCCGCCGTCGAGACAGGGCCAACCGGCGTGTCCAGGCCATCCACGCGGCACATCGCGTCGGCCGGTGGCGAGCACAGGTCGATCACGAGATCGGCCTCGTCGAGGAGCCGCGCCCCGGCCGCCGGATCGACCTCCGCGGCGAGCGACTGGGCGACCGAGGTCACGGCGATGACCCGCAGCCCGCGCTTCCGCGCGCCCCGGGCGATCTCGACCGGGACGGCCGACAGCCCGCTCGCCGAGAAGACGATCATCACGTCCTTCGGCCCGTAGCTGAAGTTCGAGAGGATGACCTCGGCAAGGCCGGGGACCCGCTCGATGAACATCGCCTGGCGCTGCCCGTTGGCGCCCACGACCTGGGTGTGGAACGTCATCGACAGCTCGACGATCGGGTTGAACCCGGGGTACGAGCCGTAGCGCGGGAACATCTCCTCGACCGGGATGCGCGAGTGGCCCGTCCCGAACAGGTGGACCAGGCCGTCGGCGGCGATCGCGTCGGCGCACCAGCCGCTGGCCTGCTCGATGGCCGCCGCCTGCGTCCGGGCGATGCGGTCCATCACCTCGGCGGCCGCGCCGATCCAGCGCACGGCGGGTGCCGGGACGGCCGTGCCCGCCGGGCTCATCGGGCGACCGTGCGAGTCATTCGTCGCCCGCGACCGTGGGAGCCGCGCCGCCGCCGGGGCCGCCGGCCTTGCGAGCCCGGAAGTCGTCGATGATCGTCTTCGTGGCCGTCGCCCCGATCCGGGTGACGCCGAGGGCCATGACGTCGAGGAGCGCGTCGAGCGTCCGGACGCCGCCGGCGGCCTTGATCTGGATGTGCGGCGACGTGTTCGCGCGCATCAGTCGCAGGTCGTCGTGGGTGGCGCCCCCCGGCGCGAACCCGGTCGAGGTCTTGACGAAGTCTGCGCCGGCGGCCTCGGACAGGTGGCAGGCGCGGACCTTCTCGTCGTCGCTGAGGTAGGCGTTCTCGAAGATCACCTTGACGATCGCCCCGTTCGCGTGGGCGAGCTCGACGACGGCCGCGATGTCCGCCCGGACGTCCTCGTCGCGACCGGACTTGAGGGCGCCGATCTGGAGCACCATGTCGAGCTCGGTCGCCCCGTCGGCGAGCGCCTGGCGGGCCTCGAAGACCTTTGTCGCGGTCAGGTGGTTGCCGTGCGGGAAGCCGATGACCGTGCCCACGGCGACGTCGCTGTCGCGCAGCAGCGCGACGGCCCGCCGGACGTCGGCCGGACGGACGCAGACCGAGGCGACGTCGTACTCGGCCGCCAGGCGGCAGCCGTCCTCCACGAACGCGTCGTCGAGCTCCGGCCGGAGCAGCGAATGGTCGATCGTCTTGGCGATGTCGCGTTCCGTCAGGGAGTCGATCGAGGGCCGCGCGACGGTGGTCACTTGACGTACGGCCGCAGCACGTCGCGAGCGAGCAGGAAGCCGCGCTTCACGAGCTCGTCGGTCTGCTCGAAGTTGCGGTCCTCGTGCTCGACGATCACGTCGCCGTCGTAGCCGGTCCGCCACAGCGCCCCGAACAGGGGGCCCCACTCGACGTCGCCGAGCCCCGGCAGGCGCGGCACCTGCCAGCCCATCCCGAGCGAGAAGACGCCGCGCTCGTACAGGGCGTCGCGATCGATCCACAGGTCCTTGGCCTGCACGTGCAGGATGTGCGGCCCGAACTCGCGGATGAAGCGCGGGATGTCGATCATCTGGAGGATCAGGTGCGACGGGTCGAAGTTGAGCCCGATCGTGCCGCTCCACTGCTCGAGGATCCGGCGCCAGATCCGCGGCGTCGTCGCCAGGTTGTGGCCGCCCGGCCACTCGTCGTAGCTGAACAGCATCGGGCAGTTCTCGATCGTGATCCGTCGCCCGTGGTCCTGGGCGAACGAGACGATGTCCGGCCAGACCCGGAGCGCCTCCGCCCAGTTGTCGTCCTGGTTCTTCGCGCCGTCCGCGCCCATGAAGGTGTTCACGAGCGGGACGCCCATCTTCTCGGCCGCGGTGATCACGTGGCGGAGGTGGCCGATCACCTCCGCCCGGTGGGCCGGGTCGGGGTGGAGCGGGTTCGGGTAGTAGCCAAGGCCCGAGATGGTCAGGCCCTTCGCCGCGATCTCGTCGGCGAGCTCGATCGCCTCGCCGGCCGACAGGTTCGCCACGTCGATGTGGCTCGTGCCGGCGTAGCGCCGGGTCGGCCCGCTCGCGGCCGGCCAGCAGGCGATCTCGATGCTCTCGAAGCCGTTGGCCGCCGTCCAGTCGACGACCTCCATGAGCGGCGTCGAGGGGAACGGGGCGGTCAGCAGTCCGAGCCTCATCGCGCTGCCTCCACGGGCAGGGGCCACTGGGTTCGCACGCCGGGCTCGCTCATCGGACGCCCCCGCTGGTCACGGCGGCCGGCGCATGGATCACGTCCACCCAGTGGCCGAGCCGGGCGCTCTCGGCGATCGCATCGCCGACCAGCACCTCCTCGTGGCCGTCGGCGAACGTCGCGTACGGCGGCCGCTCGGCCGGCCGCCCGGCGAGGACGTCGGCGTAGATCGCCCGGAAGAGCGCCCCGAAGGTGTCGGCGAAGCCCTCGACGTGACCGCCGGGGAGCGCCGCCGCGGCCCGTCCCGCGCTGCCCATCAGGGCGGGGTTGCGGAGCAGGATCTCGTTCGGCCGATCGCGGTGGCCGAGCCACAGGTGGTCGGGTGTCTCCGAATCCCAGGCGGCCGACGCCGTCGACCCGTCGATCTCCCACTGGAGCGAGTTCTTGCGCCCGGCGCTGACCTGCGACACGGCAACGGAGCCGCGGGCACCGTTCGCGAAGCGGAGCAGGATGCAGGCCACGTCCTCGGTCGTCATGTCGCGCTCGACGGTGTCGCTGCTCCGCTCGGTCGAGAACGACTCGACCGGGCCGCGCGGCTGGGCGCGCAGCGGCACGAACGTGGCGAGGTCGGCCATCACGGCCACGACCGGCTGGCCGGTGAGGAACATGACGAGGTCGAGCCAGTGCGACCCGATGTCGCCGACGGCCCGGAGCGCGCCGCCCTTGTCGGGCTCGAGCCGCCAGTTCCAGTCGGTGTCCAGGAGCAGCCAGTCCTGGAAGTAGTGCCCGGTCACGAGCCGGACGTCGCCGATCGCCCCGTCGGCCACCACCTCGCGGACGTGCTGGTGGAGCGGGTAGAAGCGGATGTTGAAGTTGACCGCGTTGACGAGCCCGCTCGTCGCGGCCAGGTCGACCAGCTCGGCGGACTCGGCCGCCGTCAGCGCGAGGGGCTTCTCGCAGACGACGTGCCGGCCGGCGGCGAGGATCGCCCGCGTCTGCGGGACGTGGAGGTGGTTCGGCGACGTGACGTGGACGACGTCGACCGCCGGGTCGTCCAGGAGGGCCTCGAGGGACGGGTAGGCGCGCGGCACGCCGAGGGCCTCGGCCCGGGCCCGGCCGCGCTCGGCCGTGCTGCCCAGCACGCCGGTCACCTGGACGCCGATGCGGCGCAGCTGCTCGACGTGGACGGTGCCGATGAAGCCCGTGCCGATGACCGCGGCATGGACGTCGGCGATCCTCCTCATGACCTGCTCACCCACCTGCTGGTTGCGCTGCCAACGTCTAGGCAGTCTCGTTGGATCGGGGCGCGGTGACGGTCGAGAACCGAAGCAGCGATCGTGCCTCGTGTTCGAGGGTGACTCGAACTTCGTACGCCGTCCATCGTACTTTGTTCTGTCAAGTGCAAAAGTGGTATCGCGGGCGTATGATCGCGGGGTGGTTCAGCGGATGACGAGCACCGGATCCGGGGTCGTCGATCCGGCGGGGGCGCCGGTCCGCGACGGGTTGCCCCGCCGATTCGCGCCGCTGCCCGATGAGGCCCTCGATGCCCTCGTCACCGTCCTCGACGAGGTCCGCCTCGGTCGATCGCGGTCGCGCTCGGAGCTGGCCGCCGGGACGGGGCTCGGTCGGGCGATCGTGGCCCAACGGGTCGGCGAGCTGATCGAGCGCGGCCTCGTCGTCGAAGGCGACGTCGGCCCGAGCACCGGCGGTCGCCCGCCGCGCCAGCTCACCTTCCGCGCCGATGCCGGGCACGTTCTCGTCGCCGACATCGGGGCGACGAGCATCGACGTGGCCATCACGACCCTCGACGGCGAGATCCTCGGCCACTACGCCGAGGCGGCCCGGGTCGACGCCGGGCCGGAGCGCTGCCTCGACCGGGTCGAGGCGCTCTTCGAGCGGCTCCTGGGCATGGTGGACGACGTGCCCGGCAAGCTGTGGGGGATCGGGATCGGCGTGCCCGGCCCGGTCGAGTTCCAGTCCGGCCGGCCGATCTCGCCGCCGATCATGCCCGGCTGGGACGGCTACCCGGTCCGGGAGCGCTTCGCCGCGCGCTACCGGGCCCCCGTCTGGGTCGACAACGACGTCAACCTGCTGGCGCTCGGGGAGTGGCGCGCGGGGGTGGCGATCGGCCACGACAACGTGGTGGTCGTCAAGATCGGGACGGGGATCGGGGCCGGGATCATCTCCGAGGGCCGGCTCCACCGCGGCGCGCAGGGCAGCGCCGGGGACGTCGGTCACATCCAGGTCGTCGACGACCCGGCGGTCATCTGCCGCTGCGGCAACGTCGGCTGCCTCGAGGCGCTCGCCGGCGGGGCCGCCCTCGCGTGGGCGGGTGCGGCCGCCGCCCGCGACGGCCGGAGTCCGCGATTGCGTGCCGCCCTCGACCAGGCCGGCGCGGTCACGGCCGAGGACGTCGCCCGCGCCGCGTCGTTCGGCGATCCCGTGGCCGTCGCGCTGCTCCAGGACGCGGCGCGGCTCGTCGGATCGATGCTCGCCAGCATCGTCAACTTCTTCAACCCATCGCTGATCGTCATCGGTGGCGGGGTCGCCAACAGCCCCGACCAGCTGCTGGCGGTCATCCGCGAGACGATCTACCGGCGGTCGCTCCCGCTGGCGACCCGCGACCTGCTCATCCAGCCGTCCTCGCTCGGTGGGCTGGCCGGGGTCATCGGCGCGTCGGCGATGGTGCTCGACCAGCTGTTCGCGCGGGACACGATCGGTCGCTGGATCGAGCAGGGCGAGCCGACCGGGACGCCCGGCCTGGCCTTCGCCGAGGTCGGCGCGAGCGCGTCCGCCTGAGCCTCCCCGTCGTGACGGCGCGCGGCCGCGGCCGGTCGGTCAGCCGCCCGCCACGATCCGGTCCGCGAAGTCGCCGGAGGCCGGGTCCTTGAGGATCAGCTTCTGCCGCCCGTCGGGCAGGACCTCGCGCTTGATCACGACCTGGCCGTCGAACAGCTCCGGCGTCGCGACGATCCGCGGCGTGGACCCGCCGCGCCACTCGAGGTCGACCGGTTCCCAGGCGTGGGCGCGCGCCGAGCGGTAGGCGGCGTCCATGATCGCGTTCACGACATACCCGTCGTAGAAGGTCTCCCGCGGCGTCCCCCCGGCGTCGAGCGCCCCGAACATGTCGCTGAACATGTCCACGTAGCCGAGCTCGCTGACCTCGTCGCCGACGGGGAAGAGCCAGCCGGCCGAGGTCTCGGCCTTCTCGGCGACGTAGCCGCTGCCGCCCCCGGCCGTGAACATCTCGAACCCCGTCCGCAGGAAGTGGTTCATCCAGATCGTGCCGTGGGTGCCGGCCACCTCGTCGCGCAGGTCCATCCCGCCCCGGAACGTCCAGCTCACCTCGAACTGGCCCATGGCCCCCGACTCGAACCGGATCAGCGCGACGGCGTTGTCCTCGTCGGCGATCGGATGGACGAGGGTGTCGGTCTGGCAGAGCACCTCGAGCGGGCGGTTCCCCTTGCCGGCGAACGTCCGGATGATCTCGATGCAGTGGCAGCCGAGGTCGATGATCGCGCCGCCGCCGGTCAGGCGCCCGTCCCAGAACCAGGCCGAGTGCGGGCCGGGATGGGCCTCCCGCGAGCGGACCCAGGTCACGGCGCCGATGGCCCCGGCCCGGACCGACGCCTCCGCCTTGAGCGTCTTGGGGGTGTAGCAGAGGTCCTCGAGATAGCCGGAGAACACCCCGGCTCGCTCGACGGTCTCGAGCATCCGGCGGGCCTCCTCGGCCGTGCGCCCGAGCGGCTTCGTGCACAGGACGGCCTTCCCGGCGGCGGCCACCAGGGCGATCGCCTCCTCGTGCAGGAAGTTCGGCAGGCCGACGACCACGACGTCGGTCTCGGGATGGTTGATCGCGGCGGCGAGGTCGGTCGTGGATTCGGGGATGTCCCAGCGCTCGCGGAACGCCGCGCCGCGCTCGGCGCTCCGGGAGTAGACGACGCGGACCCGGTCGCGACCGCGCTGGCCCTGGAGCGTGTTCGTGTAGAAGTCGCCGATGAGCCCGGTGCCGAGCATCGTGATCGCGTGGCCGTTCATGGGTGCGCCTCCTCGCGGGTCCGTCCGAGCAGGAGATCCCGGCCGGCGACGAGGGCCCGGAGCTTGGCCGTCGTCGCCCACCGTGGGGTCTGGCTGAAGCCGCAGTCGGGGACGAGCGTCAGGCGCTCCGCCGGGACGCCGGCCGCCAGGACGGCGGCGGCGCGCTCGGCGACGTCCGCCGCGGTCTCCAGGTACGAGTTCTTGACGTCGACGACGCCGGCCCCGACGTCACGGCCGGCGGCCGCGAGCTCGCCGAGGATCTCGATCTCGGCCATCTCGCGGTTGGCGAACTCGAGCACGAGCTCGTCGACGGTGAAGCCGAGCATCGCGCCGACGACCGGGCGATACGTGCGCCGGGCGAGCGGCCGGCCGAGGTAGTTGCCGAAGCAGAGGTGGGCGCCGATCCGGGCTCGCCCGACGATCGGCGCGACGGCCGCGTTGAACAGCGCCGAGAAGTCGGCCGGCGCGTCCGGGTGGATCGCCGGCGAGGGCTCGTCGATCTGGATGAAGCCGGCACCGGCCGCGACGAGGCCCTCGAGCTCCGCGCGGAGGATCGGGACGAACGCCTCGGCGGCGTCGTTCCGGTGCGGGTAGACCTCGCCCGGGCCCGTGCGCAGCCGGCCGGACAGGGTGTACGGGCCGGGCAGGGTCACCTTGAGCGGCCGCCGGGTGCGGGGCACGGCGGCGCGGTACTCGGCCACCACCCCCAGCCCGTCGGGCGCGGCGATCGGCTCGAGGACCGCGAAGCGATGCTGCTGGTCGTGCCCGCCGGCGCCCAGCCGGCGCTCGGCCGGCAGCGGCCGGAGCCCGGTCACGTGGCGGTAGAACTCGGCCGTGAAGAAGCCCGCGCGGCGCATCTCGCCGTCGGTGACGATGTCGATCCCGGCCTCCTCCTGGTCCCGGATGGCGAGGTCGACGGCGTCGTCGAGCATCTCGGCGAGGTCGGCCGGCCCGAAGTCGCCGCGCTCCGCCGCGTCGATGCCGGAGACGAACCAGGAGGGCCGCGCATGCGACCCGACGACGCTGGTCCGAATCTCGCTGCTCATCCGGGACCTCCTCCAGTCGGCGCGGCGAACGCGTACAACCGGGCCGGGTTGGCGACGAAGAGGCGCTCGCGGACCGCCGCCCCGATCCCGGCGGCGTCGAGCAGCCGGCGGAAGCCGTCGAGCAGCCAGGCCAGCCCGGGCTGGCCCCCGAAGACGTGGTAGTAGCCGCGCTTCGCGGCGTCCATCCCGACCACGACCTGGCCGTCGAGCCCATCCGCGATCATCCAGTCGAGGAGCTGGACGGTGCCGTTCGGCCGCTCGCCCCAGCGGAACGACTGGTCGTACTCGGCGAACGCCCCGCTCGACAGCAGCTCGCGGTGGTAGCCCCGGTCGACGACCTTGTCGACGTGGCTCAGGGCCACGTGCCCCAGCTCGACGCCCAGCTCCTGGAGCAGCCGGACCTGCTCCAGCGCGCCGGTTCCGTCCTCGCAGTGGGTCAGGATCGGGACCCCGGTCCGGCGGTGCGCCTCGGCGGCGGCCGCGAAGACGCGCCGGTCCCGCTCGGAGGGACCCCCGGCACTGGCGCCGATCTTGATCACGCCGGCGCGGTAGGCCGTCCGCCGGACGACCGGTCCGCTGTAGTCGTTCGCATCGATCCCGTCCTGGACGTCGGCCTCGAACAGCCCGGCGAGCTCGTCGACGGTCACCCGCTGGCTCCAGTGCGCCGGACCGTAGAAGCGATCGTGGTGGAGGCCGGTCGGGGCGATCAGGTGGAGGCCGGTCCGACGCGCCAGGTCGGCCAGCTTCTCGGCGCTCCGACCGGTGTCGCAGGGCATCGCGTCGACCACGGTGCGCAGCCCGAGGGCCGTGGCCTCGGCGACCTCGGTCGTCATCGCGTCGACGTCGCCGAGGTCGAACTCGGGGAACAGCTGGACCGCCCGGCCAGCGTCGATGACGAGGTGCTCGTGGGCGTAGGTGATCCCGAGCGCCGCCGGGTCGACGTCGCCGAGGACGGTGCGCGCGAACGTCATCGCCCGCCCGCCCCGGCAGCCGCGCGTCGCGGGTTCAGGGCCCCTGCAGCCGCGCGTCGCCGCATCACGGCCCCGGCTCGGGCGAGACCGACAGCACGGACCAGCCACCGTCGACCTTGAGCAGCTGGCCGGTCACGACGCGCGACTCGTCGGACAGCAGGTAGACGGCCGCGTGGGCGACCTCGTCCGGGTCCATCATCTCGCCGGCCAGCGGCTGCTTGCGCGCGGCGAACGCGCGGATCCGTGCGTCCGACGCCGCGCGGGATGCCATCGGCGTGTCGGTCAGCGACGGCGCCACGGCGTTCACCCGGATCCCGTCCGCCGCGTAGGTCGCCGCCATCGCCGTCATCAGCGCCGTGGTCGCTCCCTTGGCCGCGGCATAGGCGTGGGTGGCGAAGAACGTGGGCGCCGGGTCCGTCGCGGTGACGCTGCCCATCAGCAGGATCGCGCCGCGGGTGCCCGAGCCGTTCGGCGGCTGGGCGAGCATCTGGCGCACCACCGCCCGGCAGGTCAGCGCCTGGCTGCGCAGGTTGATCTCGAGGGTCCGATCCCAGCCCTCGGCGGTCAGCTCGTGGATCGGCCCGTCGCCATGGCGACGGCCGCTGCCCCCGGCGACCGCGAACAGCCCGTCGAGCCGTCCGAACCGCTCGACGGCGACGGCCACGGCAGCGTCGGTCTCTCGTTCGACCGTCAGGTCCGCGGCGATCCCGAGGGCGGTCCCGCCGGCCTGCGCCACGGTCGCCGCGAGCGTCTCGGCGTGACCGGGCGTCCGCGACACCACCACCACGGCTGCGCCCTCGGCCGCCAGCCGCCGGGCGCTCGCCGCGGCGATGCCGGTCGAGCCGGTGACCATGCAGACCCGGTCCCGGAGACGATCCATCGGGCACAGGATGGCACGGGGCGCCGCCCGTCGCGGCTCGCCGGCAGCGGCGTGCCGGCCCCGCTCGCGCCCCATTGACGCCGGTCCGGC
Organism: uncultured Chloroflexia bacterium; assembly: GCA_963813705.1. Classification (GTDB taxonomy): domain Bacteria; phylum Chloroflexota; class Limnocylindria; order Limnocylindrales; family CSP1-4; genus Chersky-267. Next base: position 113,211 of record CAWFAH010000007.1, read on the forward strand.
GCCCGTCTATGCTCATTGCGTTCCCACCGAGGCCTGCGCTGCGGAGCGATTCCGCGCGAGCCAACGGCCCCACCCATTCCCGTTCGAGAGTCCTGCCCAAATGCCTTCCATCGGTCCCGATCAGCGCACCCGTAATCGCCGCCCGCGGCGCCGTCCCCAGGGGACGACCCGCCCGCCGGTCAGCGAGTTCGACGAGCAGCAGGAGCTCGAGGCCGCCCGCGAGCGGAACGACCTGAACATCGCCGACCTCGGCGCGATGTCGGAGAAGGAGCTCCGGTCCGTCGGCCAGGACCTCGATCTCGACGGCCTCGTCGGCGTCCGCCGCGAGGAGCTGGTCGACCAGATCCTGCGTCGCCAGACCGAGCGCGCCGGGCACGCCTATGCGACGGGCATCCTCGACATCGTCGACGAGGGCTTCGGGTTCATGCGCCGCCACGGCCTCCTGCCGAGCCCGGACGACGTGTACGTCTCGTCGAGCCAGGTCCGCCGGTTCGGGCTCCGCATCGGCGACCGGGTGTCCGGCGCCGTCCGCGCCCCGCGCGAGGCGGAGAAGTACTGGGGCCTCCTGCGCGTCGACTCGGTCAACGGCGTGGATCCCGGGACCGCTGCGCGGCGGCCGCACTTCGGCGACCAGACCCCGATCCATCCCGACGAGCTGCTCAACCTCGAGTCGGATCCGAAGAACCTGAGCCAGCGGCTGATCAACCTCGTCAACCCGCTCGGCAAGGGCCAGCGCGCGCTGATTGTCAGCCCGCCGAAGGCCGGCAAGACGATGCTGCTCAAGCAGATCGCCAACGGGATCACGACGAACTATCCGGAGATCCTGCTCATGGTCGCGCTCATCGGCGAGCGGCCGGAGGAGGTCACCGACATGCGCCGGAGCGTCAAGGGCGAGGTCATCAGCTCGACCTTCGACGAGCCGACCGAGAACCATACCCACGTCGCCGAGATGGCCCTCGAGATCGCCAAGCGGCAGGTCGAGACGGGGCGCGACGTGGTCATCCTGCTCGACTCCATCACCCGTCTCGCCCGGGCCTACAACCTGGCCCTCCCGCCGAGCGGCCGGACGCTCACCGGCGGCCTCGACCCGATCGCGCTGTACCCGCCGAAGCGGTTCTTCGGGGCGGCCCGGAACATCGAGGAGGGCGGCAGCCTGACGATCATCGGGACGTGCCTCGTCGACACCGGGTCGCGGATGGACGACGTCATCTACGAGGAGTTCAAGGGCACCGGCAACTCCGAGCTGATCCTCGACCGGAAGCTGGCCGAGAAGCGGATCTTCCCGGCCATCGACGTGCAGCGCTCGGGCACCCGCCGCGAGGAGCTGCTCCTCGAGGAGGGCACCCTCAAGATGGTCTGGACGATGCGCCGGATGCTGTCCGCGGTCGGCACGAACGAGGGCATCGAGCTCCTGCTCAACCGCCTCTCGAAGTCCGACACCAACGCCCAGTTCCTGGCCGGCCTGACGAAGAGCCTCGACCAGTAGGCGGGGCGGTCCCGCGGTTGCCAGCCCCGGCCGGGGCTGCTACCGTGTGAGCCACATCGGGACACACCGACGAACCGTCGGAGCCCGCGCGTAGAGACCCCCAGCTCGATATCGCGCCCCGACCGGACGGCAACCCAAGCGCCCCCACCACCCGCGAAGCCGTCCGTCCCTGCAAGGGAGACCGTATTGCAGAACGCGACGGTCCGGGCTCGCGACGCCCTGCGGCGTCACCGGCCTGACCGCACCTCGCCGATGCTTCCCGCGACCAGCGCCCTCCGCGATCGGACGCGTGCGCTGGTCCAGGCCATCGCCACCGCGATCCCAGCCCGGAACCCGGCGCCCGCGCGCACCGCGATCCCCTACGGCGCCCATCGGGTCACGCTCCGCGAGCGCGTCGCCGAGCGGATCGGCTGGACGCCCGGGACGGCGGCCGCGCTTCGCGCGCGCCTCGGTGGTCGCGAGCGGGTGCTGCCGATCGTCGTCGCGCTGCTCGTCCTGATCGGTTCGCTCAGCTCGATCGCCAACCCGCCGGCGACCGGGGCGACCGGCGGCACGAACGGCGCCGGCCAGGCGCCCCGGCTGGCCGTCGCCGGGCTCGAGAACAGCGGCGACGCGACCGATCCCAGCGTCGGCGTCGACGGCACGATCGACAACGCGGGCGCGGCGCGGCTCGACGGCTCGGTCGACAGCCAGCCCGATGCCCAGCCCGCCGGCCCGTACCTCTCCGACGGGACGCTGCTCAAGCCGATCGCGGTCGACACGTCGATCGCCGACCCGTCCGAGTCGCTCCAGACCTACCGGGTCCGGTCGGGCGACACGCTGACCGGGATCGCCCATCACTTCGGGGTCTCGATGATGACCCTGTGGTGGGCCAACCACCTCAAGTCGAAGGACGACCTCAAGGTCGGCCAGAAGCTGGTCATCCCGCCGGTCGACGGCACGATCCACGTCGTCAAGGCCGGCGAGACGCTGGCCGGCATCGCCGATGCGGCGAACGTCTCCGAGGCCGACATCGTGTCGTTCAACGGCCTGACCGACGAGACGGTCACGGTCGGCCAGACACTCATCCTGCCGGGTGGCCACGGCAAGCCGATCCCGACCCCGAAGGCGCAGCCGCGGCCGGTCGCCGCGAGCGGTGGCGGCGGCGGTGGCAGCGTCCCGCAGCACTACGGCGGCGGCCAGTTCGCGTGGCCGGTCCCCGGCGGCTACATCAGCCAGTACTTCCACTACGGCCATCCGGCGCTCGACATCGCGGCGCCGTACGGATCGCGGATCGTCGCCGCCGCCTCGGGCACGGTCATCTTCGCCGGCTGGAAGGACAACGGCGGCGGCTACCAGGTCTGGATCGCCCACGGGTCCGGCCTGTACACCACCTACAACCACATGTCGGCGATCACGGTCGGGGTCGGCCAGTCGGTCGGTCGCGCCCAGCAGGTCGGCCGGGTCGGCCAGTCCGGCTGGGCCACCGGCCCGCACTGCCACTTCGAGGTCTGGCGCGGTCACCCCTGGGACAACTCGTCCTACCGGGTCAACCCGCTGTCGTACCTGTAATCCGGCACCGCCGGCCGCGCTGATCCCGGGCCGCGTGGCCCGGCGCGGTCCCGGCGCCGGTGTGCGACGATCCAGCCGATGTTCCTCGACCAGGTGAAGATCCTCGTCCGCGCCGGCGACGGCGGCGACGGGGCGGCGACGTTCCGGCGCGAGGCCCACGTCCCGCGCGGTGGACCGGACGGCGGCGACGGCGGGCGCGGCGGATCGATCAGCCTGCGCGTGGACCCGGGCCAGACGACGCTCGGCGACTACCGCCAGCACCGCCGCTTCAAGGCCGAGTCGGGCGGGCGCGGCACGGGCGCGAAGCGCCATGGCAAGGCCGGTGACGACCTCGTGCTGGCCGTCCCGCCGGGCACGGCCGTCCTCGACGACGCCAGCGGCGAGCTCGTCGCCGACCTCGTGTCGAGCGAGCAGCTCGCAATGGTGGCGCGCGGCGGCCGGGGCGGCCTCGGCAACGTCCATTTCGCAACCGCGACGCACCGGACCCCGAAGCACGCCCAGAAGGGCGAGCCCGGCGAGGAGCGCTGGCTCCGCCTCGAGCTCCGCCTGATCGCCGACGTCGGGCTCGTCGGCCTCCCGAACGCCGGCAAGTCGACCCTGCTCGCCGCGCTCACGGCGGCTCATCCGAAGATCGCCGACTACCCGTTCACCACGCTCGAGCCGAACCTCGGGGTGCTCGACCTCGGCGAGGGCGACGAGCGGCGCCCGACGATCGCCGACGTCCCCGGTCTCATCGAGGGCGCGAGCCAGGGTGCCGGGCTCGGCCATGCCTTCCTGCGGCACGTCGAGCGGACGCGGCTGCTCGTCCACGTCGTCGACGGGTCGGGTCGCGACCCCGAGTGGGCCCACGGGGTCATCCGCGACGAGCTCGAGGCGCACGACCCGGCCCTCCTCGGGAAGCCGATGATCGTCGCGTTCAACAAGCTCGACCAGCCGACCGCGCAGGCGGCGTGGCCGGCGTTCCGGGCCGCCCGGCGACGTGACGGTCTGCCCGTGGTCGCGATCTCGGCGGCCACCGGGGAGGGCCTGGTCGAGCTACGCCGCCAGCTCGCGGAGCGCCTTCCCGACGCGGCGGAGCTCGGACGACCGGTCGAGCCGGCCGGGGTGGTCGTCCATCGGATGGATTCGCTCGGCGACGGGTTCGTCGTCGAGCGCGACGCCGACGGCGCCTTCCGGGTCCGCGGGCGACGGATCGAGCGGATCGCGGCCCAGACCGACTTCACCGTCGATGAGTCGGCCGACCGCTTCCAGCGCGATCTCGCCCGGCTCGGAATCGAGGCCGAGCTCCGACGCTCGGGCGTGGAACCCGGCGACACCGTCCGTATCGGCGGCGTCGAGCTCGAGTGGGACCGCGAGGCATGGGAGGTCCGCTGATGGCGGCGCGGACGGGATCCGGCCGCCCGGTCCCGGTCGTGGCCGGTTCGCTCGGGATCCTCGGCGGGACGTTCGACCCGATCCACCACGGTCACCTCGCCATCGCCGAGGAGGCCCGCGAGGCCCTCGGCCTCGAGCGCATCCTGTTCGTCCCGACCCGCGCGCCGGTCCACAAGCCCGGCCGTCCGGTGAGCTCCGCCGAGGACCGCCTCGCGATGGTCGGCCTGGCCATCGCCGACAATCCCGCCTTCGCCGTCAGCCGGATCGAGGTCGACCGGGACGGCCCGTCCTATTCGGTCGACACCCTCGAGCGCCTCGCCGCCGAGGCGCGCGAGGACGGCCGCGAGCCCGATCTCACGTTCATCCTGTCGGCGGAGGCGTACGCCGGCCTGGCGACCTGGCATCGACCGGCGCGGATCCTCGAGCTGTGCCGGATGGCCGTCGTGCCGCGGCCCGGAGCCGCCCCGCCCGACCCGCCGGCGATGGACCGGCTGGTCCCCGGCGCCGCCGGCCGGACGATCGTCATCGACGGCCCGCTGCTCGGCGTGTCCGGATCGGCGATCCGGTCCCGCATCGCGGCCGGCCGCTCGATCCGCTATCTCGTGCCCGCTGCGGTGATCGCCTACATCGGCGACCATGCCCTGTACGCCGCCCCCGAGCCCATCGACCCATGAGGACGCCAACGCCGTGACCGATCCTGCCACCACGCCCGCCAAGCCGACCCGCGCCAAGGCGACTCGCTCGAAGCCCAGGCTTGGCCTGCCGGCCCGCGAGACGCCGGCGCCGCCCGACGGACGGGTGTCGGTCGACGTGGCCCGTCGGGTGGTCGAGCTGGCCGAGGACAAGAAGGCGGCCGACATCGTGCTCCTCGACGTCGGCGAGCTGACGACGCTGGCCGACGCCTTCGTCATCTGCTCGGGCGGCTCGGAACGCCAGCTCGACGCGATCGCGGACGGGATCGTCTCGGGCCTGCGGACCGAGGGCATCCGCCCGATCGGGCGTGAGGGCGTCGCCGCCTCGCACTGGGTGCTGCTCGACTTCGGCGGGGTGATCGTCCACATCTTCACGCCGCCCGAGCGCGACTTCTACCAGCTCGAGAAGCACTGGTCCGAGGCGAAGACGATCCTCCGCGTCCAATAGCCCGCTGCGGCCCGGCAGCCGCCGACCGCCGACCGGGGTAGTACCGTCGGGTCATGTCGGGCGCGCATGGGTCCAGCGTTGAATCCGGTCCCGGGCACCACCAGGCGCCCAGTCCAGAGGTCAGGGACCGGAATGTCGCGCACTCGCGAGCGCTGCCCGCGCTGCAGCAGCAAGCTCGTCGTCAGCCGCTTCGACACGGCCTTCCGGCTCGACGACAGCTCCGAGCGCCTGTGCTTCGGCATCCCGGGCAGCCTGTGCCAGGGCTGCGTCCAGCTGTTCGTGGACCCCGACCTGCTCGACCTGCTCGACCTCGACCGCGCGGTCTGCACGTTCGCGATCGAGTCCGACCTCGTCCTCCAGGAGCAGGCCTGGTCGTCGGGCCGCTAGGCCCGCCCACGCCGCCGGTCAGCCGGCGGCGGCTCCGCCCGGCACCGTCCGCCGCGGCGCGACCTCCGTCGCCAGCCAGACCGCGAAGGCCAGCCGGCGCGTGCGCTCGCCGACCGCAGCGCGTCCGGCGCCCTTGACGATCGCGTCGAGCTCGAGCAGGCCGTCGAGCGCGACCCCGAGCTCGTCGAGCGACCAGCCGGCCGCCTGCTTGGCCAGCGTCTCGGCGCGGAACGGATGGAGCTTGAGCATCCGCGGCAGCTCGCGCAGCGGCGTCCCGGCGGCCACGAGGTCGGCGACCGCGATGAGCTCGCGCAACCGGCGGTGGAGCTGGACGAGGACGACCGGCTCCGGTGTCACGTCGAGCACCCGCTCGAGGAGGTCGGCGGCATCGCCGATGCGGCGCCAGGCGATGGCGTCGAGGAGGGCCCACGTCGACGCCGGCACGGCCTCGGCGACGAGCGCCCGGACGTCGTCCGCGCTGACCGGGCCGTCGAGCCGGTAGAGGGCGAGCTTCTCGAGCTCCTGGGCGGCCAGCTGTCCCTGGCGCCGGCGGTCCACGTCGCCCTCGCGGACGAACGCGCCGACCCGCTCGGCGAGGACCTGCGCGGCCCCGCGGTCGAGGCGCATGCCGCGCTCGCTCGCCCGGTCCTCGATCCAGCGCGCCATGCCGCCCTGTGTCGGGGCGGCGTAGCCGCGGACCTCGCCGCCGGCGGCCTCGATCGACCCGGCCAGCGCCGCCTTGTCGCCGGTCAGCCGCCCGTCCTTCGGCCAGCGATCGAGCGCGTCGAGGAACACGAGCGCGTTCCCCGGCGCCACGCTCGGGAAGACGGCGGCGAGTGCCTCGCGACCCGCCTTCGACCGGATGAGCGGCGCCGGGTCGGCGACCACCGCCAGGGTGCCGCCCCCGAACAGGGCGCCCGTGGCGACGCGCTCGCCGATGGCCGCGGCGCTGGTCGCCTGGCCGGCCGCCAGCCAGCGCTGAAGCGGCGGGCCGTCGCCACCGACTCGCCGGCCGAACGCGGCGGCCGCCCGCTCGATCGAGAAGACGTCGTCGCCGAAGAAATAGGCGAGCGGGGCGGTCGGTGCCGGTGCCGGCGGGCTCATCCGGTCGCGCTCGCGCGTCCCGCCGGCCGGTCGGGACGAGCCTGGGCGGCCTGCAGCGCCGCGCTCGTCCAGCGCAGCCGCCCGACCTCGCTCGGCTGGACACCGGCCGCGGCGCACACGTCGGATTCGAGGCGCTCGGCGCGGGTGCGGACGCGCCGGGCGACCACCGGGTCGATGCTGCCATGGCGGCGGAGCCAGCCGGCGAAGCGTTCGTCCATCGACACGACGCGCTGGGTCGCCCGCTTGTCGGCGTAGGCGACGATCCGCTCCTCGCGGCTGGCGAACGCCGCCCACTGCCGGTAGCGGGTCTCGTCGGCAAGCCGGGTCACGGGATGGTTCTGCACCGCCCGCCCGAGCTCCGGATAGCCGTGCGCACTCAACCAGGCTGCCGAGCCGTCGCCGTGGGCGAGCGCGCGCATCGGGTCGTCGGGCGGCAGCAGCTTGTCGGCGTCGTGGAGGAGCGCGGCCGATTCGACGAGCCGGCGGTCGACCGGGGTCCCGCGGCGATCGATCCGCGCGGCGAGCCAGGCCGCCACCTCGGCCACGGCCCGGGCATGCCGGACGGCCCACGCCGGGGGATCGAGCTCGAGGAGCAGGGCTGCGGCGGTCTCGCGATCGGGAACCGACATCGAGCCGATGATAGGGCGGGGTCGCGCCGGCCGTCGTCACTGCGCCGGGCGTCGTCGCCGCGCCGGCGCCGCGTCCCGGCCCGAACCGCCGGCGGATCAGCCGACGACCAGCGGGATGGCACAGCCGAACGTGGCCCGGCCGGCGCCGGCCTCGACGACGGGCGGTCCGGCTCCTCGCGCTTCGGCCGCGGCCGCGGCGACGGGCGGTCCCGTCGCTCGAGCCTCCCTCCCGGCCGGGACCCCGTAGGCGCCGCGGTTCGTGGCGTCGACTCGATCCGGCCGCACCTCGAGGCGGGCGACGCCGTCGAGCGTGACCTCGACGCTCCCGTTGCGGTCCGTCCGCAGCACCCGTGCTCCGTGTGCGGCGACCCGCTCGAGGGTCGCCGGGTTCGGGTGGCCGTACGGGTTCCCGACGCCGGCCGAGGCGATCGCGACCCGCGGCCGCACGGCGTCGAGGAACGGGCTTGTCGACGACGTCCGGCTGCCGTGGTGGGCGATCTTCAGCAGGTCCACCCGGGGCAGCCCGCGGGCGACGAGGATCGGGTCGATCCCCTCCTCGATGTCACCGGCGAGCAGGAAGCGCTGCCGTCCGACCTCGCCGAGCAGGACGATCGACACGTTGTTGATCGCCGTCCCGCCGTCGGCCGGCTGGCGAGGCACGGCACCGCGATCCGGCCACAGCACTCGGAACCGGATCTCGTCGAGGCCGAATCGGTCGCCCGTCGCGAGCGAGCCCGGGTGGAGCCCGAGCCGCGCGACGGCCGCCTCCCAGGCCCGGTAGCCGGGGCCGGGTCCGACCATCCCGGGTTCGAACGTCCGGCCCACCCGGTAGCGCGCGAGCAGCAGCGCCAGGCCCGCGACGTGGTCCTCGTGGGGATGGGTCAGCACGAGGAGGTCGATCCGGCGGTCCCACGGCGGCAGCCGGGCGTCGAGGGCGACGAGCAGGCGGTCCGGATCGGGTCCGCCGTCGACGAGCAGCCGCCCGCCCTGGCCACCCTCGACGAGGATCGCGTCACCCTGGCCGACGTCGAGGACGGTCACCCGGACCTGCCCGTCCGGCCGGTTCGCGGCGACGACGACGACGGCGACGAGCGTGAGCGCGACGCTCGCGGCGAGGATTCGGCCCGACCGTGGGACGCGCCGTCGATCATCCGGTCGAGCGCGCCGGTCGCCGGTCGCCGGACCCCGCTTCGGCGGCGCCGGCCACTGCGGAGACGCGACCCGCCGGCTGGTCGCCCATCGCCGGGCGCGTCGCCATCCACCGCTCGCGGCAAGCACGACGGCGATGCCCGCCAGGCCGCCGGCGACGGTCGACCAGGGTGCCGGCAGCAGCAGGCTCGCGAACGGCAGCGCGGCGGCCGTCCGGACGATCCAGACGAGGGCCGTGAGGACGAGCCAGGCCGGCAGCCCGGCGACCGTCGCCACCGCCCCGGGCGCCCCGAGCGCCGTGAGCCAGCCGCCGGCGAGGGCCATCGTCGCCGCGGCCATGGCCGGCGGCACGAGCGGGACGACGAGGAGGTTGACCGCCGGTGCGAGCACGGCGAACCGCCCGAAGCCGGCCAGGACGACCGGCAGGGTCGCCGCCTCAGCGGCGAACGAGACGCCGAGGCTCTCCGCGAGCCAGCCCGGCAGCCGTCCGTTGCCGAGTCGGCGGAGCCGCTCGGTGATGCGGGTCGACCAGGCGATCAGCCCGGCGGTTGCCAGGACCGACAGCTGGAACCCGGGATCGGCAACGGTCGCCGGGTCCGCCGCCAGCAGGACGACGACCGCCCAGCCGAGTGCCGTCGACGCCATGCCCGCGCGGCCCGACTCGCGAGCCAGCAGGACGACCGCCGCCATCACCGCCGCCCGGACCACCGACGCGGAGGCCCCCGCGAAGACCGTGTAGGCCACGATCGCGGCGAGCGTCACGACCGACCGCGCGCGCCGACCGGCACGGCCGCGGAGGAGCCCCGCGACGAGCGCCGCCACGATCGCGATGTTCCAGCCCGAGATCGCGACGACATGGCTGACGCCGGCGGCGGTGAACGCGGCCGCCAGGTCGCGGTCCACGCGGTCGCGCAGCCCGACCAGGATCCCCTCCGCGAGGCCGGCCTCCGGCTCGGGCAGGGACCGGGCGAGCGCCTCGCCGGACGACCGCCGGAGACGTTCGACGGCGCTCGCGGCGGTCCCGTCGTCGCCGATCCGCTCGAGCGAGCGCGCGTCGAGCGTGGCGGCGACGCCGATCCGGCGCAGGTAGGTCCCGTACCCGCCGTCATCGGCCGGCAACGGCTGCAGCGCGCCGCCGGCCGACACGCGATCGCCGGGCGCGATCTCGGGGTAGCGCGGCAGGGTCGCGGCGACGTGCAGCCCGCCCGGCTCCAGCCCGAGGGTGGCCGCCTGCTGGCCGTCCCGCGGCGTCCCGATCCCGAGCACGACGGCGGTCCACGGTCCGTCCCCGGCCGGGATCGTCGGTTCGCCCGGCGGGCTCCCGGCCACGGCCAGCCGGAGGAGGATGACCGCGGCACCGAGCACCAGGGCGGCGGTTCGCCGCCCTCGCCGACCGCGATCCGGCACCTGTGGCCGGAACAGGATCGCCGCGAGCACGGCGCCGCCGAGCGCGACCAGGAGTTCGACCGCGAGCCCCGCCCGGCCGTCGAGCCGCGGCCCGATCGATGGTCCGGCGAGCGCGGCCGCGACGGCCCCGACCGCGAGCCAGCAGCTCGTCGGGACGGGGGCACGGCGCCGCTCGTCAGCGGACGGTGACGAGGTCACGGAGCTTGTCGAACGTGGCCTGGCCGACGAGCTTGCGGGTGCGGAGGTCGTCGACCGAGCCGAACGGCTGCGCGTCGCGCGCGGCGATGATCTTGGCCGCTGTCACCGGCCCGATGCCGGGCAGGGCGTCGAGCTCGGCCTCCGTCGCCCGGTTGAGGTCGACGACCACGGCCTCGCTCCCGGTCGGAGCGCCGCCATCGGCACCGGCCACGCCACCGGCCGGGGTCCCGTTCGGCGATGGGTCGTCCCGTGACGGGACCACGATCCGATCGCCGTCCTTCACCCGGGCCGCCAGGTTGAGCTGCGCCGTCGCCCGGGCGGCGTCCACGCGGGGCCCGTAGCCGCCGGCCGCCGCGATCGCGTCGGCGACGCGGCCGTCGGTGGACAACCGGTAGAGCCCGGGATGGGCGACCGCCCCGGCCACCTCGACGACGATCTCGCCGCCGGCGGCGCCCGAGCCGTCCGGTCCCGAGCTCGACCCGGCGGCCGCGACGTCGGCCGGGAGGTCGATCGCCGGCCGGGCCCCGTCGCTCAGGAGGACCGCCAGCACGGCCAGTCCGATCATGATCGCGATCGCGCCGGCGACGATCCAGGGAACCGGCAGTCCGGCGATCCCCGCAGGCACCCGACCGGCCGGTACGCCGTCCGCCCGGTCGTCGGCCGGTCCCGCGTCCTCGAGCACGCGCCACGGCGCACCGTTGCGATCCACGGGGACCCTCCCCGGCGGGATTTGGGGTGGCGGAGCCGAAGCCGCCCACCGCGTCGTGGGCACATCCGACGCGGTGGGCGTCGGGACGACGGTATCCGGCGGCGCTTAGCTGCGACTTACCGGCGCGCCCGTCGGACCCGTCGGGCCCGTCGGGCCCGTTCCGGCAGATCGGGCGCGGGTCCCTAGCGCTGCTCCCAGTCCACCCAGCGGGTGCCGTCCCACCAGCGGTGCCAGGTCCGGCCGTCGCGACCGCGGGCGAAGACGTCGAGCCGGTCGGGCCCCCACGACGACGCGGCGCAGCCGCCGTCCGGATCGAGCTCGCCACCGAGCGATTCCCAGGGGTGCCACGACTCGCCGTCCCAGTAGCGGTCCCACAGCTCGCCGTCGGCGAACACGGCGAACACTTCCATCCGGCCGACCGCCCAGGCCGTGACCGCCGGTCCCGAGGCGAGCGTCCCGCCGAGGTCCTCGGTCGGCGTCCAGCGGTCCCCGTCGAAGCTCCGATGCCCGAGCCCGCCGTCCGCCGTCCGCTCGAACACGTCGATCCGGTCGTGGCCCCACGACACCGCGGCGATCCCGTGCCCGGTCCGTCCGTCCATCGTCAGCTCCCGCGCTCCAGGAGCGGCTTGACCTCGCCGATCAGCCGCGTCATCGATTCCTCGTCGTAGGTCGCCGGCATCCCGGCGACGAAGTGGCGGTAGCCGAGCTCGAGGTACGGTGCCAGCCGTTCGGCGACGTCCTCCGGCGTGCCGACCGGCTGGTCGACCCACGGCGTGGCGACGCGATTGCGCTGGAACGCCTCGCGGAACAGCCGCTCTGCCTCGGCGCGGTCGTCGCGGATGAACACCGTCCCGATCCCCGTCGTCCGCTCGATCTCGCGATGGTCGCGCCCGACCGCCTCGCAGTGCTGGCGCAGGATCTGCTCCTTGCGCCGGACGGTGACGATCCCGCCGCCGACGTTGTTCGCGTCGGCGTAGCGGGCCACGAGCCTGAGGGTGACTCGCTCGCCACCGCCGCCCACGAGGATCGGCAGGTGGTGCTGGATCGGCCCGGGCAGGTTGCGCGCCGCATGGGCCGCGTAACGCGGGCCGGCCGCCGACGGCTCGGTCCCGTCGAGCATCCCGCGCATGACGGGGAGCGCCTCGGCGAGCCAGCGCAGCCGTTCGGGCGGTCCCTCGCCGAAGCGCAGCCCGAAGCCCTCGTGCTCCTCGGCGAACCAGGCGGCGCCGATCCCGAGGATCGCCCGGCCGTTGCTGATGTGGTCGAGCGTCGTCGCCATCTTGGCCGTGAGCGTCGGCTCGCGGAACGTGTTCGCGCCGACCATCAGCCCGATCCGGATCCGCTCGGTCGCCTGGGCCCACGCGGTCAGCACGAGCCAGCCCTCGAAGTTCGGCCCGCGCGAGTCGCCGACGATCGGATAGAGGTGGTCCCACGTCCAGAGCGTGTCGAAGCCGAGGCGGTCGGCACGGATGCCCGCCTCGAGCAGGCTCGGCCAGTCGGTGTACTGGTTCCAGCACAGGGCGCCGAACTTGATCGGATCGGGCATGCGATCGACTCCGGGCGGTGGCTCGGGGTGGGTGGACGGCCGGTGGCTCCAGCGTACGCGAGCGGGCGGTGGGCCGCTCGACCGGGCGCGACCCGGACGCGGCGACGCCGGTCCGGTTGGGAGGATCCGGACCGGCGTCGTGCCGGGTGAGATTTGAAGCTGGCGCCCATCACGGGGATGGGCGGCCGGACTAGCTGGGCAGGATCGCCCGCTCGTCCGACGTCCGAGCCGCGAGCTGCTCGCGGGCGACGCACTCGTCGAGCCGCCGGGCGATGCCGGCCGCGACGATTGCGCCGCTCCGGCGCAAGCCCTCGAGCCGGGATCCTCGGTCGTCAGTCGACAGCTGCGCCTCGTGCGCGAGCCGCTCGCGCGACGCCTCGTTCGCCCGTTCCTGGGCGATCTGCCTGGCGCGCATGTAATAGACCTGCCACATGGGTTGCTCCCCCTTTACCGGCGGTGGTCGTCGCCCAGGCTCGGGCGAGAATCCTCGCCCCAGCGGACGGCGGCCAGATCGAACGCGAGCATGCCCGCGATGATGGCGATGACGGCAGCGATGGCGTCCATCGAGGGCCTCCTTCATAACCTGTTTCATGGGCCGTACTGGTTACTGGGAGTATGCCCCCTTGCGCGTAACCTGTCAAGTGGTTTAAAGTGGTTATCACGATGATTCCTGCCCCCCACGATCACGCCGTCGATCTCGAGACGGCACTCGATTTCGTCAACACCCTCGAGCTCGAGCGAGGCGAGCCGGTCGATCACCTGGGAACAACCCAGGCGGCCCTCGATTGGTTGCGCGAGCACGGTTTGATCCACCGGACGGCCGCCCGGCCCGGTCGGTCGGGCGATGCCGCCCTGCGCCGGATCCGGTTGACCCGGGCGGCCCTCCGTGAGCTGGCCGATGCCACGTACGAGCACCGGGCGCCGCAGCCCGGCGCGATCGACGAGGTGAACCGGGCGCTCCGCGGTCGCGAGGTCGTCCAGCTGGTTCCCGGCCCGGACGGCTTGCGCCTGGACCATCGCCACGTCGGCGACCCGGTCGACGATGCGCTCGCCAACCTGGCCACTCCGATCGTGCAGGAACTTACGTCGGGCCGGCCGGAACGGATTAGGGCCTGCGCCAGCGACACGTGCCGCTGGGTCTTCTACGACGACTCCCGAACCGGGCGGCGGCGCTGGTGCGACATGGCGAGCTGCGGCAACCGGGCCAAGGCGCGCCGCCATCGGGCGCGAGCCCGGGCCGACGCCGCGGGCTGAGGCTCGCTCCGGACGGGGCCGGGTGCGCCCGGTCGTCGCCGGGCGCGCGAGCGCCGACGCCCGGGTCAGTCCCGGACGACGATGTTGACCAGCCGGCCGCCGGCGTGGATCACCCGCTCCGGCGTCCGCCCGGCGAGGAGCTCGCGGATCCGCTCCCGGCCGAGGACGATCCGCTCGAGCTCGGCCGTCTCGGTGCCGACCGGCACCACGACGCGGTCGCGGACCTTCCCGTTGATCTGGACCGGGACCTCACGGGTCTCGTCGGCGATCGCGCCGGCGTCGACCGCGGGCCACGACTGGGCGTGGATCGACGTCGCCGCGCTGCCGTCGGCGGCGATGCGCGACCACAGCTCGTCGGTGACGTGCGGCGCGGCCGGGGCGAGCATCAGCAGCAGGAGCCGGATTGCCTCTGTCCAGGCCGGGCCACCGGCGACCTCGGTCCCGCGGTAGCGGAACAGCGTGTTGGTCAGCTCCATGAGATGGGCGACCATCGTGTTGAAGCGGAAGGCCTCGTACTCCTCGGTCACGACGCGCAGGGTCCGGTGGGCGGCCATCCGGATCGTCCGCTCCGCGGCCGACCCGTCCTCACCGGCCGGCAGGCGGCCGGTGTCCGGGTCCCCGGGCTCGACCCCGTGCGGATCGAGGGTCAGGGTCCAGACCCGGTTCAGGAAGCGATGGACGCCGCCGATCCCGGTCGGGCTCCACGAGCCGCCCTGGTCCCACGGACCCATGAACATCAGGAACAGGCGGACGGCGTCCGCCCCGTAGCGACGCACGAGGTCGTCGGGGTCCTGGACGTTGCCCCGCGACTTGGACATCCGCTCGCCGTCGGCGCCGAGGATCTGACCCTGGTTGAACAGCCGCAGGAACGGCTCGTCCTGGGCGACCAGGCCGACGTCGCGCATCGCCTTGGTCCAGAAGCGGCTGTACATCAGGTGCATGACGGCGTGCTCGGCGCCGCCGGTGTACTGGTTGACGGGCGTCCAGCGATCGACCATGGCCCGGTCGATCGGCGCGTCGGTGTCGTGCGGCGACAGGTAGCGGAACCAGTACCACGACGAGTCCACGAACGTGTCCATCGTGTCGGTCTCGCGGCGGGCGGGCCCCCCGCAGCGCGGGCATTCGACGTGGAGGAACGACTCGTCGTGGTTGAGCGGGTTCTCGCCGCGGCCGTGGTAGTCGACCGAGTCGGGCAGCCGCACCGGCAGGTCCTCGTCGGGGACGGGCACGATGCCGTCGCGCTCGCAGTAGATCACCGGGATCGGCGTGCCCCAGTAGCGCTGCCGGCTGAATGTCCAGTCGCGGAGCCGATACGTGACGGTTGCCTCCGCCCGGCCGTCCTCGGCCAGCCAGTCGACGATCGCCTTCATCCCGTCCGGTGCGGGCATGCCGTTGAACCGCCCGGAGTTGACCAGCCGCTCGTCGGGCGTGTGGGCGATGTAGGCGTCGTCGAGCTGTTCGTCGTCAGCGGCTCCGGCCGGGGCGATGACCCGCCGGATCGGCAGTCCGAACTGGCGGGCGAACGCGAAGTCGCGCTCGTCGTGGGCGGGCACGGCCATGATCGCGCCCGTCCCGTAGCCGGACAGGACGTAGTCGGCGATCCAGATCGGGATGCGCTCCCCGTTGACCGGGTTGATCGCATCGGCGCCGAGGTAGACCCCGGTCTTCTCGCGCTCGGTCGAGAGCCGCTCGATCTCGGTCTCCGCCTGCGCTCGCGCGATGTACGCCTCGACCTCGGCCCATCGCTCGGGTGCGGTCAGCTTCTCGATGAGGGCGTGCTCCGGGGCGAGGACCATGAACGTCGCGCCGAACAGGGTGTCGGGCCTGGTCGTGAACACGCGCAGCTCGTCGCCGCCGGGCTGGTGGTCGTCGGGTGCCGTGGTGAAGACGATCTCGGCGCCCTCGCTCCGGCCGATCCAGTTCGTCTGCTGGAGGCGGATCGGCTCCGGCCAGTCGATGGCGCTGAAGTCGAGCAGCTCGTCGGCGTACTTGGTCGTCCGGAGATACCACTGCTCGAGGTCGCGCTTCTCGACCTGGGCGCCGCAGCGCCAGCAGTGGCGGTCGGCGCCTTCGACCTGCTCCCGCGCCAGCGTCCCGTCGTTGGGGCACCAGTCGACCGGGGACTTCCGGCGGTACGCCAGGCCTGCTTCGAGGAAGCGCAGGAACATCCACTGGTTCCAGCGGTAGAACTCGGGCTCGCAGGTGACCAGCTCGTAGCGCCAGTCGAACACCGCGCCCATCGACCGGAACTGCGTCCGCTCGTGCTCGATGTTCTGCATCGTCCAGTCGCGCGGGTTGATGTTGTTCTTGATCGCGGCGTTCTCGGCGGGGAGGCCGTATGCGTCGAAGCCGATCGGGAAGAAGACGTTCTCGCCGTGCATTCGGTGGAATCGGGCGAGGGCGTCGGTGGGCGTGACGATGTACCAGTGGCCGATGTGGAGATCGCCCGATGGATACGGGTACATGGTCAGGAGGTAGTGCTTCGGCCGCGAGTCGTCGGCCAGGTCGGTCTCGTACAGGCCGAGCTCCGCCCAGCGGGCCTGCCAGCGGGGCTCGATCTCGGTCGGGTCGTAGCGCTCGATCCGCTGGCGCGCCGAACCGGGGTCACGTCGTCCCGTTGGTTCGGTCGTCGTCATCGCCTGTGCCTCGTCGCCATGGGCGACCAAGTGTAATCGACCGGTTCGCGAGCGACGCCGGATCGGCCGCGCTACAGTCGGCCCGTGGACCGACGATCGACCCGCCGCCCGATCGGTCGGATCGCCCGCACCGGCGTCCTCGCCGGCCTCGTCCTGGTGCTCGGCGTCGGCTGCGACAGCTCGGTCAGCCCGACCCCGACCGGCGCCGCCGTCCTGCCGACCGAGACCCCGTCGAGCCAGCCGACCGCCCGTCCGACCCCGAGCCCGACGCCCCGCCCGACACCGACGCCCACGCCGACTCCGACCCCGAGCGCCACGCCGACGGCCGGCCCGACGGTCGCGCCGGCGCTCGTGGATCCGTGCCCTGGCTCCCCGGCGACGACGCAGGCCGGCCGCGGGACGACCGGCCAGAGCCGCAACTGGGCGGGCTACGTCGCGACCGGCGCCACGACCTTCGCGTGCGTCGAGGCGACCTGGACCCAGCCCAAGGTGCGCTGCGTCGGGTCGACCGCCCAGTCAGTCGTCTTCTGGGTCGGCCTCGGGGGGTTCGACCAGCGCGGTCTCGTCCAGGTCGGGACCGAGGCGACCTGCGGTCCGGCCGGGACGCTCGTGGTCGCCTGGCACGAGTCCCTGCCCAAGGAGCGCTTCTCGATCCGTTCAGCCATCCGAGTCTCGGCCGGCGACCGGGTCTGGGCGCAGGTGCGCTGGCTCGACGGGTCGCACTACCGGCTGTCGCTGGCCGACCTGACGAACCGCCAGCACTTCGCGCTCCGGGTGACGAACGCCATCGTCGATCGCACGTCCGCGGAGTGGATCGTCGAGGCGCCGACCGGCGGCTGCCCGAGCCACTGCCACACGCTCCGGATGCCCGACTTCCGGACGTTCCGCTTCAGCGAGGCCTGGCTCAGCCTGGCCGGCGTGCGCCGGCCGGTCAACGGCACGCGCTTCGTCCACGTCCGCGAGGCGATGGTCAACTCGGCCGGGACGACCCGCGCGGACGTCGCCTCGCTCTCGGCGACGGGAGCCTCGTTCACCGTTCGCTGGCGGCGACCGTAACGAGGTTCGGGCGACGACCGCAGCTGGGGTCCGAACGGGTCCGCGGCATCGGCGGATGGGTGGTGGAGCTACGGGGACTCGAACCCCGGACCTCCTGCATGCCATGCAGGCGCTCTTCCAGCTGAGCTATAGCCCCACGGGTGGCGCCGCCGGGCGGCGCGGCGCGGCGCCGGTCATCCTACCGCACGACGTCGACCGTCGCCCGGATGGCGTTCGCCGGTCCGGGCGCCAGGAGGCCCGCGGCCTCGGCGTTCCGAGGGCTCGCGGGCCTCCTTGTCGCCTGGTCGGATCGGTTGCTAGATCCCGAGCGCCTTCGCCTTGGCGGCCGCGAACTCCTCATCGGTCAGGATGCCGGCGCTGTGCATCTGGGCCAGCTTCTGGAGTTGGGCCATCTGGTCGTCCTCGGCGGGTGCGGCCGGCGCCGGCTCCGGCTGGGCGGCCGCCTGTTGCTGAGCTTGCTGCTCGGCCGCCTGGTTGGCGTACTTCTGCTGCTGGTGGTGGCTCACCGCTCCGGCGGTGCCGGCCACGACGGCGGTCGTCGCAACCATTCCGACGACACCCCTCCCGGGTCGCATCATCCTGCGTCGCATCATGGTCTCGCTCCTTGCTCGTGGTGTTGGTGGTCAGGCGGACGCCGGCGCCGCTTCGGCCGCTGCGATCTCGGCCTGGTGCTCGGCATTCCAGAGGATCGCGGCCTCGACGACGTCCCGGGGCACGCGCTGGATGTCGACGAGGACGCCACCCGAGGCGCGGATCTCGTCGGCGAGACGGCCGGCCCACAGGTCCTCCCAGACGAGCAGCGCCGCGGCCGAGTTCGGGTCCAGCGCTTCTCCGACCCTGGCGAGGTCCTCCGCGGTGATCAGCCCGCCGCGATCCTCCGCCATTGCCTCGAAGGCGTCCATGACGGCCGAGCCTGCGCCCTCGATCTCCATCGCCGAAACGTCGCCGCCGGCGTCCTTGACCACGATTGCCAGGTCGAGGACGCGGATCGTGCCCGCCTCGACGAGGTCGGCGAGCGCCGGCGCCATCTTTCCGTTGAACTGGTTGCCGGGAAAGGCAACGACCATGTATTCGACCGGTCCGATGCTCATGCTCCGTCTCCTTGTGCGATCTGATGAGCGTACTTGGAAGCGCCGCGCGGTGCGCCCGACGGACGCGCGCGGCGGATGATGCCAATCCTCCCGGCGCTCGGCCCCCAGATCATCATCCGGGTCGGATGAAACCGCTCCTGGTTGGGCCGACAATCATCCCGAGCGGATGATGCGCCGAGGACGCCGCCCGAATCATGCTGAGGTCGCGATCGGACCGGTCGCCGGCCCCGATGCCCGGCCCGGCGTGGCCGATCGCGCTGAGACGGGTCGACGAGGGACGAGAAAGCCCCGCGACCGATCACGGAAGGGAGCAACCAAGAATGACGACCAGTTGGACCCGCTGGGCGGGCCTGCGGCTCGGCCGGACGGCCGCCCTGCTCGCGGCGATCCCGATCGTCCTGGGCGCCTGCACGAGCAACACGACCCTGGGCCAGACCACCTTCGGCGACGTCCTGTGGTCGATGATCGCGTTCTTCTTCTGGTTCATGTTGATCTGGATGTTCATCGCGGTCTTCGCTGACATCTTCCGGCGAAACGACCTCAGCGGCGGCTGGAAGGCGATCTGGATCCTGGCGATCTTCATCCTCCCGCTGCTCGGGATCCTGATCTACATGGTCAGCCGCCCGAAGATGACCGCCCAGGACGTCCAGACGATGACCCAGATGGAAGCCGGCGCGAAGGCGGCAGCCAGCGTGTCGACGGCGGACGAGCTGACGAAGCTCCAGCAGCTCAAGGCGGCGGGCACGATCACCGACGCCGAGTTCGAGGCGCTCAAGGCCAAGCTGCTCACGTAGGTCCCCGCGCCGGCCGAGCCGGCACGGTCGAACCGCGCGACCGACGGACGGGCGTGGCACCATCGACTGGTGGCCACGCCCGTCCCGTCCCATGTGCGTCCCGGCGCGGTCGAATCGCAGGAGCGCGCCGAGCTCCGTGACGGCCCGCTGCGCTACACCCTCCGGCGGTCGCGGCGCGCCCGCCGGTTGCGCCTGGTGGTCGATCCCGTCCGGGGCGTCATCGTGACCATCCCGTCCGGCCGTCCGGGATCGCGCGACGCGGCCGCCCACGTCGTGCCGTTCCTGGTCGAGCGCGAAGGCTGGATCCGTCGTCACCTGGCCGCCCAGGAGCGCGCCCGGCTGGCCGTGGCCGGGTCGCGGCCGGACGACCTCGTCGACGGCGCGCGCCTCCTGTTCCGCGGCCGCGCCCACCGGCTCCGGATCGAGCCCGCCCGGTCGGGCGAGGTCCGATCGTCCGTCGTCAGTGGCTGGTCGGCGCTCGATCGCGTCGGCGATCCGGTCGATCTCGTCGAGACCGCGTCCGGCGGGGTCCGCGAGCTCGTCGTCCGGATCGCGCCGGCGGATCGGCGGCCGCTCGCCGTCGTGCTCGAGGCGTGGCTGCGCGGCCGCGCCGCGGGCGACATCGATGCGGCGATCGATCGCCATGCGACCGCGCTGGGCGTCTGGCCGACCGGCGTGTCGGTCCGCGATCCGCGGACGCGCTGGGGGAGCGCGGCCCGGACCGGCCGGCTGGCGTTCTCGTGGCGGCTCGTGCTGGCGCCGCCGGAGGCGCTCGAGACGGTCGTCGTCCACGAGCTGGCCCATCTCCGGGTGTTCGGCCACGGCGCGACGTTCTGGGCGCTCGTCGCGTCGCGGGTCCCCGACCACGCCGCCTGGCGACGCTGGCTCCGGGAGCACTCGGTCGAGCTGCACGCGACGCTGGCCGACGATCCGCGGCGGCAGCAGGATGAAGTGGTGGAGATGAGGGGACTCGAACCCCTGGCCTCCGCGATGCGAACGCGGCGCTCTCCCAGCTGAGCTACATCCCCACGGACGGCACGCTACCGGGCGGCGGCGAGCGGCACCCGGGACCGGGGGCCGAGTGTAGCACTCGTTCGACCGATCGACCGCCCGGACGATCGGTCCGGCGACCGATTTCCCGGCCGGTTTGCCCTTGACGATATCGAACATCTGTTCTATCGTGAGACGTCCGATGGCGACCCTTTCCACGGACGTGACGGCGGCCCTGGCGTCCCTCCGGACACGCTGGGGTGACGTCGCGCCGCGGGTCGGGGGGAGCGCGGTCGGGGGGACGGGGATCGACGGGTCCGGGGCGGTCGTCGGTGCGCTGGCGACGGTCCCGCTCCCGGCCGAGCCCGCGGATCCGGAGCGCTCGCCCGACCGCGCGCCGGACCGCGACCGGGTCGTCCCGACCGGGTTTGCCGCGCTCGACGCCATCCTCGGCTCGGGTGGGGTGCCCCGGTCCACGGCCCTGGCCGTCCGGGGATCGGGATCGAGCGGCAAGACGACGCTCGCTCTCCGGCTCGCCGCCGAGGCCCAGGCGAGCGGCTCGATCGTGGCCTACGTGGACCTCGCCCGCAGCCTCGATCCGGTCGAGGCGGTCGCCCGCGGCGTCCGTCTCGAGTGGCTGGTCGTCCTCGAGCCGGCCTCGATCGACGAGGCGCTGGCGATGGCCGGGGCGCTGGTCGGCGGACGGTCGGTCGACCTGCTCATCGTCGACCTGCCGGCGGAACGGACGGGCCCGCGCGGCGCCCTGAGCGGAAGGCGCCCTGAGCGGAAGTGGACGCGCCGGCGCGCACTCGCGGGCCCGCCGCACTGGACCTCGATCGCCGTCGGTCGCGGACCGGATCGGCCGGCTGGCGGCGCTGGCGCGACGAGCCGACGTGCTCCTCGTCGTCCTGGAGCCCCCGGACCTGCCGGGTCCGGTCTCCAGCGCGATCGCCAAATCGGCCGGCCTGCGTCTCGAGCTCGCCCAACGGTCGTGGATCCGGCTCGGCCGGGACGTGGTCGGCCAGCGAACGGAGGTGGTCGTCGCGCGCAACCGGGCCGGCCCGCCGGGGAGGCGGGCGGAGCTCCGGATCCTCTACGCGGAGGGTGGCGGTCGCGATGCCTGCCTCGTCCGCGAGTCGCTCCTCACCGACGCCCCCACCATCCTCCAGCCATGGACTGACGATCGTGCGACTCCTCCACCTCCTGTGGCCGCATCTCCCGCTCCGGCTCGCCAGGTCCCGGGGCCTGGCCGACCCGGGCTCCGGCTCCTTCCCGACCGGTCCGCTCGTCCTGGGCGGGCAGCCGTGGACGGACGGGATCGTCCTCGACGCCAGCCCGATCGTCCGCGAGCTCGGCGTCCGGCGGGGGATGCCGCTGGGATCGGCCCATCGCCTGGCCCCTGAGGCCACGTTCCTCGACCCGGACCCGGTCGCCGACGCGGCGACGGTCGCCCGGGCGCTCGACACGCTCGCGGCGTTCAGCCCGGGGATCGCCGGCGCGAGCGATGTGACCGACGGGACGTTCGGCCTGCTGGAAGTCCAGCTGGACGGGCTCGAGCGGCTGTGGGGTCCCGAGCCGGTGATCGTGGAGAAGATCGTCGCCGCGCTCGCCCCGATCCTTCCCGGGCCGCCCCGGGTCGGGATCGCCGGGACCCGGTTCGCCGCGACCAGCGCGGCCGGTGTCGCCGACGCGCCGGGGCAGCCCTGGATCGTCGAGCCGGGCGGCGAGGCGGCCTTCCTCGCCCCGCTCCCGGCCGCTCTCCTCACGCCCGATCTCGACATCCGGGCCCGGCTCGCCCGGTTCGGCCTCCGCCGGATCGGCGCCGTCGCCGAGCTGCCCCGGTCGGCGCTCGTGGCCCGCTTCGGGACGGAGGGCGAGCGGATCCACGGTCGAGCGAACGGGCAGGAGGTCGCCGCCTTCCGGCCCCAGCGCACCCCCGAGCGGCTCGTCCTGGGGCTGGGACTGGAGCCGCCGATCGAGGACCTCGAGCCGCTCCGGTTCGTCCTCCACCGGCTGGCCGGGACGCTCGGCGACCAGCTGCTCGCTCGTGGGGCGGCGGCCGGACGGGTGGAGCTCCGGCTGATCCTCGACCCCGCGTTCGCCCGGCGGGGGACGCCGGCCGCCCTGGCGGTCGAGCAGCGGTTCCCGGAGCCGACCGCCGAGGCGGAGGCCATCGAGCGGCTCCTCTTCGCCCGGCTGGAGCGCGAGCCGCCCCCCGCCGCCGTCGCCCGGCTCGAGCTCGAGCTCGCCGAGGTCGCCCCGGCCGCCGGCCAGCAGCTCGGCCTGTTCGTGCCCCAGACCGCCCGGGCCGCACGGCTCGGCTGGCAGCTCGCCCGGCTGGCGCTCGCCTTCGGCGAGGACCGGATCGGGCGCGTCGAGCTGACCGATGCGGAGGCGCCGCTGGCCGAGGGTCGCTGGCGGCGGGTGCCGATCGGATCGGGCTCCGAAGGCGGGTTCCGGCCGCTGCTCCCGGCGGCCGGTCAGCCGTCGCCCGGACCGGTCGGGGTGGGTCCGTGACCCGGCTCCTCCGCGAGCATCCGCCGATCGACGCCGAGCTCGACGCGACCGGCCGGCTGGTGGCGATCCGCTGGGCCGGCCGCCGCGAGGCGGTCGAGGTCTGCAACCGCTGGCGGGTTGACGAGGGCTGGTGGCGCGACCCGATCGACCGGGAGTACTTCAAGGTCGTCGGGACGCGCTGGTTGGCGCTCGTCTATCTCGACCGGCTCGACGGCACCTGGCACCTGGAACGGATCTACGACTGAGCCTCGCGCCGGCCCGGCGCCGGCGGCCGGCTCAGCGGAACGGACAGTCCGGAGCGGGGGCGCGACGGCCGCGAGCCGGACATGCCGGGGCCCCGTCGCATCGCGACGGGGCCCCTCGGGTCGTCGGCCCGCTCACCAGGTCGACGACCGGGTCGTCGGGCCGACCATGAAGATCGACCGACGCCGTTCCCTCGGCGCACGCCCCCAGGCGTGCGGCAGGTGACACGGCATGAGACGTCGGGGTCGTCTGGCGTGTTGCGCGGATTGGTCGTCCCGAGGCCGGCCGCCTGGTCACGGCCCGGGGGTTCAGAACGGCTGTCGGAACCGATCGGCGACGGTCGTCCGGAAGCCGGACCGGGAGACGTACTGGACGCTGAGGCGGTAGGTCCCCGAGGCGAGCCTCGAGGCCAGCCCGATCGAGGTGGAGACCGTCACCCGGCGCGTCACGCCCGGGTACAGGAGGAGGTTGTACGAGCCCTTCTTGATCAGGTGACCGCTTCGGTCGAAGACCCGCCACACGACCGTGCCGCGGTCTGGCACGTTGCCCACGTTGCGGATCCGATCGACCTGCGTCGCCGTGACGCCGAAGCCGGACCGGACCACCCTCGTCATGCTGGCGCCGACCGTCACGGCTCGGATCGGGTCGTAGAACTTGGCCTTGAGGACGTCGTACATCTGGCTGTAGCCACGGTCGTTGTCGAGGGTCCAGATGCCGACCCCGGACAGGCCGGTCGCGATCGCGTAGTCGTACTTCTTGGCCACGCTGATCTCGTCCTCGAAGTACACCTGTCGGAACGTCTTCTCGGTGGCGTCCCAGTAGGTGAAGAACCCGCTCCCCTCGCTCGTGTCCTCCTGGCGCACGACGTCGGGATGCGCCGCCAGCCAGTTCATGGCGCTGGCGTAGGTGACGCTCCAGACCCCACCCCACTTGGACGGGCTGGTCTGGACGTGCGCGTTCGGGACGTCGCTCGTGACCGGCCAGTCATAGCCGTAGTACGGCACGCCGAGGATCAGCTTCGACGGCGGGACCCGGGTGAGGTAGCGGGCGATGTGGAGCTTGACCGTCCGAGTCGTGTTGTCGAGCGGGGCGATCGCCCCGGTGACCGTCGAGCCCGACCAGCGGTAGTTGTAGGTCATCACCAGCATCTGGTCGACGACGGGGGCGAGGGCCGTGATCAACGTGAACGGCGCACCGGCGGACGTCGCGACGACGAGCTTGGCACCGGGGAAGTGCTTGTTCATCGCCGTCTTGAACTTGCCGATGAACTTGCCGAAGTCGACCGACAGGGTCGCCGGCATCGGCTCGAAGTCGATGTTCGCGCCGTCGGCCGAGCGGCGGGCCATCAGCGCCATGGCCTGCCGGATGAACCGCGTCTGGGCGGTCGGGCTGTGGAGGAAGCCCGTCATCTTGATCAGGCTGCCCGAGTCGAACAGCTGGAACGTCGGAACGACCCGGACGCCCTTGGCGTGCGCGGCGTTCGTGACCGCCACGGCGTTCGCCGACAGGTACGCCGTGTAGCCACGCCAGGCGGTGTCGATGTTGCCGTCGCGCTTGATCCCGAGCCCGAAGAAGGCGATCGTCGAGACGAGGTCGTAGTCGAGCCGGCCGGCGGTGCCCGAGTCGAGCCGCCAGTAGGGCAGGTACCCGTAGACCTGGTGATCCAGCGGGGCGATCCCCCGGACGCGCGGCTGAATGCCCGGATCCGCGGCGTGCGCAACCGGCGCAGCCAGCGGGCTCGGGGCGAGCGGCGCGATGACGAGCAGGGAGACGGCGACCACGGCGGCGATGACGGCGGATGCCCGGCCGTGAAGTCGCGACCCCGCGCAAGGGAGGTCGTGCATGGGCGTACTCAACGCCACCCTACCATGCTTGACCAGCCGTACCTTGGGGCCAGCGAGCGGGGACGCATGGACCAGTCCGGCGTTCCGGTGCGCCGGTGCACCGACGTTCCATTTATCGAACAGATGTTCTATCATCGGCTGGCCCTCGTCTCCCTCGTTCCGGGACCCCGAGCATGTCCGTTCCAGCCTCGCCCACGGCGCGCTACGCCGAGCTCCACTGCCACACCAACTTCTCCTTCCTCGACGGCGCCTCGGCCGCCGACGACCTCGTCGACCGGGCGGTCGAGCTCGGGCTGACGGCCCTCGCGGTCACGGATCACCAGGGCCTCTACGGGGTGGTCCGGTTCTCGACCGCCGCCCGCGAGGCCGGGATCCGACCGGTGATCGGGCTCGAGCTCGAGCTCGTCGACGCGTCCGCCCCGGATCCCGACGGGATCGTCGTCCCGGCTCGTCGACCGACCCGGCGCGGCGGGCGACGCGTCTCGTCCGGCGCCCCCGGCGAGGCGCTCCCCAACCTCCCGGTCGACGGCGTCCCGGTCCGGCCGCGGGCCGAGCGGACGCGGCTGCCCGGTCATCGCGACGTCGTCAAGGAGGACCTGCGCGGCGTGGGCGAGGGACGACGCGGTCCGCACCTCGTCCTCCTGGCCCGCGACCGGACCGGCTACCGAAGCCTGTGCCGGCTCGTCAGCCGGGCGAACCTGGCCGGGACGAAGGGCGTCCCGCGGTACACCCAGGCCCTGCTCGCCGAACACGTCGAGGGCCTCGTGGCGCTGTCGGGATGTCGCGACGGCGAGATCGCCAGGCGGCTCCGGGTCGGCGACCGGGACGGGGCGCGGATCGTGGCCGAGGGCTATGCCCGGTTGTTCGGCTCGCGCCCGGCCGCCCGCCGGGCGACGGGGATCGCCGCCGCCGGCTTCGTGCTCGAGCTCCAGCACCACCTCCTGCCCGACGACGACTGGCTGGTGGCCGAGACGGCCCGCCTGGCCGAGGAGCTCGGGCTGCCGGTCGTGGTCACGAACGACGTCCACTACGCCCTTCCCGAGGATCGCGAGCTCCAGGACGTCCTGGCGGCGATCCGCCACGGGCGGACGGTCGGGACGCTGGCCGATCTCCGACGGCCCGACGGCGAGTCCTACCTGAAGTCCGCCGCCGAGCTGCTCGCGCTTCCCCCGGCCGACCCCGTGACGGAGGCCGACGATCCACGGACCGCGCGCGCCTGGCGGGAGGGCCTGGCCAACGCCGTCGAGCTGGCCGCCGGCTGCGAGGTCGACCTGGGGTTCGAGGCCTATCGCTTCCCGGGCTTCGCGGTGCCCGGCGGGGAGACGGCGTTCTCGTACCTGGCCGAGCTGTGCCACGAGGGCGCCCGGCGGCGCTATCACCCGATGACCCCGCCGGTCGTCCGCCAGCTCGCCCACGAGCTCGAGGTCATCGAGCGGACCGGGCTGGCCGAGTTCTTCCTGATCTGCTGGGACCTGATGCGGTTCGCCAAGTCGCGCGGGATCCCGGCCCAGGGCCGGGGCAGCGCGGCCGACTCGATCGTCGCCTACGTCCTCGGCATCACCCGGGTCGACCCCATCCGCCACAACCTGCTCTTCGAGCGGTTCATCAACGAGGGCCGGACGACCTATCCCGACGTCGACATCGACTTCAGCTCCGAGCGGCGGGAGGAGGTCATCCAGTACGTCTACGGGCGCTACGGGCCGGAGCACACCGGGATGGTCTGCAACGTGGTGACCTACCGCGCCAGGTCGGTCGTCCGCGAGGTGGGGGTGGCGCTGGGGTTCCCGCGGCCGCTGGTCGACCGGGTGGCCAAGGCGCTCGAGACGTACGACTCGGTGATGGTCCGGCGGGACCTCGAGGCGGACGGCGGCTTTGCCGACTTCTTCCGCCGTCCCGATGCCGGGAGCGGGACGAGCTCGACCGGGGTTGGCGCGCTGGATCCCGGCGCTGGATCCCGGCGCGCTGGATCCCGGCGCGGTGGATCCCGGCGCGGTCTCGGCCCTGGCCCGGGACCGCGGCTTCACCGACCGGATGGGCCAGCTCAACCATGCCCGCGGCGGACGGATCCGGACCGGCGGCGCGGGCGAGCGCGGTGACGGACGGTTGCCACGGCGTGAGGACGCCCGCCGGACGGACGGGCCGGTGCCAGGGCCGGGGGGCGTGGCCGAGCCGGGGGGCGTGGGGGGCCGGGGGGCGTGGCGGGCGCGGGGGGCGTGGCGGGGCCCGAGCCGGGGGGCGTGGCGGGCGCGTCGGCGATCGCTGGCCTGGAAGCCAAGGCGATCCGGATATCGACCCCATCAGTACCTGGCCCGGTAACGCTAGGTTCCGACGGTCAACCGGAACCCGAGCCGTCGGGAGAGAGCCATACCGGTGCGGGGATGGACGCTGCGGCCGGGTCGGCAGGCTCCTCGGCCCAGCAACCCGGGGCCGGCAACGCCTCGGCTACTGCCGTGGTCGATATCGACAGCCTCACGCGTCGTGGTCCGGATCCCGGGTCCGGGACCTGGCCGACCGCCGCCGGTTCGAAGCCGTCGATCCGCGCCGGAGGTCCGGGCGACGACGAGGGCGGACCCGGCGATTCCCCGGCCAGCGTGGCGTGGCTCCGGTCGGGGCGTGGCACGGGCTACGCGCCGACGTCGGGCCGGACCCGGGCGGACGCGCCGGGGTGGAGTGCGGCATCGGACGGGCCGGGGTGGAGTGCGGCATCGGACGCGCCGGGGTGGAGTGCGGCATCGGACGCGCCGGGGTGGACACCGGCAGCGTCCGGACAGTCAGCGGCCTCGGCTGGTCCGCCGCCGGCGCGCGAGCACGGTCCGTCCTTCGGGCCGGGAGCGGCGCGGCCACGACGAAACGACGGGCCGCCCGGCACGATCGACGGCCGGAGGATCGACCCGGAGTCGGGCGTCCTCCTTCCTCCGGAGCGTCGAACGGACCGGCTCGGTCGGCCGCTTCATTGGGACACGGGAAGCCCCGGTGCCGCCGCCCGCAGCGCCGAGCTTGGGCGCATGGGCGACTCCGGCCGGACTCAGAACGCGGACGCGGACGCGGCACGGGACGGCGACGCGGCACGGAACGGCGGAGGACCGCACTCCAGCGTCGCCCGGATCGAGCCGGAGGTGCCACCCCAGCCGCGCGGCGGGAGCATCGTCGGGCTGTCGGACTGGGAGCGCTGGCTCGAGCTGTGCGCCCGGATGGACGGCTTCCCGCGTCACCTCAGCATCCACAGCGGGGGGATGCTGATCACCGCCGCTCCGCTCATCGACATCGCCCCGCTCGAGCGGGCGACGATGAAGGACCGGGTCGTCGTCCAGTACGACAAGCGCGACGTCGAGACGATCAAGCTGATCAAGCTCGACCTGCTCGGGCTCGGGATGCTGGCCGCGATCGACGAGACGCTCCAGCGGATCGAGGCGGATTGCGCGACCTGCGTCGACCTCGACCGGCTGCCCGAGGAGATCCCCGAGGTCTTCGCGATGCTCCAGGCGGCCGATACCGTCGGGGTCTTCCAGGTCGAGAGCCGGGCCCAGATGCAGACGCTCCCGAAGAGCCGGCCGGCCAGCCTCGACGACCTCGTGGTGGAGGTGGCGATCATCCGGCCCGGCCCGATCCAGGGGAACGCCGTCCACCCGTACCTGCGTCGCAAGCAGGGCCTCGACCCGGTGACCTACCTCCACCCGAGCCTCGAGCCGATCCTCGCCGACAGCCTCGGGGTCATCCTCTACCAGGAGCAGGTCATGCGGGTGGCGATCGAGGTCGCCGGGTTCTCGCCGGCCGAATCGGACGGCTTCCGCCGGGCGATGGGGACGTGGCGCTCGACGCGCGAGATGGAGAAGCTCCATCGCCGGTTCGTCGACGGCTGCCTTCGCCAGCCGGGCATGGACGAGCCCACGGCCGAGGAGCTCTTCCGCCAGGTGGCCGCGTTCGCCAGCTTCGGGTTCGCCAAGAGCCATGCCGCCGCGTTCGCCCGGACCGCCTACGAGTCGGCGTTCCTCAAGCTGTTCTACCCGGCCCAGTTCCTGGCCGGGCTCGTCAACGCCCAGCCGATGGGCTTCTACCCGGTCGAGGTCCTCGTCAACGACGCCAAGCGGCACGGCGTCGCGGTCCTTCCGGTCGACGTCAACGCGAGCGCTTACCTGACGACCACCGAGTGGGTCGGTGTCGACCCCGACCCCCTCCCGCCGGAGGCCGGGATCGACCGGCGACCGGCGCCCGTGCGCTCGCCGGCATGCGTCATCCCCTCGGACGATGCGCGCGGGCGCTGGGCGGCCGACAGCGCGGTCGGCTGGGGGGTCCGGCTCGGGCTCCGACTCGTCAAGGGGATCGGCGAGGAGCATGCCGAACGGCTCGACGCCGAGCTCGCCCGTGGGCCGTACCGGAGCCTGGTCGACGTGGTCGAGCGCACGGCGTTGCCCGAGGAGGTCGTCGAGCGGCTCATCCGGGCGGGCGGCCTCGATGGCCTGGGCCGCCCTCGGCGCGAGCTGCTGTGGCAGCTCCGCGAGGTGATGGGAGCGAGCGGCGGCCGGATCGACGGTCGGACGACCCGCACGGCGGCGCGGGCGTCGAAGCGGGCGGCCGGGCGCCCGATGGACCTGCGTCTCCCGGCGACCCCGGCACCCGACCTGCCGCCGATCGGCGAGATTGAGCGGCTCGGTGACGCCTACGCGGTGATCTCGCTCGACGCGCAGCGCCAGGTGATCGGGCTCTTCCGCGAGGCGCTGGAGCGGCTGGGGGCGGTCCCCAACGCGGCCCTCAACGAGCATCGACCCGGTCCGGTCCGGATCGGCGGGCTGGTGGTGACGCGGCAGCATCCGATGACCGCCCGGGGGACGGTCTTCCTCGCCCTCGAGGACGAGACGGGGATGGTCAACGTCACGCTCTGGCCGGATGCCTGGGCGCGGCTGCGGGGGGTCGTCCGGCGCCACGCGCTGCTGCTCGTGGACGGCACGCTCCAGCGCGAGGGGGAGGTGGTCAACGTGATCGCCCGGGACGTGCGTCCACTCCCCGAGGCGACCGCCGCAGTGGGTGGCCCGGCCCGTCCGCCGGGTGTCCGCCAGCTCGGCTGGGCCGGGATGCGCCGGATGGGCTAACCCGTCAGCGGCGCGCCGGGGCCTTGGCGGTCTTCGTCTTGGGATCCTGCCGGCGAGCCCCGGCATTCGGGTTGGCCCGCCGGAGGAAGCGCCGGTAGAACCCGGCGAATGCCCCGACCGCCAGCCCGGAGATCGGCCCGATCGTCAGCGCCCACAGGATCCAGCTCTCACGCAGACCCGGTGGCAGGCTCGTCACCAGGCCGGGCTGGGCGATCGCCACGACCAGCGTGAAGGCGAGGAACGAGACCACGCCGGCGATCAACCCGGCCAGGTAGGCCATCCTCGGAGCCAGGATGCCGGCCAGGAACGCCGAGCCGAACGGCGGCGGCGCCACGAGCAGGCTGAAGGCGATCCCGGCGATGCTGCCGTAGCGCGAGGTCGCGATCTCGACGACCGATCCACCCGACGCGAGGAACCAGATCGACGACGCCACGATGAGGAGCGTCGGCAGCCAGACGGCCGGTGTCCTCGTCACGAGCCACGGGAGCGCGCGCAGGTCGTCCCGGAGATGGACCGGCTGGTAGGCCTCCCGGAACGCGCCGAGGATGCTCGGTCGGGCCGCCGGCGGGGTCGTCGAGCCCTTCGCCGGCGCGGCGCTTCGGCTCGGCGATTCGTCGTCGGATCCGGCGACCTCGGCGGCTGCCGTGACGCGGGCGCGACGGCGTGCGTCGGCGCGGGCAGTCCTCTTGGCGCGGGGCACGTCTCCTCCTGGCGGACGCCGAGTCCGGACGGATGGCAGCCGCGTCCAGGCGGTGAGCTCGTCGGACGCGTGGGCTGTCGGGCGACATCGTAGACGAAGCGCCGGACCCGGGTGCGCGGACGGTCGTCGCGGCCTGGCTCGCGCATGCACGCGGTAAGCCGCTGGTGAGGCGCAGGAGATCGCGGGATGAGTGGCGGTGGGTACAACGGGGGCCCGCCGGCCATGCCCGTCCCGGAGGTCCCGATGGCTCGCATCCGGCGGGCGGCGGTCGCCGCCCTCGTGCTCCTCGTCTCGCTCGCCGTCGGCGTCGGCGCGACCTCCGATCGCCGCCTCGTGACGGTCGTCGGCGGCAGTCTGCCTCGCGCTGCGGTGCCGTGGCCGCCGTCGACCGCGATCCTGGTCGCCGAAGTCGTGACCGGCGGCGGATCGGCATCGGACGAGTACGCCGAGCTCACGAACGCCTCCGGGACGCCGGTCGACCTGGGCGGACTCGAGCTGGTCTACGTGACGGCCTCCGGCTCGACCGTGACCCGCAAGGCAACCTGGACGAGCCCCCGGCCGCTCGATCCGGGGGCGCATCTCCTCGTGGCCAACGCGGCGGGCAGCTATGCGCCGCTTGCCGACGCGACGTACAGCGGCGGCCTTGCCGCGACCGGTGGCGCACTCGTAGTGCGACCGGTGGGCGGCACGGCGATCGACGCGGTCGGCTGGGGTGACGCGTCGAACGAGTTCGTCGAAGGTCTCGCGGCAGCCGCCCCACCGGCCGGGTCGAGCATCGAGCGGCGCCCCGGCGGGTCGGCCGGGAATGGTGTGGACACGAACGACAACGCGGCCGACTGGGTGGTCGTCGCGACCCCGCTGGCCCAGGGTCTCGGGTCGCCCCCGGCGCCGGGCCCGACTGCCTCGCCGAGCGCGAGCGCGGCTCCGACGCCCACGCCGAGCCCGACTCCGGCACCGAGCCCGATCCCGAGCCCGACGCCAACGCCGACACCAACGCCGAGCCCGACGCCAACGCCGACACCAACGCCGAGCCCGACGCCGACCCCGACCCCGACGCCCGAGCACCAACGCCGAGCCCGACACCAACGCCGAGCCCGACACCAACGCCGACCCCGACACCAACGCCGAGCCCGACGGCGGTGCCGATCTCGATCGCGGACGCCAGGAGCCTGCCCGTTGGCACGCCGGCCGTCATCGTCGGGACGGTCACGGTCGGTCTCGGCTCCGTCGACAGCGGGCACGCCGGGTTCGTCCAGGACGCGACCGGCGGTATCGCCGTGTACGTCCAGGACGTGCCATCGACCATCCTCCCGGCCGGCACGCTCGTCCGCCTGACCGGGATGCTCGACGAGCGCTACGCCGAACGCACGATCCGGGTCGAGCTGGATGGGCTCGAGGACGTCGGAGCCGGCCCGCTGCCCGAGGCCGTGGTCATGGCGACCGGCGACGTCGGTGAGGCGCTCGAAGGCGTTCGCCTCATCGTCAGCGGCCAGGTGGTCGAGGCCCCGACGAGCTACGCCGACGGCCTCGGGCTCCTCGTCGACGACGGGAGCGGGCCGCTGCGAGCGATCGTCGGCGCCGGGGCGCTCGGCGACGCGACCCCGGTGCGGGGCTCGACCGTCAGCGTGACCGGTCCGCTCGGCCAGCGCGACTCGTCGGGATCGGGATCGAGCGGCTACCGGCTCGAGGTCATGAACCCGGGCGAGCTCAGCGTGATCGCCCCGCCGTCGCCGACGGACAGTCCCGTCCCGACCGCGTCGCCCACGGCAAGCGCGACCGCGTCCCTCGCGCCGACACCGACGGCGAGCGCGACGCCGAGCGCGACGCCCGGCCCGACCCCGACTGCGTCGCCGACGCTCGCTCCGACGACGGCGCCCCTCGCGGACATCCGCCTGCGTCCGATCGGCTCGACCGTGACCGTCGAGGCCGTCGTGACGTCGGAGGCCGGACGGACGGGCAGCCCGACGCTGTTCACCGTCGGCGACGGGACCGGCGGGATCTTCGTCCGTCTTCCGGCGGGCGTCGCCGGGCCGGCGCGCGGAGCCCGCATCGTGGTGGCCGGCACGCTCGCCGACCCGTACGGCCAGCTCGAGATCCGGACGGCCGTCGGCGGGATCCTGCCGTCGAGCGGACCCGGCACGGCCGTCACGCCAGCCGAGCTGACCGCCGCGACGCTGGACGAGGCGACCGAGGGCCGCCTGGCCTTCATCGTGGGCACGATCGAGCACGCACCGGCGAAGACGACCGGCGGGCTGTCCGCCTGGCTCGTCGACGCTGCCGGCGGACGGGCCCGGATCCTCGTGGCGACGCCGAGCGGCATCGCCTCCGGCGCCCTCCTGGCGGGCCATCGCTACCGGTTGACCGGGGTCGTCGGCCAGCGAGCCTCGCGCAGCGGGGCGTTCGACGGCTACCGGCTGTGGCTTCGCGATCCCGCCGATGTCGTCCACCTCGCCGGACCGTCGGCCTCACCGACCCGCAGCCCGGCGCCGACCGGGAACCCATCGGCGGCGCCCGCCGTGTCGATCGCCCGAGCGCTCGCGCTGCAGGGCCGGACCGTGTCGGTCGCTGGCGTCGTCACGATCCCGGCGACCCTGCTGGATGCCACGGGGCGACGCCTGGTGATCCAGGACGCGACCGCCGCGATCGAGGTCCTCGTGCCGTCGGGCGCGACCGCGCCGCCGCCGGGTCACCGGGTCCGGGTCAGCGGTGAGGTCGCCCGTGCCTATGACGCGCCGCGGCTCCGGGCAGCCACCGTGACCGACCTCGGGCCGGCGACGATGCCGGCGCCGCGCACGCTCACCACGGCGCCGGGCGTCGGGCTGGAGTGGCGGCTCGTGCGCGTCAGCGGCCGGATCGTGGACGTCCACAAGCTGGGCGACCGCTGGCGAGCGGAGGTGCGCGTCGGTTCCACGGCCGTCGCGGTCAGCGGGCTGTCCGGAGCCCGGATCGACCCGGGCACGCTCGTGGAGGGCCGCCACGCGACCGTCGTCGGGATCGTCCGGCGGCCCTACCCCGGCGCGGCGGATCGGCGGTTCGCGGTGGTGCCCCGGTCGCCGGCCGACGTGGCCCTCGGCGGGGCGGAGCCGTCGAGCGCGGCCGCCGGCACCACGGGACGGTCGGCCGGCTCGCCACCCGCATCGCCCGACCCGCGTGATCGTGGCAGCGGCATCGGCGGCCCGGGCGCCGGCAGCGCGCCGACCGTGGAGATCGGCACGCTCGACGCGCATCTCGGCGAGCGGGTCCGGATCGGCGGCCTGGTGGTGGACCTCGAGCCGGATGGGTTCACGGTCGACGACGGCAGCGCGACCGGCCGGGTCGTGCTCGCTGGGGAGGCGGCCGACTACCTCGGCCTCATCGAGCCCGGGGACGCGATCGAGGCCGGTGGACGCGTCGACGCCACGAGCGACGGCTCGGCCTCGGTCGTCGTGTCCGCGGCGGCAGACCTGGTTCGAGTCGGTCAGCTCGGCGTCGCGGCGGCCGCGGCACCGGCGACCGCGGGTCCGTCGGTGCCGCCCGATCCACCCGGCGACACGGCGGCGGAGCGGCGCGTCTCGGAGGCGACGGGGCTCGGCGGGCTGCCCGACCCGACGACGGCCGGGGCCGGCTGGCTCGCCCTGGTCGCGGTCCTGTCCGTGGCGGTGACGCTCGGCCGGCGTTACCGGGCACGGCGCGGATCGACCGCCCGGATCGCGGCCCGGCTGGCCGAGCTGGCCGGTCCGAGGGCCGTCCCGTGAGCGTGGCCCACGCTCAGCCGAACTTGACGCTCGCGAGAGGGCCCGACTATGCTCGCGCGAGTTTCGCGCCAGCGAAGCGCCTCAGAGGAGCGAGGGACGGTTTTGCCGAACGCGGACCACCGCGTCGCGCTCCCGGTCGGGGAGCGGCAGTACCACATCTCACTCGGCCCCGGCGAGTTGGCCGAGTACATCCTCCTCCCCGGTGACCCAGAACGAACGGCCCGGATCGCCGCGCGTCTCGATTCGATCGAGCTCGAGCGGCGTCACCGGGAGTTCGCCACGGTCACCGGCATGTATCGCGGCGAACGGGTTTCCGTCGTGTCGACCGGGATCGGCACGGACAACGTCGAGATCGTGGTGGCGGAGATCCTGGCGATCACGGAACGTCCGACCTTCATCCGGGTCGGTTCCTGCGGTTCGCTCCAGCCGGAGATCGGCCTCGGGGACCTGATCATCTCGAGCGGCGCGGTCCGTCTTGAGGCGACCACGAGCTTCTTCGTCCACGACGGGTATCCGGCGATCGCCGACTATGAGGCGATCGTCGCGCTCGTCGAGGCCGCGGCGGGGCTCGGGCACCGGGCACACGTCGGGGTGACGGCGACGGCACCGGGGTTCTTCGGGGCGCAAGGGCGTCCGATCCCGCAACTGCCCATCCGCTACCCTGACCTGGCCGAGGAGATGGCGCGCCAGCGCGTCCTCAACTTCGAGATGGAGGCATCGGCTCTGCTCGTCCTGGCCCACCTGGCCGGTTGTCGGGCGGGGGTCGTCTGCGCGGTCTACGCGCAGCGGACCACCGGCGACTTCGTGGCCGACGAAGCCAGGCAACGCGCCGAGGCGGCCTGCGTCGAGACCGGGCTCGAAGGACTCCGGATCCTCGCCGCGATGGAGCGCCAGAAGCGCGAAGCCCAGACGGACCGCTGGCGGCCGTCACTCTGGAATGGATCGTGAGCAAGCGGATGCGGGGCGAGCGTCCCGTGACGCCACGCTGAGTCGAGGAGGTCACCCACTAATGGCCCAGGCCTACTGCGTCAAGGACAAGATGAAGGTCGAAGTCCAGAATCCGCAGCACATCACGATGAAGAACGGCAAGCCGGCCATCCAGGGCACCTGCCCCAAGTGCGGCGGCAAGGTCTTCCGGATCGGCGCTGGCTGACCGCCCGCGTCCCTGACGCAACGGAACGACCCCCGCCAGTCCTGGCGGGGGTCGTCGATTCCGGGGCCTGGAAGCTCGACCGCGCGGCACCGCTCCCGAGCGGGCGCGGGACGGCGAGCCGGGCTTGCTACGATCGCGGCGTGCCCAGCCTGAACTCCACAGCGCGGCCGGTCCTCGCCCTCGATCTGGGGGCCAGCCGGGTCCGTGCGGCGGTCGTCCGGGCCGACGGGCGGCTGGCCAGCCGCGACGATGGCCCCACGCGCGCCGCGGACGGCCCGGCCGCGATCGTCGCCGACGCGATCGACCTGCTCCGCCGGGTGCGCGACCGGGCGCCGGCCGAGGACCGTGCGGCGATCCACGCGCTGGCGATCAGCGCGATCGGCCCGCTCGAGCTCGCGACCGGCCGGCTGCGCCGCCCGCCGAACCTTCCGGCGACCTTCGCCGACGCCCCGTTCGCCGAACCGATCGGCGCCGCGCTCGGCCTGCCCTGGGCGATCGACCGGGACACCCACGTCGCGGCGCTCGGCGAGCAGGCCTTCGGCGCCGCGCGCGGCGTCCGTGACTTCCTCTACCTGACCGTGTCCACCGGGATCGGTGGCGCGATCATGGCCGATGGGCGGCTCGTCGCCGGACCCGACGGTGTCGGCGGCGAGCTCGGCCACGTCACTCTGGACCTGCACGGTCCGCCGTGCGGCTGCGGGGAGCGCGGCCACCTCGAGGCGATCGCGTCGGGCAGCGCCATCGCCCGGGCCGCGGCGGAATCCGTCGCCCGGGGCGAGGCGCCGGGCCTCGCGGCGCGTGCCCGTCGCCTGGAGCCCGCGCCACTCACGGCCCGCGACGTCGCCGCGGCGGAGGACGCGGGGGACCGGGACGCCGCCCGGATCATGGACGCGGCTCGAGGCGGCTTCGCGGTCGCCGCGGTCAGCCTGGTCGACATGTTCGCGCCGGAGCTCATCGTCGTCGGCGGCAGCGTGGCCCGGGGCCAGGGCGAGCGCTGGCTCGAGCCCGCCCGGCGCGCCGTCGCCAGGGGGTCGTTCGGCATCGCGGCGGCCCGCGTCCGGATCGTCGCGGCGGAGCTGGGCGACGACGTCGGGCTCGTCGGCGCGATCCCGCTCGTGGCAGGACGCCTGGCCCCGTCGGCCTGATCCGCCCGGCACGGCCGCCACCGGGCCGATGGCACGTGGCCGAATCGGTCGCCCGCGTCGTACGATGAGCAGCGGAGCGGATCGGCCGGCCGGGTCCCTCGCCCGCACGCCCCGCCGCCACCCACTGCATTCACGCGCGGTTCGAGTGCCCCTGAGCGGTCGCCCGGGCCAAGGAGGACCACGATGACCGTTCGCGTCGGGATCAACGGCTTCGGCCGGATCGGCCGCCAGTCGCTCAAGGCGCTCATCGAGCGCGCCCCCGAGATCGAGGTCGTCGCCGTCAACGACCTGGTCGAGACGGAGCTGAACGCCCTGCTGTTCAAGCACGACTCGACCTACGGGGCCTACCCGGGCACGGTCGACCACACCGACAGCTCGCTCATCGTCGACGGGCACGAGATCAAGGTCCTCAAGGAGCGCGATCCCGCGGCGCTCCCGTGGGCCGACCTCGGCGTCGACATCGTGCTCGAATCGACCGGCCTGTTCACCGACGCGACGAAGGCACGCGCCCACCTGGACGCCGGCGCGAAGAAGGTCCTCATCAGCGCCCCGGCCAAGGGCGAGGACATCACGATCGTGCTCGGGGTCAACGAGGACCGCTACGACCCGGCGACCCAGCACATCATCAGCAACGCGAGCTGCACCACCAACTGCCTGGCCCCGGCCGCGAAGGTCGTCCACGACAACTGGGTGATCACGCGCGGGCTGATGAACACGATCCACTCGTACACGAACGACCAGCGCATCCTCGACGTCGCCCACAAGGATCCGCGCCGGGCGCGCGCCGCCGGGCTCAACATCATTCCGACCACGACCGGCGCCGCCAAGGCGCTCGCGCTCGTGATCCCGGATCTCAAGGGCAAGTTCGACGGCTTCAGCCTGCGCGTGCCGACCCCGACGGTCAGCGTCGTCGACTTCACCGCCGATCTCGAGCGACCGACGACGGCCGAGGAGGTCAATGCCGCGTTCCGCGAGGCCGCGGCCGGTCCGCTCAAGGGCATCCTCGGCGTCAGCGACGAGCCGCTCGTCTCGACCGACTTCCGCGGCGACGCCCGCAGCTCGATCATCGACGCCGCCTCGACGATGGTCATCGGCGGGACGATGGTCAAGGTGATCGCCTGGTACGACAACGAGTGGGGCTACAGCTGCCGCGTCGCGGACCTCATCCGCTACGTGGCCGAACGGATCCCGGCCGGCGTCGCCTGACGGATCCGACGGCGACCCCATGGACAAGCTGACCATCCGCGACGTCGACGCGTCGGGCAAACGCGTCTTCGTCCGGGTCGACTTCAACGTCCCGCTGCAGGACGGCAAGGTCACCGACGACTCGCGCATCCGGGCGTCGATCCCGACGATCCGGGCGCTCCTCGGCCAGGGCGCGCGGGTGATCCTGGCCAGCCACCTCGGACGGCCCGACGGCAAGGTCCAGGACGGGCTCCGGCTGCGACCCGTCGCCCAGCGCCTGAGCCAGCTCCTCCGGCTCAACGTCCCGTGCACGGGCGACGCCCTCGGCCTCGGCACCGAGGACGCCGTCCGGCGGCTCCGGCCGGGCGAGGCGCTCCTGCTCGAGAACCTCCGCTTCCACGTCGAGGAGGAGAAGAACGATCCGGCATTCGCGCAGGCGCTGGCCGACTACGCCGAGCTCTACGTCAACGACGCGTTCGGCACGGCCCACCGCGCCCACGCCTCGACAGTCGGCATCGCCAGGCTCCTGCCGGCCTACGCGGGCCTGCTCATGGAGGCCGAGATCAAGGCCCTGTCGGGCCTCCTCGAGCGGCCCGAGCGGCCGTTCGCCGCCGTCGTCGGCGGGGCCAAGGTGTCGGGCAAGATCGAGGTCCTGACCAACCTCATGGACAAGGTCGACCTGTTCGTCGTGGGCGGCGGGATGGCCAACACCTTCCTCGTCGCCCAGGGGAAGTCCGTGGGCAAGAGCCTCGCCGAGTACGACCGGGTCGACGACGCGAAGCGCATCCTCGCGATGGCCGAGTCGAAGGGCATTCGGATCGTCCTGCCGATCGACGTCATCGTCGCCAAGGAGGTCACCCAGGGGACCGAGTACAAGACCCTGCTGGCCGAGAAGATCCCGGCGTCCTGGCACATCGTCGACGTCGGCAAGCAGAGCCTCGCGGCGATGGAGGCCGCGCTCGAGCCGGCCCGGACCGTGTTCTGGAACGGGCCGCTCGGCGTGTTCGAGATCCCGTCGTTCGCCCAGGGCACCCGGGCGATGGCCCGCTTCCTGGCCGACAAGGCCACTGGCGGTGCGACCGTCGTCGTCGGCGGCGGCGACTCGGTGGCGGCCGTCCAGCAGCAGGGCCTTGCCGAGCGGATGACCCATATCAGCACCGGCGGCGGCGCGTCGCTCGAATTCCTCGAGGGCCGCGAGCTGCCGGGCATCGCCGTCCTGCTGGACCGCCCGACCAGTGGAACGGAGAGCACGTGAGCAGCACCTTCATCGCCGCCATCGACGCCCGCGAGATCCTCGATTCGCGGGGCAACCCGACCATCGAGGTCGACGTCATCCTCGACGACGGCTCCGTCGGCCGCGCCGCCGTGCCCTCGGGCGCGTCGACGGGCGCCAACGAGGCCGTCGAGCTGCGCGACGGCGACACGGACCGCTTCGGGGGCAAGGGCGTCCTGAAGGCGGTCGCCAACGTCGTCGACACCATCGCGCCGGCGCTCGAGGGCGAGGACGCTGCCGACCAGGGAGCGATCGACGCCGCGCTGATCGCGCTCGACGGGACCGCGAACAAGGGCAATCTCGGGGCGAACGCCATCCTCGGCGTGTCGCTCGCCTGCGCCCACGCCGCGGCCGCGGCGCACGACCTGCCGCTCTACCGCTACCTCGGCGGCGTCGGGGCGACCACGCTGCCGGTCCCGTTCTTCAACATCCTCAACGGCGGCAAGCACGCGGTCGACTCGACCGACTTCCAGGAGTTCATGGTCGCCCCGGTCGGCGTCACCACCTACCCGGACGCGCTGCGGGCCGGGGCCGAGGTGTTCGCCGCGCTGCGCGGCATCCTCCACGACGGCGGGTTCGCGGTCGGCCAGGGTGACGAGGGTGGCTTTGCCCCGTCGCTGCCCTCGAACGAGGCCGCGGTTGAGGTCATCCTGCGGGCGATCGAGAAGGCCGGCTACCGGCCGGGCGAGCAGATCGCGATCGGCCTCGATCCGGCCGCCAGCTCGTTCCTCGTCGCGGGGACCGGGAGCGGCGGCGTCCCGGGACGCTATCGCCTCGAGCGCGAGGACCGGACGCTGGACTCGTCCGAGCTCATCGAGCTCTGGGCGACCTGGATCGGGAAGTACCCGATCGTCTCGCTCGAGGACGGCCTGGCCGAGGACGACTGGCCGGCCTGGCAGGAGCTGACGGCCCGGCTCGGCGACCGGGTCCAGCTCGTCGGCGACGACCTCCTCGTGACGAATCCCGCGTTCATCGCCCGGGGGATCGAGGAGCGAGCCGCCAACTCGGTGCTCATCAAGCTCAACCAGATCGGGACCCTGACCGAGACGATCGCGGCGATCGACCTCGCCCGGCGCGCCGGCTGGACGGCCATGGTCAGCCATCGCTCCGGCGAGACCGAGGACACGACGATCGCCGACTTCGTCGTCGCCATGGGCATCGGCCAGATCAAGTCCGGCGCCCCGTCACGCTCCGAACGCGTCGCCAAGTACAACCGTCTCCTCCGGATCGACGGTGAGCTGGGGTCGACCGGCCGATACCTCGGACGGGCCGCCCTGGCCGGCGGACGGTGACTGCGGCGCCCGAGATGGCCGCCCCGATCCCGGGGACCGGCAGGCGCAGCCTGGTCGACCACGGCGCGATCGTGGCCGGCTGGGTCGGGATCGGGATGGCGGTCACGATCGGGGTCAGCTTCCTGCTGGTCATCCCGATCGAGCCGATCTACTGGCTGCTCAGCCCGTTCGCCGGGCTGCTGATCGGCTACTACGCCAACCAGCGATCGCTCGCCCCACGCCGCGCCTGGCGCCGGATCGTCCCGAACGCGCTGTACGCCGGCGTGCTGACCGGGCTGACGATCGCGCTCCTGCTGGTCGTCGTGAAGGCGCTGTTCTTCTTCGGCGATACCGGCTACCCGGACTTCAACCGGGTCGACCCGAAGACCCAGCAGGCCATCCCGCCGTACTGCCAGACCGGCCCCGCCTGCACGTACGCGCGCTACCTGGCGGCCGGTCGCGGCGCCGCGCTGGAGGCGGCCGGAGTGTCGGACACCGGCTCGTTCAGCGCGCTGTACTGGCAGCAGCAGCTCTCGACGGCCGGCCTGCTCCTCGCGCTCACGAGCGGCTCCGCGGTGCTCGGCGGCGTGGTCTACGGCCTGACCCGACCCGGTCCCGACTGACCGGCGCTCGGGCCCCCACCGGCTCGGCCGGCGCGGTCCCGCGGGGGCTGTTCAGGCTAGCTTGCCGTCTTGCGCGCCGCCGGCTTGCGCGCGGGGGCCTTGGCCGTCGGCTTCGACGCGGCGGTGGCGCCGGTCGCCTTCGCGGCGCTGGACTTCGCGGCGGCCGGCTTGGCCGCCTTGGCCGCGCTCGAGCGCGCCTTCGCCGGTCCCTTCGCCGGCTGGGCCGGTGCCGCGGCGATGGCGGCCGCCGAGGCCGCGGCGGCCTCCGCGCGCGCCGTCTTGCTGAGGGCGGCGCGCGCCTTGCCGGCGGCGGTCTGGGCGCCCTTGGCCTTGCCGGCCTTGCCGAGCGCGATCCGCGTCTTGGCCGCCTTGGCGGCGGCCGCCTTGCCGGTCGTCTTCGTGACCTTCGTGCCTGCCTGAACGTGGGCCCCACCGAGCGCGGCATTGACCTTGCGGGTCAGGCGCGACTTGCGGCGCGCGGCCGCGTTCGGGTGGATCGCCCCGCTCTTGGCCGCGCGGTCGAGCGAGCTCAACGCCGCCGCGAGCGCCTCGACCGGGTCGCCCTCGAGGCTCCCGGAGGCGACCCGGACGGCCTTCGTGGTGAGCGTCTTCGCTGCGCTCCGGCGCGGCTGGTTGATCGCCGTGCGACGCTCGGCGGTGCGGACCCGCTTCAGGGCGGACGGCGTCCGCGCGCCGGTCCAGCCTCGGGGCTTACTGGCCAAGTCGGAACCTCGATATGTTTCGGTCTGGGGGCGCGGGGCGACGTGGCCCGGCGCGGGACGCCGATGGTAGCACGGGGCGCGCGCTCGGGCCACCCCGCGGCCGGCGCGGCGGCGACCGCCGGATGCCTCAGCGCAGCTCGTTGATGCGGATCAGGTTGCCCGCGGGATCGCGGAATGCGCAGTCGCGGATCCCGTACGGCTGGTCGGTCGGCTCCTGGACCACCTCGGCGCCGCTGGCCTCCAGCCGGGCGAAGACGCCGTCGAGGTCGGCGGTGGCGAGGTTGATGCTGGCGTAGGTGCCCTTCGCCATCATCTCGGCGATGGTCCGGCGCTCGTCCTCGGTGACACCGGGGGCGGCGAACGGCGGGTACAGCACGATGGACGTGCCGGGCTGGCCGGCGGGTCCGACCGTGATCCAGCGCATCCCGCGGTAGCCCACGTCGTTGCGGACCTCGAAGCCGAGGGCGTCGCGATAGAAGGCCAGCGAGGCATCCGGGTCGTCGTGCGGGAGCATGCTCGAGTGGATCGTGATGTCCATGGCGGCCACCTTAGCTGCGGCCCGACACCAGGGCTTCTCGATTCCTGATCGGCCTGGTCACCTGCTTCGCGACGCACGACGGCATGCCCGCGGTCGCCTGAGCCTCGTGGAGCCGGTAGGCGCTGGGCGTCATCCCGACCAGCTCGGTGAACCGGCTGCTGAAGGTGCCCAGGGACGAGCAGCCGACCGCGAAGCAGACCTCGGTGACGCTGAGGTCGCCCCGGCGCAGCAGCGCCATCGCCCGCTCGATCCGGCGTGTCATCAGGTAGCCGTACGGCGACTCGCCGTAGGCGAGCTTGAACTGCCGGCTCAGGTGCCCGGCCGACATGTGCGCGCCACGGGCGAGCGCCTCGACGTCCAGCGGCTGCTCGTAGTCCCGGTCGATCCGATCGCGCACACGGCGCAGCCAGGCGAGGTCGCGCAGGTGCTGCTCGGCGGCGGATCTGGTCGTCACCTGCCAGATCGTGCCACAGACGACCGAGCGCAGCGCGGGCGGCATCCCGGTTCGACGCCGGGGCGCGCGCAGCGTTGTCGATCGGGACGGGTCGAGACAGATGAGCCGTCTCCTCTCGTGGTGGTTCGCCGCCGCCCGGTCAGACGCCGACGTAGGCCGCCAGGTGCTCGCCGGTGAGCGTGGAGCGGGCGGCGACGAGGGCGGCGGGCGTGCCCTCGAAGACGATCCGGCCGCCGTCGTGACCGGCGCCGGGGCCGAGGTCGATGATCCAGTCGGCGTGCGCCATGACCGCCTGGTGGTGGGCGATGACGATCATCGATGTGCCCGCGTCGACGAGCCGGTCGAGCAAGCCGAGCAGCTGCTCGACATCCGCCAGGTGGAGACCGCTCGTCGGCTCGTCGAGGACGTAGATCCCGCCCTTCTCGGCCATCCGAGTCGCCAGTTTGAGCCGCTGCCGCTCGCCGCCGGAGAGCGTCGGGAGCGGCTGGCCGAGCTTCAGATAGCCGAGCCCGACGTCCGCGAGGCGCGACAGGATCGCCACGGCGGCCGGAGTCCTGGCCTCGCCGTCGCCGAAGAAGGCGAGCGCCTCGGCCACGGGAAGGTCGAGCACCTCCGCGATGTTCAGCCCAGCGAAGCGCAGCTCCAGCACCGAGGCCTGGAAGCGCTTGCCGCCGCAGTCCTCGCAGGTCGTCGCGACGGTCTCCATGAAGCCGAGCTCCGTGTAGATCATCCCGTTGCCGTTGCAGGTGGGGCAGGCGCCCTCCGAATTGGACGAGAACAACGCCGGCTTGACGTCGTTGGCCTTCGCGAACGCCGTGCGGATCGGGTCGAGCAGCCCCGTGTACGTCGCGGGGTTGCTGCGCCGCGAGCCCTTGATCGCTGCCTGGTCGACCACGACCACG
Organism: uncultured Chloroflexia bacterium; assembly: GCA_963813705.1. Taxonomy (GTDB): domain Bacteria; phylum Chloroflexota; class Limnocylindria; order Limnocylindrales; family CSP1-4; genus Chersky-267. The sequence continues at coordinate 157,103 of CAWFAH010000007.1, forward strand.
CCGTCCCGGCCCGCCACCGAGCCGTGGATCAGCGAGCTCTTGCCCGACCCGGCCACACCGGTGACGACGACCAGCACCCCGAGCGGAACGTCGACATCGACGTCCTGGAGGTTGTGCGCGTCCGCGCCGCGGATCTCCAGCCTGCCGGTCGGCGTCCGAACCGTGCCCTTCAGGGCCGTTCGGTGATCGAGGTGCCGGCCGGTGAGGGTATCGGATGCTCTCAGCCCCTCGATCGACCCCTCGAAGCAGACGGTGCCACCGCCGGTGCCCGACCCGGGTCCCAGGTCGACGACATGATCGGCGATCGCGATCGTCTCTGGCTTGTGCTCCACCACGAGCACGGTGTTGCCCTTGTCCCTCAGCTCGAGGAGCAGGTTGTTCATCCGCTGGATGTCGTGCGGATGCAGGCCGATGGTGGGTTCGTCGAACACGTAGGTGACGTCGGTCAGCGCGGACCCGATGTGGCGGACCATCTTGGTGCGCTGCGCCTCTCCTCCGGACAGCGTGCCCGAGGGGCGGTCGAGGGAGAGGTAGCCAAGGCCGATCTCGATGAACGCGTCGAGGAGGCGGAGCAGGTTGGCGACCAGCGGCGCCACTCCCTTGTCGTCGATCCCACGCAACCACTCGGCCGCGTCGGTGACCTGCAGGGCGCACACGTCGGCGATGCTGAGGCCATTGATCTTCGAGGAGCGCGCCGCCTCGTTCAGCCGGCTGCCATCACAGGCCGGACAGGTCTTGAAGACCGCCGCCCGCTCGACGAACGCCTTGATGTGGGGCTGCAGCGAGTCGACGTCCTTGCTGAACATCGACTTGCGGATCTTCGGGATCAGCCCATCGTACGAGACGTTGATGCCCTTGGCCTTGATCTTGACCGTCTGCTTGTACAGCAGGTCGTGGCGCTCCTTCTCCGAGTAATCCTTGATCGGCTTCCGTGGGTCGAAGAAGCCGGACTCGATGAAGGTCGCCACCATCCAGCCGTCCGCGGTGTACCCCGGGACCAGGATGGCACCCTCGGCGAGTGACTTCGACTCGTCGATGATCACGGACAGGTCGAGGTCGGACACGGTGCCCCGGCCCTCGCACTCGGCGCACATCCCGCCCAGGTAGATGGCGTCCTGGACGATCTTCTTCTCGCCTTTGGGGCCGGTCATGACGCCGCTCGCCCGCATGGTCGGGATGTTGAACGAGAACGCCGTCGGACCGCCGATGTACGGCTTGCCGAGGCGGCTGAACAGGCTCCGCAGCATGGCGTGGGCATCCGTGACGGTGCCGAGGGTCGAGCGCGGGTTCGCACCGAGCCGCTCCTGGTCGACGATGATCGCGGTCGTCAGGCCGTCGAGCACGTCGACGTCGGGCCGCGTCAGCGTCGGCATGAAGACCTGGACGAACGTCGAGTAGGTCTCGTCGATCAGTCGTCGCGACTCCGCGGCGATCGTGTCGAACACCAGCGAGCTCTTGCCCGAGCCGGAAACGCCGGTGAACACGGTCAGCCGGCGCTTCGGGATCTCGATGCTGACGTTCTTGAGGTTGTTTTCGCGCGCCCCGTGGACGCGGATCAGATCGTGGCTGTCCGCCTCGTGGGGCCCCGGCGACGGCCCATCCGGCTGCGTGGCGATGGCCATGGTCGATCCCGCCTCAGCCGATCGCCTTCTTCACGAGCTCGGCGATCTGCGCCGACGCGTGCGGGGTCAGCTCGGTCAGGGCGAACGAGACCGGCCAGATCACGCCGTCGTCGAGGTGGGCATCCGCCTGGAACTCGAAGGTCGCGTAGCGGACCTTGAACTTCGATGCCGGCTTGAAGAAGCAGATGACCTTGCCGTCCTTGGCCCAGGCCGGCATCCCGTAGTAGGTCTTCGGCACGAGGGTCGGGGCCGTCTTCGTGACGAGCTCGTGGATCCGCTCGGCCATCGCGCGATCGGCCGTCGGCATCTCGGCGATCTTCGCGGCGACCTCGCGCTCGCCCTCGGCCCGTTCGTCGGCCGGGCTGCGGCGGGCGGCCGCCTTGCGCTCCTTGGCGCTTGCCAGCATCGCGGCCCGTTCTTCGTCCGTCCAGACCACGCCGTGGTCGCCCGACGCGCTGTTGGCGGTGGTGCTCTTCACTGGTGTCATGGCAGGATCCCTCCCTGGGGTCGTGATGGCGGCGGCCCACCATGCTAGCGGGCCGACGACGATCTGAGACCGGACGTCAGCGGTCCTGGATCAGGCCGAGGACGTTGCCATCGGGGTCGCTGAACGTGGCCACGAGGCGGCCGCCACCGACGTCGCGCGGGGCCTCCTTCAGCGTGGCGCCTGCCGCCGTCACCTCGGCCAGCTTCGCCCCGATGTCCGGCACGTGCCAGTAGGCGACGGGTGAGGTCATGCCCTGCTGCGCGCCGTTCGGCACCAGCCCGATCTGCTGGCCGGCGACCTCGTAGCCGACGTAGAAGGGCGCGTCGCCCTGCGGCGGGATGCCGAGCAGGGCGGTGTAGACGGCCTTTGCTGCCGCCAGGTCGGAGACGGGGTGCAGCACGGTCTTGATCCCCTCGGTCGAAGAGCCGGTCATGGGGTCAACTCCTGAACTTGGTGGGTCGCGGCGACCCGGGGGAAGGTCGGGCCCGGATGAAGTGGTAGCCCTGCGGTCACTCTAGCCACGGCTCGCCGGCAGACGCTTCTCGATTCCTGATCGGTCCTGTCACCTCTGTCGCAACGCCCGACGGGCAGCCTCGAAGATCGTCGGTGCCTCGTGGCGTCGCGCGGCGCCGGGCGGCACGGCCCGGGGACCCGGCCAGGGGCGGGGCCGAGCCGAGCCGCGGCCCGGTACACTGCCGCCTCGTGACCATCCCCCAGGACCGCCTGCGCAACTTCAGCATCATCGCCCACATCGACCACGGGAAGTCGACGCTCGCGGATCGCCTCCTCGAGTTCACCCACACGATCGACGCCCGGCAGATGACGAGCCAGGTGCTCGACTCGATGGACCTCGAGCGCGAGAAGGGGATCACGATCAAGGCGCGCGCCGTGCGGCTCGACTACCTGGCCCGCGACGGCAACACCTACGGGCTCAACCTGATCGACACGCCCGGCCACGTCGACTTCTCGTACGAGGTGAGTCGGAGCCTGCAGGCCTGCGAGGGGGCGATCCTCGTCGTCGACGCGGCCCAGGGGATCGAGGCGCAGACCCTGGCCAACGTCCACCTCGCCCTGCGCGAGAACCTGACGATCGTGCCGGTGCTCAACAAGATCGACCTGCCGTCGGCCGAGCCCGAGCTCGTCATCGAGGAGCTCGAGAGCGTGCTGGCGATCCCGCGCGAGGAGGTGATCCTGGCCAGCGCCAAGGAGGGCATCGGGATCGAGGACATCCTCGAGGCGGTCGTCGCCCGGATCCCGCCGCCGAAGGGCGATCCGGCCGCGCCGCTCCAGGGCCTCATCTTCGATTCGCACTACGACGCGTATAAGGGCGTGGTGGTCCACGTCCGGCTGGCCGCAGGCACGTTGCACGCCCACGACACGATCCGGCTGATGGCGTCGGGGGTCGAGTCGGAGCTCCTCGAGCTGGGCGTCTTCCGGCCGCAGCTCGTGCCGGTCCGCGAGCTGCGGGCCGGCGAGGTCGGCTACGTCGCGACCGGGCTCAAGAGCGTCCGCGACGCGCAGGTCGGCGACACCGTCACGAACGCCAAGGCCCCGGCGAGCGCGCCGCTGCCCGGCTACCAGGAGGCGAAGAGCCTCGTCTTCGCCGGGATCTACCCGATCAGCGGCGAGGACTACCCGCTCCTCCGCGACGCGCTCGAGAAGCTCCACCTCAACGACGCGAGCTTCACCTACCAGCCGGAGAGCTCGATCGCGCTCGGCTTCGGGTTCCGCTGCGGCTTCCTCGGCCTGCTCCACATGGAGATCGTCCAGGAGCGGCTCGAGCGCGAGTTCGACCTCGACCTCATCGCGAGCGCCCCGTCGGTCGAGTACCGGGTGCTGCTCATGAACGGCCGCGGGACCGTCCGGGTCGACAACCCGGCGCTGATGCCGAACGCGGGCGACATCGAGGCGATCGAGGAGCCGTGGGTCCGCGTCCAGGTCGTCTCGCCGAGCGGCTACATCGGTCCGCTGATGGACCTCTCGACGACCCATCGCGGCACGTTCGTCGGGATGGAGTACCTCGATCCGCAGCGGGTCCTGATGACCTTCGAGATGCCGCTCGCCGAGCTCATCGTCGACTACTACGACCAGCTCAAGAGCCGGAGCCAGGGCTACGCCTCGATGGACTACGAGGCCGCCGGCTATCGGCCGGCCGACCTCGTCAAGCTCGACGTCCTGGTCGCGGGCGAGCCGGTCGACGCGCTCAGCCTGATCGTCCATCGCGACACCGCCCAGGCGACCGGACGGCGGCTGACCGAGACGCTCAAGGAGCTGATCCCGCGCCAGATGTTCGAGGTGCCCATCCAGGCCGCCATCGGCTCGAACGTCGTCGCCCGCGAGACGGTCCGGGCGATGCGCAAGAACGTGCTCGCCAAGTGCTACGGTGGCGACATCACCCGGAAGCGGAAGCTGCTCGAGAAGCAGAAGGAAGGCAAGCAGCGGATGAAGCGGATCGGGTCCGTGGAGATCCCCCAGGAGGCCTTCCTCGCCGTGCTCCGTATGGGCGACGGATGACCCGCCACGCTCGTTCGGCCCGCGGCGTCTGAGGGGACGATGGAGCAGTGGTACGAGCCGATCCGGCTGCTTGCCGCGCTCGGGTTCACCGGGCTGCTGGTGATGCTCCGGCTCGAGGCTGATCGGTTCGGCGCCGCCGAGTACGCGGAGGTCGATCGCTATGGCGGTCGGGCGCCGATCCGGCGGCGGCTGGCCTGGTACCTCATCGGGTTCGGCCTCGTCATCGCGACCTGGCTCACCGTGCCCGACCCGCAGGCGACGCTCTATCTGTCGCTTGGTGATCGGCAGACCGCCCTCGTCGGCGGGCTGATCTACGGCGGGATCGGGATCGCCCAGGCCGCGGCGTTCGCCTTCCTGCGCTACCGGCACCTCCGCCTGCCGGCGGTCGGGTCCTACCCGGTCGCGCTCGTCAACTCGGTCGCGACCGCGTTCATCGACGAGGCGACCTTCCGCGGCTGCGTCCTCGGCTTCCTCGTCCTGATCGGCGTCGACCCGGGCAACGCGATCATCCTGCAGGCGATCCTGTACGGCCTGGCGACGCGACTCGGTGCCCCTGGCCGGGACCGCTACATGCTCGTCCTGTCGATCGTGATCGGGCTCGCGTCCGGCTACGTGACCGTTCGGACCGGTGGCATTGGCGCCGCGTTCCTCGGCCACGCGATCACCCGCTTCGCGACCTTCGTGGCGACCGGTCATGCCGGCCAGCCCGCCCCGGTCGGCCGGGAAGTCGAGGAGATCGAGAAGCGGCGGCGGATCCCCGAGGGCTGGTCGACGGTCGGGACGTCGCGCGAGTCGATCGACCAGAAGCACTAGCCCGCCCCGGCCCGACCCGGGCAGGAGGCCGGACGGACCGCTGGACCCCACGGTCGGGGCGGGCGCATCATCCGCGCGTGACCGCCCCAGTCGTAACCGCACCGACCCCGCCGATCGGGCTCTACGTCCACGTTCCCTTCTGCATCTCGATCTGCCCGTACTGCGACTTCGTCGTCGTCGCCGGCTCCGACACCCGCGGTCCACGCAACCGGGTCGGCCCCTTCGTTGAGGCCCTCCTGGCCGAGCTCGACCTGCGCGCCGACGTCCTCGACGAGCGGTTCGGGCGGCCCGGGCGGACGGTCGGCCGGCGCCCGTCGCTCGCCTCGCTGTACATCGGCGGCGGGACGCCGTCGCTCCTGTCGGCCGATGCCCTGGCCGCGATCATCGACCGGGTCCGCCGGCGCTACGGCCTGGCCGACGGCGCCGAGGTCACCCTCGAGGCGAACCCCGGGCCGGACGAGCGCGGCGACCCGGACACGCACAAGGAGGCCGGCGTCACCCGGATCTCGTTCGGCGCCCAGAGCTTCCAGGCCGGCGAGCTCGGCCAGCTCGGTCGGCGCCACTCGCCGGGCGACATCGTCGATGCGGTCGCCGCGGCCCGCGCGGCCGCGATCCCATCGATCAACCTCGACCTGCTGTACGACGTGCCGGGCCAGACGCTGGCCACCTGGACGGACAGCCTGGAACGGGCGCTGGCCCTGGGCCCCGACCACCTGTCGCTCTACGCGCTCGTGCTCGACGACCCGGACGCCGAGGGGCTGACCGGTCCGGGCGGCGACCACCTGCCGACCACCGTCGGTGCCCGGCGCTGGCGGGAGCGGGCACGCAAGGGGCAGGACGACGACCGCGCCGCGGGGATGTACCACTTCGCGGTCCACCGGCTGGCCGAGGCGCGCTTCCGCGGCTACGAGCTGTCGAACTGGGCCCGGCCCGGTCACGAGAGCCGCCACAACCTCGCCTACTGGGAGCGCCGGCCGGTCGAGGCGGTGGGCCCGGGCGCGCACGCCTTCGATGGCGCGATCCGGCGCTGGAACGTGGCGCGCCTGGACGCCTACGTCGGCGCGCTCCACCCGGCGCCCGGCGGCACACCGACCCTGCCGCCGGGCGGCGAGGAGCCGATGCTCGAGGCGCCGGCCGCCGCCGCGGAGCAGATCATCCTCGGACTCCGGCTCGACGTGGGCGTCCCGCTCGTCGCGTTCCTCGAGCCGCCGTTCGACGAGACGCTCGCCTGGGCCAACGCGGCCGGCCTGGTCGAGCAGACGGCCGACGGGCGGATCCGCCTGACGACGAACGGCCGGCTCCTCTCGAACGAGATCTTCGCCCGGCTCATCTGAGGCTCCCGCCGGGCCGGCAGCTCCGTTGACACTCGTGCGGCCCGACTGCTACGATGCGTCCAACGTGGTTAGCACTCTCGAAGGCAGAGTGCTAACAGGAAGGAGCCTTCGCCCGTGGCGCGACGCAGTCGCCCCATCGCCGGCCCCCTCGACTCCCGCTCCCGGGCGGTCCTGCGGGCGGTCATCGAGGAGTACGTGGTGTCCGCGACCCCTGTCGGGTCGCGGGTCCTCGTCGAGCGCTATCCGCTCGGCGTCAGCTCGGCCACGGTCCGCGGGATCCTGGCCGACCTCGAGGCGGCCGGGCTGCTGACCCATCCGCACACGAGCGCGGGGCGCATCCCGACCGATCACGGCTACCGGCTCTATGTCGAGACCCTCGCCGACCGGATGGTCCTGCCGCCCGTCGAGCAGCTGATGATCCGCCACCAGTTCGGCCAGGTCCAGTTCGCCAGCGAGCACTGGTTCCGGCTCGCCGCGACGACGCTCGCCAGCGTCACCGGGGCAGCCGGGCTGGCGACCGCCGCCAAGCCGGCGGCGGCGCGCATCCGGCGGATCGACCTGGTCGCCCTCCAGGACCGGGTGGCGAGCATCGTCCTCGTGCTGCGCGAGGGGACCATCAAGCAGGCCCTCGTCGCCCTGTCCGAGCCGACGAGCCAGGCCGACCTCAACCGGGTCGCGGAGCGGCTGAACGTCGAGCTCGCCGAGCTGGACGCGGCCGGCGTCGAGACGCGCCTCCCGGCGCTCATCGCGGCCGCGTCACGGGCGGCCGATCCCGATGCCGACGACGCCCGCTGGGCCGGCCTCGCGAGCCAGGTCGCCGAGCGGATCGCCCGGATCCTTCGCGAGTCGGATGCCGCCGCGGTCGAGGAGGTCTACAGTGACGGCCTGCTCAACGTGATGGAGGCCCCGGAGTTCGCCGAGAGCGAGAAGCTCCGCCGCGTGTTCACCGCCCTGGCCAACCGGAGCTATCTCGGGGAGCTCGTCGGGCTGATCTCCGGGACCGGCGGGATCCATGTCTTCATCGGCCACGAGAACACCCCCGCGGAGATGCGCGAGGTGTCCCTCGTCCTCGCCCCGTACGGTCGGCCCGGGCGGGCCGTCGGGGTCGTCGGCGTCCTCGGGCCGACGCGGATGGCGTACCCGCACGCGATCGGGACCGTGGGGTTCGTGTCCGGCCTCATGAACGAGCTCATCGACCACCTGTACGCGTGACCCGTCGTCCCAGCCAGCGAGAGCCAGCCATGCCCCAACGCACTCGATCCCAGGAACGCATCGACCAGATCGACGTCTCGCCGACGAAGCTGCTCGCCGAGATCGACGACCTGAAGGGGCGCCTCGAGGCGTCCGAAGCCCAGGCGGCCGAGTACCTCGCCGGTCTGCAGCGCGAGCGCGCCGAGTTCCAGAACTTCCGGCGCCGGACGAGCGACGAGCGCGAGCGTGACGCCGGCCTGGCCGCCGACGGGCTCCTGCGCAAGGTCGTCGCCCTGGCCGATGACTTCGACCGGGCGATCGAGGCCCGCCCGCCGGCGCTGGCCGACGACGCCTGGGCGGAGGGCATCGCCGCCATCGACCGGAAGCTCCGGCTGCTCCTCGAGAGCGAGGGGGTCACCCCGATCGAGGTCACGCCCGGCGTCCCGTTCGACCCGCGCGAGCACGACGCCATCGTGACCGTGCCCGACTCGGCCCACGCCGAGGGGACGGTCGTCAGCGAGCTCCAGCGTGGCTACCGCATCCGCGACCGCGTCCTCCGCCCCGCGATGGTCGCGGTCGCCTCCGGGCCGTCCGGCGACGACGCCGCGAACGAGCCCGCAACCCCCGACCACGGCCCCCTCAACTGACCACCCGACCCACCCTGCACGACCAGCGATAGGAGTCCCCACCAATGGGCAAGATCATCGGCATCGACCTCGGCACGACGAACTCGGTCGTGGCCGTCATGGAGGGCGGCGAGCCGACCGTCATCGCCTCGGCCGAGGGCGGCCGGACGGTCCCGTCGGTCGTCGCATTCACGAAGACCGGCGAGCGCCTCGTCGGCCAGCTGGCCAAGCGCCAGGCGGTCACGAACCCGGCGAACACGGTGTTCTCGATCAAGCGGTTCATGGGCCGCCGCTGGGACGACCCCGAGGTGAAGCACTCGCGCGAGCTCGTCCCGTACAAGGTCGAGAAGGACCCCAAGAGCGACGGGATCAAGGTGGTCATCGGCGACAAGTCGTACACCCCGCCCGAGATCAGCGCGATGATCCTCCAGAAGCTCAAGACCGACGCCGAGGCCTACCTGCGCGAGAAGATCACCGAGGCGGTCATCACCGTCCCGGCCTACTTCGACGACACCCAGCGCCAGGCGACGAAGGACGCCGGCCGGATCGCCGGCCTCGACGTCAAGCGGATCATCAACGAGCCGACCGCGTCGGCCCTGGCCTACGGCCTGGACAAGAAGCACGACGAGAAGATCGCCGTCTACGACCTCGGTGGCGGCACGTTCGACATCTCGATCCTCGAGCTGGGCGACGGCGTCTTCGAGGTCAAGGCCACGAACGGCGACACGCACCTCGGCGGCGACGACTTCGACCAGCGCGTGATCGACTGGCTGCTGGCCGAGTTCAAGCGCGACCAGGGCATGGACCTGTCGAAGGACCAGCAGGCCCTGCAGCGGCTCAAGGAGGCCGCCGAGAAGGCCAAGATCGAGCTGTCGTCGACGATGACGACGGAGATCAACCTGCCCTACATCACGGCCGACGCGACGGGCCCGAAGCACCTCGTCGTCAGCCTCAGCCGGGCCAAGCTCGAGGACCTCGTCCGCGACCTGATCGAGAAGACGAAGGACCCGGTCGCCAAGGCGCTCAAGGACGCCGGGCTCAAGCCGGCCGACATCGACGAGGTCGTGCTCGTCGGCGGGATGACCCGGATGCCGGCGGTGATCGAGGCGGTCAAGGGCTTCTTCAACGGCAAGGAGCCGAACCGGAGCGTCAACCCGGACGAGGTCGTCGCGATCGGCGCCGCGATCCAGGCCGGCGTCCTGGCCGGCGACGTCAAGGACGTCCTGCTCCTCGACGTGACGCCGCTGTCGCTCGGGATCGAGACGCTCGGCGGGGTCATGACCAAGCTGATCGACCGCAACACGACCATCCCGACCTCGAAGTCGCAGGTCTTCTCGACCGCCTCGGACAACCAGAACCAGGTCGAGATCCACGTCCTCCAGGGCGAGCGCGAGTTCGCCACCGACAACAAGACGCTGGGCCGGTTCATCCTCGACGGCATCCCGCCGGCGCCGCGGGGGATCCCCCAGGTCGAGGTCACGTTCGACATCGACGCCAACGGGATCCTCGACGTCAAGGCCAAGGACCGGGCGACCTCCAAGGAGCAGCAGGTCCGGATCACCGCCTCGTCGATGCTGTCGAAGGACGACGTCGACAAGATGGTCCGCGACGCGCAGGACCATGCCGACGAGGACCGCAAGCGGCGCGACGAGGTCGAGACGCGCAACCAGGCGGAGCAGCTCACCTACCAGGCGGAGCGGACGCTGAGCGACCTCGGGGACAAGGTCTCGCCCGACGATCGGGCCGCGACCGAGCGGGCCGTCGAGGCCGTTCGCGAGGCGCTCAAGGGCAGCGACCTCGACGCGGTCAACCGGACCGCCACCGACCTGGCGTCCGTCCTCCAGCGGGTCGGCACGGCCGCCTACCAGGCGTCGCCGGCCGGTGCCTCGACGGACGGCGCCGGCAACGGCCACGGCCCCGCCGAGGACGGCGCCGGTTCGGCCGAGACGCCCGAGGGCGAGGAGACGGTCGAGGGCGAGTTCAAGGAGGTCTGAGCCGGCCGGCAGCGGTTGGCTCGCCCGCACCCGGAACGCCGGGTCGCGGCGAAGAAGGGAGCGGAGCGACGATGCAACGACGGATGTTCGGGGCGGCCGCGCTCGTCACCGGCCTCCTGGCGGGGCTGGGCATGGCGATCGGCGTCCGGCGGCGGCGGTCGCATCGCGACGACTTCCTGCCGATCGATCCGGCGCCACCACTGAGCGCCGCCGTCGCCGGCTCGACGACCGCCGGGTCGAGGTCCTCGAGCGCGGCCACCGCCGGGGGCGGGGAACCGGCCGCTGACGCGGCGCCGGCCAAGCCACGCCGTCGCCGGCAGCACCGCAAGCCGGCGGCGTCGTCGACGCCCGGAGCGGCAGGCGCGGCTGCGGCCGAGGGTGATGCCGCGGCCGCGACCTCGGCCGAATCCGGCGAGCTGGCCGCAGCGACCAAGCCACGGCGCCGGCGCCGGCGCACCTCCCCGGCCGCGACCACCGAGACCGACCCGGGCGCCGCCGCCGACGCCTCCTGACGGCCGGCCCCGGCGGCGGTGACAATTCCCTTCCGGGCGATCCGCGAGCGCACGCCGGGGTCGCTCTGGGTTGCCGCCTTCGCGGAGCGCTGGCCGGCCCACCGCGACTGGTACCTGCAGGACGGTGAGGCGGCCAGGCCGAGCTACCTCGAGGCGAGTCGGCTGCTCCGGCACCACATGCCCGAGCTCGTCCCGACCTACGAGCGCCTGGTCGAGCTGGCCGGCGGCGGCGACGTCGCCGCGCGGGCGCTGTCGATGGTCGATCCGCCGCCGTATCTCGGCGCCTGCTCGCAGGGCGTCTGGCGACGCGGGGCGCCGGTCCTCGTCCGGAACTACGACTACGTCGCGACCCGGCTCGACGGGATCATCTGGTCGACCGCCTGGACGGGCCGTCGCGTGATCGGGACGGGCGACAGCCTGTGGGGCCTGCTCGACGGGCTGAACGAGGACGGGCTCGCCGTGTCGCTGACGTTCGGCGGTCGCCGGCTCGTCGGGCACGGGTTCGGGATCCCGCTCGTCGTGCGCTACCTGCTCGAGACCTGCGCGACGGTCCCGGCCGCGGTCGAGGCGCTCGAACGCCTGCCGTTCCACCTCGCCCACAACCTGACGCTGGTCGACCGCGACGGGCGAGTCGCCACCGCCTACCTCGCGCCCGATCGACGACCGGTAATCAGCGGCGCAGCGGTGGCCACGAACCACCAGCACGTCGCCGACTGGCCCGAGTACGCCGCGATGACCCGGTCGCACGAGCGGGAGGCGCTCATCGCCGCGCTGCTCGACGATCCCGCCGTCACGGCCGAGGCGTTCGTGGCCGCGTTCCTCGTACCGCCGCTGCTCGACACCGCCGGGCCGGGTCATTTCGGCACCCTCTACACCGCCGTGCTGCGCCCGGACGACGGGGCCGTCGACTATCGCTGGCCGGCCCGCGCCTGGCGCGAGACGTTCGCGGCGGGCGAGGCGGACGGGGTCGTCGAGCTGCCCGGCGAGGTCGCCTCGGCCTAGCCGCGCGGGGGCGACCGACGGACGGGCCGCGTAGCATGACGGTTCGATGACCGCGCCCGCCCGACCCCCGCTCATCCATGCCAGCCAGCTGACGAAACGGTTCGCCTCGTTCACCGCCGTGGACGCCATCGACTTCGACGTCGCGCCCGGCGAATCGTTCGGGTTCCTCGGCCCCAACGGTGCGGGCAAGACCTCGACGATGCGGATGATCGGCTGCGTGTCGCCGGTCACCGAGGGGACGCTGACCGTCCTCGGGCTGGACCCGGCGGTCGACGGCCGGAGGATCAAGGCCCGGATCGGCGTCGCGCCCCAGGAAGACACCCTGGACATGGAGCTGACGGTCCGCGAGAACCTCGTCATCTACGGGCGCTACTTCGACCTCTCGCGCCGCGAGGCCGGCCGGCGCGCCGACGAGCTGCTCGAGTTCGTCCAGCTGTCCGATCGCGCCGCCAGCCCGGTCGAGCCGCTGTCGGGCGGGATGAAGCGGCGGCTGACGATCGCCCGCTCGCTGATCAACGAGCCGAGCCTGCTCCTGCTCGACGAGCCGACCACCGGACTCGACCCGCAGGCGCGCCACCTCCTGTGGGACCGGCTCTACCGGCTCAAGCAGCGCGGCGTGACCCTCGTCCTCACGACCCACTACATGGACGAGGCCGAGCAGCTGTGCGACCGGCTGGTCGTCATGGACAAGGCCAGGATCGTGGCCGAGGGCTCGCCGCGCGAGCTGATCGAGCGCTACTCGACCCGCGAGGTCCTCGAGCTGCGCTTCCCGGCCGAGACGATGGATTCGCTCGACGGACGGTTCGACGGGCTGGCCAGCCGGGTCGAGCGGCTCACCGACCGCGTCCTCCTGTACGCGGACGACGGTGAGGCCGTCGCCGTCGAGGTCCACCAGCGCGGGCTCCGGCCCGAGACGTCGCTCGTCCGACGCTCAACGCTCGAGGACGTCTTCCTCCGGCTGACCGGCCGGAGCCTGATCGAGTAGCCGGCCGATGACCGCCCTCGGCCGCTCCGTCGCCGTCAGCAACCCGATCACGCCGGCCCTGCGGGTCTTCGAGTACTGCGCCATGAGCTACCGGCGGGTGTGGCGCGGGTCGCTCTTCACCACCTTCCTGTCGCCCGTCCTGTTCCTGGCGGCCATGGGCGTCGGTCTCGGGACATTCGTCGACCAGAGCGCGAGCGGCGCGCTCGGCGGGATCGCCTACGCCGCCTGGCTGGCGCCGGGGCTGCTGGCTGGCCAGGCGATGCAGACCGCCGGCTTCGAATCGACCTGGCCGATCATGGGCGGGATCGTCTGGGACCGGACCTACTGGGCGATGCTCAACACGCCGCTGACGGTCCCGGGGATCATCCTCGGACAGCTCGGCTGGATCGGCTGCCGGCTGGCGCTCGTGGCCACGGCGTTCTTCGTGGTGATGGTCGCCTTCGGCCTGGTCGCCTCGCCGCTCGGTGTCCTCTCGATCCCGGTGGCCGTGCTCACCGGGCTTGCGTTCGCCGCTCCGATCTGCGCCTTCTCGGCGACCCAGCGCAACGACCAGGGGTTCAACGCCCTGTTCCGGTTCGGGCTGACCCCGATGTTCCTGTTCAGCGGGGTGTTCTTCCCGATCGACCAGCTGCCGGCGCCACTCCAGCTCCTGGCGGAGGTCCTGCCGCTCCACCACGGGGTGGCCCTTGCTCGCCACCTGGTTCTCGGGGACCAGGCCGATCGGAGCGACCAGCTCGTCCATGTCGTCGTGCTCGTCGCCTACGTCGTCGTCGGTTTCGCGGCCTGTCTCGTGACGTTCCGCCGGACCCTGGTGAAGTAGGCCATGACCGCCGAGCTCAGGATCGCGCCGCCGCTCCTGACCGCAACCCGTGCCCAGCGCCTCGTCGAGCGCAACGTCATGGTCTACCGCCGGACGTGGATCGTCCTCGTGTCGGGCTTCTTCGAGCCGGTGTTCTACCTGCTCGCGATCGGGTTCGGCCTCGGCGGCCTCGTCGGCGACGTGGTGACGAGCGGCGGCCAGACGGTGCCCTACGCGGTCTTCGTCGCGCCGGGGCTGCTGGCCTCGTCGGCGATGAACGGGGCGATCTACGACTCCACGTTCAACATCTTCTTCAAGCTCCGCTACGCGAAGACGTACGACGCGATGCTGTCGACCCCCATGGCCGTGCCCGACGTGGCCGCCGGCGAGATCGCCTGGGCGCTCATCCGCGGCACCCTGTACGCGTGCGGCTTCCTCGTCGCGATGGCCGTGCTCGGGCTCATCCATTCGCCCTGGGCGATCCTGACCGTGCCCGGCGCCATGCTCACCGGGTTCGCCTTCGCGGCGGTCGGGATGGCGGCGACGACGTGGGTCCGCCGCTGGACCGACTTCGACTGGCTGTTCGTCGTGACCCTGCCGCTCTTCCTGTTCTCGGCGACGTTCTACCCGATCACGGTCTACCCGGAGCCGCTGCGCACGTTCGTCAGCCTGACCCCGCTGACCCAGAGCGTCGGCCTGCTCCGAGCGCTGTCGCTCGGCCAGGTCGGCCCGGAGCTGCTGATCCCGATCGCGTACCTGGTCGTCATGGGCCTCGCGGGGCTGTTCGTCGTCAACCGCCGGCTCGCCGGGCTCCTGCTCAAGTAAGTGGCCGATCGCCCCGCCGGAGAGCACGCCGGCACGCTCGCCTCGCTCGAGGCCGAGATCGTCGCCTGCCGGCGCTGCCCGCGCCTCGTGGCCTGGCGCGAGCAGGTCGCCCACGACAAGGTCGCCCGGTACCGCGACGAGACGTACTGGGGCCGGCCGGTGCCCGGGTTCGGCGACCCGGCCGCGCGGATCGTGGTCGTCGGCCTCGCGCCGGCGGCCCACGGCGGCAACCGGACCGGCCGGGTCTTCACCGGGGACCGCTCTGGTGACTTCCTGTTTCGGGCGCTGTTCGATCACGGCCTCGCGAGCTCGCCGCGCTCCGGGCGCCGCGACGACGGGCTCGTCCTCACGGGCGTCCGGGTGGCGGCCGTCGTCCGCTGCGCGCCGCCGGCGAACAAGCCGACGATCGATGAGCGCGACCGCTGCCTGCCCTATCTCGCCCGCGAGCTGGCCCTGCTGCCCGAGGCGCGGGTCGTCGTTGCCCTCGGCGCGTTCGCCTGGGCTGGCGCGCTCCGGGCCCTCGGCGGCGCGGGGCACGTGATCTCGCGGCCCCGCCCGCGCTTCGGCCACGGGGCGGAGGCGCGGATCGGCCCGTACGTCCTGCTCGGCTCGTTCCACCCGAGCCAGCAGAACACCTTCACCGGCAAGCTCACGCGGGAGATGCTCGGCGCCGTCGTCGGACGAGCGCGCGAGCTCGCCGCGGGCGAGCCTGCCTGAGCGCCCAGCGCGGCGCCGGGGAACGCCTACACTCGACGCATGTCGCTCTATGTGATCTGGTTCGTCGCCGCGCTGGCGCTCCTCGTGCTGGAGCTCGCCAGCACGACCTTCTTCGCGATCTTCCTGGCCATCGGGGCGTTCGCCGCCGGCGTGCTGGCGTTCTTCGTGCCCGACAGCCCGCTCTGGGTGCAGGCCGTCCTGGCCATCGCCGTCGCTGGCCTCGGAGTCGTCGTCGGGCGGCCGTTCCTGAGCCGGCGGCTCACCGCTCACAACGAGCCGCCCCTGACGCCGGGCGTCCACGGCGGCTTCGTCGGCCAGCGCGCTCTCGCGCTCGACGAGATCGGCGACGAGCTCCATCCGGGCCATGTCCGGCTGGCCGGCGAGACGTGGCTGGCCTACGCACCCGGCCACGGGCCGATCGCGACGGGCGCTCCCGTCATCGTGACCGCGGTCCGGGGCACGACGATGGTCGTCGCGCCTGCGACCCAACCGGTCGCCGCCGAGGCTTGAGATGGACACCACCTTCGTCGCCCTGATCGTCGCCTTCATCGTCGCGATCCTGTTCGTCCTGTTCGCGTTCTACCTGCTGCGAAACACGGTCAACCTCGTCCAGCAGGGCTCGGTGGGCGTGGTCAAGCGGCTGGGTGAGTTCCGCGGCATCCACGAGCCCGGGTTGGTGATCATCGCCCCGTTCATCGACGCGATCGTGTTCGTCGACATGCGCGAGATCCCGCGGCCCGGCGACCGCCAGGAAGTCATCACCAAGGACAACGTGGTCGTGGCCGTGAACGCCACGATCTTCACCCAGATCGTCGACGCCAAGCAGGCCCTGTTCAGCATCTCCAACTTCGACGTGGCGATCGACGCGCTGGCCCGCACGGCGCTCCGGTCCGTGATCGGGACGCTGTCGCTCGACCAGGCCCTGTCCGAGCGCGAGCGGATCAACATCGACGTCCAGCAGCAGATGGAGGCGGTCACCGACAAGTGGGGGATCCGGATCAACCGGATCGAGATCGTCGAGATCACCCCGCCGCCGCAGATCCTCCAGGCGCTCGCCCTGCAGAAGCAGGCCGACCAGGAGAAGCGGGCCAAGATCCTCCAGTCCGAGGGTCTCCAGCAGTCGGCGGTCAACGTGGCCGACGGCGAGCGACAGGCGGCGATCAAGACCGCCGAGGGCGACCGGCAGGCGGCCATCCTGCGCGCCGAGGGCGAGCGGCAGGCCCTCATCCTCGAGGCCGAGGGCCGGGCGCAGGCGATCACCACGGTCTACAGCGCGATCACGGCCGCGGCGCCCGACCCGACGCTGGTCGCGATCCTCCAGCTCGACACCCTGTCCAAGTTCGCCGCCAGCCCGAACGCCAAGATCGTCATCCCGGCCGAATCGGCCGCCCTGCTCGGCGCGGTCCAGGCGATCCAGTCTGTCCTCGGCCAGGTCCCGAGCGCACCCGAGGTCGGCCCCGGCGCGTAGGGCCAGCGGCGATGACCGGTCCCCGTCGGGAGGACGATCCACGGGTCTCGCTCGAGCCGCCGCCCGAGCTCGTCCGCCTCGCCGCGCGGCGCCGGTCGTGGTCGGCCATCGTGGTCCTCGTCGTGTCGATCGCGCTCGTCGGCCTGGGTTGGTGGAAGCCGTGGGCCGCTGCTGGATTGCCGGCCGCGGCGCCGTCCCGCCCGCCGGCCGTGGCCAGCACGGCGGCCGCCGACGTGGCGCCCTCGTCGAGCCCGGCTGCGTCGGATACCGCCGGCACGGCCGACCAGCCGGCGTTCCTCGGCCTCGACCTGTCCCGGATGGGTTCCCGCGTCAGACATGACGGCTGGGGCGTGGCCACGGCGTCCGTGCTGCGCGCCGCGATCGAGCCGGCCAACGGGGAGACCGGCAGTGCCATCACGCCGGTCGCCACGTGGACCACGATCCGGCCCGGGAGCCCGCTGCCGGGACCGGCGATCGCCGGAGCCGACCACGTGACGATCGCCCTCGCCGTGACCTGGCCGAGCGGGGTCGCCCCGCGCCGGGTCCGCCTGGAGTACCTCGGCCCGACCGCCGGCACGAGCGCCACGTTCGGGCCGCGCGAGCGACGAGCGATCCCGCTCTCGGTGGCCCTGCCAGGTCTGGTCGCGCCGGTGCCCGCCGGCTGGCGGGGGTCGCCCGGTTCCGCGGCATCGGCCTGGGACCGGACGTCGGGGGCGTTCTTCCTGTCGCCGGCGGCGCTCGCCGACGACCCGATCGACTGGTCGGCGGGTGGCTGGTCGGGCGGAGCCTATGCCTTCCAGATCGAGACCGACGACGGATCGATCGTGCGCCTGCCGTTCCGGCTCGGCGGCTGACCCGGGCGAGCGTCTTCGCCGGGGAGCGCGTCTCGGGGTCCCCCGGCCACCCATCGGACGCGCCTCCCGTATCCTCTTCGTCCGATGGTCACCGAACGCGACTACTACGAGATCCTCGAGCTCCGGCGCGGCGCGAGCGACGTCGAGATCAAGCGCTCCTTCCGCCGGCTCGCCCAGAAGTGGCACCCCGACGTGAACACCGACGCCGCGGCGGCCGAGCGGTTCAAGGAGCTCAACGAGGCGTACCAGGTCCTGTCGGACCCGCAGAAGAAGCAGGCCTACGACCTGTTCGGGCGGGCCGGCGTGAGCGGGGCCGCGGGCGGTCCGGGCGCCGATTTCGCAGGGTTCGGCGACATCTTCGATGCGTTCTTCGGGGGCTCGGCAGCCGGTGGCCGCGCCCGGCGCACCGGACCGCCGCCCGGCGCCGACCTGCGCTACGACCTGCGGATCGGCTTCGCCGAGGCGATCCACGGGACGGAGAAGGAGATCGAGTTCGCGGCGCTCGGGCGGTGCCCGACCTGCGAGGGCTCGGGAGCCAAGCCGGGGACGTCGTCGTCGACCTGTCCCCAGTGCGAGGGTCGGGGCGAGATCCGGACGGTCCGCAGCACGATGCTCGGGCAGATGGTGAACGTGACGCCCTGCCCGCGCTGTCACGGTGAGGGCCGGCTCGTCGACACCCCCTGCGACACCTGCCGCGGCGAGGGACGGACGGAGCGGACGCGGACGCTGCGGGTCGCCATTCCGGCCGGCATCGACGAGGGCCACCAGATCCGGCTGTCGGGCGAGGGTGAGGTCGGTCCGCGGGGCGGCCCGGCGGGCAGCCTCTACGTCGCCGTGCACGTCCAGCCCCATCCCGTCCTCAAGCGCGACGGCAGCGAGCTGTTCCTCGAGCAGGAGATCTCGATCGCCCAGGCTGCGCTCGGCACGACCGTGACGATCCCGACCGTCGACGGGGACGAGGCCCTCGAGATCAAGCCCGGGACCCAGCCCGGGGCCGAGATCCGGCTCCGCGGCAAGGGCGTCCCGCACCTGCGCCGGACCAACCAGCGCGGCGACCTGCACGTCTTCGTCCGCGTTGCCGTCCCCACGAAGCTGACGAAGAAGCAGCGCGAGCTGCTCGAGACGTACGCGGCCGACGCGGGCGAGACGGTCGGCACGAACGCGAGCGGACTCCTCGACCGGGTCAAGGACGCCCTGTCTTGAGCGCTGCCGGAGCGCCCGACGAGGGCGCCTCGGCGGCGGGTGCCTGGCTCGAGCTGTCGGTCGCGGCGGATCAGGAGGCCGTCGAGGCGGTCAGCGAGATCCTGTCGCGCTTTGCACCCGGCGGCACGACCGTCGAGCCGGCGTTCGAGCTCGTCGACGAGGGCCTCGGAGCCCGGCTCGACCCCAGCCGCCCGGCGGTCGTCCGGGCCTACCTCCCGGCCGCCGACCCGCGAGCCGTCCGCGTCGCCGTCGAGGGCGCGCGTCGGGCGCTGGGGCACCTCCAGGCGTTCGGCCTGCGGCCGATCGGCGAGCTCGACACGCGGCTCGTCCACGAGGAGGACTGGGCGCACGCCTGGAAGGCCCACTTCCCGGTGCTGCGGGTCGGCCGGCGGCTCGTCATCAAGCCGACCTGGCGCCGCCATCGGCGCGCCGCCGGCGACGTCGTGCTGGCGATCGATCCAGGGATGGCGTTCGGGACCGGCCTCCACCCGACGACCCGGCTGTGCCTGGCCGGGATCGAGCGGTGGGCCGACGAGCGCCGCTTCGAACCCGATCGGCGGACGGGATCGCGGCGTCCGCGTCCTCGACGTCGGCTGCGGCTCGGGGATCCTCGGGATCGCGGCGGGATTGTTCGGTGCCGGCTCGATCGTCGGTCTCGACACCGATCCGATCGCCGTCGAGGCGAGCGTCGCCAACGCCCGGCGCAACGGCCTCGGGCGGACGTTCGTGGCGCGCCGGGGCAGCCTGCCGAGCGGCGACCCGCCGTTCGATCTCGTGCTGGCGAACCTCATCGCCTCGCTGCTCGAGGCGCTCGCGACCGGGCTCGCCGCCGAGCTCCGGCCAGGCGGACACCTGCTCGCCTCGGGGATCTTCGTCGACCGCGAGGACGACGTCGGGGTCGCCCTGGGCGCGGCCGGGCTCGAGGTCGTCGGGCGGACCGCCGAGGGGGACTGGGTCGCCCTCGAGGCGGCGCGGCTCGCCTGACCCCGTCCGTCCGGCCGCCCGTACAATCCGGGCCGTGCCCCTGATCGCGATCGTCCTGCCGATCCACGTCGCCCTGGCGATCGCCTTGTTCGTGCCGGCGCTCCTCCTGCCGTTCGCGCTGCGCACGGAGCGGCCGGCGACCGAGTCGCGCAGCGGGCTCGTCCGCTTCCTGCTCCGGATGCAGGGCGGAGGCGGCGTGGTCATCGGCATCGGCCTGATCGTCACCGGCGCGCTGCTCGTCGGCAGCCTGGGCCTGACGGTCGTCGACCAGCCATGGCTTCTCGTCGCCCTCGCCATCTACGCGCTGAACCTCGGGATCGCCCTGTTCATCCAGCGGCCCAACCTGCGGGCGCTCGTCGGGCTGCGCGCCGCATGGGACGATCGCACCTGGCTTGCGGCGGCCCGGCGACAGCGCTACGTGTCGTACGCGATGGCGGGGCTGATCGGGGTGATCGGCTACCTGATGAGCGCGAAGCCCCAGCTCTGAGGAGGGTTGAGCGATGACCGGCCGATCGAGCCGCGACCCCGATTGCCTGTTCTGCCGGATCGTGGCCGGGGAGCTGCCCGCGACGATCGTCCACGACGACGACCAGGTCATCGCGATCCGCGACATCGCCCCGCGGGCACCGACCCACCTCCTGCTCATGCCCCGGACGCACATCCCGTCGGCGGCCGACCTGACCGACGCCGACGGCCCGCTCCTCGGCCGGCTCTGCGCCGTGGCGGCGACGCTGGCGCGCCGGGACGGGATCGCCGAGAACGGCTACCGGCTGGTGATCAACGTCGGGAGCTGGGGCGGCCAGACCGTCGACCATCTCCACGTCCACCTGCTCGGCGGCCGGTCGATGACGTGGCCCCCGGGATGAGGCCGCGCCGGCCCGGCCCCGGCAGGGTCCGCCGGGCCGCGCTCGGTGGGCTCCTCGCGCTGGCGGCCGCCGCGTCGCTGGCGGGTTGCGGGATCGCCGCCTCGACCGTGCCGATCCCGAGCGTCGAGCCGAGCCCGACGCAGGTCCTCTCTGCGGCCGTCACGGTGACGGCCAACCAGATCGACCAGGCATTGCACGGCGTCGGGCTGACCGTGATCGCGTCGCCCGTCCCGTACCGGCCCGGCGAGTCGCCCACGCTGGCGGCGACGCCGCGTCTCGTCCTCAAGGCCGAGCTGCCCGACGACGACGCCCAGGGATTCATCGTGGTCTATGACTTCGCGACCCCGCAGGCGGCCTTCGCCGGTGGGACCGAGCTGGCCGCCTACCTCGCCAGCGGGCCGGGCCGCGTCCAGTTCCCGAACGACGCCCGGCACGTGATCCGCCAGGTCGGTTCGACGCTCGTCTTCTACACCTGGTCGCCGGTCAACTCGCCGAACGGGCACGCGGCGGACGTCGGGACCGCGCTGGCCACGCTCGGAGTCGACATCCCGATCGTCCGCTAGCCGGGCCCGCTACGACTGCCGATGCCGGCGGCGCGACGCGGCTCGGGGTCGCCCGCCGCGGCATCGGCGTCCTGGCTCACCGGAAGCGGTTGCTCGACGACGGCCCAGGCACGGATCCGGTCGCGCTTCACCTTGAGCGTGTGTGTCCGGGGGAAGTCGGCGTCCGGCCACAGCCGCCAGGCCACGACCCGCTGGCTCTGGGCCAGGGTCGCGTTGGCCTGCTTCACGGCCGCGTCGATCTCGGCCCCCAGCTCGACCGGATCGCGATGGAGGCCCTCCATGCCCTGGCCGGGGACGTCGCCGCCGCGCGGGACGACCGCCGTGCCGGGCGCGAGGACGACGGCCTCGATCCGGCCGGGTTTCGTCTCGACCACGACCGAATCGCGGATGCCGGCGGTCCGGAGCGCGTTCTCGATGTCCTCCGGGTAGACGTTGAGCCCGTTGGGCAGGACGATGATGTCCTTGATCCGGCCCATGAGGATCAGGTGGCCGGCCTCGTCGTGGCGGCCGATGTCGCCGCTCCGGTACCAGCCGTCCGCGGTGAACGCGGCCGCGGTCGCGGCGGGGTCGCGCCAGTAGCCCGAGAAGACGGTCGGACCCTTGACCAGGATCTCGCCGTCGTCGGCCAGCTTCACCTCGACCGGCGGGATCGTCCGGCCGACGCTGCCGAGCCCGTGGTCGGTCTTCGAGGTCGCGCTGGCGGGCCCGCACTCGGTGGCGCCGTACCCCTGCATGACGACGACCCCGACGTCCTCCCACGACTGCTGGAGCGAGGGCGGCAGGAACGCGGCGGCGCACACGAACAGGTTGAGCCCGCCGCCGAGCTGGGCATGGACCCGGCGGAACAGCCGCCGCCGGGCGCCGTACGGCAGGTGCCGGGCGATGCCGCGCAGCCGGTCGAAGGCCGCGCGCCGGCCGGTCCGGTCGACCTCGCGCTCGAGCGCGCTCCAGAACAGGTCGAGGATCTGGGGCACGACCAGCATCGTCGTGACGCGATGGTCGCGGATGGCCTCGAAGATCACCCGCGGGTTGCGGCTCCGGACATACAGGATGTCGGCGCCGACGGTGAGCGCGTAGAACAGCGCGATCGCCTGCTCCATGAGATGCGACAGGGGCAGCATCGAGACCAGCCGGTGCTCCTGCGCGGGGATCGCGTTGTGGGCCGTCTCGACCGTGGCGAGGATGTTCGCGTGGGTCAGCATCACGCCCTTCGGGGTTCCGGTGGTGCCGCTGGTGAAGATGATCTCGAACAGGTCGGACGAGGCTGGCCGCGGCCAGCCGGCGACCTGGGCCGCCCAGTCGTCGGGCCAGTCGGCGTCGGGCGGCGCGGCGAGATCCTCCACCGTCGAGGTGGGATGGTGCTCGAGCCGGGCCTCGCGCGGGTCCGGCGCGTCGCGGCCGGTCCCGATCGCCAGCCGCGCCGTCTCGGCCTTCTCGGCGATCCGCTCGATCGCGTCCGGCGACATGCGCAGGTCGAGCGGCACGACCACCACGCCCACCCGCATCGCGCCGAAGTAGACGGCCGGGAGGGCCGGGGTGGAGGGCGACCAGGTCAGCATTCGGTCGCCGGGCTGAAGGCCCACGGCGTGGAGTCGCCAGGCCACGGCCCGGCTGCGCCGGTCGAGCTCGCGGAAGGACCAGACCTCGCTCGAGCCATCGTCGCGCCGAAGGGACAGCGCGGGCCGGTCGCCGTAGGTCGCGACCGCCTGGTCGAGGATGTCGAGGAGCGTCTCCATCGCGGACAGGGTACGCCGCTCGGTGGCCCGCGATCGGGATCGCCGCGCGAGGCGCTAGGCTTGCGGCGTGGCGATCTCGTACACGGCCGTCGGACCCGTCGACGCGCCGGCCATCGTTCTCATCCACGGGACCCGGATGTCGCGCGGGATGTGGCATCCGCAGTTGGGCGCGCTGTCGGGCGGCTTCCGCGTCGTGGCGCTCGACCTGCCTGGCCACGGGGCGCTGCGCGACCGGGCGTTCGACTGGGACGAGTCGGTCGAGGAGATCGCCCGGGTCATCGACGAGGCCGCCGGGGGCCGGGCGGTCGTGTGCGGGCTGTCGCTCGGCGGCTATCTCGCGATCGAGCTCGCCGTCCGTCACCCGGAGCGCGTCGCGGGCCTCGTGATCTCCGGCGCGTCGGCCGAGCCGCGCGGCCTCCTGCTCCCGCCGGCGATCCGCGGCCTGGCGCTGGTGATGGACCAGGGATCGCGACCGCGCGTCGATCGACTCAACCGGTCGTGGTTCCGGCGGCGCTTCCCGCCGGCGACCTCGAACGCGATCCTCGCCGGGGGCTTCGGCTTCGCAGCCGGGTCGGTGGCGCTGCGCCAGCTCATCGGCCGCGACATGCGCGCGGCCTTCGCCGCCTATCCGGGGCCGACGCTGATCCTCAACGGCCAGTTCGACTTCCCGTTCCGCCTCGGCGAGCAGGGCTTCCGCCGGGTAGCGCGCGATCCGCGCGTCGTGGTCATCCGCCGGGCGTCGCATCTGGTCAACCTCGATCGGCCGTCGGCCTACAGCGCCGCCCTCGCCCGGTTCACGGCGGAGGTCGCCCGAGCGGAGGGAGACGGGCGCCGGACCGCCTGATCGAGCCCGCGCGGAGCGCTCCGCGCGGGTCAGCGGAGCGCTCTGGGCGGCCGTCCGAGGCGTTTGACCGCACCGGGACCCTCGTCTACACTCCGCCAGCCTGTCGGCGAGCGCCCATTCGCGTCATCGTCGAGGCCGTTCGCGCCGATCGGCCGCCGAGCCCGAACGAACCGTCGAGACCAGGCCGCGGGAGGTGAACCGGGATTGGCTGAAGTCCGAGTGGGTGAGAACGAGACCTTCGAGAGCGCGCTCCGCCGTTTCAACAAGAAGATCCAGCAGAGCGGCATCCTCGCCGAGGCTCGCCGCCGCGAGCACTACGAGAAGCCGAGCGTGAAGCGCAAGCGCAAGGAAGCGAAGCGCAAGAAGGCCGCCCGCACGCAGCAGGGCTAGGTCGTTCGACGCGACCGAAGCCAGAGGGCCGCTCCCAGCTGAGCTCGCCCGAGGTGCCAGATCCGGTGACCCTGAAGGAACGTCTCCACATCGAGACGACCGCCGCGATGCGGTCGGGTGACACGCTGCGCCGCGACACCCTGCGGATGGCCAGCAACGCCCTCTACCTCGTCGAGAAGAAGCAGGGCGCGCCGCTCTCCCCGGACGAGGAGCTCCAGGTCCTGACCCACGAAGTCAAGACCCGGCGCGAGTCCGTTGAGGCCTACCAGGCCGCCGGGCGGACCGACCTCGCCGAC
This sequence comes from uncultured Chloroflexia bacterium, assembly GCA_963813705.1. Taxonomy (GTDB): domain Bacteria; phylum Chloroflexota; class Limnocylindria; order Limnocylindrales; family CSP1-4; genus Chersky-267. The sequence continues at coordinate 181,728 of CAWFAH010000007.1, forward strand.
AAGGAGCAGGCCGAGATCGCGATCCTGTCCGGCTACCTGCCGGCCCCGCTCGGCGACGACGAGCTCGAGGCCCTCGTGCGCGAGGCGATCGCCGCCACGGGAGCGTCGTCGAGTCGCGACCTCGGCAAGGTCATGGGCTGGCTCGCACCGCGGACTCGCGGCCGGGCCGACGGGAAGCGGGTCAGCGAGCTCGTCGCCGGAGCGCTCGCGGCCACGCCGCCGGCGCCGGTCGACGCGGCGGGGAGCCGCTGACCGCCGATGCTTGCCCAGCGTGCCGATCCTCGCGATCGGGCCGCGGCCTTCTCGCGCCGTGACCTCACCCGTCTCCTCGCCGCATCGGCCCTGCTCGTGCTGGCCCTGACCGCGATCTTCGCGGTCGACATCGTGCCCAGCCGGGTGAGCGTGTCGGTGGGCGAGGTCGCCTCGGCCGACATCCTCGCGCCGCGCGCGATCACCTACACGAGCGTCCTGCGGACGAAGGCTGCCCAGGCGGCGGCGAGCGCCGCCGTCTCGCCGCAGTACGACTTCACGCCGGCCAAGGCGGCGGCCGTCGCCCAGCAGCAGGGGCTCGCGCTCGATCGGGCGGTCGCCTCGGTCGACACCGCGTTCGACCCGGCGACCGCGGAGAAGGATCGCCTGCCGATCCTCGAGACCGCGCTGCCCGGGTTGAGCGACGACGCCCGGGCCACGCTGCTCGCGCTGCCGTTGACGCGCTGGCCGGCGATCCGTGCCGAGAGCGCCCGGATCCTCGATCAGCTCGAGACGACCGAGCTGCGCGACTCGTCGCTGGCCGTGGTGCAGTCCGGGCTGCCCGGACAGGTCCTCGGCGGGCTCGACCAGTCGGAACGCAAGCTCGTCGCCGAGATCGTCTCGCCGCTCCTCGTCCCGAACTCGGCCTTCAGCCAGTCGCTGACCGACGCGGCACGAACGCGGGCGGCGGAGCTCATTGCCCCGATCAACGTCTCGATCAGCCAGGGCCAGTCGATCGTGCGCAAGGGCGACCCGGTCACCGCCGACGTCGTCGAGCAGGTCGACGCGTTCGGCCTCAGCTCCGCGCGCTGGGACGTGGCCAAGCTGGCCGGCTGGGCGCTGTTCGCGCTGCTGCTCGTCGGGCTGCTGCTGGCCTGGGTCTGGCGGTTCCGGCCCGAGCTGTGGCACCGGACGAACGTCCTCGCCCTCGTCGGCCTCCTGCTCGTGTTCTCGACCTTTGCCCTCGAGCTGACCGCCGGCCGGGCGTGGCTCCCGTTCATCGTCCCGACCGCCGCCGTCGGCATCCTCGTCGCGTTGCTCCTCGACGCCGGCACGGCGCTCGTCCTGACCGCGGTGATCGCGGTCGTGGCCGGGGCGGTCAACGGTGGCTCGCTCGAGATGACGGCCTACGTCTTCTTCGGCGGCGCGGCCGGGATCGTGGCGATCCGGCGCGGCGACGCCCTCAACGCGTTCATCCAGGCCGGGGTGGCCGTCGCGCTCGTCGACGCGCTCGTCGTGACCACGTTCAGCCTGCTCGGAACGCGCGACCTGACCGGCGTTCTCCAGCTGTGGGGCGCCTCGGCGGCCGCCGGGGCGGGGGCGGCCGTCGTCGCCGTCGGGACGTTCGCCGTCCTGGGCAACGTGTTCGGCATCCTGACCGCCTTCCAGCTCCTCGAGCTGGCGAACCCGTCGCAGCCGCTCCTCCGCCGGTTGCTCATGGAGACGCCGGGCACGTACCACCACTCGATCATGGTCGCCAACCTCGCCGAGCGGGCCGCCGAGGCGATCGGGGCCGATCCGCTGCTCACCCGTGTCGCGGCCTACTACCACGACGTCGGCAAGCTGGCCAGCCCGCTCGCGTTCATCGAGAACCAGGCCGGCGGCGACAACGTCCACGACGAGCTCGATCCGGAGACATCGGCCCAGATCCTGAAGGCCCACGTCGCCGACGGGATCGACATCGCCTATCGGGCGCGCCTGCCCAAGCCGCTCATCGCGTTCATCCCACAGCACCACGGGACGGCGCTCATCAGCTACTTCTACGCCAAGGCGCGCGAGCAGGCCGCCGCGCCGTACGGCGGGCTGCAGACGTCGGAGGGCGAGAAGGCGGCCAATGCCGTCGACCAGGCCCGCTATCGGCACGCCGGGCCGAAGCCGCAGAGCCGCGAGGCCGCGCTCATCATGCTGGCCGACGGCGTCGAGGCGTCGGTCCGCTCGCTCGCGGCGCGCGACGAGCCGGCGATCCGGGCGATGGTCACCCGGATCATCGAGGAGCGGCTCAACGACGGTCAGTTCGACGAGTGCGACCTGACGCTGCGCGACGTCGAGCGGATCCGCGAGGCGTTCGTCGCCCAGCTGCTCGGGATGTACCACCAGCGAATCGCCTACCCGCAGAGCAAGATCGTCGAGCTGGAGGCGCGCCGGGCGGCCGCGGGCGGCGGTTCGGGCGGCTCCGGCGCGGTCCCGACCGGTGGCGGCTCGGGCGGCCGTGGCGGCTCGGGGGGTCGTGGCGGTTCGACGGGTTCAACGGGTTCGACGGGGCCCGACGCTGGCTGAGACCCGCTCCATCTACCACCCGCCGTGGCGGGTTGACCTGACCGTCCGTCCCCGGTCGCCGCGCCTGCTGTCGCCTGGCCGAGCTGGCACGGACCGATCGCCCGAACCGCGCTGACTGCCGGTGGCGCCCCGACGGCCGGCGTCGCTCGGGCTCGATGCTCGCCGACGACCGCGAGCTGGCCGCCCTCAACGCGGAGCACATGGGGGTCGACAGGGCCGACGGACGTCCTGTCGTTCCCGCTGCTGCTGCCGGGGTCGTTCCCGTCCCATCCCGGCAGGTCCCGCCGTGGCAAGCACCCGGGCGCCGTTCGTCCTGCCGCCGGGCCAGCGGATCCACCTCGGCGACGTGGTCGTCTCGGTCGAGCGGGCGGTGGACGCAGGCGACCGGCGGCCGTGGTGGCTGGTCCGGCGACCGGCGCTGGGATGCCGGCCGACGAGCTGCGCCTGCTGGTGACCCACGGCGTCCTTCACGTCTGCGGCTGGGACCACGCGCGAGCCCGTCGAGGAGGCGGCGATGCGCGCGCTCGAGGCCGAGCTGCTCGGTCTCGACCGGCCGTCGTCGACCCGTCCGGCTGAGCCGGCCCCAGACGCGGGCCTGCTACCATCGCCATGGGCCCTCCCGGACGGGATCGGGCCCGTTCGGCGTGCGCGCCCGGATCGCCGGCAGACCGCGGCGGGCGCTCGCAGCATGGAGGAGTGGTGAAGATCGTCGTCGGGCTCGGCAACCCGGGCGAGCGGTACGCGCGGACCCGCCACAACGTCGGCTGGATGGTCGTCGACCGGCTCGCCGACCGGGCCGGCTGGGCGGGCAAGGGCCGCGAGCGGGACGCGGCGCGGGTCGTCCAGGGCCGCTTCCACGGCCTCGACCTGGCCCTGGCGAAGCCGCTGACCTACATGAACGAGTCCGGGCTCGCCGTCCGCAAGATCCTCGCCCGCGACCACACGCCCCCGGGCGAGCTGCTCGTCGTCGTCGACGACTTCGCGCTGCCGTTCGGCAAGCTGCGCTTCCGCGAGGGTGGCGGACCGGGTGGCCACAACGGCCTGCGCTCGATCATCGACGAGCTGGGCACCGAGAAGTTCAGCCGGTTCCGCATCGGGATCGGCGAGCCGGACCGCCACGCGATCGACCACGTCCTGAGCACGTTCGCGGCGGACGAGCGCGGCCGGCTCGACGAGCTGCTCGACGTCGCCGCCGACGCCGTCGAGATGTGGGCCCGTGAGGGGACGAATAAGGCGGCCAACCGCTACAACCCGTTCCAGCTCCGACCGGCGGACGCGGAACGCGCGGCACCGGCCGGCGAGGTCGATGGCCCGCCCGGTCCCGATGGGATCCGGCGGACGAAGACCGGCTGGCGAAAGCCGCGACCGTCGACCGGCGAGGACTGACCGTGCACGCCCGGTGGGACCGATGACCACCCCGCCCCTCCGCGGCAAGCGCGGGGCCGAGCGCCGTCTCGGCGAGCGCGTCAGCGAGGACTTCCGGGCGCGCCATCAGGCGCGGACCGACGAGGCCGTCGACTTCGACGTGGCCGAGGTCGATCGAGAGGTCGAGGATGCGCGCCGCGCCGAGGCGGCCGTCCGGGCGCGCGAGGGCGGCGCGCCTCCTCCGCAGGCCCCGCGAGGCGGACGCCGGCTGCCCGACCTGTCGGCGCTCCCGCCGCAGCTGGCCGCGACCGGCTCCTTCGCCGCGCTGCGCGAGCGGCTCGGCCGGGTCACCGATCCGCTCGACCGGCGCGGCCGTCATGCCGGGCTGACCTCCGTCCCGCACGGCGCCAAGACGTTCCTCGCCGCGACGCTCGCGCTGGCCGGCGACCCCGAGCGGGTCGTCTGGATCGCCCGCGACGCCGAGATCGGCGATCGCGTGGCCGAGGAGCTCGGGGCGTGGCTCGGTGACCCGGATGCGGTCGCCGTCCTCGAGCCGAGGAGCGCCCTGGCCTACGAGCGCAGCGAGCTCGTGGCCGACGAGACCGCCGCCCGCGTCGCCGCCCTCGCGTCGTGGAAGTCCGGCCGCGCCCGGATGCTGGTGGCCAGCGTCCAGGCGCTCCTCCAGCGGACGCTCGACCCGGCGGACCTGCCGGCCGAGCCGCGCGTGCTCAAGGCCGGTGCCCGGATCGGGCTGGACGCCCTGCTCCACGAGTTGCTCGTCCTCGGCTACCAGCCGACCCTCGAGGTGGCCGGCCGCGGTGAGTTCGCGCGGCGAGGCGGGATCGTCGACCTCTTCCCGCCGGGCGGGACGCTCCCGGTGCGGCTCGACTTCTTCGGCGACGAGATCGACTCACTCAGGCACTTTGACCCGACCGACCAGCGCAGCGTCGGGCAGGCCGCCGAAGCCGTCCTGCTACCGGCCAGCGAGTTCCTCGTGCCGGAGGGCGGCGCCGAGGCGATCCGGGAGGGCCTCGGGCGCGCGGCCGGCCGGCTTCCCGAGCGACTGGCCGTCGATCTCGCCCGGTTCGTCGGGAGCGACGAGCCGGCGACGACGTCCGGATCGGCACCGTGGCTCGGCCGGCCGGCACCCGCGCCCTCGACGCCGGCGATGCCGCCGAGGTCTGGGCGGGCGTCGTCTGCCCGGCGACGGGTCTCGATCACGTCGCTCCCGGCACCCTGCTCGTGCTCGACGAGCCGGGCGACATCGCCGAGTCGAGCGCGTTCCTGTGGCGCCAGGCCGACGAGCGGCGCGCCGACCTCGTCGCGGCCGGCGACCTGCCGAAGGACTGGCCGGTGACCTACCTGCCGCCGCGCGACTGGAAGGCCCGGCTGCTCGGCGCTCGGACGCTCGAGCTGACCTGGGAATCCGAGCCCGGCGAGGCGATCGCCGGCGGGGGCCTCAGCTCGGGCGACCTGTTCGGGTGGCGCGAGCCCAGCGTCCCCGGGCTTCGCTCGGGCCGCCTCGTCGAGGCGGTCGAGGGCTGGGCTGCCGACGGCCTGCGGATCGTCCTCGCCTCGGACCAGGCCGCCCGGCTGTCGGAGCTGCTCGGCGAGGCCGGGCGGCCGGTCGCGGCGATTCACCGGGTCGAGGCCGTCCCGCCGCCGGGGGCCGTGGCGCTCATCGAGCGCAGCCTCAACGGCGGCTTCGTCGGCGGCCCCGACGGGCTGGCCTTCGTCACCGACCGCGAGCTCTTCGGATCGGTTCGCGTCCGACGACCGAAGGCGATGCGGCGGGTGGTCCCGCGCGACATCCTCGAGCGGCTCACGCCGGGCGACCTCGTCGTCCACATCGACCACGGGATCGCCCGCTACGAGCAGATGCTGCGTCGCGGCGGGGCGGGCGAGGAGCGCGACTACCTCGAGCTCCGCTTCGCGGACGGCGACCGGATCTACGTCCCGGTCGAGCAGATCCAGCGGGTGAGCCGCTACTCCGGCGGCGAGCGACCCCAGCTGAGCCGGCTCGGCGGCACCGACTGGCTGCGCACGAAGCTGCGCGTCAAACGGGCCGTCGACGACCTCGCCGAGGAGCTCCTGGCGCTGTACGCCGCGCGCACCTCCGCCCGCGGCCACGCCTACGCCCCGGACACGCCGTGGCAGGCCGAGATGGAGGCGAGCTTCCCGTACGAGGAGACTGTCGACCAGCTCCGGGCCGTGGCCGAGACGAAGCTCGACATGGAGGCCGGGAGGCCGATGGACCGGCTCGTCGTCGGCGACGTCGGCTACGGCAAGACCGAGGTCGCCATCCGGGCGGCGTTCAAGGCCGTCCAGGACGGCAAGCAGGTCGCCGTCCTCGTCCCGACGACGGTGCTCGCGGCGCAGCACTTCCAGACGTTCGGCCAGCGCTACGCGGCCTTCCCGATGACGGTCCGGCTGCTGTCGCGGTTCGTGTCCGAGCGCGAGCAGGCGACGACCGTCGAGGGCCTGACCGGCGGGTGGGTCGACCTCGTCATCGGGACCCACCGGCTGCTGTCGAAGGACGTCCGCTTCCGCGACCTCGGGCTCGTCGTCGTCGACGAGGAGCAGCGCTTCGGCGTGGCGGCCAAGGAGCGGCTCAAGCGCCTCCGGAACGAGGTCGACGTCCTCACCCTGTCGGCCACGCCGATCCCGCGCACGCTCAACCTCGCCCTCGCCGGGATCCGCGACCTGAGCGTCATCGAGACGCCGCCCGAGGACCGGCTGCCGATCCAGACCCGGGTTGCCGAGGCGTCGGCCGGGCTCGTCCGCGACGCCATCCTGCGCGAGCTCGACCGGGGCGGCCAGGTGTTCTACGTCCACAACCGGGTCGAGACGATCGAGGCGCAGGCCGAGCAGCTCCGCACGATGCTCCCGGGCGCGCGGATGGTGGTCGGGCACGGCCAGATGGCCGAGGGCGCGCTGGAGAAGGTGATGATCGCCTTCTCCGAGGGCGCGGCCGACGTCCTCGTGTGCACCACGATCATCGAGTCGGGGCTCGACATCCCGAACGCCAACACGATCGTCATCGATCGCGCCGACACGCTCGGGCTCGCCCAGCTCTACCAGCTCCGTGGCCGGGTCGGCCGGTCGAGCCGGCGGGCGTACGCCTACCTCCTCTACCGCCGGCGCGAGCGGCTGAGCGACGAGGCGCGCAAGCGGCTCCAGGCGATCTTCAACGCGTCGGAGCTCGGGGCAGGGTTCCAGATCGCGCTGTCCGACCTCGAGATTCGCGGCGCCGGGAACATCCTCGGCGGCGAGCAGTCCGGGCACATGGCCGCGGTCGGGTTCGACCTCTACTCACGGCTCCTGGCCGACGCCGTCGAGGAGAGCAAGGCTCGGCGCGAAGGCCGCGCGCCGGTCCTCGAGAAGCCGGGCGCGGTGCTCGACCTGCCCGTCGACGCCCATCTCCCCGACGACTACGTCCCCGACGAGGCCCAGAAGCTCGAGCTCTACCGCCGGCTGGCGCGGGCCCGGACCACGGGCGACATCGCGGCCTTCCGCCAGGAGGTCAGCGACCGCTTCGGCCCGCTGCCCGAGCCGGTCGTCCGGCTCGTCGAGGTGGCCGAGCTCCGCCTGGCCGCGGAGGCCGCCGGCGTCTCGTCGATCTCGCGCGAGGACGGCCAGCTGGTCGTCCGCTTCGGCGCCGGGCTCAGCCGGGCGACCGCGATGCGCCTCCTGTCGCCGCTCGGCGGCGGCGAGCGGGCAGCCGCACTGGGACTGCCGGGCGTCCGTCCGGGCGACCTGACCTTTGCAAGCAACCAGTTCCGCATCCGGCTGCCGCGCGACCCGGGCCGGTCGTGGCAGCTCACCCAGGCGGTCGTGGCGCGGCTGACGGCGGCCGGTGGAGTGGAGTAGCGTCCCGCACATCCCCGCGACAGGGTGAGGACGGCCGGCGGGCGTGGCCGACGATCCGACGAGGCACAGATGAACGTAGATCGGGCCACCTGGCTGCACGAGTTGCGGCGGGCGAACGAGCGGCAGGAAGACGCGCTCGTCGACGTGTTCGATGCCGAATGGGGCCGGATCGAGGATGACCACCGGGCGTTCATCGAGCGCTTCCTGGCGGAGATGCCGGCGGGCGGGCGAATCCTCGACGCGCCGTGCGGGACCGGCAAGTACTTCGGGATGGTGCTGGACAGCGGACGGACCGTGCACGGGGTCGACCAGTCGAGCGGCTATCTCGCCCTCGCCGCCACGAAGTTCCCCGGCGTCTCGACCGAGAAGCTCGACCTGCAGGACCTCGCCGTGCGCGACGCGTTCGACGGGGTCATGTGCGTCGACGCGATGGAGTTCATCTCGCCGGAGGACTGGCCGCTCGTCCTCGGCCGCTTCCGCGACGCGCTCCACGCCGAGGGCTGGCTCTACCTGACCGTCGAGCTGGCCGACGCCGACGCGATCCGCGAGGCGAATGCGGCGCTGCGGGCGACGGGCGCACCGGCGGTCGACGGCGAGGTGAAGTGGGACGAGCCGGACGGCTACTACCATCATTACCCACCGCTCGAGCGAGTACGGGCCTGGACCGCGGAGGCCGGGTTCGCGATCGTCGACGAGGCCGACGGGCCCTGGCACGACGGCGACTACGCCTACCACCACGTGCTGGCGAGGACGACGCCCCGCAGCTCCGGCTAGGTCCGACCGACGGCGAATACCGACGTTGCGTCGAGGAAGCCGACTTCGCGGAGTCGGCGGCGAAGCTCCTCGCCGCGAGCCTGGAGGTCGGGGTGGCCCCCCGCCAGGCCCAGGTAGCGGTCGATCACCGGCTCGAGCTGTGCCACCGTCTCGGAGCTCATCGCGTCGGTGTCGGTGTCGGCGACCTCGGTGATCCGGAGGTCGGCCAGGCCAAGGCCGTCGATCAGGCCGAGGACCTCGGCCCTGGTGAACGTTTCGCGGTGAACCTTGCCGCCGAGGGTGTCGATCGCCGCCCACCAGGTGTGGAGCCGGACGTGGGTCAGCTGCGCCTCGCCCTGCCCGTCGCGGTACATCTCGAAAACGATGATCGTGCCGCCATCGCGGCAGACGCGGCGCATCTCCCGGAGCACCGCCGCTGGGTCGGCGAAGTGGTGGAGCGAGCTCGACACGCAGACGGTGTCGAACGAGCCGTCGGCGAACCCGAGCGCGGTCGCGTCCATCACCTCGAAGCGCACGTTCGGGCGATCGGAGAACGCCTCCGCGAACGGTTCAGCCAGCCCGGGGTCCATATCGATACCGACGATCTCGTCGTACGACGACAACCCCTCGAGGAGGAAGTGGACGAACCCCCCGCGGCCGGTCGCGACATCGAGGACTCGTCCACCCGCGGTCCCCAGCAGGGCCTTCGGGTCGGTCATCGGCAGCCTCCCGCAGTCGCTCGCATCGCCTCATCCCGCCGTCGGCGAGCTCACCCGGAACAGGGTACGGTGACAGCGGCTCGTCTCGTCGCCGATCGACGTACCCTCGTGCCGACTCTGGAGATCTCGATGGCGCCCTGGTTCGGACTCCACCTTCCCAACTACACGTTCCCGGGCACGCCGCCCGAGCGGCTGTTCGACCACGTGGCCGACCTCGCGTCGGCCGCGGAGACAGCCGGCTTCTCGCTCGTCACGGTGATGGACCACTTCTACCAGATCCGCGGCGTCGGTCCCGAGACGGACCCGATGCTCGAGTCGTACACGACGCTGGCGGCCCTCAGCCAGCGGACGAAGCGGGTCCGGCTCGGGACGCTCGTGACCGGGGTGACGTACCGCAACCCGGCGATCCTGGCCAAGATGGTCACGACGCTCGACGTCCTGTCGGGCGGGCGCGCCGTGCTCGGCCTCGGGGCGGCCTGGAACGACGACGAGCACCGCGGCTACGGCCTGGACTTCCCGACCGTCCGCGAGCGGATGGACCGGCTCGACGAGGCGCTGACGATCTGCCGGGCCATGTTCACCGAGGAGCGCCCGAGCTTCACCGGGCGGTACTACCAGATCGAGGGGGCGCTCGACTCGCCGCGGCCGATCCAGCCCGGCGGGCCGAAGGTCATCGTCGGCGGCGGCGGCGAGCAGCGGACGCTGAAGATCGCCGCGAAGCACGCCGACATGACCCACTGGTTCCCGCTCGGGCTCGAGACCCTCACCCGCAAGAAGCAGGTCCTGGCCGACCACTGCGCCGCGATCGGGCGGGACCCGGCCACGATCGAGCTGACGATGGCGACCCCGGTCCTCCCCGCGGTCGACGAGGCCCGTGGCGCCGAGCTCCTCGCCCGCCTGCCGCCCGAGCGGCGCGGCTCCGTGGCGACGACCCCGGAGCAGCTGGCCGACGGGCTGCGCCCGTACCTCGACCTCGGGTTCACCGGGTTCACCTTCAACAACCCGGTCCTGTCGACGCCGGAATCGATCGCGATGACCGGCCAGGCGCTCGCCCTCATCGCCTGAGGTGCGGCCGTTCCGCTTCCTGGGCGAGGCGACGACCGAGGTCGTCGACGGACGCCGGCTCGCCGCCGACGCCCGGCGCGCCGAGGGCATGGGCTATTCGGTCCTGGTCATCTCCGACCACCTCGTGGAGCAGCTCGCCCCGGTCCCGGTCCTGGCCACGATCGCCGCGGCGACCGAGCGGATCCGGCTCGGGACGTTCGTCTTCAACAACGACCTGCGCCACCCGGCCGTCCTCGCCCAGGAGCTGGCCAGCCTCGACGTCCTGTCCGGTGGTCGCCTGGAGATCGGGATCGGCGCCGGCTGGAACCGGCCCGAGTATGCCGCGATCGGCCTGCCGTTCGAATCCGTCGGGACGCGGGTGAGCCGCCTCGCCGAGTCGATCGCGGTCCTCAAGGGCAGCTTCGCGGACGGGCCGTTCTCGTTCGCCGGCGAGCACTACACGATCGTCGACCATGACGGACAGCCGAAGCCGGTCCAGCGCCCGCATCCGCCGCTCCTTCTGGGCGGCGGTGGCCGGCGGCTCCTGAGCCTCGCCGGCCGCGAGGCGGACATCGTCGGCCTCGCGCCGCGGATCCTGGCCGACGACGCCGGCGAGCTGCACGCCGACCCGCGCAGCCTGACCGCCGCCGCAGCGGCGGAGAAGATCGGCTGGATCCGCGAGGCTGCCGGGCCGCGATTCGCGACGCTCGAGCTCAACACCTACCCGTCCGGCGGCCCGATCGTCGTCACCGACCATGCCCGGACCGAGGCGGAGGCACGGGCCGACCGGCTGCGCCAGCGGACCGGGGTCGGGATCAGCGCCGACGAGCTCCTCGAATCGCCCCATACCTTCATCGGCTCGATCGACGGGCTGGCCCGGAAGTTCGTCGAGCTGCGCGAGCGGTTCGGGATCAGCTCGTTCATGACCGGCGGGATCGACGAGCTCGCCCCGGTGGTCGAGCGCCTGGCCGGAACGTAGCCCGGTCGGCCGTGGAATCGACGTCGTCCGGCGGACCGGATCGGCGTCCTCGGACCCCAGCCGTCATCCTGTAGCCGTGAGCGTCTCGGAGCCCCTGACCGGCGAGATCCCGATCGACGGACCATGCGACGAGCCGGTGACCGACCTCGAGGGGCTCGGCGGGCTCTTCTCGCCCGGCCGCCGCGCGCTGACCGCCGGCCTGGTCATGACGATCACCCTCGTGGCCTTCGAGGCGCTCGCGATCTCGACCGTGATGCCGCGCGTCGCCGCGGAGCTGGGCAACCTCCAACTGTACGGCTGGGTCTTCTCGGCGTTCTTCCTCGCCAGCATGGTCGGGATCGTGGTCTCGGGCGGCTGGATCGATCGCGGCGGGCTCGTCGGCCCGATGGCGACCGCGCTCTGCCTGTTCTCGATCGGCCTGGTCATCGGCGGGCTGGCGCCATCGATGCCGGTCCTCGTCGGCGGCCGCGTGCTCCAGGGCCTCGGCGCCGGGGCGATCCCACCGATCGCCTACGTCAGCATCGGCCGGGCGCTGCCGGACGAGCTCCGGCCGCGGATGTTCGCGGTCCTCTCGACGGCCTGGGTCCTGCCGGGCGTCATCGGGCCGGCGCTCGCCGGCGCGGTCGCCGTCGCGACGAGCTGGCGGGTCGTCTTCCTCGGGCTGCTGCCGCTCATCGCCCTCGCCGCCGCGATCACGCTGCCGGCGCTGGCCTGGTCGGTCCCGCCGGCGACCGAGCCTGGCACAGCAGGCGGCCGCTCGGAGTTCGGACGCCGGCTCGGCCTGGCGCTGATCGTGGTCCTCGGCGCGGGCGCCCTCGTGGCCGGCCTGACGAGTGCGAGCCTGGTACCCGGCGTCCCGCTGGCGATCGCCGGCGTCGCCCTGATCCTGCCGGGCTTCCAGCGCCTGACGCCGCCCGGGACGCTCCGCGCGCTCCCCGGGCTGCCGGCCGCTGTCCTCCTGCGCGGCGTGCTGACCTTCACGTTCTTCGCCGCCGACGCCTACGTCCCGCTCGCCCTCCAGGACTGGCGCGGCCTGAGCCCAACCGTCGCCGGTCTCGCCCTCACCGGAGCGACGTTGTCGTGGACCGCCGGCGCCTGGGTGCAGGCGCGGCGGATCGCGGACCTGGGGGTTCGCCGGCTCGTCCGATCGGGCTTCCTGACCGTCGTCGTCGGGATCTCCGGCTTCGCCGCGGTCCTCGCGCCATCGGTGCCGGTCGCGGTCGGCGTGCTCGCCTGGACCGTCGCCGGGTTCGGGATGGGGCTGTCGTACGCGCCGCTCTCGCTGACCGTGCTCCGCGAGGCAGCACCCGGGGCCGAGGGTGCGGCCACCTCCGGGCTCCAGCTGAGCGACGTCCTCGGTACCGCGCTCGGGACGGGCGTGGGCGGCGCGCTCATCGCCTTCGGCGCCGCCGCGGGCGCGGAGCCCTGGGTGGGGCTGCTCGGCGCGTTCACGGTCGGAGCGTCGGTGGGGGCGACTGGGTTCGGGCTCGCGTCCCGACTCCGCGGCTGAGCGTCGCGGGGGATCGCCGGCTGGCGCCCATCCCCCGCGTCACGGCCGGCTCCGGGCGATTGCGCTCCCGGCCCGGGCCGGGCTACCGGCCGGCGGTCGTCATCGCGCCGAGCGCCTCGCGCGCCTTGGCGACCTCGTTCGTCGCGAAGGCGATGGATACCTTGCCACCGGACATCCCGGTCGGCAGGACGGCCTCCAGGTTGACGCCCGCGTCGGCGAGCCGGCGAGCGACCTCGGCGAAGGCACCGGGCCGATCCTCGATCGCGTGTGGCACGACCTCGACCTCGCGGACGGCCATCCGGGCGTCGGCCAGCGCCTTCCGGGTGCCCGCTTCGTCGTTCGTCAGGATCGCCGCGCCGCCGCTGCCGCGGGCGACGAGCCCGGCCAGCGAAGTGATGCTGATCCCCTTGATCGCGAGCGCCTCCGCGACTGCCGCGAGGCTCCCGGGCCGATCCTCGAGGTCCACGATGAACGCGTTCATCGACACCCTCCTGCTGCGTCTCGGCCCACCGTCGGGGACCCGCCCGGCGAGATGGGTCGGGGGAGATGGATTCTACGCCCGCCCGGCGCGCGGTCCGTTCGGTCGCCGACGTCCGCTGGGGTAGACTGACGGCTGCCATGACGGCCGTCGCAGGAGCCCGCCCCAGATGATCGCGACCGCCGAGGATCTGCGCGCCAAGATCCGCGAGATCCCCGACTTCCCGAAGCCCGGCATCCTGTTCTACGACATCACCACGCTGCTCAAGGACCCGGTCGCCTACCACGCCGCCATCGACCTGATGCTCGCGCCCTACAAAGACGTGCAGATCGACGTCGTCGTCGGGATGGAATTGCGCGGCTTCATCTTCAGCGCGCCGATGGCCTACTTGCTCGACGCCGGGCTGGTCCCGGTGCGCAAGCTGGGCAAGCTGCCGGCCGAGACGATCACCGTCGAGTACGCCCTGGAGTACGGCTCGAACACGCTCGAGATCCACCGCGACGCGATCGAGCCCGGTCAGCGCGTGCTCATCATCGACGACCTGCTCGCGACGGGTGGCACGGTCCACGGCACGATCGAGCTCGTCGAGCGCCTCCAGGGCGAGGTCGTCGGGCTGGGCTTCCTCGTCGAGCTCGACTTCCTGAAGGGTCGCGACCGGCTCCAGGGCCACCGTGTCGAGAGCGTCATCCGGTACTGAGCCCGACGATGGCCGAGGGCGCCCGGGACGACACCGCCACTGGCGACGCGACTGACGCGCCGGCCGGATCCGCCGATCCGCAGAGCCCGCCGACCAGTGCCGCCGTGCCGGCGCCGGCCGACGAGATCGCCCCGGACGCGACCGCCGAGCCCGACCTCGGCCGGCGCCGCTTCTTCCGCCAGCTCGCCTCGGACGTGTTCCAGGCGACGGCGACGGTCGTCGGCGCGGCGAACGCGCTCCAGCAGACGTCGATCCAGGCGGCCAGCGCGATCCTCGACCCGGCGTCGGCCGCGGCATCGCTCGCCGCGACGGGGACGGCGGCACCAGCCGGGACGGCGCACGGCTTCCGGACGGCATTCCGGGTGGACGGCGATCGGCTGATCCTGGTCGACCAGCGGATGCTGCCTGCGCGGATCGCGGAGATCGAGTGCCGGAGCGGCGCCGACGTCGCCTGGGCGATCCGGGAGATGGTGATCCGCGGCGCGCCGGCCATCGGCCAGGCGGCCGCCTACGGGCTGGCGCTGACCGCGCGGCATGCCGTCGAGCTCATGCCCTTCGCCCGCCGGGCCACGATCCGGGCTGCCGCGAGCGCCCTCCGCAACGCCCGGCCGACCGCGGTGAACCTCGGCTGGGCGGTCGAGCGCATGCTCGACCGGTTCGAGGCGGTGGGCTCGCTCGAGGACGACGGGACGATCGTGGCCGACGCGCTATGGGCCGAGGCCGAGGCGATCTGCGCCGAGGCGACCCGCGACCACAGCCGGCTCGCCGAGCACGGGCTCGCCCAGCTGCCCCAGCCGCTCGATCGCCCGGTCCGGGTGCTCACCCACTGCAACACCGGTCCGCTCGCCTGCGGCCAGTTCGGGACCGCGCTCGGAGTCGTCCAGGCGGCGGCCAACGCCGGCCGCGAGATCCACGTCTACGTCGACGAGACGCGGCCCTATCTCCAGGGCGCCCGGCTGACGGCCTGGGAGCTGGAGCAGGCGGGCGTCCCGTACACGCTGATCGCCGACGCGGCCGCCGGATCCCTGCTCGCCTCGGGGCGGATCGACGCCGTCCTCGTCGGGGCCGACCGGGTCGTCGCCAACGGCGACACGGCCAACAAGATCGGGACCTATCCCCTGGCCGCCCTGGCCGCCCGTCACCGAGTGCCGTTCTACGTCTGCGCGCCGCTCAGCTCGGTCGACCTCGAGCTGCCGGTCGGCGCGGCGATCCCGATCGAGGAGCGTCCCGCCGGGGAGGTCCTCGAGTACGGCGGCGTGCGGACGACGCCTCCGGGCGCGACGGCCTGGAACCCCGCCTTCGACGTCACCCCGGCGTCGCTCATCTCGGCGATCGTCACGGAGGAGGGCGTGCTCGTCGCGCCGTTCGGCGCCGCGCTCCGCACGGCCGTCGAGGCGAAGCGCGCCCGCTCCGCGCCCGACCCGGTCGCGCCGGTCGCGGCAGCGGTACCGCCCCCGTCGGACGCGTCCGCGGACGCCGGCCCGGATGCGGCTCCGTCGACGCCCCAGGCGGCGGCGAGCTGATGGCCAGCGTGGCGATCCCGGGCCAGCGCGAGGGGATCGTCGCCCGGACGCTCTCCGATCGGACGCTCCTGCGCGACTTCCTCCAGCGTGACCGGCTGTTCGCGGCCTACGCGATCTGCGACCTGGATGACCGCGAGTTCGCCCGGACCCGCTGGGGCGGGGCGTTCGATGGTGACGCGCTCGTCGCCGTGGCGCTCGAGTACGCGGGCCTCTCGCCGCAGCCGCTGTTCGTGCTGGGGAGCGACGCCGGGATCGGCGCCGTCCTGAGAGACGTCATCCGGCCCCGCGCCGCGTACGTCGCCGCCCTGTCTGAGACCCTGCCCGCCGTGGCCGCCACCTACCGGATCGACCCGGGCCCGCAGATGGTCCGGATGTGGGTCGACCGGACGACCTTCCGTCCGTATCCGTCCGAGGTCCGCCGGCTGCTCCCGGTTGAGATCGGCGATCTCAACCGGCTCTACCAGCTCGGCTTCGCGTCGTGGTTGCCCTCCTCGGCGATCGCCGACGGCGTCTACTACGGGATGCGCGTCGGCGGCCGGCTGGTCGCGGCGGCCGGGACCCACGTGATCAGCCACGAGGCGCGCCTCGCCGTCGTCGGCAACGTCCTGACCAACGCCGACTTCCGCGGCCGGGGGTTCGCGACCGCGACCACCGGCGCCGTGACCGCCGAGCTGCTCCGGACCTGCGACCAGGTCGTCCTCAACGTCCGGTCCGACAACCCGCCGGCGCTGCAGGCGTATCGCCGGCTCGGCTACCAGGAGCACGTCCGGTTCGAGGAGCGGCTCGTGCACCGGCTCGGCTCGCCCTGGCCGGGCCTGCCCGGACCGCTGCGTCGCTTCCTGTCCGCCACCAAGGAGACACCGCCCCGATGACCGCCACCACGAACCTCCCGCCCCACGACGTCGCCGACCTCGGACTCGCCGAGGAGGGCGTCCGACGGATCGACTGGGCCGAGCGGGAGATGCCCGTGCTGCGGCTGATCCGCGAGCGGTTCGAGCGGGAGCGCCCGCTGGCCGGCCTGCGCATCGGCGCCTGCCTCCACGTGACCACCGAGACGGCGAACCTGATGCGGACGCTCAAGGCCGGCGGCGCGGAGGTCGCGCTGGCCGCCTCGAACCCGCTATCGACGAAGGACGACGTCGCGGCCGCGCTCGTGAGCGAATATGGGATCGCCTGCTACGCCCGCCGCGGCGAGGACCGGGCGACCTACTACGCCCACCTCAACGCGGTCGCCGACACCCATCCGCAGCTGACGATGGACGACGGCTGCGACCTCGTGTCGCTCCTCCACGCGGAGCGACCCGATCAGGTCGACGAGGTCCTCGCGGGGACCGAGGAGACCACCACCGGGGTCATCCGGCTCAAGGCGATGGCCGCCGACGGCGCGCTCCGCTTCCCGGTCGTGGCCGTCAACGAGGCCCAGACGAAGCACCTCTTCGACAACCGCTACGGGACCGGCCAGAGCACGCTCGACGGGATCCTCCGGGCCACGAACATCCTGATCGCCGGTCGGAACGTCGTCGTCGCCGGGTACGGCTGGGTGGGCAAGGGGATCGCCTCCCGGATGGCCGGCCACGGGGCGCACGTCGCCGTGGTCGAGGTCGACCCGGTTCGCGCCCTCGAGGCGCTGATGGATGGCTACCTCGTGATGACCCACACCGAGGCGGCCGCCTGGGGTGAGCTGTTCGTGACCGCGACGGGCAACCTCAACGTCTTCCGCCGCGAGCACTTCGCCGCCATGCGCGACGGCGCGATCATGGCCAACAGCGGCCATTTCGACGCGGAGCTCGATCTCGCCGCCCTGCGCGAGATGGCCGAGGGCCACGTCCGCGACGTGCGCCAGGACGTCCAGGAGTTCGACCTCGGCGGGAAGCGGCTGAACCTCATCGCCGAAGGGCGGCTGGTCAACCTCAGCGCGGCCGAGGGCCACCCGGCGGCAGTGATGGACATGAGCTTCGCGAACCAGGCGCTGTCGGCCGAGTACGTGGCCGCCCACCACGCCGAGCTCGAGGACCGGGTCTACGTCGTGCCCGAGGCGATCGACGCCGAGGTCGCCCGGCTCAAGCTTGCGGCGCTCGGGATCGAGCTCGAGCCGATGACCCCGGAGCAGGCCGCCTACGTGTCCTCCTGGCAGCACGGCACCTAGCGGGCCCTCCTCGACCCGACCCGAGAGCGTCCCATGGACCCGACCGCCGCCATCGAGCTCGTCCTGTTCCTGATCACGATCGCGACGGCCCTGGCGTTCGTCGCGCGCCGGATCGGGATCGCCTACCCGATCGTGCTCGTCCTCGGCGGCCTGGCCCTCGGCCTCGTGCTGTCGGGGCTGCCGAACCCCCCGTCGATCGAGCTCCAGCCGAGCCTCGTCTTCCTGCTGTTCCTGCCGCCGATCCTGTTCGGCGCCGGCTACTTCACCCCGATCCGTGACTTCAAGGCGAACCTGCGACCGATCGGCCTCCTGGCCGTCGGGCTCGTCCTGTTCACGACCCTCGTCGTCGGCGGGGTCGCGCTGGCGCTGATGCCCGAGCTGGGGGCGGCGGCGTTCGCGCTGGGGGCGATCGTCGCGCCGCCCGACGCAATCGCGGCGACGGCGATCTTCCGCCGGCTCGGTGTCGCGCCGCGGATCGTGACGATCCTCGAGGGCGAGAGCCTCATCAACGACGCCACGGCGCTCATCCTGTACGCCACCGCGCTGGCGGTGCTCGCGCCCGGCGGCTCGTTCTCGCCGCTCGAGGCCAGCGTCCGGTTCGTCGTCGTGGCGGCCGGCGGGGTCGTGGTCGGGCTCGCCATCGGGACCGTCCTGACCGCCGTCTGGCGGCGGATCTCGGACCCGACCCTAGAGATCGTGATCTCGCTCCTCGTCCCGTTCGCCGCCTACCTGCCGGCCGAGGCGATCGGGGTCAGCGGCGTGCTCGCGGTCGTGACCGCCGGGATCCTCGCCGGTCGCCGGGCCGCTCGCGTCCTGTCCCCGAACGCGCGGCTCCTCGGCGGCGGGGTGTGGGCGGTGATGCTGTTCGTGATCAACGGGTTCGCGTTCCTGCTCATCGGCGTCCAGCTGCCGGGCATCCTCGACGCGCTGACGGCGTTCGACCCGGCGCGCCTCGTCGGCCTCGGCGTCGCGATCAGCGCAACCGTGATCCTCGCCCGGATCGCCTGGGTCTTCCCGGCGACCTACGTGCCGCGCTGGGTCAGCGCGAAGATCCGGACGCGCGACCCGTCGCCGCCGGTCGGCGCCGTCTTCGTCATCTCCTGGGCCGGGATGCGCGGCGTCGTCTCGCTCGCGGCGGCGCTCGCCCTGCCGATCACCGTCCCCGATCGCTCGCTGCTCATCTACCTGACCCTGTGCGTGATCCTGGCCACGCTCGTCGGCCAGGGGCTGACCCTGCCGTGGATCGTGCGCCGCCTCGGCGTCGTGTCCGGCTCCAGCCTCGAGGTCGAGGAGCGGGTCGCCCGGCAGGCGGCGCTGGACGCGGCGTTCGCGCGGCTCGAGGGGCTCGCGACGGAGTACCCGGACCACCTCCCGCTCGTCGACAACCTGCGGGCCGAGCTCGACCACGAGGCGGCCCATGCCGTGGGCGAGGCCGACGGCGACCTCGACGAGGCGGCCCAGGAACGGCTCGAGCACCAGGAGATCCGGCTGGCGATCGTGGCGGCCCAGCGGGAGGCGGTCATCCGGCTCCGCGACGACGGGGTGATCGGCGACGACGCGCTCCGGCTCGTCGAGCGCGACCTCGACCTCGAGGCGGTCCGCGCCGGCGCCTGACCCGATCGCCCGGCCGGCCAGTCCGGCGACCCGATGCGGGCCGAGGGTCATGCTAGGCTTGGCCGCGATGAGCATCGTCGACGCAGCCCACTACCTGTTCACGTCCGAGTCGGTCACCGAGGGCCACCCGGACAAGATGTGCGACCAGATCTCCGACGCCATCCTCGACGCGATCATCGAGCAGGACCCGGATGCCCGGGTGGCCTGCGAGACGGCGACCACCACGGGCCTCGTGGCGGTCCTCGGTGAGATCTCGACGACCACCTACGTCGACTTCCAGGCGATCGTCCGCGAGACGGTCCGCCAGATCGGCTACACGAAGGCCGACTACGGCTTCGACTACCTCACCTGCGGCACGCTGGTCAGCGTCAAGGAGCAGTCGCCGGACATCGCGATGGGCGTCGACAGCGCGCTCGAGGTCCGGGCCGACGCGGCGCCCGCCTACGAGCTCGGCGCCGGCGACCAGGGGATGATGTTCGGGTTCGCCTGCCGCGAGACGCCGGAGCTCATGCCGCTCCCGATCGCGCTCGCCCACCGGATGGCCCGCCGCCTCGCCGAGGCCCGCAAGAGTGGCCAGCTGCCGTACCTCCGGCCGGACGGCAAGACCCAGGTGACCGTCGAGTACGAGCGCGGCCAGCCGCGCCGGGTGCGCACCGTCGTCGTGTCCGCCCAGCACGATCCGGACGTCCGCACCGAGCACCTGCGGGCAGACATCGCCGAGGCGGTCATCGTCCCGTCGATCCCCCACGAGCTGCGGTCCGCGGACCCGGTCATGCACGTCAACCCGACCGGCCGATTCGTGACCGGCGGGCCGATGGGCGACGCCGGGCTGACCGGGCGCAAGATCATCGTCGACAGCTACGGCGGGATGGCCCGCCACGGGGGCGGCGCGTTCAGCGGGAAGGACCCCACGAAGGTCGATCGGTCCGCCGCCTACGCGGCCCGCTGGGTGGCCAAGAACGTCGTGGCGGCGGGCCTCGCCGACCGGTTCGAGGTCGAGGTCGCCTACGGCATCGGGATCGCCCGGCCGATCAGCCTGTCGGTCGAGTCGTTCGGGACCGGGCGCATCCCGGACGAGGAGATCCAGGCGCTGATCGAGCGCCACTTCGACCTTCGACCGGCGAGCATCATCTCCGCGCTCGACCTCCGCCGGCCGATCTACCGCCAGACCGCGGCCTACGGACACTTCGGCCGGCCGGACCTCGACCTGCCCTGGGAGCGGACCGACAAGGCCGCCCTCCTCGCAGACGACGCGGGCCTGCCCGCGCCGGAGCCCGTCGCCGCCGCGACTTGACCGCCCCGCCGGCCGACCCGGCGGAGCGCCCGCCGGCGATCCGCCTGGCCGGCGTCCGGCGCACGTTCCGCGCCCCCGACGGGTCGTCGCTGCTCGCCCTCGACGGGCTCGACCTCGAGGTCGCCCCGCGCGAGATCGTCGCGGTCATCGGGCCGAACGGGAGCGGCAAGAGCACCCTCCTGCGGATTGCCGGCGGGCTCATCGCGGCCGACACGGGAACGGTCGAGATCGAGGGCCGGGCCGTCAGCGGACCGGATCCCGCGGTCGGCTTCGTGTTCCAGGAGCCGCGCCTCCTGCCCTGGCGTGACGCTCTCGCGAACGTCGCCTACCCGCTCGAGCTGGCCGGCCGGCCCGCGGCGGAGCGCGAGACGCGGGCGCACGAGCTGCTCCGGCTGGTCGGGCTCGACGGGTTCGCGGCCGCGCGTCCGCACCGCCTGTCGGGCGGGATGCGCCAGCGCGTGGCGCTCGCCCGGGCGCTCGCCCTCGGGCCGTCGGTGCTCCTCCTCGACGAGCCGTTCAGCGCGCTCGACGCGCTGACCCGGGAGCGCTTCGACATCGAGCTGCTCGGCCTGTGGTCGAAGACCGCCACTACCGTCGTCGTCGTCACCCACAGCATCTCCGAGGCCGTGCTGCTGGCCGATCGCGTCGTCGTCCTGTCGCCACGTCCGGGTCGGCTGGCCGCGGTGGTCGTCCCGGCGCTGGCTCGCCCGCGCCGCCTCGAGGACCTGGCCGGACCCGAGCTGGCGGCGGCCGCGGCGGCCGTCCGGGCGACGCTCGGCCGTCCGGGCGACCCGGACCCAGACCCGGCCTCGGTGGTGACCGCAAGACGGGCCGCCCCATGAGCCGCCGACGGCGCGCGGCGCGGACGATCCTGCCGGTCGTCGTCGGCGGGCTGCTGTTCCTCGCTGCGTGGCAGCTCGTGGTCGTCGTCGGGGGCTATCCGACGTACCTCCTGCCGGGTCCGGGGGTCGTCGTCGCCCGGTTCGTGCGGGGCTGGTCGGACGGCACGATCGGGCCGCACGCGGCGGCGACGCTCCAGGAGATCGTCCTCGGGTTCGTCGTCGGCGCGACCGCCGGGCTGGCCGCCGGCTACCTGCTCGCCCGATCGCGGCTGGCGAACCTCGTCCTCTCGCCGTACCTCGTCGCGGCACAGTCGACGCCGATCCTCGCCCTGGCCCCGCTCCTCGTCCTGTGGTTCGGGCCCGGGCTCGTCAGCCAGATCGTGATCTGCGCCCTGATCGTGTTCTTCCCGGTCGCCGTGTCGACCCTGGTCGGGCTGCATTCGGTCGATCCGCGCCTCCTCGAGCTAGGCCAGAGCCTGCGCGCGACGCCCCGCCAGGCGCTGTTCACGCTCGAGATCCCGGCGGCGCTGCCGACGATCATGGGCGGGATCCGGATCGGGGTGACGCTCGCCGTGGTCGGCGCCGTCATCGCCGAGTGGGCCGGCGCGGAGCGCGGGCTGGGGGTCCTCGTCAACATCGCCCGCGGCAGCCTGTTCGACACGCCGCTGATGTTCGCCACGCTCCTCACGATCGCGCTCATCGGGGTGGTGCTGTACGGGATCAGCGTCCTCGTCGAGCGGCGCTTCGTCGGCGACCGCGACGACCGCCCCTGAGGCCGCGCGGGTCCGGCTCGATCTCGTGCTACGATCGGGCCGGCCTTCGGGGCAGGGTGCGATTCCCGACCGGTGGTAGGGCCTCGCGGACGCGACAGCGCGAGCGGGGCGAGCCCACGAGCGGCCCGGCCGGCGTCAAAGCGTCGATCGGGTGCCAGCAGATCCGCGGACGACGGGTGCGAGCCCGCCGGCCGGCCGGAGCCGACGGTACAGTCCGGATGGAAGGAGGCCGGGTCGGTGCGCGCTCGCGCGCCGGGCCGTCTCCGGGTGCCCCGTCGGCGGATGCGTGTCGCCGGCGTGGAGGAACCCGTGAATCCAGTCTCGATCCGGAAGCCGCTCATCGTCGCGCTCGTGGGGCTCCTCGTCGCCGCGTGCGCCGGGAGCGCGGCGACGCCGTCGACCGTCTCGTCGCCCGCCCCCACGGCCGGCGCGTCGGCCTCCGCCTCGACCGGCGCCGGCTCGCCGTCCGAGGCGCCGATCAAGCTGACCGTCGGTCTCGGCTACATCCCGAGCGTCCAGTTCGCCCAGTTCTACCTCGCGCAGCAGGCGGGCTACTACCGCGACGCCGGGCTCGACGTGACGTTCCAGAACGGACGCGACCCGGACCTGATCACCCTGGCCGCGCAGGGCGCGCTCGACGTCACGATCGCCGACGGGACGAGCATGATCCCGGCGGTCAGCCAGGGCATCCCGGTCCGCTACGTCGCCACGATCTACGCCAAGTTCCCGAACGTCGTGTTCGCCAAGGCGTCCAGCGGGATCACGACCGCCGCCGACCTCAAGGGCCGCAAGATCGGGACGCCGGGCAAGTACGGCTCGAGCTGGGTCATGCTGCAGGGCCTGCTCGCCTCGGCCAACCTCACGCCCGCCGACGTCCAGGTCGCGCTGTACCCCGACTACGGCCAGCTCGTCGGCGTCGAGCAGGGCCAGGTCGATGCAGCGACCGGCTTCGCGAACAACGAGCCGATCCAGCTCGCGGCATCCGGCGCGACCCCGGTCGTCCTGCCGATCGACGGGATCGTCCCGCTGCCCGGCAACGGCCTGATCGTCGGCACCAAGACGCTGGCGGCGAAGCGGGACGCCATCGCCCTGTTCATCTCGGCGACGCTGCGGGCGATGACCGACATCAGCGCCGATCCGCAGAAGGGTCTCGACGCCGCGATCCAGGCGGTCCCGGACCTCGCCGCCGACCGGACCGGCCAGATGGCCGTCCTCCAGGCCACGATCGACATGTGGCACGATCCGCTGACCGACGCCCAGGGTCTGGGGGCCATCGACCGGGCCGGCTGGACCGCGTCGATCGCCTTCATGTCGAAGCTGCCGGGCGGTCTCGTCCCGAACCCGGTGACGGCGGAAGGGATCGTGGACGACAGCCTCCTGCCGGTGCGCTAGCGGCGTTGCCGGCCAGGGTCCCGGGGCCCGCCGCACCGGTCCAACCCGGTGGCGTGCCGCGGCCCGCGTCCGCCGGCCGGGTGGTCGACCGCGGGCGGTCCGTAGAATGACCGGGCATGGATGTCGTGATCATGGCGGGCGGTGGAGGGACCCGCCTCTGGCCGCTCTCGTCGCCCGAGCGGCCGAAACCGTTCCTGCCCCTGCTCGGGGAGCGGTCGCTCCTCCAGATGACGGTCGACCGGCTGCTCGGCGACGACCGCCTGCCGGTCCGGCCCGAGGACATCGTCGTCGTCACGGATCGGCGCTACGCGGGCTTCGTCGCGGCGCAGCTCCCGTCGGCGACCATCCTCGAGGAACCGGTCGGGCGGAACACTGCCGCGGCCGTGGCGCTGGCGGTCCACGGGCTCGACCGGCCCTCGGACGAGCCGATGCTCGTCCTGCCGGCGGATCACCGGATCGCGGACGAGGCGACCTTCCGCGGCGTCCTCGCCGGTGCGGTCGCAGTGACCCGGCTCGAGCCCGACGCGCTGCTGACCCTCGGCATCGAGCCGACCGGACCCGAGCCGGGCTACGGCTACGTGATCGCCGACGGCGACCGCCGCGAGGTGGCCGGGGTGGTCCGGTTCGGCGTCGATCGGTTCGTCGAGAAGCCGGCCGCGCCGGCCGCCCAGGCGCTCCTCGACGGCCCCCGGCCGGCGTCCTGGAACGCCGGCATCTTCGTCTGGCGCCGGGCCGCGATCCGGTCGGCGCTCGAGCGCTTCGCCCCGGACATCGCCGCGGCCGTGGCGACCGGGATCGCCTCGGACGCGCTGGACGAGGCGTACGCGTCGGTCCGGGCCACCTCGATCGACTACGCCGTCATGGAGCCGGCCTCGGCGGCCGGCCTCGTCCGGGTGATCCAGATGGACGTCGGCTGGAGCGACCTCGGCAGCTGGACGGCGCTGCTCGGCGCGCTCGGCGGGAGTGGCGAAGGCCGGGTGATCCAGGCGGGGGAGCGAGCCACGGCCGGCCCCGACGACCTCGTCGTCGAGCGGATCGGCGGACGGCTCACCCTCCACGACGGTCCCCGCGGTATCCTCGCCCAGACGCCCGTCGCCCTGTTGACGGGGGCCCGCCCCGCTCGCGACGTCGTCGATGCGTTGCTCCATCGGGTCGCTCGACAGGAGGCGTGACCGTGACCAACATCGCCGAGGCGCCGGCCCCCACGAACATCGTGTTCGGCACGGACGGCTGGCGGGCGAAGATCGCGGACGAGTACACGTTCGACAACGTCCGGCGCTGCGCCGACGGCGTCGCCCGCTACGTGGTCGATCGGGGCGAGCAGGCGAAGGGCGTCGTCATCGCCTACGACCGGCGGTTCGCGAGCGAGCACTTCGCGGCCGCCGCGGCCGAGGTCCTGCTGGCGCGCGACATCCCGGTCGCCTACGCCAGCCACGCCGTGCCGACCCAGATGTCGAGCTACGAGGTCGTCGAGCGCGGCGCGGCGGCCGGGATCGTCATCACCGCCAGTCACAACCCATGGACCGACAACGGGTTCAAGGTCAAGGCGCCGACCGGCTCCGCGGCCGGGCCGGAGATCCTGTCGGTCCTGGAGGCGGCGATCGCCGGCAACGGCGGCCGGGCGATCGAGCGCCGGCCGTTCGCCGACGCCGAGGCGGCCGGGCTCGTCGAGCGGTTCGATCCGTTCGAGGGCTACGAGCGTTACGTCCGGCGGACGGTGGACCTCGATGCGCTCCGCGCGGCCGACGTGTCGATCCTCGTCGAGCCGATG
This sequence comes from uncultured Chloroflexia bacterium, assembly GCA_963813705.1. Taxonomy (GTDB): domain Bacteria; phylum Chloroflexota; class Limnocylindria; order Limnocylindrales; family CSP1-4; genus Chersky-267. Next base: position 207,024 of record CAWFAH010000007.1, read on the forward strand.
TGGGGCGCCGGCGCCGGCTGGATCTCGCGCCTCCTGAGCGGCGGCACGATCCGCGTGACCGAGCTCCACCAGGAGCGCAACCCGTACTTCGGCGGGGTGAACCCGGAACCGATCCGGCCGAACGTCGACGAGGCGCTCGGGCTCCTCGCCCGGGGCGGCTACGACCTCGGGCTGATGCTCGACGGCGACGCCGACCGCGCGGGCGCGGCCGACGAGAAGGGCAACTTCATCCACCAGCTCGAGGTCACCGGGCTGCTGATGTACTACCTCGCCGAGTATCGCGGGATGCGCGACCCGGTCGTCGTCAGCGTCAACAACACGTCGATGGCGCGCCGGCTCGGCGAGCACTACGGCATCGCGACCTACGAGACCTCGGTGGGGTTCAAGTACATCGGCCCGAAGATGATCGAGACCGGGGCGATGATGGGCGCCGAGGAATCGGGCGGCTACGGCTTCGGCATGCACCTGCCGGAGCGCGACGGCGTCTATGCCGACCTCCTGCTGCTCGACCTGTTCCTGCGCGAGAAGGCGGCGGGCCGGGGGCCGGTATCCGCGGCCCTCGCCGCGTTCCACGAGCTCGCCGGCCCGTCGTTCTACCGCCGCGTCGACGTCCACGTCGACCGGGCCGCCTACCCCGCGCTCAAGGACCGGCTGCTCGTCGAGCTGCGTGACCACGCGCCGGCCGAGCTGGCCGGGGCCCCAGTCAGCCGGACCGAGGCGCTCGACACGAACGACGGCTTCAAGTTCTACGTCGCCGACGGCTCGTGGCTGCTCGTCCGGTTCAGCGGCACCGAGCCGCTCGTCCGGGTCTACACCGAGGCCACTTCGCCCGACGCGCGCGAGGCGATGATCGCGGCCGGCGAGCGACTGGTTCGCGGCGCATGACCGACGAGCTGCCGGAGGAGGGACAGGCCGCCGGCGCCGCGAAGCCGCTCGGCGGGGTCGACCCGCTCGACGATCCGGCGCGGCGCGAACGCCTCGACCGGGGCGACATGGACGGCGCGATCGCCGCGCTCGGCGACCAGCTGCGCACCGCGGCCGACCGGCTGACCGACATCGCCCTGCCACGCGAGCGACCGTGGCGGAACGTGGCCATCCTCGGGATGGGCGGCTCGGCGATGGGTGCCGACCTCGTCCGGGCGGCGTTCGCCGACCGGGCGCGGCTGCCGATCGTCGTGTCGCGCGAGCCGACCCTGCCGGCCTGGGTCGACGCTTCGACGCTCGTCATCGCCTCGTCGCATTCCGGGCGCACGGCCGAGACGCTGGCGGCGACGCGGATCGCGGTCGAGCGCGGGGCCTCGCTCGTGGCGGTCACGTCGGGCGGCGAGCTGGCCGAGCTGGCCGCGACGGCCGGCGTCCTCGTCGAGCTGCCGGCCGGTGGCCAGCCGCGCGCCGCGCTCGGCTCGTCGACCGGGACCGTCCTCGCGGTGCTGGCCGCCGCCGGCGTCGTCGACCGCGATGCCGCGCGCGCCGAGCTGCTGGCGGCGGCCGCCGCCGCCGACCGCGGCAGCGCAGCGTATGGGCCCGCGGTCGCGATCGCCACGAACCCCGCGAAGCAGCTCGCCCGCTCGCTCGAGAGCCGGATCGGGATCGTGGTCGGCGGCGGCCACCTCGCCCCGGTGGCGCGGCGCTGGAAGAACCAGCTCAACGAGAACGCCAAGACGTGGGCCGGCTGGGACGAGCTCCCCGAGCTCGCCCACAACACGATCGTCGGGTTCGAGGCCCCGCCTGTCCTCCGCTGGGCCGTCCACGTCGTCCTCCTCCACGGCTCGGAGGGCGCGGAGGCCGCTGCCCGCCGCGCCGCGATCGTCGCCGAGCTGGAGGCGAGCGGGACGTCCCATTCGGAGGTCGAAGTCGGGCCCGACGCGCTCCTCGGCGAGGCGTTCAGCGCGGTCATCCTGGGCGACTGGGTGAGCGAGCACCTGGCGATCCTCCTCGGCCAGGACCCCACCCCGGTCGAGGCGATCGCGCGTTACAAGGACCGGCTCGCGGCCGGTTGAGCGCCGCCGGCGCGGGCCGCCGACGGGCCGCGGCGATGCAACCGAATCGGACCTCGTCGGGCGACGTCGCGGGGTGTATGGTTGGACCAGCGACCGCCCCCACCGGTCGACGGTGCAGGACCGGACGGCGGCCTCATGAGCGCCCTCGGGCGACGGAGGAACCTCCACGATGCACAGCTCCCTCATCGGCAAGGTCGAGAAGGCGAATCGCTACGCCCGCGAGCTCGATCGGATCACGATCGATCGCCTCAGCCTCACGTTCCGCGGTGACAACGACACCCATCACGTGAGCCTCGACGCCGGGAGCTGGCACTGCACCTGCCACTACTTCGAGAGCTGGGATTCGTGCGTCCACCTGCTCGCCCTCCAGAAGATCTTCGGGGTGATGCTGCCCGAGGAGGCGCAGGTGTCGATCTTCGGGGTCCGCGAGCCCGTCACTGCCTGACCCGGGCTGCCCGCGTCAGGGCAGCCAGGCGACCACCGCCCGCCCCGCACCTGCAGGGAGCGCGATCGAGCGCGCGCCGCGCCAGCCGTCCGCCGCGGTGTAGACGTCGACCCGCCGGGCCGCGCCGTCGGCGTCGGTCCGCACGACCGCCAGCTGGTCGCCGGCGGCGGACAGGGCGAGCCAGGCGAGGCCGCGGCTCCCGTCCGGATCGGTCGCCGGCTCGATGACCGCCGATGCCGCCGACGACCGGCCGGCCAGCCATGCCTCCGCCGGGCGCAGCTCGATCGGACCGTCGACCGCGCCGGCCAGCGCGACGGTCGCGCCGTCCGCGGACGCCGCCAGGGCCGCGATCCCTCCGCTCCAGGCCGGTCCGGGCGACGCGCCGCCCGCGGCCGGGCCCGGTCCGTCGGTCACGGCCCCGTTGGCCGGGTCGATCAAGGTGACGCCCGGCCGGTCCTGCCGCTCCCGGGTCAGCACGATGAGCCGCGAGCCGGCCCAGGCCGGTGGCGCGCCGTCCGGCGGCCGCCGGACGGTGAACCGGGAGGCCGCCCCGTCGGCGACCGCGACGACGACGAGGTCGAGCCTCGCACCGGTGCGGTAGTCGGCGGCCACGACGGCGACGCGCTTCCCGTCCGGGTCGAGCGTCCCGAAGGCGAGCGGCCCGGCGAGCCGGCCGGTCCCGAGACCGGCGGGTCGAATTCGCCGCCACACAGGAGCCGACCCGCTCGAGGCGTCGGCGACGAACAGGCGGCCGTCAGCGGTGGTCACCACGATCCGCCCGCCGGGGCCGCCCGAGACCCAGGCGACAGCCGGGTCGGGGAGGGCGAGCCCCGACCGGTGTCCGTCGGGCGCGATCCGCTCGAGCGCCATCGCTCCGGGGTTCCCGGACAGGAGGAGCAGGGCAGGCACGCCGGGCGACGGGCGGACCGTCGCCGGCGAGTCGGCCACCGCCGGAGGGCTCGTCGCCGGCGGGGGTCGGGACGGCCCGGCGGCGCTCGGCACGAGGCCGCCGCAGCCGCCGAGCGCGAACCCGGCGACGAGTCCGAGGACGATCGCCCTGCCGATGCCCCGCCGGCTCAGGATCACCGGAGGACGTCGCCCCCGAGAAGCGACCCGTCCCCGGCGTCGATCCACATCTCGAGCCCGCGGAGCGCGTCGGCGAGCGGGCCGGAGGTCCGGACGGACACGACCCAGGCGAGCCGCCGGACGTCGGCCGGGGCATCCGGCCGGGCCGGCTCGAACGTGTCGTTCGGTGCGACCCAGGCGAGGGACGCAGAGGCGATCCGGGCGTTCGCCCGATCCGGCGACGGGATCCAGCGGTCGAGCAGCCGGCCGGCGGTCAGCTCGGCAGACGACGCCGCGATCGGACTCGACGGTCGGGCTGCCAGTGGATGCTCGGTGGCGGCCAGCCCATGGAACGACCCGTCTGGCCACAGCTGGACGCGCAGCCCGTCGCCCGGCACCGGCACGCCGTCGACGATCCGGTCCCAGCGGACGGACCAGCCGTTCGCGCTGCGGCGCTCGGCGGCCACGGCGCCGGCGGGGATCATCCCGACCGAGCGGGCGAGGCGGTCGGCCGCCGCGATGGCCGCCGGGCTGCCGGCCAGCGGCCGTCCCGGGCCCGGCAGCCAGCCGAGCCGGGTCGCGGCGACGAGCCGTCCGTCGAGCGCGTAGCGGAGGACCGCGACGGGCCGGCCCGCCGCGTCGAGGTCGGTCACCTCGTCGTACGACCGCTGGGCGCGCCGGTCGACGACCCGGTCCACGGTGCGCCGCGTCGCGGCGGTGAGGCCGAGCACCCGCTCGTGGGCCGCCGCCCGGACGGTCGCCGCGTTTGCCGCGGGACCGGCCAGCCGGGTGGCCGTCGTGGCCTCGCTTCCGGCAACGTAGGGATCCGTCGCGTCGGCCGGCCGGGCGAGCCCGGTCACGAGGAGCACCGCCGCACCGAGGAGCAGGAGGACCAGCACGCCGGTCCGCCGACCGAGGCGCAGGAACGTCGGGTGGAGCAGCTGGGGCATCGGACGTCTCCTCCTACACGCATGACGGGCACGTGCCGCCGGGCCCGGCCCGCCCGGACCAGATGTAACTGCCCCACCAGTCGGCGTCGAAGGAGGCATGGGTGAACGAGCCGAGCATCGCCAGGTCGAACGCCGGACCGACGCCCTTGCCCTTCTTGAGGGCGTCCCAGAAGGCGACCTCGAACGTCTCCTCGTCGTTGTCGTAGGCCTCGCCGAGGTAGCCCAGGTAGAACCGCGGGCCGTTCCATTCGAGCTCGCCCGCCTTCGACTTGGGGATCCCGAAGGCACCCGGCAGGGTGGTGTACGAGTCGCCGTTGAAGCAGGTCGAGATCACCACGAGGTTCGTCGCCCGCCCGGCGCGCTTGGCCTTGATGTCCTTCGAGTAGACGATCGCCTGGTTGCAGTCGCCGCCGTCCTCGCGGAACCCCGAGTAGCGGCGCTGGTCGGTGGGATGCCAGTAGTAGTCGCCGTGCGAGTGGACGTAGTAGCTCCAGTCGCTGGCCGTGCGGACCATGACGTGGGACCGGGTGAACGGGGCGCCCTTGTAGCCCTTGACGTCGTAGCCGAGCGCGGCCAGCCCGCTCGTCGCGAGGCTGAGCATTCGCTCCGGGTGCGGGTCGTCCCAGTTGAGGCATGGCGGCTCGAAGGCGGTCTCGTTCGAGTCGGCCGTCGCCTGGTAGGCGGCCTCGACGTGGCGTGCCGCGGGCGGCGAGGCGGCCAGGACGACGACCACGATGACCCCGATGAGCGGCGGGATCCATGGCCTCCACCATCGACTCCGGACGCGGGTGATCGACACCAGGGACCTCCTCCGGCGGGACGGATCGGTGGCGGGAGGAGGGCGAGGCGGGGAGTCTGGCAGCCGTCGCTTCACGGCGACTTATCCGGCGTCGCGCGCCGGCCTCGAGGCGGCCGGGCGTCCGCTGACCGACGGCCGCCCGTGCTACAGTCGATGGGTCAACCGCATACGCCAGACCGCTGGGTCGCGAAGCCGGTGAGATCCCGGCACAGTCCCGCTACGGTGGTCGCGGCGTCCCGGGCGCAGAGCCCGGGCCGACCGCGCGAGTCCGGTCGCCGACCCTGAGGTCATGCTCGAACCTTCGAGAGAAAGGGTAGGCATCCGTGATCCCGTTCCTGACCCCTCGCCGGCCGGTCCGCGGGGGGTTTGCCATGCCCGGCGTGCGGCTCGCCGCGGCCCTCCTCGGCGTCGTCCTCCTCGTGAGCGCGTGCTCCGGCGCGAGCGCCACGCCGGTGTCGATCCCGCCCGATGCGACGGCCTCGCTCCTGCCCGGCGACTCGGGCTCGCCCGAGCCGAGCCCGAGCCCGGAGCCGGCGGCCACGTTCCCGCTGACCCTCACCGACGATCAGAGCGTCGACGTCGACCTCGCGACGGAGCCCCAGAAGATCGTGTCGCTCACCCCGGCCGCCACGGAGATCCTGTTCGCGATCGGCGCCGGGGACCGCACGGTCGGGAAGGTCGAGGACATCGCCAAGTACCCGCCGGCCGCGGACGGCGTGCCGGTCGTGGCCACCTACCAGGGCGTCGACGTCGAGAAGATCGTGGCCCTGGGCGCCGACCTCGTGATCGCCGACGCGAACGGCTTGACGCCGCAGACCGCGATCGACCAGCTGCGCCGGGCGAACATCCCCGTCCTGGCGATCTACGCCGCCGACGTCCCGGGCGTCCTCGACGACATCGAGCTCGTCGGCGACGCGGTGGGCGCGGGGCCGGCCGCGCGCGACCTGACGGCGTCGATGCAGGCCGGCCTCGACCAGGTCGCCGCCGCGACCCAGGGCCTGGATGCTCCCCGGACCTTCTACGAGATCGATGCGACCAAGGAGATCTACGGACCGCAGAAGGACTCGTTCATCGAGGGCCTGATCAAGCTCGCCGGCGGATCGCCGATCACCGCCGACGCGGGCGCGCCGGACATCCCGCTCGAGAAGCTCGTGGCGGCCGATCCGGAGGTCATCGTCCTCGGCGACGCCGCCTACGGGACGACCCCCGACCTCGTGGCCAGGCGTCCCGGCTGGGGGACGATGACCGCCGTCAAGAGCGGGGCGATCCGGCCGGCCGACGACGTCCTCATCACCCGGCCCGGGCCGCGCCTCGTCGACGGGCTGATCTCGCTCGCGATCGCCATCCATCCGGAGCTGGCGACGGCATTCCCCAGCGCCGCCCCCAGCGAAGCCCCGAGCGAGGCGCCGTCCGTCTCACCGGCCGCCTCGACCTACTGACCCGTGGCCACCCGGAGCGAGGTCCTCGGCGCGCCGCGAGTCCACCCGGGCTGGCTCGAGCGCGCCCGGACCCGGCCGGGGCTGCTCGTCACCGGCAGCGTCGTCGCGCTCGTCGTCGTGCTCATCCTCGGGGTCGGGCTCGGGACGGTGGCGGTCGCCCCGGTCGACACGATTGCGATCCTCGCCCACCGCCTGCTCGGGCTCGATCTCGGCCGGACCTGGTCCGCGGCGACCGAGACGATCGTGCTCGACCTGCGGCTCCCGCGGGTCCTGTCGGCGATGGTCGTCGGGCTCGGGCTGGCCGTCGCCGGGACGACGTTCCAGGGCATCCTGCGCAACCCGCTGGCCGATCCGTACGTCCTCGGGACCGCGTCCGGCGCCGCCCTCGGGGCCGCGATCGGGGTCCTCATCCCGATCCGGATCGTGCTGCTCGAGTTCGGGCTCGTCCAGCTGTTCGCGTTCGTCGGCGCGCTGCTCGCGGTGGCCGCCGTGTACCGGTTCAGCCGGACCGGGGCGCTGGCGCCGCTCACGAGCCTGCTCCTGACCGGCTACGCGGTCGGCTCGCTGCTGGCCGCCGGGCTGGCGATGACGATGTACCTGTCGGGCACGAACCTCCGCCAGATCTTCTTCTACCTGCTCGGCGGGTTCGAGGGATCGTCGTGGCTGCAGCTGGCGCTGACGACGCCGATCATCCTGGCCGCCACGATCGCGATCCTCCTGCGCTCCCGGTCGCTCAACGGGTTCCTCCTGGGCGAGGAGGCGGCGGCGCACCTCGGCGTCGACGTCCGGCGGGAGCGGGCGATCCTCCTCGGGCTGGCCAGCCTGATCACGGCCGCGGCGGTGTCGATCGCCGGGCTCATCGGGTTCGTCGGTCTCGTCGTCCCCCACGTCGTCCGGCTCGTGGTCGGGCCGAACGCCCGCCGCGTGCTGCCGCTCTCCGCGCTCATCGGGGCGAGCCTGCTCGCCGCCGCTGACCTCGTCGCCCGGCTGGCCGGCGGGATCCCGGTCGGCGTGGTCACCGCCGTCATCGGGGCGCCGTTCTTCCTCGTCCTGCTCCGGCGAGCGCGTTCGGGGTACGAGCTGTGAGCAGCGCCGCGCCCATCGCCCCCGCGACCGACGCCGGCCGGTCGCACGACATCGGGCCAGCGCCCGGCGAGACCATGGTCGAGCTCGTCGGCGTGGTCGCCGCGTACCGCGAGCGGACCGTCCTCCACGACATCGACCTGGCCGTCGCGCCGGGCGAGCGGGTCGCGATCGTGGGTCCGAACGGGGCGGGCAAGTCGAGCTTGTTGCGCGTCATCGCGGGCACGCTCCGTCCCAGCGCCGGCACGGTCACGGTCGGCGGTGACGCGATCGAGGGGCTCGACCGGATGGCCGTCGCCCGGCGGCTGGCGGTTGTCCCGCAGGCGGTCTCGCTGCCGTTCGCAGCCCGCGTGGAGGAGGTGGTCGGGCTCGGCCGTCTGCCGCACGAGGACCCGTTCCGCGGCCACCGGGCGGTGGACCGGGCCGCGGTGGCGGCCGCGATCGACCGGGTCGGCGTCGGCGCGCTGCTCGGACGTGACGCCCGTGAGCTGTCGCTCGGTGAGCGCCAGCTCGTGATGCTCGCGCTCGCGGTGGCCCAGGCGGCGCCGCTGCTCCTGCTCGACGAGCCGACGGTCCATCTCGACCTCCGTCACCAGGTCGAGGCGATGGAGCTCCTGGTCGACCTCAACGTGCGCGACGGGACGACCATCCTGGCCGTGCTCCACGACCTCGGACTGGCGAGCCACTTCTTCCCGCGGCTCGTCCTGCTCGCCGGGGGCACCATCGTGGCCGACGGGCCGCCGGGCGAGGTCCTCGCCGACGACACGGATCCGGACGGTGTTCGGGGTCGATCCGGGGTTCGTGCGCGGCTCGCCACCGGGGTACGTCGCCGGGACGCCGGCCTGACGGACCGGCGTCGTTGACCGGGCGGGTCGGGGGCCGCTAGGCTGCGGCCGTGATGCGCGCGCGCTGGCCGAGGCTGTCGCCGATCCGGCGTCGCCCGGGGTGGCACGCTCGGGGTGAGGCCGCCGCGCTCGCCGTGACCCTCCTCCTGCTGGCCGGCGCCTGCAACGGTCCGAGCGCGAGCCCGGGCGGCGACGCCAGCGGCACGCCGGCGGCGACGACGTCGGCGTCGGCCGACGCGTCGACCGAGGCCTCGCCGTCGACGGAGGCGAGCGCAAGCCCCTCGAGCGGTCCGGACGCCTCGCCGACCAGCGCGCCGAGTCCCTCGCCGACTGCGCGACCGACCGGCGCCGGCCCATCGGCGAGCGCGTCGTCGGGTGGGACGGCCGTCTGCTTCGGCTCGGCCGACACGCGCGACTTCTTCGACTCGTTCGCGCAGTCGGTCTCGTGGCCGGTCTACTGCGTCGTCCTGCCCAAGGGCTGGTCGGTCGAGCACGGGTCGTTCCAGCTCAAGAACGGCGGCCGGCTCACGATCAGCTACGTCCGCCGCGCCGACGGTGCCCGGGTCGTCCTCGACGAGGGTGCGGTGTGCGCTGAGACGAACCCGTGCGTGCCGCCCGGGTCCGACCTCGGGACGACCGCCCTGGCCGACCGGCAGGCCGACCTCAGCTCGTCGGCCAGCGGGACGTACGCCGCGGTCGTCGACGTGACCGAGAACCCGGCCTGGCTGCTGACCGGGTCGTCGATCAGCCAGAAGGACTTCGAGTCGGTCGCGGCCAGGCTCCACCTGATCGATCGCTGACAGCGGTCCGGACGCGAGCCGGCCGGCGGGCGATCGGGCGCCGCCGGCACCCGAACGTGGGTCCCGCGGTCCGCGACTGGGCTCAGGCCCCGAGCGCCGCCCCGGCGAGGACGGCCACCGCGTCGGCCGTGCGCAGCGCGTCGCCACCGGCGCCGAACAGCACGGCGGTCGCCCCGAACCCGACAACCGGGCCGGCGGCCGCGATCGCCCGGACGGCACCCAGCGCCGTCTCGAGGGCCAGCCCGCCCGGCTCGGGCATGGCCAGCGCCCAACCCCCCGACCGATCGAGCGCATCGAGGTCGAACGCGACGTAGAAGCCGTCGACCCGGCCGGCGACCGTCCGGGCCCAGGCGGCGAGCGCCGCCTGTCCGCCGTCGGTGGCGAGCATCCCGGCCCCGAAGTGCGCGACCGCGGACGCGGCGAGCATTCGGGACTCGGTCTCGTCGAGGACCTGGCCCCCGAGCAGCGCCGCATTCGCCTCGGCGACCGACGGCGCAGCGCAGGCGGCGAGGAGGTCGGGCGCGCCACGACCGCAGACCATCGCAAACGGCATGCCCCAGACATTGCCCGACGGCGTCGTGTCGGGCGTGTTGAAGTCGCCGTGGGCGTCGAACCAGGCGAGGCCGAGCCGGATGCCCGGCCGAGCGCGGCGAATCCCCGCCAGGGCGCCAGCGTGCGAGGTGCAGTCGCCACCGAGCACGAGGAGCCGGGCATCCGGCGCGGCCAGGGCGTCGCTACCACGTGGCCGGCCAGCCGCGGCAGGTAGGCGCAGATCGCGGCGCGGTTCTTCGCCCGGGGGTCGTCGTCGGCCAACCAGCCCGGATCGTTGGGGGCGTCGCCGCGATCGACCAGCTCCGCCGCCGCCAGGCCGGGCTGCGCGCGCAGCCGGTCCACCAGCCCGAGGCGGCGCAGCTCGCCCGGGGTGCGCTCCATCCCGCCGAAGTGGCCGCCGAGGGCGGTGGGCGAGCCGACCATCGCGATGGGTCCGGTCATCGCCCGAGGATAGGCCACGACCTGCCGCGGCGTCGGTCATCATCGGTCGATGCGGATCGCCGACTTCGAGCTCGAGCGCTACTTCGCCCGCTGGGAGTTCGCCGTCGAGCACGTCCTCTGCGCGTCCGACGTCGAGGGCTACCCGATGGCCGAGCTGCTCGCGCTCGCCGACGGCGAGACCCGCCGGCTGTGGGACGACCTGCGGCTCGGTTACGCCGAGTCGACCGGCCACCCGTTGCTGCGCTCCGAGATCGCCGGGCTGTACGAGCGGATCGAGCCGGACGAGGTCCTCGTGTTCGCCGGCGCGGAGGAGGCGATCTTCTGCCTCGTCAACGTCCTGACCGGGCCGGGCGACCACGCGATCGTCACGTGGCCCGGCTACCAGAGCCTGTACGAGGTCGCGCGGGCGACCGGGGCGGATGTCAGCCTGCACGAGCTCCGCGAGGCCGACGGCTGGGCGCTCGACGTCGACCGGCTCGCGGCGTCGCTTCGGCCGGAGACCCGGCTGGTCGTCGTCAACGCCCCGCACAACCCGACCGGGATGCTGCCGAGCCACGCTGAGTGGCGGGCCCTCCTGGATCGCTGCGCCGAGGCCGGGGTCCATCTCCTTGCCGACGAGGTCTACCGGTTCCTCGAGTTTGATCCCGCGGACCGCCTGGTCGCCGGCGCCGACGGGCTGGAGCGGGGGATCTCGCTCGGGGTGATGTCGAAGTCGTTCGCGCTGGCCGGACTGCGGATCGGCTGGCTGGCGACGCGCGACCGGGCGCTCCTCGCGCGGGTCGCCGCGTTCAAGGACTACACCACGATCTGCGCGTCGGCGCCGTCGGAGATCCTGGCGATCGTGGGTCTGCGCGCCCGCGACGCGGTGATCGACCGGAGCCGGTCGATCGTCGAAGCGAACCTGCCGCTCCTCGACGCGTTCTTTGCGGCCCGGCCCGGTGCGTTCCGCTGGGTCCGCCCGCGGGCCGGGTCGATTGGGTTCCCGCGGCTGACGGCGCCGGGCGTCTCGATCGATGACTTCGCCGCCGAGCTCGTCGAGCAGGAAGGCGTCCTCCTCCTGCCCGGCTCCCGGCTCGACTATCCCGGCAATCACTTCCGGGTCGGGTTCGGCCGGCACGACCTGCCGATCGCGCTCGAGCGGCTGGCCGTCTTCGCCGACCGCCGGCTCGGCTGAACGGCGATGCCGGCCCGGAAGATGGACCCGCGGACGATCCGGCGTATCGTCGCCCTCGAGACGGCCCTCGCCCGACGCGACCCGGACGCGGTCGCGGGCGGCGTGGCGGCGCTGCTCGACGATGACTTCGTCGAGCTCGGGGCGAGCGGCCGGCGCTGGGACCGCGCGGCGATGATCGCGGAGCTCGACCGGCCGCCGAGCGGCGTGCTCGCGCTCGACGAGTTCGTCGTCGAGCCGCTCGGCGCGGACGTTCTGCTGGTGACCTATCGATCGGTCGAGACGCCGACAACCGAGGCGCGCCGCGAGGTCCGCCGCGTGTCGATCTGGATCCGCCGCGGCCGCCAGTGGCGGATGCGGTTCCACCAGGGAACCATCGTCCCGCCCGGTGGGCGCGGCGCGGGTTGAGGCCGGGGCCCTTGTCCTGCCGGTCGCGGCGGACGATCATGGGCTCGTGACACGCGCGCGCCGGCTCGGCGCCGGGCTGGGTCTCGGTGCCGGGCTGGGTCTGGTCCTCGTTCATGCGCTCCACGTCGTGGCCGTCGTGGCGACGCCGGTCGTCCTCGCGGGTGCCGTGCAGTTCGTGTGCCACCTGCCGTGAGCCCGGTGTCGGAGCCGGCTTCGGCCCCGACCGCCCCCGGAACGCTGGCCGTGGCGTGCGACGGGTGCGGCCTGGTGCTCGAGGATGGGACGGCCGGCTGCCAGGCGATCTTCGATGCCGAGACCGCGCGCCAGTACGCCGACTGGCGCTTCGCCGGACGCCATCGGATGTGCGTCGACACGTATGCGCTCCAGCACCCCGATCGCTACTGCCGATCGGCGATCTCGTTCGCGGCCCATCTGACCGGCCTGTGTGTGGCGTTCGATCATCCGGACCACCCGACGCTCCTGCGCGACCTCCAGCAATGGCTGAGCCGCCGCCCGGCGCTCGATCGTCCGATCGAGCCGGAGGACCGCGGCGCGCTGCGGATCGACGGGCTGGCGGACGTCGGCGACGACCCGGCGGCGTACGCGGCGGCAACCGAGCGCTGGGCACGCTCCACCTGGGACGCCTACGCCGCGCTGCACGGCCTGGCGCGCGAGTGGGTGGCCGGCGTCCTCCGCTAGCAGGGCGGCTGCGCTCGGGGCCGCCCGCCGGGCCGGCTAGCCGAGCGCAGCGAACTCGTCGAGGAAGCGGACGGTGACCCGGACCGCGTCGGCAGCCGAATCGAGCCGCATGTTCTCGTCGGGTGCGTGGGCGCGGCAGTCGGACGTCCCGGCGCCCAGGCTCGTCATCGGGATCGCGTCCCGACCGCAGACCTGCCACATGGGAGCGACGCCGGGCATCGACACGTAGCGCACGGACGGCGCGCCGAAGACCGCCTCGGATGCCCGTGCGGCGGCATCGAGCATGGGATCGTCGGCCCCGCTCCAGTAGGCCCGCTCGCCTTCCTCGGCGATCAGCTCGATGTCCTCGAACCCGGCGGCCGCCAGGTGGTCACGGACGGCCTGCACGATCGCCACGGGGTCCTGGTCGGGCACGATCCGGATGTCAAGCCGGGCATGTGCCTCCGCCGGGGTGATCGTCTTGTCGCCCGGGCCGATGAACCCGGACCACAGCCCCTGGACGTTGAGGGTCGGCGTGAACGTCATCGCCCGGATCGCGGCCGTGCCGTCGAGCCCGCCGATGAGCCGGTCCGGCTTGAACTCGCTGCGCAGCACGTCGAGGACGTCCTCCGGCGTGGCGTCGACGATGGCGAGCTGGGCTTCGCTCGGCGGCCGGATCCCCGCCTCGAGCCCGGCGACGGCCGGCGTGCCGTCGCTGCGGTACATGCTGGCGAGGGCCTGGGCAAGCCGCACCGGCGCGCTCGGCAGCACCGTCGCCAGGCTCGAGTGGGCGTCGTAGGCGATCGTCCGGCAGACGAGCTCGATGACCACGATGCCCCGGACCCCGCCGACGATCTCCGGCCGTCCGAGGGCGTCGACGCCGCCGCCCTCGATGAGCGCGCCGTCGACCGTGCGGATGCCCGGCCGCTCGTCGAGCAGCGCGTCGAGATGAGCGCTGCCGTACTCCTCCTCGCCCTCGACGAGGAACCGGACGCGACAGGGCAGCGGACCGATCGTCGCGAGATATGCCTCGACCGCCCAGATCCGGGGCATCAGCTCGCCCTTGTTGTCGGTGGCGCCGCGGGCGTACAGCCGGCCATCGCGGACCGCCGGCTCGTACGGTGGCGTGGTCCACAGCTCGAGCGGCACAGCCGGCTGGACGTCGTAGTGCTGGACCGCGTTGAGGGTCCGCGGTCCGGCCCCGATCTCGCCGATCACGAGCGGCGGGACGTCCGGCTGTCCTGGCAGCTCGACCACGTCGACGGTCGCGCCGAGCCGAGCGAGTCGATCGGCGGTCCAGCGGGCCGCGTCGCGCAGCGCCTCGCCGTTGCCCTGCTCGGACGGGAAGCGGCACAGGGCTGCCAGCTCGTCGGTCCACGCCGCCAGGTGGTCGTCCACGTAGCGGTCGAGCGCGGCGTAGTCGGTCATTGGGTCCTCCAGCGCGGGCGGCTCGACGAGGATAACGTCGGGCGGCGGTCTGTGGTTGGCGCCACCGCTCGCGACCGTCCGGCCCCGAAGACCGCCGTGACGCGCTGCGCCAGGGCACCCGTAGGCCTGTACCCTGGCCTACCAGGTCACGGGCGACGGCGTGCTCGACCTGGTCCTCCTACGTGGCTGGATCGCGAACGTCAGGTGAGGGTTCGATCGGGATACCTCGTGTCGGGGCCTGGCTGGGATCTCGTCGCGAGGTCCGGGATGGTCTTCGGCGATCGCGGATCGCAGATCTCAAGGGGCGTGCCCGGCGTCTGGCCGATCTGCGAGGTCGTCGGGGACGACGCGTCGTCGGCGGGGCTTGGCACGGCGCACGGCCCGGCGTCGCCAATACGTTCGCGACTGCACGATCGAGCCGTCTGGCGTAGGCTCGAGGCAGGCGTCCCGGCCAGCCTGGTGGATGACGATGTCTGATCCCTCGCGTCGCGCCGTCGGCCCCGCGCGGTTCCTCGTGACCGTGGTCGGGCTGCTCCTCGTTACGATCCTGGGCGGCTGTGCCGCTGGGCTGGCCGGACCGACCGCAGTCGGCTCCGGCGCCATCCACGAGCCGCTCCCCGTCCGGAGCCCTGGCGACCTGGGCCTGGGCGCCGAACCGAGCCCGAGCCCAGTCCCGAGCCCGAGCGCCGCCCCGAGCCCGAGCCCAGTCCCGAGCCCGAGCGCCGCCCCGAGCCCTGCCGTAGCCACCACGCTGACGGCCGCGGCCGCGGCTCTGCCCAACTTCCGGCACGTCTACTTGATCGTCATGGAGAACCGCGAGTACGGGTCGATCGTCGGCAGCCCAGACGCCCCATACATCAACAGCCTCATCGCCCGCTACGGTCTGGCGACCAACTACCGGGCCGTGACCCATCCGTCGCAGCCGAACTACATAGCGCTCTTGAGTGGCTCCACACAGGGCGTCACCGACGACGGCGTCCACAGCCTGTCGCGCCGGAACCTGGTCGACCAGCTTGCGGCGCACGGCGTGAGCTGGCGGGTCTACGCGCAGAACGTACCGCTCGGCTGCTACGTGGGCGCTACTGCGAAGGGAGGCCCGGACGGGACGGGCACGTACGCCCGCAAGCACGAGCCGGCGATCAGCTTCACGAGCATCTCGAGGCGCCCGACCCGCTGCGCCAACATCAGCAACTTCAGCCATTTCAGCCCGTCGGCCGCGCGCTTCGAACTGATCGTGCCGAACATGTGCAACTCGATGCACGACTGCACGACGGCCAGGGGCGACGCATTCCTGAAGACGTTCATCCCGAAGCTACTCAAGAGCCCAGCCATGCAGGGCAGCGCCCTCTTCCTGACCTGGGACGAGGGCACGAGCAACCTCGGCGGGGGCGGCCGCGTCGCGACCGTCGTGATCGGGCCGACCGTCAAGCGGGGCTACCGCTCGGCGACCTCGCACACCCACTACTCGCTGCTGCGGACGATCGAGACCGCCTGGGGCCTCGGCTGCCTGAACCGGTCGTGCCGGGCGAACACGCTGCGCGAATTTTTCCGTTGATCGTGCGCTCGCCGGGCGGCCAGCTCCGGGGCGTCAGGCGCGCTTGCGCGGCAGGTCGAGGAACGGGAGCTCGACCACGGTCGCCGCGACCCGCCCGCGCCGGGCCTCGACCGTCCATTCCACCGCCGCCTTCGAGCCGGGCCGCTCCAGCCGGGCGGGCACGGACGCGAGCGCGATCGGCTTCTTGAGGATCGGGCTCCAGCCGAGGCTGGTCACCCGCCCGACCTGGTGGCTGCCAGCGGCGTCGAACAGCGGCGTCTGGCTGCGCGACACGACCGCGGGCGCGCTCGGCGGCAGGCCCTGCGCGTCGTACAGCGCCACGATGTCGTCCCAGGCGAGCTCGAGCCCGACCAGCCGCCGGGCCGGCCCGCCGGACCGCTGCTCGGCTGCCAGCGCCCGGCGCCCGACGAACTCGCCCTTGCCCAGGTCGACGAGCCGGCCGAGGCCGATCTCGTACGGGGAGTAGGCCTGGTCGGCGTTCATGGCGTGGCGCGCGCTCGTGTAGTCGACCTCGAGCAGGATGAGCCCCGCCTCGAGCCGGACGACGTCGAGCGCGATCATCCCCGCCGGGCGGATGCCGTACGGCTTGCCCGCGGTCGCGAGGGCGTCCCACACCGCCACCGCATGGCCGGCCGGGATCCACAGCTCGTAGCCGAGGTCGCCCGTGTAGCCGGTCCGGCTGACGTCGATGGCCGTCCCCGCGATCGACGCGGGCCGGCGCCGGAAGTAGCGCAGGTCGGCAAACGACTCGCCGGCCGCCGCCTCGAGCACCGCCCGGCTCCACGGACCCTGGAGCGCGACGGCCGCGACGGACTCGCTGACGTCCTCGATCTCGACGTCGAGCCCGGAGGCGTTCAGCGTCAACCAGCGGTACTGGGGGTCCGCGGCCGTCCAGCGGAAGCGATTCGCGGCGAGCCGGTGGATCGTGCCGTCGTCGACGACCTTGCCGTCTTCGTCGCACCACGGGCTGTAGTACACGGCACCTTCGCGGAGCTTCGTCGCGTCGCGGGTGATCACCCGGTCGACGAGCCGTTCGGCGTCGCGACCACGGACCTCGTACTTGTAGAGCGGGCTGACGTCGATGAGCGCCGCCTGCTCGCGGATCGCGTTGTACTCGATGTCGTGGAAGTCGGCGTAGACGCTGGCCGCGAAGTAGCCCGACCACTCGCGCCACTGCATCTTCCGGTTCTGGGGCTCGGTCCGAGGGTGGAACGCCGTCCCGACGCTCAAGGGTGCCTCCCGTCGCCGGCGCGCTCATCCGTCGCGACCGGCCTGCTGTCGCTCCAGTATGCAGGGTTCTTATGCAGCGTGAATGGTCTCGGACGACGGACGGGGGCCCGGCGCCCCGACGTGCGTCTCGTGCCCGGACGTGGCTCCGTCGCCGGCCCCCGACGTGGCTCCGTCGCCGGCCCCCGACGTGGCTCCGTCGCCGGCCCCCGACGTGGCTCCGTCGCTGATCCTGACCCGCTCGCCGAGCCGGCACTCGATCCCGGCGTTGTACCCGGGAGGTTCCAACGGACGGCGGAAGCTGCCCGACCGCCGCGCGCTGCCAATACTCCATCCCGCGCCGAGCGTGTCGCGGGATGACAGCCGCGGCTCGATGGGTGCCCTCGACGTCCGGTTAGCGCGTCCGCCTCCCGTATGAACACGTGGGGTACAAACCCGGCGCCTGCCGGCACGCGGCGGCGCCCGAAACCCGACGCCACGCTGCGTCGGCGCTCCCCGCGGCGCCCGAGACTCGACGCCTCGCCGGCATGCGGCGTGCGCCCGAAACCCGGCGCCTGCCGGCACGCGACGCCGCCCGAGACCCGACGCCGCCGGCACGCGACGCCGCCCGAGACGCGACGCCGCGGCGCCCGAGACGCGCCGCCGCGCCGCCCGCACTCCCACGGTGGGCAAGACCCACGCCGGCCGACGCCGAGCGCGGTCGCCCTCGATCCCGTCGGCGCGCAGCGGCCGCAGCGACGGAATAGACTGCATAGGTCCCATGCAACCTGCATAGCGGGAGGGCGCGCGTGGCGCCAACCTACGACGCCATCGTCATCGGCGGCGGGCACAACGGCCTGGTCAGCGCGGCGTACCTCGCCCGGGCCGGGTTGAAGACGATCGTCCTCGAGAAGCGCCACGTCCTGGGCGGCGCGGCGGTCACCGAGGAGGTCTTCCCCGGCTTCCGCTTCAGCGTCGCGAGCTACGTGGTCAGCCTGCTCCGCCCCGAGATCATCCGTGAGCTCGAGCTGCCGAAGCATGGCCTCGACATCCTGCCCCTCGACGGCACGTTCACGCCGCTCCGCGAGGGCGAGGGCCCAGCTGCGGGCGGCGGCGACTACCTGTGGCGGGTCAACGACCACGGCCGGACGATCCGCGAGCTCCGCCGCTGGAGCCTGAGCGACGCCGAGGCGTACGAGGAGTACGGCCAGCTCATGGTCGAGATGGCCAAGTTCATCAAGCCGATCCTGGGGATCGTGCCGCCCGACCTGACCGGGCTGGACGTCCGCCAGTTCGCCCCGCTGACCGGGCTCCTCCGATCGTTCCAGCAGCTGCCCGAGAAGCAGCAGGCGGTCTTCGTCCAGCTCATGACGATGAGCGCGACGGACTTCCTGCGCCAGTGGTTCGAGACGGACCCGCTCATCGCGACGATGTCGGCGTCCGGGATCATCGGCACGTTCCAGGGCGTCCAGAGCCCGGGCACGGCCTACGTCCTGCTCCACCACTACATGGGCGAGATCGACGGCGCGTTCCGGGCGTGGGGCATCCCGCGCGGCGGGACCGGCGGCGTGTCGAACGCGATCGGCGGGGCGGCTCGCGCCTTCGGGGCCGAGATCCGCACCGAGGCGCCGGTCGCCCGGATCGACGTCCGCGACGGTCGGGCGGTCGGGGTCGTGCTCGAATCCGGCGAAGAGATCCGCGCGACTACCGTCCTCAGCTCGGTCGACGCCCGCCTGACCTACCTCGGCCTCATCGAGGCCGGGACGCTCGAGCCGTCCTTCGAGGACGAGGTCCGCCGCTTCAAGTTCCGGGGCTCGTCCGGCAAGGTCAACCTGGCGGTCGACCACCTGCCCGACTTCACCTGCCTGCCCGGGGAGGGCGAGCACCTCCGTGGCGCCATCAGCTACAGCGCGGCGGTCGACGACATGGAGCGGGCCTACGACGACGCGAAGTACGGGCACTGGTCGCAGCGGCCCTACATCGACATGATCATCCCGACCCTCGTCGACCCGTCGATGGCCCCGCCCGGCAAGCACGTCATCAGCTGCTTCGTCCAGTACGCTCCGTACCACCTCGACCCGAGCCTCGGCACGTGGGACGACAACCGGGAGGCGTTCGGCGATGCCGTCATCGACCGGATCGCCGAGGTGGCCCCGAACATCCGCGACATCGTCCTCCACCGCCAGGTGCTCACCCCGCTCGACATCGAGCGGACCCTGGGGCTGACCGAGGGCAACATCTTCCAGGGCGAGCTCAGCCTCGAGCAGCTGTTCTTCAATCGCCCGGTCCCCGGCTACGCCCGCTTCCGGAGCCCCGTCCGCGACCTGTGGCTGTGCGGCTCGTCGACCCACCCGGGCGGCGGGATCATGGGCGCCAACGGGCGGATCGCGGCCTTCGAGGTCCTCCGGGCACGCGGCCGCAAGGCGGCCTGAGATGACGGTGACGGCCGCGGCCCCCAAGAGCGCCCCGACGAGCGACCCGAAGCGTCCGGCGACGGCACCCGCCCCGACCAGCGCCCCGAAGCTCCCGGCCACCGCCTACGACGCCATCGTCGTCGGGGCCGGTCACAACGGGCTTGTCGCCGCCGGGTACCTGGCGCGAGCCGGGGTCCGGGTCCTCGTCGTCGAGCGCCGTGACCGCGTCGGCGGGATCGCCGACACCGTCGAGATCGCGCCCGGCGTCCGCGCCCCGGCGGTCGCCCAGACCGTCGGGCGGCTGCGCCCGTCGATCGTGCGCGAGCTCGGCCTGCGCGGCCACGGCCTGTCGCTCGTCGCGCCCGACGTCCGGGTCTTCGCCCCGCAGCGCGACGGCCGCGCGATCACCCTGTTCGCCGATCCGGCGGCGACCGCCGAGGGCCTGCGCGCCTGGTCGGCCCATGACGCCGAGCGCTACGTCGGGTTCGACGGCCTCGTGCGCTCGATCGGTCGCTTCCTCGCCGAGGTCAACGCGGCTACGCCGCCCGACGTCAAGGCGCCGGGCATCGGGGACGCCCTGGCGGGGCTGCGTCTCGGGCGGACGTTCCGCGGCCTCGGCCGGGGCGACGCCCGGTCGGTGCTCCGCGTCCTGCCGATGGCGATCGCCGACTTCGTCGCCGAGGCGTTCGAGACCGATGCGCTGCGCGGGGCGCTCGCGGCCCGGGCCATCCACGGCACGGGGATGGGCCCCTGGTCGGCCGGCACGGCCGCTGTGTTCCTGAACGACTCGGCGGGCAACGACGGCGGGGCGGCCGGCCAGACCGTCTTCGCCCGGGGTGGTCCCGGAGCGCTGTCGGCGGCCCTGGCCGACGCGATCCGCGCGCGCGGCGGGGAGATCCGCACCGGGGCCGAGGTCGCCGCGATCGTGACCGGCCCGGACGGCCGGGCGACGGGCGTGCGGCTGGCCTCAGGCGAGGAGATCGGCGCCCGGGTCGTCGTCGCCGGCGCCGATCCCAAGCGAGTCCTCACGACGCTGCTGGACCCGGTCGTCGTCGGGCCGGGCATGCGCTGGCGAGCCGCCAACATCCGGACGCCGGGCACGGTCGCGACCGTGAGCCTCGCACTGCGCAAGCTGCCCAGGTTCACCGCCGCCGGCGCCGGACCCGAGGCGGAGCGGCGGCTCCGTGGTCGGATCGTGATCGCGGGTGGCATCGACGACCTCGAGCGCGCCTTCGACGCCGCGAAGTACGGCCGGCTCAGCGACCGGCCCTACCTCGAGGCGACGATCCCGTCGCTCATCGACCCGGGTCTCGTCGATGGCGCGAAGGCCGGGACCCAGGTCATGAGCATCCACCTCCAGTACGCCCCGTACCACCTCCGCGACGGGAGCTGGGACGGCCGCCGCGACGAGCTCGGCGACCTCGCGATCCGAACGCTCGAGGACTTCGCTCCCGGGATCGGCGCGCTGGTCACGGCCCGCCACGTCCTGAGCCCGCTCGACCTCGAACGCGACTACGGCCTCAGCGGCGGGCACCTCCTCCACGCCGAACCGGCACTCGACAGCTTCTTCCTGTGGCGGCCGCTGTTCGGCCACGCTCGCTATCGCCTCCCGGTCGACGGGCTCTACCTCGCCGGTTCGGGGGCCCACCCGGGCGGCGGGATCACCGGCCAGCCCGGCCAGAACGCCGCACGTGAGGTCCTCGCGGACCGAAAGCGCTGGGCGCGCTAGGCTTCTCCCCGCCGCGACCACACACGACCCCGGCTCCGGGGAGCACGGATCCGCGGAAGCTGGAGGGCCGTCCCATGTCGACGAACGATCCGCTCGGTGGCCTCGGCAACCTGCTCGGTGACGCGACCGGGAGCGCCGGTTCGGGCGGCCTGCCGGCCGGCCTGGGCGACGCCATCGGCGGCCTGCTCGCCGGCGGCGGCGCCGGCGGAACCGGTACGGCCGGCCTGGAGGACCTGGTCAAGTCCTTCAACGACGCCGGGCTCGAGCGCCAGGTCCAGTCGTGGATCGCGCGCGGCCCGAACCAGCCCGTGACCGCCGACGAGATCGGCAAGGCGCTCGGCCCGGAGCGCGTTCAGCAGCTCGCGAGCAGCACCGGCATCGACGTCGGGCAGCTGCTGCCGATGCTCGCGGCGTTCCTTCCGAAGCTCATCGACGCCCTGACGCCCAACGGTCGCCTGCCCCAGCCGGGCGAGCCGGGTGCGGCCGGCGGCCCGATGGACGCCATCGGCGGGATCCTCAAGGGCCTGGGCGGCTGACGCTCGCCTAGACCGGCCGGCTCTCCTCGACGTCGGCGTCGACCCCCGGGCGCGGCTCGCGCGGGACCCGGATCCGGCGGCCCTCGCGAGTCTCGACCCGGCGGGCGGCGCGCGCCGCGACCGTCCGGTCCTCGCCGAAGATCTCGAGGTAATGGAAGAACAGCGAGGACAGCACCGCGGCGATCGGGATCCCGAAGATCGCCCCGGCCACGCCGGCGACCTTGGCGCCGATGATCACCGAGGCCAGGACGACGATCGGATGGAGCCCCACGGCGTCGGCCATGAGCCGCGGCTGGAGGACGTTCATCACGACGAACCAGCCAACCATCATGATCGCCAGGGTCGGCAGGATGAGCCCCGGATCGGTGAACACGGCGACGATCACCGGCGGCGCCCAGGACACGAACGGCCCGAAGAACGGGATGGCCATCAGCAGCCCCGAGGCCGCCGTCGTCACCGCGATGAAGTCGAGCCCGAGGAGTGCGCTCGTCGCCAGGGCGATCGCCGCGTAGGCGAAGCCGATCGCCGCCTGGCCGCGCAGGAACCCGCCGAACGAGCGCGACACCGACGTCTCGAGCAGCCGCGCGTCGTCGCGCTGGGCGGGCGGGATGAGCCGGTTGAGGAACGCCTGGATCCGTTCCTGGTCGACGAGGATGTAGACCGACAGGATCACCACGATCAGGGTCGTGCCGATCGCCCCGAGGCTCGCCGCGGCGATCGATTGGAGCGGGCCGACGATCGTGGCCGCGGAGTCCTTGATCGTCTGGAGGATCTGAGTCGCCGTGGCCTGCAGGTCGACCTGGCCGAACCCGAGCTGGTCCAGCCACGACTGGAGCGGGGCGAGGATGCCCGGCAGGTCGTCGCTCAGTCGGGGGAGGTAGGCGATGAACTCGGAGATCCCGTTGGCCAGCGTCTGGGCGATGAACACGATCAGCGCGACCATCCCGGTGAACAGGATCAGGTACACCACGACGACGGCGGCCACCCTCGGCAGGCGCGGGACGTGGTCGATCAGCCAGCGGACGATCGGGCTGAGGATGAACGCGATCAGCCAGGCCAGGAAGAACTCGAGGATCACGTCGCCGAAGTCGAAGAAGATCTTGCCGACCATCCCGATGACGACGATCCCGAGCCCGACGGTGGCCAGGACGAGCAGGGTCTCCAACAGGCGGGCCTGCCGGCGGGTCAGGGTCAGCGGCATCGCCGGCTGGTCGACCGTCGACGTCGTCCGCTCGGTCGTCGTTCGCGCGGGCGCCGCCCGCTGGGCCGGGGTCCGCTCGGCCGGGGTCCGCTCGGCCGGGGTCCGCTCGGCCGGGGTCCGCTCGGTGGCGTCGTCGTCGGTCACCGGAGGCCCATCCGCTCGCGGACCTCGGCCATCGTCGCCTCGGCCTTCGGTCGCAGCCGCTCCGCTCCGTCGCCCAGGACCTGGTCGACCCGGTCGGGGTCGGCCATGAGCTCGGCGTACCGTTCGCGTGGCTCGGCGTAGTGGGCGATGATCCGGTCGGCCAGCAGGTTCTTCGTGTCGACGCAGCCGGTCCGCGCCGTCCGCTCGCCCTCCCAGATCTCCTCGTAGTCGTCGCCGAACGAGCGGTGGAGCTGGCAGACGTTGCACACCTCGGGGCGGCCGGGGTCGGTCCGCAGGATCCGCTTGGTGTCGGTGACCATCGACATCACCTGGCGGCGCACGACGGCCGGCTCGGCGAAGATGTCGATCGTGTTGCCGACCGACTTGCTCATCTTGCGAACGCCGTCGGTGCCGAGGACGATCGGCGATTCGGTGAACACCGCCTGCGGCTCGGGGAAGACGTCGCCGTAGCGCGAGTTGAACGACCGGACGATCTCGCGCGACAGCTCGAGGTGGGCCGCCTGGTCCCGCCCGACCGGGACGAGCGACGCCTTGTAGATGACGATGTCGGCGGCCTGCAGGACCGGGTAGGTCAACAGCCCGTGGTTGACGTCGTCGGGCTGGAGCTGCTTCTTCTCCTTGTACGTCGGGGTGCGCTCGAGCCAGCTCACGGGCGTCACGGTGCACAGCAGCCAGGCGAGCTCGGTGTGCTCCGGGCGGTGGCTCTGGACGAACAGCGTGCAGTGGTCAGGATCGAGCCCGAGGGCCAGCAGCGACGCCGCCATCTCGCGGGTCCGGCTGCGCAGCAGGATCGGGTCGTGCGTGCTCGTGAGGGCGTGGTAGTCGACGATGCAGTAGATCGCCTCGTACTCGTACTGCAGCTTGACGTAGTTCCGGATCGCGCCGAGGTCGTTGCCCAGGTGGACGATGCCGGACGGCTGGATCCCGCTGAAGATGCGCGGCCGGGCGCCGGCCGCCGGGCTTGGCGACGGAGCGGGTGCGAGATCGGTCGTCATCGTCCGCGAGTGTAGCCGACGGGATTCGCGCGCTCCCGCCCGGGGGGCGCGCCGGCCGGCTCGGGTCGCGGTCCGTCGGCTACCATTCGGCCGATGTCCAGCCCCGTCCCCGGTCGCCGATGAGCCGTGCACCGCTGCGTGTCGCCGTGCTCGGCGCCGGGACGGTCGGGATGGCCGTGATCCGCGCCTTCGAGGCGTTCCCGGAGCGGCTGGCGCCGGCCGACGGCGTGCCGCTGCGGCTCGTCGGGGTCGCCGTGCGGGACCTCGCCGCGGCGCAGGCCCGTGGCGTCCCGGCCGAGCTGCTGACCGACGCGCCCGCCCATCTGGTGGCCTCGCCCGAAGTCGACGCGGTGGTCGAGCTGCTGGGCGGCGACGAGCCCGCCCGGACGCTGACCGCGGCCGCGCTCGGTGCCGGCAAGCCCGTCGTCAGCGCGAACAAGCACGTCGTCGCCCACCATGGTACGGAGCTCGAGGCGATGGCCCGGCGGAGCGGCGCGGCGTTCCGGTTCGAGGCGGCCGTCGCCGGCGGGACGCCGGTCCTCGGGCCGCTCGTCGCCGGGCTGGCGGCCGATCGGGTGACCGCGATCCGCGGGATCGTCAACGGGACCACGAACCACATCCTGACCGGCATGGCATCGGGCGGACGCGGCTACGACCAGGTCCTCGCCGACGCCCAGGCGGCCGGCTACGCGGAGGCCGATCCGCGCGGCGACGTCGAGGGCGACGACGCCGTCAACAAGCTGGCGATCCTCGCCCGCCTCGCCTTCGGGGCGTGGCTGGACCCGGCGACGATCGAGCGACGGCCGCCGACCGTCCGCGGCGCCGGTGCCCCGGGCATCACCGGCGTCGGCCTCGACGAGCTGCGGGCGGCGGCCGCGGTCGGGCTGACGATCAAGCTCCTGGCGGGCGCTCATCGGACGGACGAATTGGTCGTCGCCGGGGTCCTCCCGACGGCGGTCCCGATCGACAGCCCGCTCGGTCGCACCGCCGGCGTCGAGAACCGGGTCGAGATCGATGCCGAACCGGTCGGGCGGGTCGCGTTCGTCGGCCCCGGCGCCGGCGGGCCGGCCACGAGCAGCGCGGTCCTGGGCGACCTCATCGCCCTGGCCCGGCCGGGGGCCGACAGCACGTGGCAGGGCCTCCCGGCGGCCGACGGGCGGATCGCGGCCGGCACCGACAGCGGCCCGCGACGCCGGTTCTTCGCATCGCCGCTGCCCGAGCAGCTCGTCCGCGACCAGGTCGAGATCGAGGTCGCCCGGGGCGGTGGGTTCATCGCCGCCGCGGCGCCGCTCGACGAGCTCCGGGCGGGCCTCGCCGCCGCCGGCGTCGAGGCGACCCTCTACCCCATCGACGTGTGACGGCCGCCACCATGCTCGCCCGTCCGACCCTCGTCGAGCGCTACCGGAGCTTCCTCCCGGTCGGTCCGGCGACGCCGGCGCTCAGCCTCGGCGAGGGGGGAACGCCGCTCGTCCACGCCCATCGGCTCGGGGCGGAGCTCGGCCTGCCGAACCTGTACCTCAAGGTCGAGGGAGCGAATCCGACGGGCAGCTTCAAGGACCGCGGGATGGTCGTCGCGGTGAGCCGCGCCCTGGAGGGCGGCGCCCACTCGATCGCCTGCGCGTCGACCGGCAACACGTCGGCCTCGGCGGCCGCCTACGGGGCGGCGGCCGGCCTCGAGGTCGTGGTCGTCCTGCCGCGCGGCCAGATCGCGATGGGCAAGCTTCTCCAGGCCCTGATGGCCGGCGCCCGGGTGGTGGCCGTGGACGGCAACTTCGACGCGGCGCTGCGGATCGTCCGCGAGCTCACCGCTCGCGACGACCCCCCGATCACCCTGGTCAACTCGGTCAATCCGGATCGGCTGGCCGGCCAGAAGACGGCCGCGTTCGAGGTCTGCGACGAGCTCGGGCGGCAACCCGACGTCCTCGCGATCCCGGTCGGCAACGCCGGCAACATCAGCGCCTACTGGGCCGGCTTCCGCGACTACGAGGCGGCCGGGCTGACGACCGCGAGCCCGCGGATGTACGGCTTCCAGGCCGCCGGCGCGGCGCCGCTCGTGCTCGGGCACCCGGTCGCCGACGCCCGAGACGGTGGCCACCGCGATCCGGATCGGCGACCCGGCCAGCTGGAAGCTCGCGACGGCCGCCCGCGACGAGTCGGGCGGGCGCATCGAGGCGGTGACCGACGACGAGATCCTGGCCGCCTACCGCGACCTGGCCCGGCTCGAGGGGGTCTTCTGCGAGCCGTCCTCGGCGGCCGGCGTGGCCGGGGTGCGCAGGCTCGTCGCGGACGGCCGGCTCGGCGTCGAGCGGGATGCGACGATCGTGTGCGTGCTCACCGGCAACGGGCTCAAGGACCCGCATACGGCCGAGGCCCAGGCCGGCGCGATGCTCGAGGCCGCGGCGACGACCGACGCGGTGATCGCCGCGCTCGGCTGGTAGGGCCGGACGCCGAACGCAGACGAGGGCTACAGGAGGGACGCGTGGTCGCGAACTGGCTGGCCGAGCTCGATGGGCGGCGGATCGGCGTGGAGGTCCCGGCGACGAGCGCCAACCTCGGCGCCGGGTACGACTGTCTCGGGCTGGCGCTCGACCTGACCGACCGGATCGAGGTCGAGGTCCGCAGCTGGAGCCGGGGCCAGATCGAGCTCGATATCGACGGCGAGGGCGTGAACGAGCTCACCGAGGACCGCGACAACCGGTTCGTCCAGGGTCTCGAGACGACGCTCGTCCTCCTGCGCGGCGAGCTGCCCGACGGCGTCGGCTGGCGGATCTCGATGCGCAACCGGATCCCGCTGATGCGCGGGCTCGGTTCGTCGGCCGCGGCCACGGTCGCCGGGGTCGTGGCGGCCAATGCCCTGGCGGACGGCAACCTCGCCCCGCCCGACATGCTCAGGATCGCGGCCGCGATCGAAGGGCATCCCGACAACGTCGGGGCCGCGTTGCTCGGCGGGTTCGTCGTCAGCGCGGCGATCGACGACGCCGTCGAGGCCCTCCGATTCGACGTCCCGCGCGACCTGCGCTGCGTCCTCTACGTCCCGGACCTCCGGCTCCAGACGTCGGCAATGCGCGATGCCCTCCCGAAGCGGGTTCCGTTCGACGACGCGGCCACGAACCTGGCACGCGTCGCGCTCGGGGTCGCGGGGATGGCCGGCCGGCGCACCGACCTCCTGCGCTACCTGACGATCGACCGTCTGCACGAGCCCTACCGGAGCGAGGTCTACCCGCAGCTGCCGCGGCTCGTCGAGGCCGCCCGCGCGGCCGGGGCGCTCGGTGCCTGCCTGTCGGGCTCGGGCTCCGCCATCATCGCCTTCACCGACACGGTAGCGGCGGTCGCCCGGATCGAGGCGGCCTTCTCGGCGGTCGCGGCCGACACCGACCTGCCCGGCCACGCAACGGTGGTCACGCCGCGCAACGCCGGGGCAAAGGTCGTCCACCGCTCCTGACCGGCTGGCGTTCGCGGCCGGCCGCCGATCGACGAGCCGGACAGACCCGGACGGACCCAACGATCCGGCGCGCGCGGGCACCACGAATTGAGGCCGGTGGGCCGGGCCCACGCTCGGGACCCTGCGCGGACGCTTGACGGTCCATCCGACACTGCGGCCATGGGGGAGTTCGTCAACCAGATCGGTCAATCGATCGGCGGCGTGTTCGAGAGCGCGACGGGCGCCGTGAGCGCGGCGTTCGGGAGCCTCATCCACACGGCCAACGCCTGGATCCCCGGCGGGTTCCCGGTCTTCATCGTCCTGGCGACGATCGCGGTCCTGGTCGGCCTGGCCACTCTCCGCCGCTAGGGACCGCCCGGCCCATCGGGTGCGGCGAGCGCCGCGCCCGCGGCGAGCGCGGTCGGGTCGTCGTCCGACGTCAGGCCGGATCCGCCTCGGTCCGTCGCTCGCGATCGGGACTCGTCGTCGTCGGCCGTCGATAGGCGACGACTCGCGCCTCGACGCGCAGCCCGAGCGCCGCGTACAGGCCCGTCGCGGCCGCGTTCGCGGCCTCCGCAGCGATCATTACGTCGCCGGCACCGAGGCCGCGGGCCGCCCGGAGGGTTGCCCGGCAGACCGCCCGGCCCAGCCCGCGCCGCTGGTGCGCCGGATGGACGCCGACCGGCTCGAGCTCGACGCCGAGGGTCAGCGGGTCGAGCCAGCCGAGGGCGAAGGCCGCGACCTCACCGTCCGGCCCGACGACGATCGTGTCGAGCGCCGGCCGGTAGAGCGGCGTCGTCCGGCACCAGCGGTACTTCGCCTCGGTCATCGACGAGCCGGGGAACGCGGCATGACCGGCGGCGACCCGGCCGGCGATGTCGGCGTCGCTCGAAATCGTCGCCAGGACGTAGCCATCGGGCAGCGGGGGAGGGTCGAGGTCGAGCCGATCGATCTGGCCGACGAAGTGGAGGTAGCCCGGCTCGGGACCCGGTTCGAGGCCGAGCCCCTCGAGGGCCGCCACGGTCGCCGGGTCCGGGACCGCCGTCCAGATCCGAGCGGTGGCGGTCGGCTGCCCGGGACCGGTTGGCCCCTCGACCGCGTCGACATCGAGGCCGCCGAGCCGCCCGGGCGGCGTCGCGCCGAAGTGGGCGACCTGCGCCTCGATCCAGGCGATCATCTCGCCGAGGAGCTCGGTCGAGCGGAAGGCCGGTGCCACGACGAGGTCGGCGTCGTTCGGCGGCCCGAACCAGGCGAACCCGACGAGCTCGGTGGCATCGACTTCGCCGGCGAACCACAGCCGGATCCGACCGTCGAGCCCGGGCGTCCGCCCGAGCGCCTGGACCGACCACCAGTCAATGTCGCCCGGGTGGAGGTGCATCGCCGGCCAGTCGGCGCGCCAGCAGCGCGACACCAGCGCCTGCATGAGCCGGCTGTCCGCGGGCGTCTGCCAGGCGCGCGAGCGATCGACCCTTCCGGCCCGGACATCCGCGCCGGGTCCCGGTGCTCGATCGCCCGCCCCGGTCACCCGGCCGGCGTGTTCGCCCGAATGAACTTCAGCGTCCGGCGCCACGCGTTCGTCGAGGCCTCGGCGTAGTCGGCCGCCTTGCGGTCGAAGAAGCTGTGTGGGGCGCCCGGGTAGGTCACCAGCTCGTGCTCGACGCCCGCGCCGACGAGCGCGTGCTCGAAGTCGGCCACGACCTCCGGGGTGATCCCCTCGTCGGCGCCCCCGAAGATGCCCAGGATCGGGGCGCGGATCTCCGCCGCGACGTCGACCGGCGCGGGGGAGCTCGGGCGGGAGCCGGTCGGCCAGCCGTAGAAGCCGATCGCCCCGGAAAGCCCGAGGTCCATCGTGGGGGCGAGGAAGGCGAG
The DNA here is from genome assembly GCA_963813705.1 of uncultured Chloroflexia bacterium. Classification (GTDB taxonomy): domain Bacteria; phylum Chloroflexota; class Limnocylindria; order Limnocylindrales; family CSP1-4; genus Chersky-267. The sequence continues at coordinate 236,219 of CAWFAH010000007.1, forward strand.
GCGGCCGCCCATGCAGAACCCGATCGCGAACAGCGCCACGACGCGGCCGCCCTCGCGCAGCGCGGCGGCAGCGGCCCGGACGTCGGCCAGCGTTCCCTCCCAGGTCATCTGGCGGACGTGTGGCATGTGGTCGAAGTCGTCGCCCCGGGCGCCGGTTCCGGCCGTCCGCCCGAAGTAGTCGATCACGACGGCGTCGACGCCGGCCTCGGCGAAGCGGAGCGCCAGCTCCTCGTAGTAGCCGTGCAGCCCGCGCACGTCCGGGAAGATCAGGATGCCGGCTCCGATCGGTGCGCTGGCCCGGGCGCGGAACGCCTCGAGCTGGTTGCCGTCCGCCGCGGTCAGGACGAGATGCTCGTGCTCGATCGCCCCGCCGGCGATCGGGGCGATCGGTGGTCGGCTATCGAGGTCGAAGCACATCGGGACGCTCCTCCAGCGCCGTCAGCATACGGGAGACGCGCGGACCACGACCGGACCGGGTCCACCCGGGGTGCGGCCTTCGCACCGCGCTCGCCGGCACCCGTGTGCCGAACCCGGCCCGCCGCGACTCCGCGCACTGGTCCTCCGCCGCGTTGGTTCGCCAGCCGAACCAAGGAGCGGCCGAGCCCGGCCCGCCGCGACTCCGCGCACTGGTCCTCCGCCCGTTGGTTCGCCAGCCGAACCAAGGAGCGGCTGGGCCCGGTCCGACCCGGCTCCGAGCACGCGTCCTCCGTCGCTTGGTTCGCCAGCCGAACCAGGGAGCGGCTGGGCCCGGTCTGACCCGGCTCCGCGCCGGTCCTCCGCCGGTTGGTTCGCCAGCCGAACCAAGGAGCGGCTGGGCCCGGTCTGACCCGGCTCCGTGCTCCCGTCCTCCGCCGGTTGGTTCGCGAGGCGAACCAGGCGCCGGCACAGGCGCCGGCTGCGGGGAACCAGGCGCGGGGCGGCGAACCAGGCGCGGCGCGCGGGCCATGGCGAGCCAGGCGCGGCGCGCGGGCCACGGCGAACGCGGCGCGCCGCCCGCGACGGCCCAAGGCCCCCGATCGCCCGCTCTGCGGGGCTGGAAGGCACGCTCCGGGGGACTGGAGGCCCGCTGCTACAATCCCGCCCTGATGCAGGCCCCCATCGTCGTGCAGAAGTTCGGCGGCTCGTCGGTCGCCGGAGCGGATCGGATCAAGCGCGTCGCCCGGCGGATCGCCCGCGAGCGCGCGGCCGGCGCCGACCTGGTCGTCGTCGTCAGCGCCATGGGCGACACGACCGACGAGCTGCTGGCCCTTGCGGCGGCCATCACCGACGAGCCCGATTCGCGCGAGCTCGACATGCTCCTGGCCACCGGCGAGCACCAGAGCGCCACGCTCGTGTCGATGGCCCTCCACGCCCTCGGCGTGCCAGCCATCAGCCTGACCGGCGCCCAGGCCGGGATCCGCACCGACGGCCGCTACGGCAAGGCCCGGATCGCCAACGTCGACCCGGCCCGGGTCCGGGCCGAGCTCGCCGAGGGCAAGGTCGTGATCGTCGCCGGCTTCCAGGGGCTCAGCTCGACCGACACCGAGAAGGCCGAGACGACGACCCTCGGACGGGGCGGCTCGGACACGACCGCGGTCGCCCTGGCGGCCCGGCTCGGTGCCGACCGCTGCCAGATCTTCACCGACGTGCGGGGCATCTTCACCGCCGACCCGCGGCTCGTGACGCGGGCGCGCCAGCTGTCGGTGATCGGCTACGAGGAGATGCTCGAGCTGGCCCACCAGGGCGCCCAGGTCATGCAGGTCCGGGCGGTCGAGCTCGGCTGGGTCAACGGCGTCGTCATCGAGGTCTTGAGCTCGTTCGAGGACGCGCCGGGGACCCGCATCCAGGAGGATCCGCTCGTGGAGCAGCGCAACAAGGTCCGCGGCCTGGCCCACGACCGCAATGTGGCCAAGATCACCCTGGTCGCCGTGCCCGACCGGCCGGGCGTGGCCCATTCGATCTTCGCGCCACTGGCCGACGCCGGGATCAACGTCGACATGATCGTCCAGAACGTGGGCCACGGCGGAACCACCGACATGAGCTTCACGGTGGCCCGGTCCGAGCTCGCCCGCGGCAAGCGGATCCTCGAGCCGATCGTCCGCGATCTCGGGTTCCAGGAGATGACCACCGACTCGGCCGTGGCCAAGGTGTCGATCGTGGGGGCCGGGATCCACAACGCGCCCGGCTATGCTGCCCGGATGTTCGGGACGCTCGCCGATGCCGGGGTCAACATCGAGATGATCTCGACGTCCGAGGTCCGGATCACCTGCATCATCGCCGAGGATGACGTCGAGACCGCCGTCCGGGCGCTCCACGCCGCGTTCGAGCTCGAGCGACCCGACGCGGCCGACGGCGCGACGGCCGGATCGACGCCGGCGACGCGGGCGGGCTGACGGCCGAGTGGTCGGCGATCCGTTCCTGGCGCGCCGCGAGGGGTTCGCGCGCGTCGGCTCGACGAACGACATCGTCCGCGCCTGGCTCGACGCCGGGACGCCCGAGGTCTGCCTGGCCGTGGCCGGCGAGCAGACCGCCGGGCGCGGCCGCGACGGCCGGTCGTGGGCCGCGCCACCGGGCGCCGGGCTCCTGCTGTCGGTCGGGTTCCGGCCGGAGTGGCTCGCGCCCGAGCATGTCTGGCGGCTCGCGGCGATCGTCGCCCTGGCCATGGCCGACGCGTCCGAGTCGGTCGCCGGGCTGCCGCCACGGACGATCCGCCTCAAGTGGCCGAACGACCTCGTCGTCGAGACCCGCGACGGGACCGTGCGCAAGCTGGCCGGCGTGCTGGGCGAGACCGTCGGGCTCGGGGGGACCGATCCGCGGGCGATCGTCGGCATCGGGATCAACGCCGACTGGCCGGCGGCGACGTTCCCGCACGATCTCGCCGGGACGATGACGAGCCTCCACGAGGCCGCCGGCGGCCGACCCGTCGACACGGCCGGGCTGCTCGACGGCTTCATCGGCCGGCTCGAGGAGCGGACCCGGAGCCTCCGCGCGGGCCGTTTCGACCCCGCAGGCTGGGTCGCCCGCCAGCTGACGAACGGGCGGCCCGTCCGGCTCGACGCCGCCGACGGGAGCTCGGCCGTCGTCCGCGCCCTCGGCGTCGACCCGTCCAGTGGCGGCCTCGTCGTCGAGGACCGCGCGGCGGCCACCGGGCAGCGGACCGTCCTCAGCGGCGAGATCCTCCACCTCCGGCTGGCCGACGGCCAGGCCGCCGGCCCGGCGCCGGTCGGGGTGTAACGCAATGGCCCGCTCGGTGTTCAGGAAGGTGTCGGCGACCGAGGAGCGCCGGCTCGTCCATCTCGATCGCGATCGACCGCTGGTCGAGGCCGCCCTGCGCGACCCGGCCCGCTTCGACGCCCTGTATCGGAAGTACCTCGCCCAGGTGTACAGCTACGCGTTCTATGAGCTCGGCGACCACCATGACGCCGAGGACGCCACCGAGCGGACGTTCCTGCTCGCCCTCGGCGCGCTGCCGCGCTTCGAGGAGCGTGCCCGACCGGCCGACGGCGAGGGTGCCTCGACGTTCCGCGTGTGGCTGTTCCAGATCGCCCGGAACGTGGTCGCGAACGTGCGGCGCAGCCGACGCCGCCGTCCCGAATCGTCGCTCGACATGGCCGCCGCACTGGCCGGCCCCGTCGACGTCGAGCGCGGAGCGACCCGCCGGCTGGAAGCCGCCGAGGCATGGGCCGCGGTCGGGCGGCTGCCCGACGACCGCCGCCGGGCGCTCGTCCTCCGGTTCGTCGACGAGATGTCGACCGCGGAGATCGCCGGCGTGCTCGGGCGATCCGAGGGCGCGGTGCGGGTGCTGATCCACCGCGGCCTGCGCGCGGTGGCGCGCGACCTGGGCGGGCGCGCGTGAGCGTCCAAGCGCGCGAGACCGGCGAGATCGACGCCCTCGTCACGGACGGCTACCTCGAGTCGCTCCTCGCGGCGCGCGAGCGGCGGGCGGTCGACGCCCCGAGCGTGGCCGAGCTCGACCCCGACGTCCGCCTCGCGGCCGCCCGCCTCGCCGACGGAGCCTGGCGGATCCATCCGTCGTTCCGGTTCGAGGAGCGGCTGGCGACCCGCCTGGCCGACGCCGCGGCCCGGATGCGCCTCGCCCCGGCCGCCGGGGAGCCGGGCTCCCTCGCTGCTGCCTCCGGCGTGATCGAGCTCGGCCCCGTCGGTTCGGCGCGCGACCCGTTCGGCGAGCTCGGGGTCCTCGACCCGCTCGATCTGGCCGACCCGGCGCGACCGGAGGACGTCCCGGGGATCCCGCGGCCGCTCGTGATCGGCGGCACGCTCGCCTCGGCCGCCCTGTCGATCGCCGGCGCGGCGCTCGTGGCCTGGCGGCTGAACCGCGCGCCGCGCAGCGGGGTCGAGCGGGTGAGGCTCGCCTGATGCCGATCAAGCTGCCGTCGTTCCGCGCCCGGCGCGATGTCTACCCGGCCGACCTGTGGACGAAGTGCCCCGCGTGCGAGGAGCAGCTCTTCAACAAGCAGCTCGACAAGGCGCTCCGCGTCTGCCCGAACTGCGGCCACCACTTCCGGCTGTCGGCGGCGGCGCGGATCGATCACCTGCTCGACGAGGGCTCGTTCGAGGAGCGCGACCCGGGCCTCCAGTCGGTCGACCCGCTCAGCTTCGTCGACCAGAAGACGTACCCGGACCGGATCGCCGCCGCCCAGGTCGCGACCGGGATGCGCGACGCCGCCGTATGGGGCAGCGGGACCGTGGCCGGCTATCCGGTGGTCATCTGCGTCATGGACTTCGGGTTCATGGGCGGCTCGATGGGCGCGGTCGTCGGCGAGAAGGTCACCCGCGCGGCCGAGGCCGCCCTCGAGACCCGCACGCCGCTGGTCATCGTCGCGGCGAGCGGGGGCGCCCGGATGCAGGAAGGCACGCTGGCGCTGATGCAGCTCGCCAAGACCGTGGCCGCGACCGAGCGCCTGCGCCAGGCCGGCGTGCCGTTCGTGTCGATCATGAGCGACCCGACCACCGGCGGGGTGTTCGCCTCCTTCGCGGCGCTCGGCGACGTGAACCTCGCCGAGCCCAACGCGCTGATCGGCTTCGCCGGCGCCCGGGTCAACGCGGGGACGATCGGCGGCGAGCTGCCCGACGGCTTCCAGCGGGCCGAGTTCCTGTTCCGCCACGGGTTCGTCGACCGGATCGTCCATCGCACCGAGCTGCGAACCGAGCTGGCGGCGCTCCTGGCGTTCCTCGAGCCGGCCGCGACGGACGGCGGGACCGAGGAAACGGCCACGAACGGCAGCCTGCCCGGGTTCCGGCCGCTGTCGTTCCTCTCGGCGCTCGCCGACAAGGTGATCCCCGAGGGTGACACCGGCGTCCCGTCGCACAACGGTGAGTCCCCGCATGGAGCGACCGACGACGCCGAGGCGACAGCGGCAACGACCGGCGCCGAGGGGCGACGCCGTGGTTGACCGGATCCTCGGCCGGTCCGGCCGCGACCCCGGCGAGCCGGCCGCGACGGAGGGACGCGCCTCGACCGCAGGCGCCGTCGCCGAGGTCGATCCCAGTGCGGCCGTGTGGGCGACCGTCCAGCTCGCCCGCAACCTGCGCCGGCCGCGCACGCTCGAGCTCGTCGGGCTGATCGCCGACGAGTTCATCGAGCTCCACGGTGACCGCCTGTTCGGGGACGACCCGGCCATGGTCGCCGGCTTCGCCCGGATCGACGGCCGGCGGGTGGTGGTCATCGGCCAGCAGAAGGGCGCCGAGACCGAGGAGAACATCCGGCGCAACTTCGGGATGCCCCATCCGGAGGGTTACCGCAAGGCGATGCGGCTCATGGAGCTGGCCGAGCGCCTCCACATCCCGGTCGTCACGTTCATCGACGTGCCGGGCGCCCATCCCGGACCGGAGTCCGAGGAGCGCGGGATCGCCGAGGCCATCGCCCGCTCGATCGCGCTGATGAGCCGCCTGCGCACGCCGATCGTCGCCGTGATCACCGGCGAGGGCGGCTCGGGCGGGGCGCTCGCGATCGCCGTCGGCGACGTGGTGATCGCGCTCGAGAACGCCGTCTACTCGGTGATCTCGCCCGAGGGCTGCGCCGCGATCCTGTGGCGCACGCCGGACCAGGCGGCCACCGCCGCGGCGGCGATGAAGATGACCGCGGCGGACCAGGCCGCGCTCGGCGTCGTGGACCTCATCGTCGAGGAACCCGAGGGCGGCGCGCAGGAGGACCCGCCGGCCACGGCCGCCCGGCTCAAGGCGGCGATCGTGGCCCAGCTGGAGCTGCTCGAGGCGCGCCCGCTCGACGAGCTCATCGAGGCGCGCTATCAGCGCTATCGTTCGCTCGGGCCGTACGCGACGATCACGACCGTCGAGGTCCCGCCGCCCGAGCGCCCCGGCCTGGCCGACCGGCTCCGGAACCTCATCGGCGGGCCTCGCTCGGCCGGGGTCACCGCACCGGTCCGCCCGCGCGCGGAGCCGGACGCTCCCGCGCCGGAGGAGCCAGCGGCCCGCGAGGAGGAGTGACGATGGGATCCGAGGAGCGCGATCCCGCCGCCCGGCTGGCCGATCACGCCGCCATCGACGCCCTGACCGACGAGCTCATTCCCGCCCTGATCGCCAAGCTCGGCGCGAGCGGCCTGGGCGAGATCGAGGTCCGCGAGGGCAGCTGGAAGGTGCGCCTCCGCCGCCCGGCCGACGGGGCGCCCGGGCCGCAGGGCCGGCGCGCCGGCCGGACCGCCACTCCCGCCCCGCCGGCCCGGCCGTCGCTCACCCCGGTCGGGCCGGGACGCGGTGCGAGCCAGGCGGGCGACGACGGCGAGGCGACCCGACCGCCAACGACCGCCCCCGCCGGCCTCGACGGGGACGGCGCCCGGTCGGCCGTCGTGTCGGGCAGTGCCCGGGATCCGTTCCGCGCCATCGCCACCTCGCCGGCGGTCGGCTTCTTCCAGCCGCGGACGGGCGTGGTGCCCGGCTCGCGCGTCCGGGCGGGTGACCCGATCGGCGCGATCGACGTGCTCGGGATCCCGACCGAGGTCGTGGCACCGGCCGACGGGATCGTCGGGGCCAGCCTCGTCGAGCCCGGGGAAGCCGTCGAGTACGGCCAGGAGCTCGTCTGGGTGGAGCTCCTGTCGTCGCCACCGGCCGACGGCCCGGGCGGGCCCGCCGGCCTCGGTCCGGCGCCGGGAGCTGACGGGCTCGTCGCGCCGGGCGAGCCCTGAGCGATGGCCGGCCGCTGATGTTCCAGAAGATCCTGATCGCCAACCGCGGCGAGATCGCCCTGCGCGTGCTGCGCGCCTGCCGGACGCTCGGCGTCGAGGCCGTCGTCGTGTACAGCGAGGCCGATCGCGATTCGCTCCCTGTGCGTCTCGCGGACGAGGCGATCTGCATCGGTCCGGCCGACGCGCGACGGAGCTACCTGTCGGTTCCCGCGGTCATGAGCGCGGCGATCGTCACCGGCTGCGACGCGATCCACCCGGGCTACGGCTTCCTGTCCGAGGACGAGACGTTCGCCGAGGTCGTCGGCGCGCACGGCCTGACGTTCATCGGCCCGCCGCCCGAGGTCCTCGACCGGTTCGCCAGCAAGGAGGGGACCCGGCGCCTGCTCGGCGCGCACGGCCTGCCGACGATCCCCGGTTCGGACGGGATGCTGCGCGACGACCTCCACGCCCTCGAGGAGGCCGACCGGATCGGCTACCCGGTGCTCATCAAGCCGAGCGCAGGGGGCGGCGGCAAGGGGATGCGCATGGTCCGCTCGGGGCGCGAGCTCGAGCAGGCGCTCAAGGTCTGCCGGTCCGAGGCCAAGGCCGCGTTCGGTGACGACTCGCTGTACCTCGAGAAGTGGCTCGAGGACACCCGCCACGTCGAGGTCCAGGTCGTCGTCGACCGCTATGGCAACGGGGTCCACCTGGGCGAGCGCGACTGCTCGGTCCAGCGCCGCCACCAGAAGATCCTCGAGGAGGCGCCGACCCCGGCACTCTCGCCGGCAGCCCGGGCGGAGCTCGCCGAGCGCGCCATCGAGGCCGTCGTCGCGGCCGGCTACGAGAACGTCGGGACGCTCGAGTTCCTCGTCGACGGCAATGGCGACTTCTTCTTCATCGAGATCAACTGCCGGATCCAGGTCGAGCACCCGATCACCGAGATGCTCAGCGGGATCGACCTCGTGGCGACCCAGATCCGGATCGCGGCGGGGGAGTCGCTCGGGTTCAGCCAGGCCGACGTCGAGCTGCGTGGCCACGCGATCGAGCTGCGGATCAACGCCGAGGACGTCGACCACGACTTCCGGCCGAGCGCGGGCCTCGTCGAGAGCTACCTCGCCCCGGGCGGGCCGGGGGTCCGGATGGACTCGCACCTGTTCAGCGGCTACGAGGTGCCGCCGTTCTACGACTCGCTCCTCGGCAAGCTGATCGTCTGGGGCCGGGATCGCGAGTCGGCGATCGATCGCGCCCGGGCCGCGCTCGACGAGCTCGTCGTCGACGGGCTGGTCACGAACCTGCCGATCCACCGGGCGCTGCTGCGCAACGAGGTCTTCCTCGACGGCAAGGTCACGACGAACCTCCTCGACCGGGTCGGCAGCGCCGCCTTCGTCGCGGCGGCGGAGCGGCGGTGAGCGCGGGGGCCACCCATCCGCCCACGCTCGACTGGATGCAGGCCTGCATCGACCACCCGCAGGATGGACCGTCGAGCCGTCAGACTTGGACCGACCCATCGCCAGCCAGCCGGAGCCGCCCGTGACCGACCTGGACGCCCCCGCCGCCCCCGCGCCCGCGACGACGATCCACACGTCCCGCGAGATCGAGGCGCTGATCCCCCATCGCTGGCCGTTCCTGCTCGTCGACCGGATCGTGGCGTACGAGCCGGAGGTACAGCGGATCGTGGGTCTCAAGGCGGTCACCGCGACCGAGTGGTTCTTCCAGGGCCACTTCCCGGGCCTGCCGGTGATGCCGGGCGTGCTCCAGGTGGAGGCGCTGGCCCAGACGATGGCTGTCTATGTCGCCCGGCAGCCCGGGTTCGGCGACCGGATCGGGCTGTTCGGCGGGATCGACGACTGCCGGTTCAAGCGGGTCGTGGTCCCGGGCGACACGCTCCGCCTCGAGGTCACGATGGACAAGCTCGGACGGCGCTTCGGTCGCGGCAGGGGCGTCGCCTCCGTCGACGGCGAGGTGGCCTGCGAGGCCACGCTGAGCTTCATCATCCCGGACGCGTCGGTGCTGCGCTGATGGCCCGCATCGCGCTGTTCGGCGACATGCACGGCAACGCCGCCGCGCTCGAGGCCGTCCGCAAGGCCGTCCGCGCCGCCAGGCCCGACGCCGTGATGATCGCGGGCGACCTGGTCCTCAACGGGCCCGAGCCCGCGGCCACGGTCGACGCGGTCCGCGAGCTCGAGGACGCCGGGGCGCTGGTCGTCCAGGGCAACACCGACATCGCCGTCGCCGACTTCGACTACGCCGCCGCGTTCCCGTGGCTCACCGAGGGCGTCCCTGAGTCGTTCCGCTCGGCGGCCGAGTGGGCCCACGACGCCCTGGGCGCAGAGCGGGTCGACTGGCTGCGTCGCCTGCCGGCCGAGCGGCGGCTGCGCCTGGACGAAACGCTCGTCCTCGTCTGCCATGCCTCACCGGGGTCGCAGACCGCCGGCTTCGACCAGGTCCTCGACCCGAACGTGACCATGGAGCGCATCTCGCGCACCGACGCCCGGGTCATCGGCTGCGGCCACACCCACGTGGCCGAGGTGCGCGACCTCGGCTGGAAGGTCATCGTCAACTCCGGCAGCGCCGGCTACGCCTTCGACGGGGATCCGACGGCGTCCTGGGCGCTCATCGAGCTGACCGCCGACGCGGTGAACGCCGAGATCCGGCGCGCCGAGTTCGACACGATGGCCGTCTCGAATGCGATCTCCGCGCGCGGGCTGCCGGGCGACGTCTACCGGGCGGCGACCGTCCGGACGGGGAAGCTGGTCCGGTGAATCCTCGGGCCGATGGCTCGGAGGGGCGTCGCCTCGTCCCGCGGAGGGCTGCGTGATGACCCACAGGCCCGCTGCCACCTCCCGGCGGGTCGTCGTGACCGGGATGGGCCTCCTCAGCGCCCTCGGGCCCGACGTGGCCTCGACCTGGGACGGGCTCGTCGCCGGGCGATCCGGCATCCGGACGATCGCCTCGTTCGATCCGTCCCGGCTCGACTCGCAGATCGCGGCCGAGGTCCTCGACTTCGACCCGAGCTGGATCCTCGACCGGAAGGACATCCGGCGGACCGACCGCTACATCCAGTTCGGGCTCGTGGTGGCTCGCCAGGCCATGGACCAGGCCGGCCTGCCCGGACGGCTCGAGGGCCCGCTCGCCGAGCGGACCGGGGTGATCCTCGGCTCCGGGCTGGGCGGCGTCCACACGCTGTTCGACAACGTCCTGGTGATGGGCGAGCGCGGCCCCGACCGGATCAGCCCGTTCTTCATCCCGATGGGCATCGCCAACACGGGGGCCGGCCAGGTGGCGATCGCGTTCGGGCCGACCGGACCGAACTTCGCGACCGTGTCGGCCTGTGCGACCGGGGGCCACGCGATCGGCGAGTCGTGGGAGACGATCCGGCGCGGAGACGCCGACGTCATGATCGCCGGCGGCGTCGAGGCTGCGATCCACGAGGCGTCCATCGGTGGGTTCTGCTCGATGAAGGCGCTGTCGACCCGGAACGACGACCCGCCGGCCTCGTCGCGGCCGTTCGACCGGGGCCGCGACGGGTTCGTCATCGGCGAAGGCGCCGGTGCGCTCATCCTCGAGGCGCTCGAGCACGCCGAGGCGCGCGGCGTCGAGCCACTGGTCGAGATCGTGGGCTACGGGGCGACCGCCGATGCGTCGCACATCACGCTCCCCGCACCCGGCGGGATCGGCGCCGTCCGGGCCGCCCGCCGGGCGTTCGAGAAGGCCGGCCTCGAGGCGGCGGCGATCGACCACGTCAACGCCCACGCGACCTCGACGCCCGAGGGCGACCCGGCCGAGCTCCAGGCGATCCGGACGCTCTTCGGCGACCGCGCCGGCGAGGTGGCCGTGACCGCCAACAAGTCGATGCTCGGGCACACCCTCGGCGCGGCCGGCGCGATCGAGGCGATCGCCACGATCCTGGCCATCCGCACCGGCACGATCCCGCCGACGATCAACCTCCACGACCCGGACGAGGCAGCCGCCGGCCTTGACCTCACGCCGCTCCGGGCGACCCACCGCGAGGTGCGGACCGCGCTGTCGAACTCGTTCGGCTTCGGCGGCCAGAACACCGCCCTCATCTTCCGCCGGTTCGACGCATGACCGACGAGCAGGCCGCGTCCGCGCCCGAACCCGGCGAGCCGGCCGCGATCCCGGTCGCCCCGGCCGTCGCCGCCGGCGAGGCCGAACGCGGCTCCACGCTCGGTGGCGGAGACGGCTCGCTCCTCGTCCTGCTCGATCGACTGACCGGGCTCCTCGAGCGGAGCGACCTCAACGAGCTCGAGGTCGAAGCCGGCGGGACCGGGCTCGTCCTGCGCAAGGCCAGCGCGATCGCGGCGCCGGTCGCGGGCGTCCCGGCCGGTCCCGCGGCCGCTGCGGGGGAGCCCACCGGATCCGCCGAGGCACCGGTCCAGCCGTCGGTCAAGGCACCGCTCACGGGGATCTTCTACGGCGCCCCGGGGCCCGGCTCGGCGCCGTTCGTCCAGGTGGGTGGCGAGGTGGCGGTCGGCCAGGTCATCGGGCTGATCGAGGCGATGAAGCTGTTCAACGAGATCAAGAGCGACCTCGCCGGACGCGTCGTCCGGGTCGTCGCCGAGAGTGGCCAGCTGGTCAAGGCCAGGCAACCGCTGATCGAGGTGGAGCCGCTGTGAGCACCGAGCAACCGCGCTACGCCCACGTCACCGGTTGGGGCCGCTACGCCCCGGAAGGCGTCCTCACCAACGCCGACCTCGAGCGGATGGTCGACACGAGCGACGAGTGGATCCGGACCCGAACCGGGATCCGCGAGCGGCGCGTCGCGGCCGCCCACGAGACGACGGCCTCGATGGCCGCCGTGGCCGCCCGGCGGGCGATCGCGGTGGCCGGCCTCGAACCGGACGACATCGACATCATCCTCCTCGCGACGCTGACGCCCGACTACTGGATGCCGTCGACGGCGGCCCTGGTCAAGGAGGCGATCGGCAACACCCGGGCCTTCGCGATGGACGTCGCCGCGGCGTGCTCCGGCTTCGTGTATGCCTACTCTGCCGGCCAGGCCTACATCACCAGCGGGATGGCCCGCAACGTGCTCGTGATCGGCGCCGAGCTGCTGACCCGCTTCCTCGACTACTCGGACCGGAACACCTGCATCCTGTTCGGCGACGGGGCCGGGGCGGTCGTCCTGTCGGCCGCCGAGACGCGTGGCGGCGGGCTCGGGATCGAGCTCACGACGGATCCTCAGGGCGCCTACATGATCTGGCTGCCGGCCGGCGGCGCCAAGAGCCCGCCGTCCGCGGAGACGGTGAAGCGCGGCGAGCACTACATCCGGATGGAGGGCAAGGAGACCTACCGGTTCGCGACCCGGACGCTGGCCTCGACGGCGCTCACGGCGGTTGCCAAGGCCGGTCTCGAGCCGTCCGACATCAGCCTGTTCATCCCGCACCAGGCGAACATCCGGATCATCCAGGCTGTGGCCGACGGGCTGCGCCTGCCGATGGACCGCATGTTCGTGAACCTCGACCGCTACGGCAACACCTCTGCGGCGTCGATCCCGATCGCGCTCGCCGAGGCCGTCGACTCGGGGCGGGTCAAGGTCGGCGACCGGATCGTCATCGTCGCCTTCGGCGCCGGGTTCACGTCGGGCGCGGCCGCGATCGAATGGACGGCCGATCCGGCTCGCGGCGCGCTCGCGGAGTCGATCCGGCCGGAGGACATCGCGGTCCGGCTGCCGGTCGACTGGGACTCGGTCGATCCGATCCCGGCCGCGCTCGCCGAGATCCTGGCCCGCCCGGTCGTGCCGGGCGTGGAGCTCGACCTCGACGACGTCGTCCCCGGCGAGCCCGAGCCGGCGCCGAAGCACGAGGAGGTCCACGCATGATCGAGCTGGCCGGCAAGGCGGCGCTCGTCACCGGCGGTGCGCGCGGGATCGGACGGGCCATCGTCGTCCGGCTGGCGACCCAGGGCGCCGACGTCGCGTTCAGCTATCGCGGCAACGCCGACGCCGCGGCCGAGACGGTCGGCGCGGTCGAGGCCCTCGGCCGGCGCGCGCGGTCGATCCAGGCGGACGTGCGCGACCCGGAGGCCGCCGACGGCGTCGTGAAGCAGGCCCTCGAGGCGTTCGGGAAGGTCGACATCCTGGTCAACAACGCCGGGATCACCCGGGACGACCTGATCATGCGGATGAGCGTCGAGGCCTGGCGCGACGTCCTCGAGACGAACCTGTTCGGGGCGTTCTACATGACCAAGGCGGTGACCCGGCCGATGCTCAAGGCCCGCGCGGGCCGGATCGTCAACATCACCAGCGTGTCCGGCCAGGCCGGCCAGACCGGCCAGGCGAACTACTCCTCGGCCAAGGCCGGCCTGATCGGTCTCACGAAGGCGACCGCCCGCGAGCTCGCCTCGCGCGGGATCACGGCCAATGCCGTCGCGCCGGGCTTCGTCCTGACCGAGCTCACCGCGACGCTTCCCCAGCCGCTCCTCGACGAGCTCGTCGCCCGCACCCCGCTGGGCCGGTTCGGCACCGCCGACGAGGTCGCCGCGGCCGTCGCCTTCCTCGTCTCCGACGAGGCCGCCTTCATCACCGGCCAGGTCCTGGCGGTCGACGGCGGCCTGGTGATGATGTAGCCGACGGTCGACCCGACGCGACCCGACGGACGGCCGGTTGACCCGGCCGCGGGCCGCCGACTACACTCGGCCACGGTCCCCGGAGGCGCACCGAACCGGCGTTCCGTGCCCGCCGTCGACCAGTCCGAGCCAGCACCGGAGGATGACTCCCTCGTGGAGCCAGGACCCAGTCCCCGCTTGACCGCGGGAACCACACCGGTCCCGACCGCCCTCTGACGGACGGCGCCCATCGGGCGCACGCCACCGCCGGGCGGGAGGGATCCCGCCGCGAGGTGGCACATGCTGTACCTGAGCCAGGTGATCGGCCGGCCCGTCCGCGACCGGAAGGGGGATCCGATCGGCAAGGTCGCCGATCTGATCGTCGCGGTCGGCGACCGCTATCCGCCCCTGACCGGGATCGTCATCGAGACGGACCGGCGGCGGATCTTCCTGCCCTGGTCGTCGGTCGAGTCACTCGACATCAGCGGCGTCCGCCTCGGCACGGCCACGATCGACATCGACAAGTTCCGCCAGCGTCCGGACGAGATCCTGCTCCGGGCCGATCTCCTCGACAAGCAGATCGTCGACATCGACGGGCGGAAGGTCGTCCGCGTGAACGACCTGCGCCTCGACGAGGTGGACGGCGCGTACCACCTGGTGGCGGTCGACGTCGGCGCGACCGGCCTGCTGCGGCGGCTCGGCATCGAAGGTGGCTTCCGGACGATCGCCCGGAACCTCAAGGTCGGGGTGCCCGAGCGCTACATCGACTGGGAGGACGTCGACCCGGTCGAGACGTCGATCGCCTCGATCAAGCTCCGCGTCCCGCACCAGGGCCTGGCCGAGCTTCACCCTGCCGACCTCGCCTCGATCCTCGACCAACTCGCCCCGCGCGACCGCGCCGGGGTCCTCGCGTCGCTCGACGACGAGGCCGTCGCCGACGCGATGGAGGAGATGGAGCCCGACACCCAGGTCGAGATCCTCGAGGACCTCGCCCGGGAGCGCGCGGCCGACATCCTCGAGGAGATGAGCCCTGACGACGCGGCCGATCTCGTCGCCGACCTCGACCAGGTGATGCGCGACGAGATCCTGGCCCACATGGAGCGCGACGAGGCCGAGGAGGTCCAGGAGCTGCTCGGCTACCCCGAGGATTCCGCCGGCGGGATCATGACGACCGAGTACATCGCCCTCGAGGAGCACCTCACGGCGGCCCAGGCGATCGACCGGCTGCGCGAGCTCGAGCCCGACGCCGAGACGATCTACTACGTGTACGTCACCGACGAGGACGACCGCCTCGTCGGGGTCCTCTCGCTGCGCGACCTCATCGTGGCCAAGCCGGACACGCCGATCCGCGACGTGATGATCCGCGAGCCGGTCGCCGTCGGCGTGCTAGCCGACCAGGACGAGGTCGCCGAGGTCGTCGCGCATTACAACCTGCTCGCCGTCCCGGTGGTCGACGACGAGGGCCGGCTGATGGGGATCGTGACCGTGGACGACGCGATCGACACCGTGATCCCGACGGCCTGGAAGCGGCGCCTGCCGCGGGTCTTCAGCCGCTAGCTGGGGCGGTCGCGACATGCCCAGGATCCCGGGCCGCCTCAACGCGCAGCCGCCGGCCGTCGCCGGACCGGTCGCCGGCAGCACGACGACGGTCGCCCCGCCGGTCGCTGCGCGCCGGCGTCGCCGTCGGGTCCTCCCGCCGCTGCCGAGGCTTCCGCTGTGGCGGGTCCGGATGCTGGCCGTGCTCGCGGTGCTCGGCCCTGGCCTGGTGAGTGGCTTCGCCGACAACGATGCCGGCGGGATCACTACCTACTCCATCGTCGGCGCCAAGTTCGGCTACGCGATCCTGTGGGTGATCCTGGCCAGCCAGATCGTGCTCTTCTTCACCCAGGAGGTCGGCGCCCGGCTCGGGCTCGCGACCGGCAAGGGCCTGATGGGCTTGATCCGCGAGCGCTGGGGGGTTCGCTGGGGCGCGTTCGCGGTCTTCCTCATGCTGGCCGCCAACCTCGGCTCGACGGTCGCCGAGTTCGCCGGGATCGGCTCCGCGCTGAGCCTGTTCGGCGTCCCACCGCAGATCAGCGCCGCCGTCGCGGCGGTGGTTGTCGTCGCGTTCATCGCGCTCGGGAACTACAGCCGGGTCCAGTACATCTTCGTCGCGGTCGGCGTGTTCGTGTCGGTCGCCTACATCATCTCCGCGGTGCTCGCGAAGCCCGACTGGTCGGTCGCGATCCACGACCTCTTCATCCCGCAGATCCAGAACTCACCGGTGTACTGGCTCGCGGTCGTCGGCACCGTCGGCACGACGATCACGCCATGGGGCCAGGCATTCATCCAGTCGTACGTGGCAGACAAGGGTCTGCGACCGGACGACCTGCCAGCGAGCCGGGTCGACGTCTTCGCCGGCGCGCTGCTGACGAACGTCATCGCGGCGTTCATCGTGATCGCCTGTGCAGCGACCCTCTGGGCGACCGGCCAGACGACGATCACGAGCGCCACGGATGCCGCCCAGGCCCTGGCCCCGCTGGCCGGCGAAGCCGCGAGCTTCCTCTTCGCGATCGGGCTGCTCGGGGCGTCGTTCCTCGGGCTCGGGGTCGTCCCGCTCACCAGCGCGTACTCGACCTGCGAGGCGTTCGGATGGGAGACCGGCGTCGACTGGAACTGGCGCGAGGCGCCGGCGTTCTATGGGCTGCTCGCGTTCTTCATCGGCTTCGCCGCGCTGTTCGTGATGATCCCGGGCCTGCCGCTGTTCCAGGTCATGTTCGCGGCCCAGGTGATCAACGCGCTGCTGCTGCCGTTCATCCTCGTCTTCGTGATGCTCCTCGCCAGCGACCGCGAGCTCATGGGCGCCCTGGTGAGCGGTCGTCTGCTGCGGACGATCGGCTGGGTGTCGACGGCGCTGCTCGTCCTCCTGTCGCTGATCCTGATCGTTTCGTCGCTCGGCCTGAGCTAGCGACGGCCGCGCCGGCCGATCATCGGGTGCGCCGCTCGAACCGGCGTCCGAGCACGGATCGTCAGGCGGTCCGACCGCCCACCTTGCCGGATGGTACCGACGGCTGACCCGGCGGTACCAAGGATGAGGCGTCCTGCGGCGGCCCCGATGCGACGATGCGAGACGCGATGCGGGTCCAGTCCGACAGCCAGGTCACGGCGTCGGGCTCGCCGGCCTCGAGCGCGCGTATCGACGACCAGGCGCCGATGGGGGGACGCCTGGTCGCGAACGGGCCCGAGACGGGCGAGCTCATGGCTGTCGATGGCTCCGGCGGGACCGGACCCGCGCGTGCCGCCGTGGTCGACGACGGCCCGGCGACGTCGGGCGGCCGGCGCGGGTCCGAGGCCTCCGGCGGATCGCCCCTGGCGAGCTCGCTGCCGACCACCGCGCTCGCCGTTGTCGCGCTCGTCGGCTACTGGGTCGTCCGGCTCCGCGTCGGCGCCCACGATCCGCTCGGGGTCGGCCTCGCCTCCGTTCCGCTCTTCTTCGCGGCCGCGTTCCTGACCACCCGGACGGCCGCGATCGTCGGCCTCGGGACGATCCTCGTGACCCTCGTCCCGATCGCGCTCGACCGGGCCGCCTGGTCGGTGATCGACGTCGCGATCGTCGCGGAGCTGGTGGTCCTCGTCGCCGCCGCGCTGGCCCTCCGGGTGGCCCTCGTCCGTGCCGCGCAGTCGCGGGCCGGCCAAACCGCCCACGAGCAGCTCCTCACCGACCGGCTCCAGGCCGTCCTCGGGATCGCCGAGCGGCTCACGACGACGCTCGATCGCGACGCGATCCTGCGCACGATCGTCACCGAGGTGAACCGCGCGCTCGAGACCGACGGGACGACGATCCGGATCCTCGACGAAGATCGGGCGGTCGTCGTCGCCTCGGCCGGTCTCGACGACGACACCGTCGCCCGGCTCCCGGTCCTCGGGCCCGACGAGGGCTGGTTCGGCCAGCTCGTGCGCGACCGGCGCCCGATCGTCGACGACGGGTCCGGGAGCAGCGACGAGGACCAGGCGATGTACGGCGGGATCATCGACGTCAAGTCGTCCATCTCGGTGCCGCTCGTGAGCGACGACAGGGTGATCGGGGCGCTGGCCGCGTTCACCGCCCGACCGCGTCCGTGGACGCAGGCCGACGTCGAGTTCGCGGTGGCGGTCGCGACCCATGCCGCGATGGCGATCCACAACGCCGACCAGTTCGCCCGGACCGAAGGCTGGGCGGCCCAGCTGGCCGTGCTCCAGGCCGCGTCGGCCCGGATGAGCCGGCAGAACACGATCGCCTCCGTCGGCCGGGCGATCGTCGAGGAGGTCGGCCAGGTCATCGACTACCACAACTGTCGCGTCTACGTGCTCGAGGAGCCCGACGACGTGGTGCCGATCGCCTTCGAGGGCCGGGTCGGCGCCTACGACGACGTCGACTTCGAGCTCCTGCGCACGAAGGTCGGCGAGGGCTTCACCGGCTGGGTCGCCCAGCACGGGACGCCGCTCCTGATCGACGAGGCGAACGCCGACTCGCGGGGGGCGACGATCCCCGGCACCGACGACGTGGACGAGTCGATGCTGTGCGTCCCGATGCTGTACGACGAGCGGATCATCGGGGTGATCACCCTGTCGAAGCTGGGTCTGCGCCAGTTCGATCGGGACGACCAGCGGCTCCTGTCGATCCTCGCCGACCAGGCCGCCACGGCGGTCGAGTCGGCGCGCCTCCTCAGCCACAGCGACCGGCTCGGGTCCGAGCTGCGCCGTCTCCTCGACATGAGCAGCGCGCTCGCCCAGAGCCTCGATCCGCGCGAGGTCGCCGAGCTCATCGCCCGGCACATGGTGGCGGCGATGGGTCTCAGCTCGGGCGCCATCAGCTGGTGGGACCGGCCGGCCGACCGGCTCCTGACCCTCGGCTATTGGCCCGACATCCCGGAGGTCGAGATCCAGCCCGAGTTCGACCTGGCCGGCTTCCCCGAGACCATCCGCGTCCTCGAGGCGCAGGTGACCTCGATCATCCGGGTCGACGATCCGGCGGCCGACCCGGCCGAGGTCGCCTTCCTGCGGGCCGAGGGCGATGCGGTGTCGGTGATGCTGCCGCTGGTCGCGAAGGGCCGCTCGATCGGGCTCGTCGAGCTCATGAGCGCGACGGACGTCACCTTCGACGACGCGGCGCTCGAGCTCGCCCGGACGATGGCCAACGAGGCCGCCATGGCCCTCGAGAACGCGCGTCACTACCAGGATGCCCGGGACCTGGCCGACCGCGACCAGCTGACCGGCTTCTTCAACCACCGCTACCTGCACGAGCGCCTCGGCGAGGAGATCGTCCGCGCCCAGCGCTCGAAGCTGCCGCTGGCCCTGCTGATGATCGACCTCGACGACTTCAAGCTCGTCAACGACACGTTCGGCCACCTGTTCGGCGATCGGGTCCTGGCCTGGACCGCGGAGCAGATCCGATCCACGCTCCGGGCGAGCGACGTGGCCGCGCGCTACGGCGGCGACGAGTTCGCGATCATCCTGCCCGAGACCGACCGGGCCGCCGCGCACCACGCCGCCGACCGGATCGTCGAGGCGCTCCGCGAGCGGGCCTTCCAGAGCGACGAGCACGGAGCCGTGCCGGTCGGCGCCTCGATCGGCGTGGCCGCCTTCCCGGGCGACGGCCGGACGGCCCGCGAGCTGATCGCGACGGCCGACGTGGAGATGTATCGGGTCAAGCTCGCCGCGAGCGGGGGCACGATCGTCGCCGGCATGACCGCGAGCGGCATCGGCGCGCGACGCGAGCCGGAGCGCCGTCCGGCGTCCCGCGCTCGGACCGGCCGGTCCGTCGTCGCGCCGGACGCGATCGCCGACTGAGCCGGAGGCGCGTCCGGGCCGGACCCAGGACCTTGTTCGTGCGGCTTGGTCGAGCGACTGTTGCGTGGGACTGGGGGTTCCGTGACGATGGACACATGACGCTCCCGCGGAGGCCCGGGCCAGCTGGCGCACTCTTGGTCGTGCTTGCCGTCCTCGTCGCGGGGTGCTGGGGAGAGGCCCAGGGCCGGGAGATGACGGTCTTGAACCAGACGTCGAAGACCATCCAGATCAACTACCGACATCAGACCGGAACCGGAACCGTCGAGAAGGAGGATCCCGTCAAGGATGCCGGACCAGGCCAGCGGGTGATCCTCTTCCTGCACCAGGCCGAACCCGGGTGCCTCCAGGGGACGCTACTCGCCGTGCAGGACGGCCGGACCATCGCGACGCTGTCGCAGCCGTGCGAGGGGACCGAGTGGGTGGTCCCTGCGGATGCGAGCTCTCCGGCGTCGTCGTAGAGCCCGAGTACGTACGGCGATACACCACAACTTGACCGATGACCTTCGTACCAGGACCGGCCGGCCGAAAGTACCCCCCTCGCCGTCTGGACGAACGGGTGTTCGGTCCGCATGCTTGAGACCGACGTGGCCGGCACCCTCCGATCCCCGCTCGAGGCGCTCCCGGGCGGCCCCGTCGACCCCCGACTCCGTTCGACCTGGCGCCTGCTCACCGGCTCCTTTGCGCTGCTCGGCCTGGCCGGCGCGGTTCTCGTCGCGACCGATCCGGGCCGGCCGCTCGGCCTTGTCGTGCTCGCGCTCGTCGTCGCGGCGGGCGTCGCGGCCGGGGTCCACCAGCAGCTGACCGCCCGGCTGGAGAGCGCCCGGCGGCTGGAGGCCGAGCAGGTCGCTCGCCTCCTCCAGGGCCTGTCGCGATCGGCCAGTCCCGACGCGATCGTCGACACCCTGCTCGCGGATCTCGGCGCCGGCACGGGCGCCGACCATGTCGTGGTCGTCCGCCACCGACCGCGGGACCGCACGCTCGCGGCGACCCTCGGCGGTTCCCGGCCCGGCGATCCGTCGTCCACGGTGCTCCTGGCGGCGGCCGATCTCGACGCGCCGGCCGCCGACCGCCGGCCCCTCGAGGCCCGGCTCGAGGCGCGGATCGCGACCGAGCTGGGGCTGACCAACACGCTCGCCGCGGCGCTCCGCTCCGAGCGCGTCATCAGCGGGGCGATCGTCCTCGCCCGTCGCACCGGCGCGCCGTGGCCGGCGTCCGCGCGGCGGATCCTGCAGGTGGCGGCGAGCGAGGCGAGCGCCGCCCTCGACCGGGTCGAATCGCACCGCCGGGCGGAGGCGCGCGCCTCGACCGACGTCCTGACCCGGTTGCCCAACCGGCGCTATTTCGAGGAGTTCTGCGCCCTGCTCGGTGGCCGGCGACGGGTCGACGACGCGATCGGCATCCTGATGGTCGACATCGACCATTTCAAGCGGGTCAACGACCGCTTCGGCCACGACGCCGGCGACGACGTCCTGCGGGCCGTCGGCGGGGCGATCGCAGGGGCGGTCCGCGAGGGCGATGTGCCCGCGCGGTTCGGCGGCGAGGAGTTCGCGATCCTCATCCGCAACCCGTCGGGTCGGGTCGCGATCGACGTCGCCGAACGAGTCCGGAGCGCCGTCGCCGCGCTCGAGCTGCCGACGCCCGGGCCGTCCGACGTGCGCGTCTCGGTCGGGGCGGCCGTGCAGCTCGGTCCCGACGAGCCGGTCGCCGAGCTGCTCGCTCGCGCGGACCGCGCCCTGTACCGGGCGAAGCGGGCGGGCCGGGACCGGGTCGAGTCGGCCTAGCGGGTGGGACGGCCGGGGACGGCACCGGGACGACCGGCCTCGGGTACCCTCCGCTGGTGGAACCGTCCCCGGCCGCCCGGGCCGCCGCCCGGCCGCTCGGCCTCCTCGTCGCCCTGTTCGTGGTCACGCTCGCGCTCCGGCCGCAGCTGGTCGGACTCGGGCCGCTGCTGCCGCGGATCCAGGCGGATCTCGGTGCCACGCACGCCCTGGCCGGCCTGCTGACCACGATCCCGGTCCTGTGCATGGGCCTGTTCGCGCCGCTGGGGCCGGTGATCGCCTGGCGGGTCGGGCCGCGCCGCGCGCTCGCCTGGTGCGTCGCCGGGATCGTCGCGTTCGGGCTGATCCGGGCGGTCGTCCCGGGCCTGCCCGGTGTCGTCCTGCTGACGATCGGGCTCGGCCTCGCGATGGGCACGGCCGGCGCGCTCATGTCGATCGTCGTCAAGGACCGGGCCGCCGGCCACCCGGCCCTCGCGACTGGCGCCTATGCGGCGGGGATCGTCGCGGGCTCCTTCGTGGCGGCCGCGGTCGCCGTCCCGCTCGCGGTCGCGCTCGGCGGCTGGCGCGCCGCCGTCGCGGTCTTCGCGCTGGCGTCGATCGGATCGCTCGTCGGCTGGCTCGTGCTCCTGCCTCCGGATCGACCGATCCTCGCCGCGGAGCGACCCCGCCTTCCGCGCCTGCCGTGGCGGAGCGGGCTCGCCTGGGGCCTGGCGATCGTGTTCGGGCTCCAGTCGCTCCTGTACTACGGCACCGTCTCGTGGCTGCCCGACATCGAGATCGAGCGGGGCTGGGGCGAGGCCTCGGCCGGCTCGCTCGTCGCGGTCATGCACCTCGTGGCGCTGGCGGCCGGGATCGCCGTGCCCCTGACGGCCGACCGGTTTGGGTCGCGGCGCGGGCAGATGGCCCTGGTTGCCCTCTCGGTGCTCGTCGCGCTCCTCGGGCTCCTTGTCCTGCCCGACGCGGCGGTGCTGTGGGCGGTCCTCCTCGGGGTCGGCCTCGGCGGGATCTTCCCGCTCTGCCTGACCCTCCCGGTCGACGTGGCCCACCGGCCGGCCGAGGTCGGCGCGGTCGCAGCGCTGATGCTCCTCGGTGGCTACCTCATCTCCGGCCTCGGGCCGGTGGTGCTCGGGCTCGTCCGCGACGCCACGGGCAGCTTCGTGGCCAGCCTGTGGCTAATGGCCGCGCTCGCGGCCGCGCTCGTGGCGGCCTGCCTCACCCTGACCAGCGAGCGGCTCGGCCGCGGCGTCGGTCGCGGCTGGGCGGCGGACCCGGCCATCGAGCCCGCCTGACCCGTGGCGCCCGATACCATCGCCGGGATGGCGAGCGACGTCCCGGTCCTCTCGAACGGCGATCTCGCCCGGATCTTCCACGACATCGGCGACATGCTCGAGGTGAAGGGCGAGCTCGTCTTCAAGACCGTGGCCTACCATCGCGCGGCCGACGCGATCGCCCACAGCCCGGTCGAGCTCGTCCCGGCCTACCGGGCGGGCAACCCGCCGCGGATCCCCGGCGTCGGGCAGGCGATCAGCGACAAGATCGACGAGCTTGCCCGGACGGGCCACCTCGCCTTCTACGACCGCCTGGTGGCCGAGGTTCCGCCGAGCCTCGTCGAGCTGCTGCGCATCCCGGGCGTCGGACCGCGGACGGTGCGGATCCTCAACGAGGAGCTCGGGATCGAGACGCTCGAGGACCTCCGCCAGGCCGCCGAGGCCGGCCGGCTCCGCTCGGTCAAGGGTCTGTCGCAGAAGACCGAGCAGTCGGTCCTCGAGGGGATCGCTGCGCTCGAGGCGCGCGAGACCCGGCTGCTGCTCGACGCCGCCGAGACGCTCATTGACACCCTCATCGAGGAGCTCGGCTCGACGCCCGGCGTGAGCTCGATCCAGCCGGCCGGTTCGTTCCGGCGCCGGCGCGAGACGATCGGCGACCTCGACCTGCTCGCCGAGACGACGGATGCCGCCGCGCTCGTCGAGCGGTTCACCTCGCTCGCCTCGGTCGACAAGGTGCTCGGGTCCGGCGCGCACAAGGCCGCGGTCCGGCTGCTCCGCGGCCCGCAGGTCGACCTGATGATCATGCCGCCGGGCGCGGCCGGCAGCTACCTCGTCCACTTCACCGGGTCGAAGGACCACAACGTCAAGCTCCGCGGCCGGGCCCGGGATCGCGGCTGGAGCCTGTCCGAGAAGGGCTTCCTGCGGATCGGCGACGACGGCGAGCCGCTGACCGGCGATGCCGCGGAGCTGCGGACCTTCCCGACCGAGACCGAGGTCTATCGCTTCCTCGACCTCGACTTCATCGAGCCCGAGCTGCGCGAGGATCGCGGCGAGATCGAGGCGGCGGCCGCCCGGACCCTGCCGCGGCTGATCGAGCTGGCCGACCTGCGTGGGGACCTGCACTCGCACACCGACTGGTCGGACGGCGTCCACCCCATCGAGCAGATGGCCGAGGCCGCCCGGGCCCGCGGTCATGCCTACCAGGTCCTGACCGACCACAGCCAGTCGCTGGCGATCGCACGCGGCCTCACGCCCGACCGCGTCGAGCTCCAGCGCGCGATCTTCGCCGGGCTCAACGCGCGCTACGCCGCGGAGGAGGCGGCCGGGACGGCGCCGGCCGCGACACCCCCGGAGGGGTTCCGGATCCTGCACGGCTGCGAGCTTGAGATCCGGGCCGACGGCCGGCTCGACTTCGAGGACGACTTGCTCGCCCGGTTCGACGTGGTGGTCGCGTCACTCCACGTCGGGCGCCGCCAGCCGCGCGCCCAGCTGACCGCCCGGGTCCTGACCGCCATCCGCAGCCCGCACGTCGACATCATCGCCCACCCGGCGGGCCGGATGATCCAGACCCGCGAGGACCTCGACCTCGACTGGGAGACGATCTACGCCGAGGCCGCCCGGACCGGCACCGTCCTCGAGATGAACGGCTCAGACCACCGGCTCGACCTGTCGGACGAGCGGGCGCGCCGGGCGCTGGCCGCCGGCTGCCTGCTCGCGCTCGACTCCGACGCCCACCGGGTCGAGGAGTTCCACGACCTCGACTGGGCGATCTCCCAGGCTCGTCGGGCGTGGGTCACCCCGGATCGGGTCATCAACACGCGCTCGCGGGCCGACCTGCTCGCCTGGGTCGCCGCCAAGCCGGAGCGGCTCGCCGGCTGAAGCCCCGCTGTGGACTGGCCCGTGCCTCGGCCGTCCAGGAGGCCTACAGCCGGCGGCCGGCAGCCTCGACGGCCCGGTCCGACCACCACGCCAGGTCCGCCACGGCGCTCACGCCGGTCGGGAGGGTCAGTCCGGCTTCGGCGTCGAGGCCCTTCCGCCAGCCGCGCAGGAGGAGGCCGACGATCGCCGCCAGGTCGGCCTGCGCGTCCCACGGCTCGACGCCTGGATCGAGCCCGACCTCGTCGGCGACCACCAGGAGGAGCTGTCGGTAGCGGTCGAGCACGGCGTCCGGACCGGCCGGCAGCTGGGCGACATTCGAGACGAGGAACCAGCCGAGCTCGACGGCGACCGGACCGTGTGTCGCGAGCTGCCAGTCGATGAAGCCGATCCCGTCGACCATCGACGCCACGTTCGACAGCTTCAGGTCGCCGTGGAGCAGGGTGGCCGGCAGGGCGTCGAGGGCGGCGACGAGCGGCGCCGGGTCGGCCGCCAGCGACGCGACCAGGCGTCGGGCAGGCGCGGGGGCGAGCCGGTCGAACGCATCCCAGCCGGCCAGGAACCGGGCCGCGACGGGGTTCGCCTGTGTCCGGTACCGCTCGGCCGCCGGTCGGGTCAGCAGCGTGATCCGCTCGGCGACGCCGCACCACGGGATGGTCGCGCTGTCCGACATCCGCCGGCCGACGACGTGGAGCCGCGCGGCGGCCGCGAGAACGCCCGTCAGGAGCCCCTCGGGGATCGCCGGATGTGCGCCGGGCCGCTCCCAGGCGATGAGCTCCGCGGACAGGTCCGGCATGAGGATGGCGGCGCCGTCCCCGTCGGCCGCGCTGCCGACGTACGGGCTGGCCAGGCGGATCCAGCTGCCGTCCGGGCGGCTGACGCCCAGGGCGTCGGCGAACCAGGCCTCGCGCAGCTCATCGTCGTGGGTGGCCCGGACGATCCAGTCACGGGCCGCCGAGGTCCGCTTCAGGATGAACCGGCGATCACCCCGGTCGAGCAGCGTGAGGTTCGATCCGGACCAGCCGTCGTGGACGAAGGGTTGCTCCGGCACGCCGTCGAGCTCGACCCGGTCGAGGAGCTCGGCGAGCGCGACCCGCGCCCACGGCCGGCGTGGATCCAGCCTCGCCGTCACCAGCGCCGGCTCGTCGGTCATCGCCGCCCGGCGTCATCTGCGCCACCGCTTGCGCCATCGGGCTCGCCGTCGAGGTAGACCACGAACGAGTCCGGGCAGTTCCGGGTCAGGACGACGACCAGCGGCTCGTCCGGCGAGGCGTTCTCCTCGACGTGGACCTCGCCCGCCGGGATGTAGATGAAGTCGCCGGCCGCGGCCTCCAGCGACGCCTCGGTCCCGGTCGCGCCCCAGGTGTAGCGGGCCCGGCCGGCCAGCACGTAGATCGACGTCTCGCACGGTCCGTGGTGGTGGACGCGGGTCTTCGCCCCCGGCGCCGTCGTCACGACCGACGAGTACAGCCCGGCGGAGCCGGTCGTCCCCGCCGACACGGCGATGGAGCGCTCCATGTCGGCGTGCTGGCCGATGGTGGTCAGTCGCTCGGCGGGGGTCACGCGAACGGCCATGGGTCCTCCTGCTCCCGGGTGGCGATGATACGAGCCCTCGCCGGCGGCTACGCTGCAGCCATGACCGGCGACGGTGAGCCAGCGCGCTTCCGCCTGATCGACGCGCCGTCCCCGCTTGCCCCGCTCCCGCGGCTGTCGGCCGCGCTCGGCGGCCGGGCAGAGGTCTGGATCAAGCGCGAGGACCTCCTCCCGCTCGCGTTCGGCGGCAATAAGCTGCGCAACCTCGAGCCGCTGGTCGGGACGGCGCTCGCCGAGGGCGCCGACTGCCTCGTCACGGCCGGCCGGCGCTGGTCCAACCACTGCCGGCTGACCGCGGCGGCGGGCGCCGTCGCCGGGCTCGACGTCCACCTCGTCCTGTCCGGCCCGGCGACGACGCCGCGCAACCCGGGCTCGCGGCTCGACGAGCTGCTGGGCGCCACGGTCCACCAGGCCGCGACCGCCGACCGCGCGGAGCGCGAGGCGCTCGTGGAGCGCGTCGTCGCCGAGCTCCGCGCGGCCGGGCGACGCCCGTACGTCATCGGGGTCGGCGGCGGTGGGGTGATCGGCGCGTCGGGCCAGCTGCGCGCCGCGGCCGAGCTGCTCGTTCAGGCCCGCGAGCGCTCGATCGAGCCCGCGGCCGTCGTGCTGCCCTCGGCGACCGGCGGGACGCAGGCCGGCCTGCTCGCCGGGCTTCGCGCCGGCGGTTCGGCGGCGGCCGTCGTCGGGATCGCCGTCGCGCATCCGCCCGACGAGCTCCGCCCGGCGATCGCCGCCCTGCTCGACGGGCTCGCCCGGCTCACCGCGGTCCCGGTCGAGCCGGCCGAGATCGAGCTCGACGGCGACTGGCTCGGCGCGGGCTACGGCAGCCCGACGGAGGCGGCCGACGCCGCCACCCGTCTCCTCGCCCGGACCGAGGGCCTGTTCGTCGACCCGATCTACACGGCCAAGGGGCTCGCCGGAATGATCGGCGCCGTCCGCGCCGGTCGGTTCGACGGGCAGCAGGTCGTCTTCTGGCACGCCGGCGGGTTGCCCGGCCTGTTCGAGCCGCTCGACGAGCCGGTCCGCGATGGCTGAGGCGTCGCGTACCATCGGCGCGATGGATCACCGGCGCGCTCAGCGGCGCGAGCTCGTCATCCTCGCGATCGCCGTCATCGGCCCATCCCGCCTCCTCGACGGGCCGCTCGTCTGGCTCGTGGCCGTCCTCGTCGCGGCGGCCGTCGCCGTCGGCGCCGCCGCGTACATCGCCGACGGGCGGGCCCGGGACGCGCCGGTCGAGGGCGTCATCCTGCCCGCGCTCGCCGCCGCCGGCTCGCTCGGGGCGATCCGTGTCGTCCCGCTCGGGATCCTGCTGGTGCCCGCGCTTGCCGCGGCCTGGGTGCTCATCGACCGCACCCTCGAGTTCGAGGGCCGGGTCGCCGGCCGCGAGGGCCAGGCCAGCGCGGACGACCGGACGACGGCGCTGGGCTACGCGATCGTCATCGCCTTCCTCTCGTTCGTCGGCGTCGCGACGTTCATCCAGGGCGGGCTCGTGGAGCCGGCCCCGCGGTCCGACGCACCGGCCCCGATCCCGCTCGACGAGCAGGCCCTGCTCCTCCTCGCGCTGGCCGACGCGGTCGTCGCCGGGCTCCTCGGGTTCCGCGTGTCGGTCCTCCGTGAGCGCTCGCTCGTGGACGCGCTGTGGTCCGCGGCGACGTACGCCGCGGTCGTCGCCATCGCCGCGGCGGCCGTCCGCGCCGTCGCCCTGCCGCGGCTGCTCGGGCCGGCCCTGCTCGCGCTCGTGTTCTTCGTCTGGGACGGCGTCCACGGCGCGCCGCCGGCCCAGCGGCGCGACCCACGCTGGATCTGGCAGACCGCCCTGCTCGTCGTGCTCGGCGCCGCGGTCGTCGCCTGGAACCTCGCGCTGCGCGGCTGACGACCGGCGCCGCGGAGGGCCGGTCGCGTTGACGGGAGCGCCCGTTGGTGCTACAAACCATTGCTCCCCGGACGTGGTGCCGCGGCCCCGCCGCGGGCGCCGAACCGCCGCCACCGACCGGCACCCGACGCGCGCCCGGAGCGGCGCCGTGAAAGGACGAACCTGCCCGTGACCTTCCAGGACCTCGACAACCAGGCGGCCAGCGCCGCGAACTCGGTTCGACTCAAGCGCGGGCTCGTCGACCAGGCCATCGCCCAGGCCTCGTCGGCCCAGTGGGCCGATGCCGCCGACACGAACCGGAAGATCCTCGAGATGGGCCCCGACGCCGAGGCCGAGAACCGCCTCGCCAAGGCGCACTGGGAGCTCGGCGAGCTGGCCCTCGCCCGCGAGCACTACCAGACGGCCCTCGCCCTCGACCCCACGAACCGGATCGCCGAGCGCAACATCGACCGGCTGCGCATGCTCCTCGTGGATGCCGGCGAGAAGACCGTCGCGGCCCAGGCCGGCAGCAAGGCGCCGGTGTCGATCTTCGTCGAGGAGACCGGCAAGACCGGGTTCGCGTTCCTGACCGACCTGCCCGATCCGCGCAAGCTCGCCCAGGTGAACCCGGGCGACGCGGTCGAGCTGACCCCCGAGGGCAACCGGCTCATCGCAGTCAGCAACGGGATGCGCATCGGCGTCGTCGAGCCGCGCGTCGCGGCTCGCCTGCTCAAGCTCATCGCCGACGGGAACAAGTACTTCGCCGGGGTCACCTCGCTCGGCGACAAGGACGTCCGGATCATCATCCGCGAGGTCTACCAGGACCCGCGCAACTACGGCAAGGTGAGCTTCCCGACGGCCGCCAAGTCGACCGACCTCCGGCCCTACACGAAGGGCACCCTCGTTCGCGAGGAGATGGACCTCGAGGAGGACCTCGAGGACGACGACGAGGACGAGGAGATCGAGGACCTCGATCGCGTCCTCCCGGCCGACGTGACGACCGACGAGGCGTTCGTCGAGGAGCCCGACGAGCTCGACGAGCCGTAGCCGCCGACCTCGGCGATCCCCGGCCCGACCGCCGGCGTCGGCCCGGGCGGTCAGCCCGGGGTCTGGATCGTCGATCGGCGCCGGCTACTCGGCCGGCTGGCGGTACGCCAGGCGGTCGCGGAAGCGCTCCCAGCGGCCGACCGCCCGGCGATCCTCGGACCGCGAGACACGCCGGCTGCCCCAGCGAACCAGGGCGTAGTCGGCGGCCAGCAGGTCCAGCTCGAGGCCGCCCGCGCCGAGCTCTCGCAGCCGCCGAGCGTGGGCCGCGGGCGTCTCCGCCGGGTCGCGCCGCAGGTCGTCGTGGCCCTCGACGACCCGGAGCGCGGCGAGGTACGCGGTCACCGCGTCATCCGGCCGCCCGCGCCGGGCGAGGCGACGCAGCCGCCGGCCGAGGCCGAGCCCGGCATCGACGTCCGTCTCCGCCTCGCCGACGAGGCGCTGGCGGCGATCGCCGTCGGTCAGCCGCTCGGCCGCCTCGGCATTCCGCCGCCATGCCCGGGCGAGGAACAGGAGGACGGCGGCGATCAGCCCGAGCGCGATCACGCTGAGCACGATCCCGAAGACCGGCGAGTACGGGTCGGCCGGCTGGGTGCCGCTCGCCCCGCCCTCCTCCGGGGCCGACGGGACCGCGTTGTGCGGCCACAGGACGGCGATGACGGCAAGCACCCCGAAGACGATCAACGGTCCGAACGTGAACGCGCCGGCCCGACGGAGGGCGCCGCGCCGCGACGGCACCAGGATCCGGGCGAGGAACGCTCCGAAGATCGCGAGGGGCAGGGCGGCCGGCCAGGCGATGACCGTGGCGATGCCGTGCTCGAGCCCGACCCCGACCGGCAGGGCCGCGATCCCGACGGCCGCCGCGAGCCCGAGCAGCGCGACCAGCCAGGGCCGATTGGCCAGCGGGTCGGAGCCGGTGCCCTGCGCGGCGAGGGCCGACCGCGCCAGGCCGATCGCGGCCAGGCTGCCGACGACGAACGCGATCGTCGGCACGACGGCGGCGTCACGGAACGCCGTCCGCATCGGCTCGCTCAGCGCCCCGCCGAAGACCCACGCGCAGGCGAGCCCGATCAACCCGACGAAGAACGGCCGCTGCGCCTCGGCGGCGTCGCGCAGCGCGCCGGCGCGGATGAACCCGCGAAGCGCCGCCAGCCCGATGACGACGGCGCCGGGATCATCCGCGAGCGCACCGAGCGGCGAGCTCCCGCGCACGAGCAGCGCCACCGCCGCCGAAGCGAGCAGGCCGGCGATCGCGCCACCGACGAGGAGGCCGACGATGACGGTCAGCCGCGATTCGGCCGCCCGGTCGAACCGCCCGGCGCCGAGGCACGTCGCGCTGGCCACGACCACGAACACGAGCGACGGCAGGGTCGGGTGGACCCGCGCGACGGCGTCCACGAGGATGTAGACCACGGCGACCCAGCCGCCCTCGGCCAGCCCGATCGCGAGCGGGTAGAGCCCCTCAGCCCGCGACATCGAGCCGGCTCGCGGTCCGCCAATTGCCGTCGATCCGGACGGTCCGTGCGGCCAGGCCGACCGATCGCGATCGGCGAGCATCTTCGTCCGCGGTTGGCCCGACGGCCAGGTGGACGACCCCGAACCCGGCCCGCACGAGCCGGCGGGCCACCGGCAGCCACGCGATCGGCGAGCGCGCGGACACGATCACGACGAGCGTCCCCGGCCGGGCGGTCCGGATGAGCCGGCCGAGGAGGTGCTCAAACGGGGCCGACGGGTACGGGCTGATCCGCGCCAGCAGGTCGCCGATCCGCCCCGACTGGTGCTCGGCGGAGCTCGGCGCGAGCGTGGCCAGCCGGTCGGGCGTGCCGGTGAAGGCGGCCACGGCCAGGCCGCACGCGGCGTCCTCCGCCTCGAGCTGGCGAGCGAGCGACGCGGCCACCACGCACAGGGTCTCGGCCAGGTCGTCATCGTGCTGGCCGGCCCAGCCGGCCTCGTTCGTCTGGATGTCGAGCGCGATCACGACGTCGCGGTCGCGCGACGGGTCGAACCGCTTGACGACGGGCTCGCCGAGGCGCGCGGTGGTCCGCCAGTGGAGATGGCGAACGGGGTCCCCGGGGGCGTAGGGGCGGACCCCGGCGAAGCGGCTCGGGTCCTCGATCAGGCCGTGCCGCGCGCGGAGCGGGCCGGACCGGTCGCGGGTCGCCTCGAACCGGCGGACCGGCAGCGTCCGCGGTCGCACGACGAGCACGGCCGGGAGGTCGCGGTCCTCGTCGGCGACCGGCTCGCCGAGCAGGTCGCCCGCCTCGAGCGCAACCTGCCCGAAGCGGTAGACCCCGCGCCGCTCCGCGTGCAGGTCGATCCGCCGGACCACCCGCTCGTACGGCCCGAGCGTCCAGCCGTTGATCAGGCTGCGCGTCCCGAGCGACCAGCCCCGCCCGCCGCGACCGTCGTCCGGTCGGAGCTCGGCCGGGAGCGCCTCCTCGGTCCGCAGCCAGGGCAGCGGCAGGAGCTTCCGGTTCCACGCCGTGACCACGAGGTGGGCCTCGTCCCCGCACATCACCCGGTCGGGCTCGAACCGCCGCGCGAAGCGCAGACGGCGCAGGGCGCGCCGCGCCCACAGGCTCCGCAGCCAGGCCATCGCGAGGACGACGATCCCGAACATCACGAGCACCGGGATCCCGAGCAGCCCGCCGAGCACGACGAGGAGGCCGCCGAGGAACGGCCGGAGGTCGACCTCGCTCGCGGCGATCGCCGCGGTCAGGCCGGGATCGTCGTCCGGCTCGGCGGCCTCGAGCGCCTCGGCCGCCTGGTCCTCCCGGGCCAGCGCACGGCCGGTCCGGAAGCTCATCCGGCGCGCTCGCGCGCGGCATCGACCGGGACCGGCACGCCGGCCATGACGTCGGCCAGGATCTGCTCCGCCGTCGCGCCGTGGAGCGAGCTGTCGAGGTCGACCCGGAGGCGGTGCCCGAGCACCGCCGGGACGATCGAGCGCACGTCGTCGGGCAGCACGAAGTCCCGTCCCCCGAGGAACGCGGCCGCCTGGGCGGCGCGGAACAGCGCCACGCTCGCGCGCGGGCTCGCGCCGAGCTCGATGTCCGGGCGCTCACGGGTGGCGGCCACGATCCCGACCAGGTAATCGGCGATCTCGTCCGCGACGCGGACGGTCCGCGCTCCCTCGCGCAGACCGGCGATCCGCTCGGCCGGCAGGACGGTCGGGACGGCGTCGAGCGGCTCGTGCGCGTGGACGTAGCGACTGGCGATCCGCCGCTCGTCGTCGCGATCCGGGTAACCGATCCGGAGCCGAAGCAGGAACCGGTCGAGCTGCGCCTCGGGCAGCGAGAACGTGCCCTCGTACTCGATCGGGTTCTGGGTCGCCAGCACGATGAACGGATCCGGCAGCGCCCGGGTCACCCCCTCCACCGAGACCTGGTGCTCCTGCATCGCCTCGAGCAGGGCCGACTGGGTCCGCGGGGTCGCCCGGTTGATCTCGTCGACGAGCAGCACGTTCGTGAACACGGGACCCGGCACGAAGCGCAGCGTCATCCCGGTCGTCGGCGCCCCGTCGAGCACGCTCGCCCCGGTCACGTCGCTGGGGAGGAGGTCGGGCGTGCCCTGGATCCGGCCGAAGCCCAGCCCGAGGGCGCGGGCGAACGCCCGCGCGAGGAGCGTCTTGCCGACGCCCGGGACGTCCTCGATGAGCGCGTGGCCCTCCGCGAGCAGGGCGATGGCAAGCAGCCGGAGCGGCTCCTCCGCGCCGACGACCGCGCCGGCCACGGCCTCGGCGAGCGAGCGATACGCGCGAGCCCCGTCGCTGGCCGGAGCGGGTCGCGGCCGGGCGGTGGCGTCGGCTGGGCGGTCGGCGTCGGTCACGCGGGCCTCCGGGGCAGACGGTCGAGACGCCCAAGGGTACGTCCACCGGTCGACGAGCGTTCACTCGCCGGAACGGTCCGTCTATGGCACGATGCCGCTCATGGCGGGTCGAGAGCTCCCGATGCGGAGCGAACCGGGCTTCTCGCTCCCGGCGTTCGCGCGCCTCGCGCCGCCCCCGCCGCCCGAGCTGGTGGCCGCGCGGATCGAGGCCTACTCGAGCCTCGGTGACGTGGTGGTCGACCTCCACGGGCGTGGCGGCTGGGTCGCCCGGGCCGCCGTCGACCGCCAGCGGCGCGCGGCGTCGCTCGAGACGAGCCCGCTGACCCGGCTGCTGGCCGAGGTCGTGCTCCGCCCGCCGGACGTCCGCCACCTCGATGCGGCGTTCCAGGCGATCGCCGCGGCGCCGCGCGAGCAGTCCGCGCTCAAGGTCTGGCTCGGCGAGAAGTACGCCAGTCGCTGCGCGACGTGCGGGCGCAGCGTGGTCCTCGACGAGATCGTCTGGGAGGCCGTCGCGGACGCCGGGCCGCGGCCGGTCCACAAGCACTACCGCTGCACCGCCTGCCGCGACCAGGTCGGCGGCGGCGACCAGCGCCACGGCGCGATCGACGATGGGGATCTCGCGCGGATCGAGGCGACCGACCCGCGGGGACCCGCCTGGCGGGCGGTCCGCGAGCGGTTCCCGACCGTCGATGCCGACGAGGCGCTCGTCGAGCAGCTCCTCGACCTCCATTCGCCGCGCCAGCTCCTCGGGCTGCAGGCCATCCTCGAGCGGATCGAGGGCGACCTCCGCTCGGCGCCGGTCGAGGCGGCGATGCGGCTGGCCCTGCTCCACGCGCTGCTCCCGGCGTCCCGGCTGAACGGCTACCCCGGCCGGATCGTCAACCTCCGGATCAGCGGCGGCCGGATCCGCCTGCCGGCCGGCGGCCAGTGGCGCGAGCGCAACCCGTGGCTCGCGTTCGAGGACGGCTTCCGGATCGTGCGCGGCTTCGTCCAGCGGCTCGAGGGCGCGCCGCTCGGGCTCATGACGGCCCGCTTCGGCGAGGATCTCCAGAGCCTCAGCGAGGGGATGGCGAACGTCGTCGTCCGGCTGGGCACGCCGTCCTCCTATCGCTCGCTCGAGGCCGAGGCCGACGCGCTCGCCCGGCTGCCCGACCGGCCGCGGGTCCGGCTCGTCCTCGGCCAGCCACCGCAGCGACCGAATGTCGAGCGGCTGTCCTACGCGTACTTCGCGACCGGCTGGGTCCTCGGCCGCGAGGCGGCCTCGCTCCTCCCGCTCGAGGCCGTGTTCGGTGGCTCGGGCCGCGCGCCGTGGGGCTGGCAGTCGGCCGCGATCCGGCGGGCGTTCGAGGCCGCGGCGCCGCTCCTCGCCCGGGATGGACGGGCCATCCTGATCCTCGAGCCCGGTGGCCCGGAGGGCCTCGTCGCCGCGGCGCTGGGCGGCGTCGCGGCCGGCTATCGGCTTGTCGGGGCGCGCCTTGCGGAGCCGGGCGAGGAGACCGGTGGCACCGTCGAGTTCGTGCCGCCCGGGGCCTCGGTTCCCGTCGGGCCGCGAACCCGGGCGAACGTCGGCCTGCCCCACACCCCGGGCGGGGCGGGGGATCCGGAGGTCGTCCCGGGTCGTGGCCTGTTCGCGCCGCCCGAGCGCTTCGATCGGGTTCGCTCGTCCGAGGCGGACGTCGCCCGCACCGTCACCGATACGACCGTGGAGATCCTCCAGGCGCGCGGCGAGCCGGCCCGCTACGAGCGGCTGCTCGGCGAGATCCTCGTCGGACTCGACCGCGCAGGCCAGCTTCGCCGGCTCGTCGCCACGACACGAGGCGGTCCGGACGACGGAGCGGAGCGCGAGGCCGGCGAGGACGGCGCGACCGGCTGGTCGGACGAGGACCGGCAGGGTCCGACAGGCGAGGCGGACCCACCCGTCGCGGCAGAGCGGGGCCGGCCGCTGCCACCCGATCCCGGGCGTCGGACGCCGACCGATCCCGACGCGGTGGATCGCCTGGCGGCCGCCTCGGCCGAGGAGCTCAGGCCGAGCCCGGCGCCCGACCTCGAAGCGGCCCGCCACCCGGCCCGCGAGGCCGCCGCGCTGGCCGGCGACCAGGTCGAGCGGCTGCTCGCCATCATCCGCGACGAGCTCGGCCGGACCACCCACCGGCGCCTCCAGGAGATCGAGCCCGGTCGCTGGTGGCTGACCGACCCGGCCGACATCGCGTCCGCCGCGCTGCCCCTCGCCGACCGGGTCGAGTGGTCCGTCTTCAGCCTGCTGTCGACCGCCGGCCGACTCTCGGAGAGCGCGTTCAACGAGCGGATCGCCGCCCTGTTCAGCGGCCACGACCTGCCGGACGAGGCGCTCGTTGCGGCGTGCCTCGACAGCTACCGGAGCATGGCCAGCACGCCCGACCGGATCGTGACCTCCGACGACCTGTTGCGCCGGTCCCACGAGCACAGCGAGCTCGTCGCCGACCTCGTCGACGTCGGCCATCGGCTCGGGATGCGCGCCTGGATCGCCAGCCGCGAGCAGGTCCGCCGGGTGCGCGGCCGCTACCTCGCAGAGTGGCTCGACGAGAGCGAGCGACGCCAGGGCCCGCCACGCGTCGGGCGGGCCCGACCGGAAGCCGTCGACGAGATCGACGTCGTGTGGCAGGTCCGCGGCCGGGCCAGCTTCCTGTTCGAGGTGGAGTGGACGGCGATGCTCGGCGAGCCGCTCCTCCGGCGTGGCGCGACGATCCCGGCCGCCGAGGACGTCGTCCGCTTCCTCGTGGTCGCACCGGAGCGGTCGGAGCTGCTGCGCTACAAGCTCGAGCGGTCGCCGCTCCTGCGGACCGCGATCGAGGACGGCAACTGGCACATCCTCAAGGCGAACCACCTGCGTGCCTTCGCCGCCCGCGAGACGATCGGCCTGGCCGACCTCGAGCCGTACGTCGGGCTCGACCCGGCGATCGAGCACCGCGGCGGCGAGCAGATCCCCCTGTTCGCCGGCTGACCGGCGCCCGTGTACCCTGTTCCGGGTCGCCGACGGGCCGGCCGGCATCCCGTACCCACTCCTGAGGAGGTTGCTCGGTGACCCAGCTCGACCCCACCGCGGCGGTCAACGTCCTTGCCGATCGGTTCTGGGAAGCGGTCCTCGCCGAAGAGCCGACGACGGCGACGATGTACGGCGACGAGCGGTTCGACGACCGGCTCGAAGACCCGAGCGCCGAGGGCCGCGCCCGGCGGCGGCGGCTGATGGAGACGACGCTGGCGGACGCCCAGGCGATCGATCCGGACGCCCAGTCGCTCGAGGACCGCATCACCCTCGACATGATCCGGGTCGTGTGCGAGCTCGGACTCGTCCAGGACGACCAGCGAACCGATCTCCTCCGGGTCGTCGACCAGATGACCGGCCCGCAGACGCTGCTCCCGCAGGTCGTGACCTTCCAGGCCGCCGACACGCCCGAGCGGCTCGAGCGGTTCGAGGCCCGCCTGCGCGCCTACGACGGCTACATGGCCGCCAACCGCGAGCTTCTGCGCGAGGGGATCGCCAGCGGCCTGACCGCCCCGCGCATCGTCACCGAGCGGACGATCGCCCAGCTGGAGCGGATCCTCGAGACCCCGCCGGAGACGTCGGTCATCGCGACGACCGCCCGGGTCGCCTCGGAGGCCGATCGCCAGCGGATCGTCCGGCTGGTCCACGACGTCGTCGTGCCGGCCGACCAGGCGTTCCTCGACGCGCTTCGCGACGACTACCTCGCGGCGAGTCGCGAGGACCCGGGGCTCTGGTCGGCGCCCGACGGGGACGCCCTGTACCGCACCCAGATCCTGGCCTGGACGACGCTCGACATGGAGCCGGCCGAGGTCCACCGGATCGGGCTCGAGGAGCTCGAGTCGATCGAGGCGGAACGACGGGCGATCGCCCGGGCGCACGGCTTCGGCGACGACACGGCGGCGTTCCGGGCGAGCCTGGCGGCCGATCCGGCGAACGTCCCGTCGACGCCCGACGAGCTGCTCGACCGCGCCCGCGAGGACATCGACCGGGCGATGGCGCTGGCGCCGCGCTACTTCGGCCGGCTGCCCCGCTCCGGCTGCGACGTCCGCGCCGTCGAGGCGTTCAAGGAGCGCGACAGCCCGTTCGCCTACTACATCCCGCCGACGACCGACGGCTCGCGCGCCGGGATCTACTACGCCAACACGTACGACCTGCCGTCGCGGACGTACACCAAGCTCGCGTCGACCACCTACCACGAGGCCGTCCCGGGGCATCACTTCCAGATCGCGCTCGAGATGGAGAACGAGAACCTCAACGTCTTCCGCCGGCTCGGGTCGCGGATGGTCGGCGGCGCGTACGTCGAGGGCTGGGGCCTGTACGCCGAGCGGCTGGCCGACGAGATGGGGCTCTACCGCACCGAGGCCGAGCGCTTCGGGATGCTCGACGGGCAGGCCTGGCGGGCCGCCCGGCTCGTCGTCGACAGCGGCCTCCACGGCCTGCGCTGGCCGCGCCAGCGGTCGATCGACACGCTCCTCAGCGCCGGGCTCACCCCGACGGATGCCGCGATCGAGACCGACCGCTACATCTGCTGGCCGGGCCAGGCGCTGACCTACAAGCTCGGTCAGCGCGAGATCGAGCGGCTCCGCCGCGAGATCGCCGCGCGGGACGGCGCCGAGTTCGACCTCCGCGCGTTCCACGACGCCGTGCTCGGCCACGGCTCGCTGCCGCTGGCCACGCTGGCCCGCGAGCTGCCGAACTGGGTGGCCACCCCGGCCTGAGCCCGCGGCCGGCGGTTGAGCCGGCCCGGAGCCGGCACCGCAGGTCACGCCCTGGTTACCGCCTAGCAATCCCCGTGGTGCGTGCAACGGCCCGGCATCGAATCGGCCCGACGTTGTCACCGCCCATCGTCGGCGGTGCTACCCGATCACGAATTGCGGCACTACGGTCCCTGGAGAGCGCTCGCGCCGACCTGGGACCACCAGGGGTGCTGAATGGGGACGGGACCGAGGAGCGGAGGCGCTGGCATCACCTGGGCCGCCTTGGACCACCCCGGATTGCTGGATTGGGACGTGGCCGAGCCCTGACCGGACGCGGTGCGGGCGGCTCAGCCGCCCGCGGCGCGGATCTGGGCGGCGATCTCGGCGTGGCCGGCGCGGTCGGCCATCTCGGCCGCCGTCAGGATGTCGTCGTCGTACGCCTTCGGGTCGGCACCGCGCGCGAGGAGCAGGGCGACCGATCCGGCCAGGCCGTTCTGGGCCGCCTCCATGAGCGGCGTGATCCCATGCTCCTGGGCCGAGCCGACCTCGGCGCCATGCTCGACGAGCATGGCCGCAACATCCTCGTGGCCCCCGGCCAGCGCGCTGTGGAGCGGCTGGACGTGCTGATCGCCGGTGGCCCAGCGGTTCGGGTCGGCGCCCCGCTCGAGCAGGAGACGGGCGACGGCCGGCCGGCCGAAGAAGGCCGCCAGGTGGAGCGCGGTGAACCCGTCGGCCGAGCGCTCGTCGACCGGGGCGTCGTCGACGCCGGCATCCGCACCCGGCCGGGCCGTCTCGCGCTCGACGCTCCGCTCCCGGTCCGCCTCGTCGAGGAGCGTGCCCAGGCGGCCGACGTCGCCGACGATCGCCGCCTCCCAGCGGTCGAGGTCCGGGTCCGTGGCCAGCAGCCGGTCCACGATCGGCCAACGGCCGGAGTAGGCGGCGACGGTGATCGCGCTCAGGCCCGCGGGGTTGCTTGCCATCGCCGTGGCGGGAGTGGCCGTCACGATCCGGTCGACGGTCGCGAGGTCGCCCGCCCGGATCGCCTCGAAGAGCTGCTCGCTGCCCATCGGTCCTCCCGTCGCTCGCCGGCGGTCACCAGTATCGCCGTCAGCTGGGGCCGGGCCGCCGCGTCATGCCCAGTTCGTCGACCGTCGGATCACCCCGCGTCGGTCGCTCTCGACTGCGGATATCGCAGGCGCCAGACGGCCATTCCACGGATATCGAATTGACGGCGGTCGAGCGGCTGTGCCAAGATGACGACCGTCGCGTCCCACCTCGCGCAACTGTCTCGCCTGACGTCCCAGCGACCGGGCGACACGCCCCTCGAACGGCCCCGAGACCGGCGGTCGGTCGACCACCCGGAGCGATCATGACCACTGAACCCGCCGCCCGCCCGACCCCCGCCCTCAAGCGCGAGCGCCAGACGGCGATGTACCGTCGCGCGCTCCGGACGCTCCCGGGCGGCACCAACTCGAACTTCCGAGCGTGGGGCGACGACACGGTCTACATCGACCGGGGCAAGGGCGGAACGGTCTGGGACATCGACGGGAACGAGTACATCGACCTCCGGATGGGCTACGGGCCGGTGATCCTCGGCCACGGCGACGATCGGGTCGACGACCACGTCAACGAGCGGATGCGCAAGGGTGTCAGCTTCTCGCTCACGAGCGAGGACGAGGTCCGCGCGATGGAGCTCATCTGCGAGATCACCGGCTGGGTCAAGAAGGCGCGCATGACCGTCTCCGGGACCGAGGCGACGATGCACGCGATGCGGATCGCGCGGGCCTACACGGGTCGCACGAAGATCGTCAAGTTCGAGGGCCAGTACCACGGCGTCCACGACTACGCGTTGATCAGCGTCACCCCGGACGACATGAGCGAGCTCGGCGACAGCGACAACCCGGTCGGCCTGGCCTGGGGCCGCGGGATCCCGGAAGCCGTCGCCGCGACGATCATCCCGGCCCGCTACAACGCGCTCGACGTCCTGCGCCGGATCTTCGAGCGCGATGGCGACGACATCGCCGCCGTGATCATCGAGCCGGTGCTCGGCAACGCCCAGGCGATCCTGCCCCAGCCGGGCTTCCACGAGGCGATCCGCGCCCTGACGACGGAGTTCGGCTCGGTCCTCATCTACGACGAGGTCAAGACCGGCTTCCGCTTCGCGCGCGGCGGCGCCGCCGAGTACTTCGGCGTGACCCCCGATCTCGCCACGTTCGCCAAGGCGATCGGCAACGGCTATCCGGCCGCGGCGTTCGGTGGCAGCGACGAGGTCATGAGCGTCCTGCCCGACAAGGTCAGCCACGGTGGGACGTACGCCGGCAACCGGGTCGCCGCGGCGGCCGCGGTGAAGACGCTGACGATCCTCAAGGAGACCGACGCGCTCGACCGGATCCACGCCACCGGCCGATCCATCCAGGCCGGGCTGGCCGACGTCCTGAGCCGGCGCGGGATCGCCTACAGCTTCACCGGGCACCCGTCGATGTTCGGGATCTTCTTCGCCGAGCGGGCGCCGACCGAGTACCGCGACTGGGCCGAGTCGGACCATGAGCTGTACGACGCGATCGCGATGGGGATGCACCCGCGCGGCGCGATGCCCGAGCCCGACTCGCGCGAGCCGTGGTTCCTGTGCGAGGCCCACGCCGAGGGCGACTACGTGGACCGGATCGTGTCGATCTTCGCCGACTCGCTCGACGTTGCGCTCGAGGGACGGGCGCACGGGGACGTGCCCGTCCACACGACCGGCGCGCAGGCCCATCCGACCGCAGGCTGACGAGGACCGAACGATGACGATGGCGCTCGACGGCAACGCGGTCCGCTCGGTCGATCGGGCTGCGGCGCTCCTGCTCGCGCTCGGCGACAGCCAGGGCGAGGCGGGCGTGACCGAGCTCGCCCGTCGCCTCGGGCTCCACAAGTCGACCGCATCGCGGCTGCTCGCCACGCTCCAGCGGCGGGGCCTCGTGGAGCAGGACGACGAGACCGGCAAGTACCGTCTCGGGCTGGTCGTCATCCGGCTCGCCGAGCGCGCCGAGAAGACGCTCGACCTGCGCGGGATCGCGATGCCCGAGCTCGAGCGCCTGGCCCGGCTGACCCGCGAGACGACCGGCCTTGGCGTCCTTGACGGCGACCAGCTGCTGACCGTCGCGCAGGCCGACGGCCCGAACCTCATCGCCGTCGGCGACTGGACGGGGCGATCGGTGCCGCTCCATTGCGTGGCCTCCGGGAAGGTCCTCATGGCCGCGCTGGCCGAGCGCGAGGTCCTCCGGATCGTGCGGCGCGGGCTCGTCGCCCACACCGACCGGACGATCACCGGCCTCGAGCCGCTCCTCGAAGAGCTGTCGCGGATCCGCCGGCGCGGCTACGCCACCGCCATCGGCGAGTACGAGCTCGGGCTCAACGCGGTCGCCGCCCCGGTCCACGACGCGCGCGGCTCGGTCATTGCGGCCGTCGACATCTGGGGCCCCGCGTTCCGGGTCACGCCGCGCCGGATCCCGGAGCTGGCGAGCCAGGCGCGCGAGGCCGCCGCGGCGATCTCGGTCCGTCTCGGCGGCGCCGCCGCCTGACCGGCCCGGTCGACGGGACGCTAGGCTAGGGCGGTGACGGCGCCCGATCTCAGCGAGCTCAGCGCGTTCCTCCAGCGCAACGGCCTGGCGATCGTCGCCCTGCTCGTGCTGGCCGTGGTCGCCTTCCGGCTCGTCCGGCCGATCGTCCACCGGACGCTGATCCGGGTCCTCCGCCAGCGCGCCGCATCGGGCGCCGATCCGAACCTCGACGTCGACGAGGCCGACAAGCGGGCGGCCACCCTCGAGGACCTCGTGTCGACGATCCTCCGGCTGACCGTGATCATGGTGACCACGCTCGTCCTGCTGACCTGGTTCAACCTGCTCCCGGTGATCGCCGGCCTGGGGGTCATCCTGGCGGCGGTCACGCTGGCCGGCCAGAGCATCGTCCTGGACTACCTCATGGGCTTCCTGATCGTCGTCGAGGGGCCGTTCAACAAGGGCGACTGGGTCCAGGCCGGCGGGGTCGAGGGCGAGGTCGAGGAGATCGGTCTGCGCCGGACGACGCTGCGGGACACGACCGGGACGGTCCACACCGTCTCCAACGGGCTGATCCGCGTCTCGTCCAACCTGACCCGGATCTTCGCCCGGATGCAGGTCGACATGACCGTCGCGTTCGGCACGGACCTCGACGAGGTGACCCGCATCGTCAACGAGGTCGGCGCGCAGATGGCGACCGATCCGGACTGGAAGGACCGCCTGCTCGAGGCGCCCAGCTTCACCCGCGTCCCGGCGCTCGGCGACCTCGGGATCACCGTCCGGGTGGCCGGCAAGGTCCGGCCGGCCGATCGCTGGACGGCACCGAGCGAGCTCCGCAAGCGGCTCATCGCGGCGTTCCAGGCCAACGGCATCGAGATCCCCGCGCGAGCCCAGGCCCCGCTGGGGTCGCCGGCCGGCCCGCCATCCTGACCGATCGGGCATGGCCGTCGCCGGTCCGCCGATGGCTGTGCGGGCTGCGGGCCGCGTAGAATGGCCTCCCGTCGTCAGCTCCTGGAGGAAGCCCCGTGAGCGTCGAGCCGTCGTCGAAGCCGGAGATCGAGAACCTCCTGGCGGAGGCCCGCACGTTCCCGCCGTCGGCCGAGTTCAGCGCCCAGGCCAACGCGCAGGCCGGCCTGTACGCCGAGGCGGAGGCCGACTTCGAGGCGTTCTGGGCGAAGCAGGCCCGCGAGCGGATCAGCTGGTTCACGTCGTTCGGCACGGTGCTCGACTGGGACCTGCCGTTCGCCAAGTGGTTCGTCGGCGGCGAGCTCAACGTCACCTACAACTGCGTCGATCGGCACGTCGAGCGCGGGCTCGGCGCGAAGGTCGCCTATCACTGGATCGGCGAGCCGGGTGACACCCGGACGATCACCTACCGGGACCTCCAGGCCGAGGTCAACCGGGCCGCCAACGCGCTCCGCGAGCTCGGGATCCGGAAGGGCGACCTGGTCGCCATCTACATGCCGATGATCCCCGAGCTGCCCGTCGCGATGCTCGCCTGCGCCAAGCTCGGGGCGGCCCACACGGTCGTCTTCGGCGGGTTCTCGGCGGAAGCGCTGAGCGACCGGATCAACGACGCCCAGGCCAAGGTCCTGATCACCGCCGACGGAGGCTGGCGGCGGGGCAAGAAGGTGGGTCTCAAGCACCACGCCGACGAGGCCGTCGCGAGCACGCCATCGATCGAGCACGTGATCGTCGTCAACCGCCTGCGCGACGGCTGCCACATGGTCGAAGGTCGCGACCACTGGTGGGGCGAGCTCGTCTCCCGCCAGAGCGACGAGTGCGACCCGGTGCCGGTGGAGTCCGAGCAGCTGCTCTACCTCCTCTACACGTCGGGCACCACGGCCAAGCCGAAGGGGATCATCCACACCAGCGCCGGCTATCTCCTCCAGACGAGCTACACCCACGAGATCGTGTTCGACGTCAAGCCCGACGACGTGTACTGGTGCGCGGCCGACATCGGCTGGGTGACCGGCCACAGCTACATCGTCTACGGGCCGCTGGCGAACGCGACGACCTCCGTGATGTACGAGGGCGCGCCGGACACGCCGGACTGGGACCGCTGGTGGCAGATCGTCGAGGACTACAAGGTCTCGATCCTGTACTGCGCCCCGACCGCCATCCGGGCGTTCATGAAGCAGGGCGAGGCCTATCCCGCCCGCCACGACCTGTCGTCGCTGCGGCTCCTCGGATCGGTCGGCGAGCCGATCAACCCCGAGGCCTGGCTGTGGTACCACGAGAACATCGGGCGTGGCCAGGCGCCGATCGTCGACACCTGGTGGCAGACCGAGACCGGGGCGATCCTGATCAGCCCGCTGCCCGGGGTGACCACGACCAAGCCGGGCTCGGCCACGTTCCCGCTGCCGGCCATCGCGGCCGACGTCGTCGACGGCAAGGGCGAGAGCGTGCCGCGCGGCTCGGGCGGCTACCTCGTGCTCAAGCGGCCCTGGCCGTCGATGCTCCGCGGGATCTACGGCGACCCCGAGCGTTACAGGCAGACCTACTGGAGCCGCTTCCCGGGGATGTACTTCGCCGGTGACGGGGCGAAGCGCGACGAGGACGGCTACCTCTGGCTGCTCGGCCGGGTCGACGACGTGATGAACGTGGCCGGCCACCGGATCAGCACGATCGAGGTCGAGTCGGCGCTCGTCGACCACAAGTCGGTGGCCGAGTCCGCGGTGGTGGGCAAGACCGACGAGATCTCGGGCCAGGCGATCTTCGCGTTCGTGATCCTGAAGACCGGCGTCGAGCCGTCGGACGCCCTCGC
Organism: uncultured Chloroflexia bacterium; assembly: GCA_963813705.1. Taxonomy (GTDB): domain Bacteria; phylum Chloroflexota; class Limnocylindria; order Limnocylindrales; family CSP1-4; genus Chersky-267. The sequence goes on from CAWFAH010000007.1 coordinate 279,975, forward strand.
CGTCCAGCTCCGCGAGCACGTCGCCTACGTCATCGGGCCGATCGCCCGCCCCAAGTACCTGCTGTTCACCCCGGACCTGCCCAAGACCCGCTCGGGCAAGATCATGCGTCGCCTGCTCCGCGACATCGCCGAGGGCCGGGCGCTCGGCGACACGACCACGCTGGCCGATGCGACGGTGGTCGACGCGATCCGCGACAAGTCCGGCTCGGCCGAAGAGGACTGACGTGCCCTTCGACTTCCTCAAGAAGAAGCCGGCTTCGGAGACCGAGCCCGCCCCCGCCGGACCGGTCTCGGCCGTCCCGACCGTGAGCGCCCAGGGCATCGGATTCGACGGCCTGACCGAGGAGTGGCGGCTCGTCGGTGCGATGCAGCTCGACGGCCGCCTGTCCGACGTGCTCAACCGGCGCGAGACGATCCCGATCAGCGACGTGTCCTGGGCGCCGATCGACGGCTCCGAGCCATTCACGGCCGCGCCGGGCCTCAAGGCGATCGACCCCTACGACCTGATCGTCGTCCTCGCCGGCGAGACCACCCTGCCGGTCATGAACGACGAGGAGAAGGCCGCCCACCGGATCCACAAGATCAGCTACGACCTGTCGCTCGAGGTCCCGCCGTTCCGGGTCGTCGGAACGGTCTACCTGTTCCCTGGCTCGGAGCCCGAGCGGCTGCTCGACCGGGCGACCGAGATGTTCGTCCCGGTGACCGATGCCGTGGCCTACCTCGGCGACCAGCAGATCGGCGGGACGGAGGTCGACACGTTCCTGGTCAACCGGCGCTACCTGCGCCGCGTCGAGCAGGTCGACCGTCGGAACCGCGAATCGCCGACGCGACCGGCGGAGGGCTGACCGGCCGGAGCGGGTCGTGGCACGTGGTCGTCGCGCCGCGGCCGTCGGCCCACTGCCGCCACGTCAGGCTCGCGGCGGGCCGCGTCAGACGCGGGCGGCTTCCTTGGCCCGACCGAACAGGCGGGGCAGCGTCGAGCGCCCCGTGCTGGCCGCGGGCTCGGCCTGCTCGCCCTCGATCCCGAGCAGCCGGTCGGCGAGGGCGTCGAAGTCCTCGCTGACCTTCTCGCGGGGGAACTGCTCGACGACCGCATGGCCCTCGTTGGCGGCCTTGACGAACAGGAGCCCGCCTGACCGGATGAGTGCCAGGGCCGGCATCCCGACGGTGCGCTCCATGTCGGCGACCGAGACCCCGCTGTTCGCCCGGTTGACGACCATCGAGAGCTTGTCACGGACACCGAGCTCCGTCGCCAGCGAGGCGAGCTGGACGCCCGCCCGGAGGGCCGGCACGTCGGGCGTGATCGGCACGAGGATCCGGTCGGCGCGCTCGAAGATCGCCCGATTGACCGGCCCATACGACGGATGCATGTCGACGATGATGAAGTCGTAGCCCTTGCGCGAGAACGACAGCGCCTCGCCGACTCGCTGCGGGTCGAGGTTGCCGCTCTCGAGCGGCTGCGTCGTCAGCACGGCGACCTGGAGCCCGTTGGGGTGGTGGGTGGCCAGCTGGGCCAGCGTGCGCAGGTCGTTGCCGTCGGCCTGGTCGTCCTCCCAGGCGTCGTCGACGGTCTGGACCTGGTCGAGGCCGAGCGAGTTCGCGATGTGCCCGGTGACCGTGTCCGCGTCGACCAGCAGGACCCGCTGATTGCGCCGGATCTGGAGCGTGGTCGCCAGGTTGATCGAGATCGTCGTCTTGCCGACGCCGCCCTTCGGGTTGAAGATCGCGACGATCGCCGCCCGCTTCGTCCAGGCCGCCGAGTCGAGGCCGTTGTCCGACTCGATGATCGGGCCCTTGCCGTCGTCGACGGTCTGCGAGCGGATGAGCATCGCCTCGACGCGCCAGCGGAGTGAGTCGGCCGAGTAGGGCCGGGTGAAGTACTCGTCGTTGATCGTCGCCTTCGTGGCGGCGCCGGTCAGCTGCTCGAGGTTCCGGGCCGACACGACCATCAGGGCGGGGATGTCGCGCCCGCCGTCATGGAGCAGCGTGTAGTACTCGAGCGACTGGTCGAAGTCGCGCTCGCCGTCGAGCACCGCAAGGGCGAACTCGCGGCGCGAATCGAGCATGCCGGCGAGCTCCTCGGGCGAGGCGACGGGAACGACGTCGTAGCCGGCGGTCGCGAGCTCGCGCTCGACGGGCGCCAGCTCCTCGCTCGGCAGGGCGACAGCGACGCTCTGGCGTCCCATCAGGGCGCGGTTCGATCCGGCCGGGCCGGACCTAGGCCTCGGACTCTGGGTCGCGCGCGCTGACGTTCACGATGCCGTCACCGGTGCTGGTGACGCGGGCCTCGAAGCCCGGCAGCGACGGGATCGCATCGGCCAGGGAGACGTCGGCCCCGTGGGCCACCTTGAACACGAACTCCCCGTCGGGACCCGACGACACGCCGACCGACTGGACGCCGGCGAGCCGCCCGAGATGGCGCTTGAAGCTGGCGATGCTGGCGACGCTGACGAGACCGGTGACGACGACCTGGCTGGTCGCGGCCGCCTTCGGCGCCGGGGCGCGCGGGGCGGGCGCGGTTCCGCCCTCCGGCACGAGCCCGGCCAGCCGGGCGGCGAGCGCGTCGTCGTCGATGGTCGGGATCTCGTCGTCCGTGGTCGCCGCAGCCGCCGCGGCCGCCTCGGCCTCCGCGGCGCCGAGGTCGGGCTCGAAGCCGAGCGCCGCGAGGCGCGGATCCGGCTCGTCGGCCGGGGTCGCCTCGGCCTCGCCCGACTCGGTCGCCGGCTCGACGTGGGCGGCCGTCCGGCTGCCGTCCTCGGCTGCCTTGTAGGCCGCCTCGATCGCCTTCATCGCGGCCTCGACCGCGGCCGGGTCGTCCTGGACGGCGAAGCCGCCGTCGCCCTCGGCCTGGCCGATCACCGCCTCGGTCTCCCCGACGGGCTCCGTCCCGGTCTCGGCACCGGCGGTCGCCGCGGGCTCGACCGTCTCGGGCTCGACCGTCTCGGGCTCGGCTGCCGTTGCCGCGGCGACCGGCGTGGGCTCGGGCGTCTCGACGGCGGAGGCCTGAACCGGCAGGTCGGCGTCGAGGTTGAAGTCGAACGGCGGCGGCTCGGGCAGGTTCTCGGCCATCGCGGCGAACTCGGCGGGGTCGTCCTCGGTCATCAGCCGCTCGAAGAAGCGGTCCATCTCGGTCTCGAACGCCGCGACCCGCTTCTGAACGAGCTCGATCTTCTGTTCGATCCGCGCGGCATGCTCCTCGAGCTCGACGTCGAGGTCGGACTTGCGCTGGGTGATCTTGCGGTCGGTCTCCTCGCGGATGCGGGCCAGCTCGGCCTTCGACCAGTCGCGGATCTCGACGATGTCCTCGTCGGCGCTCTTGCGAAGCTCCGTCGCCTCGTCGGCCGATCGGGCGTGGACCTCCTCGATGTGGGCCTTCGCCTCACCCTGGAACTGCTCCATCGTCGCAGCGCGCGAAGACTCGGCCGCGGCCTGCATCGCCCGGGTGAGATCGGCCAGGAACTTGGTCGGCTTCTTCGGTGCGCTATCCGCCGGCCGGGGTGCGTGAGCGGGGGAGGCGGTGGGATGCACGGAGGCTTCCTCGTGATGGCCGGCTTCGGCAGGCGGTTCGAATGGGTTCGGCTCGACCGGCTCGGACGGGGCTTCCGGGCGGGGCTCCGTCACCGCGACAGCGGCGGTCGGAGCCTCGTCGGCGGCGTGGGCATCGGTGGCATCGGCGCCGGCCGGGCGGTCCGCATCCTGGGACGCATCCGCGGGCTGGTCGGTCGCCTTGTCCTCCGAGCTCCACGGGAGCCGGAAGCCGGTCCGTGATTCGGTCGTCGCCATAACGTTCGGTCCCCTCCGGGTGTTGTCCCTGGACCCGATCTCCGGGCGTGTTCGCATCGTATGGGCGGGAGTGGGTGCGGTGGAGTGCGCTAGTGGTACCAATCGTTTGACCCGGTGGTACCGGCGTCGCGATCGGTGCCGAACGTCACCGGCGTCGTGGTGCCGGCGGGCACCGCGGCTCGGTGCCGTCGGACACCGTTCGGGTCGAATGCCGTCGACCGGCCGTCGGGGCGCCCTCGGGCCGCGGTCACCGGCAGTGCCTGGGGCGCTTGCGGCCCACGCCTGTACCATGCCCGCATGGAGGACCGATCGACCGTGGCTCGAACGGCGCCACGCCGCGTCGCACCGCCGGAGCGGGTGACCGACCGGCTCGGCCGACGCCTCCACGACCTGCGCATCTCGGTGACCGACCGGTGCAACTTCCGGTGCACCTACTGCATGCCGCGCGAGGTCTACGGACGCGACTTCGCGTTCCTGCCACGCGACCAGGTCCTCCGGTTCGAGGAGATCGCTCGGCTCGCCCGGCTGTTCGTGGCCGAGGGCGTCGAGAAGCTGCGGATCACCGGCGGCGAGCCGCTCGTCCGGCGCGACCTGCCGGACCTCATCGCGATGCTCGCCGAGCTGCGCCGACTCGACGGCACGCCCGTCGAGCTGACGCTGACGACGAACGGGTCGGCGCTGCGGGCGCTGGCACCAGCGCTCAAGGGGGCTGGGCTGAGTCGGGTGACGGTCAGCCTCGACTCGCTCGACGAGGCCACGTTCCGGGCGATGAACGGGGTCGACTTCCCGGTGGCGAGCGTGCTCGACGGGATCGCCGCCGCGCGCGAGGCCGGGTTCGCGCCGATCAAGGTGAACATGGTCGTCCGTCGCGGCATCAACGAGGCCTCGGTCGTGCCGATGGCGCGCTGGGCCCGCGCCGAGGGACACATCCTTCGCTTCATCGAGTACATGGATGTCGGCCACTCGAACGGCTGGCGGCTCGACGAGGTCGTCCCGGCGTCCGAGGTCGTCGCGGCGATCGGCGCGGACATGCCGCTCATCTCCGTTCCGCCGAACTACCCGGGCGAGGTCGCGGATCGCTGGCGCTACGCCGACGGCTCCGGCGAAGTCGGCGTGATCGCATCGGTCACGGCCCCCTTCTGCGGTGCCTGCACCCGGGCGCGGATCTCGGCCGACGGCCAGCTGTACACCTGCCTGTTCGCGGTCAAGGGCACCGACCTGCGCGGACTGCTCCGGGGCGGCGCTACCGACGACGAGGTGGCAGCGGCGATCCGGGACGTCTGGTCGGTCCGGGCCGACCGCTATTCCGAGCTACGCTCCGAGGCCACCACCGACCTGCCCCGGGTCGAGATGTTCGCGATGGGCGGCTAACCGGCCGGATCCGTCTCGGGGCCGGGTCGCCCGGGCCGGTCTGTGCCGGTGCGCCTCGTGCGTTGGGCCGGGCCGGGCGCGCCGCGTGCGTTGGGCCGGTGCGCCGCGGTCCGCCGCTCCCTGGTTCGGCTGGCGAACCAACGGGCGGAGGAACGTCGCGGGCAGCCGTCCCACGGGCCAGTCCGCCGCTCCCTGGTTCGGCTGGCGAACCAACGGGCGGAGGAACGCCCCGTGCGGCGCTCGCCCTGGCCGCTCCGCCGCTCCCTGGTTCGGCTGGCGAACCAACCGAGGGAGGCGCGGGGGATCGCTGATCGGGCCCACCGATCCGGCGGCGGCCCGGGCCGGGCACCTTGTCCACCGATCGTCCACAGCCACCCGAAAGTGGTGGACACGACCGACCGCCCTCGTGCGGAGTTCGTGGACAAGCGCGTTGACCCTCCCCGGGCCCAACCGTAACGTAGGTCGTGCCCGAAGGGGCCGTCAGGACCCGGGGCACTGGAGATCACATCAACGGTGTCTCGCCCTACCGGTCGCTTCGGGCGCTTCGCGTCCCGAAGCAGGCGATCTCACCATCGCGTGCGTCGGGCGTCCGGGGGGATGTGACCGGCATCCCGGTGTCGGTACTCCCCTCGGGCGAGCGAAGGACAGCCCGGCTCGTTCGTGCCGGGCTTTTTCCTTGTCCGGGCACCCGGGCGCGGGGCGATCCCGATCGTGGCCGACGCGATCCGGTTCGTGGCCGGCGCCTTCCGGCCGGCGGAGGCGATCCCGATCGTGGCCGACGCGATCCGGTTCGTGGCCGGCGCCTTCCGGCCGGCCGCGGCGGACCGTAGACTCGGGCCATGCCCGACCCGGATCCGACCCGCCCTGTCCGACCGATCGACCAGCCCGCGCGGCTCGATGCGCTCGAGGCGGCCGTCCGCGCCAGGAGCGATCTCGTGCCCGAGGTCGGGATCGTCCTCGGCTCGGGGCTGGGCGGCCTGGCCGACTACCTGGCCGAACCCGTGGCGATCCCGTTCGCGGACCTGCCGGGCTGGCCGGCGGCCACGGCGCCGGGGCACGTCGGGCGGCTCCTCCTCGGCCGGCTCGACGGGGTGCCCGTCGCGATGCTCCAGGGCCGGCTCCACGTCTACGAGGGGAACGATCCGGGGCTGGTCGTCCAGCCGGTGCTCCTGATGGGCCGGCTCGGCGTCCGGATCGTCGTCCTCACGAACGCCGCCGGCGGCGTCGACCCGGGCTACGGACCGGGCACCCTGATGATCATCGCCGACCACCTGAACCTGACCGGTCGCACGCCGCTCCTCGGGCCGAACGCCGACGCGATCGGTCCACGGTTCACCGACCTGACCGAGACGTGGAGCGCGCGCCTGCGCGTGCGCCTGCGCGAGGCGTTCGACGGCGAGGGTGTCACGTTCCGCGAGGGCGTCTATGCCGGGTTGCTCGGACCGAACTACGAGACCCCGGCCGAGGTGCGCATGCTGCGCACGCTCGGCGCCGACGCGGTCGGGATGTCGACGGTCCTCGAGGCGATCGCGGCGCGCTGGGCCGGGATCGAGATCTGTGGCGTCTCGCTGATCACGAACGCGGGCGCCGGGTATTCCGGCGTGCCGCTGTCGCACGAGGAGGTCCTGGCGGCCGGGGCAGAGGCGGGCCCGCGACTCGCGTCGGTCATCCGGCGGTTCGTGCGCGGCGCCTGACCCCTGGGCGCGGAGCTCGCGCGGCCCGGTCGTGCGCGGCGCCTGACCCCTGGGCGCGGAGCTCGCGCGGCCCGGTCGTGCGCGGCTCTGGGGCCCGGGCCACCCGGTTGCGGCGCGGCGGTTGATCTCTAGCGGACCGCCAGCTCTCGGCCGGCGTCGCGTGCCATCCGGGCCTTCTCGGCCCAGGCCCCGAGGACGTTGTCCTTGTGCGGCCGGATCGGGCAGTGCTCGTCGCGGTTGCCCATCTCGTCGCAGTAGCCGAGGGCGACGCACTTCGGGGCCAGGAACGAGCCGAGGAACGGCGACACCGTGAAGATCTCGTGGCGGACCAGCTGGAACAGCCGGCGGATCTCCCACTGGGCCATCGTGCACAGGCGCAGCCCGCTCATGTGGATGAGTGCCCGGAGGTTGGCCGTCATCACCAGGTTCGTGCGGGTCGCGTTCGGGAAGACGAACCGGGCATCCTCGCCGGGCACCCCCGCCGCGACGAGGTCGCCGTACAGCTCGAGCGAGCCTTCGATCTGGTCCTCGTACCGCTGGCGGAGCTCGGGGTCGCCCTCCGCGAGAGTCGACGGGAGCATCGTCGACGCGCCCTTGAACTTGACATAGCGCTGGCTCTGCTGGTCGAAGGCGACGCCGGCGCGATGGCGGACGAGCTGATGCGACAGCGTCCGTGAGACGCCGCTGATCCCGAACGTGAACACCACGTGCTCGATCGTCGAGCCGTGGCCTGACTCGATGACCCCCTGGATGAGCTTCTGCTGCTTGAGCGGGTCGATCTCGCCCGCCGCCGCCCGGCGGAAGATCTCGTCGGGCTCGAGCTCCGAGTAGCACGTCCGGCAGGCCGTGTAGATCAGCGGGACGTAGAACCGCTCGACGATGTCGCGGTCGGGGAACAGCAGCGTGGCCTTCATCCCGAGGTCGCGCCGGCCCGGGTTCCTGGGGATCGCGGTCTTCTCGCGGACGGGCGTCGTCTCGGCGGCCATGGACGCCAAGTCTACCGCCCCACGCCTGACCGGGCCCGGACCCCGACCGCACCAGAAACGGCGGAAGGGTGCCTAGTAGTAGTCCGAGCAGCTCAGGAAGTAGCCGCAGCCGCAGATGAGCTTGCACTTCCGCTCGTCCAGACCGGCGCCGCAGCTCGGACAGGTCAGGATCACGAGCGACGGATCGATCGTCTCCGATTCCTCGATCGCGATCGTCGGCACGACGACGCCGGCGAGGGCCGTAGCGGCGGGCGCTTCGACCGCCGGCGCCCGGTCGCTCACGCGCTCTCCGGCATCGTCCCGTCGAGGGCATAGGACAGGGCTTCCTCGAGCGTCCAGCTCCGCCCCTCGGCCTCGAGCTCGGCCCGCCGCTCGGGCGTCGCGTCGCCGGGCTCCGGATCGAGCCACGCCTGCTGGCCGGCGGCATTGATCTGGGACTGGACGAGCCCGGTCCCGAGCGTCTCCTGGATCCGACGCGACGCCGCCCACAGGCGGATGCCCCGCTCCTTTTCGCCAGACGCCAGCGCGAGCGTCGCGTAGTCCTCGACGGCGATCGCCTGGCCGGTGATGTCGCCGGCAGCCCGGAAGTGACGGAGCATGTGGCGGAAGGCGTCCTCGGCGGGGCCGAAGTCGCCCGTCTGCACCTCGACCACGCCCGCCATGTGGAGCGCCCAGGCCTCCATGGTCCGGTCGCCGGCGCTCTTGAAGGCCTGACGCGCCTCCTCGAAGATCGGCAGGGCGACGTCGAAATGGCGGGCGAACCCGTCGGCGCTCCCGATGGCCCACAGGACGTTGCCGATCCCACGCTGGTCGCCGAGCTCGCGGTAGACGGCCAGCGCCTCCTCGAGGAGGGGCCGGCCCAGGCTCATGTCGTAGACCGGCTCGACCTCCTGCGCGTTCGCGTCGATGTTGTAGGTGAACGCGAGGTTGTAGAGCGCGTTGGCGATCTCGGCCCGATCGCCGATCGTGCGCCACAGCTCGAGGGCTCGCTTGTACGGCGGGATCGCGGCGGGGAAGTCGCCCTGCCAGTAGGCGATCCCGCCGAGGGCCTCGAGCAGCCGGGCGTTGGCTGCCGGATCCTCCTTCGACCAGGGTTGCGCCGCGAGCTCGTCGAGCCGCCGGCGCGCCTCCTGGAGGTGCCCGCGCTTCTGCCAGAACCGCCACAGCCGATAGGCCAGCTCCAGCGCGAGCGGCGGATCGGGGGTCTCCACCGCCCAGCCGAGCGCCGCCCGGAGGTTGTCGTGGTCGCGCTCGAGCCGCTCGAGCCAGCGTCGCTGATCATCACCCGACAGTTGCGGCTCGGCCGTCCGGGCCAGTCCCAGGAACGCCTGCGCGTGGCGCCGCTGGAGCTCGGCCATCTCGCCCCGCGCCTCGAGTTGCTCGAGGGCGTAGGCGCGGATCGTGTCCGGCATCGAGAAGCGGATCTCTCCGCCTGCCTCGGACTGGCGGACGAGGCTCTGGTCAGCGAGCTCGGCGATGCCGTCGAACACGTCGCGGCCGAGCTCTTCGGCCGGGCCACAGACCTCCTCGGCCATCTCGAGGTCCGTCCCCCCGACGAAGCAGGCGAGTCGCTCGAGGAGGTGCCGGCTGGGATCGTCAAGCAGGTCGTAGCTCCAGGCGATCGCCCCGCGGAGCGTGCGCTGCCGCTCCGGGACGTCCCGCGCCGCCGACGCGAGCAGCTCGAACTGGCGCTCGAGGCGGATGAGGATCGCGTCCGGTGAGAGGAGCCGGATCCGGGCCGCGGCCAGCTCGATCGCGAGCGGCATGCCGTCCAGGCGGGCGCAGATCCGGGCGACGGCCGCTGCGTTCGACGCGTCGAGCTCGAAGCTCGGCCGCCCGGCGCGGGCTCGCTCGACGAACAGCTGGACCGCCCCGTAGGCCTGGACATGCTGGGGGTCCGTGGCCCGGGCGGCAATGCCGGCCCGGCCCGTCCGCTGCTCCGGCGTGAGCCGGTCCGCGTCCGGGGGGACCTCCAGCCCGTCGAGCGGGAACTCCTGCTCGCCCGACAGGTGGAGCACCGCCCGGCTGGTCACGATGAACCGCAGCCCGGGCGCCGCCCGGAGCAGGTCGCCGATCAAAGGCCCCGCCACGGTGAGCCGCTCGAAGTTGTCGAGCACGATCAGGACGCGTTCGTCGGCCAGCAGCTCGACGAGCAGCTCCATCGGCGGCCGCACGCCGGTCTCCACGATACCCACCGCGCGGGCGATCGTGCCGGGCACGAGGATGGGGTCGTCGACGGGCTCGAACGGCACGAAGAACGTCCCGTCCGGGAAGTCCAGCGCCGCCGCATGCGCGAGCTCGAGCGCGAAGCGGGTCTTGCCGATCCCGCCGGGCCCGCTGACCGTCAGGAGCCGGACGGTCTGGAGCAGCCGCCGCGCCGTCGTCAGCTCGCGATCGCGGCCGACGAAGGTGGTGATCGCCGTCGGCAGGTTGCTCGGCTGGTCGAGCTCGGCGCGCAGCGGTCCGAAGTCGCCCGGCAGCCCGTCGATGTCAAGCTGGCTCAGCCGCTCCGGCTCCGGGAAGTCCTTGAGCCGGTAGCGCGGCAGGTCCCGCCACGTGACCCCGGGCGGCAGCCCCTCGCCGAGCAGCCCGCGGGTCGCCGACGACACGAGGACCTGGCCGCCATTGCCCGCCGCGGCGATCCGGGCGGCCCGGTTGATGTCGATCCCGACGTAGCCGTCGCCGCTTCGAGTCGCCTCGCCGGTGTGGACGCCCATCCGGACGCGGATCACCCGGCCGCCCGGCCAGTCGGCCGTGGCCAGGCCGCGTTGCGCCTCGACAGCCGCCCGGATCGCCTCGGCCGCGCTCGGGAAGACCACGAAGAACGAGTCGCCTTCGGTGCCCTGCTCCGCTCCGCCGTGCCCCTCGAACGCCGCCCGGAGGATGGCTCGGTGCTGGGCGAGCAAGGTCGCATAGGCCGTCGTGCCGACCTCGCGCTCGAGCCGGCTGGAGCCCTCGATGTCGCTGAACAGGAACGTGACCGTCCCGCTCGGGGCCGGTCGGGCCTCGGTCATCGTCGGTTCGGTCCCCGGATCGCGGATCAGTGGCGGTGCTCCTCGCTCACGCTGCGAAGCCGGTGGGCGACGCCGCGGAGGATGGCGATCGCGAGTCGCGGCTGCGCCTCGAGGAGCGTCTCGAACTCCCACGACGCGAGGGCCAGGCAGGTCGTCGCGACCTCGGCCGTGACCGTCGCGATCCGCGGCTCGCCGTCGAGCAGCGACAGCTCGCCGAAGAAGTCGCCCGGCCCGAGCTCGGCGATCGTCGAGCCGTCGCGGACCACGCGCGCTCGACCGGTCACGACGAGGAAGAACCCGGTGCCGACCTCGCCCTGGTGGACGATCGTGCGGTCGGCCGGGAAGTCGACCTCGATCGCCCGGTCGGCGATGCGCGCCAGCCCGTCGGTGTCGATCCCGTCGAAGAGCGCGACGGTCCTCAGCAGTTCGACCCGATGGTCCGTCGTCAGGCTCATGGTCGTATACGATGGCAGAACGCGGGCGGCAGCGGGAAGTCCCTTTCCTGGCGGCTCCGTTCCTTCGAGGCGCGCGGATCGATGGCCGGCCGGGACGACATCGAGAACACGATCGCCGGGTTCGCGCTGTTCGCGGACCTGTCCACGCCGCAGCTCGAGGCCGTCGCCCACACCTTCGAGGAGCGCTGGTTCCCGGAGGGTGAGCGGGTCCTCCGCCAGGGGCTGACCGGCTCGGGCTTCTACGTCATCCTCGACGGATCCTGCTCGATCCAGGTCGACGGCCAGGAGCGGGCCACCCTCGGCCGCGGCGACTTCTTCGGCGAGGTCTCGATCCTGCTCGGCGAGCCGCCGGTCGCGGACGTGGTGGCCGTCGGGCCGCTGCGCTGCCTCGTCCTGCCCGGGCCGAGCGTCGAGGGCTTCCTGGTCGGGCATCCCAAGGTCATGTACCGGATGCTCCAGGCGTCGGCTCGCCGGCTCCGGAACGCGAACCGGTGGCGGAGCTGAGCGACCGGCCGTTCCCGCCCGGCGACTACCCGGTCGTCGTCGTCGGCAGCGGCCCGGGCGGTCTCCAGGTCTCCTACTCGCTGCGCCGGCGCGGCGTGCCGCATGCCGTCATCTCGGCCGATTCGAAGCCGGCCGGCATGTTCCAGCGCTGGCCGTTCTTCCAGCGGCTGCTGTCGTGGACGAAGCCGTACGCCCCGGTCCCACGCCACACGCGGGCCTACGAGCGGTTCGACTGGAACAGCCTCATCCCCGACGACGACGCGCACCGGGCCATCCAGGCCGAGTTCATGGACGGGTCGTCGTACTTCCCGTCGCGGCCCGAGATGGAGGCCTCGATCGCCGCGTTCGCCGAGCGCAACGACGTGGCGGTGCGCTTCGGCTGTCGCTGGGAGTCCACCCGGCAGCTCGACGACGGCCGGTTCGAGCTGACGACGAGCGACGGGCGGTACGTCACGCCGACGCTCGTCGTGGCCGTGGGCGTTTCCGAGCCATGGAGCCCGGCCACGCCCGGGATCGAGCTGGCCGCCCACTACGCCGACACGCGGCCGGTCGAGACGTACGCCGACAAGCGCATCTTCATCATCGGCAAGCAGAACTCGGGCTTCGAGCTGGCCTCCGGCCTGCTGTCATGGGCGCGCCGGATCGTGATCGCCTCGCCCAGCCCGGCCAAGCTGTCGGTCAACACGCACTCGCTGGTCGGGATCCGGGCCCGCTATCTCCAGCCGTATGAGGACCACGTGCTCGGTGGCGGCGTCGGCGTCCTCGATGCCTCCATCGAGGCGATCGAGCGGGGTCCCGACGGCGGCCTCGTCGTCCGGACACGGCCGTCGAACGGCGGACCCAGCATGGTCTTCGAGACCGACGAGGTGATCGCCGCGACCGGCTTTGTGACCCCGCTGCGCGACCTGCCGGACCTCGGCGTGGCGACGTTCGGCCAGAGCCGGCTGCCGGCCCAGACGCCGTTCTGGGAGAGCGCCACGCTCCCCGGCATCTTCTTCGCCGGGACGATCGGACAGGGCTCGAAGGGCCTCCAGAAGCACGGCATCCCGGCCAACTCGGGGGCCGTCCACGGGGCGCGCTACAACGCCCGCTGCGTGGCCCAGCACATCGCCCGGACGCGGTTCGGGATCGAGCCCGAGCGGCCGTCGATCGCGCCGGCCGACCTCGGTGACTTCGTGGCCGCGGAGCTCAGCGGCGGGCCGGAGATCTGGAACCAGCGGGCCTACCTCGCGCGTCTCGTGTCGCTCGACCCGGGGACCGGCATCCGCGACGACGGGATCGGACCGCTCGCCGCGTTCGTCGACGCGGCCGGCGCCGACGCGCTGGCGATCACCCTCGAGGCCGATGGCTCGGGCGACGTCTACCCGGTCCTCTACCGGCGGGTCGACGGTCAGCTGTCGGAGCACCGGCTGGACGCGCACCCCCTGCTCGAATACGACACCGAGGCGACCCGCCGCGAGATCGAGGTCGTCCTCGCCGGCTTCGGTGCCGGCGTTCGCTGACCGGGGACCCTGGCCTGGAGACCGCCCTCCTCGCGGGCGTGGCCGCCGGTCTCGGCGTGGCCGTCCCGTTCGGTGCCATCGCCGTCCTGATCGTCGAGACCTCGATCCGCCGCGGCCGCTGGTTCGGCTGGGCGGCCGGGGCCGGGGCGGCCACGGCGGACCTGACCTACGCCAGCCTGGCGGCCCTGTTCGGGACGGCGCTCGCCGACGTGATCGCGCCGGTCCAGGTGCCGATCCGCTGGCTGTCGGTCGTCGTGCTCGCGGCGATCGCCGCGCGCGGGATCCTGGGAGCCGTCCGGCGCGCCCGCGCGGCGCCGGTTGAGCCGGGTCTCGAGCGGCTCGACGAGGCGACCCCCCGGCGGACGTATCTCCAGTTCGTGGCGCTCACGATCGTCAACCCGGCCACGGTGGTCTACTTCGCGGCGCTCATCCTCGGGCTGCCGGCCGTCGGCGCCGGGTCCGTCGAGAAGCTCGTCTTCGTCGTCGGCGCCGGCGCGGCCTCGCTCGTCTGGCAGCTGCTCATCGCGACCGGCGGATCGCTGCTCCATCACCGCGTGTCGCCGCGGACGACCGAGCTGCTTAGCCTCGCCGGCTACGGAATCGTGCTCGTCATCGCCGCGAACATCACCCGCGGGCTCCTGGCCGGCTGAGCGGCCGCCTCGCGCCGCCGGCGGCTCAGCCGGGACGGATCCGGGCGAGTCGCTCGGCGGCCGCGTCGAGCGTCTCGTGGCGCTTGGGAAACGCGAACCGGACCTTGTGCCGCCCGAGCTCGGGGCGCGAGAAGAACGACGACCCGGGGACCCCGGCGATTCCCGGATCGGCGATCAGCCGCCGGGCAAACGTGACGTCGTCCTCGTCGGTGAGGTCGCGGATGTCGGTCATCACGTAGTACGCCCCGGCCGGGTGGTGGACCCGGAAGCCGGCCGCCTCGAGCGCCGGGACGATCCGATCGCGCCGGGCGCGGTAGCCGTCGGCCAGTCGCGCGTAGTACGTGTCCGGGAACTTCAGCGCCGCGACCGCCGCGGCCTGGAGCGGCGCCGCCGCGCCGACGGTCAGGAAGTCGTGGACGCGGCGGATGCCGATCGACAGCTCCGGGCTGGCGATCGTCCAGCCGATCCGCCAACCGGTCACGGAGTAGGTCTTCGACATCGAGTCGATCGCGATCGTCCGGTCCGCCATGCCCGGGATCGTGGCCAGCGGGAGATGCTCCCCGTCGAACACGATGTGCTGGTAGATGTCGTCGGTCAGCGCCACGACGTCGTGCTCCTGGCACAGCCCGGCGATGAGCTCGAGCTCGGCCCGGTCGAACACCTTCCCGGTAGGGTTGTGCGGCGAGTTGACGACGATCGCCCGGGTCCGCGCGGTGAAGGCCGCCCGGAGCTCGTCGGGATCGATCGCCCAGTCCGGCTCGTGAAGGGTCACGTAGCGAGCAGTCGCGCCGGACAGGATCGCGTCCGGCCCGTAGTTCTCGTAGAACGGTTCGAAGACGATGACCTCGTCACCCGGGTCGACGATCCCAAGCATCACGGCGATCATCGCCTCGGTCGCCCCGCAGGTCACCGTGACCTGGGTCTCGGGATCGACGACCCAGTCGGGGTGGAAGCGGCGGGTCTTGGCCGCAATCGCTTCCCGCAGCGGCTTGGCGCCCCAGGTGATCGCGTACTGGCTGATGTCCTCGCGGAGGGCCTCGACGGCGGCCTCGCGGAGCTCATACGGGCTCTCGAAATCGGGGAACCCCTGCGCCAGGCTGACCGCCCCGGCCTCGACCGCCAGCCGGTTCATCTCGCGGATGACCGACTCGGTGAAGCTGGCGGCGCGGGCCGAGATCCTGCCGGTCACACGAGCCTCCTCGGAATCGTTTCGTCCCAGTCTCGCCGGAAGAACGGCGCCCCGTCGAGGTCGACCTCCAGCCGGACGGTCATCCGGAAGTCGGTTTCGGTGGAGGTCGTCTCGCCCGTCGCGCGGACGTCGACCCGGACGCCGTCCTGGCTGAGCCGGTAGTCGACCCGGTTGGCCATCTGCGCGTGGGCGGGATCGGCGTCCGAGGCGGTCATCTCGAGCTGCTCGCCGGCGAACACGACCGTGCCGTCGGGCAGGCTGGTCTCGCCCGCGTCGTTCGTCGAGACGGTCACGGTCCCGGCGATGACGTCCTCGACGATCCGCCAGACCGGCGGGTCCGCGGCCTCCGAGCCGTACGCCCCGACCCCCGCCGGGCTGGTCTTGAACGCGGGCGGCGGCAGCACACCGGACCCGGCGGGGATGGTCGGGAGGACGAGCCGCGATCCCCGGCGGTGAATCCGGAGCTCGCCGGCGGTCGGCGATGGCCACAGGACGGGCCAGTACGCGCTGGCGACGGAGACCTGGACGCGATGGCCCGGCGCGAACCGGTAGCCGGCGGCGCGCAGCGGGACCCGAACGTCGTAGCGGCGTCCAGGCTCGAGCGGCTCCGGCGACGCGTCCGAGTCGCGGTGGGTCAGGTTGAGCACCCCGGCCGCCACCTGGGCGACGGTCCCGTCGGGGGCGACATCGGCGAGCCGGACAACGGCCGTGGCGACCGGCATCGTCGACTCGATCGCGAGCTCGACCCGTCGCGCAGCCGAGGATCTCGACCGGGGCGTCGAGCGGCGCGCTCGTGTAGGTCGGCAGCAGCGCGTCGTCGAGCCGCAGGTCCCGGGCCAGCCCGTTCGGTGGCCCGCCCGCGCCCCACGACAGCGCCGTTCGGGTCCCGGTCGTCGCCCGATGCGGAAGGCGGTCGACGTCGTCCGGGTCGTTCGCCGGGCCGTCAGGCGACGGGCCGCCGCTGGTCGAGCTCGCTGACGAGCCGCCCCGCGAGTGGCGCTGCTCCGCCAGCGAACCCGAACGACCGCTCGACCGCTCCGGCCGGCGGGAAGGACGACTCGCTCCGCCAAACACCCGGCCAGCTCGGGGGGAACGGCTCCGGCGGCGCGAAGTCGCGCCGGAAGAAGGTCAGCGCGGGCTCGTCCATGACCCCGTTGTCGACGCCCTTGAGCCAGTGATCGAAGAACCGGACCAGCTCGTGGAGCCAGTCGAGGTTCGGACCCGGGTAGGCGGCGTCCGGGAAGTCGTGGACCCAGTTGCCGATGATCGCCCGGCGCGGAGCCCGGACGCAACGATCGAGCATCCGCAGCACGGGATCGACGTAGCCGTCCATCCAGCCGCCGATCAGGAGCATCGCCGCCTCGATCGCCTCGTAGTCGGGGGCGAGCGAGCCCTGCCGCCAGTACGGTCCGTCGTGCTGCTGGCGGAGCCACTCGAAGAGCCAGACCGGCGTCCGCTCGAGCCGGTCGCGCCATTCGTCGCGCCACCCGTCGCCGCGGTACGACGGTCGCGCCGGGAGCGCGTTCATGCCGACCATGCTGACCGCGTACTGGCTGAGCTCGCTCACCGTGACGCACCCGCCGACGTAGTGGACGTCATCGGTATAGCGGTCGTCCGTGGCGTACATCGGGACGATCGCCCGGAGATGGGGCGGTCGCAGCTTGGCGACCTGGATCGCGGTGAAGCCGCCGTACGAGATCCCCCACATCCCGACGTTGCCGTTCGACCAGGGCTGCGCCGCGAGCCATTCGACCGCTTCGAACCCGTCCTGGGTCTCGCGCGCGGTGTACTCGTCGAGGGCGATGCCGGGGCTGCTGCCCGTCCCGCGCACGTCGAGGCGGCAGAAGGCGAAGCCCCGGGCGGCCAGCCAGCGCCCGCGGCCCTCGTCGCCGGGCCGGTGCCAGTCGTCCTTGCGATACGGCAGCAGCTCGAGGATCGCCGGGAACCGCTCGTCCGAAGCCTCCGGACGCGGCACCGGCAGCCACAGGTTGGCGCTGAGCTCGAGGCCGTCGCTCACGGGGATCCGCACGTCGAGCCGGGCATCGACGGCATGGCGCGGTTCGGACGGGGGACGCGGCGCGGACGGCATCGCCGGAGTCTAGCGGCGCCGGCGACCGCGTCATCGGGCCGGGGCGCCGCGGCCCCACGACGCGGGTCTCCCTGATGCGAGTCGCCGCATCAGGTGGTGGCCGGTGGCGTGCCGCGGTTCGCCAGGCGAACCAAGCGACGCCCGGAGGCGCGGCTCGGCTCGATCGGCCTTGGCTCCTTCGTCGGGTTGGCTCGGGACCCGAGCGAGCCGGCGACGACGTCGAGCGTCCGAGAGGCTCGACGTCGCCAGCACACCCGGTGACGGCCGCCTCCTCCGCCCGTTGGTTCGCGAGGCGAACCAACGGCTTGGCCGGGTCGGGCGAGGCGGCTCGAGCCCCATTGTCGGACCGGCCCGCGGCGGGAGATCGCGGCCGATACCATCCGGGCATGCCCGACGACGACCGCCCGCGAGACCCGCCGGCCGGCAACCCATGGACCCGGCGCAGCCGCCGGCTGGCCTACGAGAACGCCTGGATCCAGGTCCATCACGACGACGTCATTCGTCCGGACGGCGAGCCCGGGATCTACGGGGTGATCCACTTCCGCAACCGGGCGGTGGGCGTGGTCGCGATCGACGCGGCCGACCGGGTCGTCCTCGTCGGCCAGTACCGCTACACCCTCGATCGCTATTCCTGGGAGATCCCGGAAGGCGGCGTCCCCGACGGCGAGGACCCGCTCGAAGGTGCCCGGCGCGAGTTGCGTGAGGAGACCGGGATCGAGGCCGCGACCTGGCGCGACATCGGCGCCTTCGACCTGTCGAACTCGATCACCGACGAGACCGGTGTCCTGTACCTCGCGACCGACCTGACCGACGGCGAGGCCGCCCCGGAGGCCACCGAGGACCTCCGGGTGCGACGCGTCCCGTTCGCCGAGGCCGTGGCGATGATCGACCGGGGCGAGCTCCTCGACGCGATGAGCCAGCTGGCGATCGAGCGGGTGGCACGGCTGCGGGTCGCCCAACGGCCGTCCCGACCATGACGACCGAGCTGCACGTGCTCCGCGTCTTCGTCGCCCCCGATGGATCGGCCGGCAACCCGCTCGGCGGGTGGCCGCGTCGTCCTCGCCGAGGTCCGCGCCTACGGTTGAGCCGGCTCAGCCGGACCCGATCGTCCGGCGGAAGAAGTCGACCAGGCGGTGCTCGTACTCGGCCGGCCGGTCGACGATGGCGCTCGCGTGGCGCGAGCCGTCGACGATCCAGGCCTCCACGTGGGCGCCCGCCGCGACACCCGCGTCGACAAGCTGGTCGGCATAGTGGACGTCGAGCCGCGTGTCGAGCGTCCCGTGGGTGACGAACACCGCGCGACCGCCCAGCCGGGCCAGGGCGAGCGCCGGGCTCTTCGCCTGGAGGCCGGGCCCGTCGAGGAGCCGGCCGGCGAGATGGCCCCCGGGGAGCAGGAAGCCGGGCAGGCGGTTCCGGCGCAGCTCGGCCCGGGTCGCGTCGTCGAGGTCGCCGTAGCCGGAGTCCGACCAGACCGCCGCAACGCGCGGCTCGTCGCCGGCGGCGATCACGACGCTCGCCGCGCCGAGCGAGATCCCGAACAGCCCGATCCGCTCCGCCGGGAGCCGGCGAGCGTTCACCAGCCAGTCCCACGCGCCGAGGACGTCGGCGCTCTCGCGGATGCCGCCGGTGTGCCGCCCGCCGGTGCGTCCGGAATCGCCGTGGTTGCGCAGGTCGATCGCGAGGACGGCGAAGCCGTTGCGGTGGAGCATCCCCGCGGCCAGCAGGATCCATGGGTCGCGGCGGGACGAGGCGTAGCCGTGCACGACCACGACGGCCGGCGCGGCGGCGTCCGCGGCCGGCATCCACCAGCCGGCGATCCCCACCGTATTCGTTCGGTCCGGGAACCCGACGTCCTCGAAGTCGGGGACGAGGAACGACGTCGCGTCGACCTCGTCGAGCTGGAACGCCGCCGGCGTGACCTCGGCCGCGAGCGACGGCCCGCTCGCCGGGACCCGGGTGATCTGGCCGTAGAGCCAGATGGTGATCGCGAGGTACGCCGCGACCGCCGCCGCGACCACGAGGACGACGGCCAGCGCCGGGCTCAGCTCCACGGTCCGACCACTCCGCCGTCGTTCACGTCCCATACCTCGCGCTCGACCGGCCGGCGGGTTGCCCGCACCCGATACTACGACCCGGTCGACGGGAGGACGCGGTGCAGCGAGCGGATGGGGGATCACCGGCCGGCGGCGACTGGGATGCCGTCGTCGTCGGGCTCGGCGGGATCGGCAGCGGAGCCGCCTACTGGTTGAGCCGCCGGCTCGGGGACCGCGTCCTCGGTCTCGAGCAGTTCGAGCTCGGCCACGTCAACGGGGCGAGCCAGGACCACAGCCGGATCATCCGGCTGTCCTACCACCGCCCCGAGTACGTCCGGCTGGCCCGCCGTGCCTACACCACGTGGGCCGAGGTCGAGGCCGAGGCCGGCGTCCGGATCGTGACCCGGACCGGCGGGCTCGACGTGGCGCCGCGCACCGCGGCGATCCCGCTCGCGGACTACGTCGCCAGCCTGACTCTCGAGGGGATCCCGTTCGAGAAGCTGGACGGCCCGGAGGTCATGCGTCGCTGGCCGCAATGGCGGCTGACCGACGATCACCACGCCCTCTTCCAGCAGGACGGCGGGCTGGCCGACCCGAACCGCGCCAACGAGGCCCACCAGCGCCTCGCCCGGGCGCACGGTGCGACGCTCCTCGACCGGACGCCGGTCGCCGGCCTCCGCGATGCCGGCGGCGGCGACATCGAGCTGACGACGGCCGGCGGGGCGCGCTACCGGACCGCCCGAGTGATCCTCGCGGCGGATGCCTGGACGAACGAGCTGCTCGCCTCGTTCGGCCGCCGGCTGCCGCTGACGATCACCCGCGAGCAGGTGACCTACTACGCCTGCCGTCACCCCGAGGACTTCGCCCCGGACCGATTCCCGGTCTGGATCTGGATGGACGAGCCGTGCTTCTACGGCTTCCCGACGTACGGCGAGCCCGGTCCGAAGGCGGCCCAGGACGTCGGGGGCCGCGACACGACGCCGGCGACCCGGACGTTCGAGGTCGATCTCGACGCCCACGGCCGCGTCGACCGGTTCCTGCTGGCCCACCTGCCGGGGGCGTTCGGACCCGATCTCGTCACCAAGACCTGCCTCTACACGCTCACCCCGGACCGCGACTTCGTCCTCGACCACCTGTCCGAAGCTCCCGGCGTCCTCGTCGCCCTCGGCGCGGCGCACGCGTTCAAGTTCGCGTCGCTGTTCGGCCGGATCCTGGCCGAGCTCGCCGTCGACGGGGCGACGCCGTCGGCGGGCGAGATCGCGGGCTTCCGGATCGACCGGCCGATCCTGCTCCTCGACGACCCGCCGACCTCGTTCATGGTCTGAGCCGGGGAGGTCGACGCCGCGACTAGCCGCGCCGCTCGATGCCGCGATCCGGCTTCGGCGGGCGATGCGCGGGACGCGACCTCTCCTGGTCGCGATTGACCGACTCCAGACCGTGTGCCACAGTGCGACCCATTCCGGGATTCGTGGAGGCGGGTGTTCGGACGGCCGGGTCCTTCGCGCGCCTGAGGAGGAGACCACAGATGCGCCTGTCCATGCCTGCGCGACTCGCCCGGTTCGGCCTGGCGGTCGGCCTGGTCCTGAGCGTCGGTGCGCCCGCGGCTGCGCCGGTTGCCGCGGCCGACCCGGTCGTCCTGAAGCTCGGCACCACCCAGGCCATCGACTCGGTGAACCCGTACCAGGCGGCCCTCGTCGAGAGCTACGAGGCGTTCGAGCTGACCTACGACCAGCTCGTCGGGTTCGGCCCGAACCTCGAGCCCGTGCCCGCCTTTGCGGCGTCCTGGACCCGCAATCCGGACGGCACGGGGGTCACCTTCAAGTTCCGACCCGACCTCAAGTGGTCCGACGGCCAGCCGGCCACGTCCGAGGACGCCTGCTTCTCCTGGCAGCTCGACCTCGACGCGATCGCTAAGGACGAGAGCGTCGGGCTCGGCTACCTCGATCCGGGGATCAAGGATGCGGGGGTCACCAAGGTCGAGTGTCCCGATCCGACGACGATGATCGTCACCACGAGCGACCCATCGAACCGGGTCTTTCAGACCTACGTGCCGATCCTGCCAAAGCACATCTGGGGCAAGGAGACCTACAAGACCATCGCCGACGCCGACTTCAGCCCGCCCAAGGATGGCAGCGGTCTCGTCGGCACCGGCGCCTACCAGCTCGTCGAGTACAAGGAGAAGCAGTTCGCCCGGTTCAAGCGGAACCCGAACTACTGGGGCCAGCAGGGGTTCGCCGACGAGATCGTCATGCAGTTCTTCTCCTCGAACGACACGCTGTTCCAGGCGCTCAAGAAGGGTGAGATCGACTACGCCCGCAAGATCAGCCCGGAGCAGTTCAAGCAGCTCCAGGGCGATCCCGTGATCAAGGCCGTCAATGGGGCGTCGAACGGCTGGACTGAGCTCGGCTTCAATACCTACGGGACCGGGACGGGCAAGACGATCAAGGGCGGCGGTCCGTCGACGAAGGCGCTCCAGGATCCCGCCTTCCGCGACGCGCTCGGCTATGCCATCGACAAGCAGAAGCTCGTCGACAGCGTGATCGGCGGCCTCGGCACGATCGGCACGACACAGATCCCGCCGGTCAACAAGCCGTGGCACACGGAGCCGACCGACGTGCGGACGTTCGACCTCACGGTCGCTGACCAGAAGCTCACGGCGGCGGGCTACCTTAAGGACGCCTCGGGCAAGCGGCTCGACAAGGCGGGCAAGCCGATCAGCCTGCGGATGGTCCTGCCCGACTACGACCCGAACTTCGCCAAGGACGGCCAGTTCATCAGGGATTGGTTCGCCCAGCTCGGGATCACCGTCACGCCCAAGGTGTACGACAGCGACACGCTGGTCGATCTCATGCTCCCGCCGGAGGCCGGCGGGGCGACCAACAAGGCCAACTACGACCTGTTCATCTGGACCTGGTCGTGGGGTCCCGACCCGAACGACGCCCTCAGCGTCTTCAAGTGCGACGCCATCGGCTACTCGTCGGACAGCCTCTGGTGCAACTCCGACTACGACAAGTTGTATGCCGATCAGCTCGTGGCACCCACGGAGGACGCACGCAAGGCCATCCTCACCCAGATGCAGCAGATGTGGTACGACGCCGCCCCTTACCACATCCTGTACTACGACGACAACCTCCACGCCTATCGGACCGACAAGTTCGCGGGCTGGCAGAACCAGCCGGCGAACGGGACACCCCTCTTCGCCTACGGGACGCTCGGCTACACGCTGCTCACGGACGCCACTGCGGTCCCGAGTCCGACGCCCGCCCCGACCGGCTCCGCCGGAGCCTTGGGTGCGCCGTCCTCGGCGCCGAGTGCGGCTCCTCCGTCCGGCGGCACCGGGACCTCGAGCGGCGATGTGCCGATCCTCCCGATCGTGATCGTTGTCCTCGTCATCGTCGTGGTGGGCGGCGTCCTGGCGATGCGCCGGAACGCCGCCAAGACTGCATCAGACGACGACGACGAGTGACCGACCAGGGCCCATCGAGCCGCCGCGGCTGACGCCGAGGTCGGCCGATGGGCTCTCGCTACCTCGGACGGAAGGTCATCCAGGCGATCATCACGATCGTCTTCGTGGTCATCCTCAACTTCGTCCTGTTCCGGCTCATGCCGGGAGCACCGGAGCGCGCCCTTCTTCGGAACCCTCACCTGAGCCAGCAGGCGATCGACGCCGTCAAGGCCAAGTGGGGACTGGACAAGCCGCTCTTTCCGATCGAGATCTCGCTCGCGCCGCCGTCGATCCAGCTCAACCCGGAGAGCCAGCTCGTCGCCTACCTCGAGGCGACGGCCGCGGGTGACTTCGGGGACTCGTTCCAGTACCGCGGCTCGAGCGTCGTCGACGTCATCGAGGGCAGCTTCTGGCCGACGATCATCCTCATCGGGCTCGCGGAGGTCATCGCGATCGCCGTGGGGCTGACGCTCGGCTCGTCGGCAGGCTGGAAGCGCGGCGGCTCGCTCGACCGGGTCGGCAACGGGATCAGCCTGATCCTCTACTCGATGCCCTACTTCGTCATCGGGATGCCGCTCATCATCATCTTCGCGGTCGAGCTGGGCTGGTTCCCGACGTCGGGGATGCTCTCGCCCGGCGCCCACTACGACTCGTTCCTCGATCAGCTCCTGGACTTCGCGCACCACCTGGTGTTGCCTCTGGCCACCGTCAGCCTCGGCCTGATCGGTGGCTACTCGATCCTCATGCGCTCGTCGATCATCGACACCAGGAGCGAGGACTACATCACCACGGCTCGCGCCAAGGGGCTGACCGACCGGACGATCCTGCGCGCCCACGCCTTCCCGAACGCGCTCCTGCCGACCGTCACGGTCATCGCGATCAACCTCGGCTACGTCGTGGCCGGCGCCATCACGGCGGAAATCGTGTTCAACTGGCCGGGCCTCGGAACGCTGACAGTCGACGCGCTCACTGCGCGCGACTATCCGGTCCTGCAGGGCATCTTCCTGCTCATCTCAGTCGCCGTGATCGTTGCCAACCTCGGAGCGGACCTGATCTACGGCCGGCTCGATCCGCGGGTCCGGTCGTGACTGCGACGGCCGCCCCGATCGACGTCCGCGGCGAACGCTGGCGCCTCCGCGCCCGCAACGCCCGGGACTTCGCCCGACGCTTTGCCGGCCGCACCGACGGCGTCGTCGGTCTGGCCATCCTCGTCGTCTTCGCCCTCCTGGCGCTCTTCCCCGACCTGTTCGTGGGCAAGCTGGAGACCGCCACGACGGCGTCCGGGCTGCCACTCGAGCCGCCGAGCGTGGCGCACTGGTTCGGCACCGACGATTTGGGTCGCGACATGCTCAATCAGACCGTCCACGGGGCCCGGATCTCGATGACGATCGGCTTCCTGGCCACGCTGATCACGGTGCTCCTGGGGGCGGTCATCGGGATCGTCTCGGGCTTCAGCGGGGGCTGGCTCGACACAGGCCTGATGCGGCTCACGGACTTCTTCCTGATCCTGCCGACGTTCGTCCTCGCGGTGCTCCTCGCGCCGATCATCCTCGACATCATCGGCGACGACGCCGAGGTCTTCGGGATCAAGGCGACGCTCGTCGTGATCGTCGTCGTCATCGGGTTGACCAGCTGGGCGAGCACGGCCCGGATCATCCGGTCGCAGACCCTGTCTGTCCGTGAGCGGATGTTCGTCGACCGTGCCCGGGTCATCGGGAGCGGACCCGGCCACATCATGCGCCGGCACATCCTGCCGAACGTGATCAACCTCATCGTCGCCAACACGGTCCTGACATTCGCGGCGGCGATCTTCACCGAGACGACCCTGGCGTTCATCGGCCTCGGCGACCCGTTCGCGCCGTCCTGGGGCGAGCTGCTCAACGCCGCCCAGGAGGCCGGCGCCCCAAGCCTCGGCGCGTGGTGGTACGTCGTCCCGCCGGCGACGTGCGTCGTCCTCGTCATCCTCGCCTTCACCCTGGTCGGGAACGCGCTCGACGACGTCATGAACCCGAAGGGGGCCGGTCGCCGATGATGCGGATGCCGACCGGTCCCGATGAGACCGGCAAGGTCATGGAGGAGGTCGAGCTCGAGGCGGCCGAGCGGGACGCCGAGATTGCCCTGGCCCGGGAGCTCGCGGAGCGCGAGGCCCGAGGCGGCGTGACCGACGCGGTGGTCGCCGAGGCCGCAGCTGCGGATCCCGAGCTGGCCGCGCGCGTCCACATCCGCGGCCGCCGCCAATGGCCGCTCCCCAGGCAGGCCGACCCGGCCGCGCCGCTGCTCGACGTGCGCAACCTGCGGACGTACTTCAAGCTCCAGTCCGGCTGGGTCAAGGCGGTCGACGGCGTGAGCTTCCAGCTCAACGACGGCGAGGCGCTCGGCATCGCCGGCGAATCGGGCTGCGGCAAGACCACGACCGCGCTGTCGCTCGTCCGCCTCCTCCCCGAGAACGCCCGGATCCGCAAGGGCAGCGAGATCGACCTGTTCGGGATCGACCTCGTTCCGAAGACGGAGAACCAGCTCCGACGCTACCGCTGGCGCGAGATCTCGATCGTCTTCCAGGGCGCGATGAATGCGCTCAACCCGGTGCAGCGCATCGGAGACCAGATCGCCGAACCGATCGAGGTCCGGCTCGGGCTGTCGCGCGACCGGTCGCGCGCCCGGGCATCCGAGCTGCTCGAGCTCGTCGGCATCCCGCGCGGCCGCGGGCGCTCGTATCCGCACGAGCTGTCAGGCGGGATGCGCCAGCGGGCGATCATCGCGATGGCGCTCGCCTGCGATCCCGCGATCGTGATCGGCGACGAGCCGACGACCGCGCTCGACGTGATGGTCCAGGCGCAGATCCTCGAGCTCCTCGAGCGCCTCCGCCGCGAGCTCGGGCTGAGCCTCATCCTGATCACCCACGACCTGTCGGTCATCGCCGAGACGTGCGACCGGACGCTGATCATGTACGCGGGCAAGGTGGCCGAGGAGGGTCCCGTCGCGCGGGTCTTCACCGCGCCGCGCCACCCGTACACCAAGAAGCTGCTCGGCGCGTTCCCGAACATCCACGCCGACCGGCGGACGCTCGACACGATCCCGGGCTCGCCGCCCGACCTGCTCGACCCGCCGAAGGGCTGCCGCTTCCATCCCCGCTGTCCCGCCGCCATGGACGTCTGCCGCGAGATCGAGCCGCCGGAAGTCGTGTTCCCCGATGGCGTTCGCGTCGCCTGCCACCTCTACCCAGCCGGCGCGAACGGGGGGATCGCGGTCGCCCCGTACCCGCCGCCCGTGGCGGCGGCCTTGCCGGCGGTCGCGTCGGACTCGCCGGCCGCCATGCCGGCCGGCTCGCCGTGACCGAGCTGCTCAGGATCGAGAACCTCGAGGTCCACTTCCCCGTGCGCGGCAGCTTCGTCGACACGCTTGCCCGGCGCCCGAGCGGCGCGATCCGGGCGGTGGACGGGATCGACCTCACGATCGAGCGCGGCGAGGTCCTTGCCCTCGTCGGCGAGTCCGGGTCGGGCAAGACGACGACCGGCCGGGTGATCGTCAAGCTCACCCGGCAGACGGCCGGCAAAGTCGTCTTCGACGGGCGCGACGTGTCGGATCTGTGGTCGGCCAAGCCGCTGCGCGAGTACCGGCGCCGGGTCCAGGTGATCTTCCAGGACCCGTACGAGACGCTCAACCCGAAGCAGACCGTCCACGACTTCGTCGCCGAGCCGCTCGAGGTCAATCACCTGGCGGCATCATTCGCCGACCGGGAGGCGAAGGTCCTGGCCGCGCTCGAGGCAGCCGGCCTCCGGCCGGCGCGCGAGTTCGCCTTCCGCTATCCGCATGAGCTGTCCGGCGGCCAGCGCCAGCGGGTCGTGATCGCGGGTGCGCTCGTGATGGGGCCCGAGCTGATCGTCGCGGACGAGCCCGTCTCGATGCTCGACGTGTCGATCCGGACCGAGCTGCTCCGGCTGATGCTCGACCTGCGCCGCGAGCGCGGGCTGACCTACCTGTTCATCACCCACGACCTGTCGCTCGCCTGGGTCATCGCCGACCGGATCGCGGTGATGTACCTCGGCAAGATCATGGAGATCGGCTCGGCCGAGGCGGTCATCAAGGACTCGCACCACCCGTACACCCGCGCGCTCGTCGGGGTCTCCCCGTCGCCGAATCCCGTCGACGACGCGACCCGGGCCAGCCGGACGATCCTCAAGGGCGAGACCCCGAACGCCGCGGCGATCCCGACCGGCTGCCGGTTCCATCCGCGCTGCCCGCTCGCCTTCGACCGCTGCCGGGTCGAGGAGCCTCCGCTGTTCGACATCGCGAGCGGCCAGCAGGCGGCCTGCTGGCTCGCCGAGGGCGGGCGGAGCCTGCCGGTGATCGAGCGCCGTGCCACGGAGCCGGTCGGCGTCGCGAGCGCGGCCACGGACTCCTCCGTCGCCATCCCGGCCACGGACGGCACCGCGGCGGCGCCCGCCGATGACGATGCCGCTGCCGCAGCGAGCCGGCCGGCGTGACCCCTCCGCACGACGAACAGCGCGATCCCGAGCGCTTCTGGCCGAGCACCTGCCCCGGCGCGTAGGATCGGGCAATGGACGGCCCGAGCATCCTGTTCGCGATCCGGACCTTCGTCGCGCTCCTCGGCGTCGCCGCCGTCGTCGCGATCGTGGTCCGGCCGCTGCGCCTGCCCTATTCGGTGGCCCTCGTGCTGGTGGGGCTGGCGGCGGGCCTGGTCGAGACGGTGGCGATCAAGGGCCCCGAGCCGGTCGTTCCGCCGGAGGTCGTGCTCGTCGTCCTGCTGCCCGGGCTCGTCTTCGAGGCCGGCTACCGGCTCGACCTCATCCACCTCCGGCGCTCCCTGGCTGCGCTCCTGTTCCTGGCCGCGCCCGGTGTGCTCATCTCGGCAGCGATCGTCGCGCTCGTCCTCCACGCGGTCATGGGGCTCGAGCTCGGCCTGGCGTTCATCGTCGGCGCGATGGTCTCCGCGACCGACCCGGCAGCGGTGGTGTCGACGTTCCGGCGCCTGACGGTCCCGCGCGACCTGGCGACGATCGTCGAGGGCGAGAGCCTGCTCAACGACGGCACCGGGCTCGTCGTCTTCGCGATCGCGATCGGTGCGCTGACAGTCCCGATCGACCCCGGGCCGGCGCTCGTCACGTTCGTCGCGGTCATCGTCGTCAGCGGTGCCATCGGGCTGGTCGCCGGGTTCGTGGCCGCCCGGCTGATGGCGCTCGTGGACGACCACCTCATCGAGCTGACGATCTCGGTCGTCCTCGCCTACGGGACGTACCTGCTGGCCGACGGGATCCACGAGTCGGGGATCATCGCCACCGTCGTGGCCGCGATCGTCCTGGGCAACTACGGGCGCGGCGCGACGATGAGCGCCGGCGGCATCGACGCCCTCGACACGGTCTGGGAGTTCCTCGCCTACCTGTTGACCGCGCTCGTCTTCCTGCTCGTCGGGCTCGCCTTCCCGATGGCCGAGCTGGCCGACTCGTTCGTCTGGATCCTGTGGGGCGTGGTCGGCGCGCTCCTCGGCCGGGCGCTGGTCGTCTACGTCCTGCTCGGGCTCGGGGCGCGGATCGTTCGGTCGCAGGGCGGCCCGGCCGCGCTCCCGACCGGCTGGCTCAACGTCCTGTTCTGGGCGGGGCTGCGCGGTGCCGTCGCGGTCGCCATGGCCCTGGCGCTGCCGGTCAGCGTTCCCGAGCGGACCCTGCTCCAGGAGATCACCTTCGGGATCGTGCTGTTCACGCTGATCGTCCAGGGCACGACGGCGGGCTGGGTGGTTCGCCGCTCCGTCGGGGCAACGACGGCGTCCGTGACGACGGCGAACACCGTTGGGCCGCTCCCGGGCTCGGACCCGGAGGGACCTGGTTAGGACCCGGCCGGTTCGGGCATGCCGAGCCGGAGCGCATCGCCCCAGACGCGGCAGAGCAGGTCGACGAGCTCGAGCCGATCGATCGCCGCGTCGACGCTCGATCCCACCGCCACCGCGCCGTGGCGCTCGAGGAGGACCGCGTCGGCCCGCGGCCCGGGTCCATCGGACAGTGCTGCGGCGATCGCTGCGGCGAGCTCGGGGCTGCCCATCGGCATGAGCGGGAGATACGGCAGCCGGGGGAGCAGGAGGTGGGTCTCGGGCAGCGCTGCCGGATCCGGCACGTGTCCCGCCAGGGTGAGGGCGAGCGAGCTCGGCAGGTGGGCGTGGGCGACCGCGACGATGTCCGGCCGGGCGGCGTGAACCGCGCGATGGATCCGCAGGTCGGAGGTCGGGCGCAGGTCGGGCCGATCCGGATCCAGGGGCGGACCGTCCGGGTCGGCCGGGACGAGCAGCAGGTCATCGGCGCTGAGCTCGTCCTTGCGCCGGCCGGTCGGCGTGATCAGCAGGCGATCGCCGACGCGAACGGACAGGTTGCCCTCAGCGGCCACGATGAGCCCCCGGCTGCCGAGCCGTCGTCCACCGGCCAGGATGGCGGCGGCCAGCGTGTCGACTCGTCGGCGATCCATGCCGCCATCATCGGCCATCGGGCCGGTCCCGGTCCGGTCGCTGGCGTGCCCGCGCGCCCGGCACCATGCGCAGCGCTGTCCGGGACGGCCCGGGCAGGTCGGTCCGACGCCCGTCGCGGGCCGGTCGGCAGGTCCGTCGCGCGCGATGGCACGCTACCCTTGACCAGCGCGGGCCGGAAGGAGCAAGTGATGTCCGACCGTCGGGAACGGCGACGCAACGAGTGGCGGGGCGCCGAGATCATCGGGATCGTCCTGATCGTCATCGGGGCCGTCTACCTGGTGGGCAGCTTCGGGTTCGTCAACGTCGCGTGGAACCTCCTCTGGCCGGTGATCCTCATCGGCGTCGGGGCGGTCATCCTGTACAGCGCCTTCCGCCCGTCGCGTCGCCTGGCGACGAGCTCCGCGGTGCCGCGCGATGCCGCCGGTCGCCTCGAGCTCGACCTGAGCGTCGGGGCCGGCCGCTTCCGGCTCGAAGGCGGAGCGTCGGCCGGCAACCTCGTCGAGGTGTCGTCGACGAACGACGACATCGCGACCCGGGTGGACCGGGTCGCCGATCGGGCGATCGTGCGCCTCCGCCAGGACGTGGCGTGGTGGCCGGACGCCTGGCGCGGCGGCAGCGAGTGGGTGGTCCGCCTCGCCCCCGACGTCCCGACGCTGCTGACGATGAATGCCGGTGCCGGCGACTTCCAGGTCGACCTGTCGACCGCGACCGTGGCCGGGGCGCGGATCCAGGTCGGCGCCGCCCAGGCCCGGGTCGTGCTGCCGCGGCCGCACGGGACCATCGAGGTCCGGGTCAGCGGGGGCGCCACCCAGCTCACCTTCGTCCCCCCGTCGGGCGTCGAGTACCGGCTCGAGACGAGCGGCGGACTGACCTCGGTCGACGGCCGGACCGAGTCTCCCGGCTATGCGGCCGCGACCGACCGCGTGCTCGTCCGGTTCAGCGGCGGCGCCGCCTCCGTCCGCATCGGTTGAACCCGGAGATCCGGCGGTCGGGGATCAGGCGCTCGGGATCGTCGCGCCCGGGCTGACTCGCTCCGCGGCCGGGGGCTCGCCGGCGAGGGCTTCGCGTGCGAGGGCATACGCCTCGGCATGGCGCCCCGCGGCCGCGAGCGCATCGGCCCACGCCCGAAGGACCTCCCGCAGCCGGGGTGCCGGAGCGTGGTCGCGGGCCAGCTCGGCGGCATGGGCGAAGGCGGCGAACGCCTCGTCCGTCTGACCGAGCGCCAGCCGGGCCCGGGCCAGGGTCGTCCACCCGTCGATGGCCGCCTTCGTGCCATCGGCGGCCTCGGCCCGGGCGATGGCTGTGCCCGCCAGGGCCGCGGCCCGGTCGGCGTCCCCGGTCGCCAGGGCGACCTGGGCTTCCGTGTCGGCGAGGTGCGCGAGCAGCCGGTCGTCATCGTGGCGGAGGCCGATCGCCTTCGCCTCCGCGATGAGCTCGGCCGCCCGGTCCGTGCTGCCGATCGACAGGTAGGCGAGGGCGAGGTTGTTCTCGAGCATCGCGGTTTCGAGATCCGCCTCGGCGGCCCGGAAGAGGGTCAGCGCCTGCGTCCCATAGCGGATGGCGGCCTCGTGGTCGCCGGCGCCGCGGTAGCCGGCGGCGAGGGAGAACAGGACGATCCCTCTGCGCCGATCGTCGAGATCGGCGCTGATCGCGCGAGCTTGCTCGAGGTAGCCGACCGCAGCGTCGTGGGTCCCCCGGTAGGACTCGGTTCCCGCCAACGCGACGAGGAGCTTCAGCTCGAAGTCCGGCGCGACGAGCAGGCCGCCTCGAACCACCGATAGGAGCTCGCCGAACAGTCGCCTGGCTTCCTCGGGGTTGTCCTGGAGATGCTGGCCGAGGGCCAGCCAGTAGGTGGCCTCGGCATGATCGGCAGCCCGCCCCAGCCTCGAGAAGATCTCGGTTGCCTCGGACGCGGCACGAATGGCGTCAACGGGTCGGTCCAGGCGACACGATGCTTCGGCGAGTGCCGTCAGGAGCTCGCCTCGGGCCGCGATGTCGGTCTCGGTTTCGAGAAGCCCGCGGTAGGAGGCTGCGGCACCGTCCATGTCGCCGGACGCCAGCTGCAGGTCCGCCTCGAGCCGCGACCAGGTCGTGTCAGGATCGGCCAGCAGCTCGGCCGCGGTCGTCCCGAGGCGGCCGGCGATGAAGTTGAGCGCGGCCATCGACGGCTTGGCGGCGCCCGTCTCGAGGGCGCTGATGTAGGCCTTCGTGTAGCGGCCCTCCGCCAACCGCTGCTGGCTCAGGCCGGCGCGCCGGCGGCGCTCCCGGATCCGGCTTCCGATCGATTGGGCCAGGGCCGAGTCGTCGACGACGATCCGGCGCCGCTTGATCGCGTTCATGGCCCGAAGTGTACACCTGGGTCAACGCCCGGTTGACCGACCCGAAGACGCTCTCCATGGTCACGTCGAGGTGGTCGGTCAGGAGCACCAGGGTCGCCAGCGAGGGAACCGTTCGCCCCGCCTCGATCGACGAGACGAGCGAGCGGGTGAGCGGGGCTCCGAGCTCGGCCTGGCTCAGCCCGCGAGCGCGCCGCAACCGCCGGATTTCCCGGCCCAGCGCGTGCGCGAACGCACTGCCCGGCCCGGCGGCCGTTTGTTTAGCAATAGTTGACAAGCGCATCGGCGACAGCCTAGCATCCGGGCCTGCGTCTCGCCACCCCCGAACGGCGGTTCATTCGGACCGCCGGGCGACGGCGCGAGGAGGGTTCGAACATGGGTGCGCGTCGTCGTTCGATCTTCGTTTCCACCATGCTCGGCGTCCTGCTGTCGCTTGCCTCGGTCGCAATCGCCCTCGCCGGAGAAGGGCCCGTTCCAGGACTTCGCTAGGGCGCTACGCCGGCGCGAGTTGCTAAATAGTGGTCTGACCCGCTATCATCGGCGCCGACCGCGACCCGGGGGCGAAGCATCCCGGACCGATGGGAGAGCGCGTTGGTCAGCCCAGGTCGGATCCGTTACCCCGGGGGTCGGCCGTTGCGCGCGGTCGACCCTGCCGGGCTGTCCTCCGACGTCGACGAGGCACAGGCCGGAGCGATCACCCACGACATCAACAACCTGCTGACGGCGATCCTCGGCCACGCCCAGGTCGCGCTCACGAACCGGGACGTCGGGCCGTCGGTTCAGGCCGACCTCAGCGAGATCATCCGCGCGGCGCGCCAGGCGGCCCTGCTCACCCGCCAGCTCGTCGCGATCCGCCGCCCGCTGGCCACCGAGCGGGCGGTCGTCGACCTGCGCAGCGTCGTCGGCGCCGTCGGGCGGATGCTCTGGCCGCTGATCGGCGAGTCGATCGAGCTGCGGACCGAGGCGGGGTCGAGGCCGATCCGCGTCGAGGCGGATCCGGCGGATCTCGAGGGCATCATCCTCAACCTCGCCATCAACGCCCGAGACGCGATGCCACGCGGCGGCACGCTCACCCTGGCCAGCTCGGTCGACCATGGCAGCGTGGGACGGCGGGCGACCCTATCGGTCGCCGACACCGGGACCGGGATGGACCCGGCGACCCGGGCCCGGGCGTTCGAGCCCTACTTCTCCACGAAGGGCCCAGGACGTGGCAGCGGGCTGGGGCTGACCTCGGTCGCGGCCACCGTCCAGCGCAACGGCTGGAGCCTCGTCGTCGACTCGACCCCGGGTCAGGGAAGCCGGTTCAGCGTGCTCATGCCGCTGGCGTCCCGGCGCGCCGCCCCCGGCTGACCGCCGGGGATCCGCGACCGTCGTCGACCGCCGGCGCCGGGATCAGGCGGCGACGAGCTCGACGACGGCGGCTCGCCGGTTCGGCTCCTCGTAGATTTCCAGCCGGACGAGGCAGCCCGGGCAGGCGATCCCGGCATCGAGCTCGGGCTCGCTGACCCGGACGACCTCGGCGCACCACGGGCAGTCGAGCTCGACGACCGCGTTGACGGTAGCGAGGCGGTTCGGTCGGTTCATGGCCCGAGTCTCCGCCCGCTGCGTGCCAGCTAGCGTGTCACGGCCCGCGGGCCACCCGTCTCTGGCACGATGCCCACCATGGAGCCGGTGATCGAGACGGTCGATCTGGTGAAGCGCTACGGTCGCACGACGGCCCTGGCCGGTCTGTCGATGCGCGTCGAGCGCGGCGAAGTGTTCGGCTTCCTCGGGCCGAACGGGGCGGGGAAGACCACCTCGGTCAAGCTCCTCCTCGGTCTCGCCCGTCCGACCGCCGGGCGGGGAACGGTGCTCGGCGCTCCCCTCGGCGATCGGCTGGCGCGGCGGCGGATCGGCTACCTGCCCGAGCTGTTCCGCTACCAGTCGTGGCTCCGCGCCCGCGAGGTGCTCGCCCTCCACTGCGCGCTGGCGGACGTCCCGTCGTCCGGCCGGGCCCGGGCGATCGAGGCCGCCCTGGACACGGTCGGGTTGACCGACCGGGCGGACGACCAGGTCGCCACCTTCTCGAAGGGCATGCAACAGCGACTCGGCCTCGGCACCGCCCTCCTCGGCGAGCCCGACGTCGTCCTGCTCGACGAGCCGACGTCGGCCCTCGACCCGGTCGGCCGGGCGGACGTGCGCCGGATCATCCGGGCGGCCCGCGAGCGTGGCACGACCGTCTTCCTCAACTCGCACCTCCTGGCGGAGGTCGAGCTCGTGTGCGACCGGGTGGCGATCGTGGATGCCGGGCGGGTGGTCGCCGCGGGCACGCTCGAGGAGCTCCTGGGGGAGGACTCCGTACGGCTCCGGGTCACGGGTCTCGACCCGGCCACGCGGGCCGGTCTCGCGACGTTCGGGCCGATCACCGACGACGGCGACTGGCTGGCCGTCCGGCCCATCGCCCCCGAGCGGATCCCCGACCTCGTCGCGGCGATCGTCGCGGCCGGGGGCCGCGTCCACGCCGTGGAGCCCGGGCGGGCATCGCTCGAGGAGCGCTTCCTGGGGCTCGTGCGCGACGCCGACCGGGCCCCGCGGTGAGCGCCCTGCGTCTCGTCCCGACGATCGTCCGGCTGACCCTGCTCGAGGCGCTGCGACGCCGGACGCTGTGGGCCCTGGTCGTCCTGACGGCGGTGATCGTCGTCCTGACCGGGCTCGGCTTCGAGTACCTCGTGACGCAGGCCCGCGAGCGCGGATCGGGCGAGCTTCGGCTCCAGCTCGGGATCAGCCAGGTCCTCATCCTGTGCGCGTTCATGTTCAGCTTCATCCTCGCGACGACGGCCGCCTTCCTGTCGGCGCCGGCGATCGCCGCCGACGTCGAGTCGGGGGTCCTCCTGGCGATGCTCGCCCGCCCCCTCGGGCGGGGCGTGTTCGTCCTCGGGCGCTGGATCGGGCTGAGCCTCGTGGTCACCGCCTACGGCGTCGGTGCCGGCCTGCTCGAGATCGCGGCAATGCGGCTCGCGTCGGGCTACGGCCCACCCGACCCGCTCGGGGCCGTGCTCGGCCTGGCCGCCCAGGGGATCGTCGTGCTGACCGTGACGCTGCTGCTCAGCAGCCGGTTGCCGGCGATCGCCAGCGGCGCCGTGGCCGTCGTCCTGTTCGGGCTCGCCTGGGGCGTCGGGGTGATGGGTGGCGTCGGCGTCGCGCTCGGCGTCGACTCGCTCGAGACCGTCGGCTCGATCGTCCGGCTCGTGTTCCCGTCGGACGGCCTTTGGCGGGCCACGATCTACGCCCTCGAGCCGCAGGCCGTCCTGGTCGCGATCCTCGCCAACGGCGCGACCCCGATCCTCCAGGCCAACCCGTTCTTCGCCGCGTCGGGAACCGGCCCGGCGTACCTCGCCTGGTGCGCGCTGTGGATCGCGGGCATCCTCGGGATCACCATCGTGTCGTTCCGCCGCCGCGAGCTGTAGCCGAGCGGCGCACGGGCCGGCCGGTGCCGGCCGCGTTGGTCCTGTCGGCGGCTGGGTCGGATGCCCTATGGTGCGGAGCGCGGGACTGTGGGATGGTCCTGTGGATCGTGAACGACCCGTCGGCACGCCCGGCGTTCCGGGGCGCCCTCCTCCGCATCCTCGGCGCGGCCATCCTCGCGCTCGCCGCGATCCTGCCGGTCGGGATCGCGAGCGCGCCGTCGGTCGCCGCCGCCCGGGTGAATCCCAAGGTCGTGATCGTCGCCGGCCCGGTGGGCTTCTTCAACCACCACTACAAGGCCGACGCGGACGCCCTCGCGAAGGTCGCCCGGCGCTACACAAGCAACGTGGTGGTGCTCAAGACGCCGCACGCGACCTGGCCGGCGGTCAAGGCGGCCGCCCAGGGCGCTGCGATCTTCATCTACCTCGGGCACGGCAACGGCTGGCCGTCGCGCTACCGGGACGCGCTCTGGCCGTTCACCCAGAACGGCCTCGGGCTCGACCCGGTGACGGGCGCGAACGGCAACGCGCACGTCTACTACGGCGAGAACCAGGTCGCCTCCGACATCCGGCTGGCCCCGAACGCGGTCGTCCTCCTGTTCCACCTGTGCTACGCGTCGGGCAACACCGAGCCCGGCCTGGCGACCGGGACCCGCGCCGACAAGATGGCGCGGGTCGACAACTACGGCGCCGGGTTCTTCGCCGCCGGTGCGCGAGCCGTGATCGCCGACGCCTACCACCCGAACACGGTGTACGTCAGCCGGCTGTTCACCGGATCGACGTCCATGAGCCGGCTGTTCCACGGTGTGCCGAGCTATCACGGCCACGACATCGCCTGGGATTCGTTCCGCTCGACCGGGGCGAAGATCATCATGGATCCGACGAGCGTGACCCGCGGCCCCTACTACCACTCGATCGTCTACGACCCGAGCCTGACGGCCGCGCTGGTGACCCGGACCCGCTATCCGGCGACCGACGTCGTGCCCGCGTCGCTGGTCATCCCCGGCGCCGCGACGTCGACCGGGACGACCGACGTGTTCGCCGACCCCGGCCTGGGAACGCCGGCCGGCTCGCTCGGCGCCGGCGAGCGGATCCGGCTTCTGTCGGCAGCAGCTCCGCTGCCCGACGGCTCGGCCGTCGTCGAGATCCGGTCGCTCGACACGGCGGCCGCCGGGTTCGTCCGGGCGGACGCGCTGACCCCGGCCGACAGCACGCCGGCCCGGCTGTATACGTACGACCCGCCGGGAGCGCTCATCGGGCCCAACGGCGACTACGTGTTCGATACCTTCCGAGTGGTCGTTCGGGCGTCGGAGCCGCTCGACGGCACGGTCGTCGTCCAGAACGCCGCTGGTGACACGGTCAAGACGCTGACCGCGTCGGACGCCTGGTCGACGTTCGACTGGGACCTCAGCCAGCCCGACGGCTCGCTCGTGCCCGATGGGCATTACAGCTGGTCGTACGCGGGGACCGAGCCGTGGGGCAACAACCCCGGACCGTTCACCCGGGCGGGCCGCTTCGACCTCGACGCGACCGCTCCGCGGACGGCGGCGACCGCCAGCGGGACGCTCCACCCGTCGGGTTGGTACACCACGCCGGCGACCGTCCGGCTGAGCGGCGCCGACGCGTTCAGCGGCATGCGAGCGACCTACTACCAGCTCGACGGCGGTCCGAAGACGCGCTATGGCGCGCCGGTCGTGATCCGCCGCTCGGGCGATCACCACCTCGCCTATTGGTCGGTCGACCGGGCGGGCAACGTCGAGCGGACCCGGACGCTCGAGGTCAGGGTGGACCTGAGCGCCCCGGTCACGAAGGCGGTCCTGACCGGGCCGATGGGCGAGACCGGCTTCTATCGCGACGACGTCAGCGTGAGCCTTGCGGCGAGCGACGCGCAGAGCGGGGTCGCCTCGAGCGAGATCGCCGTGGACGGGGCGCCGCTCGCGCCGTACAGCGGCCCGGTCGTCGTGTCGGCCGCCGGTCCCCACCAGGTCTCCTTCCGCTCGACCGACGTGACCGGCCACCGCGAGACGACGAAGACGGTCGCGTTCACGATCGACCGGACCGCCCCGACCCTCGGGCCGGCGGGCTCGGTCGCCGCCTCGGCCCCCCAGTTCTCGCCGAACGGGGACGGCGTGGCCGACACGATCCGGGTCAGCCACGCGCTGACCGAGCGTGGCGCCGTCCGCCTCGTCGTGACCCCGCTTGGCGCGGGTGGCGCGGTCCGGACCGTCACGATCGCGGTGCCGGCCGCCGGTCCGGGCTCGATCAGCTGGGACGGGCGCGACGACGCCGGCCGGTTCGTGCCCGATGGTGATTACACGCTGAGCCTGACCCCATTGGATCGGGCGCGCAACGCCGGTCCGGCGGTCGATGTCGGGGTCGCGGTGTTCGGGGCGTTCGTCGGCCTGACCCCGGCCCCCGCTCGCTTCTTCCCGCAGGACGGCGATGCGCTCGTGCCGCGAACGGTCGCCGGATTCACCCTCAAGAGCGCCGCGGACGTGACCCTGCGGGTGCTGGACGGCCATGGCACCGCGATCCGGACGATCAGCGGGACGTATCCGGCCGGCCCGGTCGGCATCGCCTGGAACGGTCGAACGGATGGCGGCGTCTTCGCGCCGCAGGGCCTCTATCGGATCGTGGCCGTCGCGACGGTCGGCGGCCGGAGCGAGACCCACACGACGGCGGTTCGCGCCGGGGCCTTCGAGGTCCGGCCGTCGCTGACGACCGCGCGCCGCGGCGGCCGGATCGGCGTGACGATCGTGACGAGCGAACCCCTGAAGACCGCCCCGCGGCTCACCGTCCACCAGCCGGGCGTCACCGGGTACGTCGTCAAGCTCACGAAGGTCTCGACGTCGACCTGGCGGGCGACCTGGACGCTCAAGCGGCTCGGGCGGTCCGGGACGCTGAGGCTCGTCGTCGCCGGGGTCGACAGGGCCGGCGGGCGGAACGCGACGTCAGCCGGCCTGCACCTGCGCTAGGCCGGCGGGCGCTCTCGGACGCTCAGCGTCCCCGCCCGAGCAGGCGATCGAGCCAGGAGCGGCGAGCTGCCGGTTCGGGGTCGCCCGGCAGGGGGGCGGTAGCCTTCTCAGCCTCGAGTTCGGCCCGCTCCTCGGTCACCGAGTCGTCGGCATGGAGCGGGCTGTCCTCGACGGCGCGCATCGCGTCCTTCCCGACCATACCGGGGTTGGGTGAGCTGCCGAGTGCCACGTCGCGCCTCCTCCCGCGCTCCTTCGGCGACGTCGTCGCCGTCGTCATCGTCGGCCCGGAGCCGCGTCGGGTCAAGCACCGAGCGTCGACAGGAGCCGCTCGCCGCGCGACATGACCGCGACGCGGACGCCCTCGTGCAGCAGGGCGGCGAGGCGCGCCTCGTCGATCGCGTCGCCGGGCACGAAGGTCAGCCAGCGCACCCGCTTGGTCACGCCCGCTCCTTCGAGCACGAGGTCGGGGTCGCGCATGAACGCGCCGTACTCGAAGCCGAGATGGACGTGCTCGACCTGGGGCCAGATCCAGGCGAAGTAGCGCGTTCGCCGGCCGATGGGGACGTCGTACCCGAGGACCTGCCAGCGCGGGCGCACCCGCTCGATCGCGTCCGGCACGGTCCGGGCGACGACGAGGCGGAGTCGCTCGGCAATTGCCCGCATGGGCTCGGAGGACAGCGCGAGGAGTGCCTCGGCCGGGAAGGCATCGTCCATCCGATCATCATCGCCCACCGAGCTGCCAGGTGGTGTCATCTTCGCCGCCCCAGATCGAGCGGCTGTCTCGGCCCGACACGGTCGGGTTGGTGGTGTCCAGCCTCACGGGGCGAGCAAGGGGACCGGCCGGCCTTCCTTGAGCTCGAGCACCACGCGGTTCCCGAGCGGCGACGCGAGATGGACGGCCGCCGTGCGGAGCGCTCCGACGAGGCTGCAGGCTGCGGGAACCGGGTTCGGATGCTCGGTGACGATCACGACGACCGCGAGCTCCGACTCGACCGCCTCGGCGGCGTAGTCGGCGCCGCACGGCTGGTCGCCGGCCGCCGGAGCCCCGATGAACGAGACGGTGAGGTCTCGGGATCCGGCGTCGCCACGGGCGGAGTCGATCGAGATCCCCTGCGGGGCATCGTTCGGATCCCACGGCGGCGGATCGGCGGCGACCGCGTCCGCGGCGGCGACGCGGGTGATGACCACGCTGCTCCCCGCGACCGTGAACGCCCAGATCGGAGCCGTCGCCGGTCCGCGCGACGTCTGGACGGATCCGGTCGTGAGCCGGGCCCCGGTGATCTCGAGCGGCCGGCAACCCGCACACCCCGCGTCGCCTGACCGGGTGATCCCAGCCAACGCGTCGCCGGCGGACAGCAGCTCGACGGTGGCCGACGTTCCGTCCGGCCAGCGCACCTCGCCGGGCGCCGGGGATGCCGTCGGGAGGCTCGCGGCCGGTCGGACCGCGCCCGACATCAGCGCGACCTTGTCGTTGTCACCGACCGACGCCTCCCAGTCGCCGATCTGGCTCGTCAGGTCCCCGACGAACACGACCGCCGGCGCCGCACCACCGGTGCTCGCCGCCCAGCGAGCCAGTGCGGCCTCGGCCCACAGGTGGGGTCGATCGAGCGAACTGCCCCCCGGCGCGGCGGGCGAAGCCACCCGGCACCCCGTGATCGCGAGGCTGATGGACACCCAGATGAGCGCTCGGCCGGTTCGCGTTCGCAGGCTCCGCATGTGCCGGACTCCCTCCACCGTGTCGTTGAGACGTCCGGCTACGGTCCACCGGTTCCCGTCGACCAGCCGCGATAGGCTGCCGCCGGGCAAACCCTGACTGGGCTGGCCACGCACACGGGCCGATTGGCAGTTGACACGCGCCGACCCGCCATCCAGGCTCGGCTTCAATCGCACCATCGAAGGGAACCCCGGTGCGGCGAACATTGCCCATCGCTCTTCTCGCGGTTGCGTTGTTGTCGGCATGCGGGGCCGTCCCACCCCAGCCCAGCCTCCTGCCCTCGCCCAGCCTCCTGCCCCCGCCCGGCCTGTCGCCCCCGCCCAGCCTCGCGGCCTCGCCCAGCCCGTCGTTCTCGCCGACGGCTGCGCCGAGTCAGGATGCAACCGACATTGGCGGAGTCGGCCAGCCGAGCGCCCCTCCACTCGCGTACGACTGGTCAAGGTTCCCGCGCCTGCCCCTGCCGGCGCTCGCGACCGGTCGCCACGAGATCAAGGCATCTGCGGTCGCCGGCTGCATCACTCGGTTCTACGAGCCCGCCAACGACGCATTCGGCCGGATCGCGCAATCCGGCCAGGATTGCCTGACCGGTCCGCTGCCGCGGACAACGCCGCTCGTCGTGCCCGCAGGTGCATCTCTCACGGTCCGGGCACCGGACGGCTACGTGTTGGGGGCTGAGATCGTCGACGGCACCGAAACGTATGCCACCGTGTCTGCGTCGCGCGCGTTCCCGGCCCGGATCGACGGCTTGACCGCGTTCGGCGGGGTCGATCTGGCGCGCGAGACCGGGTTCAACATTCCGGAGATCCAGTTCGTCGGGCCGACGGAACCGGGCGACTATCTCATCGCGGTGGCGGCGCAGTTGGGTCGCATCGACCGGACTTACCGGGAACTGGACACCATCTTCCTCTACCGGCTGCGGGTAACCGCCGGATAGGGGCTCCGGCGATGCGCGACCTACCGGAGCGTCGTCGGCGGCATGCCGGTGATCGTGTCCGGGCTCAAGACGCTCGTCGAGACCGAGCAGCCGCTCGAGATCGGCTCGCTCGTTTCATCACCGGCTATCCTCCGGCGGTGGACCGATCAGGAACGTCGCCGGAGGGGCCCGGGCCCTTCTTCGATCCGGCGCTGTCACGCTGCGCCTGGGCGGGGGCGAGCGCACCGAGCCCGGATCCCCTGATGGTCGACTACCACGACGCCGAATGGGGCGTCCCCGTGCGTGACGACGGGGAGCTGTTCGAGCGGCTCGCGCTCGAGGGCTTCCAGGCCGGCCTGTCGTGGTCGACGATCCTCCGCAAGCGCGACGCGTTCCGGGCGGCGTTCCGCGGCTTTGACCCGGTCCGGGTCGCCGCGTTCGGCGCCGCCGACCGGGCCCGCCTGATGGGCGACCCCGCCATCGTCCGGAACGGGTCCAAGATCGACGCCACGATCTCCAACGCGGCCCGCTCCCTCGAGCTCATCGAGCGCCATGGCTCATTGGCGGCCTATCTGGACGAGTGGGTCCCCGGTCCGCCGGCGGTCCTGCCACCCGATGCCCGGTCCGGCCAGGTTCCCGCCACGACGGCCGCCTCCGACGCGCTGTCGGCCGATCTCCGCCGGCATGGGTTCCGGTTCGTGGGCTCGACGATCGTCTACGCCTTCATGCAGAGCGTCGGCCTCGTCGACGACCACCTCCCGGGCTGCTTCCGCTACCGCGGGCCGGCCGGCTGACCCGCCGGTCGCCTCGCGCTACGGGATCGGTGAGGTCGCGACGAGCGTGCTCCACATGTACGGGTCGGTCGCCGGCGTCCCGCTGTTGAACACCGCCCGGAACACGGCCCCCGACACCGTCTTGGTGCCGAGGCTCCCGCTGAGCGTGACGCTGATGAGCCGGCCGGAGACGCCGACGTTGGAGAGGTCGAGCGCGCTGAGCTGGCCCACGCTCGTCCGAGCGTCGGTGCCGAACACCGCGGACAGCTGGGCGAGGGTATACGACGCCGTCTGCCAGGACTCGCGCGGCGCGGCAGCGTCGTATGGCGTGCCGGCCGGGTCGGCGTCGGGGTTGCCCCGCAGGTAGGCGACCGGGCCGGCCACGATCCGTCCGGTCGGACTCGTGAAGACGTTCTCGTTGTCCTCGGTGGCCCCGCCGCCCGTCGAGAAGTACAGCGTGTTCGCGATCGAGCGGCCGCTCTTCACGACCTGGCCGGCGGTCGCTGCGATCGCCGCGTTCGTCGCGGCCTGCTCGCCACGCGAGCCGCGATAGACCTGGGTCCGCGTGTCGTCGTACAGGTCCCAGAACCCG
Organism: uncultured Chloroflexia bacterium; assembly: GCA_963813705.1. Lineage (GTDB taxonomy): Bacteria > Chloroflexota > Limnocylindria > Limnocylindrales > CSP1-4 > Chersky-267. The sequence goes on from CAWFAH010000007.1 coordinate 321,908, forward strand.
GAGCCCGGGTGGAGCCGGTGCGCGGCGTAGCTCCGCGCGGCGATCGCCTGCGCCTTGAGCGCCTCGGCCGGCCAGCCGGCCGGCATCTCGGCCGGGACGACGCCCCGCAGGTAGAGGTCGAGCTGCGTCTCGTTGATCGCGTCGATCCCGCTGGCCGTCGCGCGGAGCCGGATGACGCCCCGATAGCGGTCGTAGCTGGACGGCTTCGACCAGACCTGGATCCGGGCGCCCGGTGCGCTGCCCGCCCGCATCCGGAGGCTGCCCTTCGTGGCCCGGTCGAGGAGCAGGCTGCCGCTCGCGCTCCGGACGATGACCCGGAAGCCGGATGACGTCTTGGAGACCCGCAGCTGGGCGTCGCGCGGGAAGGTCGCATCGATCCCGTCGATCGTCCACGGGCCGCTCCGGCCGTACAGCCGCAGCGGGTGGGCGAGGCTCGAGCGGAACCCCTGCAGGACAAGGACCCGGACCGCGCGGGTCGGATTCGTGCTGCCGATCGACGTGCCCTGGTAGTAATGGCCGAGGATCGTCGCGGCGTCCTGTCCGGCCAGGGCGCGCCCGCGTGCACCGTACTGCGACATGCCGACGCCGTGCCCGTAGCCGCGGCCGTAGAACGTGAGCGCGGCCGGGTCGGTCGGGGCGGCGGACGCGACGCTCGGGGCGCCCGCCGGACCGGTCCCTGCGGATGCCGCGGCGCCCGACGGCGCGACGGACGTGGCGCCCAGCAGGAGCACGCCGAGCAGCGCAACGAGGACCGGACGGGTCGCGCGGACGCGGGAGGGGAGGGATCCCTGGTCGGGCACGGACAAGGCGACGTCTCCTGACGGGGAGGCTACCACCGTGGCCCATCCCCGGCCGTCCGACCACCACCCGACGGGACCAGCCGGTGACAGTCCGAAGGGACCATGGACCCCAGGCCGCCGAGTATCGGCGTACGGCCCCGGGCGGCCGTCCCTGCGGTGTAGCCTGTCGGCCGTGGACGCCCTGCGCACCGAGGCCCTGACGAAGCGCTACGGCGTGCGCCGGCGCGGGCCGCTGCCGAGCCGGCCCGTCGTCCCGGCCCTGGCCGACCTGTCGATCCGCGTCAACGTCGGGGAGATCTTCGGGTTCCTCGGCCCGAACGGCGCGGGCAAGAGCACGATGATCCGGCTCCTCCTGGGCTACCTCCACCCGACCGCCGGCCGCGCGGAAGTGCTCGGCCTCGACACCGAGCGCGCCTCGGTCGAGATCCGCCGCCGGGTCGGCTACCTGCCGGGTGGGATCGCGCTCTACGACGGGATGGCCGGCGTCGACCTGCTCGACTACCTCGGCCAGCTGTACGGCCGGCGGCCGACCCGGCGGGCCGAGCTGCTCGAGCGGCTCGAGCTGTCGGAGCGGACCCTGCGCCGGCCGGTCCGCGACTACTCGCGCGGAATGCGCCAGAAGATCGGGATCGTCCAGGCCCTCCAGCACGATCCCGAGCTGGCGATCCTCGACGAGCCGACCGAGGGGCTCGACCCGCTCATGCAGCGCGCGTTCTACGACATCCTCGACGAGCTCCGGGCCGCCGGCCGGACGATCTTCTTCTCGTCGCACATCCTGTCCGAGGTCGAGCGGGTGTGCGACCGGGTGGCCATCATCCGGGCCGGACGACTCGTCGCGCTCGAGGACGTGACCGCGCTCCTGGCACGGCGGAAGCGGCACGTCGAGCTCCGCGTCCACGGCCGGCTGCCCGATCTCAGCCGGGTGCCCGGCGTCAGCGGGGCCGCGGGCCACGACGGCCTCCTGACCTGCCAGCTCGAGGGCGACGTGGGGCCGTTCCTCGCCGCGATCGCGGGGCTCCCGGTGACCGACCTGACGATCGAGCCGGCCCACCTCGAGGAGGCGTTCCTCGAGTTCTACGAGGGCGACGGCGGCGAGCGCGACCAACCCGCAGCCGGCAACGGCGACGGGCGAGCCGGGCCGTCGACTGCCCGGCCGGCCGACGCGACCGATCGGCAGGCAGCCCGGTGAGCGGGCGGCTCTTCCTGCGGACCTGGCAGGCCCAGCGCCTCAGGCTGCTCGCAGTCGCGATCGCGCTGCTCGTCTGGGGATCGCTGATGCCGGTCATCTACGAGGCGTTCAAGGAGCAGATCCAGATCCTGCTCGGGAGCGGCGCGATCCCGCCGGCGCTGACCCAGTTCGGCGGCGGCGACCTGTTCAGCCTCGGCGGGACCATCGCCCTTGGGTTCATCCACCCGATTGCCGTGGCGCTGGTCCTCGTGTTCGCGCTCGGCTTCGCGGTCGCAGCGGTGGCCGGCGAGCGTCAGCGGGGCACGCTCGAGGTGCTCCTCGCCCGCCCCCTGTCGCGCCGCCGGCTGTACCTGACCCTGCTGGTCGCGATGATCCTGTTCGTCGCGCTGGCGATCGCGGCTCAGGTCGCCGGGATCCTCATCGGCGCGGTCCTCGCCGGCGCCGCGGGCGAGCTCGAGCTCGGCAACCTCGGCGTCATGTGGCTGAACGGGCTGGTCGTGTTCGCCGCGTTGGGGGCGGTGACGCTCGCCGCCTCGGTCTCGTTCGACCGGCTGACGCCGGCGCTCGCGGTCAGCCTGGCGTTCGTCCTGGTGTCGTACTTCCTGGAGATCCTCGGGTCGCTCTGGATCGACGCGCGGGGGCTCCAGCCGTGGTCGCTGTTCCACTACCTCGACCCGCGCGGGGCCCTGAGCGGCTCGATGACGCTCGCCGACTGGCTCGTCCCGCTCGGGGTCTTCGCGATCGCCGTCGCGATCGCCCTGGCCGTCTTCCCGCGCCGCGACCTGGCCGCGCCGAGCTGACGACGCGGACGACCCGGGCGCGATGGCCGGGGTCGGACGATTCTCAGCGAACCTCGACGATCCGGAAGCGGAGCCGGCCCGACGGGACGATCGCCTCGACCTCGTCGCCGGCCTTCCGGTCGAGGAGCGCCGACCCGATCGGCGAGCTGGCCGAGATCCGCCCGCTGGCCGGGCTCGCCTCGCTCGACCCGACCAGGACGAAGGTCTCCTCCTCGCCGAGCGGACCCTCGACGAGGATCGTCGAGCCGAGCCGGGCCCGGCCGTCCTCGGCGCCCTCCTCGATGATCTCCACGTTCCGGAGCAGCTCCTCGATGGCCCGGATCCGGCCCTCGGCGAACGACTGCTCGCGGCGCGCCTCGTGGTAGTCGGAGTTCTCGCGCAGGTCGCCGAGCTCGCGCGCGGCAGCGATCCGGGCGACGATCGCCGGGCGGGTCACGGTCGTGAGCTCCTCGAGCTCCGCACGCAGCGCGGCGAGCCCCGCTTCGGACAGGCGCGTCGGTGGCCGCGGGGCCTTGCTGCCGGTCGTTGCCTGCACCGCGCTGCGGGACGGCCGCGTGGCGGGCCTGGCGGCAGCCGTCCGCCTTGCGGCCGGCTCGCTCGAGCGCAGCGCCGTCTTCGAGCGCAGGATCCCGCTCGGCGCGCCCGCCCCGCTGCGGCCGGCGGCGGCTCGCCGCTCCTCCGGGGTGGCGGGTCCGGCGTCCTCGTCGGCCAGCAGCGAGCCGCCGATGCCGTGACGCTTGCGAATGCGGTCGGCGGTCTGGAGGTTCGCGAACGGCAGGACGACGTCCGGGTCGTGCAGCCGACCGGCCGCGTCGACCGGGACGCCCGCAGCGAAGGCGCCGAGCAGCGCGTCCTCGTATTCCTCCGCGGCGGACGTCTCGGCCCACCAGACGCGGCACCGTTCCAGGCCGGTCAGCGTCTTGAGCCAGTGTCCACCCGCGTAGGGCCGACGGTCGCCGAGCGGGGTCCGCACAGCTGCAGCAACGCAATTCGCGATGGACGTCCCCGACATGCCGACGTAGACGACGGTCTGGTCGGGCAGCCAGAACGCGTGGAGCCGGGCCGCGAGGTCCCTGCCCGCCGGCCGCACCCCGTCGAGGGTCAGGGTCGGGACGCGCTCGATCCAGCGCCCCACCGCGTTGATGTCGACCGGCGCCGCCGCAAGCGGCGCCGGTAGCTCGACGACGTAGACCCCGGGGCCGTGGGACCGGACCGGCGTGCCCCAGGTCGCCGGTCCGTCCGCCAGCAGGCCGACCGAACGCAGCAGCTCCGGCGCACCGGGCGTCTGCTGGCGGCCGGCCGGTCGGCTGTCCTCAGTCAGCACTCGCCTCCGGCGTCGCGGACCCAGGCAGCGCGAACGTGTAGACCGCCCAGGCGATCGCTGCCCCGATGACCGGACCCACGATGTAGACCCACAGCGAGGTCAGGTCGCCGCCGATGACCGCCGAAGCGATCGACCGGGCCGGGTTGACCGACGAGCCGGTGAACGGGACGAGCGCGAAGTGGATCACCATGAGGGTCAGCGGGATGGCGAACGCCGCCTGGGTCGGGGCCTTCTTCGTGGAGACCAGGATCACGAGCACGAAGAACGCCGTGAACAGCGCCTCGAGCACGACCGCCTTGAGATCGTCGATCCCGTTCGCGGGCAGCGTCTCCGTGCTGCGGACCGCGGCCTGGTTGAAGAGGACGGCGACGAGCGCGGCGGCGGCGATGCCGCCGATGAGCTGCGACACCACGTAGCCCACGCCCGTCGCCCAGTCGAGCCGGCGATCGAGCACGGCGCCCACCGTCACCGCCGGGTTGAAGTGGCCGCCCGACACGGCTCCGAACATCTGGATCGCGACGAACAACCCGAGCCCGAAGCCGAAGGCGATCACGACCAAATTCGCGGTCGGCGAGAACGCGGTGTTCGACTGGATCGCCATGAACCCGATCGTGAAGAAGGTGAAGGTCCCGAGCAGCTCTGCGAGCAGCTTCTTCGTGTCCATCATCGGCGTCTCCCTCTCTCCGTCGCAGGGGATCGCGCGGCTCCCCGGCGCCAGCCCTAGTCTAGCGACCCGGCCGGCCGGCCTTGGCCGATCGCGGCTCACCGTGTCGGAGGCCCTCTGCGGGCGGCGGCCGTATAGTCGAGCCATGCTCCGTCGGACCATCATCGGGCCGGTCCTCGTCGTGGCGATCGGCGCGACGGCCCTCTTCGCCGTCACCGGTGGCCTCGGGTCCGGCTCGCCGGCGGCGTCCGCGACGGGGGCGAACGCGTCGCCGAGCGGGCTCGGGGCGGCGACCCTCGAACCGCTCGCATCCGCGTCGGCGAGCCCGTCGTCACAGCCCTCGCCGACCGCGCGCCCAACAGCCACGCCGACGCCGGCCGCCAGCCACCCGCCGTCGGCCGCCCCGACCACGGTCGCGCTCAGCCCGTCGCTCGCGACGCAGCTCCAGCGGACGCTCAACCGGTTCGCCGCGGCCAACCGCCTGCCGGGCGTCAGCGTGACGATCACCTGGCCGGACGGCCGCTCCTGGACCGGGACGACCGGCTACGCCGACGTCAAGGCGCGCCGGCCCGTGACCCCGGACACGGCCTTTGCGATCGCCAGCATGAGCAAGACGTTCACGGCCGCGCTGATCCTCGGCCTCGTCGACGACGGCAAGCTCCACCTCGACACCAAGGTCGCGACGATCCTGCCCGGCGTCACGCTCGGCACGCCGCCGAAGCCGATCCCGGCCGGGGTGACGGTCCGGATGCTGCTCGACCACACGAGCGGCATCGCCGATTTCTTCTTCGGCAAGGGCGTCGACGCGGCGCTGATGGCGAAGCGCGGGGCAACCTGGACGGCCAGCCAGGCGCTGGCCTACGTGGGCAAGCCGTACTCGAGCCCGGGACACTCGTGGCACTACTCGAACACCAACTACCTGCTTCTCGGGCTCGTGGCCGAGAAGGTCACCGGCGCCTCGTTCGCCACGCTCGTGCGCGACCGGCTCTTCGGACCGGCTGGGTTGAAGGACGCCTTCGTCCAGGTCGCCGAGCGTCCGCGCGGTCCGCTCGCGATGGGCTACTACTACAACCGTGCGGGGCTGTCGGCCCGGCCGATCCCGCTCGCCGACGCGGCCGGCCGGATCGTCCCGTTCACGTCGGTCGTGACCGCGGCCGGTTCGGCCGGCGACGTGGCGGCCACCTCGGCCGACCTCGCGACGTGGGCCCGGGCGCTGTACGGCGGGAAGATCCTCAAGCCGGCGACGCTCGCCCTCGCCGTCGGCGACCGGACGCGGACGGCGGTCTACAGCCCGTATGTGCCGTACGGGCTTGGCGTCCAGGTCACGAACATCGACGGGCGCCGCGCCCTCGGCCACAGCGGGCGGTTCATCGGGGTCCGCGGCGAGCTGCGCTACCTCGCCAACCCGGGGCTGGCGATCGCCGTCCTGACGAACCAGAACGGAGCCGACCTCCGGCCGCTGACGGCGAAGCTCGTCGCCCTGGCCCTGGGACTGCCGCCACCCAAGCCCTGAGCCGGGCGGGTCAGCTCGCGCGGCGACCGGCCGTGCGGGTCCGGATCGGCTTGTGGTGGGCGTGGTGCCGGGCGTCCGACCCGCTGCCGTCGCGCCCAAAGCCGCGGATCGGCCGCGCCACGACGGTCCGGTCGGGCTCGAAGCCCTCGACCACCCGATACGGGATGGGCTTCTTGAGCAGGCGCTGGACCGCCTTGAGCAGCTCGACCTCGTCGACGCAGACGAGCGAGATCGCGACCCCGGTCGAGCCGGCCCGGCCCGTCCGTCCGATCCGATGGAGGTAGTCAAGCGCCTCGAAGGGGAGCTCGAAGTTTACGACGTACGGGAGCTCCTCGATGTCGAGCCCGCGCGACGCCACGTCGGTCGCCACGAGGCAGGTCACCTCGCCGCGCTTGAAATCCTCGAGCGCTCGCGTCCGCTCGGGCTGGGTGCGGTCCGAGTGGATGGCCACGGCGTTGACGCCGCGCCGGTCGAGGTACGAGGCGAGCCGGCTGGCGGCCAGCTTCGTCCGGGTGAACACGAGCACCTGCTCCATCCGGTCGCGCCGGATGAGCTGAATGAGGAGGTCCTCCTTGCGATCCCGGTCGACCGGGTAGAGGACCTGCTCCACGCCCTCGGCGGCGGTGTTCCGGGCGGCGACCTCGACCGTCTCCGGATCGTGCAGGAACTCCTGGGCCAGGCGCCGGATCTCGTCGGAGAACGTGGCGCTGAACAGCAGGTTCTGGCGCCGGGCTGGCAGCAGCGCGACGATCTTGCGGATGTCGGGGATGAACCCCATGTCAAGCATCCGGTCGGCCTCGTCGAGGACGAGGATCTCGACCTGCGAGAGGTTCACGGTCCGCTGCCCCACGTGGTCCATCAGCCGGCCCGGCGTGGCCACGAGGATCTCGACCCCGGCCCGGAGCTCCTTGATCTGCGGGTCGATCGGGATGCCCCCGTACACGACCGCCGTACGGAGCGGGACGTGGCGACCGTAGGCGGCGACGGAGTCGGCGATCTGCATCGCCAGCTCGCGGGTGGGGGTCACCATGAGCGCCCGGACCGGATGTCGGGCCGGCGAGAAGCTCGTGTTGGCCTGGCCCTTGAGGCGCTCGAGGATCGGGAGCGTGAAGGCGGCGGTCTTGCCGGTCCCGGTCTGGGCGGCGGCGAGGACGTCGCGACCGGCGAGGACGAGCGGGATCGCCTGGTCCTGGATGGGTGTGGGCTCGGTGTACCCCTCGTCCGCGACGGCACGAAGGATGTCGGCCGACAGGCCGAGATGGTCGAAGGTCAAGCAGGGCTCCTGTGGCCCGTCGGGCCGGAGCCGCGGGCGGATCGTGATCGGGTCGCGGATCGGGCCGGCTGCCCCGCGCTCCGAGGTCGGAGCGTGCGCGTCGTACGGTGCGGAGCATAGCCGATCGGCCCGGGGAACCACGAGACCCACGCTCGATCCGAGCGCGGGCCTCCATTGGCTTGCCTGTCGCGTCGCGGGCCTGGCGCCCAGGACGCGTCTCAGCAGCCCGCTCGCGTATCCGAGCTGATGTTCCCCGCGTAGGGGATCGTGGCGAGGTTCGTCGTACCGCGCTCTTGGTCCGCGGTCATCGGCAGCGTTGCCCCGCTCGTTCGCGGGTCATCGCTCCGTCCGGTTCGTCCCGGTCTGGTGCGGTCGAGGCGCATGGTTTGCGAGCCTTCGCCGGGTCCGGTTGGACGGGCCGTCGATCGGTCGTCCGCGGACCTCTCGTGCCCCGAATCCTACGCCCAACGACGCCCCGGCACAACCCGGGCGACGGCCTGCCGGGCGTCCGCTGTGGGTGCCGGACGGAGCGGTCGCGCGTCCGCCGGGACCCGTCGGACTCCGAGGAATCAAAGAGCGCCGGAGCGGTGAGACTCCGACGCTCTCGGATCCCCCCGAGAACCACCGTCCGCGACCGGTCGCCGGCGATGGGCCCGGAGAATAGGCCCAGTTCGGGTGGCCGACGAGGGCTTCCGCTCCGTCTTCGCTGCTTTCCGGTGCCTCAACGCACCGCCGGCCGGTCGGTCCGCGACGGTTCGGTCCGGTCCGGAGGCGTCCGGTCCGGTCAGCGGCCGAGATCGAGGCGGCCTCCCGGCACGAGGACCGCCACGTCGACGTCCGGGGCTCGCTCGGCGGCCGCGGCGCGGAACTCTCCGCCAGGAGCGGACAGCCGGTCGGGCCGGACGAGCCCCATCGCCGCCGGCCACAACGTGCCCCAGTGGATCGGCAGCGCCCGCCGCGGGCGCAGCAGCGTCAGCGCCTCGGCGGCCATCACTGGGTCCATGTGCCCGCCGCGGAGGTTGGGGCCCCAACCCCAGACGGGCAGCAAGGCAACGTCGAGTTCGGCGATGTCGGCCATCGCCGGGAAGAGCGCCGTGTCCCCGGCGAAGTAGACCCGCCGCCGGTCGTTCGAGACGACGAAGCCGAGCGCCGGTGCCGTCGGCCCGAACGGCGGCCGGAAGCCGCTGTGGTCGGCGCGAACCGCCTCGATGGCGATCGACCCGTGCGTCGTCCGCTCGCCCGGCGCGAGCTCGTCGACGTCGTCGTGCCCCGCGGCCCGGAGGATCCGCCCTGAGCCGGCCGGGACGATGAGCCGCGCGCCGCGCAACCGGCGCAGCGAGGCCAGGTCGAGGTGGTCCTGGTGGAGATGGCTGATGAGGACGACGTCGATCGCCTCGAGCTCACGCTGGGGGACCGGCGCGACCTTCCGGACGAGCGGCCCGATCCGCTCGCGGATGGTCGGGTCGGTCAGGATCCGGACGCCGTCGAGCTCGATCCGGACGGTGGCGTGACCGAGCCAGTCGATCGTCGCGTCCATCGCGCCGAGTATGGCGGAGCCCGTCGGGCGGCGCCCCCGAACGGGGGCCGCGCCCCGTCCCGGTCCGTCCGGCCGGGCGCTCGCTTCCCCGCTCTCGCCGGCCCGGGTACCATGCCGTCATGGTCACCATGACGCCCACCGATCGACTCTTCTTCACCGGCGACGAGGCGGCCGACCGGCTCCTCGTCAGCGAGCCGCTGGCCCTCCTGATCGGCTTCGCGCTCGACCAGCAGGTCACCGTCCAGAAGGCGTTCGGCGGACCGCTCGAGCTCAAGCGCCGGATCGGCGACCTCGACGCGGCCAGGATCGCTGCGCTGGACCCGGCCGTCCTCGACGAGGTCTTCCGACGCCGGCCCGCCCTGCACCGGTTCCCGGGCGCGATGGCGACCAAGGTCCAGGCGCTGTGCGCCGCCGTCGCGCGCGACTACGGGAACGACGCTGCGACGATCTGGACTGGAGCCCGCGACGGCGCCGACCTCGAGCGCCGGCTGCTCGCGTTGCCCGGGATCGGCGAGATGAAGGCGAAGGGCCTCATCGCGATCCTCGGCCTCCGTCTCGGCGTCCGTCCGCCGGGCTGGGAGGCCGTTCGCCCGACCCATCCCACGCTCGGCGACGTTGACTCGCCCAAATCGCTCGCCCGCTACCAGGAGGGGAAGCGCGCCTACAAGGCGTCGCTCAAGGCCAAGGCCGGCTGACGCGCCGATGGCCGACGACCCGGTGATCGCCGGTGGCTTCGCGCGCGGCGAGTTCCGGCGGGCTTCCGTTGCGCGATGGCGTATCATCGTTGCGTATGCAATCACACGCGAACCCGAGGAGACCCGGCGAGCCCATGGACGACGTCATCCAGCACGCCCTGGCCCACGGCCAGACCATCGACATCACCACGATCGGACGCCGGACGGGGCAACCGCGCCGGATCGAGATCGTCTATCACAACTTCGACGGCCGGCTGTACATCTCCGGGAAGCCCCGGGCGGACCGCCGTCGGAGCTGGCTGGCCAACCTCGAGGCGCATCCAGGCTTCACCTTCCATCTGAAGGGCCGGGTCGCCGCCGATCTCCCAGCGGTGGCCCGCGAAGTGACCGACCCGGACGAGCGGCGGACGATCCTGACCCGGGTCGCCCGGGCCTGGAACCGGACGGACGTCGACACCATGGTGGCCCACAGCCCGCTGGTGGAAGTGACGATCCTCGACCGGGCAGCCTGAGGCGTTCATAAAGGGCAACACAACTTACGAGAACCGTAAGTTGACATTGACAAAGTGAAACTGCTGCGGTACGTTGATCCTCGTTCAGCCACGAAGGGATCAACATGCCGCATGACGTCATCTCCACCTGCCCGGTCTGCTCCGGCGACCTGACCGTCACCCGGCTTCACTGCGCAAGCTGCGGGACGAGCCTCGAAGGGGAGTTCAGCGTCGGCCGCTTCGGGCGGCTCGGTCGGGACCAGATGGCGCTCCTCGAGAGCTTCCTCCGATCGCGCGGAAACTTGCGCGAGATGGAGCGCGAGCTCGGGATCAGCTACCCGACGGTGCGGGCGCGGGTCGACGGGCTCGTCCGGTCGCTCGGCTTCGCCGACGGCGGGTCGATGCCGGCCGACGGGGCGGACGACGGCGAGGCGGACGAGCCGACCGGGTCGGCCTCCGAGGCGGCCGCCGCCCGGCAGGCGATCCTCGAACGGCTGGCGCGACGCGAGATCGGCGCGGAGGACGCGGCGGCCGCGATCCGGGCATTGCGAAGGAGCGACAGATGACGTCCCTGACCGGCGAGCTGATCGAGCACGACATCGGAACGAACGGGCGCCTCGCGATCCGCGGCGTCGAGGGATCGGTCGCCCTCACCGCCGTGGACGGGACGACCGTTCGGGTGGAGGGGACCGGCGTCCGCCCCATCGAGGACGACTACCGGGTGCGCCGCACGGCGGACGGTCTCGAGCTGGCGGCGATCGAGGACCGCGGCCCGTTCGGGATCGGCCGGGCGTTTCACCGGATCGAGCCGATCACGGTCCTCGTCCCGCGCGGCGCGCGGGTCTGGATCGAGACCGCCAGCGGGCCGATCCAGGCCGACGGGCTGACCGGCGACCAGCACTTCCGCTCGATCTCCGGCGACCTCCGCGTCGCGACCGCCGGCGGCTCGATCGACCTCGAGACGGTGTCCGGTGACGTCGAGCTCGAGGCGGTCGACATCCTCCGCGCGGCTGTCCGGAGCGTGTCGGGCGACCTCGTCGTCCGGGCGCCGACGATCGCCACCCTCCGGCTCCGGACGACGAGCGGCTCCATCCAGGCCGGCGGCGTCTTCGTGGAGGGCGGGACGTACACGGTGGAGACCGTGTCCGGCGACGTCACGCTCCGGCCCGTCGGCCCGGTCCGGGTCCAGGGATCGACGGTGTCGGGCGACGTCGAGAGCCCGCTCGCGCATCGCTCCGGCGGCAAGCCGGGGCGCCGGACGATCGAGCTGGGCGAGGGTGGGCCGGTCATCGGCTTCCGCTCGATCTCTGGCGACATCCGGGTCGAGGCCGGCACACCGGCGCCGGCCGCTGCCGTGCCGGCGCCGACCGTCGGCCGCGACGCGGTCGCCGAGGCCAGCGACGCTCGGCCCGCCGAGGGCCAGGCGGTCGACGACGCGCGGTTGCGGATCCTCCGCGAGCTCGAGGCAGCCGAGATCGACATCGCCGAGGCGGAGCGCCGGCTCGCGGACCTGGAGCCCATCGAGCCAGCGAGCCGATCTGCCGCCGGACCCGGTGGCGCCGGGGACGCAGGACTGGGCTGGGTGCGACGTGTCTGACCCCCTTGACGACGTCCTTCGCCTCGTGGCGACGGGGCGCCTGACCGCCGCCGAGGCGGAGACGATCCTGGCCGCGCTGGACGCGCGCGATCGCCGTGACGACCGGCCAGCGCCGTCCGGCCCTGCCTCGGCGGCGGGCCGCGAGACCGGGTCCGCCGGCGGGCGAACGATCCGGCTCGAGGTCACCGAGGACGGGCGCGTCGCAGTCAACCTTCGCCTGCCCGCGTCGCTCGGAGAACTCGGGCTCCAGGGCGTGCCGGGGCTCGGCGGGCCCAGCCTGGACCGGATCCGGGCCGCCCTGTCGGCCGGGGCGCGCGGCCCGGTGTTCGAGGCCCTCGACGAGGACGGGGACGGCGTGCGAATCGTTCTCGAGTAGTCCGGCGCCCCGGCACCGTTCCGTCAGGTCCGGTCGTGGACCAGCGTCCGGAAGAGATGATCGAGCGTGCCGGCCGGGTCGTCCGTGAGCCCGGTATGGACCGGCGACGCCTGGACGATCGTGCTCGCCGGGGCGACCAGCCAGTGGAACCGCTCCGCCCGTTCGAGCCGCGCGATCGGTCCCGCGTCGGGCTCGCCGGCCGCGATCCGGGGGATGGCCTCGAGATGGGCCAGGACCTCGGCCGGATCGCAGCCCGGGGCGAGCGCGCGCAGGACGGCCGGGTCGAGCTCGACCATCGCGGCGAGGAACCGGAGGGGCCGCGAGTGGAGCACGATCCCGGCGTTGAACCGCTCGCCCCGCTCGACCCGCGGGACGACCCGGACGACCGCGTACTCGAACGGCTTACGCCGCGTGGCGGGCACGCTCGGCCACCTCGATGAACGGGCGCGGGGCCTCGACGCGGGATCCCAGGTAGTCGACGTAGGCGCGGCGCTGCCCGTCGGCGTCGTCGCCCAGCCAGGCGTCCGGGATCGTCGCCACGATCCGATCGAGCAGCTCCGGCGTCACCCGATCGGCCAGCCGCCGGTCGGCGTCGACGATCGAGCCGGCGTCCGGGAGGAGCACGTGGTCGGCGATCTGCTCGAACGGCCGGCGGGCATGCTCGGACGGATCGCGCCAGGTGTGGTGGACGTAGATGGCGGCCCCGTGGTCGATGAGCCACAGCCGGTGGTGCCACACGAGCAGGTTGACGTTGCGGGCGGTCCGGTCGACGTTCGTGACGAGCCCGTCGAACCAGACGATGTCGGCCGCGAGGTCGGGCGCGGGACGTTCGTCCCCGGGTCGCTTCCCCGCTGCCGGGTCGAACGGCAGCGCCCCGGGCAGGAAGTCGAGACCGACGTTGAGGCCCGGGCTGCGCACGAGCAGGTCCTGGATCTCGCGGTCCGGCTCGGCTCGCCCGATCGCGGGGTCGAGCTCGACGAGGACGATCTCGGGCACCGGCAGGCCGAGCGCCCGGCCGAGCTCGCCCGCAACCAGCTCGGCCACGAGCGCCTTCGGCCCCTGGCCGGCGCCGTGGTACTTGACGACGTACAGGCCGTCGTCGTCCGCCTCCATGAGCCCCGGCAGCGAGCCACCCTCGCGGAGCGGCGTGACATAACGCGTCGCGGTCACGGTCCGGACCGGCTGGAGGCGTGGCTCGGTGGCGGTCGCCATCGCGCAGAGCGTAGCCGAGCGGCACCCGGCCGACCCGCTGCCTTCGTGCCTAGGGGTTGCCGCTGAACGTGTCGCAGGCGCTCAGGTCGCCGCCGCGGTAGCCCGACGTGAACCACTTCTGGCGCTGCGCGGACGAGCCGTGCGTCCACGACTCCGGTCTGACCGAGCCCTGGGTCTCGGCCTGGATCCGGTCGTCCCCGACGGCCGCGGCCGCGTTGAGCGCGTCGGCGATCTGGGTGTCGTTCAGCGGGTCCAGGAAGCCGGTCGTGGCGGCGTGGCTCGCCCACACCCCGGCGTAGCAATCGGCCTGCAGCTCCGTCCGCACCGACCGGCTGGTCGCGCCCGTCGCCCCGGAGGCGCCGCTGAGGACGCCCATCAGGTCCTGGACGTGGTGGCCGTACTCATGGGCGAGGACGTACGCCTCGGCCGCCGGCCCGCCGTTGGCGCCGAACTTCGTCCGCAGGTCGTCGAAGAACCCGAGGTCGATGTAGACGTACCGGTCGGCGGGGCAGTAGAACGGCCCGGACGCCGCGCTCGCGAGGCCGCAGCCCGTGTCGATCTGGTCGGTGAAGAACCGCGTCCTGGCGGGCTGGTACTGGCTCCCCGAGGCGGCGAACTCGTCGGTCCAGTAGGCCTGGACGCTGTTGATGTAGCCGACGATCCGGCAGTCCTCGCGCGCGTTCGCGTCGGCGCCGGTGCGGCACTCGGTGGCCAGCTGGGTGCTCGCCGGCCCGACGTCGCTTCCGTCCCCGATCACCTGCCCCGACAGGGCCCCGAGGTCGCTCGGCGATCCGCCCAGCAGGACGTAGGCGATCAGGATGACCAGCCCGATCGCGCCGCTGCCGCCGATGGCGACCCCGCGTCCGCCGACCCGGTTGCCGCGCACGTCCTCGACCTGCGACGGGTCGAGCGACGCTCCGGGGCGAAAGGTCACCCGCGCTGCTCCATGGCGCGAGGATAGCGCGCGACTTCCCGGCCCGGCATTGCACCTTGACCTCTGACCTCGCGGTTTCGTTGCCGGGGAAGTTGACAGAATCTGGCAGGTTCCTGGTCCATCATCGGGGCATGACGAGATCACTCACGCGATCGTCCCAGCCGGAGGTGCCGTCCCCATGCACGACCTCGAGCTCGCCCGACTCATCCACGCCGACCGGGAGCGCGAGCTGGAGCGCGAGCTCCGGGTGCGTGCCTTCCGGGCCGCCACCCGGGCGCTCGACGAAGATGCGACATTCATCCCGCCGGCGGCCGACGCGCCGGTCCGGATCGACCACGCGATCCGGTTCGACCCGAGCCTGCGTCGCGGCTAGGACCCGGCCCCGGGCGTCTCGCCCGTCGCCCCGGCGCCGGCTGTGGCGTACCGCTGGAGCGTAGCTCGGGCGATCGCGACCATCCGCTCGCGGATCTCGGGTGGCTCGAGCACCTCGAGGTCCGGGCCCACCGCGAGGAGGTGTCCGGGCACCTCCTCCGGCCAGTCGAGCCGGAGGCGCAGGTGACGCCAGCCGTCGGGATCCTCGGCGGCCAGCTCGACGGCGGCGTCGACGACCCGATCGCCGACCCCGACCCGCAGGCCGTCGACCCGATCCGCCCGGATCCGGATCGTGACGTCGATCCGCGGCGCGTCGCGCTCGTAGGCGGCGCTCGACTCGGCCCAGAACGCGGCGAGATCGAAGCCATCGGGTCGATCGAACCGCTCGTCGAGCGATGTCGCGCCGACGACGCGTCCCACGCGATACGTCCGGGCGGCGCCCTCGACCATCGCAACGACGTACCAGACCCCGGCCTTGAGCACGAGCCCGACCGGTTCGATCACTCGTCGCACGACGCGATCGCCCCGCTCGTAGTCGATCTCGACCCGCCGGGCATCCCAGACCGCCTCCGACAGGACCGCCAGGAAGGGGACCGGCTCGCCGGCCTGGAACCAGCCGCTCGCGTCGAGATGGAAGCGCTCGACCAGCCGCGACGCCCGCGTCCGGAGCTCGGGCGGGAGCGCGGCGAGGACCTTGAGGCGCGCCGCCGTGACGACCGTCCCGAGCCCGAGCTCGGCGGCGGGACCAGGCAGGCCCGAGAGGAACAGCGCCTCCGCCTCGTCGGCGGTCATCCCGGTCAGCCGCGTCCGGTAGCCGTCGACCAGCCGGATGCCGCCGTACGGTCCGCGCTCCGCGTAGATCGGGACGCCGGCCTCGCTGAGCGCCTCGACGTCTCGATGGACGGTCCGGACCGAGACCTCGAGCTCCTCGGCGAGCTCGCCCGCCGTCATCCGGCCGCGGGTCTGGAGGAGCAGCAGGAGCGACACGAGGCGGGAGGCGCGCATCGCCGCCAGCATACCCGCATTCATGCCAGGTTCCGTCATGAATGCGTGTCACGATGTTCCGGACTCCAGGAACCGGAACCGGAGGACTCCCGTGCCGACCAGCGACCTGCTCGTGCCCGACCGCCCCGTCGCCCGCTCGGGCTACCCTAGCGCCATGACCGGTGAGCACGATCCCGGCCCGGCGGGCGCGAGCGCCCGCGCCGCCGACGTCGCCGGCGCAGCGAGCGAGCCCATCGAGGTCCGCGGCGGCGGGACGGTCCGGCTCGGCACCGCCTCGTGGACCGACCCGACGATGACCGCGAGCGGGGTGTTCTACCCGGCCGGCGCCGACACGGCCGAGGAGCGGCTCCACTACTACGCCGAGACGTTCCCGCTCGTCGAGGTCGACGCGACGTACTACGCCCTGCCGGCGGTCCGGACCGCCGAGCTGTGGGTCGATCGCACGCCGCCCGACTTCACCTTCGACATCAAGGCGCATGCCCTGATGACCGGGCAGGGGACCGAGACGAAGCGGCTCCCCAGGGCGATCCGCGACGAGCTACCCGACGCCCTCCGGGCGAAGCCGCGGATCTACGCCAGGGACCTGCCGCCCGAGCTGCAGGATGCGGTCTGGTCGATGTTCCGCGAGGGTCTCGCGCCGCTCGCCGAGCGGGGCCAGCTCGGTTCGATCCTGCTCCAGTACCCGCGCTGGGTCTACCCGTCGTCCGAGAACCGGGCGTCGATCGAGGAGGCCGTCGAGCGGCTCGACGGCTGGCAGGCCGCGGTCGAGTTCCGCAACGGGTCCTGGCTCAACGAGAAGAACGCCGAACGGACGATCCGCTTCCTGGCCGATCGCGGCATCGCGTTCGTCATGGTCGACGAGCCGCAGGGCTTCAAGAGCAGCGTGCCGCCGGTCACCGCGGTCACCTCGGCCGATCTCGCCCTCGTCCGCTTCCACGGCCGCAACGCCGAGACGTGGGAGGCGAAGGGGATCGGGCCGGCCGAGCGCTTCCGCTACCTGTACTCGCGCGAGGAGCTCGGCGAGTGGGTCCCGCGGATCCGCCAGGCCGCCGGCGAGGCCCGCGAGACGCACGTCCTGATGAACAACTGCTACGCGAACTACGGCACGACGAACGCTCGCGAGCTGGCGCTGCTGCTCGAGGACCTGGCCGGCTAGGACCGCTCGGCTCGCGCCGTCGCGGCACCGGGCGGGTGGGTCCGATCGCTCCGCCCAGCCCGATCGCGGTCAGGGCGCGAAGCGGCGTACGAGCGTCGCCCGCCAGCGGTCGACCTCCGGGAAGATGTCGTCGATCCGCAGCGAGCGATGGGTCGCGGCGAGGACGACGATCGACGCCACGATCGCCGGCACGATCATCAGCCAGGTCAGCTGCGTCGCCTGCTCGATGAGCCACAGGACGACCGCGGCGACGCCGATGACGGCGTACGTCTCCACCGCCGGACGATGGAGCAGGGGGATGCCCAGGCGCCGTCGCAGCTCGAGCTGGAGCAGGGCGTTCTGGACGAGCAGGGTCAGGCAGCCCGAGACCGAGGCCCCGAGCGCGCCGAATGGCGGGATGAGGAGGAGCCCGGCCACGACGCTGATGACGGCGGCGATGCCGTTGACCGTCACGACCGCGCGGACGCGCCCGGCCGCGCTCAGGGTCGTCGCGTTGAAGCCGAGGGCGGCGTTGACGTAGTAGCCGAGCGACATGATCGCGAGATAGGTGCCCGACGCGGCGTAGCGCTGCCCGAACAGGATCTCGGTCAGCGGATCGGCCAGCGAGAACGTGGCGACGAAGATCGGGAAGGTCATGACCGCGGTCCAGATCGCCGTCCGCCAGTACAGGTCGCTCAGTCCGTGATCGTCGTTCCGGGCGACCATCCGCGAGGCGACCGGCAGGAACAGGACGGTGAAGCTCGACGACACGAGGAGGTTGAGCGTCGCGATCGGCTTGACCACCTGGAAGGCCGCCACGTCGTTGAGCCCGCCGAACACCGTCAGGACGATGAGCGGGAACGTGTTCAGCAGGAGCCAGACCGCGTCCGTCGTCAGGAGCGGGATGGAGAAGGCGAGGACCTCGCGGGCCGGGACCTCCGGCCGGCTCCGACGCAGCTCGGGGAGGATCCCCCGGTCGCTGAGCAGGCGCAGGAACAGCGCGCCGTAGAGCATCACCCCGAGGACGCTGGCGACCACGTAGCCGATCGCGAGCTGGATGGCCGAGCCGTTCCCGGCCACGAGCAGGGCGGCAACGACGAGGCGCAGTCCCGGTGCCAGGACGTAGCGCCGGATGAAGATCGCCCGCGGGGCCGCGAAGATGGCGAACAGGTTGAGCAGCAGGTCGTCGAGGGCGTCGATCGGAGCGGTGAAGATCAGGATCAGCAGGATCCCGGTCGCCGTCGGGTCGACCAGCCCGCTGCCCGAGATCGCCCCCGGCAGGAGCCAGACCGCGAGGATGATGACCGCGCCGAGCCCGAGGATGACGGCGACGTTGAGCAGGATCGTCCCGAGCAGGCGCGGGTAGGCGCCCTGCTCGTCGTACATCGAGACGAACCGGGTGGCCCCGCGGTGGAGCCCGAGCGTCACGGCCACCTGGGCCATGCCCACGATCGAGTAGGCGAGGGCGAAGGCGCCGAACTCGGTGGTCGAGAGGTGGCGGACGATCAGGACCTGGGCGAGCAGGTTGATCCCGATCGAGATCAGCCGGCCGACCAGCAGCAGGCTCGAGCCGCGGATCTGGCCGGCGGTGTCCCGTGCACCGCCCTGCGCTTGGGCGGGGACCGACGTCACCTGCCTACCGCCGCCTCGAGCTCGGTTCCCGCATCACGGTCCTCGTCGTCTCCCGTTGGTCGTCGCGTCCGGCGAGGGACCCGCGGACGAGGCCGGCAGCGAGCGGCACGGCCGGCGCCAGCATACAGGCGGTCAGCGGGCTCGCCCGATGACCGCCCGGCAATTCGGCGCATCCGTCGAGGTCAGGGGTGCGCCGACGCACCGCTGTCCGCGGCATCACCCGGCTGAGCGGCCGAGCTCGCGGTCGGCGCGGCCGCGACGGGCCCCATGGACCGGGCCTGCCGGCAGCGGACTGCCAAGTCCGGCCCTTCGGCACTGGCTCACCGGCCGCGCGACGGCGACGCTTGTCGGCGACGTCCAGCGAGTGAGGCCGGCGCGCCGGCAAGGAGGGCACCCATGCCCGAGACGATGACCAGACCACCCCGGATCGAGGAGTTCCGACTCAACGGCGAGGAGCTCCTGGCCAAGGCCCGCGAGCTCGTCCGTGAGGGGAACGTCCGGCGGCTGTCGATCAAGAACGAGGACGGGATCGTCCTTGCCGAGTTCCCGCTCACGGTCGGCCTGATCGGCGCGGTGCTCCTGCCGGTGTGGGCCGCCATCGGGGCGATCGCCGCGCTGGCGACGCACTGCACGATCGTCGTCGAGCGGATCGGTGAAGGGTAGGCTGTGATGCTGACGATGGATACGCTCGTCGACCGGTTCGACGAGACGCTGAGCGCCCGGCGCGTCTTCGGCGAGCCGGTCGTCAAGAACGGGCTCACCGTGATTCCGGTGGCGCGGATCATGGGTGGCGCCGGCGGCGGCGAGAACCCGACCGAGCCCGGGTCCGGGGGAGCCGAAGGAACCGAGTCGAAGCCGCGCCAGCCGGGGTTCGGAGCGGGCTTCGGTCTGGCCGCCCGGCCGGCCGGCGTGTACATCCTCCAGGGCGACAAGGTGCAGTGGCTGCCCGCGCTCGACGTGAACCGCGTCGTGCTCGGCATGCAGGTGGTCGCGATCGTCCTGCTGCTCACCATCCGCTCGATCGCGCGGGCCCGCGCAGCGCACGCATAGCTCATCAAGCCGACCCGCTCCCGGAGCGGGCTCGTCTTCGCGGGGGGAACTTCGCCCCGGCCGGTCTCGACGCCGGCCGGGGCGAGCTCTGCCCGCCGCTGCCGTCCCACGCCTTGGGAGACGCCCTCAGTTGGGCAGGGAGCCCTGGCCGCCCGGTGCGCCGCGGTCGCGCAGGAAGCGCTCGATCTCCGAGATCAGCTCGTCGCCGGCCGGGAGGCGCTCCTCGTCGACCATCGACTCGAGGCGCTCGACATACGCCCGGGTCGTCTCGTCGGCGCCGGTCGCGAGGTCGAGTCGCGAGCGCAGCTGCTGGGCCTCGGCGGTCAGCTCGGTCGCCGGGATGTCGACCCCGAGATGGCGGCCGAGCGACTGGAGCAGCGCGAGGGCGGCGACCGGATAGGGCCCGGACACGTAGTGCGGGACCTGGGCGAAATAGCCGACCGCCGGCGTGCCCGCCTCGGCGAGGCTCATCTCGAGCACCGACAGCGCCGCCGACGGAACGCGGAGGATCCCGGTGGGCCCGGGACGCACGTCCGCGCGGAGCAGGCCCGGCGCCGACTCGGTGCCCATGATCGGCACCGACCGCGTGTGCGGGACGGCCGCCGGGATCGCGCCGAGGCTGATCCACTCGACGACGCCGAGACGATCGGCGAGCTCGACCACGCCGGCCGCGAACTCGCGCCAGCGGAAGTCGGGCTCGGCCCCGGTCAGGACGAGCAGGTCGCGCTCGCCGATCCGCGCGCGACGGATCGTCAGGTCGGGCCAGGTGAGCTCGGTGAGCCGCCCGTCGACGATGTCGAGGGTCGGCCGGCGGGCGCGGAAGTCGAACAGCTGGTCGCCGTCGAAGGTGACCACGACCTCGCCGTCGTCGGCCAGGCGCTCGGCGGCCGTCGTGGCCGCGGAGCCGCTGTCGACCCAGCCGTCGAGCGCGGCCACCAGCGTCGGGGCGACGAGGTCCTTCGGTTCCGTGAGGTGGTACAGGCTCACCGGCCAAGGATACCGGGCTTCGTGGGCGGGGCTCCGGGACCCCGGCCGCCGGGGCTACAGCGGCCTGGCGAGGACCTGGGCACGCTCGGCGACGCGGAAGCCGAGGTTCTCGTACAGCCGGAAGGCGCCGGTCGGGTTGTCGGCGTCGACCCCGAGCATGCCCAGCTCGAACCCGCGCTCGCGGAGGCCTTCGAGGGCGCTCACGATGAGCGCGCTGGCCAGCCCCTGCCGGCGCCACGGCCGGCGAACGCTGATGTGCTCCAGCCAGCCGCGACGGGCGCCCAGGGTCTCGTTCTCCTTCGGGAACACCGCCGTCAGCACGACCCCGGCGACCTCGTCACCGGCCCAGGCGACCCGCCACAGGCTGGTGTCGAGATTCGGTGCGCTGTGCGTCCGGGCGAAGTCGGCGTCGGTCCACTCGCGGTAGCCCCAGTGGTCGCGGAAGGCGTCCGCCTCGGCGTCGAAGATCCGCCGATGGTCCGCCGGGTCGACCGGTCGGATCTCGAGCCCCGCTGGCAGTGCGAGCGTCGGGATCGGCTCGTCGAGGCGCCGGGCCATCTCGGCGAAGTAGCGGATCGGCGCGTAGCCATCGCCGCGGAGCAGCGCGTCGGCGCCGTCCTGGCCGCCGACCACCCAGGCGTGGAAGCTGCGTGGGACGTCGGTCGGGTGGCCGGCCGCGACCGCTCGGAGGCGCGACTGCTCCGCGCGGAGCAGCGCCCGGCCGATGCCCCGCCGCCGGACCGTCGGATCGACCTCCCCCTCGGTGTGGTACGTGTACCCGCCATCGCGGGCGGCCCAGCTCGCCCGGGCATAGGCGACGATCCGTCCGTCGAGCTCGGTCACGATCAGGTCCCGCTCGGGGTCCTCGTGGTCGCCGTTGGCAAGCTCGTTGGCGAGCTCGTCGACCGACGGGAAGTAGTCGACCGCGTCGAGCCGGTGCGCCGCGTCGATCACGGCCACGATCCCGGGCAGGTCGTCGGCACCCCGATAGTGGCGGAAGGTGAGGCCGGCGATCGCCGGAGCCTCCGGCACGAGGTCGTCGTCGGCGCGCTTCTCGATCAACGGGACCCCCTCATGCGCGGCTCTGGAACACACGGTTCGCCCGCGTCCGGCCCATGATGCCTGATGTCCGTTCCGGGCCGCTGGGTCAGCCGGCGAAGCGCCACGAATCGATGTCCCGGACCGGCTCGTATCCGATCTCGCTGTAGATATGGTTCGACGTCGGATTGGCGAGGTCGGTGAACAGGAAGACGAAGCGGAGACCGGCGTCGAGCTGCGCCTGGCTCGCCCCCGCGACACACGCCGAGGCATAGCCCCGGCCGCGCTGCTCGGGTGGCGTGTACACCGGCCCGACGCGGGCTCCGTGGGGGGTCCGCGACCCGACTACCGTCAGCGACACCGGCCCGTCGTCATCCCAGAGGAAGACGCCACCCGAGGCGATGCGCCGCTCGACGAGCTCGTCGGGCGCCCGCGGGTCATCCGGCGAGAGCGCCTCGTCGGCGAAGTCCGCGAACCAGCGGATCACGAGGTCGCGGTCGCCCGGGCCGGCGACGGTCAGGCGTCCCGGTGGCGGGCTCGACGGCGGACGCACCCGCGTCAGCCGGAAGATCCGCTCGCGCATCCCGAGCGCCGCCGTCCGACCCGCCGCGGCGCACCAGTGCTGGGCGAACGCTCCCGCGTGGCCCGTCGGCCCGAGGACGCCGGGCAGGTGGAGCCCGGCGAGCGCCTCGGCCAGCGCGGGGATCGCCGCACCGTCGTCGACCTCGGACAGGACGAGGTGGTATGGCGGTGTCCGGATCGCCACGAGGACCGGCGTCCCGGCAGTCCGGACCACGAAGAAATCGATCGGGCCGGTGGCGGCCGGCCGGCTGCCCGCCCGGAGGTTCGAGCAGATTCCGAGGATCAGGTTGTGCTCGGCCTCGCGCTCCTCGAGGAAGGGGCCGGCCGCGGCCAGGAACGCGTCGACGGTCGCGAGGCGCTCGACCCCCGGCATCGCGGCGTCAGGCCAGCTCGGCGCCGGCCGCCCGCCCGTCCTCGGCCAGCGACTCGAGCGCCTCGTCGCTCGTCGTGGAGTCGTCGAGGATTGTCATCACCCGCGAGATCCCCGCCGCCCGGTACGCGGCCAGCAGGTCGACGCGCTGCGGTCCGGCCGGCGGGAGGAGCTCGCGCCAGACGTGGACCGAGACGGACAGGGACGCCGGGTCGCGGTCGATCTCCTCGCAGCGCGAGCGGATCACGGGCAGCGCCTCGACGACCTCGGCGGGGAGCATCCCGTCGACGTTCAGCTCGTCGGCGTGGCGGGCGGCCAGCCGCCAGGTCACGTTCGGCCCGTTGCCGCCGACCATGATCGGCACTCGCGGCCGCTGGATCGGCTTCGGGACGTTGATCGCGTTGCGGACGTGCGCGTGCTCGCCGTCGAACGTGGCGTGGTCGTGCCTGTCGCCGCCGAGCATGCGGACGATCACCTCGAGGTCGTCGCCGAGGCGGGCCAGGCGCTCGCGCGTCTCGGGGAAGCCGTAGCCGTAGGCGAGCCACTCGTCGCGCTTCCAGCCGGCGCCGATGCCGAGCTCCATCCGCCCGCCGCTGATCGTGTCCATCGTCGAGATCATCTTGGCCGTCAGGGCCGGGTTGCGGAACGCGGTGCAGATGACGATGTGGCCGAGCCGGACCCGGGTCGTCAGCGCCGCCAGGGCGGACAGGCTGGTGAACGACTCGAAGGTGATCTCGTCCGTCGGCCGGGGGATCGTGTGGAAGTGGTCGAACAGCCAGATCGATTCGAACCCCAGCCGATCCGCCTGCTGGGCGACGGCGACGGTCCGCCGCCAGGCCACGAGGGGCTCCCAGCCGTCGTACTCACCGACCCAGCCCTGGGGGACGATCACGCCGAGCTTCATCCGGACCTCCTGCGCTTCCGGGCCGGCCGGGCGGGACGGCGGGCCGAGCCGAGCTGCCCGCGCCGAGCTGCCCAGAGAGGATAGGCCTATGCTCCGGGGAAGGAGGTGGCGGTGGAGACCAGGCTTCGACGGATGGACCGGCTGGCGATGACGGTCGGCCCGTTCGTGTCGTTCTTCGAGGGATCGTTCGCCCGCTGGAACGCCGATCCGACGGTCGCGAACTTCGCCGTCGGCAACCCGCAGGAGATGCCGCTTCCGGGCTACGTGGACGCGCTGCGCAACGCGTTGACGCCGGCGGACAAGGACTGGTTCGCCTACAAGATGAGCGAGCCGAACGCGCAACGGGCGGTGGCCCGCGGCCTGACCGCGCGGACCGGCCTCGACTGGGACCCGGCCGACGTGGCGATGACGAACGGCGGCTTCGCGGCGCTGGCGGTTACGCTCCGGGCGGTCGTCGAGCCGGGCGACGAGGTGATCTTCGTCTCGCCGCCGTGGTTCTTCTATGAGCTGCTCATCGTTGCCGCCGACGGCGTGCCGGTCCGGGCGCGGCTCGAGCCGCCGGCGTTCGACCTCGACGCCGCCACGATCGAGGCGGCGATCACGCCTCGGACGCGGGCGGTGCTGATGAACACGCCGCACAACCCGACGGGCCGGATCTACCCGGTCGAGGCGCTCCGGGCGCTCGGCGACATGCTCACCCGCCAGTCCGCGGGTCGCGACCGGCCGATCCTGCTGATCAGCGACGAGCCGTACAACCGGATCGTGTTCGACGGGCGGACGTTCCACAGCCCAGCCGAGGTCTACCCGAACACGGTCGTCACCTACTCCTACGGGAAGACGCTCCTGGCGCCCGGGATGCGGATCGGCTACGTGACCGTTCCGCCGACGATGCCCGACCGGGAGGAGCTCCGGCAGGCGATCTTCGTGGCCCAGCTGACGACCGGCTACGCGTTCCCGAACGCCCTCCTCCAGCACGCGATCGAGGACCTCGAGCGGCTGTCGATCGACATCGGCGCGCTCGAGCGGCGGCGGGACCGGCTCGTGCCGGCGCTCCGCGAGCTGGGCTACGAGGCCACCCTGCCGGAAGGGACGTTCTACGTCATGGCCCGCTCGCCGATCCCCGACGACGCCGCGTTCGCCGACCTCCTGGCGAGCCACGGCGCGCTCGTCCTCCCGGGCACGATCGTCGAGGTTCCCGGCTGGTTCCGGATCAGCCTGACCGCGTCGGACGAGATGATCGATCGCGGGCTGCGCAGCTTCGCGAACGCGCTCGAGGCCGCCGGGCGCGGCTAGCCGGACGCGGCGTCCTGGCGGCTGTCCCACCAGCCTAGACACGCCGTCGCAATCCCGGGACGACCGCCTACCGTGGGCCCGCCGCGCGCCGAGGGTCCAAACCCGCCGCGCCCGGTCCGGGACGCCGCACAGAGGGCCGCTTGATGATCCGGACGACGCCCTTCCACGAGCGCACGAACGCGCTCAACGAGACGGGCCTGTGGGAGCACTGGTCGGGCTACCTGGCCGCCAGCCGCTACCAGATGTCGGAGAAGTTCGAGTACTTCGCGATCCGCAACGCGGCCGGCCTGTTCGACACCTCGCCGCTGTTCAAGTACCGGATCCACGGCCCCGATGCCGAGCGCTTCCTGGCCGGGGTCCTCGCGCGGGACATCCGGACGTGCGCCCCGGGGCACGCCCAGTACACGGTCTGGTGCGACGACCGTGGCTTCGTCGTCGAGGACGGGGTCGTCCTCCGTCACGGGCCGGACGAGTACGTCCTCACCGCCGCCGAGCCGAACCTGGCCTACCTCGAGGAGCTCGTCGGGCGGCTCGACGTCGGGATCGACGACGTCAGCGAGGACTGGGCGGTGCTGGCGATCCAGGGGCCACGGTCGCGCGGGCTGCTCGGCGCGCTGACGCCCGACGCCGCGAAGCTGCCGTACTTCGGGCTGACGGCCACGAAGATCGCCAGGGTCCCGGTCCACGTCTCGCGGACCGGCTACACCGGCGACCTCGGCTACGAGGTCTGGGTCCCCGCCGGCGAGGCGCTCCGGGTGTGGGACGCGATCTGGGCCGCCAGCCGCGGCCAGGGGATCGTGCCGGTCGGCCTGACCGCCCTGTACATGGCCCGCATCGAGGCCGGCCTGGTGCTCCTCGACGTCGACTTCCACTCCAGCCGGTTCGCCTGGACGGACGCCGACCGGACGACCCCGATCGAGCTCGGGCTCGGCTGGATGTTCCGCGACCTCGCCACCGACGACCGGGCGTTCATCGGGCGCGACGCGATCCGCCGCGAGCTCGCCGGGAAGACGTCCCGCTGGAAGCTGAGCGGGCTGGTGGTCGACTGGCGCGACTACGACCGGATCTACGACGAAGCCGGGCTCATCCCGCCGAAGGACCACACCCCGATCCAGGACGAGTACTACGTCTACGACGACGACCTGCGCCAGCTCGGCTACGCCACGAGCCAGATGTATTCGCCGATCCTCCAGCGCCACATCGCGCTCGCCCGGGTGCCGCTCGACCGGACCGCGCCGGGCTCGCGGGTCAAGCTCGAGCTGGCCGTCAACCACCGCTACGAGTACTTCGACGCTGTCGTCGCCCGAACCCCCCTGTTCAACCCCGAGCGAAGGACCGCCTGACATGCCGAAGACGAAGACCGCCCCGCCCAGGACCCGGCCGGCCGCCCCGCGGGCGCGCGCCTCGAGCGCGGCCGACCGGACGTACGACGCGATCGTCATCGGCGGCGGCCACAACGGGCTGACGAACGGCGCCTACCTCGCCAGGGCCGGGCTGCGGACGCTGATCCTCGAACGGCGCCACCTGGTCGGCGGGGCGGCGATCACCGAGGAGCTCCGACCCGGGTTCTGGTTCACGACGTTCTCGTACGCGCTGAGCCTGCTCCGGCCGGACATCGTCCAGGACCTCGAGCTCGTCAAGCACGGCTTCATGCCGATCCTCATGCCGACGACGTTCTGCCCGATGGAGAACGGCGACTACCTCCTGCTCGGCCAGGATCACGGCGAGAACCAGCGCGAGATCGCTCGCCACTCGCGCCACGACGCCGACGCGTACGACGCCTTCAACCACGACGTCAACAAGGTCCTCCAGGCGATCAAGCCGCTCCTCGACGAGGTCCCGCCCGACCTGTTCAGCGACGACCCCGAGGAGCTCGTCGCCCTGGCCGCGCTCGGGCAGCGCTTCCGCAGGCTCGACAAGAAGGTCGTCCACGACGCCGTCCGGCTGCTGACCGGCTCGGCGGCCGACTTCCTCGACGACTACTTCGAATCGGACGTCATCAAGGGCTACATGGCCTCGTCGAGCATCATCGGGACCAAGGTCGGGCCGTACTCGCAGGGCTCGGGGCTCGTGCTCCTGTATCACATCCTCGGCGAGCACGACGGCGAGTTCGGGGCGTGGTCCTTCCACAAGCGCGGGAACGGCGGCTTCACCCAGGTGCTGTCGCGCGCGGCGCAGTCGTTCGGGGCCGAGATCCGGCTTGAGTCGCCGGTGGCCCACGTGATCACCCGGAACGGCCAGGCGACCGGTGTCGCGCTCGCCGACGGGACCGAGTTCCACGCCCCGGTCGTCGTCTCGGCGCTCGACCCGCGGCGGACGTTCCTCGAGCTCGTCGAGCCGCGCGAGCTGCCGACCGACCTCGTCGAGACGATCCAGCGCTACCGCTTCCAGGGCACCTCGTCGAAGGTGAACTTCGCGCTCGACGGCGTTCCCCGCTACCCGGCCCTCGGCGACCGGACCGACCAGTACCGCGGGTTCACGAACATCGGCCCGTCGATGGCCTATCTCGAGCGCGCCTTCGACGACGCGAAGTACGGCTGGTACTCGGAGCGGCCGTACCTCGACTGCGCGATCCAGTCGATGGTCGACCCGGACATGGCCCCGCCCGGCAAGGCGGTCATGAGCTGCTTCGTCCAGTACACCCCGTACAAGCTCCGCGAGAGCGACTGGGACGCGGAGAAGGAGCGGCTGGGCGACACGGTCCAGCGGACGCTCGAGTCGTTCTTCCCGGGCTTCGGCGACCTCGTCCTCCAGCGCGAGGTCCGCACGCCGCTCGACATCGAGCGGACCGTCGGGCTGTCGGAGGGCAACATCTTCGCCGGCGAGTTCCTCGCCCCGCAGATGTTCTTCTTCCGGCCGGCCCCCGGCTGGTCGCAGTACCGCACGCCGATCGACGGCTACTACCAGTGCGGCTCGGGCACCCATCCCGGCGGCTGCGTCATGGGCGCGCCCGGCAAGCTCGCCGCCGGCCAGATCCTCAAGGACCGGGCGCGCGCCCAGGCCTGATTCAGCTCCGGCCGCGGCGGCTCAGGTAGTCGTGCCAGAAGAGGCGGGCCGCGACGGAGCGCCACGGTCGCCAGGCCTCGCCGAGCTCGGCCATGGCGAGCGGATCCGGCCGGCGCTCGAGGCCCTTGACCTCGGCCACGGCCTGGGCGAGGGCGATGTCGCCGACCGGCCAGACGTCGGGCCGGCCGAGGACCATGAGCAGGTAGACGCTCGCCGTCCACGGACCGACGCCCGGCACCGCGAGCAGCGCCCGCTCGACCGCGTCGTCGTCGAGCCTCGCCAGCCCGTCGAGATCGAGCGATCCGTCGACGATCGCCGTCGCCAGCGCCCGTCCATAGCGGGCCTTCTGGCGGCTGAACCCGATCGCCAGGAGCGCCGCGTCGTCGAGCGCGAGGAAGCGCGCCGGCGTGAGCGGATCGACCGCCGCGGCGAGCCGATCGAAGGCGGCCTGGGCCGAGGCCAGCGAGACCTGCTGCTCGAGGATGATGTGGACCACGGTCGGGAAGCCCGGCGAGCGCGCCCACAGCGGCGGCGGGCCGTGGCGGGCCACGATCCCGGCCAGGTCCCCGTCCCTCGCGGCGAGCTCGTCGACGGCAGCAGCGAGCGACGCCTCCGTCAACGGCTCGAGATCGTCCCCGGGTCGGTCCATCGCCGCCGCCGGGTCAGTCGGGACGACGCTCGCCGCCGGCCTCGAACGAGGACAGGACGAACAGGAACGCGATCATCGGCCGGCTCAACAGGACCACGAGGAGGGCCTGGAAGCTGCCCACGCTGCCGCTGACCACCGTGGCGCCGGCCAGGACGAGGGCGGCCAGGTTGAGCACGGCGACGACCACGACCCACTCCTCGTTGAGCTGGATCGCCATCCGGCGGGCCCGGCGGGTGAGGAGCAGGACGTTGGCGACGACGTAGGCGAAGACCGCCGCGCCGCCGATCCGCAATGCCGTCTCGACGCTGCCGGTCAGCGAGGTCAGCGGGATGATCGAGATGGCGACGATGATGTTCGCGAAGCTGAACTCGACGATCTCGTGCAGGCGGAATCGATCGTTTGCCGCCAGCCCCTCGCCGCGGCGGAGCGCGGCGACCAGGCCGGCGAGCCCGGCGAGGCTCGCGCTCAGGGCGGCGATCGACAGGAAGAACGGGGCTTCGTCGGTCACCCGGCCAGCATGCCCGACCCGACGGGGTCGTCGCTGGCCGACCGCGCCGCGGATCGTCGCCGACGGCGCGACGGATCGTCGATGTCGGTCGCGCCGCGCCGCGCGGCGCCTACTGGGCGAGCCGGGGGTAGAGCCGGGTGGCGATCGCGATCAGGATGACCAGCCCGACCGACAGCACGCCGAAGTCGGTCACCAGCCCGCGCTCGGAGACGCCGCCGACGATCATCAGCGAGCGCAGCGCGTCGACCATGTAGGTCAACGGGTTGAGCGTCGCGACGACCTTCAGCCAGTCGGGCATCAGGGCGACCGGGTAGATCGCGCTGCTGGCGAAGAACAGCGGCATCGTCAGGAGCTGGCCGATGCCCATGAATCGCTCGCGCGAGCGGACGAGGCAGGCGATGTCGAGCGAGAACGTCGCGAAGAGGGCAGACCCGAGCACGACGATGGCGATCACCTCGAGGATCGACACGAGGTCGACCCGGAGGTGGATCCCGATCAACGCCGCGACGAGGGTCACGATGACCGCCTGGACGATCGCCCGGAGGCCGCCGGCGAGGGCCTTGCCGCTGACGAGCGCGGTTCGCGACGCCGGGCTCACGAGCAGCTTGTGGACGATCCCGAGGTCGCGCTCCCAGATCACGGCGATGCCGTAGAAGATCGCACTGAAGAGGGCGCTCTGGGCGAGGATGCCGGGGGCCAGGAAGTCGAGATACGACAGCGACCCGGTCGGGATGGCCCGGATGCTCGACAGGACCTGGCCGAAGATGACGAGCCAGAGGATGGGCTGGACGGCCCGGGTGAGCATCTCGATCGGATCGCGGCGGACCTTGCGCAGCTCGCTCCGGGCGATCGTCCAGGTGTCGAGGAGGAAGCGCAGCGGAGCCGGCGGCTCAGCCCAGGCGGCTGGCCGTTCGGCGCGTTCGAGCGACGTCACGGTAGGTTCCTCCAGCGTCGATGTCGGCCCCGGTCGCCCGGCGGAAGACGTCGTCGAGCGTCGCCCCGGGCCCGACGGCGGCCTTGAGCTCGGCGGGCGTGCCGATGACCGCGACGACCCCGCGATGCATGATCGCGACGCGATCGCACAGCGCGTCGGCTTCGTCCATGTGGTGGGTGGTCAGCAGGATCGTCGTCCGCTCCCGCTCGCGGAGCTGGCCGATCCGCGCCCAGACGGCGTCGCGACCGGTCGGGTCGAGCCCGACGGTCGGCTCGTCGAGGAACAGCACCGCCGGCTGGTGGAGCATCGCCTGGGCCAGCTCGAGCCGCCGGATCATCCCGCCCGAGTACGTCCGGACGATGCGATCGGCGACGGCGTCGAGCTCCATGAACCGGAGCGCCTGGTCGATCCGCGACGCCCGCTCGGCGCGCGGCAGGTGGTACAGCCCGGCCGACAGCTCGAGGTTCTCGCGCCCGGTGAGCGCTCCGTCGGCGGACAGCAGCTGGGGCACGTAGCCGATGCTCCGGCGGACGAGCCCCGCCTCGTGGGCCACGTCGTAGCCGGCGACCTCGGCCGTGCCGGCGCTCGGTGGCAGGAGCGTGATCAGCATCTTGATCGTCGTCGTCTTGCCGGCGCCGTTCGGGCCGAGCAGCCCGAAGACCTCGTCGTCGACGGTCAGGTCGAGCCGATCGACCGCCAGGACATCGTCGAACCGGCGGGTCAGCTCGTGCGTCCGGATCGCCGACACCGCAGTCACGGCCGGCCCGCATCCTCCCGGGCGAGCCCGGCGAGCAGCTCGAGCGCGGCCGACAGTCGCGCCAGCTCGGCGCCCGACAGCCCGGCCAGGTCGGCGGCCAGCCGCGACCGGACGAGGAGATGGGCCCGCCCGACGTGCTCGGTACCCTCGGCGGTCAGCCGCAGTTGGATCCGCCGCCGCTCCGCGGGGTCGGTGACGCGCTCGATGAGGTCGGCGCGCACGAGCCGCTCCACGAGGCCCGACGCGGCGGGCAGGGTCAGCCCGAGGTGGTCGGCCAGCGCCGAGAGCCCCGACCCCGGCCGGCGCCGAACGAACAGGAGGGCGCGCAGCTGCGGGACGGTCAGGGTGCCCGATCCGGCGGTCCGCATCTCGGCCCGGATCCGGCCCATCGTCCGCGGGACGACCTGGAGGATCCGGTCGACCACCGCGTCGACGTCGGCTGGTCGAGCCCGGGCCTCGCCCGGCGCCGACGGTTTCGTCATGGAACTGTTCATGTAACGAAGTATATCCGCGCCGTCCGATCGTGCCCGCCGATCCGACCCGGGTTCGGGGCGTCCGACGCGGCTGCGGAGAGGACGAGCGCGAAAGCCGGCGACCGCGCGGCGCTACCATCCGCTCGATGACCGACGAGGCGACGATCCCGGCCCTGGCCGGCAGCGGGCTGGCCTATCGCGTGGTCCGGACCGTGCCCGCCCGGAACGCGGAGGAGAGCGCCGAGCTCCAGGGGATCGAGCTCGGCTCGCTCCTGCGCACGATCGTCGTCCGGCGCGGCGAGGACGACTACGTGTTCGTCCTGGTGCCCGGCGGCCGGCGCTTCGACTGGCCGAAGCTGCGCGCGCAGCTCGGCGTGAGCCGGCTGTCACTGCCAGACGCGGACGAGGCGCGGGCGGCGACCGGGTACGAGCGCGGCGCGATCACCCCGTTCGGGGCGTCGACGGCGTGGCCGGTCATCGCCGACGCGTCGATCCTCGAGCGCGAGACCGTCGCCATCGGCGGCGGCGCGCGCGGCGTCAACGTCCATGTCGCGCCGGCCGACCTCGTCCGCCACCTCGACGCCGTCGTGGCCGACGTCAGCCAACCCGACGACGGTCCGGCAGCCGCCGGCTGAACGGAGGACGGAATGGAGATCGCCCCGGGCATTCGCCGGATCGGCGCCGGAACCGTCAACGCGTACCTGCTCGAGGAGGGCGGCGCCGTCACGATCATTGACGCGGGCGCGCCGTCCTACTGGGGCGAGCTGCCGGCGGAGCTCGGCGCCATGGGCCGCGCGCTGTCCGACATCCGGGCGGTCGTCCTGACCCACGGGCACAACGACCACATCGGCTTCGCCGAGCGCATCCGGAAGGAGCGCGGGACGCCGATCCTCGTCCACGAGGACGACGCGCAGCTCGCCCGGGGCGAGGTCCCGAACCCGGCCCGCGGCACCGGTCCGGTGAAGCCGCTGCCGCTGCTGTCGTTCATCTGGTTCGGGATCCGCCACGGGATGATCCGGATCCCACGGGTCGCCCAGGTGTCGACGTTCGGCGATGGCGCCACGCTCGACCTGCCGGGCTCGCCGCGGGTCATCCTCGTGCCCGGCCACACGCCTGGGAGCGCGGCGCTCCACGTCGCCTCGCGCGATGCCCTGTTCGTCGGCGATGCCCTGGCGACCTATGCGGTGACGACCGGTGCCCACGGGCCGCAGCTCGCCCCGTTCACCGCCGACCCGGTCCAGGCGGTCGCCTCGCTGGCGCGCCTCGAAGGCGTGGCGGCCGAGCTCGTCCTGCCCGGCCACGGCCAGGCCTGGACCGGCGGCGTCGCCGAGGCCGTCCGGCTCGTTCGTTCGGCCGCCCGACCGGCCTGACCCCACGGCGATGGG
This sequence comes from uncultured Chloroflexia bacterium, assembly GCA_963813705.1. Lineage (GTDB taxonomy): Bacteria > Chloroflexota > Limnocylindria > Limnocylindrales > CSP1-4 > Chersky-267. The sequence continues at coordinate 354,393 of CAWFAH010000007.1, forward strand.
ACCGTCCCCACGATTCGGGCGGACGTCGGAGGGCGTCAGGATCGGCTTCGTCGAGAGCGGGTCCGGCCCGCCGCTCGTCCACCTGCCCGGCATCCCGTTCAGCAACCTCGAGGGGGAATGGCGCGTCCCTGTCCTGGAGGCGGCGTACGAACGGCTCGGTCGCAGTGTGCGGCTGGTCCAGTACGACGGTCGCGGCACGGGGCTGTCACAGCGCGACGTGTCGGATTTCTCGCTCCCGGCGATGCAGTCCGACCTGGACGCGGTCGTGGGGGCGCTCGAGCTGAAGCGGTTCGCGCTGCTCGGCTTCTACGCGTCTGTCCCGGTCGCGATCGCCTACGCCGCTCGTCACCCGGAGCGGGTGACCCGGCTGATCCTCTTCGGCGGCTCCGTCCGGGGCTGGGTCCCGATGAGCGGCCCCGGAATGCAGGCCTTGCTGAGCCTGATCGAGCGGGACTGGGACATGTTCGTCGAGTCCGCGGCGCACGCCTGGCTCGGCTGGCCAGACGGCGAGTCGGGCCGGCTCGCGGCTGACTGGTTCCGCACGGCGACCACGCCCGCGATCGCCCGGGCAGTCCTCACGGAGCTGCACGACGTCGACGTCAGCGCCGAGGCGGCCTCGATCCGCTGCCCGGCGCTCGTGATCCACCGCCGGGACGCAACGGTCATCCCGCTGGCGACCTCCGCGGAGCTGGCCGCGGCGCTGCAGGACGCGGAGCTCCGGATCGTCGCGGGGAGCTCGGCCAGCCTCTTCTTCGAGGGGGCGGACGAGATGGTCGACCTCATCGCGGGGTTCGCGACCGGCGGGGCCGGCGAGCCGTCCTCGCTTCCGCCGGCGACCGCGGGTGCCGGCGCGGCCCCGGCCGTCCGACCCGGCGGTCTCTCACGCCGCGAGCTCGAGGTCCTCAGGCTGCTCGCGAGCGGTGACTCCAACGCCGAGATCGCGCACCGGCTCGGGCTGTCGGTCCACACCGTCGAGCGCCACGTGGCGAATATCTACCGCAAGATCGACGCGCGCGGGCGCGCGGACGCGACCGCCTACGCGGTGCGCCGCGGGCTGGCCTGAAGAAATCGGCGGCGTCCCGATACCGGATTCCCGCCACGGCTCCCTACACAGCTTCCGGGATGCACAGACCGGCTGTCCGGCGGTACGGTCGAGAGCGTCCATCACCGTGCATCGAGAACCACCATGTCGAGCTCCCTTCACTTCGTGGCCCGGATCACCGCGCCGCTCGCCCGGCCACTCGCCGGCCGGCGCGGGATCACCGTCTGGGCCGTCGTCCTCCACCAGGGCCGCCGCTCGGGCAAGGCCTACGCCACGCCGGTCGCCGTCAGCCGGACCCCGGATGGGTTCATGATCCCGATCCCGTTCGGAGAGGAGACCCAGTGGACGAGGAACGTCCTCGCCGCGGGCGGCTGCCGTCTCCGCTGGTCGGGTCGTGAGTACCGGCTCGTCGACCCGGAGGTCGTCGACCGCGCGACCGGCGCCCTGGCGTTCAACGGGCCGGAGCGGGCGGCGCTGTCGAGGGTCCGGATCGAGACGTTCCTCCACCTCCACGAGGCACCGGCCGTCTGAACCTGGGGCGGCCGCCGCGCGATACAGTCGGTGGATGAGAGGCAGGCTCCACTCGATCGCCGCCTCGTTCGTCTTGCTCGTGGCGCTGGCCACGCCGGGCTGGATCCTGGCGGCCGGCCCGACGGCCGCGTCGGCCGCGTCGCCGTCGCCGGCCGCGTCCGAGGTCACCGTCGCCGGCCAGCCGATCGAGGTCTGGCTCGATGCCCCCGTCAACGTGACGGAGCCGCCCGGGGGGTTCGTCCTGATCGGGGTCACCCTCTGGGACGCGGAGGGCTCAGCGATGGTCCCTACCAACTCGATGAGCGTGTGGTGGCCGTCGACCGCGAAGGGCGCCCCGTGGACGACCGCGCCCCTCAACCCGGATTGGCCCGGCCACGGATCGGCCGCGATCCGCGTCCCGCGGTCGCCGAGCCCGAACCTGCGGGTCACCTTCCCCGGCGGCTGCGATGCGACCGGTTGTCCGCCCGGGCTCGGGTTCCCGGTCACCGGCGTCGGGCCGCCCCCGAAGGCCCTGCTGCCGATGATCGCCAGCGCGACGCTCGACCCGGTCACCGGCGCCGTGGCCGGCGTGCCCGCCGACGTCACGGTGGTCCTCAAACCGAAGACCGACTGGGGCGCGGCGTTCCAGCCGCCGGCCAGCCTGGTGCTCCAGGGTCGCGTCCCGAGGCAGCCGGACCTGTTCGACGTGCCCGCGCACCTCGTGGACCCGGACGCGGGCCGTTACGCCGGCACGGTCACCTTCCCCGACCCAGGCTCGTACCTGCTCGAGGTTGCGAGCGACGTGCACGCCGGGCTCGAGGGCTCCTTCATCACCTCGACGACGACGGTCATCGTCGGTCCCGCCGACGCCTCGACCCCGCCGCCCCCGGGGACCGCCGCGCCGGCGGGCGGCCAGTCGGGATCCGACCCCCTCCTGCCGGCCGCGCTCCTCGCGGTCGCTGCGCTCATGTTCGGCGGGCTCGTCCTCGTCGTCCGGCGGACCGACTGAGCGAGGCGCTCAGCCGCCGACCTGCTCGGCGAGCCAGCGCAGCTGGGCGGCTTGCTGGAACGCCTCCCCGCCCTCGTGGTCGTTGAAGGCGTACTCGCGGATCTCCTTCGGCCCGCCGTACCGGTTGAACGCGGCATAGACCGTGGACGGCGGGCAGACGTGGTCCATCAGCCCGACCGAGAACAGGGCCGGGGCGCTGGCCCGCGAACCGAGGATCGCCCCGTCGAAGTAGGCCAGCGTCCGGGTCGCCCGGTCGACGTGATCGCGGTGGGCCTTGAGGTAGCGGACCACCTCCTCGTACGGGTCCGCGTCGGAGACGGTGATCGCCCGCGGGAAGTCGCACAGGAACGGCACGTCGGGCATCACCCCGACGAGACCGTCGACGAGCCCCGCGACCGCGATGCTGATCCCGCCGCCCTGGCTCGTGCCGGTGACGGCGACCCGTCCCGGGTCCACCGCCGGGTGGCGGCGCACGGTCTCGACCGCGCGGACCGCGTCGGCGAACACCCGCCGGTAGTAGTACGTCGCCGGATCGAGGATCCCGCGGGTCATGAACCCGGGATGCGCCGGCGCCCCGAGCGGGTCCGGGTCGGGCGTGTCCCCGACCGACCACTCCGAGCCCTGGCCGCGGGTGTCCATCACGAGATGGGCATACCCCGCGGCGGCCCACAGGATCCGCTCGTGGGCGAGCCCACGGCCGCCGCCGTAGCCGAGGAACTCGACGACGGCGGGGAGCGAGCCGCTCCGTCCGGCGGGAAGGTGGAGCCAGCCGCGGATCGGCACGCCGGCGAACCCGGCGAAGGTCACGTCGAACGTGTCGATGACCGCCAGGCCCGCGTCGGCGGGCCTGAATGTCGCAGCCAGATCGTGCCGGCGGGTCTCCTCCAGCGTGGTCGACCAGAAGGCATCGAGATCGGCCGGCGGCGTGAGCTCGGGCCGGTACGTCCGGAGCTCGTCGAGAGGCAGGTCGAACTGGGTCATCGCCCGGCTCCCGCGCTCGCCGCGGCGTCCTCGGGGCCCGCCGGCGGACCGACGCGCAGGATCGTCTCGCCGCCGAAGGCCAGGCCGTCGCGGACCTGCCACGCGTCGGCCAGCGCGTTCCAGGCGGCGAAGCGGGGGTCGTTGTCGTGCTCGTGATGGCCGTCGCCGGTCGCGAACAGCACGACGATCAGGTACTGGGTGACCTCGGCGCCCGCCCCGACCGTCGAGATGTCGAGGCGCGACAGCGATGCCGTCAGCATCACGCCCCGCGCGTTGAAGTCCCGCCAGATCGGCAGCTCGTGCTCGCGGAACCCGCGCTCGAACTCGTCGACGTGGTCGTTCGCCACGCTCAGGATGACCGCGACCGTCTCCATGGTCTCCTCCGTTGGCGCTCGAATCCGCCGGACCGGCTCGCTTAGGATGACGGCCATGGAACCCGTCGTCAGCGGCGATCCGCGCCGATCGCGGCCCCATCGTCGCCGCCCGCGATCCGACCGACCGTGAGCCCGCTCGCCCAGGCCGCCGCGCTCCTCGCCGCGGCGATCCACGTCCTGTTCTTCGTCATGGAGAGCCTGCGGTTCAGCGAGCCCGCGACGTACCGGCGGTTCTTCGTCGCGTCCGACGCGGACGCGGCGCTCCTGCGCGGGATCTTCTTCAACCAGGGGTTCTACAACCTGTTCCTGGCGATCGGTGCCGCCGCGGGCGTCGTGCTCGTCGACAGCGGGTCTGTCGAGGCCGGCCGGGCGGTCGTCCTCTTCGCCTGCGGCTCGATGTTCCTCGCCGGGATCGTCCTCGTCGTGACCGACCGACGCTTCGTCCGCGCGTCGCTGGTCCAGTCCGTCCCGCCGCTGGTGGCGATCCTGGCCACCGTCCTTCTCTGATCCGGGCATGCACCGGGCCGCGAGCTGGCTCGGGTCCTCCGCGACCGGTGTCCCTCACCGGCGAGCGCCGGGGTGAGCGCCCCGATAGTACGGGCGTCGTCGTCGTCGCAACGCCAGGCCGGCGATGGCGATCGCGACCCCACCTGCAGCGACCAGACCGAAGAGCGCCGGAGGCGGCCCAGCGCCACCCGCTCCCGGAGCCGCACCGGGCGCGATGCTCGAGTCGGGTCCCGGCGTCGTCGTCGACGACGACGGACCGGCGACCGCTGAGGCCGCGACGCCTCCCGTCGGGCCGCTGCTGGCCGGTGGACCGGGAGCGATCACGGCGAAGTCGCCGAATTCGGTGACCACGGCCAGGAACATCGCGGCCAGGCCCGCCGATGACGTCTTGATCGGGTGCCAGGCGCCGTTCACGTAGCGCGCGATCTGGCCCTCCGCGAGGGTCGGATCGGCCGCCCGCATGACCACGCTCACCCTGGCGCTTGCCGGGGCCGTCAGTGGCATGCCGGCCTGGTCGGCGACGGAGATCCGGTAGACGTTGCCGTCGATGTGGCCGTCCGTCGGGACGGTCACGGGCTGGATCGGCTGGATCGACACCTCGATCGAGGTGGAGCCCGGCGCCAGTCGAAGGGCGGTCGGCGTGGCGAAGATCTGTGCCTGCGGGACGACCTCTGGCGTGGAGACCGCGACGAGAGGGCTCTTCCCGCCGTGGATGGGGATGCTTGCCTCTGAGCCCTGGGCACCGCCCTGTTGGCCCGGTGGCGGGTCGAGCCAGGCGTACGGAGGGACAGGCACGACTCCGTCGTACAGCGGCGGCGCCGACGGCACGGCCAGGCGGGCCAGGACGGCGACCGCGAGACCGGCGAGGCCGACCGCCACCCCCAGGCGACGTCTTCCCATCACAGCCACCAGGTCGCGAGATCGGCGATCGCGTGCGCGGCAGCCGGGGCGGCGATCCCACCCGTGATCAGGCGCAGCCCGGCCAGCGCCAGGCCCACGCCGATGTCGAGCGGGAGGACGTGCCAGCCGTAGAGCGGCACGTGGATGAGGCCGAACACGAGGCTGGTGGCGACGACGGACACGGCCGCGCCGCCGACGTCCTCGATCGCGTCGAACAGGGCGCCACGCAGGACCGCCTCCTCGGTCACGGCCACCAGGATCGTCACGAGGGCCCACGCACCGAATGCCGATGGTGCCGCGACCGGCACCGCGATGGGTCCTCGTGACACCATGGCGAGGCCCACGAGGGCCCCGCCCACGGCCAGCCCGAGCGCGATCGAGCTCGGGTTTGCCGCCCAGATGAGGCGGCCGCTCGACAGCGCGACGATGGCCAGCGAGACGCCGAACACCAGTCCGATCGCGATCCCATCGCCGGCCCCGGAGACGGTGGCCGCCCAGCGGACTGCCACGACCATGCCCAGCCCGGCGACGATGACAGCCGGCCGGACGACCTCCAGTCGTCGGGCCTGGACCACGGTCATCGCTCGAGTGGGACGAACGCCACGGTGCCGGTCTCGTAGGTCGCCGGCCAGACGAACGTATACGACCGGATTGCCTGCCACTGCCAGATGACCGCCGCAGCGCGCTCGTTCTGGCCGAGCGTCGCCGGATCCGCCGAGAAGCGGAGCCCCGCCCCGTTCGGGAGCGATCCGCTCGGCAGGTCCACGGCGCGTGCAGCGGTTGCGATCGCTGCCGGGTCGAGCGATCCGCGACCGGCCGCGGCCGGCAGGACGTCGTGGAACAGGGCCCACGCTGCGGCGAACCCCGACAGGCCCTCCTCGGTCGGTCCGGCGGCCACGCTGCCCTCCTCGACAGGTCCCCTGATCGAGTACTCCGAGGCGCTGGCCTCCGGGTGGTCGGCGCCGTACCCGCCCGACCCGCCGGATCCGGGATTCGTACGCGCCCATGCAGCGGCGAAGCGGTCGTACAGGGTCCGTGCCGGAGGATCCAGCGCACCGGGTTGGAATCCTCCCGTCGGGCGGTCGGACGCGAAGACACCGACGGCATCCGCGCCGAGATCGCCCGCGAAGTCGGGATCGCACTCGGCCATCGTCGAGCCGATGAGTGCACCGACCCGCAGCCCGGCGGCGATCATGGCGCGTCGGAATGCGACGCCGTCCGGGATGTGCGAGGCGAGGATGACGACGTCCGGCCGGGCGTCGCGGAGGGTGGTCATGATCCCGTCCCAGTCGGGCAGCACGAGGTCGTAGGTCAGGTTGGCGACGATCGGGGCGCCCGCGTCGGTCGCCGTCGACGTCGCGGCCGCGGCGACGGAGCGTGCGTAGTCGTCGTTCGCGGCGACGATCGCCACCCGGAGCGCCGATGCCGTCCGGTCGAGCCGAGGCGCCAGCTCGGACACCGCGAAGGACGCCGAGTTCGTACCGAGGTTCGTGCCGCTCGCCCCGACGCGGAAGACGAGCGGCAGGCCTCGGCCGGTCAGCTGGTCGGCGACCGCGCCAGCCTCCCAGTAGACGAGCCCCGCGTCGGCGGTCGCCTGACTCGCAGCAATCGAGAGATCGGACGAATAGGCCCCGACGACGACGCTCACGCCATCGGCCTTGAGCGCGGCGGCGGCTGCCGGCGCATCGGCAGCGCTTTCGAGGTCGTGAATGTCCAGGACGATCTGGCGGCCACCGACCCCGCCGTCGGCGTTGACGAGGTCGGCCGCCGCCTGGACGCCGGCGAGCTCCTGCCGCGCGAGGAGCTGGGCGTTGCCCTGGATCGGGAAGAGCGCTCCAATTCGAAGCGGGTGGTCCGGGGAGGCGGCGTGTGAGCTCGGTGCCGGCACGGCGGAGGTGCAGCCCGCCGCGAGAATGAGGACTGCGAGGGCGGCTGCGCCTCGCCGGGAGTGAGAGCTCGCGTTCATCGATTGGCTCCTTCGAGCGTCGGCGGGTCGGGTCGAGTCGGACGGAGGTCGGCCGGCCCCATCATCGCGTCGGTCATGGTCGCCGGTCGCGGCGCCGCCGCTTCGCGGCGTTGGTCCGGCCGCGCGGCGGCGGTGCCGGCGCCGGGGTCGCGGGGCGGTGTCCGCGACGGAGGACGAGGAGCAGTCCGAGCACCGACACGCCGGCCGCCAGGGCGGCCGCCGCCAGGATCGTCGGGTCGAGGCCGAGCGCGCTTCCGAGGGGACTCACCAGGACGGCAAAGTCGCCGAGCGCCGAGGGATTCGTGCCGAAGATCCCGACCTGGCTCGTGGACTGCGTGGTGAGGTCCTGCCAGGTCCCATCCGACAGCCGGCCGATCGAGCCGCTGAAGATGCCGGCCGGCGCCCGCAGGAGCAGGGTCGGCTCGTGGCCGGGCGTCACCGCCAGGTCGGCGCCGGCCTCGTCCCGGACCTGGAACCGATAGACATTGCCGCTGATGTCGCGGCCGGACGGCATCGCGCCGGGCGGGACCGCCTCGATGGAGACCGACATCGACGTCGTGCCGGCCGGCAGGACGAACGCGCCGACGGGCGCGACCAGCTGGGCCTGCGGCGGGCTTTCCGAGGTCGCCACCACGAACTGCGGACTGGTCCCGCCGGTCACGGCCTGGCTCGCCTGCGCCGAGGTCGGGGAGCCGGCCTGGCCGGACGCCGGGCTCAGGTATCGATATGGGTCCTGGACGATCACGCCGTCGTACAACGGGGGAGCAGCCGGCGTCGCGCCGAGTCGGGCCGCGGCCATCAGACACAGCCCGGCCATGATCGAGAGCACGCCGAACCGCCGTCTCACTTGACCGTGAAGAACACCTCGGGCGACCAGACCCGGGGATTGAAGGGGGCGTGATCGGCCGCCACGAACTCGGCCTTCAGCACATAGGTGCCCGGCTGGACCGGCAGGTCCTGCTCGAGGCCGTAGTTCATCGAGACGAGGACGTTGTCGACGTACAGGTGGACATGGCCCTGGTCGGGCCGGATGTTGGTCGTCGTGGCCGGCACGATCGTCGCACCAGTCAGCGTCAGGACGACGTGGACCGTCGGCCCGCTGACCGTCGCCCCGGTCATCGGCTGGGCGATCGTGACGACCGCGGGTGACGAGGGCCGGGCCCCGCTCGCGGCGGCCGGCGACCCGCCGGGCGTCACGGCCGTCGGCGACGTGCCGGCACACGCCGCGACGAGCAGGCTGACGAAGATGAGCGCGATCGGCCCCCGGGCGGGTCGGCGAGACATGCAGGACCTCCTGGCAACGATAGCAGCGATGCTCAGCCCCCTGGCGTGATCGTGAGTTGAGCGTCCAATGGCTCGCCGCCGGGTGCCGTCGCCGCGATGACGAACGTCTGGGGCGTCGCATCGACGTCGAGCGTCGCGACGACGTGCCCGGGCTCGAGCGTGCGCGTGTCGAGCACCCTGGGCGGCTGACCCGAAGCGATCACGGTGATCCCGATGTCCGTGGCCGGCAGCTCGGCCCCGGCCGCATCGAAGAAGGTCACGTGGAAGTCGTTCTGGCCCGCCCGGTCGGGATCCAGGTAGACCTGGACGGTCCGGCCGGCCGACAGGTGAACGACATAGATCGTCGGCGAGCCGGGGGTTCGGTTCACGTCGACCGGCTGGGGCTGCGACCGGATCGCCACCGTCAGCGGCACCTCGACCGAGTCGGCGCCCCGGGCGACCAGCGCGGTCACCGACCAGATCCCGTCGATGGACAGGTTGCCCCCGGTCGCACTGAACTGCCCGGCACCGGCCGGCTGCAGGTCGAGGCGCGAGGAGCCGACATCCGTACGCGCCGGAAGGGTGAACCGCAATGTGACCCCATCGGCCGCCACCGGCTGCCCGGAGTCGTAGTCCGTGACCGTCGCTCCGAACGTATTGAAGCCGGTCAGGCCCGGTGCGATCTGGAGTCGGAGCCGGACCGAGGTGCCGAAGTCCGCGCCACTGACGACGATCGGGGCCGGCGTCGGGCTGGGTGCCGCCGTTCCCGCCTGCGTGGCACCCGAGGCGGGCGGCGCGACGTTCACGAGAGCCGCTGCCAGGGCGATGATCGACGCCGCGATGAGCAGCTCGATCGAGCCCACCCGGCGCAGCCCCCCGAGGGCCCGGCCGGCCGACGGCGCGTTCCGAAAGTGGTTGACGGCGCCGAGCAACGCCAGGGGGGCGAGGAGAGCGGTCTTGGCGATGATGAGGTGCCCGTAGTCGGTCGAGAGCAAGGCGTCGACGCTCCCGACCTCCACGACCGCCCGGACGAGTCCGGTCAGGGCAACCGTCGCGATCCCGACCGTGGCGATGCGCGAGAACCGCCTGGCCATGGTCGCGGATGCCTGGTCGGGCGTTCGGCGCCGGATCGCGGCGAGGAGCGCAAGCAGGCCTCCGATCCACAGCCCAACCGCGACGACGTGGAGCAGCTGCGCTGCCACATTGAGGGCGGGCGTCCCGCCGGCGGCGGCGTGGCTCGAGAGCACGTCCGCCAGCAGGGCACCGACGGCGCCGGATCGCCGCCAGGCGGAGGAGGACCGTGCCGGGCGATCCGGCCCGCAGAACGAGGACGACCGCGACTCCCGCCACGGCGAGCGGCACGACGCGCTCGACGATGGCCGGACCGAACGACGTTCCCACGGCCTGGCCCAGGTCGAGGCCGGCCTCGGCCAGCTGGTCGCCGATGACGCCCATAGTCCCGACCGCCGCGATCGTCCAGCTGATCGCCAGCAGGCGGCCCATGACGACCGTCGGGATCCCGCCAATGACGATCGGGAATGCTGCCGCCCCGAGCAGCCCGATCAGCCCGGCGTAGAGCAGCCAGCGGGTGACGATCTGGGCCGGGGTCGCGCCCGCTGAGGTCTGGGTCGCGCCGGCGTTCGGCAGGTTCGCTGACCCGTTCGGTGCCGTGCCCACGCCGAACGAGAAGGAGCCCACCGCACGATGGCCGTCGACCGCCGAGACCGTCTTCCAGGCGACGGTGTAGACGCCCGTGCCGATGGGCTTGAGCGCGACCTGGAGGGTCAGCGGATCTCCATCGGCCGCGCTCGTGGGCCCGCGCTGACCGTGGCGCCGCTGGCATCGAGCACGATGATGGACGACAGCTTCACGTCGGGTCGCTCCCCGAAGGTGATGCTGACGGTCGCGGGCGGCGTCTGGAGGGTGGTACCGGGGCTTGGCGAGGAGTGCTGGGGCAGCGCATGGGCGGACACCGGCCCGGCCAGGACGAGCAGCCCCACCAGCGCAATGCCGGCGGTGACGATGCCCGGACCGAGCCGGCTCCGCATCACGGCTCAGGCCGATCTCGGCCGACGAACGACAAGGATCAGCGCGATCGCCCCCAGGATGACCCCGAGTCCTCCGACGAGGAGCCCGACGGTCAATGCCGTCGAGGCCGAGTCCTTCGCCTGCGTTGCCGCCGCCTGTGCGGCCGTTACGGCGTCACCGAGATTCGCTGCCGGGCTCGGAGCCGGCGCGGCGGATACCGCGGGTGCCGGACTCGCCGAAAGTCGTGCGGTGATCCGATCGATGCTGGTCGAGATCTCGGTGAGCGACGGAAGCTTGTTCGGGAACTGGATGTCCGTCGCTTCGACCGCCGAGTTGAACGTCGAATCGCTGGACGTCGCGGTCTCGTCGACGGCCTGGCCGTGGATCGAGCCGGCGAGGTGGAACGTGTAGTCGCCCGGCGCCGTCGGCGTGATCGGCGCCTCGTAGTCGCCGGCGATCCCGAGCCCGGTGTCCTCGTCGAACCTGTTCACGAGCGGGAGGGACGAGCTCTGTTGGCCGCCGACACTGACGACGACGGTGAGATCGCCGTCGCCGATGTCCGTGACCGGCTTCCCGTCCTTGTTCTTGACGACGACCTGGACGGCGTTGACCTGGCCGACGTAGGTCGGCTCGACGGCCCAACCGAGCGCGACGCTGTACGTGCCGAAGTCCTTGACCACATGGGCCTGGACGGCGCCCGTCAGCGCGAGCGCGAGGGCGCCGGCGGACAGCCCGGCCACTCCAAGCCGGCGCAGTCGATTCCGGGACATGAGCAGTCTCCTTGTGCGCGGGATGTCGCCCGTGTGGCTCGTGGGGCGGACACGACGACCCATTCCGTGCGCGGGCCCGCGGGCGAGCGGGCGCGTTTGCCGCGGCGGGTCCTATGCGGCGCCAGGGACCGGTGGAGCGCGTCCGGAGACCTGGTGAACGACGATCGATGCGTGGCGATGCTCGATCCAGGGCGCCTCGCGGCGCCGATCGGTGCTCTGGACCCGCTGCCAGGCCCTGCGTGCAGCGGCGATCCTGGCGGCAAGGGCATCGCGTCGCCAGCGGAAGAGCACCACCACGAAGGCGACCGCGAACGCGGTCGCCGCGATGATCAGAAGCGCGTTTGGATACTGGGCTGACCCGAGAACCGACAAGCCCGGCAGCGGCTCGCCCGCGTGATGGTGCTCGAGGTTCTCCTGGACGACGAACAGTACGGAGGTCGCGGCAAGGAGACGAGCCCAGTCGACGCAGAGTGCCAGCGCGAAGACGAGCAGGGCGGGTCGAAGGCTGCCTCCTCCCGGTGCGCCGGATCGCGCATCGACTGCCAGCCGATGGAGTCTCCAGATTCCCAGGCCGGCCAGCCCGCAGGCCGCCGCGAGGACGACGGCGACGGCCGTACCCCACGCGCCGTCGTGACCGCTGTGCGCAAGCGCCTCGTCGTATCCGGCGCCATACGCCAGCAGGAAGACCGAGTTGTGGGCCACGACCAGCGTGACGAGGGTCATCGCCAGGAAGCCGAGACCCTGTCGCCAGCGCGCCATGGGCGGACTATACGGGGCGCCTCGCATCCTGTCCGTGCCGTGCCTGCAACGATCGATGGGATGCCGGCCTGGGCCGGGCCCGCCGCCGTGCCGTGAGGTGAACCGGGAGCCCCGAACGGTCGTATCCCACGGCATGGACCCGCGGCGGCTCCACGGTCGAGTGGCTGGGTTCCTGCGCGAGTACGGACTGGCCGTCGGGATCGCGCTCGGGAGCATCGTCGGCCTGGGGGCCGGCAACGTTGCGATCGGGATCGTCGCCGGGATCCCGCTCGGCCTCGTCCTCGTCATCCTGCGCTGATCGCCGGTCGGCTTCGCCGGGCGCAGCTCCCGCAGGTCGGCCACCGCGGTCGCGCATCGTCACCGCCAGAAACGCTCCCGCCCGGCTGGTCCTTCGGTCCGCGGCAGGCGTGTCGCCATCGATCGGCCGCTGTAACGCCGCGAGGTCCGTTGGGCGTCCTGAACCGGCCACGGTCCCGGTGTATCCTCGCGCGACGAGGAAGCGGGACGATCGCCGGACCGGCGGTCACCACGGGCAGCGCGAAGCGGCCGGAGGAATGACGTGGAACCCGAACCGACATCGAACGCGGACGACACGATCGCGCTGGATCCGTCTCCCGACGAGCTCGAGGCGTGGGTCGAGCGCGAGCGCAGGCGCCGCGAGGCATGGCTCCAGGGACCGACCGCGGAGGAGCGGGCCGCCTATGCCCAGCGGGTCCGCGAGCAGCGGCTCGCCGAGCTCCAGGGACCGGACGCCCGGCTGGCCGCCCGGATGCGCCAGATGAAGGTCTACCCGCGCGAGGCCCAGCTCGCGGCCGAGGGCGCGATGAGCCTGCTGCTCCGCTGGTCGCGCCAGGGCTTCGCCGAGCTCGTCCGGGCGGGCCGGGCCTGGGAGGAGGAGGTCTCCGAGCCGCGCCGGCGCCGGGTCCCGATCGACGACGACCCCGGCTCCAGCGACGAGGCTCCGACCTCGCGTCGCGTCCCGGGCGACTGATCGCCGGACGTCGCTCGAACGGTCGGCGGTCGTGACCGCCTGCGCCGGTGCGCCATTCCCGATGAGCGCCCCGTGAGGGCGTTCCTCCGCCATCCCCGCCGGGTCGGGCACGTCATCGCCGTCTTCCTGCGCGACCTCGTCGCGCCGACCCTCCCGTTCCGCCGGGCCCACGCCGCGCCCGGCCCCGTCCGGATGCGCCTCGCGCTCGAGGAGCTCGGCGGGGCCTGGATCAAGCTCGGCCAGATGCTGGCGATGCGCTTCGACCTGCTCCCGGCGGCGTACTGCGACGAGCTCTTCAAGCTGCTCAACCAGGTCCGGCCGTTCCCGTACGCCCAGGTCCGCCAGATCATCCGCCAGGAGCTCGGCGACCTGCCCGAGGTCGTGTTCGCTTCGTTCGAGACCGAGTCGTTCGCGGCGGCCTCGATCGGTCAGGTCCACCGGGCCGTCCTCCCCAGCGGGGAGGCGGTCGCGGTGAAGATCCAGCGGCCGCGGATCCGCGAGAGCCTCCAGGCCGACATCGACCTGATGTACGCGCTCGCCCGGGTGATCGACTGGACCCATCTGTTCGGGGCGACGCGGAGCCGGACGGTGATCGACGAGTTCGCCCGGTGGACCGCCGACGAGCTCGACTATCTCGTCGAGGCGCGCCAGGCGGTGCTGCTCTACGAGCACGCCCGGGGCGAGCCCCGCGAGCGGATCGCCCGCGTCTTCCGCGACTACTCGACCTCGCGCGTCCTGACCGCCGAGCTGATCGAGGGGATTCCGCTGATCGACGTCATCGTCGCCTCGCGCGAGGGGAACCAGGCCTATCTCGACGGGCTCGTCGCCCGCGGCTACGACCTCGACCGGGTCGTCCGCCATCTCGACTGGAACATGCTCAACCAGGTCTATGTCTACGGCTACTTCCACGCCGACCTCCACCCGGCCAACCTGTTCCTGCTGCCCGGCGACGCGATCGGCTACGTCGACTTCGGGATCGTCGGCCAGCTGCCCGACGACGTCCGCGAGTCGCTCACCCGCTATGGCTGGCTGCTCTTCCGGGGCGAGATCGAGGACGCGATCGGCGAGCTCATGCGCTGGCTCGCCCCGACCCCGGCCACGAACACCGCCGCGGCGCGGCGCCAGCTCGTCCGCGCCCACCAGGCGTTCTTCTACGACATCAGCGGCGCGACGGCCGACGGCGGGACGGGGGCTCCCCGGCGGGCCGGCCGGCCCGAGGACAACCCGTACTCGAAGCTCGCGGTCGAGATCATGAAGACGATCCGCTCGAACGCCCTGACGCTGTCGCCGAGCCTGGTCGCCTACCTGAAGATGCTGGTCATGCTCGGCACGATCCGGCACGAGCTGGCGACCGACTACGACCTGGCCCGGTCGGTCCGGCGCTTCTTCAGCCGGCTCATTCGCCAGGAGCTCGTCACGTGGCTCGATCCGCGCTCGGCGATGGACCGGGTGTACGCGGCGAGCGTCCGGCTCCGGCGCACGCTCGAGTTCATCGAGTTCGTCGAGGCCCAGGAGCCGTTCATCATGGCCGCCCAGGGGTCGTTGTTCGGGTTCCAGCGCCGGATCCACGCCGTCCGCGCCCGGCTCGTCTCGCTCGGCGTCTCGGCGGTGGTGCTCGGGATCGCCCTGTACCTGGTGCTCGCCGATCCCGATGGCACGCGCCGCTTCCTGCCGACCGGGCTGCCCTACCCGGTCGTCCATTACGGGCTGGTGGTCGCCCTGGTCGTGATCCTCATCGCGCTCGTGCTGAGCGTCCGCGGCCTCAGCCGGGAGGACTAGCGGCCGATGAGGCGTGCCGGTCAGGCGGTCGGCCGCCGGCGGCCCGCCGGCCGCGCCTGCCGGTCAGGCCGTGGGCGCCGGCATCTGGGCGGCGAACGCCTGCATCAGGTCGGGCGAGGTGATCGGGTCGTCCTCCACGATCCTGCCATCGGCGAGCCGGTAGAACGTCAGGCCGCGCGCACTGATCGACTCACCGTTCGGGAGGGTGATCGCGTAGTTGAAGCGGGCGACCACGGCATCGCCTTCGGCGACGAGGTCCACGATGTCCATCCGGCCGCCGGGACCGGCCGAGTTGGCGCCCAGCCAGGCCTTGAAGTCGGCGCGGCCCATGCCACCCATTCCGCGGTTCACGTAGTCCGGCGAGAGGAGCTCGTCGACCAGCTCGACGTTGCCGCCGGCCAGGACCTCCTCGACGAACCGACGAACGATGGCCTTGTTCTGCTCGATCGACATCGCGCACGCTCCGGGGTCACGGGTGGTGGGCCGCCAGTATGGGCGCGATCGACAGGCCGCACGTGCGTGCGGCGCTCAAGCCTGTGGCGCTCGCGCCTGTGGCTCGCTCGATATCGATCCCAGCAGTAGGTGGCCGCAAACGGCGATCCCGGTAGCCGGCTCCGGCGCCGTCTTGGCCGGGGATCGTCCCGCGATGAGCGTGTCGCGGGTGAACTGTCGCCGGACGTCCAGCTCAACACCGACGTTTCCGGCCCGGGTACTGCTCCCGCCGCTAGCAGGATGGATTGAGGTCGGCTACGACACCCAGTCGAACATCTGGAGCACGCGACCGTCGGACGCGTCGATGATCACGTCCGTCCCCTGGCCGTCGAGCGGTCCGCGGATGAAGCCGAGGTTGACGAGCCAGACGTCCTTCTCGGGTCCCGGCGCCGGCGACACGAGTGACGGGGCATATGGGTCGCCGAGGTCGGCGAAGGTTCCGACGATCGCCTGGAGGACGCCGTCCGACGATCGCCTGGGGACCGCGGCCCGGGCAATCGAGATCGCCTCGTCGCGCGAGATGCCGGCCCGCTCCGGTGACGGCGCGAAGAGCGCGTGTCCCGCCACGGTCGGTGCGCCGGCCAGGATCGAAGGCGTCGGAGATGCCGGTATCACCGCCGGGGTGGCCGGCGCCACCGCGGCGCATCCGGCCAGGATCGTCGCGGTGAAGGCAATCCCGGCCAGCGCGGCAACCGGGCGGTGCGGCCTCCGATGCTGACTCCTCCGGGCCATGCCGCCTCGACGCTCGTCCTCGGGGCCAGGTTCCTTCGGCGCCGTGAACTCGTGGTCGACCGGTCGACCACATGGCTCGCTCGGATTGCGGCTCGCCTCAGCCCGCGAGCCGGGCAACGAGCTCCCGCGTCTCGGGGTCCAGTGGCAGCGCCGCGGCCGCCGCGGCATTGGCTCGCGCGTGTTCGGGCGACGACGTCGCCGGGATCGCGACCGAGACGCGCGGGTCACCGAGGCACCAGCGCAGGAGCGCCTCGGGCCAGTCGCGCAGGCCGGCCGCCGCGAGCTCGGGCGGGAACGGGCGAGAAAGCAGCCCGCCTTCGCCGAACGGGCGCATCACGACCACGCCGAGCTCGAGCTCGGCGGCCAGCGGAAGGATCCGGCGCTCCGCCGCTCGCTCGCGTGGGTTGAGCGGGACCTGGATCGCGTCGAGCCGGCCGGTCCGCATCACCTGCTCGAGCTCGTCGAACGCCGACGGCGAGTAGTGGGTGGCGCCGATCCAGCGGACGCGCCCGGCGTCTCGCTCGCGCTCGAACCAGTCGAGGTGCTCGCGCCAGGCGACGAGGTTGTGTACCTGGAGCAGGTCGATCCGGCCGCCGAACCAGCCGAGCTGGCGCTCGAAGTGACGCCGGCCGTCGTCGGCGTCGTCGGTCCACACCTTCGTCGCCACGATGAACTCGTCGCGCCGCGGCTCGATCGCCCGCCCGAGCCGCGCCTCGGCCTGCCCGTACATCGGCGAGCTGTCGACAAAACGGGTGCCGGCGTCGAAGGCCGCCGCCACGACCGCATCGGCGACGCCCTGGCGCTCCGGCGGCAGGTCGAACGTCCGCCACGTTCCGAGCCCGACGACGGGGACGTCGACGCCAGTTCGGCCGATCGGGCGTCGCTCCATGGCTCCACGGTAGTCGGTCGGACGGCGAGCCACGACCCCGGCTTGGTTCGCCGCCCCGTGCGGTCATATGCGAGCCAGGCGAACCCTGGGACCGATCTGGCCCGCGCGTTGCCCTGGCTGCCGCAGTCGGCTCGGTTCGCCGGCGTCAACGTGAGCGTGTGGCCACGGACGGGGATGCCCAATGGAGACCGTGCGGCCGAACCGAGGGCTCAGTACCAGTCCCTACGTTGACCTCAGGCGACATATGACCGACGGCGACTGCGCACCTCGCCCAGGAGAACGCGATGCGGCACCGACGAATGACGGGGGCGGGACATCATCGAGGAGCGGCAAGGTCGGACGTTCCATGAGTTGCACGACCACCTGAGGAGGGACCACGTCGTGGCCCGATCGAGATCGCCGATCGGCCACGGACCCCAGGTCGCAACGGCGCCGTCGTGGCGGACCGTCGTGCGCCGCAGCGGGACCAAATCCTGAGCCGATCGGTTTCAGGGCGCGACGACCGGCGCGTCAGCTCCAGTCGCCGAGGCCGGACACCTTGTCGACCGCGATCCGGACGACATAGCCGGGTGGCGGGTCGGGCATCGCCGGGAAGCGGACGTCGGGTCCGAGGTACACGTGGGCGAGCCGCTGGAGCAGCTCGGGCGCGCCGCCGTCGGTGACCCGGGCCCGGCCGCGCAGGACGAGGTAGTGGTCGAGCCCGTAGGCATTCCGCCCGGGTGCCTGGAACGAGATCGCGACCCGCGGATCGGCCCGGATGTTGCGGAGCTTGCGCTGGTCGTGGAGCGTGCCGATGACGAGCTCGTCATCCTCGACGCCGATCCAGGCCATCGAGACGTCCGGGTCGCCGCGCTCGTCCAGCGTGACAACGTGACCGAGCGGGCCGGAATCGATGAAGGCGCGAACACGATCCGTGAGGGCGGCCATCGGATCATGGTATCCGTCCCGCGCGGCGCCCCATGACGAAAGGCCGGGCATTCGCCCGGCCTTCAGTCCGTGGGTTGGGTCGACCTCAGCTGCAGCCGCTCGTCGAGCCACAGTTGAGGCACTTGTAGCAGCTGCCGTTGCGGACCATGATCGAGCCGCACTCGGCGCAGCTGGGGGCGTCCTCCTGGACGGTGAAGGCGACCTTCGTCGTCCCGAGCGATGCCGCGATCGCGCTCAGCGCGTGGCCGTTGCCGTTCCCGTTGGCCTTGCCGTTGCCGTTCGCATGGCCGTTGGTGGTGCCGTTCGTGACGACCGGGAGCTCGGCCTTGGGGGCCGGGGCGGAGACCGACGGCGCCGGCTCGGCGGCGACCGCGGTGGCGCTCGGCCGGTCGGTCGGCGGATCGACCGCCTCGTCGATCGACGAGAGCCCTTCCTCGGGAGCCGGGGCGGTCGGCGAGGGGGAGGATCCCTCGCCGAAGCCGCCACCGAAGGAAACTGGTGATGGGGAGTCGACCACCGCGCCGCGGTCGATGAGCCCGATCTGCGCCCGCTCGTCGGCCGGCAGGAACCGGCTGCCGAGCCAGCGGAAGATGTAGTCGACGATCGACTTGGCGATCGGGATCTCCTGGTTGCCGGTGAAGCCCGACGGCTCGAACCGGACGTGGGCGAACTTGTTGACCAGGTCGCGCAGCGGCACGCCGTACTGGAGGGCGAGGCTGACCGAGGTCGCGAAGGTGTCCATCAGGCCCGACACGGTCGAGCCCTCCTTGGCCATCTTCAGGAAGATCTCGCCGGGCTGTCCGTCGGGGTACAGCCCGACGGTGATGTAGCCCTCGTGGCCGGCGACGTCGAACTTGTGGGTGAGCGCCGTCCGCTCCGCCGGGAGGCGATGGCGGTGCGGCTTCTTTGCCTCCGCCTGCGCGGTCGCGAGCTGTGCCCGTAGCTCGGCGACCGCGCCGGCGTCGGCCCCCTCGTCGGAGGTCTTCTTGCCCGTGCTGAGCGGCTGGCTCCGCTTGGAGCCGTCGCGGTAGATGGCGATCGCCTTGAGGCCGAGCTTCCAGCCCTCGAGGTAGACCTGCTCGATCTCCTCGGGCGTGGCGGCCTCGGGCATGTTGACGGTCTTGCTGATCGCGCCGGACAGGAACGGCTGGACCGCGGCCATCATCCGGACGTGGCCCATGTAGTGGATCGAGCGCTCGCCGTTGACCGGCTTGAACGCGCAGTCGAACACGGGCAGGTGCTCGGGCTTGAGCCCCGGGGCGCCCTCGATCGTCTCGCGCTCGTTGACGTAGGCGATGATCTCGTCGACCTGCTCCGCGCCGTAGCCGAGCTTCTTGAGCGCGGCCGGGACGGTCTGGTTGACGATCTTGAGGAAGCCCTCGCCGACGAGCTTCTTGTACTTGATGAGGGCGATGTCCGGCTCGATCCCGGTGGTATCGCAATCCATCATGAAGGCGATCGTGCCGGTCGGCGCCAGGACGGTGACCTGGGCGTTCCGGTAGCCGTGCTCCCGGCCCAGCTCGAGGGCCTCGTCATAGACGAGACGAGACGCCTCGAGCAGGTCGGCCGGGACACCGTCCTTCGGGATCGCGTAGGCGGCGTCACGGTGCTTGCCGATGACCCGCAGGAAGGGCTTCTCGTTCTTCTTGTACTCGCTGAACGGGCCGCCGTGATCGCGCGCGATGACCGCGCTCTGGCGGTACGCCTCGCCGTGCATGATCGCGGTCAGCGCGGCGGCGTAGTCGCGGCCCTCCTTCGAGTCGTAGGCCAGGCCACGGCTCATGAGCAGGGCGCCGAGGTTGGCGTAGCCGAGCCCGAGCGGCCGGAAGCGGTGGCTGTTCTCCTCGATCCGCGGCGTCGGGTAGGACGCGTTGTCGACGAGGATCTCCTGGGCGGTGATCGTCAGCTTGGCCGCGTAGCGATAGGCCTCGACGTCGAACTCGCCGTCCTCGCGGACGAACTTCATCAGGTTGAGGCTGGCCAGGTTGCAGTTGTGGGCGATCAGCCCCTCGGCGACGAGCGAGTGGGTGACCGGCTCGGTCACGTCGTAGACGGTCTCGACGCCGTCGGGGACGATCGACTCGATCGTCGTGGCGCGCGGGTTGCCGAGCCCGCGGGCGTACGGATGGGCAAGGATCGCGTCGGCCCGGGACTGCTTGTCGGGTGACAGCGGCGCCCCGATGAGGCCGAGGAAGCGGCGGGCGGACTCGCCGTAGACGTGGAGGTGGAGCTCCGTGTCGGACGGACCGTGCGGGTCCGTCACGCCGATCCGGCTGGCGATCCCGAGGTCCGACAGGAGGAGCTGGATCGACCCGACGAGCTCCGGCGCCGTCGAGGCGAGGGTGACCTCCGGACCGCTCGCGCCCCCCGCGGTCCGGATGGTCCCATCGGCCGAATAGAGTCCCTGGAGGTAGGCGACCTTCAGGTCGTCGGCCATGTGGTGGATCTCGGATGGAACGTCGCGCCGGGCACCGGCCACCGACGCGGCGACGCGCAGCCCGTAGCGATCCTGGAGCATCCGCACGAGGGCGGCCGAGTCGGCGGCGACGCGGATCGTCCCACCGGACTGGATCGACACCCCGGCTCGCGGGTCGGTCGACACCGCGGTGGTCGCCGTGCCGTCCTCGGCACCGCTCGCGCCGGCCGCTCCGAGCAGCCCGCGCTCGACGCCGGCGACCAGCTCCTCGCGCTCGCGCGCCTCGGCCAGCAGGAGGTTGAGCTCTTCGGTCATCGCCTCGGCGGTGGCCAGCTCGGTCGGCCCGAAGGCGAGCGCCGCGACGTCGCCGTTGAACACGCCGTCGGCGCTCATCCAGCCCAGGACCTGCCAGCGCCGGACGTCCTCGACGGGCGAGTCGAAGCGGACCGTGTTGCCCGACTCGCGGACCTCGATCCGGTCGACCTGCGGGGTCAGCTCGTCGACCCGCTTCCAGCTGCCCTCGTCGGTCAGGAACCGGTGGTCGCCGGTGGTCCGGATCTGGCGGCCGTCGCGGAGGGTCATGCGGAACACGTTGCGCTCGCCGACCAGGGTCACGATCGCGGCCCGGTGGGCGGCCATCCGGCGATGGTCGGTCTCCGACAGCAGGTCGGTGGTCACGAGGACGGTCTCGCCGCGCTCCTGGGCGCGGTACAGGTCCTCGACCGTGCGCAGCCCGTCGGGCGTGCTGATCCGGGTCTCCGGCGCGAAGCAGGCCGTGTCGTCGAGGAACATGTACTCGGAGCACGGATTGCTGGCGTAGATCCGGTCGGTGTTGGCGCTCGTGTGCCAGTCGTTGATCGTGGAGTCGTACTGGATGCCCGGGTCGCCGCACAGGTGGGCGGCGTCGGCCATGCGGCGGAAGATGTCGGCCGCCTTGTAGGTGCCCATCGGCTTGCCGTCGACGACCGCGTGGGTCGTCCAGTCGGTGCCGTCGACGACCGCCTGCATGAACGCGTCGGTCACCCGGACCGAGTGGTTGGCGTTCTGGAAGAAGACCGAGCCGTAGGCCTCGCCGGTGAAGCTCGGGTCGTAGCCCTGCTCGATGAGCGCCCAGGCCTTCTTCTCCTCGAGCATCTTCGAGTCGATGAAGTCGAGGATGTCGGGATGGTCGGCGTCGAGGATGACCATCTTCGCGGCGCGGCGGGTCTTGCCGCCCGACTTGACCACGCCGGCGAACGCGTCGTAGCCCTTCATGAAGCTGACCGGGCCGCTGGCCGTGCCACCGCCCGACATCTTCTCCCGGCTCGACCGGATCGGGGACAGGTTGCTCCCGGCGCCCGAGCCGAACTTGAACAGCATCGCCTCGGTCTTGGCCAGGTCCATGATGCTCGACATCGAGTCCTGGACCGAGTTGATGAAGCAGGCCGAGCACTGCGGCCTGGCCTCGATCCCGACGTTGAACCAGACCGGCGAGTTGAACGCCATCTTCTGGTGGACGAGCAGGTGGGTCAGCTCGGCCTGGAACGCCCGGAGGTCCTCGTCGGTGGCGAAGTAGCGCTGGGTCTCGGCCCAGGCGGCGATCGTGTTGACGACCCGGTCGATCAGCTGGCGGACGCTCGTTTCGCGCTCGGGCGTCCCGAGGTGGCCACGGAAGTACTTGCTGACGACGACGTTGGTCGCGAGCTGGCTCCAGAACTCGGGGACCTCGACGTCCCTCTGCTCGAAGACGAGCTTGCCCGACTCGTTGCCGATGCTGGCGGTCCTCGTCTCCCAGCGGATCTCGTCGTAGGGGTGGACGCCCGGCCGGGTCCAGCGCCGCTCGAAGGTCAGCCCCGGGGCGGGGCTGCCGTCCGGGTTCTGGCCGTTGAAGCTGACGCCGTACGGGCCGTAGTGCCGGCCGCTCGCGTGGCGGGACTTCTTCGGCTGGTCCGCCGTCGCGGCGGTCCCCGGCTGGGCCAGGACCTTGACTCCGGGCTCTCCCTGCTCTGCGGCTCGGGCCATCAGTTCTCACTCCTCCGGAAGCGCGTGCGATGGGCTCTCACTCGCCGTCCCGGGCGGCGAGATCGATGGGCGGGGGCGGCGATGAGGCGGGTCAGGCGGTGTAGCTGCGACCTGGCCTCCGTTGATGAGCCGTGTCCGGCGGTCTCCCGGCGGTCCCGCCGGGTCGCGAAGCTGGCGATCCGACCGACCGTTCCGGCCCCGACATCCTGTCGTCGAGGAACCCGCTCACTGTACGCCTCTCCGATGGTCGCGTCAAGGCAAAAACACAACATGTAGTGGTCAGTCGCCGCGAGCAACCGCTACATGCTGTGGCTGTGGACGATCGGCCCACCGAGCGTGGATAGCTCGCAGGGAGGCGTGGACAGGCCGGTTTGGTTCGTGGAGAACGTGTGGAAACGTGTCCCAGGGCGCCTCCGCGCACGCCGGCCGGCCGGCCGCAGGGGGCTCGCGGCGCCGGCTCCTCGGACGATCAGTTTAGAACAGGTGGTCGATTTGCGCCAGTCGTTCGGGGGCTGGGCAGGCGACCGCCCGGGATCAGCGGCGGGCGCGGGATCAGCCGCCCGGCGGCGGCCAGAGCGGGGCCACGAGCTGGTAGACGGCGATCCGATCGTTCGCCGTGTCGGGCAGGTACAGGCGGCCGTCGTCGGTGAGCCACAGCGACGACGGCCATACCTCGCCGTGGCCGGCCACGACTTCGGGCCCGAACCGGGCGATCAGCCGGCCGGCCGGGTCGAGCACGTAGACGTAGTTGTCGGTGTCGACGATCCACATCCGTCCGGCGCGGTCGAGGACGATCCCGTTCGGTGAGGCGGTCCGCTGCTCGCCGGTGCTGTCGCCGAAGGCGGTCACGAACTGCCCGTCCTGGGTCATCACCTCGATCCGCCGATTGGCGAAGTCGGGCACCCACAGGTCGCCCGTCGCCGGGTCGACGTACGGGACGCCGAGCCGGTCGAACTGGCCGTTGCCGCTGCCCTGGCTGCCGATCGTCCGGACGTAGCGGCCCTTCTTGTCGAAGACCTGGATGTCACCGCGGCCCGGATCGGCGACGTACAGCCGCCCGGCCGGGTCGAAGGCGACGCAGCACGGGTTGACGAACTCTCCGGACCCGCTCCCCTCGTGACCGATCGCCATGAGGAAGTGGCGCTTCGAATCGAAGACCTGGACGCGATGGTTGCCGCCGTCGCCGACGGCGATGCGGCCGTCGCGGGCGATCGCCACGCTCTGGCTCTGGTCGTTCAGGGTCACCTCGCTGAAGTCGAACTGGCCCGGCTTCGAACCGTGCCGGCCCCACGTGGTCGGTCGGCCCCGGCGGTCCCAGATCACGACCCGGTTGCCGTCCCGGTCCGCCCCGTAGACGTTGCCGTGGGCATCCACGGCCACGTTGAGATAGAGCGTCGACTTGCCGTCGCCGGCGGTGAGGTCGGTGACCCACTGGATCGTCGAGTCCGGCACCGTCGCGCGCGGGCCGGCGGACGGCTGGAGGGCGACGATCCCCGCCGGATCGGTCCCGCCGTTCGTGGAGGCGAGCAGCACGCCGCCGGTCACGACCGGGCTACCCACGGCGAGGCCGACGCCCGGGAAGCGCCAGATCTCCTTGCCCGTGGCCGCCGTCAGCGCGACGACCGTCCCGGCCGTCGACATGACGTCGACCTCGCCACCCACGACCGTTGGATGGATGCCGAACGAGCCGGGCACCTGCGCCTTCCAGCGAAGCGTGCCGGTCGTCCGATCGATCGCCCAGAGGTTCGTGGTCGTCCCCGCACCATCCGAGCTGCTGAAGACGAGGTCCGGACTGACGGCCAGCGTGTTGAGGCTCGGGTCGTCCGGGGCGGAGAACTGCCAGCGCCGGTCGCCGGTCGCGGCATCGAACGCGATCACCCGGCTGTCCTTCCCCTGGACCTCGACGGCGGTGAGATAGACGGACCCGCCGTCGACTGCGGGCGTCAGCAGCATGTCGGCGCCGGTCGAAGCCGTCCAACGGATCGCCCGGGTCGCCAGGTCGACGGCATAGAGCTTGTCCGTGCCGTCGCCGTCGACGAAGGCCATGCCGCCGGCGATCGCGACGCGGGCAGCCGTGCCGGCGACGTCGACGTGCCACAGCTCGTGTCCGTCGGTCACCGACAGCGCAGCGAACCTGCCGGCGGCCAGTCCCACGTAGGCGGCGTCGTCGAGGACCGACGGGATCGCCCCCGCCGTGACCCCGGCCACGTGCCAGCGCTCGGCGTGGCTGGCGAGATCGACCGCGTGGAGGACGCCGTCCTGGCTGGTCACGTACGCGGCGCCGCCGACGACGGTCGGGGAGACAGTGATCGGCGCGCCGGCGGCGAAGCTCCATGCCTCCTGCCCGGTCGCCAGGTCGACGACGTGGAGCGTCCCGCCGCTGTCGCCGCCGAACACGAGGTTGCCGGCGACGGTCGGCGCCGCGCCCATGCTCGACGTCGTCGCGAACCGCCAGCGGATCTCGGGAACCGCGCCGAGTGGCGGGCCGGGCAGGTCGTTCGTGCGGGCGAGCCCGCCCTTGTAGCCGGGGACGTCGGCCGCCGGGGCGGGGGAGCCCGACGGCGCGGGCGATCCGCCGCCCGGCCCGGTCACGACACCCGACGCGCCGGGGCTGGGCGAGCCGGCTGCTGCGAGGCTCCCACCGACGAGGCTCGCGGCGGGGCCGGCGGAGCCGGTGCCCGAAGCGCCGACGAGCGGTGAGCCCGGCGCCGCCGAGCCGCGACCGCCGAGGCCCTGGGCGAAGACGAGGGCGCCGCCGACGACCAGGACGGCCGCGGCGACGAGCGCCGCGAAGACCGGGCGACGGTCGAGCGGGCGGCCCGTGGCCCGCCGCGACTCGGCCGTCGCCGGGGCCGTCTCGGCCTGGACGCCGACGACCCGCACCGGGTCCTCGACGCCCTTCAGCCGGACCGACTTCGGCTCGCGGTAGCGGATGCCCTCGATCCGGGCGGCGAGGCGGATCACGGTCTCGGTGGCGAGGATCTCGCCGGCCACCGCCTGGGCACACAGCCGCGCCGCGACGTTGAGCGCGGTGCCGCGGTAGCCGCCTTCGACCGGCACGGCCTCGCCGGCGTCGAGCCCGATCCCGATTCCGCGCGGCAGCTGGGCGTCGGCGATCCGGGCCTGCAGCTCGACGGAGGCCCGGAGGGCCTGGCGGGCGGACCGGAAGACGGTCAGCGCCTCGTCGCCGCGGAGCTCGACGAGCGTCCCGTCGCGGGCGGCGACGGTCTCGCGGACGAGCCCCGCAAAGCGATTGGCGAGGGCGGCGGCGGCCTCGTCGCCGCGCTCGTCCGTGTAGCTCGTGTAGCCCCGGATGTCGGCGATGAGGAACGTCCGGAAGTCGGCGGGCTGGTCGGGTCCGGGGCCGGCCGGCACGACGTCCGTCGGCACGACGTCCGTCGGCACGACCTCGGTCGCCCGCTCGGCCGGGTCGGCTGCGGCTGGCTTCGTCGTGTCGGGCTGGGCCTGTTCGCCGTCCGTGGTCCCCATCCGACCACCTCGTGCGGATCCCCGGAACGCGGAGTGTAGCGCCGGCCCGTCACGGCTCGGAAGCCCCTCGTCGGCCGTTCGGGATGGTGCCGCGGCCAGACCGCGGGGCGAGGTCTTCGCCGAGCGCCGTTAGCGGCCGAAGCGGCGGGCGCGCTGCTGGTAGGTCCGGATCGCGCGAAGGAAGTCGATCTCGCGGAACGCCGGCCAGTAGGCCTCGGCGAAGTGGTACTCGGCGTAGACGCTCTGCCAGGGGAGGAAGCCCGACAGGCGGACCTCGCCCGAGGTGCGGATGATGAGGTCGGGGTCGCTCGAGCCCTGGGTGTAGAGGTGCGCGGCCAGGGCCTCGGCGGTCAGCGAGTCGGCGAGGCCGGCCGGCGGGGTCCCGGCGTCGACGGCGTCGCGCACCGTCTCGCGGAACGCCTCGAGCAGCTCGTCGCGGCCGGAGTACGCGAGCGCGATCGTGACCGACATCGCGCCGTCCTCGTGGGACATCGCGGCCGATCGCTCGACCACTGCGGCGAGTCCCTCCGGCAGCAGGTCGCGCCGGCCGATGACCCGGAGGCGGATCGGGAGCCGCGTCTTGCGCCGGCCCTCGGCGAGGGCCGAGATCGCATCGCCGGCGACCTCGGTGATCTGGCCGACCTCCTCCTCGGGCCGCGACAGGTTCTCGAGCGACAGGGCCCACAGGGTGACCTCGCGGATCCCGAGCTCGGCGCACCAGTCGATCAGCTCGAGCGCCTTCTCCGCTCCGGCGCGATGCCCGGCGCCCGGATCGTCGAGGCCCTCGGCCGTGGCCCAGCGGCGGTTGCCGTCCATGATCACCGCCACGTGGGCCGGTCGCGGGTGGGCCATGACCGCCGCCTCGAGACGGGTCACGTAGAACGCATAGACCGGGCGGAGCGCGAGGTCGCGGGTCCGCCGGTAGAGCGCCCCGAGCCGGGGCCGGATCACCGCCCACCACGCGGCGGGTGCGCCGGCGGGGCGGGGGGCCAGGCTCGCGGGCTGGCCGGTCGGTCGGTCGATCGGTCGGGTCATGCGCTCTCCGCTGTGTCCGATGTCGGTCAGTGTGCCATCCGCGGGTGACGGCCGTGGCCCCTCCCGGGGTACCGGCGGCGGCCGTAAGACGTCCTGCCCGGCGGCGCTGCTGCGGCTGTCGGAGGGGGCTTCGCGCGACCGGCAGCGCCGCGGTCACCGGCAGCGCCGTGGTCATACGCCAGCGCCGTGGTCAACGGCAGCGCCGCGGTCATACGCCAGCCAGGTCGACCCTGGGCGTGATCTGCCGGTCGCCTCGGCTTTCGCGGAGCCCGCGACTCAGGGCGACGGATCGCGGCGAGCTGCCCGAACCCGTCGGATCGGCGCCAGATCGGTCCGAGTGCTCATGTGGCTGGCGTTTGGCCAGACCGACAAGGCGTCCACCCGCCCGATCGGCCGCGGCGCCCTTGACCGCCGCCGGCCCGCGCCACCCCGTGCCGTGCCTCAACCGGTGCCGTGCCGTGGCCGGCGCAGCGGGCACGTGCCGCGGCCGGCCCCCGACCAGCGGGGCCGTCGACCCGCGCCGCCCGTGCCGTGCCCGGTGCCCTGCCGCCACCACCCCGCGCCGCCCGTGCCGTGCCTCGATCGGTGCCGTGCCGTGCCCGGTGCCGTGCCGCAACACGGCCCGTGCCGCGCCGTGGTCATACGCCAGCCTGGTGAACGTTGGGCGCGATCCTGCCGGTCGCCTCGGCTTTCGCGGAGCACGCGACTCAGGGCGACGGATCGCGGCGAGCGGCCCGAACCCGTCGGATCGGCGCCAGATCGGGCCGAGCGCTCATCTGGCTGGCGTTTGGCCAGGCCGATAGCGCGTCCACCCGCCCGCTCGGGTCGCCGAGCCAGGCACGGATCGAGCGTCCGTCGGTCGGGAAGGCCGACCGCAACACGGCGCGGTGCGCGGCGACCCGCCGCCGGTTCGTGCGGCTCGGCGCCACGATCACCCAGCTTGAGGTCGACGCCGGATCCCAGCCCAGGTCGCGGGCGATGCGCGGCCCAAGGCGACGCTTCCGATCGACCGATCCGATCAGCTGGTTGACGTCGACGACGTCGGTCTTGAGCTCGACGATCAGGAGTGCTCGGCGGGGCGCATGCCACGCCACGACATCCACGATTCCTCGCTCGCCGTAGATCGAGAACGACACCTCCGGTCGGAGGACCCAGGCCGGCATCTGAGCGCGGAACCAGCGCGCGACCGCCTCGTGGAGCGCGGAGTGGCGCGCGTTGAGGAGGCGATCGAGCTCGCCACCGCGCCACCGGGCGACCAGGTCGACCCGCACGTCGAGCGCCGCGGCGATCGCCCGGATCGTGTTGACCGACATCCCGCCGAGGTGACCGCGCTCGGCGAGCGAAACGGAGCTGCGGGACACCCCGGCCGCGACCGCGAGATCCGCTTGCCTGAGACGACGACGGATCCGTAGGGAGCGGATCGCCGATCCGAGGCGCTGGTCGCTCATCGTTGCCAGTGTCGTCGGCCTGCCTGCACGACGACACACCAGCCGCGGCGGGGCCGAGCGGTCGGTCGACTGCTTCCGCGTCGACGATGACGCCGGGCGGCCCCGGTCTCGGTGCTCCGCCGGATCTCCCGCGACCTGGCGGGGCCGCGCAATCAGGGGACGGTGGTGGCGCGCAGATGACCGCCGCGCGGGCCGAGGCGGAGTGCCGAGCCCAAGGCGCGCGATCAGGGGACGGTGGTGGCGCGCAGATGACCGCCGCGCGCGGGCCGAGGTGGATTGCCGCGGGGCCGAGGTGCCGGTGGTGCCTCGCCCGTCAGGGCTGTGCGGCGAAGGTGATCTCGGCGTCGAAGGCGTCGCCGATCCCGCTCGGCGGGGCATCGAGCGGCACGTTCAGCGCGTCGACCCACTGGAGGCCCGTGCAGCTGGCCGTCCCGCGGAGACCCGTCGCATCGGCGGTCGTGACCGTGAGACCGCAGCTGCTCGCGTCGAACGTCGCGAGGTGCTGGTTGTCGACGATCCGGTCGAGCTCGACCTCGCTCCCGCCGGCCGCAAAGCCAGGGCTCGCGCCGGCGCCGAAGATGGTCAGGTTCCAGCCGTCGGCGTTCGACCATCGAACGTCGGACCCCATCACGGTCTCCATCGACGAGCCGGGGCGGAGCTGGTCGAGGACCACGGTCGTCCCGTCGTTCAGCTTCACGGTCGCACTGCCCGTCCGGAACGTCGCGATCTGGCTGGGCATCGCGGGCAGGCCAGAGCCGAACAGGTACGACGAGGAGCCGTAGCCGCCGAGGCCGAGGATGTCGCAACCTGCGACGAGGACGGCCACGAGCACGAGGAGGATCGCCGCGCCGGCCCGGGTCGCTCGATCGCGATCGCTCCCGCGGCCGCCCACGTCAGAGGCCGGAGTAGGCGTGCAGGCCGTTGAACCAGAGGCTGCCGGAGTAGGTCACCAGGACCATCCCGAAGCCGACGACGAGCAGGAGCGCGGCCGGCCGTCCGGCCCACGCCTTCTGGTTCCGGGCGTGGAGGTAGACCGCGTAGACGAGCCAGGTCGCCAGCGCCGCGGTCTCCTTCGGGTCCCAGCCCCAGTAGCGCGACCAGGCGATCGACGCCCACCACGAGCCGAGGATGATCATCGTCGCGAAGATCGGGAAGCCAACGATCACCGCCCGATAGGCGACCTCGTCGAGGACCTTGTGCGATGGCAGCCAGGCGAACCGGTCGCCGGTCCCCTGGACGAGGTAGCCGACGCCGGCGGCGAAGCTCGTGGCGAAGATCCCGTAGGCGATCGTCGCCATCCCGACGTGGATCGTCAGCAGCGGCGCGTTCTGGAGCGCCGGCACGAGCGGCTTGATCTCGCTCGGCAGGCTGCTGGCATAGAGCAGGAGCGCGAGGGCGACCCCGAACGGGATGAACCCGAGCGACCGGATCGGGTAGCGCCGCTCGAGGATCAGGTAGCCGGCGAGGATCGTGAACCCGAAGGCGACCGTGAACTCGAACATGTTGCCCCACGGCCCGCGGCCGACGGAGATCGCCCGCGCCACGAGGGCCAGCCCGAGCAGCGCAACTGCGATCAGGCCGAGGACGTGCGCGCCACGCGACAGCGGGCTCGCCGGCTGGGCGTCCGGGCTGCCGATCCGCCCGCCGCCGCTGACGGCCCGCTCGGCGAACGAGCCGCTCACGACGCCGGCGAACGCGGGCTCGGGCGCGACCACGAACCGCGGCAGCGCGCGCCGCCCGTTGGCGAGCATCACGGCGTGACCCACGTGCGCCGCGAACGCGAGCGCGACGAAGATCACCCCGATCGTGAACGCGAGCTCGCCCGCGGAGGCCATCAGGCGGCCGCCGCGCCGCCGGGCGGTGGCCCGGCCGGGACGACCGCCCGGACGTCGGCCCGCTTGTCGATCTGGAGGACGAGGCCGCAGTTCGCGCAGGTCCGGATCCGCGCCTGGCGGCCGATGCCGCACTTCGGGCAGGTCACCACGAGCTCGTCCCCGCAGCGCGAGCAGATCGTCTCGTCGGCCGGGTAGACCAGCCCGTCGCGGGCGCAGTACGGCTCGCCGCTCGGGTAGACCGGCTGCCCGGCCTCGTCGAGCGGGGCGGCGTAGGGCCCTTCGACGATCGCCAGCCTGGCCCGAGGCTTGCGCACCATGTAGATGACCCAGACGAGCGCCAGCAGGCTGAGCAGCGGCCCCAGCACCCCGATCAGCAGGAGCAGCGGCAGGAGGCCGATGAGCGCGCCCCAGTCGGGGATGACGACCTGGCCCAGGAAGTCCAGGATCTGGTTCCAGATCTGGTTCAGCTGGTCGATGATGCCCACGGCGGCATTCTAGCGGCGTCGCCCGCGACCGGGAGTCGCGCGGGACGCGCGGCCGTCTGCGCCCGGACGAGCGACCGCGCGACGGTCAGCGAGGGCTCCCGCGCCGCGGGTTGCCGGTCTTCTTCGTCGCCCCACGTCCCGGCCGCCAGCCGCGCCGCTCGGCGTCACCATCGGTGCCGTCGTCACCCGGAGCGCCGCCGCCTCGATCCGGCGCCACCGGGCGCCGGCGTGCCCCGATCGACGCGCCGCCGACCGCCGGCCGCTCGAGCCGGCGGACGAGCCAGCTCGCACCCGCGGTCCGGCCCCCGCGCCGGCGGACCGCCCGGCCGAGCTCGATGTCGTCGGTCACCACGAGGATCTCCGCCCCGGCCGCCCGGGCCGCCTCGGTCGTCCCGCCGCTGCCGACCGCGTCGGCGACGAGGCGGTCGATGAGCGCGTCGGCCGTGGTCCGGCCGCTGTGGCGGACGGTCAGCCCGGCCGCGATCCGCGTGCCGCGCAGACCCGGCTCCGGCGGGCCGTCGAGGATGAGCTCGATCCGGACGGCGCCCGGGATTGCCGCCCGCAGCCGGCCGATGAGCGTGGCCGCCGGCGCCGGGCTGCCCGGCCGGCGGCCGAGCGCGTAGAGCAGGTTCGTGCCGTCGACGATCAGCCGGGCGGTCCCGGAGAGGGGGTCGCGGTTCGCTGGCGCGGGTCCGGTCACGGCGCCATCGTGACAGGGCGGCGACGTGACGGGCGCGCAGCGCGTCGGCGCTCGCGGCGTTCCTCGTCCCCGGGCGCCGAATCGCCGCTACGATGCGCCGGTGCTCCTCCTCGTCGATCTCGACGGCGTCGTGTACCGCGGCGCCGAGCCCGTGCCGGGTGTCGCGGCCGTGCTCGCCGCCCGCGCCGCCCGCGGCGACGACGTGGTCTACGTCACGAACAACTCGCTCTTCTATCGGGCCGACTACGTCGACCGCCTGGCGGCGATGGGCGCGCCGGTCACCCTCGACCGGGTCGTCAGCTCGCCGCGGGCGACCGCGTTGTGGCTCACCGAGCAGGAGCCGCGGCCGCAGCGGATGCTCGCAGTGGGTGGCGCGGGGCTGGTCCGCGAGCTCGAAGACTGCGGGTTCGAGGTGGTGACCGCGGCCGACGCGGCCGCCCTGGCCGAGGCGACCGGGGTGGACGGCTTCGAGGCCGCCGGCCGGCCGGACGCGGTCGTCGTCGGCCTCGATCCATGGTTCTCGTACGAGCGACTCGCCGTGGCCGCGGACGCGGTCCGCGCCGGAGCCCGGTTCGTGGCCACGAACCGCGACCCGATCTACCCGAACGAGCGCGGTCTCCGGCCCGGTGCCGGGACGATGGTCGCCGCGATCGAGGTGGCCGCCGGCGTCGTCCCGATCGCGATCGGCAAGCCCGAGCCGCTCCTCCTCCTCGAGGCGGCGCGGGCGGCCGGCCGCGATCCGCGCGACGGGGTGATGATCGGCGACGGGATCGGCACCGACCTGGCCGCGGCGCGGGCCGTCGGCGCCCGCTGCGTCCTGATGCTGACCGGCGTGTCCACGGAGGCCCACCTCGCTGCCCTGCCGCCAGGCGAGCGACCCGACGCGATCGCCCACGACGCCGCCGAGCTGGCGGCCGCGCTGGATCGGCTGGCCGCGTCGAGCGGCTAGCTGCCGCCGCGTCCGGGGATCAGCGTGGGGCCGTGGGCCGGGCGCCGGGCCCGTTCAACGTGGCGAGCTCGGGGATGCCGGCCGCCCAGCGATCGAACTCCGTCCGCAGCGGGATCAGCGTCGCCTCGTCGGCAAAGGCGACGTCGAGCGCTCGCCGGTCGATCGCCCAGAGCTCGGGAGGGGTCAGCCCGACGCGCCGGCACGCCCGCTCGTACTCCTCGGACAGGCTGACGTCGGACACGGTGGCATCGTCGGTCGACAGCGTCACCGGCACGCCCGCGCGCGTGAGCCGGGCGAGGGGATGGTCGGCCAGCGACGGCACGATCCCGGCCTGCACGTTGCTCGTCGGACAGAGGTCCAGGGCGACCCCGCGCTCGATGAGCTCGGCCACGAGCCCGGGATCGTCGATCGCGCCCGGTCCATGGGCGATCCGCTCCGGGTCCATCGCCAGCGCCCGGCGCACCTGGGCGGCGCCGCCCCATTCGCCGGCATGGAGCGTGATCCGCAGGCCGCCGGCGCGCGCCGCCGCGAACGCCTGCGCGAAGACGGTCGGGTCGGGATGGTCGGCCTCCGGGCCGGCGAGGTCCCAGCCGACGAGCCCCGACCCGCGGAACCGCGCGGCGGTCTCGGCCAGCTCGACGTTGAGCGCCGGATCGTGCGATCGCAGCGCCGTGCAGATCAGGCGGACCACGACCCTGGTCCGCTCGGCGGCCTCGGCCGCGCCACGGCAGACCGCGGCGATGCCCTCGGCAAGCGGCAGCCCGCGCCGGGTGTGGAGCGCCGGACCCCAACGGATCTCGACGTAGCGCACGTGGTCGGCCGCCTTCGCCTCGACGAGCTCGCCGGTCACGCGCTCGAGCGCCTCGTCATCCTGGAGGAGCGCGATCGGCAGCGTGAACCGCTCGAGGAGCTCGGCCTGCGAGGCCAGCCGCTCGGGCGCCACGAGCGCGTCGTACATCCCGGCGAAAGTCGTCGGCGCGTCGACTCCGCGCGTCCGGGCGAGCTCGAGCGCGGTATCGACCCGGAGCGAGCCGTCGAGGTGGAGATGGAGCTCGGCCTTGGGCATGGCGCCGACCAGCCGGCGCAGCGGGCCGGCTCCGATCTCGGGCGACGACCGATCGGCGCTCATGGTTCGGATGCTAGCCCCCCGCCGAGCGCGGGATGGGGCGGGGACGCCGTGCCGACCGGTCACGCGGGCCGCCGCGGCGCCGATCAGGTGGGCCGCCGCGCGGGACCAGGCGGGGCCGGCGCGCATCGGTCCGGGCGACAGCGCCGCCGCGCTGGGCTATCGTCGCCGCGCACGGCCGGCCCGGCCGTCGTCAGGGGAGCCGATGATCCCTCGTCCCGACCAGCCCGCCAGCCCCGGAACGGCGTCCCCGCCCACGCCGGGGGCGTCCCCGCCCGCGCCGGGCGGAGGGCCCGCTGCCAGCGTCGACTCGCGCCGTGCGCTCGGCGCGCTCGGCTGGCTGGCGCTCGCCGCGGTCTTCGCGCTCGGTGGCGCCGGGATCGTCAGTGCCACGAACCAGCCGCCGCTCGCCGGCAAGCGACCCGAGCTGACCTGGACGACCGATCGCCAGCTCGACCCGGCGCTCGCCGTCGCCGCCGGCGACCTGGCCGCCCTGTCGGACGACGTCGACGCGCTCGGGGCGATCGGACGGCGCGCGCTCACCTCGCTCATCGACCGCGACTCGGCCGGGATCAGCTCGGCCATTGCCGACGGCAAGACCCAGCTCGACCTCATCGCCAAGGCGACCGACACCCTGCGGACGCGGCTGGCGGCCATTCCCGGCATCGGGCCCGACGACGCGACGCGGATCGGGGCCGCAGTCCGCCAGCGCTACGACGACCTCGTGGTGTCGCTGTCCGCGACCGACGGCCTGGCGACGTCGTGGAACGCCCTGACGAAGGGCAGCCTGGCGGCGATGGACCTGACGAAGAGCCTCGCCGAGCACGACACCGAGGCCGGGGCGGCGGCCAAGCTCGGCCGGGCCTTCCACTACAAGCAGGCCCTGGCGACGCTCGACAAGGCGGATGCCGCGCTGGCCACGACCCGCCAGTTGCGCGACAAGCTGGCGAACACGACCGACGTGTCGATCCTGTCCTCGTGGATCGACCGTAACGCGGTCTTCGACGGCGCGGTCCGCAAGATCTGGACGCTGCTCGTCAAGTCGAACGGGAAGATCACCAAGGCCAACCGGGCCGCGGTCGAGGCCGCGTTCGCCGAGTACCGGTCGGCCCAGGCCGCGCTGCCACCCGACAGCCGGAGCCTCATCGTGATCATGTCCGACGTGGCTCGCGGCGGCATGAACCAGGCGGTCATCGGGATCGAAGAGGTCCGCGGCCGCCTGTCTGCCGCCGCAGACGCGCTCGGCGGGGGATAGCGCCGCTACACTGGCCTCCTCACCTCGGCCTCGCCACGATCCACCACGCCCTTCGCGGAGGACCCACGCCCGTGCAGCTGCGGATCTCGACCGACCAGCCCTGGGATGTCACCGCCGACGTCCTGGCGATCCCATACATCGGCAAGCTCGCGCTCGACGGCCCGCTGGCCGAGCTCGACCGGCGGAGCGGCGGCGAGATCGCCGAACTCGACCAGTTCGGCGAGATCTCGGTCAAGCGCTACGGAGCCGCGCTCGGCGCGGCCGGCGAGCTGCCGGTCCGGCGCCTCGTCCTGGTCGCGGCGGGCGATGCCGACACGATCGACCGGGAGACGGTCCACCGCCTCGGCGCCACGATCGAGCGCCGCCTCGGCGGCCGCACGGTGTCCACCCTGGCGGTCTGGGTCGGCGATCTGGCCGGCCGGGTCGACGGCGGTGCGACCGCCGTCGTCGAGCTGCTCGTCCGCGGAGTCGTCGAGGGCCACTACGAGCCGAAGGGGATCTACCTGACGACGGTCGAAGAGGCGCCGCCGGTGCTCGACGAGCTCGTCGTGGTCGTTCCCGGCGGGGACGCCAGCGCGCTCGCCGCGGCGGCCGAGCGAGGGCGGATCATCGGCGAGGGCGCGAACACCGCCCGGACGCTGGCCAACCGCGCCTCGAACGACGTCAGCCCGGAGGTCCTCGCCGACGAGGCGACCGCCATCGCGAAGCGCAACGGCCTGTCGATCGACGTGATCTCGCCCGACAAGGCCGCCAAGCTCGGGATGGGCATGTTCATCGCCGTCGGTCGCGGCAGCGACAACCCGCCCCGGATGATCGTCCTCCGCTCCGGCGACGCGGGCCAGAAGGACGCGCTCGGGCGGCACCTGGCGATCGTCGGCAAGGGCGTCTGCTTCGACTCGGGCGGCATCTCGATCAAGCCATCCGACCGGATGGAAGAGATGAAGATGGACAAGACCGGCGCCGCGACCGTGATCGCCGCGATCGAGACGGTCGCCCGGCTCTCGCCAGGGACGCCGCTCCTGTCGATCGCCCCGGCCGTCGAGAACATGCCCGGCCCCCATTCGACCCGGCCGGGCGACGTCGTCCGGGCGCTCAACGGGAAGATGGTCGACATCACCAACACCGACGCCGAGGGGCGGCTGATCCTCGGCGACGCGCTGACCTACGCGGAGCAGCTCGGCGCGACGCACCTGGTCGACGTCGCGACGCTGACCGGGGCGGTCGGACGGGCGCTCGGCCACCTCGTCACCGGCGCGTTCGGGACGCCCCAGCCATGGTTCGACGAGGTCGTCGCCGCCGGTCGCCGCGCCGGCGAGCGCTACTGGCAGATCCCGCTGATCGACGACTAC
The DNA here is from genome assembly GCA_963813705.1 of uncultured Chloroflexia bacterium. Taxonomy (GTDB): domain Bacteria; phylum Chloroflexota; class Limnocylindria; order Limnocylindrales; family CSP1-4; genus Chersky-267. The sequence goes on from CAWFAH010000007.1 coordinate 390,400, forward strand.
GTGCCCGACATGGACAGCTGGTACGGCGACCTCCAGAACGCGGGCTCGGCCGAGGGGTCGCTCGTCAAAAGCGGTCTGTTCATCCGCGAGTTCGTGACCCGGCCGTGGGTCCATCTCGACATCGGCGGCACCGGCTACTTCCGGAAGCCCCTGCCGTTCGCCGCCCGCGGGGCCAACGGCGTCACCCACGCGACGCTCGTCGAGCTCGCCCTCGCGGGGCGCTGACGGCGACCCGCTGACCGGCGCGCGGTGACCCTGATCTCCGCTCCCGACTGGACCGCGATCGCCATCGTCGCCCTCGCGCTCGGCGGTGCGGTCTGGGGCGTCGTCGCCGACCGGCTCGCCATCCGCTGGCCCGAGCACGACCCGGAGGAGGGCTTCTTCCCCGGTCGCCGCGTCGGCTGGCGGACCGTCGTGGTCGCCGTCTTCGGCGCCGTCGGGCTGGGTCTGGTCCCCGGCGCGGTCAGCGCTGTCTCGAGCGACGTCGCGCCGCTCGTCGTCGCCGTCTTCATCGCCTACGTCGTGGCGCTCGTCCTGCTGCTCGCCACGGACCTCGACCAGCGGCTCATGCCGGACCTGATCACGCTGCCGATGATCGTCGTCGCGTTCCTGTTCGCGATCAGCGGCCAGAACCCGTTCGTCGGCGGCGCCTGGCCGGCCGCGCTGGCAGCGGCGCTGGTGATCCCGGCGGTCCTCTACGTGCCGTCGCTGCTGTTCGGCGCCGGCGCCTTCGGCCTCGGCGACGTCAAGCTGCTCGTCAGCGTCGGGCTGATGTCGGGGGCGTACCGGGCGGTCCTGGGCACGGTCGCCGGGATCGTCGTCGCCGGGATCGTAATCGTGGTCCTCCTCCTGACGCGCCGGGTCAGCCTGAAGACCTACATCCCGTTCGGGCCGTTCCTGATCCTGGGCGCCGTCTGGGCGCTCGTGCTCCGGCCGGGATGAGCGCCACGGGGGCCGGGAGGAGCGCCGCGGGGCGGGCTGGACCGGGCGGGGTATGATGCCCGGAGCCGGAGTCGTCCCGGGTGTGCCCCGGGGACGGCGCGTACCGGCGGGCGTAGCCGCCACTCGCGTCGCAAGCAGGCGCGCGCAACGGAGTTTGCTCGCAGCGTGACGTCGCCACGATGATCTTCCGACCCCAAGCGCGGAACGTCCCCGAATTCGGCGCGCCCGTCACCCGGCACCGCACCCTGACGACCGCCGTCCGGCTGGCCGCGATCGTGGCCCTCCTCGTGCCGCTGCTCGGCGGATCCCTCAGTGCGCCGCCCGTTGCGACCGGCGACGAGCTGTCGGACGCGCTGGCCAGGCAGAAGGCGATCGCCGCCAAGATCAAGGCCCAGAAGGACCGCGTCGCTCAGCTCAACGGGCTCCAGGCGGACCTCCGGGTGGTGATCTCGACCACGAGCGCCAAGCTCGACGGGATCAACGCCGACCTGACCGACGTGAAGGCCCAGGTCAATCAGATGACCGTCAAGGTGAACGCGGTCAAGGCGGTCTATGACGACGAGGTCTCCCAGCTCGCCGGCCTCGACGCCCAGCTCGCCGAGATCCAGGCCGAGGAAGACGCCAAGTCGGCCCAGCTCGCCCAGCGCAAGGCCCTCCTCGCCGAGCACGTCCGGGCGGCCTATGACAGCGAGCGGACGTCGGTCCTCGAGACCGTCCTGTCGGCCGACTCCTTCTCGGACGCCCTGTCCGACGTCGGCTACCTCATCGACATCGGCAACCAGGACCAGGCCCTCGCCGCCCAGATCGGCAAGGACCAGGCGACGCTCTTCGCGCTCGACCAGACGGTCACCCAGACGCGCTTCGACACCAGCCAGCTCCAGGCGGCCACGGCGGCCCAGAAGAAGGTCCTCGACGGGAGCCTGGCCGATCTCAAGAAGGCCCGCGCCAAGCTGCGCAAGCTCGAGGCCGCCACGGCCCACCAGCTGGCCCTCCAGCGCACGGCGTTCAACCAGCTCGCCGTCAACGCCGCCGCGGCCAGGCGGATCCTCGCCAACGAGGCCCGGGCGAACCGCAACCTCCAGCGCAAGATCGACCGGCTCATGGCCGAGCAGAACACCGGTGGCGGCGTCCCGTCGCAGTACAACGGCACCTTTGCCTGGCCGCTCCACGGGATCGTCACCCAGGAGTTCGGCTGCACCGGGTTCACGGCCGAGCCGCCGCTCGGCAACTGCGCCCACTTCCACATCGGGATCGACATCGCGGCGCCGATGGGAACCCGGATCCACGCAGCCGGCGACGGCAAGGTGATCTACACCGGGCCGCTCTCGGACGGCGCCTGGGTGGTGATCATCGCCCACAGCCAGAATCTGCTGACCCTGTACGGCCACGTGAAGACGAACATCCCGGTCCGGGCCGGCCAGTTCGTCCACAAGGGCCAGCTGATCGCCTACGTCGGGATGACCGGCCACACGACCGGCCCCCACCTCCACTGGGGCGTCGAGCTCAACCACACCTGGGTCAACCCGCGCCTGTTCCTGTGATCGCCGCCGGTCCCCGGCCGGCCGGCCCCGCCGAACGTTGACCGAACGTTCACCCGGCCGCGAGCGGAGCGCCCAGCGGGCCCGTGCTAGCATCGACGAACCGGGACCCCACCCCGCGACCGCAGCTCGAAGGACCCTGCGATGAGACCGACGATGGCCGTCATCCTGGCCGGTGGCGAGGGCGAACGCCTGTCCATCCTGTCGTCGGTGCGGGCCAAGCCCGCCGTCCCGTTCGGAGGCAAGTACCGGATCATCGACTTCACGCTGAGCAACTGCGTGAACTCCGGGATCACGAACGTCGTCGTCCTGACCCAGTACAACCCGCGCTCGCTCAATGACCATATCGGCCTGGGCAGGCCGTGGGACCTCGACCGGAACACGGGCGGGGTGAAGATGCTCCAGCCGTACATCGCCCGGGGCCGGGTGGCCGAGTGGTACCGGGGCACGGCCGACGCGGTCCTCCAGAACCTCAACGTCCTCGAGCACGGCGGCTCCGACGACGTCCTGATCCTCGCCGGCGACCACATCTACAAGATGGACTACACCCCGTTCCTGGCCGCCCACCGGCGCCGCCGCGCCGACGTGACGATCGCCGTGCGGCGCGTCCCGCTGTCGGACGCGACGCGGATGGGGATCCTCGCGATGGACGACGCGAACCGGGTCGTCGACTGGCAGGAGAAGCCGAAGCAGCCGAAGAGCGATCTCGCCAGCATGGGCGTCTACGTCTTCTCGCGAAAGGCGCTCCGGCGGTGGCTCGACGAGGAGCGCAACGACTTCGGCGGTCATGTCGTGCCGGCGATGATCGACGGCGGGGCGCGGGTCTTCGGCTATCGGTTCGACGGCTACTGGCAGGACGTCGGGACGATCCAGTCGTACTGGGAGGCGAATATGGCCCTCCTCGACGACCACCCCGAGCTCGACCTGTACGACAAGGAATGGATCATCCACACGCGCTCCGAGGAGCGCGCCCCGGCCCGGATCGGCCAGACGGCGCAGGTCCACCGGAGCCTGATCAGCCACGGCTGCATCATCGACGGCACGGTCGTCAACTCGGTTCTCTCGCCGGGCGTCCGGGTGGAGGTCGGCGCGGTCGTCCGTGACTCGATCCTCATGTTCGACACGATCGTCCGGCGCGGGGCGATCGTCGACCGCTCGATCATCGACAAGGAGGTCGTGGTCGGACCCGGCGCAATCGTCGGGGACGGCGGCGACGACACGCCGAACCGCCGCGAGCCGACCCGCCTCAACACCGGGATCAGCGTCATCGGCAAGCGCTCGGTCATCCCGCGCGCGGCGCGGATCGGCCGCAACGTCCGGGTCGCCGAGGGTGTCCGGACGACCGACTTCACGCGCCGGGTGATCCCGGCCGGCGGTTCGGTGGACCGGATGACCGGCCGGCAGGCCACTCGGTCCCGGGTGGCGGTCTCGCCGGACGACCGGGCCGCCGACGCCGCGACGGTTGCCCGCACCGTCGAGGCATCGGGGACGCGCTCCGCCCGGGACTGACCCGCCCGCCGACCCGCCGGACGTCCGCCGGACCGCTCCGAGGTAGCCCGCGCGGGCTCCGATCCGGTCGTCGTTTAGACTGTCCCGGCCATGTCGCCGAACGGAACGGATGCCGCCGTGCGCCCAGCGGTCCGCCCCGCCGACCCAGCGGCCAAGCCGGTCCCACCGGCGACGGTCGAGGCCTGGCTGGCCGAGCTCGGTCTGACTCCCACCGAGCGGATCGATCGTGACGGCGTCGCGGCCTGGGACCTCGACCTCGACGGCCGGCGCCGCTTCGACGTCCGGGTCACGCTGATCCTCGACCCGGGGCTCGGGCTGATCTCGTGGGTCCACTTCGCGCCGCCGATCGGTGACGGGCTGCGCAAGGCGTATCGGACGCTGCTCCGCTGGAACGACGAGTTCCCGTTCGTGAAGTTCTCGATCGCCGAGGACGGCCGGCCGACGCTGAGCACCGAGATCCCGCTCCGGTTCCTCGATCGCGACGAGCTCGGGCTCGCGCTCGCGCGCTCGGTCGCGATCTGCGACGCGCTCCTCACCGAGTCGGCCGGGTGGCTGTGGATCGGCGGCCGGATCCCCGACTCCGGCGACCGGCGATCGCGCAACGAGGCGCTCCTCGAGCGGTACGCCGATCGCCTGCCTGAGCTGCTCGCGTGAGCGTCGGGTCGGCGCTCGGGCGGTCCGGCCGGCTGCTCGTCCCCGCGGCGCTGGCGGCCGTCGTCCTGGCGGTCGCCGCGGCCGCTCCGCCGGCCGCACGCGCCACGTCGCCGAGCCTGACCCTCGTCGGCCGCACGAGCTACGCCGTCCAGCCGGACAGGCGCCGGGTCCACGTGACGGTCGACCTCACCGTGACGAACCAGACGACCGAGACGATCACGAGCCGGTTCGTCTTCGACCGGGCGAACCTGGCCGTCCTGCCCGGGTCGACCGGCTTCCGGGCGACCGACGACGGGGTCAAGGTGGCGGTCGGCGTCGCCTCGCGCTCGGCGACCTCCACGCTGCTCACGATCCGGCTCGCCAGGCGGCTGTCGAGCGGCCGGTCGACGGCGCTGCACCTCGCCTTCGAGCTGCCCGATCCGGGCGGCTCGCCGGCCCGGATCGTCCGCGTCGGACCGTCGCTCCTCGGCTTCCCGGTCTGGGCCTTCGGCAGCCCCGGGGTCCCCGGCTCGTCCGTCGCCATCACCGTGCCGGCCGGCTACAAGGTCACCGTCCCGGCGGGCCGGCTCGGCCGCCCGACGACCGCGGCCGACGGCACGACGACGATCGCGAGCGGCTCGCTCGCCGACCCGGCCGCCCTGTCGGCCTATGTCCTCGCGGACCGCCCCGGGGCCTACCGCGAGGTCCCGGTCGACGTTGCGTTGGGGCCGACGACGGCGCACCTCAAGATCCGTGCCTGGACGGACGACCCGAGCTGGGCGAAGAAGACGGCGGCCCTGCTGAAGCGCGCGCTCCCGGCGCTCGCCTCGACGATCGGCCTGCCCTACCCGCGGACGACGACGGTGGTCGTCGAGGAGGCAGTGGCCCGCTCGATCGACGGCCAGGCCGGGGTCTACGACCCGGCGACCGGGACGCTCCGGATCGCCTACACGACGCCACCGGGAACGATCCTGCGCGAGGTCGCCCACCTGTGGTTCGACGGCCGCTCGTTCGCCGACCGCTGGATCGTCGAGGGCCTCGCCTCGCATGCGGCGACCGCGGCGGCAGCCAGGCTCAAGCTGACCAGCGCGCCGCCGGGCGGCGGCGTCCTCGCCGAATCCGGGTTCCCGCTCAATTCCTGGCTGCCGTCGGCGGACGGCGACACCGCCGCCGACGCCTACGGCTACGCCGCCTCGGCGGAGCTCGTCCGCCAGGTCGAGGCACGGACCGGACCCGGTGGCCTGCAGGCGGTCCTCGCCGCCGTCGCGACGCGCTCGACGCCGGACCCGGTCGACTGGCGCGGGCTGCTCGACCTCATCCAGTCGCAGACCGGCGTCGATGCGTCGGACCTGTGGCGGACCTACGTCGTTCGATCGGACGACGCCGCCCTGCTCGACGCCCGGAGCCGCGTCCACTTCGAGCGCGATGCGCTGGCCGCCGAGGCGAACGGCTGGGCACTGCCGGCCGGGATCGACGCCGCCCTCGCGGCCTGGCGGTTCGACGATGCCGAGTCAGCGATCAACCAGGCGCAGTCCGTCCTGCGCGCCCGCGACGACCTCGCGGTCGCGGCCGCGGTCGCCGGGCTCGACCTGCCGGCGAACCTGCGCGACACGTTCGAGACCGGCGATCCGGACGCCGCCGCGGCCGAGGCCCGGATCGAGCGGGCGATCGTCGACCAGATCGTCGCCGCGCAGGCGGCCGGCGCCGCCTCCTCGTCGTCGTGGCTGGTCCGGGTCGGGCTGCTCGGCCAGGATCCGTTCGCCCAGCTCGTCGCGGCCCGGGTCGCGTTCAGGGAGGGTGACCTGGCCGCTGCCCAGGCCCGGGCGATCGGCGCCCGCGAGATGTGGGCCGGCGCCGCGGACCTCGGCGGCCTGCGGCTGCGCGGGATCCTCGCCCTCCTGCTCGTCGTCGCGGTCGGGCTCGTCTTCGTGGCGACGCGATCCCGGCGGCGCCCCCGCGAGTGGTACGAGACCGGCACCTGATGACCCGCCGGCGCGGTCGGTTCCTCGGCGCCGTCCCGCTCGCCATGATCGTGTTCGTGCTATCGGCGGCCCCCGGGCGTCCGGTGCCGGCCGCTGCCGCGAGCGACGACGGGATCGACGTCCGAACGGCGTCCACCTACACCGTCGATCCGGCGGCCCGCGACATCCGGGTCACGGTCGCCGTCGCGGCCACGAACACGACGCCGTCGCGGACCGCGGGCGGGGTGATCACCCGGACCTACTTCGCGGCGGTCCACCTGGCGCTCCAGCCGGAGGCGACGTCGATCCGCGCCACCGCGGCCGGCCGGCGGCTGGCCACCTCGATCGTCGATCGGAAGGGCTTCCGCCAGCTCGCGGTCACGCTCCCGGCCCGGCTCGACTACCCGCACACGGTGCGGCTCCGGGTGACCTACCTGCTGCCCGGCGGCAAGCCGCGCTCGAGCAGCGACATCCGGGTCGGGCAGGCCTACGCGACGTTCACCGCCTGGGTCAACGGCGACCGGGCGTCGGTCCGCATCGTCGTGCCCGACGGGTACCACCCGACGGTGACCGGGGCGACGCTGAGCGAGCGCGACGTGAACGGCGAGCACGTCCTGACCGCCGACGGGATCGCCGACACGGCCTCCTGGTACGCGACCGTCGACGCCGACCGCCCGAACGCCCTCGGGCTGCACTTCCTGACGATCCCGACCGGCGAGGCCGTCGTGGTCCAGGCGTGGCCGGAGGACGGGCCGTGGGCCGCGCGGGTCAGCGATCGGCTGGAGCGCGGGCTGCCGGTGCTGGACAAGCTGATCGGGCTGCCCTGGCCGGTCGTCGGCGAGCTCCTCGTGACCGAGGTCCACACCCCGCTCCTCGAGGGCTACGCCGGGATCTACCACCCCGACACCGGCGGCATCGAGGTGAGCGAGGAGCTCGACGACGTGACGATCCTCCACGAGACCTCGCACGCCTGGTTCGACGGCGCGCTGTTCGAGGGCCGTTGGATCAACGAGGGCCTCGCCGACACCTACGCGACGAAGGCGCTCGAGCAGATCGGCATCGCGTCGGACCAGCCGTACGATTACCCACGCTCGGCGCCGTATGCCTTCGCCCTCGACGACTGGCCGCCGCTCGGCCGGATCACCGACGACGCGGCCGCCCAACGCGAGGACTACGGCTACCAGACCTCGTTCCGCGTCGTCCAGTCGTTCGTGACCGCGGCCGGGGACGAGGCGATGCGCAGGGTGTTCGCCGCGGCGGCCGCGAACGAGCTGCCGTACGTCGGCGCCCCGGCCGTCGAGCACCGCTCCTCACCGCCCGATTGGCGGACCCTGCTCGACTACCTCGACGAGCGCGCCGCCTCGCCGAACGCCGATGCGCTCTTCCGGCTCTACGTCGCCTCCCCGGCCGACGTATCGGTGCTTGCCGCTCGCTCGACCGCGCGCGAGCGCTACGCGAAGCTGGTCGCCGACGGGGATGGCTGGCTGCCGGGCTACGCGATCCGCTCGGCGATGACCGACTGGGCGTTCGATCGGGCGACGACGTCGATCGCCACGGCCGAGTCGGTCCTCCAGCTCCGCGACCAGATCGCCGCCGCCGGGGCGCCGGTCGGGCTGGCCGCGCCGGACGCGCTCCGCGAGGCGTACCAGAACGCCTACACCGACCTGTCCGGCGTGCAGTCGCGGGCCACTCAGGAGCTCGCCGCGGCGACCGACATCGCCACGGCGGCCGGACGGCTGGCGGCGCCCCGCGACCTGCTGACCTCGATCGGGCTGATCGGGGTCGAGCCCGGGACGATGATCGACACCGCCAAGGCCGACTTCCGGGCCGACCGGATCGTGTCCGCGGAGTCGAGGGCCGCCGACGCCATCGCGGCGATGGACCGTGCCGCCGGGCTCGGCGCCCAGGCCGTGGTCGCGCTCGTGGTGACCGTCGCCGGGGTGACGCTCGTCGTCGTGCTGGCGGTTCGCCGCCGCCGGTCGCGCTCCGGACTCGCGGCCGGGGCTCCCGCGACCGCCGCGGCGGGCGCCCTGTGGGGTCCCGGCGTCCTCCCGGCTGCTACACTGCCGAGCCAGCCCGACCCGGAGCCATCGGGCGCGGACCGAGCACTGGAGCCCACGGTGAGCGAGCCGACCGACGTCCCGTCCGCGGAGGAGCCCGGCTGATGGGGATCCTCAGGACCCGCCCCTCGAACGAGATCCTGTCCGGCGAATCGGCCGACGTCTACTTCGCCCGGGCCGAGAGCATCCTCCAGCGCGAGGGCCTCGATCCGATGGTCGTGATGGAGGTCTTCAGTCGCGAGTCGGGGATCCTGTGCGGCATCGACGAGGCCAAGAACCTGCTGGCCCACGTCCTCGGCGAGGCCGACCCGACGGAGGTGACGGTCGAGGCGCTCGACGACGGCGACACGTTCTCGCCCAAGGAGGTCGTCCTCCGCATCCGCGCCCGCTACCGCCGGTTCGGGCTGTACGAGACGGCGATCCTGGGGATGCTCGCCCAGTCGACCGGCTGGGCCAGCGCGGCCCGTGAGTGCGTGGAGGCCGCCGCGCCGCACCCGGTCATCTCGTTCGGGGCCCGCCACGTCCACCCGGACGTGACCGACGTGCTCGACTACGCGGCGATCGTCGGTGGCTGCGTCGGGGCGTCGACTCCCGCCGGCGCCCGCCTGGCCGGGCTCAACCCGACCGGCACGATGCCTCACTCGCTCGTGCTCATCTTCGGCGACACCGTCGAGGCGGCGGTCGCGTTCGATCGCGATCTCGGCCCTGACGTCCCGCGGATCGTCCTCATCGACACGTTCAAGGACGAGGCCGAGGAGGCGCTCCGGGTCGCCCATGCCCTCGGCGACCGGCTGTACGGGATCCGCCTCGACACGCCGGCCGAGCGCGGCCGGGTCACCGCCGACCTCGTCACCGAGATCCGGGCGCGGCTGGATCTCGAGGGCTTCCAGCACGTCAAGATCGTCGTCTCCGGGGGTCTCAACCCGGACCGGATCCGCTACTTCACCGAGAGCAACGCCCCGGTCGACTCGTACGCGGTCGGGTCGTACATCAGCGGCGCCGCCCCGATCGACTTCACCGGCGACATCAAGGAGATCGACGGCCGGCCGATCGCCAAGCGCGGCCGGATCCCGGGCCGGACCGAGAGCCCGCGGCTGCGCCGGGTCGACTTCGCCAGCTGGCGCGGCGGCGCCTGAGCGCCGCCCGACCCCGCGGCGACGCCGGCCAGGGCAACGGCGCCGTCCGTGCGGGGGCCGTGGTCGGCCCCTCGGACGCCGGAGGGCGCGACCCGACGGTCCGTGCGACCATCAGGCCGGTGGACGCGAAGCACGACCCCGAGCCGCAGCCCGAGCTCGATCCCGAGCGGGAGAGCGCCTACGCGCTCCTCCAGCGCGGCCACGCCCTGATGAAGCGCGGGCACAACGCCCAGGCGGCGATCGTCCTCGAGCGCGCGGCGCGGGCCGAGCCCGGCAAGGGCTCGATCCTCGAGGCGCTCGGCCGGGCCTTCTACAACAGCGGCCAGCACGACCGGGCGCGCCAGGCGTTCGAGGCGTTGCTCGAGGTCGATCCGTCGGCCGACTACGCCCATTACGCCCTCGGCCAGAGCCTCAAGCAGCTCCGCCGGCCACGCGAGGCGCGGACGCATCTGCGCCTGGCCGTCGCGCTCAACCCGCGCTCGGAGCTGTACCGGTCCGCCCTCGACCGGCTCGGTGACGCGGGTCGCTAGGCGGAACTGCGGGACCCGTCAGCCGCCCCGTCAGCCGCCCGGTCAGCCGCTCCGACCCCGCAGGCCGGCAAGGCGGAGCAGCCCGACGATCGACTTGGCGTCCTCGATCCGGCCGTCACGGGCCGCGGCGATCGCCTCGTCGGCGGGGACGCGGACGACCACGAGCGCCTCATCCTCGTCGGGCCCCAGCCGGCCGGCGTCCGCCTCGTGCAGGTCCGTCGCGAGGTAGAGGTGCATCAGCTCGGTGGCGAATCCGGGCGCCGTCCAGAACGACCCGAGCTTCTTCCAGCTCCCGGCCCGCCGGCCGGTCTCCTCCTCGAGCTCGCGCGGTGCGGCGAGGTCGGGGTCCTCGATCGCGCCCGAGTCGGGGTCCACCTCGAGCGTCCCGGCGGGGATCTCGAGCAGGGTTCGACCGGCCGCCGTCCGGAACTGGCGGACGAGCAGGACCCGGTCGTCGCCATCGACCGCCACGATCGCGACGGCACCCGGGTGGCCGACGATCTCGCGCTGGTGGCGCGAGCCGTCGGCCCGCTCGATCGTGTCGACCCGGAAGGTCATCGTCCGGCCACGATGGACCACCCGCGAGGCGACGGTCGTCTCGCGCAGCTCGGCGTCCGCCGCCGGGTCGACGAACGGGTCGATGATCGTCTCCCGCGGCGGCGGTCAGGCGGCCGGCCGGGTCGTCAGGCGGCGCTCGCCGCGAGCGCCGCGTCGCTCGCCAGCGACGCACCCGTCTCGGCGTCGAACAGGTGGAGCTTCTCCATCGGCAGGACGAGGTTGATGATGTCGCCCGGTCGCACGCGGTGCTCCGCGCCGACCACCGCGACGAGCTCCTTCGCCCCGGCCGTCACGTGGAGCAGCTCCTCGTTGCCGAGGTACTCCACGACGTCCGCCTTGACCTGGATCGTGGCCGAGATCGTCCCCGGCCGCGCCCATGTCCAGGTGCTCCGGCCGCATCCCGGCGACGACCTTGCGCCCGTTCGTCGGACCGACCGACTCGCGCAGCCGGGCCGGGAGCGGCAGGTTGAAGTCGGGGCCCTCGAGCGTCGCGCCCTCGCCGGCGCCGACCAGCGTCAGGTCGACGAAGTTCATCGCCGGGCTGCCGATGAAGCCGGCGACGAAGCGGTTGATCGGCGTGTCGTAGAGCGACTGCGGGGTGCCGACCTGCTGGAGCAGGCCGTCGCTCAGGACCGCGATCCGGGTGCCCATCGTCATCGCCTCGACCTGGTCGTGGGTGACGTAGACGATGGTCGTCTTGAGCCGCTGGTGGAGCCGGGCGATCTCGGCCCGGGTCTGGACGCGGAGCTTGGCGTCGAGGTTCGACAGCGGCTCGTCCATCAGGAACACCGCCGGCTCGCGGACGATCGCCCGCCCGAGCGCGACGCGCTGGCGCTGGCCGCCCGACAGCTCCTTCGGCTTGCGCGCCAGGAGCTTGCCGAGGTCGAGGATCCCGGCCGCCTCGTTGACCCGCTTGTCGATGTCGGCCTTGGGGACCTTGCGCAGCTTGAGCCCGAAGGCGAGGTTGTCGTAGACGGTCATGTGCGGGTAGAGCGCATAGCTCTGGAAGACCATCGCGATGTCGCGATCCTTCGGGGCGACGTCGTTGACGACGCGCTCGCCGATCCGGAGCGTCCCGGCGGTGATCTCCTCGAGCCCGGCGATCATCCGCAGGCTGGTCGTCTTGCCGCAGCCCGACGGCCCGACCAGGACCATGAACTCGCCGTCCTGGATCTCGAGGTTGAGATCGTCGACGGCGGTGACCTCGCCGTACTTCTTCGTGACGTGGTCGAACGTGACCGTCGCCATGGCGCACTCCCGTCCCGCGAGCCGTCGCGAGCCCATGCATCCGGCCGCCGCTGGGCGGACTCGGACGGGCTCCGTACGCGACCCGTGGGTCGTCGGCATCTTAGCCCGCCGGCAGTCCTCCGGACAAGGCGCGGTCCCGACCCCGGGCGTGCCACCCACGGCGTCGCGCGACATATCGGCCGGGGTGATCGAGGACGCGGTTGCGCGCGCCGAACCGCTCGCTGCGGGCAGCTCAACGCTTGAGGCACGCTCGAGACTCGTGCCGCTGTGGGTCGGCACGGCCGTCGGGGGCGTCCTTCCGGCCCTCGTACTGGTGGGGCCAATATCCTGCGACTCGGGCGCGAGAGCCCGGAGCGAACGGAAGCCCCCGCTGGGGGACGGGGGCTTCCGGGGACGGCGGGCGGGTTGAGGCCGGCGTCCCGGCTCGGGCCGGGGACGGACTTCGGCCCGTCGGCGGGTCAGACCTTGGCGGTGGCCAGCCAGCCGGCCTGCGGGGCGACCTTGCTGACGAGGTAGTCGCGGGAGGCCTCGACGGCCTTGCGCGGCCCTGCCAGGTCGGCATGGAGCCGGCCGCCGGACTTGACGATCCGGCCGTCGACCATGACGGTGTCCACGTTCGAGACGTCGGCCGCGCAGACGACCGCCGCGACCGGGTCGATGATCGGCGCGACGTTCACCGCGCCGCCGTCGATGATCACGATGTCGGCCTTCTTGCCCGGCGTGATCGAGCCTGTCCGGTCGGCGATGCCGGCCACCTTCGCCCCGTCGAGGGTCGCCCAGCGCAGGACCTGGCGCGAGGTGATGAGGTCTGGCGTCGGGGTCAGCCCGTCCAGGTTCTCGTCCCACGCCGCCGCGTGCCGGCGTCCCCGTTCCGAGGCGAAGATCGCGTGCATCTGGGTGAACTGGTCGGCCGACGCGGTGGTCGCCACGTCCGAGCTGAGCCCGACCGGGATGCCGAGCTTATCGGCCTTCTGGGCGGGTGCCCAGCCATGGCCCATCTGGAGCTCGATCTGCGGCGCCAGGGAGACGTTGCCACCCGAATCGCGGACGAGGGCCCACTCCTCATCGGTCAGGTGCGAGGCGTGGACATAGGTCGTGTTGGGGTACAGCAGGTTCATGTCGCGGAGGCCGGTGAGCTGACCCTTGGTGTAGCCGAACCGATCCATCGCCACGTGGACCGTGATGTTGACCCCGAGCTCCTTGGCCAGCTCCCATTCGAAGCGGACCACGTCCGGCTTGCAGAAGTTGGTGCCGCGCGTGGCCAGGCCCATGGTGATGAGCCCGTCGTCGGAGCTGAAGTACTGCTTCCGGATCCGGCGGGCATCCTCGCCGTCGATCCGTTCGACGCTGCCGGTGTAGTCAGGCCCGAACCACCAGGCCTGGAGCGAGGTGTTGCCAAATCCGTAGGCGTAGACGGACCGGATTCCCGACTCCTGGAGGCCCCGGATGCCGGCATCCGCGTGTGCGGGCGTGTTGATGATGTGCGACCAGTCGACGAGGGTCGTGATTCCCGCGTTGGCGCACTCGAGGGCGCCCCACAGGTTGGCGGCGTAGACGTCGTCGGGCCGGTAGTTCGGGGCAAACGTGTCAAGGATCCCGGAGAAGTAGGTGACCAGCGCGTAGTCCGGCGCGCACGTCCGAATCGACGTCTCCCAGGTGTGCCGGTGGGTGTCGATGAAGCCGGGGATGACGATGTCGCCGGCGGCGTCGATCACCTTCGCGTCGTCGGCCGGCAGGTTCGGCCCGACGGCCGCGATCCGGTCGCCCTCGACCAGGACGTCGGCGGACGGCAGCTCGCCGAGCTTCTCGTCCTGGGTCAGGACGATGCCTCCCTTGATGAGTGTGCGATCGCTCACGCTGTCCTCCTCCGCTGGTGGCGCTGTCGATGGGTCGGCTGGCTGCGTTCGCTGTGTCTGGTTCGCTCGGCCGGCCGGACCGGCCGCCGCGTCGCCGACGGTCCGTCAGGCAGGGTGTCCCTCCTTCGCCGTGCGCCGATCCCGGAGGTAGCCGGCGACCGTGGCCAGGTCGCGCCCACCGTGGTCGGCACCGGCCGCAGCCCGGATCGCCGCCAGGTTGCTGGCCACCTGGGGCAACTCGAGCCCCGCCGCCGCGGCGAGCTCGCCGATCAGCCCGAGGTCCTTCGCCGCGAGGTCGAGGGCGAACATGACCGGCGTCCCGTCCGGGTCGACGAACGACGGGCGCTTGTAGCCGACGTAGGGCGCCCCGGCGGCGCTCTGGACGAGCACGTCGTAGGCGGCCTGACGCGGGATGCCGGCCGCCTCGGCCAGGACGAGACCTTCGGCGAGCGCCTCGTTCAGCCCGAAGATGACCGCGTTGACGGCGAGCTTCATCGCCGCCCCGGTCCCGAGCGGGCCGAGGTGGAAGACGGTCGTCGCCAGCGCATCGAGGACGGGCCGGGCCCGGGCGACATCGGCGTCGTCCCCGCCGACCATGATCGTCAGGCGTCCGGCCTCGGCGAGCGGCACGCTGCCGGACACGGGGGCATCGAGCACGCCGGCGCCGGCCGCCCGGATGGCCGAGGCGTGGGCGCCGAGCGTGCCGGGCGCGACGGTCGACGAGTCGACGAGCACGTTGCCCGGCCGGGCGCCGGCGACGAGGCCGTCGGGAAGGCCGTAGACGGCGTCGACGGCCGCGCCGTCGGCGAGCATCGTGATGCACACGTCGGCCGCCGCCGCCACGTCGGCCGGCCGGTCGGCAACGCGTCCGCCAAGCTCCGTGGCGAGCCGGCGGGCCGGCTCGGGCGAGCGATTCCAGAGGATCGGTTCGAACCCTCCGGCGGCGAGCGCGCGCGCCATCGCGCCGCCCATCCGCCCCGTGCCGAGCAGTCCGACCGCGGTCACCGCCGCGGCCCCGGCAATGGCTCGCCGATCACGCCGCGTCTCCGAGGCGGCGCTTGATCGTCGCGGCGATCCGCTCGACCGACGGGACCGCGAGGTCCTCGAGCACCGGCGCCGCCGCCAGGGGGACGTGCGGAGTGGTGATCCGGACCGGCGGCGCGTCGAGGCTGTAGAAGCCCTCGTCTGCGACGATCGACACGATCTCCGCGCCCCAGCCGCACAGGCGTGGGTTCTCCTCGACCGTGAACAGCCGGCTCGTCTTCGCGACCGAGCGCAGGATCGCCTGGGTGTCGAGCGGGACGAGGCAGCGCAGGTCGATCACCTCGGCGTCGATGCCGTCGTCGGCGGCCAGCCGCTCGGCCGCCTCGAGCGCGCGGGGGACCATGGCCGCGAGCGCCACGACGGTGCAGTCGGCCCCCTCGCGGACGATCGCGGCCTGGCCGAGGGGTACGACATGGTCCCCGTCGGGCACCTCACCCTTGATCGCGAACAGGGCCTTGTGCTCGCACACGATCACCGGGTCGGGATCCCGGATCGCCGCCGCCAGCAGGCCGTGCATGTCGGCCGGGGTCGACGGCGCGACCACCTTGAGGCCGGGGATCGCCATGGCCCAGTTCTCGACGCTCTGGCTGTGCTGGGCCCCGAAGCGCAGCCCGGCCCCGTTGGCGGTCCGGATCACGAGCGGCAGCGCGACCTGGCCGTCGGTCATGTAGCGGGTCTTGGCGATCTGGTTGGCGACCATGTCCCAGGTGACCGCGAAGAAGTCGCTGAACATCAGCTCCGCGACCGGCCGGAGCCCGGTCATCGCGGCGCCCATGGCGGCGCCGATGATCGCCTGCTCGCTGATCGGCGTGTCCCGGACGCGGCGCGGGCCGAACTCGTCGAACAGCCCCTCCGTGAGCTTGAACACGCCGCCGGCGGCCCCCACGTCCTCGCCGAGCAGGACCACGGAGCGATCGCGCCGCATTTCCTGGGCGATCCCCGCAGCGACGGCCGCGCGGTAGGTGAGCTCAGTCATGAGCCGTCACGCTCTCTCCGAAGTCCGAGGGGGAGCTCCGTCGACCCCATCGGCCTGAGGACTCCGCCACGCCGAGCCTCCGTCGGCCCACAGCTCGGTGGTGAGGGCATCGGGCGACGGCTCCGGCGCGTCGCGTGCCTCGGCCTCGGCCGCGGCGACGCGGGCCCGCGCGTCGTTGTCGATCGCGTCGAGCTCGGCCGGGTCGACCCCCGCCGCCTCGAGCCGGGCCCGGTAGGCGGGGATCGGGTCGCGGGCCTTCCAGGCGGCGACCTCGTCGTCCGGGCGGTACGTGCCTGGATCGGCCCGCGAGTGGCCGCCGTGGCGATAGGTCAGCGCCTCGATGAGCGACGGCCCGTCCCCGGCCCGGGCGCGCCCGATCGCCCCCGCCGCGACCTCGTAGACCGCCTCGACGTCGTTGCCGTCGACGACGATCGGGTCGAGCCCGTAGGCGGCGGCCCGGTCGGCGGCCGGCCGCGGGACCGCCGTGACGGCAGCGATCGGCGTGTACTCCATGTACTGGTTGTTCTCGCACACGAAGACGACCGGGACCCGCCAGACGACGGCCATGTTCAGGGCCTCGTGGAACGCGCCGATGTTCGTCGTCCCGTCGCCGAAGAAGCAGACCGCGACCTGGCCGCTCTCGCGGTACTGGGCGGACCAGGCGGCGCCGAGGGCGATCGGCAGATGGGCCCCCACGATCGCGTACGAGCCCATGACCCCGTGCTCGACGCTGGTCAGGTGCATCGAGCCGCCCTTGCCGCCGAGCAGGCCCGTGGACCGCCCGAACAGCTCGGCGAGGACCGGGGCCATCGGCACGCCGCGGGCGAGCGTGTGGTTGTGGCCGCGGTACGTGCAGAACGTGTAGTCGTCGTCGCGCATCGCCCGGGCGAAGCCGGCCGCCACGGCCTCCTGGCCCACGCCGAGGTGGGTCGTCCCCCGGACGAGACCCTCGAAGAACAGCTCCTGCGCCCGCGTCTCGAGCAGCCGGCAGTCCTGCATCGTGCGGTACAGCGCCAGGCTCAGCTCCCGATCGAGCGCGGCGGGGGTCGCCCGGGTGGTCGTCATCGTCGGGACGGCCTCAGTACGGGTTGGCCACGAACAGCTCATCGGACGGGAAGCGGGTGATCACTCGCGGACCCTCGGCGGTGATCACGACCTCCTCCTCGATCCGGGCCGCGGACACGCCGTCCTTGGCCGGGCAGTACGTCTCGAGCGCGATGACCATGCCCTCCTTGAGCTCGACCGGGTGGTCGAGCGAGTTGAGCCGGCTGATGATCGGCCGCTCGTGGAGGAACAGCCCGACGCTGTGGCCGAACTGGAGGCCGAAGCACTCCATCTCGTTGTCGAAGCCGAACTCCTCCGCCTTCGGCCAGACGGCCGCGACCTGGTCCGTCCCGACGCCGGGCTTCATGAGCTCGATCGACGCGTCGATCCATTCGCGCGCCCGCTTGTAGGCGTCGCGCTGGGCGTCCGTGGCGGACCCGACGACGAACGTCCGGTAGTAGCAGGTCTTGTAGCCGACGAAGGTATGGATGATGTCGAAGAAGGCCTGGTCGCCGGGGCGGATCAGGCGGTCGCTGAAGACGTGCGGATGGGGGCTGCAGCGCTCGCCCGACACGGCGTTGATGTTGTCGACGTGCTCGCTGCCCATCTCGAACAGGCGGTGGGTGACGTTCGCCACCAGCTCGCTCTCGCGGATCCCCGGCTTGAGCTGCTCGGCGATCAGCTGGTAGGCGCCGTCGACCATCGCGCAGGCGACGTTGAGCAGGATGATCTCGTCGACCGACTTGACCTCGCGGGCGTCGAGCATGATCTGCTGGCCGTCGCGGATGACGATGCCCTCGTCCGCCAGGGCTGCCTCCATCGGCGGCTCGACGATGTCGACCCCGATCGGCTGGTCGAGGACGCCCTCGGCGGCGAGGATGTCGCGGAGCTGGCGCGCCGCGGCGCGGAACAGCCCGGCCTCGGGGGCGACGGCGCCGCGCAAGCCGACCATCCCGGCGTGGACGTTCTCGGGACGGAGCCACGGGCAGTTCAGCCGGTGGTGCTTGGCCGCCGACCCGAAGTCCCAGACGTGCGGCTCGCCGCCGCGGGTCAGCAGCGCGTAGCGGGTCATCTTGTCGCGCGCCCACTCGCCGATGTGGGTGCTCGTGACGTAGCGGATGTTGTTGAAGTCGAACAGCAGGACCGCGCCGACCTCGGATGCGTCGAGCGCCGCCCGGGCGCGCCCGAGCCGATACGTCCGCAGCCGGTCGACGTTCCAGCGCTCCTCCCAGTCGACGTTGAGCGACCCGGGCGAGGGAATGGATCTGGTCATCGGCAACCTCAGATCGCGCCGGCGCTAGGTGTCGGCTGAGTATGCCGCCGAATGTCGGAGCCTTCAATAGCGCTGCACAGCGACGCGGTCGCCCGATGGTCGCAGGCGGGCCGGACGGGTACCATCCGTGGCAACGGGGACGAGGAGTGAGCGTGGCTCGAGCCGGCACCGGGACGACCCCCGAGTACGGGATCATGGGCGACCGCCTGCGCGAGGCTCGCCGCGCTCGCGGCTGGAGCCTGCGCAGCCTGGCCGCCCGGCTCAACGTCTCCCCGAGCCTGATCTCGCAGGTCGAGACCGGGCGGGCCCGTCCTTCGGTCAGCACGCTGTACGCGATTGCCACGGAGCTCGGCGTCTCGCTCGACGAGCTCCTCTTCGTGGACGCCGGACCGACCGTCGGAACGGCGGCAGCGCCGGCGACCGATCGATCCAGCGGCGTCGTCCTGCCCCGTCAGCCGGTGCAGCGCGCGGCGCTGCGAACGGCGATCCGGCTCGCATCGGGGGTCGTCTGGGAGCGGCTGACCACCGAGTCCATCCCGAACGTCGACTTCCTGTACGTGACCTACGACGTCGGCGGCGCGTCGAGCCCCGCGGACGAGTTCCAGCGCCACGCGGGTCTCGAGTGGGGGTACGTGGTCACCGGACGGCTCGGCGTCCGGATCGGCTTCGACGAGTACGTCCTCGGCCCAGGCGACGCGATCACGTTCGATTCGACGACCCCGCATCGGCTGTACAACGCCGGCGACGAGCCGGTCCACGGCGTCTGGTTCGTCCAGGGTCGACGTCCGGTCGAGGTGGTCCAGCGCGGCGAGGACGGGGACCGTCGGGACCGGGCCTGAGCGCTTCCGGGGGACGCCGCGCGACCGTTGACGCCTGTGTACCCCCACTGCACACTTCAGGGGCGAGTCGGAACGGCCGGGTCCAGAAGTCGAGGAGGAAGCGATGCACCACGTCGCCCGGATCGACTGGTCGTTCCTCGAGACGCCCCTGCCGTCGAGCGCGACCTCGTCCGGCCTCGCCCGGACGGTGCTCGTCGGTCCGGCGCAGGGCGCGGTCCACACCGAGCTTGCCGCCGGTGGCCTGGCCCCGGGGGGCTGGCTCCAGCGCCACGTCCATTCGTTCGAGGAAGCCCTCTACGTCCTCGCCGGGGAGCTGCTGATCGACATCGACGGGATCGCCCACCGGCTCGTCGAGGGTGACTACGCGCTGATGCCCGTCGGAACGTGGCACGCCCTCGGCAATGCCGGCCCGGCCCCGGTTCGCTGGCTGTCGCTCAACAGCCCGCAGCGACTTCCAGCGGACGCCGGGCGCGCGGACACGTTCTTCGAGCCCGGTCCGCTGGACCTCGCGGCGCTCGATGCCCGCGCCGTCCGGCCGCCGTTCGGCGACCCGACCCTCCGCCGGGTCGGTCACTACCTCGGCACGCCGCCCCAGTCGGAGGCCCTCGCCGTTGCGGATCCGGCGCGCGGGCGGGCGCCGGCCGGGATGGACACGGCGCTCCTCGCCTACAGCGGGATCTCGGTCCGCATGCTGGTCGATCGCGGGTTCGGGGCCGATCTCGTGACGATGTTCACGGTCGACTACGAGGTCGGCGGTGCGGCCCAGGTGCATGACCATCCATTTGAGGAAACCTACGTCTTCCTGGCCGGCGAGATCGAGGCCGAGCTCGACGGCGAGCACCACCTGCTGCGGGCAGGCGACGTGGTCTTCGCCGCTGTCGGCAGCGTCCACGGGTTCTGGAACACCGGATCGGATCGGGTCCGTTGGCTCGAGACGCAGGCGCCGCAGCCGCCAGGCCGGCACGCCTACCGCTGGGTCGACGCGTGGCGCCGGCTCGAGCACAGCTGAGAGGAGCCCGACATGGCGAGTGACAGGTCGGTCGTCGTCGTCGGCGGCACGCGCGCGATCGGGTTCGAGATCGTTCGGCACTACGTCGAGGCCGGGCGGGACGTCGTGCTCACCGGACGGGATCCGGCGGGCGTCGCGGCGGCGGTGGACGCGCTCGGTGGCCGCGCCCGCGGGCTGACCTTCGACCTGGCCGATCCGCGGTCGATCGCGCCCGCCCTGGCGGACGTCGGCCCGGTCGAGTACCTCGTCCTCGCGGCCATCGACCGCGATTCGAACAGCGTCAAGGACTACGACCTCGAACGGGCCCTGCGGCTCGTCACGCTCAAGCTCGTCGGCTACACCGAGGTCGTCCACGCCCTGCACGACCGGCTGACCGACGACGCGTCGCTCGTCCTGTTCGGCGGCATGGCCATGGAGCGCCCGTATCCGGGCTCCACGACGGTCAGCACCGTCAACGGTGGCGTGGTCGGGCTGACCCGGACGCTGGTCGAGGAGCTCCGGCCGCGGCGGGTCAACTCGATCCACCCGGGCATCGTCGGCGACTCGCCGTACTGGTCGGAGAAGCCCGCCGCGATCGCGCGCTACACGTCGGAGACCCCGACCGGCCGGCTGGCCGAGATGGATGACATCGTCCACGCCGTCGTGTTCCTGCTCGAGAACCAGTCGGTGAACGGCGTCGACCTGATGGTCGACGGCGGCTGGCACTGCCGCTGAGGCCGCCGCCGGACGCGGCCCGGAGTCGGTCGCGCCAGCGCAAGACGACCGGCCGCCCCGAAACGGGCCAGACGACTCTTCCCGGCGCGTGCCCGACACGCTTCACTGAGGCACGGAAGCGCTCCGAGCCCGTGCCGGGATAGGGTCCGCCCGCACCGTCGCCCACATGGCGTGCAAATCCCGGCCCGCTCACAGAACCAAGAGCGTCCGGAGACTCGTGGAGGTGGTACCCATGAACCGACTCATCCTGGCCTCGGTCGGCCTGTTCGCGCTCCTGTTCGTGCTCGGGTTCCTTACCCGGAGCCAGATGGCGGGCGCCGTGACGGCCGGGCTCGAGCACGCCGGCCTGAAGCCGATGCACGAGCCGGAGGAGGCGTCCTCATGAGGCGAATCCTCGGTTTCGGCGCGGCGCTCCTCCTCGTCCTCGCGGTCTTCGCGCCGTCCGCGCTGGCCGCCAACCCGACCCTGCCGCACACCGGACGGGTCCTCGTCTCGACGGGTGGTGACCTGAACGTCCCGGCCGGCGAGCAGGCGGACGCGGTCGTGATCGTCAACGGGACGGCGACGATCGCCGGCCAGGTCAACGCGGTCATCGCCGTGGACGCGACGGCCATCCTCAACGGCGCAACGGTCGAGACGATCGTCGCCGTCCGCAGCCCGGTCGAGCTCGGCCCGAACACCGTCGTGCAGAACGACGTGGTCACGTTCGACTCGACCGTGACGAAGACCGGCAACGCCGTCGTCCAGGGCGAGACCCGTGACCTCGGCTCGAACCTCGCCTGGCTCGGGCTCGTCATCGGCCCGCTCGTCTTCCTCGTCTGGCTGGGCTTCCTCGTGGCGGCGGTCGCCGCGGGCCTCCTGCTGGCCGCGCTCGGCGCGCGCCAGGTCCGGGCGGCCGAGGCGCTGATCAGCCATGAGCCGGTCGAGACCCTCCTCGTCGGCATCGGCGGCATCTTCCTGCCGCTGATCGTGTGCATCGCGCTGTTCCTGACCGTGGTCGGGGCCCCGCTCGGCCTCGCGATCATGTTCGGCCTGTGGCCGCTGGTCGCGTTCGCCGGGTACCTCGTCGCCGGGATCTGGATCGGCGACTGGATCCTCCACCGGACGTCGCCCACCGTCGTGCGCGAACGGCCGTACCTGGCCGCGGTGATCGGGCTGATCGTCCTCCAGGTCATGGCGATCCTGCCGTTCCTGAGCGCGATCGCGAGCCTGTTCGGGTTCGGCGCCGTCCTGCTCTTCGGCTGGCGGACCTTCCGTCATCACGGAGCCGGCGAAGCGCCGATCGCGGCGCCCGCACCATCTCCGTCGCCGGCGTAGACCCGTCGTCGTCGGCACTCCAGCGACCCTCGGCAGCGCGCCGGGGGTCGCTTCGTTCGGCCCCATTCATCGTCCCTTCATGGGGCCATGCCTATCGTCGGCGGCGATGGGGAACTGGCAGGTGGGACCCGCCGATCGCCCGGCGGCACTTTCGTCGGCGGCGCTGAAGTCCCTGCGCCTCCAGGCCGTCGAGGGGTTCTCCCGGCGCACGTTCATCGGCCGGTCGCTCGCCCTCGGGCTGGGCATCTGGCTCACCGAGGTCACGGCCGGAACGGTCGGCTTCCTGTGGCCCAACCTCAGCGGGGGATTCGGCGGCAAGGTGACGGTCGGCGACTACAAGACGGTCGCGGCGAGCCCGGCGATCCCCGATCCTGCGGCGGCGTTCGCCAATGGCGGCCCGGCCTACATTCCGGAGGCCGAGGCGTTCGTCGTCCTGCTCGACCCGACCCACGGGTTCAGCGCCGGGACGAGCCCGGAAGGGGATGGCGCGGCGACCAACGTGCGGACCCTCTACCAGCGCTGCACGCACCTGGGCTGCAAGCCGAACTTCTGCGCCCAGAACTTCTGGTTCGAGTGCCCCTGCCACGGCTCGCGCTACGACCGGCTCGGGATCAAGGTGGCCCAGCTCGGTCCGGCGCCGCGCAGCCTCGATCGCTTCGCCTCCACCGTCGACGGCAACGGCGTGCTCACGATCGACACCGGCCGGCTGACCCTCGGTCCGCTGCCGGTGGCGCTCGGCCAGGAAGGCCTCAATCCGCCGCGATCGGCGACCGGCTGCCTCTGACCCGTCTTTCGGCCGAGACCGGGGGCCGACCCGGTGGGGCGGGAACCGGACTCGAGGCGAACGGACTTCGCGCAGACCGGCCTGCCAGGCCGGTCGTCAGGACGGGTCGACCGACTCGGTGAGCATCGCGACGATGACCTCGACCGGGAGGGACGAGCGCCGGCACACCAGGCGGGCGATGCGCCGGGGATCGCCACCGGTGCGGGCCAGCCGCCGGCGATCGAGCCTCGGCCAGAGGAGCAGTGCGCGGGCGCGATAGCCGTGCGCCGAGCCCGCCGTCGGGTCGGCCGGCGACGACGCGTTGAGCTCGTCCAACGCCGCGGGCGGTGTCCGGGCCACCCGGCGCCTGCCACCCGCTGCCGCGGGGCGCGAATCGATCTCAGTCAAGGCCGAGCTCGACGCGGCGGCGCTCCTCGTGGAGCGATCGGACGCGGCCCGGCCGCTCGAGCTCGGCGACCGCGGCCAGGTCCCGGATCAACCGATCGATCGCCGCGTCGCTCGCGGCATCGACCGGGTCGCCGACGAGGCCGACCAGGATGTCCCGGTCTGCGGCCCGGGCCGATCCGTCGGCGCCACCGGCGAGGGACTCGAGCGCGATCGCGGCCAGCACCTCGCGCAGCCGGGCGACGTGGCTCGGGCAGGCGACGGCGAGATCCGCCCCGCCCTGGGGATCGGGATCTCGCCGGAACGACTGGGCCATGGGATCCGCCTCGGTTGTTCGACCCGGATGCGGCGACGGTCGCCGCGCGACGAACCCAGACTGCCCGATTCACATTAGCGGACGATGAATCCCGGCTAGGCCGGGACCCAGAACCAGAATCGTGCGCCGCCGCCCGGTCGGTCCTCGTACCCGATCGCGCCGCCGTGGGCGTGCACCGCCGCGGCCGCCGTCGCCAGCCCGAGGCCGGCGCCTTCCGAACGCGACGATCGGGAGCGGGCGAACGGCTCGAACAGCATCGGCCGGCTGTCCGGGGCGACGCCCGGGCCGCGGTCGAGGACGTCGATCCGCAGGACCCGAGCCACCGTCCCGGCGTCGATCGCTGCCTCGAGCTCGACGACCGTGCCGGACGGGGCGAACCGGATGGCGTTGCCGAGCAGGTTCACAACGGCCTGCTCGATCCGCGTGCGGTCGACCCGGACCTCGACGTCCGGCGCCGTGACCTCGATCGCGACCGCCCTCGGCGCGCCGGTCTTCTCGACGAGCTCGACGCTGTCGGCGACGAGGTCGCGCAGCGCGGTCGACTGCTCGTCGAGCGGACGACCCTCCGGCTCCGCGCCCGCAAGCCTCAGGAGGCCGGTGGCGAGCTCGCCCAGGCGGACCGCGTCGGCGTGCGCCCCCTCGACGGCGGACAGCAGGCCCGCCCGGTCGTCCGGATGGGCGAGCGCCAGCTCGAGCTCGGTGCGCAGCGTCGCCAGCGGCGTGCGCAGGTCGTGCGACGCCCCGATGACGAAGGCCCGCTGGCGGCGCGCGGCCTCCTCAACACGGCCGAGCATCCGGTTGAGCGTCCGGGCGAGCGCTCCGAGCTCGTCGCGCCAGGCCGGCTCGGGCAGCCGGCGGTCGAGGTCGCCGCTGCCGATCGAATCCGCCTGCCGGGTCAGCTCGCGCACGGGCGCCAGCGCCCGACCGGCCAGCCACCAGCCACCGAGCACGAGGACGACGGCTCCGCCGCCCCCGACGAGGACGAGCGTCCGGGCCAGGCTGTCGAGGTTCCGATCGATGTCGGCGACGGAGCTGCCCGCCAGCACCGTCCGCCCGTCGCTCGCGACGACCGCGAACACCTCGTCGCCGCTCGCCGGCCCGCCCTGGACCTTGCTGAAGCCCGCTGCCGGTCGGGCCAGGGCGGGGGCGCCGGGACTGGCGGACGACGGGTACCCGTCGGGACCGTAGACGATCAGGAAGAGGCCGCGCTCGAGGGTCCCGACGTCCGGCGGCTCCTGCGGATCGGCCGCCACGAGCTCCTGGGCCGCGAGCGCCCGGGCCTGCAGGACCTCGTCGAGGGACCGCCGCAGGGCCCCCGCGTACTGGAGCCAGACGACGACGCCGAGGAGCACCAGCGTGGTCGCCCCGACGATCGCGTACCACGCCGTGAGGCGGACCCGGATCGTCATCGCGTCATCGCGGCCTCAGCTCACGGCCGGACGAGGGTCGACCGCGAGCTGGAGGCCGGTTCCGCGGGTGCGCAGGACGTAGCCCATCCCGCGGACGGTCTCGATCCTCGGCGCCCCGGGGTGGCCGGCCATCTTCGCGCGCAGGTTGCGGACGTAGACGTCGATGACGTTCGAGGTGCCGTCGTACGCCCAGTCCCAGACCCGGTCGAGGATCTCGGTCCGCGACAGCACGTCCCCCGCGCGACGGACGAACAGCTCGAGGAGGGCGTACTCGCGAGCGGTCAGCTCGAGCGGCCGGGCGTCGATCGTCGCCGACCGGGCGGCCGGGTCGACCACGAGCGCGTCGGCCTCGAGGACCGTCGGCCGTTCGGGGGCGCCGCGCCGGGCCAGCGCCCGGAGCCGGGCCGTCAGCTCGGCGAAGGCGAACGGCTTGACGAGGTAGTCGTCCGCCCCGACGTCGAGGCCGCGGACCCGGTCGCTGATCGCATCGCGGGCGGTGAGCAGGAGGACCGGCGTCCAGACCCGCTCGCGCCGCAGCGCGGCGCACAGGTCGAAGCCGTCGCCGTCGGGCAGCATGACGTCGAAGATCAGCACGTCGTACGGGTTCTCGGTCGCGAGCCAGTGCCCGTCCTCGATCGAGCCCGCGCGGTCGACCGCGTGGCCCTCTTCGCGCAGCCCGCGCGCGACCAGTCCCGCCAGGCGGCCATCGTCCTCGAGCAGCAGCAGGCGCATCGATCCGGCCTTTCACCACGATCGTGCGACCGCTGGATTCAGAGGCCGTGTCCGGAAGGTCAAGTCTTCGACATGTCCGTCGGCCTGGCGGCCCGAAGCCGACACCGGCCACGGCTCAGTCGCGCAGCGCGACCGCCGGCGGCGCCGAAGTCGACCCGACCTCGGCGCGGCGGCCCGGACCCTCCCGCCAGACGAGCGAGCGCCGGCGGCGCGGTGCCGTCGGCGCTCGGGCCAGCGAGGAGCTTCCTGGTCAGTTGTGGTGGTGGGTCACCGACGACGCGTAGTGGTTCGTCGACAGGCCGTGGATCGTGAACGGACCGTTCACGAACACGCCCCAGTACTCGTGGGCAATGTGGTTGTGGGCCACGACGACGCTGACCGGGTCGGCCGCGCTGAAGAGGGCGATCCCGGTCGGGTGACCGCTCCCGGAATCCGGGTCGACCCCGTTGCCGGAGACCCAGTTGCCGCGGATCACGTTGCCGGAGACGTTCTGGCCGGGGGCATGGCCGTGGATGGCGATCCCCGCCTCGCCGTTGTTGGCCAGCACGTTGCCGATCACCCAGTTGTCGTACGAGGCGGCACCCGGGAACGGGGCGAACATGCCGACGCCCGCGCCGCCGTTGCCGATCGATACGTTGTAGCTCACGACGTTGGCGTAGACGCCGCCCAGGGTCGGGTCGCTGGTGGCACTCGCGTTGTGCGACGGCAGGGTGATCCCGCAGTCCTCCTTGTTCCTCCGAATGAGGTTGTGCGAGATGACGTTGTGGGCGCTCGGGCCGAGCTCATCGGTGATGAGGACCCCGCCGACGTTGTTCTCGATGCGGTTGAAGCGGATGCTCGACCAGCTGGTGCTCACGAAATGGAGCCCCTCGCCGCAGTCGCCGGGGATCTCGCCCATGGCCTGGCACTCCAACGTGTCGGTCGTGCCGAAGCCCTGGTCGTTGCGCCGGATCGTGTTGTGCTCGATCCGGACCTTCGACGTCCCGGCGACGAGGATCCCCTCGCCGATCGCGTGCTGGACGGTGAACCCGTGGACGAACGATCCACTGGCTCCCGGTCCGAAGACGAGGACGCCGTAGCCGACGATGCCCATCCCGGCGAGCGGCTGGATGCCGCCGGTCTGACCGGTCGCATCGATCGTGGCGTGGGTGCCCTTCAGGTTGAGCCGCTTCGTGATCGAGACCTGCTCGTGGTACGTCCCCCTGCCGACGTGGATGGTTGCCCCGTCCAGCGCCACGTCCACGGCATGGCCGATGGTCCGGCAGGGCTTGTGGAACGTGCATGGGTTGGCGTCGCTGCTGTGACTCCTGGCGACGTACAGGTTGGGAGACGCCGCGGCGACCACGGACGGGACCAGCGGCGTCGCGGCCATGGCGAGCGCGAATCCCATCGCGACGGCCAGGCCGCGTGGGCGGAATCCGGGGACGTGCATGCACAACCTCCGATCAAGCGACGCGCAGACGGATCGATCTGCCTGTCGGAGCGGTGCGCGGCGAACCGGCAGGCAGCCCAGCGCGAGGTCAGACGATGCCGGTGGCCAGGGACACGCGGATGCGAGTCCTGCGTGCGATCGAGCGATGCCGAACGCGCATCAGCCACGCGACGATCAGGGTGGAGTCTAGACCGCCCCGGACGATGCCGTCGAGTGGTCGGCCGCGCGCGTTCCTCAGTGCGATACTGAGCCCATGCCCGTCCGCACGGTCATCGAACGGGGACCCAAGGGAAAGCGGTCGGTGGCCTTCAGCCTCGACTGGCCGGGCTGGAGCCGGGGCGCGAAGAGCGCCGAGCTCGCCCTGGAGACGCTCGAGTCGTATCGAGAGCGCTACCGGCCGATCGCGGACCTCGCCGGCATGGGCGGCGAGTTCGACGCCGCCGGGCCGCTCGAGGTCGTGGAGGACCGGGTGGGAACCGGTTCGACCGACTTCTGGGGGATCTCCTTCTTTCCCTCGTCGACGGAGCACGGGCCGATGACTGAGGCGGAGCTCGAGCGCGGGATCACGCTCCTGCAGGCGTGCTGGGCCTTCTTCGACGGGGTCGCGGCACGGGTCTCGCCGGAGATGCGCAAAGGCCCGCGCGGGGGAGGGCGCGACCGCAACCGGATCATCCGCCACACCATCCGCACCGAAAGCGAGGACTTCGCGAGGCAGGTCGGGTTGCGGATCCCGGAGGAAGCGGCGCTCACCCCGGATGGGCTGCGCCGCCATCGGGAGACCTACGTCGCGGCGATGCGCGCCTACAACGCCGGAGAGGTCAAGCGGATGCGGTCGTGGACGCTGCCGTTCCTCATCCGGCACTCGGCCTTCCACACGCTCGACCATGCGTGGGAGATGGAGGACAAGGACCTCACCGGCCAGGACGAGCCCTGACGGGCGCCGGCGAGGCCTCGTTCAGGCCGGTGGGTGATGGGGTGGCCTATGGGGCTCGAACCCACAACCTTCGGAGCCACAATCCGATGCTCTGCCGATTGAGCTAAGGCCACCGCGCGCTCGGGCAGGCGGCGCCGCGGCGCCGGACTCCACGAGGCGAGGGGGAGTGTACCCGAAGCTGGGGCGAGCCAAGCAACCACGCTGGCCCGGACGCCGAACGACCGGCCCACGTCCGCGGGCCGGTCGTTCCGGGCTTGGTCGGTCGGTCAGTTGGCGGCGAGCCGCTGCCAGTCGGGGCTGTGGTCAAAGTGCCACGGCAGCGTCGTGTACGGCCCCCCTTCGGGATCCAGCACGTAGGCGCTGGTACTCGAGCCGTCGTCGGGGATCATCAGGATCTTCGTCGAGTCCGGAGACCACACCCAGGTGGCGGTAGTCGTCAGCTTCGGCCCGGTCTCGATCACCGGTCCGGTTCCATCGGCGCGCACGACCGCCACGCCGTGGGCCGGCCCGTCGTTGGGGTTGTGCCAGTAGGCGACCTTGGTGCCATCCGGGGACACCACCGCCTCGCCGTCCCATGCATCCGACGTCGGTGCGACGAACTCGTGCGGATCGCTCCCATCGGCGTTCATGACCCAGAGCCGGCAGCACCCGTCGTTCGTTCCTCGCTCGTAGAAGATCCGCTTGCCGTCGGCGGAGTAGGTCGCCATGGAGAAGGACATGTCGATGCTCGCGTCGATCGTCGGCTCCACGATCGTCCTTGGGTGGGAGCCGTCGATCCCCATCGCGAACAGCCCCCACTTCCCGTCCACCAGTGCCCGGTACATGATTTCGCGCCCGTCGGGCGGACGGAAGCCGACTCCGTCCATGCCCACGGCTGATACGACCGTTTGGACCGAACCGCTGCCCGTCGTGTCGTACAGGTCGAGCCGGTTCATGCCGGCGGACACCTGGTGGATGACCGCCAGACGACCATCCGGCGCCCACACGGCGGAGCGCACCCAGGCGACCGGCTCCGCGGTGACCCGTGTCAGGTGGGAGCCGTCCTCGTTGACGACGTAGAGGTCGCGGAGCGTGCCGTTCTCGGTGGCGTCACGGAAGAAGGCGACCCTGATGCCGTCGAGCGAGAACCCTGGCAGGCTATCGACCCCTGGCCCTCCCACCAGGAGGCTGGTGCGGCCCGTGACCGGGTCGCCGACGTAGATGTCGCCGCCGGTCGCGTAGGGGATCAGCCCATTCGCGGCCGGCCCGAAGGGCGCCGGGAGGCGACGGACCTGGGTCCCGGCGATGAGCACGGCCCCGGCGATGAGGCCGAGCAGCAGCAACGCCACTAGGCCGATCGCGCGCCAGGAGGGTCGCGGTGACGTCGCGAGGCGCGACGTGAGGACGGACATGGGGAGCCACCTTTCGGGGAAGGACCAGCCGGGCCGCTGCCGCGTACGGGCGGTCCGGCTGAGGATGTCGTCGAGGTACGCGGGCGTCCGCGCCACCGCCAGCTCGTCGAAGAGCTGCGGCAGACCCCGCTCGAAGCGATCGGGGGTGGTCATGCGAGCTGCCCTCCCGGGATCGGATCTCCGAGGTCGCGGTCTGGCCCGGCGATCGTCGAGCGCATCGCGCCGAGCGACCGGTTGAGGCGCGACTTGGCCGTTCCCAGCGGGATCCCGAGCGCGACAGCGACGTCGGGCAAGGGCATCCCGAGGTAGTAGTGGAGCACCACGATTGCGCGCCAGTCCGGCGCGAGCCGGCGGAGCGCATCGTCGAGGAGATCGCGATCGGCGATTCGGGCGGCCGTGTCACCGACCGTCGGCTCCACGATCGGGGTCAGCTCGACCTCGATCGGGCGCCGACGCCGGCGACGAGCCGCGTCGAGGCAGGCGTTCACGGTCAGCCGATGGAGCCAGGCGTCCCAGCGCTCCGGGTCGCGCAACCCGGGCAGGTCCCGCCAGGCTCGCAGCAGCGTTTCCTGGACAGCGTCTCGCGCGAGCTCGTTGTCCCGGAGGATGAGTCGGGCCGCGGCATCCAGTCGCGCGATGGCCGCGCCGGCAAGCGTCGCGAAGGCGTCATGATCGCCTGCTCGCGCCTGCTCGACGAGGGTTCGCTGGTCCACGGTCGTCCCCGTTGCGGCGCGACCATGGTGGCCGCGTTCGGATGGTATGGCGCCGCCGTCGGGCGAATCGTTCCGTGGTACCTGCGGCAGCGCCGACCCGGACCATCGCGCGGGCTGACCGGGCCGGAGCGGGAGACTACGGTGCGGTCATGTCGGTTCGCCCCACCCCGACGACCCCCGGACGCCCCGGCCAGTCACGTCCGCGGGTCGTCCGCCGGCTCGGCCCGCTCCTCGCCGTCGCACTCGCCGCGAGCTCGCTGGGCGTCCTCGCGACGCCCGCGACGACGCTCGGCTGGAGCGCCAACGGGTTCAGCTCGTCGTCCGAGCGCGAGCTCCTGGCGCTGACCAACCAGGCCCGCGCAAGCGCCGGCAAGCGGACCCTGCAGTGGGACTCGGCTCTCGCCTCGATCGCCCGCTGGCGGAGCAAGGACATGATCGTCCGCGACTACTTCAGCCACGACATCCCCGGCGGCGGGCGGGTCTTCGACGTGATGACCGCGCGCGGCTACTGCTACCGCGTGGCCGGCGAGAACATCGGCTGGAACACCTACCCGGACGACGTGGCGACCGAGACGATCCAGCAGATGTTCATGAACTCGTCGGGCCACCGGGCGAACATCCTCGGCTCGTCGTGGGACCACATCGGGATCGGCGCCTACAAGGGCTCTGACGGCAAGAAGATGTGGACCGTCCTGTTCGCCGACAAGTGCGGCTCGAGCCCCGTCGCCACGAAGCCAAAGCCGAAGCCGAAACCGAGAGTCGCCCCGAAGCCGGCAGCGACCCCGAAGCCGACGCCCAAGCCGACCCCCCGAGCCACGCCGCGACCGACCCCGACGCCGACCGCCACGCCCGCCGACCTCTCGCCGTTCGAGACCGCCCGTCACGGTGATCTCGCCGGAACTGCGCCCAGTCCCGCCACGGCCCCGCCCGACGCGGCCGGCGCGAGCCTGCGCGTCGTCGACCGGCCGACGTCGGGCGGGCTGCTCGACTCGATCGTCGGCGGACTGAGCGGGCTCTTCGGCGGCTGACGCCGGACCGCGAATGACAATGACGATGACGCCGGCGATCCTCGAGGCGCGCGACCTGACGAAGGCCTATCGGCTGGGCGAGACCACCGTCGACGCCCTGCGCGGCGTGTCGCTGACCGTGGCCGCGGGCGAGTTCGTGGCGCTGATGGGTCCGTCCGGCTCGGGCAAGAGCACCCTGCTCCAGCTGCTCGGCGGGCTGGACCGTCCGACCGGCGGCGAGGTCGTCCTCGACGGCGACCCGGTGAGCCGGATGTCCGACGACAGCGCGACTCGGCTGCGCCGGCGGAAGACCGGCTTCGTGTTCCAGTTCTTCAACCTCATCCCGCTGTTCGACGTCGCCGAGAACGTCGGCCTGCCGTTCACCATCGCCGGCGTCGACCCGGGCAAGGGTTCGGCCGCCGACCGGGTCCGCGACGCGATCGACCTGGTCGACCTGGGCGGCAAGGAGCGCCATCGCCCCGACCAGCTGTCGGCCGGCGAGCAGCAGCGGGTCGCGATCGCCCGGGCGCTCGTCATGAGCCCGACGATCGTGCTGGCCGACGAGCCGACCGGCAACCTCGACTTCACGACCGGGACCGAGATCCTCGAGGCGCTCTGGAAGTCGTGCGTCGAGCGCGGCCAGACGATCGTGCTCGTGACCCATGACGCGAAGGCCGCCGCGTACGCCGATCGCGTGCTGTTCATCCAGGACGGCCGCGTCCGCGACGAGATCGTGCTCGGCCGGCGGACTGACCACAGCGCCACGCCGCTCATCGCCCGGCTCGCCCAGCTCGGGCTGTAGCGATGTCCGGGCTGACCGCCTACGCCTGGCGAAGCCTCGGGGCGCGACCGCTCCGGACGTGCCTGACCATCCTCGGCGTCGGGCTCGGCGTGGCGGTCCTGTTCGCGGCCCTCGTCACCGATGCGGCGATCGACGGCTCGATCGAGCGGACCGTCCACGAGACGCTCGGGCGGGCAGACCTGCGGGTCGAGGGTTTCACCGACCTCGGCCTGTCGACGGCATCGGTCGAGGCGATCGCCGGCGCGCCGGGCGTCGCGGCCGCCACGCCCATCCTCGAGCGACGGACGTATCCCGCGCCGGATCCGACCGCCCCCCCGGCGACGAGCCTGCCGGCGCCGGTCACCGTCCTGGGTGTCGATCCGGCGACGTACGCCGCGATCCACGATCTCGAGCTGACGGCGGGTGACGACCTGGCCGGCCCCGACGCGCCCGGCGCGCTGATCAGCGAACGGATGGCCCGCGAGACCGGCCTGGCGATCGGCCGCTCGATCGGCCTCCAGGGCGCGGACGGCCCGCGGACCGAGCCGATCGTCGGGATCCTCGCCGGCGACGGGCCGCTCGCCACGACCGACGGCCGGACCGTGGTGATCGGGCTCGGCGAGGCGCGGGCGCTGTTCGGGACGAGCGGCGTTTCGCGGATGGACGTTCGGATCGGCGACGACACGACGTCGTCGAGCGTCGCCGCCGAGCTCGAGGCCCGGCTGACCGCCGAGCCGTACGTGATCTCCGGCCCGGCCGAGCTGGCGGCCGCGATCCGCGCCTCGACGGTCGACTTCCAGGCGACCACGGCGCTGATCGCTGCGCTCGCCCTGTTCGGCGGCGCGTTCCTCATCTTCAACACGCTGTCGATGACCGTCTCGGAGCGGGCGCGCGAGGTCGGGCTGCTCCGGGCGGCCGGGGCCACGCGTCGCCAGGTCAACGGGCTGGTGCTCGTCCAGGCGCTGATCATCGGGCTGGCCGGGAGCGGGCTCGGGATCGCCCTCGGGGCCGCCCTGGCGGCGGTCGTCGCCGGATACCTTCGCGCCGCCGCGATCGTCCCGATCGACGGGCCGGTCTTCGGGCCGCCGCAGACCGGTCTGGCCGCGATCGTCGGCACGGTCGTCACGCTGGCCGCGGCGCTCGAGCCGGCCGACCGAGCGGGTCGGATCCCACCGGTCGAGGCGCTCCGGCCGGGTGCCGGGCGGACCGTCCGGGCCCGCCTCCGCTGGATCGTGGTCGTGTTCGTCGCCGTCGCGTTCGCCGGTCTCCTGCTCTGGCCGACCTCGGCGGGCGGCTTGGGCGGGCTGAACGGGTCATCGCTCGACCCGGACGCCGTCGTCCGCTGGCTGGCGGTCTTCGCGGTCCTGCTGGGCGCCACGCTGCTCACCCCGTTCCTGCTGGGGCCGCTCGGATCGCTCGCCGCGATCCCGTTCCGCTTCGTCGCGCCCGGCGCGGTGCGCCTCACCCGCGGCTCGCTCGTCCGCGATCGGAGCCGGACGACGCTGACGGTCGGCGCGCTGACGGTCGGTCTGGCGATGATCGTGGCCCTCGGCGCCCTGGCCAGCGACGCGCGGCGAGCGGCGACGGCATGGATCGCCGCGGTCGTCCCGGGCGACGTGATCGCGACCTCGATACGCCCGGTCGCCTCCGACGAGCCGGTCCAGGCCGACCTGGCGGCGGCTCCCGGCGTCGCCCGGGTCAGCCCGATGGCCGCCTTCGAGGCCGCCTTCCGCGGCGTCCGCTTCGACCTCGCGGCGGTGGACGGCGCCGACCTGCTCGCCGACGGCCGCCTGACCTTCGTGAGCGGCGATCGGACCGCCGCGCTCCATGCCCTCGACGCCGGTGGCTCGACCGTCGTCCCCTCGCGGGTCGCCGACAGCCTCGGCCTCCGGGTCGGCGACGAGCTGGCGTTCCCGATGGGCGGTGGTCGGACGGTCGCGCTCCGCGTCGTCGGGATCGTCGATCGGTCGATCCCCGGGCGGTCGGGCGAAGCGCTCCTCGTCGGCTGGTCCGACGCGA
Organism: uncultured Chloroflexia bacterium; assembly: GCA_963813705.1. Classification (GTDB taxonomy): domain Bacteria; phylum Chloroflexota; class Limnocylindria; order Limnocylindrales; family CSP1-4; genus Chersky-267. The sequence goes on from CAWFAH010000007.1 coordinate 424,489, forward strand.
CCGACGGGTTCGGCGTGGCCGGGGCCGACGCCTTCGCGGTCCGCTTCACGCCGGACGCCAGCGCGGCCGATCGGGCGAGCCTCGCCCAGGTCGCGACGGGCGACGCCCTCGAGGCGAACCCGGTCGACCGGATCGCCGGGGCCGTCGATCTGACGCTGACCCGGCTGTTCGGGCTGTTCGACGCGCTCGCGCTCGTGGCGGTGATCGTGGCCGCGCTCGGGATCGTCAACACGGCGACGATGAACGTCTACGAGCGGGTCCGCGAGATCGGGGTCCTGCGCGCGACCGGAATGACCCGGCCGCAGGTGTGGCGGATGGTCGTCGTGGAGGCCGGCGTCCTCGGGGTGGTCGGAGCGATCCTCGGCTGCCTGACCGGGCTCGTCGTGGGCGCGGTGATGATCGCCCTGACCGACGGTGGCGGGCTCAGCCGCCCGATCGAGCCCGACTGGCGGGCGCTCGCCCTGGCGGCCGCGATCGGGATCGTCGTGGCCATGCTGGCCGCGGCGTGGCCGGCCCGGCTCGCGGCTCGCGTGTCGATCGTCCGCGCGGTCCAGTACGAGTAGGCGGCAGCATCGGCGCGCCGACGCGATGCGCGCCCGGCGACTCGCTCAGACGAGCGGCGGCGCCTTCGGGTTCTCCACGAAGTACTCGGTGAAGTCGCGGCAGCGGCCGTCGTCGGCCAGCTCGACGAGCCAGATCATGTGGTACGTCCGCGCCGGCTGACGAGCGGTCTTCCGGTAGCGGGCGACGCAGCGGACGATGCCCAGCGACCCGTTGACGGCGAGCGGCTCGCAGTCGAGGGTCCAGGTCGCCGGGTCGTCGGGATCGTCCAGCCAGGCGGCGACGATCGCCTCGCGACCGGCGGCAGCGCCGTCGGCCGGGCTGTCCCACGGTCGCCAGCGATAGACGGCGTCCTCGGTGAACAGGTCGGCGGCGTCGGCGGGGTCGTTGGAGCGCCAGGCGCGCTCGTACCGGTCGGTCCAGGTGCGGAACGAATCGAGGTCGATCATCCGGGCAGGATGCCACGCCGGACGGTCAGGAGGCGTCGTGATTCGGCCGGCTTGGGGCCCGGAACGCTCTGCTAGACTCGCGCCGATGGTCAGCCAAGCAAGCCGCCTGAACCGCCTCCCGGCCGCCGAGCGCGGGATCACGATCGGCGACTTCCTCGTTCCGATCACGATCGGCGAGCGGATGAGCAGCCGGGTCCGCCACGTGGCCCTGGTCGTCGCCGGAGCCCTCGTGATCGCCCTCTCGGCGAACCTGTCGATCAGGGTCTCGGGCAGCCCCGTTCCGATCACCGGCCAGACGTTCTCCGTCCTGCTCGTCGGCGGCGCCCTCGGTGCCCGCCGCGGCGTCCTTGCAGCGCTCCTCTACCTCGTCCTCGGGTTGTTCCTGCCGGTCTACGCCGATCACGCGTCCGGGATCGGCGTCATCGGCACGGTCAGCGACGGTCACCTCGTCCTCGGGGCGACCGGCGGTTACCTGATCGGCTTCGTCGTGGCGGCCGGGGTGGTGGGACGGCTGGCCGAGCTGGGCTGGGATCGCCGGTTCGGCGGAGCGCTCGCCGCGATGACCCTGGGCAACCTCGCGATCTACGCCTTCGGCGTGCCCTGGCTCATGGCCGCGACCGGCTGGGACCTCCAGAAGGCGATCTCGCTCGGAGTCACGCCGTTCCTCCTCGGCGACCTGGTCAAGCTGGCCCTCGCGGCCGGGCTGTTCCCGATCGCCTGGTGGGTGGTCGGCCGGAGCACCGAGGAGCGCTAGCCAGGGTCCTCCGCCGTGACCGCGTCTGACAGGCTGCGGTACGACTCGCGGAGCAGCCGCAGGACCTCGGGCCAGTAGGTCGCGCCGCGCCCCTTCGGCCCGTCCAGATCGGCGGTCGCGCCGCGATCGCGGACTTCGGCGGCCAGCCCGCGCAGCCGGCCGGCCTCGGCGAGACGCGATTCGGGCAGCCCGTAGACGGCCGCGTACTGGCGCGCGATCGTCGCCCCGGCGGCGACCCCGGACGACAGCCCGATCTCGCGCCGGACGACCCACCAGCGGAGCTCCTCGCGCGCGACCGTCTCGGCGTCGATGTCGGCCGGCAGGCCGAGCGCCCGGTAGCCCCGCGCGACGTCGGGCGCGAACCGCTCGTAGTCGTCGGTCGCATGGGCGAAGCCCCAACCAGCCTTCGACAGCCAGAACGACGCCAGCAGCGCCTGTGGCCACGAGGCACGGCCCTGCTCGCGCAGCCCGAGGACGAGGTTGCCGAACATGCGGGCGGGCTGGCGCCGGTAGTAGGCCTTCCACGTCCGGAGCTCGAGGAGCGCGAGCCGGTCGGGCTCGAAGTCGGATCCCCAGCGGACGGCGGTCATCCGGACCCTCTCGACTACGATGGGCGCCATGGACCGGGCGCGACAGGTCGATGGTAGTGGGCAATCCCGCGGGCCGGGGCCTGGTCACGGCGCGGACGACGCGCTCGGCCTGTACGGCCCCGACAGCGTGGCCTGGCAGGTCAACCGCGAGGCGACGTTGCTCCTCGGGGCCGGGCCGCGGGCGCTGCTCATGCAGATCGCCCATCCGCTGATCGCCGAGGGCGTCGACCAGCACAGCGACTTCCGGGCCGACCCCTGGCGCCGGCTCCGCGGCACGCTGCGGAGCTACCTCGCGATCGTCTACGGGACGACCGCCGAGGCCCGGGCCGAGATCCGCCGCCTGAACGAGCTCCACCGCCGGGTCAGCGGCCCGGTTCGCGATCCTCTCGCCCGCGCCGTGAGCGGCACGCCGACCTACGACGCGCGCGACCCGGAGCTGGGGCTGTGGGTCCACGCCACGCTCATCGACGCGACGATCGTGGCCCACGACGCCTGGATCCGGCCGCTCGACCGATCCGCGCGGCGGCGCTTCTATGCCGAGACCCGACCGATCGGCCGCGCGCTCGGGGTGCCCGAATCGCGCCTGCCGATCGATCACGAGGCGTTCGAGGACTACCTGGCGGCGCAGCTCGGTCCGGGCGGCCCGATCCGGGTCACGCCGACTGCCCGCGAGCTGGCCCGGACGATCCTCGCCCCGCCGCTCGGGCCGCTCCACCCGCTGCTCGGTCCGCTGCCCGCGCCGTTGTACGCCTGGACCCTGTGGCCGGCGCTCGAGCTGCTGCCCGACCGGATCCGGGTCGACTACGGCCTGGCCTGGGGGCTTCGCGAGCGGACGGTGGCGGGCTGGCTCCGGACGGGGTTCCGGGCGTGGCGACCGCTCATCCCGGTCGCCTGGCGGACGATGCCCCAGGCCCGCGCGGCGGACGCGCGTCTCGCGACCGTCCCGGGGTGACCAGTCGCGCCATCCTCGCGATCGATCTCGGGACGACCCAGGCGAAGGCCGGGCTGATCGGGCTCGACGGGCGGTTGTTCGGGCTGGCGCGGGCCGCCTATCCGCTCCACACCGACGCGTCCACCGGGGCCGCCGAGCAGGATCCCGAGGACTGGTGGATGGCGATCCGGACGATGACCGCGGAGCTGCTGGCATCGTCGGCGTCGGTCGAGATCGCTGCGATCGGGATCGACGGGCAGGGCCCGACGCTGGTGACCGCGGCCGCCGATGGGCGGCCGGTCCGTCGGGCGATCACCTGGCTGGACACGCGTTCGGGCCTCGAGGAGGCGGACCTGCTCGCGGCGACGGGGGAGGGCGGCTGGGTCCTCGGCATCCTGCCGAAGGCGCTGTGGGTCGAGCGCCACGATCGAGGGGCGCTGGCCGACGCCCGCTGGCACCTGGCCAGCTGGGAGTGGGTCGGGCTGCGGCTGACCGGCGTCGCCGCCGAGACGACCCTGCCCGGACAGGTCCATCCCGATCGGACGATGGCGTCGCGGACCGGCCTGGCCATGGACCGCCTGCCCGCGCCGGTCGCCTCGGCCACGGTCCTCGGTCCGCTCCTCGCCGGGCCCGCCGCCGAGCTCGGTCTCGATCCGGGCATCCCCGTCGCCGCGGGCATGGCCGACGCGCACGCGAGCTTCCTGGGAGCCGGCCTGACCGAGCCCGGCGACGCCATCGACACCGGTGGCACGAGCGGCGGGTTCGCCGTCTACACCGACCGGCCGCTGGCCATTCCCGGCGTGTTCGGTGCCGCCGCGCCGATCCCGGGGCGGTGGTTCCTCGGCGGCGCGATGAACGCCACGGGCAAGGCCCTCGACTGGCTCCGCGACGAGGTCCTGGCCGGCGTCTCGACGGACCGGCTCCTCGCCGACGCGCTGGCGATCGAGCCCGGGGCGGACGGGCTCGTCTTCCTGCCGTATTTGTCGGGCGAGCGATCACCGATCTGGGACCCGACCGCCCGGGGAGCCTTCGTCGGGCTGACCCTCCGTCACGGGCGGGCGCATCTCGCCCGGGCGGTCCTCGAGGCCGCCGACCTCGCGCTGCGCCACGTCGCCGCCCCGATCGTGGCCGCCGGGGTAACTGTGCGCGAGCTGCGCGTGTCCGGCGGGCTGGCCGCCGATCCCGGCCTCAACCGGCTCAAGGCCGACGTCACCGGCTTCCCGGTCGCGGTCCCGGCCATCGTCGAGACCGCGACGGCCGGCTCGGCGATCGTCGCCGGAACGGCCATCGGCGCCTTCCCCGATCTCGTCGCCGGGATCCGGTCGGTCGTCCGGATCGTCGAGCGGATCGACCCGGACCCCGACCGACGGGCGACGTATGACGCCACGTACGAGGCGTACGTCGGGCTCTACCCCGCCCTGCGACCCGTCTTCCGCCGGCTGGCCAGGCCCGCGGGCGACGGCTGACTCGCGCCACCTCCGCCGACCGGCCGTCGGGCAGGATCCGGCCGAAAGGCGCACAATAGGTGACCCACGCCTGAGCCCGACAGGAGGCCATGTTGGCCGCTTCCCCGCTGAGCAAACCCGTCCCGACCCCCGAGTTCAAGCACGTGATCGACGAGTACAAGCACCGCGATCAGACGGTCACCTGCGTCTGCGGTTGGCACGGCAGCTCGGCGTCGCCGGACGGCGGCCCGTCGGAGTGGAACGCCCACCTGTTTGCCGTTCGCGGCAAGAAGCGCTGATCGGTCCGCAGGGCTGTCGTTCCGCAGGGTTGATCGCGCACCGACGCTGATCCGATCGTCCGCCGCGGACGGCCCGCCCGTTACTCTGCGCCGTCGGGCGGCGTGAGCTCCACGACGCTCGGGCCCGGCATCTCCACCGGCTGCGGCGTCGGGCCGCTTCCGATCGGTGGCTCCATCTCCAGCTCGAGCTCGGCGCGCTGGAACGCCCGGCGCCGGTCGGCGTTCAGGCGGTCCTCGGCGATCCGGGTTGCCGTGCGCAGGTCGCCGCCCGGGGTCGGGCACGCCCAGCCGAGCGCCAGGCGAGTCGCCACCGCACCGGCGGCCAGCCAGCGATCGCACTCGCTCCGGACACGCTCGACGTAGTTGATCGCCTGGATCTCGTCGGTCTCGGGCAGGAGCACCGCGAATCGGCTGAGACCGATCCGGGCGACGTGGTCGGCGGCCCGGGCCTGGCGCATCAGCGTCTGGCCGATCGGCGGGACGAGCCGTTCCGCGGCATCGGGTCCGAGCCGCTGGACGAGCCGCTCCATCCCGTCGACCTCGACCAGGACGATCGACACCGGGCGCCGGTAGCGCGCGTAGCGTGCCTCCTCGTCGCGCAGGCGGACCTCCCAGTCGAGCCGGCTGGGGCCGGTCGTCGGGGCCGCGGGCGCGTGGGTCGGGACGGACGCGACCGGGGCGGACGGAGCCGGGGCGGACGGGGCGGGGCGTCCGGCCGGCGCCGGTGGCTCGGTCGCGGCGCGGGCCGGCTGCTGGCCCGTGGAGCCGCCGGTCAGGAACGACTCGATGGTCGTCTCGACCCGCTCGCCCTCGTCGGACATCACCGGGCGGAATCGTCGGTAGTCGGCTGGTTCGGTGGCACTCACGTCGTCGTCGAAGTCCTCGTCAGCTCGGTCGTACTCGTCGGTGTCGTCCGCGTCGTCGATGAACGACACGGCGCTGGTGGCGGTGGGCGGGCTCGTGGTCATCGCCGCCGAGCGGTACGGCGCCGGCTCGACGAGCCCATCGGGCGTGGCGAAGCGGCTGCGGCGTCGCGCAACCAGCGTGACCACGAGGCCTCCCATGATGACCAAATTCACGGCGATCGCGATTCCGATCACGAGGAGGATGGGCTGAGCGGACATCTGCGGCGCGGACTCCGAAGCGGGAGTGGAGGACTCCCGGGAGCCGATGATACGGGCGCTCACGGGGGGATGACCACCGTACGGGGTACCCGCGGATCGAATGGCGGTGCTGCTCGACACCGCACCGGGCGGTCAGCGTGGGACCGGTGCGGTCGGGTGGACAGGACCAGTCCTGCCCAGGTCCTGCCCGGGGGCCGGCCGCGCCGGGCCGTGACAGGCAAGCTGGCACGGCACCGGACCAGGATCGGGGCATGAACGCAACCGTCATCCCGTTCTCCGCGTCGGACGCGGCCGAGGCCGTCGAGCCGGCCGTCCGCCTCGACGGCGACCGGATCGTCGTCGAGCGCCTCGTGCTCGCCGACGCGGGTCTCGCCGGGTTCCTCGCGGAGCGCCCGGCGGCCGACCGGTCGGCGATCGTCGAGCGGGCCCTCCGGATCGGCCTGCTCGCGCTCCAGGACGCAGGCGTGACAGTCAACGTGGATGCGGTCCGGCGCGAGTTCGACGGTCTCCTCGCGCGTACCGCCCAGGCCAACGAGCGGGCGGCGTCCGCGCTCGACCTCATGCTCCGCCAGAACTTCGCCGACGGCGACGGCCGGCTGCCCCGGACGCTCGAGACGTTCCTCGGGGATCGCGGCCGGCTGCAGGCCTTCGTGACCGACCTGTTCGACGAGACGAAGCGGGACAGCGCGATCGGCAAGCTGCGCGACCTGCTGGGGACCTACTTCGACGGCGACGCCTCGCGTCTTGCCCAGCTGCTCGACCCCACGCGGATGCACTCGCCGCTCCACCAGTTCCGGGTCGAGGTGACCGACGGCTTCACCCGGCTCAACGACCGGCTGACCGCGATGGAGGCCGCCGCGGCGGCGCGCGGGTCGGAGCGCGCCAGGTCGGCCGCCAAGGGCGTCGACTTCGAGGACGTCCTCGAGGCGATGCTCGGCGACATCGCCCGCGGACCCGGGGACCTCGTGGAGCGGACTGGGACGGCGGCCGGGGACGTGATCCGCTCGAAGAAGGGCGACTTCGTCCTGACCGTCAACCCGGCCCACACCGCCGGCGCCGAGCTCCGAATCGTGGTCGAGGCCAAGGACCGCTCGATGTCCGTCCGCCAGATCCGCGACGAGATCCGGGCGGCCAAGGCGAACCGGGCGGCCGCGGTCGGGGTGGTCGTCTTCAGCCCGACCCACGCCCCGAGTGGCATCGCCCCGTTCGACCTCCGCGCCGGCGACGTCTACTGCGTCGTCGATCCGGCCGCGCCGGACCAGCCCACGTTCGAGGCGGCGATCCGCCTGGCCCGCCTGCTGGCGCTCGTCAGCACGCGTGATCGGGAGGCCGGCATCGATGCGCCGGCGGTCAAGGTCGCCCTCGACGGCGTGCGCGAGCAGCTCGACCAGATCAAGGGCCTCAAGTCGACCCTGACCTCGATCGGGACGAGCGCCCGGGACGTCGGCGCCGGGCTCGACCGGCTCCGCGACGGGGTCCTCGCCCGCCTCGTCGAGGCCGAGGCCGAGCTCCGCCGGGCGAGCTGAGACGCAACAGGTTCGACACCTCGGAGACCCGATTCGCGATGGCCGGGCGGGTTTGCGGGGCGACGATCCCGTGCTACCCTCGCGGTCCGCACAGAGGGTGAGATCGTGGCGCGCGCGATGTGGCGGGGGGCCATCCAGTTCGGGCTGGTGACGATCCCGGTGAAGCTCTACCTCGCGACCGAGTCGAAGGGCGTGAGCTTCAACATGCTCCACAAGTCCGACCTGAGCCGGATCCAGATGAAGATCTACTGCCCGGTCGACGACGACGTGATCTCGCGCGGCGACACGGTCAAGGGCTTCGAGTACGCCCCGGGCCAGTACGTCGTCGTGACCGACGAGGACCTCGAATCGGTCCCGCTCAAGACGGTCCGCTCGATCGAGATCGAGCAGTTCACCGAGCGGGCCGAGGTCGACGACGGCGCGGTCAAGTTCGTCAAGCAGGCCTACTACCTCGAGCCCGACGCCATCGGCCGCAAGGCGTTCTACCTGCTCAAGGACGTCCTCGAGGACAAGCGGCTCACCGCGATCTGCAAGGTCGTGATCAAGGACCGCGAGGCGCTCGCCGCGATCGACCCGTTCGCCAAGACGATGCTCCTGACCACGCTCCACTGGCCGGACGAGATCCGTTCGCTGGCCGAGCTCGACCTGCCGGCCGAGGAGCCGGAGATCAAGCCGGCCGAGCGGAAGATGGCCGAGCAGCTGATCGAGGCGATGACCGGCACGTTCGATCCGGCCGCCTACCACGACGAGTACCGCGAGGCGCTGCTCAAGATCATCGAGGCGAAGGTCGCCGGCGAGGAGACCGTGGCCGCGCCCGAGGCCGAGCCCGCCACCAACCTCGTCGACCTCATGGCCGCCCTGGAAGCGAGCGTCAAGGCGGCCGTGGACGCCCGCGGCGCGGAGCCGACGTCGGTCAGCGCCGCCACCTCCAAGAAGCGGACGGCGAAGGCCGCCGGCCCCGGGACGGCGGACGAGCCAGAGGAGGCACGGCCGGCCAGGCGTCGCAAGAGCGCCTAGGCCGCCCCTGGCGGCCCGGGCCGCGCCGACCGCATGCCGCTCGAGGAGTACCAGCGCAAGCGCGACTTCGCGCGGACGCCCGAACCGGCCGGCGCCGGGTCGGCGACCGTGCCCGCCGCGGGCGGGCGGTTCGTCGTCCAGCGCCACCGGGCGACCCGGCTCCATTACGACTTCCGGCTCGAGACCGGTGGCGTGCTCGTCAGCTGGGCCGTGCCGCGCGGTCCGACCCTCGATCCGGGCGCTCGGCGGATGGCCATCCACGTCGAGGACCATCCGATCGAGTACCTCGACTTCGAGGGCGTCATCCCGGCGAAGCAGTACGGCGCCGGTGACGTGATCGTGTGGGACTGGGGCACCTGGGAGCCGGAGGCGGAGACACCCGATCCGGGCGCGGCGATCGCCCGCGGCGAGCTCAAGTTCCGGCTCCACGGCGAGAAGCTCCGCGGCCGGTTCACGATCGTGCGCACCTCGGGCCGGCCGACGGGGAGCCGGCCGTTCGAGGCCGACGAGAAGGAGCAGTGGCTCCTGATCCACAAGCGCGACGAGGCGGCGGTCGACGGCTGGGACGCCGAAGAGCATCCGGCGAGCGTCAAGACGGGCCGGACGAACGACGAGGTCAAGGCCGATCGCGACGCCTACTGGATCAGCCAGGCGCCGACGGCCGAGGCGGAGATCGACCTGTCCGGGGCCGAGCCGGCGAGCGGGCCGCCGGCGTTCGTCGAGCCGATGCTGGCCACCCTGTCGGATCGGCCGTTCGACGACCCCGACTGGCTGTTCGAGATCAAGTGGGACGGCTACCGGGTCCAGGCGATCGTCCAGGACGGCGCGATCCGGACGTACACCCGGAACGGCCACGATGCCGCGACCTACTTCCCGCGGCTGCTCCCGCCGGCCGCGAAATGGCTGGCCGCGGAGGAGGTGATCCTCGACGGCGAGGTCGTCGCCCTCGATCCGGCCGGCCGTCCGGACTTCTCGCTCCTCCAGGCGAGGATCTCGCAGGCCACGGGCGGACGGGTGCCGGGGATCCGCGGTCCCGGGGGCCGGGCATCGGAGGGCGGGTCGCCGGCGGCCGCCGCGGACGACGACGGCGCGGCCCGGGCGCCGCTCGTCTACCAGGTCTTCGACGTCCTCCGCCACGACGGGCGGTCGCTCCTGCGGGTCCCGCTCGCGGAGCGCAAGCGGCTGCTCCGGGCGATCGTCACCGACGGGCCGACCGTTCGGTTCGCGGCGCACGTGGTGGGCGAGGGAACCGCGTTCTACCGGGCCGCCTCGGCGCAGGGTCTGGAGGGGATCGTCGCCAAGCACGCCCGGTCGCGCTACGAACCCGGGCGGCGGACCGGTGCCTGGCTCAAGCTCAAGCTGCGGCCCGAGCAGGCGCTCGTCGTCGGCGGCTGGACGCCGGGCGAGGGCAACGCGAAGGAGCTCGGCGCGCTCGCCGTGGGGGTGATGGACGACGGCCGGCTCCGGTTCGCCGGCAAGGTCGGATCGGGCTTCGACGCGCGCTGGCGCCGGATCCTCCGCGAGCGGCTCGATGCCCTGGCCGCGGACGCGCCGCCGTTCGATCCGTCACCGGCGGCGCGCCCGGACCTGCGTGGCGCCCGCTGGATCGAGCCGCGGCTGGTCATCCGCGCCGAGCTCGGGGGCTGGAGCCGCGACGGGCTCGTTCGGCAGTCCGCGTTCAAGGGAATCGACGACGGCCGCGAGCCCTCGACGGTCGTCCGCGAGACGCCCGTGGCGAGCTCCGTGGCCGAGGCGGAGGTCGATCGCGAGCTCGGGCAGTCGGGCGACCCGCCCGGCCCGGACCCCGCCGGTGATGCCAGTCGCCGCATCGGCGGTCCGCAGGCCAGGCGCGCGCGACCCGCGCCGCCTCGACCCGAGTGGGCGCCTGCGACCGCGGACGAGCTGGCCGCGCTCGATCGGCTCGGCAGGGACGGTACCTGGATGGTCGGTGGCGTCGAGCTGAAGCTGACGAACCTCGACAAGGTGCTGTTCCCGCCCGCCGACGCCTCTCCGGACGACCGGCCCGTCGTCAAGCGCGAGCTCATTGCCTACTTCGGTCGGATCGCGCCGGCGATGCTGCGCCACCTCGACGAGCGGCCGCTCAACCTGCAGCGCTTCCCCGATGGGGCGACCGCGAAGGGGTTCTGGCAGAAGGATCTCCGGCCGACCGATCCGACCTGGCTGCGTCGCTGGCGCGAGGCCGGGGTCGAGGCTCGGGCCGCGAACACCCACCTCGTGGCCGACCGGACGGCGACGCTGTGCTGGCTGGGGAACCAGGCGGCGTTCGAGATCCACGCCTGGACGAGCCGGCTGACGGCGCCGGACCGGCCGACCTTCGCCCTGATCGACATCGACCCCGGCGAGCGGACGACGTGGCCCGAGACGCTGGTGCTCGCCCGGCTGTTCCGAACGGCGCTCGGGCACCTCGGGGTGCGCGGCTATCCGAAGCTGACCGGCAAGCGCGGGATCCAGGTCTGGATCCCGATCGAGCCACGCTATGGCTACGACGAGACGAGCGCCTGGGTGGAGGGCGTGTCGCGGGCCGTCGGAGCCACCGTCCCGGAGCTCGTGTCGTGGGAGTGGTCGAAGGATCGCCGCGACGGTCGGGCCCGCCTCGACTACACCCAGAACACGTACATCAAGACGCTCGTCGCGCCGTATGCCGTCCGGCCTGCGCCGGGCGCCCCGGTCTCGGCGCCCATCGCCTGGGACGAGCTCGACGATCCGACCCTCGGCGCCCAGCGCTGGACGATCCGGACGATGCCCGACCGGGTCGCGGCCGTCGGCGACCTGTTCGCGGCCGCGCAGACCGACCTCCAGGTCCTGCCCAGGCTCTGACGGCGGCCGCGGTCACCACGGGGCCGCGGCGCGGTCGCTCGAGCGGCGCGGCGGCTCAGTCGGTCGTGCCCGACGCGCGTTCCTGGTCGCGCCGGGCCGGTGGGACGTCGCGGGCGATCAGGCGCGAGCCGGTCTCACCGGTCGTGCCGGCGCGATTGCGCCACCAGCGAGCGAGCGGGTTGCGCTCGAGGGCCGCCCGGAAGTCGTCGGGGTTGGGTTCGGGATCGGGTCGTGGGGGCTCGGCACCGGCCATCGCATGACTACGATTCGTCGCCGTGCTCGAAGCCCATCGACAGGAGGGTCAGCCGGGTCATCGAGGCCGAGTAGGCCATGAAGCCTTCGTCCTCGGGCAGGAGCGTGTAGTGCTCGCCCGTCCGCCGCTCGGCCGGAGCCGGGCAGCGATGGGCCATGAGCCCGAACCACGGGACATGGACCCAGATCTCGTCGCCCGGATCGTAGTAGTCGCTGATCGGGCGTCGGCGAACCGTCCCGCACCAGTTGCAGCGGACGCCCTGGCACAGACAGACCGACAGCCGATCGTCGAGCGTCCTGCCGCGCACCCCACCGCACACTTCGCAGATGCGCAGTCCTCTTGGCAGCCGTAGCACCGGAGCCTCCTCGACCCATGACCCGTGTAGCACCGTGGCGAGAGGCTCGGTTGCTGCGGCGTCATCGGGCTGGGTCCCTCGGCCGCTCTCTGATCCCTAGTCCACCACACCCTCGGTTGGATGCCGGTTACGGCCCGCCTAAGTCTGATTAACCAATGGGAAATCGGGCCCGGCGTGGAGGTCGTCCGAGCGCGATGGGCCGTCCGCGGACGGCGAGCCCGCCCTTAGCCCGGCGCGGCGATCTCGCGGGCGAACCACTCGACGTCGCGCACGATCGCCTCCGGGTCGACCGAGGTGAAGTACAGCGCGAGGTGGTCGAGGCCGAGCGCCTCCCATTCGGCGACGCCGGACCGGATCGCGTCGGCCGACCCGCGCAGGGCGTAGTCGTCGCCGTCGTCGAGGATCCCGGCGGGGAGCACCCGGACCCGCGCCGAGAGCGTCGGCGTCGCCCGCCCGGCCGCGGTCGCCGCGTCGCGCAGGATGGGGATCCGCGAGGCGTAGGTGCCCGGCGAGGTCGAGCTGCTGTGGTACCCATCGCCAAGGCGTCCCGCGCGGCGGAGCGCCACCTCGGCTCGCCCGCCGAACCAGATCGGGAGGTCGGCCCCGCGGTCGGGCAGCGGCTCGAACACGAAGTCGTCGATGTCGTGGAAGCGGCCGTGGAACGGGGTCGTCGCACCGCCCCACAGGTGACGCCACAGGAGGACCGTCTCCTCGAGATAGGCGCCGCGCACCGAGAACCGATCGGCCATCCCGAGGTTCGCGAACTCGACCCGATCCCAGCCGATCCCGACCCCGGCGATCACGCGACCCCGTGACAGCACGTCGAGCGTCGCCAGCTCCTTGGCCAGGACGACCGCCTGGCGCTGGGGCACGACGATCACGCTCGTCCCCAGCCGCAGCCGGGGATGCCGGGCGCCGACGTGGGCGAGGGCCACGATGGCCTCGAAGATGCGGCCGTACTCGCCCTCGGAGGCATGCTCGACCAGGACGTGGTCGGTCGTCCACACGGTCGACCAGCCGACGCGCTCGGCGACCTCGGCGGCGGCCTCGATCCCCTCGGCGCTGGCACCGGCGTGGATGGTCGGCAGAACGAGCCCGTAGTCCATGCCCGGATGGTATCGACCGCGAGCCGCCGGCGCCGGGCGGGTCCGAGGCTCGCCCACGTTCCCTCCTCGGCCGCTCCGACGGCTGCCGGTTCGCCTCCCGAACCAACGGGCGGAGGAGGCGGCCCCGCCGACGGCCTCGGGCACCCGTCGGGGCATCTCGAACGTCGATTGGTTCGCCACCCGAACCAACGGGCGAAGGAGGCGGGGCCGCCCGGGCCGCATCTCGCCGCCGGGCGTCGCTTGGTTCGCCTCGCGAACCACCGTGCGTGAGCCCATCGCGCCGCGTTCCCACTCCGATGCGGCGACTCGCATCAGGGGGAGAACCGCGCGGAGGCCGGGCTCAGCCGCGACGACCCGGACCATCGGCCGCCAACCGTAACCTTCACGTTAACGTCAAGGTTGTGCTATGATCACCGCGTGCTCCCGCCCACCACCGAACCCGCCGACCGACCCCGCCTGCTCCGCATCCAGGAGGTGGCGGCCGAGCTCGGCCTGACGCCTCGCTCGATCCGCTACTACGAGGAGATCGGGCTGCTCGCGCCGCCGGCCCGCTCCGACGGCGCCTACCGCCTGTACGACGCCGACGACGTCGAGCGGCTGCGCTACATCAAGGGCCTCCGTGACGACGCCGGCTTCAGCCTGGCCGAGATCGCGCAGCTCCTCGAGGACGAGTCGGCGCGGGCGCGTAACCGCGAGCGCTATCGCGAGTCGCAGGACCCGACGGAGCGACGCGCGATCGTCGAGGACGCCCTGGCCCGGGTCGACCGCCAGGTCGCGACGCTGCGCGGCAAGGCGGACCGGATCGAGCGGATGATCGAGGACGCGACGACCCGCCGGGCCCACCTGGCAGCGCATCTCGCGGAGGTCGAGGCCGAGGCGGCGGGTGACGCCGCGGCGGCGGCCGAGCACCACCGGGTCGCCCACGCCAACGCCGATCACACCCACCCCCGGCGGGCCGAGGCCCATCCGGGAGCTGCCCGGCCGAGCCGTTCGCCCGGAGGCGCCGGACGACGGTCCGCGCCGTGAGCCCCGTCCGAGCGGTCGCCGGGTTCGACGGCCTGCGCGCCCTGCGTCATCGCAACTACCGATTGTTCTGGTCCGGCCAGCTCGTCTCGCTCGTCGGGACCTGGATGCAGAACATCGCCGAGGACTGGCTTGTCCTCACCTTGACCGGTAGCCCGCTGATGCTCGGCGTCGTCACCGCCGCTCAGTTCGCCCCGATCCTGATCTTCGGCCTGTTCGGCGGCATCGTTGCCGACAGCCTCCCGAAGCGGCGGACCCTCATCGCCACCCAGACGATCGCGATGGTCCTCGCCTTCCTGCTCGCCTTCCTGACCCTGACCCACCAGATCCAGGTCTGGCAGATCGTGCTGATCGCGTTCACGCTCGGCTGCTCGAGCGCCGTCGACATGCCGACCCGGCAGGCCTTCGTGATCGAGATGGTCGGCCGCGAGGACATCGGCAACGCGGTCGCGCTCAACTCGGCGATCTTCAACGCCGCCCGGATCATCGGGCCGGCTGTCGCCGGGCTGGCGATCGGCGTGTTCGACATCGGGGTCGCGTTCTTCGTCAACGGCCTGAGCTTCCTGGCCGTCATCGGGAGCCTCGTCGCGATGCGCCCGGCAGATCTCCGCCCGGCGGCCATGGTCGCCGTCCCGAAGACGGCCCGCGCCGTCATCGACAACCTCGCCGAGGGGCTCGCGTTCGTGCGCCACACGCCGATCGTCTTCCTGGCGGTCGGGATGGTCGGGCTCGTGTCCACCGCGGGAATGAACTTCGGGGTCGTGATCCCGGCGTTCGCGAAGAACGTGCTCGGGACCGACGCCGACGGCTATGGCTTCCTCATGGCCGCGTCGGGTGTCGGGTCGCTCATCGCGGCCCTCACGATCGCCTTCCGCAGGCGCCCCAACCCGCGCCTGATCGTCATCGGGGCGATCGTCCTCGGGGCCCTCGAGGTCGCGCTCGGGTTCACCCGGGCCATGCCGCTCGCGCTCGTGTGCATGTTCGGCGTCGGGGCGGGCGGGATCACCATGGCGGCCATGGCCAACACGACGATCCAGCTCAACGTGCCCGACATGCTGCGCGGCCGGGTGCTGGCCCTCTACGCCACGGTGTTCGCCGGCTCGACGCCGATCGGCGGTCTCGCCTTCGGCGCGCTCGCGGCGGTCCTCGGATCGGCGGTCGCGGTGACGGTCGGCGGCGCGATCGCGCTCGCCTGCGGGATCATCGGCGGCGTCCTCGCCTGGCGCCGCGGCCTGTTCCGGACCGACGAACCGCGCCGGATCACGAGCGGTGCTGGCCCAGTGGCCCGACCGACCAGCGTCCGCGGCGTTGCCGCCCCCGTCGCCCTGTCAGCCGACGGGCTGGCGGAGGATCGTCCGTAGCCGCTCGAGCGCCGATCGGTCAGCCGGCGGGCCGTGCCCCCAGTGCCACGAGCCCGAGCACCGGCGCCTCGCCGGCGACGTAGTCGAAGGTCACCGGGCCGCGCGGTCCCGCAAGCGTCAGCTTCAGGCGGATGGCGTCGTCCTCGGGGTGGTTCGGGTCGTAGATTGCAAGGCTGACCCGCCCGGCATCCGAGTCGAGCTCGTACCCGTACGCCACCACCTGGTGGTTGCCGATGAGCCGGCGCGGGTCGGCCGAGGCCGTATGGACGAGGCCGAGGGCGGCGGGCCGTCCGGCGTCGATCGCCCGGCGGGCGGCCGGCCAGGCATCGCCGAC
Organism: uncultured Chloroflexia bacterium; assembly: GCA_963813705.1. GTDB lineage: Bacteria > Chloroflexota > Limnocylindria > Limnocylindrales > CSP1-4 > Chersky-267. Next base: position 440,455 of record CAWFAH010000007.1, read on the forward strand.
CGCGATCCGCGCCCGAGCCGCGTCGCTCACCGCTGAGGCCCGGTAGAAGCGGGCGACCGCCAGCCCGAGCTCAAGGCTGTCGACCTGCCGGCGGACGATCTCCGCGAACAGCGGTGTCCCGGGCGCGGGTGGCTCCCGGTCGGCCGGTGGCGGCTCGCCGCGCAGGAACCGGTCGATGGCGGCGAGGGCCATCCCGCCGCACAACCCGTTGGCGACGTCGCCGATGGCGATCTCGACACCGACCGGCACCGGGCCCGGGACCCGCAGCGCGAACCGGAGCGCCGGACCGGCCGGCCAGCGGTTCGCGAAATGGAACCCGGCCGTCGAGGGCAGGAAGCCCGCGACGGCCCGTGCCGCGATCGTCACGCGACCACGGGCCCGTACCACACGCTCGCCGCGACGATGAGGTAGAGCGCCACCAGGGCCAGGCCCTCGAGCCAGGTCGACTCGCCGTCGAACACGATCAGCGTCCCGAGGATGACCGCCAGCGCCAGCGAGCCGAGGAGGAGCGGGCTCAGCACGAGGGTCAACGCCGGTCCGCCGATGACGAGGCTGATGATCACCAGCGCCGGCGTCAGCGCCAACGCGACCTGGAGGCTCGAGTTCATGATCAGGCTGATCGCCAGGTCGACCTGGTTCCGGGCCGCGAGCTGGATCCCGACCACGTTCTCGACGGCATTGCCGGCCAGCGCCACCACGACGAGCCCGGCGAACGCCTCCGAGATCCCGAGCGATCCGAGCGACGGCTCGAGCGCCGTGACGAACCAGTCCGAGACCACCGCCGCGCAGGCCGCCGCCACGGCGAGCAGCCCCACCGCGAGCGGAAGCGGCCATTCGCGCTCGACGGGTGCCACGAGCGCGCTCGCCCCGGGCCCGCCAGCGATCGAGAACGGGATCGACGCCGCGAACAGGACGAGCAGGACGACGGCGGTGAAGACGCTCAGCTCCTGGGCGTGCCCGGCATCGGGGGCACCGGGCGCCGTCGCCAGGGTCGGGATCGCCAGGGCCGCGACCGCGAGCACCAGCAGCACGGCGATCGTCCGAACCGGCGCCGCGCCGAAACGCTGGACCCCGTGGCGGAACCCGCCGGCGAAGAAGGCCAGCCCGAGCACGAGCAGGCTGTTGGCGAGGATCGACCCGACGAGCGCGGTCTGGACGACGACGACGAGCCCGGCCTGGAGCGCGAAGATCGAGATGAACAGCTCGGGCAGGTTGCCGAGCGCCGACTGGAGCACGCCCGTCTTGCCCGGCCCGAGGCGATGGCCGAGCTGGTCGGTCCCCGAGCCGATGACGCCGGCCAGCCCGGCCAGCGCGATCGCCGACACGACGAAGACGAGCGCATGGGGCGCGCCGACGAGCTGGAGGATGGCGGTCAGCAGGGTTGCCGCGCCGGCCGCAGCGATCAGCCAGATCGTGGTTCGGCCGAGGAGCCCGGGGATCGACGCGGGGGCGGTCACGCGGGGAAGGATACGGGGCCGCGCCCGGGCCGGGCCGGTCGCGGCGCTACCATCCGTGCATGCCCAGCAACCGGCTCGCCGGGGAGACGAGCCCGTACCTCCTCCAGCACGCCCACAACCCGGTCGACTGGTACCCGTGGGGTCCGGAGGCGCTCGCCCGGGCGCGCGAGGAGGACCGGCCGATCTTTCTCTCGATCGGCTACGCCGCCTGCCACTGGTGCCACGTGATGGAGCGCGAGTCGTTCGAGGACCCGGCGACCGCGGCCGAGCTCAACCGCGACTTCGTGCCGATCAAGGTCGACCGGGAGGAGCGGCCGGACCTCGACCAGGTCTACATGGCCGCCGTCCAGGCGATGACCGGCGGCGGTGGCTGGCCGATGAGCGTGTTCCTCACCCCGGACGGCCGGCCGTTCTACGGCGGCACCTACTTCCCCGATACGCCACGGCACGGGCTGCCGTCGTTCCGCCAGGTCCTCGCGGGGGTCACCCGGGCCTACCGCGAGGAGCGCTCCGAGATCGAGAAATCCAGCTCGTCGCTCGTGGCTTCCATCGCCGAGACGGCCCGGCTGGGATCGGCCGCCGGCTCGGTCTCCGGTGGACTGCCCGAGCGCACGGTGCTCGAGGCGGCCGTCGCGGAGCTCGAGCGTACGTTCGACCCCCGGAACGGCGGCTGGGGCGGCGCGCCCAAGTTCCCGCAGCCGATGACGATCGAGTTCCTCATCCGCCGGGCGGCCACGGTCGGCGACGGCCGGGCCCTGGCGATGGCGCTGCGGACGCTCGACGCGATGGCCGACGGCGGCATCCACGACCAGCTCGGCGGCGGCTTCCATCGCTATGCGACCGACGCGATCTGGCTCGTTCCGCACTTCGAGCAGATGCTCTACGACAACGCGCAGCTGGCACGGGCGTACACCCACGCCTGGCAGCTGACCGGCGACGCGCGGTACCGGCAGGTCGCGCTCGGGGCGCTCGGCTACCTCGCTCGTCGGCTGCGGACGGACGACGGCGGGTTCGCCGCCAGCCAGGATGCCGATACCGGCGGTGTCGAGGGCGCGACGTTCGTGTGGACGGCCGACGAGGTCCAGGCCGCCGTCGGTGCCGAGCTCGCGGAGCTCGTCGGGGCGGCGTACGACGTGACCGACGCGGGCAACTGGGAGGGGCGCACCATCTTCCGGCGGACGGCCTCCGACCCGGACCTCGCGGCGCGGTTCGGGCTCCCGGTGGACGTCGTCGCGACCCGGCTCGCCGAGGGCCGGGCGATCCTGGCCGAGCGTCGCGACCGCCGCCCGCAGCCGGCTCGCGACGACAAGGTGCTGGCGGGCTGGAACGGCCTGGCCATCGCGGCGTTCGCCGACGCGTCAGCCGCCCTCGATGCGACCGGCACGGCCGAGGACGCGGCTCAGGCCGCGGAGCTGCGCCGCCTGGCGATCGCGGCGGCCGAGCTGATCCTGGCCAGGCTCCGCCGGCCGGACGGCCTGCTGCGGCGGAGCTGGAAGGACGGCCGGGCCTCGGCCGACGGGATCCTCGAGGACCATGCCTGCCTCGCCGACGGCTTGCTGGCGCTCTACGCGGCCACCTTCGAGGAGCGCTGGTTCGTGGCCGCCCGCGGCCTGGCCGACACGATCCTCGTCGGGTTCGGCGACCCGGCCGGGGGCTTCTTCGACACGAGCGACGTCCACGAGACCCTGATCATGCGCCCGAAGGACCTCCAGGACAACGCCGTCCCGTCGGGCAACGCGATGGCCGCGACGGTCCTCCTGCGACTCGCCGACCTGACCGGCCACGGCGGGTATCGCTCGGCGGCAGAGCGCGCGATCGGCCTCGTCGGTGGCGTCGTCGGCCGTCATCCAGGGGCCTTCGCCCGGTGGCTGGTGGCGCTCGACCTGGCGCTCGCGGACGTCATCGAAGTGGCCATCGTCGGCGACCCCGCCGATGCGGCGACCCGCCGATTGCTCGGGCCGGTACGCCGCGGGTTCCATCCGCACCTGGCGGTCGCCTGCGGCCCCGACCCCGACACGAGCGTCATCGAGCTCCTCGGGTCGCGGTTCCGGCTCGACGGCCGGCCGACTGCCTTCGTCTGCCGCGACTTCGCGTGTCGCCAGCCGGTCGTCGAACCGGAGGCCCTGGCGGCCCAGCTGATCGAGTGAGCGACCGATGACGTTCGAGATCCGCCGGGTCCAGGCGAGCGAGTTCGCGGCGCTCGGGGAGGTATCGGTCGCGGCCTACCGGACGGTTGGCGAGGACGGCCACGACGGCTACCTCGACTTCGTGCGCGACGTGGCCAGCCGGGCGTCGATCTGCCCGGTGTTCGTGGCCGTCGAGCCCGGCGGCCGGGTCCTCGGCGGGGTGACCTATGTGCCCGGTCCGGGCACGCCGTACTCCGAGTCCGAGGCTGACGGCGAGGCCGCGTTCCGGATGCTGGCGGTCGACCCGGCGGCGCAGGGCCGCGGGGTCGGGCGGGCCCTCGTCCAGGCGTGCATCGACCGGGCGCGCGCCGACGGGCGCTCGCGGCTCGTCCTGCTGACCCGTCCGTTGATGACCTCCGCGCACGGCCTGTACGAGCGGATGGGCTTCCGTCGGGCACCCGAGCGGGACTGCGAGCCGGAGCCGGGCGTCGACCTGCTCGGCTTCGCGCTGGAGCTCGGCCCGCCCGGCGACGAGCCCTGAGCCGGCGGGTGGATCGCCGGCCCGTCGCGGACGACAGCCCGCCGGTCGAGCCTCGTGCGGCCGCGACGATCGTTCTCGTGCGCGAGGCCCCCGCCGGGCTCGAGGTCCTGCTCACCCTGCGACCCGACTCGATGGCCTTCGCGGCCGGGCTCCACGTCTTCCCGGGCGGCCGGGTCGAGCCGGGTGACGCCGACCCGGGGCTCGTCCGGTGGGCCCGCGGTGCCACGGCGGATCCCGCCTTCCACGTCGCCCATCGCATCGCCGCGATCCGCGAGACGTGGGAGGAGGTCGGGGTGCTGCTCGCGGCGCCGGGGACCGCCGGCCGCGGGCGGGCCTCGTTCGCCGAGGTCGTCGAGGCCGGTCGGCTCGAGCTCCGGACCGACGACCTCGTCGAGATCGCGCGGTGGACGACCCCGCGGTCCTTCCCCCGTCGGTTCGACACGCGGTTCTTCGCCGCGGAGCTGCCCCCGGGCGCGGTCCTCGACGTCGATCCCGGCGAGGTGGCCGGGCACGCCTGGCTGACACCGCGCAGTGCCCTCGCCCGGATGCGCGCCGGGGAGATCGCCCTGTGGCCGCCGACGTCGACCACGCTCCAGCGGCTCGAACGGGCGGTCAGCTTCGGGGCGATCCGCGACGGACTGGTCCGGGCGCCGGAGCCGGCGATCTCCGTCGAGCGACTCGAGCCGGGGCTCCGCGTCCTCCGCGGCCAGAACGCCATCGGCCGCGCGGGCCGGCCGGCGAACACCGTCCTTGTCGGCCGGCGCGACGTGACGGTCGTCGATCCGGGCGATCCGGGAGAGGCGTTCCTCGATTCGATCGAGGCGGAGGTCGCCCGCTCCGGCGGTCGGATCGTCGCGATCGCGCTGACCCACGTCGACCCCGGTCACGCGTCGGGGTCGGAGGAGCTGCGGGCGCGCTGGGACGTCCCGATCCTGGTCGGCCCCGGTGGCGCCGGCCCGCTGTCGTGGCCGGTGACCGAGATCGCGGACGGCACCCTCGTCGGCGCCGGCGACGGCCGGCTCAGCGCGCTCGCGCTGCCGGGCCATCGTCCCGACCACCTCGGCTTCCTCGGCACCGACGGGACCCTCCTCAGCGGGGACGCGCTGACCGACCGGCCGACGCTGATCCTCGGGCCCGAGGGCGACGTGCCGGCGCAGCGCCGGAGCCTCGCGACCGTCCGCCGGGCCCTGGCCGACGGGGCCGTCCGGCGGGTCGTGCCGGGACACGGGCCGGCGGTCCTCGCCGACCCGATCGCGGCACTCGATCGGGCGCTGGCCGATCCAGCCGGTTCGCCGGCCGGCTCGCTAGACTGACCGGCCATGAGCCAGCCGCCGGGCGACCCGGCCCCGCCGAGCGCGGAGATCGAGGCAGCCGCCCGGGGCGTCGTCGCGCAGGCCATGGCCGAGCGCCTCCGGGTCCGCCTGATGGGCGGGGTCGCGGTCCGCATCCAGGCCCCGAGCGCCCGCCGGCCGCCGTACGAGCGGACCTACCGCGACTTCGACCTCGTCGCCCACGACAAGGACGTGGCCGCGCTCCGCCGGCTGTTCGAGCGCGAGGGCTACGTCGGCGACAAGCTGTTCAACGCGATCCACGGCGCCCAGCGGCTGGTGTACGGCGCGGCGGACGGTCGCTGGTCGGTCGACGTCGTGATCGACGAGCTGGCGATGTCGCACACGATCGACCTCCGCCAGCGCCTCGCCACCGACGGTCCGACGCTCGACCTGGCCGACCTCCTGCTGACCAAGCTGCAGATCTGGGAGACGAACCAGAAAGACCTCGGCGACGCGGCCTGCCTGCTGGCCGACCATCCGCTGGCCGCGATCGGCCGGCCGGCCGCCGCCGAGGCCGACGGATCGCCTGCCCCGATCGACCTGGTCCGGATCCGCTCCGTCCTCGGTGCGGACTGGGGCTTCTGCCACACGGTCGAGCGCAACCTGCGGGCCGTTGCCGAGCTCGTCGCGCGGCAGCCCGTTCCGGGGGCGCCCCACGACGTCGGAGACCAGGTCACGGCCCTGCTGGGCGACATCGCGGCCGCGCCGAAGTCGCTCGGCTGGAAGGCCCGGGCGCGGGTGGGCGAGCGGGTGCGCTGGTACGAGACGCCCGAGGAGGCGCGTCGCTAGGTCGGCAGCCCGTGCCGCTCGAGCGCGGTCCGCCAGTACGTGGCCGAGGCCTCGAGGTCGGCGACGACGGCGTCGTCGTCCTGCTCGAACGGCGGGATCATCTCGAGGATCAGGTCGCTGGCGTCGGCACCGCTCCGCTCGAGCGCCTCGAGCACCCGGTCGGCCTCGATCCGGCCCTCGGCGTTGCGGGCCGCGGTGAACGGCCAGTGGTGGTCGCCGTCGGCGTCCGACTGCTGGAGCTGGATGACGGGCGCCACCCGGCCGAGCTCGCGCAGCCAGGCGTACGGGTCGCGGTCTGTGCCGCTCGTCCCGGGCACGCACATGTGGCCGACGTCGAGGCAGAGCCGGACCGGGACCCGCCCGGCCTCGCCGTCGTCGAGCAGGTCGCGAACCATCGCCATCGTCGACGGCTCGCGCGCGGCGGCGAGGTTCTCGACCATCAGGTACGCGAGGCCGGCATCCCGGGCCGCGACCGCGAGGTCGCCCAGGGCGTCGCGCAAGGCCCCCCACGCGATGGCCCGGCGGTCCGGGTCCGTCCAGTCGGGCACGCTCAGCGCCCCGACGTGCCCACCGGTCGCCTGCCCGCCGGCGGCCGCGGTCCAGCCGATCGCCCAGCGGTACCACGCCACGGCCGACTCGCGGCGGGCCGGGTCGGGGTGCCCCAGGAGGTTGTCCGAGTAGGCCGCCAGGCCCGTGAAGGTCGAGTGGAGCTCGAGCCCGGCCGACCGGACGGCGTCGCCGAGACGAGCGGCCTCGTCGACCGGCGAGCCGTCGGCAACGAGGTCGAACGAGTGCTGGACGAGCTGGAGCCCGAGCCGGTCGCGCACGATCGGCGTCCAGTCCTCGGGACGCGGCCAGCGCTTGACCGCGAAGCAGGTGTTGATCCCGAGCCGGATGCGCACGTCAGCCTCCCAATGCGCGGTCGCCCGACGGCGTCGCCCGCCGGACCGCGGCCGATCCGGCGAGCGCGTGGTAGGCGGCGGCCGCCGCAGCGTAGGCGTCCCGGTGGGCCGGCTCCGGCTCGACCGGCGGCTCGAGCCGCACGCACCGCTCGATCGCCTCGCCGGGATCGCGATACACCCCCGCGCCCAGGCCGGCCAGCATCGCGACGCCGGTCACGGCGGCGTCGCCCGGAACGGTCCGGACGGGGATGCCGAGGACATCCGCCTTGATCCGGTCCCAGGCGGTCAGTCGCGTGTCGCCGCCCGAGACCCGCAGCTCGCCGACGGGCGCCCCGCCTGCGCGGAGCAGCTCGAGCTGGTCGGCGATCGCGAACGCCACGCCCTCGAGGACGGCGCGTGCGAGAGCCGCCCGGCCGTGGCGGTCCGACAGCCCGGCGAAGGCGCCGCGCAGGTCCGGGTCGGTCCGCTCGCCGTCGCCGAGGACGGCGAGGGCGACCACGCCGTCGGCCCCCGGCGGCATCGACGCGGCTTCGGCGTCGAGCCGCGCGTAGTCGGCGCCGCGTGGGCGCCCCGATCGGCCGCCGTACAGCAGGCCCGCCAGCCAGGCGACCGCGGCGCCGGTCGTGTTGATCCCCGTCTCGGTCGTGTACGGGCCGGCGACGACGTGCGGGTAGTGGGTCACCGCCAGGACGTCGAGCGGCTCGGGGACGGCCGCGTTGAGACAGGTCGACGAGCCGGCCATCTCGCTCACCGGACCGGCGGCCACGACCCCGGCGCCGAGGGCGCAGGCCTGGCTGTCGGCCCCGCCGACCACGACCGGGAGCCCGCTCGCCAGGCCGACCCGGGCGGCGATCGCCGGTCGCAGCCCACCCAGGATGTCGCTCGACGGACGGACGGGCGGGAACAGCGACGGGTCCAGGTCGAGATCGGCGAGCAGGCCGCCGTCCCACGCCCGGGCCCGGATCCCGAACACGAGCGTCGCCGCCGCGTGCGTCCCGTCGGTGGCCGGCACGCCGGTCAGCGCGAGCCCGACGAGGTCCCGCGGCTGGAGGGCGAGCGCGGCCTGCGCGAAGACCGCCGGCTCGTGGGCCCGCAGCCAGAGCAGCTTCGGCGCGATGTGGAAGCCGGACGGCAGGTGGCCGGTTCGGGCATGGATCAGCGCATCCCCGTAGCGCTCGCGGATCGCGCGTGCCTCGTCCGTCGCCCGGTTGTCGCGGTAGATCAGGCCGGCCGACACCGGGTCGCCGCGCCGGTCGACGAGGACGACCGAGGGGCACTGGCCGGTCAGCCCGATGGCGCGGACGTCCGCCGCCCGTCCGACCCCGGACGGTTCGAGACGCCGGACGAGGTCACCGAGCGCGCCGATCGTGGCGGCCCGCCACGCCCGGGCGTCCTGCTCGGCCCAGCCCTCGTGCGGCGCCCGGGTGGGGTAGCCCCGGCGGGCCTCCAGCAGCCGCCGTCCCGCGAGGTCGAACGCGGCGGCCCGCGCACCGGAGGTGCCGACGTCGATCGCGATGAGCAGCCCGGCCGACGGTGTCCGGGACACCGCTCAGCCCCGGACCAGCTGGTGGGCGGCGACCTTGCCCCGCTCGAGGGTCACTAACGCACCGTTGAGCACCCCCGTGCCGTAGTCCGACCCGGGGTTGATCGCGATGGTCCGCCCGATCCGGCGGATCCCGCCGGACTCGTGGATGTGCCCGTGGAGCCCGAGCAGGGGCTGCACCTCGAGCTCGAAGTCGCGCACCGCCGTGCTGCCGACCGGGGCGAACTTGACCTGTCCCGCAGCGGTCTGGACGACGAGGTTCGCGTCGAGCACCGGCGCCTCGTCGAGGCCGGACCCGTACGGCGGGACGTGGAGGTTGACGACCGCCTGGTCGGGCCGGCGGAGCTGGGCGCCGAGCCCGGCCAGGGTCACCGCGAGCTGCTCCTCGGTCATCTCGCGATGGCTGTGCCACGGCGTGATGTTCGAGAAGCCCCACGAGATCATCTCGTGGTCGTCGTCGAGGTCGACCACCTTGCCCTCGTCGTGGACGCCCCAGGGGGCCCCGTCGAGCAGGGTCCGCAGCTCCGCGGGGTCGTCGTTGCCGAGCATGAAGTAGAGCCGCCGCCCGGCCGGCCGGAGGCGCTCGTCGGCGAGCGTCAGCCAGTCGGTCAGGCGTGCCTGCATGAGCTCGACGAAGAGCGCGTCGAGGCTGCCGTCCGCCCGCCGCGCGTCGAGCTCACCGGCCTCGGCCCGGTACGGGTAGTAGCCGTGGTCGGCGATCAGCTTCTCGAGCGCCTCGAGGTCGGGCCCGTCGTCGACCTCGTAGTCGGTGCCGATGAACGTGCAGCGGAACCGTCCGTCGGCCCCGCGGACGATCGTCTGGAGGGCCTTGCCGGCGACGTCACCGCCGAGCACCAGGACGTCGACGCCGTAGGCGGCGCCCGCGTTGACGAACTTGCGGAAGCACTTGCTCGAGCCGTGCAGGTCGGTCGCGAAGTAGAGCTTCGTCCTGGCCATGACCCGCTCAGCCGGCCGGGCGGGCGCGAGCGGTCCGCGCCGCGTCCATGAGCCGCATCGCCCGGTCGCGGTCGACCGGATTCCAGGTCACGCCGTCCACCTTCAGGCTCGTCCCGACGATCGCCCCGTCGGCGACCGCGAAGATCTCGGCCACCCGGTCCGCTCGAACGCCGGTGTTGGCGATGACCGGCGTGTCGGGCACCGCTTCCTTGGCGGCCTGGAGGTGCCGCATCTCGAACTGGACACCGGCCGCGGGACCGCTGATCAGGATCGCATCCATCCCGAGGAAGGCGGCCCCGCGCGCCCGCTCGGCCACGCCGCGCTTGCCGATCGCGCTGGCGAACTCGGGCAGGATGTTGTCGAAGAGGGCGACGTCCGCGGCGCCGATCATCGTCCGGTAGCCGGCGATGTCGCCGATCGCCGGCTCGATCATCCCCAGGTCGCTCTCGTAGACGCCGGTCAGGACCTCGCGGATGAAGCGCGCCCCCGTCGCCCGGGCGAGGGCGAGGCTGGCGACCGCATCCCACAGGATGTTCACCCCGAACGGGACCCGGATCTCCGACCGAAGCGCCCCGATCGCAGCCGCCATCGCTGCCGGGATCTCCGGCCCGACCCGGAGCTGGTACGGGTAGTCGGCCTCGTTGCAGAACATGACCCCGTCGACCCCCGCCTCCTGGAGGACGGCCAGGTCGCGGCCGACGACGTCGACCAGGTGACCCGGTCCGGCCGCCACGTCGTGGCGCGGGCGTCCCGGCAGGCCGGGGAAGTGGAGCATCGCGATCACCGGCTTCGTCGTCCCGAAGATCCGCTCGAGCGCGTCCATCGCTCCCTCCTCAACCAGGCCCGGCACCGTCGGCCGGTGCGTCCGCGGCATCGTCGGCGGCCCCGGCGATGACGATCTCGACCCCCAGCGCGGCAAGGGCCGCGACCTCGTCGTCGGGCGCACCGGCGTCGGTCACCAGCGTCCGGATCCGGACGGCCTCGGCGACGACGGCGTTGGCCGCGGTCCCGATCTTCGACCCATCGGCGATCACGACCAGCCGATCGGCGCGCTCGATCGCGATGCGCTGGATCTCGGCCTCGCCGTCGTCGACCTCGGTGAGACCCCAGCGGGCGCTCAGCCCGGCCGCGCCGACCACCGCCAGGTCGAACCGGAAGCGGGCCAGCGTGGCCGCCGCGACCGGGCCGACGCAGGTCAGCTCGTCGTGCCGGACGGACCCGCCGAGGGTGACCACGTCGACCGGCCGCGTCCCGAGCAGGCTGGCGATCGGCAGCGAGGCGGTGACCGCGACGAGGCCCGGCCGGGCCGGCAGGAACCGGGCGAACTGCTCGGCGGTCGTGCCGATACCCACGAAGATCACCCGCGCATCGCCGAGGAGCCGGGTGGCCCGCATCCCGATCCGGCGCTTCTCCCGGGTGTGCTGCAGGGCGCGGGCATTGAAGGCGACGTCGAGGGCGCGGGTCAGGTGGGCCGTCGCGCCGCCGTAGGTCTGGCGGACGAACCCGTCGCGCTCGAGCTTGCGGATGTCGCGCCGGATCGTCATCTCCGAGACGTCGAAGGCGCGAGCGAGCTCGCCGACGTGGATCGTCTGCTCCTCGGCGACCCGCTCGAGGATCCGGTGGCGGCGATCGACCGCGGCCATGGGCCGGGTCCGGCCGGCAACCGCGGACGGCTCGCGCGAGCGCTGCGGCCGTGTCACACCATCTGACACCCGGTCACTCCGAGACTCACAACAAGGATTGACGAAACGTGTGCGATTGTGTTCGACTATCAGCGCGGCGGCCCCAGCCTGTCAAGGACTCCGCCGCGGACGCTTCGCGACGGAGGAGGGTACCCGTGGCCACGACGCCGGGCGCTGGATCCGGGGGCAGTCAGCTGTTCGTGCGCCAGAGCACGGGCCTCGTCCGCGAGGCCTCGGCGCTCGACGCCACGATCTTCAACGCGGTCTTCTCGGCGCCGGTGGGCGCCACGCTCGCCTGGGGCGTGTTCGCGTCGCTGACGCTCTTCCCCGGGGCGGACATCGTCACCGCCACCGTGATCTCGGGGGTCATCAACATCCCGGTCATCATCATGATGGCGCTGCTCGCCTCGAGCATGCCGCGGACCGGCGGCGACTACGTCTGGGTGAGCCGGATCCTGTCGCCGCCCCTCGCCCTGATCAGCAACTTCGGGGCCGCCCTGTCGGCCACGATCGGGGCGACGTACTGGGCCCGCTACTTCCCGGTCTTCGCCCTCGGGCCGATCCTCGTGACCCTCGGCATCTTCTTCAACAATCAGACGCTGATCGACTGGGGCAACAACTTCCAGAAGGACAGCGCCTGGATCTTCGCCGGGGCGATGGTGATGGTCGTGCTCATGGGCGCGATCCTGATCCTGGGCCTTCGGACGACGTTCCGCTGGCAGAACGCGTTCTGGATCATCGCCTCGGTCGGGACGTTCCTCGCGTTCATCGTCCTGGCGATCGGCTCGACGTCGGACTTCCAGAACAACTTCAACACGCTCAATGCCCAGTACGGCGGCGGGACGACGGACGCGGTGATCTCGGCAGCCGGCGTGGCCGGTGTCCAGCCGGACCCGTGGAACATGAATGCGACCCTGCCGACCGTGTTCATCATCATGACCTTCATGATGTGGAACTGGTGGTCGGTCTACCTGTCGGGCGAGCTCAAGAGCGCCTCCAACCGCGGCCGCCAGCTGTCGGTCATGTTCGGCGCCCTGATCTGGGACGTCGTCTTCATCGCCCTCGGGGCGGCCCTGCTGTTCAAGGTCACCGGCTACGACTTCATGGTGGCGGTCAACACGGCCGGCAACACGGCCTACGCGATCCCGACCGCGCCCTGGTACCACTTCATGGCGTCGCTGGTCTACAACATCCCGATTCTGTCGTTCCTGATCGTCGGCTCGTTCCTCTTCTGGAGCCTCCCGGCGATGGTCGGCAACACGTTCATGCCGATCCGGTCGCTGTTCGCGTGGTCGTTCGACCGGCTTCTGCCCGAGCGCGTGTCCGACGTGAACGAGCGAACCCACTCGCCGGTCATCGCGATCGTGATCGAGATGGTGATCATCACGCTGATGCTGATCTGGAGCATCGCCAGCACCGACTTCATCACCTGGCTGACGCTCGGCGTCCTGGCCGGCGTGGTGTGCGTCGTGATCGTCGGCATCGCGGCGCTGCTCTTCCCGCGCCGCCGGCCCGACCTGTACCAGGCGTCGCCGGCCAACGTCACCGTCGCCGGGATCCCGGTGCTCTACATCGTGGCGCCGCTGTCGATCCTGGTCATGCTCTTCCTGACCTGGTGCACGCTCGCGTTCCCGGCGCTCGCCCTGAGCGGTGACTTCAACAAGAACTGGTGGCAGGTCCCGGCGTTCATGGGCATGATCGTCGTGATCGGGCTGGTGATCTTCTACGGCGCCAAGTTCATCCGACGCAGCCAGGGGGTCGACATCGACCTCGTCTATCGCGAGCTGCCGCCCGAGTGACGGCGCTCAGCCGGCCAGCGCGCTGGCCAGGTTGCGGAGGAGGTTGAGCCCCTCGTCGACCTCCTCCGCCGCCGCGTAGGGTCCGGGCATCAGGAAGCACGGCCGCCCGCTGAGGGCCACGCCGTGGAGCTGGCCCCAGCGCTCCTCGAGGTCGCGCCCTGCGGCGGTCGTCGCCGCCCGCCGGTAGATGAACACGACCGCGCCGGGTCGCCACACGGCGATCTTCTGCCACAGCGCCCCGACGCCGGCGGTGAGCTCGGCGTCCGATGCCGTGTCGCGCGGGGTAGGCCGCTTGAGGAGGTCGGTGATCCCGTGGCCGGCGGCGACGAGCGCATCGTCCGCGTCGAGCGCGGCGACGCCGGACGGAACGATCCCGGCCCGGCCGAGCCGGCTCCAGAAGCGGCGCCCGAGGGTGCCCTGGTGGTAGTGGCCCGCGTCGACGCTGACCGGTGACGGGTTCAACCCGACGAACAGCAGCCCGCCGCGCTCGGGTGGCAGGTCGGCGAGGGTGACGACCGGCGTGCCGCCGATCGTCAGGGTCACCCGGTGCGATCCGGGACCGGGCCGATGGAGCAGCTCGTCCAGGGTCGTCATGCCCGGACCTCGGACGGTCCGATCGCGCCGCGGCCGGCCGGCGTCAGGCGGACGGCGGGGTGGGCGTGGTCGGGGTGGTCGGCGGGGTCGGGGTCGGGGGCGCCGCCGGCGGCTGGTCCGTCGTGCCGTCGCGCTCCTTCTGGAACTCGCTGACCTCCTTGCGGGTCTCCTTCACGCCACGACCGAGCATGCTGCCGATCTGGGGAAGGGTCTTCGGACCGCGGACCATGATCACGATGATCAGGACGACGACGAGGACGACGAGCAGGGTATCCATCGGCCGAATGGTACAGCCTCAACCGCGAGACCGAGCCGGCGACCGCAGCGCCACCGGGGCGTGGCTGTCGGCGCGCTCCATCCGGGCTATCGTGCCACGCATGGCCCGCCCGGCCCCATCCGACGGCCCGCTGCTCGTGTTCGGTCCGCGCTCGGCGACGTACGACTTCGGTCCCGGCCACCCGCTGACGCCGCGCCGCTTCGGGCCGGGGATCGACCTCCTCCGCGAGCTCGGCGCCGAGCCCGGACTCGCGCCCGAGCCGGCGTCCGACGACGAGCTGCTGGCCGTCCACACGGCGGCCTACCTCGCCGGGGTCCGCCGGCTGGGGGACGACCCGGGCGGCCCGCCCGCGTTCGGGATCGCCCCGTCCGGCGACGTCCCGCCGTTCGCCGGGATGCACGAGGCGGCGGCTGCCGTCGCCGGCGGCTCGCTGCGGGCGATCCAGGCCATCATTCGCGGCGACGTCGCGCACGCCTATCACCCGGGTGGCGGGCTGCACCACGCGCTGCCGGCACGGGCCTCGGGGTTCTGCGTCTACAACGACGTCGCGCTGGCCATCGCCGAGGCACGCCGGCAGGGGCTGCGCGTGCTGTACGTCGACCTCGACGTCCACCACGGCGACGGGGTCGAGGCGATCCACGCCGACGACCCGGGCGTGCTGACCCTGTCGATCCACGAATCGGGTCGCTATCTCTTCCCGGGTTCGGGTGAGGCCTCGGGCGGTCGCGGCGCCGCGGCCGGGACCGTCGTCAACGTGCCGCTCGAGCCGGGGACCGGCGAGACGGCCTGGCTGTCGGCGGTCCGGTCGCTCGTCCCCGACCTGGCCGCCGCGTTCCGGCCGGACATCGTCGTCAGCCAGCACGGCGCCGACAGCCATGCCTGGGATCCGCTCGCCCACCTGCGGGTGACGACCACCGCGATGGGCGCCGCCGCACGGCTCGTCGACGAGGTCGCCCACCGCCACGCGGGCGGCCGCTGGCTGGCCACCGGCGGGGGCGGCTACGACGTCTACCGGGTGGTGCCCCGCGCGTGGGCGCTGACCTGGCTCGCCGCCGCCCATCGAGATGCCCCCGCGACGACCCCGGCCGCCTGGCGGGCGCGCTGGGCCGACGATGCGCGGAGCCACGAGTCCGCCCCGCCGCCGGAATGGTTCGACGACGAGCCGAACGCCGGGCTCAGCGTCGGTCCCGGGCAGCTGGCCGCAGAGCAGCTCGCCGAGCGGTCGGTCCTGGGGGTCCGAGCGATCGTCCTGCCCGCGCTCGCCGCGGCACGCGCCGACTCGACCTGAGCGCGGGCACGGCGCCGCCAGCCCGCGCCTGTCGCCTGGGAGACAACCGCGCAGCCGCCCACCGGACCGCCTCCGGTGGTCGGCGTTGACCGGCGCGGCGTCGCCCAGCTGGTCGCGACGCGGGCCGATCCGGGCGAGCATGTCCCTGACGACCGGAACCCAACCGACAAAGATCGAGAGGGACGCGATGAACGCCTACTTCACCCAGGAGCTGACCCGCCAGCACCAGGCCGAGCTGCTTCGCCAGGCCGAGCATGCCCGGCTCGCCCGACTCGCCCGCTACGGTGGCGAGGTCGAGTTCGGCGGACCCGTCAAGCCGACCAGCGGTCGGACCCGGATGATCCTCGCCCTCGGTGGCGCGGCAGCCGGCGTCCTGGCCACGGCCTCCGTGGTCCTGGCCGCCGTCCACTGATCGTTCGACGCGGCAGCGCCGGTCGTCGACGATCCACACCACGCAAAGAAGCGGCGAGCCGTCCGGCTCGCCGCTTCGGGTGCTGCCGGCCCAGCCGGCAGGGCTGGTCCGGGCGTCGCTGAGGTGAATGCGCTGGGTTCAGGTCTGCGCGGGCGCCGCCTGGATGGCCAGCTTCCCGGGTCGCCAGGGCGTGCCCAGGAGCGGCAGCAGGTAGCGGTCGACGCCGTAGTAGCCGGCGACCTTCCAGGCCAGGATCAGCCCGATGGCCAGGAAGAACAGCACCGGGTTCGAGGACGCCGAGCCCGACAGCATGAACGACATGTTCATGAACGAGCCGAAGAACGCGGCGACGCCCGTCAGCGCGCCGATGATCAGGGCCACGCCGACCAGGAGCTCGCCGAACGTGATCACGTAGGCGAACCAGCTGTAGGCATGGTTGTCGAGCAGGAACGAGAGGAAGTTCCGCCACCAGTCGTAGGTGATGGCCGGGCTGCCCGTGTCGGGGACGGCGACGGCATGCACCCAGAAGCCCTGGAGCGCGGTGCCACCGTCGAGCCAACCGCCGCCCGTCGCCTTGTGCCAGCCCGCGGCGATCCACGAGAAGCCAAGGAACAGC
Source organism: uncultured Chloroflexia bacterium (assembly GCA_963813705.1). Taxonomy (GTDB): domain Bacteria; phylum Chloroflexota; class Limnocylindria; order Limnocylindrales; family CSP1-4; genus Chersky-267. Next base: position 456,769 of record CAWFAH010000007.1, read on the forward strand.
CGGATCGGCAGCCAGATGAGGCCGGCCCGCGAGTTCGCGAACAGGAACCGGGTGATCGCCGGGCCCTCGATCTCGATCTCGTCCGCATCGGTTCCCGAGCGGCTGTCGATGAAGATCAGGACGATCATCACGATCGACGAGATCCAGAACGCGTAGGAGACGAGGTCCTTGTAGGCCTTGTCGACCGGGAACCAAGGATTGACGGCGATCACCATGAGGATCGCCGCGATTGCCGCGACTGCCTTCGTCACGGGTCGTAGGGCGCCCATTCCAGCACTCCATCCATTTGGGCTGGTGCGACGCGGCTCTCGGTGAGACGCGACCGAACAGCTTTGTCAGAGGATCAACCACAGACATTGTCCTCGCCCGGTCCAGACGGACCCTTATCTACACGCCGGATGGCCTGACAGATGCGCATGTGCGCGTGTGGTCGATTGGACCATCTGTTCGAAATCGACCCGACGGCCTATACTCGGCGTCCCGTGTCCGCTCGACGCTCCGCCGTCCCGACCCTGCCAGCCGGCCCGCCGCCGGCCGACGAGGCGGCGCGCCCGGACGATGCCCTGGCGGCGTTCAGCCCGGCGGTCCGCGACTGGTTCTCGGCGACCTTCGCGGAACCGACTGCGGCGCAGGCCGAGGGCTGGGCGGCGATCGCCGCCGGACGCCACACCCTGATCCACGCCCCCACCGGCAGCGGCAAGACACTGGCCGCGTTCCTGTGGTGCCTCGACCGGCTCGTCCGCGATCCCTCGCCACCGCGGACGCGCCAGGCGCCCGGCCGCGTCCGGGTCCTGTACGTCTCGCCGCTGAAGGCGCTGTCGTACGACGTCGAACGGAACCTCCGGGCGCCGCTCGCCGGGATCGCCCTCGCCGCGGCCCGGCGGGACGACCCGGCCCCGTCGATCTCGGTCGGGCTGCGGACCGGCGACACGAGCCCCGAGGAACGCCGCGAGCTCGCCCGGCGACCGCCCGACATCCTGATCACGACGCCCGAATCGCTCTACCTCCTGCTGACCAGCCAGGCGCGCGAGAGCCTGCGCGGCGTGGAGCACGTCATCGTCGATGAGGTCCACGCGATCGCCGGGACGAAGCGCGGCGCGCACCTCGCCCTGAGCCTCGAGCGCCTCGAGCGCCTGCGCGCGGACGACCTCCCCCCGCTCCAGCGGATCGGACTGTCGGCCACCCAGCGTCCGCTCGACACGATCGGCCGGTTCCTGGGTGGCGCCGGTCCGGGCCGCGAGGTCGCGATCGTCGACGCCGGGACGCGCAAGCCGCTCGAGCTGTCGGTCGTCGTCCCGGTCGAGGACATGAGCCGGCTCGGCGAGCCGCTGCCGCTCGAGGAGCAGCCGGGCGGCCCGGCGGCCGGAGCGGAGGCCCGGGTCAGCATCTGGCCGGCGATCCACCCGCGGATCCTCGAGCTCATCCGGGCGCACCGCTCGACGATCGTCTTCTGCAACAGCCGTCGCCTGGCCGAACGGCTCGCGCAACGGCTCAACGAGCTGGCCGGCGAGGAGCTCGTGCGGGCCCATCACGGCTCGATCGCGCGCGAGCAGCGCCTGGCGATCGAGGACGCGCTCAAGGACGGCCGCCTGCCGGCGATCGTCGCGACGTCGAGCCTCGAGCTGGGGATCGACATGGGTGCGGTCGACCTCGTCATCCAGGTCGAATCGCCGACCTCGGTCGCCCGCGGCCTGCAGCGGATCGGGCGAGCGGGCCACCAGGTCGACGCCGCGTCGCGCGGGGTGATCTTCCCGAAGTACCGCGGCGACCTGCTCGAGGCGGCGGTCGTGGCAGAGCGGATGCACGCCGGGGCGATCGAGACCACGACGATCCCGCGCAACCCGCTCGACGTGCTCGCCCAGCAGCTCGTCGCGATGACGGTCATGGATCGCTGGACGGTCGACGACCTGTACGCGACGGCCACCCGGGCGATGCCGTACGAGACGCTCGGTCGCGAGCCGTTCGAGGGCGTGCTCGCGATGCTCGCCGGGGCGTATCCCTCGGACGAGTTCGCCGAGCTCAAGGCGCGGATCGTGTGGGACCGCGTGACCGGCATCGTCGAGGGCCGGCGCGACGCCCGGGTCGTGGCGATCACGAGCGGCGGGACGATCCCGGATCGCGGGCTGTATGGCGTGTTCCTCGTCGGCGAGCCGGGATCTCCCGGCCGGCGGGTCGGCGAGCTCGACGAGGAGATGGTCTACGAGAGCCGGGTCGGCGAGGTCATCACGCTCGGCGCATCGGCCTGGCGGATCGAGGAGATCTCGCACGATCGGGTGGTGGTGTCGCCGGCCCCGGGCGAGCCGGGCAAGCTGCCGTTCTGGCACGGCGATGCCGTCGGCCGCCCGATCGAGCTCGGGCGGGCGCTCGGAGCGTTCGTCGGCGAGCTCGAGACGGATCTCGGCCGGGGGCCGCGCGGCCGGACCGCCGCGCTCGCCCGGCTCGGTGAGCGCCACGACCTCGACCCGCTCGCCGCCGACAACCTGCTGGCCTACCTCGAGGACGAACGGGACGTGGCCGGCGCCCTGCCGACCGACCGGCGGGTCGTCGTTGAGCGGTTCCGCGACGAGCTCGGCGACTGGCGGCTGTGCCTGCTCACGCCGTTCGGTGGTCGCGTCCACGCCCCGTGGTCGCTGGCGCTCGAGGCGCGCCTCGCCGACCGCCTGGGTGGCGACGTCCAGACGATCTGGTCCGACGACGGGATCGCAATCCGCCTCCCGGACGGCGAGCTCGACGGGATCGACGAGCTGCTGTTCCCGGATCCCGACGAGATCGAGGAGCTGGTCGTCGGCAAGGTGGCCGACTCGGCGCTCTTCGCGGCCCGCTTCCGCGAGAACGCCGCCCGCGCCCTCCTGCTGCCGCGCCGTCGGCCGGGGACGCGGACGCCGCTCTGGCAGCAGCGCCAGCGGGCCGCGGACCTGCTCGCCGTGGCCAGCCGCTACGGCAGCTTCCCGATCCTCGTCGAGACGTACCGCGAATGCCTGTCCGACGTGTTCGACCTGCCGGCGCTACGCGAGGTCCTGGCCGGGATCGCCCGTCGCGAGATCGCCGTCCATCGGGTCGAGACCGTCCACGCGTCGCCGTTCGCCAGCTCGCTCCTGTTCGACTACGTCGCCGCCTACATGTACGAGGGCGACGCCCCGCTCGCCGAGCGGCGGGCCCAGGCGCTCACCCTCGATCGCGACCTGCTCCGCGAGCTGCTCGGCCAGGAGGAGCTGCGCGAGCTGCTCGACCCGGCGGCGCTGGCGGACCTCGAGCTGGCGCTGCAGAGCCTCGCCGACGAGCGCCGGGCGACGACCGTCGACCAGCTCCACGACCTCCTGCGTCGCGTCGGCGATCTGTCCGAGGCCGAGGTTGCGGCGCGCTGCGCGGCCCCGGCGGCCGACAGCGCGGCCTGGCTCGGCGAGTTGGCGGCCGGCCGGCGCGCCGTCGCCCTGCGCATCGCCGGCGAGCCGCGCTGGATCGCGATCGAGGACGTCGCCCGCTACCGCGACGCCGTCGGCGTCCAGCCGCCTCCGGGCGTGCCGCTCGCGTTCCTCGGTCCGACCGCCGCGGCGCTCGAGGGGCTGCTGGCCCGGTTTGCCCGAACCCATGGCCCGTTCCTGTCGCCCGAGCCGGCGACGCGCTGGGGCCTGCCGCTCGGGATCGTCGAGGACGCGCTCGGGCGGCTCGTCGCCAACGGCGCCCTGCTGCGCGGCGAGTTCCGGCCTGGCGGCAGCGAGCGCGAGTGGTGCGACCCGGAGGTCCTCCGCCAGCTCCGCCGCCGCTCGCTCGCCCGGCTGCGTCGCGAGGTCGAGCCGGTCGAGCCGGCCGCGCTCGGCCGGTTCCTGCCCGACTGGCAGGGCGTGGCCGCGCTGCCAGGCCTCGCGGGCGGCCCCACGGAGGCCGCGCCATACCGTGGATCGGCGGCGCTCGAGCGCCTGGCCGAGGTGGTCGACCAGCTCGCCGGGCTGCCGATCCCGGCCTCGATCCTCGAGCGCGACGTCCTGCCCGCCCGGATCCCCGGCTACCAGCCGCGGCTGCTCGACGAGCTCGGCGCGCTCGGCGAAGTTGCCTGGGCCGGCCGCGGCAGTCTCGGTCGCGACGACGGCCGGCTGGCGCTGTTCCGCCCCGGGCGCGAGGCGCTCCGGGCGGCGGGCGGGCCCGGCTCGCTCGAGGCCGCGGCCGCCGAACGGCCGAGCGGGCCGCGGCACGAGGCGATCCGGGCGTTCCTCGCCCGGCGTGGTGCCTCGTTCTACCGCGAGATCCACGCCGCGGCCGGCGGGGGACCCGATCGCGAGATGCTCGACGCCCTGTGGGACCTCGTCTGGGCGGGCGAGCTGACGAACGACACGTTCGCGCCGCTCCGCGCCCTGCGCTGGGCCCGCCCCGGCCGCGACGCCCGCCGCCGGCCCGGCCGGCTGACCAGCCTCGGGCCACCCGAGGCTGCCGGGCGCTGGTCGCTCGTCAACGACCCCACGATGGACCCGGAGGGCGAGCCCGGCGCCGCGGCGACCCTGCCGGCGGAGCGGGCGACCGCCCGGGCGCACGCCCTCGCCCTCGCCCTCCTGGACCGCCACGGCGTGCTGACCCGCGAGGCGGTGGTCGGCGAGGGGATCGCCGGCGGGTTCGGCGGCATCTACCCGGTCCTGCGGGCGCTCGAGGAAGCCGGGCGCATCCGGCGCGGCTACTTCGTCGACGGCCTGGGGGCGGCCCAGTTCGCGCTGCCCGGGGCGATCGACCGGCTGCGCGCCGCCCGCGAGCCGGCCGAGGCGCCGGATCGATCCCGTGTCCACCTGCTGGCCGCCGCGGATCCGGCCAATCCGTACGGCGCCGCACTGGCCTGGCCACGGCGCGACGACGACGACCGCCGGGCGTTCGCCCGGGTGGCCGGCGCGTACGTGGTCCTCGTCGACGGCGTCGCCGCGCTGTACCTCGAGCGCGGCGGCCGGACGCTCACGCCGTTCCCCGCCGCGACGGACCCCGCGGTCGCCGCGGTCGCGCTCCGGGCGCTCGGCCGGCTCGTCGCCGACGGGCGCTTCCGCGAGCTCGTCGTGACCCGGGTCGACGGCAGTCCGATCGGCGAATCGCCGTGGCGGCCGGCGCTGCTCGAGGCCGGGTTCGTGCCGGGCTATCGCGGTCTCGCGCTCCGGGGCCGCTGACGGATGCCCGAGGGCGACACGCTCCACCGGACCGCCGACGGGCTGCGACCCTACCTCGTCGGGCGGACGATCACCTCGGCCTGGGCCGGCGGTCCGGGACCGCTGCCCCAGGCCCGGCGGATCGAGGGCGCGGCGGTCACCGAGGTCGAGGCGCTCGGGAAGAACCTGCTCATCCGGTTCGACAACGGCCTCGAGCTGCGGACGCATCTCCGGATGAACGGCTCGTGGCACCGCTACCGCCCGGGCGAGCGCTGGCGGCGGCCGCCCGGTCGGGCCCGCCTCGTGCTCGAGGTCCCGGGCGCGGTGGCGGTGTGCTTCGACGCTCCCGTCGTCGAGCTGCTCGAGACACGGGCCGAGGCGCTCCATCCGGCGCTCGGCCGGCTCGGGCCCGACCTGCTCGGACCGGACTTCGAGCCCGGCGGGGCCGCCGAGGCGCTGCGCCGGCTGCGCGAACCCGGCCGGGCCGCGACGACGATCGGCGAGGCGCTGCTCGACCAGCGCGCGCTGGCGGGGATCGGCAACGTCTACAAGAGCGAAATCCTGTTCCTCGAGCGGGTCGACCCGTGGGCGCCCGTCGGCGACCTGCCCGACGAGACGCTCGCCCGGTCGATCGGGACCGCGCGACGGCTGCTCCTCGCCAACGCCGACCGGCGGCGTGGACCGGAACGGGTCACGACCGGCGGCGGACGCGCCGCAGCCGGGGGACCGCTGTGGGTCTACGACCGGGCCGGCCGGCCCTGCCGCCGCTGCGGCACGCCGATCGCCCGCCGGGCGCAGGGCGCCGACCGGCCACGCCTGACCTTCTGGTGTCCCACCTGTCAGCGCGCCGGCTGATGGGCACCCCGTCGGCCATGGGACGCGCGGCCGCGATCAGGCGATCGCGCGGCCCTTCTCGAGCACGATCTGGAGGTCCTGGGTCAGCCCGGTCGCGAAGCCGGCCTCGCTGATCGACAGGTAGAAGTCCCACATCCGGGTGAACCGCTCGCCGAACCCCAGCGCCCGGACCGCCTCGAGATTGGCGAAGAAGGCGGCCCGCCAGGCCTGGAGCGTCCGCACGTACGACGGCGCGATGTCGTCAACTCGGCGAACCAGCAGTGCCGTCCGATGGAGGGACCGCTCGATGGCGGCGAGCGACGGCAGCAGCCCGCCCGGGAAGACATACGTCTGGATCCAGTTCGCTCCGCGTCGCTGGCGCTCGTAGGCATCGTCGGGGAAGGCGATCGTCTGGAGGCTCAGCCGTCCCCCCGGGACGAGGGCTTGATCGCAGGCCTCGAAGAACGTCTCGTAGTACTCGGCCCCGACGGCCTCGAGCATTTCGATCGAGACGATCGCGTCGTAGGTGCCCTCGATCTCCCGGTAGTCGCGCAGCTCGACCCGGACACGGTCGGCGAGGCCGGCCGCGGCGACCCGCTCCGTCGCCAGGGCGTGCTGCGCGGGCGAGATCGTGATCGTGGTCACCCGGCAGCCGAGCTCGCCGGCCGCGTACAGGGCGAAGCCGCCCCAGCCCGACCCGATCTCGAGGACGCGCTCACCCCCGCGCAGGCCGGCGCGCTCGGCCATGACCCGGTACTTGGTCCGTTGGGCATCGGCGAGCGACTGGTCGGGCGACGTGAACACGGCGCTCGAGTAGGTCATTGTCTCGTCGAGGAAGAGCCGGTAGAAGTCGTTGCCGAGGTCGTAGTGGGCCACGATGTTCCGGCGGCTGCCCGCGACGGTGTTCCGTCTCGTCCGGTGGGCCACGCTGGCCCGTAGCCGGGCGGGCAGGCGCCACCAGCCGTGGCTCAGGGCGAGGGCTTCGCGGTTCATGGCCGCGACTTCGAGCAGGGCGGGGAGGTCCGGACTCGACCACAGGCCGTCCATGTACGCCTCGCCGCCGCCGATCTCGCCGCCGAACAGGAGGCGGCTCGCGGCGGCTGGATAGTGGACGTGCAGCTCACCGACCATGAGGGCATCGGGCTCGCCGTAGCTTCGGCGGGAGCCGTCGGGCAGGACTACCACGAGCCGGCCGATTCGGATCCGACGGGCCGCCTGGATCATGACCCGGATGGCGAGCCCGTCCAGCCATGAGCCGCGGGCCGCCCTGGCCGGTGCCAGCTCCGAGGCCCCGCTCATCGGACGGCCTCCCCATGGCGGACGCCGACACGGTGGCGGAAGAATGGCGCCCCCTTGAGCCACAACCGGAGCGCGTGCCAGTGGATCAGCCCGATCGTCCGGTGGGTCGTGAGCGGATGGCGGACGAGCAGGCGGAGCAGCGTCCGGTCGCTGAACGGCATCCGGCGCAGCACGAGGCTCGTCGCCAGCAGTGGTGCGTCTCCCTGCCGCTCGTTGATCGCGATCCGGAGACCGGCGTGATCGTCACGGACGCGGACCGTGTACCGGCCGGTCATGTCGATGAACGGTGACACGAAGAAGTCCTTGTCCATCGCCCCCAGGAACGGCCGGTCCGGCGGGCCGGACGCGGCGCCAGCGGCCGGTCGCAGCGTGTAGAGGTGCCGTTCGCCGAAGGTATTGTGGACCTCGACGACCACGATCCGCAGCGTCCCGTCCGGACCCCGGCAGAGGTAGAAGCTCGCCGGGTTGAACGCGTAGCCGAGCACCCGGGGGCTCGCGACGAGGGAGATCCGCCAATCGTCGGGCGCCTCGCCCACGCTGCGCAGGTGGTCGCGGATCCCGGTCGCCACGTCGGCCCCCGGGACCTCGAGGTGGTCCGCGTCGTGGAAGCTCACGATGGCCCGCCGGTTCCGCCGCAAGAGCCGCGATCGGGCGACGAGCGTGTCGAGCTCGTCGAGGTCGATGGCGGCGTACCAGACGGCATGCTCGAAGCCATACCGGAACGGCCGTGCCCGTCGGTGCATGACCGTCCCCTCGAGCAGCTGGCTCGTCATGCGGCCCGCTCGACCCCGGCCGGCCCGATCAGCTCGGCGACCGTGTAGCCGGACCGGCAGCCGTCCTCGTGGAAGCCGTACCCGAGGTGGGCCCCGGCGTACCAGGTCCGGCGGTGGCCCTGGAGGCGACGGAGCCCGGCCTGGCCCGTCAGCGTCCGGAACGTGTACATGGGGTGGCGGAAGGCCCGCTCGACGATCACCCGGTCCACCGGGATGCGATCGCCCGGGTTGAGCGTTACGCAGTACTGGGTCGCGCCGGCCAGCGACTGGAGGCGGTTCATGTCGTACGTCATCGTGAGCGCACTCGCCGGCTCCCGGCAGTCGGCGACGCGCACGTTCCACGATGCGCGGGTCGACGGCCGGGTCGGCAGCCAGCGAGGGTCTGTGTGGAGGACGACCTGGTTGGTCGAGTAGTCGAACGAGCCGAGAGCGCGCCGCTCCGACTGGTCGGCGTCGACCAGGGCGGCGAGGGCGTCGTCGGCGTGACCGGCCATGACGACCGCGTCGTAGCGACCATGCCACCCGTCCGCGGTGGTGACCGTGACGCCGGCATCGTTGCGCCGGACCGCGACCACGGCGCTCCCCGCCCGGAGCGAGCCCGGTGGGAGCGACGCGACGATCCGGTCCACGTAGGTCCTGGACCCTCCCCGCACGACCCGCCAGTGCGGGGCGTTGCCGTAGCCGATGAGCCCGTGGTTGTCGAGGAACCGGAGCAGGTAATGGACCGGGAACTCGTCGACGCGGTCAGCCGCCGTCGACCAGACGGCCGACGTGATCGGCCGGAGGAAGTGGTTGCGGAAGGCCCAGCTGAGCCGGTGCTCGTCGAGCCATTCGCCGAGGGTGGCGGACGTGGGCACGGACTCGGCGAGGACGCTGCGGGCAGCGCGATAGAACCGCGGCACGTCGCGCAGCATCCGCCACTGGACCGGGCGGGCGCCCGTCGCCAGGTCGGGCACGAAGCCGCGCAGCCCCCGCGAGCTGTACGAGATGCGACAGGCGTCGCACGTCGCGCTGAACGACATGTCGCTCGGCTGGGTCTCAACCCCGAGCTCGTCGAGCAGGCCGATGAACCGAGGATAGGTCCGCTCGTTGTAGACGATGAAGCCCGTGTCCACCGGCACGGGCCCGTCCGGGCCGTCGACCAGGACGGTCCTGACATGACCGCCCGGGGCTGGATCCGCCTCGAACAGGGTGACCCGGTGGCTGAGCCGGAGGGCGTAGGCGGCCGTGAGACCGCTGATCCCCGAGCCGACGATGGCGACGTCCATGTCAGGCCGCGCTCCCTGCGCGAGCCTGGGCCCGCTCCGCGAGCGTCCGGGTCATCCCGTCGCGGGCATCCCGGGCGATCCGGGCGAAGGCGCCACCGGCGAACGGGGTCGCCAATCGGAGAAGGCCCGTCAGGCGGATGTCAGCGACGTAGTCGATCCGGGTCCCGGCACCGTCCGCGACGAAGGTGATGTCGTCGACGGCGACGACGCCCGAGCCGCTCCCCGCGAGGACGACGCGCAGCCCGGGCTCGAGATCGGTGATCCGGTACTCCATCGGAACCACGCGGCCGCCCATCCGGACGCCAAGCCGAAAGCGGCTGCCAACGCTGAGCCGGCCTCCGTCCACCCGGCTCGATGTCGCCACCCCCGGATCCCATTCGGCCGCGTTGGCAAAGTCGGCGACGAAAGCGAAGGCCTCGTCGGGGGGAAGGCTGGTTTCGATCTGCTCGCGGAGGGTCGGCATCGTCGGTGGCTCGCTGTATACTGTTTGTACAATGTGTCAGGCAGCATAGATTAGACAATGGTGATACGTCAATGGTTCGTCCAACGTCCGCCCGGGCAGCGGCCCGGCATGCGCTGACGCCAGCCGCCCTGGCCGACGCGGCCCTCGAGGTCTCGGTGGTCGGAAGCTTCAGCCGGATCGGCCCCCGGGTCCGCGGTCGCCTGGCCGGCTGGACGTCACCGGTACCGGGGTGCCTCGACGGCCGGACCGTCCTGGTCACCGGCCCCACGTCCGGCATCGGCCGGGAGACGTCCGAGGCGCTCGTGGCGCTCGGGGCGCGGGTCGTCCTGGTCGGTCGCGATCCGGCTCGTCTCGAGACGGTCCGGGCGGACCTGGCTCGTCGTTACGGGGCCGGCCGGGCCGCGACCGTCGTCGCTGACCTCGGGTCGCTGGCGTCGGTCCGCGCGGCGGCCGACGCCATCCTGGCCCACGAGGAGCGTCTCGACGTGCTGATCGACAACGCGGGAGCGATCTTCCCGGAGCGTCGGTCGGGCCCGGACGGGATCGACGAGACGTTCGCCCTGTTGGTCGTCGGTCCGTTTGCCCTCGAGGCGCGACTCCAGCCGCTGCTTCGGCGGTCGCGTGGATCGCGGGTCATCGCCGTGACCTCGGGCGGGATGTACACCGAGCGGCTGGACCTCGACGACCCGCAGGGGCGTGGCGTGCCGCATTCGGGCCCGCGCGCCTATGCCCGGGCGAAGCGGGCCCAGGTCGCCCTCTCACGAGAGTGGGCACGGCGGCTCGCCCCGCTCGATGTCGCGCATGCCGCGATGCATCCCGGCTGGACGGCCACACCGGGGCTGGCGGCAAGCCTGCCGCGGTTCTCCCGGCTGATGGGCCCGCTCCTCCGGAGCCCGGCCGAGGGTGCCGACACGATCGTCTGGCTGGCGACGGAGCCAGACCCGCTTGCTCGGTCCGGTCAGCTGTTCCTCGACCGCCGCCCGCGGCCGTTCGACCGGCTCCCCGGGACCCGGCTCAGCCTGGCCGACCGGGCGCGGCTGTGGGACCTCGTCGTGGGTCTGTCGGGCGGACCCGACCCCGCCCCGGGCTGACACGACCCGTGGACCGACGGTCGACCGCGCCGGCGATCACGTCGGCCGCCTCGACCACCCGATCCGGGAGGACGCTCGCCCGTCCAGCGGGGTCGAGATCGGCGCTCGCCGCCCGGCCGCCGAGCGCAATCGTCGGGATCCCGCGAGCCGCCAGCTCGCGGATCACGTCAGCCGCCGAGGCGCGATCATCGGCCGTCACGATCCCGATCACCGCGATCCGAGCCCCCGTGCGCGTGACGGCCTCGGCCCAGCCCTCGACCGTGACATCTGCGCCGAGATAGAGGACCCCGACCCCACGCCGGCGAAGGGCGACCGCGAATGCGAGGGCCCCGAGCTCGTGCCGCGATCCCGGTGGCAGTCCCACGACCGCCTGCGCCGGACCGGGTGCGCCGGCCGCCTGGAACGCCGCCGCCAGGCGGCGGGCGATCGCACCGCTCGACGCGTGCTCCGCGCCCACGCTGATCCGACCGGCGGCCCAGGCGTCGCCGAGTGCGGCAGCGGACGGCAGCAGGAGGTCGTCGACGATCGCCTCGTACGAGCCGGAGGCGAGGATCTCGTCGAGCACGGCCTCGGTCTCGCGCGGCGTCTTCGCCGACGCGGCAGCCACGAACCGCTCGACGGTGTCTCCACGGTTCGTGCCCGGGCGAGCGCGCGTCGCGACGGGCGACGCCGGCTCCGGGAGATCCACGAGCGCGACCTCGTTCGCCCGGATCGTCCGGGCCGCCTCGGACGCGGCCCAGCCCGCCTCGACCAGCGTTCGCATCGTCAGCAGGACGCGCAGCCCGGCATCGTCGTACAACCGGTAGCCCGACGGGGTCCGGGTCGGCTGGACCACTCCATAGCGGCGCTCCCAGGCCCGGATGAGCGGAGCGCCAACGCCGGTTCGTGCCGCCGCCTGCCGTATTGTGTACATGGTTCGTTCAACCATAGCATGCGGCGATGATTGGACGGAGCGCAACGCTTCGCTGTCCAGGACGCACCGATCGCCCGGTCACGCTGAGGCAGGACACTACGGCCCGACCCTGCAGCAGGAGAGAGCTCATGGCCGAGATCGATGTCGCGTGCCAGCCGGTCGGCGACGGCTGGCGGTGCCAGGTCGAGATCCGCGAAGGCGGCACGGCGACGAGCCATGACGTGGTCGTCACATCTGGTGACCTCGCCCGGCTCGACCCCGGAGCGACCGATCCACAGGATCTGGTCCGGCGCTCGTTCGCGTTCCTCCTCGAACGCGAACCGAAGGAGTCGATCCTGCGCGCGTTCGAGCTGACCGTGATCGGCCGCTACTTCCCGGACTGGGAGCGGTCGATCCGGCGCTGACCCCGGTCACGGGCGCGGCCCGATCCCTTGCGCGGCCGGCGCCGGCCGATCATCCTCGGGGCCATGTGCGAGCACTTCGTGGCCCGGGCGCGCGAGCCGTTCCGGCTCGACGAGCTGTGGCCGTTCAGCGAGAAGCTCGAGCGGTTCGGGATCGCCGGCTTCGGCTGGGGCGCGGCCTGGCTCGCCGCCGACGGCGGGCTCCACAGCCACCGTGACCTGCGGGCGTTCCGCGACGATCCGGCGCGCGAGGCCCTCGGCGCGACGGAGACGACCAGCCTCCTCGTCCATCTCCGGCGCCCGTCGCGCCTGTCGACCCTCGGACTCGCCGACACGCAGCCGTTCCTCGATCCCGCCGGACGGTTCGCCTTCAGCCACAACGGCGACCTGCGCGACTACCGGCCCTGGCGCCGGCGCTACCAGAACGAGGGCCGGATCCACGGCCGCGCCGACAGCGAGGTCGGGGCCCGTTGGCTCGAGGACGCCTGGACGCCGGCCGAACCCGTCGGCCACCTCCTCGGCGCGCTCCACGACACGTTCGCCGGCGACGCCAACATGGCCGTCCTGACGGTCGACGGGGGTGCCTACCACTACGCCGGGAACGGCGAGAACCCGGTCTTCACCTTCCGCCTCGGGCCGATCCGGATCGCGTCGACAGCGATCTACTCGATCGACCGCTCCCTGTTCCGTTACGCCGCCCCGGGCGCCCGGGACCGGCGGCTCGTCCCGCTCCACACGACGGTGCGCCTCGACCCGGCCTGACCAGTCGCGGGGACGTGACGCCGCGATGACCGCGGCGGCCTACGATCGCGCTCTACGGACGAGCGTCAGCCGAGGGAGGGCCGGATGCACGGACCGGCCGGCGGGAGCGGCGGGGCAGGCGAGGGGCGGCCGACCGAGCCGCTGAGCCTGCGCGAGCTGTTCGACCTCAACGCCTACTGGCTGGCGATCAACATCCTGTGGGGCGCGCTCGGGATCAGCCTGTTGCCCGTCCTCATGGTCGACGTGGTCTGCCACGGCGAATCGGCCTGCCTCAGCCCGACCGCGATCCTGCCCGGGCTGACCGTCGGGAAGGGCGCCGCCGAGGCGATCATCGTCAACCTCGGCGTGATCATCGCGATCCTCGTCCAGCCCACCGTCGCGGCGATCAGCGACCACACCACGAGCTGGCTCGGGCGGCGCAAGCCGTTCATCCTCGTCGGCACGCTGTTCGACATGGCGTTCCTGCTCGGGTTCTACCTCGCCGGCGCGTGGACCGGCCTGCTCGTCTTCTACTGCCTGCTCCAATTCAGCTCCAACTTCGCGCAGGGGCCGTTCCAGGGCTACATGCCCGACCTCGTCCCGGCCAGGCAGGTCGGGCTGGCGAGCGGGCTGATGGGGCTGATGATCCTGCTCGGGATCGGTGGCGGGGCGATGCTCGTCGCGGTGGCGTCGGCGCTCGGCAACGCCCGCTACGTCGTGTTCCCGATCATGGCCGTCGAGCTCGCGACGATGCTCCTCACCGTCACCCGTGTCCGCGACGGCCGCCAGGGCATCCCGCGCGCGGGCAAGTCGTGGCTCGCCGTCGCGCGGAGCGCCTGGGGCACGGACATCCTCCGCGAGCGGAGCTATGTCTGGCTGCTCGGCTCGCGGCTGTTCTTCCTGATGACCGGCTCGACGCTCACCGCGACGGCGTTCTTCTACATGCAGGATTCGTTCAGCCTGGCCCGCCAGCCCGCGCTCGACCTGGCCTTCGCCGCCGGCGTCCTGATCATCGCCTTCGGCGCGCTGGCGACGGTCCCCTCGGGGCGGCTGTCCGGGCGGATCGGCCGGAAGCGGACGATCTACGGCTCGGCCGTGATCGGGGTGATCGGGATGGCCCTCCTCGTGACCGCCCCGTCGACCGGGTTCGCGCTCGCCTTCGCGGTACCGGTCGGGGTCGCCTCGGGCGTCTTCCTCGCGGTCGACTGGGCGCTGATGACCGACATCATCCCGAAGGCCGAATCGGGCCGCTACATGGGGATCAGCAACGTCGTCACCGGATCCGCCGGCGCCATCGCGGCGGCCGTGGCGCTCGTCCTCGTCGACGCCGGAAACCATGCCCTCGGGACGGGCGCCGGGCCACGGATCGCGTTCGCCGTGGCCTGCTCGTACTACGCGATCGGGTCGCTCCTCCTGACCCAGGTCGACGAGCGCCGCCGCGAGGACGTCCCGGCGCCGGCCGAGCCCGAGGTGGCCCGCGAGACGAGCGTCGCGCCGACCGGCTGACCGCCCGCTCAGCCTTCGAGGCCGAGGAAGTCGCGGAACCGCTGCAGCGGCCGCGGCCCCGTCCGCCAGTCGGCGATCGCCCCGCGCCAGGTCTCCGGGCGGAGCCAGTGGATCGGGTCCGGCGCGAGCCACAGCCAGGGCACGGTCGCCCACAGCAGGACGAGGTAGTCGAGCCGGACCGGCCGTTCGCCGAAGCCGAAGATCGCCTGCAGCTGGACGATCGTCAGCGGCAGCATCGCGAGGCTGAGCAGCGCCGCCGCGAGCAGCCAGACGACGCCCCAGCCCCGGGCGCGCGGGGCGAGGATCAGCCAGAACGGCGCCGGGACCCACTTCATCCAGGTGGCAAGGCCCCACAGCAGCCCGGCGGCCGGCGGGCGGACGAAGCGAGCCGCCCAGAGCATGAAGGCGAGGATCAGGGTGATGTTCCCGGTGTCGAGGTTGGCCGCGATCGGGAACGACAGCAGGAGGATCGCGATCGCGGTCGCAAGCGGCTTGCGCTTGTAGGCCCAGTGGATCGTCCAGAGCAGGAGGAGAATCGCGCCGCCGCGCCAGACGAACCAGGCGACATCCCACGGGAGGAGCGCCCACGGGGCGAAGAGGGGGAGCATCCACGGCGCGTAGACGTAGGGCAGGAACGGCCCGGTCGGGACGTACGGGTTCCCGCCGTTGAGCCAGATCCGGACGCCCGCCCAGTAGGCCCGCGCGTCGGCACCCGCAAGCTCGCCCCGCGCGATCAGCCCGGCGCCCATGACCCCGGCGACCGCGATCAGGATCGCCATCGCCGCCAGCCGGCGTGGCTCGTGAAGGCGCGACACCTCGCGCCGCAGGGCGCGCTGGAAGACGCCGGCCCGTCGCCGCGTCGGCCGGGAGATCCGATCGGCCGGGAACCCGGCCACGGCCCGGCCGATGCCAGCGGACAGGATCCCCTCGTGGGCACGGGGATCGGATCGCTCGCCCATCGCGGGCCGATTGTCGCACGCCGACCGCGCCGGTCCGATCGGCCGCGCCCGGTCGCCCGGGCATGGCCGGGCGGAGACGTCGGGCTCGCCGGTGCCCGCCGCCGGTCGCTTCGGTCGGCGGTCGGCCGCGTTGTCCGTGGACGGTGCGTGGACAGGTCGTGGACGGGGTGGTGAGCGGATGCACCACCCAGCCGGGATTCTGTGGATAGACGCCCTTCCCGGGATCCGCCGGGACAGTGCATCATGGCCCGATCGGACGGGAGGCACGGGGCGTTGGGGGCCCCACGGTGCGGTGGTCAGATACGGTCGCCACCACCGCATCGGCCAGGGCGAGACCGGCCCTCCGGAAGCTCTGGGAGCACGCGTCCGATGACGCTCCGGGAGTACGGCCTGCTCGTCCAGGCGACCGACTGGCTGACCTTCACGGTCGCCGTCCTCGCCGTCCCGGCGCTCGTCCACGCCGAGGTCGGCCCGATCGGCGTCATCCTCCAGTCCGGCGGCGTGCTCGGGACCCTGGCCTGGAAGGCCGGCGGGCTCGCGGTCGTCTACGCGGCCCTCTCGAAGGCCCGTCCGTGGGGCCAGTTCATCGGCCTGACCGCGGTCGTGGCGCTCGGCGTGATCGGCACCGTCGGGAACCTCTGGGCACTGGCGCAGGTCCTCGGCTAGCGAGCCGGCGAGGCGCCGCCGCGGCGGCGCTACGGTTCCCCAGCGAACCTCCGGGCGTCCGCCGCACCCTGTGATGTCCCTGCAATGCGCGACTGCCCAGCCGGCATGCGAGCGGCTGGAGCGCCCGGATTAGCGTCCGCGTTGGCGACGCTCGAACGCCACCCGCTCCGCCGAGACGTCGACCTGGGCCCGGCCTCTCTCCCACAGGCCGGGCCCCCTCAACACAGCTCGGTGGCCCGAACTCCGCGATCCTGTGCAGGACCGGGCCGGCTCAACAGCAGGTTGGGATGTCTGCTCCCACCGGAACCGACACGCTGGCACGCACGGAAGCGGGCCTGCAGAAGCTGATCGCCCGAATCACACCGTGGTTGCTCGACCTGGGCGGCTGGATCTTCGGCGCCCTGATCGCGTTCAAGCTGCTGGTCCTCAGCGCCCTGCTGACCGTCGGGCCAGGCGACCCCTGGGTCCTGATCGCAACGGTCGCCTGCGCGGTGGCGCTGCCGTTGGACGTCGTCGGTTTCCTCCTCCTCCGGCTCGCGGCCGACATGAAGAAGATCGACCTCGAACAGGTCGCGACCCAGGCGTTCGTGGAGGCCGGGTTCAAGGTCGAGGATCGCGGGCCGAGGGAAGGCCCGAGAGCGGCCGAGCAACGGCGGGCCCGGGTCGTGCTGCGCTATTCGTACGTGCTGCTGTCACTCAGCGCCGTGCTCACCTTCAGCGCCGTGACCGCCGCCCTGTGGTACATGGCCTGGTGGATCGCCGCGGCCTTCGTTGGAGCGGCGATCGTCGGCGGGACCGTGTTCTTTGCCGCGCTGGCGGCAACCGGCGGGGACACCACCTGGACCACGCCGGCCGGGGAGTCGGAGCCCGAACGCGATTAGGCGGCGCCGGGCTCCGCCCGACCCTCGACCTGCTACCGTGACCGCGGCGATGGTGTCCGCCGAGACGCGCAGCGTCTGAACCGCCCGCCAGGGCTGATGGCTCCTGACTGATCGAACCAGCCAGGGGCCTTCGTCTTGCCCTGGAGGTGCGCCATGGACAACATGTACGCCGTCGCTGCCGTGTGGATCGGGCTTGCCCTCGTCGCGAGCCTCATCTCGATCCGGCTGGGGATCTCGGTCGCGCTCATCGAGATCGGGATGGGCGTGATCGGCGGCAACGCGTTCGGCCTGACGACCAACACCTGGATCGACTTCCTGGCGGGCTTCGGGGCCGTGCTGCTCACGTTCCTGGCCGGCGCCGAGATCGACCCTGCGGCGCTCCGACGGCACCTGCGCGCCAGCGTCACGATCGGGACCCTGTCGTTCGCCATCCCGGCCGCCGCGGCGTTCGTGTTCGCCTCGGTGGTCGCCGGCTGGCCGCGCCAGAGCGCGGAGATCGCCGGTCTTGCCCTGTCGACGACCTCGGTCGCGGTGGTCTACGCGGTGATGATCGAGTCGGGCCTGGCGAGCGCCGAGATCGGCAAGCTCATCCTGGCGGCCTGCTTCGTGACCGACCTTGGGACGGTCCTCGGGCTCGGCGCCCTGTTCGCCGACTTCAACGTGCTCCTGGTGGTCTTCGTCGTGGTGACCGTGGCCGCGATCCTGGTGGCCCCGCGGATCCTGCGCTGGCTGGTCGCCGTCGCCCCGAACCGCGTCTCGGAGCCGGAGGTGAAGTTCGTCTTCTTCGTGCTCCTGCTCCTCGGCGGGCTGTCGACCGCGGCCACGGGCGAGGCCGTCCTGCCGGCGTACCTCATGGGCCTTGCGTTTGCCGGTTCGTTCGTCCACGACCGCGTGCTGGTCGCGCGGATGCGGGCGACCGCGTTCTCGCTCCTGACCCCGTTCTACTTCATCAAGGCCGGCCTGTACGTGGCGCTCCCGGCGGTGGTCGCAGGCGCCGGCCTCATCGTCGCCTTCCTGCTGGTCAAGGTCGTGGCGAAGGCGATCGGCGTCTGGCCGGCCGCGCGACTGTTCGGCCAGCCGGTCCGGGACGCCAACTACACGACGCTGCTGATGTCGACGGGGCTCACGTTCGGCACGATCGCGTCCCTGTTCGGGCTGACCAACCACCTCATCGACCAGTCGATGTACACGATCCTCGTGACGGTCGTGATCCTCAGCGCCATCGTCCCGACGCTGATCGCCACGACCTTCTTCGAGCCGCGCATCCGCGGCGAGGGCGAGCGCGACGAGATCGAGGCCGCCGAGGAGATCGACGTCGGGCCGCTGCCGCATCCGGACCTCGCGCTGAGCCGGGCCCTCGAGCGCCATCGGTCCTAGACGGGGCCGGACCGGGCGGGTCGACGCCGACGCCCGCGAGGCGAAACGGGGGCCCCGCCGCCGCCCGGGTGACCTCCGGCTCGGACGGCACCGACCTACGAGAGCGCGGTCGCCGCTTGCAGGCCCACGCCGGCGTCCGCCTCGCGGGCGTCGGCCGGCGCGAGCCCCCGCCAGACGTCGAGTGCCCACTTCCAGTCGGTCGCGTCCTCGAAGAGGATCCGAACGGCCGCGCCTCTTCCCAGCGTGGCGGAGTAGCCCTCGACGACACCGACCTCGACGCCTGAGCTCGCATCCGAGCTGAGCCGGGCTCGGCCGACGACACTCCCGGCGCGATGGGTGAGCGTCTCACTGCCCGGCTCGCCGGCCACCTGCTGGAGGAATGCCTCGGCCGTCATCGGGCCGTCTTCCGTGCCGGTCTCGACGGCCGCCAGGGTGATGCTTCGACCGGTTTCGCCGCCCCACCATTCCTCGGCGGTGCGCCGTTCGGCGAACGAGCCCGGCACCTGGAGGGTCCAGCCCTCGTGAACGATGGTGACCGGCCGCCGCCGATAGCCGATCAGCGGTCGATCGGCGGGCGTGGTCGCGATTCGCACCTCGACGAGCCCGGTAGCCGCCGGATCCTCGACGCCACGAAGATCGAGCAGCTCGCTCCATTCCCGCCACGGGTAGGTGAGTGACGGGTCAAACGGGAATGCCTGGTGCAACAACCGGGCCACTTCGTCGAGCAGCTTCTGCTCGTCGGCGTCGACCGCCGGACGCCAGCGCACTTCGGTCCACATGAGGCAAAGCGCGCGGTTCAGGAGGTACTTGGCGTCGGTCGCATCCGCCCACCAGGGCGCGACGTCGATCGCGACCCGCGGATCGTCGATCGCCTTCCCCAGCCAGTCCTCGTCGCGCGGACCGAGTCTTGTGGCGATCGCTCCGTCGAACGTGTAGCGGATCCCGGGCGGGGTCTCGAAATGGATGGCGCAAGCCTCTCGACGGTGGGCTTCCCGGGCGGCCACGAGGGCAGGCCCGAGCCATCTCAGATAGGAGCGTTCGACGGCCTGCCGCTCGCCGAACGCGCCGTGGCCGGCCTGGGCGGTGAGACCGTTGACCGGGTCCGCTGCGGCGGGGCCGTCCTCCGCGGTCCCGGCTGGCCCGGCCGCTTCGCCTGCGTTCCAGTCGATGGACAGGTCGGCGCCCAGTCGCTGCGCCAAGCGGGCGACGAACCGGTGATAGCCCGGTCCCGCCGCTGAGGTGACGGCCGACAGGGTGACTCGGCCGCTATCGGCCGCCAGGAAGGCTGCGGCCGAGGCCGCCGGATGAAGGTCGAGCCGGAGCTCCGTGTCACCCGTCGGCAATGCGTGCGCGCGACTCGAGCGGACGACGTCCGGGTACTCGGAAAGAAGCCACTGCTCGATGTCGGCGAGCAATCGCTCGGCGGGCGGCACCCTGGGGATGATTCCGCGCTTGGAGGCCTGACCGGTCAGGTGGACGCCGAGCGGCAAGCGGCAACCTCGTGCGAGCTGAGATGACCGGACACAGACGATACCGACGGCCGCCTCGGCTGTGGACTCCGCATTGGTACCTGACGGGAGCGCCAACAGTTCGATCGACCGACCTTCGAGCGGGGGAGAACGGGCCTCGGATCCCTGGCTGGCAACGAGGGGGCCAGACGCGCGGCTGAGCCTCGTTCGAGATCGTCTCGAGCGCCATGTCGACCAGCTCGCCTCCTGTATCCTCGCGGGAACGCACGGGAGGCGCGCACGCTCTGTGCCAGAGGGTACGGTCATCGTCATCGGCGGAGCGGAGGACAAGGTCCGGGACCGGGTCATCCTCAGCCGGTTCATCGCGCTCGCCGGTGGAACCGAGGCGACGATCGCGGTGATCAGCACGGCCTCCTCGCTCGGGCTCGAGGCCGGGGAACGCTACCGGCAGGTCTTCACCGAGCTCGGGGCGGCGACCATCCACGCGCTCCACGCCGTCACCCGGCCGCAGGCCAACGACGAGGCGGCCGTCCGTGCGGTCTGCGACGCGACGGGGATCTTCATGACCGGCGGCAACCAGCTCCGCCTCGCGTCGACGCTCGGTGGGACGCGCCTGGCCGACGCGATCCTCGAGCGGTTCCGGCAGGGCGCGGTGGTCGCCGGCACGAGCGCCGGCGCGTCGGCGATGAGCAGCCACATGATCGCGTTCGGCGCGTCCGGCGCCACGCCGAAGCAGCGGATGGCCCAGATCGCGGCCGGTCTCGGCGTCCTCCCGGGCGTGATCATCGACCAGCACTTCCAGCAGCGGAACCGGCTCGGGCGATTGCTCAGCCTGATCGCCCAGAACCCGAGCCTGCTCGGGCTCGGGATCGACGAGGACACGGCCGGCGTGGTCGGCCCGGACCACGTCCTCGAGGTCATCGGGCGCGGCAGCGTGACGATCGTCGACGGAGCCGCCTCGGAGACCGATGCCTGGGAGGTCCGCGGCCACCGCCCGCTGATGATCAGCAACGTCGTCCTGCACTCGCTGCCGGCGGGCTACCGGTTCGACCTCCGGCGGCGCCATCGGGTCGCGTCCCCCGCCCTCCGGGCGATCAGCGGCGGCGAGGCGGCCACGTGACGACCTCGGAGCGCAAGGCCGCGGCCGACCGCCCGTCCGAGGGTGGGCCGCGACGCCGGGCGTCCCGGGCCGGGTCGCGTGCGTCGGCTCCGCACCCGGAGCCGACGCTGCGCGTCATCGAGACCCGCATCCTGCGCGGCCCGAACTACTGGGCCCGTGAGCCGGTCATCCGCCTGCTCGTCGATCTCGGCGTGCTGGAGGAGTTCCCGTCGAACACCATCCCCGGCTTCGCCGACGGCCTCGTCGAGCTCCTTCCGACGCTCGAGGATCACGCCTGCTCGCTCGGCCGGCGCGGTGGCTTCCTGACCCGGCTCCGCGAGGGCACCTGGATGGGCCACGTCGCCGAGCACATCGCGCTCGAGCTCCAGAACCTCGCCGGCACCGATGTCCGCCACGGCAAGACCCGGTCGGCCGGACCGTACGGCCAGTACAACGTGATCTACGAGTTCCGCGAGGAGTCCGTCGGGGTGGAGGCGGGCCGGATGGCGGTCGCGCTCGTCAACCACCTGGTCGATCCGGTGGCGGCCGAGTTCGACCTCGGCGCCGAGCTGGAGAAGCTGATCCTGCTCGCCGAGCGGGCGGCGTTCGGGCCGTCCACCCAGGCGCTGATCGACGAGGCCGTCAGCCGCGACATCCCGTTCATCCGGCTCGACCGCCATTCGCTCGTGCAGCTCGGCCAGGGCGTCCACCAGCAGCGCATCCGGGCGACGATGACGAGCCGGACGAGCGCGATCGGGGTCGACATCGCGAGCGACAAGAGCCTGACGAACCGGCTGCTCGACTCGGCCGGCCTGCCCGTGCCAAGGTCGGAGGTCGTGGACAGCGAGGACGGGGCCGCCACGGCCGCGGGCCGGCTCGGGTTCCCGTGCGTGGTCAAGCCGCTCGACGGCAACCACGGCCGGGGCGTCCACCTCGACCTGCGCTCGGAAGAGGCCGTCCGGGCGGCTTTCCACGGCGCGCTCGCCCAGAGCCGGTCAGGTGACGTCGTCGTCGAGACGTACGTGGCGGGCCGCGACTACCGCTGCCTCGTGATCGGCGGCACGGTGGCCGCGATCGCCGAGCGCGTGCCGGCGTCGGTCACCGGCGACGGCGAGCAGACCGTTCGCCAGCTCGTCGACATCGCCAACCTCGATCCGCGCCGCGGGATCGGCCACGAGAAGGTGCTCACCCGGATCAAGGTCGACGGGGCGGCCGAGGAGCTCGTCCGCGCGCAGGGCTTCGAGCTCGACGCGGTGCCGCCCGAGGGGACCTGGATCAAGCTCGCGCTGACCGGCAACATGTCGACCGGCGGGACGTCGATCGACCGGACGATCGAGGCCCACCCCGACAACGTCGAGATCGCCGAGACGGCCGCCCGCATCGTCGGGCTCGATGTCGCCGGGATCGACTTCATCTGCCCGGACATCGCCACCCCGGTCCGCGAGACCGGGGGCGCGATCGTCGAGGTCAACGCCGCGCCGGGGTTCCGGATGCACACCCACCCGACCGAGGGCGAGCCGCAGTACGTCGCGAAGCCGGTCATCGACAACCTGTTCCCGCCGGGCTCGTCGGCGCGGATCCCGATCATCGCCGTCACCGGCACGAACGGGAAGACGACCACGGTCCGGATGATCGCCCACATCCTCAAGCTGATGGGCCGCCGGGTCGGGATGACCTCGACCGACGGGATCGTGGTCGACGGACGGCTGATCAAGAAGGGCGACATGTCGGGCCCCAAGTCGGCCCAGATGGTCCTCCAGAACCCGACCGTCGACACCGCGGTCTTCGAGGTCGCCCGCGGCGGGATCCTGCGCGAGGGGCTCGGCTACGACCGCAACGACGTGGCCGTGGTGACCAACGTGACCGGCGACCACCTGGGGCTTGGCGGGATCGACTCGCTCGGCCAGCTGGCGAACGTCAAGGGGGTCGTCGTCGAGGCCGTGCCACGGTCCGGCAGCGCCGTGCTCAACGCCGACGACCCGCACGTCGCCCGGATGGGCCGCCACTGCGCCGGTCGGGTCGTCTACTTCACGATGGCGACCGAGAAGGGCAGGGACGGCTACGACCGCGTCGACGGCCACCTCGGACGGGGCGGCGCGGCGTTCATGATCGAGCCCGGACCCGAGGGCGACCTGATCGTCCTCCGCCTCGGGTCGCGGACGATGCCGGTCCTGTACACCCACCTGATCCCGGCGACGTTTGGCGGGCGGGCCCGGATGAACGTGGCCAATGCGCTCGCCGCAGCCGCCGCGGCCTGGGCGTCGGGTGCCCACCTGCACGACATCCGGCAGGGCCTGCGGACGTTCTCGACGTCCTTCTTCCAGGCGCCCGGCCGGTTGAACCTGGTCGAGATCGGCGGGATCCGGGTGGTCATCGACTACTGCCACAACGTCGACGGGATGCGCCAGCTCGCCGACTTCGTCGATCGGATGGTCAGCGAGCCGGAGGCCCGCGGCGGCCGGGCGGCGAAGACCGCGCCGCCGAAGGCGGCGCCCACCAACGGCTCGCGGCCGCGCACGGGCCGGGCGATCGGCGTGATCGGGATTCCGGGCGACCGACGCGACGACGACCAGCGCGAGTACGGCGCGGTCGCGGCGACCGCCTTCGACGAGATCTACGTCCGCGAGGACCGCAACCTGCGCGGCCGTGCGCCGGGCGAGACGGCCGGCAACGTCGTCGCCGGCATCAAGGGTGCCCGGGCGGGTGGCGCCGCGCGGACGGTCCGGGCGGAGAAGATCCTCGACGAGATGACGGCCGTCCGGACCGCCCTTCGGCGGGCCGCGCCCGGCGACCTGCTGGTGATGTGCGTCGACGACGCCGTGGGCGTCTATCGCGAGGCGATGTCGGCCTCGCGGGGGCCGGCCGGGCCGACGGCCTTCACCGACCCGGGCGAGCTCGAGGCGCCCGAGGGCTGAGGCTCCGGACGATCGGGTTCGACCGGGAAGGATCCCGGGGGACCGTCAGCCGACGGTGTTCCGGCCGACCACCCGGATGACCCCGAAGATCTCGACCAGCGAGATCAGGATGAGGATGATGCCGATCGCCGTCTCCATGGTCGGTTCGCGCTCCTCGGGCTGAACCGGCCGGCCGGCCGGACTGGTCCGGATGATGCGCCGTGGCCGAGCCCGGTGCAACCCACGCTCGGTACCATCAACCCGATCGGACGACCACGGGAGGGGCGGATGGACCGGGTGACCTGGCGAGACCGCCTCCGCTACCGCTTCGACGAGTTCATGGGTCGCGGCACGGTCGCCCTGATCCTCGGGCTGTTCGTCATCTCGATCCTGCTGATCGTGGTCGTCGCGGCCGTGGTCGCGATCGCCGGGTTCGCCCAGGACCAGGGTCTCGACTTCGGGACCCTGCTCCGCTATGGGCTGCTGCGGACGCTCGACCCCGGGACGATGGGTGGCGACCAGGGCAGCGCCGGCTTCCTGCTGGCGATGTTCGTGATCACCCTCGGCGGGATCTTCGTCATCAGCACCCTGATCGGCATCCTGAACACGGGGCTCGAGGGCAAGCTCGCCGACCTGCGCAAGGGTCGCTCGCGGGTCGTCGAGCGCGACCACACGGTGATCCTCGGCTGGTCCCAGCAGATCCATACGGTGATCTCGGAGATCGTGGCGGCCAACGAGAACCAGTCGCGGCGGTCGATCGTCATCCTCGCCGAGCGGGACAAGGTCGAGATGGAGGACGAGATCCGCGACCGGGTCGGATCGACCGGTCGGACGAAGGTCGTCTGCCGCTCGGGCAGCCCGATGGACGTCGACGACCTGCGGATCCCCGGGCTCGGCGCGGCCCGCTCGATCGTGGTCCTCGCGCCGGACGGCGAGGAGCCCGATGCGGACGTGATCAAGGCCATCCTGGCCATCACGAACCACCCCGACCGGCGACCCGAGCCGTACCACATCGTGGCCGAGATCCGCGACCGGGCGAACCTCGAGGTCGCCCGGCTGGTGGGTCGCGACGAGGTCGAGTTCATCCTGTCCGAGGAGGTGATCGCGCGGATCACCGCCCAGACATGCCGCCAGTCCGGCCTGTCGGTGGTCTATGCCGAGCTGCTCGACTTCGCCGGCGACGAGATCTACCTGACCGAGCAGCCGACCCTGACCGGCACGTCATTCGGCGCGGCGCTGGGCGCGTTCGCGGATGCCTCGCTGATCGGGCTCCTGCCCGCGGCGGGCACGCCCCGCCTCAATCCGCCCGCGGCGACCGTTATCGGTCCGGGTGACCGGCTGATCGTGATCGCCGCCGACGACGACCGGATCCACCTGTCGAGCGGTCCGCGGCCGGCGGTCGACGAGTCGCTCCTGCGCGTGGCTCCGGCGCGGGCGCCGGATCCGGAGCGGACGCTCGTGCTCGGCTGGAACCGTCGCGCGCCATCGATCATCCGCGAGCTGGACGCCTACGTCCCGGCCGGGTCGGAGACGATCGTCGTCGCGCCCGGGTCGGCGGTGGAGGCCGCGATCGGCCGCCTCGACGGGCGCCTGCAGGCCCAGCGGATCGAGCTCCGGGCCGGCGACCCCAGCGAACGGGCGACGCTCGACCGCCTCGCAGTGGAGACGTTCGATCACATCATCGTCCTGTGCTCGGACATGCTCGAGCCGTCGCGGGCCGACGCCCGGACGCTCGTGACCCTGCTCCACCTGCGCGACATCGCGGCCCGGCTCGAGCGCGACTTCTCGATCGTGAGCGAGATGCTCGACCTGCGCGACCGGGCGCTGGCCGAGGTCGCCCGGGCGGACGACTTCATCGTGAGCGATCGGCTGATCAGCCTGATGATCGCCCAGGTCGCCGAGACGAAGCACCTCAACGCCGTGTTCGCCGACCTGCTCAACCCGGCAGGCTCCGAGATCTACCTCAAGCCGGCCGGCGACTACGTGGCCCTCGGCGTCGAGGTGCCGTTCGCGGCCGTCCTCGAGAGTGCCCGGCGACGCGGCGAGGTGGCCTTCGGCTACCGGCTCGCGGCGGACGCCAATGACGCCTCGAGGGCCTACGGGGTCGCGGTCAACCCGGCCAAGTCCGCGCTCGTCGCCTTCGGTCCGGCCGATCGGATGATCGTCCTCGCCGGGGACTGACCCGCCTATCGGCGCGGTCGATCCTGGAGGCGCGGCAGGAGCTCGGTCAGCTCGGTCGCGACGTCGATGGGGCGGGCGCCGAGCTCGTCGAGGAGCGCGAAGACCGCGTCGCGCTCCTCGTGGCACATGAGCACGACAACCCGGGCACCGCCCGGCCGCGTCCCCCGCGCGTCGCCGGTCGTGGTCGAGCCGGTCCCGTTCAGCTCGGCGCGCAGCGCGACCGTCTCGGACGGGTAGACCGGGACCTCGTCCTGCGACCGGCCGCCGGCCACGACGCCCGCCAGCAGCTCGCCGACGACCGACTCGCGGGTCCGTCCGCGGAGGTAGCGCTGGGTCTCCTTGATGGCCACCCGCTGGGCCCGCTCCGCCGCGATCCGGCCGATCCCGCGGAGGGTGTCGTCGGGGCGATCGCCGGCCGTCCCGATGATCACCGTGATCGGCGCGGCGCGACCCGCGGCCCCGCCGGCGATGCCCTCGGCGACGTCGAGCAGCGCCGCGATCCCCGCCTCGTTGTGGGCGAAGTCGACGATCACGACCCGGTTCCCGAGCCGGTACAGGTTGAGTCGCCCGGGCGAGCGATCCACCGTCGGGCGGAAGTCGTGGAGCCCGTCGGCGACCTGCTCGATCGTGGCCCCGAGGGCGCGCGCGGCGCCGGCGGCGGCCAGGGCGTTGGCCACGTTGTGGCGAGCGATCCCGCCGATCGCGATCGGGACCTCGACGACCGTCGTGATCGCCGTCGTCCGCCCGCCGTCGGTCTCGACGAGCTCGCCGCGCCGGAGCACGTAGGCCCGTCCGCCGGCCGCCACGTGACGCCGGACGACGCGGCGAGGCCGGGTCGAGGGAGAACATCGCGACCCGGGCTCGAACGCGCCGCGCGACGGCCGCCACGAGCGGATCGTCGGCGTTGAGGACGACCCATCCGTCGGGCCGAGTGATCCGGCAGATCGTCGCCTTGACCTCGGCCAGCTCGGGCAGCGTGTGGATGCCCTGCAGGTCGAGGTGGTCGGAGCTGACGTTGGTCAGCACGCTCGCGTCGTTCGACTCGTAGCCGACGCCGCGCAGGACGATCCCGCCGCGCGCCGTCTCGAGCACGGCCACGTCGACGTCCGACCGGGCCAGCACGGTCTGGGCGCCGCCCGGGCCGGTCCAGTCGCCGGGGTCGACCATCCGCTCGTCGACGAGGACGCCGTCGGAGGTGGTCGTGCCGACGTGGCGGCCCGCCCGGAGGAGGATGTGGGTCACGAGCCGGGTGACGGTGCTCTTGCCGTTCGTGCCGCTGATCGACACGATCGGGATCCGCCGGTCGGCGTCGCGGATCCAGGACGGCGGGGTCACCCGCGCCTCGCCGATCCGGACGGCCCAGCGCTCGCGCTGGCGCGCCTGCGATCCGGTCAGCCGGGCACCGCGCGCCGGCGAGGCATTCGCCTCGGCGAGGGCGATGGCCGCGTCGGCGATCGCCTGCGCCCGCTCGGCGCCCGACCACGGGTAGGTGACGATCCAGTGCCCCGGATCCGACGAGCGATGGACGGCCAGACCGGCGCGACCCTCCCCGTGCTCGGTTCGCAGCCGGCGGATCCAGGCCGCCACCGACGCGACGCCGTCCGGCCAGTCGCGTGACGGGACCGCCCGGCCGAGCAGGACCAGCGCGTGACGACCGGGGCGGCGCTGGCCGTACCACGTCCGGCGCCGGCCGACCGCCAGCTCGATCTTGACCACCGGCTCGAGCCGGTAGACGGAGGGCCCCTCGAGCAGCCGGATCTCGACGACGCGCACGGTCCGGGCAGGATAGCGCGCGGCAGGGCGCCGATGACGACGGTTCCCGCCGCCCTCGATCGGGCCAGTCGAAGGCGGCCCTGGAGCGTCCGCCGGACCGAGGGCCCGGGCTCGCCCGCTACACTTCCAGGCCATGGCCTCCCTCCACGCGCCCGGTGCCGCCGTCAGCACCGACGAGCTCGACGAGCTCGAGGCGATCCTCGAGGACGAGCTGCCCGCCTACCTCGAGGACCTGGCGACGCTGGTCAACGTCGACTGCGGCAGCTACACCAAGGCCGGCGTCGACCAGGTCGGCCGCTGGACGGCGCGCTTCCTCGAGCGGCTCGGCGCGGCGGTCGAGATCCGGCCCGACGCCACCCTCGGCGACACGGTGGTGGCCACGTTCGATGGCCACCCGGGCGGCCCGCGGGTCCTCCTGATCGGGCACCTTGACACGGTCTTCCCCGAGGGCACCGCCCGCGTCCGGCCGCTGCGCATCGAGGCGGGCATCGCGCGCGGCCCCGGCGTCACCGACATGAAGTCCGGGCTGCTGGCCGGGCTGTACGCGATCCTCGCCCTCCGCGCCCTCGGCGCCGAGGACGACGACGAGCCCGCCGAGCTGCCCTTCGAGCGGCTCGTCTTCGTCGCCAACCCCGACGAGGAGATCGGCTCGCCGACGTCGAGCCCGCACATCCGCGATCTCGCCCTCGAGGCCGACGCCTGCTTCGTGCTCGAATGCGCCCGCGCCAACGGCGACATCGTGTCGGCGCGCAAGGGGACCGTCGACCTTCGCCTCACGGTCCACGGTCGTGCCGCCCATGCCGGTGTCGAGCCCGAGAAGGGGCGCAACGCGATCCTCGAGGCGGCCCACCAGACGATCGCGCTCCAGGCGCTCAACGGCCGCTGGCCGGGCGTGACGGTCAACGTCGGTGTCGTCCACGGCGGCATCCGCCCGAACGTCGTCGCCGAGGAGGCGATCCTCGAGGTGGACGTGCGTGCGACCAGCCGTGCCAACCTCGAGGCGGCCGAGGCGGCCGTCCGGGCGATCGCCGCTGCGCCGACGGTCCCGGACACGTCGGTCGACGTCGAGGAGACCGGCCGGCACTGGCCGATGGAGCGGCTCGAGCGATCGGGCCGACTCGTCGACCACGCGGTCGGCATCGCCGATCGGCTGGGCTTCCCGCTGGCCGACTGCGCGACCGGCGGCGCCTCGGACGCCAACACGACCTCGGGCCTCGGCGTGCCGACGCTCGACGGGCTCGGCCCGATCGGCGGAAGCGACCACTCCCCGGACGAGTACCTCGAGGTCGACTCGATCGTGCCCCGGACGACCCTGCTCGCAGCGCTCCTGCTCGCCGTTGCGCGCGACCCGCTGGTCGGGTCGTGGCGCCCCCACCGGGCGTGAGCCGGCGCCGGATCTCGACCGGCGGCCCGTGGGAGGCGAGCGCGGGCTACAGCCGGGCGATCGCGGTCGGCGACGCGTGCTGGGTGGCGGGGACCACCGACGCCGGGCCCGACGGGCGGTCGCGCCATCCGGCGGACCCGGGTGCCCAGGCCGCGGCCGCGTTCGACCTCATCGAGCGAGCCCTCGACGAGGCGGGCTTCGCCCTGGCCGACGTCGTCCGGACCCGCATGTTCGTCACGGACCGGGCGTCGCTGGCCCCCGTCCTGGCCGCGCACGGGGCGCGCTTCGGCGACGTCCGACCGGCGGCCAGCGTGGTCGTCGTGGCCGGCCTGATCGACCCGTCGCTCCTCGTCGAGATCGAGGCGGACGCCCGGCGGGACCCGGCCTAACTCGCCCAGCCGAGCGCCCGGGCGGCCGCGACGAGGACGACGCCGGCGGCCAGGCCGAGGAACAGGTTGCGCCGCCAGGCCATGAGCGCGATCGACGCGATGACCGCCAGCCACTCCACTCCGACGTGGAAGACCGGCTGGTCGTCGACGGTCACGACCATGACGTTCACCGCTGCGAGGGCGGCCAGGACGGCCGGACCGACGAGCTGGAGGTAGTCGAGCGCCCAGCGCGGGAGCCGCTCGATCCCCGGCGCCAGCAGGGGCACCGCCCGGGACGGGTAGGTCACCGCCGCCATGAGCACGGCGAGCAGGACGAGACCGCTATCCACGGCCGGGGCCTTCCGGCGGCGCGGGACCGTCCGGGTTCGGGCCAGCCTCGAACAGCTCGTGCGGCAGGGCCGGCATCGCGTAGTGCTCGGCCGAGGCCGGCGTCCCGAGCGGGGCCGCCTCGTGGGCCTGGGCCTGCGGCACGAGGAGCCCGGCCAGCGGGCCGAGGACCCCGCCCGCGACGATCCCCACGCCCGACCCGGCCACGAGGGTCACGAACACCCCCACGACCGCTCCGACCGCGGCCGCCACGAGCTCGCGCCGGCCGGTGATCAGCCCGACGCACAGGCCGGCCATCGCCGCCGGGAAGACGACGTCGAGACCGAACCGCGACGGATCGGCGATCCGGCCGCCGAGCAGCACCCCGGCCAGGGTCGCCACGTTCCACGGGATGAACGTGGCGACGACGGCGGCGATCCAGTAGCCGCGCTCGTCGGCCCGTCCGAGCCGGTTGAAATGGGCGATCGACAGGGCGAACGCCTCGTCCGTCAGGAGGTGGGCCATGGCGGCGCGATGGACGGCCGGCCGGTCGCGCAGCCACGGTGACAGCGCAGCCGAGTAGAGCAGGTGGCGCGCGTTCAGCAGGGCCGTCAGCAGGATGACGCCCGGCCAGGCGAGCCCGCCGACGACGTAGCCGACCGCCGCGAACTGGGCCGCCCCGGCAAAGACGAGGACGCTCATCGCCATCGCCTCGAGCGGAGAGAAGCCGGCGCCACGCGCGGCCAGGCCATAGACGAACCCGAACCCGGCGGCTGAGACGGCGATGCCCGCCAATTCCTGCCACAGCCGGCGCCGGGCGGTCGCCAGGTCGAGGACCTCGGGCGGGGACGTCATCCCCGGATCGTAGCGACTGTTGGCCTATCGCGATAGGCCAATTCCGCGTCGCGACCGGTCAGCGCAGGAAGGTCTTCGCGCAAGTCCCGTCGCAGACGACATATATCGCATGCTTCTCGAAGGCGTAGCCAGCGGCGTGGAGGAGGCCGGCGCAGCCCTTCGTCGGGCATTTCCAGATCCACCAGCGCTCGTTCGCGTCGAGCGGCGTCGACTCCGCGGCGATCGTGGCGGCCAGCTCGGGATGGGCCTCGACGATCGCCCCGACGGCCTGGGCCCGCTCCGCTTCCGACTCGCTCGAGTACGGGTAGTTCTGGCCGACGTTGGACGACACGGACACCCTCCCCGGAGATGTGGGCGTGCCGGTGGCAGTGGTCGTGAGCGCAACAGCCACCGGCAGCGCCGAGTATAGGCGAGGCCCCCGACGGCGACGGGTGGCGCCCGACCAGGTCCGGAACCGGGGCCTGGCCCGGTGGCTACCAGGTCGCCGGCAGGCCGGCGCTCCGCGGGTCGGTCGCCGCGGCGAGGCTGCCGCCCTCGGCGGGACCGCCGTCGACGAGCTCGATCGCGTGGCAATGGCCGAGCCGGCCGTCGAACGGCGCGGTCCGGGTGACCGCATGGCCGAGGCCCTCGAGATCCTCGAGCAGCCCGGGCCGGAAGCGGGGCTCCGCCCGCACCGCGTCGGGTGGCCGGAAGTGCTCGTCCGGCTCGACGAACCAGCGGGGCATCGCGACCGCGCTGGCGACGTCGAGGCCACCATCGACCAGCGCCGAGACGACCTGGGCGTGGATCTGCGGCTGGGCGTCGCCGCCCATCGAGCCGACGACGACCCACGGCCGGCCGTCGCGGAAGAGCATCCCGGGGAGCAGGGTGTGGAGCGTCCGCTTCGCCGGTCCGAGGACGTTCGGGTGGTCCGGGTCGAGGCTGAAGTACGAGCCCCGGTTCTGGAAGGCGATCCCGGTTGCCGGATCGACGACGCCCGACCCGAAGCCCATGTAGTTCGACTCGATCAGGCTGACCGCCATCCCCTCGCCGTCGACGACCCCGAGCCAGACCGTGCCTCCGCCGCGGGGCACGGCCGGCGGCCGGCGGCCGGCTCGCCCGGGCCGGGTCGATCCGTGCCGCCAGCTCGGCCGCGTAGTCGGCGCCGAGCAGCCGCTCGAGCGGCGCCGCGTGGGTCGCCGGGTCGGTCAGGTGCGCGTCGCGGTCGGCCATCGCCAGCTTGGCGGCCTCGATTCCGAGGTGGGTCCAGCGGACGTCGGCGCCGGCGCCGTCGGCGAACGTCGCGACGGGTGGCGGCTCGAACTGCTCGAGCACGTTGAGCATCTCGAGGGCCACGAAACCCGAGCTGTTGGGCGGGTGACTCGTCGCCCGGACCGCGCGGTAGTCGACCGCGATCGGTTCCGTCCAGGTCGACGCGTGCGCGGCGAGGTCCGCCGCGTCGATCGCGGAACCGGCGGCCGCCAGCGCCCGGGCCTGGTGCTCCGCGGTCTCGCCGCCATAGAACTCGTCCCAGCCGTGGTCGGCGATCCGGCCGAGCGTGCGGCCGAGCGCCGGTAGCCGGACCCGCTCGCCCGGCCGCCAGGGACGGTCGTGCGGGCGGTAGATCGAGAACCAGGCGGCATCCCCACCGAGCGCCGCGCGGCAGATCGGAGCGCTTGCCTCGACCGCCGCGATGAACCCGTCCCAGGCCGGGAAGCCGCCTTCGGCGAGCTCGATGGCCGGAGCCAGGATGGCCGCCCGGGGGAGCCGTCCATGGCGATCGTGGGCGTCGCCCCAGGACCGGACCGCGCCCGGGACGGTGATCGCCAGGCCGCCGCGCAGCGGCAGCCGCTCGAGTCCGGCGCGCCGAAGGGCGGCGTCATCTGCGCGCCGGGCCGACCGGCCCGAGCCGTTGAGCCCCCGCTCGACCCGTTCGGCCGGGTCCCAGATGAGCCAGAACGCGTCGCCGCCGAGGCCGCAGGCATTGCCGTCGACGACGGCCAGGACCGCGTTCGTGGCGATCGCGGCGTCGACCGCCGAGCCGCCGGCCCGCAGGATCCCCAGTCCGGCCGCGGATGCCAGGTGATGCGGCGCGACGACGGCGCCGCGCGAGCCACGAGCGAGCGGGATCGGCACGAGCGGACGCGTCACGCCGGTCAGTCTAGACGGGCGGCGCGCGCCGCCGGCCGACGAGCCGGAGGTTCCGACCACCGACTGACGGCCCGGGACGACGCTGGCGCGGCCCGGGTACCCTTCGCCCGATGGAGACCGCCCCCGACCACGGCCGCCCGGGGATCGTCCATTGGATCGCCGGCGACGTCCCGCGCTCGCTCCTGGCGGTCCTGGCCGGGACGTTCACGCTGCGCTTCAGCACGAGCCTGACCGGCACGCTGCTCATCTACTACCTCGCCCACCCCGAGGTCGGCGCCCCGTCCATCGACGCCAAGGAGCTCGGGCTGATGACCGCGGCGTTCTACGCCACGGAGCTCGTGCTGGCCACCCCGTTCGGCCTGCTGTCCGATCGCTGGGGCCACCACCGGGTGATGCAGTTCGGCCCGCTGTTCGGGCTGGTCGCCGCCGTCCTCACGTTCTTCGCGACGAACCTCGTCGTCCTGACGGGGACGCGGGTCCTCGAGGGAATGTCGACGGCCGCCTCGGTCCCGTCGATCCTCGGCTTCATCGCCGTGATCACGGCCGGGGACGAGCTCCTGCGCGGACGGGCGGCTGCCCGGTTCGAAGGGGTGACCCTCGCCGGGCTCGGCGCCGGGGTGGTCGCCGCGGGGCCGATCTGGGAGCTGATCCACCAGTGGGGCTTCTTGCTCAACGCGGCGATCTACGCGCTGTCGTACGCGATCTACCGCTTCGGCGTGCCCGAGACGCCGGGCGACGACGTCGCGATGGCGGCGAGCCATCCGGGACCCCGCCGCTACCTCCAGATCCTCGGCGGGTCGCACGTCTGGCTGCTGGCCCCGACCTGGATCGCCGTCAACGCCGCGATCGGGATGTGGACCACCCAGTCGCTCTTCCAGCTGGTCAAGGAGCCGCTCCCGAAGTTCGTCGACCAGTGGCTGATGGGCCGGGCCGAACCGATCCTGATCAGCGTCGGGCTGGGGGCCGGCCTGCTCGTCTTCTTCGCCGGGCTCGTCTACTGGGGCGAGCGGTTCCGCCAGATGCGGCGGACGACGATCCTGTTCTACGGGATCCTCGGCGGGGGCGCCGTGGTGGCGGCCGTGGCGGTGATCAACCACAGCTCCGACTTCTCGCCGCTCGTGCGGATCGCGGCGGGCTCGGTCGTGGTCGCCGGGTTGTTCGTGCTGGCCGGGGCGACGCCCGCGGCGCTCGGGATGCTGGCCGACCTGTCCGAGGCGTTCCCGACCGACCGCGGGGCGATCATGGGCCTGTACTCGGTGTTCCTTGCGCTCGGCCAGATCATCGGCAGCCTCGTCGGCGGGGCGGCGGCCGACTGGAAGGGGATCGACGGGATCCTCCTCGCGACCGCTCTCGCGCTGCTGATCGCCCTCATCCCGCTCGGGCGGCTGCGGTCCGTCGAGCATCTCGTCGCCGGTCCGGTGGAGGGGCGGATCGCCCTGGGCTGAGTCGGGCCCGCCCGCCCGTTCACCGGCCCGCCGACCGGGGCGGCTCGACCGCCCGCGGCGCTCCGGTGGCCCCGTATCATCTCGGCCAGCCGGCGAGGTCGGCCAGCAGGGAGGAGGCACCGCGTGGGCCGCGTCGCGATCGTCACCGACTCCGCCGCCGACCTCGAACCGGGGATGGCCCGGGCGAACGGGATCACGCGTCGTCCCGCTGATCGTGTCGTTCGGGTCGGAGAGCTTCCGGGCCGGCGTCGACCTGACCTCGGAGGCGTTCTGGGACCGGATGGTCGCCCCGGATGCGCCGTTCCCGACCACGGCCGCGTCGAGCCCCGGGACGTTCAAGGACACGTTCGAGGCGATCTTCGCCGGCGGGGCCGAGGCGATCGTCTGCGTCACGGTCGGCTCCACCCTGTCGGGCACGTTCAAGAGCGCCCAGGTCGCGCGTGATCTCCTGCCGGACCGGGAGATCCAGCTGGTCAATTCGCACAGCGCGTCGATGGGTCAGGGCCTCCTCGCGGTGCTGGCCGCCGAGCTCGCCGCCGGGGACACGCCCGCCGATGAGGTGGCCAGCGCTGTCGAGGCCCGCCGTGACGACGCGCTCGTCGTCATCTGCCTCGACACCCTCGAGTACCTCAAGAAGGGCGGCCGGATCAGCGGCCCGCAGGCCGCCATCGGCTCGCTCCTCGGGGTCAAGCCGCTGATCTCGATCAAGGACGGGCTCGTCGACACCGTGGACCGGGTGCGCACCCGGTCGAAGGCGCGCGAGCGGGCCATCGAGTTCATCCTCGCCGAGCCGGTCGAGCGGATCGCCGTGCTCCACACGGTCAGCCCGGACGTCGAGGCGTTCCGCGACGAGATGATCCGGCGCGCCCCGGGCGGGATCGATCCGGGGCGCGTCTCGATCAGCCTGGTCGGACCGTCGGTCGGACCGCACCTCGGGCCCGGGGCGGTCGGGGCCGCGGTCCTGAGGCGCCACGCCGGCTGACCGTCGGGCGGCACCGCCCGTCGAGCCGGCCGCCACCCGTCGGGTCCAGCCCGGCCGGGCGACCCCGGGCTTCTGCGCCCGCGAGCCCACCGCACCACCCGGCACCGGCACGGCGATGGGCCGAACGGCCTATGGACGGGTCCGCAACCGGCCCGCAACGTTGGCGCAACCGGACCGCGACGTCCCGTGCGGCCCACCGATATACTCCCGATGCTTCGAACCACGCGTCGCGCGTCCCCGTGGGCGCCGGCGCTCCGTGGGGTCGTCCGGGAGACGACTCAGGATCCGGCCGCGCTCGTCCCGGCGGCCGAACGGAGGAACTACTCACCGATGACCACCGAGCAGGCCGCCCCGCCCATCAATCCGTGGGCGGTGGCCCAGGCACAGTTCGACCTCGCCGCGGAGCGCCTCAACCTCGACCCCGGGCTGCGCAAGGTCCTGCGCGAGCCGCGCCGCGAGCTCATCGTCCACTTCCCGGTGAAGATGGACGACGGCAGCGTCCAGGTCTTCACCGGCTACCGCGTCCAGCACAACCTCGGCCGCGGCCCGGCCAAGGGCGGGATCCGCTACCACCAGGACGTGAGCCTCGACGAGGTCAAGGCCCTGGCGATGTGGATGACCTGGAAGTGCGCCGTCGTGGGCATCCCGTACGGCGGCGGCAAGGGCGGCGTGGTCGTCGACCCGAAGAAGCTGTCGATGAAGGAGCTCGAGGGGCTGACCCGGCGCTACGCCACGGAGATCAGCATCATCATCGGGCCCGAGAAGGACATCCCGGCCCCGGACGTCAACACGAACGCCCAGACGATGGCCTGGATCATGGACACCTACTCGATGCACGTCGGGTACACGGTCCCCGGCGTGGTCACCGG
Organism: uncultured Chloroflexia bacterium; assembly: GCA_963813705.1. Lineage (GTDB taxonomy): Bacteria > Chloroflexota > Limnocylindria > Limnocylindrales > CSP1-4 > Chersky-267. The sequence goes on from CAWFAH010000007.1 coordinate 492,834, forward strand.
CAAGCCGATCGCGCTGGGCGGCTCCGAGGGCCGCAACGAGGCGACCGCCCGCGGTGCCGTCTTCTGCATCGTCGAGGCGGCGGCCCATCTCGGTCTCGACCTCCACACGGCGACGGTGGCCGTCCAGGGCTTCGGCAACGCCGGCTCGATTGCCGCCGAGCTCATCCGCGACGAGGGCTCGACCGTCGTGGCCGTGTCCGACTCGACCGGCGGGATCCACAACCCGGCCGGCCTCGACATCGACCGGGTGGTCGCCTGGAAGAAGGAGCACGGGACCGTCCAGGGCTTCCCCGGCTCGACCGACATCTCGAACAGCGACCTGCTCGAGGTCGAGTGCGACATCCTCATCCCGGCCGCGCTCGAGAACCAGATCGCCGCCCACAACGCGGGCAGGATCAAGGCCCGCCTCGTCGCCGAGGCGGCGAACGGCCCGACGACCCCCGAGGCGGACGAGATCCTCTACCGCAACGGCGTGTTCACGATCCCGGACATCCTGTGCAACGCCGGCGGCGTCACCGTCAGCTACTTCGAGTGGGTCCAGGACCTGAACCGCGACTTCTGGAACGAGGACGAGGTCAACGAGAAGCTCAAGGGGATCATGGTCAAGGCCTTCCGCGACACGCTGATCATGTCGCTCAAGGAGACCGTCAACATGCGGACCGCGGCCTACCTGCTGGCCGTCCAGCGCGTCGCCGACGCCACCGCGATGCGCGGGCTGTACCCGTAGGGCCCGTGGCGCGCTCGCACCGCTCAGTCCGAGACCCCGGCACCGAAGCCGGGGTCTCGCCGCATCGGCGGTGTACCATCGCGGCCATGCTCGACCACGAAGAGAAGTTCCTGTTCAAGGAGGAGATCCTCCACCTGGCCAGCTCGGTGGGGGAGACCGGCATCCTCGACAACGTCGAGGACCTCCTGACCGACGTCATCACGAGCCCGCGCTTCGACTCCGAGGTGTTCACCCTCGAGCGCAGCCTGCAGGTGATGCTCGGGGCCCGGGCCGGGACGACCCTCGTCGGGCTGCTCACGGTCGCGCCCGAGGTGTTCGAGGAGGTCGCCGACGTCAACATCCCGTCGGAGGTCCACGAGCGTCTCGTGGCCTGGCGGGCCCGCTTCGGCCTGGCCATCGACAACGCCCTCAACTTCCTCAACAACCCGGACGGGATCCAGGGCCACAACTTCGCGACGCAGGTCGCCCACGTCGAGGATCGCCGCGTCCTGCAGGGCCGGCTGACGCTCGTCCGCTACAACAACGAGCCCCAGTTCTTCGTGGCCGACGCGAGCGTCTACCTCGGCCTGGTCGCCGACATCATGGAGCGGCTGGCGCCCTACCTGGAGGCGGACGCGGTCGACGCCGACACGCTGTCGCGCCTGCGTGACGCCGTCCAGCTCATCGAGCGCCGCACGACCCACGCCTGACCGGCGCGATGCGCCAGGTCTACCTCGCCGCCACCGGGCAGAACCGGGGCAAGACGACCGCCAGCCTCGGGCTGTTCGACCTGTTCCTCGGACGGGGGCTCGACGCCGGCTTCATGAAGCCGGTCGGCCAGCGGACGATCATCGAGGACGGCGTCCCGGCCGACGAGGACGCCGTGCTCATGCGCGAGGTCTTCGGGCTGACCGACCGGATGCCGGTCATGAGCCCCGTCCACATCCCGCGCGGGTTCACCAAGGCCTACATCAACGGCGACGTCGTCGAGGACATCGGGGCGCGCATCCGGGCCGCGCACGAGGCGCTGGCCGCCGACCACGATGTAGCCCTCATCGAGGGCACCGGCCATGCCGGGGTCGGTGCGGTGATCGGGCTGTCGAACGCGACCGTGGCGGCGATGCTCGGCGCGCCCGCGATCATCATCAGCGAGGGCGGCGTCGGGCGGCCGATCGACGAGATCGTCCTCAACGCGAGCCACTTCGCGTCATGCGGGGTCGAGGTGGCGGGGGCGATCGTGAACAAGGTCGACCTCGACGCCCAGCCCGGCCTCGGCCGGGTCCTCGAGCGCGGGCTCGGCCTCCACGGGATCCCGCTCCTCGGCGTGCTGCCGTACCGGCCGATCCTGTCCAACCCGACCCTGGCCATGGTCCTCGAGGGGGTCCACGGCGAGACGCTCCATGCCGGGCCGGATCTCGACCGGGTGATCGACGACGTGGCGATCGGGGCGATGGAACCGGCCCACATGCTCGAGCGGATCGGCCCGGGCACGCTGGTGATCGTGCCCGGCGACCGCGAGGATACGATCCTCCGCCTGACCGCGGCCCACAGCGCGGCCGGCGGCGGGGCCGCGCTCGGCCTCGTCCTGACCGGCGGCTACCGGCCGAGCCAGACGGTGATCGACGAGATCCGCTGGGCCGACCTCTTCGCCACGCTCGTCGCCGAGGACACCTACCTGGTCGCGTCGGAGGTCCACGACCTGCTCGTGAAGACGCATCCCTCGGACGTCGAGAAGATCGACCTGATCAAGGCGCTCGTCGCCGAGCGGCTCGACGTCGACCGGATCCTGGCGGTCGCCCGCTGAGCCTCAGGCGCGCCCGGCGAACTGCGGCAGGAAGCGCAGGTTCACCTCGAGGATCGCCTCGAGCAATCCCGCGGCGGCGCGGAGGTCCGGGACGAGCGGATTGGCGAGCAGCGCCTTGAGCGCGACCCGCTCGTCGCCGCTGATGGCGGCCGCGACGGCGAGCTCCTCGTACGCCTTGGCCTTCTGGACGAGGCCACGGAGCTCCGGCGCGAGGGGCGCCAGCGGCAGCGGATGGGCACCCGCGCGGTCGATCCTGGCCGGGATCTCCACGACCGCGCTCGCCGGGAGGTCCGGCAGCGCCCCGTCGTTGCGGACGTCGACGATCTGGACGTCCCCGGTCCCGGCATGGAGCGAGGCGATGAGCTGGGCGGCGGCCTCGCTGTAGAACGCCCCGCCGCGCGTCTCGAGCAGCGCGGGCTTGCGGTCGAGGGTCGGGTCGCGATAGAGCTCGAGGAGCTCGCGCTCGATCGCCATGACGTCCTCCGCCCGGGTGCCCCCGGCGAGCTGCTCCGCCAGCACGTCGCGGGTGGCGTAGTAGTAGTGGAGGTAGTACGAGGGCAGGGCACCGAGCGCCCGGAGGAGCTCCGCCGACGAGCCGGATTCGTCGGCCAGCTCCTCGGCGTGGTCGGCCAGCAGCTCCGGCAGCCGGTCGACGCCGGCGATGCGGATCGCCCGGACCCAGGTCAGGTGGTTGAGGCCGACGTGCTCGAGCTCGACCTCCTCGGGGGTCACCCCGAAGCGGACCGCCATCCGGCGCTGGATCCCGATCGCCACGTTGCACAGCCCGATGGCCCGGTGGCCGGCGTCGATGAGCGCCTGGGTGACGATCCCGACCGGGTTCGTGAAGTCGACGATCCAGGCGCCGGGCGCGCCGCGCCGGCCGACGTCCTCGGCCAGGTCCAGGACGACGGGAACCGTCCGCAGGGCCTTGGCGAAGCCGCCCGGCCCGGTCGTCTCCTGGCCGATGCAGCCGAAGCGGTGCGGCAGGGTCTCGTCGATCAGGCGGGTCGACTGCCCGCCGATCCGGAGCTGGACGAGGACGAACGCCGCGCCGTCGATCGCGGCGTCGCGGTCGGTCGTCGTGGTCAGCCGGCCCGACCAGCCGACGCGCCGGCCGATCCGTCCGGCCAGCCCGGCGACGATCTCGAGTCGTTCGGCGTCGATGTCGTGGAGGACGAGCTCGTCGACGGGCAGCCGGTCCATCCGATCGGCGACGCCCTGGATCAGCTCGGGCGTGTACGTGCTGCCTCCGCCGATGACGGCGACCTTCAGGCCCATCGTCTCTCCCTCGCAGCCGTGGGGCTTGACAACCGACCCATCGGATGTCCAAGGTTGGTTATAACGTTATCAGCAACCGCCGATGACCGACAGGGTGTAGATGGCGACGTTCCACCTCGACCCCGGGCCTGTGCCGCTCCATCATCAGGTCTACCTCGACCTGCGGGCGTCGCTCGACGGTGGCGAGTGGCGATCGGGCGACCAGCTGCCCACCGAGCGCGAGCTCGCGGCCCGCTACGGCTGCAGCCTGATCACCGTCCGGCGCGCCCTCCTGGAGCTCGCCCGCGAGGCCCGGATCGAGCGGTCCCGCGGCCGCGGGACGTTCGTCAGCCGGCCGTCGATCCGCCTCGACATGGGCGGTTCGCTCAGCTTCGCCGAGGAGATGACCGACCAGGGTCACCAGCCCGGGACGCGCCTCGTCGCCTCGCGCAGCGAGACGGCCGGGTCGACGGTGGCCGCCGCCCTGGGGATCGAGCCCGGCGCGCCGACCCTCTACGTCGAGCGGCTCCGGCTGGCCGACGAGGAGCCGCTCCTGCTCGAGCAGGTCCACCTGCCGGCCGACCGGTTCCCGGGTCTGCTGAGCGCCGATCTCGAGGGTGGCTCGCTGTACGAGCTCCTCGCGACGCGCTACGACACGCAGGTCGCCCACAGCCGCGAGACCTTCGTGCCGGTGAGCCTGCCCGTGCGCGAGGCCCGGCTGCTCGGCCAGGAGCCCCATCGCCTGGCCCTGCTCGTCGAGGGCGTCGCCTACACCAGGACCGGCGTGCCGGTGGAGTACGCCCGGTCGTACGTCCGGGGCGACCGGATGCGCTACCACGTCGACCGGGAGATCGCCCGGTCGAGCTGGCCCGCCGAGGTGGAACGGCAAGCGTCGGGCCAGGCGACCAGGGAGTGAGGAAGGATCGAAGGAGGAGGACCCGATGAACCTGAAGCTGCGAGCCCTGGCCGGGCTCGCCGTCGTGATGCTGGTCGCCGGCGCCTGCGGATCCGGAAGCGCCACGGCGAGTCCAACGACCGCCGCGGGGAGTCCGGCCGCGTCATCCGCCGGCGGCGCGTCGAGCGAGCCATCGACACCGGCCGCCAGCCTCGACACCACGCCGGTCACGATCAAGGTCTGGGACTACTACGGCGACTCGACGCCGATCAAGCCGGCCCTCGCCGGGTTCGCCAAGGAGTTCCCCTGGATCACCGTCGACTACCAGGCCCTCGACTGGGATTCGATGAACGAGAAGTTCACCGCCGGGATCGGCGCCGGCGAGGTGCCCGACATGGCGACCCTCGACATGACCTGGCTCCCGACGCTCGCGGCGAACGGTGCGCTCGAGGACCTGGCCCCGCTGTCGGGCGGCCAGCTCAACGGGAAGCCGATTGCGGACCAGTACACCCAGGGCGCCCAGGACGCGATGCACTTCGGTGACCAGATGGTGGCGATGCTGTACGACTTCGACACCTACGCGCTGTACTACCGGAAGGACCTGTTCGACCAGAAGGGGATCGCGGTCCCGACGAACTGGGACGAGCTTCGAGCCGCGGCCAAGGCGCTCGCCGAGCCGTCGAAGCCGGGTGGCAAGCTCGACCGCTACCTGACCGCCATCCGGCCGAACAGCTTCCATTTCTCGCAGTACCTCTACCAGGACGGAGGCTCGCTCCTCAACGCCGACAACACGCAGGCCGTCTTCAACTCCGACGCCGGGGTCAACGCCGTCAACATCCAGAAGGCGATCCTCGACGACGGCAGCGGCAAGTACTGGCCGGATGCCGACGGCGATCTCACGCCGGCGATCAAGTCGGGCGAGGTCGCGATGTTCCAGGACGGGCCGTACTACATGGGCCTGCTCAAGACGGGCGTGCCCGAGCAGTCGGGCAAGTGGGCCGTGGCGACCGCGCCATACTCGAAGCAGCCGGGCAGCTACCTCGGCGGCACGGGTCTCGGGATCCCCGTGCAGGCGGCCCACAAGGAGGCAGCGTGGCAGCTGATCCAGTACCTGCTCCGGCCCGAGAACGCCGTCGGCGTCTTCAACTACGCCGGCGCCGCCCCGGCCACGACGGCCGCCCTCCAGAGCCCCGACCTGACCAAGGCCGACCCGTACTTCGGCGGCCAGGCGCCGTTCAAGATCTTCCTCGACTCGATGGCCACGTCGCGCCCGTTCCCGTACGTGGGTTCGTGGAACGACATCGACATCGCGATCGCCGACGCCATGCAGAAGGCGCTGCTCGGAAAGGCAGACGCCAAGCAGGCGCTCGACGACGCGGTCACCGAAACGAACGCGCTTCTCGCCAAGTGATCGGGCGCGGCCGGTCGGTGGGCGACCACGACCGGCCGTGACCGAGCGCGCTCGACGATGAGCACCGCCTTCGGGCGACGGTTCCGCGGGGCGTCGGCAGGCTACCTGCTGATCGCCCCGGCGGTGATCGTCACGGTCGTCTTCCTGGTCATCCCGATGATCGTGTCGGGCTACTGGAGCCTGACCCACTACAACGGGATCAAGCCGCCCGAGTTCGTCGGCCTCCAGAACTACGCCGACGTCCTGGCCAACCCGCGCTTCCAGCGGGCGTTCCAGAACACGGTCTTCTTCGTCGTGATGGGGATGTCGATCGGGCCGCTCCTCGGGCTCGGGACGGCCATCCTGCTCAACGACAACCTCCGCCTTCGCGCGCTCTTCCGCACCTCGTTCTTCCTGCCGACGATGACCTCGCTCATCGTGGTCGCGACGATCTGGAAGCTCATGTACGCGGACAACGGGATCGTCAACGCCGTCGCATCGTTCTTCGGGCTGCCCGGTCACGCCTGGCTGACCGACCCGACCACGGCCCTGCCGGCCGTCGTGGTCACCGCGATCTGGCAGGGCTTCGGGTTCGAGACCGTGGTCTTCCTGGCGGCGCTCCAGTCGATCCCGCGCGAGTACTACGAGGCGGCCACGGTCGACGGCGCCGGCCGCTGGGCGAAGTTCCGCTGGGTGACGCTGCCCGGGCTGCGCCCGACGATCGTGTTCGTCTACGTCATCGGGATCATCGGCAGCTTCCAGACCTTCGACCAGGTCTTCGTCATGACGAACGGGGGACCCATCCAGGCGACCCGGACGATCGTGTTCGACCTCGTCGACCGGTTCAATCGCCTCGACCTCGGTGGCGCCTCGGCCGTCGCCTACATCCTGCTCATCTTCCTGGCCGTGCTCAGCTACGCCCAGCTCCGGCTCGGCGAGGAGCGCGGCTGATGGCGGCGACCCCGGCCCGGCGAGCGCGACGGTTCGGCAAGAGCGCGTTCCTGCTCGTCGCCTCGTTGCTGATGATCGTGCCCTTCCTGTGGGCCCTGTCCACGTCGTTCAAGCTGCCCGGCGACGTGTTCGCCTATCCGCCGCGCTTCCTGCCCGATCCGGCCACGCTGGCCAACTTCGAGAACGTGGTGACGAAGATCCCGTTCCCGCGCTACCTGCTCAACAGCACGATCGTGACCGGCACGATCGTCGTCCTCAACGTGATCTTCGGGACGGCCGCGGCGTACGCCTTCGCGAAGCTGCGCTTCCCCGGCCGGGACACGATCTTCTTCCTGCTCCTGCTGACCCTGATGGTCCCGTTCCAGGTCAACCTCATCCCGCTCTACAAGATGATGGTCGAGCTCCACAAGGCCATCCCGCCGCTCGGCGCCGACACGTACTTCGGGCTCATCGCGCCGTCGATGGTGTCGGTCTTCGGGATCTTCCTCATGCGCGGCTTCCTGCGCTCGATCCCGGACGAGATCCTCGAGTCGGCGCGGATGGACGGCGCGTCCGAGTGGCGCGTCCTGCGCTCGATCGTCTTCCCGCTGGCGGTGCCGGGGATGGCCACGCTGGCCATCTTCACCTTCCTGGCCGCCTGGAACGACTTCCTCTGGCCGCTGGTCGTCACGAGCTCGGACGACATGCGGACGCTCCCGGTCGGGCTCGCCCTGCTCGCCCGCCGGAACGCCTCGGACTGGGGCACGACGATGGCCGGGACGGTGATCACGGCGGCGCCGATGATCCTCGTCTTCCTGCTCCTCCAGCGCCGCTTCATCGAGGGCCTGACGACGGGAGCCGTCAAGGACGTAGGCTGACCGGCGTGGGCGTCGTCCGTCGCGGCCGGCATTTCCTCGAGCGGGATGGTCGGGCGATCTTCCCGGTCGGGACCCACTACGTCCCGGGCGAGGGCCCGGACTGGCCGTGGCGGGTCGGCGCCGCTGCGTTCGACCGTGCCTTCGGGGCGATGGCGGCCGCCGGCCTCGACACCGTCCGGGTCGACCTGCTGTGGGCGGCGATCGAGCCCGAGCCGGGCCGCTACGACGAGGCCCACCTGGCCGTCCTCGACGAGGTCCTCGCGGCCGCCCGGAGGCACGGCCTGCTCCTCCACCCGACGCTCTTCGTCGGCGGGGAGGTCGGCGACGCGTACTGGGACCTGCCCTGGCGGGCGGGGCGTCATCCGCATCGCGATCCGGCGCTGCTGCGGCACCAGGTCGACCAGGCCGCGATGCTCGCGCGGCGCTGGCGCGGCGACCCCGCGATCATCGCCTGGGACCTGACCGACGAGCCGCCGCAGTGGCTCTTCCCGGACACGACCGACCAGGATGCCGCGGGCTGGACGACCGCGCTGGCGGGCGCGCTCCGGGCGAACGATCCCGACCACCTCGTCACGATCGGGACCGCCAGCCAGGAGATCGCGGCCGGGCCGTTCCGGGCCGACGTCGTCGCCGGGTCGCTCGACTTCGCGACGGTCCATCCCTATCCGATCTACTCGCCCGAGCTCTACCCCGACGGCCTGCTCGGGAGCCGGATGACCCACGCCGCCGCCTTCGAGACGGCGCTCGCCGGCGGGGCGGGTCGCCCGGTGATGGTCCACGAATACGGTGCCTCGTCGGCCCAGTTCGACCCGCAGCTGGTGGCGTCCTACGACCGCCTGCTGGCCTGGTCGGCGCTCGGCCGGGGGGCGATCGGCGCCCTCGCCTGGTGTTGGACCGACGCCGCGCCGGCGGCCTTCGGACGCGCCCCGTACAGTCGCCAGCCGCACGAGACGCAGTTCGGCGTGACCGACCACCGCGGGAGCCTGCGGCCGCGTGGCCGGGTCCTCGCCGAGCTCGCGGCCACGATCCGGGCGGTCGGCGACGAGCTCGATGGCCTGGCCGGCGACGGACCGCAGGCTGCAGCCGCGATCCCCGTCCCGCACGAGTACGTGCTGCCCTACGACCCCGCCGGCTACGGGTTCGGCGCTGCGCCCGCCGGGCCGTACGAGCCCGCCGAGCGGGTCTGGTCACCGGTGCGTGATCCGCGGCTCCTCGTACGCGGCTGGCTCAACGGGTTCGTGCTGGCGGCCCGGGCGGGCGTCGCCGTCAGCTTCCCGCGCGAGCGGCTCGACGACGCCTGGCCGGAGACGCGGCTCCTGATCGTGCCGGCCCCGCTCAGCACGACCTCGTCCTCGCTCGACCACCTGCGGACCAGCTTCTGGCGCGGCGCCGGCGACCACTTCGCCCGCGGCGGGAGCCTGTGGTTGTCGGTGTCGGCCAATTCGGCGCTCCCGGAGATGGCCGACCTGGCGGGCTGCCACCTCGCCGACCGGGTGCCGGCGGATCGTCCCGGGGTGCTCCGCTTCGTCCGGTCGTGGGGACCGTTCGCTCCGGGCGACGAGCTCGTTCTGCCGGACGGGGACGGAACGCTCGCGACGCGTTGGGCGCGGCTCGCGGTCGACGACGCGGAGGTCGTCGCGGTCGACGCCGACGGCACGCCCGCGCTGGTCGTCGCCCGGCGTGGCTCGGGCGTCGCCGCGACCTGCGCCGCGCCGGTCGAGCTGCTGCTCGCGGCAGCGCCGGGCCGCCACGGGCCCGGCGACCGGAGCCCGGGCCTGTACGCCGGCCTCATCGCGCTCGCCGGCATCCGCGAGGCTGCCGGCGTCGATCAGCCCGACGTGACGGCCGGATGCCTGTCGGGACCCGCCGGCGGTGCGCTGGTCGCGACGAGCCACGGGACGAGCGACGCCCGGGTGACCGTCCGGCTGCCGGTCGAGGCCACCGCGATCCGTGCCTTCGACCATCGCGGAGCCCACCCGCTCGCCGTCGAGCGAGCCGGCGCCGACCTGGCCGCGGAGGTGGACCTCCCGGCCCACGGCGCGACCCTGATCGGCTGGCGGCGCCCGCCGTGAGCGAGCCACGTCCCGACGAGCGTGCGGCGATCCTCGCCGTCGACGGCGGCAACTCGAAGGCCGACGTCGCGATCGTCGCCGCCGACGGATCCGTGATCGGGGCCATCCGTGGCCCGACGGTGTCGCACCAGGCGGTCGGCCTGGCGCACGGGCTGGCGACCCTCGAGGCGAGCGCTGGGCGCGCCCTCGCCCAGGGCGGCCTCGATCCCGGCCGTCGCCCGGTGGCGCCGCTCGGGCTGTTCGCGCTCGCCGGGGCGGACCTCCCGGCGGACGTCCGGCTGCTCGAGGCCGGCCTCCGCGATCGCGGGTTGAGCGGCGAGGTGGTCGTCCGCAACGACACCCATGCCGCGCTGCGGGCCGGGACCGATCGGACCTGGGGGGTGGTCGTCGTCTGTGGCGCCGGGATCAACGGCCTGGGCATCGGCCCGACCGGGCGCATCGTCCGGTTCGCCGCCGTCGGCGAGTACGCCGGCGACCGTGGCGCGGGGAGCGGGGTGGCCATGGCTGCCCTCGCGGCGGCGATCCGCGGCCGGGACGGTCGCGGGCCCCGGACGAGCCTCGAGCGCCTCGTCCCGGCTGCGCTCGGCCGGCGCCGCCCGGGCGATCTCACGATCGCGCTCTACCGGGGACGGCTCGACGAGTCGCGCCTGCGCGAGGTCCTGCCGCCGGTCGTGTTCGACGCCGCCGCCGCCGGGGACGCGGTGGCCGCGACGATCCTCGACGACCTGGCCGACGAGATCGTGGCCTGGGCGGTCGCGATGATCCGCCGGCTCCACGTCATCCGGCAGGACGTCGACGTCGTGCTGTCCGGGGGCATCTTCCGCACGACCTACCGACCGTTCCTCGACCGCATCGAGGACCGCATCCACGAGATCGCGCCGCGGGCGAGGATCCGTCCGCTCGCCGCGCCGCCGGTCGTCGGCGCGGCGCTCCTCGGACTCGACCGGCTCGACCTCGCCCCGGAGGCGCGGGGGGCCGCGGAGCGCCGGCTCCGCTCCGAGCTGACGTTCGATCGCCTCGGCGTGGCCTAGGCTGAGCCGCCCGATCCCGACGTCGATCGGTCCAGCGTCTCGTTGTCGATCAGCCGGGTCGGGCCGAACCGGACGGCGGCCGACAGGAGCGCCGGGCCGTCGATCTCGGCGAGCTCGGCGAGGGTCGTGGCGTCGGCCACGCTGACGTACTCCAGCTCGGCGAGGGGCTCCGCCGCGATGGCCTGGCGAACGACCGCGCGGAGGGCATCGGCCGATCGTTCGCCGCTCGCCCAGCGCTCGCGGGCCGCCTCCAGCGCGCGATGGATCACCGGGGCGGCTGCCCGCTCGGCCGGGTGGAGGTGGACGTTCCGGGATGACAGCGCCAGGCCGTCCGGCTCGCGTACGGTCGGGCAGCGGACGACCTCGGTCGGGAGGTCGAGGTCGCGTGCCATCCGGTCGATGACCATGACCTGCTGGGCATCCTTCTCGCCGAAGTACGCGCGCTCGGCCCCGACGAGCGCGAACAGGATGGCGACCACGGTCGCCACGCCGTCGAAGTGGCCCGGGCGGGCCGCGCCTTCGAGCGGCGCGGCGACGGCACCGACCGAGACCGTGGTGTCGAACCCGGGCGGATAGACCTCCTCGACGCCGGGCGCCCAGACGACGTCGACGCCCTCCTCGTTGAGGATCGCGAGGTCGCGATCCTCGTTCCGCGGGTACTGCCCGAAGTCCTCGGAGGCGGTGAACTGGCGAGGGTTGACGAAGATCGTCGCGACCGTCGTGGCCGATTCGGCGCGGGCGCGCCGGATGAGCGACCGATGGCCGTCGTGCAGCCAGCCCATGGTCGGAACGAGGCCGATCGGTCGCGGGGCCGAAGCCAGCGCCGCCCGGAGCTCCTGCCGCGTCCGCAGGACGCGGGTCACCGGGTTGGCCGCTTCAGTGAGCTGGCACCCTCAGCCAACGAGCGGCCGCTCGCTCTCCGAGAGCCGAGGCGACGCTCCGCTAGCCGCACGAGGATTCACAGGTCGCGGTCGAGCGGGATCCCCCCGAGCGGGATCGCCGACGCCGCCGGGCGGTCGAGGATCGACTGGCCGAGGACCTCGCCGAGCACCGCGTCGTCCATGCGGACGGTCTGCTCGGGACCCGGGAAGGTGCCCGCGGCGACGTCGTCGGCATACGCCCGGGCCGCGGCCAGGATCGTGCCCCGCAGGTCGGCGTACGGCTTGGCGTGACGGGGGATGAAGTCGCCGACGCCCAGCAGGTCGGTCACGACCTGGACCTGACCCGAGCAGCCGGCCCCGGCGCCGATCCCGATCGTCGGGATGTGCAGCCGCTCGGTGATCGCCGCGGCGAGCTGCTCCGGGACGAGCTCGAGCACGATCGAGAATGCTCCCGCCTCCTGGATCGCCAGCGCGTCCCCGAGCAGGGCCCGGGCGCTGTCCCGGCTCTTGCCCTGGACGCGGACCTTGCCGATGGCGTTGATCGACTGCGGCGTCAGCCCGATATGGCCCATCACCGGGATGCCGGCTTTCACGAGCGTCTCGACGATCCGGGCGCTGCGCAGCCCGCCCTCGACCTTGACCGCCTGGGACCCGGCCTCGCGGAGGAATCGTCCGGCGCTGTCGAGTGCGTCGTTGGGCGTGGCGTACGACAGGAACGGCATGTCCCCGACCACGAGCGCCCGGCTGGCGGCGCGGACGACGGCCTTGGTGTGATGGATCATCTCGTCCATCGTGACCCGGACGGTCGACTCGTAGCCGAGCATCGCCTGGCCGAGCGAGTCGCCGACCAGCAGAATCGGGATGCCGGCCTCGTCGAGGAGCCGGGCGGTCGGGTAGTCGTACGCCGTCAGCATCGGGATCCGCTCGCCCTCGGCATGCATCCGGGCGATGTCGGCCACCGTGATCCGGGGGGCCGGCGAGGACGGCTTGGGCTTCGGGTTGGGGCTCGCGCTCACGATCGGGGACTCCTACGGGTTCGCCCCCAGTCTACGCGGACCGCGCGAGCCCGCAGCGGCGTGGCGCCCGGTGGCCTCCTCCGCCGCCGGGCGCCGCGACCGCGATCGCCTACGCCCCTGCGGTCGGGACGATCGGATCCGGCGTCCCCGTGCCGGGTCCGGTCGGGTCGACGTGATCCCGGCGGAGCCGCCGGATGACGACGAAGGCGATGAGCGCGAGCACGCCGATCACGAGCAGGATCGGCAGCCAGAGGATCCCGAACCAGATCCCGGCCGCGGCGAGCGCCTGGCCGACCTCGACGAGGCTGGCCGTGGCCCGATCGGCCTCGGCGGCCGGGTCGAAGCCCTTCTGGGCCTCGACGACCGCCGCGGTCTCGATCCCGAACGTGACGTCGAGGGTCCCGTAGGCGGCCTGCTCCTCGAGGTGCTTCTTCTCGGTCTCGAGCTGCTCGATCTGGCCGCGGACGTCGGTGAGCTGGGCCTGGACGTCTAGGACGTCGCTGATCTTGACCGCCTTGTCCATGATCGCCTGGAGGGCCCGCTCGGTCGCCTGCAGGTTGACGATTCGCGCGCCGAGGTCGAGGACCTGGCCGGTCACCTCGTCGGTCTGGGTCTGCTCGGACAGGACCTTCTGGGCGAGGCCGCGGAGCGCGATCACGGCGTCGTCCCAGCGGGCCGCCGGGATCCGGTAGGTGACGGCTGCGACGGCGGCCTTGCCGTCGCCCTGGCGCTGCGATCCGCTGACGTAGCCGCCGAGCCCGGCGATCTTCGCTCCGGCCGCTGCGAGGCTGTCGTCGATCGACGCGACCTGGAGGGCCAGGCTGCCCGTCTTGATGACGAGCAGGTCCGACTGGGCGATCTGCCCATCGGACCCGGCGCTGGCGGCCGGCACGGGAGCCGGGCCGCCCTGGGATCCGCCATCGCCCTCGGAGGTCGTGCCGGCCGCCGGCGCCGGCGCGGCGGTGACCGAGGCGCCGACCGCGCTGAGCGCCGCGCCGCTCGAGGCGCAGGCGACCGCGACGACGGCGACGAGTGCGAGGAAGACGAGCCAGCGTTTCGGCGACCCGGCCCGGGTCAGTCCGGTCATCGGTCGGAACCTCCGCCCCTGGCGACGACACCGTCTGGTGGGTCCGCCGGGGCGCTGACGCTGCGCCCGGTCCGCTGGTTCCCTGGCGCTCGCGGCGTCAGGACGGACGAACGACGAGCAGGGCGGCGATCCGGTCGAGGAGCCGGTCGGCCACCTCGCGCTTGGAGGCGAGCGGCCACGCCTCGGGCTCGCCCACGGCGGCGTAGACCGTCACCCGGTTCGTGTCCGTGCCGAAGCCGGCGTCGGGCTCCGTAACGTCGTTCGCGACGACCAGGTCGACCCGCTTGCGGCGGAGCTTGTCGGCCGCCCGGTCGAGCGCGCCGGTCTCGGCCGCGAACCCGACGAGGACCGGTCGCGGCTCGAGCGGACGGCGGCTCGGCGCCCCGGTCGCGTCGAGCCCGGCCACGATCCGCCCGACCTCGGCCAGGATGTCCGGCGTCGGTTCGAGCTCGATGGTGAGCGGGCCGTCGCGGGTGAGCTTCGTCTCGGCCGCCGCGACCGGGCGGAAGTCGGCGACCGCCGCGGCCATGACGAGCGCGTCGAAGCCGGGGCCGCCGTCCGGGCGATGGAGCCGCTCGAGGAGCGCCGCCCGGAGCTGGCCGGTCGAGCCGACCCGCACGATCGTCGCGCCCTCGGGGAGCGGGACGCCGACCGTGGCCGCGATGAGGGTCACGGCCGCGCCGCGATCCAGCGCCGCATCCGCGAGGGCCACCCCCATCTTGCCGGTCGACCGGTTGCCGATGAACCGGACCGGGTCGATCGGCTCGGCCGTGCCACCGGCAGTGATCACGATGTGGCGGCCGACGAGGTCGCCGTCGCGGGGGGTCGTCGCGAGACGCGGCGGGCGGTCCGCGGCGTCCGGTGCACGGACGGGACGGCCGGCGACGGCGCTGGCCACTGCGTCGACGATCGTCGCGAGCTCGGCGAGCCGGCCGACGCCGACCTGTCCCGAGGCGAGCGGACCGACCTCGGGGGGCACGACCGTATAGCCGTACGATCCGAGCCGCTCGACGTTCGCGCGGGTCGCCGGATGGGCGTACATCTCGCCGTCCATCGCCGGCGCGACGATGACCGGGGCGGTCGTGGCGAGCGCCGCGGCGGTGATCGGATCGCCCGCCAGCCCGGCCGCCATCGCGCCGAGCCAGTGGGCCGTCGCCGGGGCCACGACCAGGGCGTCGGCGCTGTCGGCGATGACGATGTGGCCGATCCGGCCGTCGGGCAGCAGGCCCAGGACGTCGCTCTCGACGGGGCGTCCGCTGAGGGCGGCCAGGGTCAGCGGCGCGACGAACCGGGTCGCCGACGGGGTCAGCAGGACCTGGACCTCGGCACCCTCGGCCTGGAGCAGCCGGACGAGCTCGGGCGCCTTGTACGCGGCGATCGAGCCGCACACGCCGAGCCCGATCAGCCGGCCGGTCAGGCGGCCGGTCACGGGCGAGCCCCGGCCGCCGCCCGTCCGGGCGTCACGCGAGCCCCGCCTCGAGCGGCTCGCCGCCGCTGACCTCGGCGTGGAGGATCGCCAGCCCCTTGAGCGTGAGGTCGGGATCCACGGCGTCGACGCCCGGGATCGAGCGCGCCCAGGGCGCCGAGGACAGCCCGCCGGTCACGATCGCGTGGATCTCGGCCGGCGCCACGTCGCTCGCTTCGGCGAGCTCGGCCCGGATCCGCGCGATGAGCCCCGCCGCGAGCGCCTGGTAACCGAGGACGGCTCCCGAGCGCATGGCGCTCGCCGTGTCGCGGCCGATCGCCCGGTCGGGTGTCCGCAGCTCGATCCGGGGCAGCTTGGCCGTGCGGGTCGCGAGCGCCTCGAGCCCGAGCTCGAGACCCGGAGCGATCGCCCCGCCGACGAACGCCCCGTCGGCGGCGATCGCATCGAACGTCGTGGCGGTCCCGAAGTCGGCGACCACGGCCGGCGTCCCGTACAGCCGGGCGGCCGCCAGGGCGTTCACGAGCCGGTCCGCGCCGACCTCGGCCGGGCGGTCGACCCGGATCGCGATCGGGACGTGGCCGGCGCCGGCGACCAGCAGCGGCAGCCCGCGCCGGGCGGCGAGCGCGGCCAGCGCGTCGGTCAGGGACGGGACGACCGAGGCGGAGGCGATCGCGACGACTTCGTCGAGACCGGTCCCGTCGAGCCGGAGGAGGTCGTCGAGCAGGACCTCGAGCTCGTCGTCCGTCGCCCGCTCGAGCGTCCGCGCCCGGCGGCTCCCGGCGAGCTGTCCGTTCCGGAACCGCCCGATCGTGACGTTGCTGTTGCCGATGTCGACGGCGAGGAGCATGGCCGGATGATACGGCCGCCGGCCGGCCCCCCGGGACGTGTCGGATTCGTCTTGTCCCACGCGGTCCGGCTGGGGTAGTCTGGCGCCGACGGGCCATCGCCCCGTCCCGCCCCGTCGATCCGCAGCCGCCGGGAGAAGTGCGTGTCGTCCCTGCCGCCAGCGAAGTTCTTCGTCAACCGCGGCATCGTGTCGAGCCGGACCGACCTGTACAACCTCCTCCGGCCCCTCCTCAAGCAGACGGTCACCTATCGCTACCTGCGCGGCCACGAGGTGGTGAGCCACGGGACCGGCTGGGTCGAGCGGATCGTGCTCGACCACCCCGAGGCGTCGACCTACTTCACCCCGCTGTCGATCTGCCTGAACATCGACTCGTTCGAGCACCTCGAGTTCGACACGCGGCCCGACCAGCTCCTCGTCTACACGCTCGTCCAGGGGGACGAGCGCGTCGTCCTCGAGTTCGCGCCGATCGGCGACGACGGCCCCGAGCCGCCGCTGCCGCGTCAGCTCGAGTTCGACACGAGCGGCTTCGTCCAGATGGAGCTGCTCGGGCTCGATCGCGAGGACGGCTAGCGCGGAGGCCAGGCGACCGCCGAGGGACGGTCGCCGGGAGTCGGTCGGGTGCGAGAGGGCGCCCGACGGGAGTGGTTCGCCCGCGGGCGGTCCAGGGGTCGTTCCAGCGGGCAGGCGTCCTGGCGCGACCCGGCCACGGCGGCTCGGCGCGCCCACGGGTTTGGAGGGCAGCGGTCCGTGGAAGCAGCACCTACCGAGCGACCGCCCGCGGCTGTCCCGGAGTCCGGGCTGGCGGGCTACTTCAAGTTCGCCGAACGGGGGACGAACCTCCTCACGGAGTCCCGGGCCGGCCTGACCACGTTCATGGTCATGGCCTACATCATCTTCCTGAACGGGAACATCATCGCCAAGCCGCTGGGCCTTGACCCCGTCGCGGTGGCCGCCGGAACGGCGCTGATCGCCGGGATCATGACCATCGCGATGGGCCTCGTGGGCAACTACCCATTCGCCCTCGCCGCTGGCCTCGGCATCAACGCGATCGTCGCGTTCTCACTGACGGGGAAGGGCCTCGACGCCGCCGGGGCGATGGGCGTGATCGTGCTCGAGGGCCTCGCCATCACCATCCTCGTCGTGATCGGCCTGCGCGAGGCGATCATGAACGCGGTGCCGATCTCGCTGAAGCGCTCGATCGGCGTCGGCATCGGCCTGTTCATCCTGTTCATCGGGTTCGCCAACGGCGGCATGATCGTGTCCGGCTGTGCGCCGGACTCGTCCACCCTCGGCTTCTGCGACGGCACCCTGGTCACGCTGTCGTTCCCGACGACCGCGGGACAGCTGGTGTTCATCATCGGCCTGGTCATCACGTTCGTGCTGTATGCGCTCAAGATCCGGGCCGCGCTCATCATCAGCATCTTCGCGACGACGGTCATCGCGATGATCCTCGGCGTCCAGCCCGTCAACCTCAGCAGCCTGGTGGCCACGCCCAGCTTCTCGACCCTCGGCCTGGGTCTCCAGGACCCGTTCCAGATCTTCGCAAAGCTCGGGTTCGTGACGGCGGTCCTGACCATCTTCGCGATCATGCTGAGCGACTTCTTCGACACGATGGGCACCGTCACCGGGGTCGCGGCCGAAGCCGGGCTCGCGAATCCGGACGGCAGCGTGCCGGGCGTCGGGCGGGTGCTCCTCGTCGACAGCCTGGCGGCCGTCGCGGGCGGCGCCGGCGGCGTGTCGTCGAACACGACCTACATCGAGAGCGCGGCGGGTGTCGCGGACGGTGCTCGGACCGGCTTCGCCTCGGTTGTCACCGGAGTCCTGTTCCTGCTCGCGGTCTTCCTGTCGCCGATCGCCGGGCTCATCCCCTCGCAGGCGACCGCCCCGGCCCTGGTGCTGGTGGGCTACCTGATGTTCACGATCGTCAAGGACATCCCGGTCGCCGACCTCGAGGACGGCCTGCCGGCGTTGCTGACGATCATCCTCATGCCGCTCACGTACGACATCACCGTCGGGATCGGTGCCGGGTTCATCACCTGGGTGCTGCTCAAGGTCGTGCGCGGCAAGGCGACCGAGGTCCACTGGCTGATGTGGGTGGTCTCGATCGGGTTCGTCGTGTACTTCGCGAACGAGTGGATCCAGACCGTCATCAAGTAAGGCTGCGGCGACGACAGCGGACCCAACGGTTCGAACGGCCGGTCTCCGGGAGGGGCCGGCCGTTCCTGTACCATCCGGGCGATGTTCGAACGAACCGTGCTGCCCGACGGGCCGCGCGTGATCAGCGCCCGGATCCCCGGCTCACGCTCCGTGTCGATCGCCGCCTACGTCCTCGCCGGCTCCCGGCTCGAGGCCCCCGAGCAGGCGGGCGTCGCCCACTTCATGGAGCACATCACGTTCAAGGGCACGGCGGCCTACCCGACGACCCGGGCGATCTCCGAGGCGATCGAGGGCGTCGGCGGCAGCTTCAACGCGGCGACGGATCGCGAATTGACCGTCTACTGGGTCCGCGTGCCCGCCCGCCAGGCCGCCCGGGCGGCCGACGTCGTGGCCGAGCTCATCGTCCGGCCCCGGCTCGAGGACCACGAGATCGACCACGAGCGATCGGTCATCGTCGAGGAGATCCGGTCCTACCTCGACGACCCGTCGGAGTTCGCCCAGATCCTGATCCAGCAGGCGATGTTCGGGGACGGTCCGCTCGGCCGCGAGATCTGCGGCGACGAGGCCGGCATCCGGACCCTGCCGCGCTCGACGATCCGCGACTTCTGGGCGGCCACCTACCGACCGGCGAACGTCGTCGTGGCGATCGCCGGGGACCTCGACCACCCGGCCGCGCTCGATCTCGTCGCCGACGCCGTTCGGGACGGGCAACGGGGTCAACCCGGTGTTCGAGACGGCGCCGCCGGCTTCCCGCCGGGTGCGACCTACCTCCTCGGCAACCGGGACGCGGCCCAGGCCCACATCTGCATCGCCGTGCCGGCCTACCGGCGCGACCATCCGGATTCGTGGACGCTCGGCGTCCTCAACGGGATCCTCGGCGAGGGGATGAGCAGCCGCCTGTTCCTGGCGGTCCGCGAGGAGCACGGCCTGGCCTACGACGTCGGCTCGGGGATCACCGAGTACGCCGACAGCGGCGCGCTCGGGGTCTACGCCGGGGTCGACCCCGACAAGCTCCAGCCGGCGCTGGCGGCGATCCTGGCGGAGCTCGCCCGGTTGCGCGACGAGCCCGTCCCCGAGGACGAGCTGGCCAAGGCGAAGGCCTACCTGTCCGGCGGGCTCGAGCTGCGCATGGACGACACGCGCCACCTGGCATCGTGGATCGGCGGCCAGGAGGCGCTCCACGAGAAGGTCCTCACGCTCGACGAGGCGCTCGAGGCGGTCGCCGGGGTCAGTGCGGCCGACGTCACCCGGGTGGCGGGCGAGCTCATCCGCGACGACGTGCTCCGGCTCGCCGTGGTCGCGCCGCGCGGGCACGGGATCGGCCTCGACGACGCGCTCCGGCTGCCGGGCTGACGGGCAACGGCGATGGAATCGACCGATCCCGCCGCCGGACGCCCGAGCGAGCCGCCGGCTCCACAGACCCCCGGCGAGGAACCCGTCGCGACCGTTCCCCCCTCGCCGGAGCCGGCCGACCGGCCGGCCGAGCTGCGCGTCGCCCGGCTCCACCTGCGGACCGGCTCGTACGCCCTGGCCCGGGCCGAGCTCGAGGCACTGGCGGGGTCGGGCCGTCTCGACGACGAGGCGCTGCTCGACCTGGCCGAGGTCCGCTGGCGGACCGACGACCTGACCGGCGCCGGCGAGGCCGCGGCGGCCTACATCGCCAGCGGCCGCGTCGCCGTCATCGCCCTCGTCGTCGCGGCCGAGGCGACGTCGGCGCTCGGCCGGCCGGGCGAGGCCCGCCGTTTGGCCGCGCGGGCACTCGAGCTCGTCGACGGACCGATCGACCCGATCTTCGCCGGGATGCCCCGGAGCGACGTCTGGCCGGCGACGCCGGCCCTGCGGGTCCCGACCGCGGTCGTCGCGGGGAACGCCCTTGCCGGATCGGCGGTCGCTGGCGCGGCCGACCGCGCGCCGTCTGCGATGCCGTCTGCCGTGGCGGCGTCGGCGGCGGCGGCCGCGGCGGGGCCGGGCGGTGCGGCGGGGCCGGGCGGTGCGGCGGGGCCGGGCGGTGCGGCGATCCTCGGGGCCGGGGTGGCCGTGCCGATGGACGCCGGCCCCGCGGGTCGGGACGCCGGAGAGCCGATGCCCGACCCGGCCGCCGAGCTTGTTGCTGCCCGGGCTGCCCTGGCCGCGGGTGATCGATCCGGTGCCGCGATCCGGCTCGCCGTCGTCCTGCGACTCGCTCCGGCGCTCGCCCCGGCCGTCCTCGACGTCGCGGCCGCCGAGCCGGGTCGCGAGTTCGACCTCGTGCGCGGCGATGCGCTCCGGCTCGTCGGACGCGAGTCGCAGGCCCGTCGCGCGTTTGCGTCAGCGGCACGGCCCTCGTCGGGGGACGGCGCGGCCTCCCCGGCCGACCCCGGCACCGAGGCGGCGACGGGGTCCGCGCCAGCGACCGAACCGGGCCAGGACCGCTGAACCGGACCGCAGCGGGCTATCCTTATCCGCCAATCACCCAAATCGCGAGGTTCGTGAGCCCGTGACCGAACGCACCCTTGTCCTCGTCAAGCCGGATGGCGTCCAGCGCCTGCTCGTCGGACGGATCCTTGCCCGGTTCGAGGAGCGCGGGCTCAAGCTCGTCGGGCTCAAGCTCGTCCGGGTCAGCCGCGACCTGGCCGAGCAGCACTACGCGATCCATCGCGAGCGTCCGTTCTTCGGCTCGCTCGTGGACTTCATCACGTCCAGCCCGCTGGTCGCGTTCGCGGTCGAGGGTCCGAACGCGATCGCCGTCGTCCGGACGATGGTCGGCGCGACCCGCCCGAACGAGGCGGCCCCGGGCACGATCCGCGGCGACTTCGCGCTCGAGACCGCGCAGAACCTGATCCACGCCTCGGACGGACCGGAGACCGCCGCCTCCGAGCTGGCGCTCTGGTTCACCCCGGGTGAGCTGCTCGACTACGACCGCGACATCGACCGTTGGGCGCTCGCCCCGGCCGACTGAGCCCTCGACGCGACCCCGTCGGGTCGATCCGGCGCGCCGGCCGATCAGCCGCTCGGCGAGGGACCGGGCGATCCGGACGGCCCGCCGGCCGGCGACCCCGAGGGCGCCCCGGACGGCCCACCGACCGGTGATCCCGACGGCGCCGCGGACGGCTCGCGCGATGGCGACGCCGGCGGGGCCGTGGACGGCTCGCCCGTTTCGCCGGGGCTGGCGGATGGCGCCTCGCTCCCGGCCGGCGACGGCGACACCGACGGCGGCTCCGTCTGGCCCGGGACGAACGTCTCGGTCGGGGCGACCGGTTCCGGCGCAGGCGCCGCCGCGGCCGTCCGGACGCCGCCGAGCCCGCCCGCCCCGACGGCCGCAGCCAGGACGGCCAGCACGAGCACCCCGGCCGAGGCGATCGGGGCGCGGTTGGCGTCCCAGCCGCGCCGCGCCTGGGTCTCGAACCGGTCGAGCGACGTCGTCCGGGACGCGTCGGACCGGCCGGCCTCGGGCGGCGGAGCGTCGGCCGCTTCGACCGCCGGCTCGATCGGTTCCGGGCGGCTGGGACGCTCCGATGCGCCGGCCGCGACGAGGACCGACGGGGTCCGCGCGCCGCCCACGGCGATCCGTCCGTAGTAGGCGAGCGAGGCGAGCCCGCCGATCGTGACGAGGACCCGCAGCGGCCCCACGCTCATGCTCAGGTCGACGAGCCGGGCCCGCGCGTCCCACGCCACCAGGCCCGGCAGCCCGATCGTCGCGACGACGATCAGCAGCAGGGCGACCGCGAGGCCCGGCGAGCGGCGCGCCCAGCCGTCGAGCTCGGGGATCCGGCGCGTCCCGAAGCGGGTGCGGACGGCAACTGCCCAGGTCGCGAACGCCGTCTTGGCGACAACGAAGACGAGGATCCACGTGCGGGTCGGCAGCCAGGCCGAGGGATCGAGGATCGCCAGGCCGAGCATCACGAACCCGGCGTCCTGGAGGATCGAGTAGCCGACCACGTGCTCGAGATCGTCCTGCAGCCAGGCGGCCACCGCGCCGAGGACGATGCTCAGGACGCCGACGGACAGCACGATCGCCCGCTCGACGTCGAGCGGCAGGAGGAGCGGCGCGATCGACCGGTCGGACCAGGCCAGCGCGACGACCGCGAAGCCGGCCGGCGCCCAGGCCAGCAGGAGCGGGAGCGCGATCTCGGGCGCCGAGTCGGCCAGCCGGGCCGCCCAGCGGTGGAACGGGATCTCGCCGAACCGGATCGCCGCCGCGAGGGCGACCGCGAGGTAGGCCAGCCCGAACACGGTCGGCTCCTCGGCGAGCGGTCCCAGCGGGCGGGCGATCCAGGCCATCCCGACGAGCGCCATGGCGCCGGCGATCGCGATCGCCCGGAACTCCCGGCTCGCGACCTGGACGTTGCGGGCGGTGACCGGCCGGGTCAGCGTGACGAGCGAACCGACGAGCGCGCCGGCGAGGATCGCGACGAGCGCGATGATCGGGTCGCCGACCGACAGGCCGAGCCCGAGCGCGCCGAAGCCGCCGAGAAGCGCCGACGGCAGGTTGCGCTGCCAGGCGGTCGCCAGCCCGACGACCGACACGATCAGACCGGTCGCGCAGCCGAGCGCCACGAACAGCCGCCCGAACTCGGTCGTCTCGAGCCGGCCAGGACCGACCGTCAGCCGGTCGCCGGGCACGATCGCCATGGCGGCGATCGTCGCGACCGCGAGCCCGGCCAGCCCGATCGCCAGCGACAGGCGGCGATAGCGGCGCAGGATGAGCGCCGCAGCGGCCGCGCCGAAGGTGACGACGAGGAACGGGAGGAGGCTCACAGGTCGGGCGATCCGGGATCGGAATCGTCCTCGTTCGGGCTCGGCGCCGCGCCATCCGGGGCGCGCGGCGTCTCGCCGGCCGGCGTCACCGGCCCGCGCGGCTCGAGGGGCTCCATCGGGAGGTCCGCCAGCCCGCGGGCCTCGAGCGGGGGCGCGCCGGTCGCGTCGCCATCGGTCGCATCGCGCTTGGTGGCATCGCCCCCAGTCGGATCGCTCGCGGCCGGCCAGATCTCGGCCTGGGTTCCCGTCGCGTGGTCCCGGGCGGCCGCCTCGAGGCGGCGGATCTCGGTCGGGCGCTCGTCGTGTCGCGACCGTCCGGGCCGCCGCGGCAGCCAGGCGGGTCGGAGGCTGCTCGGCGCGGTCGGCGTGACCGGGTGGGCCTCGAACAGCGCACTCCGCCGCGGCTCGTTGCGCAGGGCCAGCCCGCCCGTCGCCGAGACCGCATTCACGCACAGGACGGCGGCCGTGCCGAGAAGCCCGATCGTGAGCCCGGCGGTCATCAGCTGCTCGAGCGGCGACGGCGTGCCGGCCAGCCCGACCCGGATGAGCTCGGCGCCGGTCACCAGGATGGCCAGCGCCACGCCGAGCCGGAACACGTCGGCGCCGCGGGCGATCGGACCGGCCGCGATCACGACCAGCGCGAACCCGGCTGCGCTCGCCGCATCCGGTCCGAGCGGCGCGCTCCCGAGGCCGCTGGTCCCGTAGCCGATCACGAAGGCCGCGGCCGCGGCGAGCGTCTCGGCGGGCAGCCCGACGAGCGAGCCACGGGTGATCGCGGTGGTCTCGCGCAGCACGATCCACAGCAGGTAGCCGCCCAGGAGCGCGGCCACGACCCGCGCCCCGAGCGCCGCCGGTCCTGGCAGGGGATCTGCCAGGAACGGGGCCGCGGCGAGCGCGACGACGAGGCCGACCAGAGCGATCCGCGCATCCCGCCCGGTGATCGCCACCAGCGCTCCGGCGACGGTCACGATCGCGGCGGCGGCGAGCAGGAAGCTCACGGCGTCGCGGCTTGGAGCTCCGGGTAGGTGGGGGTCGGGAGGATGCCGAAGACGTTGAGCGGCCAGTAGCGGAGCCAGGCCCGGCCGATCACCGTGTCGCGCTTGATCGGTCCGAAGACCCGTGAGTCGGATGAGGCCTCACGATGGTCGCCGAGCACGAACAGCTCATCGGGCCCGATCGTCCACTCCGCCCGGTCGGGCGGCGCCTCCGTCGGCTGGTACGGCGTCGCGCCCGGGTAGACGTAGTCCTCGGTGAGCGGCTTGCCGTTCACCCAGACCTGCCCGTCGTGGACCGCCACCGTGTCACCCGGCAGGCCGATGACCCGCTTGATGAAGGGCGTGTTGCCGCCCTGGTCGTAGCCGGCCGGCGGGGAGAAGACCACGACGTCGCCGCGACTGTAGTCGTCGATCCGGGGGGTCAGCTTGTCGACCAGGACGTACTCGCCGGGCTGGAGCGTGTTCTCCATGGACATCTGCTGGACCTGGTACGGCTGGGCGACGAAGTTCTGGATGACCAGGAAGATGACGAGGGTCAAGACTAGTGTCTCGACGACCTCGAAGAGACACCCAAGAGGGCGCTGGCTCACAAGTCCGGCAGTATAGGTGCTGTGCTATCGTCCTGCCCCGTGACCCCCTCTCGCCGCGGGCGGTGAGGCGATGCCCAGACGCTGGATCTCGACCCTCCTGGCGATCGCCGCCGTCGCGGCGCTTGCCCTCGTCCTCTACAACGCGACCCTGGTCGATCGCCGCCCGCCAACGCTGTCGCGGGTGACCCTCAGCGCGACCGCCGGCAACGACGACCACGTCGCCCAGACGCTGACCGCGATCGACCTGTCGTTCAGCGAGCCGGTCGACCGGACGTCGGTCGAGCAGCGCTTCCGCATCGAGCCCTACGTCGGCGGCACGTTCACCTGGGACCGCGACACGACGGTCATCTTCACGCCGGCCAAGAAGCTCCCGCCGGCGACCGCGTTCAGCGTCGCCGTCGCCGCCGGCTACGCCGACCTCGCCGGCAACGCCGCCCCGGACGCGACCGGGCCGTTCCAGTTCCAGACCGTCGGGCCGCCGGTCGTTACGACGATGGACCCGGCGAGCGGGACCGGTGGGGTGGCCACGGACGCCACGATCCGGCTCGAGTTCGACCGGCTGATGGACACCGGTTCGGTGGAGGCCGCGCTGGCGGTGGTCCCCGCCGCGCCGTTCCGGGCGAGCTGGAGCGGGCCGAGCCTGACGATCGCGTTCGACCAGCCGCTTGCCTTTGGCACGACCTACACCGTCAACGTCGGCAGTGACGCGGCGGACACCGACGGGAGCCACCTCGCGGCGCCGTACACCGGTACGTTCACGACCGTTGCCGCGGGCCTCGGGGTCGACGCCGTGGTCCCGGCCGACGGCGTGGCCGGGATCTCGGTCCGGACCACGATCGCGGTCGAGTTCGACGGTCCGATCGATCCCACGTCGGTCGACGGAGCCATCCGGATCACGCCGGCGATCGGCGGGGACCTCCGCGTCGCGAGCCTGCCGTCGGAGGCCCCGACGGGCCCGGGATCGACCGACGCCAACGGCTCGCCGATCCCGCCGCCGACCTCGCCGCCGCCGGCCGGCACCGTCCTGCTGTTCAGCCCGTCGAGCCCGCTCGCCCAGCACACGACCTACACCGTCGAGCTCGCCCCGATCGTCAAGCGGGCCGGCGATCCGGGCCAGGTCGCCGCAGGGCGGACCTGGACCTTCACGACCGGCGGCCAGGCGACGAGCGCCCAGAACCAGATCGCGTTCCTGTCGGCGCGCGGCGGCGTCCGCAATGTCTGGCTCATGAACCCCGACGGGTCCAATCCGCGCGAGGTGACCGCGGAGCTGGCACCGGTCAGCGCCTTCGACGTCGCCTCCGATGGGCGCTCGATCGTCTACGCGGCGGACGGCGCCGTCCGGCTGCTGCGGCTCGACGGCAGCGATCCGACGACGGTCACGTCGGCCGACGATCTCGAGTACGCGCCCACGATCGTGCCGGGCGGTGGGGCGGTCCTGGTCGGGCGGCGCGACCGGAGCTGGGCGGATCTCGGCTGGTGGATCGAGCCGCTGCCGGGTGGCGCCGGCGCGGCGCGCCAGCTCGTCCCGGACGGCGCGCCGCCGGGCGGCTCCACGGACCTCGGCGGGGACGGGCTCGTCGCCGGGCCCGGCGTCTCGCCCTGGACCGCCCGGGCAAGCTTCGACCCGACGGGCCGCTGGCTCCTGCTCGTCCTGGCCGACGGCCGGGTGGTCGACGTCGACCTGTCCCCGGACGCGCCGGTTCCCGGCGCCGTCCCGGTGGCCGTCACGGTGTCGAGCGGCGTCCCGGCCTGGGACGGTCCCGCCGACGCGTTCGTCATCGTCGCGACGTCCGGCAGCGGCGACGGCCTCGTCCGGGTCCCGGTGGACGGGGGCGCACCGACCGCCCTCTTCCCGGCGGTGGGCCCGGCGGCCGTGTCCGAGTCGGGCGGGATCGTCGCCCTCGTGGCACCGATCGGGGACCACCTCGGCTTCACCGCGACGCCGCCGCGGGCGCTCGACGCGCTGACCAGCACGCCGGAGCTCGTCGACCGGTTCCCCGGCTTCTCGCCGGATGGGACGACCGTGCTGTTCGGTCGCGTGCCGACAGCGGAGCAGACCCGATCGGCGGGTATCTGGCTGGCCGACCTCGACGGGCGCGACCTGCGCCAGTTGTCGACCGACGGCGCCTACCCGCGCTGGCTCCCCTGACCGCGCTCGCGGCTGCATATCCTCGACCGCCGACTGGGTTTGACCCGGCTCTCGGCCGCTTGATACACTCGCCCGCGGCCTGAAAGGTTTCGCTCCGGTTGCGGCCGGAACGCCCGACGCCAGCATCGTTCCCCGGTGGACCCGCCGAGTGCCGGCGGAACGCGCAGTCGCGCCCGGGATCGCCCGCGACAGGAGGAATCCCGGACCCTGATGGATGCCAAGACCCTCGAGCTGATCATCCTGCCCGCAGGATTGATCGCGATCCTCTTCGCGCTCTACCTCGCGCGCGACGTCCTCCGTCGCGACCAGGGCACCCAGGCGATGCAGGAAGTGTCCGGCACGATCTACGAGGGTGCCGTGGCGTTCATCCGGCGCCAATACTCGACGATCGCGATCCTCGCCGTCGTCGGCGCGGTGGTCATCGGGATCATCATCACCCTCGTGGAGACGGCGTCTGTCGCCGATGTCCCGAAGCTCGCCGGGCTGCCGATCGGGATCATGACCGCCATCGCGTTCGCCGTCGGGGCGACCTGCTCGATGGCCTCCGGGATCATCGGCATGTTCGTCAGCGTCAAAGCCAACGTACGAACGGCGTCAGCCGCCCAGCGCAGCCTCGTCGAGGCGGTCCAGGTGGCGATGCGCGGCGGGGCGGTCTCCGGGTTCCTCGTCGTCGCCCTGTCGCTGCTCGGCGTGTGGGGCATCTTCACCTTCTACTCGACCTTCATCGGCGACGTGACCGTAGCCGAAGCTCCGTTCCTCATCGTCGGTTTCGGCTTCGGCGCCAGCTTCGTTGCGCTCTTCGCCCAGCTCGGCGGCGGCATCTACACCAAGGCGGCCGACGTCGGCTCCGACCTCGTCGGCAAGGTCGAGGCCGGGATCCCCGAGGACGACCCGCGCAACGCCGGAGTCGTGGCCGACCTGGTCGGCGACAACGTGGGCGACTGCGCAGGCCGCGGCGCCGACCTGTTCGAGTCGACCGCGGCCGAGAACATCGGCGCGATGATCCTCGGCGTCGGGGTGTACACGATCGCCGTGGCCGCGGGCTGGCCAAATCCGCAGGCGTGGATCTTCTTCCCGCTCGTCGTCCGGTCGTTCGGGCTCCTCGCCACGATCGTCGCGATCTTCTTTGTGCGGGGCAGCGAAACCGAGAACCCGATGAACATCCTCAACCGCGGGTACTGGGTCACGACTCTGCTGTCCGTTGTCGGTCTCGCGATCACCACCGCGGTGATGATGCAGACGAACGGCGGGACCGGCAACGGTGGCCTGCCGACCTGGGTCTACTTCTTCTTCGCGGGCATCGTCGGGCTGGCGACGAGCGTCGCCTTCGTCTACATCACCCAGTACTACACGGCGGGCTCATTCCGCCCGGTGCGCGAGATCGCCGAGGCCTCGAAGACCGGACCGGCGACGAACATCATCAGCGGCACCGCGGTCGGCTTCGAGACGACGGCCGTCACGGCGATCACGATCAGCATCGCCCTGTTCGTGAGCCACTGGCTCGGCGACCAGGCCAACCTCCTGTCGGCCGATGGCCGGAACGTCGGTGGGATCTTCGGGACCGCCGTCGCGACGATGGGCATGCTCATGACGACGGCCTACATCCTGGCGATGGACACGTTCGGCCCGATCACCGACAACGCCGGCGGAATCGCCGAGTTCAGCCGGGCGGAGGCCGGCGCGCGCGAGATCACGGACCGCCTGGACGCGGTCGGCAACACGACGAAGGCGCTGACCAAGGGCTACGCGATCGCCTCGGCATCGCTCGCCGCGTTCCTCCTGTTCAGCGCCTACATCGACAAGATCAACCTGATCCAAGGCCGCCGGCTCGAGGCGGGCGTGCCGGGAGTCGAGCTCCTCAACTCGGTGAACCTCGCGAACGTCAACGTGTTCATCGCCGCGCTCATTGCGGGGATGCTCGTCTATTTCTTCAGCTCGCTGGCGATCCGGGCCGTCGGGACGACGGCCCAGTCGATCATCGTCGAGGTCCGCCGCCAGTTCCGCGAGATGCCCGGGATCATGGACTACACCCAGCGCCCGGACTACGCCCGGGTCGTCGACATCACGACGAAGGCGGCTCTCAGGGAGATGATCGCACCCGGCGTCGTCGCGGTCGCCACGCCGATCCTGATCGGCCTCCTCCTCGGGTTCGAGGCCGTCGCCGGGATGCTCATGGTCGGGACCATTGCGGGCGTCCTGCTCGCGACCACCCTCAACAACGGTGGCGGCGCCTGGGACAACGCGAAGAAGTACATCGAGGCGGGCCACCTCAAGGACGACCAGGGGAACGTCCTCGGCAAGGGCAGCCCGGCCCACGCCGCCGCCGTCGTCGGCGACACGGTCGGCGACCCGTTCAAGGACACCGCCGGGCCGTCGCTCCACGTCCTCGTGAAGCTGCTGGCGACGATCTCGCTGGTCCTCGCCCCGCTGTTCATCCGCTAACGCGAATCGAGCGAGCCGCCTCCCGCGGGCACCGGCCCGCCGGCGACCGCACGGAGTCAGATGGACACCACCGTCCAGGCCCTGATCATGGGGATCGTCCAGGGACTCACCGAGTTCCTGCCGATCTCCAGCTCCGGCCACCTCATCATCGTGCCGTACCTGTTCGGCTGGGACGACCCGTTCATCACCTCGCTGGCGTTCAGCGTGATGCTCCACACGGGCACGCTCGTCGCGCTGCTGATCTACTTCTGGCGCGACTGGGTCGTCCTGGTGCCGGCCGGGTTCGCCGCGCTCCGCGATCGGTCGTTCCGCGCCGATCCGGACCGGAAGCTGGCGATCCTGATCGCGATCACGACGATCCCGGCCATCCTCGTCGGACCGATCCTGAACGACACGCTCGAGGCCACGGTGCGGTCGGCGGGCCTCGTCTCCGTGATGCTCCTGGTCGGCGCGGCGATCCTGTGGCTGGCCGACCGACAGGGGGCCAAGGACCACGACCTCGACCGGCTGGGCGTCCGTGGCGCATTCGGGATCGGATTGGCCCAGGCGGTCGCGCTCATTCCCGGGATCAGTCGCTCCGGGATCAGCATCTCGGCCGGGCTGTTCGCGGGCCTCAACCGCGAGGCGGCGGCGCGCTTCAGCTTCCTGATGGCCGCACCGGTGACGGCCGGGGCGATCCTCTTCGAGGGGTACAAGCTGGTCCGGGGCGAGGCCGGCGCCGCACCCGAGCTGGTCCCGCTCGTCGTCGGGATGCTGGCCGCGCTGATCTCGGGCATGGCCGCGATCGCCTTCCTGCTCCGCTACCTGCGCACGAACTCGCTGGCGATCTTCGTGCTCTACCGGATCGTCCTCGCGGCGATCGTGATCGTCTTCTTCCTCTCGCGCTGAGGTCGCGGCGATGGAGGTGATGAAGCAGGTCCGGCAGCGCTCGATCCGCGATCTCGTGGACCAGCGCGCGATCCGGACCCAGCAGGAGCTCGCGGCCGCGCTGCGTGAGCAGGGCTTCAAGACGACCCAGGCCACGATCAGCCGCGACGTGGCCGAGCTCGGCCTGATCAAGATCAGCCGCGAGGGAACCGTGGCCTACGCCCTCCCGCCCCGGCTGATCGAGGCCGAGACGAGCGGCGAGGACCGCCTGCGCAAGCTGTTCCGCGACGTGCCGGTGGAGATCCGTGAGGCCGGCCTGCTCCTCGTGATCCGCACGCTGCCCGGCTCCGCGCACGCGATCGCCGCCGCCCTCGACCGGGCGCGCTGGCCGGAGGTCGCGGGCTCGGTCGCCGGCGACGACACGCTGTTCGTCGCGTTCACCGACCGGACCTCGCTCGGCCGGATCCGGCGCCGGCTGGTCCGGCTGACCGAGACCTGACGTCGCCGCGACCGAGGCGCCGTCCGCCGGCTTTGACACCCTGGGACCGGCGGGACTACCATTCGCCACCGGTCGAACTTCAGGTGCGCGGAGATCGCGGATACCTGGAGTTCTTTCCTTTACCCAGGCCCGGGGCGATGCCCTCGCGGCCAGAGACGGGGGTCCACCCGCCGTGAACACGAAACCGACCTACCTGAGCCGCGACGGCCTGGAGAAGCTCCGGACGGAGCTCGACGACATGGTCAACATCCGGCGCGCCGAGGTGGCGACCCGGATCCACGATGCCAAGGAGCACGGGGACCTGTCGGAGAACGCCGAGTACGAGGACGCCAAGAACGAGCAGGCGTTCGTGGAGGGCCGGATCCAGACCCTCGAGGCGCTGATCAAGAACGCGACGATCATCGACGAGAAGCACTCGACCGAGCACGTCCAGATCGGCTCGACGGTCACGGTCAAGAGCGGCGACGGCTCGGAGACCTTCACGATCGTCGGTTCGACCGAGGCGAGCCCCAAGGACGGCCGGATCTCGAACGAGTCGCCCGTCGGCCGGGCCCTGCTCGGGCGCAAGAAGGGCGACACGGTCGTCGTCCGGGTCCCCGCCGGGGACTTCGACTACACGATCACCGCCATCCGCTAATCCTCGGGCCAATGGCGTCACGGAGCTCCGCCTTGGACCTCGGAGCGCGAGTGTCGGCTCCGCGCTGAGGGTGCCAACTCGACGGGAGGCTCGGGGAGCAATGGACTGGGCCGACGAACTCGCCGCTTCGGTCAGCGGGCCGCAGGTCGTCAACGACAGCAAGACGCCATCCGGGACGGTCCACGTGGGCAGCCTGCGCGGACCGGTCATCCTCGACGTGATCGCCCGCGCGCTCCGCGCGCACGACATCCCGACCGAGTTCCTGTACGGGGTGGACGATCTCGACCCGATGGACGCCCAGGCGCTACTGACCCCGGACGCGATCGAGCACGAGATGGGCCGCCCGCTGGCCCAGGTCCCGGACCAGGCCGCTGACGGCCACGCCTCGTACGCCCGGCACCACGCCCAGGTCTTCATCGACACCTTCGCCGGCCTGGGCATCCGCCCCGACCGCTACTACTGGATGAGCGACATCTACCCGACGGGCGCGCTCGACCCGTACATCCGGCTGGCGCTCGACCGGGCCGATCGGGTCCGCGAGATCTACCGCCGGGTGGCGAACGTCCAGCACCCGGCCGAGTGGCACCCGCTCAGCGTCATCTGCCCGACCTGCGGCAAGGTCGGGACGACGATCGTGACTCGCTGGGACGGCGAGCGAGTCTTCTACGAGTGCCGGCCGAACCACGTGACCTGGGCCCATGGCTGCGGGGCGTCGGGCTGGATCTCGCCGTTCGGCGGGACCGCCAAGCTGCCCTGGAACCTCGAGTGGGCGGCCCAGTGGAGCCTCTTCGGGGTCACGATCGAGCCATGCGGCAAGGACCTGTCGACCGCGGGCGGGTCGCGCGACCGCTCGGACGCCATCGCCCGCGAGGTCTTCGAGCGCGAGCCGCCGCTCAACGTCCCGTACGAGTTCCTCAACATCGGCGGCCGCAAGATGTCGACCTCGAAGGGCCGCGGAGCCGCCGCCCACCAGATCGTCGAGGTCGTCCCGCCGGAGCAGCTCCGGCTGCTCTTCCTCCGGCCCCGGCCGCAGACCGCGATCGAGTTCGATCCCGAGGGCACCGACGCGATCCCGCGCCTGTTCGACGAGTTCGACAAGCTGGCCGCCGCCACGGCGGGACGCGAGGTCCGGGGCAGCCTGCCGCCGTCGCCCGAGTCGGTGTTCCGCTACTCGCTCCTGGCCCCGGACGCCGACGTCGCGCAGGAGGCGGCGGCCTACCGGCCGAGCTTCAGCCACGTCGCCACGCTCGTCCAGGTCCGGCCCGTCGAGCCGGACACGTTCGCCGCCGAGAAGGGATCGTCGCTCAGCGCGCGCGAGCGCGAGATCGCCGCCGAACGGATCGCCGCGGCCCGCCGCTGGCTCACGACCTACGCTCCCGAGACGGCCCGGATCGTCGTCCAGGTGGACGCGCTGCCGGCCGCGGCCGCCGAGCTCGACGCGGAGCAGCGCTCGTACCTGGCGGCGCTGGCCGACGCGGTCGAGGCGGAGCGACCGGCCGCGGGCGATGCCTGGCAGGCGCGGATCTTCTCGGTCGCCGCGGAACACGGCGTGGCCAACGGGCGTGCCTTCGAGGCGATCTACCGGGCCGTCCTCGGGCGGACGAACGGACCGCGCGCCGGCTGGCTGCTGGCCGGACTCGACCCCGGCTTCGCCGTCGGCAGGCTGCGCGAGGCCGGCCAGCGGCCGGAGACGGAGGTGATCGGGTGAGCGTCGGACTCCAGCGCCTGCGCGACGACGCGGCGGCGATCCGCCAGGGGGCGATCGACAAGGGCGAGGACCCGGACCTGGTCGACCAGGCGCTCGTCGCCGACGGCCGGCGCCGGGAGCTGCTCGCCGAAGGCGACCGGCTCAAGGGCGAGCGCAACCGTGCCTCGAAGTCCGTGGGCGAGGCGGTCCGCAGCGGCGCCGACCCGAACGGGCCGCAGGTGGCCAGGCTCAAGGCCGAATCGTCCGCCGCCGGCGAGCGCATCGCCGCCATCGACGCCGAGCTCGCGACCGTCGAGGCCGAGCTCGACGACCTCCTCCTCCGGATCCCGAACCCGGCCGACCCCGACGTGCCGGTCGGTGGCGAGGAGGCCAACGTCACCGTCCGCGAGTGGGGCGAGCAGCTGCCCCGGATCCAGCCGCTCCACGGAGAGGTGGGTGCGGACGCGGCGCCGGGCAGCACGACCTGGGAGCGGCGGCCGCACTGGGAGGTTGCCGAGCGGCTCGGGATCCTCGACCTCGAGCGGGGCGCGAAGATCGCCGGCTCGGGCTTCCCGGTCTACCGCGGGCTCGGCTCGACCCTCCAGCGGTCGCTGATCAGCTGGTTCCTCGACGTCCACGGCCGGGAGAACGGGTTCACCGAGATCTGGCCGCCGGCGGTCGTCAACGCGGCGTCGGCGCGTGGCACCGGGCAGATCCCGGACAAGGAAGACCAGATGTACGTCGTGACCCGCGACGATCTCTACCTCGTCCCGACCGCCGAGGTGCCGGTCACGAACCTCCATCGCGACGAGATCCTCGACGCGGCCGAGCTGCCGATCCGCTACGCCGCCTACACGCCGTGCTTCCGGCGCGAGGCGGGCGCGGCCGGCAAGGACACCCGCGGGATCCTCCGGGTCCACCAGTTCGACAAGGTCGAGATGGTCCTGTTCGAGCGCCCGGAGGCCTCGTCCGAGGCGCTCGAATGGATGACCGGCCGGGCGGAGGACCTGCTGCAGCGGCTCGGGCTGGCCTACCGCGTCCTGTTGATGAGCACCCGCGAGATGGGCTTCGTGCAGGCCAAGAAGTACGACCTCGAGGTCTGGGCGCCGGGCGTGGAGCGCTGGCTCGAGGTCAGCTCGTGCTCGAACTTCCGCGACTACCAGGCCCGCCGGATGGCCGTCCGCTACCGGCCGGAGCCGGGCGCCAAGCCGGAGCTCGTCCACACCCTGAACGGGAGCGGGCTCGCGCTGGCCCGCGTCGTCGCGGCGCTGCTCGAGACGTACCAGCGGCCCGACGGAACCGTGGAGCTGCCCGAGGTGCTTCGGCCCTATCTCGGGCGCGATACCATTTCCCCCGCGGGCTGAGGAGGGGACGCGACCGGCCCGCGAGGGAGGTTCGCATGGAAACACCGCAGGAACCGACGTCCGGAGGCCCGGACGAGCAGACCGGCTGGCAGACCCCGGCCAGCCCGCCGGACGTCCCGCCGGCCCAGCCGCCGGCGCCGCCACCGCCGGTCGCCCCACCGCCACCGGTGGCGCCACCAGTCGCCTCGGCTCCGCCGCCTCCTCCTCCGCCGCCGTCGAGCTGGGAGGCGCCCGAGTACGTCGCGGGTCCCGCGCCGGGCTATGAGTTCGGCGGTGCCGGCGAGCGCCTGATCGCGTACATCGTCGACATCATCATCACCGGGCTCATCGTCGTCGTGATCGCGATCCTCGGCGGGATCGTCATCGCCGCCGGCGCGACCGCCAACAGCGGCTTCCTCGCCGGGACCGGGGCGATCGTCCTGATCGTCGCGGTGATCATCGTCCCGCTCGCGTACTTCCCGTGGTTCTGGGCGCGCGACGGGTCGACGCCCGGGATGCGGATGTTCGGGCTGCGGGTCGTGCGCGACCGCGACGGCGGCCCGATCAGCGGTGGGCAGGCGATCCTCCGCCTGATCGGCTACTGGATCGACGGGTTCGTGTTCTACCTGGGCTACATCTGGATCCTGATCGACAAGCGCAAGCGCGGCTGGCACGACCTGCTCGCCGGGACGGTGGTCGTCAAGCGCATCGGCTAGGCCCAGCCACCGGTTCGGGGCGGCCCCATCGGCCGGACTGCCCGCCATCGACTGCTATCCTCGCCCGCGGAGAGGTGGCAGAGCGGTCGATTGCGGCGGTCTTGAAAACCGCTGATACGCAAGTATCCGTGGGTTCGAAATCCCACCCTCTCCGCCAGCTCCTGAACAGCAACTGGCACGACGGACGCCGACCCTCTGTTTCCGGTGAAGCCCTGGTGGCACGATGGCGCGAACATGGCGAACGCCATCGAGCCGGTCGGTCAGACAGCGCTGCGGCGACCAGCGCCGGTCAAGCCGTGGCGATTGGCGGTCGTCGGCTGCCTCGGGATCGCGACGGCGCTCGCCGGCCTGGTGCTCCCGTGGGTCGGCCCGCTCCGACCGGGTGTCGGCGCGGACACGATCGCCGTCCAGATCGCCGCGAGCCTGGTGTTGCTCGCGGCCGGGTTGGTCGCGTGGGTCCGACAGCCGTCGAACCCGGTCTGGCAGCTCATCGTCGCGGTCTTCTTCGCCGGGTACGCCTGGGAGCTCGCGTTCATCCCCTTGTCGGTGTTCTGGACCGCCAGCGTCGTTCTGGCGAACGTTTCTCAGGCGCTGTTCAGCCATCTCGTGCTCGCATTCCCCTCGGGTCACCTGCGAAGTCGTGGCGAGCGCGCCCTTGTCGCCTTCATCTACGTGTATGCAATCGGCACGCAGCTGGTCCAGGCCGTGCTCGCGGACCCGGATGGCTCCTGCGACACGTATTGCCCGCGCAGCCTGCTGGCGATCCTGCCGAATCGGGACCTTGCCGATGCGGCCGGGACCGCGTTCGGTCTGTTCGTCCCGGTCATCGGGGTGGTCGTTGCGGCCCTCGTCTGGCGCCACTGGCGAGACGCCAGCGGGCCGATGCGTCGCGTCCTCCGACCGGTTGCCCTGGGGTTCCCGTTCTTCCTGGTCAGCGCCTCGATCGGCTATCCCGCGGACGCGCTCGGGATCGACGCCGTCTCAAGCATGGTCCGCAGCCCCATCTGGCAGCTGTCCGGGTTCATCATGCCGGTCGCGTTCCTGATCGGCGTGCTGCGCCTCCGGATGACTCGCTCCGCCGTCGCCGGGGCGGTCCTCGAGCTCGGTGCGCTGCCCACGCTCGGCCGTCTCCAGCAGGTCCTTCAGGTCAGGCTCGGCGATCCCGGGCTGGAAGTCCTGCGCTGGTCGCCGACGCAGGCGGCCTGGATCGACCAGGACGGTCGCGCGGTCGAGCAGCCGAGCAGCCGCGCTGACCGAGCGCTCCTGGTGATCGACCGCGACGGGACCCCCGTGGCGGCGATCGACCACGACGCCGCCCTGCTCGACGACCCGGCGCTTGCCGACACGGTGGCGGCTGCGGCCCGGGTGGCGCTCGATGCGACCGACCTCCGGGACGAGTTGCGGACTCACGGCGGTCAGCAGCACGGCCTGCCGACCGGCGAAGTCACCTTCGTGTTCGGCGACATCGAGGGATCCACCCCACTCCTGGAATCGCTCGGCCCTCGCTACGCCGACCTGCTGGCCGAGGTCCGGCGGATTGCGGTCGACGTCGCCGACGGCCATGGTGGCCGGATGGTCGATGCGCTCGGCGATGAGGTGTTCCTCGTCTTCCAGGCGTCGTCGGCCGCGGTGTCTGCCGCTGTCGAGCTGTCCAACCGGATGGCGGCGACCCGGTGGCCGGAAGGCAGGACGGTTCGGCTTCGAATCGGCGTTCACACGGGGGTGCCCGACCTGACTCCGTCGGGCTACGTCGGGCTCGATGTCCACCGGGCGGCGCGGGTCATGGCGGCAGCCCACGGCGGCCAGGTGGTCGTGACCATGCCGGTCGCCGTCTCGATGGAACCGACCGTCGGCGTCTCGCTGCGACCGCTCGGCCGGTATGCCCTGCGGGGCCTGTCCGAGCCGGTCCCGATCCTCCAGGTCGAGGCGGCGGGCCTCGCGAGGGACTTCCCGCCGCTCCGAGCCGAGCCGGCCGGCTGAGCGTTTCCGGAGGACTGCCGCCTCGACCAATTCCGCCATCGACCAGGTCGGACCGATCGTGGCGTTCGCGCTGCCGGCTCCCCGGCCTCCACCCGCTGGGCTGCGTCGATGAATGCGCAACGCGGGGTGGCGGGACCCCGGCGCCTAGCTGATATCCACCACGCAGAAGCGATTGCCTTCCGGGTCGGCCAGGATCACGTAGTCGGCGTCCGGCGGGCGCTTGTCCCAGTGGACCTCGGTGGCGCCCAGGCCGATCAGGCGCGCGACCTCGCCGGCCTGATCTTCGGTGTACAGGTCGAGGTGGATCCGCGGCGGGATGTGCACCGTGGAGCGGACCCGGTCGAGCGACACGTTCGGGCCGACGCCGTCCCGCGGCCGGAGCAGCACGAAGTCGTCGTCGCCGACCCGGGGCTCGTAGTGGAGCGCCTCCGACCAGAAGGCCTTCTGGCGTTCGAGGTCGTCGACACGGAGGACGATGGAGCCGACCCGGAGCATCGCGCCCACTGTACAGGCCCGCTGGACGTCGCCGCGCGGACGCGGCCGACGGCCCGGCCGTAGGCCATTCGGGGCAGGACCGCGCGGTACCTAGGTCCCGTGGGATGCGTGCGCTTGGGACCGTAGGCTGACAGTCCGAGGTACAAGACCGCGATCTGGAGGCGTCTGTCCGTGCTCCGGGCCAACGCCCGCACCCGCAAGCCGATCCTGCTCCTGCTCGTCTTCGGCGTGTTCCTGATGATCGTCGGGATCACGGCGCTGGCCCAGGCCGTCCTCGTCTCGACGGACTACTCGTACTCGATGCTCAAGGCCGTCGTCGGCAACGACGCGGCGACGGTCCGGACCTTCGCGAACGCCAACCTGCTCCCCAGCGACCTGGCGACGACCGGCATCGGAACGTCCCGGGCCGCGCTCATCGCGTCGCGGATGCGGGCGATGGTCGAGCCCGACGGGTTCGTCCGCTTCGAGGTCCGCCTGCCATCCGGCGAGGTCGTCCTGTCGGACGTGGCCGGGCTCGACGGCAGCACGGCGGCAAACAGCACGGCCTTCGCGACGGCCGCGGGCGGGCGCGCCACCGCCGACCTCGTCCCGACCTCGTCGTCCGAGGCCGTGGGCTCTGCCCTGCCGATGACCTCCGATACCGTCCTGCGCGAGTACTTCCCGATCAAGTCGGGCGATCAGGTCCAGGCCGTCATCGGTGTCTGGCGCGACGCCGGGCCGATCCTGGCGGCCCTCGAGTCGGTCCGTCGGGACGTGATCGTCGTGACGATCACGGCCGGCGTGGTGGCGGCGATCGTCCTGTACCTCGTCTTCCGCGCCGCCCAGGGCCGCATCAACCGCCAGACCGAGCAGCTCGTCGAGGCCACCCGGCGCGACCCGCTCACCGGAACGCCGAACCACGGCACGCTCGTGACCGCCCTCGCCGAGGCGATGGAGGCCGCCCGCCCGAAGCACGAGCCGATCGCCGTGGCGCTGCTCGACATCGACAACTTCCGGCTGCTCAACGACACCCACGGCCACCTCGCCGGCGACCAGGCGATCCTGACCGTGGCCGAGCTCCTCCAGGCCGAGTTCCCGGGGCCGGGCACGACCGTCGGGCGGTACGGGCCGGACGAGTTCCTGGTCGTCGAGCCCTCGGTCGACGTCCAGACCCTCGAACGGGCGCTCGAGCGGTTCCGCGCCGCCCTCGTCGGCCGCGCCCTCGCGTTCGACGGCTCCGAGGCACTGCCGGTCACCGTCAGCGCCGGGGTCTGCGCGTTCCCGGACAACGGCGGGTCGGTCACCGAGCTCCTGTCGATCGCGGCGGTCACGCTGCAGGAGGCCAGGACGAGCGGCGGCGACGCGATCCTGATCGCCGGCGGCTCGATCGACCTGCCCGCGGAGACCCGGACGTTCGACGTCTTCCAGGGCCTGATCCTGGCGATCGACGGCAAGGACCGCTATACGAAGCGCCATTCGGAGGACGTCGCCCGCTATGCCGTCTTCCTCGCCGACCGGCTGACGCTCGACCCCGACCTGATCGCGACGATCCGAGTCGCCGGCCTCCTCCACGACGTCGGCAAGATCGGCATCCCGGACGGCATCCTGCGCAAGCCGGCCCGCCTCACCGAGGCCGAGTACGACATCGTCAAGCAGCACGTCGCGCTCGGCGACATGATCGTCCGCGACCTGCCGAACATCGAGCTCATCCGGGCCGGCGTCCGCCATCACCACGAGCGCTGGGACGGCCAGGGCTACCTCGACCGGCTCGAGGGCGACCAGATCCCGCTCATCGGCCGGATCCTGGCCGTCGGCGACGCCTTCTCGGCGATGACGACCACCCGGCCGTACCGCAAGGCGCATGAGCGTGGACGAGGCGCTCCGGAGGCTCGAGGACGCCGCCGGGACCCAGCTCGAGGAGCGCCTCGTCGTCGCGTTCGTCGACGGGATCCGGACCGCGGACGACCCGCCGCTGCCCGGCACGGAGACGACGCCGGCGCGGCTGTGGGCGCCGTACACGAAGGTCGCCTGAGCGATGCCTGTCGCCCGCGGCCCGGCGACGAGCGGGACGGCGGACCCGCGCGCTCGCGGCCTCGTCGGCGATCCTGCTCGCGCTGGCGCCTTGCGGGCGAGGTCACCGCGGCCCAGACCTGGACGGTCGGCGCGGACAAGGCGACCGTCCCCCTGGGTGTCGCGTCAGACGGTGACGCTGACGATCACGAACACCTCGGGCGACGGCGGCGGTGGGGCGGGGATCGGTTGCGTCACGATCGACATCCCGGCGACCGGCCTGCTCAACGCCACGTATCGCGCCACCGGGGTCACGGTGAGCTCCGTGAGCAACGGCAGGTCGTGGCACGCATCGGTCAGCGGCGGCAACCCGAGCGGGATCAAGGCGACCGCCGACTCGAACGGCGATCGGCTCCGAGGCGATCCCGACGACGACCGACTCGTCCTCGAGGTCCACGTCACGGGCAAGACGCTCGGGGTCGGGAACTGGACCGCTAACGAGTTCCAGGGCTCGACTGCACGGGCAACTACGACGATCCGATCACCATCCTCATGACCGTCCTTCCAGTCAACCTCGACACGCCGACGCCCAAACCGACCGCG
Source organism: uncultured Chloroflexia bacterium (assembly GCA_963813705.1). Lineage (GTDB taxonomy): Bacteria > Chloroflexota > Limnocylindria > Limnocylindrales > CSP1-4 > Chersky-267. The sequence continues at coordinate 532,940 of CAWFAH010000007.1, forward strand.
ACCCCGACGCCCCGCGCCGACGCCGACGCCGACCGCGACGCCGACCGCAACCCCGACGCCGACGCCGCGGCCCACGTCGACTCCCGGCGCGACGGCGACGCCCGGCGTCACGCCCACGCCGCTGCCCACGGCCAGTGCCGGACCGACCAGCCGCCCGAGCGCCAGTCCGAGCGCGACGCCGACGCCAACGGAACGGCGGCCCCACGCCGTCCGCGACGGCGTCCCCGGGCGGCGCATCCGGTGGCGGGACGGGCTCCGCCGGTGGCGGCGGGTCCGGCGCGAACGGGCCCGGGGCGAGCGAGCAACCGGTCGACCCGGCCATTCGAGCTGCCCGGCGACCCGGCGCAGCCACCGGTCGTCGGGCTCGGCTTCGGCGACTCGGTCGGTCTCGGCGTCTTCGAGTGGGCCGTACCCGGGGTCATCCTGACCGGACCGGGGCTGCTGCTGCTGCTCCTCATCGCCGCCCAGGCCACCGGCGCGCTCGCCTGGCTGCCGATCGTGCGCCGCAAGATCGGGGCGTTCGGCGTCCGCCGCGCGATCGACCCGACCGGCGCGTCGGACGCCGTGCGGCGCTTGACGACCTCCGGCGGCCACGCCTAGACTCCCGCCCACATCGCGAAGAATGGGCGACGATCGGGACGAGTACCCGTCGCACGTCGGCACAGAGACCCGGTGGTTGGTGGAAACCGGGGCGACGACGGCGGGGAATGGACCCGGGAGCCTCCGGACCGAACGGGAGCGATCCCCAGTAGGCTCCGGCGCAGAGCGCCAGCGATAGCGGGCAGCGCCGATCGGCGGCAGGACGGGTCTCGGCCCGCCCGGCCGGCTCGTTGGTCAGGTGAGTGCGGCAGATTGCCGAAACAGGGTGGCACCGCGGAAGGCACGGCCTTTCGTCCCGGGGACGATGGGCCGTTCTTGATTCTCCGGGCCGGGCCCGGATCGCCGCACCGCCGCCGGAGGCGAACCGACCGATGACGACAACCGATCCGCTGAGCCTGACCGCCGCGCGACGTCTCGCCGGCGAGGCCGACACGATCCTCCTGCGGGCGACCCGCGACGCCGACCTCGAGACGCCGATCGGGGCGTTCCTGCGGCTCGACGACGGCGGCCCCGCCTACCTCCTCGAGTCCGTGGAGGGTGGCGAGCGGCTGGGCCGCTACAGCTTCCTTGGCGTCGGGCCGCGCCGCCTGCTCGAGGTCCGCGACGGGGTGGCGGCGATCCAGACCCGGCCCCTGAGCGTCGACGCCTATCGGCCCGACTTGCCGATCGAGCGGCTTCCGGCCTCCGATCCGCTGGCCGCGCTGCGCTCGTTCGTCGGCCGGCGCCGGGTGCTCCCGCTCGAGGGCATGCCGCGCTTCACCGGGGGCGCCGTGGGCGCCCTCGCATACGACGCCGTGTCGATCTTCGAGCCGACCGTCCCGCTCCCCGACGCGGACCCGGTCGGCGTCCCGACGGCGGGCTTCATCGAGACGGACCTCGTCCTCGTGTTCGACCACCTGACCCACACGATCAGCGCGATCGCCAGCCTCCACGTCGACGCCCCCGACTTCGACGGCCGCTATGCCATCGCCGAGCGGGCGATCTTCGAGGCGCTCGAGCGGACCGCCCGGCCGAGCGCGACGGAGCTGGCCGGGCCGGCGGTCGGCCGGAGCGGGTCGACGCCGGCCTCGGGTCCGGGCGCAGGCAACGCGGTCACCCCGGCGGCCGTCGAGACCAGCCTCGGTCGCGATGCCTACATCCGCGCCGTCGAGGTCGCCAAGGAGGCGATCGCGGCCGGCGAGGCGATCCAGGTCGTGCTGGCCCGGCGCCAGTCGTTCGCGCTGCCGTCCGGACCGGATGGCCGGGCGATCGATGGCATCGGGCTGTACCGCGCGCTCCGGCGGGTGAACCCGAGCCCGTACCTGTTCTTCGTGCGGACCCCCTCGTTCGAGGTCGTCGGCGCAAGCCCGGAGCTCCTCCTCCAGGTCGAGGGCGACCGGCTGACCACCCATCCGATCGCCGGCACCCGGCCGCGCGGGGCGACCCCGGCGGAGGACGAGCTCCTCGCCGAGCAGCTCCAGCACGATCCGAAGGAGAAGGCCGAGCACATCATGCTCGTCGACCTCGGTCGCAACGATCTCGGCCGGGTCAGCCGGCCGGGCACGGTTCGGGTGACGAAGTACCTCGAGGTGGAGCGCTACAGCCACGTGCTCCACCTCGTGAGCCATGTCGAGGGGCGGCTCCGGCCGGACCTCGATGCGCTCGACGCCCTGCGTGCCGTCTTCCCGGCCGGGACGCTGTCGGGGGCGCCGAAGGTGCGCGCGATGCAGCTCATCGCGGCGGCGGAGCGCGAGCGGCGGGGCCTCTACGGGGGCGCGGTCGGCTACCTCGGCTACGATGGCAACCTCGACACGGCGATCACCATCCGCAGCGCGGTCCTGCGCGACGCGCAGGCCCACGTCCACACCGGCGCCGGGATCGTCGCCGGCTCGGTGCCCGAGAGCGAGTTCGCCGAGACCGAGCACAAGGCCGCCGCCCTGCGCCGGGCGATCGAGCTGGCCGCCGGTGTCGGCGACGCCGCCGGCCGAACCGCGCCGGGAGCATCGGAGCCGGGCAGCGCGACCGCGGCCGTCGCCGGAGCCACCGGATCCGGAGGCGCGGCCGGATGATCCTCGTCATCGACAACTACGACTCGTTCACGTTCAACCTCGTCCAGGCCCTCGAGGCGGCGGGGGCGGAGGTCCGCGTCGTCCGCAACGACGCGATCACGAAGGCCGAGATCGAGGCGCTCGCCGACGACCCCGCCGGCGACCTCCGCGGGATCGTCGTCTCGCCCGGCCCGGGCGACCCGGCCACGGCCGGCGTGTCGGTCGCCACGATCGAGGTCGCGGCGGATCGCTCCATCCCGCTGCTCGGCGTGTGCCTCGGGATGCAGTCGATGGCGGCCGCGTTCGGCGCCTCGATCGTGCGGGCGCCGACGCTGGTCCACGGCGAGGCGTCCGAGGTCAGCCACGATGGCGAGGGCCTGCTCCGCGGCCTGCCACCGGCGTTCATGGCCGCCCGCTATCACTCCCTGTGCGTCGACCGGTCGACGCTCCCGGCGGAGCTGCGGGTGACCGCGGTGACCGAGGAGGACGGGGTGGTCATGGGACTCCGCCACGTGACGCTTCCGCTCGAGGGCGTCCAGTTCCATCCCAAATCCGTGCTCACGCCCGACGGCCCACATCTCCTCGCGAACTTCCTCCGGCTCGCCGGGGAGGGCGAAGCCGCCCGCCTCGACGCGGCCGGCTCGTTCGCGACGGCTGGCCTGGCCGAGCCGGCGCCGTCCGAGGCGGCCACGCCCGACCCGGATGGGGCACGCGGCGACGGCGGCGAGCCGGCCGCGGCGGCCCGATGAGCGATCTCGTCCGCGCCGCGCTGGCGACGATCGTCGACGGTCGCACCCTCAGCCTCGAGGAGGCGCGCGACGCGATGGGCGCGGTGATGGACGGCGACGCCACGCCCGCCCAGCTGGCGGCTCTCCTCGTCGCCCTGCGGATGCGCGGCGAGACCACCGACGAGCTGGCCGGCTTCGCCGGCGCCATGCGCGACCGAGTCGTGCGCGTCGCGGCGCCCCCCGGCACGATCGACCTCGTCGGCACCGGCGGCGACGGCAGCGGCACGTTCAACATCTCGACGGCCGCCGCCCTCGTCGTGGCCGCATCCGGGATCCCGGTCGCCAAGCACGGCAACCGCGCGATGACCTCGCGATCCGGCTCCGCGGACGTGCTCGAAGCGCTGGGCGTCCGGATCGACCACGACGCGGCGAGCGCCGGTCGGGCGCTCGTGGATACGGGCTTCGCGTTCCTCCTCGCGCCTGCCTTCCACCCGGCGATGCGTCACGCCGGGCCCACGCGCCGCGAGATCGGGGTCCGGACTTCGTTCAACCTCCTGGGCCCGCTGACGAACCCGGCGGGTGCGACGCGCCAGGTCCTCGGCGTGGCGGATGCCTCGGCCGCGGCTCGCCTGGCCGAGGTCGCGCGCCGGCTCGGAACCGAGCGAACGCTCGTCGTCCACGGGCAGGGCCTCGACGAGCTGCCGCTCGATGGGACGGGAGTGATCCTCGACGTGACGCCGGGCGGCGTCGAGCGCCGGACCGTAGGAGGCCGGGATCTTGCTGCCCTCGGCCTCGCCAAGGCGACGAATGCCTCGCTCGCCGGCGGCACGCCGGAAGAGAACGCGGTGATCGTCGAGCAAGTCCTCGACGGGGAGGCCGGCGGCCGGCGCGACGTCGTCCTGCTCAATGCCGCCGCGGCGTTCGTCGCCGCCGGCCGGACCGCCGACCTGGCGGCCGGCGTGGCCGCGGCCGCGTCGACGATCGACGACGGCCGGGCAGCGGCGCTCCTGGCCCGCTTGCGCGCCGAGCGGATCGCCGCCGACGCCGCACGGGCAGCGGTTGCTCCTGGGGCCCCGGCCGGAGGGTCGCCGGCGTGACGGTGGTCGCGCGACGACCGGCGAGGGTAGCGGTCAGGAGCCGCCCGGCGAGCGGTGTCGTCGGCGAGATCGCGGCGCGCCGACGGGCCGACCTCGAGCCGGAGCTCGCCCGGACGAGCGCGCGGGAGCGCAGTCGCGCGGCCGCCACGGCAGCCCCGCCGCGGCCCTTCGCCGAGCACCTCGCCCGGCCCGGCCTCCAGCTCATCGCGGAGGTCAAGCGGCGGTCGCCGTCGGCCGGCGCGATCGTCGAAGCCGGGGACGACGCGCAGTCGCGCGCGCGGGCCTATGAACGCGGGGGCGCGGCCGCGATCAGCGTCCTGTGCGAGCCGCACTGGTTCGGCGGCTCGATCGACGACCTGGCGGCGGTCCGGGCCGCGGTCTCGGTCCCGGTGCTGGCCAAGGAGTTCGTCGTCGATCCCCGCCAGCTGCCGCTCCTCCGCGCGGCCGGCGCCGACGCGGTCCTCCTGCTCGCCGTGCTCCATCCGGCTCGCCGCCTGTCCGCCCTCGTCGACGCGGCGCTCGATCTCGGGCTCGAGCCGCTCGTCGAGGCGCACGACGCCCGCGAGCTCGACCAGGCGCTCGGCACCCGGGCCCGGGTCGTCGGGATCAACAACCGCGACCTCGTCACCCTCGACGTCGATCCCGAGCGGGCCGTTCGGCTCCACGGTCGGATCCCCGCCGACCGGCTGGCGATCGCCGAGTCCGGCGTCCGCGATCCGTCGACCGTGGCCGGCTGGCGGGCGGTCGGCTTCGACGGCACGCTCGTCGGCGAGGCGCTCATGCGGGCCGCCGACCCGGCCGCGGCCGCCCGCGCGTTCGTCGCGGCGGGAGCATTCCCGGACGACCCGGCGCGTGGCGGACCGGCTCCCGTTCGTGAAGATCTGCGGCCTGACGGATGCGGCCGGCGTCGAAGCCGCGATCCGCGCCGGTGCCGACGCGATCGGGCTCAACCTCGTCCCCGGCACGCCGCGCGAGCTGTCGCTCGACGAGGCGGCCGGGCTCGCCCGGATCGCCCGGGCGGCGAGCTCGCCGGGACGGACCGTCACGGTGGTCGCGATCACCGCCGACGCCGCGCCGGCGCGCCTGGCCGAGATCGTCGCTGCGGTCGACCCGGACGCGATCCAGCTCAGCGGCCACGAGTCGCCCGAGCTCGTGGCGGGTCTGCCCCGACCCGCCTGGAAGGTGCTCCACCTCCCGGCCGACGAGGATGCCCGCCCCGAGGACGGCCGGGACGGCACTCCAACCACCGTGACGGCGGACCCGCTGATCGCCGCCGGGCGTCGCTATCTCGCGGCCGGGGCCGAGCGGCTGCTCCTCGACACGGCCGGCGGGGTCCATCCCGGGGGGACCGGACGGCGTGCCGCCGCCGCCCTCGCCGCGGCCGTGGCCCGCGAGCTGCCGGTCACCCTGGCCGGCGGTCTCGACCCGGCGAACGTCGGGACGGCGGTCCTGGCGATCCCGGCCCGCGGGGTCGACGTCGCCTCGGGCGTCGAGGCCCCGCGGATCGCGGGCGAACGTCCACGCAAGGACCCGCTTCGCGTTGCGCTGTTCGCCAAGCGCGCCCGGGCCGCCCGGGTCGACCAGCCACACGTGCGCGCCCGCCCGACCCCGGTCGACGACGGCCTGCTCGAGGCCGATGCCGCCGGGCGCTGGGGCCTCGGGCGCGAGTTCGGCGGCCGCTACGTGCCCGAGACCCTGATGGCCGCGCTCGAGGGCCTCGAGCGCGCGTACGCCGAGATCCGCCGGGATCCGCGCTTCTGGGCCGAGTTCCGCGAGCGTCTCGCGACCTACTCGGGCCGTCCGACCCCGATCTACCGGGCCGACCGCCTGGCCGCCGAGGCCCTCGCGGTCGCCGGGACGCTGCGTGGTCGGGAGGCGGTCGTGCCCGGTCGTCTCCCGTCCGCCCTGCGCGTCTACCTCAAGCGCGAGGACCTCGCCCATACCGGCGCGCACAAGATCAACAACGCCCTCGGCCAGGCGCTCCTGACCCGCCGGCTCGGGAAGTCGCGGGTGATCGCCGAGACCGGGGCCGGGCAGCACGGCGTCGCGACGGCGACCGCGTGCGCGCTGCTCGACCTGCCGTGCGTCGTGTTCATGGGCGAGGAGGACATCCGCCGCCAGGCGCCGAACGTGCTCCGGATGCACGCGCTCGGGGCCGAGGTCCGGCCGGTCACCAGCGGCTCAGCGACGCTCAAGGACGCGGTCAACGAGGCGATGCGCGACTGGGTGACGAACGTCGAGACGACCCACTACGTCCTCGGCTCGGCGATGGGGCCGCACCCCTACCCGACCATCGTGCGCGACCTCCAGCGCGTCCTCGGCGACGAGGCCGCGGCCCAGCTCGCGGCGGTCGAGGGCCGGCTGCCCGACCTCGTCCTCGCCTGCGTCGGTGGCGGGTCGAACGCGATCGGGCTGCTCGATCGGTTCATCGGCGAGCCGTCCGTCCGGATGGCCGTCGCCGAGGCCGCCGGCGAGGGCATCGCGACCGGACGCCACGCCGCCGCGCTGGCCGGCGGGACGCCGGGGATCCTCCACGGCAGCCGGTCGCTGATGCTCCAGGACGCCGACGGGCAGGTCGTCGAGGCGCACTCGATCTCGGCCGGGCTCGACTACCCGGGCGTCGGTCCCCAGATCGCCGCCCTTGTCACCGCCGGCCGGCTCGAGCTCGCAGCCGCCACCGACGCCGAGGCGCTCGCGGCCGTCCGAGCGGTCGCCCGGGTCGAGGGGATCCTGCCGGCGCTCGAGACGGCCCATGCCTTCGCCGTCCTGCCGCGGCTGCTGGCCGGGATCGAGGGCTCCGGCGACCCGTATCCCGGACGAGACGATCGTGCTGGTCGGGCTGAGCGGTCGCGGCGACAAGGACCTGGCGGCCCTCGAGGGTGAGGTCGCCCGGTGATCGTGGCGCCCGCGGAGGCGGCGCGGTCCGCCGGGACGAACGACACGCCCGGTGCCCGCCGGATCGGCGCCGCGTTCGCCGCCGCGGCGGCCCGCGGGCGGGCGGCGCTGGTGCCCTACGTCGTGGCCGGCTACCCCGACGCCGGGACGTCGCTCCGGATCGCGCTCGCCGCGGCGGACGGCGGGGCCGACGTGCTCGAGGTCGGGCTGCCGTACTCCGACCCGCTGGCCGACGGGGCCACGCTCCAGCGGGCGTCGCAGGTCGCCCTCGCGGCGGGGGCGACGTTCGACGCGTCGATCGCCCTGCTCGAGCGGATCGCCGCGGCACGACCCGGCCTGCCGCTCGTCCCGATGGCCTATGCGAACCAGGTGATCGGCGGCGGGGACGGTGCCGCCACCGCACGGCGGCTCGCGGCGGCCGGGGCGAGCGGGATCATCGTCGCCGACCTCACGCCCGACGAGGGGGCGCCGTTCGAGGCGGTCGCCCGGGACGCCGGCCTCGCCGTCGTCTACCTCGTCGCGCCGACCACGGAGCCCGACCGCCGGGCGAGGATCGCTGCCCGCAGCGGCGGCTTCCTGTACTGCGTCTCGCTCGTCGGCGTCACCGGCGCCCGGTCGAGCTTGCCCCGTGCCGTCGGCCGGCTCGTTCGCGACGTCCGGGCGGTCAGCCCAGTCCCGGTCGCGGTCGGGTTCGGCGTCAGCCGGCCGGCCCACGTGCGCTCGCTCGTCGGGGCGGGTGCCGACGGGGTCATCGTCGCGTCGGCGCTCGTCGACGCACTCGGTCCGGACGGCCTCAACGTCGACGCGCTCGGCCGGCTCGTCGCGGATCTCCACGCTGCGACCCGGCGCGACGTCCCCTGATCGCGGTCGTATCCTCGGATCGATGCACCTGGACCGAATCGACACGGCCGAGGAGGTCGGTCAGAAGCGGACGTTCTGCTGGGCGATCGACTGGCCGGGCTGGGCGCGGGGCGGCAAGACCCCCGAGCTCGCCCTCGAGACGCTCGTCGCCTACGCGCCGCGCTACGCGCCGGTCGCCCGCGCGGCGGGACTCGACTTCCCGTCGATCCCGGGCGCTGTCACCGCCCACGACATCTACGTCGTCGACTCGGTCCCGGGTGGCAGTGGGACCGACTTCGGCGTACCGTCGGCCGTGACGGATGCCGACCGCCGGCCGGCCGACGCGGCCGCGGCCGAGCGGATCGCCCGGCTCGTCGCTGCCGCCTGGACGGTCTTCGACCGGGTGGCCGCCGCCGCTCCCGCCGAGCTGCGCAAGGGCCCGCGCGGCGGCGGGCGGGACACGGCCAGGATCGTCGCCCATGTCGTCGACTCGGATCACGCCTACGCGCGCGAGATCGGCGTCCGTCTGCCGCCGCCATCGGTGGTGGACCGCGCCGCGGTGGAGGCCGAGCGGGCGGCGATGCTCGACGTCCTGCGCCGGCCGTCGGACGGGTCGCCCCTGGCCGACCGGCGCTGGCCGGCACGCTACGCCGCCCGGCGGATCGCCTGGCACGCCCTGGACCACGCCTGGGAGATCGAGGACCGCAGCGACCTGGGCTGAGCCCCCGCGGGCCAAGGTCGGTCACCACCCAGCAGTCCCCGTGGTCGCGGCCGGGACCCGGCCGCCGTCGGGGCTCGCCGCGCTCGTCATCGAGCAGTGGCCACGCTGGACCTGGCGTCAATCGGAGGCGCGCGGACCCGCGTCGCCGATCTCCTACCACTCGGGCCGCTGGATGGGGATCAAGATCGGACGCCGACCCGGCGCAGCGCCGTGCCGTGTCCGCCGTGCCGATCAGTCCTCGCTGCCCCGGTCGGCCTCCTCGAGCGCCACCAGCGCCTCGATCAGCCGCCGGTAGATCTCGACCAGGTCGGCCTGCGGGAGGGGACCGTCGTTCGCCATCGCGACCCGCAGCAGGACCTCGCGCTCGCGATCCGGGTCGCGGATCCCGTCGCGGCCGGCCGCCGCCTTGAGCCGCCCGGCCTCGAGCGCCAGCCGGGCCCGCTCGTTCAGCCGCTCGACGATCGCCCGGTCGAGCTCGTCGATCCGGATCCGCAGCGCCTCGAGCTCGTCGTCACGGCGGGTCATCGGGGAAGCTCGCCGCGCTCGACCCGCCGGCCGATCGACTCGACCGCGAGGGTGTAGCCGCGGGCGCCCTGCCCGACGATCGACTCGAGCGCGATGTCCTGCAGGAAGTTGACCCGGCGGAACGGCTCCCGGGTCGACGGGTCGGACAGGTGGACCTCGATGAACGGCCGGTCGACCGCGAGGAGGGCGTCGCGGAGCGCGACCGACGTGTGGGTCAGCCCGCCAGCGTTGACGATCGCGACGTCGAAGTCGCGGGCATGGAGCCGGTCGATCAGCTCGCCTTCGTGGTTCGACTGGAAGACGTCGACCGCGAGCCCGAGCTCGTCGGCCCGGCGGGCGATCGTGGCGTGGATCTCGTCGAGCGTGTCCCGGCCGTAGATCTCGGGCTGGCGGCCGCCGAGGAGGTTGAGGTTCGGGCCCTGGAGGACGAGGATCCGGGTCATCGGGCGGGGGCTCCCGACGGAGCCGTGCCCGCCCCGGCCGGCTCGAGCAGCGCCGCGATCGCCGCCTCGACGACCGGCTCGGGGACGTCGGAACGGACCACGACGCCGTCGACGGTGGGCAGGACCCAGCGCAGCCGGCCACCGGCGTGCTTCTTGTCGCGCTCGAGGTGCTCGCGGACCGTCGAGGCCGGGAAGGGGAGCCGGCCGACGCCGAGGCCGAGCCCGTCGAGCAGGTCGCCGATCCGCGCGGCACGGGCCGGCGGGGTGACCCCGAGCTCCAGCCCGATCCGGCAGGCCGCCCGGAGCCCGAAGGCGACCGCCTCGCCGTGGAGGAGGCGCTCGAAGCCGCCGGCCGCCTCGACCGCGTGCCCAAGCGAGTGGCCGAGGTTGAGCGCCAGCCGCCCGGCGGCCGCCGTGCCCGCCGTCCCGGCCGCGCCACCCTGCTCGCGCTCGTCGGCGACGACCACCTCGACCTTCGCCCAGGCCGCCCGCTCGACGACCTCCGCGACCGCACCGCCCTCGAACGCGCCCTCGGTCCCCCGCGCGATGGCATCGCCGTCGTGCTCGAGCAGCTCGAACAGCCGCTCGTCGCCGAGCGCGGCCATCTTGACCGCCTCGCCGAGCGCCGCCCGGCGCTGGCGCTCGGGCAGCGACCGGAGGACGGCGACGTCGGTGATCATCGCGACCGGCTGATGGAATGCCCCGACGAGGTTCTTGCCCTCCGGCAGGTCGACGGCGGTCTTGCCCCCGATCGAGCTGTCGAGCTGGGCGACGAGCGTCGTCGGGACGTGGACGATGGGGATCCCGCGGAGATACGTGGCGGCAAGGAACCCGGCGCTGTCGCCGAGCGCGCCGCCCCCGACGGCGACGAGCGGCTCGCCCCGCTCGACCCGCAGCTGGGCGAGCGCCCGGGCCGCATTCTCGATCAGGCCCAGCCGCTTGGCCGCCTCGCCCTGCGGGAACATCCCGAGCTCAAGCGGCAGGCCGGCTGCCTCGAGGACCGCGCTGATCCCGGGGCCGACGGCCGCCCAGGCGCCGGGCTCGGACACCACGAGCGCGCGACCCGCGCCGAGCCGGGCGAGCTGCTCGACGAGTGCCTCACCTGCGATCCCATCGCCGAGCACGAGGCGGCCGATCGGCGTCGCGGCATCGAGCAGGACCGTGCCCTGTCCGGCCGGCCGGTTGACGATCGCCTCGACCGCGTCGACGACCGTCCCGAGCGGGGCGAGCCCGTTGATCCGGTGCCCGGCGGCGTAGAAGCGCTCGCGGGCCGCGGCGAGGCCCCGGATCGTCCCGATCGGATCCGGCCCCGAGAGGAGCGGCCGCGGGTTCGGGCTGTGCCGCAGCCGCTGGGCGAGCCCCTCGGGGGCGCCGTCGAGCCAGATGACGGTCCGGCCCCGGTAAAGCGACCAGCGATTGCGCGGATCGACCACCGCGCCACCGCCGGTCGCGATCACCCGCCGGACCTCCGGCCCGGGGCTCGGGGGGCCGAGCGCGGCCACCGCCGCCAGCTCGCGCGCGCGGAACCCGACTTCGCCTTCCGCCGCGAAGATCGCGGCGACCCGCTCGCCGGCGGCGGTCTCGATCGTCTCGTCGAGGTCGATGAAGCGGGCATCATGACGGGCCGCCAGCCGCCGTCCGACGGCGCTCTTGCCGCTGCCGGGCAACCCGACGAGGACGAGGTCCATCGGGCTCAGTCGTCCCCACCGGAACCGGCCTCGCCGTCACCGCCGGGCCCGCCCGCGGCCGTGGCCCCGGCCCGCCGCCGCCCGCCGGCCACCGGGGCCTCGGGTGGCCGGCTGATCCGGTCGACGTAGCGGGCGAGGTTGTCGGCCGTCTCGGCCACGGAGTCGCCGCCGAACTTGTCGAGCACGAAGTCGGCCAGCGTGAGCAGGACCATCGCCTCGCCCACGACCCCCGCCGCCGGGACCACGCTGATGTCGCTCCGCTCGTAGTGGGCCTTCTCGACCGCCTCGCCGGTGACCAGGTCGGCCGACGGGAGTGGCCGGGCGAGGGTGGAGATCGGCTTGACCGCGCCGCGTACGACCAGCGGTTCGCCGTTGCTGATGCCGCCGGTGAGCCCGCCCGCGTTGTTCGAGCGGTGGAGCCACGTCCCGCCGTCGCCCCGACCCTCGATGACGTCGTGGACCGCCGACCCGAAGCGGCGGGTCTGCTCGAACCCGAGCCCGAGCTCGACGCCCTTGACGATGTTGATGCTCATCACCGCGGCGGCGAGCGCGGCGTCGAGCCGGCGGTCCCACTGGACGTACGAGCCGAGCCCGATCGGCAGCCCGTGGGCCACGACCTCGAACACGCCGCCGACCGTGTCACCCTGCTCGCGCGCCTCGTCGATCCGGGCGATCATCCGCGCCTCGGCGTCGGGATCGGGGCAGCGCAGCGGGGACGCGTCGGCCTCCTCGCGCGAGCGGCTCGCGTTGGTCGGATCGACGGCGACCCCGCCGACCTCGGCGGTGAACGACCAGGCGTCGATCCCGAGCTCGGCCAGGAACGCGCGGGCCACGCCGCCGGCGGCCACCCGGGCGGCGGTCTCGCGCGCCGACGCCCGCTCGAGCACGTTGCGCACGTCGTTGAAGCCGTACTTGAGGGCCCCGGCGAGATCGGCGTGTCCCGGCCGGACTCGGGTCACCGGTGTCGCCCGCTTGTTGCCTTCGTCCGCCTGGGCGAGGAGCTGCGCGGCCGTCTCGTCGCTCAGTGCCTCGACCTGCATCACCCCGGTCCAGTTCTCCCAGTCGCGGTTCGCGATCTCGAGCAGGATCGGTGAGCCGAGCGTCGTCCCGTGACGGACGCCGGCCAGGATCTGCGCCCGGTCGTGCTCGATCGCCTGGCGCGCGCCGCGACCGTACCCGCGCTGCCGGCGCGCCAGGTCGACCGCGATCGCGTCCGCGGTCAGCGCCAGTCCGGCCGGGATGCCCTCGACGATGACCCCGAGCGCTCGACCGTGCGACTCGCCGGCGGTCAGGAAGCGGAGCCGTCCCACGCTAGCCGGTGGCGGCCGCGCCGGTCGGCTCGCCCTCGGCCGACTCGATGCCGCCCGCCCGGGCCTCCTGGAGCTTGGCCTGCATGAGCTCGAGCGGGGCCGTCTGCCCCGTCCACAGGGTGAAGGCCGCCGCGCCCTGGTGGAGGAGCATCAGCTCGCCGTCGGCGACCGTGTCGCCGGCCGCGCTCGCATCGCGCAGCAGCCGCGTCCGGCGATAGATGACGTCGAGCACGAGCAGGTCCGGCGGCAGCAGCTCGCCCGGCAGGGGGGTCTCGTCGCCGTGCAGGCCGATCGACGTGGCGTTGACCAGCACCTTGGCCTTGGCCAGCTCGGCCTCGATGATCGACTCGTGCCACGGCATCGCCTTGAGGTCCATGTGGGCGGCGCTGCGACTGAAATGCTTGACCATGGCCTCCGCCCGGTGGAGGTGCCGGTTGAACACGATGACCCGGGTGAATCCCTCGGTGATGAGCCCGTAGACGACCGCGCGGGCGCCGCCACCGGCGCCGAGGACGACCGCCTGGCGGGGCATCTTCTGCTTGCCGACCAGACGGTCGAGGGCGACGCGGAAGCCGGGGACGTCGGTGTTGTGCCCGATGAGCCGCTTGCCCTCGCGGGTGATCGTGTTCACCGCTCCGGTCGCATGCGCTTCGTCGGTCAGGCGGTCCACCAGCGGGACGACCTTCTCCTTGTGCGGGATCGTCACGTTGGCGCCGAGGAAGTCGTCGCCGCGGAGCTCGGCGATGGCATCGGCGAGCTCCATCGGCGGACGGTCCCAGAGCTCGTACACGGCGTCGATCCCGCGCTCGTCGAAGGCCGCCTGCTGCATCGCCCCGGACAGCGAGTGGGCCACCGGGTGGCCGATCAGGACCACGCGCTTCGTCATGCCCGCACCCCTTCGAGTTCGCGGAAGAAGCCGGGATCGGAGATCGCGGCACTGGCCGGGGCATCGATCGTCGTCTCGCCCGCCGCGATGAGTCCGGCGATGGCGAACGTCATTGCGAGGCGATGGTCGTCGCGGCTCTCGACGGGCGCGCCGACGAGGGCGGTCGGACCGTCGATCACGAGGTCGTCGCCGGTCACCGCGATCCGGGCGCCGAGGGCGGTCAAACCCGCGGCGATCCCGGCCACGCGATCCGATTCCTTGTGCCGGAGCTCGGCGACCCCACGGATCGTGGTCCGGCCGCGGGCCTGGGTGGCGGCGAGGCAGAGGACCGGGATCTCGTCGATCGCGGCGGCCACCTCGGCCGGCGAGACGTCGATCCCCTCGAGGGTGCTCGTCCGGACGACGAGGTCGGCCCGGGGCTCGCCGACGCCGTCGTCCGGCGCCGCGCCCGGTCCACGGCCGCGATCGAGCTCATCGATCCGGGCGCCCATCCGCCGGAGGAGGTCGATGGCCGCCCGCCGGGTCGGGTTGACCCCCACGTCGCGGAGCGTCAGCTCGGCGTCCGGGTGGACCGCCCCGGCCACCAGCCAGAACGCGGCCGCGGAGATATCCGCCGGGACCCGTTCTGCGACGGCTCGCACGCGTCCACCTCCCTCGACACTCCAGGCCGCCCCCGGCCCGCCCTCGGTTGCCTCGAATGCCACCGCGATCCCGCGCGCCCGGAGCATCCGCTCGGTGTGATCGCGGGTGGCGATCGCCTCGCGGACGGTGGTCCGTCCGTCGGACCGGAGCCCTGCCAGCAGGATCGCCGACTTCACCTGGGCACTGGGGACGACGGTCGTGACGTCGATCGCCCGGAGTCGGGTACGGCCGACCACGGTCAGTGGCGGAAGGGAATCGTTCCGGCGGGCATGGAGCACGGCGCCCATCGAGCGCAGCGGTTCGATGATACGAGCCACCGGTCGGCGCCGCAATGAGTCATCACCGTCGAGGACGTGGGTCGCGGCCAGCCCGGCGAGGATCCCCGCGGCCAGGCGAAGCGTCGTCCCCGAGTTCCTGCAGTCGAGCACCCCGTCGGCCTCGGCGAGCCCGTCGACGCCCGGGGAGACGACCCGGTAGCCAATCCGGCCCGGCGCCCCCGGCCGCCGCTCGACCGCCACCCCGAGGCGCGCGATCAGCGCGGCGGTCGTCCGGACGTCCGCGCCGTCGCCGGCGTCCTCGATCGTGCCCTCGCCCTCGGCGAGCGCGGCGAGCAGGAGCGCCCGGTGGCTGATCGACTTGTCGCCGGGCAGCCGGGGCTCACCGCGCAGGCGCCGCGCCGGGCGAACGACCGCCGGCTCAGCCGCCTCAGCCGCCTCGCGCGGTGGACCGTCGATCTCGAAGGCCGCGCGGGTCGCGGCGTGACCGGTCAATGCTTGCTCGCCCCGCCGACCTTGAGGGCCGAGCCGCTGAGGACCGGATCGCCGTGGAGATCGCGCACCTGGGCGTGGACCGGCCGCAGCGCAGCCATCAGCGCGGCGAACTGCTCGAGCGTGATCGACTGCTCGCCGTCGGACAGCGCCTCGTCCGGCCTCGGATGGACCTCGACCATCACCCCGTCCGCGCCGGCCGCGACGCCGGCCAGGGCCATGGGCTTGATCAGCCAGCGCTTGCCGGTGGCGTGGCTCGGATCGACGATCACCGGCAGGTGGGTCAGGTGGTGGAGGAGGGGGATGGCCGCCAGGTCGAGCGTGTTCCGGGTGTACGTCTCGAACGTCCGGATCCCGCGCTCGCACAGGATGACGCTGGGGTTGCCGCTGCTGACGATGTACTCGGCGCTCATCAGCCACTCCTCGATCGTGGCGCCGTAGCCGCGCTTGAGCATGACCGGCCGGGCGACCCGGCCTACTGCCGTGAGGAGCGAGTAGTTCTGCATGTTCCGCGTGCCGACCTGGAGGATGTCGGCGTACTCCGCGACGATGTCGACCTGGTTCGGCTCCATCACCTCGGTGATCACCGGGAGGCCGGTCCGCTCGCGGGCCTCGGCCAGGTAGCGCAGGCCCTCGACGCCGAGCCCCTGGAAGGAGTACGGGCTGGTCCGCGGCTTGAAGGCGCCGCCGCGGATGATCGTCGCGCCGGCGGCGGCCACGCCGTCGGCCGTCTCCATCAGCTGGTCGCGGCTCTCGATCGAGCACGGCCCGGCCATGACCGTGAGCGATCCGTCACCGATCGTCGCGCCGAGGACCCGGATCACGCTGTCCTCGGGGTGGAACTCGCGCGACGTCAGCTTGAACGGCCGGCTGATCGGGGTGACCGTCTCGACGCCGGGCAGCGCCTCGAGGCGGCTCATGAGCACCGGCTTGCGCGGCCCGATCTCGCCGACGACGGCGATCACGACGCGCTCGGTGCCCTCGTGGTCGTACGGCGTGAGCCCCTCGGCGAGGATGTGGCTCTTCACGGCGTTGATCTCGCCCTCGCTGGCGCCGACGGCCATCACGACGAACATCCGAGCGCGTCCTTCCTGCGTCTGGTGGGTCCGGCCGGGACAAACAAAAAAGCAGAGGTCCTCGCCTCTGCTCTCCCCGGCACGACCCGCGCTCCCGGGCCTAGGCTCCGGGAACGATCATGCCGGGGTGCGAAAGTAGAAGGTGCGGTTCATGCGTGGATGGAGGCTAGCCGAGCGCCCCGGTCGTGTCAACGGACGTCGTCCGCGCCGCCCCGTCGCCCAGCCCCGCCCCGTCGCCCAGCCCCGCCCCGTCGCCCAGCCCCGCCCCGTCGCCCAGCCCCGCCCCGTCGCCCAGCCCCGCCCCGTCACCAGGGCCCTGTCACCACCTAGCACTCCCGGCGGTTTGCGCCCCGGACGTGGGCTTCGACTCCGTAGCGTCGCGCTCGGGACATCGCCCCGGCTGCTCAACGACAACGACAGTCGTCGGCCGCGGGGTCGCCGACCACTCCGGTTGCTAGATGGCGAGGACCCGACTGCCGGTCTCGGGCCTGACCCGCTGTCGCGCCCCGATCCCGCGGCCCGGCCCGCCCCATCGCCCGTCCCGGAGCGCGCCTGACCCCGTGCTAGAATCCCGGCCGGTCCGGGGAGAGGTCGCATAGAGGCCTAGTGCAGCGGTTTGCTAAACCGCCAAGTGGGGTAACCTGCTTCGAGGGTTCGAATCCCTCCCTCTCCGCCAGCCTCGTCGGACCCCATCGTGCGCCCGTAGCTCAGCGGATAGAGCGTCAGGTTGCGGACCTGAAGGCCGTGAGTTCGAGTCTCGCCGGGCGCGCCACCCTCCCGTCCATGCCGCCGGCCCAGCGTGCCGCCGGCGCGGCGCCCGGCCGCAGTGCGCCCGCCTGGCGTATCGTCGGGACGCGATGCCGCCGACGTCCCATCCTGGTCCGCGTTGAGCCGGGTCGCATGACGTCGCGCCGATGAGCCTCGCCACCCCGGCCCTGGCCGCCGTCTTCGTCGCCGCCGGGGCAGCCACCTGGATCGCCGGGATCTGGCTGTCGCGTACGACCGAGGCGCTCGACGATCGGCTCCACCTGGGTTCGGCGCTCGGCGGGACCGTCCTTCTCGCGGTCGCGGGGAGCCTGCCCGAGATCGCGATCACGGTCTCGGCGGTCATCCAGGGACATCTCGACGTCGCCGCCGGGAACCTCATCGGCGGGATCGCCATCCAGACCGCGGTCCTCATCCTGTGCGACGCGGCGGTGAGCGACGTCCACCCCCTGACCTACCTCGTCGGGTCGCTCCTTCCGGTCCTCGAGGGCTCGCTCGTGATCCTGGTCGTCGGGGTGATGCTCCTCGGGACGCTGTTGCCGCCGTCGGTGGCGATCGCCGGGGTGAGCCCGGCCTCGATCGGGATCGTCGTCGTCTGGCTGGCCGGGATCGGCGTCCTCAATCACGTTCGGAATGAGCAGCCCTGGACGGTCACGATGCCGGGCAGCCGGCCGGGACGGTCGCATCGCCGCAAGCCGCTCGCCGAACGACCGGTTCCGTACGCCTCGGCCGGGCTCGGCCGGGTGGTGGCGGTCTTCGCCGTCGCGAGCGCTGTCACGCTCGTCGCCGGCGCCGTCCTCCAGACGAGCGGCGATGCGATCGCCGACGCTGCCGGGATCAACGGGCTCGTGTTCGGGGCCACGTTCCTCGCCGCCGCCAGCGCGCTGCCCGAGATCAGCACCGGCATCGAGGCCGTCCGCCTCGGCGACCACCAGCTGGCAATGGGCGACATCTTCGGCGGCAACGCGTTCCAGCTGTGCATCTTCGTCCTGGCCGACCTGCTCGCCGGCCGGCCCGTGCTCCCGGAGGCCGGGATCGGCAACGCCTGGCTGGGGACGCTCGGGATCATCATGACGATGGTCT
The DNA here is from genome assembly GCA_963813705.1 of uncultured Chloroflexia bacterium. Lineage (GTDB taxonomy): Bacteria > Chloroflexota > Limnocylindria > Limnocylindrales > CSP1-4 > Chersky-267. Next base: position 551,033 of record CAWFAH010000007.1, read on the forward strand.
ACGCGGCCGCCGTCGTGATCCGGCCGCAGCGCCGCATCCTCCGCCTCGGGATCGACTCACTGCTCGTCGGCGGGCTGCTGATCATCGGGCTGGTCGGGCTCCAGGCGATCGCCGGCTGACGTGTCCGGCAGCACGACCGCGCGGCATGCGATGATCGCGGCACGGACGTCGCCGTCGAGGTGGAGGAACCGAACGTGCTGGACCGGGTCGCGTCGTTCCCGTTCGCCCTGGCGGCCGCCATCTTCGCCGCCTCCGAGCTCGCCGACCTGGCCACCGCCCTGGGGGCCAATCGCGAGCTGAACCCGATCGCTGCGTTGCTGCTCCCCGAGCCGCTCCTCGGGCTGGCCGTCAAGGTCGGGCTGATCGTCTTCGTCGTCGCCGTCGCCGACCTGCTCGACCGGCGGCGACCGAGCATGGCGCGTCTGCTGCTCGCGTTCGGCACCGCAGCCGCGCTGTTCGGGGCGATCTCCAACACCCAGGCGATGCCGTTCGTCAGCTGACCGATCCGAGGCCCGTGAGCGGACCCACCGACCCGGCCGAGTCCGGCACGGGTACAATCCCCCGGCGCGCACAGCCGATCCAGGGAGAGATCGTGACGCCAACCCGGAGGACCGCGATCCGGCGGTCGTCGATCGCCGCCCTCGTCGTGGCGATGCTTGCCGCCACGGTCGCCCTGCCCGCCCTGTCGGCGACCGCCAACGTCAGCGGCACGCTCACCTTCAAGCAGCCGCCGACCCTCGGTGGCGGTGCCGTGGCCGTGGTCACCCTCGTCGACCTCGCCGCCGCCCCGGAGGCGGGAGCGATCGTCGGTGAGCAGCGGATCGACGGTGTCGCCGTGACGCCGGTCCCGTTCAGCGTCCCGTACGACCCCACGCGGATCGACCCGACGCACGCCTATGGTCTCTTCGCTACCCTCGTCAGCGGGTCGAACAGCTGGCAGAACCCGCAGGGCATCCCGGTCATCACCGGCGGCCCGACGTCCGGGGTCGCGATGGCGCTGACGGCGGTCGCCGCGTCTCCGGCGACGCTGACCGGGACGATCACCAAGAACGACCCGACCGCGCTCGGACCCGGCGCGGTGGCAATCGCGGCGCTGATCAAGCAGCAGACGGGCACGCTCGTCGCCCGCCAGGTGATCGTCGCGCCCGGCCAGGCGCCGGTCGCCTTCTCGGTGGGCTTCGATCCGTCGGTCGTCGACCCCGCCGCGACCTACGTCATGAAGGCGGCGATCGTCGACGGAAGCCGCGTGTGGGAGAACCGGGCCGGCGCGACGGCGATCCAGGGCGGGGCGCCGGTGGCGAACATCAGCCTCCCGGTCGTGGTGGCACCGGCGTCGCTGCCGGTCACGTCGCCGTTCCCGACGGCCGCACCGACCGCGTCGCCACCGCCGTCGCCGAGTCCGACCGCCCAGCCGACTCCGAAGCCCACGCCCAAGCCGACCGCCAAGCCCACGCCCAAGCCAACCGCCAAGCCCACGCCGAAGCCGACCGAGACGCCCACGCCAACACCGACGCCCAGCCCGAGCCGAGCCGACGCCGAGCCCAACTCCCAGCCCGACCCCAAGCCCGACGCCGAGCCCGACCGCCAGCCCAAGCCCCACGCCGAGTCCGACGGCCTCGCCGAGCCCGAGCCCGACGCCGGCGGGTCCCACCGCGACGCCGCTCAACGGCGCGCTCACCGGGACCCTCGACTACGCCGAGCCACACGAGCTGTCGAAGGACGCCGTCGCCGTGGTGGTGCTGGTCGCCGGGACCGCGACCCCGAACGAGGGCTCGATCGTCGCGACCCAGATCATCCGTCAGCCCGGCGCGACGCCGATCGACTTCCGGCTGGTCTACGAGACCGCCTCGATCGACCCGAAGGCCACCTACACCGTCCAGGCCGGGATCGTCGATGCGGACGCCGCCTGGGCCACGGCAAAGGGCACCAAGGTCATCACGAACGGGGCGCCGACCTCCGACCTGACGCTGGTCCTCGCCTATCGCCCCGACCTCGTCAAGGGCGCCGTGACCGGGAACATCACCGGCGTCGGCGTGACCGCATCAGCGGAGGCATACTCGGTCGCCGTCCTCGTCGACCCGTCGTCGGGCGAGTCGCTCGGGATGGACATGAACCCGGTCGGATCCGGCTTGCCCGCGGCGTTCTCGATTCCGTTCTCGCTCGATACGATCGACCCGGCCGCCGACTACGTCGTCACCGGCGAGGTGGTCGACGGCGCGCAGACGTGGGAGAACGCCAGCGGCGTGCCGGTCATCACGAAGGGCAACCCGATCGCCGAGGTGCAGGTGGTCGTGACGTCCGTCGCCCCGTCGCCGAGCCCCGGCCTCGGCGCGACCGAGGAGACCGGACCGAGCGACACCGGTCCGGGCCTGCTGCTGATCGTGATCGCGCTGATCGTCGGCGGGATCGGCTTCTACCTGTGGAGCCAGTCGCGGACGCCGCCGGCCGGTTCGGCGGCGGCGCTGGCCGCGGGCACGGCAGCCGAGACCACAGCGGAAACATCGGGCGAGCCCCCGGCCGAGACCCCGACGGAACCGTCGCCCGAGCCACCGCCGGACACGGATGGATCGCCCCCGGGCACCGACCAGCCGACGAGCTAGGAGCGGGTCGGACATCCGGGCAGCCGTACGGGCCCGCTCGGAGCCGCGGCCGCCTGCTCTCAGGACGCTCTCATGACGGCGGGGTCAGGATGGCCGGGCGTGCCTCCAATCGTCCCGCCGAGCTTCGACCCCGACCCGCGCTGGACCCGACGGCGGTTCCTCAAGACCGGGCTCGTCGTGGCCGCCGGAGCGGCGACCGTCGGCGTCGCCGGCTGGCTCGGCTCGGGCGGCGCGCCGACGGCCACGCGACCAGCGCAAAGCCCGCTCGATGCCCGGCGATCGCCGGCCGCCGACGTGGAGGGATTGCCGAGCCCGGCGGCGACGGCATCGCCACCGCCGGTCCGGCGCCACTACCGGTCGCGGCCCGATCTGAGCGCACCGGTCATCGACGTTGCGCGCCGGATCGCCTCGACCGCGCCCGGGCTCATCTTCCTGACGCCGAACAACGGCCTGGCACCGGACGGACCGCTGATCGTCGACGACGCCGGCGAGCCCGTCTGGATCCGACCCGACGGCAAGCAGAGCGCAACCAACCTCCGGGTGTCGACCTACCGTGGGCAGCCCGTGATCAGCTGGTGGGAGGGCACGGTCAACGGCGGGCTCGGCGACGGTGACTACGTGATCGCCGACGCGGCCTACCGAGAGATCGCCCGGGTGAAGGGCGGCGACGGCCTGAACGGGGACCTTCACGAGTTCCTGATCACGCCCGCCGGCACGGCCCTCCTGCTCGCCGGGGGCCAGGTGGCCGCGCCGATCGCCGCGAGCGCGAGCCCGCCGCCCTGGCCGGTCTGGGACTGCGTCGCCCAGGAGATCGACATCGCCACGGGGCTGGTCCAGTTCGCGTGGCACACGGTCGATCACGTCGATCTCGCCGAGACGCTGGCCACCCCGCCGGCCGACGGGGGTGCGGTCTTCGACTACGTCCACGCGAACTCGATCGACGTCGACCACGACGGTCACCTGCTCATCTCGGCCCGGAACACCTGCGCGGTGTACAAGGTCGACCGGTCGACCGGCGCGATCCGCTGGCGCCTGGGCGGCCGGCACAGCGACTTCGCACTCGGTCCCGGCGCGGCGTTCGCGTGGCAGCACGACGCGCGGCGGCAGGAGGACGGGACGCTGACCATCTTCGACGACGAGCGCTCGCCGACGCCGGCCCGGGCGATCGCCCTCCGCCTCGACGAGACCGCGATGACCGCGACCCTCGAGCGCGAGTATCGCCACCCGACGCCGTTGCTCGTGGGCAGTCAGGGCAACCTGCAGCACCTGCCCGACGGCCACGTGTTCATCGGCTGGGGCAGTGCCGGCGCCTACACCGAGTTCGATCCAGGCGGCGGGATCGTGGAGGATGCGAGCTTCCCGGGCTCGAAGCAGTCGTACCGCTGCTTCCGGTTCCCGTGGCTCGGCCGGCCGTCCGAACGGCCGGCGCTCGCCATCGTGCCGGCCGGGGCCGGGGCCTCGACCGCCTACGGCTCGTGGAACGGCTCGACGGAGGTCGCGACCTGGGAGCTGCTCGCGGGGCCGCGCGAGACGGACCTGCGGCGGGTCGGACGCGAGCGACGCTCCGGGTTCGAAACGGCGATCGGCACGACCGATCCGGGACCATGGTTCGCCCTGCGCGCCGTCGATGGGCTCGGCCAGGTCATCGGGATCTCCAAGCCGCTGAACCGGGCGACCTGACGTGGACGGCCCGGCGATGCGCCGACCGCGGTCGGGTCAGCCGGTGATCGAGCGCCAGGCGTCGAGCGACTCGCCGTTGCGGAGCTCGAGCCAGCGCACGACGTAGGCCGCGAGGAGCGGCGACGCGGCGAGCCGATCGCGGAGGTCGCGACCGTCGGCGGTCGTCAGCGGATGCGCGGCCTCACGGGCGAACGACTCGGCGAGGGCCTCGAGGCTCCAGATCGGTGCGAGGTGGCCCCGGATCAGCTCGACCCAGCGCCGGAAGGCCTTGCGCCGCCACGCCGACGGGCGTTCGGCCCGGAGGTCCCAGAAGATGGCCGCACCGCCGGCGAGGGCATGGGCGGATCGGGCCGCCGGCCCGGCCCCCAGTCCGGTCCGGGAGGCGTGCCCGATCCGCCCGCCGCTGATCGTCGTCCGCCGCGGCCCCCCACCGGGGACGGCCCGTCGAGCTCGCTCGCCGGTCAGCGTGGATGCGACCATGGGTGCAGACTCGGCTCGGCCGGTGAACGGCGCGTCTCCGCTCCGTCATCGCTCGGTCAACGTTGGGACGTCGGGAGAGTGAGGTCGCGGTGGAACGGATCGGCTTCATCGGGCTCGGGACCATGGGATCGGCGATGGCCGGTCACCTCGCGCGGGCCGGTCATCCGCTGACCATCTGGAACCGCACGCCGGGCCGGGCAGCCGAGCTGCTCGCCCTCGGCGCCGTGGAGGCGCCCGACCCGGCCCGGCTGGCCGCGACGAGCGACGTGGTCGTGGTCTGCGTGTCCGACACGCCGGACGTCGAGGCCGTCCTCCTCGGGCCGGCGGGCGTCGTCACCGCCGCCCGGTCGGGCAGCCTCGTGATCGACTGCTCGACGATCGCGCCGGGCGCCACGCGACAGATCGCCGAGCGTCTCGTGGCGTCGGGGATCGGCTTCGTCGACGCTCCCGTGTCCGGTGGATCGGAGGGGGCGCAGAAGGCGACCCTGACGATCTTCGTCGGAGGCGCGGCGCCTGACGTCGAGCGCGCCCGCCCGATCCTCGAGGTCCTCGGCAAGACGATCACTCACGTCGGCCCGGTCGGCTCCGGCCAGGCGGTCAAGGCCGTCAACCAGGTCATCCTCGCCGGGACCTACCTCGGCGTCGCCGAGGGGATCGTGCTCGCGCTCAAGGCCGGCCTCGACGTCGAGCAGGTCGTCGGCGCCCTGTCCGGCGGCGCCGCGCAGAGCTGGGTGCTGGCCAACCGGAGCGGCCGGATGCTGGCGAACGACTACCCGCTCGGGTTCAAGGTCGCCCTCCACCTCAAGGACCTCGTCATCGCCGAGGGCCTTGCCGGCGAGGTCGGCGCGGAGCTCCCGGTCACGGACCTGTGCGCGGCGATCGAGCGCACGCTCGTGGCCGACGGCCACGGCGAGGACGACATCTCGGCGGTCGCGCGCGCGATCCGGGCCCGGTCCGGGCTGCCGGCCTGAGGCGGCGCGAGCGGCCCGGACCGCTGGGCCTGGCTCCCAGCCGGATCCGCCTCCGCCCGGGTCAGGCGAGCGCCGGCGCCGGCGTCCCGAGGAGCAGGAGCGGCTCGCCGAGCTTGCCCGAGTAGGTCGGTCGGAACCGCTCGGTGTCGTACAGCCGGGCGACGTCGACGGTGCGTGGCCCGAGGCTCGGGTCGGGCAGCGTCGTGTGGGCGTAGTGGCCGTCTCGGATCGCGACCATCCGGCCGTGCTGGCCATCGGCGATGAGGTCCATCGCGACGTTCGCGAAGGTCATCGCGACCATCTGGTCGAGCGAGTCGGCCTCGCCGCTGCGCAGGTCGTAGGTGAGCTCGCTGGAGACCGTCTCGATCCCGGTCCGGGACCGGATCTCCGCCGCGAGCGCCTCCCCGACGTTGACCTTGTGGCGGTGGCCGAACGCGTCGGCCTCGCCGTACTCGGCGAGCGAGCCGCCCTCCCACATCGCTCCCTCGGCCGCGATCACGAAGGCGTAGCGGCTCGGGTTGAGCCGGTGGTCCTCGGCGAGGATCGAGGTCAGCCGCTCCAGGTCGAACGGCGCCTCGGGGATCAGGCAGCGCCCGGAGGTCACGTAGGCGGTGAACAGGGCCGAGAACCCGGCGTCGCGCCCGAAGATCCGGAACACGCCGATCCGCTCGTGCGAGCCGAGCGTCGTCCGCTGGCGGTTGATGAGCTCCTTGGCCCGGGTGATGGCCGACGAGAAGCCGATGCAGTACTCGGTGCCCTGGACGTCGTTGTCCATCGTCTTGGGGATCGCCACGAGGGCGATCCCATTCGAGGCGAGCGCCTCGGCGAAGCTGAGCGTGTCGTCGCCGCCGATCGCGACGAGGTAATCGAGGCCGAGTGACGCGATGTGCTCGAGGACGAGGGGGGTCAGGTCGTACAGGTCGTCGGCGACGAGGTAGCCCGCGGCCCGCTCCGGGGGCAGCCACGGCGGCAGGCTCTTGGCCCGCATCTTCCGCGGGTTCGTCCGCGACGTGTGGAGCCACGTCCCGCCGGTCCGGTCGATCGTCCGGGTGTTGATCCGGTCCAGGTGGCGCAGGTAGTCGTGGTCGAGCTCGGGGCCGGGCCGCATGTGGGTCAGGCCCTCCCAGCCACGGCGGATCCCGACGACGTCGTAGCCGAGCTCCGTCGAGCGGTAGACGACGCTCTTGATCACCGAGTTCAGGCCGGGGACGTCGCCGCCCCCGGTGAGGACGCCGATCCTGCGGGTGCGGGCCATCGTGTCGGTCTCCTCCTGCCACGCTCGTCGTTCGTCCGAATCCTAGCCCGACCGCCGTCGGCCGACAGGGGGCCTGTATGATCGACCCATGAACTACGAGCTGTTCATGGGCGAGGCGCTCGCGGAGGCCCGGCTGGCGGCCGAGCGCGGCGAGCAGCCGAACGCGGCGGTCGCGGTCGTCAACGACGCGATGGTCGCCCGGGCCCACGACCGCGTCCGCGAGACGAACGACCCGACGGCCCACGCGGTGCTCGTGGCCCTCCGCGAGGCGGCCCGCCGGCTGGGCACCGCCCAGCTCGGCGACGTGACCGTCTTCGCCACCCTCGAGCCCTGCCCGATGTGCGTCGGTGCGCTCCTCGCGAGCGACGTCACGGAGCTCGTGTACGCCGTCCCCAACCGCGCCGACGGTGCCGCTGGGACCGTGCTCCAGCTGGCCCAGCATCCCGCCCTCGCCCGGCGTCTCCAGGTCGTCAGCGGGATCCGCCGCGGCGAGGCAGAGGAGCTCGTCGAGCGCTCGATCGCCGCCGTTTCGGCCCGTTCGCCGGGCTGAGCCGGGACCATCGGCCCGACGGGTCGGCCGGGGCTCCTCTGGTATCCTCTCGCGCGGAGAGGTGTCCGAGTGGTTGATGGTGCCGCTCTCGAAAAGCGGTGTGCGAAAGCACCGCGGGTTCGAATCCCGCCCTCTCCGCCATCAACCGCCCGTTGAAGCCGGCACTGGCCCGCGGAGAGGTCGCCTAGTGGCCTAGGGCGCCGCACTGGAAATGCGGTACAGGGAAACCTGTCGCGGGTTCAAATCCCGCCCTCTCCGCCAACATCCTCGGTTCCTCGGGCCGATGGCGTCGCGGAGCTCCATCCTCAGGCCGATGGCGTCGCGGAGCTCCGCCTCGGACTTCGGAGAGCGCGTGCCCGTTGGGCGTTGAGGGTGGCCGCTCAGTCGACGGCCTCAGTGTCCCGGCCGTAGTCCGATCCGCGGTAGACTCTCTGGGCCGTGCTAGGCGGGGAACTAGCGGTGCCCTGTACCTGCAATCCGCTCCAGCAGGGCTGAATCCCCTCCCGAGGTCTTCGTTCTCGAAAGCCGCCGTCACGAGCGACGTTGAGGGCCGGGTCCCGCGCAGCGGCGACTCGTGAACCGTGTCAGGTCCGGAAGGAAGCAGCACTAAGCGATCTTCGCCGGGTGCCGCGGAACGGCCTGGTCCGAGCCGCTCGAGATGCGTGGGCGCGGGAGCGTCCGATCGACGGAGGGTGCACGGCGCAATGACCTCCGAGCCGGATCCGAGCGTGGCGTGAACCCAGACCCGAACCCCGGCGCGGCCGAACCCAACGGCCCGCACCTCGCCCTCTATCGTCGCTGGCGCGCCCAGACGTTCAGCCGGATCGTCGGCCAGGACGCGGTCGTCGCCACCCTCCGCAATGCGGTGCGGACGGGTCAGGTCGCCCACGCGCTGCTGTTCGTCGGCCCGCGCGGGACGGGCAAGACCTCGATGGCCCGGATCGTCGCGAAGGCGCTCAACTGCACCAATCTCCAGGACGGCGATCCGTGCGACGCGTGCGCCGCGTGCGTCGCCATCCGGGAGGGCCGGGCGCTCGACGTCGTCGAGCTCGACGCGGCCACGAACAACAAGGTCGACGACATGCGCGAGCTCCTCGAGCGGACGTGGACCGCCCCCTCCGACCTGCGCCGGAAGGTCTACATCATCGACGAGGTGCAGCGGATCACTCAGGGCTGGGACGTCCTGCTCCGCACGCTCGAGGAACCGCCCGACCACGTCGCGTTCATCTTCTGCACGACCGACGCGTCCCAGATCCGGCCCGCCGTCCTGTCGCGCGTCCAACGCTTCGAGTTCCGCCGGCTGACCGTGCCCCAGATCGAGGGCAAGCTGGCGACCATTCTCGAGGCCGACGGACGGGAGGCCGATCCCGAGGCGGTCGCGCTCGTCGCGCGCCAGGCTGCCGGCGGCATGCGCGACGCCGAATCGATGCTC
>CAWFAH010000007.1:565000-568303 GCA_963813705.1 uncultured Chloroflexia bacterium
CCGATGAAGGACGTGGCAGGCTGCGAAAAGCTCCGGGGAGTCGCGAGCAGACAGTGATCCGGAGATGTCCGAATGGGGAAACCCGGCTGGGGCTATGCCCAGTCACCCCTGGTTGAACCAAATAGACCAGGCGGAGGTAAGCCAGCGAACTGAAACATCTCAGTAGCTGGAGGAAAAGAGAACATTCCCTGAGTAGTGGCGAGCGAAACGGGAAGAGTCCAAACCCACTCAGCGCGATAGGTTGCGGCCGTTTCTGAGTGGGGGTTGTAGGAGTCGATCGTCGGGAGCCCGCAAGGTCCCGGCGGAGTTACCAAGCCATTCGCTAGTCGAACCTGTCAGGAAGGGCAGGCCAGAGAGGGTGACAGCCCCGTAGGCGAAAGCGAGATGGCCTCCGTGATCGACCACCTGAGTACCACGTGGAAGGTCTCTCATGTGGGAAGCTGGGCGGACCACCGTCCAAGGCTAAATACTCTTGGCGACCGATAGTGAACGAGTACCGTGAGGGAAAGGTGAAAAGCACCCCGGAAGGGGAGTGAAATAGTACCTGAAACCTCGTGCCTACAAGCAGTCAAAGGGTGTTGCCGATCTTCGGGTCGGTAGCCTGATGGCGTGCCTTTTGAAGAATGAGCCGACGAGTTACGTGCACGTGGCGAGGTTAAGTCCGAGAAGGATGGAGCCGGAGCGAAAGCGAGTCTGAACAGGGCGTTCAGTCGCGTGCAGTAGACCCGAAACCGAGTGACCTATCCATGGCCAGGGTGAAGCGGGAGTAATGTCCCGTGGAGGCCCGAACTCACTAGCGTTGAAAAGCTAGGGGATGAGCTGTGGATAGCGGTGAAATGCCAATCGAACTCGGAGATAGCTGGTTCTCCCCGAAATAGCTTTAGGGCTAGCCTCGGGCGTTCAATCGTGGGGGTAGAGCACTGGATGGGCTAGGGGGCTTCCCGCTTACCAACCCCAACCAAACTCCGAATCCCACGATTTCAGAGCTCGGGAGTCAGACTGCGAGGGCTAAGCTTCGTGGTCAAAAGGAAAACAGTCCGGACCGCCGGCTAAGGTCCCTAAATCCAAGCTAAGTGGTAAAGGATGTGGATTCGCATAGACAACCAGGATGTTGGCTCAGAAGCAGCCACCATTGAAAGAGTGCGTAACAGCTCACTGGTCAAGTGGATCTGCGCCGAAAATTCAGCGGGGCTCAAGCTTGGTACCGAAGCCGCGGATCAGACGATCGGTCCGCCGATCATCTGATGGTAGGGGAGCGTTCCGTTCAGCTGCGAAGGTCGACCGTGAGGACGGCTGGAGCGTACGGAAGTGCGAATGTCGGCATGAGTAGCGCAATGTGAGTGAGAATCTCACACGCCGTAAGCCTAAGGTTTCCTGAGGAAGGCTTGTCCGCTCAGGGTTAGTCGGGCCTAAGCCGAGGACGAAAGTCGTAGGCGATGGACATCCGGTTGATATTCCGGAACCACCAGAGATCGTTTGCACCGCAAGGTGTCGCCTGGGGGTAGGTGATCGGAGGTTGGCTGGCGAAAGCCGGTCGAGTCCAGGAGCCGATCCCAGGTGAGAGCAAGGGCATGACACGGCATGGTAATTCGAGCGCGTTTTGGCTATACGCGTCCAAGCCGGTAGGGGGAGGAGACAGGCAAATCCGTCTCCTCAGTTTCAACCCCGAGAAGTGATGGAGAGCGGCATCTGCTGCAATTCGAGTGAGCCAAGCTGGCAAGAAAAGTGTCTAGCGAGATCAACGGTGTCCGTACCGCAATCCGACACAGGTAGGCGGGTAGAGAATACCAAGGCGATCGGGAGAACCCTCGTTAAGGAACTCGGCAACATGGCCCCGTAACTTCGGGATAAGGGGCGCTTCGCGGCTGCTGCTTGCAGTGGTCGATCGAAGCCGCAGTGAAAAGGCCCAGGCGACTGTTTAGCAAAAACACAGGTCTCTGCGAAAGCGAAAGCTGACGTATAGGGGCTGACGCCTGCCCAGTGCCGGAAGGTTAAGAGGAGGGGTGCAAGCTCTGAATTCGAAGCCCCGGTAAACGGCGGCCGTAACTATAACGGTCCTAAGGTAGCGAAATTCCTTGTCGGGTAAGTTCCGACCCGCACGAATGGCGTAACGATCTGGGCGCTGTCTCAACGAGGGATCCGGCGAAATTGAAGTACCTGTGAAGATGCAGGTTACCCGCGATAGGGCAAAAAGACCCCGTGGAGCTTTACTGCACCCTGATATTGGATTGGGATTCAGCTTGTGTAGGATAGGTGGGAGGCTGAGAAGCTGGGGCGCTAGCCTCGGCGGAGCCAACGTTGAAATACCACCCTTGTTGGATCTCGGTTCTAACCGCGACCCGTGATCCGGGCGCAGGACAGTGTCAGGCGGGCAGTTTGACTGGGGCGGTCGCCTCCTAAAGTGTAACGGAGGCGCCCAAAGGTTCCCTCAGGCTGAATGGAAACCAGCCGAAGAGTGCAAAGGCATAAGGGAGCTTGACTGCGAGACCTACAAGTCGAGCAGAGACGAAAGTCGGGCTTAGTGATCTGGTACCTCCGAGTGGAAGGGGTATCACTCAACGGATAAAAGCTACCCCGGGGATAACAGGCTGATGGTGCCCAAGAGTTCACATCGACGGCACCGTTTGGCACCTCGATGTCGGCTCGTCGCATCCTGGGGCGGAAGTACGTCCCAAGGGTTTGGCTGTTCGCCAATTAAAGCGGCACGCGAGCTGGGTTCAGAACGTCGTGAGACAGTTCGGTCTCTATCCATCGTGGGCGTAGGGAACTTGAGAGGAGCTGCTCCTAGTACGAGAGGACCGGAGTGGACGAACCGCTGGTGTGCCAGTTGTCCTGCCAAGGGCATCGCTGGGTAGCTATGTTCGGTCGGGATAAGCGCTGAAAGCATCTAAGTGCGAAGCTCGCCTCAAGATGAGGTTCCCCACCGGGTCAACCGGGTAAGACCGCAGGGAGACCACCTGCTTGATAGGCGGCATGTGGAAGTCCGGTGACGGATGAAGCTGAGCCGTACTAATGGTCGAGGGCTTGACCTCTTCAGCAACTGATCAAGGGTCAGTGGCTGGCATCCGGGAGCACCGCGCCGTCATGGCGCATGAAACGACTCCGCGAGATCGAAGCTCGATCGTCGCCGCACGCCCATCGGGATCGCGGTGGCCGCGCCGAACAACCGTCCAGACGCACGAAATCCTGGTGACTCTAGCGGAGAGGCCACACCCGTTCCCATCCCGAACACGGAAGTTAAGCTCTCCAGCGCCGAAGATACTGAGAGGGCAGCCTTTCGGGAAAATAGGTCGTCGCCAGGAT
>CAWFAH010000008.1:0-171636 GCA_963813705.1 uncultured Chloroflexia bacterium
TCCCCACCGGGTCAACCGGGTAAGACCGCAGGGAGACTACCTGCTTGATAGGCGGCATGTGGAAGTTCGGTGACGGATGAAGCTGAGCCGTACTAATGGTCGAGGGCTTGACCTCTTCAGCAACTGATCAAGGGTCAGTGGCTGGCATCCGGGAGCACCGCGCCGTCATGGCGCATGAAACGACCCCCGCGAGATCGAAGCTCGATCGTCGCCGCATCCCATCGGGATCGCGGTGGCCACGCCGAACAACCGTCCAGACGCACGAAATCCTGGTGACTCTAGCGGAGAGGCCACACCCGTTCCCATCCCGAACACGGAAGTTAAGCTCTCCAGCGCCGAAGATACTGAGAGGGCAGCCTTTCGGGAACATAGGTCGTCGCCAGGATTTCTGCGTTTCCGGCCGGTTTCGTCGCTTCGCTATCCTGTGACGCGATGACCGCCACGCCGGAGCGCGAGTCGGCGACCCTCGCCGAGCCAGGCACGATCTGCCCCTACCTGCTGGTCGCCTCGGGCCATTGGCGCAACGCCGAGCCGTCCCGCGATCACGTCTGCGCGGCGGAGGCCGAGCCGATCCCGCTCGGGCTCGAGACCCAGCGTCGGCTGTGCTTCGGCGATCACGCCGCATGCCGGCGCTATGAGACGGCGGTGGCCGCGTATCGCGCCGCGGTGCCGCTCGTGCCGCTACGCCCCGTGGCCCGGACCGCGCCGGTGGTGGTCGACCGTGGCCGGCCGCCGCTCCCGCTGCCCCACGTCGGCGACCGCCGCCTGCTCGGCCAGGCGGTGCTCGCGTTGGCCATGATCGCCGCCGTCGTGGCGCTCCTCGTCGCCCGTCTCGGACCCGCCGGCGAGGCCGCCCGGGCCAGCGCGAGCCCGTTGCCGAGCGTGTCCGCCATCGTCGCCAGCCCCTCGGCCAGCACGTCGCCGGTTCCCTCGGCCAGCCCGTCGGCGGTGCCGACGCCGACGCCGACCGCCAGCCCCAAGCCGACCAGGAAGCCGTCGCCCACGCCGGGAGGCGGCTCGGGCCGGACCTACACGGTCAAGCCCGGCGACACGCTGTCGTCGATCGCGCTCAAGTTCGGGACCACGGTCAAGGTGCTTTCCAAGCTCAACGGCATCACCGATCCGTCGCTCATCAAGCCCGGCCAGGTGCTCAAGATCCCGTGACCGGGATCAGCGCTGGCAGCCGCGGCAGTACGAGGTCACGAATCCGCCCGGCTTCACCTCGGTGATCCGCGTCCCGCACCGCGGGCAGGGTGTACCGCCCTTGTTGTGGACCGCCAGGAAGTCGCGCACCTGGGCCTCGAACGTCGGTGGCACGCGCACGCGAAGGACGTCGATCGCGTCGCTCAGCGTGGCGCGAGTCGCCGCGTACAGGGCGTCGACCTCCTCCGCGGCGAGCGACGATCGCTTGCGGAACGGCAGCAGGCGCGCCGCATGGAGGATCTCGTCGCTGTAGGCGTTACCGATCCCGGCGACGAACTCCTGGTTCTTGAGCAGGTTCTTGAGCTCGCCAGGATGGCGTCGGATGCGCGCCCGCCACTCGTCGAGGCCGAGCGCCGGATCGTCGGCATCGGGACCGAGGCTGGCGTCGAGGCCAGGGACGGCACGATCGAGCCCGGCCGGCAGGAGGTACACCTTGCCCATCTGGGTCGGATCCCGATAGCGGACCTCGACCGGGCGATCGTCGGGGACGAGCCAGGCGGCACCGCGCGTCCAGGCAGCCGCGTCGGGCGGGGCGCCGCCGGAGCGTGGTCCGAAGCCGAGCAGGAGCGCGGTCTTCGACGGCAGCCGGGTCGACGGTGCGGCGAGCTGGAACCGACCGGTCAGCATCGGGTTGACGACGACCCGGTCCCGGTCGAGGTCGACGAGCAGGAACTTGCCCCGCCGCCGGATCGCCTCGATGCGCTGCCCGACCAGGTCGCTCAGCTCGGCCGGCGTCCCGCGCACCGCCAGCGGCGCGAGCGCGTCGGCGCGCGTGATCGGCCGCCCGACCAGGGCCGCGTGGAAGGCCTCGGCGACGATCGTCAGGTCGGGAGCTTCGGGCACGATCCGGCGATTGTAGGGCCGGAGAACCCTGTGCTAGACTCTCCCGGCCCTCGTGGGCAGGACAGCAGAAGAGCGTGACCCCAGCGCCATCGACACGAAGGAGCGGACCGAGGCCCAGCAAGCAGCGGACCGGCTGATCGTCTCTCACGGCCTGAGTCGTCGCTCGGGCCGTCTTGATTCTCGGGGCGCAACCGTGCAGGAGAGACAATCCGTTGACCGAACAGCAGCAGGGCGGGACCGGGCCCGAGGCGGAGGCGAACGCCGCCGCAGATGAGGCGCCCAAGGTAGCCGTCGCCGTCGCCGACGAGCCCGCCGACATCTCCGAGACCGTGGCCACGGTCGAGTCCGCCGAGGAGGCCGAGGCCGCCGACGCCGTGTCGAACATCGTGGACCAGGTCGAAGCCGACGAGTCGGCGCTCGAGACGGCCGCGGCGGCCGAGCTCGAACGACTCGCCGACGCCGCCGCGGCGAACGACGCCAACGCCGCACCTGCGAGCGAGGCCGCCGGCGAGGTGCTCGAGACGGTCGCCGAGGTCGAGGCGGTCGAGGAGGCCGCAGCCGCCGGCGCGGTGGCCGACATCGTCGAGACCGTCGCCACCGACGAGGTGGTCCTCGAGGCCGCGGCCGGGGCCGCCCGGGAGGCACAGGACGCCGACGCGGCCCGTGAGCTCGCCGCCGAGATCGCCGACGCCCCAGCGGCGAGCGAGCCCGACGAGGCACCCGAGCCTGCGCGCGACCTGGGGCCGGAGCCGTCGACGATGGAGGAGCTCCTCGCCGAGCAGGACTCGGACATCAAGAGCTTCAAGCACGGCGACGTGGTCGAGGGGACCGTGGTCCGGATCGACAAGGACGAGATCCTCGTCGACATCGGCGCCAAGAGCGAAGGCGTGGTCTCGAACCGCGAGCTGTACGGCCGGAACGCCGAGTCGCAGCCCGCGCTCGCGATCGGCGACACCGTCCTGGTCTACGTCCTCCAGCCGGAGTCGCAGGAGGGCCACGTCGTCCTGTCACTGCGGCGGGCCGGCCTGGAGCGGAAGTGGCGCTCGATGCAGGAGCAGTTCGAGAGCGGGGTGATCATCGAGGCCCCCGTGATCGACCACAACAAGGGTGGCCTCATCGTCGACTGCGGGATCCGTGGCTTCGTCCCGATCAGCCAGATCGTCGACTTCCCGCGCCGTCCCCAGAACGACCAGCCGCGCGACGCCGCGCAGGAGATCGCCGAGAAGCTCCAGCCGTTCGTCGGCCGGAAGCTCCGGCTGAAGATCCTCGAGGTCAACCGCAAGGCGAACCGCCTGATCCTGTCCGAGAAGGTGGCCCTCTACGAGGAGCGCCGCGAGAAGCGCGACGAGCTGTTCAGCAGCCTTCAGGTCGGCCAGAAGGTCAGCGGGACCGTCCGCTCGATCGCCCCGTTCGGCGTGTTCGTCGACCTCGGCGGCATCGACGGGCTCGTCCACAAGAGCGAGCTGAGCTGGAACAAGGTCAACAATCCCGAGGCCGGCTACAAGGTCGGTGACGAGGTCGAGGCCGAGGTCATCGACATCAACCACGAGCGCGGCCGGATCAGCCTGTCGATCCGTCGCCTCCAGCCGGATCCGTGGCATTCGACGGTGGCCGACTTCAAGGTCGGCGACATCATCGACGGCACCGTGACGAAGCTCGTCAACTTCGGCGCCTTCGTGCGGGTCCGCGACGGCCTCGAGGGGCTCATCCACATCAGCGAGCTGTCGCACCAGCGGGTCGCCCACCCCGGCGACGTCGTCCACGAGGGCCAGACGCTCAAGCTCAAGATCATCTCGCTCGACTCCGAGCGGCATCGCCTCGGTCTCAGCCTCAAGCAGGCCGAGGAGCCGCCGGCGCGCCCGGCGGCGCCCGAGCCCGGACCCGGCGCGGCCCGTCCGGAGCGGCGTCCCCGTCAGGAGCGCGGCTACTCGATGGCCGATGCCGTCCAGGAGCCGGAGGGCGGGATCGACAACACCCTGGCCTCCGCGTTCGCCCAGGTCCGCCAGCAGCTCGCCGCCGCGGAGATCGACGAGGTCGCCGAGACCGTCGCCGAAGCCGAGGCAGTCGAGGAGGCCGAGGCCAGCGAGGCGGTGACCGAGATCGCCGAGGCCGTGGCCACGGACGAGGCGGCGCTCGAGACGGCCGCCGCGGCCGAGGTCGAGCGGCTCGAGGACGCGGCCGATGCCAACGACGCCAACGCCGAACCGGCCACCGAGGCCGCCGTCGAGGTGATCGAGGGCGTGGCCGAGGCCGAGGAGGAAGAGGAGGCCGCCGCGGAGGAGGCCGTCGCCGAGATCGCCGAGGCGGTTGCCGCGGACGAGGCGGAGCTCGAGGACCGGGCCGCCGAGGCGGTTGCCGAGATCGCCGAGGAGACGATGGAGGAGAACACCAAGGGCTGACGGCCCGACTCGCCAGGACCACGGCCCGTCGGACGACCCGGCGGGCCGTTTCGATTCGGGGAAGATCCAGTCCGGCCCGGGCCACGAATCCATGATCAGGGACCGACTCCGACGCGCCCAACCGGGGCGAGTTGCGGGGTCTGGCCGCCGTGCTACAGTGGCGAGGGCGCCGAGGTCGGCGCCCGGAAGAGGAACAGGCGTTCGACCGGATGGATCGCTTCGACAAGTTCACAGACCGCGCGCGCAAGGTCCTCACCCTGGCTCAGGATGAGGCCCAACGGTTCAACCACAACTACATCGGCACCGAGCACCTTCTGCTCGGGCTGGTGCGTGAAGGCGAGGGCGTCGCCGCGCGCGTGCTCGAGAACATGAACGTCGAGCTGCCCAAGGTCCGGACCGCCGTCGAGTTCATCATCGGCCGCGGCGACCGCCCGGTCGTCGGCGAGGTCGGCCTGACGCCGCGGGCGAAGCGGGTCATCGAGCTCGCGATCGACGAGGCCCGCCGGCTCGGCCACAACTACATCGGCACCGAGCATCTCCTGCTCGGCCTGGTCCGCGAGGGCGAGGGCATCGCCGCCGGCGTCCTCGAATCGCTCGGGGTCAACCTCGACAAGGTCCGCCACGAGGTCATCCGCGTCCTGTCGCAGAGCTCGTCGAGCGGCCCGTCGGCCCAGGAGACGAAGCGCGCCAGCAAGACCCCGACGGTCGACCAGCTCGGGATCAACCTCACCGACCTCGCCCGGAGCGGGAAGCTCGACCCGGTCATCGGCCGCGAGAAGGAGATCGAGCGGGTCATCCAGATCCTGTCGCGCCGGCTGAAGAACAACCCCGCGCTCATCGGCGAGCCGGGCGTCGGGAAGACCGCCATCGCCGAGGGGCTGGCCCACCGGATCGTCAGCGGCGACGTGCCCGAGACGCTCCTCAACAAGCGGGTCCTGACCCTCGACATCGGCTCGCTCGTCGCCGGCACGAAGTACCGCGGCGAGTTCGAGGAGCGGCTCAAGAAGATCATCGAGGAGCTGCGCAACACGAACGACGCGGTGCTGTTCATCGACGAGCTCCATACGCTCGTCGGGGCCGGCGCGGCGGAGGGCGCGATCGACGCCGCCAACATCCTCAAGCCGCCGCTGTCGCGCGGCGAGCTCCAGTGCATCGGCGCCACGACGCTCGATGAGTACCGCAAGTACATCGAGCGCGACGCGGCGCTCGAGCGGCGCTTCCAGCCGGTGATGGTCGAGGAGCCGACGCTCGAGCAGACCATCGAGATCCTGATGGGCATCCGCGAGCGCTACGAGCAGCACCACAAGGTGACGATCACCGACGAGGCGGTCCACGCCGCGGCCGACCTGTCGATCCGCTACATCACCGACCGGCACCTGCCGGACAAGGCGATCGACCTCATCGACGAGGCGGGCAGCCGCGTCCGGCTGCGCCACTCGTCGGCGCCGCCGGCGCTGCGCGAGGCGCAGAAGGACCTCGACCGGGTGGTCAAGGAGAAGGACGCCGCGATCAACGCCCAGGAGTACGAGGACGCCGCCGGCCTGCGCGAGGCCGAGGCGACCGCCAAGGAGCTCGTCGAAGGGCTGCGCGCGGAGTGGCAGGCCCAGATCGCCGGCGACCAGCCGACCGTCGGCGAGGAGGAGATCGCCCAGGTCGTGGCGATGTGGACGGGCATCCCGGTGACCCGGATCGCGCAGGAGGAGTCCGAGCG
This sequence comes from uncultured Chloroflexia bacterium, assembly GCA_963813705.1. Lineage (GTDB taxonomy): Bacteria > Chloroflexota > Limnocylindria > Limnocylindrales > CSP1-4 > Chersky-267. Next base: position 6,157 of record CAWFAH010000008.1, read on the forward strand.
GCTGCTCAACATGGAGGTCGCCCTTCACGGCCGGGTGATCGGCCAGCAGGAGGCGATCGAGATCGTCTCCAAGGCGGTCCGCCGGGCGCGGGCCGGGCTCAAGGATCCCAAGCGCCCGATCGGCTCGTTCATCTTCCTCGGCCCGACGGGCGTCGGGAAGACCGAGCTCGCCAAGGCGCTGGCCGAGTTCATGTTCGGCAGTGAGGACGCGCTCATCAAGATCGACATGAGCGAGTTCATGGAGCGCCACAACGTGAGCCGTCTGGTCGGGGCTCCGCCCGGCTACGTCGGGTTCGACGAGGGCGGCCAGCTGACCGAGGCGGTCCGGCGCAAGAACTACTGCGTCATCCTGCTCGACGAAGTCGAGAAGGCGCACCCGGAGGTGTTCAACATCCTCCTCCAGATCCTCGAGGACGGGCACCTCACCGATGCCAAGGGTCGCCGGGTCGACTTCCGGAACTCCATCATCATCATGACCTCGAACCTCGGCGCCAAGCAGCTCCAGACGAACTCGAGCCTCGGGTTCCGAGTCCAGGGCGACACCGAGGCGACTCGGGCTGAGGCGTCGTACGAGCTGATGCGGGACAAGGTCCAGCAGGAGCTCAAGACGAGCTTCCGGCCCGAGTTCCTCAACCGGATCGACGCGACGGTCGTGTTCCGCAGCCTGACCGTCGAGGAGATCACCCAGATCGTCGACCTGATGCTCGCCCGGGTGCGCGACCAGCTCCGCGCCCAGCAGATGTCGCTCGAGGTCACCGAGGCGGCCAAGGAGCACATCATCAAGCTCGGCTACGACGTGGCCTACGGGGCACGGCCGCTGCGCCGGGTGATCCAGAACATGGTCGAGGACGTCCTCGCCGAGCACCTCCTGCTGGGCAAGTACGAGCCCGGCACGACGATCGTCGTCGACAAGGGCGAGGAAGCCGGCCTCGAGATCCACGCCGCCGTCGAGAAGACGCCCGTCGAAGCGCACTAGCGGCGGGCGGGGCCGATGGCCAAGACCCACAGCCGCTACGTCTGCCAGTCCTGCGGCGACGCGTTCCTGCGCTGGGAAGGCCAATGCCGCACGTGCGGCGCCTGGAACACCCTGGTCGAGACCGTCGTCCGTGAGCCGGCGCGCGCTGCCCGAACCTCGACGGCCGTTCTCGGCGGTCGTCCCGGCGCGCCCGTCCAGTCGCTTGGATCGCTCGTCGAGGCGGATGTCCCGCGTCTCGCGGTGGGGATCGGCGAGGTCGATCGGGTGCTCGGCGGCGGGCTCGTCCCAGGGTCGCTCGTCCTCGTCGGCGGGGAGCCGGGGATCGGCAAGTCGACCCTCCTCCTCCAGGCGGCCGCCGGCGTGGCGACGCGCCTGGCGGCCGCCGACGGCCACGTGCTGTACGCGAGCGGCGAGGAATCGGCCGGCCAGGTCCGGCTGCGCGCCGCCCGGCTCGGGCTGCTCGACGGCCCAGCGGCCGCGGGCGTGCGGGTGGTCGCCGAGAGCGAGATCGGCCGGCTCGTCGAGCTGGCCCGCACCGACCGGCCCGGGCTCCTGATCGTCGACTCGATCCAGACCGCGACGGTCGACGAGCTCGACGGCCCCGCCGGCAGCGTGGGCCAGGTCCGCGAGGCGGCGCTCCGGCTGATGGACCTGGCCAAGGGCGACGGGATCGTGGTCGTCCTCGTCGGCCACGTCACGAAGGACGGGACGATCGCCGGGCCGAAGACTCTCGAGCACCTCGTCGACGCGGTGCTCGGCCTCGAGGGCGACCGGTCGGCCGGCCTGCGGCTCCTGCGTGCGTCGAAGAACCGGTTCGGCTCGACCGAGGAGGTCGGCGTGTTCGAGATGGGCGAGCTCGGCCTGGCGGAGCTGACCGACCCGGCGCGGGCCTTCCTCGTCGAGCACGATCAGGCCGCCCCGGGCAGCGTCGTCGCGCCGACCCTCGAGGGCAGCCGGCCGCTCCTCGTCGAGGTCCAGGCGCTCGTCGCCCCGGTCGGCTACGGCACGCCGCGCCGGACCGGCGTCGGCATCGATCCGAATCGCCTGGCCCTGCTCGTCGCCGTCCTCGGTCGACGGGCCGGGATCGGGCTCGCCAGCCACGACGTGTACGCCAACCTGGCCGGCGGCCTGAGCCTCGAGGAGCCGGGGCTCGACCTGCCGCTCGCGCTCGCCCTGGCGTCGTCGCTGCGCGACCAGCCGGTCCGTCCGGCGACCGTCGCCATCGGCGAGGTCGGCCTGCTCGGCGAGCTCCGCAGCGTCGCCGGGATCGACCGCCGGCTCCGTGAGGCGGCCAGGCTGGGGTTCACCCGGGCGGTCGTCCCGCGACCGCCGCGCGGTGGTCCGGAGCTGCGCGTCGAGGGGCTGGAGATCGCCGCCGTTGCCACGCTCCGAGAGGCGATCGCCGCCGCCCTCGAGGCAGACACCCGCACCCCGGCGATGCTAGGCTGACGCCCGCACCGCGGGCGGACCCGCGGTCCGATCACCCTCGAAGCGAACCGGGAGCGCGCCCACGACCGTGATCCGGAACATCCGTATCCTCGGCGCCGCACTCGGTGGGATCGTCGGTCTCGCGCTGGCCACCTCGCTCGGTGGCGTGTTCGACCGCGGTGGCCTCTACTACGGGTTCTACCTCGCCGCGTGGGTCGTCGCCTGGATGGTGGTCGGGTTCGCCATCCTGCCGTACCTGACGATCGTCCCGGCGGAGCGCCTGATCCGCAGCGCCCAGGCGCTGTCGACGGCCGAGTTCGTGACCGCCGTCGTGGGGCTGCTGATCGGCCTGCTGATGGGCCTGCTGCTCGGGATCCCGCTGTCGAACCTGCCCGCTCCGCTCGGAGACTGGCTCCCGCTGGCAACGTCGCTCGGGCTCGGTCTCGGGATGGTCGGGCTCACCGTCGCCAAGCGCCAGGACCTGGTCACCGCGGCGGAGGCGCTCGGCCTCTTCCGGCGTGCCGAACCCGACGACGGTGGCGTCCAGCGGGGCGATCCGCACATCGTCGTCGACACGAGCGCAATCATCGACGGGCGGATCGCCGAGATCGCCGAGTCGGGCTTCATCTACGGGACCCTCGTCGTCCCGCGCTTCGTCCTCGACGAGCTCCAGCACATCGCCGACAGCGCCGACACGCTCCGCCGCAACCGTGGTCGGCGCGGCCTCGAGATCCTGGCCCGGATGCAGAAGGACTCACCGACCCCGGTCGAGATCGTGGCCGACGACTTCCCCGACATCGGCGAGGTGGACGCGAAGCTCGTGGCGCTGGCCAAGCGGAAGAGCGGGGCGATCCTGACCAACGACTTCAACCTCAACCGGGTCGCCGAGCTGCAGGGCCTGCGCGTGCTCAATATCAACTCGCTCGCCAACGCGGTGAAGCCGGCCGTCCTGCCCGGCGAGGAGCTGCGGGTCCGGGTGATCCAGGAGGGCAAGGAGCTCGGCCAGGGCGTCGGCTTCCTCGACGACGGGACGATGATCGTCGTCGAGGGTGGCGCCCGGTTCATCGACAAGGACCTCGACGTCGCCGTGACCCGCGTCCTCCAGACGGTGGCCGGGCGGATGATCTTCGCCCAGCCGCGCCTCGATTGACCCGCTCGCCCGGCGAGCCGTCGATGCCAGCGCGCACCCCGCCGGCCGATGCGTTGCCGGTCCACGCCGACGCGATCGTCGTCGCGGCCGGCTCGTCGCAGCGGATGGGTGGCATCGACAAGCTCATGGCGCCGATCGGCGACCGCCCGCTGCTCGCCTGGACGCTGGCGGCGGTCGCCGGCGCGGCCGAGGTCGAGCGGATGGTGGTCGTCGTGACCGCGGACGCAGTCGCGACCGTCCGCGCCGCGAGCTGGCTGCCGGCCAAGGTCGCAACCGTCGTGGCCGGCGCGGACCGCCGCCAGGGCTCGGTCGCCGCCGGGCTGGCCGGGCTGGCCGATCTCGACGACCCGCGGGACGCGGCCGGGGATCGCGTGGTCCTCGTCCATGACGGCGGCCGCCCGGTCGTCTCGGCTGCGCTCGTGTCCGCGGTCGCCCGCGCGGCGGCCGAGCACGGGGCCGCAATTCCCGTCGTGCCGATCGTCGAGACGGTCAAGCGGATCGACGGCGGCTGGGTCAGCGCGACCGTCGACCGCACCGAGCTCGGTGCGGCCCAGACGCCGCAGGGCATCCGGCGCAACCTGCTCGATCGCGCGCTGGCCACCTTTCCACCGGCCGGCGAGACGACCTGGACCGACGAGGCCGCCCTGCTGGAGGCCTGTAGAATCCCGGTCCATGCGATCCCCGGCGAGCCGACGAACCTCAAGGTGACCACGCCCGACGACCTCGGGCGGGCCGAGCTCGCTCTCGTCGGCGGTTCCCGCCCGCGCATCGGCCTCGGCGACGACGGTCATCCCTTCGGCCCCGGCGAACCGCTCGTCCTCGGCGGCCTGGCGATCGACGGCGCGCCGCGCCTGCACGGTCACTCGGATGGCGACGTCGTGCTCCACGCCGTCGCCGACGCCCTGCTCGGCGCGGCCGGGCTCGGCGACCTGGGCCGGATCTTCCCGGCCGGTCCGGAGACCCCGCGCGGGATCGCCGGCGCGGAGCTGCTCGCGGAGGTCCTTCGGCGGCTGGCCGTCGCCGGGCTCCGGCCGAGCCAGGTCGACGTCACGATCGTGGCCGCGCGCCCACGGCTCGCCGGTCACCTCGAGCCGATGCGGGCGTCGATCGCGGCGCTGCTCGGCCTCCCGCCGGACCGCGTCAACGTGAAGGCGTCGACCGGGAACCTGGCCGGCTTCGAGGGCGCCGGCCGTGGGATGGCCGCCCGGGCCATCGCGCTCGTCGAGCCGATCCGATGACGGTCCGCCTCGTCGACACGCTGACCGGTGAGCTGCGCGACCTGGTCCCGTTGGAGCCCGGTCACGTCCGGATCTACAGCTGCGGGCCGACGGTGTACGGCCCGGTCCACATCGGCAACTTCCGGTCGTTCCTGTTCGCGGAGCTGCTCGTCCGCCACCTCCGCCAGCGGGGACTCCGGGTGACCTGGGTGATGAACATCACCGACATCGACGACAAGATCATCCGTGGCGCGGCGGCGACGGGGGAGCCGGTCGAGGCGCTGACCGCCCGCTGGACCGAGCGCTTCCTCGCCGACGCGGCGATCCTGCGGATGACCCGGCCGGACGTCCTCCCGCGGGCGACCGAGCACATCGACGAGATCGTCGCCCTCGTCCGGACGCTGCTCGACGAGGGCCATGCCTACCGGACCGAGGACGGCTCGATCTTCTTCCGGATCTCGTCCTGGCCGGCCTACGGCAAGCTGGCCCGCCTCGACCCGACCCAGCTCCGGGTGGGCGAGCGCGTCGAGGCCGACGAGTACGCCAAGGACGACGTCCGCGACTTCGCGATCTGGAAGGGCCCCAAGCCGAACGAGCCGAGCTGGACGACCGCGATCGGGACGGGCCGCCCGGGCTGGCACATCGAGTGCTCGGCGATGAGCATGAAGCACCTCGGCGAGAGCTTCGACATCCACACCGGCGGGGTCGACCTGATCTTCCCGCACCACGAGGACGAGATCGCCCAGAGCGAGGCGGCGACGGGCAAGGAGTTCGTCCGGACCTGGCTCCACTGCGCCCACCTCCAGATGTCGGGGGCGAAGATGGCCCGCTCGACGGGCAACATCGCACGGGTGGGCGAGCTGCTCGAGAGTGGCGCCTCCGCGCGCGCGATCCGCTACGCGCTGCTGTCCGTCCACTACCGCGCGCCGCTCAACTACAGCCCGGATTCGCTGGCCGCCGCGACCGCCGCGATCGACCGGCTCGACGCGGCGCTCCTGGCGCTCACCACCTACCGCGAGGATGGGCCCGACGATCCGGACCTGCCGGCGGTGCTCGCGGCCGGGCGGACGGCGTTCGGCGACGCGCTCGACGACGACCTGAACGTGTCGGCGGCGCTGGCGGCCCTGTTCGACCTCGTCCGCGACCTTAACCGCCGGATCGGCGGGCGCTCGCTGTCGACGGCGGACGCCGGGCGGGCGCTCGCGGTCCTGGCCGCGCTCGACGACGAGCTCGGGATCGGACCGGACGCGGCCGGCGACGCGCTCGCGCCGGAGGTCCAGGCGCTCCTCGACGACCGCGCCGCGGCCCGCGAGGGTCGGGACTGGGCGGCCTCGGATCGGCTCCGGGACGAGCTCGCGGCTGCGGGCATCCTCGTCGAGGACTCGCGCGACGGCCAGCGCTGGCGCCGCTCCGGGGCGGCCATCGATGGCTAGCCCCAAGGGCCCCAAGCCGGATCGGCCGAAACTAGCCCGGCCGAAGCCGGATCGCCCGAAATCGAGTCGCGCAACGCCGGATCGCGCTCGACCGGAGCCGGCGGCGGCCGATCGTCCGGGACCCGACCAGCCGGCCCATCCGCCGACCCGACGCAGCGCCGGGCCGGGACCCGATCCGGGCCGACCCGCCGGCCCCTGGGGACCGGCCGGGCGACCGGCGTTCGGGATGCGCTCGGACGAGACGCCGGCGCCCGGTGCCCCGGATCGTAGCGGAGGGCATGGCAGCGGCGGGCCGCGTGGCGGCGGCCGGCATCGCGACGACCGGGGCCCGGCGATCCCCGACGGCCCGGGCCGTCCACGATCGGGCCGGCGCGAGGCCTCCGACCGTGCTCGGGGCTCCGGCCCTCCAGCCGGCCGCGGCCGCGCCCCCGATCGATCGGCCGGTCGCCCGTTCGACAACCGGACGCCGTCCGGCCGCCCACCCGGCGCGCGGCCACCCGGATCGTGGGCGCCCGAGCGTCGCGGACCCTCGACACGACCCGGCGGCTCGGCCGGCCAACGGCCGCCGGGCGGCGCCGCCACCCGGACGGTATCGCGATCCGTCCGACCGAACGCCCGCGTCCCCCGACCGACCGCGGCCGCAGGACTGGTACGACGGCCCGCCTTCCGGCCGGTTCCGGGGCGGACCGGAGCGCCGCCCGTCCGGACCGCGCCCGGATGCGCGCCGCACCGGACCGGGTTCGACGGACCGACCTGGCCGGCCGCCATACCGCCCGGGCCGTCCGCCGGGAGCCCGTCCGCCGGGAGCCCGTCCGCCCGGTCCCCGCCCGCCCCTCGGTTCGCTCGCCCGCCGGCCCGCCGACTTCCGGTCCGGGCCAGCGGCGCCGTCCGACGTTCGCCGCTGGCCCGCGCCGGGTGGCCCGCCGACGCGGGCGCTCGTCGACCCCGAGAGCGACGAGCTGGTCGCCGGGCGGCGGCCGGTCGAGGAGGCGTTCGTCGCCCGTCGCGAGGCGCGCCGGCTGCTCGTCGTCCCGCAGCGCCGCGGAGCGCTCGAGAAGCTCGTGCTCCACGCGACGAACCTGCGGATCCCGATCGTCGAGGTCGAGGGCGGGACGCTGACCGCGCTGGCCGGGTTCGACGGGCACCAGGGGGTCGCGCTCGTGGTCGCGCCGCGCCGCTACGCCGATCCCGAGACGATCCTCGCCCGGGCGATCGAGCGCGGCGAGCCGCCGTTCGTCCTCGTCCTCGATTCGCTCGAGGACCCGCAGAACGTGGGCACGCTCCTGCGCAGCGCCGAGGCCGCCGCGACCCACGGGGTGATCTTCCCGACCCATCGCCAGGCGCCGCTCACGCCGGCGGCGATCAAGGCCTCGGCCGGCGCGGTCGAGCACCTCCTCCTCGCCCCGGTCGACGACCTGGCCGCTGCCCTGGCCGATCTCCACGTCCGCGGGCTGCGGATCGTCGGCGCCGAGGCGGATGCGCCGCTGACCGTCCGCGAGGCGGACCTGCGCGGGCCGCTGGCGCTCGTGGTCGGGAGCGAGGGCCAGGGCCTCGGGCCGGCGGTCCGGCGGCGCTGCGACCTCCTGGTCCGGATCCCGATGCGCGGGGCCGTCGGCTCGCTGAACGCCTCGGTCGCCGGCTCGATCCTGCTCTACGAGGCCGCGACGCAGCGGGGTGGGGCGGAAGCGGAGCGTGCGGGCCGCGCCGCGCCCGGAACGTCCGAGTCGCCGGCCGTGCCGGCGGACGACGCGCCGGCGGGCGATGCGCTGGTCGAGAATGCGCCGACCGCGGCCGCCGGGCCCGGCGCGACGGACGACGCGCCGCCGACCGATGGCGGATCGCCGGGCGGTCCGGCCGACCCGGAGCCGGAGATCGAACCGGTTGCGCCGCGTCGCCGACGGACGAGCGGTGCGAAGGCGGTGGTGGACCGCCCGGCACCGAAGCGGGCGGCGGCACCGAAGGGGGCGGCGGCGCCGAAGCCGCCGGCATCGCCCAGCCGGGCGAAACCGCGGCGACGCCCGGTCCCCGAGGACGCGGTCGAGCCCGGGGCGGGAGCCACCGACGAGGCACCCGGGTCACTGGCTGTCGACGAGCTCCTGCCCGACTGAGCTCGGGCGCCCCGGCACGCGTCCGCTGGGCACTGGCGGGCTCGGTTGACGCTCGCAGCCGGCGCGGCCTATCATTCGCGGGCGCCACAGGGTCACCTGCGGTATGGTCCGGCGCCCGCCGACGTAGCTCAATTGGTAGAGCAGCGGTTTTGTAAACCGCCGGTTCCGGGTTCGAGTCCCGTCGTCGGCTCCAGTGCGAATCATCGCGTGCCGGGTGCACCACGACGCCGCAGCGTCACCGGGTACGCTCAGTGGGTAGGTTGAGCAGGTGGTGAGCTCCGCTGACTGTAGATCAGCCGTCTTCGACTGTGGGGGTTCGATTCCCTCCCTGCCCACCATCAACCTCAAGGGTTCAACCGGGCCCACATAGCTCAGCTGGCAGAGCACTTCCTTGGTAAGGAAGAGGTCATCGGTTCAAGTCCGATTGTGGGCTCCACCATCGCGGTCCGGGACCGGGTGATGCCCGCCGGCCGGGCCGCTCTGCCCGATGTCCCCGAGGCGGCCGGGCCGCGTCGACATAGCAACAGTCTGGAGAAGGCGCTCACGTGGCGAAGAAGAAGTTCGAGCGGACCAAGCCGCACGTCAACATCGGCACGATCGGTCACATCGACCACGGCAAGACCAGCCTGACCGCGGCGATCACCAAGTACCTGGCCATGAAGGGTGGCTCGGAGTACCGCGCCTTCGACACGATCGACAACGCGCCCGAGGAGCGCGAGCGCGGGATCACCATCGCCATCGCCCACGTCGAGTACGAGACCGACAAGCGCCACTACGCCCACGTCGACTGCCCCGGCCACGCCGACTACATCAAGAACATGATCACCGGCGCCGCCCAGATGGACGGCGCGATCCTGGTCGTCGCCGCGACCGACGGGCCGATGCCCCAGACCAGAGAGCACATCCTGCTGGCCCGCCAGGTCGAGGTCCCCTACATCGTCGTCTTCCTCAACAAGTGCGACGCGGTCGACGATCCCGAGCTGCTCGACCTGGTCGAGCTCGAGGTCCGCGAGCTGCTCACCAAGAACAACTTCCCGGGCGACGACATCCCGGTCATCCGCGGCTCGGCGCTCAAGGCGCTCGAGGCGCCCGACGACCCGTCCGATCCGGCCTATGTCCCGATCCAGGAGCTGATGGACGCGGTCGACTCGTACATCCCGACCCCCGACCGGCCGATCGACCGGCCGTTCCTGATGCCGGTCGAGGACGTCTTCGGGATCAAGGGCCGCGGCACCGTCGCCACGGGCCGGATCGAGCGCGGCGTGGTCAAGGTCGGCGACGAGGTCGAGCTGATCGGGATCAAGCCGACCCGCAAGGTCGTCATCACCGGGGTCGAGATGTTCAAGAAGCTGCTCGACCAGGGCCAGGCCGGCGACAACGTGGGCTGCCTCATCCGGGGCATCGAGCGCGACGAGATCGAGCGCGGCCAGGTCCTGGCCAAGACCGGCTCGGTCACCCCGCACACCAAGTTCAGTGCCCAGGTCTACGTGCTGACCAAGGAGGAGGGCGGCCGCCACACCCCCTTCTACAACGGCTACCGCCCGCAGTTCTACCTGCGCACCACCGACGTGACCGGCGCGATCGGGCTGCCCGACGGGGCCGAGATGATCATGCCCGGTGACAACGTCACGATGACCGTCGAGCTGATCACCCCGATCGCGCTCGAGACCGGCCAGCGCTTCGCCATCCGCGAGGGTGGCCGGACCGTCGGTGCCGGGGCCATCGTCGAGATCACCGAGTAATCCGATGGCGAAGGCCGAGAACCGTCCGGTGATCCTCCTGGCGTGCACCGAGTGCCGCGAGCGGACCTACGCGACGCGCAAGAACAAGAAGAACGATCCCAACCGGATCGAGCTCATGAAATACTGTCCGCGCGACCGCCGCCACACGCTTCATCGCGAGGCGAAGTAGCGGCCACCGGAGGGGTGTAGCTCAATTGGCAGAGCACCGGTCTCCAAAACCGGCGGTTGTAGGTTCGAGTCCTATCGCCCCTGCCACCTCGTCGTCCATCCGTACCTGAAGGCATCGAATCCAAGTGTTGCAGCGGATCCGTCGGTTCATCGACGAGTCATGGTCGGAGCTGAAGAAGGTGACCTGGCCCACCAGGCAGCAGACGCTGAACCTCACGTTCCTCGTCTTCCTGGTCAGCTTCGTCGTGGGCGTGTTCATCTCGTTCTTCGACTTCCTGTTCACCCAGGGCCTGACGTTCATCCAGGGACTGGGGTAGGACTGACCGATGACTGACATGACCACCGAGACCCAGCCCATCCAGAAGCACTGGTACGTCATCCACACCTACTCGGGCTACGAGAACAAGGTGAAGACGAACCTCGAGCACCGGATCGAGTCGATGGGCATGGACGACAAGATCTTCCAGGTCCTCGTCCCGATGGAGGACGAGATCGAGATCCGCCAGGGCCAGCGCCACACGGTCCAGAAGAAGGTCTACCCGGGCTACGTCCTGGTCGAGATGATCCTCGACCCCGACAGCTGGTTCGTCGTTCGCAACACCCCGGGGGTGACGAGCTTCGTCGGCGGCGGGAACATCCCCGGCCAGCGCAACGAGCCGATCCCGCTCGCGGACCACGAGGTCAAGCAGATCCTCCGGACCATGGGCGTCGAGACGCCCAAGTACCGCGTCGCGTTCATGAAGGGCCAGAGCGTCCGGGTCACCGACGGGCCGTTCGCCGAGTTCATCGGCACGGTCGACGAGGTCAACCCCGAGCGCAACAAGGTCAAGGTGCTGGTCAGCATCTTCGGCCGCGAGACGCCGGTCGAGCTGGACTTCCTCCAGGTCGAGAAACTGTGATCACCGCCCGGGCGGCCGATGCCCGCGCCCTCGGCTCCGCGCGCTCGCTCGCGCACTCACGTGCGCTCGCTCCCGTGCTCGCCTCCGCCTTGGCCTCGACCGCCCGGATCGGTGCTCAACGGGCAGGCACTCGCTAGAAAGGAATCACTCCCACGTGGCCAAGAAGATCCGGATCGTCCTGACCCTCCAGCTGCCCGCCGGCAAGGCGACGCCGGCCCCGCCGGTCGGTACCGCGCTGGGCCCGCACGGGATCAACATCGTCGAGTTCACGAAGTCCTACAACGAGAAGACGGCCGACAAGACGGGCCAGGTCATCCCCGCCCAGATCACGATCTTCGAGGACCGCTCGTTCAGCTTCGTCCTCAAGACGCCACCGGCCGCCGATCTCCTGCGCAAGGCCGCCGGGATCGAGAAGGGCGCGTCGACGACCGGCCGGGAGACCGCCGGCCGGGTGACCCGCGACCAGCTCCGCGAGATCGCCACGATCAAGATGACCGACCTCAACGCCAATGACATCGAGGCCGCGGCCCGCCAGATCGAGGGCACCGCCCGGTCGATGGGCATCGAGGTCGTCGGCTAGCCGGACGACGCCTGCGCACCGGCCGCGTCAGGGAACCGCCGGTCGTTCACCCCGCGCCAGGGGGAGGCCGCTCCTGCGGCCGCCACGGAGGACCAGCACGATGGCTCACGGCAAGAAATACCAGGACGCGGCGAAGCTCGTCGACCACGATCGAGCCTATCCGCCGGACGAGGCGGCCGAGCTCGTTCGCCAGACCAGCACCGTCAACTTCGACCCCTCGATCGAGGCGCACCTCCGGCTCGGCGTCGACCCCCGCCACGCCGACCAGATGGTCCGCGGCACGGTCGTCCTGCCGCACGGCACGGGCAAGGTGGTCCGGGTCGTCGTGTTCGCCCAGGGCGAGAAGGCCCAGGAGGCGCTCCGCAACGGCGCCGACGAGGTCGGGGCCGAGGACCTGGTCAAGAAGATCGAGGCCGGCTGGACCGAGTTCGACGTCGCGCTCGCGACGCCGGACACGATGGGCATGGTCGGCAAGCTCGGCAAGATCCTCGGCCGGAAGGGCCTGATGCCGAACCCGAAGTCGGGCACGATCACGTTCGACATCGAGCGGGCGCTCAAGGAGGTCAAGGGCGGCCGGGTCGAGTTCAAGGTCGACAAGGGCGCGATCATCCACGTCAGCTTCGGCAAGGGCAGCTTCAGCACCGACGAGCTCGTGGCCAACCTGGCCGCGCTGCTCGACGCGGTCAACCGGGCCAAGCCGGCCGGCGCCAAGGGCCAGTACCTCAAGACCCTCACCATCGCCAGCACGATGGGGCCCGGGATCCGGGTCGACATCCCGGCCGTGCTCGCCGCTGCGGCGGCGTAGGCCATCCGGCCGCCGGGCGTGAGCCCGCGACGGCCGCACCAGACGCGGCAACGGCCGGTGGCGGACGCCTCGGGCGCGTTGCCTCACAATCGAACACGACGGAACGCCCAAGACAGCCTGCGCCCGCGGACCGCGCCCACGATGGGCACGGTCGGGGCTTGAACCGCCGCACCGGACCGGGGTCTCCCCGGGGACGACGGCGAGCACGCCGAGGCAGGACGAGCCTCCCGAGCACGGGTGGCGCATCCCTGCGGACGCAAGTGGACCGTCGCAGGGTCGATCGGCTCCGGGCCGGTCGGCGCCACCGCCGCGCGCCGGTTGCGCGCCGCTAGATGGGAGGTCGACCATGCCGACCGAGGCCAAGCGAGAGACGGTCGCCGCGCTGAAGGAGGAGCTCTCCGTCAGCACGACGCTGATCGTCTCCGAGTACCGCGGCCTCAAGGTGGGCGAGATCGCCGAGATCCGGCGAGCCCTGCGCAAGCAGGACGTGTCCTATCGGGTCGTCAAGAACCGGCTCATGCGGATCGCCGCAGCCGAGTCGGGCAATGAGGCCCTGCCCCCGTTCCTCGAGGGTCCCACCGCGATCGCGTTCGGGACCGGGGACGAGGCAGTGGTCGCCAAGGCGGTCCTCGATGCCACCCGGGCGTACAAGATCGTCCGGGTCAAGGGTGCCGTCCTTAGCGGCCGGGCAATCGACGCGGACGGGGTGACCCGGCTCGCGACGCTGCCCTCGCGTGACATTCTCCTGTCCCAGATCGCCGGCGCCATCGCGGCTCCGCTGGCCACGCTGGCCGGCCTGTTCGATGCCCCCCTGCGCGACGTCGCCGGGGGGATCGGCGCGCTCGCCGACCAGCGGGGATCGGGCGCCTGACGCATTCGCTCATCTGATCCAGTCCACCCGTCGGGTCCAGCGGGCCCGGCCCACGATCCAGGAGGATCCACCGACATGGCGACACTGACCGCCGACCAGCTGCTCGAGGCGTTCGAGAAGATGACCGTCCTCGAGCTGTCCGAGTTCAAGAAGAAGTTCGAGGAGCGCTTCGGCGTGACCGCGGCCGCGCCCGTCGCCGTGGCCGCCGCGGCCGCCCCGGGCGCTGGTGCCGCCGAGGCCGCGGCCCCCGAGGAGCAGACCGAGTTCGTGGCCGTCCTGGCCGAGATCGGTCCGAACAAGATCCCGGTCATCAAGGTCGTTCGCGAGCTGACCGGGCTCGGCCTCAAGGAAGCCAAGGACCTCGTCGACGCGGCCCCCAAGCCGGTCAAGGAGGCTGTCACCCGCGAGGAAGCGGAGAAGATCAAGAGCGCCCTCGAGGAACAAGGCGCGAAGGTGGAGATCAAGTAGCCGGCAACCTCAACGCCGAGCCGTCGCTCGCTCTCCGAGGATGCAGGGCGCCACGGCCGAGAGCAAGGAACCCTGGGCAGCGCGAGTGGGCACCCTCAACGCGAGGTTGCCCCTCGCTCCCGTGCTCGCTGGCGCCTGCGGCTGCGCTCGCCCAGCCAGGACGGGCAGCGTGGCCTGCGGGTCGCCGACGCGAGCCGTTGACAGCGGGCGACGGTTCGCTACAGTAACGGCCCCGGTTGCCGCGCACCGGGCTATTTGACATGTGCCGGAATCGCGGTATCCTACTCCTTCTGTGAGCGCGGCCCTTTCCCCTCTCCCCACACTCCTCGGATAGGAGCGGTTTCATGCTGTCTGCTGAGTCGTCGCCCCGGGCGACCCAGGCCTCGGCGCGCAAGTCGTACGCGCGGATCCCCGAGGTCCTCCCGATCCCGAACCTGATCGAGCTCCAGCTCGACTCGTTCCAGTGGTTCGTCGAGAAGGGTCTGCGCGAGCTGTTCGACGAGATCAGCCCGATCAAGGACTTCACCGGCAAGGTGATGGAGCTCCAGTTCCTCGACTACGAGTTCGGGCCGCCCAAGTACACCGAGCTCGAATGCCGGACGAAGGACCTGACCTTCAGCCGCCCGCTCTACGTCAACGTCGAGCTCCTGATCAAGGAGACCGGCGAGATCCAGCGCCAGCGGGTCTACATGGGCGACTTCCCGACGATGACCGACCAGGGGACGTTCATCATCAACGGGGCCGAGCGGGTGGTCGTCTCCCAGCTCGTCCGCTCGCCCGGCGTCTACTACAGCGACACCGAGGATCCGACCAGCGGTCGCACGCTGTTCAGCGCCAAGGTCATCCCGAACCGGGGTGCCTGGCTCGAGTTCGAGACGAGCAACAAGGACCTCCTGTCGGTCAAGGTCGACCGCAAGCGCAAGATCGCGGCGACGACGCTGCTACGGGCAGTCGGCTACGAGTCGAACGAGGAGATCGCCGGGCTGTTCGTCAACGTCGACACGGACCCCGATCACCCGTACGTCGCGGCCACCCTCGACAAGGACCTCACGAAGACCCAGCAGGACGCCCTGATCGAGGTCTACAAGAAGCTGCGCCCGGGCGATCCGCCGACCGGCGACAACGCCCGCCAGCTCGTCGAGAGCCTGTTCTTCAACTTCCGGCGCTACGACCTCGGCCGGGTCGGCCGCTACAAGTTCGACAAGAAGCTCGACGCGGTCGCCGCCCGGATGGGGATCGAGCTGCCGCGCGACGAGCGGACGATCACCCGCCAGGACATCGCCGCGATCGTGGGGCACCTGATCGAGCTCAACATCGAGGGCCAGAAGCCGCTCGCCGAGCGGCGCTGGACGGCCGACGACATCGACCACCTCGGGAACCGCCGGATCCGGGCCAACGGCGAGCTCATCCAGAACGCCTTCCGGATCGGCCTGCTCCGGATGGAGCGCGTCGTCCGCGAGCGGATGACGATCCAGGAGATCGACAAGGCGACCCCGAACGCGCTGATCAACATCCGGCCGGTCGTCGCCGCGATGAAGGAGTTCTTCGGCGGCAGCCAGCTGTCGCAGTTCATGGACCAGACCAACCCGCTCGCCGAGCTGACGAGCAAGCGCCGCCTGTCCGCGCTCGGGCCCGGTGGCCTGTCGCGCGAGCGCGCCGGGTTCGACGTCCGCGACGTCCATCACAGCCACTACGGCCGGATCTGCCCGATCGAGACCCCCGAGGGTCCGAACATCGGCCTGATCGGCTCGCTCGCGACGTACGGCCGCATCAACAGCTACGGCTTCATTGAGACCCCGTACCGCAAGGTCAAGCGAACGGTCGCCTGGGACGACCCGGACGTGCGCACCTACGAGGCGGGCGCCGACCTGGTGGCGAAGGGCGGCGGGGTGAGCCTCAAGGCCGGCCACAAGTTCACCGATGCGGCAGTGACCGAGCTCAAGAAGCAGAAGGCCCAGGCGTTCCCGATCCGGCCGATCGTGACCGACGAGATCGAGTACCTGCCGGCCGACGAGGAGGAGCAGCACGTCGTCGCGCAGGCCAACGCGCCGCTCGACGCGGCCGGCCACTTCACGGCCGAGCGGGTCCCGTCGCGCTACCGCGACCAGTTCCCCGAGGCGCGTCCGAACCAGATCGAGTACATGGACGTGTCGCCGAAGCAGGTCGTCTCGGTGGCCACGGCGCTCATCCCGTTCCTCGAGCACGACGACGCCAACCGGGCCCTGATGGGCTCGAACATGCAGCGCCAGGCCGTGCCGCTCCTCGAGCCCGAGTCGCCGATCGTCGGGACCGGGATGGAGGTCCGCGCCGCGCGCGACTCCGGGCAGGTCCTGATCGCCCGTGACGCGGGGGTCGTGACGAGCGTGACCGCCGAGCGGATCCAGGTCGAGACCGACGGCGGTGAGCTGGTCGAGTACCGGCTGCAGAAGTTCGTCCGCTCGAACCAGGGCACCTGCATCAACCAGCGCCCGATCGTCGACGTCGGGACGCGCGTCGCTGCCGGCGACCCGATCGCCGACTCGAGCTCGACCGACCAGGGCGAGCTGGCCCTCGGGCGGAACGTCCTCGTGGCGTTCATGAGCTGGGAGGGTGGCAACTACGAGGACGCGATCGTCATCAGCGACCGCCTCGTCCGGGACGACCTGTTCACCAGCATCCACATCGAGAAGCACGAGATCGAGGCCCGCGACACGAAGCTCGGCCCCGAGGAGATCACCCGGGACATCCCGAACGTCGGCGAGGAATCGCTCAAGGACCTCGACGAGCAGGGGATCGTCTACGTCGGGGCGGAGGTCGCCCCCGGCGACATCCTCGTCGGCAAGATCACCCCGAAGGGCGAGACCGAGCTCACCGCCGAGGAGCGCCTCCTCCGGGCGATCTTCGGTGAGAAGGCGCGCGAGGTGAAGGACTCGTCGCTTCGCCTGCCGCACGGCGAGCGCGGCAAGGTCATCGAGATCCGCGAGATCCAGCGCGGCGACGACGACGACTCGGCCCTGATGCCGGGCGTCAACCGGCTCGTCCGCGTCTCGGTCGCCCAGAAGCGCAAGATCTCGGTCGGCGACAAGATGGCCGGCCGGCACGGCAACAAGGGCGTGATCGCCAAGATCCTGCCCCAGGAGGACATGCCCTTCCTGCCCGACGGGACGCCGGTCGACATCATCCTCAACCCGCTCGGGGTGCCGAGCCGGATGAACATCGGCCAGATCCTCGAGACCCACCTCGGGTGGGCGCTCAAGGCGAAGGGCGAGACGGCCGCGACGGCGGTCTTCGACGGCGCGACCGAGGTCCAGATCCAGGCCGAGCTCGTCTCGGCCGGGCTGCCCGAGGACGGCAAGATCGAGCTGCGCGACGGGCGGACCGGCCAGCCGTTCGACCGCCGGATCACCGTCGGTCAGATCTACATGCTCAAGCTCCACCACCTCGTCGAGGACAAGATCCACGCCCGGTCGACCGGACCGTACAGCCTGATCACCCAGCAGCCGCTCGGTGGCAAGGCCCAGTTCGGCGGCCAGCGCTTCGGCGAGATGGAGGTCTGGGCGCTCGAGGCGTACGGCGCCGCGAACATCCTGCAGGAGCTGCTCACGGTCAAGTCCGACGACGTGCTCGGGCGGGTCCAGACGTACGAGGCGATCGTCAAGGGGGAGGAGATCCAGCCGCCGCGAGTGCCCGAATCGTTCAAGGTCCTGATCAAGGAGCTGCGCAGCCTCGGGCTGAACGCCGAGATCCTCGACCCGAACGACCAGGAGATCGAGCTCGGCGAGGACGACGGCACCGTCTACGCGCTGCCCGATCTCGGCGGGATCAACCTCGCCGGCTTCGAAGACTAGTCATCACCACGCTTCACCCGCGAGCTCGGCGCCCGGCCAGCCCGATCTCGCTCGCTCCCGGTCCAGATCGCGTCACCGAGCCAGGCGGCGACGCGGAGGAGAACCATGCTCGAGGTCAATAACTTCAGCGCCATCCGGATCTCGCTTGCGAGCCCGGACCAGATCCGCGAGTGGTCGAAGGGCGAGGTCACCAAGCCCGAGACGATCAACTACCGGACGCTCAAGCCGGAGAAGGACGGTCTCTTCGACGAGCGCATCTTCGGTCCGACGAAGGACTGGGAGTGCTACTGCGGCAAGTACAAGCGGATCCGCTACAAGGGGATCATCTGCGACAAGTGCGGCGTCGAGGTGACCCGCAGCAAGGTCCGTCGCGAGCGGATGGGCCACATCCAGCTGGCCAGCCCGGTCAGCCACATCTGGTACTTCAAGGGCACGCCGTCGCGGCTGGGCATCCTGCTCGACATCAGCCCGCGCAACCTCGAGCGGATCCTCTACTTCGCGCTGTACATCGTCAGCCACGTCGACGAGGAGGCCCGGGCCCGGGCGCTCCGCCAGCTCGACGAGGAGGCCGAGGGTCGCGGCGGGAAGGGCGGTCGCGCCCTGGCCGAGCGCGAGGACGAGCTGCGCGCCGCGTTCCATCGCGAGAAGGACGAGCTCACCGACGCGCTCGCCGCCACGAAGGCCGACCTCGAGCGCCAGCGCACCGAGGCGACCGACGCGATCGCCGAGGCGGCCAAGGCCGTCCAGGCCCAGCTCGCCGAGCTCGGCTCGGCGGCGGCCGAGGAGACGATCGCCTTCGCCCCGACCGGCGAGGTGGTCCTGGCCGCCGGCGAGAAGCCGGGCAAGACCGCGACGGCCCAGCTGCGCAAGATCGCGGCGGCCGAGACCGACCGGATCGGCGAGGAGCTCAAGCGCCGCGAGGCCGACGAGGAGGCGGCGACCGCCCAGCGGATCGCCGACGCCGAGCTGCGGATCGACGCCGAGCTCGAGACCGAGCGCGAGCAGCTCCGCCAGGACGCCGATGGGCTCAAGGACGAGATCCGCCGCGCCCGCGACGAGATCGAGCGCCTCCAGCCGCTGATGACCCTGCCCGAGACCTCGCTCGACGGCTGGAACTTCCGCGACCTCGACGCCAAGTACGGCAGCGGCTCGCGCGGCGGCCGGATCTTCCACGCCGGGATGGGCGCCGAGGCGATCCGCGACATCATCCAGCGGATGGACCTCGACGAGCTGTCGCGGTCCCTCCACGTCGAGGTCCGGACGACCTCCGGCCAGCGGCGCAAGAAGGCGATCAAGCGGCTCCGCCTGATCGAGGCGTTCCGGCGATCGGGGACGCGGCCCGACTGGATGATCCTGTCGGTCCTGCCGGTGATCCCGCCGGACCTCCGCCCGATGGTCCAGCTCGACGGTGGCCGCTTCGCGACCTCCGACCTGAACGACCTGTACCGCCGGGTGATCAACCGGAACAACCGGCTCAAGCGGCTCCTCGAGCTCGGTGCGCCCGAGATCATCATCCGCAACGAGAAGCGGATGCTCCAGGAGGCGTGCGACGCCCTGATCGACAACGGGCGGCGCGGCCGGGCCATCGCCGGGACGGGCAACCACCGGCTGAAGAGCCTGTCCGACATGCTCAAGGGCAAGCAGGGCCGGTTCCGCCAGAACCTGCTCGGCAAGCGGGTCGACTACTCGGGTCGCTCGGTGATCGTCGTCGGGCCGGAGCTCAAGCTCCACCAGTGCGGCCTGCCGAAGAAGATGGCCCTCGAGCTGTTCAAGCCGTTCGTCATGCGCCAGCTCGTGGAGAAGGGCTTCGCCCACAACATCAAGAGCGCCAAGCGCATCGTCGAGCGCGTCCGGCCCGAGGTCTGGGACGTCCTCGAAGAGGTCATCAAGGACCATCCGGTCCTGCTCAACCGCGCCCCGACCCTCCATCGGCTCGGGATCCAGGCGTTCATGCCGGTCCTCGTCGAGGGGTCGGCGATCCAGATCCACCCGCTCGTGTGCACCGCCTTCAACGCGGACTTCGACGGCGACCAGATGGCGGTCCACGTGCCGCTCTCGTCGGCCGCCCAGGAGGAAGCCCGCGAGATGATGCTGTCGACCGCCAACCTCCTGTCACCGGCCGACGGCAGCCCGGTCGTCGCACCGACCCAGGACATGGTCCTCGGCAACTTCTACCTCACGATGGACGGCGAGGCCGGCCCGGACGCGGTCGCCAAGCGGCGCTTCACCGACGAGAAGGAGGCGGTCCTCGCCTATCAGCTCCGGGAGAAGACCGGGCTGACCCTCCACGAGCGGATCGACGTCGAGGTCCGGACGTGGGACGACGAGTCGGGCGAGCTGCGCTCGGAGCGGATCACCACGACCGTCGGCCGGGTGATCTTCAACGAGATCCTGCCCGACCGGCTCCGGTTCAACAACCGGGTCATGAAGCGGGCGGAGCTGCGCCGGCTGGTCGAGGAGTGCTACCGCCTCCTCGGTCCGGTCGAGACGGCCCATCTGGTCGACGGGATCAAGAGCGTCGGCTTCGAGTTCGCCACCCGTGGCGGGATGACGATCGGCGTCTTCGACATCGAGATCCCGAGCGACAAGGGTGCCCGGCTCAAGTCGGCCGACGGCGAGGTCGACGAGATCGATCGCCAGTTCCAGCGTGGCCTGATCACCGACGACGAGCGCTACGAGCAGGTGGTCTCGGTCTGGCAGCGCACGACAGCCGAGATGTCCGACGCGATGATGGCCGGCCTCGACCCGTTCGGGGCGGTCACGATGATGACCTCGTCGGGCGCCCGCGGGAACAAGGGCAACATCGGCCAGCTCGGCGCGATGCGCGGCCTGATGGCCGACCCATCGGGCCGGATCATCGACGTCCCGGTCCGGAGCAACTTCCGGGAGGGGATGACGGTCCTCGAGTACTTCATCTCGACCCACGGCGCGCGCAAGGGTCTCGCCGACACCGCGCTCCGGACGGCGGACTCGGGCTACCTCACCCGGCGCCTGGTCGACGTCGCCCAGGACGTCATCACCCGCGAGGACGACTGCGGGACGGAGGAGGGGAGCTGGATCACCCGGACCGAGTCGATCGAGATCGCCGGCAACGAGGAGTTCGCCTTCGGGCGCCGCCTCGTCGGTCGCCTGGCGGCCGCCCCGATCGTCGATCCGAAGAGCAAGGCCAAGAACCCGACGGTCATCGTCGAGCGCAACGAGCTGATCACCGAGGATCTCGCCCGGGCGATCGACGCGGCCGGTCTCGACGAGGTCGTCGTCCGCTCGCCGCTCACCTGCGAGGCGCGTCACGGCGTCTGCCGGGCGTGCTACGGGCGCAACCTCGCGACCGGCCAGCTGATCGGGATCGGTGAGGCCGTCGGCATCATCGCCGCCCAGTCGATCGGCGAGCCGGGCACCCAGCTGACGATGCGGACGTTCCACACCGGCGGCGTCGCCGGGCTCGACATCACGGCCGGCCTGCCGCGCGTCGAGGAGCTGTTCGAGGCCCGCGTCCCCAAGGGCAAGGCCGAGATCAGCCACATCGACGGCGTGGTCGAGGTCGTCCGCGACGCCCAGACCCGGGTCAAGGTCGTCAGCCGCGAGTCGTACGACACGTCGCTGTCGATCCCCAAGGCGGCCGAGCTGCTCGTCGCCCCCGGCGATGCGGTGGTGGCCAACCAGGTGATCGCCCGGGCCGAGTCGAAGGACGGTCCGGTCGAGGTGGCGGCGCCGGTCAACGGCTTCCTCGTCAAGGACGGCGGCGACACCGTCGTCCGCGCCGAGGACGTGGTCGAGCGTGAGTACGTCATCCCGCACAACGCCAAGCTCAAGGTCGAGAGCGGCCAGGAGATCCGGGCCGGTGACGCGATCACCGACGGCCCGATCAACCCGCAGGAGTACCTCGACACGCGGGGCAAGGACGCCGTCCAGCGCTACCTGGTCAAGGAAGTCCAGAAGGTCTACCGGAGCCAGGGCGTCACGATCAACGACAAGCACATCGAGATCATCGTCCGGCAGATGCTCCGGAAGGTCCGGATCGACCAGCCGGGCGACGTCGACCTCCTGCCGACCGAGCTCATCGACCGGCTCGAGTTCGAGGAGGCCAACGATCGCGTCCTGGCCGAGGGCGGCGAGCCGGCCACGGCCCAGACCGTCCTGCTGGGCGTGACCAAGGCGTCGCTCAACACGTCGAGCTTCCTCGCTGCGGCGTCGTTCCAGGAGACGACCCGGGTGCTCACCGAGGCCGCCATCAACGGCGCCAAGGACCACCTGATCGGGCTCAAGGAGAACGTCATCATCGGCAAGCTGATCCCGGCCGGGACCGGCGCGCCGGCCAACCTGGCCGCGGCCCAGGAGCGACGCCGCCGGGCGGCGCTCGAGGCGCTCGCCGGCGAGGAGATCGAGGGCCTGACCGGCGAGGGCGAGTTCAACCCGTTCCTCGAGGACGGCTCGGGACGGGCGACCGAGGACGAGACCGCCGGTCTCGCCTCGCTGCTCGCCGCGACGCCGTCCGACGACGACGAGGACGAGGACGACGAGCTTGAGCTCGACGGCGCCGGGAGCGACGAGGACACCCTGTCCGACCCGGCGCACAACCCGTTCCTGGCGGCCGACGAGGACGAGTCCGCGGAGCCCGTGACATCGGACCGCGAATGACGATCCCGCCTGCCTGAACCGACCCGTCAGGGCGGCCCCGGCGTTTGACACGCGCTCGGGGCCGCTGATATCCTCCCCGTTCGTGGCCACGTGAGGCCCGCCGCGTCCGCCCGTGCGTCGCGGCCCGCCGCCACCCCAACCTTCTGAACCCCACCCACCACCTCCGGCCCCGCCGCGCGGCGCCGGTCGACCGGGGCGGCATCGCCGCCCCAATCTGATGAGAGGAGCAGCGTCTTCGTGCCGACGATCAGCCAGCTCGTGCGACACGGCCGCAAGCGCAAGATCTCGAAGGTCAAGGCGCCGGCCATGCGCAAGAACTGGAACAGCCTGAAGCAGCGCCAGGAGCCGATTCCGGGCGCCCCGCAGAAGCGCGGCGTGTGCCTTCAGGTCCGCACGATGACCCCGAAGAAGCCGAACTCGGCGCTTCGGAAGATCGCCCGTGTCCGGCTGACCAACCAGATGGAGGTCACCGCCTACATCCCGGGCATCGGCCACAACCTCCAGGAGCACTCCGTGGTGCTCGTCCGCGGTGGCCGGGTCAAGGACCTCCCGTCGGTCAAGTACCACATCATCCGGGGCACCCTCGACGCCGCCGGCGTGCGCGATCGCAAGCAGGGTCGCAGCAAGTACGGTGCCAAGGCCGCGCCGGCGATCGGGAGCCGCTAGATGCCGCGCCGTCAGAACGTCGCCCGCAAGACCAAGTACGAGTCGGTCCCGGCCAACCGCACGACGGCCCGCTTCAGCGCCAAGCTGATGCACGACGGCAAGCGCAACCTGGCCGACCGGATCATGCGCCAGGCGCTCGCCCGGGCCGAGGCGCAGGCGCGCCGGCCGGGGATCGAGGTGCTCGAGGCCGCGCTCCGCAACGCGACGCCGATCATCGAGGTCAAGCCGCGCCGTGTCGGTGGCGCGACCTACCAGGTCCCGGTCGAGATCCGGGGCGACCGGCGCCTGTCGCTGGGCGTGCGCTGGCTCGTCCAGGCGGCCCGGAAGCGCAGTGGCAAGAGCATGGGCGAGAAGCTCGCCGCAGAATTCGTCGACGCCGCCAATGGCCTCGGGGCCGCGGTGAAGCGACGCGAGGACACCCACAAGATGGCCGAGGCCAACAAGGCCTTCAGCCACTTCAAGTGGTAGTCAGGATCCAGGAGCGTAACGACACCGTGGCACGTCAGGTTCCGCTTGCGAAGACGCGGAACATCGGGATCATCGCCCACATCGACGCGGGCAAGACGACCGTCACCGAGCGGATCCTCTTCTACACGAAGAAGATCTACAAGATCGGCGAGGTCCACGAAGGCGCGGCGACGATGGACTGGATGCCCCAGGAGCAGGAGCGGGGGATCACCATCACCGCCGCGGCGACGACCGCGTTCTGGGGCGACCATCGCATCAACATCATCGATACGCCCGGGCACGTGGACTTTACCGTCGAGGTCGAGCGCAGCCTCCGCGTGCTCGACGGAGCCGTCGTGGTGTTCGACGGCGTGGCCGGTGTCGAGCCGCAGTCCGAGACCGTCTGGCGGCAGGCCGACCGGTACGGCGTCCCGCGTTTCTGCTTCATCAACAAGCTCGACCGCACCGGGGCCGACTTCTGGCGCGGTGTCGAGAGCATCCGCGAGCGCCTCGGCGCCCACGCGGTGCCGATCCAGATCCCGATCGGCAGCGAGGACCGCTTCCTGGGCGTCATCGACCTGGTCGAGATGAAGGCCGTCTACTACCGCGACGATCTCGGCAACCAGATCGACGTGGTCGACATCCCGGCCGAGATGCGCGACGACGCGGACAAGCACCGCCACGCGCTGATCGAGGCCGTCGCCGAGATGGACGACGACCTCCTCCACAAGTACCTCGAGGGCGAGGAGCTCAGCGTCGCGGAGATCAAGCGCGGGCTGCGCCTGGGCACGCTGACGACCCGGATCGTCCCGGTCCTGACCGGCTCGGCGCTGCGCAACAAGGGGATCCAGAAGGTCCTCGACGCGGTCGTCGACTACCTGCCGTCACCGCTCGACGTGCCGCCCATGATCGGGATCGACCCCCGGTCGGGCGCCGAGATCGTGCGCACCCCGAACGACAGCGAGCCGTTCAGCGCGCTGGCGTTCAAGATCGCCGCCGACCCATTCGTCGGCAAGCTCGCCTTCTTCCGGGTCTACTCCGGCACGCTCAAGGCCGGCTCGTACATCCTCAACCCGACGAAGGGCAAGAAGGAGCGGATCGGGCGCGTCCTCCAGATGCACGCCAACCACCGCGAGGAGATCGACGAGGTCTACGCCGGCGACATCGCCGCCGCGGTCGGGCTCAAGGACACCTTCACCGGCGACACGCTGTGCGATCCGGACCATCCGATCGTCCTCGAGTCGATGACCTTCCCCGAGCCGGTCATCGAGGTCAAGATCGAGCCGAAGACGAAGGCCGACCAGGACAAGCTCGCGATCGCCCTCCAGCGGCTGGCCGAGGAGGACCCCACGTTCCGGGTCCACACCGACCCCGAGTCGTCGGAGACGCTCATCGCCGGCATGGGCGAGCTCCACCTCGACGTCCTCGTCGACCGGATGATCCGCGAGTTCAAGGTCGCCGCGAACATCGGCAAGCCGCAGGTCTCCTACCGCGAGACGATCCGGCGGGCGGCCGACGGGAACGGGCGGTTCGTCCGCCAGACCGGCGGCAAGGGCCAGTACGGCCACGCGGTCATCAGGCTCGAGCCCCAGGAGAAGGGCGCCGGCTACGAGTTCGTCGACAAGATCGTCGGCGGGACGATCCCGCGCGAGTACATCAAGTCGGTCGACGCCGGGATCCGCGAGGCGCTCGAGACCGGCATCTATGCCGGCTTCCCGGTGGTCGACGTCAAGGCGACCCTGTACGACGGCTCCTACCACGAGGTCGACTCGTCCGAGATGGCGTTCAAGATCGCCGGCTCGATGGCCGTCAAGGACGCCTTCGGCAAGGCCGATCCGGCAATCCTCGAGCCGATCATGAAGGTCGAGGTGCTGATGCCGGAGGAGTTCATGGGCGACGTGATCGGCGACCTGAACAGCCGGCGCGGCCAGATCGAGGCGCTCGAGGAGCGGAGCGGCACCCGGGTGGTCCGGGCGTTCGTCCCGCTGGCCGCGATGTTCGGCTATGTCACCGACCTCCGGTCGATGACCCAGGGCCGGGCGACCAGCTCGATGGAGTTCAGTCACTACGCCGAGGTCCCCGCGAGTCTCGCGGCGGAGCTCGTCCAGAAGTCGAAGGTCTGAGTCGGCGGTCGAGGGCCGCGCAAGGAGCCAGGAGCAAACGACGATGGCGAAGAAGAAGTTCGAGCGGACCAAGCCGCACGTCAACATCGGCACGATCGGTCACATCGACCACGGCAAGACCAGCCTGACCGCGGCGATCACCAAGTACCTGGCCATGAAGGGTGGCTCGGAGTACCGCGCCTTCGACACGATCGACAACGCGCCCGAGGAGCGCGAGCGCGGGATCACCATCGCCATCGCCCACGTCGAGTACGAGACCGACAAGCGCCACTACGCCCACGTCGACTGCCCCGGCCACGCCGACTACATCAAGAACATGATCACCGGCGCCGCCCAGATGGACGGCGCGATCCTGGTCGTCGCCGCGACCGACGGGCCGATGCCCCAGACCAGAGAGCACATCCTGCTGGCCCGCCAGGTCGAGGTCCCCTACATCGTCGTCTTCCTCAACAAGTGCGACGCGGTCGACGATCCCGAGCTGCTCGACCTGGTCGAGCTCGAGGTCCGCGAGCTGCTCACCAAGAACAACTTCCCGGGCGACGACATCCCGGTCATCCGCGGCTCGGCGCTCAAGGCGCTCGAGGCGCCCGACGACCCGTCCGATCCGGCCTATGTCCCGATCCAGGAGCTGATGGACGCGGTCGACTCGTACATCCCGACCCCCGACCGGCCGATCGACCGGCCGTTCCTGATGCCGGTCGAGGACGTCTTCGGGATCAAGGGCCGCGGCACCGTCGCCACGGGCCGGATCGAGCGCGGCGTGGTCAAGGTCGGCGACGAGGTCGAGCTGATCGGGATCAAGCCGACCCGCAAGGTCGTCATCACCGGGGTCGAGATGTTCAAGAAGCTGCTCGACCAGGGCCAGGCCGGCGACAACGTGGGCTGCCTCATCCGGGGCATCGAGCGCGACGAGATCGAGCGCGGCCAGGTCCTGGCCAAGACCGGCTCGGTCACCCCGCACACCAAGTTCAGTGCCCAGGTCTACGTGCTGACCAAGGAGGAGGGCGGCCGCCACACCCCCTTCTACAACGGCTACCGCCCGCAGTTCTACCTGCGCACCACCGACGTGACCGGCGCGATCGGGCTGCCCGACGGGGCCGAGATGATCATGCCCGGTGACAACGTCACGATGACCGTCGAGCTGATCACCCCGATCGCGCTCGAGACCGGCCAGCGCTTCGCCATCCGCGAGGGTGGCCGGACCGTCGGTGCCGGGGCCATCGTCGAGATCACCGAGTAATCCGATGGCGAAGCAGCGGATCAGGATCCGCCTCAAGGCCTATGACCACCGACTGCTCGACCAGTCGGCGGCGCAGATCGTCGAGACGGCCCAGCGGACCGGCGCGGATGTCGTCGGTCCCGTTCCGCTGCCGACCCGGATCGAGAAGTTCACCGTCATCCGTTCGCCGTTCATCGACAAGGACTCGCGGGAGCAGTTCGAGATCCGCACCCACAAGCGGCTCGTCGACATCCTCGATCCGAGCGCGAAGACCGTCGACGCCCTGATGCGACTCAGCCTCGCGGCTGGCGTCGACATCGAGATCAAGATGTAATGAGCATCGGATTGATCGGCCGCAAGGTCGGCATGACCCAGGTGTTCCAGGCCGACGGCACGATGGTCGCCGTCAGCGTGCTGGCGGTCGCCCCGAACACCGTCACCCGGCTGCGCACGGTCGAGCGCGACGGCTACACCGCCGTCCAGCTCGGCACGGACGTCGTGGCCAGGCTCACCCGCCCCGAGGCCGGTCAGCTCGGCCCCGACCTGCCCAAGGTCGCCACGATCCGCGAGTTCCGCGTCGACGACCTCGGCGACTACCAGGTCGGCCAGACGCTGTCGATCGGCGACCTGTTCAGCGACGGCGACCTGGTCGACGTGACCGGCGTGTCGAAGGGCAAGGGCTTCGCCGGCCAGATCAAGCGCCACAACTTCAAGCGCGGCCCGAAGACGCACGGCTCGGACCACCATCGCGAGCCCGGCTCGATCGGTCCCGGAACGACTCCGGGACGGGTCTACAAGGGGATGCGGATGGCGGGCCACATGGGCGACGACCGGACGACCGTCAAGAAGGTCCGCATCGTGCGCACCGACCCCGAGCGCAACCTCCTCCTCGTCAACGGCTCGCTGCCCGGCTCGCGGGACGCGCTGATCCTCGTGAAGAAGGCCTGACGATGCCGCAGACGACCCTCTATGACCGGACCGGCGCCTCGATCGGCAGCGTCGAGCTGAGCGACCAGCTCTTCGACGCCCCGGTCAACGCCGCCGTCCTCCACCAGGTGGTCATCGCGCAGCTCGCCGGCCGCCACCTCGGCACGCACGACACGAAGACCCGCGGCGAGGTCCGCGGCGGCGGCCGCAAGCCGTACCGCCAGAAGGGCACCGGCCGCGCCCGGCAGGGCCACCGCACGGCGCCGCACTTCCGCGGCGGCGGGGCCGTCTTCGGGCCGCACCCCCGCTCGTACGCCCAGCGCCTGCCGCGCAAGATGAAGCAGCTCGCCCTGCGCGGGGCGCTGACCGCCAAGTTCGGCGACGACGCGATCAAGGTCATCGACGCGTTCGCGATCGAGGCGATCAGGACGAAGGACCTCGTCGGCGTCCTCAGCGCCATCGGTGCCACCGGGCGGGTGCTCCTGGTGGCCCCCGGCCGGGACGAGAAGCTCCATCTCTCGTCGCGCAACCTGCCCACCGTCGAGGTCATCCTGGCCGACTCGCTCAACGTGGTCGACCTGCTCAACGCCGACACGGTCCTGATCGAGCAGCCGGCCCTCGCCCGGATGGAGGAGGTCTACGCATGACGCTCTCCGCCCACGAGGTCATCGTCCGGCCGGTCATCAGCGAGAAGTCGATGGACGAGTCGAACCGCGGCAAGTACACGTTCGCGGTCCATGACGACGCCAACAAGATCCAGATCAAGGCCGCCGTCGAGGAGCTGTTCAAGGTCAAGGTCGTCGGGGTCAACGTCCTGACGACGAAGGCCAAGGAGAAGCGCCGCGGGACGAAGCGCGGCCGGATCAGCGGCTGGACCACGCCCTGGCGCAAGGCGGTCGTCACCCTGGCCGCCGGCGACAAGATCGAGTTCTTCGAGGGGGTGTAGGGATGCCGCTGCGCAGCTACAAGGCGACGTCGCCGGGCCTCCGCCAGATGACCCGGTCGACGTTCGAGGAGATCACCACCCGCGAGCCGCACAAGCCGCTGCTCGAGTCGCAGAAGCGCGGCTCGGGCCGGAACAACGCCGGGCGCCTGTCGGTCCGCCACCGCGGCGGCGGCGAGAAGCAGCACTACCGGCGGATCGACTTCAAGCGCGACAAGATCGGCGTGCCGGCACGCCTGGCGACGATCGAGTACGACCCCAACCGGTCGGCGCGCATCGGGCTCCTCCACTACCGCGACGGCGAGAAGCGCTACATGCTCCTGCCGCACGGACTCAAGGTCGGCGACGTCGTGGTCGCCGGGCCGGACGCCGAGGCGCGGGTCGGCAACGCCCTGCCGATCGCCAACATCCCGCTCGGGACGACGATCCACAACATCGAGCTCATCCCCGGCAAGGGTGGCCAGATCGTGCGCTCCGCCGGGGTGTCCGCCCAGCTGCTGGCCAAGGAGGGCGACTACGCCCAGGTCCGGCTGCCGTCCGGCGAGGTCCGCCGGGTGAGCATCCGCTGCATGGCCACGATCGGCCAGGTGTCGAACCTCGACCACGAGAACCAGAACCTGGGCAAGGCGGGCCGCGCCCGCCACATGGGCCAGCGGCCCGAGGTCCGCGGGGTCGTCATGAACCCGCGCGACCATCCGCACGGCGGCGGTGAGGGCAAGTCCCCGACCGGGATGCCGCCCAAGACGCCGTGGGGCAAGCCCGCCATGGGCTATCGGACCCGACGGAACAAGACCAGCGGCCGGCTCATCGTCCGGTCGCGCCACCGCAAGTAGCGGAGAGGAGGAAACCCATGTCGCGATCGGTCAAGAAGGGACCGTTCGTCGAGGCGCGGCTCCTCGGCCGCGTCACCGAGATGAACAAGCGCAACGAGAAGAAGGTCGTCAAGACCTGGTCCCGGGCGTCGGTGATCTTCCCCGAGTTCATCGGGCACACCGTCGCCGTCTACAACGGCAAGAAGCACATCCCGGTCTATGTGACCGAGAACATGGTCGGCCACCGCCTCGGCGAGTTCTCCCCGACCCGCAACTATCGCGGGCACGGGAAGCACACCGAGCGGTCGACCGCCCTGAAGTAGGAGCGAGCGGATCGTGCGCGTTTCCGCCACAGCGAAGTACCTCCGCGGCTCGACCCGCAAGGCCCGGCTCGTCACCCAGGCGATCCGCGGCAAGCGAGTGGAGGATGCGGCCGCCCTGCTCCGGTTCATGCCCCAGCACGCGGCGCGCGACGTCGCGCTCGTCCTCAAGAGCGCGACCGCGAACGCGGAGAACAACCACAACCTGTCCGCCGAGGATCTCGTCGTCGTGGAAGCCCACGCCAACGAGGGCCCGACGATCAAGCGGTATCGGCCGCGGGCCCAGGGCCGTGCGTTCCCGATCCACAAGCCGATGACGCATATCACGATCGTCGTCGAGGACCGGGAGGCCTAGCAGATGGGACACAAGGTCCACCCGTACGGCTTCCGGCTCGGGGTGTCGCGCACCTGGACCGCGAAGTGGTACGCCGACAAGGAGTACACCACCCTCCTCAAGGAGGACATCTCGATCCGCCAGCTCGTCGAGCGGCGGCTGGCCAACGCGAGCGTCAGCCAGGTCGAGATCGAGCGCGGGATCAACCACGTCACCGTGACGGTCCATACGGCCAAGCCGGGGATCGTCATCGGCAAGGGCGGCCAGAACGTCGAGATCCTGCGCCAGCAGATCGGCGCGCTGACGAAGCGCAAGGTCAAGCTCGAGATCAAGGAGATCCGCCAGCCCGAGCTCGACGCCTATCTCGTGGCGATGAACATCGCCCAGCAGCTGTCGCGCCGGATCGCCTTCCGCAAGGCGATGAAGCAGGGCGTCCAGCGCACGATGAAGGCCGGGGCGAAGGGCGTGAAGATCATGGTCTCGGGTCGTCTCGGCGGCTCGGAGATGGCCCGCCGCGAGTGGGACAAGGAAGGGCGGATCCCGCTCGGGACGCTGCGCGCCGACATCAGCTACGGCCAGGTCCACGCCCACACGACCTACGGCCGGATCGGCGTCAAGGTCTGGATCTACCGCGGTGACATCGTGCCCGAGCGGACCCCCGCCCGGGACGTCGTCGCCGCCCAGAGCGCCGCGGCCGCGGCCGGGACGGTCTAGCCATGCTGATGCCCCGTCGGGTCAAGCACCGCAAGGTCATGCGCGGACGGATGTCGGGCGTGGCCAAGGGCGGCCACACCGTGGCGTTCGGCGAGTACGGGCTGGCGACGATGGAGCCGGCCTGGATCACGAGCCGCCAGATCGAGGCCGCTCGCCGGGCGATGACCCGGTCGGTCAAGCGTGGCGGCAAGATCTGGATCCGGATCTTCCCCGACAAGCCGGCCACGAAGAAGCCGGCCGAGACCCGGATGGGTTCCGGCAAGGGCGCGCCCGATCACTGGGTCGCGGTCGTCAAACCGGGCCGGATCCTGTTCGAGATGGCCGGCATCGGTCACGACGAGGCGGTCGAGGCGATGCGCCTGGCCAGCCACAAGCTGCCCGTGGCGACCCGCGTGGTCGTGCGCGAGACGACGGTCAAGGAGGCGGCCAGCGATGGACATCGATAAGGTCCGCGCGATGACCGACCCCGAGCTCGAGGAAGCGCTCCGCCAGGCGAAGCAGGACCTGTGGGGCGCCCGGTTCGCCCTGTCGACCCGCCAGCTCAAGGACTACAGCACGATCCCCCAGACGCGACGGACGATGGCCCGGATCCTCACCGTCCAGCACGAGCGCAAGCTCGGACGGACGGCCTGACGTGACGGCCATGACAGGAGCAACGGTGAACGGGAAGCGGAAGACGAAGGTCGGCCGCGTCGTCAGCGACAAGATGGACAAGACGATCGTCGTGTCCGTCGAGCGCCTGGCGCGCCACCGGCTGTACAAGCGGGTCGTCCGCTTGACCACCAAGTTCAAGGCCCACGACGAGCAGAACGAGGCGCGCGTCGGGGACACCGTCCTGATCGAGGAATCGCGGCCGCTGTCGGCCACCAAGCGCTGGCGGCTGGTCGAGGTCCTGTCCCGGGCCGGCGATGCCACGCCGATCAGCGAGCTCGTCTCCGAGGAAGCCGAGACGTCGGAGGCGATCCACGGCGCTGCCCATCCCGGCCGCCACCGCGCCGACGAGGCTGACGAGGCCGCGTCCGACGAGGCGAGCGAGCCGAGCGAGCCGAGCGAGCCGGTGGAGGCCGGGGCGTGATCCAGGAATCCACCCGTCTGAAGGTCGCCGACAACACCGGCGCCCGGACGATCGAATGCATCCGGGTGATGGGCCGGTCGCAGAAGCGCACGGCCGGCGTCGGCGACGTCATCGTCGCCAGCGTCAAGCAGGCGATCCCGAATGCCGCGGTCAAGAAGGGCGACGTCGTCCGGGCCGTGATCGTCCGCACGGCCAAGGAGTACGGCCGGCCGGACGGGAGCTACATCCGCTTCGACGAGAATGCCGCCGTCCTGATCAACAACCAGGGCAACCCGCGCGGGACGCGGATCTTCGGGCCGGTCGCCCGCGAGCTCCGCGATCGCAACTACATGAAGATCGTGTCGCTCGCCCCGGAGGTGCTCTGACATGGCGCAGGCCAGCCGCCGGGAGGCAACGAAGGTCCCGGAGATCCGCAAGGGCGACACGGTCGTCGTCCTGGCCGGCAAGGACGCCGGCAAGCGCGGCGTCGTCGATCGCGTCATCCGCGATCCGCAGGGCCTGAAGAAGACGAAGGCACAGGGTGGCGGCACCTGGCGCCACGTCAGCCCGCTGTCGTCGGTCGCCGTCGTGATCGAGGGCGTGAACATCGCCAAGCGGCACACCAAGCCGCGGGCGACCGGCTCGACTTCGGACCGGATGCCCAAGGTCCAGCAGGGCGGGATCCTGGAGATCGCCCAGCCGCTGGCGATCAGCAAGGTCATGCTCGTGTGCGGCAGCTGCGACCGGCCGACCCGGATCAAGCACGCCACGCTCGACAACGGCAGCCGGGTCCGGGTGTGCTCGCACTGCGGCGAGCGGCTGGAGGTGAAGGCCTGATGCCGGATCGCCTCCGCGAGCGCTACGCGACCGAGGTCGTGCCCGCGCTCACCAAGCAGTTCGAGTACGGCAACCCGATGGAGGTGCCGCGGGTCGCCAAGATCGTCGTCAACATCGGGCTCGGCGAGGCGCTCACGAACGCCAAGGCGATCGATGCCGCCGTCGGCGACCTGGCGATGATCACCGGCCAGAAGCCGATCGTGACCCGGGCCAAGCGGTCGATCGCCCAGTTCCATCTCCGGACGGGCAACCCGATCGGGGCCAAGGTGACCCTCCGCGGCGAGCGGATGTGGGATTTCCTCGATCGGCTCACGTCGCTCGCCCTGCCCCGCATCCGCGACTTCCGGGGCATCCCGTCGCGCTCGTTCGACGGGCGCGGCAACTACTCGCTCGGGCTGCGCGAGCAGCTCGCGTTCCCCGAGATCGACTACGACAAGGTGGACCGTCTCCGCGGGCTGGAGATCAGCATCGTGACGACGGCGAAGACCGACGAGGAATCGAAGCGTCTGCTCGAGCTCCTCGGCATGCCCTTCGCCGGCTAGGCGCGGGGAGGAGTCAGATGGCCAAGAAATCGATGATCGCCAAGGCGAAGCGAACGCCAAAGCACCCCGTCCAGGCGTACCACCGCTGCTTCGTCTGCGGCCGCCCGCGCGCCTACATGCGCCGGTTCGCCCTGTGCCGGATCTGCTTCCGGGAGCGCGCGCTCCTCGGCGAGCTGCCCGGCGTGACGAAGTCGAGCTGGTAGGACCGCGATGAACATCTCCGACCCGATCGCCGACATGCTCACCCGGATCCGCAACGCGTCCCGGGCCCACCACGCCGAGGTCGTCGTGCCGGCCTCGCGGACGAAGCGCGAGATCGCCCGGATCCTCAAGGACGAGGGCTTCATCGCCGACGTCCGCGAAGACCGCGACGGGACCGTCCCGGTGCTCCATCTCCAGCTCAAGTACGTCGACGGCAAGGTGCCGGTCGTGTCCGGGCTGAAGCGGATCAGCAAGCCGGGGCTCCGGGTGTACGCCCGCAAGACGGACATCCCGCGCGTCCTGGGCGGCCTCGGCATCGTCATCGTCAGCACCAGCCAGGGGATCATGACCGGCGCGCAGGCCCGACGGGCCCAGCTCGGCGGCGAAGTCCTCGCCTACGTCTGGTAGGGGAGGGAACGATGTCGCGGATCGGACGACTCCCGATCACCGTCCCGGCCGGCGTCGAGGTCAACCTCGACGGCCGATCGATCACGGTCAAAGGCCCCAAGGGGACGCTGGCCCGCCAGCTGCACCCCGACATGCGCGTCGTCCAGGCGGACGGCAGCCTGCTCGTGGAGCGGCCGACGGACACCAAGATGCACCGCCAGCTCCACGGCCTGACCCGGACGCTCGTCTCGAACATGGTCGTCGGGGTCACCACCGGCTACCGCAAGGGCCTCGAGATCACCGGCGTCGGCTATCGCGCCGCGAAGGTCGGCGAGAAGCTCCAGCTCAACCTCGGCTACAGCCACCCGATCGAGATCGTCCCGCCGAGCGGGATCAGCTTCGAGGTCGAGACGCCCACCCGGCTCGCCGTCGTGGGCATCGACAAGGAGCTCGTCGGCCAGGTCGCCGCGAGGGTCCGCCTGACCCGCAAGCCCGAGCCGTACAAGGGCAAGGGCGTCCGCTACGCCGGCGAGGTCGTCCGCCGCAAGGCCGGCAAGGCCGGCAAGATCGGCGGCAAGAAGTGACGACGAAGGATCCCCGACCATGACCCAGATCGCCAGCCGCACGGCTGCGCGGCACAAGCGCCACGAGCGGATCCGGCTCCGCGTGGCCGGGACCGAGACCCGGCCGCGGCTGGCCGTCTTCCGCAGCCTCAGCCACATCTACGCCCAGGTCATCGACGACGCGTCCGGCCGGACGCTGGCCGCCGCCTCGACCGCCGAGAAGGAGTTCAAGGGCTCCAAGTCGACGAAGTCGGAGGAGTCCGCAGCCGTCGGTCGCCTGATCGCCAAACGCGCCCGCTCAGCCGGCGTCGAGCACGTCGTCTTCGATCGGGCCGGGTTCCGGTACCACGGACGGATCAAGTCGCTCGCCGACGCCGCCCGCGAGACCGGTCTCGACTTCTGATCTGAAGGGAGCAGCCGAGTTGGCCAGGATCGATCCGAACAAGCTGACGCTCGAAGAGCGCGTCGTCCAGATCAACCGCGTCGCCAAGGTCGTCAAGGGCGGCCGGCGGTTCAGCTTCAGCGCGGTCGTCGTCGTCGGCGACGGCGCCGGCCATGTCGGCGTCGGGCTGGGCAAGGCGGGCGAGGTGCCGGAATCGATCCGGAAGGGCGTCGAGGACGCGAAGAAGAACCTCATCCGGGTGCCGACCGTCGGGACGACCATCCCGCACGAGGTGCGGGTCGAGTACGCCGCCGCGCGGGTGATGCTCAAGCCGGCCTCGCAGGGCACCGGGGTCATCGCCGGCGGGGCCGTCCGGGCGGTCGTCGAGGCGGCCGGCATCCGCGACATCCTGGCCAAGGTCCACGGCTCGACGAACCCGGTCAACGTGACCCGGGCGACGATCAACGCGCTCGCCTCCCTGAGCTCCGCGGAGGAGATCTCCGCCCGTCGTGGGGTCCCCGTGCGCGGGTTCATCGCCGGCCAGCCGGCCATGGAGGGCGCCGATGGCCGGTAAGCTGCGGGTGACCCAGGTCAAGAGCACGATCAGCCACATCGCGCGCAACCGGGCGACCGTCCGGGCGCTCGGCCTGCACCGGATCGGCGACACGGTCGAGGTCCCCGACAACCCCGCCACGCGGGGGATGGTCCGCCAGGTCCGGTTCCTCGTGACCGTCGAGGAGATCCCCGGGACGGCCGCGCCCGAGGAGAAGTCATGAAGCTCCACGACCTCAAGCCGGCCGACGGCTCGCGGACCGCACGGACGCGCGTCGGTCGCGGGATCGCCGCCGGCAAGGGCAAGACCGCGGGGCGCGGCACGAAGGGCCAGAAGGCGCGCGCCGGCGGCTCGATCCCGCCCTGGTTCGAGGGCGGGCAGACCCCGCTCCATATGCGGATCCCGAAGCTGCGCGGGTTCAAGAACCGCCTGAAGATCGACTACGAGATCGTCAACGTCGGGCGGATCGGCGAGCTCGCCCTGCTCGGCGCGTTCGAGGCGGGCGAGGCCGGCCGGAAGGCGAAGGCCAAGCCGGCGCCGGCCACCGTCAACCAGGAGATCCTGCGTGCGGTCGGGCTCGTCCGAACGCTCGATCGGCCGATGAAGGTCCTCGGCCAGGGTGACCTCGAGGTTGCCCTGTTCGTGGTCGCCGACGCGTTCAGCAAGAGCGCGGTCGCCAAGATCGAAGCCGCCGGCGGCTCCGTCCAGGTCCTCGAGATCCCGACCCGGCCGCTGCCGGCGCTCGGTGTCGAAGCGGCGGCGGCCGGCCCGTCCGAGCCTCCGGCGGATGCCTCCGGCGACGGCGGGTCCGGCGAGACCGCTGAGCCAGCGCCCAGGGCGCCCCGCGCCCGCAAGACGGCGAAGGCCGAGCCGGCGGAGGCGCCGGCGGCAAAGGGCCCGGCCTCGGTCGAAGCTCCGGCCGAGTCCGCTGGCGACACCGCAACGGCCGAGGCCGAGGCCGACGGTCCGGCCGGCCCTGCGGCGGCCACCGCCCCCGCCGAGGCCGGCGCCGCCACCACCAGCGAGCCCCGGGCCACACCGAAGCCGGCTCGGGCGAAGGCGGCGCGCGCGTCCAAGGCCGCGAAGGGCGCCGCAGCCAGCGCGAGCGACGAGCCGGCCGCCCAGCCGACCGAGGACACGACCAGCGACGACGGTCCGGCCGGCGAAGACGCCTGACCGTGATCGAGAACCTGCTCAACGCCTTCCGAGCCCCGGATCTTCGCCGGCGTCTGCTGTTCGTCGCCGGGATCCTGATCGTCTTCCGGTTCCTGTCGCACGTGCCCGTGCCCGGGGCCGACCCGGCGGCGCTCCAGCAGTTCTTCGACAGCAACTCGCTGCTCGGGTTGCTCGACCTCTTCTCGGGCGGCGGGCTGTCGCGGTTCTCGATCGTCGGGCTCGGGGTGAACCCGTACATCAACGCGTCGATCATCATGCAGCTGATGACGAGCGTCGTCCCGCAGCTCCAGGCGCTGAGCCGGGAGGGCGAGTACGGGCGCAACAAGATCAACCAGTACACCCGCTACCTGTCCGTGCCGCTGGCGCTCCTCCAGTCGTACGGCTTCCTGGCCCTGCTCCACAACACGACGCCGCCGGTCCTGACCGGCTCGTTCGGACTGGCGGACCTCGAGACGCTCACCCAGATCGTCGCCCTGACGACCGGGTCGGTCCTCCTGATGTGGCTCGGCGAGCTGATCACCGAGAAGGGCATCGGCAACGGCATCAGCTTCATCATCTTCGCCGGGATCGTCGGGCGTGCCCCGACGGCCCTCCTCGCGTTCGTGCGCTCGCCGGACGTCCTGGCGTTCGTCGCCTTCGCGATCGTCGCGATCGCGGCCGTCTTCGTGATCGTCTACATCCAGGAGGGCCAGCGGCGGATCCCGATCCAGTACGCCAGCCGCGTCCGGGGGCGGCGGATGTACCAGGGCGGCTCGACGTTCCTGCCCCTGCGAGTCAACCAGGCCGGGGTGATCCCGATCATCTTCGCCGTCAGCATCCTGCTGTTCCCGTCGCAGGTCGCCCAATACTTCACCACGTCCCAGATCAAGATCGTCGCCGATATCGCCAACGCGATCGTCAACCTGATGAACCCGCAGCGGCCGCTGTACGCGATCATGTACTTCCTGCTGACCTTCGGGTTCACCTACTTCTACACGGCCTTCACGTTCAAGCCGGACGAGACCGCCGAGCAGCTGCGCAAGAACGGCGGGTTCATCCCCGGCATCCGGCCCGGCCGGCCGACCCAGGACTACCTGACCCGGGTCGTCTACCGGATCACGATCGCCGGCGCGTTCTTCCTTGCGGTCGTCGCCGTGTCGCCGATCATCGTCGGGGCGATCTTCCCGAGCCTCGGCGGGCTGACCCTGGGCGGCACGAGCCTCCTGATCGTGGTCAGCGTCGTCGTCGAGACGATGAAACAGATCGAGGCCCAGCTCATGATGCGCAACTACGAAGGATTCATCCGGTGACCGGGCGGGGTTCGCCCTCCGGCCGCCGGGGCGAGGCTCCCGCTGACCGTCGGCGGGAGGACGTCTTCCGGTGAACTTCCTGGTCCTGCTCGGCGCCCCCGGTGCCGGCAAGGGCACCCAGGCGGCGATCCTGTCGGACCGGCTCGGCATCCCGCACGTCGCGACCGGCGACCTGTTCCGCACGGCCGTCCGCGAGGGCTCGGCGATCGGGCTCGAGGC
Source organism: uncultured Chloroflexia bacterium (assembly GCA_963813705.1). Lineage (GTDB taxonomy): Bacteria > Chloroflexota > Limnocylindria > Limnocylindrales > CSP1-4 > Chersky-267. Next base: position 44,175 of record CAWFAH010000008.1, read on the forward strand.
GAGCCGCTACATGGAGCGGGGACGGCTCGTGCCCGACGACATCACGGTCCGGATGCTGCTCGCCCGGCTGGATCAGCCCGACGCCCAGGAGGGCGTGATCCTCGACGGCTTCCCCCGGACAGCCGCCCAGGCGGAGGCGCTCGACGCGGCCCTGGCCGAGCACGGCGCGCGGGTCGACTACGCACTCGAGATCGACGTCCCCGCCGACGAGCTCGTGCGCCGGATGTCGGGTCGCTGGATCTGCGAGGCGAACGGCCACGTCTACAACGCGACGACGCACCCGCCGGCGGTGCCGGGGGTGTGCGACCTCGACGGCTCGCGGCTCATCCAGCGCGAGGACGACCGGGTCGAGACGGTCCGGGCCCGGCTCGACCAGCAGCTCGGCGCCCTGCGCGAGGTGAGCCGCCACTACCGCGACCAGGGCGTGCTGCGGTCCGTCGACGGGCGCCGCTCGATCGACGAGGTGGCCGCGGACCTGCTGGCCCTCGTCGTCCCGGCGTTGCGGGGGCGTGCCTGACATGGCCGTGACCCTCAAGTCGGCGGCCGAGATCGAGCAGATGCGCCGCGCCGGGCGGATCGTCGCCGAGGTCCTCGCCCTCGTGGAATCGGAGCTTCGCCCCGGGGTGTCGACCGCCCACCTCGATGCCCTCGCCGAGGCGCACATCCGCCGCGCGGGGGCGGTCCCGTCGTTCAAGGGCTACCCGGGGGCCAACCCGCGCCGGCCGTTCCCGGCCTCGGTGTGCATCTCGATCGACGCCGAGATCGTCCACGGGATCCCGGGCGAGCGGATGATCCGCGACGGCCAGGTCGTGTCGATCGACGCCGGCGCGATCGTCGACGGCTGGCACGGCGACGGGGCGCGCACGTTCTTCGTCGGGACGCCGAGCCCCGAGGTCAAGCGGCTCATCGACACCACCCGCCTGGCGATGATGGCCGGAATCGCGGCGGCCCAGCCGGGCGGCCACATCGAGGACATCTCCGCCGCGATCGAGGACGTCGCGGGGCCGGCCGGCTACGGCATCGTCCGCCAGTTCGTCGGCCATGGCATCGGCCGGGCGATGCACGAGGAGCCCCAGGTCCCGAACTACCGGCTCGGCCGGAACGGGCGCAAGCTCGAGCCGGGGCTGTGCCTGGCGATCGAGCCGATGCTCACCCTCGGCGGCCCCGAGACGCGGATGCTTGACGACGACTGGACGATCGTCACCCGGGACGGGACGCTCGCCGCCCACTTCGAGCACTCGATCGCGATCACGGCAACCGGGCCCGAAATCTTGACGACGATATGACCGCCGCCTGGGTCCAGCTTGCCGGAAGTGGTGTGGTTTGGTATCCTGACCGTTCGTGTGTCGGCCCAGTCAGGGCCGACATTCCATGCGCGAAAGGGAACCTGGGAGCCTGTGGCCAAGAAAGACGCGATCGAGGTCGAGGGAACGGTCATCGAGCCGTTGCCGAACACCATGTTCGCCGTCGAGCTGGAGAACGGCCACCGGGTCCTCGCCCACATCAGCGGCAAGCTGCGGATGAACTTCATCCGGATCCTGCCGGGCGACCGAGTCCGCGTGGAGCTCTCGCCGTACGACCTCACCCGGGGTCGCATCACCTACCGCCTGAAGTGACCAGCCGGCCGCCCCAGCGGCCACACCGAGAACGATCGAGGATGCGTTGAAAGTCCGAGCCTCCGTCAAGGCGCGTTGCGACAACTGCAAAGTCATCCGCCGCCGCGGGACGGTGATGGTCATCTGCACCAACCCGAAGCACAAGCAGCGGCAGGGGTAACCGATGGCACGTATCGCCGGCGTCGACATCCCGCGCGAGAAGCGGGTCGAGGTCTCGCTCACCTACATCTTCGGGATCGGCCTGCCCACCAGCCAGAAGGTCCTCGCCCAGGCCAACATCAACCCGGACACCCGGGTCCGCGATCTCACCGAGGAGCAGGTCAACCGCCTCCGCGAGATCGTCGACCGGCGCTACAAGGTCGAGGGCGACCTGCGCCGCGAAGTGGCCCTCAACATCAAGCGACTCATCGAGATCGGCTCGTATCGCGGCCTGCGCCACCGGCGCAACCTGCCGGTCCGCGGCCAGCGAACCAAGACCAATGCGCGCCAGCGTCGCGGACCGAAGAAGACGGTCGGCGTGCGGCGGAAGAAGTAAGGGGCTCCGACCAGACTCATGGCCGAACGCAAGCGCGCCGTCAAGCAGCGCCGCCGGGAGAAGAAGAACGTCCCGCAGGGGCACGTCCACATCCAGGCGACGTTCAACAACACGATCATCACGATCACCGACCAGGGTGGCGCGGTGATCAGCTGGGGCTCGGCCGGCGTGGCCGGGTTCAAGGGCTCGCGGAAGAGCACGCCCTACGCGGCCGCGCTGTCGGCCGAGGGCGCCGCCAAGCGCGCGATGGAGCACGGCATGCGCCAGGTCGAGGTCTACGTCAAGGGCCCCGGCGCCGGGCGCGAGCAGGCGATCCGCTCGCTCCAGTCGGCCGGCCTCGAGGTGACGGCCATCACCGACGTCACGCCGATCCCGCACAACGGCTGCCGCGCTCCCAAGCGGCGCCGGGTCTAGGCGGTCGAGATGGCACGCTACACCGCATCCGTCTGCCGGCTGTGCCGCCGCGAGGGCGCCAAGCTCTATCTCAAGGGCAGTCGCTGCTACTCGAAGAAGTGCGCCTTCGAGCGCCGACCCACCCCGCCCGGCCAGCACGGCGTCCGCCGCCGCAAGGTCGGCGACTTCGGGCTCCAGCTGCGCGAGAAGCAGAAGGTCCGCCGGACGTACTCGGTCCTCGAGCGCCAGTTCAAGAACTACTTCGACTCGGCCGAGTCGCGCCCCGGGGTCACCGGCGAGAACCTCCTCCGGATGCTCGAGCTGCGGCTCGACAACGGCGTCTTCCGGATGGGCTTCGCGACGAGCCGGGCCGCCGCGCGCCAGCTCGTGACGCACGGCCACTTCACGGTCAACGGGCGGCCGACCAACGTGCCGTCGTTCCAGCTCAAGACCGGCGACCGGGTCGAGGTCCGCGAGTCGCATCGCGACCGCGAGCCGTTCAAGGTCGCCAAGGAGACGCTCCGTTCCCACCAGCCGCCGGAGTGGCTGAGCATCGATGCCGCGAAGCTGTCCGGCACGGTGCTCGACCAGCCCCGGCGCGACCAGATGCCGCTCGACCTGAACGAGCAGCTCGTGGTCGAGTACTACTCGAGGTAAGCCCCAGATCATGATCGAACTCGAGAGCCCCCAGATCGAGCCCGTCGAGGAGCTCGGGACCTACGCCAAGTACGAGGCGGGTCCCCTCCCGGCCGGCTATGGCGTCACCCTCGGCAATGCCCTCCGGCGTGTCCTCCTGTCGTCGCTCGAGGGTGCGGCGGTCACGTCGATCCAGCTCCGCGATGTCTACCAGGAGTTCTCGACGATCCCGGGGGTCAAGGAGGACGTCACCCAGATCGTCCTCAACGTCAAGAAGCTCCGGCTCAAGAGCTTCGCGACCCACCCCGTCCAGCTCCGCCTCGTCAAGAGCGGCGCCGGCGCGGTCACCGCCGCGGACATCGCCGAGTCGGCCGACGTCGAGATCGTCAACCGCGAGCAGGTCCTGATGACCCTCGACACCGACGACGTGCCGATCGAGATGGACCTGACCGTCGAGCGCGGCGTCGGCTACCTCGCGGCCGAGCGGTCCGAGGCGCTGCCGATCGGCGTCATCGCCGTCGACGCGATCTTCACGCCGGTCCGCAAGATCAACTACTGGGTCGAGCCGACCCGGGTCGGTCAGATCACCAACTACGACAAGCTGACGATGGAGATCGAGACCGACGGGACGACGACCCCCGAGGAGGCGCTCTCCCGGGCGGCCGACATCCTGGTCCGCCAGTTCGCCCTGTTCGCCAACATCGGCATGGTCGCCACGTCGGCCGTCCCCGGTGGCGGCGCCCCGCAGCTCCCCCCGAACATGCTCGACATGCCGATCGAGGAGCTCGACCTCCCGATGCGCGCCTACAACTCGCTCAAGCGCAACAACATCGTCAAGGTCGGCCAGCTCCTCCAGCTGTCCGACGACGACCTCCTCCGGATGCGCAACTTCGGGCGCAAGTCGCTCGACGAGATGAAGGAGCGGCTCCGGATGCGCGGGTTCGTGGTTCCCGACACGGAGCTGTCGGACGAGCCCTACCCGGACGACGAGACCGAGGAGGTCTAGGTGGCGCACCGGGTCGACGGCCGCAAGCTGTCGCGCAAGATGGGTCCGCGGAAGGCGCTCTACAAGAACCTCACCGTGTCCGTCCTGCGCTACGAGAAGGTCCGGACCACCGAGGCCAAGGCCAAGGAGATCCGCGGCCGGGTCGAGCGGATGATCACCCTCGCCAAGCGGGGCGACCTGTCGGCCCGCCGGGCGGTCGTCGCCGAGTTCCCGAACGAGCCGCTCGTCGTGGACAAGCTGTTCCACGAGATCGCCCCGAAGTACGCCGACCGGACCTCCGGGTACACCCGGATCGTCAGCCTCGGCCAGCGTCGGGGCGACGCGGCCGAGATCGTCCAGATCGAGCTTGTCTGATGTCCACTGCGCCGGCCCATGCGGGCGTTGCCACCTGCGTTCCCTCGCTCACGCACGTCGAGGTGCGCTCGCTCGGGTGCTCGGTGGCGCCTACGCCTGTGCTCGGCGGAGCGGACATCATGGTCAGCGACTAGCACGCTCGAGAGGGCGGACCTGTGCGCTTTCGAGCACGGGTGGAATATGACGGCACGGACTTCGCCGGCTTCCAGGTCCAACCGGGAAGGCGGACGGTCCAGGGAGAGCTGGAGGCCGCGCTGGCCCGGCTCGACCCCTCGGGGTCGAGCGAGGTCGATGCGGCGGGCCGGACGGATGCCGGGGTCCACGCTACCGGGCAGGTGATCGCGTTCACCTACCGGGGCCGGTCCTCGGCGACCGAGCTGGCCCGGGCGCTCGACGCGCTCCTTCCGGCAGATGTCTCGATCGGTGGCTTGAGAACGGTTCCCGATCGGTTCGATCCCCGCTATGCGGCGCGGTACCGGGAGTACCGCTACACCGTCTGGAACGGGCCGCGCAGCCCGCTTCGCGAGCGCTACGCGCTCGGGGTGCGGGTCCCGCTGGACGTCGCCGCGATGGCGCGAGCCGCGTCGGTCCTCGAGGGCCGGCACGACTTCCGGGCCTTCGGGACGACGAGCCGGACGTCGGTCCGGACCGTTCACGCGGTCCGGGTCGCGCGGAGAGGACGGGTCGTGACGATCGACGTCGTGGCCGATGCCTTCCTCCGCGGGATGGTCCGGCGGATGGTGGCCGTCCTCCTCGAGGTCGGCCAGGGAACGATGGATGCGACCGGGGTCGCCGCGGCGCTGGCCGCCGGGCGACCGGCCTTGGACGGGGTCACGGCCCCGCCCCACGGGTTGTGCCTGCGACGGGTCGTCCTCGGACGAGCCGGGCGCGCTGACGGAGAACACGGAGAGAGATGACCGCGAAGACCTACGCACCTCGCGAGAGCGAGATCGAGCGACGCTGGTACGTCGTGGATGCGGCGGACCAGACGCTCGGCCGCCTCGCGACGCGGATCGCCCGTGTCCTCGAGGGCAAGCACAAGCCGACCTACGCGCCGAATCTCGACTCGGGCGACCACGTCATCGTCCTCAACGCGGCCCGGATCGCGGTCACCCGCGACAAGCTCGACTCGAAGCTCTACCGGCGCCACAGCGGCCATCCGCAGGGCTACAAGGAGGAGACCCTCGGCCAGCTCCTCGAGCGCCGGCCGGAACAGGTCATCCGCCGGGCGGTCAAGGGCATGCTGCCCCACAACCGGCTCGGCGCCCAGCAGCTCCGCAAGCTGAAGATCTACCCCGGTTCGGACCATCCGCACCAGGCCCAGCGGCCCGAGCCGCTGGCCTGACGAGGAGCCACGATCAGATGACGACCCCAGCGTTCTACTACGGCACCGGACGACGCAAGACCGCCGTCGCTCGCGTCCGGCTGCTGCCGGGCGAGGGCGAGATCGTGGTCAACGGCCGCTCGCTCGACGAGCACTTCGGCAACGCCGTCAACGAGGCCGAGGTCCGGATGCCGTTCCGGGTCACCGGGACCGAGGGCCGCTTCAACGCGATGATCAAGGTCGAGGGCGGCGGGGTCACCGGCCAGGCCGGCGCCATCCGTCACGGGATCGCCCGGGCCCTGCTCCAGCTCGACCCGGAGGGCAACCGGCTCCCGCTCCGCCAGGCCGGCCTGCTGACCCGCGACCCGCGGATGAAGGAGCGCAAGAAGTACGGGTTGAAGCGAGCCCGCAAGGCCCCCCAGTACACCAAGCGCTAACGCACCCGCCCGACGGCCGAATGCCGTCGTTGTCGGGTCCGCTCCTCGCTCACGCACGTTCGAGTGCGCTCGCTCCGGTGCTCCCCTCCGCCTCGGCCTCGGCCGCCGGATCGGGTGCGTCGACCGGGCCTCATCACCCGGCCGCCGTTGAACGCCGTCGCGCTCGCTCCGGTCCTCGCGCCCGCCTTGGCGGCGGCCTCGACGGCCGGTGTCGCCGCTAGAGTTGGCCGATGAGCGTAGCTGACCCGGGCGACCGAACGCTGCGCGGGAGGGACCTGCTCAGTGCGGGTGACCTGACCGTTGACGAGGTCGAGCTCGTGTTCGACCGAGCGGCGGAGCTCAAGGCGGAGTTCCGGGCGACCCGGACGCACCGAGAGCAGCCGCTTGCCGGGCGGACGCTGGCGATGCTGTTCCAGAAGCCCAGCCTGCGGACCCGGGTGACGTTCGAGGCCGGGATGACCCAGCTCGGCGGCCACGCCGTTCACCTCGCGACCTCGGACGTGGGCCTCGGCACGCGGGAGAGCGTGACCGACGTCGCCCGGAACCTCGATCGCTGGGTCGACGGGATCATGGTCCGCACGTTCGGACACGCGATCGCCGAGGAGATGGCTGCCGCTGCCGCGATCCCGGTGATCAATGCCCTGACCGACCTTGAGCACCCCTGCCAGGCGCTGGCCGACGCCTTCACGCTGCGTGAGCGGTTCGGCGCGCTCGACGGGCTGGTCCTCGCCTTCGTCGGCGACGGGAACAACGTGTTCCACTCGCTGGCCCTCCTCGGCTGCCGGCTCGGGATCGAGGTCCGGCTCGCCCACCCGGCCGGCCACGGGCCGGATCCGACGATCGTGGAGCGGGCCCGGGCGATCGCCACCGGCGGTGGCCGGGTCGTCCTCGGCGACGACCCGCTGGGTGCCGTCCGCGGGGCCGACATCGTCTACACCGACGCCTGGACGTCGATGGGCCAGGAGGACGAGGCGGAGCGCAGGCGCACCGAATTCGCCGGGTTCCGCGTCGACGACCGACTGCTTTCGGCGGCCGGACCGTCTACCCTCGTCATGCACTGCCTGCCGGCCCACCGCGACGAGGAGATCGCCTCGGACGTCCTCGACGGGCCGCGCAGCCTGGTCCTCGACCAGGCGGAGAACCGGCTCCACGTGCAGAAGGGATTCCTGGCCGAGAGCCTCGGAGGTCGATGAGCGAGGAAGCGCTCTACGAACGCTACAAGAGCGCGCTCCGGATCGGGCATGTCGCCGCGGTCCGCGGCCGCCACGAGGCGGCGGTCGCCGCCTATGCCGAGGCGGCCGCGCTGGCCCCGGATCGACCGTTGCCCCACGCGAGCATGGGTCGCGCGCTGCTCCACCTCGACCGCATCGATGACGCCCTGGTGGCGTTCGAGACGGCCCTCCGACTGGCACCCCGGGACGAGACGAGCCTGGCCGGTCGGGCCGAGGCGCTCGTCGCGGCCGGGCGCCCCGCCGAGGCGGCCGGCGTCCTTGACCTGCTCGCCGAGATCCAGCAGGCCGACGGCCGGTTGCCCGATGCCTGCGACACGGCCCGCCGGGCGCTCGAGCTGGCCGAATCGCGGGCCCGCCGCCGGCACCTCGAAGGGCTCGTCGCCGAGCTCCGCGGCTGGTCGGCCGAGCGCGGCGGCGAGGACGAGCTCGCCCGGGCCCTCCGAACGCTCGAGGCGCCGTCCGGAGCCTCGGCCGTGCCCAACCCGGCGCTTGACGCCGCGGCCGAGGTGGCCGGCGCCGATCTCGGGGCCGATTTCGAACCGGAGCTGCCGCCCGAACCGGCCATCGACGCCGGCGGGCTGTCGATCGCGATCGAGACGGCCGTGGAGTCCGGCGATCCGGGCGTCGTCCACCAGGTCATCCTCGACGCCGTCGCGCTCATGCGCCGCGCCGGCCTGCTCGACGCGGCGATCGACGCCTGCCAGCTCGGGCTGACCGTCGCCCCGGCCGATCCGGACCTTCATCTCGCGCTGGCCGAGCTCGACCTCGACCACGGCTGGGCGGATGCCGCCGCCGACAAGCTCGTGATCCTCGATCGCTACGTGGAGTTGACCGACAACGGACCGGCCCGGGAGCGGCTGCGCGAGCTCGTCGCGACGCGCCTTCCCGGCGACCCCCGACTGTCCGCCCACGGCGCCTGACGTACACTGGCCACGATGTCGCAGGCCATCCAGTCGATCGTCGACCAGGTCCATCTCACGACGATCGTCGACATCGGGATCACCGCGGTCCTCATCTACTGGCTGTTCCTCCTGATCCGCGGGACGCAGGCGGTCCGGCTGGTCATCGGGGTGAGCGTCCTGATCGTCGTGTACGCCGCGGCGCGCTTCTTCAACCTCCCACTCCTGCGCCAGATCCTCGAGACGGGCGCGATCGTCGGCGTGTTCGCGCTCGTGGTCGTGTTCCAGCCCGAGCTCCGGCGCGCGCTCGAGCGGATCGGCCGGGTCGGCTCGCTCGCCTGGGTCTTCTCGCCGGTCGACGAGCGGACGGCCGAGCATGTCGCCGCGGAGATCGCCCGCGCGTCGGCCGTCCTCGCCGCGCAGGACCACGGGGCGTTGATCGTGATCGAGCGCGAGACCGGGCTCGAGGAGATCGCCGAATCCGGGGTCATGCTCCACGCCGACCTGTCGGCGGACCTGCTGGTCACGATCTTCATGCCCCGGACCGCCCTCCACGACGGCGCGGTCATCGTGCGCGGCGAGCAGATCGTCGCGGCGGGGGCGCTGCTGCCGCTGGCCGAGACGACGGTCCAGGTCGAGCGCCTCGGCACCCGTCATCGGGCCGCGCTCGGGATGGCCGAGCGGACCGATGCGATCGTGGTCGTCGTCAGCGAGGAGAGCGGTCAGGTCAGCCTCGTCGAGCGCTCGCGCATCCGGCGCAACCTGAACGAGGGCCAGTTGGCCCGCGCGATCGTCCAGCTCCTCCTGCCCGGCGAGAGCGGGCGCTCGCTGGTCAAGCGCGGGACCGGCGCCGTGCGCTCGGTCACGGCCGTCCGGCCGCAGCGCCCGCGCGGCCGTCCGCGCCGCGGAGCGGGCGGCGTGTCGGACGGGTCGGCGCCCGACGTCGGTGCCGGGGACGGGCCCGCCGCGGTGCCGGCCGACGAGGCTCCGATCGCGCTCGCCCAGGCGGCCCCAACCCAGGCTGCTCCGGCGGCGCCGGTCCAGGCCGCCCCGATCCCTGCTCCGGCGGCGCCGGTCGGGCCGGCCGACGGGGGCTCGCTGGCCGCGACCGACGGTCCACCGCGACCCGCCAAGCCGGCACCCGTTCGCCGATGAGACGCGTCTTCGACATCGTCGTCCGGAACTGGCCGCTCAAGCTCGCCGCGATCCTGCTGGCCACGTTCCTGTACGCCGGGCTCGTCCTGTCCCAGAGCGCCCAGGTCTGGCCGGGCAGCATCCCGATCGTGCCCAAGCTGCCGACGTCGGCGGTCCTGCTCGAGAACCTGCCGTCGGTCACGAACATCCGCTACTTCGCGCCGCCCGAGGTCGCCCAGCGGCTCACCAGCAACAGCTTCAGGGCAACGGTTGACCTCACCCAGGCGACCCCGACCCCGGACAACCCGTTCGTCACCGTCAAGGTCGACGTGCGGAACGACGATCCGCGGGTGACGATCCTCGACTACGAGCCCCCGTTGATCACGGTCCAGCTCGATCCGCTCATCTCCAAGCAGGTGCCGGTCCAGGTCGACCATGGGACCCTGCCGCCGGGGATCGAGATCGGCGAGCCGACCCTGTCCGCGACCGAGGCGACCGTCTCCGGGCCCGAGTCGGTCGTCCGGCTGGTGACCGCCGCAGAGGCGCGCGTCGTCGTCCAGCCGTCCGGGATCGACGTCGACCAGACGGTCGACCTGCTGGCGGTCGACGTCCGCGGCGAGGTCCAGAGCCCGGTCAACGTCGAGCCGAGCAACGTCCACGTCAAGATCTCCGTCGGCAGTGGGCTCAAGACGAAGAGCCTGCCGGTCAATCCGGTGGTGACCGGCAACCCGGCCGACGGCTTCGAGGTCCAGTCGCTGACCGTGACCCCGCCGATCGTGTCGATCGAGGGCGACGCCGACGCCCTGGCCGCGCTCGCCAAGGTCGACACCGCGCCGATCTCGATGAGCGGGGCCAGCGCGAACCTCAGCCGGACCGTGCCGCTTGCCTTGCCCGACGGGGTCACCTCGGTGACCGGCGACGCGGTGACCGTGACGATCAATCTGGCGCCGACCTCGGCGAGCCGGACCTTCTCGAGCGGGGTCGTCCTGTCGGGTGCGCGCGACGATCGGACCTACACCCTGTCGACAGCCTCGGTCCTGGTCACGGTCGGCGGCTCGACGGCGGCCCTCGACGCGGTCGATCCACGGACCCTGGCGGTCGTCGCCGACGTCGACGGCCTCGGACCGGGCATCCACAAGGTCAAGCTCAAGATCTCGCTCCCGGCCGACCTCACCCTCGTCTCGATGAGCCCGCCCGAGGTCACCGTGACGGTCACCGAGAACGTCCCGCCGCCGTCGAGCTCGCCGTCGCCTGTCCCGAGCGGCCCGTAGATGGCGCGCCTGTTCGGGACCGACGGGATCCGCGGCGTCGCCAACGTGGATCTCAAGCCGACGATCGCCCACGACCTCGGCCGCGCCACGGCGAAGCGGCTCGCCGGACCCGGCCGGGCGATCGTCGTCGGCCAGGACACGCGCCGCTCCGGCGACATGTTCGTGGCCGCCATCGTGAGCGGCGCGACGAGCCTCGGCGTCGACGTCCACCGCGTCGGCGTCGTCCCGACGCCCGCGCTCGCGTTCCTCACCGGGACGGGTGACTTCGCCGCCGGGATCATGGTCTCGGCCTCGCACAACCCGGCCGAGGACAACGGGCTCAAGGTCCTCGATTCGGCCGGTCTCAAGCTCGACGACGTCATCGAGGACGAGCTCGAGCAGCTGATCTGGCGCTCGGGCGAGCTCGGCGGCGTCGGCAACGACGAGCTCGGCCGGTCGATCGACGCCGCAGCGCTGCTCGATCGCTACCGCGAGCACCGCGTCCGGCTCGCCCGGTCGATCCCGACCGACCTGCGGATCGTGCTCGACTGCGCGAACGGCTCGGGCAGCGTCGTCGCCGGCGACATCCTCGCCGCCACCGGGGCGCGGGTCGAGGTCATCCACGCCGAGCCGGACGGCCGCAACATCAACCTCGACTGCGGCGCGACCGCGCCGGCCTCGCTCGCCGCGGCCGTCGTGGCGCGCGGCGCGGACATCGGCTTCGCGCTCGACGGCGACGCCGATCGGTGCGTCGCCGTCGATGCCAGCGGCCGCATCGTCGACGGCGACCAGCTCATCGGCCTGCTCGCCCTCGACCGGCTCGCCCGCGGCGCGCTCGACGGCGGCGGGCTGGTCGTGTCGGTCCTGTCCAATGGTGGCCTCCAGGGCGTCATCGAGGCGGCCGGCGGCCAGCTGATCCGGACCCCCGTCGGCGACAAGTACATCCTCGAGGGCATGCAGGTCTCGGGCGCCGTCCTCGGTGGCGAGAAGAGCGGTCACGTGATCATCCGCGAGCAGAGCACGTCCGGGGATGGCGTGGTCACCGCGCTCGAGGTGCTCCGGGTGATCGCCGGGCGCGGCCGCCCGATCGCCGAGCTGGCCGCCGAGATCCCGCTCCTGCCACAGCAGCAGCGCGCAGTCCCGGCCCGTCACAGGGACCAGTGGGAGGGGGATCCGGTCCTCCAGCGTGCCCTGGCCCAGGCCGGCGCGCGACTGGGCGCGACGGGCCGGATCCTCGTCCGGCCGTCCGGCACCGAGCCGGCCCTCCGGGTGATGGTCGAGGGAGCGGACGCCGAGCTGGTCGGCCAGCTGGCCGACGAGATCGCGACCCTCGCGGGGGAGCGTCTAAACTAGCCCGGCCCGGAGCAGCGCCCGGGTCGCTCAGGAGACTCGGACCGCATGTGTGGGATCGTCGGCTACACGGGACCGCGCGAGGCGGGGCCCATCCTCATCGAGGGGCTCAAGCGACTCGAGTACCGCGGCTACGACTCGGCCGGGATCGCCCTCGTCGACGACCAGGGCGACCTGTTCGTCGAGAAGCGGGCCGGCAAGCTGGCCAACCTCCAGACCGCGATCGCCGATCGGACACCGCATGCCGCGATCGGCCTGGCCCACACCCGCTGGGCGACCCACGGACGGCCGAACGACCTCAACGCCCATCCCCACCAGGACTGCACCGGCGACATCACGGTGATCCACAACGGGATCATCGAGAACTTCCGCGAGCTGCGCGACGGGCTCGAGGCGCGCGGGCACCGCTTGACGTCCGAGACGGACACGGAGGCGATCGCCCACCTGATCGAGGAGGCCTACGCCGGCGATCTCGCCGACGCCGTCCGGGCCGCCCTCCGGCGCGTCCACGGGGCGTATGCGCTCGCCGTCATGCATCGGGCGGAGCCCGACCGGCTCGTCGGTGCGCGGATGGACGTCCCGCTCGTCGTCGGGATCGGCGAGGGCGAGAGCTTCCTCGCCAGCGACGTGGCCGCCATCCTCGCCCACACCGACCGGGTGATCTTCCTCGAGGAGGGCGACGTCGCCGATCTGCGACCGTGGGGCGTGACGATCACGGACGTGGCCGGAGCGCCGATCGAGCGGAGCGTCTCGACGATCGACTGGACGCCCGAGGCCGCCGAGAAGGGCGGCTACGAGCATTTCATGCTCAAGGAGATGCACGAGCAGCCCACTGCGCTGCTCCAGGCGATCACCGGCCGGGTGACCACCGACGACCGGATCGAGGTCGCCGAGCTGGCCGGCCTCGCCGAGCTCCTGCGGACCGTCGAGCGGGTCGAGCTCATCGCCTGCGGGACGGCCTACTACGCCTCGCTCGTCGGGGCCGCCGCGATCCAGGACTGGGTCGGGATCCCGGCCCGGGCGAACATCGGCTCCGAGTTTCGCTACAGCCCGCCGCCGCTCGACGGGAAGACGCTCGTGATCGCCGTCACCCAGTCCGGCGAGACGGCCGACACGATCGCCCCGACCCGGCTCGCCCGCGAGCGTGGCTGCACCGTGATCGCGGTGACGAACACCGTCGGCTCGGCGATCACCCGCGAGGCGGCCGCCGTGCTCTTCCTGCAGGCCGGACCGGAGATCGCGGTCGCCGCATCGAAGACGTTCGTGACCCAGGTGACGACGCTCGTCATCCTCGCGGCCGCGATCGCCAAGATCCGCGGCCGGCTCGGCGCCGAGCAGGAGCTCGAGCTCGGGGCCGCGCTCCGGCGCCTGCCGAAGCAGGCCCAGGCGGCCCTCGACGCCGCGTCGGGCGTGCCCGACCTCGCCCGCCGCTACGTGACCTCGCGCGGCTTCATGTTCGTCGGTCGCGGCTACACCTACCCGGCCGCGCTCGAGGGGGCGCTCAAGCTCAAGGAGGTCAGCTACGTCCACGCCGAGGGCTACGCGGCCGGCGAGCTCAAGCACGGGCCGATCTCGCTGCTCGACCCGGAGGTCCCGCTGGTCGCGGTGGCGACCCGATCGTCGGTCTACGACAAGCTGATCAGCAACGTCATGGAGGGTCGTGCCCGGGACGCGCGGGTCATCGCCGTCGCGACCGAGGGCGACGTCCAGATCGAGCGGTTCGCCGACGAGGTGCTGTGGGTACCCGACACCCACGAGGCGTTGAGCCCGGTCCTGGCGATCATCCCGCTCCAGCTGTTCGCCTATCACACGGCGCTGGCGCGGGGCACCGACGTCGACCAGCCGCGCAACCTGGCCAAGTCCGTCACGGTCGAATAGGGCCCGATGCCCGGGGACGGCGGCGCGCTCGAGGCGATGGCGGCCGGTTTCGCGCCACCCGGGATCTCGGAGCTCGGGATCGACATCATCCGGGTCGACCGGATCCGGGCGACGCTCGAGCGGTTCGGTCCCCGGTTCTCGGCACGCGTGCTGACGCCGGCCGAGCGGCGCTACGTCCGGGACCGGCCCGAGACGTTCGCCGGCCGCTGGGCGGCCAAGGAGGCGGTGAGCAAGGTCCTCGGGCTCGGCGTCCGGGGCATCGGCTGGCGCGACATCGAGATCGAGCGGCTGCCCACGGGCCAGCCGGCGGTCCGGCTCCACGGCCGCGCGGCCGCCCGGGCGAACCAGCTCGGGATGGAGCGGATCGCCCTGTCGATCAGCCACGAGTCCGACTACGCCGTCGCGATCGCGTTCGGCGTCCGGCTGACCGGCGGACGGTACGTCTTCCCGCCGGACATCGAGGACCGGCTCGACGAGCGCGAGCGACGGATCCTCGCTCGAATGGACCGGCTCCGGGCGCTCGCCGCCGAGGCGGAGCGTGGCTGACCGGGGCACCGCCGGAGCGGGGCCGGCCGCGGCGCCCGCCAGCACGGCCGCGACGCCGGCCGAGCTCGAGGCGCTCGACGACGCGATCGTCGCCGCGCTGCTGCCCGATCGACCGGTCCGCGGCCACAAGGGCACGTTCGGCAAGCTGCTGGTGATCGCCGGCTCGCTCGACTATGCCGGCGCGGCGCTGCTCGTGTGTCGGGCCGCGGGACGGGCCGGGGCCGGCCTGGTCACGCTGGCCGTCCCCGAATCGCTCCAGCCGCTGTTCGCGGCCAAGGTCGTCGAGGCGACGACGATGGCGCTGCCCGAGGACGATGTCGAGGAGGTCGAGCCGGAGGACGCGCTGGCCCGGATCATGGACCACGAGCACGACGCGCTCGTCGTCGGACCGGGTCTCCGCCCGGGTCTGGCCACGGCGGAGCTCATCGCCGCCCTGCTGGCCGTCGAGGACGACGGCGGGCCACCACCGGCGGTCGTCGACGCCGAGGCGCTCCGGTCGCTGGCCGTGCGCGACGGCTGGTGGGAGCGGATCCGCCGGCCGTGCGTCCTGACCCCGCATGCGGGCGAGTTCGCCCGGTTGCGCGCGGCGAGCGGGATCGCGCCGGACGCCGACGGCGACCTCAACGACGACGACGCAGCGCGGGCGGCGGCGGCACGGGCCGCGGCCGGCCAGTGGGGCCAGGTCGTCGTCCTCAAGGGTGCCCGGACCGTGGTCGCGGCGCCGGACGGCCGGGCGGCCCGTGCCCCCTGGGAGAACCCGGCCCTCGCGTCGGGTGGCACCGGGGACGTCCTGGCCGGCACCATCGGCTCGCTCCTCGCGCAGGGACTCGACCCGTACGACGCCGCGCGGGTCGGGGTCTATCTCCACGGCGCGGCGGGCGACGTCGTCCGCGACCGGCTCGGCGACGCCGGGCTTCAGGCCGGCGACCTCCCGATCGAGATCACCCTCGCGCGGAAGCGCCTGGCGGCCACGGCGCAGCGGCGGACGCGGCCGGCCCGGCTCGGATTCGGGGTGCGCGGGGACGGCACGCCGTCGACCGGCTCGTGACCGCCCGCCGCCCGATCGAGGAGCGCCTCGCCGAGGCCGGTCTCGGCCCGCTGCCCCGGACGGCCTGGATCGAGGTCGACCTCGACCGGCTGCTGGGCAACCTTGGCGCGTTGCGGGCCGCCCTCCCGCCCGGCGTCCGGCTCGAGCCGGTGCTCAAGGCGGACGCCTACGGGCACGGCGCGGTGCCGGTCGGGCGCGCCCTCGAGGCGGCCGGGGCGGACGGCTTCTCGGTCGCCACGTTCGACGAGGCGGTCGAGCTCCGGCAGGGTGGCCTGCGTGCCCCGATCCTGTGCCTGTACGCGGTGCCGGCGGCGGTCGTCCGCGCGGCGATGCGCCTCGATGTCGCCGTGACCGCGTCGAGCGAGGAGCTGCTCGGGCGGATGGTCGCCGCCGCCGAGGCAGCCTGGCGGGGCGAGCGCGGGCCGCGGCCGCGCCGCGCGCTGCGCATCCACCTCGACGTCGAGACGGGTCTCGGACGGGCCGGGCTCGACCAGGAGCGGCTCGGCGCGATCGTCCGCCAGGTCGGGCATCGCCCGGGTGTCCGCCTGGCCGGCGTGTGGTCGCACCTCCAGCAGGCGGACGATCGCCCGCGGACCGATCGCCAGGCGGCGCGCTTCGCGGCCGCGCTCGAGGGCCTCGGCGAGGCCTGGCGGCACGTGCCGGCGCGGCACCTGGCGAACAGCGCCGGCCTGCTCGGGCGCGCCGTCCCGGCGTACGACGCCGTCCGGATCGGGCTGGCGACCTACGGGATCGTGCCCGACGACGTTCCCGCCGCGGCTGCGGTGCTGGACCCCGCGGCCAGCCTCCGCCCGATCCTGTCGCTCCATGCCCGGCCGGTCCGCGTGGCCGACCTGCCGGCCGGGACGGGGATCAGCTACGGTCCGACGTTCAGCACGAGCCGGCCGAGCCGGATCGCGACGCTCCCGCTTGGCTACGGCGACGGCTTCCCCCGCGCGGTCTCGAACCGGGCCGAGGTCCTCGTCCGGGGCATTCGCGTCCCGCTTGTCGGAAACGTCGCGATGGACGCCGTGATGGCCGACGTGACCGACGTCGCCGGTCCACCGGTCGGCGTCGACGACGAGTTCGTGCTCGTGGGGACGCAGGGCGAGGCGGCGATCCCGATCGAGGAGCTGGCGCGACGGCGCACCACGAACACCTGGGAAACGGTCACGGCCCTGTCCCGCCGCTTGCCCCGGGTGTACCATGCCGCGGCGGTACCGGTGGGGGTCCGGACGCTCGCGGCGTGGAGGGATCGGTGAGTCGGATCCAGCTCTGGAACGGCGACATCTGCGAGCTCGAGGTCGACGCGATCGTCAGCCCCGCGAACCCGAGCCTGTGGATGTCGACCGGGGTCGGCCAGGCGCTCAAGGCCGTCGCCGGGGACGAGGTGGAGTTCGCCGCCGTTCGCCAGCTCCCCGTGGCGGTGGGGGACGCGGTCGTGACCGACGGCGGACGGCTGGCCGCCCGCCTGCTGATCCACGCCGTGTCCATCGACCGGGATCGGCGGACCAGCGGCGGCGCGATCGAGGCGGCCATCCGGAGCGCCTTCGCCCGGGCCCGCGAGCAGCACGTCCTGTCGCTCGCCCTGCCGGCCCTCGGCACCGGTGTCGGCGGCTTCCCGCTCGACGAGGCCGCGCGGATCGCGGTCGCGACCGTCCGCGACGAGCTGCGCCGCTCACCCGAGATCGCCACGGTCACCTTCGCCCTCCGCGGCGCGAGCGCCTACCAGGCGTTCGAGCGGGCGCTCAACGCGCCGGTCGCGATCGACGTCGTCGCCCCGGCGGCCGTGCCGCTCGACGTCGTCGCCGATCCGCTGGCGAGCCGCGTCGGGTTCGGCATCGGCGAGGGCCGGTCATGAGCTTCCCCCGCGAGCGGACCGACGAGCAGCGCGACGACCTCGTCGAGCAGGTCGCCCGCGAGATCCAGTTCCGCGGCCTGACCGCGCCGGCGGTCCACTTCCTCAACGCGAGCCGGCCCTACCGGCCGCTCGGCAGCAACGCCATGCTGTTCTTCGACCCGACGCTCAAGGTCCTGTTCGGTGGCGACGTGTCGTCCGCCTCGGCGATCCTCGCCGACGACATCGGGATCGAGCAGCTCATCGACCGGCTCGAGGAGTTCGACGAGGACGACCGGCTCGACGCCTGAGCCGGGCGGAACCGCGAGCCCGGTAGCGCCCCGCGTCGCGATCCGCGGGCGCGGCGGCACCGGAACCCCGAGCCACGGGATGTCCTCCTTGATGAGTCGCCGCATCAGCGGAGCCTCGATCCTCGTCACGGCCCCGGCACGTCCGCCGGACCGCCTCGGCTAGCATGGACCCGTGACCGTCGACCCAAGCGTCGTCCTGGCCCTCGATCTCGGCACCGCCACGGCGGCCGGCGCGGTGATCGGGCGCCTCGGCGACCGGCGCCGGTTGCTCGGCTCCGTGGCGCTGCCCGCCGGCGTGGCCGACGACGACCTCGCCGGGCACCTCGTGGACCGCCTCAGCGCAGCGGATCCGGAGATCGCCAACCGGCTCGGCTTCGAGCCCGGGGCGGCGGCCGCGATCCCGCGTCTCGTCGCCCGCTCCGCGCCGCCGCCCGTCCTGGCGATCCTGGCGACGACCGTTCGCGACGGGACGGCCGTCGAGGCCGTCGCCGGGCTGGCCGGGTGGCAGACCCGCCGCGCGAGCCTGGATCAGGACGGAACGGTCGGGCTCACCAGGACCGCCCTCCGACCCGACGTCGACGCGATCGCCGTCACCGGCGAGCCGGCCACGAGCCGCGAAGAGATCGCGGCGATCGCCGAGCTCGCGGCGACGGCCGCCGGTCTCGCCTCGCGGCCGTCGGCCGGACCGATGATCCTCGTCGGGGAGCTCGCCCGGGACGACCTCCCGACCGCCGGTGCCGGACCGGATGGCCGCGGCCCCGTGTACGTCCCGGGACCCACCGCCGGCGTCCCACCGGGCGAGCCGCTCCGCCACTTGCTCGATCGCCTGGACCCGACCGACCGCGCGCCGCGCCGGCTGGCCCTGGCCGCGCTGTGCGACCTCGCGACCGTGCTCGACCGGCGCGTGGAGCTCGTCGAGATCGGCTTCGACGGCGGCCTCCGGGCGCTCGCCGGACCGGCCGGGCTCGAGGCCCCGGCCGCGATCGTCCCGTCCGCCGCGATCATCCCGGCCGAGCTCGACGACGACGCGGTCGACGAGGTCCTCGCCTGGTCGACCGTCGTCCTCGACCGGCACCGGATGCGCGACCGCCTGCGCGAGCTCCGGCTCTCGCCGTGGGTCGAGTCGCACGGCGACGGTGCCCGGCTCCGACTGGCCATCGCCCGGGCGGCAGTCGGCCGGCTCGTCCGCGCCACGCCGGCGATCGAGGCGCTCGCGGCGCCGGACCTCATCGTCGTGGCCGGCGGGGCCTGGGCGGCGGCTCCCGGCCCGGCGATCGCCCTGGCGATCGCCGACGTCGTCCGCCGGCCGGGTGCCAGCCAGCTCGCCTTCGACCATGCCCGGCTGCTCGGCCCGCTCGGCTCGATCGACGATCCGTCCGCGCGTCGCGAGCTGGTCGCCGAGCTGGCCGACGATCTGCTGGCGCCGCTGGGCAGCGTCATCGTCCCGCAGGGGCTGCGGGCCGGCCGAAGCGCCGGGCGCCTCACCGTGCGCGGCGCGTCGGGCGAGACCGAGCTCGACCTCGTCCCGGGCGGCCTTCAGCTCGTCGACCTGCCGCCGGGCGCGGTGGCGACCGTGGACCTGCGCTTCCGCGACCCCGTCGGGCTCGGTACCCGCGGCCGGCGGCTGAGCGTCGAGGTCGGCGGCGGGCTCGGCGGGCTCCTCGTCGACCTGCGCGACGTGCCCCTGCGGCTGCCCGAGCGAACGGAGCGCCGGCGGGCGATGCTCGACGCCTGGGAGGCCGCCTTCTGGGCGGGCCGGGGCGGATGACCGACCTGCTCGCCCCCGTCGCGGCGACCGGGTTGCCGCCCGGGCTCGCGCTCGTCCCGGCCCGCCGGATGTTCGACCCCGCGCCGGAGGCGCGGTTCGAGCTCGGTCCGGGCGACCGGATCCTCGTCGATCCCGGTGCTGCCGTCACGCCCGGGCTCGAGCTGGCCGAACGCCAGCGCGACCCGCGTCTCGACGACGGCCCGCCGGTCGCTGAGCCGGAGCAGAGCGACACCCCGGCGCTCCAGGCGGGCGACTGGTGGCCCGGTGACGGCCACGAGGCCGGCGGACCCCTGCGCCGGCGCCAGCCACGAACGGCGGCCGGCGAGCTGCTCCATCCTGCCGAGGGGCGCTGGCGGATCGCCGCGGGCGGGCACGTCGACCCGCTCGAGTGCCCGGCCCCCGGAACCGTGGCCGAGGCGATCCCGGGTCGCGGGCTGACGGTCCGCCTCACCGGCCGGGCGCTCGCGGGTCGGTTCGCCGCGGGGATCCCCGCGCGCGGGCGGCTCGAGCGGGTGGCGGGCGAGACCGGGCTGCGCGGCGCGCTCGATGTCGGTCGGGCCGGAGCCATCCTGGTGGTCGACGGGCGGGTCGACTCCGAGGCGATCATCCGTGCCCGGGCGACCGGTGTCCGCGGCGTGATCGCGTCCGGCCTCGCCGGCAAGGACCAGCGCGACCTCCAGGCGTCGGAGGCGCGCCAGCGGGCGAGCCTCCAGCCGCTGGCACCGTTCGCCGTGCTGATCCTCGACGGGACCGTCCGACGCCCGATCGCGACGCCGATCGCGACCCTGTTCGCCGCGCTCGAGGGTGCCGAGGTCGCGATCGTGGTCGACCCGCCGTTGCTCGTCTTCGACGCTGCCGCGGCAAGCGCCGCGCCGCCGCCGCCCGACTGGGTCCGGGTGACGGGCGGCGAGCTCGCCGGTCGCGAGGGTCGCTGGCTCGAGCCGGCCGGGCTCCGCCGGTTCGGCGCCGGGGTCCACCTGGAGGCCGGTCGGATCGCCCTCGGCGACGGCGAGGTGGCGATCGTCGCGATCGCCGACCTCGAGCGCTTCCGCTGACGACGGCCCGAGCGCGGGTCGGCTACCCTCGACGCGTCCCATGTCGGCTCGATCCTCCGTCCCTGCGCCGCCCCTGCCGGACCGGCTCGTCGCGACCGCCTCGGTGGAGGCGACCCGTGAGCTGGCCGCCCGCCTGGCGACCGTCGCCCACCCGGGTGACGTGATCGCCCTGTTCGGCGACCTCGGCGCCGGCAAGACCCAGTTCGCGAAGGGGTTCGCGAGCGGGCTCGGGGTGACGGGCACGGTGAACTCGCCGAGCTTCGTCCTGATGGCCGAGCACGGCGGCCGGATCCCGCTCTTTCACCTCGACCTGTACCGCCTGGCCGACGGCGTCGAGCCGCTCGCCGGGGGGCTGATCGACGAGCGGCAGTCGGGCGGCGTCACCGTGATCGAGTGGGCCGAGCGACTCGGTCCCGGGCTGCCGAGCGAGCGCCTCGAGGTCCGGATCGGCGGGACGGGCGACGAGCCGCGCGAGATCCGGCTCCGGGCGGTGGGCGCTGCGGCGGGTCGGTATCTCGAGGCCGTCGATTGAGCGGCGATGGCGGCGCCCGGCCGGTCCTTGCCTTCGACACGGCGACGACGGTCGCCATCGTCGCGCTCGGGTCGGCCGACGGACGCCTGCTCCACGTCGCGAGCTGGCCGGCCGGCTACCGCCACGGCGAGGAGCTGCTGACCCGGATCGATGCCCTGCTCGCGGACGCCGGGACCGAGCTGGCCGGGCTCGGCGGAGTGGTCGTCGGGACCGGGCCGGGGGCGTTCACCGGGCTGCGCGTCGGGCTGGCGACCGCGAAGGGCCTCGCGCACGGCCTGGGCATCCCGATCGTCGGGATCCGGACGTCGACGGCGCTCCAGGCGGCCGTCCGCTCCGTCGCCGCCCTCGTCGCCGTGCCCGGCGGCCGACCCGCGGACCGAGACCGGGCTCTCACCGGTGCCGCGGTCGCCCTGCTCCTCCCGGCCGGCCCGTCCGACCGGGTGCTCGTGGCGCCCGACGCGTCGACGACGCTGGTCCGCGCGGGCGACGAGCCGGTGGTCGAGCCCGGCTGGCTCCTGGCCGCCGTCGACCTCGACGGCCGGGCGCCCGACGATGCCGTCGCGCTCGGCCGGCGCGCCCGCGACGGGCTGGCCGCCGCGCTCGTCGAGGCCGGTGCGGCGCGGCTGGCCGCCGGTCAACCGGACGACCTGGCGGCGCTCGTCCCGGAGTACGTGACGTTGCCGCGCGGGGTGCGCGCGGAGACCGGAGCGGTGGCGTGGTCGCGCGACCCGAGCTGAGCGTGGCGGTCACGCCGATGGAGCTGGCCGACATCCCGGCGGTCCAGGCGATCGAGCAGGCCAGCTTCAGCGCGCCGTGGCCGCCGAACGCCTACCAGAGCGAGCTCCAGACGAACCGCCTGGCCCACTACCTGGTGATCCGGGTCGGCGCCGAGATCGTCGGCTACGCCGGCCTGTGGCTGATGGTCGACGAGGCCCACGTGACGACGTTCGCGGTCCACCCCGACTGGCGGCGCCGCGGTCTCGGCGAGCGGCTCCTTCTCGCCGTCCTCGACGTGGCGGCCGATCGCCGAGCCAGCGAGGCTACCCTCGAGGTCCGGCTGTCGAACCTGCCGGCCCGCCGGCTGTACGAGAAGTTCGGCTTCCGGCCGGTCGGGATCCGGCCGCGCTACTACACCGACAACAACGAGGACGCCCTGATCATGACCACGGACCGGCTCGACGGCCCGCCGATGCTCGCCCGGCTGGTCCGCCTGCGCGCCGCGATCGAGGCGGCCCCCGAACCGACGATCGGGTCGGAGCCGAAGTCGTCCGGGCCGGATGCGCCGCTCAGCGAGCAGCCGGCGCCGGGCCGGCCGGACGGTCGCGGGTGACTTGGCGATGAGCGGACCGCTCCTGCTGGCGATCGAGTCGAGCTGCGACGAGACGGCGATCGCCCTCGTCGAGGGCGGCCGGCGGATCCACGCCAACGTCGTCGCCAGCCAGGTCGCCATGCACGCCGCGACCGGCGGGATCGTGCCCGAGGTCGCGGCCCGGGCGCACCTCCGCTGGGTGGTCCCGGTGCTCGACGCCGCCTGGTCCGACGCCAACGTCGGATGGGGCGACGTCGACGCGGTCGCGGTCACCTACGGCCCGGGGCTGGCGGGCTCGCTCCTCGTCGGGGTGAACTTCGCCAAGGCCCTCGCCCACGTCCACGCCAAGCCATTGATCGGCGTGAACCACCTCGAGGGCCACGTCGAAGCGGGCTGGCTGCTCGATCCCGGCGAGGACCCCGCGGCCCGACCGGAGCCGCCGTTCCCGGTCGTCGCGCTCGTCGTCTCCGGCGGGCACACCTTCCTCGTCGAGATGCGCGACCACGGCGACTACCGTCTCCTCGGCCAGACCGTCGACGACGCCGCGGGCGAGGCGTTCGACAAGGTCGGCCGGCTGCTCGGCCTCGACTACCCCGGCGGACCGGCGATCCAGCGCGCCGCGGAGGGCGCCACCCGGCGCGATCGGCGGTTCCCGCGGGCGTGGCTCGGCGAGACCTACGACTTCAGCTTCAGCGGGCTCAAGACGGCCGCGCGGCGGATCGTCGCCACGGCCCGGGCCGACGCCGGGCTGGACCCCGACGACGTGCTGACGCTGCTCCCGGCAAGCGAGATCGCCGAGCTCGCCTGGGGCTTCCAGGACGCGGTCGTCGACGTCCTCGTGTCCAAGACGATCCGGGCCGCGCGCGAGACGGGATCGCGGGCGATCGTCGTGGGTGGCGGCGTCGCGGCGAACGCCGCGCTCCGGGCACGCATCGAGGGCGAGGCGGCCGAGCTCGGACTCCCGGTCGTCGTTCCGCGGCCCGGGTTGTGCACGGACAACGGCGCGATGATCGGCGCGGCCGGCGCGCGGCGGTTCGCCGCCGGGGAACGCGCCGGGCTCGACCTGGACGCCCGGCCGTCGCTCCCGCTGGCATCGTGATCGGCTGATGGCGGCGACGGCCCGGCTCGATCCGGCCGACGTCCGACGGACGCTCCGCGAGGCCGGCCTGCGACCGCGTCATGGGCTGAGCCAGAACTTCCTCGCCGATCTCGACGTCCTCGAGGCGATCCTCGCCGAGGCGGCACCCGTCCCGGGTGGCGCGGTCCTCGAGATCGGGCCCGGGCTGGGCATCCTCACCGGCGGGCTGCTCGCGGCGGGCGCCGCCGTCACCGCGATCGAGCTGGATCGCGGGCTGGCCGAGCGGCTGCGCAGCGTGCTTGCGGCGCCGATCGCCCGCGCCGACGAGGATCCCGCCGCGCCCGGCGCGTTGCGGCTCATCGAGGGGGATGCGCTCGACCAGCCCCTCAGCCGGCTCGTGCCGCCCCCGTACGCCGTCGTCGCCAACCTGCCCTACCACATCACGAGCCCGATCCTGCACCGCCTCCTCGGTGAGCCGCCGCGGCCCGAGCGCCTCGTCCTCATGGTCCAGCGCGAGGTCGCCGAGCGGATCGCGGCGCGGCCCGGGAAGATGAGCTACCTGTCCGTCTTCGTCCAGTACCACGCGACGGTGCGGATCGCCCTCCGCGTCCCGGCCGCGGCGTTCGAGCCGGCGCCCGACGTCGAATCGGCGGTGATCGTCGTCGAGCCGTATCCGGCCGACGATCGCCTCGACGCGGCGACGGAGGAGCGGCTGTGGCGGCTCGTCCAGGCCGCCTTCCGCGAGCGACGCAAGATGCTCCACAACGTCCTGGCCCGGCAGCTCCCGCTGTCCGCCGAGCAGGTGGCGGCCGCGCTCGCCGACGCGGGCATCGCCCCCGACCGGCGGCCGCAGACCCTCGCGGTCGGGGAGTGGCTGCGCCTCCTCGAGACGATCGAGCGGCCCGGGCCGATCGGACCAGACCGGCGCGGCCTGACGGTGCCGGACCGGTGACCGGGACGGCAACCGACCCGACCCGCCGGCTGAGCCCGGTCATCCGGCTGGCCCCGGCCAAGCTCAACCTCAGCCTGGCCGTCGTCGGCCGGCGCCCCGACGGCTTCCACGAGCTCCATTCGGTGATGGTCCCGCTCGGGCTGGCGGACGGGCTCAGCCTGGCCGCGGCCGGCGGGGAGGTCGACACCCTCCACGTCGAGGGGTTCGCGACGGGCGCCGGCGGGGATGACCTCGTCCTCCGGGCCATCGGGGCGGCCCGCGAGGCGGTCGGGGCGGGCTGGGCCGGGTCCGGTCCGCCGCCGGCGCTGGCCGCCCGGCTCGAGAAGCGGATCCCCGTCGCCGCGGGACTGGCCGGCGGGTCGAGCGACGCGGTCGCCGCGCTCGACGGGGCGCTCGAGGCGTGGGGCGCGACACTGTCGATCCACGAGCGGCTGCGCGTCGCCCTCCGTCTGGGCTCGGACGTGCCGTTCTTCCTCGCCGGGGGCGCGGCGCTCGTCGAGGGCCGGGGCGAGCGCGTGACGCCGCTCCGCGGGATCGTCGGCGAGCCGCCCGGCATCCTGCTCGTCACGCCGCGGATCGCGCTCGCGACCGCCGCCGCGTTCGCCGCCTTCGACGCCGGATCCCGGCCGCCCGGGGCGGCGACGCGGACGAGCTCGAGCCACCTGGCCGAGGAGCTGCGCGGCGGCCTGACGGCGAAGGCGCTCGTCGACCGGGCCGGGATCCTCGCCGTGGCCAACGACCTCGTGCCGGCCGCGGCGACAGTCGAGCCGGCGCTCGTCGGGCTCCGCCGCGGCCTGTCGCGCCGGCTCGGCCGGCCGGTCGGCCAATCTGGCTCCGGGCCGACCCTGTGGGTCCTCTATCCTTCGCTGCGCGAGGCCGAGGCGGCCGCCGGGAACGTCCGGGCGGCGGCCGGCGCCGGTGAGCTCGCCATCCCGGGCGACGGACCCCCGTTCGTCAGCGCGACCACGATCGCCGCCCGGGCGGCCGAGGAGAGGAGCGAACGATGACCCGACAGGCGATCTCGACGACCGGCGCACCGGCGGCGCTCGGGCCGTACAGCCAGGCGATCGCGACCGAGACGTACCTCTTCTGCTCGGGCCAGATCGGTCTCGATCCTGCCAGCGGCGAGCTGGCCGCCGGGATCGAGGCGCAGGCCGAGCGCGTCCTCGACAACCTCGACGCCGTGCTCGGGGCGGCCGGGCTCGGCTGGGAGGACGTCGTCAAGACGACCATCTTCCTCGCCGACATCAGCGACTTCGCGACGGTCAACGCGATCTACGCCGCGCGCCAGGCCGACCCGCCACCGGCGCGCTCGACGTTCGCCGTGGGATCGCTCCCGAAGGGCGCGCTCATCGAGATCGAGGCGATCGCCCGGCGTCGCTGATCGACGAGCGCGGGCGCCGGCCGTTCGGAGCGGGGTCCCGGTCGTTTGACACCCCGCTCGGCACGCCCCTACGATGCCGACGCCCTGATGAAGCCCGAACCAGTCCCGTCCCGGACCGTCGCGATCGTCCTCGCCGCGGGGCTCGGGACGCGGATGAAGTCGCGCCTCCCGAAGGTGCTCCACGAGCTGTGCGGCCGGCCGATGCTCGGCTACGTCATCGATGCCGCTCGCGCCGCCACCGGTGAGCCGCCCGTCGTCGTCTACTCGCCGCCCACCGCGGCGATCCGCGAGGCGTTCGCCGGGACCGCGGAGTTCGCGCTCCAGGACGAGCCACGCGGGACCGCCGACGCGGTGCTGGCCGGGCTCGCGGCCGTCCCCGACGACGCGGCCGAGCTCGTCGTGGTCTACGGGGACGTGCCGCTCCTCGAGGCCGACCTGCTCGAGGCGCTCCTCGCCCAGCACCGGGCGTCGGCGGCGGCTGTGTCGTTCGTCGGCGTCGTCACGCTCGAGCCCGCCGGCCTCGGACGGATCGTCCGCGACGACGACGGCGCCGTCGTCCGCATCGTCGAGGTCCGCGACGCGACCGAGGACGAGCTCGAGATCGACGAGATCAACGCCGGGATCTACGCCTTCGACGCGGCCTGGCTCCGCGGACGGATCGGGGACCTCAGCCCATCCCCGGCCACGGGCGAGCTCTACGTCACCGAGCTGATCGCGCTCGCCCGAGCCGACGGGCGGCCGGTGGCGACGGTCGACGTCGGCGACGACGGGACGCTGCTCGGGATCAACGACCGCTCGCAGCTCGCCGATGCGACGTACCGGCTGCGCGAGCGGATCAACGAGCGGCACCTCCTCGCCGGCGTGACGATGCTCGACCCGACGACGGCGTACGTCGACGCCGGGGTGACCCTGGCGACCGACGTCGTCCTCGAGCCGAACGTCGTCCTGCGCGGTCGCACCTCGGTCGGGGAGGGGACCCGGGTCGGCGCCGGCTCGCAGCTCGTCGACACCGTCGTCGGCCGTGACTGCCGGATCTGGGCCAGCGTGCTCGAGGGCGCCGAGGTCGAGGACGCGGTCGAGATCGGCCCGTTCGCCCATCTCCGGCCGGGCTCGTCGATCGGCCGCGGCGCCCAGCTCGGCAACTTCGCCGAGGTGAAGAACAGCCGGCTGGAAGCCGGCGTCAAGCAGCACCACGTGAGCTACCTCGGTGATGCCCGGGTCGGTCCGCGGACGAACATCGGCGCGGGCACGATCACCGCCAACTACGACGGGACGCGCAAGCACCGGACGACGATCGGCGAGGCGGCCTTCCTCGGCGTCGACACGATGCTCGTCGCTCCGGTCGAGATCGGCGACGGGGCGAGGACCGGGGCCGGGGCCGTGGTGACCCACGACGTCCCGCCGGGCAAGCTCGCCGTCGGCGTCCCCGCCCGCGTCCGCGAGCCGCGGCCGCCCGATCCGGCGGAGGACGGCGCGGCGGCCTCCGAGCGATGAACCTGCCCGTCACCGAGCTCCTGTTCATCGTCATCCTGACGATCCTCGAGGGGTTCTTCGTGGCCTCGGAGATCGCGCTCGTGTCGATCCGCCGGAGCCGGGTCGAGCAGCTGATCGAGGAGGGCAACCGCGGCGCCCGCCGGATCCGCCGGCTGCTCGACGATCCGGGCCGCTTCCTCGCGGTGGCCCAGATCGGGCTGACGTTCCTCGGCTTCTTCGCCTCGGCCTACGCGGCGGTCAGCCTGACCGACCGGCTGACCGGGCTGCTCGAGCAGGTCGACGCGCTGCGCGGCTCGGCGGCCGGGATCGCCCTCGTCATCGTGACGGTCCTGCTGGCCGTGTTCACGATCATCTTCGGCGAGCTCGTCCCCAAGACGCTCGCACTCGCCTTCCCGGAGCGGTTCGCGCTGGCGGTCTCGGGCCCGATCGACGTCATCGGCCGGATCCTCACCCCGCTCGTGGCGCTGCTGACCGGGGTGACCCGGGCGGTCACCCGGCCGTTCGGGGCCGACCCGTCGATG
This sequence comes from uncultured Chloroflexia bacterium, assembly GCA_963813705.1. Classification (GTDB taxonomy): domain Bacteria; phylum Chloroflexota; class Limnocylindria; order Limnocylindrales; family CSP1-4; genus Chersky-267. The sequence goes on from CAWFAH010000008.1 coordinate 72,051, forward strand.
GAGAGCCAGATCACCGCCGAGGAGCTCCGCCTGATCGTCGAGCGGGGCGGCCAGCAGGGAATCCTCGAGGCCGAGGAGGAGCAGATGATCAACGCGGTCATCGAGCTCGGCGACCGCCGCCTCCACGAGGTGATGGTCCCCCGGATCGACATCGTCGCCCTGCCGGCCAGCGCGACCTTCGCCCAGGCGATCGACACGATCGTCGAGGAGGGCCACAGCCGGGTGCCGGTCTACCAGGAGTCGATCGACGAGATCGTCGGGATCCTCTATGCCAAGGACCTCCTGCCGTTCCTCAAGACCGAGAGCGACCCGCGGCCGGCGATCACGACGATCCTGCGCACGCCGGTGTTCGCCCCCGAGTCGATGTCGATCGACGACCTGCTCCACGACTTCCAGCGCAAGAAGGTCCACGTGGCGATCGTCCTCGACGAGTACGGCGGGACGGCCGGGCTCGTGTCGATCGAGGACCTCCTCGAGGAGATCGTCGGCGAGATCCAGGACGAGTACGACGAGGAGGAGGAGATGATCGTCCGCCTCTCCGACGACGAGATCCGGATCGACGGACGGGTCGCCGTCGGCGAGCTCGCCGAGCTGTTCGACACGACGATCGAGCTCGAGGACGAGGACGAGTACGACACGATCGGCGGGCTCGTCTTCCATCGGGTCGGCCGGATCCCGGTCCCCGGCGACCAGGTCGAGGTCGACGGCCTTCGCCTGACCGTCGAGTCGACCGACGGCCGCCGGGTGGGCAAGGTGCTCGCCATCCGGGAGCACCGCGCCGAGGGCGACGTCGACGACGAGGCCGATCGCTAGGCCGTCGCGACCGGATCGCCGGGCCGCGCCGACGCCCCGTTAGGCGCTGATCACCGACACGATGATCCGCTCGAGGCCGGCCCGCGCGGCGGCATCGACGGTCCCGGCCGCGTCGAGCTCGGCGAGCGCCTCGTCGCGGTAGCGCTGGGCCTGGTCGCGGGTGTAGTCGCGGGCGCCGCTCCGTTCGAGGATCGCGATCGCCTCGGCCACCTCCGCCCCGGTCGGCGCCCCGGCCGCCTGGATCTCCCGGAGCCGGGCGCGGTCCGTGGCGGTGCCGTGCTCGAGGGCGTAGATGACGGGCAGCGTCTTCTTGTGCCGGACGAGGTCCGTCGGCTCCTTGCCCGTCGACTGCTCCTGGCCCCAGATCCCGAGCAGGTCGTCGTTGAGCTGGAAGGCGAGCCCGAGCGCCCAGCCGAAGGCGCGATAGCGGGCAATCACCGCCTCGTCGTCGGTCGCGAGCAGCGCGCCGGCCTCGATCGAGGCGCTGATGAGCGCCGCCGTCTTGCGCCCGATCATGTCGAAGTAGAGCTCGACCGACATCGCCTCGTCGTGCTCCGAGGTCCAGATGTCGATGTACTGGCCCTCGCACAGGGCGACACAGGTCGTGTCGTACAGGCGCATCAGCCGGAGGACCTTCGTGTCGCTGAAGCCAAGCTCGGTCAGCCGGTGGAGAGCGACCCGGCTGAGGCTGAACAGCATGTCGCCGGTGTTGATCGCCTGGGGGATCCCGTGCCGCGCCCAGAGCGTCGGACGGTGCCGCCGCTCGACGTCGCCGTCCTCGATGTCGTCGTGGACGAGGCTGAAGTTGTGGCCGAGCTCGACGGCCGCGGCGCCGGGCAGGGCCGGCTCGTACCGGCCGGTGATCGAGGCGTAGGCGAGCAGCCCGAGGAGCGGACGCATGCGCTTGCCGGTCGAGGCGCCCACGCCGTCCAGGCCGAGGTGGTAGCGGACCATCTCGTACACGCCGTGGGTGGACGGATCCCGATCGCGGACCAGCGACAGGATCTCGTTCTCGGTGGCGGCGATCAGCTCGCTGATCTCGAAGCGCGGCGTCGTGGCGGTCATCGGGCCGAGTGTACCCGTGGACAACGTGTTCGTTCAAGGTAGCCTGTTCCGATCCAGCGGCGCCGGTCCCGACCCGGGCGCGGGCCCCGTCCGTTCCTGCCACCTGGCGATTCGGGTGCCCCGCACGGGCGTCTCGGCTCCGATCCGCTCCTGCCAGCTAGCGATGTGGGCGGTAGACGCGGCAGCCGAGTCCCCAGCTAGCAGCCCAGGCGATGCCCGGCATGCCGACCGGCGCGAGCCGAGCGTGACGTGATGACAACGACCCGCAGAATGCCGGTCCCGGACCACGGGAACTGCTGATTGGGGGGAGCTAAGGCTGATTGGGGGCGACCCGCCGACCCGGCCGCGGAGCTCAGGCTGAATGGGGGCGGCCCGCCGCGACGGCCACGGGACTCAGCGTCGCCGCCGTGGCCGCGGCGCCGCGCGGTGCTACCGTGAACGGCGTGCCCCGGCCGCGAACGTTCACCACCGACGCCATCGTCCTCAGCCGGTTCGACCTCGGCGAGGCGGACCGCGTGCTCACCCTCATCACGCCCGCCGACGGCAAGCTCAAGGCGATCGCCAAGGGCGTCCGCCGCCCGACGAGCCGGCTCGGTGGGAGCGTCGAGCCGTTCGCCGAGCTGCGCGTCCAGCTGGCCCACGGCCGGACCTTCGAGGTCGTGACCCAGGTGAGCGTGGGTCACGCCTGGCTGCGGCTGCGTGACACGCTCGAGCCGGCGGCCACGGCGTGGTACCTCGCCGAGCTGGCCGACCGGTCGCTCGAGGAGCGGCACCCGGCCGAGCCGCTCTACCTGCTCCTGCGCCGGGCGTACGAGCTGCTCGACGCCGGGATGGCCCCGGGACGGGTCGCCCGCTGGTACGAGATGCGGCTGACCGACGAGCTCGGGGTGCGGCCCGAGGTCGACCGCTGCGTCGAGTGCGACCGGATGCTCGAGGCGACCGATACCTTCCGCTGGGTCCCGCCGCTCGGGGGCGTGCTCTGCCAGCGTGAACCCGGCCCGCCGGTCGAGCGGACGGGCCTGTCGCTCGACGCGCTCAAGCTGCTCAAGGCCTACCAGCGGATGGACGTCGAAGGGCTCGCCCAGCTCCGGATCGCGCCGGCGGTCGAGCGCGAGGTCGAGACCGCGATGCGCGACTTCGTCCGGGTGGCGCTCGAGCGCGATGCCCGCTCGCTGCCATTCCTCGACGAGGTCCGGGCGGCCCGCTGACCCGCCCGGATCCAGGCGACTGGAGGCGTTCGATGCTCGACCTCAGCACCGCTGCCGGCGCGGCGGCGGCTCGCCGCCTCGAGACGGAGCTCGTCGTCTGGCTGACCACGGTGACCCCGGCGGGCCAGCCGCAGAGCTCGGCGGTCTGGTTCCTCTGGCGCGACGGCGAGCTGCTCGTGTACAGCCTGGCCGATACGCCGCGGGTCCGGAACATCGAGGCCAACCCGAAGGTTGCCCTCCATCTTGTCGGCGATGCCGAGGCGAGCGACGTGCTGTCGATCGAGGGCGAGGCCCGGATCGACCGGTCGGCCGCGGGGCCGGACAGCGTCCCGGAGCTCATCGCCAAGTACCGCCACCTGGTCGAGCGCTACGGCTGGACCGTCGAGGACTATGCCCGCGGGTACCCGCTGGCGATCCGCATCCGTCCGATTCGCTTCCGGTTCAGCTGACGGCCGGCGCGGGCCGCCGCGCCCGCAGCTGCACCCACGTCGCCGCGTCGCCGGCGGGGCCGCGCTGACCGACGGCGAACCGCAGCGCACGCCAGCGGACCGCACCGGACCCCAGCCTTCCGCACGTCCGTCCGGCTAGAATGGGCGGGGCGAGCCGGGACGCGCCAGCATTCGAGCACGGGTGGATGCCGGAGGTGGCGTGCGGACCCTGGCGGTCATCAATCACAAGGGTGGTGCGGGCAAGACGACGACCTCGGTCAACCTGGCCGCGGCGATCGGCGAGACCGGGTCCCGGGTCCTCCTCATCGACCTCGATCCCTCGGCATCGGCCTCGGAGTGGATCGGCGTCCGCGACGACAGCCGTGCGATGTTCGACGTCTTCGTCGGCTCGGTCGACTTCGCGTCGCTCGCCCAGCGGACGATCGTCCCGGGACTCGACATCGTGCCCGCCTCGCCGTGGCTGGTCACCGCCGAGCGGACGCTCATGGGCGACCTCGCCGCCGCATTCGTGCGCGCGATCAACCGGCTGCCGGCCAACTGGGACATCGTCGTCGCCGATTGCCCGCCCTCGATTGCCTATCTCAGCGTCGCGGCGCTGACCGCGTTCCACGAGGTGCTCATCCCGGTCGAGACGCACGCCATCGCGCTGCCGGGCGTGGCCAGCCTGGTGCGTGAGATGGACCAGATCCGGCTCGGGCTCAACCCGGCCCTCGGAGCGCCGCGCATCCTCGCCGGGCGGGTGAACCGGACCGTCCACTCACGGGAGGTCCTCGAGGAGCTGCGCCGGACCTATGGCGACCTGGTCTTGACGGCGACCATCCGCGACAGCGTCCGTCTCGCCGAGGCCGCCGGGCTGCGCCTCCCGATCACGCTGAGCGCGCACGACAGCCGGGTCGCCAACGACTTCCGCGCGGTCGCGGCCGAGATCCTGGGCGTGCCCCTTCCGACGGTCGCGGCGGAAGCGGCCGGCGAACCCGGCGGCTGGCGCCGCTGGCTGCTGCGTACCCCGGTCTCGCGCTGACCGGCGATGGACAGCGCGGTGTTCCTCGGACTCCTGCTCGTGCTCGTCGTCCTGGACACCGTCGCCATCGGCGGGCTGCTGGTCGTGACCCTGCGCGACCGGCGCCCGGGCCGCGGTCGGCCGGCGGCGTGGCCGGCGACGCAGTCGGAGATCGCGGCCGGGCCCGCGGCCGCGCAGGCGCCGCGGCCGTCGGCCGACCCGCTGGCCGAGGCGATCACCGCGTTCCTCGATCGGCCGGACGGCCTGTTCCGGACGGGTTCGGCCGCTCGAAGCTTCGCGCCGGGACCGCCGCCGACGGTCCCCGACCCGGCCCGCGCACCGCTCGCGCCCGCGGAGGCGCGCCGGCCGGCCACGACGCCGCCGAGCCGCTACGTCGCGTCCGGCACGCCGGTCCCGGCCGAGCCGGCGCCCCAGGCGGCCGGGCCAGCGGTGCCGGCCCATCCGTTCACCCCCGGGGCCGCCGAGCCGGCTCCCCGGGCGCCGCTCGCCGACCGCCGGCCGGCGATGCGGCTCGAGGTCGGGCTCGTCGGGCGGGACGCCAGATCGGCCGCGGCGAGCGATGCCGCGGTCCGGCTCGGTCCGGTGATCGGCGGCCTCCTCCGCGAGCGCACCCGGGCGGGCGACACCGTGGTCGCCAGCGGGCCCGGCCGCTTCGCGGCGATCCTGCCGGACGCCAGTCGCGCCGGCGCGGCGGCCCTGGCCGAGCGGCTCGAAGCCGGCTGCGATGCCTGGCTCGCGGCCGAGCTGCCGCCACTCCGGCTGGAGCTCGCCGTCGCTGAGCAGCCGGGCGGCCTTCCCCCGGCGCCGGCGGCGGCCCCGCGGGTCGTCGACCCCGACCGGCGGCGCTCGATCCGGTCGGCCACGTGACGCGACGCTCGCAGCTAACCCGTGGTGCATCGCCGCACCGATCCGCGTGGCCTTCCCCGATGGGTGCGGTGGGGTTGGGTGCCGATTGGACCGAAACCGATAGAACGTTCGTACTGGACTTTGGCCGCCGATTCGGCCATATTTCGACGATCATCGCGATGGTCCGGCGAGTGCCGGGCACCGGGACATCATCGGATCGATATCGATCCTAGGAGGAACTGACCATGCGGACAGGGGTCCGTCACCGGTTGGTCCAGGGCCCCGGGGGCCGCTGGATCCGCCCGCTGGGGTGGGCGGCGGCCGCCTCGCTCCTGGCGTTGTCGCTGGCGGGACCGGCCGCCGTGGGCGCGGCCAGCCCGCCGATCCCGACGTACGGCTCGGCCACGGTCGACGGCCTGACCGGCGACTGGAATCTCAGCGCCGACAAGTTCGCCGACATGACCGACGCCGGCAATCCCGCGAAGCCCGTGGTCGCCCAGCTGTACCTCCGCTACGACTGCTCGACCGAGACACTGTTCGCCCTCGTCCTCGGCGTCGACGGCACCCAGTTCCGGCAGACCCGGCCGGAGAACGCCTACATCCGGATCGACGGTTCGGGCAAGCAGGTCAGCGGGCTCAGCGGCAACGACGGCACGCCCCCGGACTTCTCCTGGGTGAACCCGGACGGGACGCTCGCCGACGGCTTCGAGGGGTCGCTCCCCCTGGCGCCGGGCAGCCACACGATCCGGGCCCACGTGCTGCGGCCCGACAACAGCGCCGACGCCTACCAGAGCGTCGACACGAGCCCACGAGAGGTCCCGCTCGAGCCGGCCTGTGCGGTCGCCACGCCGACCCCGACGGCCACCCCCACCCCGACGCCGACCGGCGAGGTCGAGGCGACGGCCACCCCGACGTCGAAGCCCACGGGCGGCGTCCACGGTGCGACGGCGACCCCCAGGGTCACCCTCCCGCCGACGGCGACGATCGGCTCGAGCGAGCCGCCGACGGCCTCCCTGTCGATGGTCTTCCTCGGGCTGGGTCTCGTCATCGCCGGGGCCCTCGTCCTCCTCGACCGGCCGCGCCTGGCGTCCGGGCGGCGCCGCCGCTGACCCTGGAACGATCGGCCGTGGCCCCTGCCCCGGCCGACCGCCAGCCGTTCGTCCTGCGGCCCTCATCCCGACACGGATGAGGGCCGTGGCATGACCGGACGGCTCCGCCGTGGTGGGCTGGCGCTCGGCCTGGCCGCCGGCGCGGCCGCGCTCGGCTGGGCGGGCTTCCACGCGGTCCCCCAGCGGGTCGCGCAGCAGAAGAACCCCGTCGGCCGCCGGCCGCCGTACGTCATCTCGGACGAGGCGCGCGACCTCCACCGGCGGCTGCTCGTGGTCGACCTCCATGCCGACACCCTGCTGTGGGGCCGCGACCTCCTGACGCGCGCGGGTCACGGTCACCTCGACCTGCCACGGATGGTCGAGGGCGGCATCGCGCTCGAGGGCCTGGCGGTCTGCACGAAGGTCCCGCACGGGGCCAACCTCGACCGCAACGACGACCGGAGCGACGACGTCACCCTGCTCGCGATCGCCCAGCGCTGGCCCCCGGCGACGTGGCGCAGCCTCCCGGCGCGAGCGCGCTACCACGCCCGTCGAGCCCGGGCGATGGCCGACCGCTCCGGCGGCCGGCTGACCCTCATCGGCACGCAGGCCGACCTGGCCGGCTACCTCGCCCGGCGGCGGGTCGACCACGACATCGGCGCGGCGTTCCTCGCGATCGAAGGAGCCCATGCCCTCGACGGGGATCCGGCCAACCTCGACCGCCTTGTCGAGCTGGGCTACCGGATGGTGTCGCCGACGCATTTCTTCGACAACGCGTTCGGCGGCTCCGCGCACGGGGTCGCGAAGGGCGGCCTGACGGCGGCGGGACGCGAGCTCATCGCCCGGATGGAGGCACGCTCGGTGATCGTCGATGTCGCGCACGCCTCGAGCCGGACCATCGACGACGTGCTCGCCCTCGCGACCCGGCCGGTCGTGGCGTCGCACACCGGGGTGCGCGCCTGCTTCGACTCGATCCGCAACCTGAGCGACGACCACGTCCGCGGGATCGCCGCCACCGGCGGTCTCGTCGGGATCGGCTTCTGGCCGACCGCGACCGGCGGCGACGACGTCGGCTCGATCGTCCGCTCGATCGCCGCCGCCGTCCGCCTCGCCGGGGTGGAGGCGGTCGGGCTCGGCTCGGACTTCGACGGCGCCGTGCCGGTCCCGTTCGACGCGAGCGGCGTCGCGCTCGTCACCGACGGCCTGCTCCGCGAGGGATTCTCCGACCGCGACATCGCCGCGATCGTCGGCGGGAACGCTTTGCGCGTCCTCGGGGCCGGCTTGCCCGCGGGCTGAGCCGGACCGCGACATGGGCCCGACCCGGCCGGTCTGCTAGCATCGGCCGACCAACGTCACCCGCGACCGTCCCTGCCACGGCCGGTCGCCGAAGCGGAGCCCGCCCGTCGTGACCGCCCCCGACCCCCGAGATCCGGACGCCGTCGCGCCCGCCGTCGCAAGCCTCGATACGATCGTGTCGCTGGGCAAGCGGCGCGGCTTCATCTTCCCGTCGTCGGAGATCTACGGCGGGATCAACGCGGTGTGGGACTACGGGCCGCTGGGCGTCGAGCTGAAGAACAACGTCAAGCGCGCCTGGTGGCGGGCGATGGTCCAGCTCCGCGACGACGTCGTGGGCCTCGACGCCGGGATCCTGATGCACCCCCAGGTCTGGGTCACCTCGGGCCACGTCAGCTCGTTCTCGGACCCGCTCGTCGAGTGCGCCACCTGCCACCGCCGCTTCCGGCTCGACGAGCTGCCCGGCGCCGAGCACCTGTCGGCGACGGAGCTGCGCGACGAGACCATCGTCGAGCGGCTGGGGCTGACCTGCCCGGTCGATGGCGGGCCGCTGTCGGCACCGCGCCGGTTCAACCTCATGTTCGAGACGCACATGGGCCCCGTCCAGGACGAAGGCTCGGTCATCTACCTTCGGCCGGAGACCGCCCAGGGCTCGTACGTCAACTTCAAGAACGTCCAGCAGTCGACCCGGAAGAAGATCCCGTTCGGGATCGCCCAGATCGGGAAGAGCTTCCGCAACGAGATCAGCCCCGGCAACTCCGTCTTCCGGACGCGCGAGTTCGAGCAGATGGAGATGCAGTACTTCGTGCGGCCCGGCGATCCCGCGACGGCCGCCTTCGACGACTGGCTGCCCCGCCGGCGGGCATGGTACGAGGCGTATGGCGTGGCTCCGGCCCGGCTGCGGCTGCGCGAGCACGCTCCCGACGAGCTGGCGCACTACGCCAAGCGGGCGATCGACGTGGAGTACCGCTTTCCGTTCGGCTGGAAGGAGCTCGAGGGCGTCCACAACCGGGGCGATTTCGACCTGTCCCGCCACAGCGAGGCGTCGGGCGAGCGGCTCGACTACTTCGACCCGGCAACCGAGGAGCGGTTCATCCCGTGGATCGTCGAGACCGCGGCGGGGGCCGACCGCGCCGCGTTCACGTTCCTCATCGACGCCTATCGCGAGGAGGAGGTCCGCGGCGAAACCCGCGTGTCGCTCGCGCTCCACCCGGAGCTCGCGCCGTACAAGGTGGCCGTCCTGCCCCTGCTCAAGAAGCGGCCCGAGATCGTCGAGCTCTGCCACCGGATCAAGGCCGACCTGCAGCGCGACCTGATGGCCGTCTACGACGACACGGCGGCGATCGGCAAGCTCTATCGGCGGCAGGACGAGATCGGGACCCCGTGGTGCGTCACGATCGACGTCGAGTCGCTCGACGACGGCGCCGTGACCCTGCGTGAGCGCGACACGATGACCCAGCAGCGCATCCCGGTCGAGGGGATCAAGCAGGCGGTCCTCGACCGGCTGGCCGCCGCCCGCCCATAGGCTTCGCCGCCCGCCCGCAGGCTTCGCCGCCCGCCCGCAGGCTTCGCCGCGGCAGGCTGTGGGCGTCGGCTGCGCCTCGGCCTCCGCCGACGTACCATCGCCGCGGACGACCGCCGGGTACGGTCCCACGAAGCGCATGCTCGCTGGCACCACAAGGGGGTTCCGTGCCCGTTCGGATCCGCGGCCGCTGGAGTGCCGCGCTCGCCATCCTCGCCGTCGTCCTGCTCGCCGTGCCGGCTGTTCCGGTGTCTGCGGCGACGTCCGCGACCCGTCCGATCCGGGCCGCCGACGCGGCCGCGCCCGGCGGCCGCCTCGTCGTGGTCTGGCGCACGACCGCGCCCGACGCACTGCCGCTGACCGGCGTCCGCACGTTCTCGCGCTCGGCCACCGCGCAGCGGACGGTCGTGACCGCGCTCCCGGGCCGGGCCGGCGCCCTGGCCGCTGCGCTCCGGGCCGACCCGCGCGTCCTCGGGGTCGTGCCGGACGCCGTCGTCCACGCGTCCGCGTTCCCGGCCGACCCACCGTCCGATCCGCTCTACCCCGACCAGGGCGATCTCGCCCAGATCGACGTCCCGGCGGCCTGGTCGACCACGACCGGCGACCCGAGCGTGGTCGTCGCGGTGATCGACAGCGGCGTCGACCTGGCTCACCCCGACCTTGCCGGCGTCAACGTCGTGGCGCCGCGCAACGAGACCTTCAACTCGACCGACGTGACCGACGACTTCGGGCACGGGACCCACGTCGCGGGGACGATCTTCGCCCGGACCGACAACGGCACCGGGATGGCCGGGATCGCGCCGCGCAGCTCGCTGATGCCGATCAAGGTCCTGGACGGGAGCGGGTCGGGCTACTTCTCCGACGTCCTCGACGCCGTCGACTGGGCGCGGACCCACGGCGCCGACATCATGAACCTGTCGCTCGGTGGGCTGCTGACGCCCGACGAGGTCGCGCTCTTCCAGCCGACGTTCAGCGCCGCGCGGGCCGCCGGGATCCTGATCGTCGCCGCCGCCGGCAACAGCGGCAACGGGCTGATGTACTACCCGGCCGGGCTCCAGGGCGTCGTCTCGGTCGGGGCGGTCGACTCGGGCGACGCGGTGGCCGACTTCTCGACCGTCAACCGCGCCGTCGACCTCGCCGCGCCGGGGGTCGACACCCTGTCGACCGTGCCGGCCGACGTCGACCCCAGCGGGTACGAGCGCGATTCGGGCACGAGCATGGCGGCGCCCCACGTCGCCGGGGTGGCGGCGCTCGTCCTGGCCGCGCGGCCGGCGCTCGGCGTGGGCGCGCTCGAGGGCGTCCTTCGCGCGAGCGCGGTCGATCTCGGGCCGGCGGGTCGTGACGATGCGTACGGGTCGGGGCTCGTCGACGCCGCCGCCGCGCTGGCCCGGGCCGTCCCGTCGCCGCTGCCCGATTTCGATCCGGCACCCGGCCCGAGCGGTCCGCTGGACATCGCCTTCACGGCACCGGTCGCCCCGGTCCGCCAGAACGCCAGGTCGACGACGGTCGCCTGGACGGTCAGCCACGCCACGATCGACGGGCTGCTCGTCCGCCTGAGCTGGCGGCTCGTTCACGGTGGCGCCTGCCCCGGGCTCGACGGCGAGATCGACGACTACCGGATCTTCGACTTCGTCAGCCCGACGCTCGACAGCGGGCTCCGGCCCGGGTCGTGCTACCGGTACGAAGCCATCGGGGTGGACGAGAACGGGGAGATCGGCGACGTGGTCAGCAGCGCGGTCATCGTCAACGACCACGTCCGGCCCGCGATCCGGACGCGCACGCCGCGCTCGGGCGCGGCCGGGGTGGCCAAGGCGCTGTCACCGTCGATCCGGTTCTCCGAGCCGGTCAGCGGGGTCAACCCGACATCGCTCCGGCTGCGCAACCTCACGACCGGCCGCTGGGTCAACGCACGGGTCAGCTACGACCCGATCGAGTTCCGGGCCACGATCGACCCGCGGCTGTGGATGATCCCCGGCGATCGGTACGCGGTCTATGCCAGCGCGGCGATCCGCGACGGCTCGGGCAACCGGCTCCTCGCCACCCATTGGTCGTTCACGGTCCGACGCTGAGGGTCGGGTCGGCCGGCGCGGTCCCACGCTCGCGCCTGCCTTTCCCCCAAGCAGCAGTCCCCGTGGTACCAGACGGCCTGGACCGATTCTGATCTCGCGCGGCTGGCATCCTTCACGAAGGCGCTCCAGCGGCGGGCCGGCTCGACGATTCCCAGCGAGCGATCGGATCGATGAGTGGGGACGGCTCGGCGCCGGGGACGACTGGGACTGCTAAACGGCGATGACGCGTCCGCACTGCGCCCGCCGATCGTCCGCACTGCTATGCGGCGATGACGCGTCCGCACTGCTATGCGGCGATGACGCGTCCGCACTGCGCCCGCCGATCGTCCGCACAGCGCTCGCCGATCGTCCGCACTGCCATGCGGCGATGACGCGTCCGCAACCCAGCCGGATTGGACACGCCCGGTGATCGGCGGTAGAGGGCGTACCGCGAAGATCGCCACATGGATGACGTCCGGGTGGGTCGGGTCCTGCGTTCTCTTCGCCAGCGGCGAGGCCTCCGCCAGTCGGACGTCGGTCTGGCTGCTGGCGTCGCCCAGTCGACGGTCTCGCTGATCGAGCGCGGTCATCTGGCGACGCTGTCGCTCAGGAGGCTGCGCGGAGTGTTTGCCGTCCTCGATGCGAGCTTCGAGGGTCAGCCATCCTGGCGGGGCGGTGCGCTGGACCGGCTGCTCGACGAGCGTCATGCCGGGCTGGTCGGCGTTGCTGCGGATCGGCTGCGGCGCGCCGGGTGGCTCGTCGAGATCGAGGTCACGTTCTCCGAATACGGCGAGCGCGGATCGATCGACCTGCTCGCGACGTCGCCGACGGGGGCCGTGACACTGGTGGTCGAGGCGAAGACGGAGCTCACGTCGATCGAAGAGACCATCCGTCGGCTCGATCTGAAGGCTCGGCTCGCGCCTCGCATCGTTGGCCAGCGACATGGCCCGCGTCCCGTGACGACCGGCCGCCTCCTCATCCTCGCCGAAGGCTCGACAACCCGCCGGCGGGTCGCCCGACACGAGGCGGTCCTGACCGCGGCATTCCCGGTCCGCGGCCGCGCCGCTTGGGCATGGCTGCGAGATCCCTCCGGTCCGTTCTCTGGGTTGCTGTACCTGCCAATCAGCAACCCGCGTGGTGCGCGGCGGTCGAGGCCGCCGGCCTGATGCTCGAGTGCGAGCTTCCCACGAGGGCTTCGACGGCGCATAGCTGCTTGGACCCGTCACGCAACATTCGGATCGATGAGTGGCAAGGTCTGCGCGCCGGCGACCACGGGAACTGTTGTTTGACGACGGCCTGCCCCGTGGCGCGCCCACGGATCGCCGGAGCTGCTATTCGGGGACGGCGGCGGTAGGGGCGGGCGTCGGCGCCTCGGCTACGGACGTCGTCTTGGCCACGGCCGGCGTCTTGGCCACGGCCCGCGCCTCGGCTACGGACGTCGCCTCAGCCACGGCCCGCGCCTCGGCTACGGACGTCGTCTCGGCCACGGCCCGCGCCTCGGCTACGGACGTCGTCTCGGCCACGGCCGCCGGATCCTCGGGGGCTTGGTCGAGATACGCCGCGATCGCGGCCGCGGCGCGCTTGCCGTCGCCCATCGCCAGGATCACCGTCGCCGCCCCGCGCACGATGTCGCCGCCGGCGAACACGCCGGGCATGCTCGTCATGCCGGTCTCGTCGATCTCGATGTAACCCCACTGGTTGACGCGCAGGTCGGGGGCGGTCGAGGTCAGCAGCGGGTTCGAGCGGGTCCCGATCGCGACGACGACCATCTCGCACGGGATCTCGAACTCGGAGCCGGGGATCGGCTCGGGCCGGGCCCGTCCCGAGGCGTCGGGCTCGCCGAGGGCCATGCGGATGCAGCGCAGCCCGCGGACCCAGCCCGCCTCGTCGCCGAGGACCTCGAGCGGGGCGGTCAGGAGATCGAAGCGGACGCCCTCCTCCTCGGCGTGGTGGACCTCCTCGGCCCGGGCCGGCAGCTCGTCGTGGCCACGCCGGTAGACGATGATCGCCTCGTCGGCCCCGAGCCGGCGCGCGGTGCGCACGGAGTCCATCGCGACGTTCCCGCCACCGACGACCGCGACCCGCTGGCCGTGCAGGACCGGCGTGTCGGCCCCGCGGTTCCAGGCGCCCATCAGGTTGACCCGGGTGAGGTACTCGTTCGCCGAGTAGACACCCTTGAGGTTCTCGCCCGGCACGTTCATGAATACCGGCAGGCCCGCGCCGACGGCCAGGAACACGGCATCGAACCGCGCGCGCAGCTCCGGCAGCGTGTACGTCTTGCCGATGACCGCGTTCTTCTCGATCCGGACCCCCTCGGCGACGAGCCGCTCGACCTCGCGGGCGACGATGTCCTTGGGCAGCCGGAACTCGGGGATCCCGTAGACCAGGACGCCGCCGGCGGCGTGGAACGCCTCGAACACGGTCACCGCGAAGCCGCGCTTGGCGAGCTCGCCGGCGGCGGTGAGCCCGGCGGGTCCCGAGCCGACGATGGCAACGGTCTTGCCGAGCTGCTGATGCTCGTGGAGGACCATCGCCTCGGGATGGGTCTGGGCCCAGTCGGCCACGTAGCGCTCGAGGTAGCCGATGGCGACCGGCTTGCCCTTGATGCCCCGCAGGCAGACGCCCTCGCACTGGGTCTCCTGCGGGCAGACCCGGCCGGTCACGCAGGGCAGCGCGTTGTCGTCGAGGAGCGACTCCGCGGCGGCATGGATGTCGCCGCGGGCGACGAGGTCGATGAAGCGCGGGATGTTGACCCGGACCGGGCAGCCCTCGATGCACTTCGGGTTCTTGCACTGCAGGCAGCGCTCGGCCTCCGCGATCGCCAGCAGCTCGCTGTAGCCCATGTTGACTTCGGAGAAGTCATGGGCGCGCAGGTCGGCCGGTCGCTCGGGCATCGGGTGGCGCTCGATCGCCATCCGCTCCTTCGCGGTCAGCGGGACGCGCTCGAGCGGCGGACGGTCCTCGGGGACGCGCTCGGTCATGCCGGCACCTCGGACGATGGCTTCGCGCCCGACGCGCCCGCCGGTGCGGCGGCTCCGGCGGCCCGGGCCAGGCCCGGGATAAGGCAGGCGGCCCGGTGCTCGAGCGCCTCCTGCTCGAACTGGCGGTAGGTGGTCAGCCGGTCGGCCAGCACCGCGAAGTCGACCTGGTGGCCGTCGAACTCCGGGCCGTCGACGCAGGCGTAGCGGGTCTCGCCGTCGACCACGACCCGGCAGCCGCCGCACATCCCGGTCCCGTCGACCATGATCGCGTTGAGCGAGACCGTGGTCGGGATGGCGTACGGGCGGGTCAGCTCGGCGACCGCCCGCATCATCGGCACCGGGCCGACGGCATAGACGGCGTCGATCCCGCCGGCCGCGCACAGGTCGGCGAGGGCCTGGGTCACGAACCCCGGGCGGCCGTAGCTCCCGTCGTCGGTGCAGGTGACGACCTCGCCGGCCGCGCGCAGCTCGTCCTCGAGGATGACCCACTCGCGGGACCGGCCGCCGATCACGCTCGTGACGGCAACGCCGCGCCGGTTGAGCTCCTGGGCGATCGGCAGGATGACCGCCGTCCCGACCCCGCCGCCGACGCAGACGGCATGGCCCGTCTCGATCAGGTCGGTCGGCCGGCCGAGCGGTCCGACGACGTCCTCGATGGCGCCGCCGACCTCGAGCTCGACGAGATCGAAGGTGCTCTTGCCGACGGACTGGACGATCAGGCTGATCGTCCCGGCCTCGGGATCGGCGTCGGCGATCGTGAGCGGGATCCGCTCGGCGCCGTCGCCCAGCCGGACGATGACGAACTGGCCGGGCTGGCGGATCTCCGCGATCCGGGCAGCCTCGACAACGAGCCGGGTCACGTTCGGCGAGAGCTGGCTCTTGGCAACGACGGGGTGCATGGACGCTCTTTGGTGCGGGTTCTGCGACGATCGTCGCAGCCGGGGCCAGGGGAACGTATTCGCCAATGCGCATGAACCGGCGTGCCGAAGGTCACTGCGGATCGGGACCCTCGGACGGACGCCGGACGCCGGACGCCGGACGCCGGACGCCGGACGCGCTCGGACGGGCGCCGGACGCAGGTCGCGCCGAGCCGTCGCCGGGGCGCGGGGCGTCGAACCGGCCGCTCAGCGGCCCAGGAGCGCGGCGTCCTTGCCCTTCGGCCAGTAGAGCTCCTTCTTGACGTGGAACTCGGGGAAGCCGCGGTTCATGAGGTCCGATTCGACGTTGAGGATCATGTCGGGGTTGCCGCAGATGTAGACGACCGTCCGGTCGGGGCGCAGGCCGAGGTCCCTGCACAGCTTGCCGACGACCGTCTCGGCGCGGCCGGTCAGCCCGGACCAGCCGGCGTTGCGCGGGTCGTTCGGCCGCGAGATCGTCGGGACGTAACGGAGCGGATAGGTCCCGTCGCGCTGCCACGCCTCGAGCTCGTCGCGGTAGCCGAGCTCCTCGACATACGAGCAGCCGTGGAGGACGACCGTCTTCCGCGGCGTCCCGTCGACCTGGGTCTGGCGGATCATCGACATGAACGGGGCGATCCCGGTCCCGGTCGACACGTAGAGGTGGGTCCGGCGGTCGTCCGGCTCGAGGAGGAACTTGCCCTTGGGCCCGATCATCCGCATCGGGTGCCCGATGGGCAGGCGCCACAGCAGCGTCGTGAAGCGCAGGATCGGCACGAGCCGGACGTAGAACTCGTAGCCGCCGTCGGCGGCCTCGACCGGCGGCGATGCCACGGAGTACGGCCGCTGGACGAGCTTGCCGTCGGCGAACACCCCGATCGTCATGTACTGGCCGGGCTCGAACGGCGTCGGCTGCCCGTCGAAGCGGACCCAGAAGTAGCCGAGGTCGTCGGTCTCGTCGACCCGCCGGACGAGCCGGGCGTTGTACTGCTCGGCCGTGGCCTGGATCTCGCGGGCGTCGTGCTCGTGCTCGGTCATTCGGTCGGCTGCCTCTCGGGTGCGGTTGGCGCCAGTCTACCGATGCCCGGACGGCCCGACCCGCAGCCCAGCCGCAGCCCGATCGCAACCGGGCGCTCCGGATCGGGTCCGGGCGGGCACGGGTACAATCGAGCCGATCCTTGAACGTGAAATCGCCGCGTTGCGGCGGTCCGCCACGACCCGGAGGGACCCCGCCCCATGACCGACACCGCCACCGGCTCGACCGAGCGCGCGCACCGCGCCGCGAAGCGCTACATCTACGCCTGGGGCGACGGCCGGGCCGAGGGCGACGCGACCATGCGCGACCTCCTCGGCGGGAAGGGCGCCGGCCTGGCCGAGATGACGATCGCGGGGCTCCCCGTCCCGCCCGGGTTCACCATCACCACCGAGGCGTGCAACGACTACTTCGCGGCCGGCGAGCGCCTGCCCGACGGGTTGTGGGACGACGTGCTCGAGGCGGTTCGGGCCGTCGAGCGCGAGACCGGCAAGGGCTTCGGCGACGCCGCCAACCCCCTCCTCGTCAGCGTCCGGTCGGGGGCCAAGTTCTCGATGCCCGGGATGATGGACACGGTCCTCAACCTCGGGCTCAACGAGCAGACCCTGCACGGCCTGATCGCGCTGACCGGCAACGAGCGCTTCGGCTGGGACGCCTACCGCCGGTTCATCCAGATGTTCGGGCGGATCGTGATGGGCGTCGACGGGGAGCGCTTCGACCACGCCCTCGACGCGGCCAAGACCGCGCACGGCGCGACGCACGACACCGACCTGGACGCGGCGGCCCTGCGGGAGGTCGCCGACGCGTACAAGGCGATCGTGCGGGCCGACACGGGGCGCGACTTCCCGGCCGACCCGTACGACCAGCTCGACCTCGCGATCAAGGCCGTCTTCGCCAGCTGGTTCGGCAAGCGCGCCCGGGACTACCGCGAGAATCAGAAGATCGCCCACGATCTCGGCACGGCCGTGAACGTCGTCACGATGGTCTTCGGCAACATGGGCGACGACTCGGGGACCGGCGTGGCGTTCACCCGCGACCCGAACACGGGCGCCCGGGAGCTGTACGGCGAGTACCTCACCAACGCCCAGGGCGAGGACGTCGTCGCCGGCATCCGCACACCCCAGAAGATCAGCCATCTCGCCCAGGATCTGCCGAGCGCGTACGAGGAGTTCCAGCGGATCGCCGAGCGCCTCGAGCGCCACTACCGGGACGTCCAGGACCTCGAGTTCACGATCGAGCGTGGCCGGCTGTTCATGCTCCAGACGCGCAGCGCGAAGCGGACCGCGGCGGCGGCGGTGAAGATCGCCACCGACATGGTCGCCGAGGGCGTGATCACGAAGGAGGAGGCGCTCGCCAGGATCGAGCCGGCCCACGTCGACCAGCTCCTCCGCGACCAGTACGACCCGGCAGCGCGGAAGACCGCCGTCCGCGTCGCCAAGGGCCTCAACGCGTCGCCGGGCGCGGCGGTCGGCCGGGCGGTCTTCTCGGCCGACGACGCGGTCGCCTGGGTCGACCGTGGCGAGAAGGTCGTCCTCGTCCGGATCGAGACCTCGCCCGACGACTTCCACGGCATGGCCGTCGCGCAGGGCATCCTCACCGCCCGCGGCGGGGCCACGTCGCACGCCGCCGTGGTCGCCCGCCAGATCGGCAAGCCGTGCGTCGCCGGCTGTGCCGAGCTCGTGATCGACTACGGCACCAGGACCGCCCACAGCACGGAGACCGGGGCCAGCTTCGCCGAGGGCGACTGGATCAGCGTCGACGGCTCGACCGGCGAGCTGTTCGCCGGCGCCCTGCCCACCGTGAGCGCCCGCTTCGAGGACCAGCCCGAGCTCCAGACGATCCTCGGCTACGCCGACGAGGTGCGCCGGATGGGCGTCTGGACGAACGCCGACAAGCCCGAGGAGGCCGCCCTCGCCCGGAGCTACGGGGCGCAGGGGATCGGCCTGTGCCGGACCGAGCACATGTTCCGCGAGGGCGAGCGGCTCGACATCGTCCGCGATGCCATCCTCGTCGCCACCGTCGCGACGCGGGCCAAGGCCCGGCTCTCGGCCGGCGAGACGCTCGATGCCGACGACCGGGCGGCGGTCACCCGCTTCGACGCCGCGATGGCCAAGCTCGAGGTCCTCCAGCAGGGCGACTTCGAGGGCATCTTCCGGGCGATGGACGGGCTGCCGGTGGTCGTCCGCCTGATCGATCCGCCGCTCCACGAGTTCCTGCCCAACCATGACGAGCTGCTGGTCGAGGTGACCGAGTACCGCGTCAAGGGCACGCCCGAGGGCGACCCCGGGTACGCCCGGGCGCGCGAGGTGCTGGCCGTCGTCGAGTCGATGCGCGAGCAGAACCCGATGCTCGGCCTGCGCGGCTGCCGGCTCGGCCTGATGATCCCCGACTTCGTGAAGATCCAGACCCGGGCGATCCTCAACGCCCAGATCGCGGTCAAGCAGGCCGGCGGCAACCCGATCGCCAAGATCATGATCCCGCTCGTCGGCCACGTGAACGAGCTGTCGGCGACGAAGGCGCTGCTCGAGGCGGAGGCCAAGGCGGTCGAGGCGAAGGCGGGCCTGTCCGTCGACTACAAGTTCGGGACGATGATCGAGGTGCCTCGCGGCGCGCTCACCGCCGACGAGATCGCCCGCGACGCGGCGTTCTTCAGCTTCGGCACGAACGACCTCACCCAGATGACGTTCGGCTACAGCCGCGACGACGCGGAGGGTGGCTTCCTGCTCAAGTACGTCGAGGAGAAGATCCTCCCGGCGAACCCGTTCCAGACCCTCGACGATGCGGTCGCCGGGCTGATGAAGATCGCCGTGGACAAGGGCCGCGCGACGCGGCCGGATCTCGAGCTCGGGATCTGCGGCGAGCACGGCGGTGATCCGGAGTCGATCTTCAAGTGCGAGAAGATCGGGCTCGACTACGTCTCGTGCTCACCGTTCCGGGTCCCGGTCGCACGGCTCGCCGCGGCGCAGGCCGCGCTGGTGAACGCCGCCGAGCGCGACAAGTAGGCCCACGCCGCGGGGCGCCGAGCGGTGACCGGCAGGCTTCGCGGCCTCTTCGTCGACACATCGCCGCTCCGCCACCACCGCGATTACCGGCTGCTCTGGAGCGGCCAGGTCGTCAGCGGGATCGGGAACCAGGTCACCCGGATCGCGCTGCCGTACCAGGTCTACGTCCTGACCGGGTCGGTCGTCGCCATCGGGCTGCTCACGCTTGTCCAGCTGATCCCGATCCTCATCTTCTCGCTCGGCGGTGGCGCGGTCGCAGACGCCGTCGATCGGCGACGCCTCCTGATCGTGACCCAGCTGGGGATGGCCGCCTGCAGCCTGGCTCTCGTGGTGCTCGCGCTCCAGGGCGCGCCGCCGCTCTGGGCGATCCTCGTCGTGGCGTTCGTCGCGGCCGGGGTCGGCTCGATCGACCAGCCCGCCCGGTCGGCCTCGATCCCGCGACTCGTAAGCACGGAACGGCTGCCCGCGGCGATCGCCCTGAACCAGCTCAACTTCCAGGCCGCCTCGATCGTCGGCCCGGCAATCGGCGGCGTGCTGATCGCGACGATCGGACTGGCCGGCGCCTACGCGGTCGACGTCGTCAGCTTCGGTGCGTCTCTGCTCGCCCTGGCCCTCATCGCGCCGATCCCGCCGATCGGGACGATCACCCGGCCGGGGCTGGCGGCGATCCGCGCCGGGCTCCGCTTTGCGCGGCGCCGCCGGGTGATCCTTTCGACCTTCGCGATCGACCTCGTCGCGATGGTCTTCGGGATGCCGACCGCCCTCTTCCCGCCGCTCGCGCTCGACGTGTTCGGGACCGGCGCCATCGGGGTCGGGCTGATGGCCGCCGCGCCGGGCGTCGGGGCGTTCGTCGGGGCGTTCGTGTCGGGCTGGGTGCCGCGCGTCCGGCACGCCGGGCGGGCCGTCGTGTGGGCCGTGGTCATTTGGGGCCTGGCCATCGCCGGGTTCGGGCTGGCCACGTTCTCGTTCCCGCTGGCGCTCCTGTTCCTGGCCATCGCCGGGGGCGCCGACGTGCTGTCGGCCGTGTTCCGGTCGACGATCGTCCAGCTCGAGACACCCGACGAGCTGCGCGGCCGGGTGACCTCGATCCACATCCTCGTCGTGACCAGCGGTCCGCGGCTCGGCGACCTCGAGGCGGCCACGGTGGCGGCGTTGACCGGTCCCCAGTTCGCGGTCGTCTCCGGCGGCCTCCTCGTCCTCGTCGGCGTCGCCGCGGTCGTCCGGATCTTCCCCGAGCTCATCGGTCACGTGCTCCCGACCCGACCCGCGTCCGCACCGATCGGGGCGTCACCCTCGGAGTAGCCGGCCGCTCGTAGACTGCGGCCATGAGCGACGCCCGTCGCGCCGGTCGGGGCGTCGTCGCCAACGGTCGGAGCTTCCACGCCGACATCGGTCGGGGCCTCGTCCTCCGAGTGACCGGGCGCCCGCAGCATGCGGCGATGAGCACGCCGCCGCCCCGGTTGGGGCGTCGTCCTCGGAGGGCCGTTGGGCCGTTGGGCCGTTGCGGGCGCCGGGGTCGTTGCGGGTGGTGCGGGCCGTCGGGGTCCGTTGGAGCCGTCGGGCCGTTGGAGCCGTCTGGCCGTTCACCCGGTGAACACGTCGCCCCATTCGATCGGGTGACGCCGGCCGGGCGGTCGCATTTGTTCACCCGGGGCACGAACCGCGCCGATATCGCGGGCGGACCCGTCCTGCGGGCCAACGGCGTGCACCCGACGAACAGAATCCGAGACCGAGCTGCCGACGTGTTCATCCCATGAACGCGCGGCGGAGGACGTGCGCGGGATGAACAGAATCCGAGACCGAGCTGCCGACCGGTTCATCCCATGAACGCGGGACGGACGACGTGCGTGGGACGGAGGACATGCGCGGGACAGACGACGTGCCCGGGACAGACGACGTGCCCGGGACAGACGACGTGCGCGGGATGAACACCCGGGCCCCGGGCCGATGAAACACACAAGCGGATGAACGCCCGGGCGGACAAACGCACGGAACGCCGGCGCGGATGAACGCCCGGGCGGTCGCCGGGCGCTCGTAGACTGGCGGCCATGACCACGCCTGCAGCGCCGGTTGGATCCACGCCGGCCGAGCCTGGCCCGGTCGCCCAGGCGGTTGCAGCGGCCGACGCGGCGCTCGGCGGCTGGACGGGCGGGCTGTTCCGGCTCGAGGACCTCGCGCTCACGGCCTGGCTCCTCCTTGCGCCGGCCCTCGGGCGGATCGGATCCGGCGGCTCGTTCGGCGGCTCGACCGGTGGCGGCCCGCTGAGCTCGGACCGGGACCTCCTGTCGGGCGTCGTCTGGATCGCTGCGACCATCCTGGCGGTGATCGTCGTGGCGACCCGCAGCCCGGGCGACCCGGCGCTCGGCTTCGAGGGCGCGCTGACGCCGCGGTCGTACGCCCCGCTGCCCTTCCTGCTGTCCCTGTCCATCGTCGGCCAGACCGGGCTCGACCGGCTCGGCCTGCCGAGCGACGGCGTGATCGGCGTGATCTTCCTCGTCACGATGGTCTGCTACGTCGCCTATCCGCATCTCCCGACGCTGCCCCGGACGACCCGCCGGCTGCTGATCGTGCCGTTCATCCTCATTGCCGGGACGGTCTTCGGCGGGATGGTCGCGGACGTCTCGAGCCTGTTCGACTACCGGGCCCTCCTGGGCGACCCGACGACCTCGCCGTCGGCCTACCTCGGCCTCCTCGGCCTGGACGTCCTGTTCAGCGCGTTCTTCTACCTGGCGTTCGTGTTCGCCCCGCGGATGGTCGCCGAGGCGGAGGGCTCCTGGACGGCGTGGCTCGCCCGGTACGCGCTCTTCCTCGGCGCGACGATCGTCAGCGTCTCGTTCCTCGGCGCCGGCGCCGGCTGATCGTCAGAAGACGACCGCGCTGCGCAGGCCGTCGCCGGCGCGGAGCCGGTCGAATGCGGCCTCGAGGTCGTCGAGCTCGATCCGCCGGTCGACGAGCCGGTCGATCGGCAGCCGACCCTCGAGCTGGAGGGCCGCGTAGCGAGGGAAGTCGACCGCCGGGATCGTCGAGCCGTAGTTCGAGCCGAGGATCCGCCGGCCGCCGTCGACGAAGCGGTACACGTCGAGACCGGCCCGCTGGCCCTGCGGCGTCATGCCGACGAGGACGGCCGTGCCGCCGGGCGGCAGCACGTCGATCGCCAGCTCCACGGTGGCCGGGCGCCCGATCGCCTCGAAGGCGAAGTCCGGGCCGCCGCTCGTCGTCGCGCGCAGCGCGTCGGCGAGCGCGCCATCGTCGGCCCCGGCGAGGATCGTGTCCGTGGCGCCGAGCTCGCGGGCGAGGTCGAGCTTGGCGGGCACGCGGTCGACGGCGACGATCGGCGCGGCACCGGCCAGCCGGGCGCCCATGACCACCGACAGCCCGACCCCGCCGAGCCCGATGACCGCCAAGCTCGCTCCGGCGGGGACCGCCGCGGTCCGGGTGACCGCGCCGATGCCGGTCGACACGCAGCAGCCGATCAGCGCCGCGACCTCGGCCGGCGTCTCGTCGGGGAGCGGGACGGCCGCGGCGGCCGGCACGACCTGCGCCTCGGCGAGGGTCCCGATCCCGAGGTAGGCGAGGACCTGGCTGCCGTCGGGCCGGAACAGGTGGGTCCGGCCCGACTCGTGACGGCCGTGCCGGAACGACGGCGACTCGGGGCACTCCCACGGGCGGCCGGCGCGGCACGATCGGCACGCGCCGCAGGGCACCATCCAGGACAGGGCGACCAGCCGGCCCGGACGGAGCCCGGTCGCGTCGGCATCGACGTCCGGTCCGAGGACCTCGACGACGCCGGCCCCTTCGTGGCCCATCACGATGGGCCCCGGCCGCTCCCACGCTCCGTCGCGGACGTGGAGGTCGGAGTGGCACACCCCGCTCGCGAGCATCCGGATCCGGATCTCGCCGGGGCCCGGGTCGTCGAGCTCGAGCTCCTCGATCGCGACGGGCTCACCGGGGCGGGGCAGGACGGCGGCACGCACGAGGGCGAGTGTAGTCGCGACGTCGGCGTCGCTGTCCGACCTGCGACGGTCGCCCTGTCGACGCGTCGTTCGACCGGCTCGCCGCGGCCGCCTACGTTCATCGCAGTCAGGGGCTCGCAGAAGCGGGCTCGAGAGAACGGGGGGAAATTCGATGAGCATCCAGGCGCAGGCAGGCTCAGTCCAGGCGACGACCGCTCGCGGCGGCGCCCAGCTGCTGGCCGTGTTCGTCTTCCTGGTCGCGCTGTTCGTCGGGCTGGTCGGCCTGGCGATCGCGTTCCGGCCGGCGGTCGCCGCTCCGGCGTCCGACGCCGCGACATGGTCCCAGACGCACCCGCTCATGGTCGACCGCGGGACCTCCGTGGCCGCCACGCCGGCGATCCTCGATCGCGGTGCCGACAGCTTCAGCGGCGCGGCGTCGGTCAGCGACACGAAGGTCTGGCTGCAGACCCATCCGCTCATGGCGGACCGAGGCGTCGTCGTCGCAACCGACATGAGCTCCGCCGCCAGGGCGGCGTTCAGCTCGGCGCTCGCGGCCACGAACGCCTGGCAGCAGACCCATCCAGTCATGGTCGACCGGGCCGAATCCGGCGCGGTCGCCTCATCGATCAACGCGGCGACCGGGTTCAACCTGGACCAGGCCGCCGGCACCGACATGAGCGCTGCGGCTCGGGCCGCCCTCAATGCGGCGGTCTCGACGCCCGTGGTCAACCCGTACACCGGGTTCAACCTGAGCTCGGCCGGCTCGCCGGCGATCCTCGATCGCGGCGCCGATCGGTAACCCGCAGCCGCCCCACGGCGGCGCCGGTCCAGCCTCGAGCCCCGGAGCGATCCGGGGCTCGTCGGCGCGCCCGCCATGGCTACCATGTGGACGTGCCGCGCTACGTCCCCGAGGACTCGCTCGCGTCGCCCCGGTTCACCGGGCCGTCGACGTTCGCCCGGCTGCCGTACGTCCGGACGCTCGAGGACGTCGACCTGGCGGTGGTCGGCGTTCCCTTCGACACCGGGGTCACCTACCGGGTCGGCGGCCGCTTCGGGCCGAACGCCGTCCGCGCCGCCAGCGTCATGCTCCGGCCGTACAACCCGAACCTCGACGTCAAGCCGTTCGACGTGCTCAGCTGCGTCGACCACGGCGACGTCGCGATCGTGCCCGGGTACACCGAGCGGAGCTACGCGGCGATCGAGTCGGCGGTGACCCCGATCGTCGAGGCCGGCGTCGTCCCGCTGCTCATCGGCGGCGACCACGCCTGCACCCTGCCCCACCTCCGCGCCACCAGATCGCGTGGGCCGGTCGCCGTGATCGACTTCGACTCGCACACCGACGCCTGGGACAGCTACTTCGGCGAGAAGCACAACCACGGGACGTGGATGCGCCGCGCCATCGAGGAGGGGCTGGTCGACGTCGCCCACTCGATCGAGGTCGGGCTGCGCGGG
Organism: uncultured Chloroflexia bacterium; assembly: GCA_963813705.1. Lineage (GTDB taxonomy): Bacteria > Chloroflexota > Limnocylindria > Limnocylindrales > CSP1-4 > Chersky-267. The sequence goes on from CAWFAH010000008.1 coordinate 96,721, forward strand.
CCGCTGTACGACCGCGCGGACTGGACCGGGCTGCGCTCCGAGCTCGGCCTCGACTACCTGACGACCGAGGACGTCCTGCGCATGGGTCCGGCCGCCTGCGCGGCCGCGATCCGGGACCGCGTCGCGGACCGGCCGGCGTTCATCACCTTCGACATCGACGTGGTCGATCCGGCCTTCGCGCCCGGCACCGGGACCCCCGAGCCCGGCGGGCTGTCGGCCCACGACGCGCTGGCGACCGTGCGCGGGCTGACCGGCATCGACTTCGTCGGCTTCGACGTCGTCGAGGTCATCCCGGCCTACGACCCGGCCGGCCAGACGGCGTTCCTCGCGGCGAATCTCGGCTTCGAGATGCTGTCGCTCGTCGCGCTGCGGCGCGCGGGCGCGCCCGGGCGGTCCGCCGGCCCATCGACGTCGGGGGCGGCATGACCGAGCCCTGGCGGCGGGTCCTGCCGGAGGGCTTCCGCTGGCCCGACGGCGTCCGGGCGGCGGCCTGCTTCACGTTCGACCTGGACGCCGAGAGCGGTCTCCTGTTCGAGCATCCCGAGACCGCCGGGCAGCTGGACGTGATGACTCACCAGGCGTACGGCCCGCGCACCGCCGTCCCGCGGCTGCTGCGACTGCTCGATCGGCAGGCGATCCGGGCGACGTTCTTCGTCCCCGGCTACTCGGCCGAGCGCTGGCCCGACGGTGTCCGCAGCATCCGCGACGCCGGCCACGAGATCGCCCATCACGGCTATCTCCACGAGGGATCGCGGTCCGCCGATCCGGCGACCGAGGAGCGTCGCCTGCTGCGCGGTCTCGCGGCCCTCGACGCGGTGGCCGGCGTCCGGCCGATCGGCTACCGCGCCCCGAACTGGGAGACGTCGTATGCCCTGCCGGGAATCCTGGCCCGCCACGGCTTCCGCTACGACTCCGGGCTGATGGACGCGGACCACCCGTACCGGCTCGCCGTGTCGGCCGAGCCGGGCGCGCCGACGCTCGTCGAGCTGCCGGTCCACTGGGCGCTCGACGACTGGGAGGCCTACAACTACCTCCCCGGGCTGACCGGCTCGGGCGTCATCGCCAGCCCTGCCGACGTTGCCAGCCGCTGGCTGCTCGAGCTCGACGCCCTCGTCGCCGAGGGCGGCCTGTTCATGCTCACGAACCACCCCTTCGTGAGCGGCCGGGCCTCACGTTCCGTGGCGCTCGAGGGCGTCATCGAGCACGCCCGTTCGATCGACGGGCTGTGGCTGGCGACCTGCGCCGAGGTCGCCGCCCACGTCGAGACGCTCGATCTCGTCCCGGTCGTCCACGTCCCGCCGGCCCTGCCCGTCGACTGACGCCGGGCAGGGCCGCGGAGCTCTACTCGATCGCCACGGAGCTCGGCGACGAGCGCTCGAGGAGCGCATAGATCACGCCGGCGACCACGAAGCCGACGAGATAGGCGATGTCGGCGCCGCCGAGGGCGTTCGCGGCCGGGCCCACGTACAGCGTCTGGTTCATGAACGGGATCGACACCACGAACCCGATCACGAGGCTGATGATCGCGTTGCGGCCGGACGGCAGCAGCGAGAACTCCACGGCCTTGCTGCCGTCGACCCGGTTCGCCCGGCGACGCCAGTCGATCAGCACGATCGCGGCCCACGGTCCGATCCAGTAGGTGATGACGAGCAGGTAGTTCTCGACGGTCGACTGGAAGTTCCCGTAGTACAGGTACAGGGTGGCCAGGAAGCTCAGCACCGCCACGATGGCTGCCGAGATCGGTCGCTTGACCTTGATCCCGGCGGCGAGCAGCGACAGCGACCCCGTGTAGTCGTTCATGGCGTTGACGGCGACCGTGCCGAAGAAGATCGCGACCATGGCCAGGATCCCGAGGATCCCGCCGCCGAGCAGGCCGTTGATCTGATGGACGGTGTCGCTCTCCGAGCCGAGGGCGCCGGCAACGGCCAGCCCGAGCGCCTCGATCCAGATCGCGGACAGGCCCAGGCCGAGGAAGGTCATCAGGAAGATCCGGCTGGGCGGCGTCTCGCGCGGCAGGTACCGGGTGTAGTCCGACGCGTACAACGCCCAGGCGAGGTTGAAGCTGCCCGCGATCGTGGTCATCAGGACGAACGTCCCGATCGACGCGGCATCGGCGTTCGCGAGGCCGAAGTTGGCCTTCGGCAGGACGGCGATGGTGACGATCCCGAACAGGATCGCCAGCCCGATGGCCGCGTACCGCTCGAAGGTGTGGATGGCCTCGTAGCCGACGATGCTCAATGCCGCCTGGCAGGCGACCACGATCAGCAGACCGACCGGGAACGGCACCGCGTCGCCGGTGACGACCGAGATCGCGTAGGCACCGAAGAACGCGTTGATCGCGTCCCACGCGATCGTGCTGAGCCAGTTGATGCCGGCGGGGACCACGATCGACTTGCCGAACGGCAGGCGGGACGCCGGGATCTGGGCCATGCCCGAGATCGGGCCCATCGTCGCGAGGATCCCGACGAGGGCGGCGCCGATGATGTTGCCGACGACGATGGCGGCCAGCCCGGCCCACCAGCCGAGCCCGATGAAGTCGGCGGCGGCCAGCGTCCCCACGAAGAACGCGGCGGGGACGAGGTTCGGCGTGAACCAGACCGTGAAGACGCGATTGACCGCGCCATAGCGGACGCTGTCCGGGATCGGCTCCATGCCGTGGGCTTCGATCGTCAGGTCGCCCTCCCCGGTGGGCATCCCGAGATCGTGTGCGACAGCTGTCATCCCCTGGCTCCCTTCGCCTTCGTGAATGTCACCGGATGGTCGGCATCGCGGTGGTGGACCACGCTCGTGGCGGGCTGCGTCTCGGCCACGACCCGACCCTGGCGGACGACCCAGCGGGCGGCCGGCCGCAACCGGATCGCCTCCGCCTCGTCCTCGCAGTCGAACACGACAAAGTTGGCCGTTCCACCCTCCTTCAGTGCGGATTCGACGCCGGCCGCCCGGGCCGGGTTCGTGGTGACCATCTCGTACGCCCGGTAGAGCTCGTCCCGACCGGTCATCTGGGCGACGTGGACGAGCATCGACAGCGCATCGAGCATCGATCCCCGCCCGAGCGGGTACCACGGATCCATGATCGAGTCATGGCCGCAGGCGACGTTGACCCCGGCCGCGTCGAGCTCCTTGACGCGGGTCATGCCGCGTCGCTTCGGGTAGCTGTCGAAGCGGCCCTGGAGGACGATGTTGTCGAGCGGGTTGGCCACGATCGTGACCCCGGCCCGGCGGAGGATCTGGAGCAGCTTGAACGCATAGGCGTCGTTGTACGAACCCATCGCCGTCGTGTGGCCGGCGACCACCCGGCCGCCCATCCCGTCGCGGATCGTCCGGGCCGCCACGACCTCGAGGAAGCGCGACTGCTCGTCGTCCGTCTCGTCGCAATGGAGGTCGATCGGGCGCCCGGTCTCGCGGGCGAGGTCGAACAGGAAGTGGACCTCCTCCACGCCGTCCTCGCGGGTCCACTCGTAGTGGGGGATCCCGCCGATCACGTCGCAGCCGAGGCGGATCGCCTCGCGCATGAGCTCGCGCCCGTTCGGGAAGCTCAGGACGCCGTCCTGCGGGAAGGCGATCAGCTGGAGCTCGACGATGTCGCGGACCTCCTCGCGCAGCTCGAGCAGGGCGCGCAACGCGACGAGGTCGGGGTCGCACACGTCGACGTGTGACCGGATGAGGCCGGTCCCCTGGGCGACCTCCCAGAGGATGGCCTGGCGGGCCCGCTCCTTGACGTCCTCGTGGGTGAGGTCCTTCTTCCGGTCGGCCCAGGTGAGGATCCCCTCGATGAGCGTGCCCGACGCGTTGTGCCGTGGCTCGCCGACGGTCAGCACCGCGTCAAGGTGGACGTGCGGGTCGACGAGGGGCGGCGAGAGCAGCCGTCCAGCCGCCTCGAGGACCGTGTCGCCGGCAGCCGGCTCGAGCTCGCCCGTCGGGACGATCGCGGCGATCCGGTCGTCGACGACGCGGACATCGACCGGCGCGGGTGCGCGGCCGGCGGTCGGATGGACGCGGGTCTCGCGGACGATCAGGGCCATGCGCCGATACGGGCTCCCGCTGGGGAGGGTGTCCGACCTGGGGCGTGTCAGCCGGGACGACCGACGACGGCGCTGCTCCGCCGACGGCAGCAGCGAGTGTGCGCGGCCGCCTTCCGGTGCGTCAAGTCACCGAACGCGGTGCGCGCCGGCGCCGGGCGGCTGCGCGATCAACGCGCAGCCGCGATGGCGGGCGAGTACCCTCGCCGACAGCGGAGGGGAACCGATCGACCAGGGCCTGCCGGGATCCGGGAACCGGCATCGGCGACGACGCGCGCAGGCTGCCGGCCCGAGGGCCGGGAGGGGAGGGATCGGGAGATGGGTCAGCGTGGGTCCTCGGCCCGGCGCATCGGGGCGCTCGCCCTGGCCGGATTCTTCGCCCTCGTCCAGGTCGCGCCGGTCGGCGCGGCGGGGCTCGGCGCCGCGGTCACGCCTTTGGCGGCCCAGCCGGCCGACGCCAAGGTCGAACGCGGCCTCATCAAGGCGCTTCAGAACGGGACGGTCGACCGGTTCGTGGTCGAGTTCACGACCCAGCCGAACCTCGCCGCCGCGGCCCGGATCAAGGATCGGACCCGGCGCGGCCAGTCGGTCTACGACACGCTGCGCAAGACGGCCGCGACCAGCCAGGTCGCCGCGCGCGCCGTCGTCGCGAAGACCCCGGGCGCGCACGCCGACAGCTACTGGCTGACGAACGTCCTGCTCGTCCATGGCGACGCCGTCCTCGCCGCGAAGCTGGCCGCGCTGCCAGCGGTCCGGACCGTCCGCCGCGAGAAGGTCTATCCGCTCGTCGAGCCGCTCGATCCTCGGGTCGTGGCCGCCGCGGCGGCCGCCCCGGAGTGGGGCGTCGCGAAGATCGGCGCCGACCAGGTCTGGGCCGAGGGGATCACCGGCCAGGGCGTGACCGTGGCCACGATCGACACCGGCGTCGAGTACACCCACGAGGCGCTCGTCCAGCAGTACCGCGGCAACAACCACGACGGCTCGTTCAGCCACGACTACAACTGGTGGGACCCGACCGGGATCTGCGGCGACACGCCGTGCGACAACGCGGCCCACGGCACGCACACGATGGGCACGATCGTCGGCGGCGACCTCGACGGGCCGCTGCCCGACATCGGGGTGGCGCCCGGGGCGCAGTGGATCGCGGCGAAGGGCTGCGAGGACCTCAACTGCAGCGAGGGATCGCTCCTCTCGTCCGGCCAATTCATGATCGCCCCGACCGACCTCGAGGGGAACAACCCGAACCCGGCCCTGCGGCCCGACATCGTCAGCAACTCGTGGGGCAGCGACGACCCCAACGACACCTTCTACCTGGCCACGGTCCAGGCCTGGCGCGCGGCCGGCATCATCCCGGTCTTCGCGGCCGGCAACGCCGGTCCGGGCTGCAGCACGGCCGGGACGCCGGGCAACTTCCCCGAGGTCATCAGCGTCGGCGCCACCGACCAGTCCGACCAGATCGCCGACTTCTCGTCGCGCGGCCCGTCGCCCACCGGCAAGGTCAGCCCGAACGTGACCGCCCCGGGGGTCGACATCGTGTCGAGCGTGCCCGGCAACGGCTACGAGGCCTTCTCGGGGACCTCGATGGCCACGCCGCACACGGCGGGAACGATCGCGCTGATGCTGTCGGCCAAGCCGGCGATCGCCGGTGACTTCAACACCGTCCTCGACGTCCTCGACCGGACCGCGGTCGACCGGCCGGACGACCAGTGCGGGACGCCCGACCCGTCCGACAACGACCCGAACTACGTCTACGGCGAGGGCCGGATCGACGCCAAGGCGGCCGTCGACCTGGTCAAGACCGGCGGGACGCTGGCCGGCACGGTCACGGACGTCGCCACGACGAGCCCGATCGCCGACGCCCGGGTCAGCGCCACCGACGGCAGTCGCGAGTTCACGGCGACGACCGACGCGGCCGGCCACTACCAGCTCTTCCTGGCGGCCGGCGACTACGTCCCGACCGCGCGGGCCTTCGGCTATGCGGCCGACACGGGATCGCTGGTCACGATCGTGGCCGACCAGACGACGACCCGCGATTTCGCCCTGGCCGCGCTGCCCCGGTTCACCGTGACCGGGCATGTCACCGCCTCCGAGGACGGCAGCCCGATCGAGGGGGCGAGCGTCCTCGCCGTGGGGACGCCCGTGCCCCCGGCCAGGACCGACGCGTCCGGCGCCTACAGCCTGCAGCTGCCGATCGGCACGTTCACCCTGCGGGCCGCCTCCGGGGGCTGCACCGAGACCGCCTTCGCCGACATCGATTCGCTCGGACCCGACGTCGTCCAGGACTTCTCGCTCTTCCGCAAGCTCGACGACTTCGGGCACGGCTGCCGCGAGATCCCGTTCGCCTGGGTCGATGCGGCGACCCAGAGCGGTCTGTTCGGTGACGATTTCGCCGGCCGTCTGCGCCTGCCGTTCGACTTCCCGTTCTACGGCCAGACCTACTCGGCGGTGTTCCTGTCGGACAACGGCTACCTCAACTTCCTCGCCCCGGACCAGTTCAACCCGCTCCCCGTCGGGATCCCGTCGAGCGCGGCCCCGAACGCGGCGATCTACCTGCTCTGGCAGGACCTCGTCCTCGACACCTCCTCGGCGATCGACTACGACACCATCGGCACGGCGCCAGACCGGACCTTCGTGATCGAGTACTCGGCGATGAAGACCGGCTCCAACCGGCTGAGCTTCGAGGTCCAGCTCCACGAGGACGGCCGGATCGACCTGCTCTACGGGCCCAACCCGGCCGACCCGGGCGACGGGCGGAATGCCCTGACCGGGATCGAGAACGCGACCGGGACGGATGCCCTCCAGGTGTCGCTGTTCGAGGGCCTGATCGAGCCCAACAGCGCCATCCGGATCGAGCAGGTCGCCAGCGGGCTCGTCCATGGAACCGTGGTCGATCGCAACGACGGGCAGCCGATCGCCGACGCGGTCGTGACCGCCGCGCCGGGCGGACGCACGACGCACACCGCCGGCGACGGGACGTTCAGCCTCCGGCTGCGACCCGGCCAGTACCACCTGACCGTGTCATCGAGCGGCTACGTCGACGGGCTCGCCGACGTCACCGTCGCCGACGGCTCCGACCAGGCCCGCGACTTCAGCCTTGCCGCACCCGTCGCGTCGGTCGATCCGCAGACCGTCTCGGCGTCCGTCGACTTCGGCGCGACGACGAGCGCGGTCGTGCACGTCGCCAACCCGGGCTCGGCGCCACTCGACTGGGGCGCCCGCGAGCGTGACCTCGGCGTCGAGCTTCCCCAGCTCCCGCCGCTCACCCATTCGATGATCTACCGGCCCGGCTGGCACAAGCCGCTGATCCGTGGACCGCTGCCGGCCTCGATCGTGCCGGCCAACGTCCTGCCGCCCGGCTCGCTCGCTCCGATCATCAACGACCCGGCGGGCGACAGCAGCGGCCCCGTCGACGCGACGATCGTCCGCGGCGGGTCCGACGGCCAGAGCGTGATGGCGATGTCGATCGACTTCACCGCCGGGACCCCGATCGACCAGGCCGTCGGCGAGATCTACCTCGACACCGACCAGGATCCGTCGACCGGCATCCCGCCGTCCGGCCTGGCCGGCCTGCCGACCCAGGACATCGGCGCCGAATACCTGATCAGCCTGTTCAACGTCCACGACCCCGACCCGGTCGTCCTCGTGATCGACCTGTCCACGTTCGAGGTCGTGGCGACCGGTCCGGCGTCCGTCGACGGCCAGACGATCTCGTTCGAGGCGCCGCTCGAGGCCCTCGGCGGCGACGACGGCGCGATGGACGTCGATCTCGTGCTCGGCGACCCATCGAGCCCGATGGACTACCTGCCGGACGTCGGCCACGGGACGATCGAGCCGTTCACCGACCTCGGCTGGCTCGCCGAGACGCCCGCTGCCGCCGAGACGGCGGTCGGCGACTCGACGGACGTCACGCTCGCGCTCGGGACGCCGGATCTCGCCCCGGGCACCTATCACGGCCTGGTCGTGTTCATCACGAACGCCCCGAAGCAGCCGCAGGTGCCGGTCGACGTGACCCTGACGGTCAAGCTGCCCGACCAGTTCGGCGCGCTCGGCGGGACGGTGAGCGACGCCCACTCCGGGATCCCGATCCAGGGCGCGTCCGTCGCGATCCACACGACGTGGTCCGGCGCGCCGCTCGACCTCACGGCCTCGACCGATGCCGACGGCGCCTACCAGGTGATCGGGCCGGCGGGCACCTGGCCGTCGGCGTTCAGCGCGCCCGGCTACGTCACCGCCTCGCCCGACGTGACGATCGTCGCGGGCAAGACCACGAGCGGCGTCGACGTCGGGCTCCACCTCGACCAGCCGCACGGCTCGATCGACGGTGGGCCGTTCACGTTCACCCTGACCCCCGGCCGGACCGGGCACGGGACGATCACGGTCGGCAACCCCGGTGGCCACGAGCCGCTGACGTTCACCGTCGGCGAGGTCGACCTGGGCGCCGTCACCGAGACCCTCCTCCAGAGGGCGCAGGCGGCCGTTCCGGGCGCGCGCCGGACCCTCCCGGCCGGCGCAAACCCGAACGCCCGAACGACCCGCGCGCTCGGGTTCCCCAGGCCGAGCGGGGTCCCGGCCGCGCGTGCCGTCGGCGACGTCCTCGCCTCGTGGCCGACCGGTCTCGAGAACCCGTGGGGCGTCGGCTTCGGCGGGAACGTCTGGCTGGGCAATGCGAGCAACGGCGGGACGCTGTGCGGCGATGCGCCGCCCTGCACCGACACCGAGTTCGGCGTCGACGGCAGCCCGACCGGCCGCTCGTTCGAGGCGCCGTGGGCCAGCGCGTTCAATGCCGACATCGCCTGGGATCCCACCCACCACCTGCTCTGGCAGGTCAACGTCGGCGGCGACAACGGGATCTACGGGCTCGATCCGAGCGACGGCTCGGTCCAGCACGTGATCACCGGGACGCCCTGGTCGAACACGAGCCAGCGCGGTCTCGCCTACGACCCGGCCAGCGACACGTTCTACATCGGCGGCTGGAACGAGGGGATCGTCTACCGCGTGTCCGGGCTCGACAGCCCGGTGCCGGGGACGACCCTCGGCCAGTGCGCCACCGACGATCCGAACATCTCCGGGCTCGCCTGGAACGCCTCGTTCGGCAAGCTGTGGGTGGCCACGAACTCCGACACCGACACGATCTACCTCGTCGATCCGCTCACCTGCGCGACCGAGGATGCGATCGGCCATCCCGAGGGCGGCGGCTTCAACGGCGCCGGCCTCGACATGGATGCCGCCGGCAACCTGTGGACCGTCGGCCAGACCAGCGGGACCGCCTACCTCGTCGACTCGGGGCTGCCCAACTTCTCGGACGCCGCCTGGCTGACGGTCAGCCCGACGAGCGGGACGGTGGACCCCGACGGCTCGACCGCCCTTGACGTGGCCGTTGATGCCACGGGGCTCGACCCGGGCGTCTACCGGGCGATCATCGTGGTCCAGACGAACGATCCCGACACGGCGACGAGCCAGATCCCGGTCACGTTGATCGTGCCGGCCTACGAGCAGGGGATCAACGTCGGCGGCAAGGCCTATACCACGCCGGACGGGGACGTCTACGCGGCCGATCGGTCGTACCACGGCGGGCCGTTCGGCTACGTCGGGGCCGGATCGCGCCGGTCGACCTCGCATTCGATCGCCGGGACGACCGACGATCCGCTCTACCGCGATCAGCGGCTCGGCATGAAGTCGTACCAGTTCGACGTCCCGAATGGGCACTACCGGGTCGACCTCAGGTTCGCCGAGCTCGTCGAGCGGAAGAAGGGCGCCCGCATCTTCAACGTGACGATCGAGGGCGATCCGGTCATCCCCTACATCGACGTCGTCGCCGAGGCGCCGGGTCGCTACGTCGCGCTCGACCGGTCGTTCGAGGTGGACGTCAGCGACGGCCAGCTGAACATCGACTTCGGCGCGCACATCGGCGACAAGGCGTTCGTCAACGCGATCCTCGTGACCGAGCTCCCGCCGGGCAGTCCCGGCGTCTGATCCGGCGGGGCGAGGCGGCGCCGCGGGCGTTCCTCACGGTTTCCCCCTGTTGCTGGGGTCGCGGCGAGCGTATCCTGCGCCCTACGTGCGTCTCCTGGGCCGCCTGGCTCAGTGAGCCAAGCCGTATCGGGAGGTCAACGATGTCCGGTCCGGAGCCAGGGTCGACACCGCCGCCAGACGCCCCGCCGCCCGCAGCACCGCCGCCTGCGGCCCCACCGCCTGCAGCGAGCTGGGCTCCGGCGCCGCCGGCAGCACCGGTCCCGGGTCACGCCGGCCTGTTCTATGCCGACGTCCCGAACCGGGTCATCGCCCTGATCCTCGACGTGATCCTGGTCGGCATCGTCGGGTTCATCGTCGACGTCATCATCTGGTCGGTGATCGGGACGCCGACGAGCGTCACCACGGTCAACGACCCGAACGCCGTCCTCGGCGTGCGGATCGACACGAGCACGAACTGGGCGTCGGTGATCGTCGGCGCGATCATCGGGCTCGTGATCTCCGCCGGGTACTACATCTACACCTGGACCCGGCTGCGCGGCACGCTCGGCCAGAAGGCGCTCGGGATGCAGGTCGGCAACGCCTTCGACGGCGCGACCCTCACCACCGAGCAGGCGATTCGGCGCTGGCTCGCCCTCGGTGGCATCTTCGCCCTTGCCCAGTTCCTCAACCCGCTGCCGCTGCTCGGGCTGCTCATCGGCCTGGCCAGCTTCGTATACACCCTGTTCCTGCTGTACACGACGGCGACGAGCCCGACCAAGCAGGGCTTCCACGACAAGTTCGCCAACACGGTCGTGGTGAAGGCGGCCCGCGCCGTCGGCTGACGATCCGGCCCACCATTGGCAGCCTGACGACGGCCCCGGGAACGGGGCCGTCGTTCCGTGTCCGGGACCGGTACGGCGCGTCGCTGGGGCGGCGGCGCGGGCCCCTCAGCCGACCTGGTGGTGGGTCCGGCAGCGTGCCTCGTAGCGCTCGTCGCCGATCCCGCCGATCACCACCAGGGGATCCGTGCTCGACGCCGGCCGGCCGTCGACGAGCCGCTGGGTCCGGGTCGCCTCCTCGCCACAGACCATGCAGATCGCCGAGAGCATGACCACCTCTTCGGCGATCGCGAGGAGATCCGGCATCGGACCGAACGGCCGGCCGAGGAAGTCCCGGTTGAGGCCGTCGACGATGACCACCCGATCGCGGTCCGCCAGCCGCTCGCAGACGTCGACCAGGCCCTGGTCGAAGAACTGGCCTTCCTCGATGGCCACGACGTCGGCCCGCGTCTCGGCGACGACCGGCTCGATGCCGGCCGAGTCGGGCACCGGCCGGGCCGGGAATGCGACGCCGAACCGGCTGCGCACCGTCTCGGGCTCGGTCCGATCGTCGAGCGCGGGACGGATGAGGACCACCCTGCGCCGGGCGATCCGGGCGCGCTCGCACTGGCGGATGAGCTCGGCCGTCTTGCCCGAGAACATCGGACCGGTGATGACGGTGATCGAGCCCCGGGGGTTGAACATCGGGTGGAGCGTAGCGCGTCGGTCCCGGCGGCGATGGCGATCCGTGCGCCCGTCGGCCCTTCGGTCAGACCCCGGAGACCCCGATCAACCGGCCCACGCCGAAGGTCACCGCCGCCGCGATCCCGCCGAGGACTACCTGGCGGATCGCGGAGAACGCTGCCGACCGTCGAGTCAACCGGCTGATCCCGTAGCCAAGCAGCGCAAGCGCCGCGAGGCTCACCCCGAGGCTGGTGAAGAACGCCGTCTCGCCCGACAGCAGCAGGTACGGGATGAGCGGCACGAGCGCCCCGAGCGTGAAGGCGAGGAACGACCCGACCGCGGCGCTGATCGGCGAGCCGATGGACCGGGCGTCGAGCCCGACCTCCTCGTGGAGGAGCAGGGCCACGGCGTGCTCGGGGTCGGCGAAGACCCGGTCGACGAAGGCGGCGGCGTCCGCGGCAGGGAACCCACGCGAGCGATAGATCCCTTCGAGGATCAGCCGCTCCTGCTCGGGTGCCTCGCGCAGCTGGCGGCGCTGGAACTCGTCCTGGAAGGCGAGCAGCTCGCGCTGCGACTGGACCGAGATGTACTCGCCGACGCCCATGCTGAAGGCGCCGGCAAGCAGGCCCGCGACTCCGGCCAGGACGATCACGCCGGGCACGGATGTCGCCCCCGCCACGCCCATGACCAGGGCGAGGTTGCTGACCAGGCCATCGTTCGCGCCGAAGACGATGGGCCGGAGGACGCTCGTCCCCGGCGTGTCGTGGAGATCCGGCGAGACGCCCGTGTCCCGCGCTGACAGGCTCGGAATGCGTCCGATGATCGCGTGCTGCACGGTTCCCTCGTAGGTCGGTGGTCGCCCACCGCGTCGCTCGCGATCATCCGCGCTCGCGTCCGACCCGGACAGGGCCGAATCGCCCGCCGCCCGGCGACCTCCGGGCCAGGCCTGGGGGTCAGTCGGGCGGTAGCGGCAGCTCGAACCAGGCCGTCGTCCCGCCGCCCGCACGGCCGTCCAGCCCGATCGTGCCGCCGTGCGCCTCGACCAGGTACTTCGCGATCGACAGGCCAAGCCCGGAGCCACTCGAGTCGGCCGACCGGGCGAACCGGTCGAAGACGTGCGCGACGAGCTCGGGCGGCAACCCGGGCCCACGGTCACGGACCTCGATCCTGGCGGTCCGGTCCCCGGCGCCCCGGGACAGCGCCACCTCGATCGTCCCGTCGGGCGGGCTGTAGCGCAGCGCGTTGGCGACGAGGTTGGTGAGGACCTCGCGGATCCGGATCGGGTCGACGTCGACGAGCGGCAGGTCGGCGTCCGACCCAGCGAGGCCCGACACGTCGATCGCCGCCCGATCGGCGTGGGCGACCGGCGCGAACGAGCGGGCGACATCGGCGATGAGCAGGGCGAGGTCGGTCGGTTCGCGGTGGAGCGGCAGCGTGCCCGCCTCCGACAGGGCCACCGTCCGCAGGTCGTCGATCAGCCGCCCGAGCACGCGGGTCTCGTCGAGGATCGCGGCCAGGTGCGCCGCGTCGGCCGGATGGACCCCGTCGACGAGCGCCTCGACGTTGCCCTGGACCACCGCCAGCGGCGTGCGCAGCTCGTGGCTGACGTCGGCCAGCAGGGAGCGTCGCTGGCGCTCGTCGGCCTCCAGGCGGGCGGCCATCGTGTTGAAGCCGCGGCTCAGCTCGAGCAGCTCGGGCGCGCCCCGGTCGGGCTCCTCGACCCGGACCGCGTAGTCGCCCGATTCGATCCGGCGGGTCGCCTCGGCGAGCTCGGCGATCGGCTCGCCGAGCCGGCGGACACGTCGCGTGATCGACAGCAGCCCGGCGACCACGAGCGCGACGCCGGCGATCCGGGCGAGCAGCACGCCCGGACCGCCGCCCACCGGATCGGGGCCGAGGAACCCGAACACCGACGCGAACACCCATGCCGCGACCGCGGTCGTGAACGCCACGACGAGGATGAGCCCGATGACGATCGGCACGACGCGCCGGAGGACCCAGCCGGGCCCCGGGCGCGCGGTCGGCCCCCACGGCGGCGGCCCGTCGCCCCACGGCGGACGGCCGCCGGCAACGCTCGGATCCCAGCCGCGCCGGCGGCGCGACGGGTGGCGCTGCCAGCGCAGCTCACGCTGCTGCCGTCGCCAGTAGTCGCGGCGCTCCCACGGGCCGGCCGGCCCGCCACGCGTGGCCGGGCCGCCGGCTCCGGGCGTCGTTGCGCCGGGCTCGACCCCAGGGTCGCGGGCGGGTCGTCCGTCCTCGGTCACGGCGCCCGGTCGTCGGCGAAGCGGTAGCCCACCCCGTAGACCGTCAGCACGTAGCGCGGCTCGCGGGGATCGGGCTCGAGCTTGCGCCGGAGGTTCTTGACGTGGGTGTCGATCGCCCGCTCGTACGACTCGAAGGCGACCCCACGGAGCGCGTCGAGAAGCTGGGTCCGGGTGAAGATGCGGCCCGGGCGCGCGGCGAGCGTCGCCAGGAGCTGGAACTCGGTGGGCGTCAGCTCGACGGGTCGGCCCGCGACCGTCACCCGCATGCGCGGCAGGTCGATCGTCACGTCAGCGGCCCGGATGACCTCGCCGGGCTCGGCGGCGGTCTCGGAGCGGCGGAGGACCGCCTTGACCCGGGCGACGAGCTCGCGCGGGCTGAACGGCTTCGTGACGTAGTCGTCGGCGCCGAGCTCGAGCCCGAGGAGCTTGTCGATCTCGTCGTCGCGCGCGGTCAGGACGACGATCGGGATGGTCGAGTCGCGCCGGAGCGTGCGGATGACCTCGAGGCCGTCGACCTCGGGCAGGCCGAGGTCGAGCACGAGAAGGTCCGGCGCGTGCGTCCGGGCGGCCATCAGGGCCGCCCGTCCGTCGCCGGCCGTCTCGACCGTGAAGCCCGCGTGCTCGAGGTAGTCGCGGGCGAGCTCGCGGATCTTCGGCTCGTCGTCGACGAGCAGGATCGTCTTCATCGTCCAGCATCGTACGGCGGTCGGGACGACCGACGGCGCCCGGCTGCCCGAGGTGGGATTCCGGGCGCCGTGTCAGGCGACCGCGATGGGACCGGTCAGCCGGCGCTGGTCGGGCCGCCGGGTCCGGGCAGGTCGACCGATCCGCCGGGGCCGGATCCGGGTGCGCCGCCAACGCCGGTGCTGCCGCCGGTCGCGGGTGGCTGGCCGGTCGCGTGCGCCGTTCGGTGCCACTCGTCGAGCCGGCCGCGGATCCACGCCTCACGCGGGTCCCCGTTGGGATCGCCGCCCGGATGGCCGTGATCCCAGCCGCCCGGGCCGTAGCCCCAGCCGCGACCCCGGCCACGACGCCCGCCCCAGAAGGCGAAGCGCAGCAGCGCGAAGATCAGGAAGATCACGAGCAGGAACACGAGGAAGTGGACGAACCCGAAGCCGATGCCGAACCAGGGGCCGTACCACCCATAGCCGGCCACCGGGGCCACGACCGTGGTCGTCCCCGGGGCGACCGCCACGCCGGCGGCGCCCAGGCCGGCGGTGTAGGCCGCCCCGGCGACGAGGCCGACGATGGCGATGATCCCGATCAGGGCCAGGATCGCGCCGATGAACCGTTGCATCCGAATCGCTCCTTGTCTGCGGCCCATCCGGACCGCGTTCGATGGACCCAGCGTGCCCGGCAGTTGTGTGCCGGATGTGGAGGCGCCGCGGAGGACGCCGGGAGATCGGGCACCGAGCGGCCGGACGGCGTACCGTCGCGGGTGACGAGGGACCGTCGCGAGGGAGTCATGGACAGCTTCGACTTCGTGATCATCGGCGCCGGCCCGGCCGGTGAGGCGGCCGCCCACAAGGCCCGCGAGCTCGGCGCGAGCGTGGCCATCGTGGACCGGCGCTGGTTCGGCGGCAGCTGTCCGTTCATCGGCTGCGTCCCGTCGAAGGCGCTCCTGAACGCGGCCGCCCGCCATGCCGCGAACGCGGCCGCCTACGACTGGCCGCGCGCCTCGGCCCGGCGCGACTACATGGTCAACCGCGCCGCCGACCGGAACGAGCCCGACGACGCCAGCCACGTGTCGTCGCTCGAGCGGGCGGGCGCCGTCGTCCTCCGCGGGACCGCCCGGATCGCCGGACGCGGGCGCGTCGACGTCAGCCACGACCAGGCCGTTCACCAGCTCGAGGCGCGGAACGTGGTGGTCGCGGTGGGCTCGACGAGCAAGGTGCCGCCGGTCGAGGGGATCGACCGGATCCCGACCTGGACGAACCGCGACGCCACGCTCGCCCGCGAGCTGCCGGCCAGCCTGCTCGTGCTCGGCGGCGGGCCGACCGGCTGCGAGCTCGCCCAGGTCTACGTCCGGTTCGGCGTGCCGACGACGATCGTGCAGTCCGGTCCCCGCCTCGCGCCGACCGACCATCCGCGCAACTCCGAGGCGATCGCGGCCGCGCTGTCGCGCGACGGCGTCGTGGTCCGGACGGGCGTCCGGGCGATCCGGGCGCGCGCCGCGGCCGGAACCGATGGCGCCCACGTGATCGACCTCGACGACGGCTCGACCGCCGAGGGCCATGCCGTCCTGCTGGCCGTCGGCCGGTCGTTCCCGCTCGACGACCTCGGGTTGGAGCACTACGGGCTCGACGTGACGGGGCGCACGCCGCTCCCGCGCGACGGCCGGCTCAAGGTGGCCGAGGGGCTGTGGGTCATCGGCGACCCGGCGGGACCGGAGCTGCACACCCACCAGGGCCACTACCAGGGCGAGGTTGCGGTCCGGATGGCGCTCGGGGAGTGGGTCGTGCCCGACTACCGGGCGCTGCCACGGGCCACGTACACCGATCCCGAGGCCGCCTCGGTCGGGCTCACCCTCGACCAGGCGCTCGGCGAGGGGCGGGACGCGTTCGAGCTCACGACGCCGTTTCCCACCACCGCCAAGGGCTACTCCGTCGAGGCCGAGATCGGCCACGTGACGATCGTCGTCGATCGCAAGAGCCGGGAGCTGATCGGCGCCGCGCTCGCCTGCCCGGATGCTTCCGCGGCCATCCACGAGTGCGTCCTCGCGATCAGGGCCCGGGTCAAGGTCGACGTGCTCGCCGAGACGATCCACGCCTTCCCGTCCACGTCGCGGGCGTTCAACGGGCTGTACGCGGACGCGAACCGGGAGCTGCGCTCCGCCTGATCGGGCGTGGCGACCCGGCCTGACCAACGGCGGGGCCGGGATGGCCCGACGGTCGGATGGTCACCGCGAGGCGCGGTTGCGATCATCGGCGCCATGGTCGGGACCTCTGGGGAGCCGGCGTGACCAGCGACGTCGAGCGGATCGACGCGGCGCTCGTCGGGCCGGTCGAGCGTGCGCGCAGCGGGCCGGCGGCTGCCGTGCTGCCCGCGTTCGCGACGACGATCGCGCTGTCGGCGTTCCTGCTCTTCTCCGTGGAGCCGCTCATCGGGCGGCTCACCCTGCCGAGCTTCGGCGGAACGCCCGCGGTGTGGGCGACGATCCTGTTCTTCTTCCAGGCCGTGCTCCTCGTCGGGTACGCCTACGCCCACCTCTCCGCGACGCGGCTGGGAGCTCGGCACGGGGCGATCCTGCACGGCGGCCTCGCGGTCGTCGCGCTGGGCGTCCTGCTCGTGGCGCCGGCGACGGTCGCCGAGCTGCGCGATCCGGCCGCGCCGGCCGTCGTGAACCTCCTCGTCATCCTCGCCGTGCTGGTCGGCGCACCGGCCCTCCTCATCACGGCGACGACGCCTCTGCTCAGCACCTGGTTCAGCGCCGTTCGCGTCGCGGAGCACCGCCCGGTGGATCCGTACTGGCTCTACGCGCTGAGCAACGCCGGCTCGTTCGCGGCCCTGCTGGCGTACCCGTTCTTCATCGAGCCGGCGCTCGGCCTGACGGCCCAGCGCTCGATCTGGACCGCCGGTGTCGCCGTCCTCGTCGCCTGCCTGCTGGGCTGCGCCTGGCTGGTCCTGCGCTCGACGTCGCGCGCGTCGGACCCCGCCACCGCCGAGGCCAGGGCCGCGGCCGTGCCCGCGGAGGCGATCACGTGGCGGCGCCGCGCCCGCTGGCTGCTGCTGGCCGCGGTGCCCTCCGGTCTGCTGTCGGCCGTCACGAACTTCGTCACGACCGACCTGATCTCGGCCCCGCTGCTGTGGGTCGTCCCGCTGGCGATCTACCTGCTGACCTTCGTGATCGCGTTCTCCGAACGGGGTCGCCGGTTGATCCCCGGCGCGGAGTGGCTCGCACCGGCCGCCGTCACCCTGCTGTGGGTCCCGTTCGGGTCGGCCGCCGGCTGGCCGATCGGGCCGCTCCTGCTGGTCGAGTTCCTCGGGCTCGGCGTCGTCGCGACGACGCTCCACGGACGGCTCGCCGCCGACCGCCCGGCCGCCGGGCGGCTGACCGAGTTCTACCTCCTGATCTCGACCGGTGGCGTCCTCGCGAGCTCGCTCGTGGCGATCGTCGCCCCGGTCCTGTTCAAGGGGATCTGGGAGTACCCGCTGCTGCTCGTGCTGGCCCTCGCGGCGCTTGCGCTGGCCAAGCCGGTCGCCGCGTCCGACGCGCCACTCCTGGCCGGCTCCACGGACCAGTCGCGACGTACGCGTCCGGGGCTCGACCTCCGGCCGTTCGTCGCCGGCGCCCCGGCCCGGGTCGCGCCGTATGCGGTCGCCGCGATCGCGCTGGCGCTCGGGCTCGCCGCGAGCGGCGCGATCGGGCTCGAGGCGGGGGTCCGCTGGCTGCTCGTCGGCGGCCTCATCCTGCTCGTCGGCGGGCAGCCGCGCTTCCTGCTCGTGTCGACCGCCCTCGTGCTTGGGCTCGCGACGTTCGTGCTCGCGCCGGCCGCCGTCTTCGAGGACCGCAGCTTCTTCGGCGTCAGCGCGGTCCTCCGCCCGGCCGATCGACCGGTCACGATCCTGATGAACGGCACGACCGTCCACGGCATCCAGTCGACCGACCCCGCGTACCGCGATGTCCCGGGGTCCTACTACGTGGAGCAGGGCCCGCTCGGCGACGTCTTCCGGCTGGCCCGGTCAAGGCCCGACGCGGCGGACGGCCGCACGATCGGCGTGGTCGGCCTCGGGTCGGGCACGCTCGCTGCGTACGCCCGGGCGGGGGACCGGCTGACGTTCTTCGAGATCGACCCGCTCGTCGTACGGATCGCCCGGGACCCGGCCTACTTCACCTGGCTGTCAGACGCCGCCGTCAGCCCGGACATCGTGCTCGGCGACGCGCGGCTGTCCCTCCAGGCCGTACCGGCAGGGCGCTACGACGTGCTCGTCCTCGACGCGTTCTCGTCGGACGCGATCCCGGCCCACCTGTTGACGACGGAGGCGATCGCGGACGACGCGCGGGTCCTGCGACCGGGCGGTCTCCTCGCGATCCACGTCTCGAATCGCTACTACGACCTGGCGCCGGCGGTCGCCGCGGCGGCGCGCCAGGCGGGCCTGACCGTCCTCGAGCGGATCTACCAGCCGACCGCGGCGGACCGGGCCCTCAACGCCACGTTGAGCGAGTGGCTCGTGGCGACGACCGAGCCGGCCGACGTGCCGGGCCTGCTCGCGGCCGGCTGGCAGCCGGTCCGGGACGACGTGGCCGCCCTGACCGACGACCACCCGGACCTGCTCCGGCTCCTGCGGATCGGCCTCTGGTAGGCGACCCCTCGCCGGTCGCCCGGTTCGTCCGAGGCGCTAGACGGTCGCCGGCTCGTGCTCGGCCTCGGCGGCGTCCGCCTCGGCCTTCGTGCGGTGGATCGTGCCCGGCGCGTGCTCCGGCGGAGCGTAGACCGTGTAGAGCTTGAGGTCGGACGTGCCGCGGTTGACGAAGTTGTGCCGGGTGCCGGCCGGGACGAGCACCAGCGAGCCCGGTCCGACCGGGCTGGCCGACCCGTCGAGGACCGCGTCGCCGGTACCGGCGACGAACACGAGGACCTGGTCCACCCCGCGGTGGATCTCCTCTCCGATGTCCCCGCCGGGCGGGATCGACATGACGACGACCTGGCTGTGCGGCCCGGTCGCCACGACCTCCCGGAAGAAGCCGTTCCGATTCGCCCGCTCGACGATGTCCGTGGTGTAGGTCATGGTGCTCTCCTTCGGGCCCGATGCTGGTCGTTCGGAGGGCGCTTCGCCAGAGCCGGAAGCCATGAACTCGGTGGTGCCGGGTGGCTGCGGGGTCGAGGATCGGGCCTCAGGCGCAGGGATCGGGATCGTCGGTCGGGCCCGGCGTCGGCTCCATCGGGTCCGGGGCGAGGATCGGGGGCGGTGCCATCGTCGGCGCCGGCGAAGTCGTCGGGAAGATGTTGCGGACCGTCTGGTGGATGTGCGCGATCTCGGCGTTTGTGATGAACGCGGGGAACGTCGGCGGAGCGAACATGATCGACCGGACGTGCTTCGTGTCGGTCCGCGCGGCGAGGCTGAGCAGGCTGGGCAGGTCGCGGACGGAGAAGCTCGTCCAGGCGTCGTCCTGGGCGATCTTGAGCAGGGTGGGGATGCGCGGGATGAGCTTGCACGGCTTGAGCCGGCTGCGCAGGGCAAGGAGGACGGCCTGCTGGCGGGCCATGCGGCCGTAGTCGGAATCCTGGTGGCGTGACCGGGCGTACATCAGGGCCCGATGGCCGTTGAGGTGCTGGACTCCGGCGTGGAAGCTGATCGACACGTCGCCGCTGCCGTCCTCGAGCGGGTAGTGATCGTCGAACAGGGGCTCGGGGATGTCGATCGTCACGCCACCGACCGCGTCGACCAGCCGGACGAACCCGTTGAGGTTGACCACGGCGATGCCGTCGAGGGCGACCCCGGACAGCTTCTGGATCGTCCCGCCGATGGCCCGGAAGCCGCGGACGTTGCCGCCCGGGAACTGGCTGGGATGGGCGTTCGCGTAGACGTAGATCGCGTTCAGCAGGCCCGGGAACCGGCCCCCGGGCACCGCCCCGGCGCTCTCCTTCGGCAGCGGCGCCCCGGTCATGTTGCGCGGGAAGCCGAACATCGCGGATCGGCCCGTGGCGACGTCGACCGACAGCAGGATCATCGTGTCGGTCCGCAGGCTCCACCGATCGGGACCCGCGTCGGCGCCGATGAGCAGGACGTTGAGCCGGCCGTCGGCGGCCCAGGCCGGTCCCGGGTCGGGCGTCGCGGTCGGGCTGGGGGAGGGCGTCGGGAGGCTCGTCGGGCGCGCCGACGGCGCGGCGACCGCGGGGATCGTCGAGCCGGACGGCGGGGGACTGTCGGTGTCGTCGGGCTCGAGCGGCGGGATCAGCTCGCTGCCGGCCCCGTCGCCGGCCCCGTCGCCGACTGCGCCGAGATCGGCCGGATCGAACACGTCCATGATCGTCTGGCGGGTGTCGACGATGACGGCGCCGGCGATGATGTGCGGCGCAACGATCGCGACCGCGAGGAGCGCGGTGAGGAACGCGCGCCCCAGGCGATCCAGGCGGCCGACCGGCCGCACGCGCGCGGCGAGGACGAATGTCGCGCCGAGGACCGCCAGGCGGTACAACCCGACCGCCACGACGACGACGGCGAGCGCCTGGAGCGCCTCGGGCGTCAGCAGCTCGCCGGCCAGCTCGGCCCGGTCGGGGGTCGTGACGAGGACGACGCCCGCGACGGCGGCGAGCACCACGAGCGGTGCGAAGAGCATGGCCGCCCGGCGACGGCGACCGAGGAGGAGGTGCCCGAGCCCCGGGACGATTGCGCCCCCGACGATCGACAGCCACGCCGGCAGGGACCGTCGCGCGGGTGGCTCGGCGGCTTCCGCGAGCGACTCCGCGCTGTCGGGGCCCGGCACGGGTCGGGCATCGGGATCCGAAGCGGGCGCTGGCGAGTCGTTCGGTTCGGAATTGGTCATCGTGGCTCAGCTCGCTGACGAAGGTGCTGCGCGATCCGGACGCCCGGGCGAGGCGCCGAGGTGCGCGGCAGATCGTACCGGGTCTCCGTCGCGGGGCCATCGACTGATGGTCCTCGGGCGCGTCGCCCGGCTGGAACGGCGCCGCGGTCGCGGGACGGCTCGACGGCCCGTGCGCGTCGCCCGGGGCCCGTGCGTCGCCCGCGTCGGGGCGGATCGGCTAGTTTCGCTCGATCCGCAGGTCGTCCACGGCCGCCTCGACCCGTGAGTCGCCCGCGCCGTCGCGGGCCCCGATCACGATCCGGATCGTCTGGCCCGCGAACGCGTGGATGTCGATCCGACGGCCGAGCCAGCTGGCGTTGTGGTTCGTCGGCGAGCCGAGCGCCTGGGCGACCAGGGTCCGGGTCCCATCCTGGGCCTCGATCCAGATCCGGAACCAGTCGGCGCTCGACGAGTGCGTGTCATGGGCGAAGTAGTAGCGGAAGCTGAGCGCGCCGATCGTGGCCGGCAGCGCCACCGGCGCCGAGCGGATCGTGGTCGTCCCACCGTCGAGGTCGTTGGCGTTGCTGCCCGACGCTCCGGCGAGGCCGGTCACGAGCGCGTAGCGCCCTGAGACCGTCGTCCCGAGCTGCTTCGCCCCGTTCGCCGAGACGGCGGCCGGGTTGCCGATCTGCCACGCCCCGGCGGTCGCCGTGTCGGTCGCGTCGGGATTGCGCACCCAGCCGCGGTTGATCTCGAAGTCGTCGTACAGCGGGCCGCAGTCCGTCCGCGCGGCGGTCGTCACCCACGGGCAGCCCGCCCGGTCGATCGCGTAGAGCAGCGCCGAGCGGTTGTTCGACACGGCGCCGGCGATCCGCTCGTCGGGCGGGTAGAAGTCGGACACCCGGTAGTGCTCGGCCGGGTAGAGCTCCCACGTGTACGAGAAGATCCGGTAGGTGCCGTACATCCAGTCGATCTGGTCGCCGTCGGTGATGTACAGGTCGCTCGACTGCTCGGCCTTGTAGCCGTTGCGGCGGGCCATCGCCCGCCCGAGCGAGACGAACGCGGCGTGATCGGCCCGGGTCATGTCCGGGGGAATGTCGGTCTTGGTGTGGCCGTACGGCCAGAGGATCAGCTTGCCGTTCGTGTGGAGCGTGATGTGGAGCCGGATCTGCTGGCGCCCGTCGATGACCCGGCTCGCCACGAAGTCGCGGATCGCCTGCGTCTCGGGCGCCGAGAACGGTCGCGGGCCGCGGTAGGTGATCGAGCGTGGCGAGGCCGACGAGCCGTGGCAGCAGCCCCAGTCGTAGCTGTAGTTGCGGTTGAGGTCGGTTCCGATCGCGGTCGTCCCGCTGTTCGGCTGGCGGTTCTTGCGCCAGGCGCGGTACGGGCTGCCGGTCAGGTCGTACTGCATCCCGTCGGGGTTGACCGCGAAGATGATCCAGGTGCGGCGGCTGTCGACGAGCCGGTGGACGGTCGAATCGGTGGCGTACTGGGTCGTCAGGACCTTGAGCAGGTAGAGCGCCTGCTCGGTGGTCAGGTGCTCCCGGGCGTGATGCAGGGCGTCGATCAGGACCTCGGGCTTGGGCGTGTCCACGCTGACGTGGCTGGTGACCTCGGCGATCCAGATGTCGCGGCCCTTGTAGCTTTTGCCGATCGACGAGATCTTCACGAGATCCGGGTAGGCCGTCTGGGCGGCCATGATCTCGGCCACCATCTCGGGGTAGTTGTGGTAGCGCAAATCCTTGGCCGGGAAGTTGGCCTCGGCGGCGGAGGCGGCGCTCGGGACGAGTCCGACGAGCAGGAGCCAGACCAGGACGGCGGCGGGGACGATCCGTCTGCGCACGGTCATAGGGTGCCGGTCCGGACCCGATTCGGCAAGGCGGCAGGCGTCAGGGCCGTCAGCGGGACGATGGGGCCATCGCCGCGAACGGTCCGGTCAGCCGGCCGGGGCGTCCTCCGGATCGCGCCGCGGGACCATGACCGCCCCGAGCACGACGCCGACGAGGATGAGCCCCACGCCGAGGGTCGCCGCGCCCGGCAGCGACTGCGCCGCCAGGGTCCCGCCGATGGCCGCGCCGATCGGATAGCCCAGGAAGTTGGCGGCCATCGAGACGGCGAACGCACGGCCCATCCAGGCCGGATCGGTCCGTCGCTGGCGGACCGTGAACAGGGCGATGTCCATCGGGCCGTTGAGGAACCCGAGGATGAGCGCCGACACGCCGAGCAGGCCGAAGCCGACGGCGATCGAGACCGACCCGCCGGCCACGGGCACGATCAGCGCGTAGGCCGGGGCCATGGCCAGCATCGGCAGGATCAGCATCCGCCATTCGCGTCCGCGGCTGTCGAGGCGACCGAACGAGAAGGCCGAGACCATCCCGGAGACCCCCGACAGCGCGAACACGAGACCGACCGCCAGCTCGCCGGCGCCGAGCACGTCGAGCACGATCAGCGGCAGCAGGATCGTCTGGATGCCGAACGCGACGTTGAGGACGGTGACCGAGAAGCTGAGCCCGCGCAGGGTCCGGTTCCGCCACCAGTAGACGACGCCTTCCCAGGCCTCCACGACGAGCCGGCCGCCGGCCGCGATCCGGGGTGACGGATCGGGGACGCCGATGAGGGGCAGCGCGGCGAGCCCGAACGTCAGGCCGATGACGATCATCGCGGTCGGCCCGCCGAGGACGGCCACGAGCGCCGCGGCGACGGGCGGGCCGACGATCGTGGCGACGACGTATCCGTTCGAGTCGACCGCGTTGACCCGCTCCCACAGGTAGCGCGGGACCATGATCGGGAAGAGGCTGCGCAGCCCGGTCGCGCTGAGGATGCTCGTGAACGACGCGATCGTCGCGATCAGGAGCAGCAGCGGCGCCGGCAGGGCGTGGGCCAGGGCGAGGACGCCGATGAGCGACAGTGCGACCAGCTCGACGATGTAGTCGAGCAGGATCAGCCGGGTCCGGCCATGCCGGTCGAGCAGGGCGCCCGCGATCGGCGCGACGGCGATGCCGGGGAAGAGGGCGGCGAACGTGACGAGCCCGGCGAGCTCGGACGAGGCGTACTGCTGGAGCGTGAACAGGACGAGCGCGACCCCGACCATCGACTGGGCGATCCGGGCGAGCTGGGTCGCGAGCAGGATCCGGCCGAGCGTCGGGACGTCGAGCAGCGCGCGATACGACGGAACGGGCGCCGCGGCCTCCACGACGTCCGTCCCCGGCAGGAGTTCAGGCATCCCGTCGATGCTAGCGACTCCGGCGCTCGATAGACTTGGCCCATGCAGCCTGAGCCGTGGGTCGCGCCCGAGCTCGTCCAGCTCGGCCGCCTCCCCATCCACAGCGTCCCGCACGCCGACCGGCTCGCGCTGGACGGGTCGTGGCGGTTCCAGCTCCTCGATCGCCCGGATGCCGCGCCCGGTCCCACCTGGTCGGAGATCCGCGTCCCCGGCGCCTGGACGATGCAGGGCTTCGCGGACCTGCCCCAGTACACGAACGTCCAGATGCCCTTCGAAGGACGCGCCCCGAACGTCCCGGAGCACAACCCGACCGGGCTCTACGAGCGGACCTTCGAGCGACCCGCCGGCTGGGCCGGCCGGCGCGTGGTCCTCCACGTGGGCGCCGCCGAGAGCGTGCTCATCGTCACCCTCAACGGGCGCCCCGTCGGGCTGAGCAAGGACTCCCACCTGGCCGCGGAGTTCGACGTCACCGACGGCCTGCGCGACGGCGAGAACACGCTCACCCTGCGGGTCGTCAAGTGGTCCGACGCGACGTACGTCGAGGACCAGGACCAGTGGTGGCACGGCGGGATCACCCGGTCGGTCTTCCTCTATTCGACCGGCCCGGTCTACCTGGCCGACATCCGGGTCGACGCCGGGCTCGCCGACGACCTGACGACCGGGACGCTCGACCTCGCCGTGGTGGTCGGCTTCGCCGGCGACATGATCGAGGCCGGCTGGCGGGTGGAGGCCCGGCTCGCCGGCTCGGACGAGCGGCTCGCAGGCGACGCGAGGAGCACCGACCCGCACGAGCTGCAGGGCTGGACGCTCGACGAGCAGCGGCTCATGTTCCAGAACGCGGCCGGGCTCGAGATGCGCCCCGAGGAGGCCGCCGCCTGGGCGGTCACCTACCAGCGGATGGCGCCGCCGCAGGACGGCCTGGTGTCCTGGCGGCTCGAGCTGCCCGCGGTCGCGCGCTGGACCGCCGAGACGCCGAGCCTCCACGACCTCACCGTCACCCTGCGTGCACCCGACGGCGCGGTCGCCGAAGAGGCCCGCCTGCGGGTCGGGTTCCGCCGGGTGGAGATCGCCGGGCTCGACCTCCTCGTCAACGGCGTTCGCGTCTTCATCCGCGGGGTCAACCGCCACGACTTCGACCAGCACACCGGCCGGACCGTCACCCGGGACCAGCTGCGGGCCGATCTCGTGCTGATGAAGCAGTTCGGGTTCAACGCGGTCCGGACCTCGCACTACCCCAACGACCCGGCGATCCTCGACCTGACCGACGAGCTCGGGCTGTACGTCGTCGACGAGGCGGACATCGAGTCGCATGCGTTCCAGAGCACGCTGTGCGACGACCCGCGCTACCTCGGGGCGTGGGTCGACCGGGTGTCGCGGATGGCCCAGCGCGACAAGAACCACGCGTCGGTGATCCTCTGGTCGCTGGGCAACGAGTCGGGCCACGGGCTGAACCACGAGGCCGCCGCCGGATGGCTGCGCCGCTACGACCCGTCCCGGCCGCTCCACTACGAGGGCGCGATCCGCTACGGCTGGTCGAGCGACCAGGCGATCAGCGACGTCACCTGCCCGATGTACCCACCGATCTGGGCGATCGTCGACCATGCCCGCTCGGGGCTGCAGCGCCACCCGCTGATCATGTGCGAGTACTCGCACGCGATGGGCAACAGCAACGGGACGCTCGCCGAGTACTGGGACGCGATCGAGTCGACCCCCGGCCTCCAGGGCGGGTTCATCTGGGAGTTCTGGGACCACGGCCTGGTCCAGAAGCTGCCCGACGGCACCGAGCGCTGGGCGTACGGCGGCGACTTCGGCGACACCCCGAACGACGGCAACTTCTGCGCCGACGGGCTCGTCTGGCCGGACCGCCGCCCAAAGCCGGCGATGTGGGAGCACAAGGCGATTGCCGCGCCGGTCCGCCTGACCGGGCTGCACGACCGTCGGGCCGGGATCGTCGAGGTCGTCAACCACCAGGACATCCGCGATCTCGGCTGGCTCCGCGCGACCTGGGAGCTGGCGATCGGCGGCACGCCGTCCGGATCGGGCGACGTCGTGCTGCCCGACGCCGGACCCGGCGAGCGCGCCGCCGCCGTGCTCCACGGCTGGACCGACCCGTCGCTCCGGCCGGGCGACGAGGCCTGGCTGACGCTGCGCTTCACGACCGCCGCGGACGAGGCCTGGGCGCCGGCCGGCTTCGAGGTCGCGGCCGGGCAGCTGGCCGTCGGCAGCGGGGCGGCGGACGCAGCGCTGCCGTGGGCCGGCCGTGCCGCCGACCCGGAGGGAACCGTCGAGCTCGACGCCGACGGTCGCCTCGTCCACGAGCTGCTCGCCGCGGGTCCCACGCTCGCCCTGTGGCGCGCGCCGACCGACAACGACACCTACGGCGGGATCGTCGACCGCTGGACGGCGTGCGGGCTCGACCGGCTCGAGCGCCGCCTCGTGTCGATCGACCGCGCCGGCCCGGCGACCGTCGTCCGGAGCGAGTACGCCACGCCCGACGGCACGGTCGTCCGGCACGACCAGGCGATCCGTCCGCTGGCCGGCGGGGCGCTCCTGATCGAGGAGACCGCCGAGATCCCCGCGGCGCTGGCCGACCTGCCGCGGGTTGGCAGCGTTCTCGAGACGGTCGCGGGGCTCGAGGCCGTGGAGTGGTTCGGGAGCGGCCCCCACGAGACCTACCCGGATCGCCGGCGCGGCGGGCTCGTCGGGCGCTGGCGATCGACCGTCCTCGATCTCACGACGCCGTACATCCGGCCGCAGGAGAACGGCGGCCGGGCAGACGTCCGCTGGATCGAGCTGCGCGACACGGCCGGGCGTGGCCTGCGGATCACCGCCGACGTGCCCCGCCAGGTCTCGGCCAGCCACCTGCGGGCGACCGACCTGGCGACGGCGACCCATGTCGGCGAGCTCGTCCCGCGTCCGGAGACGATCGTCCATCTCGACGCCGCCCACCGTGGCCTCGGGACGGCCAGCTGCGGGCCCGACACGCTGCCCGGCTACCTCGTCGGTCCGGGCACGTACCACTGGTCGTGGACGCTCGAGCGGATCGCCGGCGACTGACGATGCCGATCGAGTGGGACCCCGCCAAGCGGCAGCTCCACCTGCGCAACGACGAGATCAGCTACGTGGTCCGGGTGCTCGAGAACGGGGCGCTCGGCGGGCTCCACTTCGGGCCGGCCCTCGCGCTCGGCCGGTCGTACGACTTCCTCGGCTCGGGCCCGTTCCTCGGGTTCGACAACCGAGTCGGCGATCCGGTCGCGCTCGAATGCCCGACGGCCGGCAGCGGCGACTTCCGGGTCCCGGCCGTCGTGATCGAGGGACCCGACGGGTCGACGGTCCTCGATCTTCGCTACGTCCGCCATCGCGTCGTCGCCGGCAAGCCCCCGATCGACGGGCTGCCGTCCACGTACGTCGAGGCCGACGACGAGGCCGACTCGGTCGAGGTCGTGCTGGCCGACGAGCCGACCGGGGCCGAGGTCCACCTCTGGTACACCATCTACCGCGACCTGCCGGTCGTCGTCCGGCGGATGTCGATCCTCAACGGCGGCCGGTCGGTGCTGCGGCTGACGACGGCGATGAGCGCGAGCCTCGACCTGCCCGACGCCGACTGGACCCTCGTTCAGCTGTCGGGCACGTGGGCCCGCGAGCGGCACGTCATCGAGCGCCGGCTCCGCCCGGGACTCCAGTCAGTGGGCAGCCTGCGCGGGGCGTCGAGCGCCCAGCAGAACCCGTTCCTGGCCCTCCGCCGGGCGGCGACCACGGAGGCCGCCGGCGAGGCCTATGGCTTCAGCCTGGTCTACTCCGGCAACTTCCTGGCCGAGGTCGAGGTCGACCCGCTGTCGACGAGCCGGGTGCGGGTCGGGATCGCCCCCGACGGCTTCGCCTGGCGCCTCGAGCCCGGTGCATCGTTCGACGCCCCGGAGGCGGTCCTCGTCTACTCGGCCGCTGGTCTCGGCGCCCTGAGCGACGCGTACCACCGGCTGTACCGCGAGCGGCTCGCCCGCGGGACGTGGCGCGACCGGCCGCGCCCGGTGCTGGTCAACAACTGGGAGGGCACGTACTACGAATTCGACGAGCCGAAGCTGCTCGCGATGGCGACCGCCTCGCGTGACCTCGGGGTCGAGCTGTTCGTGCTCGACGATGGCTGGTTCGGCCGGCGCGACGACGACACGACCTCGCTCGGCGACTGGTTCGTCGACCGGCGCAAGCTGCCGAACGGCGTCGACGGGCTGGCCCGCAAGGTCGAGGCGCTCGGACTCCGCTTCGGGCTGTGGATCGAGCCCGAGATGGTCAGCGCGGAGAGCGACCTGTTCGCCGCCCATCCCGACTGGGCGATCGGCGTGCCCGGCCGGCCGCGCACGGAGAGCCGCCAGCAGCTCGTGCTCGACCTGTCGCGGCCCGAGGTCGTCGACCACCTCTTCGGCGCGCTGGCCGAGGTCCTCGGCAGCGCCCCGATCACCTACGTCAAGTGGGACATGAACCGGAACATCACCGAGCCGTACAGCCTCGGCCTGCCGGCCGACCGGCAGGGCGAGTTCTTCCATCGCTACATCCTCGGGGTCTACGACCTCTACCGGCGGCTCACCGAGCGGTTCCCGGACATCCTGTTCGAGTCGTGCGCCAGTGGCGGCGGCCGGTTCGACCCGGGGCTCCTCGCCTTCGCCCCGCAGGCCTGGACGAGCGACGACACCGACGCGGTCGAGCGGCTGGCGATCCAGTGGGGCACGTCGCTGGTCTATCCGCTCAGCTCGATGGCCGCCCATGTCGCGGCGGTCCCGAACCACCAGGTCGGGCGGATCACGCCGATCGCGACGCGCGCCGCGGTCGCCTTCTTCGGCGTCTTCGGCTACGAGCTCGATCCGACCCGCTTCACGGCCGACGAGCGCCGCGCCGTGAGCGACCAGATCGCGTTCTACAAGGCCCGGCGCGACGTCCTCCAGTTCGGCCGCTTCGTGCGCCTCCGGAGCCCGTTCGACGGCGACGGCAACGTGACGGCCTGGATGTGCGTGTCCGACGGGCGGGACCGGGCCGTCGTCGGGTTCTACCAGGTACGCAACCTGCCGGTCCCGGGACCGGACCGGCTCCGCCTCAGCGGGCTCGACCCCGTCCGGTCCTACCGGGTCACGCTGTGGCCGCTGACGGGCGACGGGCTGGAGCGCGCGAACGCCATCGTGCGCGGCGGCGACGACCTCATGGCCAACGGGTTGCTCCTCGCCGCGTCGAAGGAGGACGTGGCGGCGCGGGGCGACTTCTGGGCCCGGGTCTTCGTGCTCGACGCGGTCTAGCCTCGGGCTCGATCAGCCGGCGGGCGGAACACCCTCGGTTCGACCGGGTCCGGCGTCCTCCTCGGCCAGGAGCCGGTAGAGGCTCCGTCGCGCGTCATCGAGGATCGCCGTGGCGGCGGCGACGGTCTCCGGCGAGCCGCTCCCGGCGACCTGGCGCCAGGCCGAGGCGAACGCGAAGAAGGCCGCCTGCAGGTCGACCGCCTCCGCGGCCCCGTCGAGCTCCCAGGGGACCCGACCGCGCTTCGCCCCTGCGGCAGCGGCCTCACGGCCGGCGTCGGTGAGGCTGTAGACCCGCCGTCCGTCCTGCTCGGCAACGGTGACCAGGCCCTCGTCCTCGAGCTGCTGGAGGGTCGGATAGACCGAGCCGGCGCTCGGCTGCCAGATCCCGCCGCTCCGCTCGGCGAGCTGTTGCATGACCTGGTAGCCGTGCATCGGTGATTCGGCGAGGAGGGCGAGGATCGCCGTCCGCACGTCGCCCCGTCGGACGCCCGCCCGCCGGCCGTGGCGACCCAGGAAGGCCCCCGGCCCGAAGGGGCTGGCCGGCCCGCGGTTGAAGGTGGCGCCGGGCCCGAAGCCGCCCCGGCCGGGTCGCCGGCCGCCCTCGCGATGATGCCGGCGCGCGAACCGCAGCGCGTGATGCGCATGGTCGAGCCGGCTGGTGGGATGTGGATGTTCGTTCATCACTGGATCTGGGACTCCTTGTCCTTGGTTCGCGATCGCTTTGTATCGCGTGGCATCACGATATATCGCGATAGTCGAGTTGTCAAGCCGCCGGGCCACGGGCACGGAGTCGCAATCGGATTGGCTGGACTGCCGGTCGTGCCCTCGGGTGATCTCCGGATTCGCCGTCGACGTCGCCATGGCGGGCGGTCCGTGGATTGCCGCCTAGCAAGCCCCGTGGTCGTAGGCGCAGGAACCGGCCGGTGCCGGCAAGCCGACGGCCTCGACCGCGCTCAGTGCGGCCCCGTCCGGGCCTGGTTCCGCTCGCGGGAGGCGCATACCACCACCCCGGTTGGTAGATGGCGAGAAGTCGCCGTCGGCTCGTGTCGGTCGCCCGCAACGCCCGATGAATCGGCTCGCCCCGGCGGCGCCCGCCCCCCGGCCGCTCAGCTGCGCTGGACCTGGCCGGCGCCCTCGCCCTCGCGCCACCAGCGGATGTCGAGATGGTCGCCCTCGCTGCGGACGATCGACAGGTCGGTGATGTCGGCCCGGAACAGCGGGAACGGTCCAGGCGGCGGCGGATAGCCGGTCGTCGCGGCGAAGGCGGCCCGGTACGCCTCGATCGTCGGGGCGTCGTCGACCACGATCGCCTGGCCCGACAGCTTCGCGTCCCCCGAGCCGAGGTCCTTGTCGACGGTCGCGCAGTGGAGCGCGAAGCGAGGGTCGCCCAGGAGATCGAGCGCCTTGCGCGACATCGGCATCATTCCGAGCCACAGCTCGCCGAGGGCGAACAGTGGCTCGACCCCGCTGATCCGCGGCGAGCCGTCGCGCCGGAGGGTCGCCAGCAGCCCAAGCCCATACGCCTCGAACCGTTCGCGGACCGCCGCCGCGAGCTCGGGCTCCTCCGCCTCGACTGCCGCCCAGGTGACCATGACGTGCCTAGGCTACCGTCCCGTGCCCGACGTCGCCCGGGCTCGGTGACCGACGACAACGCCCAAGGTACGGTCGTTCGCGGGACGACTTCGGGAGTGACGCGAGGGCCGGTCGCCGCGACGATTAGGCGGCACACCCATGATGTCGACCCGACGCGCCCTGGCCGTCCTGGCCGCCTTCGTCGTCTGCGCGGGATCCCTCGTCCGGACCGGTGGTCCCGCGCTCGGCGCAACCGACGGGCCGGCCCGCGTTCCGGTTGCTGTCCCACGGGCGGCTGCTCGCACCATCGCCGCGTTGCCCGCCCTCCCGGCGAGCTGGCCGTCGAGCCAGTTCGAGCTCGGTCTCGCCGACGCACCGGACGGCGCCGCCGCGCTCCACGCCCGCGCCCCGTTCCGGTTCCGCTACCAGTACCTGGCCGGCGGGGTCAACACGGGCAACGGTTGGGCGACCTGGAACCCGAACGGCCAGTTCGTGTCGTGGTACGTGGCCGACTCCGTGGCCAACCACACCACCCCGGTCTTCCCCTACTACATGCTCCTCTACTCGAACCCGGCATCCGGGGCGAGCGAGTCGGCGAAGGACCTGTCCAACCTCGCCAACCACACCACCATGGCAGCGTATTACAACGATCTGCGGCTCTTCTTCAGCCGCGCCGCCGGGCCCGATCCGGTCGTCCTCCACGTCGAGCCCGACCTGTGGGGCTACATCGAGCAGGCGACCGGGACCGCCGACGACGCGGCGCTCGTCCCGGCATCCGTGGCGAGCTCGGGCGACGCCGGCCTCGGCGACCTGCCGAACACCGCCGCCGGGTTCGCCCGGGCGATCGTCCGGCTGCGCGACCAGCTGGCGCCGAACGTGATCCTCGCCTACCACCTGTCGGTCTGGGGCACGAACGTCGACATCAGCTACTCGAACAACAGCGACGCCGAGGTCGACGCACTGGCGGCCCGCGCGGCGGCGTTCTACCGCTCGCTCGGCGCGTCGTTCGACATCGCCTTCACCGACATCGGCGACCGGGACGCCGACTTCAAGAAGATCAACTACAGCGACGGCGGCGCGGCCTGGTGGGACGACGCCGATTTCGCCCGCTACGCCCGGTTCGTCGCCGGCTTCGTCGCAGGCTCGGGCAAGCGGGTCGTCGTCTGGCAGATCCCGCTCGGCAACACGCGGATGAAGGCGATGGACGACACCTGGGGCCACTACCAGGACAACCGGGTGGAGTGGTTCCTCGACGATCCGAGCGGGACGCACCTCGCGATGTGGCGCGACGCGGGCGTCGTGGCGCTGCTGTACGGCGGTGGCGCCGGCGGGACGACGTGCGCCTGCGACGCGCAGGGCGACGGCGTGACGAACCCGAGCCCGATCAACGGCAACGTCGGCACGTCGCTCTCGGCGGACGACGACGGCGGTTACTTCGTCGCCCGCTCCGCGGCCTACTACGCGGCCGGTCCGCTGAGCCTGGTCGGCGGGTCCGGCGGTGGTGGTGCCGGCGGGACGCCGCCGCCCGCCCACTGGACGACGAGCGCCAGCGCGAAGCCGACGAGCCTGGCCCGCCGGCACACGGTGGCGATCACCGCTCACGTCCGCGTCACGATCGCCACCCGGGCGGTGGTGCGGATCGACATCTACGATCCGGGCGGCCACCTGGCCCATCGCTGGACCGCCGCCGCACGGACGTACGCGGCCGGCTCGACGGTCACCCTGCGCTCGAGCTGGTCGATCCCTGCCACGCGGCGGCTCGGGACGTACGTCGTGAAGGTCCGGGTCTATCGCTCGACCGGCACCGGATCGCCGCTCGCCTCCAACAACCGGGCGGCGACCTTCCGCGTCCACAGCTGATCCGCGGACTGGCGGCCGGCGGTCCGATCGACCGTCCCGGCGGCTCGTGCGCGGTCCCGGGGTATCGTGGCGGCATGAACGACCCGAGCTCGGGGTCATCGCCCGGGGTCGACCCGCTCCTCGCTCGTCTGCGACCCCTGATCCGGACGCGCCAGATCCGCGAGTTCACCGCTGAGCCGTTGACGGCCTCGGAGCTCGAGGCGCTGACCGAGGCGGCGCGCTGGACCGGGAGCAGCCGGAACGAGCAACCCTGGCACCTGATCACGATCGAGGACGAGGCGACGCTGCGAACGATCGCCGAGGCGGGGCTGCCCCAGACCCGCGCCCTTGGCACGGCGACGGCGGCCATCGCCGTCGTGCTTCCCGCGGACCCGGAGCGTCGGGTGTCGGACGCCTATGACGATGGCCGGCTGGCGGAGCGGATCCTCGTGGCAGCCACCATCCTGGATCTCGGCGCGGGGATCACCTGGATTCGCCGGGACGTCGCACCCGTGGTGGCCGGGCTGCTCGGCCTGCCACCCGATCGGTCCGTCCGGACGATCGTTGCGCTCGGTCACCCGAGCGAGGCCGCCCGGCGGCCCAAGTCCGCCCCCGGCCAGGCGCGCAGGCCGCGCTCGGAGGTCGTGCTCGAGGAGCGCTGGCCGTCCGGCTGACGAGCGACCCAGTCACATCGTCCCGCGGTCGGCCACGGGCGACGAGCGGGACACCATGAGCTGAGCGACCGCGAGGCCCCGGGCTGCGTCACGAAACCGCAAGGCTGCGCCGCCGAGACTGGCGCCCATGAACGACATCCGCCTCCCCGGACCACGCGACCGCGACCGATCCGTGGATCGACTCCGCTGGATCGGCCGCGGCGTCGCCGCCGGCGGGCTCACCGCCGTCGTGGGGTTCGGCGCCGTCGCGGCGCTCTCGAACCCCGGGACGACGGTCGACGCGACCACCGGCGCCCCGACGACCACCGACGGGACGACCACGACGAGCACGTCGACCCAGTCCACGACGACGACCACGACCCTGACGGCCCCGACGACCGCCCCGGCGGCGACGGCGGCACCGGCCCAGGTGACGACCGGCGGGTCCGGCTGATGGTCACCCGGACGAGCCACTGGCGAGCCCTCGGCACCACCGTCGACCTCATCGTCGAGACGGCGCCGCGCGACCTCGATCGCGCGGCCGGCGCGGCCGAGGCCGCCGTCCGGGCCGAGCTCGACGCGGTCGACCGGGCGTGCAGCCGGTTCCGCTTCGACAGCGAGCTCAGCCGGCTCCACGACTACCCCGATCGCGCCGTACCGGTCAGCCGCCTCCTGTTCGAGGCGCTCGATGTCGCGCTCCGCGCGGCGCGGCTGACGGACGGGGCGGTCGATCCGACGGTCGGCGGCGCGATCCGACGGCTCGGCTACGACCGTGACTTCGACCTCGTCACCCGCCGCTCGACCGTGCCGCGGCTCGTCGCCGAGCGGGTCCCGGGGTGGCGGGCGATCCAGCTCGACCGCGAACGCCGAACCGTCCGGGTCCGCGGCGGCGTCGAGATCGACCTCGGCTCGACCGGCAAGGCCCTGGCGGCCGACCGTTCCGCGCTCGCCGCCCATCGCGCCGCCGGCTGCAGCGTGCTGGTCAGCCTCGGCGGGGACGTCGCGACAGCCGGCCCGCCACCCCGCGACGGCTGGCGGGTGCTCGCCGGCGAGACGAGCGCAACCCGGCCCGAGGACGCTCCCGACGGCGAGGTGATCACGATCGGCGCCGACGCGGTCGCGACCTCGAGCACGACGGTCCGCCGCTGGGGGCCCGCGGGCACCATCCGCCACCACATCCTCGACCCGCGGACCGGGCTCCCGACCAGCGGGCCCTGGCGCACGGTGACCGTGGTGGCCCGTAGCTGCGTCGACGCGAACACGGCCTCGACGGCGGCGATCGTCCGCGGGGCCGACGCGTCCGCCTGGCTCGCCACGGTGGGCCTCCCGGCGCGGCTCGTCGCGAACGACGGCCACGTCATACGGGTGGCCGGCTGGCCGATGCCGCTGGAGCGTGCGTCGTGAACGTCCTGTGGTACTCGACCCGGGGCGCCGGCGTCGTCTCGCTGATCCTGTTCACCGCGGTCGCCTGCCTCGGCATCCTCGCCGCGCTCGGCTGGTCGCGGCCGGGCTGGCCGCGGTTCATGAGCCAGGCCGTCCACCGCAGCCTGGCCCTGTCGTCGCTCGTGTTCCTGGCGATCCATGTCGTGACCGCGGTGGTCGACCCGTTCACGGCGCTCGGCTGGACCGCGGCCGCGATCCCGTTCTCGTCGGATTACCGGCCGCTCTGGCTGGGGCTCGGCTCGGTGGCGCTCTACCTCGTCGCCGCGCTGATTGTCACGAGCCTCCTCCGCGATCGCATCGGCCGGCGGACGTGGCGCGCGATCCACTGGCTCGCCTACCTGTTCTGGCCGCTCGCCCTCGTCCATGGCTTCGGGACGGGGACGGACGCCACGGCGCCCTGGATGATCGCGATCCAGCTCGCCTGCCTGGGCGCGGTCGTCGTCGCGGTGGCGGCCCGCCTCATCGCGGGACCGGAGCGGCTCCCACTGAGCGCCTTCGTGCCGGCGCGGGTGCGGGTGGAACGCTCGCGACTGGTCAACCCGGCCCGCCGGCCCGGTGGCCCGACGGTCGAGGCCGGGATCCGCGGCGCCGCCATGCCGTCGCCGGGCCCCGTGATCGCGCCGCACCTCCTGTCCGCCAGTGCCGGGCCGTCCGGCCCCGATCGCCTGCTCGCCGGCCCGCCGGCCTCGGCCGGCTTCGAGCACCTGGCCGACCACCGGGCACGACTCGGGGCGCTCCCTCCGGGCGACGGCAACGTGATCGCGCGCGCTCGAGCGGAGCGGCATCGAGGGCCGCGGCGGGGCCGGCTATCCGGTCGGCCGGAAGTGGCGCTCGGTCGCCGAGCGGGCCGCCGGTGGCGCGGTCGTCCTCGCGAACGGAGCCGAGGGCAAGCCCACGAGCCGCAAGGACAGCGTGCTCATGACCCTGCGACCCCATCTCGTGCTCGACGGGGCCGAGCTCGCCGCCGAGGCGATCGGGGCAGACGAGGTCGTCGTCTATGTCGGCGGTGAGCACCGTGCCGCCATCGATGCCCTCGGCGCCGCGCTCGCCGAGCGTGGCCCCGGCCGGCGTCCGGTCCGGCTCGTGGAGGCGCCGCGAACCTATGTTGCCGGCGAGGCGTCCGCGGCCGTCCACTACGTCAACGCCGGCGATGCCCGGCCGACCGGCACGCCGCGACCGTACGAGTCCGGCGTCGGCGGGCTGCCGACGCTCGTCCAGAACGTCGAGAGCCTCGCCTACGCCGCCCTGATCGCCCGCTACGGCGACGGCTGGTACCGCTCGGCCGGCCGGGCTGCCACCCCGGGCACGGCCCTGGTGACGGTGTCCGGCTCGACCGACGCCCAGCGCGTGGTCGAGATCGAGTACGGGACGACGATCCGCGAGGTCCTCGGTCGGGTCGGCGGCGTCGCGCGGGCGGGCCAGGCGATGCTCCTCGGCGATTCGTTCGGGGCGTGGGCGGACATCGACCAGGCCTGGGACCTGCCGCTCGACCCGGCGGTCATGCGCGAGCAGGGCATGTCGTTCGGTGCGGGCGTGCTGGCGGTCGTCCCGGTCGGGACGTGTGGGGTCGTCCAGG
The DNA here is from genome assembly GCA_963813705.1 of uncultured Chloroflexia bacterium. Classification (GTDB taxonomy): domain Bacteria; phylum Chloroflexota; class Limnocylindria; order Limnocylindrales; family CSP1-4; genus Chersky-267. The sequence goes on from CAWFAH010000008.1 coordinate 133,514, forward strand.
CGGCCCACGTGATGGCGTTCATGGCCGGCGAGAGCGCCGCCCAGTGCGGGCCGTGCGTCTTTGGCCTGCGCTCGCTCGCCGACGCCACGCTGCGGCTGGCCGACGGGCGACCGGCGGCCGACGACCTCGAGCGGGTCACCCGCTGGGGCGGCCAGCTCGTCGGTCGCGGCGCCTGCCGCCACCCGGATGGGGCGGCGGCGTTCCTCCACAGCGCGCTGCGCGTCTTCGCCGACGAGTTCGCGCTCCACGCCCGCGGCGGCCGCTGCTCGCAGGCGCGCCTGGCGAGCGCCTGACATGACCGTCTTCCTCGAGATCGACCGGATCGCGTGCGACGGTCGCGGTGCCTGCGCCGAGCTGCTCCCCGAGCTCGTCGACCTCGACGACTGGGGCTACCCGCTCGTCGCCGATGGGCCGGTCCCGGGCGCCCTGCTCGAGCATGCCCGGCGGGCGGTCGAGCTCTGCCCGGTGCTCGCCCTTCGGCTGCGCCGCGCCGATCCGCTGGTCGGGCCGGTCGCCGGACCTACCAGAGCCGGAGCTGTCCGGTCCGGCGAAGCCAGAACAGGGCGACGAACCCCAGCGCGGTCCCCGCTCCCAGGAAGATCCACTGCAGGATCATCGTCTCGGGCATGACGGCCAGCTGGACGAGGATCCAGATGATCAGGCCGACGCCAAGCGTCCCGGTCAGCCACGGCGCGATCCAGTGGCGGGCCGCGCTCAGGCCGGCGAGGATGAGCATCGCGATGCCGTTCATCGCCAGCAGGTAGAGCCCGGGCACGAGGTAGCTGCCGAAGACCGAGCCGGCGATCCAGTCCTGCGGGACGCCCATCGACCCGCCGCTCGGATCGCTGATGAAGAGCCAGCCGACTGGGATGGCCAGGGCGGCGGTCAGCAGCTCGACCACGATCGCCGGCCAGACGTACCACGGTCGCTCGATCCGGTGGTCGGCTGGGATGAGCTGGGCGTGCATCTCGGAACCCTCCGCATGGCGGCCGGGCGCAGCGGCCGTGACAGACTCGGCGACGCTGGAATCGTGGCTCGTGCGCTCGACCGGGCGACAGGGCCGGAGTCACCGCCGGAGTCGTTCCGAAGGTCATCCTCCGAACCGACGGATGGCGCTCCTTCGTGCCGGGTCCCGGCGTCCGTCTCCGGATCGGCGTGCCGGTGATCGCCGGGTGATCCCCGGGTGAGCGAGCGGGGGTATCGTGAAACGGAGCTCCCGGTCCCGGTTCCGGGTCGGGGAGCGACCTGGAGGCGCGGTCATGGCAGGTTCCACCAGCGCGGCGCCGGCGACGACGTTCGGCGGCTTCTCGCGGGCCGCAATCGACTTCCTGGCCGAGCTCGCGATGAACAACGACCGGGCGTGGTTCCAGCCGCGCAAGGCCGAGTACGAGCGCCTCCTGAAGGAGCCGCTCCAGGCGCTCTGCGTCGCCGTCGCCGAACGGTTCGCGGCCCGTGGCGTCCCGCTGCGCAGCGATCCGCTCCGTTCGCCCTTCCGGATCTACCGGGACACCCGCTTCTCGAAGGACAAGTCGCCCTACAAGACCCATGTCAGCGCGAGCTTCCCATGGGGCGATGACGCGGACGCCGCGGACGGCGGGCATCGCGGCGAGCGACCGGGCGGCTACTTCCACTTCCAGCCCGGCGAGATGTACGTCGGCGGCGGGATGTGGCATCCCGAGCCGGCGCGGCTGGCGGCCTGGCGCACGGCGGTTGCCGACGACCCGACCGTGGTCCACGCGGCGATCGAGGACCGGGCGTTCGTCCGGATGTTCGGTGACGTCCACGGCGATCGCTACAAGCGGGTCCCGGCCGGCTTCCCGGCCGATCATCCCGATGCCGAGCTGCTGATGCTCAAGGACGTGACCTTCGGTCGACGCCTGTCCGACGACGAGGCGCTCTCGCCAGGGCTGCCGGACACGCTCGCGAGCGCCTTCGCCGACGCGATCCCCGTGATGCGCCTGCTGGCGGGGCTCGTCGACTGAGGCGGAGCCGGGCGACGCAGCCGGCCGCCGCGGCGGCGACCGGAGCCGGGCGGCGGCCCCACCGCCACGAGCGGCTCGACTTGACCGTCCCGCCGCGCGCGCCCACCCTTTCGCCATGACCCGGCGCCCGAGGATCCTGGCCGCGCTCGGTGCCCTCGTGGTCGTATCGGTCATCGCCGGTGTCCTGATCGGCGGTGCGATCCGCGGCTCGGGGCCATCGGCGCCCGGCCCGGCAGGGAGCGCCGCCGGCGTCGGATCACCGGGCACCCTCGCCACGCCCCAGCCGACGCCGGTGCCGACTCCCGGTCACGAGGTCTACGGCTTCCTGCCGTACTGGGAGATGGATTCCTCGATCGCGGCGCACGTCGCCGGAACGGACCTGTCGACGCTGGCGCTGTTCTCGGTGACGAACCGCTCCAATGGCTCGCTCGACACGAGCCAGAACGGCTACGGGCGGATCAGCGGCCCGCTCGGGCGCCAGCTCATCGCCGAGGCGCACGACCGCGGCACCCGGGTCGAGCTCGTCTTCACGAGCTTCGGGACGGCCCGCAACAAGCGCCTGTTCAGCGGCGCGAACGCGGCGGCGACGCAGGGCAAGGTCGTGGCCGCCCTCGTCGACCTGGCCGGCCAGCTCGGGGTCGACGGGATCAACGTCGACGTCGAGCAGATCGACGACCTGCTCATCCCGGCCTACGGCGACTTCGTCGGGCGGCTCCGGGACGCGCTGCGCGCGGCGCATCCGAAGTCCCAGGTCTCGGTCGCCACGACGGCCAACGAGCGCGGCGCCGCGATGGCCCTGGCCGCGGTCGCCGCGGGCGTCGACCGGGTGTTCATGATGGGTTACGACTACCACTGGTCCGGCTCGGCGCCGGGAGCGTCGTCCCCGATCGAGCGTCGAGACGGCGACGAGAAGGACCTCGTCTGGTCGCTCGATCTCTACCAGCTGCTCGGCGTCCCCGTGGAGCGGACGCTGCTCGGGCTGCCGTTCTACGGGATGGCCTGGCCGACGACCGGCCCGGAGCTGGGCGCCGCCCAGACGGGCAAGGGCCAGAACTGGATCCCCAGCGACCATCTCGACTTCCTGGCCGACCCGGCCAACGTTCCGGTCCTCGACGACATCGAGCAGGTCGAGCAGTACGCGATCCCGGGCGAGACGGCGTCGGGCGGCGGCTCACCCGACCCGAGCGCCTCACCCAACCCGAGCGCCACGGCGGGGTCGTGGACCGCGATCTACGTCGACTCGCCGGCCACGCTCACGCCGAAGCTTGCCCTGGCCGACCAGCGCGGCCTGGCCGGGGCCGGCTTCTGGGCGATCGGCTACGAACGCGGCCTGCCCGACTACGCGGCGCTGATCAAGCGCTTCCGGTCGGGTCAGCTGGACGCGCCGTAGGGGTCGGTCGCGGCCGGCCGGGCCAGCCACTCGGCCCGAGAGAGCCGGAAGAGGACGTGGCGTCGGAGCGGATGGCCCTCGGGCACGCGCGGGTGGTCGAAGTCGTCGGCCGGGTCGTGGTGCATCCCGAGCCGCTCCATCACCCGGACGGACGCAGCGTTGAGCGGCGACGTCCACGACGCGATCTCCTCGAGCCCCGCGTCCTCGAACCCGAAGCGGAGCGCCTCGCGGGCGGCCTCCGTGGCGTGGCCGTGGCCCCAGGCGAACCGATCGAACCGCCAGCCGATCTCGACGAAGGCCCGGGCCGGCTCGCCGAAGACGAAGTCGGCGAGGCCGGTGAAGCCGAGGAAGGCGCCGTCTGCCTGCCGCTCGACGGCCCACAGGCCGTAGCCGCGTGCCTCGAACTGCGCCTCGATCCGGTCCACGAGGGCGTCGCTCTCGTCGCGGGACAGCGGCCGGACGAAGTGGCGCATCACCTCGGGATCGGCGTTCAGCCGGGCGAACGGCGGGCGGTCGTCCGGTCGCCAGCGGCGCAGGATCAGGCGGTCGGTGCGGAGGGTCGGTCCGCGGTCGGGATCCACCGAGGAAGCGTGCCACGTCGGGGAATCGGGCGGATCGGCACTCGTCACGTTTCGGCCGTTCCGGGTACGGTGACCCGCGGAGGTGACCTCATGATCAAGCGAGTGGTGGTCGGCGCGACGATCGCGGCGGCCAGCTGGTACGGCTACTTCGAGCTTCGTCGCTGGTGGGCGACCTGGGGCGTCGCGCCCGAGGAGCAGACCAAGGCCCTGCCGGGCGACGATCTCGTGCCCGAGGGGACGAACCTGCTGACCCGCGGCATCACGATCGACGCACCGCCCGAGGCCGTCTGGCCGTGGCTCGTACAGATGGGCTACGGACGAGCCGGCTGGTACAGCTACGACCGGCTCGACATGAAGGGCCGCAGCACGGACGCGATCGTGCCGGAGCTCCAGAAGCTCAAGGTCGGCGACCTCCTGCCGACGCATGAGGACGGCGGCTTCGAGGTCAAGGTCGTCGAGCCGAACCGCGCGCTCGTGGTCTATCTCGATACCGCGCTCGTGGAGAGCTGGGAGAAGAAGCCGGCGGAGTCGATCTCGACGTCCGAGACGCCCGGCCTGGCGATGTCCGGCGGGTTCCTCGGCGCCGCGTCGCCGCAGCAGTTCAAGGTCAGCTGGGCGTTCGTGCTCGAGCCGGCTGGTCCGGGTCGCACGCGCCTCATCGAGCGCACGCGCGGCTGGTTCGGAGCCGGCAACCCCGGGACCAAGGCGATGATGCCGGTGCTCGGGTTCGGGGTGTTCGTCATGTCCCGGCGCCAGATGCTCGGGATCCGCGATCGCGTCGAGCGCGTCCGCCGGCTCGAGGGCATCGAGCGGGAGGTCGGCGCGCCGGTGCCGATGGCCGCCGCGGCCTCGAACGGCAAGGCCGAAACCGACGCCCCGACCGAGGTCGTCGCCTCGGCCGGCTGATCCTCGCGGAAGCCGCCGGCGGGCTGCCCGAGAGGCGCCCGGCGGCGGCTTCGTGCGTCCTGGCCCGTCGGGCCTGCCCCGTCGGGCCCGCCCGAGCCAGCCCGGCGCATGACACCTCGGCGAATGTGGTGTCCTCCGTGATGCCTGTCGCCGCATCACGGGTGCCGTCGGGCGAACCCCCGGCCAGCTCCAGGCCTGATGCGGCGACTCGCATCACGGGGGAACCCCTCGTCCTGCCGGGACGGCGCGCCTGACCGCGAGACCGCCACGACCGCCGGGACGCCGAACGCTACTTGACCGGGACGACGATCACGAAGTTGCCGTCCTTGCGCGGGTAGGTCCCGTACGGACGCTTCCACGGCAGGAAGTCCTGCGACAGGTCGCTCACCTTGTACAGCGAGTCGGGCGCCCGCGAGTAACCCCACAGGGTCGAGAAGCGCGGATACCAGACGTCCTCGATCCGGACCGCGGTGACCGTGTAGTCGTTGGTCAACGCCGGGTCGGCGGTCGCGTTGAAGCCCGACATGACCCACGAGTGGGCGCCCCTCCAGACCATCAGCCCGGCCGGCCGGCTCGTGAGCCGGATCTGGCGTGCTGCCAGCTGGATCGCCGCGCGGATCGACGGCTGGATCCGGACGTCGTAGTTGCCATAGCCGAGCTTATCCAGCCCTTCCGCCCAGGCCTCCGGCTCGGCCGCACCATCCGGTGCCGGATCGAGCGAGCGGGCGAACGACGCCAGCTTGGACTGGGTGGTCCACGACGTGTCCGCGCCCTTGTCCATGATGTTCATCGACGTCTGCATCGCGGCGGGCAGGCACCACACGTCCCTGAGCTCGCCGACGTAGTCGCCCTTCTCGTACAGGTCCATCGCGAACGGCTTCGGCTTCGGGGTCGGCGTCGGAGCCGCGCTTGGAGCACCGGACCCGCTCGGGGACGGCGAGCCGCCGGCCGCGGCGATCGGGGATCCGGACGGGCCGCTGGAGTCATCGGGCCCGAACGACGCGATCTCCGAGGGGAGCGGCGGCACCGATTCCGCGGCTGGCGGCAGCTGACGGGCCCACGGCGTGATGACCGGCGCAACGGCCAGCGACGCTCCCCGGAGCGACTGGCCGGCTGCGTAGACCGTCCCGAACATGAGCGTCACGAGCGCCACCGCGAGGACCGCCTGTCCGAACCGCCGCTGGACCGGGCTTCCGATCGGTCGAGCTGAGCCGGTCGGCCGGCCGATCGCGGCGATCCGCGGGGCCAGCGCCAGGCCGAGGATCGCGACCTTGACGCCCATCCCGACGACGAACGCGGCCGGGATCGCGGCCAGGCCGATCGTCGGCGACAGCGTCTGCCCGACGACCACGATCACCACGAAACCGGCGACCGAGGCGATCGTCGGCAGGATCGTGTTGTGGGTCGCGTAGATCGCGCGGCTGAGCAGGTGGGTCAGGCTCTCGAGCGGCACCGACAGCGCGAAGATCGCGAGGATGCCCGCCGTCCGCGTGACGTCCCCCTCGTCGAACGCCCCGCCGCCGAGCAGCACCCGGATCGCCGTCTCACCGACGACCCACAGCCCCACCGCGGCGCCGGTCGTGAGCACGACGATGAGGGCCAGGTTCGTGGCGAATACCCGGCCGAACGCCCGTCGGTCGCCCGCGGCGGCGGAGGCGGACAGGACCGGGAAGGCCGCGATCGCGAACGACGCTCCGATCAGGCTGACCGGCACGCTCTGGAAGTTGCGGGCGAAGCTGACCGAGCTGACCGCGCCAGGGGCGAGCGTCGACGCCAACGCCGTGAAGTACAGGAACGTCAGCGGCTCGATCGGCTGGCTGAGCATCTTCGGGACCATCAGCCGGAGGAACTCGCCGACACCCTTCGTTCGGAGCGCGAAGCTCGCCTGGGGTCTGAACCGGGTTCGGCGGACCCCGATCACCCGGACGGCGAGATGGGCCAGCGCCCCGAGGACCGCCCCGACGGCCGCCGCGTAGATCCCGATCTGACCGGCGAACAGGGCGGTCCCGACCACGATCCCGCCGTTGTAGAGCAGGGGAGCCAGCCCGTAGGCGAGGAAGCGTCCCTCGGCGACGAGGACCTCGCCGAGCACGAGCGAGGCCGCGAAGATGAGCGGCGTGAAGCACATCACCCGGAACAGCCCGATGTACAGCGCCTGCTGCTCCGCGTCGAAGCCCGGGGCGATGAGTGCGAGTGTCTGCGGGGCGAGGATGAACAGAACCAGCGACACGATCGCCATGACGACGACCGCGAGCGTCAGGATCGTCGAGCCGAAGCGACGGGCCGACTCGGCCGCCTCGCCGCGGAGCGAGACGAACACGGGCACGAACGGGGCGACGAGGCCGCCGGCGACGATCACGTCGAGCGCGAGCTCGGGCAGCACGAACGCGGCGTTGTAGGCGTCGAGCTCGGGACCGGCGCCGAACGTCCGCGCGAAGATCCGATCGCGCACGAGGCCCATCAGGTACCCACTGAAGGTGAGCACGGACAGGACGATGGCCCCGCGCGTCACCGTCGAGAGCAGGAGCGTCGAGGTCCGCCGCGCGACGTTCGGTCGATTCACCCTGGTGTCGTCTCCCCAGCCACCGGTGGCTTCGCCGGCCTAGCCTACGACGCCTCGTCGATCGATTGGGTGTCGCGAGTCACCGCGTTCGGTGGGCTGTCGATTCCGGCCCGACCCGTTCGTTGTCTGGACAGCGGCACCGAGACGGAGGCCTCCCGAGATGGAGGACGCTCGAGCCGGGACACAGGAGATGGACCGATGGCGGATGCACGAGTCATTCACTTCGAGGTCACCGGCAAGGACCAGGCGGCCCTGCAGTCCTACTACTCGAAGCTCTTCGACTGGAAGTTCGACACCTCCAACCAGGGCGGCTATGGGATGACCGATCCGGCCGCGACCGGCGTCATCGTCGGCGTGGGCGCGAGCCCCGACGGGTCGGCCGGTCACGTCACCGGCTACGTGACCGTGGCCGACATCGACGCGACCCTGGCGCGCGCAACCGAGCTCGGCGGCCGGGTCGTCATGCCGAAGTTCAGCCCCGGCGGCGGCGCGACCATCGCCCTCGTCGCCGACCCCGAGGGTCACGTCCTCGGGCTCACCCAGATGTAGCTGCCGCGAGCCGCGACGGCGCGGCCGATCAGGCTCCAGGACCACCCCGGCCCGCTCGCGACCGGGGTGGTCGGGCGTCCGGGGTTGGAACATTCGAACAAGCGTGCTAGGCTGGTGTCTCGTTGCGCTTCGTGACGAGCCTCCGCGTGGTCGACCCTTCCTTCTCGAACGGACCGTGCGCCTGCAGTTCGTGTTCGGGAAGACGTTGGAGGTCAATGTGACCACCGGTACCATCAAGAAGGTCGTTGCCGATCGCGGCTTCGGCTTCATCGCCGCCGAGGACACGAAGGAATACTTCTTCCATCGCGGCGGTCTCGACTCCTCGCTCGACTTCGACCGCCTGGTCGGTGGCGAGCGCGTCGAGTTCGACGTCGAGCAGAGCCCGAAGGGGCCGCGCGCGGCGAACGTCCACAGCATCTAGTCGCCTCGGCGGTTCGGCCCCACGGCTGATCCGCCGATCGATCGCCCGACCGGGTGATCGCTGGATGGAGCGGCGGACCCCCGGGTTCGCCGCTTCGCTGTTTCCCGGGGTTCGTCGGAGACTCGCGCCGCGCCCTCGCGCCACGCCCACGCGCCACTCGCGACGGCTTGACGGCCGGCCTGTCGACGCGCCGACACCACCCCCGAGAACCGTCGTGCGAACCTCGACGTAGGGACTTCCATGATGGGGAGTGAGGCGCGCGAGAGCAGGAGGGACCAGCTCGTGTCGTACGTCGCTCTCCAGGTCGAGGCGGACCGAATCGTCGTCGACGGCTTCGCCGACCGGACCTCCGCTCATACCTACGTGACCTACCAGACCGTCGGGCCGTCGGCGCGCGTCCGGCTCCAGTCGCGGATCGGCACGACCGGCGCCTGGGGCAACGTGCCCCTCCACCTCGTGATGCTCGAGCCGGACGGCAGCCTGCCGCGGGACTACCGCCATGCCGGCCGCTTCCGGACGCCCGAGCTCCGGCCGGGCGAGGTCTACCAGGTCCGGGCGCTCGTCGAGGGCGCCGGTCCGGAGGCCGAGGCGCTCCGCACGGTGCAGGTGATGACTCGCGACCTGAGCCACAAGGACCGGGTCGGAACGCGACCGACCGCCGCGGCCTGAAGGTCCCGCTCCCTCGCGGCGAGGGACGCGGACCCGATCGCGCATTGACCCCAGCGGGGCCGGCCGCCTAGAATTCATCACGCGATGAATTCCTCTGGCGACGCGGCCCTCGGCGCTCTCGACTCCGGCGGACCGGCCTCCGCCGGACCGGTCTTGGGCTCTACGGCCCCCGTCGAACCGGCGATCCGGGCGGTCGGGCTCGTCAAGACGTTCGGCGAGGTCCGGGCGGTCGACGACATCAGCTTCGAGCTCGCGCCGGGCCGGATCTACGGACTCCTGGGCCCGAACGGCTCGGGCAAGACGACGCTCATCCGGCTCCTGACCGGGCTGGCCCGCGCGACCGCCGGCACCGCCGAGGTCCTCGGCGTCCCGATGCCGTCGCGGGCGAACCTCAGCCGGATCGGCTACATGACCCAGTCCGACGGGATCTACCTCGCGCTGACCGCCCTCGAGAATGCCCGCTTCTTCGCCGCGACGTACGGCGTCCGGGGCGACGAGGCGGTCCGGGCGTCGCTCGACCTGGTCGAGCTCGGGGATCGGGCGAACACGATCGCCGGGACGCTGTCGGGCGGGCAGCGGCGACGCCTGTCCCTTGCCTGCGCGCTCAGCCATCGGCCGCCGGTGCTGTTCCTCGACGAGCCGACGGTCGGCGTCGACCCCCTCCTCCGGGTGCAGTTCTGGACCCACTTCCGGGCCCTGGCGGACGCCGGGACGACGATCGTCGTGTCGAGCCACGTCATGGACGAGGCCGACCGCTGCGACGAGCTCCTGTTCATCCGGTCGGGCAAGGTCACCGCCCGCGGAACCGGGCGCGAGATCCGCTCGCGCGCCGGGACCGACGACCTCGAGCAGGCGTTCCTCCAGCTCGGTGCCGACGTGGCGGTGACCCGGTGAACGGCCGCCGGATCGCCGCGCTCTTCCGCCGGGTCGTCGAGGAGATCCGGCGCGACCGCCCGTCGATCGCGCTCCTGTTCATCGCCCCGATCCTCGTCACCGGGCTGGTCACGTTCATCCTCCGCGAGGGCGAGCGCCCGACGATCGACGCCGTCGTCGTCAACCAGGCCGGCGCCCCCGGGACCGTCGTGGCCGGGGCGCTCGAATCCGGGCTCCGCGGCCAGGACGCGACCGTGACCGAGGCGCCCGACGAGGCGACGGCGCGGTCGATGGTCGAGGACGGCTCGGCGACGGTGGCGATCGTGCTCCCGGCGGAGCTGGCGGGCGGGGGCAGCGGCACGCCCTCGATCAGCGTCATCACGAACGGGCTCGACCCGGCCGGCGAGGCGGTCCAGCTGGCCGCGCTCCAGAAGGCGCTCCTGTCGGCCGCCAGCGCGTCGGTCGGGCGAAGCCTGCCCACGATCGTCCACGCCACGGTCTACGGCAGCCCGAGCGACGACCCGCTCTCGCCGTACGCGCCGGCGCTCGTGGCGTTCTTCGTCTACTTCTTCGTCTACCTGCTGACCGGGGTCAGCTTCCTGCGCGAGCGGACCGGCGGGACGCTCGAGCGGCTCATGGCGACCCCGGTCGCCCGTTCGGAGATCGTCACCGGCTACACGCTCGGGTTCGGCCTGTTCGCGACCATCCAGGTCGCGCTGCTCATGCTCTGGGTGCTGGGCACGATCCATGTTCCGGCGCTTGGTCCGCTGCCCGCGTTCTCGATCGGGCTCGGCGTGTCGGTCGCCGGGAGCCCGCTCCTGGCGTTCGTCGTCGTGCTCGTGCTGGCGATGGGCGCGGTCAGCCTCGGGATCTTCCTGTCGTCGTTCGCGCGCACCGAGCTCCAGATCATCCAGTTCATCCCGCTCGTGATCGTCCCGCAGTTCCTGCTGTCGGGCGTCCTGTTCCCGATCAGCAGCCTCCCGGCGGTGATCCGGCCGCTCGCCCCGCTGCTGCCGCTCAGCTACGCCGTCGACGGGTTGCGCCAGGTGTTCATCCGCGGCGCGGACCTTGGGGTCGCCGCGCTGCGCTGGGACCTCATCGTGCTGGCCGGTTTCGCCGTGTTCTTCGCCACGATCGCGTCGCTGACGATCCGTCGCGACGTCGCGTGAGCGGCCCGGCCCGGCCCGCCCGGCGGCCCGGCCGCCGACCCGGGGCGAGCGACGCGCGCGAGCGGATCCTGGCCGCCGCGCGGGCCGGGTTCGCGGAACGCGGGTTCGACGCGGCGACGATCCGTGACATCGCCCGGCGGGCCGAGGTCGACCCGGCCCTCGTCCACCACTACTTCGGGTCGAAGCAGCAGCTGTTCGTTGCCGCGATGGAGCTGCCGATCGACGTCGAGACCTTCGTCCCGCGACTCGTCGCCGGGCCGCCGGACCAGGTCGGCGAGCGGTTCATCCGATTCCTGCTCGAGCTGTGGGAGCGCCCTGAGTTGCGACCGCTCATGCTCGGCGTGATCCGCTCGGCGGCCACCGACCCAGTCGCCGCGGCGATGCTCCGACGCGTGCTGGCCGAAGGTCCGCTGCTCGCGCTCGCCCGGGCGATCGACCGGCCCGACGCCCCGCTCCGTGCGAGCCTCGCCGGCTCGCAGCTCGTCGGCCTGATGATGGCCCGCTACGTCGTGGCGGTCGAGCCGCTGGCATCGGCTTCGCCCGACGTCGTGGCCCGCGCGATCGGCCCGACGATCCAGCGCTACCTGACCGGCTCGATCGACGGGGGCGACTGATCGTCCGACCGCGCGGGTGGCGATCGTGGTGCGTGGCGGCAACCGGAAGCGCCCCGAACAGGACCATCGGCGGTCGGCCATGGGTACGATGGGTCCCTCTGCCTGGGGGACACATGACATCGCATCGGGCGTCGCGGCCATCCCGCCGACGTCGGCTGCTGGCTACGCTGCTCGGTGCGCTGCTCGTCCTCGGGATGGCCGTGGTCGTGGCGCCCGCCGGCGCCGCTGCCGCCAGCTGGGCCCAGCCCGACGATCCGGATCCGCCGGCGCTCTTGAGCCCCGCACCGGGAGCCGCCTCGGCCGACCTTCCGGTCCTCTCGTGGGCACCATCCGCCAACGCCGCCGGGTACCAGGTCGAGGTCGTCCACGGCGACCCGAACCACCCGGATGCCGGACTCGGCTGCGGTGGAGCGACGGTCCGCCTGATCTTCGTCGTGGACTGCGAGCTGCCGCCGGGCACGTACTGGTGGCACGTCGCGGCCACGACCAAGACGTTCGACACCGCCCACGGCTGGTCGAGCTTCCGCGCGTTCGTCAAGCTCGCCGGGGGAGCGGGCATCCCGGTCATCCTCGGGCCCGCGAACGGCGCAATCCTCGACCTCGCCACGGGGCTGGACCCGCTGTCGTGGACCCCGGCGCCGGGCTTCGGCTATGAGACCGAGCTCGCCACGGATTCGGCCTTCGCCCACGTCTTCAGCCAGGGCGAGACAGGCAGCGAGGCACCCTTCGTCCGCCCGCCGACGACGGTCATCGGCCAGGCCGTCTTCTGGCGGGTGCGGGCGACCACCGCCAAGGACGGCTCGACCCACGGGCCGTGGTCCGCGGCTCGCTCGTTCACGATCCGCTGGACGGCGACGCCGGCCCTCGTCGGGCCAGTCGACGGCTCGGCCCACTCGACGATCTTCCTGCAATGGCAGCCGATCTCCGGCGCGACGCACTACCAGATCCAGGTGACGGACTTCCCGGACACCGGGTTCGCCTCCGCTGGAGGGACGACGCTCGATCGAACCTGGATCGAGTGGGATGGCCCCTGGCCCAGCGATCACTACCGCTGGCGCTTCCGCGGTCTCGGTCCGAACGGTGAGGCCACGGGCTGGTCCGCGGCGTCGACCGTGGTGCACGACACCTCGGCTGCCGCCATGACTCAACCGGCCGCCCCGACGCTCCCGGCGCCCACGATCATGGGTCCCCATGACGGTGCGACGGTCAGCTCGCTCGGCGAGACCCCGCTCGCCTGGGGACCCGTCGTCGGGTCGACCGGCTACCAGGTCCAGGTGCTCGATTCGGGCACGGCGCTCACGGACCCGGCGCCGAACGATGACCTGGTCGCCGCTCCACCGAGCCTGTGGTTCGCGAACCAGCACGCCAACACGGCGTACCACTGGCGGGCTCGGGCAACCGGCCCGGACGGCCTGTTCGGCCCGTGGTCGAGCGTGCGGACCTTCTCTACGGCGCCGCTTCCCGCACCGGCCCTGACAAGCCCAGCCAACGGCGGGGCTGTGACGAACGACGACCTGGTCCTTGCCTGGACGGGAACGCTGGGTGCCTCGAGCACCCATGTCGAGTGGAGCCAGGACCCCGGGTTGGCGGGCTCGAAGAGCCGTGACGTCTTCTTCTCGCCGCGCGCCGTGCCGGACGCCGTCCTCGCGCCGGGCACGTGGTACTGGCGCATCGAGGCCGATCAGGGCGGAGTGCTCGTGCCGTCACCGATCCAGAGCTTCGTCGTCGCCGACCACCGGGGCCCGGCGGGGCGCCTGTTCATCGGGACGAGCTCCTACACGGACCAGCCGACGGTGTCCGTTGCGAATGAGGCCGAGGACGCCGTCGGCGGCGTGGTCGACTTCCGCCTGTCGGCGGATGGCTCCACGTGGCAGACCTACCCCTGGCCGACGACCGTGACCTGGTCGCTGACCGATCCCGACCACGGGGGTTCCGCGCCGGGCCGGCGTGACGTCTACATCGAGTGGCGCGACGATTCCGGGAACTGGTCCGATCCCGTCCACGCCTGGGTCTGGTACCTCGTCCCGCCGCCGGCCGACCTCAACGCCCCGACCGAGGCGGCACCCAACGTGGTCCTCGGAATCGGATCGATCGGGCCGAACGTGCCGCTGACGATCGCCTGGTCGGCGACGGACCTCGAAGGGTCCGCGATCGCGAGCTACGACCTGGAGGAGAGCGTCGACGGATCGGCATTTGCACCCATCGCCCTCGCCTCGCCGACGAGCACGTCGATCAGTCGCCTCGTGCCGGTCGGCCCGAGCCGCCGCTTTCGCGTCCGCGCCACGGACGCCGCCGGCAACACTTCCGGCTGGGTCTACGGGGACGATGTCCGGGTCGGCGTCGTCCAGAACAACAGTACGGCCATCCACTACCTCGGGACGTGGACGACGGTCCACGCCTCGAGCTGGTTTGGCGGATCCGCGCGGTACTCCACGAAGTCGCGCGCCCGGGCGACGCTGGCGTTCAGCGGGCGCGGAATCGCCTTCGTGTCGAAGCTCGGACCGGGTCGCGGCAAGGCCTGGATCTACATCGACGGGACGCACGTGGCGACGGTCGATCTCGGGTCGTCGCGCACGAGCCGTTCGCGGGTCGTGTTCACCCGGCAGTGGCTCGCCCCGGGTGCGCACACGATCGCCGTGAAAGACATGAGTCCCACCGGTCGTCCGCGAGTCGACGTCGACGCCTTCGTCGTCCAGCCCTAGCCGGTCGCGGTCCGACGGCCGCGCCGGCGGCTGTTGACACCGCCGCCGGCCCGCGGTCACGATGGTCGCCTCCCTGGAGACTCGATGACCGCCTCGACCGACGGACTCGCCCTCGCGACGCGTGGGCTCCACAAGAAGTACGGCTCGCGCGTCGCCCTCGACGGGCTCGACCTGTCGGTGCCGACCGGCATCGTGTACGGCTTCCTCGGTCCGAACGGCGCCGGCAAGACCACGACGATGCGGCTGCTGACCGGGCTGATCCATCCGGACGCGGGCACGATCGAGCTGCTCGGCAGCCCGTTCAGGCGCGGGAGCCGGCAGCACCTGTTCGACGTCGGGGCGCTCATCGAGTCGCCGAGCTTCTACCCGTACCTCTCTGGCCGGGACAACCTGCGCACGATCGGGGCGAGCGGCGCGCCGACCTCGCGGGCGCGGATCGAGGAGTTGCTCGAGCTCGTCGGGCTCAGCGAGCGGGCGGGCGACAAGGTCGGCACCTACTCGCTGGGGATGAAACAGCGGCTCGGGATCGCGGCCGCGCTGCTCAGCGATCCGAAGCTGCTCCTGCTCGACGAGCCGGCCAACGGGCTCGACCCGGCCGGGATCGTGGCGATGCGCGAGACGCTCCGCTACCTTGCCTCGACCGGCAAGACCGTCTTCGTGTCGAGCCACATCCTGGGCGAGGTCCAGCAGCTGGCCGACGTGATCGGGATCATCGCCAACGGGCGGCTGGTGCGCGAGGGCCAGATCGAGGCGCTGCTCCAGTCGGAAGGCGTCGTCCGGGTGCGGCTCGCTCCGGCCGAGGTCGACGCCGCGATCGCGCGGCTCGGCCAGCTCGTCGCGGCCGATGCCGTGTCGCGGGTCGACGGCGAGGACGACTGGCTCGCGGTCAAGATCGAACCGACGCGGGCGGCCGAGGTCAACCGGGCGCTGGCGGAGGGCGGCATCTTCGCCTCCGGGCTCGAGTCCGGCAGCGACCTCGAGTCGCTCTTCCTGCAGCTCACGAGCGGCGAGGGCACGACCGCCAGCCACGAGGGCACGTTCTTCGGCATCGCCGGCGGCCAGGGGCGCCGGGCCGACACCGGCGTGGCGGGCAACGCGAGCGGTGGTGCCGCAAGCGACGCGGCCGGCGCGGGCGGTGCCGGCCCTGCGGCTGGGAGCGGTTCGCCCGACGACGGACCGGCCGGCGGGGGCGCGGCGTGAGGCTGTTCAGGGCCGGCCTGCGCAAGCTCGTCCGTCGACCGGCGACGTACATCACGTTCGGGCTGCTCGTCGGGCTGCTGGCGCTCATCCTGCTCGCCGTCGGTGCGACGGCTCGCCAGCAACCCGGCGAGTCGGGTCGCCAGGCGCTCCTGCTCGTGACGTTCCCCGGCGCGTACACCCTGATCGTGTCGTTCATCCTCGGGCTCGGCGGGCTGTTCGCGATGACCTACGGGGCCGCGATCGCGGGGTCCGAATGGACCTGGGGCACGCTCAAGGCCGCGGTCGCGCGCGGCGAGGGCCGGGCCCGCTATCAGCTGTTCAGCTTCGCCGCGATCGCCGTGCTGACCGCGCTGGGGGTTCTCCTCGCGATCGTCGCCGGGGTGGTGGTGGCGATCATCGCGGCGAAGATCGCCGGCGTGTCCACCGACGGCCTGGGGGACACCGCCACGCTCGGCACGCTGCCCGAGCTGATCGGTCGTGGCTGGCTCGGCGTGATCGAGGCCGGCGCGCTCGGGTTCGCGATCGCCACGCTAGCGCGCAGCCAGCTCGCCGGGGTCGGGGTCGGGATCGCCGTCTACTTCGGCGAGTCGTTCGCCGGGATCTTCCTGCCCGATATCGTGAAGTGGGGTCCGTTCAACGCGGCCAGCGCCGTCGTCCTGACATCGAGCAGCGGCTTCGGCGAGGGCAACGCGCCGGCCCGGCTCGACCCGGACACCGCGCTTCTCGTCGTCCTCGCCTGGCTGATCGGCGCCCTCGTGGTGACCGCCCTGTTCACCGAACGAGCCGAAATCTCGGGCTAGGTCGCGGCCCAAGACCGGGCGAGCCGGCTTGGGGGTCGGCGGCGGACTCAGGGTGTGATACCGCCCCTGGCGTTCACCGGGTGCACGAACCAGCTCGAGGCGTGCAGCCGACGAACGAATCCCGCTCGATGTGCATGGGACGAACACGTCGGCAGGCTGAGGCCCGCGACCCCTCGCCGAGTGGCGGCCGTCGGGCCGTCTTGGGGCATTCCCTGCATGATCTTTTCACCCCATGACCACGGTTGGCTGAGAAGGCGGCCAGGCGGCCCTGATGGGGCCGACGTGTTCACCGGATGAACGCGGAAGGGGCGTCGCGGCCCATGAGCCCGTGGTCCTCGGCGCGGCACCGTCACCGCCCCCGCGTCCCCCAGACCTGCGTCGCATCCGACAGCCGGGCCGTCGGCGCCCCGATGCCGGACCACGTGCTGCCGCGGGTAGCGTGCGTGATCAGGAGGTGGGATATGACGCAGCAGCAGATGACACTCCCGATGGCTCCCGAGACGCTCGAGCGGTTGATGGCGGACGAATCCTCGGAGGCGGCCCAGCAGCAGCTCGCCGGCGAGGTCTACACCCACGCGCTCCTGTGCGCGCGGTCGCTCGTCGCGACCTATGGACCGGAGGGCGCCGAGCTGTTCGCGCGCCAGCTGTCGCGCCATCTCGCCCGCCAGCTCGAGCTGGCCCGGGCCGACGACGTCACCGGCAGCCTGGGCGGCGTCGGCGTCGGCCGGCAACCGTCGGCCCGCTGACGGTCGGAGGGCTCCGGAGCGGACGCCATCCCGATGCAACGCCCGACCGCCGAACGGTCAACGGGTCGCTCGGAATCGCGACCGCGTCGGGCCAGCATCGTCGCAGGCACCATCGACCATCGGTGATCGAAGGGGGGACATCATGACGGCAGCATCGACCAGCATCTCGAGGAAACGCTCGAACGGCAGCGGCAGCCTTGTCGCCATCGTCGTAGTGGGCATCCTCGCCGCGGTGATCGGCCTGGCCATCACGGCCCGACCGGTCGACGCTCCGGCGTCCGCCGGCAGCGCCGGGGCCCCGGCGGTCACCGGCACGGCGGCCGACACGAGCGAAGCCACCGTGCAGTCCATCCGGGCCCATTCCGGACAGGCGGTCCGGCCGCACGGCCGGACGTACCACACGGCCCTGCTCGAGAAGCATCCGGTCCGGGCGCAGGGCCGGACCTACCACACGATCCTGCTCGAGACGCATCCGCGCCCGAGCAACGTCCTGAGCGTCTGGGATCCGTATCGCGGCAAGTGATGCCGCAACAGGCATCACCGCGACCGGCTCACTCCGATCCGGGATCCGAGACCCCCGAGCCCATCGGGGGTCTCGTCATGCCATGCGGCGGACCGAGACGCTGAGCGCCTGGACGAGGTTGTTGCCCATGCCCTGGTAGTTCCAGGGAGGCTCGACGGGCTGGACGTTCCCGGCGGCATCGCCGGCCCGGCACGACAGCTCGTGCTCGCCCGGTTCGGCGTCCCAGTCGAACGACCAGCCGCGCCAGGCGTACTCCCCGGCCGCGGGCTCGAGCCGCGCCGCCGACCAGCGGCCGTCGACCCCGACCTCGACCCGGTCGACCGGCGCCTCGCCCGACCAGGCCCGTCCGCGGAGGGTGACCCGGCCGGCATCCACGACCCGATGGCGGGTGAAGAAGTCGGGCACGCCGGGCGGGACCATGAGCGCGCGGACGCGGATCCGCGAGACCGGCTCGCCCGGATCGTCGGCGTCCTGCTGGTAGCGATAGGCCGGCGTCTGCTGGTACCCGGCGAACGGGGCGGCGACGACCTCGATCCCGGTCAGCCACTTCACGCTCGCCATGCCGTACCAGCCGGGGACGATCAGCCGGACCGGGAAGCCATGCTGCGGCTCGAGCGGCGCGCCGTTCATCTCGTACGCGAGGAGCACCTCGGGACGCATCGCCTCGGCGACGGTGAGGCTGCGCTGGTAGTCCTGCTCGACCTCGCCCTGGATCCCGTGATCGGCGCCGGTGAAGACGACGTCGACCGCGTCCGCGGCCACGCCGGCCTCCTCGAGCAACGGCGCGAGCGGTGTCCCGGTCCACTCGGCGGTGCTCACCGCCTCGAGCAGCCAGGGCTGGCTCAGCGGTCGGGGCGAGAACCGGGCCCGCCCGTTCCCTGCGCACTCGAGCGTCACCGGCAGCGACCGGCGCGGCCGCACCCGGAGCGCCTCGAGCGACAGCTCCAGCGGCCGGACGACGCGCCCGCCCAACCGAAGCTTCCAGGCGTCCGGGTCCAGGGCCGGGATGTCCCAATGGATGAGCAGGTAGTGCAGGCCGGTCGGCGTCCGGTCGTAGCGCAGCGCCTCGAGCGGCATGCCCCGATTGCGCGCCGCGAGCTGGAGCTCGTCGAAGGTCAGCGGCCCGTCGGTCGGCTCGAGGCCGTGGACGGGCTGGGCGGACGTGGTGGGCCCGGGCTCGGATGTCGTTCGGTCGGTCATCGTCCCGACATCGTACGGCGGCCGGCAGCCCGGATCACGATCCGCCGGATCGGCTTGGGGTCGCCGTGGGGTCGGCCTGGTTCGCGAGCCGAACCAAGGAGCGGAGGAGCCCCGGACTGAACCCTGGCGGTGCGGTCTCGGCCGCTGGGTGGTTCGCCGGCCGAACCACGGGGCGAAGGAGGCGCCAATCCGGGCCTGCCGTTGGACGATCGGGCGTCCGTTGGTTCGCCAGCCGAAACGCGGCGACGCCAGGGCTTCGCGAGCTCCGCCGCCGGCCCGTCAGGACCCGCGGGACCGCGCACCACGTCAGGACCGCGGGACCGCGGACCACGTCAGGAGACGCGGACCACCCGGAAGAGCGCCACCGGACCAATGCCCTGGAGGTCGGCCGGCGCGATCGGCTCGACTGCGATGGGGGAACCCGCCAGCGCGTTCGCCACGGCCTCGGTCACGTAGGTCTCGCCCGGCGGCGCCACGTCCGACACCCGCGCCGCAAGGTTGACCGAGCGGCCGAAGACGTCGCCCTCGCGCTCGATCAGCGGACCCGCGTGGATCCCAGCGTGTCCCGGCGGCAGCTCGGCGCCGGGCAGCGCGCCGAGCAGCTCGAGCGTCGCCTCGACCGCAGTGCGCGCATCGGGCAGCCGCAGGAGGACCCCGTCGCCGAGCAGCTTGACCACCCGACCGCCGTGCGCCTCCGCGGTCGTCCGGGCGAGCTCACCGAGCTCGAGCGAGACCCCGGCCGCCGCCTGGTCGCCGCGCTCCTCGGACAGCCGGGTGAAGCCGGTCAGGTCGACGAAGGCGACGCCGGGGTAGACGACCTGGCGCTCGGCGACGAAGCCGGTCTCCTCGAGGACCCGCTCGGTCGTCTCCGAGCTGAACGCGTCGATCGTTCGGCTCAGGTGCTTCGTCGCCAGGAACGCGGCCAGCTCCGGAGCGAGTCGCGCCAGCTGCGCCCACGGCTGGAGGACCCGCTCGTACTCCTCCCGCGGCGGGATGCCCGTCAGCGCGATCACCTCCCCGAGCTGCGCCAGGACGTCCTCGTAGACCCCGAGTGAGCCCTCCGCGGCCCGCCGGTTCGCCTCGCCGAAGAGCCGCACGATCCGATTGGCGGCGTCGGGCATGCCGGTCCGATCCATGTTCTGGAGGAGGCGGGTGAGGAACGCCTCCTCGGCGGCCTCGAGGCGCGCGGTCGGGCTCGGCTCGGCCAGGCCGAAGGCGACGTACAACGACGGCAGCAACTCGCCGAGCTTCCCGAGCGATTCCTTGAACTGGCCGTAGGTGTGCGGCGAGATCGGCCCGGGCGTCGGGTGGAGCTCGTCGTAGTAGGCGAAGCTGATCCGCCCCTGCTCCGCCGCCGCCACGAGCGCGTCGATCGTGATCCCCTCGGACTCGAACGCCCCGACCAGCCGGATCCGGTGGACGTCACCCGGGGCGTAGTGGTCCGGCGCCTCGACCTGGATCACCCCGCGCTCGGTCAGCTCGATGATCCGCTCGCGCGGCGTGCCGGTCCGCATGGCCAGCTCGTCGGCCGTCAGGTACTCCGGTGGATCGGCTCGTTGGCCCGGTTCGGTCACGCGTCCATTGTGCCGGGATCGCGCCCCCGGGCCCGCCTCAGCGAGCGCGGCGGGTCAAGGCAGAACGCGGCGGCTCGCGCCGGCTCGCGGCGGCTCGCAGAACGCGGCGGCTCAAGGCAGAACGCGGCGGCTCGCGCCGGCTCGCGGCGGCTCGCAGAACGCGGCGGCTCAAGGCAGAACGCGGCGGCTCGCAGAACGCGGCGGCTCAAGGCAGAACGCGGCGGATGCGCGACCGGCGCCGCTCCTTCAGCCCGCGGCACCCCGGCTCCTGGTTCGCCTGCCGAACCAAGGAGCGGAGGAGGCGCCGCCGATCGGACGCTCTGCCGCTGACCGACATCGTTTGGTACGCCTCCCGAACCATTTGGAGGAAGACAGGCCCGTCCGGTCTGCCATCGACGTGCCCGGGTGTCCCTTGGCTCGCCTGCCGAACCACGGAGCGCCTGCCGCACCGCCCGCGAGCGACCCCGCCAGCAACCCGCCAGCACCCGGCGGCTCCTGGGCCGCACCGCCCGCGAGCGACTCCACGGAGCGACCCCGCGGCGACCCGCCAGCACCCGGCGGCTCCTGGGCCGCACCGCCCGCGAGCGACTCCACGGAGCGACCCCGCGGCGACCCGCCAGCACCCGGCGGCTCCTCGGCCGCACCGCCCGCCAGCACCCGCCAGCACCCGGCGGCTCCTGGGCCGCACCGCGCGCGAGCGACCCAGGCCGAGCGACTCAGGCGTTGCTGATCAGGCCTCGCGCGAGAATCGAACGTTGCCCCGGCGCCCGGCCGCCTCCACGTCCCAGCGCGTGCCGAAGGCGCGCAGGCCGTTGATCGTGACCCGGCCGATCGCGTCCGGCAGGGCCGGGTCGAGGGTCACCTGCCCATCCCGTGCCTCGAGGCCGAGCATCGCCCGAAGCAGGAGCAGCGGCGCCCCGGTCGCCCACGCCTGCGGGCTGCACGCGGTCGGGTAGGGAACCGGGAACCGGCCGCGCGACCGCGGGTACCCGGAGAAGGCCTCCGGCAACCGGAAACCCGAGAACGCCGCGGCGTCGAGCATCGCCAGCCCGATCCGGTTCGCCTCCTCGCGGAATCCGTAGCGCGCCAGGCCGTACGCGATGATCGAGTTGTCGTGCGGCCAGACCGTGCCACGGTGGTAGCCGATCGGGTTGAACCCGTCGTCGTCGGTCGACAGCGTCCGAATGCCCCAGCCCGAGAACAGCCGCTCGGCCATCAGCTGGTGGGCAACGACCGCGGCGCGCTCCTCGGACACGATCCCGGTCCACAGGAGCTGCCCGATGTTCGAGGTCAGCGAATTGATCGGGCGCTTGTCGCCGTCGAGCCCGATCGCGTAGTAGCCACCCCGGGCGTCGATCCAGAAGTCGCGCTCGAAGCGCTCGCGCAGGGCGGTCGCCTCGAGCCGAAGTCGGGCCGCCAGCGCCGGGTCGGCGAACGGCCCGTCGGCCAGCTCGGCCAGGCGGATCTTGGCGTCGTAGACGTAGCCCTGGATCTCGGCCGTGGCGATCGGCAGGACGGGCATGGACCCGTCGGCGAACAGGACGCCGTCGTATGAATCGCGCCAGCACTGGTTGCCGAGCCCCTGCGACGAGCGGGTCCCGTACTCGACGTAGCCGTCGCCGTCGCGGTCGCCGAACTGGTCGATCCAGGCCAGCGCGGCCAGGGCGTTGTCGCGGAGCGCGCTCACGACCTCCGTGTCGCCGGACCAGCGCCAGTACTCCGACAGCAGGATCAGCCAGAGCGGCGTCGAGTCGGCACTGCCGTAGTACGGGCGGTGCGGCTTGAGCCCGAGCTGGGTGAGCTCGCCCATCCGCAGCTCGTGCAGGATCTTGCCCGGCTCCATGTCCCGGAAGTCGTCGCGCTCGGTCGCCTGGAAGAAGGCGAGGGCCAGCAGCGCGCCCTTGGCCAGCCGCGGACCGAAGGCCACCGTCTGATAGGCCGTGATGAGGGTGTCGCGCCCGAACAGGGTGAGGAACCAGGGCAGCCCGGCGGCCGGGAGCATGAGCGCCTGGTCCTCGTACTGCGCCTCGATCCGGAGCGCGACCAGGTCGCGAGCGGTCCGGCCAACGACCTCGCCGAGGAGGTGCGAGTCCGTGTCGAGCCTCGGCAGGTCGTCGAGCCAGGCGCCGACCGGGTCCTCCGATTCCGAGCCGAAGACGTCGCCGAAGCCGGCGTGGGTCGGCTGGAGCTCGCGCGGTCCGAGCCTCAGCGGCACGTGCAGCTCGCAGGTCCAGGTTCCGCGCGCCGGCAGGTCGATCGTCCACGCCAGGCCCTCGTCATCGATCCGGGTCGCCGCGGCCGAGGTCTCGAGCGTCGTCTGGGCGGAGAAGCCCTGGTTGGCGTAGCTGAAGGTGAGGCCGGACCGGTCGGGCGCCGGGGTCCGCACGATCTGCTCCGATCGGTCGCGGACCCGGTCCTTGATCTCGAACAGGTCGGCGAAGTCGTTGTCGACTGCCAGGTGGAGCTGGATCCGGAGCGGCTCGCGGAGGTAGCTCTCGAGCTCGAGCCGCTCGTGGAGGCCGTCGCCGACGAAGCGCAGCCGGCGCAGCCCGACGCTGTTCGCCTCGAGGCCTTCGAGCCGGGGGTTGGTGAGGAAGAACTCGGCCGAGTAGTAGTCGACGATCCCGGCGCGCAGGACCAGGAACGGCGCGCCGTTGATCGTCAGCGCCCAGCGGCTCAGGAAGCGCGTGTCGGCGTGGACGAGGCCGCCGATCGAGCCCTTCGGGACGTCGCCGACCGAGTCGGAGTACATGAACGTCCGACCTTCGAGCACGGCGATCGCATCGGGACCGAGCTCGGGCGGCAGCGTCCGCTTCGGCCCCGGGATGCTCCGGTCGACGCTCACCCCGGGCAGCGGGTCGGCCGGCGTCGGTCGCTGGTCGATGACGGCTGGTTGCTCGCCCATCACGTGGGCCCTCCACGACCTCGGCGCGCGCGGCGTCCGCTTCCTCGGTGGCCCGTCGGGCTCGTCGACCTGCGTCGAGTCTAGGCCCCTGCCGTAAGCGGAGTGTTTCCGCCGATTGCATGTGGCCGCGCGGGCCCGCGGGACGCGCCCCGTCCCTGGTTCGCCAGCCGAACCAACGGGCGGAGGAGGGCCCCATGGGACACCGCCCGACCGCGTTCCGGCGTCGCTTGGTTCGCCAGCCGAACCAACGGGCGGAGGAGGGCGCCACGGGACACCGCCCGACCGCGTTCGGGCGTCGCTTGGTTCGCCAGCCGAACCAACGGGCGGAGGAGGGCGCCACGGCCGCGCCCCCGTGGCCGCTGGCGGCCATCCAGCCCCGCTTGGTTCGCCAGCCGAACCAACGGGCGGAGGAGGGCGCCCGGGACACCGCCCGACCGCGTTCCGGCGTCGCTTGGTTCGCCAGCCGAACCACGCAACCAGCGAGCCGTGAGGTGCCGTCGCAGCCGCACGCCGCGCCCGGCCGGTTCCCGCCCGCCAGCCCCGCCCGGCAGTTCCCCCGTCCCGGACGCGCACGTCCCGATGGCGGCCGCGCGCTACTCCGCCTGGAGCGTCTCGACGATCGAGGCGCGCGCGGCTCGTTGGGCGGGCACCCAGGCGCCAAGCGCCCCGATCCCCAACCCGGCTAGACCCAGCGCGACCAGCGCGACGACCGGGAAGACGTCGAACGCGCTCTCCGGGACGCCGGTGTTCGAGGCCACCTGGCCCATGAGCCCGAGGACGATCCGCTGGAACGCGAGCCCCAGCGGGACACCGAGGAGTCCGGCCACGACCCCGATCGGGGCGATCGAGGCGATGACCATCGCGACGACCTGCCGCTGGGTCATGCCGATCGTCTTGAGCACCGCCGTCTCGCGGACCCGCTGACGCGTCTCGAGCAGGACCGTGTTGAACACGCCGCCGAGCGAGATGACGATCAGCACCAGCCCAAGGGTCGAGATCACGCTCTCGAACAGCAGGAAGCCTTCGTCGAAGCGCGAATCGCTGACGACGTCCACGAACGCGCCCGGGCCGATCGACGCGTTCAGCGCCGCCGCGTAGTCCTGGTGGTCGACGCCGGCGGCCGGTTGCACTTCCCAGCGCGACGGCTCGACCCCGGGATCGAGCGCGATCAGGTCCGCGAACGTGCCCCGCAGGACGAGGTCGTCCTGGTTCTCCGGAGCCTGGTCGAAGATCTCGCCGACGAGCCGGACGCTCACCGACCGGCCGTCGGCCGTCATCGTCACCGCGTCGCC
This sequence comes from uncultured Chloroflexia bacterium, assembly GCA_963813705.1. Classification (GTDB taxonomy): domain Bacteria; phylum Chloroflexota; class Limnocylindria; order Limnocylindrales; family CSP1-4; genus Chersky-267. The sequence goes on from CAWFAH010000008.1 coordinate 158,173, forward strand.
CAGGTGGAGCCCGGCGGTCGCGAACAGGTTGGTCGGCGCAACGGCCTCACCGGGCCCGGCGAACCAGCGGCCCCGGATGAGCGCATAGCCGACCCAGCCGGCGTCGCCGCGGTAGCCGACGAACGGGATCGCGCCCCCGAGGCCGGGGACCGTGACGACCGTCTGGCCGATGGCGACCGATCGCCCGGTTCCGGGCGTTGCCGCGATCGCCGCGTCGACCGCCTGCGGCGGTCGGCGGAACGACGGCTTGCGGGTCATTGCCCGGTCCGACCAGCTGCGGCCCGCCGGCCTTCCCGGCCCCTTCGAAGGTCACGACCCGGATCGGGCTCGGCTGGTCGCGTTCGAGCTGGCCCGCGACCCGCACGAGCGACCCATCCAGCCCGAGCGCGAACACGAGCGCCGATACGCCGACGGTCAGGGCGCCGAGGGTCATCGCGGCCCGCAGCGGGTGGGCCACGCTGGCCGCCAGGCCGATCCGGACGGGCGCCGCAAGTGGCAGGTCGAGCGCCGTCCGGCGGAGCCGGCCGCCGTCGGGGCGGCTCGATGGCGTCGTCCCGCGGGTGATGGCCCGGACGGCGCTCAGGTGGCCGGCGCGGACGGCCGGCCCGATCGCGGCGACGATCGCGGTGGCAAACGCGGCAATCAGCACCGACGCGACGACGGGTGCCGACAGGCTGAACGCCGTGGGAAGCCCGAACGAGCGGGCGGTGTCGGCGACGACGGGCTGGCTCAGCACCGACCCGATCGCGACGCCGATGACCGCCCCGAGCGCGACCGGGACGAGGATCTGGACGAGCAGGGTCCAGGTCACCTGGCCGGGCGTGAACCCGATGGCCTTCATCACCCCGATCTCGCGGTAGCTCGACAGGACGATGCCGGTGACGACATTGGCGATGATGAACGCCGCCGCGAGGAGCGCGAAGACCGAGAAGGCGAGCAGGATCGGGACGAACAGGCTGGCCGTCCGGTCGACGGACGCCTTCCTGGCGAGATACGTCTGGCTGCTGGCGACGGCCCCGGAGGGCAGGCCGCGGGTGATCGTCGTGAGCGCGGTCGCCAGGTCGTTCGTCGTCGCGGACGGCGATACCCGGTAGAGCATCTCCTGCTCGGGGGCCTGGTGCGGCGTCAGGGCGTTCAGGTCATCCGGGCTGAGCCAGCCGAAGACGTCCGGGGTACTGATCGACGAGGCGATCCCCACGACGGTGAGCGTCCGCTCGACAAGGGACGTCGCGGCCGGCGTTGTCGAGGCAGCGGGCCCACCCGTGCCGCCGCCGACCGGCGTCTCGCGGAGCACGATCGTCCCGCCGAGCGCGGGCCCGGCGAGCTTGTCCCAGTCCTGCGAGAGGACGATCTCGCCGGGCCGTTCCCACCAGCGGCCCTCGGACACGGCGATCCGGTCGACCGGTCCCGCAGGATCGGATCGACCCGACAGCTCGCCGCCGCCGAGACCGCGGGAATCGCCCTTCGAGCCGCCGGCCTTGGCGACGTCGGCGCTGCCGATCGGCCACGGACCGGCGACAGCGGTCACCGGGGACGCCGACGCGGTCGCCGCGAGCTGCGCGGCCGGGACGTCGGGGCGGTAATCGACGACGAGATTCGCGCCGTTCGCCGTGGCAAAGGCGTGCTCGTAGGGGGCCTGCGCCTCGACCAGCGTGTCCAGCGCGATGGTCGCGGCGGCCGTGGCGAGGACGACGACCGCCGTGATCACCACGCCCTGCAGCCGGCGCCGGCCGAGCCCGGCCAGCGCCTTCTTCCGGACGGCGCCCATCAGGCGGCCCGTCCGACGGCACTGTCGCCGACGATCGACCCGTCGACGAGCCGCAGGATCCGGTGCGCCCGGCCGGCCGCGAGGCGCTCGTCGTGAGTCACCAGGAGGATCGTCTGGCCGTGCCGGTTCAGGTCGTCGAGGAGCGCCAGCACCGACTCGCCGTTGTGCGTGTCGAGGGCGCCGGTGGGCTCGTCGGCGAGGAGGACCGCCGGCCGGTTGACCACGGCCCGGGCGATCGCGAGGCGCTGCCGCTCGCCGCCGCTCAGCGTCGCCGGGAAGCGACTCATGCCGGTCGCCGAGGCCGAGCTGGCCGAGCAGCTCCTCCGCGCGGGCGCGGGCCTCCTGCCGCGGCGCCCCGGCGAGCTCGGCCGCGACGAGGACGTTGTCGCGCACCGACAGGTCGTCGAGCAGCTGGAAGAACTGGAACACGAAGCCGACCTTGGTGCGCCGGAACCGGGCGGCGGCGGATTCGCCCAGCTGGTCCACCCGGACGCCGTCGAGCCCGATCTCGCCGCGGGTCGGCCGGTCCAGCCCGCCGACCAGGTTGAGCAGCGTCGACTTGCCGCAGCCCGAGGGACCCATGATCGCGGTCACCCGGCCGGCCTCGACGTCGAGCGAGAGCGCGTCGAGCGCCGGCCGTGCCGACCCGTCGTAGACCTTGGACACGCCCCGAAGGGTGATCATCGCCTGCATCCGGACCTCCTTGTTGCCCCGAGGCTGGCAGGCGGGAGGGCGAGTGTCGTCGGCCGACGGAGCGGACCGGCCTCGTCCGATCGGGCGGACTCGCGCGCGCTCTCGGCCGAACGTTCGGCCCCGCTCATCCGATCTGATGACCGAGGTCGTCCCGAGGCCGGATAGGCAGTGCACCGGGTCGCGCGTAGAGTGACGGGGATGGCCTCGACTTCCCGGCTCGCCGTTCCGTCGGGCGCGGCTCGCTCGCGACTCGCCGCCTCGGCCTGGCTCGACGTGCTTCCGGTCGTCGTCCTCGCGCTGGGCGCGCTCGTTGTGATGCGCGAGGACCGGAAGGTCGACGAGTACGCCGCGCTGCTGCTCGTGGTGTTGCCGCTGCTCTGGCGGCGGCGCTGGCCCGCGGCGGTGCTCGGTCTCGTCGCGGCGGGCTCGGTCCTGACCGCTGCTGCCACGGCCAATCCGCTCGTCCAGATCGCGGCGGTCGCCCTCGCCGGCGAGTCGGTCGGCCAGTACCAGCCCGACCGGACGCGGTCGGCGGTCTTCGTCCTGACCGTCGCCGGCCTGATGACCGTCGGGTTCCTGGCCCAGGACGCGGACCCCGGGTTGTCACTGGTGCTGCCGCTGGTGATCCTGGCCCCGTCGTGGATCGTCGGCGACACGATCCGGGTCCGCCGGCTCGACGCCGACGCCCGGGCGGTGGCGGCCGAACGCGACCTCGTCGAGCGCGAGTCCCGTCTCCGGGCCATGGTCGCCGAGGAGCGGCGGCACGTCGCGCGCGAGCTCCACGACGTCGTCGCCCACGGCGTCAGCGTGATGGTGATCCAGGCCGGCGCCGCGCGGCAGGTCCTGCGGACCGAGCCCGACCGGGCGGAGGAGTCGCTCCTGGCGATCGAGGCCACCGGTCGCGGGGCGATGGGCGAGCTGCGCCGGCTCGTCGGCGCCCTGGCAGAGGTCGAGGACCCGGGCGAGGCCGGCGTCCCGAGCGTGCCGAGCCCGGCCGGCGGGGAGTCCCAGCCAATCGGCGCGATCTCGAGCGCCGGGCCTCAGCCGACCGGCGCGACCGCGACCGCCGACGGGACCGCCGCGATCGACGGCGGCGGGCTCGCCCCACAGCCGGGCGTCGACCAGCTCGATGCGCTGGTCGGGCGGGTGCGAGCCGCCGGCCTGCCCGCGGAGCTCGAGATCGACGGCGACCGACGAACGCTCCCGGCGAGCATCGACGTGACGGCCTACCGGATCGTGCAGGAGGCGCTGACGAACGCGCTCCGCTACGCGGACCGCGCGCGGACCGTGGTCCACCTCACCTACGAGCCCGACCAACTCCGGCTCGAGGTCCTCGACGACGGCCCCGGCGGGAGCCGCCCGGCAAGCGCGCCCGGCTCCGGAGACGGCGTCGGACGCGGCCTCGTCGGGATGCGCGAGCGGGCGTCACTGGCCGGCGGACGGATCGAGATCGGCCCGCGGCTCAGCGGCGGCTACGCGGTCCGGGCCTGGCTGCCCGTGCCGGCCGGCGACGCATGACCGTTCCGGCGTCGGCCACCGTCGCATCGACGCCGCGCCCGACGCATGACCGTTCCGGCCGGTGACGCATGACCGTTCCGGCGTCGGCCACCGTCGCGTGACCGCTCCCGAGGCCGCCGCCGCGGCCGGTCGGGCGGCGGCGTCACCCAAACTGCGCGTGCTCGTGGCGGACGACCAGGCGCTCGTCCGGGCGGGCTTCCGGATGATCCTCGAGGCGCAGCCCGACATCACCGTGGTCGCGGAGGCTCCGGACGGCGAGTCGGCCGTCCGGCTGGCACGGCGCTTCCGCCCGGACGTCGTGCTGATGGACGTCCGGATGCCGGGTCTCGACGGGCTCGAGGCGACCCGGCGGATCCTCGGCTCGGACGCCGCGGGGGAGGGGTCGGACCCCTCGCCGTCCGGCGGGTCCCGCTCGTCCGCCGGCGCCGCGCCCCGGCCGTCCGCCGGCGAGTCCCGGCCGCCCGCCGGTGCCGCGCCGCCGCCCGAGGCCCGCGTGGCCGCCGGCGCCGCGCCGCGGGTGATCATCCTCACCACGTTCGACGTCGACGAGTACGTCTACCGCGCGCTCCAGGCCGGGGCGTGCGGCTTTCTGCTCAAAGACGTGACCCCCGAGCACCTGGTCGGTGCCGTGCGGACCGTGGCCGCCGGCGACGCGCTGCTGGCCCCGTCGATCACCCGCCGGCTCGTCGAGCGCTTCGCCCGCCCGGCGACTTCACCGTCCCTGGATGCCTCCGCCCGTGCCCTGGCCGACCTGACGCCGCGCGAGAGCGAGGTCTTCGGGCTGCTGGCGCGCGGGATGAGCAACGCCGAGATCGCCGAGACGCTGGTGGTCTCGGAGGCGACCGTGAAGTCGCACGTCGCCGGGATCCTGGCCAAGCTCGGCCTCCGGAACCGGGCGCAGGCCGTTGTCCTCGCCTACGAGACTGGGGTCGTCCGGGTCGATCGAGGTTCCGAAGGCGGCTGACGGCTCGGTGCGGAGCGGCTCCGGCCCCGCGGCGGCTCGGGCCCGCGGCGGCTCGAGCCCCGCGGCAGCTCGGGCCCGCGGCACCTCGGGCCCGAGGCGGTTCGGGGCCCCCACGCGGTCCTGGTTCGCCAGCCGAACCAACGGGCGGAGGAGTGGCGACCGGGACGCTGTCCGACCGGGCTCCTCCGCCATCTGGTTCGCCAGCCGAACCAACGGGCGGAGGAATGGCCAATCCGGCGCCGCCGCTCGACGCTCGGCGGTCGCTTGGTTCGCCAGCCGAACCAACGGGCGGAGGAGGGCGCCGCCGGACACCGCCCGACCGCGTTCCGGCGTCGCTTGGTTCGCCAGCCGAACCAACGGGCGGAGGAGTGGTCGCACCGGCCCCGCCCGCCCGATGACCGGCCGCCGCTTGGTTCGCCAGCCGAACCAACGGGCGGAGGAGTGACAGCCGGCGACCGCCGCCCGACCGCGTTCCGGCGTCGCTTGGTTCGCCAGCCGAACCGACGGGCGGGGGCGCGGCCGCTGCCGTTCCGCAGTCTTGACAGTGGCACGTTCCACTGTCATAATCACGGCATGCCGACCGAGAACGAATACAGCCTTCAGGACCTGGCCGACCTGGCCGACGTGTCGCCGCGGACAATTCGCTACTACGTCGCCCAGGGGCTGCTGCCGTCGCCCGGGCAGGTCGGTCCCGGGGCGCGCTACACGGACGGGCACCTGGCCCGGCTCCGGCTGATCCGCCGGCTTCAGCGCGAGCACCTGCCCCTCGCCGAGATCCGGACCCGGCTCGCCGGGCTGGACGACGCGACGATCGCGAGCCTGGTCGAGTCGGAGGCACCACGCCCGCCCGACAGCTCCGCGCTCGACTACATCCGGGGCGTCCTCGGTGGATCGGGCATGCCCAGCGCGCCGCGGCTCAGCTCCGAGGGCCTCGTCGCCCCCGCGAGCCGCGCGATCCTCGCCCAGCCACTGGTCCGGTCGCAGACCCCGGAGCGTGTCGCCGAGCCCGAGGCCGCATACCTCCGGATCGAGGAAACCCCGACCCCGGCCGAGCCTCTTGCCGCCCCGACCGCCACGACCCCCACCGAACCCACCATCCAGCGCTCCCAGTGGGACCGCATCGCCCTGAGCCCCGACATCGAACTCAACATCCGCCGGCCCCTGAGCCGCCAGCAGAACAAGCGGGTCGAGCGCCTCATCGCGATCGCCCACGAGCTCCTCGAGGAGGACCCGTCATGACCTTCACCGCCCGATCCGATCGCCGTTTCATCCGCTCGACCTACCGGAGCAACCGCTTCGTCCTCGCCGAGATCGACGCCCCGACCGCCCGTCGCGAGCGCGCCCGGCCGCCGGTCCACCTCGCCTTCGTCCTCGACCGCTCCGGCTCGATGGGCGGCGACAAGATCCGCCTGGCCAGGCTCGCCGTCGAGGAGTCGCTCGCGCGCCTCCATGACGATGACCGGTTCGCGATCGTCGTCTACGACGAGGTGATCGACCTGGTCTTCCCGTCGACCCGCGCGACCGCCGACGCTCGCCGCGCGGCGCTCGCCCGCCTCGGGGAGATCGACGCCCGCGGCAGCACCAACCTCGGTGAGGGCTGGCTGCGCGGCTGCGAGCAGGTCGCCGTCGCCCTGTCCGCCGAGGGCGTCAACCGGACGCTCCTCCTGACCGACGGCCTGGCGAACGTCGGTATCACCGACCGTGACGAGCTCGCCCGCCACGCCGCCGAGCTGCGCGCCCGGGGCGTGAGCACGACCACCTTCGGGGTGGGCGAGGACTTCGACGAGGTCCTCCTCCAGGCGATGGCCGACGCCGGCGGCGGCCACTTCTACTACATCGCCAATGCGGCCGGGATCCGCGACTACGTCACGAGCGAGGTCGGCGAGACGCTCGAGATCGTCGCCCGCGACGTCAGCCTCCAGGTCAGCGCCCCGGACGGCGTGCAGGTCGAATCGCTCAGCCCGTTCCCGACCCAGGCGCTCGGTGGCGGGCGCACCGCCGTCACTCTCGGCGACCTCGTGGCCGAGCAGCGGCTCCAGGTCGTGCTCCGGCTCAACTTCCCGTACGGCGAGATCGGTCGCGAGACCGGCGCGCTGCTCAGCCTGTCCGACCGCGACGGCGCCTTCGAGGCCGCCTCGGTCAAGCTCGGCTGGGAGTACGCCGACAACCGGACGAACGACTTCCAGGAGCGCGACCGCGACGTCGACCGGGCGGTCGCCCGGATCTTCGCGGCCCGTGCCCGCCAGGAGGCCATCGGTCGCAACCGGGCCGGGGACTACCGTGGGGCCCGCGAGGCGCTGTCGGGTGTCGCCCGCCGGATCCGCGACTACGCCGGTCGCGACGCCCAGCTCCGCGAGATCGTGGCCCAGCTCGAGCAGGAGACCGAGCTGATGGCCGCCCCGATGGCCGAGCTCTCGCGCAAGCAGGCGTTCTACGCGAGCTCCACCATGGCGAGGATGCGCACGTTCGACGGCAAGGCGACGAAGGGACCGGACGCCGGCGGGAGCTGATCCAACTGAGTCGTCGGCTGGACCCGCGCCTGTAGCTCAGTGGATTGAGCGTCGGCCTCCGAAGCCCGCGGTCGTCGGCGTTGGCGCTGGGCTAGGGAGCGGTCCTGAAGGCGCGGACCAGTCCGGCGGCAGCGACGACCGTCCAGGCGACCATCCCTCCGATCAAGAGGTACCCGACCAGGACCGGCCAGCTCGACTCCCAGGCCCAGATGCCGACCGCGATCGGCAGGAACGTGATCCAGACGACCACCTGGATGGGTGCGGGCAGGTCCCGGAGCCACTGCCAGGCGGAATCCACGAACCCGGTGTTGCCGGCGAGTGCGAGCGCGAAGCCGACCCAGACGATGACGAACATCGCGAAGACCCCGATCGCGAAGACTCGATTCGACTTCGGGGTTCGCCGAGCACCTGTTACCTGTCCGATTTCGTCGATCGGACCCGCAGCTGATCTCACGCCTGCTCTCCCATGCCGCGCCCGTGGTGCAAGCTCGTCCTGCGGACCGTGCGCGACCGATCTCGATCGTGGGGCAGGTCGGTCGCGATCGCCACGGTCGCCAGGCACGGATGAGCAGGTCAGTTGGCCCGACACGTTCGACCGGGTTCCGACCGGGCGTCAGCCCAGGACCATGCCCTCGACGGCGCTCGATGGGACAGGTTCGGGCAGGCGAATCATCCGGAACGAGTTCACCAGTCCCAGCACGCCGGCGAGGATCGGCACGAGCAGCGCGACCTGGAGCGCGATGTGCCGGGCCTCCGTGTTGATCCGGATGATCTCGGCCTGGATATCCGCGGGCTGACCCACCAGCAGCGTCGCGAGCTGGGTGTTGCTCATGATCTCGGCGTCCTCGTTCAGGACCGCCGCCACCTGCTGCTGCTCGGCGGGCGGGAGCACGGTGCTCGCCTCGGCCATGCTGATGAACGTGCTCGACAGGGTGGCCAGCATGATCGCGCCGGCGAACGCCAGCCCGAACGAGAGACCGAAGGAGCCGGCCGCCGAGTTGACCCCGGCCGCCTCGCTGACGCGCTCCTCGGTGATCGGCGCGAGCGTGTAGTTGTTGAGCTGTGAGACGAGGAGTCCCAGCCCGGAGCCGGCGATCACCAACGGGATCACCAGGTAGAGGCCCGAGTCCGCCCGCGGCACGATCGGGACGAGGATGGCGAGCCCAAGCGTGAGGAGCGTGAACCCGGCCCGGATGATGCTGCTGGCTCGTCGACGCCCGGCCCGCCGGCCCGCCAGGATCGCCACCGCGAACATGCTCAGCGACAGCGGCGCGAGCGACAGCCCCGCCTGCATGGCGCTGTACTCGAAGACCATCTGCAGGTAGATCGGCAGCACGATCATCGTCCCGCCCAGGGCGATCTGCTGGAGCATCTGACCGGAGATCCCGAAGCGGAACAGCTTCGAGCGGAAGAGGTCGGGATCGATGAGCGCCGCCTGCCCGTGCCCCTTCCGTCGGACGAGCCACCAGGCCAGCAGCCCGAGCGCCGCGCCGCCGACCAGGAGCAGCGCGGCGACCGACTCGCCGCCCTCCTGCCATGCCAGGATCCCCAGCACGATGCCGCCCATCCCCAGGACCGACAGCACGCCGCCGACGAGGTCGATCGACCGCGATCCGGTGTAGGGCACGTCCTTGACCAGGCCGATGCCGGACAGGACGACGGCGATCACGCCGACCTCGCCGAGGAACGCGAGCCGCCACGACAGGAAGGTCGTGATGAAGCCGCCGATCAGCGGCCCGACGGCGGCGGCGATCGCGGCCGCGGCGCCGACCAGGGCGTACACGCGCTTCTGCGCCGCGCCCTCGAAGTTGCCGTGGATGAGCGACTGCATCGCCGGGAGCAGGAGCGAGGCGCCGAGCCCGCCGATGATGGCCCAGAACACGATGACCGCGGTCAGGCCCTGGGCCAGGGCCATCGCCAGGGCGCCCACGGCATAGGCGAGGAGGCCAAGGGTGTACGCCAGCTTCCGGCCGATCAGGTCGCCGACCTTGCTCCCGATCAGGATGAAGGCGGCCGAGACCAGCGCCTCGAGCGCGATCGCCGACTGGACCCCGCTCACCGTCGTCCCCAGGTCGTGCACCACCGCGGAGATCGACACGTTCATCAGCGACGTGTCGACGACCAGCACGAACATGGCCATCGCCAGGAGGATCGCCAGCCGCGGGTTGGCGGCGGACTCCGTCGTGTCGCCCGGTGCGTCCGCGCGAGTCTCGGTCACGTCCAACTCCGCTATCCCTAGACGGCCCGGGCGGCGGTTGCGCCCGCGAGAACTGTAGACGGGCGGGCAACCGTCGCCGATCGGGGGGCGCGAAGCGCGGCGAGCCGTGCACCGCTCCCATTGACGTGTCGATCATGGACCCGTAATCTACGTCCATGACCCAGGCGCCGCGGACCAAGCGGACCTACAACCTGCCCGAGCGGACGGTTCGGCGGGTTCGCGAGCTGGCGGCCGGCGGGCAGGTCGGATCCAGCCAGGATGCCGTCGTCGAGACGGCGATCGAGCGGCTGTACGACCAGGTCCGGGCGGACGAGGATGCGCGACGCTGGGCCGAGGCGGCCGAGGATCGGGACTTCCGCACCGAGATGGCCGCGCTCGCCCGGGAGCTCGACGAGCCCGATCGATGGCCGGCCTGAGCGGGCCGCTCCGCTGGGCGATCGTGCTGGTCACGCTCGATCCGGCGGTCGGTCACGAGCAGCGGGGCACCCGGCGCGCCCTCGTCGTGTCGTACGAGTCGTTCCATCGCTCGGGGATGGCCACGGTCTGCCCGATCACGACGCGAGCGGCCAGGTACCCCGGCGAGATCGCGATCCCGGCCGGCCACGCCGGCCAGACGAAGGACGGCCTCATCCTCTGCCACCAGCTCCGGACGATCGACCTCGCGCGAGTCACGGCGTTCGAGCTGGACGGCCGGCCCCAGCACCTCACCGATCCGCGCGTCCGGGCCGAGGTCCGGGTCGCCCTGGCCCACCAGCTCGGCCTCGACCTCCGGGCGATATTCGACGGGGCCGCCTAGATGCGATCGGAGCCCTCGTGCCTCGCCTGTCAATCAGGCGACACCCGCGTGCCATGCTGACCGAGGCGAACGTCCCATGCGCAGCCGCGGGCCGACGACGACCTGCCGGATGGAACCGCGGTTGAGGGGAACGTCATGGACGATCAGAAGGCCGGGATGCCTGAGGCGCGATTGAACCGGAGGTCGAGGATGGCTTCGAGACGTCACCGGACGATGATCGGGTCGCTGGCAGTGCTGGCGACGACCGTCCTCCTGGCCGCCTGCAGCTCGACCCCGCAGCCCACACCCTCGGCGTCTCCGGCACTGGGCCCGAGCACCTCACCATCTCCGATCGTGAGCCCGCCGCCTCCTGCCCCGACCGCGAGCCCGAGCTCCGCGCCGTCGGAGACGCCGGCCTCCGGGTGGTTGGTCGTGCCCGTCCAACCCCAGCTCGGGCCGGCCGCGCTCGTCGACCTCGCGACGTTCCACGGCGCGATGTTCGCCGTCGGGAACGCGCAGACGGATCCAGCGCCCGGCGTGATCTGGACCTCGACCGATGGTGAATCCTGGCACCCGGCAGCCAACGGTCCTTTCCTCCAAGGCATTCAGCTGGAGAGCGTCGCGGCCGGCAACCCCGGCGTCGTGGTCGTCGGCTTTGGCGATCGCGGCGCGGTGGTGCGCTTCTCGGCCGACGGAACGAACTGGTCCACGGAGCGACTGCCCAATGCCGTGGGCAATGCGGCCCACCAGGTTGCCTGGGGGCCGGCTGGGTTCGTCGTCGTCGGCGACCGGAATGGCGAAGGGGTTCCTTCTGGCATCACCTGGTGGTCGCCCGACGGCCGGTCCTGGACCCGGGTCACGAAGATCGACGGGTCGAGCCATCCGGCCCTGGAAACCGTCGCGGCCGGGCCCGGCGGCTATGTGGCCCTCGGGGTCGACGGCTCCCGTCGCGTGGCCTGGAGCTCGACGGACGGTCGGACGTGGCATCGGCTGGCGACGTCGGGGACCGTCCCACAAGTCGCGCGGGCCAGGCTGCGCTACGTGAACGGCCGGTACGTCCTGCCGGCCGGGAGCCAGGTCTGGAGCAGCACCGGCGGTCGGAGCTGGGTGCGGGCGCGGGTTCCCGGAATGGGCAACGACGTGTTCGACGTGGCCGCGGGGCCTGGCGGCGGCTTCGTGGCGGTCGGTCGATCCGCCGCCGGTGATCAGCCCGGCGAGGTCGCGACCGCGGACCCGGAGCTGCACGCCTGGACCCAGCTGCCCGAGGACCCCGTCTTCAGCAACGCGCTCGCGATCGCGATCCTGGTCTCGCCGGATGGCACGCGCCTCGTCGCCGTCGGGAACAGCGAGTCCGGCGAGAGCATCTTCGTCGCGAACCCGTCGATCCTCACCCAGCCGTAGTCCCGGCCACGGCGGAGCGGGGGCCCCGGAGGGTGCGCCCGGGCACCGGCATTCGCCGTCGTGAGCGGGGAACGCCCAGAATCGTGACAGGCAAGCTGGCACGCGCCACCGACAGGTTGCCGGCATGTTCGATGAACGCGTTATCGCCAGAGCGGGGGACGGCCACGCCGAGGCCGCCTTCTCACACGAGGCCGCCTGGGACTTCAGACCCCATCGCGCGGGCACGGCCTTCGCCGGCTCGGCGCCGTCGCGTTGGCCGCGGCGCTGTTCCTCGGCGGTGTCGGGTTCGAGCGGGCGACGGCGACCGAGGCGTCGGCCACCGCTGGCGCCCACCAGGGCGAGCTCGCCCTCCTTGGCCAGGCCTGGGATCTGCTCGATCGCGAGTACATCGACGCCCGCGACCTCGACCCGATCGTCCTCGTCCGTGGGGCGATCGCGGGGATGGCGTACGCGGTCGGCGACACCGGCCATACCTACCTGCTCACGCCCGACGAGGCCGCCGCCGAGGACCAGGCACTCTCGAGCTCGGCCGGCGGAGCCGGGCAGCCGGCCGTGGACTGGGCCATGGTGCCCGGCACGAAGACCGCGCTGATCCGGCTGGCCATCTTCTCGGAGGGAAGCACTGGCGAGGTCCGCGCGGCCGTCGACCGAGCGACGAAGGCCGGCGCGACCGGCCTGGTCCTCGACCTGCGCGGGAACCCCGGCGGCTGGGAGGACGAGGCCATTGGCGTCGCGTCCATCTTCCTCGGCCCGGGCGAGGTCGTCCTCCGCGAGCGCGGTGCCGACAACCGCGAGCTCGCCGTGACGGTCCCGGCGGATGCCGCGCCGACCCACCTTCCGCTGGTCGTCGTGGTCGACGGAGACTCCGCGAGCTGCTCCGAGATCGTGGCCGGGGCGCTCCAGGATGCCCATCGGGCGACGCTCGTCGGGACCGCGACCGCTGGGACCGGGACGCTGATGACCGACTTCCCGCTCAAGGACGGGTCCATCCTCTCGATCGGCACGTCCGAGTGGCTGACGCCGGCCGGCCGGTCGGCCTGGCACGTCGGCCTCGCGCCGGATGTCAGCGTCGAGCTTCCGCCCGGCAGCATGCCGGTCGTCCCGGATCGACTGGCGACTCTTGGATCGAAGCGCCTCGCGAAGTCGGGCGATACCCAGCTGCTCCGGGCGCTCGAGATCCTTCGGGTTGGCGGAGGGTAATCTGGACCCGGCACCGCGACGGTGCCGCCTATCACGAGCGCCCGAGAGCCCTGGCTCGATGACGGCGCAGCAACCACCGGCCTCCCTCGGGCCGGAACGGTGCTCCCGCCAGGATCGATAGGAGACGAGGCCATGGACGCATCGGGGCATCCATTCGAGTTTCCCTACGTCGGGCTCGGGCTGCTCGACGAGGCGTCGATCCGGCGGGACGGCGACGCCTGGACCGCCGACTACCGGAGCGGGGACGAGCCGTACCTGACGATCCGGGTCGAGCCCGACCGCGTCGAGGTTGTCGAGGTCGAAGTGGACGGTGAGCGCGTCGCGACCACCTTCGGGCGGACGCTCACCCCGGCGATCGGGCTCCACGGCAGCGGCGCCCTGCGCGGCCCGGTCTCGCGATTCTGGCAACGAGCGGCA
>CAWFAH010000009.1:0-76392 GCA_963813705.1 uncultured Chloroflexia bacterium
GCGTTGGCGCGCACGGGCATCCGAGTCGAGCAGGGCTGACTGGCGCAGCCCAGAGGGGCAGATCACACGATCACCCCTTCCTCGCGGAGCGCGGCCATCACCCCTCCGATGTTGAGGCAGCCCACGCCCACGGTCAGCGGGATCCAGCGAAGGTCGCCGGACTCGTGCGGCCCCTCGTGACGAGGCGGGAGCTTGCACATCGTGACGCCGTGGCCCATCAGGACCGAGCCGGCGCACTGCCCGTGACGAGCCCAGCGCTCGATCAGCTGTTCATCGGTCAGTCTCATGGCATTGATACCTGCGAACCCATGGCTACCCCCAGCACCTGGACCCTTGGCACCGCCGCCGGGCCCATATCCAGACATAGCAGGTTCCCGTCCCTGCGCGCGCACGCGAGGAAATGGCGGGAGAGCGGTGCCGACGCGCACCAGCACGCAGCGTCCGATCTGGGCACGAGAGGTGCGACAGATGGTTGACCGGCCGCCGGCGCGGCACGCCGGCTCAGTCATAGAGGAAGTTCACTCTAGGCGCCCGCTCGTTGGGCGGGCAACGCTCCGCTGATAGGCTGCGACCGTGCCAGCCCAGCCTGCCTACCCAGAGCGATCGGCCCATGCGGGATGGTCGTCGAGCCTCCCGCGGTTTCGCGAGGCGACCCCGGCGTACGTGACGGGCTCTCTTCAGGCGTTCGTGCACGACGCTTCCGTCCAGCAGCTCCGTGCCTGGGATGACTCTGTTCCCGAGCTTCAGCGCGAGGCGGGTGAGCTCATTGCCCAGTCGCCCGACGCGACCCAGCTACTCCGCGATCCTCGAGTACCAGCTCCCAATGGAGGCAAGGCGGCCGGATGTCGTTCTGCTTCTCGGAGGGCCCGTCCTAGTCCTCGAGCTCAAAGGCAAACTCGTACCCGAGCGCGTCGATATCGACCAAGCCGCCGCCTATGCGCGTGACCTGCGGGGTTACCACCGCGAGTGCGCGGATCGAGACGTCCAGCCGGTCCTCGTCCTGATGAGAGCCACGGGACACGTTGGGTCGGAGTCTGGTGTTGAGGTCATCGGGCCCGACGCTGTCGACGAAGTGGCGGCTGCGGTGACCGGGGCCAACCCCGGTCCGATGGTCGAGCTCGATCGCTTCCTTGATCCCGCGGCCTATCGTCCGCTGCCGTCGCTCGTTGAGGCGGCGCGGGAGCTACTCGAGCACGGTGAGATAAGCCGGATTGGCAGCATCGACGAGAAGACGCGCCCGACACTGGACCTGATTTCAGAGATCGCGCGAGAGGCTGCACGGACCCGAACGCGACGGCTCGTCCTCTTGACGGGTCTCCCGGGGACTGGGAAGACCCTCGTTGGGCTTCAACTCGCGCACGCTCGATTCCTGGACGACATCTCGGTCGAGCGGCCAGACGGCAAGCCAACGGCGCCGGCCGTGTACTTGTCGGGCAATGGCCCACTCGTCGAGGTCCTTCAGTACGAGTTGCGAGGAGCTGGCGGTGGCGGTAAGGCCTTCGTACGGGACGTCAAGGATTACGTCTCGACGTACTCCAAGAGTCACGATCTCGTGCCGCCCGAGCATGTGCTGATCTTCGACGAGGCCCAGCGCGCGTTCGACGCCGAGCAGGTCGCCCGGAAGCACGACGGCGGAGGCGATGGCCGATCGGAGCCCGAGCACTTCATCGAGTTCGCAGAACGGGTTCCGGAATGGTGCGTCGTCGTCGGCCTGATAGGCACTGGCCAGGAGATCCATGTCGGCGAGGAGGGGGGCCTCATCCAATGGCGTCGCGCGGTGGAGGAGTCCCCTCGCGCTTCCGAATGGACGGTTCACGCTCCGCCCGAGCTTGCGCCGGTGTTCGACGGAATGGCGCGCTGCGTACTGCAGGACCAACTGCACCTCGATCAGGAGCTGCGCTTCCATCTGGCCAAGGATGTTCACGTGTTCGTCGAGTCGCTTCTTGGGGAAGCGCCTGCCGGGTCCCTCCAGGAGATCGGGAGAGCTCTCGATGAGAGCGGCTACCACTTCCGGATCACTCGAGACCTCGAGGCGGCGAAGCGGTATCTCCGAGACCGATACTCGGACGACCCGGACGCGCGGTTTGGCCTGATCGCCTCGTCGAAGGATCGCGATCTGCCGAGGTTCGGCGTCATGAACGACTTCCAGTCGACGAAGCGAGTCCAGAACGGCCCGTGGTTCGCCGAGGGCGAGGACGATCCAAGGAGTCGGTCCTGCCGCGAGCTCCGGACCTGCGTGACCGAGTTCGGTTGCCAGGGTCTTGAGCTCGACGCGAGCCTCCTCGCTTGGGGATCAGACTTCATCCGCGAGGAGGGCCGCTGGACGAACCGGCTCGCACGCGGCTACCAGCGAGGGGCCCACGTTCGCGATCCGTTCCAGCTCCGGCGCAACGCCTACCGGGTGCTGCTTACGAGAGGCCGCGATGCGACCGTCGTGTTCGTACCTCCGATGCGGCTCCTAGACGAGACGTACACCTATCTCCTGAAGAGTGGCTTTCGCGAGCTCGACCTCGGAGTGGCTAGCTAGCCGCCCGAGGTGGCAGAACCGAGATCTCAGTCATCTGCCGGCCGGATCGGCACCGGGGCCGTCGACGTTGACGTTCTGCGGGCCGGTCCCAACGCGGATGACGAAGAACTCTGCCGGATCGTCGGGGGCGGTGATCTCGCGATGCACCATCCGGGCGGGAGTGAAGATGAAGTCCCCGGCCACCGCCGTCACCTGCTCGCGCCCGGTGGGACCGTATTCGATCGTGACCCTGCCGCGGAGCACGTAGATGTAGGAGTCGCGCCCTCCATGGTGGTGCCAGCCACCCGCGAGTCCCGCGTCGGTCCGCACCCAGCCGACCCAGCGATCCTCATGGTCAAAGAGCTGTCGGCGGTCCATTCCGGGCGTGGGTGGCCCGGGTGGCGGGGCCCCCTCATCTGGCCGGACCACGATCGGTCGAGCTTGCTCCATTCGTGGTCTCCTCGCAGGTTGGCCTGGGCACCCTGCCCGACGCTCGGCAAGACGTCGAGACCGCGGACCTGTGCTGGTCCGGAACGCTACACCGTTAGAACGACCGCTCTCGGGTTTCATCCACACGCCCTCAGTGTCGAGCCCGAACAACCCAGGAGCGAACCCAGGTACGAGGCAGCGATGACCGCCCCGATGAAGGCGTACGGCCGCCATGCCCCATCGGTCGCGTCGGCGACAATGAAGGCGGCGAGCACGACGATCCCAGGATCTGACCCCTGCACGAAGACGCCGGCGTTGCACTCTCGCCGGCGTCTTGAGGTTGAGGGACGGGTCGGTCAGGCGGGTCCCGCGGCGACCGAGCGTCGATCGACCGCGATCGACTGGAGGCCGAGGACGATCCAGCCGATGGAACGTCCTTGCCGCTCACGCCAGGACTGATGCGGCGACGCGCATCACAGACGAAGGACCGTCACCGCCACTCGACCCCTCCGCTATCCTCAGCGCCTGACCGCGATCGGCACCGGAGACCTCACGCGCGTGATCTGCTCGAACTGCGGCACCGAGAACCTCCCCGGGGCGCGGTTCTGCATGGAGTGCGCGACGCCGTTCGGGATCACCTGCCCGAACTGCGGGGCGACGAACCTGCCGGCCGCCAAGTTCTGCTCCGAGTGCGCCACGCCGCTGGCCGGCGCCGCGGCTCGGGCCGCCGACCGCCACGCCGACCGCGCCGGCACCGACCACCGCGACCGGCACCCAACCCGACGCCGTCGCCGAGCGCCGCCTCGTCAGCGTCCTCTTCGCCGATCTCGTCGGGTTCACGGCGTTCTCCGAGGGGCGCGACGCCGAGGAGGTGCGCGAGCTCCAGGACCGCTACTTCGAGACCGTCCGCGAGGTCATCGGGCGCTACGGCGGCACCGTCGAGAAGTTCATCGGCGACGCGGTCATGGCGCTGTGGGGCGCCCCGATCGCCCACGAGGACGACGCCGAGCGGGCGGTCCGGGCCGGGCTCGACCTCGTCGGGGCCGTTCGGGCACTCGACGCCGGCGCGGGCCTGGAGGTCAGGGTCGGGGTCCTCACCGGCGAGGCGGCGGTCACCCTCGGCGCCACCGACCAGGGGATGGTCGCCGGCGACATGGTCAACACCGCGAGCCGGCTCCAGAGCGTGGCGCCGCCGTAGCACCGTCCTCGTCGGCGAGGCGACCCAGCGCGCCGCCGGGGGCGCGGTCGTCTTCGAAGCAGCCGAGGACCAGGTCCTCAAGGGCAAGCAGAGCCCGGTCCCCGCCTGGCGCGCCGTCCGGGTCGTCGCCCAGCGCGGCGGGGTCGGACGGACCGAGACGCTCGAGGCGCCGTTCGTCGGGCGGGACGAGGAGCTCCGCCAGCTCAAGGACCTGTTCCACGCCACCGGGCGCGAGGGCCGGCCGCGGCTGGTCAGCGTCATCGGCCCGGCTGGGATCGGCAAGTCGCGCCTGGCCTGGGAGTTCCTGAAGTACGTCGACGGGCTGGTCGAGACGGTCTTCTGGCACGACGGACGGAGCCCAGCGTACGGCGAGGGGATCACGTTCTGGGCGCTCGGCGAGATGATCCGCAGCCGGGCCCATCTCCAGGAGACCGACGACGAGGCGACGACCCGCGCGGCGATCGCGGCGATGCTCGAGCAGCACGTCCCCGACGAGTCCGAGCGGGCATGGATCGGGCCGGCGCTGCTGTCGCTGCTCGGGCTCGAGTCCGATGCGGGGTCGCAGCAGCTCTTCGGGGCGTGGCGGACGTTCTTCGAGCGGCTCGCCGCCAGCGGCCCGGTGGTGATGGTCTTCGAGGACTTCCACCACGCCGACACGGGGCTGCTCGACTTCGTCGACCACCTGATGGAGTGGTCACGCAACGTCCCGATCCTCATCCTGACCCTGTCCCGGCCCGAGCTGCTCGAGCGGCGGCCCGACTGGGGCGCGGGCAAGCGCAGCTTCACCTCGATCCACCTCGAGCCGATCTCGACCGCGGCGATGCACGAGCTCCTGGCTGGCCTCGTGCCCGGGCTGCCGGCCCACGCGGTTGACGTGATCGTCGCGCGCGCTGACGGGGTGCCGCTCTACGCGGTCGAGACGGTGCGGATGCTGCTGGCCCAGGGGCGCCTGCTGCTGGAGGACGGGGTCTACCGGCCGTCCAGCGACATGAGCGCCCTGGCGGTGCCGGAGACGCTGACGGCGCTCATCTCCGCCCGGCTCGACGAGCTCGACGCGACCGACCGGGCGCTCGTCGCGGACGCCGCGGTGCTCGGCCAGAGCTTCACGCCGGCGGCGGTCGCGGCGGTGTCGGGGGAAGATGTCGCAGCGGTCGAGCCGCGGCTACGGGCGCTCGTCCGGCGCGAGCTGCTCGTCCAGCAGGTCGACCCGCGCTCGCCCGAGCGCGGCCAGTACGCGTTCGTCCAGGCGCTCATCCGCGAGGTCGCCTACAACACGCTGGCGAGGCGCGACCGGAAGGTCCGCCACCTCGCCGCCGCCCGGTACTTCGAGAACCTGGGGTCCGACGAGCTGGCCGGCGCGCTGGCCGGCCACTACCTCTCGGCCCACGAGTACGCGGCCGATGGGCCCGAGGCCGATGCGCTGGCGGCGCAGGCGCGGGTGGCCCTGCGCGGCGCCGCCGAGCGCGCTGCGGCCCTCGGTGCGCACACCCAGGCGATCGCGTTCCTCGAGCACGCCCTCGCGGTGAGCCCGGACGCGGCCGACCGAGCCGACCTCCACGATCGCGCCCTGGCGTCGGCAATGCAGGGTCTCGTGGGCGAGGTCGCGGAGCGCCACGGGCTCGGCGCGCTCGAGGCTCGACGCGAGCTGGGCGACCGGGAGGCGATCGCGCTCGCGACCGCCGCCTACGCCGAAGCGGCCTGGTTCTTCCACGGCGACGGCGAACGGGCGAGCGAGATTCTCGTGCCGGCGTGGGAGGAGTTCTCCGACCTCGAGCAGACCCCGGCGGGCGTGGCCCTGATGTTCCAGATGTCGTCGGCGTACGTGCGCATCGACGACCAGACCGCGTTCGAGTGGCTCGAGCGGATGCTCCCGATCGCGGAGCGCCTGGATCTCCTGCCGAAGGTCGCGGCGGCGCTGTCGCGGGTCAGCGGCATCCTCTACCGGCTCAATCGCCCGCGACAGGCGCTGATCCTCCTGCGCGGCGTGAGCGAGCTGGCCATCGACAACGGGTTGGTCGACGTGGACCGCAGCACCCGGACCTCGCTGACGTTCTACGAGCAGTTCGCGAACCCGGGCGGTGGGCTTGCCGCGGCCCGCGAGGGCATGGTGATCGCCAGCCGGCGAGGCTCGAAGCTGTACGGCTACCTCATGGTCGGGAACGCCGTGTCGTGCGCCATCCGGGTGGGTGAGTGGGCCTGGGCGAAGGCGTTGCTCGACGAGTGGATGGTCAACGAGATCTCGGCCGACTCGCTGGTGGAGCTGTTCGTCGATCGGGCCGTCCTGGGCGCGCTCACCGGTGGCGATCCGACCGAGGACCTGTCGGTCGCCGAGCAGATGGTCGCAACCGTCCAGGACTCGCAGTTCTCCTCGTACGTTCATTGGGGTCGTGCGATCGGGGCGTTCCAGGCTGGTCGGCTGGACGAGGCGCGCCAGGAGGCCGAGCTCAGCGTCGGTGCGACGGCCTACTTCGCGCCGATCGCCCTGCCGGTGGGGGCGCGGGCAGCCCTGTGGGCCGGTGACGTGGCCGCGGCGACGGACCTCGTCGCGCGGATCCAGGCTTCGCTGGTCCGGGGCGAGGCGTTCGGGCTCGACCTGGTCACGCTGCGCGCCGGGCTGGCGGCGCTCGAGGGTCGCCGGGCCGACGCGATCGCCGGCTACCGCGAGGCGCTCCGCGGCTGGCGCGGCCTCGGCTGCGCGTTCGACGAGGCGCTGGCCGCGCTCGACCTGGCGATCCTGCTCGCCCCGACCGAGGGCGAGATGCCCGAGGCGGCCGGCGCGATCGAGACCGCCGGCGAGACACTGACCCGGCTCGGCGCGACGCCGCTGCTCGCTCGGCTGGAGGCGGCCGCTCGAGGCGTGGCTCCGGCCGCGCCCGTTGCCCCGGAACGCACCGGCGCCGAGGTCACGGCCGACCGCTGACGGTCAATGGTCGAAGGTGATGTCCGCGTCGACCTCGGCGAGGTTGCTCATCGACGTACAGATGCATGATCGCCGCGCTGTCTCAGGAGTCCGGGACTACGGACTCCAGAAGCCGCTCGGGCCGAAGACCGCCCCCAGGCCTCGGGCCTTCGCCTGCGCCGAAGACCGTCCCCGAGGCCCGGGGCCCTCACCCGCGCCCGAAGGCCGTCCCCAGCTCGGGATCCTCCAGTGCTGTAGTACAGCACCCGAATGCACGGCGCTTGCGGCGCGGGAGTCGCGTCGCGCGGTCCCATTGGGCGAGGAATCGGTCACACCCGCCACGCCGGCGGCGCGGAAGACTGCCACCGCCGAGGTCGTCGTCGACCGCTGACGCCGCGAGACCCCTTGCGTAACGGGAGATAATCCGCTCGAGGTCGTTGGCGAGGCTGCCCGATCCGCGTCCCGTCGGGCTTCCGTCTCGATCTCGAGGGAGGAGGGCGCGCCCATGGCGTCGACAGTGTCCCCCGAACCGCCATCGGACATACCCGCCAAGCGCGGGTTCTGGTCGACGCTGAGCGACGAGTTCGGGATCAGGCAGGCGATCAGCGAGTACCTGATCCCGGTCGAGACGAACAGCATCTGGTACCTGCTTGGCGGCGTCTTGGCGATCGCGCTCGCGCTCGAGGTCCTCACCGGGTTCCTGCTGTCGCTCGTCTACGTCCCGGATGCCGGTCAGGCCTACGGGATCACGCAGCACCTGCTCGCCGCGCCGGGCTGGTCGGTCGCCCTCAACTTCCACTTCTACAACTCCTACCTGATCTTCGGCCTCGTGATGATCCACATGGTGCGGGTGTTCATCACCGGCGGTTACCGGGGTGGAAAAGAGGGGCTCTGGTTGGTCGGGGTCGGGCTGGCGGGCCTCACCTTCGTCATCTCCTTGACCGGCGAGGCACTCCACTGGGATGAGGTGGGCTTCGGCGTTCCATGGAACGTCGCCGAGGTCCTGAATGCGGTCGGACTCGCCGGGGCCTTCAACTACACCTCGGATGCCTTACTTGCGATCCCGACCGCGACCGAGAAGCTGGCCCAGATCTACGTGTTGCACATATCGATTATCCCGATCGCCCTGGCCGGGTTCGTCGGCTGGCACTACGTGCTGATTCGGTTCAAGGGCATCTCGGCGCCGTTCTGGCTGCGTCCGAGTGGCCGAACCGCAGCGTTCAGCGAGCACATCAGGGGCTGGGTCATCCTCAGCGTCATCGTCCTCGGGGTGGTCCTGCTCATCTCGATCCTGTTCCCGCGCGACCCGGGCACCGCTCCCCAGCTGATCTCGTCATCGCCGCTCTTTGGAACCGACGACGACCCCGGCGGGCTCGGCTTCAAGCCCACCTATCCGATCAGCTGGACGCGCGGCATGAACATCGTTGCGGCGAATCTCGGGATCGACCCTGACATCTGGGGTACGGTCATCGCCATGGTGGTGATGCTCGCTGTGCTGCTCGTGATTCCGTTCGTCGACCGCAGCCGGCACGCGCCCGACAGTTCGGCCGCTGCATTCGACTGGCGCAAGCGCGGCTGGGCGTTCCTGGCGATGGGCCTGTTCTGGCTGATCCTGATCGTGGGCGTCGTCCAGAACGCGATCGCAGAGGCGGGCTGACAAGAGCGGTCCCGAATCGCCGGGGAGGACTGCCATCGTCGCCCAGCTCCACACGTGGCTTGCGCTGGCCAGCGGCCTGTTGATCGTGCTGGCCGGCGCCGAGGCGGGCTGGCGCGCGCGCGACCGCCGGCCACCGGGTGATCTGGCCGACCGGCTGCAGACGGTGCTGCTGATCGCGCTGTTCGTCACGATCGCGGGTGGCCTCGGCCTGCTCGTCGGCGGCGGCGGTCCCGGTGAGGCCCTTCACTTCGTGTACGCCATCGTGGTCGTGGGCGCCATGCCGATCGCCAGGAGCCTCGCGAGGGGGGCATCCCCGCGTACACAGGGGATCGCCGGCGTCGCGGGTGCCCTGGTGTCGCTGGTCGTGGTCGCCCGGCTGTTCGGGACCGGGTAGCCGGTGCTGGCTGGGCCAGCGAGACGCCCGCCCGGCTCGTGGCGACACCTCGAACTTCGGCCGACCGTCCCATCGGCACGTACCGGAGTGGAGGGCTTCGACGATGTCACGACTCCTCGGTGCGTCCCTCCTCAGCATCGTCCTCATCGCCGGCTGCGGGAGCGCGGTCACGTCACCGAGTGGGAGCCCCACGCCCGGGGCCTCCGCCTCGTTCTCGCCGACGCCGTCGCCCGCGACCCTCTCGCCCTCGGCGTCCCCAGCACCCACACCCACGCCGGACCCGCTGGCGCTGCTGACCTGGCAGTCGCTCGGGACCATCGCTTCCCCGGAGATCCGTGGCGTGGTCGGCTTCGCCGACGGCTACGTGGCGGTCGGCTCGACGCGCACCGCCTGGTTCTCGCCCGACGGCGTGGCCTGGCAGGCGGTCAAGCTCCCGTTCAAGGTCAAGAAGGACAGCTCCGGGGCGAAGCTCGATGCAGACGTCCAAGCGGTCACGACGGACGGCCATCGAGTGCTGGTCGTCGGCGCCTACGCCCACGGGCCCTGCCACCTGAGTCCGGGCCTGACCGGTGGCGGGCCGGGCTGTCCGCTCGCCCCGCTCGCCTGGGTCTCCGACGACGGCCGGACGTGGACGAGCGCCTATCCCGGGCCGCTCCCGGCCGACCCGAAGGGGTATGACCAGGGCAGCGAGTTCGTGGCTGCCTGGCCGGTCCCGACCGGCGGCTGGGATGCCGCGCTGTCGTACTGGCAGGGCGAGTCGCTCCACGGGCGCGACCTGATGCACTCGGTGGACGGCCTGACGTGGACCGCCCTGAAGCCGGCGCCGAAGGCCGTGACGAAAGACTCCGATCCGTTCCCATGGACCCACGAGGGCGTCGCGGACGCGTCCGGGACCCGCCTCCTGTGGCAGGGCTGGAGCGACTTCACCCGTCCGCCGTTCGCGTCCGGCGCCGGCCGGCCGACCTTCACCCTCGCGACGTCGCCGGATGGCCGGACCTGGACCGCGATCGACGGCTTCGACGGCAAGGACGTCGAGGTGACCGGAGGCCTGGCTCCGACCGCCGACGCGTCGCGCTGGATCCTGGCCGGGGCGAGCGGCATCGTCGACGAGGAGACAGCGATCCCGACTGTCTGGACTTCGACGGACACGTCGGCTTGGACGGCAATCACCCTCCCGATGCCGAGCGGGTCGCTCGCCGGCCCGAGCGGGGCGCTCATCCGTAGCGTGCAGACGCTGGTCCACGCATCGATCGGCTACGTCGCCGTGACGTCCGTCTGGGACGGCGAGCAGGCCGACCAGGCGACGTGGCTGAGCCGGGACGGTCTGACCTGGACGGTGACGGCGCATCCGTGGGGCGGCTCGGTCTTCGGACCGGGGATCGTCGCCGACGGGCCGGCCGGCATCATCGGGATCGGACCCAATCCGGCGGACACCGAGCACTCGGTGGCGGTCTGGCAGCTCCGCTGAGGCGAGGGATCGTTCGTCGCCGCGGCTCCGGCTGGTCAGGGACAGACGGGCGCGAACACGGCCGGGGGAGGGCAGTGCGCTCGCTGGACAGGTAGGCCACTGCTGGCATCGATGACGGTGCGGCTGCCGAGAGGGTCGCGGAGCTTCGCGACGGACTCGTACGGGATGCCCCCGGACGTCGCAGGTCCGAGCTGGATGTAGAGGGACCGCACCGTGATCGTGACCGTGAACGGCGTCTCGGTAACGTCCGTCACGCGCACCCAGGCGCCAGGGCCGGTGCCCGTCCCGACGAGCAGCGTCCGGTCGTCGGGGACGCGGTAGTAGTAGATCCAGGTGGGGCTATCGAGCAGGCGGTACGCGACGAATACCACCAGAGCGACGAGGGCCAGGACGACCCAGCGTCGCCGGACCCTTGAGACCCTCGTCCTCACTGACAACAGGCCGTCCTCTTGCACCGGAGCGGCGTGGCCCGCGTGGCGACCGAACTGAAGCCACTCGAGGTGCGCGTCATCGGAGAAGCCGCCGCGGCGGCGGCTGCCTAGAACGCGCGGGGAATGGTCGGGGCGAGAGGGGTCCAGGCTCCATTTCCCGACTGATCGTGTGGATCGACGGAGGGGGGAGGCGACTTAGTCCCAGGCCTCGCTCCCGGCCTCTCGCTCGACGTCCTTCCAGGCGTCTAGCAGCGGCTCCCAGTTGAGGGCCGGCTCGTGGATCTGGATATCCTCGAGGCGCTCGCCAAGAACGATTGACGCCTCTCGGAGCGCCGGGGAGAGGGACTCTTGTTGGAATTCGACAAGCGTGGCCCGGGCTTCATCCTTCGCCTGCCGGACGGGCGCCCGCATGAACGACGACTCCGCCCCCAGGTCCTCTATGGCCTGCTTCAGGTGGTCGTACACGCGTCGGTCCACGGACCGAACGATGCGCTTCGGGGCAACCTGTCGTCAATCAAGGGAAGGGTCACGGGCGAGCTCGAGTTGCCGCTCGAGACTCTGGAGGCTCACTCGCGTGTCCGGTAGGTCGAGTTGCGGTGCTGGTCGATCGCCTTCCCATCGTCCGTGATGCGCGTTGTCGCATCGAGCAACCGCGTGCCGAGGTCAAACCGCTTGCGCCCGCGGGACACCACCACGGCGGTACGATGACCCCGTGCCGCCCACACGCCCGAACGCCGGCCTGCTGAGGTGGCTGGTCGTCCTCGCCAGCCTGGCCGTGGCGTTGCTGGCGATCGCGCCGGCGGCATCGGCTGAGTCCATCCCGAAGCTCACCGGGCAGGTGACCGACTCGTCGGGGAAACTCGCCGGGCACGAGGCAGAGATCGAGTCGGCGCTGGCCCAGGTCCTCAAGGACCATCACGTCCAGGTCTTCGTCCTGTACGTCAAGAACACCGGTGACCTGACCTCGACCGAGTTCTCCGACCAGACCGCCCAGCGCAACTCGCTCGGCGGCGACGACGCCCTCGTCCTCGTGGCCATCGACGACCGGACCGACGCCATCTGGGTCTCCGACGCCCTCCCGTCGATCACCAGCGACGAGATCGACGGGGCGATCACGGGCTCGCTCGAGCCCGGTCTCCAGGCCGGCGACTTCGCCGGCGCCGCGATCGATACGGCGAAGGCCCTGGGGCAGGCCAACGACAGCCCCGCACCGCAGCCCACGACCGAGCCCGTCACCGCCTTCCCCGAGCCGCCGCCTCCGGGCGGCGGCGGCTCGAGCGAGGGTGCCGGGGGCGTCGGCGGGGTCTTCGGCGCATTCCTCGGAATCGTCTTCCTGCTGGCCGGAGGCGGCCTGCTCGGCTGGTGGTTCATGCGCCGGCGCGCCGCCGGTGCGCTGGCCCGGAAGGCCGCGGCCGACGCTGCGGCCCTCGCCCAGCGCGCGAACGCGCTCCTCATCGCCACCGACGAGCGCATCCGCGACGCCCGCCAGGAGGTCGACTTCGCCGAGGCGCAGTACGGAGCGGCCGAGGTGACCGGGCTTCGGGCCGCAGTGGCGGCCGCCCAGGACGAGCTCAAGGCGGCGTTCACGATCCGCCAGAAGCTCGACGACGAGATCCCCGAGGACGACGCGACTCGGGAGGCGATGCAGCGCGAGATCGTCGACCGGACGACCCGCGCCCAGGAGACGCTCGACAAGGAGACCGGCCGGATCCGCGAGCTCCGCGACCTCGAGCGCGACGCCCCGAACACGCTCGTCGAGCTGCCCGAGAAGATCGAGGCGGTCGAGGACCGGCTGCCGGCGGCCGAGGCGACGCTCGACAAGCTCAAGGGCTACGCCCCGTCGACGCTCAAGCCGGTCGCCGGCAACCTCGAGGAGGCGCGCAAGGGCCTGGCCGGGGCACGCGACGCGGTCATCGAGGGCAGCGACGCGGTGCGGGACGGGGAGATGGCCAGGGTCGCGGTGGCGACTCGAACGGCGCTCGAGGGAGTGACCGGCGCCGACGCGTTGCTCAAGGCGGTCGACCAGCTCGCGGCGACGATCGCGGATGCCGAGAGCCGGGTCCCGACCGAAGCGGCAGCGGCCGACCAGGACCTCGCCGACGCGCAGGCGGCGCTGACGGGACGCCCGACGAGCCCGCAGCTGGCGGCGCAGCTGACGGCGGCCAAGACGGCGATCGACGATGCCCGCCGGGCGGCGGGGACCACGCCGGCCGACCCTCCCGATGCCCTGCGCCGGGCGACCGAGGCGCATCGGCTGGCGACCATCGCGCTCGCCGCCGCGCGGGAGTCGGCGGCCGCGACGGACCGGCTGATCGCCTCGGCCCGCTCGTCGGTCCAGACGGCGACGGCCGAGATCCAGCGCGCGGAGGCCTTCGTGAGCGTGCGCCGGCGGGGTGTCGGCGACACGGCGCGGACCCGCCTCGCCGAGGCGCAGCGTTTCCTCGAACAGGCGACCGGCCTGGTCGATTCAGATCCGGCGGCCGCGGTGACGGCGGCCCAGCGGGCCCAGTCGCTCGCCGAGGACGCCTACCGGCTGGCAGATGACGACTTCAACGACTGGAACCAGGGCGGTCCCGGCTGGGGCCAGCGCACCGGCGGCTCCGGTGGGGCGCAGACAGCGGACGTCCTCGGCGCGATCCTCGGCGGGGTTCTGGCCGGCGGGCGCGGGGGCGGGTTCGGTGGCGGGGGCGGCTGGGGCGGCTCGCCGTGGGGTGGCGGCGGAGGCGGCGGCCGCAGCGGCGGCTGGGGCGGGGGCGGCGGCTTCGGCTCCGGCGGGTTCGGTGGAGGGGGCGGCGGCGGTGGTGGCGGTCACTCGCAAGGTGGCCATTGGTGAGCCGATGCCATTCGTGCGGCCGATGCCATTCGCGGGCCCGATGGCCCTGCACCACACTCGACGCAAGGCCTAACGTATGACCACGAGACGCATGGGAAGGAGGCCCTACTGATGGCCCAGACTTCGATCCTCGGCCGGATCAGCCAGCTCATCTCGGCGAACATCAACGCGATGCTGGACAGCGCTGAGGACCCCGAGAAGATGCTCGACCAGCTGGTCCGCGACTTCACGAACAACATCGCCGAGGCGGAGGACGCGGTCGCCCAGACGATCGGCAACCTGCGCATGCTCGAGGACGACGCCAAGGAGGCTCACGCCGCGGCGACCGACTGGGGCGACAAGGCGAAGGCGGCCTCGAAGCGCGCCGACGAGCTGCGGACGGCCGGCAACACGAGCGAGGCCGACAAGTTCGACAACCTGGCCCGGATCGCCCTGAGCCGGCAGATCAGCTACGAGGAGCAGGCCAAGACGCTCGACACCCAGGTCGCGTCGCAGACCGTCATCGCCGATCAGCTCAAGGACGGCCTCAACAAGCTTCGGGCCAAGCGCGAGGAACTCGTCCAGAAGCGCGACGAGCTGGTCAGCCGGGCGAAGATGGCCCAGGCGCAGGAGAAGGTCCAGACCTCGCTCAAGGAAGTGTCGGTCATGGACCCGACGAGCGAGCTGTCCCGGTTCGAGGAGAAGATCCGGCGCCAGGAGGCCCTGGTCCGCGGTCGGGACGAGGTCGCCGCGTCGTCGATCGAGGAGCAGTTCAAGTCCCTCGAGTCCGACGAGCAGAACGCCGAAGTGGAGACCCGTCTGGCGGAGCTCAAGTCCGGGGGCTGAACTGGGTCGCCCTTGGCTACGGGCTCCAGAACCCACTCGGGCCGTACGCGACGGGACGAGTCGACGTGCCGTCCGCCGGGATGACGACGAGCCGCGTCGAGCCGAGGAAGCTGACCAGCGGCAGCAGCAAGGCCCGGCTGTCGGGCGACCACAGGCGGTGGCTGCGGGCGTACTGGTCGAAGTAGGGGAGCAGCTCGTTGACGAAGTGGTCGCCAAGCGATACCGCCCGCTCCGATCGGATCGCACCGGACGCGACGTCGATGAAGGCGATCCGCTCGAGTGGGCCGGAGAGCTGGGTGGATGGGCCGGACGCCGGCGCAGGCGCGACCGCCCCGGCGAGCACGACTCCGGAGGCGCCACCGCTCGCGGACCGGCCACCGTTCCCGGGCCCGCCACCGGTCCCGGCGGTGACGGGATCTTCGCCGGGCTGGCTCGGGAGGATCGCCGCGATCGTCCTGCCGTCGGGTGACCAGAAGAACGCCACCGCCGGGCGATCGACCAACGTCCGGATGGCGCCGCTGGCGGCGTCGATCAGCCGGATCGGGCCGGTCGGAAAGGCCTGACCCGGGTCCACCGACGAGTCGGCCGCGAGGGTCGCGAGCGTGTCTCCGGCCGGGTCGAACGCGAACGCCGCGATCCCGACGACTGGCATCTCGTGGCTTCCCGAACCGTCGGGCCGGGCCACGACGAGCTGGCCGGATCCCGTGCCGGTCGATCGGACGAACGCCACGTACCGGCCGTCCGCGCTGTGGCTGGGCGAGCGGAAGTCGCCGGATCCCGTGAGCGTGCTCGCGTCCGCTGCACCACCGACGTCCACCGCACCCGTGAACGCGCCGCGGCCGACGCCGACGTGGACGAGCAGCCGGTCCGAGTCGAGCCAGTCGAAGTAGAGCGGCGAGCCGCTGCGGACGATCGAGGCCGGAGCGCCCCCGGCGAGCGGCGCGCTGCCGTCGGCCGGCGCGACCCGTAGCGACAGCCCGACCGATTCGCTGGCCAGGAAGCCGATCCGCTTCCCGTCCGGCGTCCAGGACAGGTAGAACGGTGGGACGTCGGCGCTCTGGTAGATCACCGTGGGTGGCGGGCCGTCGGCCTGCCCGAGGTTTGGGCCGCCGCCCAGCCGGACCGCGCCGGCGTTCGGCACGTCGTAGACGTAGATCGCCCCGCCGTTGGCGTCCGTCCCCACGGCCGCGACCCGCGTGCCGTCGGGCGACCAGGCGGGGAACCCGAACGTCACCCCGGGCGCAGGGTAGACGACTCGCGAGCCGCCGCCATCGTCCATCGTCCAGAGCGAGCCGTTGCTGTCGACCGTCGCGATCAGGTGGGATGAGGTCGGGGCGACAGCCACGAGCGGCGGCTCGAGCGGCAGCTCGCCGGGCGTCGGGGTCGGGGTCGGTGCTGGGACGATGGAGGCCCCCGGCGATGGCCCCGCGTCGAGGGCGGGAGCGGTTCGGGAGTCGAGCGCCGCCTGCTTGTCCTGGTCCCCGAAGGCGCCCAGTCGGGTGAGCCCGGCGAGCACGACGACCCCGGCGAGGATCCCGACCGCGACCCCGATCCGCAGGCCGTTGCCCCGGCCTGGTCGGACGGCCTCGAGCGCGGGGACCGGCGTGTGCCTGGGTTGTGGCTCGTCAGGACGTCGCGGATCCGCCATCGCATCACGATACGGGCCCGCGCCGAATGCGGTTTGTGCGGGCCCGCGCCACAACGGAAGACGGCGTGCCACTCGGCACGCCGTCTCGCTGGGGCTCCGTGAGCCGGGACATCGGTTAGAACTCCATCCGTCGCATCCTCCTCGCGGCGAGGGCCACGATCAGGCCGATCGAACCAGCCACGCGACGGGGGTCACCGGCGAGCCGATCTTGCCCGTCCCCAGCTCCATCAGCCAGCCCAGGATCGAGGTCGGCAGCACGTCGTTGAGCGGGGCCCAGATCCCGCCCAGGATCGATGGGATGAACAGGACGCCGAGCCCGACGGTCACCACCACGGCCTGGCTGCGGGCGTAGGCACCCGTCGCAAGGCCGATCGCGGTGAACAGCACGACCGAGGCGAGCAGCGCGACCGTCGTAGCGATCACGATCGATCGGGTCGAGGGCCCCGTAGAGGGCGACCACGACCACGGTGGTCACGGCCACTGGGATGAGCACCGCGACCACGAACAGCGTCGCGCTGGCGGTGATCCACTTCGAGAGCCAGATGCTGAGGCGTGAGACGGGCTTCGAGGCGGTCCAGGCGAGCGTGCCGGACTCGCGCTCGGTGGCGAAGAGGCTCATCGTGGCGAAGATCGCCGCGATGATGACGAACTGGGTGCCGATGGCCGCCAGGAAGTTGTCCAGCGGGACCATCGAGACGGGCTCGATCTGCTGGCCGGTCTCCTGCCGGGAAGCTGGCGATCACCCAGTGGTTGATCGCGCCGTTCGCGGCCGTCAGCCCGAGGATCGGGGTGACGACGAGCGCGGTGACCCAGGCTCGCTTGCCGCGGAGCCATTCGCGGAAGTCCTTGCGGACGAGCGGTCCGAGGCCCAGCAGGGTCGCGGAGCCGGCGCCGGACGCGACGCTGGCGACGCGCTCGACGGCGATGGGGGTGGCGTTCATGCCGCATGCTCCTTCGGGTCGATCAGGCGGAGGAAGACGTCCTCCAGGTCGAGATGGACGGGGCTGTTCTCGGTGATGAGCAGGTCGTTTGCGGCGGCGTATCCCTGGACGGCCCGCTGGACCGTGCCGCTCGCGTCCGGCGCGACGGTCAGGACGTACGTCCGGCTGTCACCGTCGACCGTCGCCGGCTCGACGGAGGAGACGCCGGCCAGCGCTCCGAGACCCGCGGCGACGTCCGTCGCGGTGCCCGTGAACGTGACCCGGAGCTGATCCTGGGTGAAGCTGCCGAGGAGCTCGGCGGTCGGGGCGGCCCGCACGAGCCGACCGTGATCGAGGATCGCCACGTAGTCACTGACCCGCTCGACGTCCTCGAGGATGTGGGTGGAGTAGAAGATGGTCGTCTCGCCCTTCAGTCGCTCGAGCAGGTCGAACGCGGCCTTGCGACCGATTGGATCGAGCGCGCTGACCGGCTCGTCGAGGAGCAGGACCGACGGCCGCCCGACGAGGGCCTGGGCGATCCCGAGCCGCTGGCGCATGCCGCCGGAGTAGGTCCGCGTCCGGCGCTCGGCCGCGTCCCCGAGCCCGACGAGCTCGAGCAGGCTGTCGACCCGCGCCTCGATCGGATCCTCGACCCAGGGGAAGAACGACGCCGCATAGCGGATCGTCTCGCGCCCGGACATCCAGTCGTAGAAGCGGGGTTCCTGGCCGAGGTAGCCGATCGCCCGCTTGTAGGCCTCGCCGGCCTCGAGCGGGACACCGGCCACGATGGCGCTGCCGCTCGTCGGCCGGGCGAGCCCGGCCAGGAGCTTGAGCGCGGTCGTCTTCCCGGCGCCGTTCGGGCCGAGGAAGCCGTAGATCGAGCCGGCCGGCACCTCGAGGTCCAGGTCGGTCAGGGCCTGGACGCCCGAGTAGTGCTTGGTCAGCCCGTTGGTGCTGATCGCCGAGGTCATGCTGCCTCCTTCGTGGTGGTCATCCGTCTCGCCGGTGGGTCCGCCGAGCTGAGACGACCGTAGGTGGCGGGCACGGGCCGGCACATCGGGCGGTCGAGGTATCCGCGCCCCGGCGGCTCTTCAGATTCGCGGCTCGGTGCCGGCGAGCCTCTTTAGTCGGGGACAGGACCCGGTCCGCTCGAGTGCCGGACCGCGGGCGCCCATGAACGGCTCGGTCCGGGTCGGCCTACCATCGACTCGATGTCAGGCCGCGTCTCCAGCCCTGTCTTCGTGGGACGTCGTGCGGAACTCGCGGAGCTCGAGGGCGCCGTTGGGGCGGCCGCCGCCGGGCAACCGTCGGTGGTCCTGGTCGACGGCGAGGCGGGGATCGGCAAGAGCCGGCTGATCGCCGAGCTCGTCGCCCGGGTCCGGGAGGCGCCTCAGGCAGGCCTGGGCGAATCCATTCCGCCGGGCCCCGCGCTCGTCCTGGCCGGCGGCTGCGTCCCGCTCGGGGAGACTGGCCTGCCGTTCGGCCCGATCGTCGAGGTCCTGCGCGCGCTCGTCGGCCAGGTTCCGAGAGCGGAGCTCCAGGACGCCCTCGGGCCGTCGGCGACCGAGCTGGCCCGGCTGGTCCCCGAGTTGTCGGACCGACCCGAGCCGGAGCTCTCGACATTCCCCTCGGGCAACTGGGTCCAGGGCCGGATCTTCGAAGGCTTCCTCGGTCTGCTCAGCCGGCTCGGCGAATCGGCCCCGGTCCTGCTCGTGGTCGAGGACATCCACTGGGCCGATCCGTCGACCCGGGACCTGCTCGCGTTCCTCGCGCGCAACCTGCGGACGGAGCGATTGGCGATCGTCGCCACGATCCGGACCGATGATCTCCAGCGCGGCCACCCGCTCCTGGCCTGGCTGGGCGAGACGGAGCGACTGCCGCGAGTGAAACGGCTCGCCCTGCCCCGGTTCGACCGCGCCGAGGTCGTGTCCCAGCTCGAGGCGATCCTCGGCGTCCCGCCGACGCCGGGTCTCGTCGAATTGGTGCTCGGTCGGTCGGACGGCAATCCGTTTTTCGCCGAGGAGATCGTCGCGGCCGGTGGCGAAGCAGCCGGCGACCGCCTGCCGAGCACGCTGCGTGACGTCGTGCTCGTCCGGGTCGCCGGCCTCTCGCCGGCCGGACGGTCGGTCCTCGACGCCGCCGCGACTGCCGGCCGGCGGATCGATCCGGACCTCCTGGCCGAGGTCGCGTCGATGACCGAGCCCCAGGTGGAAGCCGCGGTGCACGAGGCCATCGCCGCGTGGCTCCTCGTGGTCGAGTCGGACCCGGCCGGCGAGCGCTACGCGTTCCGCCATGCCCTCGTCCAGGAGGCGGTCTATGCCGAGCTGCTCCCGAGCCAACGGCGCCGGCTCCACGTCGCGCTGGCCAACGCGCTCGAGGCGCGCGGACCGACGAGCGACGGCGGCGGCGCGAGCCGGATGGCCGAGCTGGCGTACCACTGGACCATGGCCGGCGACCGCCCTCGAGCGCTCGTGGCGTCCCTGGCCGCCGCCCGTGGCGCCGCCGCCGAGCACGCGTTCGCCGACGCCGCCCGCCATTTCGAGCAGGCGATCGAGCTGTGGGACCAGGTCCCCGACGCCGCGGGGCTGGTCGGTTCGGACCTGTCGGCCGTCCTCTACGACGCGTCCTGGACGATGGGCGTCTCCGGTCATCCGTCGCAGGCGCTCGCACTCGCCCGCCGGGGCGTCGAACGGTTCGACGCCGCGGCCGATCCGGAGCGCGCGGCGATGCTCGACGAGCGTCTGGCGTGGGCCGCGACCGAGTTCGGCGACGTTGCCCTGGCGACGGAGCTGCTGACCTCGGCCCTCGATCGGTTCGGATCCGCCCCACCGACACGGGCCCAGGTCGTCGTCCTGACGTGCTACGCCCGGAACGTCTACATCCGCGGCCTGGACGGCGCCATTCCCGCGGCGGAGCGAGCGCTCACAGCCGCCCGGATGGTCGACGTGCCGTTCGCCGAGGCCGACGCGATGGTCACCCTGGCGGGCGGGCTCCGCGACGTCGGCGACCCGGGCGCGGCGATCGGGCATCTCCACGCGGCGATCGCCATCGCCGAGTCGATCGGCGACGTCTGGGAGCTCGGGCGCGCCTACGACCACCTCGCCGGGGCCCTCCGCGAGCAGGGTGACGTCGAGGGCGCCATCGAGGTCGCCGCGGCGGGCTTCCGGCGCGCCCGGGAGTCGGGGGTCCGGTCGTTCGGTCCGAAGTTCGTCCTCGACCACGCCTGGATGCTCATCACCCTCGGCCGCTGGATCGAGGCGGACGAGGCCCTCGACGAGGCGGTGATGCTCGGACCCGAGGGCATCATGCGCCTGCTCTACTGCGCGACGGCCGGCTGGCTGGCGACGCTCCGTGGTGACTTCCCGGCCGCCCATCGCCTGATGGACGAGGGGCGAGCGCTTCGGGCGGAGCTGCGGGACCCTCGCTGGGGCACCTGGCTGCACCTGGGCTGTGCCCAGCTGGAGCTCCTGGAAGATCGCCCCGAGGCCGCCCGTCGGGAGGTGGACGAGGGTCTGCTCAGCGAGCCCCGCTACCAGGAGCTGACGATCGCGGGCCGGGTCGGGATGGAGGCTGAAGCCGATCTCGCCGAGCTCGGCCGGGCGCGACGACACGAGGCCGAGGTGGAGGAGGCGAAGGCGCGAGCGGAGGCGCTCCTTGCCCGGACGCAGGCGGTCATGACCAGCTTCCCAGAGCCGTCATCGCCGACCGTCCGCTGGCTCGAGGCCGACCTCACGACCGCCGAGGCCGAGCTAACCCGGGTCGAGGGCCGGTCCGATGCGGCCGCGTGGTCCGCCGTGTCCGGGCGATGGACCGCGCTGCACCAGCCGTACGAAGCCGCCTATGCCGAGTACCGGGCGGGCGAGGCGCTCCTCGCGGGGGGTCATCATCGTGCCGCGGCGGAGGCCGAGCTGCGGTCCGCCCACGACGTCGCGGCGCGGCTTGGGGCTCGGCCGCTCCAGGCACGGATCGAGGCGCTGGCCCGTCGCGGCCGGGTCGAGCTCGCTGCGGCGGGGGAGGGGATCGCCGCGGCCGAGGCCTCCTCGGTCGGCGCCGCGTCGTCGCCGAGCGCCGGCGCCGCAGCCGGCGCATCCGGCACTCAGCCGGTCGAGGCCCCGGATTCGTTCGGGCTCACCGTCCGCGAACGCGAGGTCCTCGCGTTGCTGGCCGAGGGCCGGACGAACCGCCAGATCGGCGACGCGTTGTTCATCAGCGCCAGCACCGCTGGGGTCCACGTCTCGAACATCCTGGCCAAGCTCGACGTGTCCAGCCGAACCGAGGCGGCGGCGGTCGCCGTCCGGCTTGGCCTGGCGACCTGATCGGGCCACGTAGCGCCCATCCGCGATGTGGCTCGGCGATCGGAAAGTCGCCGCTCCCCGCCGCGTTTACGGGGCGCTGGGAATGCGGTTCTATCAGGCGATGACCGCCGGGACTGGAGCCAGCACCGCGGCGATCGAATGCGCCCAGCCTTCGATCGCGGGCCAGTCGCGGAAGTCGCCGGCGGGCATGGTGTCCGACGGCGCCAGCCTGGCGCCGCGCTCGCGCAGCCCGATCGGCGGGCTCGTGGGGTCGTAGGCGCCGAAGAAGGCCCGGTGCTCGCGCGGGTGGATCGTCCGCTCGAACTCCGCGAGCTCGCCCGGCACGGTGATGGCCAGGACGTCGCGCCCCTCGGCGTCGACGTTCGCGGTGCCCAGGGGCCCGCTGCTGAACAGCCACACCGGCCGCGTGGCCAAAAGGTCCCGGTGGCGCTTGACGAACTTCGTGGCCTCCCCGAGCCAGCCGCAGTAGAAGGCGCTGCCGATGACAAAGGCGTCGTAGCCGCGCGGATCGCCGGCTTCGCCGACGGCCCGCACGGTCGCCTCGAGCCCGGCCGCCTGGAGGGTCGACCCGATCCGCTCGGCGATCCCGCGGGTCGCCCCGTGATGTGTCGCGTAGGTGACGAGAACGTGGGTCGTCATGGGAAGCCTCCCGCGTAAGCGTGATCCGGCGGCAGGGTCGGGATCGCGGGCATCAAGCGACTGGGGCGGTCACCGTGGACCTACCCGAGGTCGGCACCCGCCGCGTCGCCTATCGTGGTCCGGTCAGCGGTCCACTGGAAGGGCCGTTGCGCCCAAATCCCGCCGGGTCGATCGCCAGCCAGGAGGCCGAACCCATGATCACCCTCCGTCCGCGCGCGTCGCTCCATCACGTCGAGGGCGGCTGGTTCAGCGCCAACTGGCACTTCAGCTTCGACACGTACGACGACCCGGACAACACCTGGTTCGGCGACTTGCGCGTGTTCAACGACGACCGCCTGATCCCGGGCGCGATCTGGCCGATGCACCCGCATCGCGACATCGAGGGGATCACCTACGTCGCCGAGGGCATGTTCGAGCACCGCGACAGCCGCGGGAACGGCGGGATCCTGCCGCCGGGCTCGGTCCAGCGGGCGACCCTCGGCTCGGGAATGCAGCACTCCGAGGGCAACAACTCGCAGACCGAGTCGATGCGCTTCATCCAGATGTGGATCATCCCGGCTCAGCGCGGGCTCGAGCCGTCCGTCGAGCAGCACAGCTTCGGCGATGCGGAGCGCCGGGGCGGCTGGCTGCCGGTCCTCGTGCCGGCATCCGGCTTCGGCGCCCCCGACGCCCCGACGAACGCCGACGCGGTCACGGTCCACCAGGACGCGGCGGTCTACGCGACGCTCCTCGGGCCGGGGGAGCGAACGGGACACCAGTTCCGCGACGGGTTCCAGGGCTACCTGTTCGTGGTCCACGGATCGGCGAGCGTCGACGCGGCCGCGGGCCGGGCGCCGGCCGGCGAGCTCGACGAGGGTGGCGCCGCGAAGGTGACCGGCGAGAC
Organism: uncultured Chloroflexia bacterium; assembly: GCA_963813705.1. Classification (GTDB taxonomy): domain Bacteria; phylum Chloroflexota; class Limnocylindria; order Limnocylindrales; family CSP1-4; genus Chersky-267. The sequence continues at coordinate 23,047 of CAWFAH010000009.1, forward strand.
GGCGCTCACGGTTCGCGCCGGTGACGCCGGCGCCGAGCTCCTGCTGGTCGAGACGCGCGCGATCGAGCGTTAGGCTGCGGCAACCCAGGCCGGTCGAGGGCGGCGCCGAGGGGGTTGAGTTCCCGGCGGGCTCGGGACGGGTCGCGAGGCGGGTCGTGAGCGGGTCGCCGGCCACCACCTGGGCGACGCGATTTTCACCCCCTGAACACGTCGGCATGTCTTGGCGTCGGGCGGGCCAACCCCGGCACCTCCTGTTCGCCAGGTGAACGGTTCGCGACTCAGGGAGGCCCAGGCCAGCCGCGAGGCCATCAGTTCGTGCTCAGTTCGTGCTCAGTTCGCGCTCAGTTCGTGCTCAGGGCGTGGATCGGCAGTCGCCGAAGCTTCCGACGTATGCATCCGATGAACGGGACGCAGCTCGTTTGCACGGGATGAACGGCCGTTGCCGTCACGGTGCCGGCGCCGCCGCGCCGACCCCGGCCAGGTCCTCGGCCGACGGGATGAAGTAGTACGCGCCGGTCAGCGGCCGGGTGAAGCGGGTCAGCTCGTCGCGCGGGCCGCCCCCGCGGCCGGCCATGCTGTCGAGCATCGCGGCGAGGATCCGCTGCTCGGAGCAGAAGCCCACGAAGATCGTCCCGTGCCGGTCCACCGATCCATACGCGATGTTGCGCCGGAAGATCTTCCCGAAGCGGTCCTGGTCGGTCGAGCTGACGTGCGACGCCGGCGGCCGCGGGTCGAGCTCGGCGCTGTCCGCGCGCCGTCGCCCGATGACCGCCTCCTGGGCGTCGACGGCCAATCCCTCCCACGCCGCGGCGTCGTGCTCCCACTGCTGGAGCAGGAGGACGGAGCCGCCCTCGCCGGGCGCCCCGGCCGGGACGAGCGCGACGGTCGCCGCCTCGACGAGCGTCGGGTTCTCCGTCCCGTCGATGAAGCCGGTGAGGTCGAGGTCGTGGTGGTACGGCCAGCCGACCATCTCGTGGGCCAGCCGGACGTCCCCGCCGAGCGCGGTCAGGACGCTCCGCGACAGGTCGAAGATCACGTCGTAGCCCGCGCCGGTCAGCCAGATGACCACGTCGTGCTGCGTCGCCGGGAGCGTGTAGCCGTCCGCCCCGTCGACCGGTGCGTTGAAGCCGGTCAGCCCGGCTGGGCTGCGACCGGGCGCGACGGTCGCCCACAGCTCGGGCCGGAAGCCGGCCACGATGTTGACCCCGCCGATCGTCGTTCGCGGCTCACGCAGGCCGCTCACCCGGGCGACCGCGGCGGCCGGGTCGGCGCCGGGCGCGAGGTCCAGCTCGAGATAGCCATGCGAGGCCGTGCCGAGCGCGAAGATCCCGGTCTGCGGGGTCAATGAAGCTGCGTCTGCCAGTCGGGCGGCACCCGGCCGGCCGGGCCGGGTGCGGGCTGGTCGAGCGGGTGGTGGTGCGGTGGCGCAAGCTCCGTCCCCTCGACCTCCTCGTCGAGGACGAAGTCGTAGAACCACGCCTCGCCGGGCTCGAAGCTCTGGACGACGGGATGCCCGATCTCGATGGCGTGGCGCTGGGCGTGCTGCGACGGCGAGGAGTCGCAGCAGCCGACATGGCCGCACTGGGCGCAGCGCCGGAGATGGAACCACCAGCCGCCGGATGCCAGGCACTCGACGCAGCCGGGGCCGCTCGGCGGGATGGAGGGATCGATCGCGTCGTCGTCGGTCATGGCGGTCATCTTACGATCCGCGCAACCGTGCGCGGGCGCGTTGGGAACCGCCGTTTCACCCGAACCGGTGGATGCGGGGCCACGGTCCCGCGGCCATGCTTTCCGCCACGCCGCACTGGGAGTCTCGCCAATGAGCACGACGTTCACGGGCACGATCAACGTCGACATCCGGGACTCGAAGCCCGACTGGACGCCGTTCGAGCCGCCGAAGGCGCCCGACGGCGCGCCCAGCGTCGTGTACATCGTGCTTGACGACGTCGGGTTCTCGGCGATGAGCTGCTACGGCGGCCCGATCGAGACCCCGAACATCGACAAGATCGCGGCCGACGGCGTGCGCTACACCCAGTGGCATACGACGGCTCTGTGCTCGCCGACCCGATCGTGCCTGCTGACCGGCCGCAACCACACCCGCAACAGCATGGCCTGCATCACCGAGGCCGCGATCGGCTTCCCGAACGCCAGCGGCACGGTCCCGCCCGAGAACGGGATGCTGTCCGAGATCCTCGGCGAGCGCGGCTGGAACACCTACATGGTCGGCAAGTGGCACCTCTGCCCCGACGACGAGATGAACCTGGCCTCGACCCGGCGGAACTGGCCGAGCGGTCGAGGGTTCGAGCGCTGGTACGGATTCCTCGGCGCCGAGACGAGCCAGTGGTACCCGGACCTCGTCTACGACAACCACCTCGTGGACCAGCCGAAGACTCCCGAAGACGGCTACCACCTCACCGAGGACATCACCGACAAGGCCATCGAGTTCATCATGGACGCGAAGGCGGTCGCCCCGGAGAAGCCGTTCTTCCTCTACTACGCCCCCGGTGCCTGCCACGCACCCCACCACGCCCCGAAGGCGTGGATCGACAAGTTCAAGGGCCGCTTCGACCTGGGCTACGAGGCGATGCGCGAGCAGACCCTGGCCCGCCAGATGAAGCTCGGGCTCGTCCCGAAGGACACGGAGCTCCCGCCGATCAACCCGATCGGCACCACCGAGACGCGGAGCGGCCCCGACGGCAAGCCGTTCCCCCCGGTCGACGTGACGCGGCCGTGGGCCTCGCTCTCGGATGACGAGAAGCGCATGTTCAGCCGCATGGCCGAGGTCTACGCGGGGTTCCTGGCCCACGCGGATGACCAGATCGGCCGCCTGCTCGGCTTCCTCGAGGAGTACGGCTGGCGCGAGAACACGATCGTCGTGCTCGTGTCCGACAACGGCGCCTCCGGCGAGGGCGGCCCGAACGGCTCGGTCAACGAGATGAAGTTCATGCAGGGCATCCCCGACACGGTCGAGGCCAACATGCCGCTCCTCGACGACCTCGGCAGCCCGAAGACCTACAACCACTACCCGAACGGCTGGGCGATGGCCTTCAACACGCCGTTCAAGATGTGGAAGCGCTACGAGTTCAACGGCGGCACGAGCGACCCGTGCATCGTCTCGTGGCCGGCCGGGATGAAGGCGAAGGGCGAAGTCCGCGAGCAGTACCACCACGCGGTCGATCTCGTCCCGACGATCCTGGACGCCCTCGGCGTCCAGCCGCCGGCGCAGCTGAAAGGCCACGTTCAGAGCCCGTTCGACGGCGTCAGCATGCGCTACAGCTTCGACGACGACGCCGCCCCGACGGCGCGCCGGACGCAGTTCTACGCGATGCTCGGCTCGCGGGCGATCTGGCACGACGGCTGGAAGGCGGTCACCAACCATCCGACGGTCGCCGGCTGGAGCCACTTCAACGACGACGAGTGGGAGCTCTACCACACCGAGGTCGACCGGGCCGAGCTGCACAATCTCGCGAACGAGAACGGGGACAAGGTCCGCGAGCTCCAGAACCTCTGGTTCGCCGAGGCGGGCAGGAACGGAGCGTTCCCGCTCGACGATCGGTCGCCGCTCGAAATCCTGCTCACGCCGCGGCCAGTGCTTTCGCCACCCAGGAATCGCTACGTGTACTTCCCGGGCACGGCCGAGGTGCCCGAATCGCAGGCGGTCAACGTACGCAACCGGTCCTTCGCGATCGGAGCGCTCGTCGACATCCCGTCGCCTGGAGCGCAGGGCGTCCTGTTCGCGCATGGCTCGCCGTTCGGCGGTCATGCGCTGTACGTCAAGGACAACCGGCTTCACTACGTCTACAACTTCGTCGGCATGAGCGAGGCGCGCGTGGTGGCGACCGCCGACGTCCCGACCGGCACGAACCTCATCCTGTCGGCCTCGTTCGACAAGCAGGGAGAGGACCCGCCCGGCGTCGCGGTCGGCGTCCTGAGCCTGTGGCACGGCGACACGAAGGTCGGCGAGGGCAAGATCAAGACCCAGCCGGGCAAGTTCATGATCGCCGGCGAGGGCCTGTGCATCGGCCGCGACGGCGGCGCCGGCGTGACGACCGACTACCCGGGCGAGCTGCCCTGGGCGTTCAGCGGCGGCACGATCCGCCGCGTCGCCGTCGACGTGAGTGGCGAACCGTATGTCGACCTCGAGCGCGAGGCCGCCGCGATGCTGATGCGCGAGTAGGCGCGGAGTCGCCAACGCCGGACGAATCCGCGCCGACCGACGGAAGGGGTCGGAAGCCATGCCGCACAAGGGGGCGAAGGCCACGACGTACGCGGAGGCATGGGCGCCGCCGCCTCCAGGGCTGGAGGGCTGGACTCCACGGCCGTGGGTCCACCGGACGGCGCGGGCCGAAGCGGGTCACGCGATCCGCAAGCGCGTGCCGCGGACGGATCACGCGGCCTTCGTCCCGGCGCCGGACCGGGACCCGATCGCGATCCTCGAGGCGCAGGAGGCCGATCGGCTCCCCGAGCTGATCCCGCTGCGGCATCAGCGGATGGCGGTGTCCCCCTTCACGTATTACCGCGGTGCGCCGGCGGTCATGGCCTTCGACCTGTCGGGCGGGCCGCGGACCGACATCATCGTGCAGGCCAGCGGCGACGCCCACCTGTCCAACTTCGGGTTGTTCGCGTCGCCCGAGCGGACCCTCGTCTTCGACGCCAACGACTTCGACGAGACGCTCCCGGCGCCGTGGGAGTGGGACGTCAAGCGGCTCGCGACCAGCTTCGTCATCGCCGCCCGCGGGAACCGGTTCGGCCGGGGGCAGTGCCGGGCCGCCGCGATGGCCACGGTCCGCGCCTACCGGGAGGCGATGGCGACCACCTTCAGCTCGATGTCCCTGCTCGGGATCTGGTACGCCCGGATCAGCGATGCCGACATCATCGCCCTCGCGGAGCCGACGATCGAATCGATCAAGGACAAGACGGCGGCACGGGCCAAGCTGGAGACGGTCTTCAGCAAGGCGCGGCGACGGGACGGGTTCAAGGCCTTCGACGAGCTCACCGCGCTGGTCGACGGGCACCGGGTGATCATGGACGACCCGCCGGTGGTTCAGCACTTCGAGGTTCCGGGCGGCCCGTCGGCGCTGAGCGACACGTTCGCTCGGTACCGGGACTCGCTGTCCGAGGATCGGCGCGAGCTGCTCGGGCGCTACCGCCTCGTCGACTTCGCGCTCAAGGTCGTCGGCGTGGGGAGCGTCGGGACGCGCTGCTTCGTGCTCCTGCTCGAGGGGCACTCGGAGCACGATCCCCTCATCCTCCAGGCCAAGGAGGCCACCGCCTCCGTGCTTGCGCCGTACGCGGGCCATGCCCACCGCGAGAACCAGGGCGAGCGGGTCGTGATGGGCCAGCGGCTGATGCAGGCCACGCCGGACATCTTCCTCGGTTGGACCCGTGGGCCGGAGGGTCGCGACTTCTATTTCCGCCAGCTGTGGGACATGAAGGGCTCCGTCGAGGTCACCCAGCTCGAGCTGCCGGGCTTGACGCTCTACGGGCGGCTGTGCGGCTGGTCCCTCGCGCGGGCGCACGCACGGAGCGGCGACCCGGTGGCGATCGCCGCCTATCTCGGGACGAGCGACACGTTCGACGGCGCGATCGCCGACTTCGCCGAGGCCTATGCCGACCAGAACGAGCGCGACCACGCGGCGTTCGTTGCCGCGATGAAGAGCGGCAGGATCACAGGCGGGACATCGACCCCCGAGGCGGCCGGGTCGTAGCGCGGCCGTGCCCGAGGCTAGACGGGGAGACCCGAAATCGCTCCGTGGCAGTGCTTGACCTTGCGGCCGCTGCCGCATGGGCAGGGATCGTTCCTGCCGGCCGTCGCAACCGCGGCGGCGACCCTCCGGTCCCGCGCGGCGTACGCGGCCATCAGCTCCGCCGGCGCCCGGCCCTGGCGGAGGAGGGCTCGACATCGCCCGCATCGGCTCGTCGACGTGGTGGAAGAACGCCTTGTAGCCGGCGCACAGGTAGTTGAGACCGGGCTCGCCGTCGGGCGTCCGGATGAACCGGTCCTTCGGACACGCGCCGTGGCAGGCGAAGCGGACGTCGCAGTCGAGGCAGTACTGCGGCAGCGTGTCGAGCTTGTCCCGGCCGAACTTGCGCTGGGCGGGCGACGCGACCAGCTCGGCCATCGGCGTCTCGGTGATGTTGCCGAGCTTGTAGCCCTCCTCGACGAAGTGGTCGCACGAGTAGACGTCGCCGTTGTGCTCCATCGCCAGCGCCCCACCGCAGGTCGGCTGGAAGACGCACAGCCCGCCGGGCTCGCCGTACCAGTTGGCCAGCGCGACGTCGAACATCTGGACATAGACCTCGCCGATGTCCCGGCGGACCCATTCGTCGAAGACCGCGTTGAGGAACGTCCCGTACTGCTCGGCGGTGACCGAGCGATCCGTGACCAGCTCGCCCTCCTGGCGGTACAGCGGCCGGTCGCGCCAGGAGCGCCAGGGCGCCTCACGGGCGAGCCCGGGCGACAACTCGACCTGATCGAGGCTGACGTCGATCCGCGGCGTCGGCAGCCGCTCGATGATCGGGATGAACTGGATGAACCGCGAGCCGAGGTCGTCACGCAGGTAGCGATAGACCTCGAGCGGGTGGTCGGCGTTCGCCCGGTGGAGCGTCGTCAGCGTGTTGAACTCGACGCCGTGCTGCTTGAGCATCTCGAGCCCGCGCAGCACCCGCTCCGACGTCGGCGCGCCGCCGCGATCCACCCGGTAGGCGTCGTGCATCTCGGGCGGCCCGTCGATGCTGATCCCGACCAGGTAGTCGTGCTCCTTGAACAGCGCCGCGAGCTCGTCGTCGATGAGCGTGCCGTTGGTCTGGATCGTGTACTCGACGGTCATTCCCGGGCGGCGGTACTGCTCGACGTAGGCATGGGCGCGGCGAAAGAAGTCGGCGCCCATGAGCGTCGGCTCACCGCCCTGCCAGGCGACGCTGACGTGGGGCGTCCGATGCGCCTCGATGAGCTGCCGAATGTAGGTCTCGAGCAGCTCGTCGGCCATCCGGAAGCGGCTGCCCGGGTAGAGCATCTCCTTGGACAGGAAGAAGCAGTACGAGCAGTCGAGGTTGCAGGTCGCCCCGGTCGGCTTGGCCAGCAGGTGGAACGCCGGCGGCCCACCGGTCAGGCCGGCGGCGGGAACGGCGGTCTCGGCCGGTTGCATCGTCTCAGGGTAACCAGGTCGCGCGCATGCGGCCCCGGGTCGAAGCCGTAGGCTGACGAGCCGCCGATCACCTCCCGTCACCTTCCGGCTCGGTCGCGGACGTCTCGCCCACCGGTTCCGCCGCCAGGGTCTGCCGCGCCCGGAAGTCCTCGACGGCCGAGCCGAGGGACCTGAAGATGTGATCCTCGCCGATCACGTCAATCAGCCCCGTGCGGCGGATGCGGTCGTGGACACCCCCCTTCACCTGGGCCAGCAGCAGGTCGATGGACCGCGCCCGCAGGTCCCGCGCAAGCTCGAAGAGCATGTCCGTGGTGGTGACGTCCAGGTCCGCGGTCGACGCCAGGTCGATCAGGACGGCACGGGGTGCAGGCACCTGCGAGGAGAGGAGGCCGCGGATCTGCGTCTGCGCCACGTTCGCGTTGAAGAAGTAGAGCGGCGCATCGAGTCGCACGATCAGGAGCCCGGGGATGGGTCTGGCGTCGGCGTGCCGCTCGAGATCCACGTACGTGTCGTCGTAGCCTGCCAGCAGGCCGAGCGAGGCCACGTGGGGGCGGCTCGCCCGGTAGAGGAGGAACGTCAACGACAGCAGCACGGCGATGATCAGGCCGGTCAGCACGGACGTCAGGATCACGCCGACCATCGCGACCAGCGCGATCACGAAGTCGGTTCGCCGCCAGGCCCAGTAGCGACGCATCTCGCGCACGTCCATCAGGCCGAGCACGGCGACAATGACGATCGCCCCGAGGACCGCGTTCGGCAGGTTCTTGAAGAGTGGTGAGAGGAAGACCGCCGTCGCGAGCACCAGGGCCGAGGTGATGACCGATGACAGCTGCGACTTCGAACCGGCGGATTCGCCCGTTGCCGTCTGCGACAGGCTGGCGTCGACGGTGAAGCCGCCGAACAACCCGGACGAGAGGTTGGCGCCGCCGAGCCCGATGAGCTCCTGGTCGGGATCGATCTCGTCGTGATGGCGCGCCGCGAACGAACGACCAGCGCCGATCGATTCGCCGACCGCGAGGAACACCATGCCCGCCGCTCCCACCACGAGGTACGGGATGGTCGAGAGGGGCACATCGGGAAGACTCGGAGTGGACAGCCCGGTCGCGACCGGGCCGACCACGCTGACCCCCTTGGCGGCGAGGTCGAACACGGAGACCGCGACGATCCCGGCAACGAGCGCGACCAACGCGCCGGGGATCCGCTTCGAGACCAGCCTCAGCACGAGGATCAGGATGAGCGCACCCACGCCCACGGCCAGGGTGTACGCGTTCGTGTCGGGGAGGCTCTCGACGAGCAGCCCGAGCTGCTCGATGACGGAGCCGGTGCCCGTGGGCACGCCGAACAGCTTGGGCAGCTGCCCTACGATGATCGTGATCGCCAGCCCGAAGATGAACCCGGTGACAACCGACTTGGTGAGGAAGTCGGACACGAAGCCGAGGCGCGCGATGCCGCCCGCGACGAGGATCACGCCGACCGTCAGCGCCAGGGCGGCGGACAGCGCCAGGTAGGAACCGCCGTCTCCGGCGGCGAGATCGGCGACGACCGACGCGGACATGATGGCCATCGTCGAGCTGGCCGTGACCTTGAGATGGCGACTGGTGCCGAACACGGCGTAGGCCGCCAGCGCGGCAAACGCGGTCGTGAGGCCGACCTGTGGCGGGACGCCCGCCAGCCCCGCGTAGGCCATGGCTACCGGCACCATCACCCCCCACGAGGTGACCCCGGCCGTGACATCCGGGCGGAGCCAGCTCCTCGGATACCCCGGCAACCACGTCGTGATCGGAACGTATCGTCGAATCAGGACGGCCGCCTGCTCCCGAGGACCGGGCGCCCGGCTCGGCGTCATTCGTGGTGGCTCGGCGGTCGGGCCAACGAGTGGCGACGGCTGACCCGGAGCTCGTCGGCGTGGCCAAGCTCCCAGGCATCCGCCGATGCACGAGCGAGCCGGCGGCCGTACCAGGCACCGACGGAAACCGCGCTGAGACCGTGCAGGAACACCGACAGGAGCACCGTCCAGGCAACGACACCGAGGAGGGACCTGGTGGCCGGATGATCGGGACCCAGCTCGTCGAACGCCACGAGCAGGAAGACCACCGACGCGAGGCCGCGCGGCCCGAACCAGCCGATCAGGGCAACGGTGTCCCGCCGGAGCGGTGTGCCGACGAGCGCGAGGGCGACCGGAGCCATCCGCACGATCGTCAGGCTCAGGACGGCGTACACGACGAAGGCGGGGTCGACTCCCACAGCCACGACAGGCCCGACCACGGCGACCCCGAAGAGCACCCAGACGAGGTACGACGCACCCAGCCCGATCAATTCGGCGAGCTCCACGGATGGCTCTGATCGGACGGTCGCCGTCCGGAAAGCGACTCCGGCCCCGAAGGCCGCCACGAACCCGTTGCCGCCGACGGCCGTCGCACCGGCATAGGCGAGGATCGCCAGCGCGACGACGGCGAGCAATTCGGACTCCGCCGAGGCCCACCCCCGTGCGCGTGCGGCCACGAGGAACCGACCGCCGACGCCGCCGAGCGCGACGGCGACGCCCACCGCGATGGCGATCTGCGTTCCGGCCGCCACGATCCAGTGCTGGGCATCGTTGGTCTCCTCGGCCACGGCGATCGCCAGGGCGAGGGTCACGAACGGCGTGGCGATCCCATCGTTCAGGCCGCTCTCGATGTTGATCGCCCGGCGGACACGAACGGGGATCGCCCGGTCGAGGAGGATCGGCAGGCTGAGCGCCGCGTCGGTCGGCGCCAGGATGGACCCGACCAGCAGGGCGAAGCCGAGGCCGAGGGCCGGGAACACGAGCCAGCCGACCAGGGCCCCGGCGGCGATCGTCAGCGGCAACCCGAACGCAAGCAGCCGGCCCGGGAGCCAGGCGATCCGGCCGGCCTCCCGCACGCCGATCGTCGAGGCATCGGTGAAGAGGAGGAGGGCCAGGGTCAGCTCGGCCAGCACCCGGAACGGTTCAGAGGTCGCCGGGGCGTCGATGGCGCCGACGCCCGCCGGCCCAATCAGTGCGCCGGCCGTTACGAGCACGATCGGCCCGCTGATCGACAGGCGGTCGAGACGGACCGCGACCAGCGTATAGGCGAGGATCAGCAGCGCGATCAGGGCAAGTTCGGGCACCGGTCCCTCCGGAGCGCGAGTCTACCCGCCGGTCAAGGGAACGGGTCCCCGGCCAACGGCTGACCTGGGACCCGTTGAGTGCGATCTGGACCGTCGCCGCGGCGACGACGATCGGCGGCGACTAGAAGCGGCGGCGGCCCGGCGTGACGGCCGCGCCGACGACGGCGGCCTTGGCGACCGGCGACGGTCCGGGCTTGACGGCGGCCCCGACGACCGCGGCCTTGGCGACCGGTGACGGTCCTGGGGTGACGGCAGCGGTCACGACCGCGGCTCGTCCGAGGCGGGATGCTCGCATTGGCATGTCAGACTCCTACTGGCTCGAGCGCCTCGTCGGCCTCGACGGCGGCGATGATGGCCTGGATCGGGATCCGCCCGTTGGCGATCACCTGACCGCCGGCGTGGCGCATGGCCGACGCGAACGGCGCGGCCCACAGGTTCTCGTAGACGAGGACGGCGCCGATGCTGCCCGGCTCCATCACGTCGCCGAACTTCTCGACGTCCGCCTCGGCCAGCGTCTCGGCGAGCTGGACCTCGATGCGGGCCAGCTCCCCGAGGTCATCGAGATCCCCGAGCTCCTGGGCCATGACCGAGCCGTCCTCGGCCTTGCCGACGATGATCAGGTCCATGATCCGGATGATCCCGGCGTCGTGGAGCCGGAGCAGCTCCGACGCGCCTTCACCCGTGAAGTTCTGCTGTCCGGCCGGAAACTCGACGACGAGGTAATCGACGGGCCCCAGCTCGTCGAGCGATCGTTCAGTCATGCCGTCTCCCTTCGTAGCGCCACGCTCCAGGCGCGTGGTCGTGACTCGCGATCTGTCGCCTACTGGCGTGCCATGTGTGCCCGCAGCTCTGCCTCCTGGTCCACGATGAGCTCCCCGCTGACGTCCACGACGACCTTCTCGAGGGTGCCGCTGAACTTGAACGGGCTGGTGTAGTCCGGCGTCACCGGCGATCCCGGGTTGTGACCGCAGCTGACACCGCCGGGGTTGAACATGAACGGAGTGGTGTAGGGCGCGTCTGCGCTCGCGACCAGGGCACCGTCCAGGTACAGCTGGAGCCGAGCCGGGACGCCCCTGCCGTGCGGCATGTCGGGCTGCCCGGTGGGTTCGAATTCGAAGCGGAGCTCATGGCGCCCGACCGGCAGCGCATCGGGGGTGGAGACGCCGAACCGCTCCCGTGCGACGTAATTGTGGACGTAGTGCAGCCGGCCGCCCTTCACGTAGAGCGAGTACCCGCCGGCCGCCGTCCCCTGGCAGAACAGGACACCCTCGGCGCCGCCTTCGGGGATCTCGACGGTCGCGCGTGATGCTGTGCGGGCGGTTGAACAGGCGCGGCGCGGCGAAGTTGGGGATGGACTGGGTGCCGGGGCGGTAGGTGTACTGGTTGCGCGGCACCGCGACCAGCGGCTTCTCGGCGATCATCCGCTGCAGGCCGCTGCCGTCGACCGGCATGACCCCGTACTTACCGGCCTCGACGTACCAGGTCCCGATCAGCTCGATCAGCTTGTCGCGGTGGTCCGCCGCGAGGTCGTGGTTCTCGGCCGGGTCCTCGTCGATGTGATAGAGCTCCCAGCCGCTGGCATCCAGCTCCGTGAGCTTCTCGGCCGAGATCGGGTTGCCGAAACCGGTGCCGGCCTCGGCGAACGACGGGCCGGGCCACGGGCAGACCGCCCGCCAGCCGTCCTTGTAGATCGCCCGATGGCCCAGCATCTCGAAGTACTGGGTGTGGTGGCGGGTTGGCGCCTCGGGATCGTCGAGAGCGTGGGCGAAGCTGACCCCCTGGATCGGGGCCTGGGTCACGCCGCGGATGGCTGCCGGCGGCTCGATCCCGAGCAGGTCCAGCACCGTCGGCACCATGTCGACGATATGGGCGTACTGGGTTCGGACCTCACCGCGCACCTTGACGCCGGCGGGCCAGGAGACGATGAACGGGTCGGTCGAGCCGCCGCGGTATGTCTCGCGCTTCCAGCGCCGGAACGGCGTGTTGCCGGCCCACGTCCAGCCCCACGGATAGTGATTGAAGTGGTCCGGGCCGCCGATCTTGTCGATGACCGCCAGGCTCTCCTCGAGCGTCTCCTGGGCGTTGTTGAAGAACTGGGCCTCGTTGGTCGTCCCGGTCGGGCCACCTTCGGCGCTCGCCCCGTTGTCGGAGATGACCATCACGATCGTGTTGTCGAGCACTCCCTGTTGGCGCAGAAAGTCCAGCAGCCGCCCGAGGTGATGGTCGGTGTGGCTCAGGAAGCCGGCGAACACCTCCATCATCCGGGCCGACAGCCTGCGCGCCTCGGGTGAGAGCGACCCCCACGCGGGCACGTCCGGGTCGTGCCGCGACAGCTCCGCGTCCGGCGGCAGGATCCCGAGCTCCTTCTGGCGGGCGAACACCTTCTCCCGGTAGGCGTCCCAGCCGTCATCGAACTGGCCGGCGTACTTGTCAGCCCACTCTTTGGGAACGTGATGCGGGGCGTGCGTCGCTCCGAAGCACAGGTGCAAGTAGAACGGCTTGTCCGGGTCGATCTGGCGGAGGTCGGTGATGAACTCGATCGACTTGTCGACCAGGTCCTCCGTGAGATGGTAGCCCTGCTCTGGCGTGCGCGGCGGCTCGACCGGGTGGTTGTCGTACACGAGGTCGGGATACCACTGGCTCGTGTCGCCGCCGAGGAACCCGTAGAAGCGCTGGAATCCGCGTCCGAGCGGCCAGCGGTCGTACGGGCCGGCCGCCGTCTCCTGGTTGCTCGGGGTCAGGTGCCATTTGCCGACCATGTAGGTGCCGTACCCGTGCTCGAGCAGCATCTCCGAGAGCATCCCGTTCTCGAACGGCATCACGCCGTTGTAGCCCGGGTAGCCCGAGGCGAGCTCGGTGATGCAGGCCATGCCGTTGGCGTGGTGGTTGCGGCCGGTGATGATGCACGAGCGGCTCGGCGAGCAGAGCGCCGTCGTGTGCATGTTGTTGAAGCGCAACCCGTCCGCCGCGAGCGCGTCGAAGTTCGGCGTGCCGATCGGGCTGCCGTAGCAGCCGAGCTGTCCGAAGCCCGTGTCGTCGAGGACGACGAACAGCACGTTCGGCGCGCCCTTCGCGGCTCGTGTCGGAGCCGGCCAGGCGGGGCTCAATTCGTCGGCGGTCCGCCCGATCACGCCGGGGAACGGCGCTCCGGCGGGGTATTCCAGGATCGGCATCGCGTCCTCACTATCATCCGCTCGGGGACGCTGGTCCCGATGGCGACGGTCCGCCAGGGCGTGGGCCGTCAAGGTACGTTCAGGAGGAGCGTGCGCCCGCGGGGTCGAAGCCGCATCGTCCACATCGGATGATGTGGAGGGGCCGGAGGTCCCTCGGACCCTTCTCCCGGCTCCGCGGTCAGGACTGCTGCTCGTCGATGACGCCGATCAGGAACCGCCAGGCGCCGGCGATCGCCCAGACGAGGCCGGCGATCGTCTCGATCGCGATCCAGTACAGGCCGCCGCCCTGGCCCGAGGCGACCGCCAGTGACAGCCCGCCGACGATGCCGCAGGCGGCGATCGCAAAGCCGATCGCGATCCGGATCCAGGCGTCGCGTGGGAGCTGCCAGTTGACCCGCCGCGCGGCTTTGCTGTTGTTGTACGTGTTGATCGCCGCGAAGCCGAGGCTGATCGCCACGAACTCCCAGCCGAGCCAGTCCGGCGGCTGCGGGGTGATGGCGACCAGCCCGATCACCATCGTCGCGGTCAGCACCACGAGGGTCGCGCGGGCGTGCGAGCGATGGGTCAGGCTCTGGGCGATGAAGGCGGTGTGGATCGACAGGCCGACGACGATCAGCCCGATGAGCACCGCCGCGGCGGCGGCGACGGACAGGAAGAACTCCGTCCACTCCGCCGGATCGAAGGGCGCGAACATGGGCGCAGTCTAGCCTCGGCGCGAGTCGCGCCAGCCGCGGATCGAGGGTCTCGAACGGCCGTTTTCACCCGATCCGGTTGATGCCGCGGGGCATCGAGACTCGCGATGATGCGGCCCCAGTGGGCGGACGAGCCCTGGGCGCGCGGGCTCGACCCAGCGTTCCACACCACAGGAGAACAGCTCATGCGTCGAATCACCCTCCTCGCGCTCGCCATCGCCGCGACCGCGATCCTTGCGGCCTGCAGCTCGGGCGACACGAGTGCCCTCACGGGCAAGCCCTGGCAGCTCACCTCGGTCACCGAGAAGACCCCCGCCTTCCAGGGCGTCATCCCGCCGGCGGACCAGTCGAAGTACGGCATCACGCTCAACACCGACGGCAACTTCACCGGCACCGCCGACTGCAACGAGATCGCCGGCACGTGGAAGGCGAGCGGGTCGGACGGGCTGACGATCACCCCGGGCATCTCGACCATGGCGATGTGCTCGGAGGGCTCGTTCGGGCCGCTGTTCGTCCACGGGCTGAGCCGGGCGAAGAGCTGGACGGTCACCGGCGACACGCTGACGATCACGCTCGACGACGGCGGCACGATGTCGTTCGTCGTCGCTCCACCCGCGAGTCCGTCGCCCTCCGCCGGCGCGTCATCGTCGGCTGGTGCCTCGGCGACCGCCAAGCCCACCGCATCGCCGACTCCGAAGCCGACTCCGAAGCCGACGCCCAAGCCCACGACGGCCCCCACGACGGCCCCATCCGGCGCGACGCCCGCGCCGTCGACGGCACCGGCGACCGGCCTCCTTGGCAAGGCCTGGCAGCTGACCGCGATCACCGAGAAGGTGCCGGCGTTCCAGGGCGTCGTGCCGGCCGACCAGCAGGCGAACTACACGATCCAGTTCCAGGCCGACGGCTCGTTCTCGGCGAAGGCCGACTGCAACACCGTCGCCGGGACCTACACCACGGCCGACGCGACGGCTGCATCGGGCGACCTGGCCATCGTCCCCGGGCCAATGACCATGGCGGCCTGCCCCGTGGGCTCGTTCTCCGATCTGTACGTGATCGGGCTGTCGAACGCGGCGAGCTACGCCATCGCGACCAACCAGCTGACGATCACCCTGGTGGACCAGGGGACGCTCGTCTTCAAGTAGAGCGCAGCCTGGGATCGCCCCGTCGCGTGCCACGGCACCGGCGGGGCGGTTCCGTTTCCGCCTGCCTCCATTGCCCGCGGTCAGGCGAGAAGCTCACTCGCCTCGGCGAGGTCGCGGGTTGCGAACCCCTCTGTGAACCGGTCGTAGACGGCCCGAAGCGCGTCACCGTTGTCGTCATCGCCGCGACCGCGACGCAGCCGGAGCAGGTGCGTCTCGGCCTGGAGCTCGACCGCGGTCGCTCCGATACGCCGTGCCATCTCGATGCTCTGCCGGTAGGACTCCTCGGCCGAGCCTCCGTCTCCAAGGGCGAGCCGGAGGTCGCCGCGCAGCACGTGGAACTGGGTGGCGGCAGCCAGGTCGGCCATCGTCGCGAGCATCTCGTCGAGGATGGTCAGCGCATCGGCTACCCGTCCCGCGCCGGCGAGGCTCGCCGACTGGACGAAGCGGAGATACGGCCAGAAGACCGGGGGCGACCGCATCCCCTGGTAGTCGGCCATGCCCTGATCGATCTGGGCGAGGCCCTCGGCCGGTTGGCCGAGGAACGTGCTCGCGGCGCCGGCGAGACAGGTGCCGACGGCGCGCCAGATCGGGAAGTCATGATCGGCGACCAGGTCGAGCAGCTGGCGCGCCCGTTCCGCGACGCGCATCGGCTCTGACCGCCACACGTGGAGGAACGCCGAGTGGAACAGGCCGTAGGCGAGCGAGTATGGATCGAGCTGGGCCGCCAGGGCGACGCCGCGATCGGATCGGTCGACCGCGCGGTCAGGGAACCCGAGCGCCCAGAGAACGAACCCTGACGCGGCCAGACAGGAGATGCGCGGGTCGGTGCCCAGGCGAATTTGGCGTGGACGATAGGTCGGAGATTCGAACGCTTCGATCCCCTGGTCGAGCTGCTCCGCGGCGCCGGGTAGGTCACCTGCGAATGCCAGAACGGTCCCGAGGATCAGATGCCCATCCAGCCGCATTCCCTGATCGTCCTGGCGGTCCGCGAGGCCCAGGATCTCCTGGGCGACAGCGGCAGCCTTTCCCATCTCCGATCCACCGATGTAGAAGCGGGCGAGATCGCGCAGGACCGGATAGACCTGGGGACGGTCGCGTTGGTCCTCGAAGAGCTCCAACGCGGCAGCGTACGCGTCCTCGACCTCGGCCGTGTAGCCCCGGATCGCCATGAGGGTCCGGGCATAGCTGCTGCGGAGGGTGACCTCGCGGAGCCATCGCTCGTCGCTCGACGGTGAGGCCGCCAGGATGTCCAGCAGCTCGCTCGTGACCTCAGCCGTGGATCGGTACCGACCCTCGGCGTTATACACGAGCCAGAGGCTCTCGATTAGGCCGTTGAGCTGCTCCAGGTCGTTCGTCGAGACCCAGTACCGCCACGCCGCGCGCAGGTTCTCGATCTCGCCGGCCAGCGCGGCCAGCGCCGGCGCCCCTTCCTGGCCGGTGGCATCGGCCAGCTTGAGCTGGGCGTAGCTCGTGAAGTACGTCGCATGGGCGAGGCGGACCGCGGCCGCCAGGTCGGTGCGGTTCGCCAGCTGCTCGGCGGCGAACTCGCGGATGGTTTCGAGCATCACGAACCCGCCGGGCTCGGGCCCGCCGTCCGACGGTCGGACGAGGCTCTTGTCGAGCAGCGACGCGAGCCCCTCGAGCGGATCGACCGTGCTCTCGTCGAGCAGCCCGACGTTCTTCGCGACCTCCTCGAGGGCATCGATCCTGATCTCGGCGAACACGGACAGGAGCTCGAAGAGACGCTTCTCGCCTGCTCCAAGCAGCTGGTAGCTCCAGTCGATGGTGGCACGGAGGGTCCGCTGTCGGGCCGGCAGGTCCCGGGCCCCGCGATCGAGGGTCCCGAGCCGGCTGGTGAGTCGGTCACGAAGGGTCTCCGGCGAGAAGAGGTTGATCCGGGCAGTCGCGAGCTCGATCGCGAGCGGCAGGCCGTCGAGCCGGCGGCAGATCTCCGCGACGGAGGCGGCATTGTCATCGGTGAGCCGGAATCCCGGCTGCACCGCACGGGCCCGCTCGACGAAGAGCTGGATGGCCTCGAACCCGCTGATCCCCTTCGCGGACTCGCGGGCAGCGGCCGCAGCCGGCAGGGACAACGGTGGGACGGGAAACACATGCTCGCCGCGGATGTGGAGCGCCTCGCGGCTCGTAACCAGCAGCCCCAGGTTCGGACAGACTTCGAGGAGTTCCGCGATTGCTCCGGCGGCCGCCAGGACCTGCTCGAAGTTGTCGAGGACGAGCAGGCTCGGCCGGTCGCGCAACCCATGCTTCAGGTCCTCGAGCACCGGCTGCTCACGGGTCCGGGACACTCCGAGCACCCGCGCGATGGCGGCCAGGACCGACTCCGTGTCGGTGGCTGCGGCGAGATCCACGAAGAACACCCGGTCGTTGAGGCGGGCCAGCTCGTCGGTCGCGGCGCGGATCGCGAGGCGCGTCTTGCCGCTGCCCCCGGCTCCGATCAGGGTGATCAGCCGGTTCGACTCAAGGCTCAGCTGCCGGGAGATCTCTGCCAGCTCGACCTCCCGGCCCACGAAGGCAGAAACGGGGATCGGCACGTTGTTCGGTCGGTGGTCGATCGTCCGCAGCGGCGGAAACGCCGGGACAAGGTCGTCATGGGCCAGCTGGAAGAGTCGGTCCGCCCGGTCGAGGTCCTTCAGCTGGAACTCGCCGAGGTCGGCGAGCGACGCCCCCTCGGGGAGCTCGTCTCCCGCGAGTGCGGCGACCGCCTCCGATACCAGGACCTGGCCCCCGTGCGCCGCGGCCATGATCCGTGCCGCGCGGTGGACTTCGATCCCGACGTACCCGCGGCCCTCGCGCCGCGCCTGGCCGGAGTGGATCGCCATCCGGACCCGGACCTCGGCGCCGTCGGGCCAGGCGTGGGCGGCCAGGGCCCGCTGGATGTCGAGACCGCAGGCGACCGCGTCGGCCGGGCTCGCGAAGGCGGCGAAGAACGAGTCGCCCTGCGTGTCGACCTCGACCCCCCGCCACCGCTCGAATGCCGAGCGGAGGATCTCCCGATGGTCGAGCAGGACCGCGCTGTAGCCGTCACCGAGTTGCGAGAGCAGCCGGGTGGAGCCCTCGATGTCGGTGAACAGGAAGGTCACCGTGCCCTGCGGCAGCTCGACCGCGGTGTCGACCGCTGCGCGCGCGATCCGATCGGTGCCTTGCATGTCAGTCTGCCTGCCCCTCGAAAGAGCCCTGCCGGGGACCGCGGGCAGCTCGTCGATAGGCCGCTCCGCCAGCCGAACCAGCAGCGTACCCGGCAGCTGTTAGTGGGCGAATGCGAATGACCCGATCAGCTTCGAGTACTGGTCGAGGTGGCGTCCGCCGGAGACGTCATCCACCTCGACACCCAGGACGGCACCCGCGTTGTCGAGGAGATAGAGCCGCATCGCCAGGCCCGGGATCATCCCGTGCTCAAACTCGGAAGGAGCCACGCCAACGATCACCGTCGCGCCCTTCATGCCGCCACCGCACGGGGTCTCGGTCCACCCTTTGGCGAGCCGAATATCGAGGACGACGCCGCTGAGACCTCCAACCGCCGTGGCCTTGGGTTTGGTCGTTACCAGCGCGGGTCGCTTCGCGAGCCAGTTGGCGATCCCCGCCGGTGTCACTGGCACCCCCTTCGCCGCCTGCCCGTTGCAGTCGGGCGACTCCGCCGCCAGGCTCGCGGCCACGCTGATGTAGTCGCTCGTGCCGGCGTCCACGCCTTCGGGGGTTGCGCCCGGTGGCAGCAGCAGGACGCCGCCAGCCGAGTCCTCCTGCTGCACCCAGCCCGCGGGCGCCGTGTAGGTAAGCGTCGGCTGGAAGAGCAGGCTCACGGACTGGCCCACCGGAGTGGGCGATGGACTGGGAGTCGCCGGGGCGCTCGGACTCGACGGCGCCGCGCTCGGACTCGGCGCCTGGGCCGCTGCCGTCGTCGGTCCGGCAGTCGGTGGGGCAGGCGATGTGGCCGCCGGTGTCCCGGCGCAGGCTGCGATCAACGCACCGACAGCCGCCAGCGCAAGCCCGCGGACGAATGTCCGGACCAGTTGCATCGTCGTCGTCCCTCCGCTTGTGTGCGGATGAGTCGCGCGCCGGGGACGAAATCATTCGGTCGGCGGCGAATGGTTCTCGCGGTGACGAGCGACGAAACGGGTGCACCATGGATGAAGGCACGGGCGGGAGGGCGATGGAGGCTCGGATCGGGGACGCGGCGTGGGCCGACGAGCTCCCGGATGCGCTCGCGGACGACGCCGCATTCGAGCGCTGGTATCGATCGGTGCTGCCGCGGGTTTATGGCTACCTGATGACGCGCACCGGTGGGGATGTCCAGCTGTCCGAGGAGCTGACCCAGCAGACGTTCATCGCCGCCATCGACCGCCGCGCGAGCTTCGATCGTCGGTCCGACAGCGCGACCTGGCTCTGCGGCATCGCTCGCCACAAGCTGGCGGACCATTTCCGGAAGCGCAGTCGGGACGACCGGCGGCAGATGCGGATGGAGATCCGCGAGATCGAGGTCCAGGCGAGCGAGACGTCGCAGCTCGATGTCGGCGAGCGCGAGCTCATCGCGGTCGCGCTCGCGGCACTGCCCGAGATGCAACGCGCCGTTCTGATCTTTGTCGCGCTCGACAACCTGTCGGTCGCCGAAGCCGGCCGCCTGCTGGGCAAGAGCCCGTTGGCAGCCCAATCGCTGCTGCATCGCGCCCGGGAGAGCTTCCGGCGCGAGTATCGGGGTGCGGACCGATGAACGACCAGCGGATCGACGCCCTCGTTCGTCGGCTCGACGGGCCGTCGCAGCCGGATCCGGAATTCGCGACGCGGTCCTTCGAGGCCATCCTGCCCAGCGTGCAGCGCGCCCGGCGCGCCGATGCGCGACTCTTCGCCCGGGTTGCCCGGACGCTTCGCCAGCAGTTCGGTCTCCCGGTCTCGTCGCAGCGCGGCAGGAGCGTCTTCATCCTGCTCGCCTTGCTCGCCCTCCTCCTCGCGGCGGCTCTCGCCATCGCGTTCATCGGTTCGCGTCGACCATCGACGCCGCTCGGCAATGGACCGCTCATCGTCGCGACGAGCCAGGGGCTGCGGCAGGTCGCCCCCGACATCGGGGGTGCCTCGACGGTCATCGTTGGCGAGCCGACCAAGGGCGCCAGTCGCTCGCCCGATGGCCGCCTCGTGTCGTTCTGGACAACCGGGCCGGGCGGCGACCGGCTCGAGGTCGCGAGCCTGGACGGCGCCGATCGGCGGATCCTGACCGGCGGCATGCACCTGACCTGGAACGGTTGCATCGACACGTGGTCGCTCGACTCTGGCGCGGTCGCGGCCTCCGTCAAGGCGGATGGCGTGGCCAGGATCCTGGTCGCCGACGTCGCGGCCGGCTCGGCACGACTGCTCACGCCGAGCAGCATCTCGGCGACGTGCCCGCTGTGGTCCCCGGACGGCGGCCTGATCGCGTTCGCGATGGAGACCCATGGCCCCCAGACGCTCGGGGTCATCCGTCTCGACGGATCGGCGATCCGCGACATCGGCGGCGGATTGGATGGGGCATCCGTCTCCGGTCCGGACTCCTGGTCGCCCGATGGCCAATGGATCTACTTCGACGCGGGCAAGGTCGTCGAGCCGCATCGCATCTACCGAGCGGATGTCAGCCGGGGCGTGAGCGAGCCCTTGACCCCTCCGGCTCTCGGCGCCGTGGGCGCGGCACTGTCGCCCGACGGCCGAATGATCACCTTCAACGTGCCGCATGGCGGGCCATTCGATGTCTACGTCGCCGCCGCCGATGGCAGCGACACCCGCCTGCTTCAGGCCCAGGCCTTCAACGACGGTTGGTCAAGCGACGGATCGCTCATCCTCATCGACTGGAGGCCGATCATCGGATCGGGCGGCCTGGCTACCATCCGTCCCGACGGCTCCGGTCGCCGGATCGTGTTCCCGACGCCGGGCTGCACGCAGTCGGGCTCCGACCTGCCCGGCGCGTGCGTCCTGAGTGTCGGCTGGGGCCAGCCCCGGCCGTAGTGCGGCCCCGGTGCCCGTGGCTCGCGTGGCGAGTACGCTCACCGATGATCAGGGGTCATGCGGACGGGCATGCGGAGGGACGTCATGGCGCAGGGTGAGGCGAGCATCCATATCGACCGTCCGCCCGACGAGGTGTTCTCGTTCGTTGGCGATGCCGCGAACAACCCGCTGTGGCGGAAGAACGTGATCCGGACGGAGTGGCTTGACGACGGCCCGATGCGCATCGGGCGGCGCGGGCGGCAGACGGCCCGCGTGCTGGGCCGGCCATGGACGGTCGAGGCCGAGGTGGTCGAGTGGGCGCCGCCGCAGAGCGCGACCTGGCGGACTGTCGCGGGACCGGTCAGCGTGAGCTCCTGGGTCCGGGTGGAACCGGACGCGACGGGCTCGCTGGTCAGCGGCGGGGCAGATGGCGGCTTCAAGGGCCCGATCGGCGGACTCCTGACCCGCCTGGCGACGCCGCGGATGATCAAGCAGGCCTATGTCGACCTGGAAACGCTGCGCCGGCGACTCGAGTCGGGCACGGGATCCTGAGCGGGCCGGGATCGTCACCGCCTTCGTCGCCGTCGCAACGGTCGTCGCCGGACCGCGAGCCGCGGCCGTGACGGCTGTGGGGGTCCTGATCGCTGGCGTGGTGCTCAGAGCCAGGCGGCACAGCGCTCCGGCGTCATGAGATCGTTCTGAGGTCCGTCCACATCTCGGTCCATGGCCTGCGCAGCCCAGTGCATACGGAGACCGCCTTTCCCTGCTCGCCGTTCTCGATCCCGAGGCCGTTGTCGATGCGCGCGACATCGCGGCAGTCGACAAAGAACTGGCTCCAGTCCTCCGGTCTCCAGTCGCCGACGTGGACCACGGTCGTCCTGTCGGCGGGCGGAGGCCCCCAGGACCAATAGCTGTTGTGGCCCGAGTAGACCGGTGGCAACCCACGGCCCAGGAGCACGAGCGGGCTCGCCTCGCTGTAGTCGTTGGTCAGGATCACGGCGTGATCGCGCTGGTCCGCCGGCAGCGCGGCGACCACCGCCTCGACCGTGGATACGAACTCGGGCCACCCGATCTCGTTGGCCGTGTCGGGGACGGCCGACGGGAGTCCTGACGTCGCGTACTGGGCGACCGGGAGGATCGGCAGCGTCAGCAATGCGATCAGGCTGACCGAGAGCACCGCAGCGATCGCGAAGCCTCCCGCCTTGATGCGGGAATGACCCCGGGCCAGCCAGCGGTCGACGACGATGGCGCCGGCCGCCATGAAGAGCGGCACGCTGCCGATGACGTAGTACGCCTTGCCGCCGCTGACGAAGACGAGGGCGAGCGCGACGAGGGCGGCGATCCCCAATGCCCGCCACTGGACAGCCGACTTCGAGAAGAGCACCCAGACCAGGCCGGCGATACTCACCGGGAACAGCAGCGGTCCGGTGAACAGCCAGAGGAGCGGCACCACCTGCGCCCGGTTGTCGGCCGAGTAGCCGCTGATCGCCTGCGCCATCGTCAGTTGCGGCCAGCCGTTCATCGCCTGCCAGGCGAGGTTCGGAGCCCACATGAGGAGGGCGATCCCGATGGCGGCCCACGGCCACGGCGAGCGCATGACATCCCAGCGACGGGCGAGGACGAGTCCCACCGCCAGCCCTGCGCCGAGGAACAGGAGCGTGTCCTTGTTCTCGAGGCCGACCCCGGTGACGAGGCCGACCGCCAGCCACAAGCGCCGATCCCCACCCCCGAGAAGCTTCACCAGCAGCCACACGATCACGGCCCAGGCCAGGAGGTCGGGATCGGTGGTGGTGTCGAGATGGCCCGCCCCCAGGTAGCCGGACAGGGCCGCTGTGATCGCGGCCAGGGTCTGCGCCCGTCGCGACCCACCCAGGTCGCGCGCTATGAGGGCGGTCAGCACCACGATCAAGCCCATCTCGATGGCTGGCAGCACGCGGACCGCGACCGGTGAGGTGCCGAGCAAGGCGACCGACGCGGCCGACAGGAGCGGCGTCAAGGGCGGCTGGTCGACGTAGCCGAAGGCCGGGTGCTGGCCGGCGACGACGAAGTACATCTCATCGCCGTGGAAGCCGTAGGCGCCCGCGACAGCAAGCAAACCGATGACCATGAGGCCGGCAACCAGGAGCACCGACCATGGGACCCCAAGCAACCCGGGACGGTCGCCGATCGGCGTGATCCGTCTATGGTTCTCAGTCGGTCCCATGGCCAGAGATTGTGGGAGTTCAGGGTGGGGCGCAAGGACCGCAAATTCCGGTGGCACGGTCCGTCCTGGATGCACCTGAGAGCGGCGCGACTGGCCCGTGAACCTGTCAATACTTCCCAGGAGTATTGACAGTGTGGTAGACTACGCATCGATGCGGCTTGTCAAGTCTTGACAAGCCCTTAGCCATGTCCGGAGCCGCCACGGGTCGGTGCGGCGGCCGCGGACGGGTCGGAGGTGGAGTTGGCCGTCGGCGTCGCCGCGGAAGTGAAGAGCAAGCTGAGCGTGGTGGACGTCGTCCAGGACACCGTTCAGCTGAAGAAGTCGGGCAGCACCTACAAGGGCCTCTGCCCGTTCCACGGTGAGAAGACGCCGTCGTTCTACGTCACCCCGGCCCGCGAGAGCTGGAAGTGTTTCGGCTGCGGGCTCGGCGGCGACATCTTCAGCTTCGTCATGCAGCGCGACAACGTGTCGTTCCCCGACGCGCTCAAGGTCCTTGCCGCCCGGGCGGGGGTCGAGCTCGACGAGCGGACGAGCCGCAACGACGCCCGGCGCAAGCGCCTGACCGAGGTCCTCGACGGGGCGATCGGCTTCTACCACACCGTGCTGACCAACCATCCGTCGGGGCAGCCGGCGCTCGACTACCTGCGCGGCCGCGGCTTCAGCGACGCCACGATCGAGGCGTTCCAGCTCGGCTGGGCGCCCGGCGGCTGGGAGACCACGAGCAAGCAGCTCATGACGAAGCGTGGGGCGACCGCCGAGGAGCTCGCCATCGTCGGGCTGACCACCCCGCGCGGCACGGGCCGGGGCGGGGCGTACGACCGCTTCCGCGAGCGGATCATCTTCCCGATCCGCGACGCGACCGGGAACGCGATCGGGCTCGGTGGCCGCTACCTCGTCGCCGAGGGCGACACCCGCGACCACGGCCCGAAGTACCTCAACTCGCCCGGCACGCCGCTGTTCGACAAGAGCCGGACCCTGTACCTCATCGACAAGGCGAAGGGCGCGATCCGCAAGTCGGGCCAGGCGGTCATCGTCGAGGGCTACACCGACGCGCTGATGGCCCACCAGGCCGGCTTCGACAACGTCGTCGCCAGCCTCGGGACCGCGCTCACGCCGGGCCAGGTGGCGCTCGTCACCCGCTACGCGAAGAAGGTCGCCCTCGCCTACGACGTCGACCCGGCGGGGCAGTCGGCCGGCTCGTTCGGGGTGACCGAGCTGAACAACCTCATCTCCGAGGTCCAGGTCGCCGGCCGGTCCGGTGACGCCTCGGTCGGGCTGACCGACGTCGGTGTCGTCCGGCTGCCCGAGGGCAAGGATCCCGACGAGGTCATCCGCGAGTCGCCCGACACCTGGCGCGAGGCGGTCCGGACGCCCGACCCGATCCTCGCCTACCTCATCGACTACCACGCCTCGCGGGTCGACGTCCGCACGCCGGAGGGACGCAAGCGGCTCGTGGACGCGGTCCTGCCGACGCTGCGCAGGGTCGGCGACCCGACGATCCGCGACACCTACCTCCAGCTCCTCGCCCGCCGCTCGACGGTGAGCGAGCAGACGCTCCTCGAGGCGCTCCATCGACGGCCGGATGCCGGTCGCGTGGTCGGCGCGCCGGGTGGCGGCGGGGCGGCCGTCGGCGGTGAGCATGCCGGGGCCCGGATCACGCTCGATGCGGTGCGCGCGGCAGCCGAGTCGGTCAGCCCGGAGCAGGTGGTCGAGTCGATCACCCCGGTCGAGATCGAGCTGCTCCGGCTGCTGCTCCTGCTGCCCGACCAGCAGGCACGGGTCGAGGACGTGCTCCGGCCCGAGGAGCTGCCCTCGACCGTGGCCCGGGAGCTGTACGCGGCGATCCTCGCGGACCGGCGACGGGGAGCGGAGGCCGCCGGCGACCCCGACGGCCCGGGCCGCTTCGAGCGCGGTCGCTTCCTCGAGGCGCTCGACCCGGAAACCCGCGCCCTGGCGCTCGGGTTGTATGCGCTCGACCGTCCAGATCCACGGAACCTGCCGTCACAGCGGGTCATCTACAACGTCGACAAGTGCCTGCTCACCCTCGAGGCCGAGCGCCTCGAGGAGCGCAGCGACTGGAACCAGGCGGAGCAGGCCGAGGCCGAGCTCCGCGCCGATGTGGAGGCGATGGCTCGGCTCCTCGCCGAAGAAGCACAGATCAACGAGGCGCGCCGGTCGCTCGATCGACGGATCGAGCAGACGCGTCTCCTCACCCGACCCACCACGACCCCCGCGCCCGCGACGGCCGGCCGAGCATGACCCACGGAGGGCACTGAACCGATGGCACAGGATCTACTGGACAAGCAGCTCGTCGAAGCGGTCCTCTCGGCGCGCCCGCGCCGGACGAAGGCCGAGATCGAGGAGGCCCGGCTCGCCTCGAAGCGGCCGGGTCGCGCCGACGCGGCCGTTGCGGAGGTCCCGATCGAGGTCGAGGACGACGAGGACGAGGATCTCGAGGCCGATCTCGAGCTCGGGCCGACCCCCGAGGGGCTCGTCGAGGCCGAGGCCGACGCCGAGGACGTCGAGGTCGCGGTCGAGGGCGGGACCGGCGCAGCCGCGCTCCTGCCGGCCGAGGCGCCGGCCAAGCTCGATGCGGCCGAGCTCGAGGAGCCGACCGCGGAAGAGCTCGAGGCGCTCTCCGCGGACATGATCGGGATCGACGACCCGGTCCGGATGTACCTCAAGGAGATCGGCAAGGTCGCCCTGCTGACCGCCGAGGAGGAGGTCGTCCTGGCCAAGGCGATCGAGCTCGGCGAGCAGACCGTCGAGGCGCCCTGGAAGGCGATCGTGTCCCTCCACGAGTGGACGCTCCACGAGACCGAGAAGAAGACCCGGACCGCCAAGCCGCAGCACCAGCTGCCGTTCGGCGACGAGGCCCACAAGATGGTCCGCGATGCGATCTCGGACAAGGGCACGCGCGACCTGCTGACGGCCCCGCCGGACTTCCACCTCGTGAAGGCCGCACGGGACGTCCAGTCGGAGGGGACGAAGACACTCATCCGCGAGGCGAAGCACCTCCTCGCGACCTACAACGAGAAGCGGGCGGCCGAGCCGTTCCTGGCCCTTCTCGACTGGGCCTACTTCGCGGTCCACAACGGGGACCTCGACTCGCGCGACAACCCCGGGCTCCGGGCGATCTACGACTGGACCCGCGACGACGTCGCCTTCCCCGCGCTCGAGCGCTGGATCCTGGCCGGCAACGACGCGGCCCTCTGGAAGACCCTCGGCTACGACCCCGAGGTGCCGCTCTCGACCAAGCTGCGTGACCGGAAGGGCGAGCTCGTCCGGATCGGGCGCGACGCGCGCGAGCAGCTGACCTCGGCCAACCTGCGGCTGGTCGTGTCGATTGCCAAGAAGTACATCGGGCGCGGGATGTCGTTCCTCGACCTCATCCAGGAGGGCAACATCGGGCTCATCCGGGCGGTCGAGAAGTTCGACTTCGAGAAGGGCTTCAAGTTCTCGACCTACGCCACGTGGTGGATCCGCCAGGCGATCACCCGGGCCATCGCGGACCAGGCCCGGACGATCCGCATCCCGGTCCACATGGTCGAGACGATCAACCGGCTGATCCGCGTCTCGCGGAACCTGCTCCAGGAGCTCGGCCGCGAGCCGACGGTCGAGGAGATCGCCGAGGCGATGTCGCGCGGCCAGGAGGTCGTGGTCACTCCGGACAAGGTCCGCGAGATCATCAAGGTCTCGCAGGAGCCGGTGTCGCTCGAGACCCCGATCGGCGAGGAGGAGGACTCCCACCTCGGCGACTTCATCGAGGACCGTGGCGCGCTGGCCCCGGCCGAGGCGGCCTCGCACCAGCTGCTCAAGGAGCAGGTGGAGGCGGTGCTCGACTCGCTGACCGGACGCGAGCGGCGCGTGCTCCAGCTCCGGTTCGGGCTGGAGGACGGCCGGGCCCGCACCCTCGAGGAGGTCGGCAAGGAGTTCAACGTCACCCGCGAGCGGATCCGCCAGATCGAGGCCAAGGCGCTGCGCAAGCTCCGCCACCCGTCGCGCTCGCGGAAGCTCAAGGACTACCTGGAGTAAGCGCTCGGCCGGGCCGGCCGGCGGTCCTCCGCCGCTCCACGGACGGTGCGTCGATCCGGCTCCAGCAGCGTGTTCCTGCCGGATCCCAGATGCCCGTCGCGAGCGAGCTTCGACGGCGGCTGGCCGCCGCACTGGTCCGCGAATCGATCGGCACGGGGCGGTGGGACACGCCGCTGCCGATCGTCGGCGCGCCCATCGTCTCGTCGCCGGGGGCGTAGTCGGGCCGGACGCTCACCGCGAACCCTGCCAACTGTGGTGTCACCGGTGATGCGAGTCGCCGCATCGCTCGATAGCTCGGGCCTCGAGCGGCGTCGCGTCGCCCGCCACGAGCCCGGGTGATGCGGCGACAGGCATAACGGGGGACCCCCGTCTTCCCCGAGAGCGTGTCGTGTGGAGAGCTGGGCGCGTGGAGACGTGGAGAGCGGGCGGCCGGGACGCGGGGCCCGGTGGGTGGGGCGAGCGGGGGCCTATCCCGTCAGGCCCGCGGAGCGCTGGAGGACCAGCTTGGCCAGGGCGATCAGCTGGTCCTTCGCCTGGTCGCTCTTCGGGATCCCGATGTCGAAGACGAGCCTGCCCTTCCAGATCGCGATGCCCGCGTAGCCGTCGGGGATATCGGTGCGGAGCTTCGCCCCGTCGGCGTCGGGGAACGCGGCCTTCCCGGCGCCCTCGAAGTCGAGCATCGGCGCTGACGTCGAGATGAACGTGGCCTCGGAGTCGGCCTTGGTGTCGGCCAGGAAGGCATCGAACTCGACGCCGCCGGTGCCGGCGGACTTCCCCGCATACACGCAGTAGACATTGCTGTTGTCTGCGTTGTTCTCGGTTGGGCTACCGGTTCCGCTGATGCCCTGGGCGGCGAAGTCGCCAGGCCCGAGGAGGCCGCACAGGTCGTTGCCGGCGGCGACCGATCCGCCGGTGGCTCCCCCTCCCGCAGCGCCACTCCCCGGCCGCACCACCGGCCGCGCCACCACCGGCCGACGGGGTCTGGGCGGCCGACCCGCTTGACGGCAGTGGCTCCGCTCGTCCCGCCTGTGTCGGTCGCCCCACCGGGGCTCGCAGCCGGGCCACTCGCGGCGCTGCATGCCGCGACCACCAGGACCACGAGCGGGATCAACGCCGCTGCCGATCGGACTCTCATCGCTGCCCTCCCTCAAGGACCAGCCCAGAACGTCGTGACCGAACCAGTCCCGGCGTTCGCCCACTGAGCGATCCCGGAAGGGCGAGGTCGCCCGCCGGGCGTGGACGATCGTAGACGCGAGCCGTCTCTGAGGCAACGTCGCTCCGCTGGGCCTCGCCTGCGGCCGGAGCGCCCGCTGCCCGTTTGATGCGGCGACACGCATCACGGACGGAGGGGTGGCACGGACGCGCCACCAGCGACCATTCGACGGGCACTCCTGGCGGCCGCCAGCGCCCCATCGTGGGACAATGCCCGTTCGTGTCGTGGTCGTGCGGAGGGCACCCGCGACGGCACCGCCAAGGAGGCGAGACATGGCACGAGCAATGACTGCGATCGCCAACAAGCCCGCCTGGGTCGACCTTTCGAGCGCGGATCGCGGCCGGGCTCCCGCGACTTCTACGCGAAGCTCTTCGGCTGGAAGGTCGAGGTGTCGACCCGATCCGCAGTACGGCGGCTACGCGATGGCCAAGATCGGCGACCGGGACGTCGCCGGGATCGGGCCGACCCAGTCGCCCGAGGCGCCGACGGCCTGGATCGCTCTACATCGGCACCGCCCGACGCCGACGACCTCGCGAAGCAGGTCAAGGCGGCCGGCGGCACGGTGGTCGCCCCGCCGTTCGACGTCGGCGACCAGGGTCGGATGGCCGTGTTCCAGGACCCGACCGGGGCGTTCATCTCGGCCTGGCAGCCGGGCGCGATGGCCGACTTCCTGTCCGGCGCCGCCGAACACGTTCGGCTGGGCGGAGCTCAGCTCGCGCGGCGTCGACAAGGCGATCCCGTTCTACCACGAGGTCTTCGGCTGGACCGTCCGGGTCAGCGACATGGGCGACGCCAACGCGCCGTACAACGAGTTCCAGCTCGACGGCGATAGCGTCGCCGGCGGCATGGAGATGAGCCCGATGGTCCCGGCCCAGGTCCCGAGCTACTGGACGGTCTACTTCAACGTCGACGACGTCGACGCGACCTACCAGAAGGCGATCGCCGCAGGGGCGCACGAGATGGTCGCCCCGCAGGAGTTCCCGGGTGGCCGGTTCGCGATCGTCAGCGATCCGCAGGGCGCGAGCTTCGGGCTGCTCAAGCTCGCGCAGCGGTGATCTGACCCGGCGATGCGGCGACAGGCATCACGGACGGGGCAGGCCGGGGCAGGCCAGAGGCAGGCCGGGCGCAGGCTAGGTGCGGGCCCGGCCGCCCGGCGCTATCGGATCGGTCGTCGGGCCTCGGCGAGCGTGCCCGGCTCGGGACCCGTAGAGACCGGCTCGCCGGCGCGCGACCAGTCGCTGTACGAGCCGACGTAGAGGATCGGGTCGGGCAGCCCGGCGACGCGCATCGCCAGGGAGACGTGGGCGGCCGACACGCCGCTCCCGCACGAGGTCACGACCGGTCCGTCGGCGTTCGCGGCGCCCGCCGCGATCGCGGTCGCGCGCAGCCCCTCGAAGCGAGCCCGCAGCGCCCCGGGCGCGAGAAGCCGGCCGTTCGGCTCGATGAGGCTCCCGTCCGTCGGGGCGTTGACGGCGGTCGGGATGTGGCCCGGGTAGTCGTCGATCGGCTCGACCTCGCCGCGGTAGCGCGGCGCGCCGCGCGCATCGAGCAGCACGACCTCACCGAGACGGTCGCTGAGGCTGGCGCGATCGATGACCTTCGACCAACGACCCGCCAGTTCGAGGGCCACCGGCGTCGCTGGCCGGGCCGGGACCGCAACGGACAGCGGCTGACCGCCGGCGACCCACGCCTGGATCCCGCCGTCGAGGACCGCCTCGCCACCCCGATGCCCGAGGTCGTCGAGCATCCACCACAGTCGCGCCGCGACCCAGCCCCCGACGTCGTCGTACGCGACCACCAAGTCGTCCGAGCCGATCCCGGCGCCGGCCAGGGTCGCGCCGAACTCGGCCGGGGAGGGGAGCGGATGCCGCCCGGGACGATCGGGCGCCGGCGTCTGGGCGAGATCGCCGTCGAGGTCGAGGAAGATCGCCCCGGGGATGTGGCCGCCCTCGTACGCCAGCCGGCCGGCACCCGGCTGTCCGAGCACCCAGCGGACGTCGACCACGCGGACGTGCGGATCGTCGAGGCGGGCCGCCAGCGCCTCGGCTGTGATGAGCGGGCTTCGGTCGGTCGGCGGCGTGACCGGGGGAACGTGCTCGTCTTCGCTCATGCGCCGAGTATGCCCGAGCCTCGTGCTATCCTCGCGGGCGGCGCGGCGCCGACTCGACCCGACTCGGCCCGTCCCGCGACCGCCGTCGGCGGTCCTTCGCTCCGGCGTAGCTCAGTGGTAGAGCGGGCGGCTGTTAACCGCTTGGTCGTAGGTTCGAATCCTACCGCCGGAGCCACTTCTTGTCGTTGACTTCCTAAGTATCATGTAGGATGTGAACGACAAGCATCGCCACCCAGCCCGATCACGAGGCGCTGTTCGAGACGGCCAGTGCGCAGGCCGGCTACTTCACGGCTGCCCAGGCGCTCCGCCACGGCTTCAGCTCGGTCCTGCTCACCCATCACACGAAGACGGGCCGCTTCCTGCGCGTCACCCGCGGCCTGTACCGCCTGCGTGACTATCCCTCGGCGCCGGACGAGGAGATCGTCGCCGCCTGGCTGCGCCAGGCGCCCGACGCCGTCGTCTCCCACGAGTCGGCCCTCGAGCTCCTCGGCCTGTCCGATGTGATCGCCGACGGGGTCCACCTGACGGTCTCCCGGGAGCGGCGGCGGCTGGTGCCGCAGCCGGGCGTGCGGATCCATACCACGACGCACCCGCTGGCCGAGGCCGATGTCATCAGCCGCCACGGCGTTCGGCTCACGGCGCCGGCGCGGACGATCGCCGACGTCACGGCGGCGGGCATGGCGCCCGACCAGGTCTCGGCAGCCGTCAGCCAGGCGCTGCGGCGAGGGCTCACGACGCCGGCGCTTCTCCGCGAGGCGGCTCGCTCTCGCGGTCATCGGGTCCAGCGGCTGGTCGAGGCCGCGCTCGCCGGAGTCCGGCTCATGAGGTACGCCTCCGCGGGCGCCTTCCGTCGGGCCCTCGAGATGCGTCTTGCCACCCACGCACGCGACACCGGCCGCTCGATGGTCCGCAAGCGCAAGGAGGTCGCCTTCGATCGGCTGCTCGCTCGCCTGTTCGTGGTGGCCCCGGAGCGGTGGGTCCTGAAGGGCGCCCTGGCGCTCGACTACCGCTTCAGCGACCGAGCCCGGACGACGAAGGACATCGACCTCGCCACCGCTGGCGACGAGGCCTCGGCGACGGCCGACGTGCTTGCGGCGCAGGCACTCGACGTCGGCGACTTCTTCAACTTCGCCATCGAGCGCACGAGCGCCCGCGACCGCCTGGCGGAGGGCGCCGCGGTGCGGTATCACGTCCGTGCCGAGCTTGCCGGTCGGGTGTTCGACGAGTTCCTGCTCGATGTCGGCTTCGACCCACCCACCGGGATCGAGCTCGACCGGCTGCGAGGGCCCGACCTCCTGGCCTTCGCCGAGATCGCGCCGGTCGAGGTCCCAGCCATCCCGATCGAGTTCCACATGGCCGAGAAGCTCCATGCCTACAGTCGCGTCTATGGGGTAGGTTCTGTCGGGAGCACCCGCGTCAAGGACCTCATCGACCTTGCCCTGATCGCGTCCGAGGCGCGCTTGGACGCGCGGAAGCTCCGAACGGCCCTCGAGACCACTTTCGGTCGACGTGCGAGCCACGGTCTACCCGCGAGGCTGCCTCGACCACCCACCGACTGGCGCGTTCCGTACGGCCGGATGGGGCGCACGGTCGGCCTCGATGCGGACCTTGATGTCGGGTTCGACTTGGCCGCGCGACTGCTCGATCCGGTTCTCGGAGGCGCCGTCCAGCGTGGCGTTTGGGATCCTGTCAGTCAGACCTGGACCTGATCCAGCAGCTGATCTACGCGGGACGAGCTTCAGGATGGCTCGTCGTTCCGGGCCTCAAGCCTAGGTGACTCCACAGGGGCGTTCCTTGGCGGCATGGGAGCAGTCAAGATCGGCCGGCGGTGTCCACTAGCAGCGTAGAGTCACTGAACCAATCGCGCGCTGCAACGTCTGAGGGACCCCGATGAAGAGGATCGTCCAGGAATACGTACCGCTCGGGGATCGGGGATGCCGGGTCCCGTCTGGCCGGGAATGGTGACGGCCCTTCGGGTCGGTAACCCGACAGGCATGCCGGGCATCGCGCCGCGCCGAGCGGTCAGCGACGAAGGCCGGGCATGACGCCGAGACTCAAGGCCGCAGACGGCCTCGCCGTCGGCGCCCTCCTGCTCGCCGCCATCGCCGCGGCCGTGGGCCTCGTGGCGACGGGCCTCTACCGTGACACGGCCGAGATGGTCCGCGAGGCGCAAGCCGCTGATCTCGTGACGCTGGCCTTCGCGGTGCCGGCCCTCGGACTCGGTTTGTGGCGGGCCAGAGCGGGGTCGGCGAGGGGGCGCCTAATCGCGATCGGTGCCCTGGGCTACCTGTCGTACTCCTACGCGATCTACGCGTTCTCGGTCGTCATCAACCCGCTGACGCCGGTCCATATCGCGATCCTCGGACTCGCGACCTGGTCGTTCGTGCTCGCCGTCTTTGGGCTCGACCAGCCGACGGTCGACGGCGCAACCGAGATCCGGCTGCCACGCCACGCGGCCGGCGGCTTCCTCATCGTGGTGGTCGTCCTGTTCGCCCTGACCTGGCTCGGCCAGATCATGACCGCGATCACGACCGGCACCTTGCCCGTGTCCGTCAGTGATCTGAACCTACCGACAAACGCGGTCTACGCGCTCGACCTTGCCTTCGCGCTTCCGCTGCTCGCCGTCGCCGGCGCCTGGCTGATCCGGCGCGACCGAAGAGGCCCGGCGGCCGCCCTGGCAGCGCTCGGCTTCACCGTGCTGATGGGGTTGTCGGTCCTCGCGATCTTCGCCGTGGATGCCGCGGCGGGCGTCACCATCGAGCCCGTGCCGGTCGTGATCTTCGGGGTGGTCACCGGGATAGCCGCCGTGCTCGCGGGCGTGGCGTTGTTCTCGTCGCCTCGCCAGAGCGCCTGATGATCCAGACCATCGCGGCCGTCCTGCTCGCCATCCACGGAATCATCCATCTCATCGGCTTCGTCACGCCGTGGCGGATCGCCACGCTCCAGGGCTTCACCTATAAGACGACGGCCCTCAACGGCGCCCTGGAGGTCGGCGACTCCGGCGCCCGGCTGATCGGCACCTGGTCTGGCTCGCTCTTGCGATCGGCTTCGTGGCAGCCGGCTACGGTGTCTGGCGGGGCGAGCCGTGGGCGCTCGCGCTGACCGGCGTTCTGGCCGCCGTCTCGCTGGTTATCTGCGTGCTGGGGCTGCCCGAGGCCTTCGCCGGTATCGCCATCAACGTCGTGATCCTCGTCGGCGTTGCCTACGTTGCATTCATCCGGCCGACTTGATCGGTTGTCGATCGACTCGCTCCAAGCGAGTCCACTCATCTCGATGACGAAGGCTGAGACCGGGCCGCCAGGTCGAGTCCTCGCCGCCTACGTCGCAGCCGGAGGTTCCGGCGCGGAGGCGGCCACGCGCGTCGGCGTCCGGCCAAGCACTGCGAAACGCCACCTCGCCGACCTGCGGGCGCGGTCGGGCCCGACCACGGAGCAGCTGATCTACCGAGGGCGGGCCGAGGGGTGGCTGGTCGTGCCAAACCTAGACACCTATCGGCGAGCGGGCGGCTGAGTCCGCCCGGGACGCCTCACCGCTCACGCAGAGGAGGGCGATCGAGCACGGTCAGGATCGACGATGACCAGAAGCGACAACAAGAACGGGATGAAGGTGATAGTCACCAGCACGGTGGTTCGTCGGACAAGACGCGGGTGGTCGCGACCGACTCGAGCCCTGAACTCGCGGCGTCGCATCGGAAGGCTTCCGTAGTCCGTCGCGCCGCGGCGGACCGCCGCGACGGCCATGGAGGCAATCGTCATGCAGTTCACGACGATCCCCAGCCAGACGCCTGCATCGATCCAGCGGGTGACGGCCAGGTAGTAGACGACGAGGGCGCCGAGGACGCCGCTGACCAAGACGTACTCGACGATGACGAACCGGTAGCCAGTCAGGAGGTTGTGCTCGCGGACGATCGCCCGGGCATCGTCAGCGGTTCCCGTACAGCTGCGCCGACATCGGGGCGAACGGCTGGCGGCTGAAGATCGCCTCGACCGGAAGGCCGAAGAACTCCGCGGCGCGCAAGGCCAGATCCAGGCTCGGGTTGTACTCGCTCCGTTCGAGGTAGCCGATGGTCTGGTAGTTGACGCCGAGCCCGTCGGCGAGATCCTGGCGGGAGAGGCCGCGCTCGGCCCGGAGGACGGCCAGGCGATTGTGGAGGACGGGCTCCGTGCGGTCGGCCGCGCGCGGCATCACTCGTCCTCGAGCCGATCCGGCTCGAGCCAGGCGAGCGCGGCGGCCGGGAGGAGGGGGAGCAGGACGCCGAGGCAGAGGGCCGCCGCGGTCGCGATCGATGCGTCGATCGTGACGGGTTGCCCGAACCCAAGCACCGGGAGCACGAGCGCCGCGACAAGGAGCACGACGACCGCGGCCAGCACCTGGTAGCTCAGGATCCATGCCCGGTCACGCAGCTGCCGCTCGCGCTCGTCGAGGCCGCGTCCCGGCATGTCAGCACGGCCCTGGACATAGCGGTACAGGACGAAGGCGCCGACGAGCGTGCAGCCGATCAGCACGAAGCTGATCGGACCCCACAGCACCGTGGGGACCGAGGTCGTCATCCAGAAGGACGACCAGATGAACATGGCCGGCAACCCCAGCAGCGTCACGACCGCGATGAGGCGCCTGGATCGACGGGACAGCCGCTCAACCCAGGACCTCGGGCGAGCGGTCGGTTGACTCATCACTGGAACCTCAGCTTCTCTTTGTACTCCCTTGTGTTGTACTTATACAACACTGTGTCAAGCCGGCAGATGTGACTTGCCGCCAACCTTGACCTGACCGGCTCTGCCATCGTCCCGCCAAGGCCCGCGTGCGAGACCGTTCCCCCCGGCGGTGACAGGCGCGGGCCTCCCTCTGCGCCGAGTCACGCTCGCCCGAAGGCGAACGCGGCAAGATGACGTCTATCCCCGGTATCCGCCGAGCCGTCGGGCGGCGCCACCATCGACTCGATCGGAGGAGGGAGGTGGCTGCGGCGCCGGCGGCGTTCCCCCCGACTGTTGGCGCCGCCCTTCCCCGACCGCCGACTGGGCTGCAGCGGCGAGACTTGCACCGCGCTCCGACCTCGACGAGACTGTCGCTCCACCGTTGTGGTCCGAGCCCGCGGTGATAGGGAACGCGTGACCATGAACGCATCCGGGATCGTTCAGCGCGAGTACGAGCGCATCCGCGCGCGCGTCTGGGACGAGGATGACGGCGACGACCTCGATGACGCGCTGCGCCTGCTCTCACCGATGGAACGGGCCGTCTACGTGACCCGCCAGCTCGAGGCCGAACTCGCCGACGGCGGCTGGTTCCTCGTCTTCGCCAACGACGAGGAGTTGCTGGTCAAGCTCGCGCTCGAGGCGTACGGGCTGCTGGGCCTGCCCCGTTACGTCGCGCACCTGCGCGAGGTCATCGAATTCGGGCTTCGGCGACGACTCGTCAGACTCCGACGGCGAACGCCTGGACGATCACTACGCGCGCCTGCGGAGTGCCGAGCGCGCTCGCGAGCGCCTGCTCGAGGGGGCCCTCCAGACCACCTGACGATCGGGCGTCCCGGCCACGGTGCCCTGTGGCCGCTGGTCAAGAGATGGTCGAGTCGCGGGGCGGGAGCAGGACTCGCCCGCCGTCTCGCTCGTCGACGACGGTGGCCGATCGCGGATACCGACGCACGAGCGCGGCGATCCGGAGATCCGCATTCGAGGCGCTGGCGTTGACCACCGCCCAGAGGGCGATCACCCACGCGCTTGACGTGCCTGCGAAAAGCAGAAGGCCGATGAGCGCGAGGGCGCTCAGGCTCACTAGCGGACCGAGGACGATCGCCAGGTACGCATCGCGGCCGAACGCGTGCCCGGGCGCCTTCGCGTAGAACAACAGACGCCGCGCGTAGAAGCCGTAGGTCGGCCGCGCTCCTAGGCCGCGCAGCACCAGACCGTGCAGGAGCTCATGCACCGCGAGCACGACGACGCTGCCGACGAGAACCATCAGGAGGTCGCGGTCACTCAGCGACGTCAGCGACGATCTGCCGAGCAGCATGCCGACGACGAGGAACGCGACGGCCGTCGCGCCAGCCGCCGCAACCGCCAGAACATTGAGTCCCATGCCGGACTCATCGCCGGCGCGCCAGCGGAGGGCCTCGATCATGCCAGACGATGACTCGCGGAAACCTGAGCCCGAACGTGACACTCGCCTACGGTACTCGCCAGGGATCTGGGGCAGTTCCGCCGTGCGCCTGGCGTCGCCCTGCGAGCCGGCCGCCGAAACGAGCGCCTTGGCTCTGGTACAAGTTCCAGCGGGCGGACACTGACAAAAGGAGCGGGACGAAGAACGCGAACGACGTGGCGGACGTCGATTGGATCGCTGGCCGATGGGACCCGACGTGAGGTCCGAGCAACGCCTTCACGCCGCACATGTGAACGCCACCGGCCAGGTCTTGACATTCCCACCGCTCACATGTCAGAGTAGCCTGACACATGAAGGAGGGACATGACGGACGACCAGACAGGCGATCAGCTGCTGCAGATGCTGAACGCTCTGGCGAACCCTCACCGCCTGCGGATCCTCGCGGCGCTCAGCGAGCGGCAGAGCTACGTGAGCGAGCTGGCCCGTGAGCTCGGCATCGGCCGTCCGTTGCTCCACATGCATCTGCAGACCCTGGAGCGGGCGGGGCTCGTGGTCGGACGCCACGAGATCTCGGATGACGGGAAGGCGCTGCGCTACTACGAGGTGGCGGACTTCGACGAGCACCTGACGCCAGCGCGCGTCAGGGAGGCGGCGAGGACGCTCAGCTCGCACGACGAGCCCACAGGAAAAGTGAGGAAGCCATGACACTCGACTGGCCGGCGGCGATCTTGATCATGTTCGTTATCTTCGCGGCGGGCGTCGCAATCGGCGGGCCGACACGCCGGCGCCACGAGCTCCAGATGGCCCAGGCCAAGGCGAAGGGGCACGAGGAGTACCGGGCCCTCGCTGAGAAGTTCGAGGCGCTCGCCCAGGAGTCGCGCGACGGCAGGTCGGCGATGCAGTCCGACCTGGCCGCCGTGCGGGTCTCGGTCGCCTCGATCGAATCGATGATGCGCGAGGTCTCGTAGCTCCAGATCGGCCCAAGACCTTTAGCCACATGGATGCAGGCCCGTGGGCCTGCCACACCGGATTGGAGAAGAGGATGACAACGAATCGAAGAATCGCCCTCGTCACGGGCGTGATGTTCATCATCGCGACTGTCGGGGCCTTGGCGAGCGGCGCGCTCCTGGCACCGATTCTGGGCGGTCCGGGCTACTTGACGAAGATCTCGGCAAACGAAGGCCAGGTCCTCTGGGGAGTGTTCCTTCAGTTCATCGCGGGCGTCGCGTGCCCGGCGATCGCGATCGCGATGTACCCGGTCTTGCGGAAGCAGGACGAAGGTCTGGCCCTTGGATCGGTCGGCTTCAGGCTGATCGAGGGGATGCTGTACGTCGTCCTCGTCGTCGTCCTCCTGCTGCTGGTGACGTTGAGCCAGGAGAGCGTGAAGGACGGGGCAGCGGCCTCGGCCGCCTTCCAGGTCCCGGGGGCGCTCCTGATGGCAGCTCGTGACTGGCTAGGCCCGGTGGCGGGGGTGCTGACGTTCGGCCTCGGGGCCTTCATGTACTACGTGGTGCTCTATCGATCGCGGCTCGTTCCCCGATGGCTGTCGGGCTGGGGTCTCGTGAGCATCACGCTGGTCGTCATCTCCGGCACCCTGGTGCTGTTCCACCTTGCGGAACCGCTTGGGACGACCCAGGTGGTCCTGGCACTGCCCATCGCCGTGCAGGAGATGGTCCTGGCCGTCTGGCTGATCGCCAAGGGCTTCAACCCAGTGTCGGCCACCTCGATCGCTGCGCGACCGGCTCCCGAGACCGGGTTGGCAACCGCGCAGGCGCTGTGACGATGGGGGGTGATCTCGGCTGCGCTGGTCCGCTGGCTGGACGGCGTCCTCAGGCGCGAGGTTGGCTGGAGAGGCCGCCGGCGAACGCGCGCAGGGCGTCGGCGGCCTGGGGGCCGGTCAGGGGCGCCCCGTGCCCTCCCGCGATCACGCTCGGCGCGAGCTCGGCCAGGACGGCGATCGACTCCCTCGCGTGCCGCCAACCCCAGGTCGTATACCGCGGGGGTCGGGAGAGCCCCGACCTGCCGAGCAGGATGCCGGAGGCCGAGTTGACCTTCACTGTCACGACGGCGTCGCCCGTGATCAGGACACGGTCGCTGGGTCTGAAGAATCCGACGTGACCCGGCGTGTGGCCCGGCGTGGGGATGCACTCCCAGCCAGGAAGACCCGGAAGAGCCGCCCCCGGATCGAACGGGCGAGCCACGTCCTCGAGGCTCGATCGGGCGAGCATCCTCTCGCGCCGCCGGCGGCCCATCGCGCGCAGTAGCGGCAGGACGAACCACCGATCGAGGGGGCCCGCGTACTCGGTCATCGCCTCGAAGTCGCCCGCGGCAATGGGGAGCTCAGCGGGATGCACGTAGACCGGGGACGACCACCTCCGGGCCAGCTCCCGAACCGAGCCCGCGTGATCGGGATGGGCGTGCGTGAGCAGGATCGCGGCGGGACGGGTGCCTGCCCCGAACACCGATTACCGCCGCGAGGATCCGGTCTCGGTCGCCCGCCCAGCCGGCATCGATCAGGGCCCATCCGGCGCTCGAGCGCACCAGGTACACGTTCGTCTGCGTTCGGCCCTTCGGTCCGAGGCAGTAGACGTCGGGGGCGATCGCCCAGGCGACCGCTGAGCCGGGCGCATGAGGCAGGCGCGTCACGATGACCGCCCCGCCGGATGCGAACACCCTCGGTCCATCATCACGGGTGGGCCGATCGGGTGCGCGGCCACCAGGCGAGCCCGATGAACGTGAGGATCACGTCCAACGCCAGATAGATCGGCTGCAGTGGCGGATCGAGGCCGAAGCCCATGATTGCGATCTGCACAGCGAGCCAGATGAGCAGGACGACGCCGACGCCCGTGGTCAGTAGCGGAGCAGCCGGGTGGCGCCGCCAGGCGAGCACCGCGACGACGAGCGAGCCGATCCCCAGGATCGTGAAGAGCACCAGGCCGGGGCACGAAGTAGGTGTCGAACGGCGAGCCGGCCAGCCAGTCGACCGGCAGCGGCAGGATCCTCGCGGACCGAGA
Source organism: uncultured Chloroflexia bacterium (assembly GCA_963813705.1). Classification (GTDB taxonomy): domain Bacteria; phylum Chloroflexota; class Limnocylindria; order Limnocylindrales; family CSP1-4; genus Chersky-267. Next base: position 62,963 of record CAWFAH010000009.1, read on the forward strand.
ATCAGGGCCAGCCCTCCGGCGAGAGCACCGACCCCGAGCAGAAGCTCGAGGGCGATCGCAGTGACCGCGAGTCGACCGCGGGAGGGGTGCGGGTCGGGCCTCATCACGTTTCCATCCTAAGTAGGCGCCAGTTGCGACAGGTGACCGGAGCGTCGACGGCGACGCGGGGTTGACGCGGCCAGAGAACGGGTCTGACTGAAGAGCAGCGGCTGCAAGACCGCTGCTCATTTAGGCCTCGGATGGTGTACCCAACCCCGCGCCAAGTGAGCTGGCTGGATCAGGGCGGCGGCGGATCGGCGGCGTCGGATCGGCCTTGGAACTGACTCCGTGCCGAAAGCGCCAGTCCCACCAACGGCAGAAGACCGAGAAACAGGAACGTGTACCAGCCTCCCCAGGCGAGCTCGTCGAGGAGCGCGGTGAGGATGCCCGCCAGGACGAAGACGCCGATCGCGTACCAGGCCCATCGCTCGCCGCGCCGGAAGGCCGTGAGTCCGATCGCGATGGCCAGGATCCCGACGGTCGCGACGTAGAGGTTGGCGTACAGGGCGTCCCACGCCAGGGTGCGGATGGCGCCGGGCGGATAGCCGGTGGTGTCGATGCCCGGGGCCACGACCACCGGACCGCAGGAGAAGCACGAGACGACCTCCGCGCTGTACAGCGCGGCGGCGGCCACCCAGATCGCGCCGCCGAGCACGACGAGTGCGACCGCGTATTTGGGGACCTTCGCTGACGCGGTCATAGCGCAGTCTCCTTCGCTGTCGACGGGCGCAGGGATCGGCCGACTGGCGCCCCGTGCCCCGGCAGCAACCAGGTGTAGCCCATCGCCTGCAGCCGCTCGGCCGATGCGGCCGCCTGGACGGGATCGAGCGCCAACCGAGGGTCGGGCGGCCGGACGTGGCCGTGGCCATCGCCCAGCAGCGCGTCGCCCGAGAACACGACACCATCGTCGCGACGGAGAGCGATGCTGCCGGCGGTGTGTCCAGGGACATGGATCACGCGAAGCCCGGCGACCAGGTCGCCGTCACGGACCTGTCGATCGGCGACCACGGCCTGGAAGCGAAGGAGGCGATAGAGCGCCCGCATCGCGAGGCCGCCCTTCTGTGGCCGTCCGCCCGCGAGCACTGGGGCATCGAGCTCGTGGATCACGATCTGCGCCCCGGTCCGCCGCTTCACTGCCGCCGCTCTCCCGACGTGATCGAGGTCGCAATGGGTGAGGACGAGGTAGCGCACGTCATCCGCGCGGTGACCGAGGCGCGCGATGAACTGGAGGATCCGCTTCGCGCTGCCCGGCATGCCGCTGTCGATAAGGACGAGGCCATCGGCGGTCGCCACCAGGTAGACGTTGGCGATCCAGACCCCGTCGACCTTCCAGATCCCGTCGGCGAGCCCGATTGGCGTGGTCACAGGGAGCCGACCAACGGATCGGCCGTCGCCGGTTCGCGCAGGTAGCGCTCGAAGAACGCCTCGATCCGGCGGCGCGCGTCCACGGCGGACGGTTCGTGATAGTCGGCGCCACCGATGAAGCGGGCCATGAGCGCGAACAGGGGTGGGATGCGCTCGTCGCGGTGGTCGTTGAGGAAGCCGTGTCCCGCGTCGGGGTATTCCTTGACATCGTGGTCGATGCCGAGCGTCTCGAGCACCCGGTCGAGCCTGGCGGCGGCGCCCTTGAGCGAGCCGTCGCGGGCGCCGTAGCTGCCCACGATCGGACAGGCGCTCGCCAGTACCCGCTCGGCGTCTGCCGGAATGGTCCCGTAGTTCACGCTCGAGGCTGCGAAGCCGTGGCTCGGGGCGAGGGCCATGGCCAGGCCGCCGCCCATGCAGAAGCCGATGACCCCGATGCGACCCGTGCAGCCCGGCTGCTCGGTCAGCCATTGGCGGGTGGCTTCGATCTCATCGAAGAAGCGACCCCGACCGGCGCGGATGTTGGCAAAGACCGTCCACAGGCAGGTCGCCGTGTTGCCGAAGGAGAAGAGGTCCGGCGCGATGGCGAGGTAGCCCGCGCCCGCGAGCCACTCGACCTGCCGGCGGGTGTCGTTGCTCATCCCCCCGGCATCGTGGATGACCACCACGCCGGGCCACGGGCCCTCGGAGCGGGGCCGGGCCACGTAGACCGGCAGCCGACCGTGCGGCGTAGCGATGGTCTCGATCGCGCCAGGAGCGGCGGTCACCGGGGCGCCTCGAGCGCAGGTGCCTCGAGGGGTTCGATCCGGAACACAGGGTGGTCGGCCGGGTCCGGCAGAGCGGCAAAGAACTCACGCGCGCGCCAGCCCATCTCCGCTCGGTATGAGGCCACCACCCGGTCGTGCTCGTCACCCTCTACCTCGACCGCTCGGAACCGTTCGCGCATCCGGCCCCGTCGCAGCTCGCCTTCACCGGCGGCCCGCAGGTTGCGCACCCAGTAGGTCTCGCCACCGCCCGAAACGAGATAGCGCGCGCCCTCGAACGCGAGGACCGGGATCGGCGTGCGGATCGGGCGCCCGCTGTGCCGACCGCGGACGATGAGCGTCGGGCCGCCGAGCCACAGGGTGATCGGGTTCACGAGGTGGCGCATGAGGAAGCTCGAACGGTGATAGGGACGGGGACTCGTCGGCGACGTCATGCGTCCTCCTCGTCGTTTACTTTGGCTGTCGCAGACCGTGATCGGGCGACAGGTAGATACGGAATCGGAGCGTGTGCAGCCCGAACAGCGTTCCGAGCGCCGCCCGACGCAGTGCCTCGAGCGGCGCGGGTCGTGCGGCCACCGCCGCCTGCCGTGCCTCCTCATCGAGCATCAGGCCCAGACCGGTGAGCGCCGCCGCGGCTGCGGCAGCCGTCTCGAGCCAGAGCAGGCGGGCCGGGCCGCGGCGCAACCGGTGTGACGCGCCCATGGCGAGCAGGGCCGCGTCCCGTGCCATCAAGCCGACCGACACCGCCTCGACCAGGATCGCCCCACGGCGACCGAAGCGCCGGATCGCCAGCTGGCTGAGCGGGAAGCCCATTCCACTCACGACCAGCACCGCTCGTCCGATTCGATCCGGCATCCGACGCCCCTACAGCCTCTCGAGGGCGTCGAGGATGACATCAAGGCCGAACTTGAACTCGGCGCCGTAGTCGTAGTCCGGCTCCAGGGCGTGCTCCATCATCTCGACGAAATGGGGGTACGCGTCGAGGTCCGACGACTGTCGGATGCCCTGAGCCACCTCGGCGATCTCATCGGCAGAGGCGAACGGGAGGGTCAGCTTCGTCAGCGCAAAGCCGTAGACGTAGGCATCGATGAGGGAGTAGGCGTGGGCGGCCATCGTGATGTCCATGCCGCCGGCCCGGAGGCTCCCGATCACCGCGTCGTGGTGGCGCAGGTTCGCCGGGCCCGCGGTTCGCCTCGACTCCAGCAGACCGATCGCCCAGCGGTGGCGCAGGAGGACGTCGCGGAGGGAGATCGCGCGCCGGCGCATGGCCGGCTTCCAATCGTCATCGTCAGACGGGAGCTCGATCTCGGCGAAGACGAGATCGACCAGGCCATCGACGATCTGGTCCTTGCTGGCGAAGTAGTAGTAGATCGCCATCCCCTCGACGCCGAGCTCCTGGCCCAGCCGACGCATCGTCAGGGACTCGAGACCGCCCTGATCCGCGAGCTTCAGGGCGGTCTCCAGGACTCGCTCCCGGCTCAGCGGTGCGCGCCGCTGTGCGGCCTCGGTCATCCGGGTCATCACCTCGGCTTCCTGCGGCCCCGGATCAGCCCCGGGATCTGGCACTTGACAACCAAATCTTACATGGTAAAGTCCGCCTCAGCAAGACCACTTTACATCATAAAGTCGAAGGAGGCCAGCGATGCAGGCAATGCCGATCCCCGCGACTCATGACCAGATGATCGACGGAACGCGAACCTTGCCAGGCCAGGTTCGCTCAGCCGAAGAAGAGCGCCTCGCCTCACCCAAGCGCCTGGCGAGGATCGCCGGGCTCCTGTACGTCATCAACGCCATCGTTGCCGGTTTCGCCTACGGGTTCGTGGCCACGAAGATGTACGCGGCGGGCGACGCGGCGACGACGGCCGCCAACGTCATGGCGAACCCCGGCCTCGTGCGCCTCGGGGTCGTCGCCGACCTGTTCCAGGCGACCGAGTGGATCTTCCTCGCCATGGCCCTCTATCTGCTGCTGCGGCACGTCAACACGAATGCGGCCCGCGTGATGGTCGTCCTCGTCGCCGTCGGCGCTGCCATCACCTGTCTCAACGACGTCTTCCAGTTCGTGGCCGTGCGGGTGGCGACTGATGGGTCGTATGCCGCCGCCCTGGGCCTCGCTGGATCGAATGCCCTCGTGCTGCTCCTGTTCGACCTCCAGCACTACGGGTTCCTCATCGCCCAGATCTTCTTCGGCCTGTGGCTCCTGCCGCTGGGGTACCTCGCATACCGGTCGGGGATGTTCCCCAAGGCGTTGGGCGGCGCGCTCATCGTGGCCGGCGTCTGCTACCTGGTGGACATGCTCGCGCTGTTCCTAGTCCCCGACTTCGGCAAGCAGATCAACGCGATCCTCGTCATCCCACCCACCGTCGCAGAGGTCTGGATGGCCTTGTACCTGCTCGTGAAGGGGGTGCGGTCGTCACATCCCGCCGACCGGGCGGCCATCCTGGCCACACTGCCGGTCACCGTCACCCCGTAATGGGCTGACCCTGCCGGGTCGAGGGATCGGACGCGCGTACTCCGCTGCCGTCCCGGTCCCTCGTTCCGGCACGGGTCGTGCCACGACTTCACGTGTCAACCGCCCTATGCTCAGGTGTGGGTCAGGAACGGCAGGCAAGGCGGGCGGCCCGCCTGTACCTGGCCCCCTTTCTCGCACTCAGACAGTGCTGCCGATGTGGCGACGGCGGAGGAGCATCGCGGTCAGCATGGCTCCCCCGACGATAAGGGCGAGGTAGTCGACCGAGATCGCGAAGACCTCGTAGCGAACATCCAGGTCATCCCCGAAGGCCAGCCCAAGGACGACGAGGCCACCCACCGCCAGGGCGCCGGCCACGAAGAAGGTCCTGCGAATCACGCGCGCGAGGCGGTGCTCGCCTTCGATGGCCCCGGCGACTCCGAGGAAGGCCAGACCCATCAGGAAGTAACCCGCGTTCTCCAGCGCGATGAAGAGACCATGCGGGTTGTACATCGAGAACGCTGCCACGAGCGAGCCCTCGCCTTTCGCGATGCTCGGCTTGACGGCCATCAGAAGCATGGCGTAGTCCCCGACCAACAGGCCGGCCGACAGCAGGGCGAAGGCCAGCGCCATGAGCGCGGCGATGCGGCGGGACTTCGGGGCGAGCTCGTAGAGACCGACAGTCAGCGCGACGAACCCGAGGGTCATGACCAGCGCCGGGTAGATCCAGACCGACTCGGCGACGATGATCCCCGCGACGTCCGTGTAAGGAGGCGGGACGCAATCCGACACGCACAGGATCCCGCCGTGCGCGGGTGTCAATACGCCGATGCCGAGCGCAAGCGCAGCTGTGAAGGCGGTGATTGTCGCGGCCCAGGTGACCAGCCGGCGTGCTCGTGCCGTCGCGAGCGTCACCGTTGCCAGCGCATCCTCGGCGCCACGCTTCTCCATCATTCGGCGATCGTCGTCAACGTGGGGCGAGTCTGGAGCCGCGGACGGCCAGGTACCCAAGGGCGACGAGAAGCGGGAGCTGGATGACGCGCAGGGTGATGCCCCAGGTCTCGTACGGTGGCGTTCGGGTTTTCGAGACGTCCACATACGCCCAGTAGACGAACACTTGGAAGATCAGGCCCGCGACCCATACCCAGCGCCGGTCGACTGCCAGGAGCAACGCCGCGCCGAGCAGGAATGCCCCACCGGCCAGCGCCCCGAAGACCCACAGGAAGGCCCGGTCGCTGTCTGTCCCGCCCACGTCCAGCACACCGAGGCCGATCAGGAAGTAGATGGCGGCCATGATCGCTGCCACGGCAGCCGCACCGTATCGGATCGTCTGGCGAGACATGCCCACGACGTCGGCCCTCCTTCGATTGGAAGTTGCCCCGTGCCTCGGGTCGGGAACCAGTGCCGAACCGACCGTTCCTGCCGGTACGCGTCGCTCCCATACAGCGGTGGGAGCGACGTTCCCGCCGCTCCCACCACGCGTGTGTCCTTACCACCCGGTCGTCCGGGACGTGCTCCCTCGTGGACGACCGTGGTCGGAAGCGGGTCAGTGCGCCTCCACGGCCTTGGCGGGTTTGGGCAGCGCCGCGCCGAGCTCATGGAGCCGATAGGCGAGGCCGAGGCTCGAGACCCCGAACACGACCGACCAGATCCCGACGAGCCACACGAGCGAGACCAGCCCGGCGCCCGGGAAGACGACGAGCAGCGCGCCGAAGACGATCGACGCGACGCCGCCCAGTGCCATCCAGAATTCGCCATCGAGCTCGCGCCGGAGGGCGATGGCCGCGATGACCTGGAACGTGCCCATCACGATCGCCCAGAAGGCAACGAGGTAGAGCAGCGACAGGGCGGTCAGGCCCGGCGCCGCGAACGTGAGGATGCCGACCGCGATGCCGAGGATGCCCATGATCGCCACGGCCCAGGCATGCCGCCGCGCGAGTGCATCGCCGCGAATGAGCGTGACGAGGAGCGCGACGCCGTCGACGAGGACGTAGGCGCCGAACAGGAGGACGAGCACCGTGAGCGTCGTCTCCGGCCAGATGAATGCGAGGACGCCGAACATGAGGGCGGCGATGCCCCGGATCGCGAAGATCCACCAATCGCGGGTTACCAGACCAAGCATTGGAACCTCTCCTTTCGATGCAACCGATCGGTTGTGGACGAAGAGTCCGATCCACGCGGATGAGGGGACGTCCCACGATCCGGCTCGATTCGGCCGGGTCGCTCGGCCGCCGCCGACTCGCGCGGTCCGAGGCGCGACGAAAGAACGGGGCCACCGGATGCTCCATGCATCCCGGTGGCCCCGCGACGTTCCCGGACTGGTCAGGGCACGAGCGCCTCGCGCGTGGCCTCGACCGACTCCTTGGCGTGCCGACGGGCCTCGTCGAGCTTCGCCTTGCGCGCCTCGTGCGACGCCTTCAGCTCGGCCATCCGGGCCTCGATCTGCTGGCGCTTGCTCTCGCGCGCCTTGGCCTGCTGCTCGCGCAGCGTGGCGAGCCGCGCCTCGAACTCGGCCTTCTCCTGGGCGAGCGTCTTGGCGATGCGATCGTCCAGGGCCTCCAGCTTGCGCCGCTGCGCCTCGATCGCCTTCTCCACGTTCGCCTTCGCCTCGCCCGAGGCCTCGCGAAGCTCGGCGCGGAGCTGCTCGAGCTCCGTCCGCGCGGCGTCGGTCTCGCGGATCAGCTCGTCGTCGATGACCTCGCCCGGGATGCGACGGAACGTCGTCCCGCCCAACGCCCCGAGGCGGGTGTCGGCCGGCGTCACCCACGTCTCATCGACGTCGGCGATGACAGCGGCCTTGCCCGGGGTCAGCGAGGCCGCCGACCTCGTCGACGAAGTCCATGCTCATGCCGGCATTGAACAGGTCGTACATCAGCCCGCCGAAGCCGCCGACATACGCGCCCACGGCGACGCCCGCCGGGCCGCCGAGCAGCCCGACGAGGCCGCCCGTGACGATGCCCACGAGGGTGCCGATGGGTCCGCTGGTCCGCCGTCTGGCGGACCGCCACGGTCCCCGAGGCGTCCTTGGCGATCACGGTCGACGCGTACAGGGTGATGTCACCATCGTGATGCAGGTCCTTGAGGGCGGTCAGCCCCTCGAATGCGGTTCGCTCAGAGTCGAACACCGAAACCAGGATCTTGTTTCCCACTTGTCGTGGCTCCTTTCTCCAGTCGCGACAGGTTCGCGACGATCGGGTGGAGCCTCCCGCCTGCCCGGATGAGCGGGCGTCGTCCGATCCGACCAATTCCTTGCGCGGTGTCGATCCGCGGGGCCCCACCGGGTCGACCATAGGGCGCCGATAGCACGCGCCTCCTCGGATCGACCGAATCGAATGACGACGGGTCATCTGGCACGGCCCGACGCTGACTCTCCAGGAGAGGCCCGGCGAGCTTGCCCCGCCGAATGACCAGGGCGATCGCGAGGTAGCCGACGAACGAGTCCATCGAGTGACCCGCTGGGGAAGCTGGTTTCCGGCCAGATCTCCGCCCAACCGAAGCCAGGCCTGGGCCGCTGGACGAGCGCCTTGAGCCAGTCATCGAGAACCAGCGAGCCGACGAGGGCGACAACGAGGAACGCGGCCTCCAAGCGTCGTCCCCGGGAGACCAGAACGACGACGGCAAGCCCCACGAACACCGCGAGCACGGGGCTCGACCCCAGGAAGGTCGCGGCGATCATGAGTGCGTCGAGGGTGGGGTTCGCGCGCCCGTGCAGGAAGGCGGTCGCGGCCGAATCGATCGGCGGGATCTCGGGCTGGCTGACCAGCCACGCGACCCAAACGAACCCGACCAGGCAGACCAGGAACGCCAGCCCACCCAAGATCGCCGTCCGTGCGGACATGTCCGCCCCCGAGGTCCCGCGCCGACCAGGCTACGCGACGGTGCGTCCGACCGCGACGACCACAGCGGCGACCAGGACCAGGATGTTGAACCACAGGTTGTCCCGTTCGCCTCGGCTCGCATGCGTCCAGATCGCGCCCACCTGGACTGCCGCCAGGCCCCAGGCGGCGAGTGGCGTCAGCAGGGCAAGGATCCCCGTCGCCCACGGCACGATGATGCCGATCGCGCCGGCGATCTCGAGGACGCCGAGGAGCCGGACGCGTGCCAGCGGCACGTCCTCGACCCAGCCCATGCCGGGCATGGCGAGGAGCCTCTCGCGCGGGGCGAAGACCTTGTTGGAGCCCGAGACCGCGTAGATGGCGGCGAGCAGAAAGCTGAGTGTCCACAAGAACGCATTCATCGTCATCTCCTTCGTTGGATACCTGATGACGATGAGCCTCGGCCGACGGAGCATGAGCCGTCGTCGTCCGTTTCGACCGATCTCCGCTGGTCGGGTCGCTTAGCGACGCGTCCGCGCGGAGGGTCCGAGCAGGCCTCGCTCGCGCGCCCGGTCGACCGCTTCGGTCCGGCGGTGGGCCCCGAGCTTCTCGTAGATGTGGCGCATATGGGTCTTCACGGTGCTGGTCGAGAGGAAGATCTCGCTCGCGATCTCGGGTGCCGACAAATTGCTCGGCAGGTAGCGGAGCACGCGGATCTCGCTCTCGGTGAGATCTTCGGTCAGGTCCTCGAGATCGGGGCTCCTGGCCCGAAGCGGCGAGCCCGCCAGGACGTCCAGGATGTTCGCCAGCAGAGCGGCGTGCGCCGTGCGGTGCCGCGGGTGCCGTTCCAGGAGGTCGAGCGCCGGCACGATGAGGAACGGCAGGATAAGCGCGTCCGGCTCGGCAAGATCGAGCGCCCGCTCCACGTCGTCCTCCGCCGCCTTCGCATCGCCCAGCGAGTCGCGCGCGAGGGCGTCAAGGAGGAGCGCGTTGATGACCGAGAAGTCTCGAACGATCGTCGCCGTGCCGGCCCGCACGGGCGCGAGCACGTCGATGGCGCCTCGAGCGTCCCGCTCGGCGAGCAGGATCGCGGCCAGGGCCGATCGCATCTCGGCGTGTTCGCGCTCTGCATCCGACGCCGTCGCCAGCGCCGTGCGAGCGGCTTGCAGGTCCCCGAGTCGCACGAGCGTCTGCACCTGGAGCCCGAGAGCCTGGACGGCCAGTGGATCGGATGAGGCCATCAGCGATTGGAGCCGCTGCGCCTCGCGGAATGCGGCGACGGTCTCGGCGAGCCGTCCCTGGCCGAGACGCTGGATCCCTCGCGCGTAGCGGACCACCACTGCCTTGGCGGGCTCGGCGTTCGGTCGGAGCACTTGCTCGGCGCGATCCAGCCACGGTTGGGCCTCGTCGAAGCGGCCCTGCCAGACATCGACGGCGCCCAAGGTCGCGAGCACCATCGGAGCGATCGGCTCGGACATCCACCCGTACTTCTCCATGATCTGGACCGTCTGGGTGGCGAGCTCTCGCATCTCGATGAGGGAACGCCGCCCGATCGCCACGGCGAGATGGCCGAGGCAGCCCATCTCCACGTACGGCCGCCCGTTCCGCCGGGCGAGCTCCAGGCCTGCCCTGAGGTGGCGCTCGGCATCGTCGCCGGCGCCGCTCCAGAGTTCGACGGTGCCGAGGGTCATGAGAGCCACCGCTCTCACGTCGTTCGCGGCCGCGATCTCGCCCACCGTCTCGGCCTCGACGACGGGCTCGAGCAGCGGCCGCACCTCGCTCACGAGCGTGCCGTAGTCGCCCTTCCAGCGGGCGAGGGTCATCCGTGCGGTCGCGACCATGGCGTCGAACGCTTGGCCGGCGTTCTTCCGGCACCTCCGACGCGTGGCGCTCCGCCACGGCGATGTACGAAGCAGCGGTGTCGAGCGACGGCCGGATCACTTCCCTATAGGCGAGGAATGCGGCCAGCTCGGGATTGGCAAGCGTGTCCGCCGGGAAAGCCTCGAGCAGCGCCGTCATCGTTGCGAAACTGCCGTCGAGCGCGATGCTAAAGCCGTATTGGCCGATGAGATCGCCGGCGAACCGCCAGTCCGTGGCCGCCTGCGCATGGCGGATCGCCTCGATCGGGAACTGGTGCTCCGCATACCACTCGGCAGCGGCGCGATGCAGCTTCGGGACGGAATCGGGCTCGGTGCGCCGCAACTCAAGGCGAAGAAGATCGGCGAACAGCTGGTGATAGCGGAACCAGGACCGCTGCGGGTCGATGGAGAAGATGAACGCATTGGCATCCTCGAGCTCGAGCAGGATCCGTTCCGAGCCTGTCGTTCCGAGGAGCCGATCGGCGAGCGGTCCGTTCACGCGCTCGAGGATCGAGGTTCGAAGGAGGAGCCAGCGAACGGGCTCGGGCTCGCGTTGCAGGACCTCGGCGAACAGGTAGTCCGCCACGGTCCGCTCGCTCCCGGAGAATTCGGCGACGAAGCGCTCTGGGTCGGGTTGGCCCGCGAGCGAGAGCACCGCGAGCCGGAGTCCCGCCGCCCATCCCTCCGTCCGGGCTTGGAGCGAGCCAACGGCGCTGTCCGAGAGAGTGATTCCGGCCATGGCGAGCAGCTGGCTGGTCTCGTCGAGCTGGAAGCGAAGGTCGGTCGCCCTCACCTCGGTGAGCTCGCCCGCGAGACGGTATCGGTGGAGCCCGAGCGGCGGATCGTGGCGGGTCGAGAGGATCACACGGATCTGAGGCGGCCGGCGGGCAAGCAGAAGCTCCAGCTGTGCAAGCGCTCTAGGCTCGAGCAGCTGGTGCAGGTCGTCGATGACGAGCAGGACGGGCTCGTGGAGCAAACCCGCCCCGGACGCGACGCGCGCGACGACGGCTTCGCCGTCGATCGTGGGCGCTGGACCGAGATCCTCGATCGACTCCGGCACGCCGGCGACGCTGCGCAGCGCCTCGACGACCGACAGCCAGAAGTGCTGCCCATCGCGCTCGTCGCGTTCGACGGACACCCAGGCGGTTCGCTCGCCCAGACCGGCGGCCTCGATCCACGACCGGAGCAGGACTGTCTTGCCGCTGCCCGCAGGAGCCGAGACGAGAGTGATGCCGCCCGCGAAACCCGTCGAAAGCAGCTCGAAGAGTGCCGTCCGCTCCACCACCGAATGCGGACGAACGGGTGACTGCCGTTCGAGACCTCGCACGTGCGCATCGTCTCACGCCGCAGTCGCACCGGAATGGGTGCTTGGGCGGGCGACCGAATGCGCGAGGAGGGCGAGGAAGACGGCCCGGCGCACCCACGGCCACGACGAGCCGCGCCCGTCGAGCCGCCGGGTGCGGGTCTCTCGGCTGGCTGATGCAGTGGCCGGCATGGCTTGCCCCCTCTTCAGACGGCCGTCCGCAATGGTTGGGGAGCGGCCATCGACGGGTCGCGAGGATCGTTCCTGCCACGCCGTCGGTTCGCACGATCCGGTGGATGCGTCCTCATCCGCGGTCAGGTGATGCTCAGCGGCATGGACGACCACACGAATCCAACGCCCTTCGAGATCCACGTTCGCGGTCAGCTGAGCGACCGGTTGCTCAGCGCCTTTCCGGAGATGCGGGCCCGGACGCGAAATCACGAGACGCTTCTCACCGGAGCACTGCCCGACCAGTCGGCGCTCCACGGCGTGCTCGCCCGCATCGAGGCACTCGGGCTCGAGCTCCTCGAAGTCCGTCGCGCACGAACCCAGCATGGGACCGTCACTCAGGCCGACCCGCCCGGTGTGCTGGTCCCCGATCCGCCTGGCGATAGCTCGGCCGAAATCTGAAGACGGCTCAAGCGATCGAGCAGCGGGCAAACGCAAGCGGACGGGTGTCGACCTTCGCCGACACCTGCGATCCCGCGTGTCCGACGTGGCCGTCCCCAACGACGGAGGACACGCGTCCGTGGCGCGCCCGGGAGGAGACGAGCGCGGATGTCAGGTCGGGGACGTACTGCCGGCGGCCCTCATCTCAGGATGCCTTGTCGGTCTGGGTGCCAGCGACCCCGGGCGGCGGGGGCTGCGCGACCGCAACGTCTGTGCCCGTGGCGGGCCACCCGCGTTGCGTCCGATATCGCTCGAAGTACTTCACCGCGAACGCCTGGACGACGGCCGCCAGGGGGATGGCCACGATGGCCCCGATGGCGCCCGCCAGCTGCGCCCCGAGCAGGAAGGCGAAGGTCACGATGATGGGGTGGAGTTGGAGGGAGTCGGCCCGCACCAGCGGGGCCAGGATGTTCTCGTCAATGAACCAGCCGACGAGCATGACGATGGCGACGACGAGCGCGATCTCGGGTCGGACCAGTAGGGCGACGACCACCGGTGGCAGCCACGACACGTACGGGCCGTAGATCGGGATCGCCATGATCAGCCCGGCGAGGAAGGCGGTCGCCGGGGCGAACGGAAGACCGAACACGACGCTGACGAGGAACGCCCATGCGCCGTACAGGGCGCCAAGGATCAGCTGGCTGCGGATGAACCCGGCCGCGGCCGATCCGACGCTGCGCCTGAACAGGAGCGCGTCCTCGCGCTTCTCGGGCGGTGTGAGGTCGAGTCCCAGCCGGAGGATGCCGTCGCGGTCGACCGCCATGAAGATCGCGAGGCTCAGGACGATGATCGCATCGACGAGGGTTCCGACCGCCGACAACGCACCACCCAGAGCCGGGATCGCGAAATCGGACATGCCTTGGAGGATCTGGCTCAGGGCTGTATGGAACGAGCCGGCGACGTCGATCGCGATACCCTGCCGGTCGAGCCACGCCTGGAGATCGTCCAGGAACGCCGGCGGGCTCGCCGTGAGGTCGGGTAGCGCGGCCGCGAGTTGCGCGAACGAGTCGACCAGCGAGGCGATGATCCGCACGATCACCAGCGCGCCGATCAGGATGACCGGGACGATCACGGCGATCACGGCGATCCCTCTCGGGAGTCGCGTCAAGCGCCGCTGGAGGACGTCGGCGACCGGGGAGATGAGGAACGCCAGCAGCCAGGCGAAGAAGAAGA
>CAWFAH010000010.1:0-990298 GCA_963813705.1 uncultured Chloroflexia bacterium
GATTTCACCCACCTCCACGTCCACTCCGAGTTCAGCCTCCTCGACGGGCTCGGACGGATCAACGACCTGGTCGATTCGGCGGCGCAGCAGGGCTTCGACAGCCTCGCCCTGACCGACCACGGCGCGCTGTACGGCGCGGTGGCCTTCTACCAGGCCGCGACGGCGAAGGGCATCAAGCCGATCATCGGCGTCGAGACCTACGTCGCCCGGCGCTCGATGGGCGACAAGGAGGGCAAGGCCGACGCCCAGCCGTTCCACCTGGTTCTCCTGGCGAAGGACGACGTCGGCTATCGCAACCTGTGCCGGCTCGTCACCGACGCCCACCTGGACGGCTACTACTACAAGCCGCGGATCGACCGCGAGCACCTCGCGAAGTACAGCCAGGGCCTGGTCGGGCTGTCGGCCTGTCTCGGCGGCGAGATCCCGCGAGCGCTCGAGACCGACGACTGGGAGCTCGCCCGGAAGCTTGCCGGCGAGTACGGCGACATCTTCGGCCCGGACGGCTTCTTCCTCGAGCTGCAGGACCACGGCCTGGCCGAGCAGCGCCGGCTCAATGAGCAGCTCATCCGGCTGGCCCCGGAGGCCGGCCTGCCGCTCGTGGTAACGAACGACCTGCACTACGTCCACGAGGCGCAATCCGAGGCGCACGACGTCCTCCTGTGCGTCGGGACCGGGAGCAACCTCGACACCCCGGGTCGCCTGCGCTTCGAGACCCACGACTTCTACCTCAAGTCGGCGGCCCAGATGGCGGCGCTCTTCCCCGACCAGCGCGAGGCGATCCTGAACACCCGCCGGATCGCCGAGATGACCGGCGGGCTCGAGCTCCCGCTCGGCCAGCTGCGCATCCCCCATTTCCCGGTCCCCGACGGCGAGACGACCGAGAGCTGGCTGGCCGCCGAGTGCCAGCGCGGCCTCGTCGCCCGCTATGGAGAGGTCACCCCGGCGCTCCAGGAGCGGCTCGACTACGAGCTCCGGGTCATCACCTCGATGGGTTACGCGGGCTACTTCCTGATCGTGGCCGACTTCGTCCGGTTCGCCCGCGAGCAGCGGATCCAGACGACCTGCCGGGGGAGCGCGCCGGGCTCGATCGTGACCTACACCCTCGGGATCACGCCGGTCGACCCGATCCTCTACCAGCTCCCGTTCGAGCGGTTCCTCAACCCGGACCGGGTGACGATGCCCGACATCGACGTCGACTTCGAGGACGGCCGGCGCGAGGAGGTCATCGCCTACGTCGGGCGCAAGTACGGCCAGGACCACGTGGCCCAGATCATCACCTTCGGCACGATGCTCGCCCGGGCCGCGATCCGTGACGTCGGCCGGGTCCTCGGGATGAGCTACGGCGAGGTGGACCGGATCGCCAAGGCCGTGCCGAACCAGCTCGGGATCAAGCTGGACGAGGCGATCCAGATCGCGCCCCAGTTCCGCGAGCTCGTTGACGCCGACCCGCAGGTCGGCAAGCTGGTCGACCTCGCCCGCCAGCTCGAGGGGGTGTCGCGCAACGCGAGCACCCACGCCGCCGGAGTCGTCATCAGCCGCGAGCCGCTGACCGAGCTCATGCCGCTCCAGCGGGCGACGAACTCGGACGGGCTGATGACCCAGTTCGAGATGCACGCCGTCGAGGCGCTCGGGCTGCTCAAGTTCGACTTCCTCGGCCTGTCCAACCTGACGATCCTCCGCCAGGCGGTCGAGCTGGTGAAGGCGGAGCGCGGCGTCGACATCGATCTCGACGCGATCCCGCTCGACGACGGGGCCACGTTCGAGCTGCTGGCGAGCGGTGAGACCACCGGCATCTTCCAGCTCGAGTCGGCCGGGATGCGGCGCTACATCCGCGAGCTCCGCCCGACGTCGGTCTACGACCTGGCGGCGATGGTCGCGCTCTACCGGCCCGGGCCGATGGACAACATCCCGGCCTACATCCGGCGGAAGCACGGCCAGGAGCCGGTGACCTACCTCCACCCACTGCTCGAGCCGTACCTCGAGAAGACGTACGGGATCTTCGTCTACCAGGAGGACATCATGGCCGCGGCCATGGCCCTCGGCGGGTTCACCGGTCCGGAGGCGGACACCCTCGGCTACGCGATCCGGAAGAAGAAGTCGTCGGTCCTGCGCGCCCAGAAGGAGAAGTTCGTCACCCAGGCGGCCGAACGCGGCGTGCCGGCCCAGACGATCGACGCCGTGTTCAAGGCATTCGAGCCGTTCGAGCGGTACGGCTTCAACAAGGCTCACGCGACCTGCTACGGCCTGGTCGCCTACCAGACGGCCTACCTCAAGGCGAACTACACCGTCGAGTACATGACCAGCGTCCTCAGCGCGGTTCGCGACAACGCCGAGAAGGTCGCGGCGGCGATCGCCGAGTGCCGCCGCCTCGGGATCCAGGTCCTGCCGCCGGACGTCCACCGCTCCGACGTGGAGTTCACCGTCGAGGGCGAGGCGATCCGGTTCGGTCTCCTCGCGGTCAAGAACGTCGGGCAGGGCGCGATCGAGTCGATCATCGCCGCCCGCCAGGAGGGCGGCGAGTTCCGCTCGCTGACCGACCTGTGCTCGCGGATCGACCTGCGGCTGGCGAACCGGAAGGTCCTCGAGGCGCTCGCCCGGGTCGGCGCGCTGAACGGCTTCGGGCACCCGGCCCAGATCCTGCTCGGGCTCGACGACGCGCTCGCCGCGGGCAGTGCCGTCCAGCACGACCGGATCACCGGCCAGACGTCGCTCTTCGAGCTGGCCGCAGAGCCGGCCGCCCTCGACGCGCCGCTCCCGAACGTGCCCGAGACCCCGACCCGGGAGCGACTGCGCTGGGAGAAGGAGCTCCTCGGGCTGTACCTGTCCGACCATCCGCTGGGCGAGATCGCCGAGGCTATCGGGCCGTTCGTCACGGCGTACTCCGGCGACCTGCGCGACGAGTCGCTCGACGGACAGCGGGTCGTGGTCGGGGGGATCGTGACCGGCGTCCGGATGGTCGTCACGAAGGCCCGCGCGACGATGGCAATCGTGAGCCTCGAGGACCTCCAGGGCGGGATCGAGGTGGTCGTCTTCCCGCGCCTGTTCGAGGAGACCCGCGGGACCTGGACGGACGGCCGTATCCTGCTCATCGCCGGCCGGGTCGATCACAAGGGCGAGGACGTTTCGCTCCTCGCCGACCTCGCGACCGACTGGGACGAGGCGGCCACCCGTGGCCCGGAGGGCTTTGCCCGCGAGGTCGCGTCCGCCGACCGGTCGCGCGGCCGCGGCCGCTCCGGTCCGGGCCAAGGCGGCAACGGCAACGGGAACGGATGGGCGCGACCCGCCGCGCCGGCCGGGCGGCCGCCGGTTGCCGTCGGGCCGGGACCGGCTCCGGTCGGTGTCGGCCCCGGCCCCGGTCCCGCGCCGGCCGCCGGGGTGGCGATGGCCGGTGGCCCGCCGCTGCCCACCGCCGTCAGCCCGCTGCGCACCGCCGTGAGCCCGCTCCGGCCGGGCGCCGCCGGCCCCGCCGAGCTGCCGCGGATCGACCCGCCGTCACCCGTTCCGACGGACCTCGAGCCGGCCGACCTCGGGCACCTCGGCCCCGAGGACGACGAGCCACCGCTCCCCGACGAGGCGAGCGCCCAGGCCGCCGAGGCGGCCGAGGCACCGACCGCGCAGGTCGAGGCAAGCCTCGGCCAGGTCCTCCACGTCCGGTTCATCCTCGGCACGAACACCGAGGGGGCGATGGAGGCGTTCCAGCAGCTCATCCGGGCGCGTCCGGGCTCGACCCGCGTCGTGATCCACGTCCCGACCGGCCGGACCGGATCCGAGCTGCCGATGGAGCTGCGGACCGGCGTGGCCTACGACGCCGAGCTCCTGGCCGAGGTCGGCCGCCGGCTCGGCGGCGGTGCCGTGGAGCTCCGGCTGGCCTGACCGGCGGGAGCGCGCCCGCCGGACCGTCTGGCGCGGGTGGCGGCCGGTGCGCGCGGGATGCGCCCGACGAGACCGCGTCGAGCTCAGCTCTCCTTCGCGGCGTTCGCCGCCCGCATCGCCTGGACGACCGCGTAGCGATCGGTGAACTCGCCGCGAACCCTGGCGATCGTGGCGGAGTCGAGCATGAGCTCGTTGGCGATCTCGTTGAGGACCGCGCTCTCCTCGGCGCTGATCGAGCCGTCGACTGCGTCGACGAGGAAGCAGCAGCGGAAGAGGGCCATCCGCTCGTCCATGCTGGCCGACTCCGCCCACTGGCGGGTCACGAGGTAGTCCTCGGTCCCGCCGATCAGACGCTCCTGCTGCTTCGCGATCTCGACCACGAGAACGGCCTGAGCCTCGGGGATCTCGCCATGCTCCATGACGATCTGCTCCATCAGCGCCGTCTCCTCGGCGCTCATGTCCATGTCCGAGTTCGCCGCGCGGCCGAGGATGTAGGCGAAGCCGGCGAGGTGGCGCGCCCTGTCGGGCGGCAGCGACTCGAGCTGGCCGACGATCTTGCGAACGGTCGCCGTGTCGGCCGCCGGCACGTTTGCCGCGGCGGGTTCGACCGGCGTTCCGGATGCGGGTTTCGGGGCGCCGCCGAGGAAGCGTCGCAGGGCCATGGGTCGGACTCCTACCTGGTTCCGTAGGCCGGATGGTCCGGCCGCACGGCGATGAAGGTCGAACGCGCGGTCGCGGTCATGACCCCGTCGGAGGTCAGCTCCGCGTCGATGACCGCGCGCCGGGTGGTCTGCTCGGTGACCCGGGCACGGAGATGGACCGGCCGATCGCTCGGCGTCGGCCGGTGGTACTGCACCGCGAGGTCCGCGGTGACGACGACCGGTGGCTCGGCGAGATCCGCGGCGACCATCAGGCCGTGCGCGGCGGTCCACGCCGAGTGGCAGTCGAGCAGCGCGGCGACGATCCCGCCGTTGAGCATGCCCGGGAATGCCTCGAGATCGGTACCGGGCGTCCAGTCGGCGACCACCTCGTCGCCATCGACGCGGCTCTTGATCCGCAGGCCACGCGGGTTGCGGGGCCCGCAGCCGAAGCAGATGTCGTCGACGCCGAACCGGTCCTGGAGGGGAAGCTCGTCCATCGGCGCCGAGTCTAGCGGGCTCGGGCGCGATGGACTCGCCGGGCGTGGCCGCCGGTTCGCCTCGACCCGGCGCTCGGCCCGGTGGACGCCCGGGGGTGTACGCTCGACCGGTCCACCGGACGCGTGGCCGTCCTCGCCGCCCCGGTGGTCGGGACGCGGCACCATGGAAGTCGTGGTCAGCCTCATCGCCCTCGTGGCGTTCGCCACGGGCGCCCGGATGCTCGGCTCGGCCTCGGGGCGGGCCGGACCCGCGGGACTGTTCCGCGGCCTGTTCGGTTCGACGGGCCTCGGCTGGCCGACGGGCGTCCAGGAAGAGGACCGCGACCGCCTGTGGAGCTGGGCCGAGCCGGCCGAGCCGCAGGACGAGCCGGACGACGAGCTCGTCGACGTCAGCGAGGGGGCCGTGCCCGTCCGCCGGGTGCGCTGAGCGGCGCCTCAGGGCAAGGTCGAGCGCATGAACGCGCCCTGGCAGGTCGGGCAGCGCCGTCGATCCGGCACGAGGTCCGCGTTGTCCTGGGTCCGGTAGCCCTTCGAGTGGATGTCGAAGTTTCGTCCGCACGCGCTCAGGACCAGGCTCCGACCCGGCGACCTCGCCTCCATGAGGTGCCAGTCGTCATCGGGCGGGCGGGTGATCCAGGTCGACATGGTCGGCCCGCAGTCTAGGACCGAATCGCGGCCGGCGGGAGTTGCATTCGTGCGTCCAACGTTACGGCGGCCAATCAGGCGGTTGCCGGTTTCGCTGGTTTCCAGCCGGCCGCCCGACGGTCACGGCCGTGCGGTGGCGAACCAGAACTCCTGCGGGAGCCCGCCGGAGCCGACGACCAGCACGCCCCGCAGCACGACGACGGCGTCGCGACGGCCATCCCGCCGGTATTCCAGTCCTCGGTGCCGTCCGCCCGGCAGATCGGTCCACCGGCGTCCGGGATGACCGTCGACCCGGAGAAGGCGAGGCGCGACCACGTCATCCCGTCGGTCGAGACCCAGGCCTTCAGCGTTGTGGTCTTGCAGGACGAGCGTCCGAGGATGACCAGGTGCGTGCCGTCCCCGCTGAGCACGGTCGGATCCGGCAGGTCCACGCCGAGCTGGCCGGTCTGGCGCCACGTCGAGCCGTCCGTCGAGGCCCAGCCGGTGAGCGGGCCGGAGGCCTCGGCACGGCCCACGGCGAAGAGACCGCCGGCGCCCGCGGCGACGGCGCTGAGCTCTCCGCCGGCGACCGGCTGTCCCTCGACGCGGGCGGCGGCCCAGGTCGTGCCATCCGGGGACACCCAGGCGGCCGGCGCGCCGATCCCGCGGGCCCCACCGCGCTGAGGCGTCGCATCCGGCGTTCCATCGCGGCCCACGATCACGAACCCGGCACGGGTCGCGAGCACGTCGGCGAAGATCGCATGGTCGAACGCGGAAGGCAGGGTCAGCCGGGTCCAGGTGGACCCGTCCGTGGACGTCGCCACGATCGGCGGACCCGGCTCCATCAGCGACAATCCCTCGGAGCCGATTGCCACGACGCCCGCTGGACCACCCGCCACCGCCAGGAGGTTCCCGTTCGTCCAGGCCGTGCGGAAGCTTGGGCTGTCCACGGCGCGCCAGGTCTTGCCGTCGGCGCTTTGCCACAGGTTCGGCGGGCTGAACCCGTCGTTGTCGCTCACGGCCAGCAATTCGTTCCCGAGCGGGACGAGGAATTGCGGCCCGGCGTTCTCCTGCGTCGCGGCCTCGGCGAAGTGACGGGTGACGGTCCAGTGGCGGCCGTCCGTCGAGGCGAAGAACGCGGCATCGGACGAGCCGTGAGCGCCGTCGACGCTGCCGACGCCGACGAACCCGTCGCCCCAGGGAGGATCCCGGAGACGAACGCGTGACCGGTCGCGTCGGAGGCGCCGACGACGCCGCTGGACCAGCGGAGGCCGGACCAGGCCGTCACGGGCTCGATCGTGCTCGCCGGCGGTGTCTCGCTGGGCGACGGGGCCGGGGTAATGGGGGGAGCCGTCGGCGACGCGGTGGGCGAGGCGACCGCGATCGTGGGCTCGGGCGAGGATGGCACGAAGCGAGCCCCCGGGGGCGCCGGTGCAGCCAACGACGATGACGGTCAGGACGACGACGGCCACCGCGGCGTGTCTGGCACGTACGCCACCTTCTGGTGATCATGCGTTGCGCGGCGCGCAGAGGACGGCCAGAGCCGGTTGGCACCATTCCCGCGGCCGCCTGCACGAGCGGTGCAGCCGAGCACCGGTCGATCGAGACGCCACCTCAGCGGACCACGCGGTAGGTGAGGTGCGTCGCGAACGGCGACTGGAGCGTTCGGACGTGCTGGAGCTCCAGCGGCCGGTCGAACCCCTCGAACAGGCGCTTCCCGGCGCCGAGGACCAGCGGGGCGATGGAGATCGTCAGCTCGTCGACGTGCCCGGCGCGGAGGGCCTGGCGGATGATGTCGGCGCCGCCCATCACGTGGACATCCTTGTCAGCGGCCGCGGCCCGGGCCGCCTCAATCGCCCGGTCGAGCCCGTCGACGAAGGTGAATCCGGCACCCTGCGGCGCGTCGTTCGGGTGATGGGTCACGATGAAGAAGGGGACCGGCCACGGGTTCGATCCGCCCCAGCGGTCGGCCGCCTCGAACGTCCAGCGTCCGCCCACGACGGCGCCCATGTTGGCCATCGCCTCGTCGAGGTACTGCTTGTCCGCTCCGATCGCCTGCCCGCGCGGTTCGGCGTCGTAGGACCAGGGCCCTCCGAACACCCAGTAGTGAAGACGTTCCCCGCCGTCGCCGAGGCCGCGTCCGGGACCGTCGTTCGGACCCGCGATGTACCCGTCGAGCGACGTCGTGATGCCTGCCGAGATCTTCGCCATCTGGTCACCTCGCGACTGTGGCGCGGCCCGCGGTCGTTCGGACGGTATGGGCTCGCGCGCCGTTCATCTCGACACTGACGGCTCTGAGGTTACAAACCCATCCCGGGCGTCGTCAGCGCTCGCTGCGCCACGGGCTCAACAACGGCGTCATGGGCGGCAAGCGGATGGACGGCACGCAGCGTCCGGACTAGAGTCGGATCCGTGGCGGCCAACGCAACCGCGAGCGCGTCGAGGTCGCGGTTACCCGCCACCGGCGTTCATCGCGCGGCGATGGGATTCGCGGGGTGCGGGCTGATGTCCTATGGGTTCCTCCAGCGCTGGCGGCCCTCGACGCTCTCGCCGATCGTGGCTGTTTCGGACGGGCCGCCGCGACGGACGTTCGGGTACGGCGACATCGAGCGAGGATGGCTCGTCGAGGACAGCGACGGCGTCCGTCTCGGTCGCGTCGCGAGGTCGAGCGAAGCCGTCCTGGTCGTCGCTCGAGGGCTCCTCTCGGCCAGCCTGTACGTCTCGACCTCGGCGGTCGCGGAGATCCACGAAGGCGCGGTTCGACTGAACGTCACCCTGGGCTGGGTCGAAGCACACGGCTGGGATCGACCGCCCGACCGCAGGAAGCGCTGATCCTGAGCGGAGCCGGACCGCGGCTCGCGTCGGATGCGCGACGTTCCGGCGAATGTCGAGCCGACGGCCGGGCGATGCCCCCGCCGACCGGATCGGCGTCGGCGCGTCGCTCGTCTTCGTCCTGATCACAAGCCCACGATGGCGGCCAGGTGATCGCCACCCGGCGACCAATGGGGGGATCAGGACATGACCGCAGCTCAGAACACCATTGCGTTCGGCGCACCGAACCGGTTCGCCACCTATGCCACGGCCGTCGCCGCCGGCCTGTTGGTCGTCGTCGTCGGCATCGCCATCAGCGCCCGCCCGATCGCCGAGCCGCAGTCGCTCGCCAAGCCGGACCGCCCGGTCATCAGCGTCCCGACCACAATCGCGCCGAACGAGCAGGCCGACGCCTACCTCAGCATGCTCAACGCGAAGGCGGCCGACCCGGCGATCATCGCATCGGGCGAGCGGGCCAGCGCCTACATCGACTCGCTCAACGCGAAGGCGGCCGACCCGGCGATCATCGCATCGGGCGAGCGGGCCAGCGCCTACATCGACTCGCTCAATGGCACGGCGGCCAACTACCCCGCGATCGTCGCGTCGTCCGAGCCGGCCAGCGCCTACATCGACTCGCTCAACGCGAAGGCGGCCGACCCGGCGATCATCGCATCGGGCGAGCGGGCCAGCGCCTACATCCAGTTCGAGCTCCAGCGACACGCCGAGTACGTCGCCCAGCTCAAGGCACGCGACCGCAACTGACACCTCGCTCCGCTCACGGCACGACCCCCGATCCGTCGGGGGTCGTTCGCTGTCCGGAGCCGATCAGCCGAGCGCCCGGATTCGTGCGTGAACATGCTGGTGCCGAGGCGCCGCGCTCCTTGGGTTCATCAGAGCCTGCCTGGGCCGCGGCGTCTCGGATCGGCTCGACGGACCTGGTGCCGAAGCCGGGACTTGAACCCGGACGAGGTTGCCCTCAATGGTGTTTGAGTCCCTGGGAGACCGGTCGCCGGCGTCCGTGGGGGTCGCATCCGTGCGTGAGCGTCCAGTGACGACGACTAGCTGTCCGTGGCGGTTGTAGCACCCGTTGTAGCAGTAAGGCCCCCGGTCGCCGTCGCTCGGCTGGCCTTACATTCAGTGCGTGCGCGGTGCTGGCGGTGACGTGGAGCCATCGAACAGCGCTCGGCCACCGAGCGGCTCGCTCAGCTGGACTTGGACATCGGTGTACACGTCGAGGATGAAACCGATGTTCTGGATGGAGCCGACAAGGGGTGTCCCCAGCCCTGCATGTGGACACCCCTTGATAGCGTCGAATGCATCGCCGGTCTGCATCGTGATGGTCACGGCCGACGGCGTGTAGGTGATCGCCGGCGGCGCGAGCCAGGACTCGTCGCCCAGCTGGTAGCCCTTGTTCCAGTAGACGCATTCGGGCACGCCGACCCTGACGACCACCTCGGTCGTCGGCCCCTTATAGTCCCCAACGGTCCCCCAACTGATCGACCACCTCGGGTGAACCGACGATGCCCCGGCGAACAGCCAGCCGGCGAGCGCTCCGACGACGACGAATGCAACGAGCACGACCGCGACGACCGCGATGCGACCGAGTCCCATCCGTGGCGCGGAGGCGGTACGGGCCGTGGTCACTGATTCAGCTGGTCCGTCCACGCGGTTGAGTGTCGGGCTGGGCATTCGACCCTGACCATGGGTCAGACGTACCCCGGCCGTTGCGATAGCCCCGGTCGCCGTCGCTCGGCTGGCCTCTCTCACCCGAGGGATCGCCGTCGACGCGTGTAGCCGGCCGATCGAACCTAGCGCGAACGTCTTACTGCGACTTAGAGCCTGTGAATGAACTCAGGGCTGCGACATGACCTTCGGAACCTTGCGCGACCCGGGATCGCCGACAACGATGGGAACATGACGAATCCCCGCCTCCCCGACGACGTCGCGACGTTCTACGACGAGCTGGCCGATGACTACACGGCCATCTTCTCGGACTGGGACGCGTCGGTGCTCCGACAGGGCGAGATCATCGACCGGGCCATCCGGACGGCGATGCCCGAAGGTGCGCGGACCATCCTTGATGCGACCTGTGGGATCGGCACCCAGGCGATTGGCCTCGCGCTCCGCGGCTACGAGGTGTCCGCGACGGACGTGAGCGCGGCGTCCGTCGAGCGCGCACAACGCGAGGCGGCGCGCCTCAACGCCTCCGTCGCCCTTGACGTCGCCGACATCCGCACGCTTTCGAGTGTCGCGGGGCCATTCGACGTCGTGATCACCTTCGACAACGCCCTTCCACACCTTGTCGCGCCAGTCGACCTGACGGCGGCGCTGCGGAGTCTCCATCGCGTCCTGCGGGGCAGCGGCCTGTTGCTCGCAAGCATCCGCGATTACGACGCTCTCCTGATCTCACGACCCGCGGGCGAAACACCCCGGATGTCGGGCCCGATGGGCGAGCGGCGCGTGGTCGCCCAGGCCTGGGAGTGGGACACGATCGAACCGATCTACCGGCTGCACCAGTTCGTGCTCGCCGAGCACCCTGGCGGCGAGTGGTCGGTGCGCCATCTGGAGACGAGATACCGGGCGCTCCTGCGCAGCGATCTCGCCGCCGTCGCTGAAGACGTCGGCTTTCGCGACGTCCGATGGCTCGAACCGTCGATGACGGGGTTCTACCAGCCGATCCTTGCAGCGCGCAGCTCGTAGGTCGGCTCGACAACGGTCTCGATCTACCCACCAGCTGCGACGCAGCGGGTCTTCCTTCTGACCGATCAGGCGGGCTCGACCCGCAGCCTCGCGAACAGAGCTGGTGCCGAAGCCGGGACTTGAACCCGGACGGCCTTGCGGCCAACGGTGTTTGAGACCGTCGCGTCTGCCTGTTCCGCCACTTCGGCCCGTGGCCGGCCCATCGTAGCGGCTCCGAACGCCGCGGCTCCGAACGCCGCGTCTCGGAACGCCGCGTCTCGGAACGCCGCGGCTCCGACCGCCGCGGCTGCGAGCGCGGCGGCTCTGGCTCGCGCGACGACGAACGACGCCGCCCGGAACCGGGCCGACCCCATGGACGTCAGGCCGACCGACGATGCTAGACTCGCCCGGCCTCACCCAAGCCGTCCGGAGGTGGCCCCCGAACGTGGAGGACCTTCGCCCGAGCGCGGCCGTCGACGACCCCGTCCAGCGCCGGGACTTGATCCTCATCGAGCGCACCCGGGCGGGCGACCTCGGGGCATTCAACGATCTCGTCGAGCTCTACCAGGACCAGCTCTTCGCGCTCGTCGCCCGGATGGTCCCCGATCGCGACCAGGCCTCGGACGCCGTCCAGGAGGCGTTCTTCTCGGCCTACCGCAACCTCGCCGGGTTCCGCGGCGGAAGCGTGAAGTCGTGGCTCAACCGGATCTGCGTCAACGCCGCGATGGACGCCCAGCGTGCGCGACGCCGCCGTCCCGTCCAGCCCTATCCCGAGTTCGACGACGACAGCTGGCAGCCGCCGACCGGACCGGACGCGGATCCCGAGCGCCAGGTCGTGAGCGCCGAGCGCGGCCGAGCCCTCGCCGACGCCCTCGCCCGGATCACCCAGGACCAGCGGGCGGCGATCGTGCTGTTCGACGTCGAGGGGTATGACTACGCGGAGATCGCCGCGCTGACCGGGGTCTCCCTCGGGACGGTCAAGTCGCGAATCCATCGCGGACGCCTGGCGCTCCGCGCGCTCCTCGAGGACCGGATGGAACTCTTCCGTGGCTGAGGTCGTCTGAACCCCGTGCCGTACCTTGCTCACACGAGCCCCGACCATGACGAGGCGCTGATCGCCCGTCTCGCCGCCGATGACCTCACCGCAGGCAGCGCCGACGACCGGCTGGCCCGGTCGTGGGTGACCGACTGTCCCGCCTGCGCCGAGCTGCTCGGCGACCTGCGGGCCATCGTCGCCGCGACGAGCGCCCTCCCGGCGCCCCGGCGGACCCGCGACTTCCGGCTCACCGAGGCCGACGCGTCGCGACTTCGATCGCGCGGCTGGCGCGGCCTCGTCGCCCGGTTCGGGACACCGGGGATGGCGTTCACGCGGCCGCTCGCCGCCGGGCTGGCGACGCTCGGGATCGCCGGGCTCCTGCTCGCCTCGCTGCCGTCCGGACTGCTCGGCAGCGCGAGCTCGACCTCCGAGCGTGCCCTCAGCCCGATCGGCAACCAGGCCGGCGGCGGCAGCTACGGCGCCGCCGTGACCGCGGCGCCGGCGCCGGCCATCCAGGGTGCCGCGCCCTCGCCCGCCGGTTCGGCGGTGCCCGCGGCTCCCGCTGCGTCCGCCGCGGCGTCGGCACCTGCGGCGTCGGCGAACCCGGTACCGGCCGCCAGCGCACAACCGGATTCGGGCCTCCCGTCGAGTGCACCGGCGTCGCCGGGCGCTGGCGGTGTCGGGGTGACGTCCGATGGCAGCTCGAAGGGCAGCGGCGGGCCCGGCCAGGGCCTGTCGAGCCCGCCGACGGCCGCGTCGTCCGCGTCGGACAGCGGCGTGCCGGAAAGCGGAGGCGGCCCGTCGCCGCTCGCCGCTCTGTCGTTCGTCCTGCTTGCAGCGGGACTGGTGCTCGGCGGCCTCCGCCTGGCGGCGCGCCGGCTCGGCTGAGCACGACCGCACGGGTCGCCGACGGGCGTCCGCGAGGTTCCGCCGAGGCTGCGCCGGGTACACTCAGCGGGTCGACACGACCCCGCCCGAGGCTCGCCGATGGAACGCCTGATGCTGCTCGACGGCAACGGGCTCATCTACCGTGGATACTTCGCCCTCCCGCCCCTGACCACGTCCCGGGGCGAGCTCGTCAACGCCGTGTTCGGGTTCTGCAGTATCGTCCTGCGCGGGTTCCAGGACATCCGTCCCGACTACGTCGCGGTCGCCTTCGACCTGTCCGGGCCGACCTTCCGGCACGAGCGGTTCGCCGACTACAAGGCCACCCGGCTGCGGATGCCCGACGACCTGCGCGACCAGTTCCCGAAGGTGCGCGAGGTCGTCCGCGCGCTCCGGATCCCGGTCTACGAGCTGGCCGGCTACGAGGCCGACGACGTCATCGGCACGCTGACCGTCCAGGCCGAACGCGACGGTCTCGACACGACGATCGTGACCGGCGACCTCGACATGCTCCAGCTCGTGACCGACCGGACCCGGCTGATGACCACCCGCTCCGGCGTCCAGAACACGGTGATCTACGACCCGGCGAGGATCGACGAGCGCTACGGCCTGCAGCCGGCGCAGATGATCGACTTCAAGGCGCTCAAGGGCGACTCGACCGACAACATCCCGGGCGTCCCGGGGGTCGGCGAGAAGACCGCGGCGAAGCTCATCCAGACCTGGGGCAGCCTGGAGGGCGTGTTCGAGCACGTCGCCGAGGTCACCCCGGAGAAGCTGCGGGTCGCGCTCACAGAGGCCCGCGAGCGGGTGCTCGAGAGCCGCGAGCTGATGACCATCGTGCGCGACCTGCCCGTCGAGCTCGACCTGCCGGCCGCCCGGCTCGGCGACTACGACCGCGAGGAGGTCGTCCGGCTGTTCCGGGAGTACGAGTTCCGGACGCTGATCGAGCGGCTGCCCGGGCTCACCGGGGAGCGCGCCGACGAGACGGTGGCCGCGCTCCGCTCGGTCGACGCGGACGAGCCGATCCGGGCGGCGCAGGTCGCCGGCCGGCCGACGGGCTGGGGTCCGGCCCCCGCCGGGGGCCGTCAGGCGCCTCGTCCGGGCGCGCTGGTCGGGGAGGGGAGCGGCCTCCAGCTGTCGCTCGACTTCGGGGCCATGGACGGCGCAGGCGGGCGGCCGGCCGACGGTGGCGCGTCCCGCGCCGGCTCGGTCGCGCGACCGGCCGGCACCGGTCCGGTCGAGCCCGTCGCGGACCTGCCGACCGCACTGGCCGCGGCGATCGCCGACCCGGGCGGCCGGATCGAGCTCCATGCCGGCGAGGCGATCGACGCCCTGGCGCCCTGGCTGGCCGAGCAGCCGGCCGTCGGAGCCGCGCTCGTCCTCGACGATCCGCGCCCGCTGGCCGGCACGCCGCTCGCCCTCGCGCTCGCGGGACCGGATGGCCGGACCGTGGCCGCGGAGGGCCGGGACGACGCCGCCCGGCTGCGCCACCTCATCGAGCGGCTGGGCGTCCCGCTCGTCGCCCACGAGGTCAAGCCGCTCCTCGTCGCCCGGTTCGCCGAGGATCCCGCCGCCCAGCCGACGCCGATCGGCTTCGACACCCAGATCGCGGCGTACATCCTCAACGCCAGCCTGCGCAGCCAGACGATCGCCGACGTCGTCGCCGAGCAGCTCGACCTCATCCTGCCGCCGGCCAAGGAGCTCCCGCCGTTCGCGCGAGCCGGGCTCGAGGCGCTGTCGGCGATCACCGCCCGCGACCCGCTCGCCGCGGCGCTCGAGCGCGAGGAGCTCGACCGGTTGTTCCGCGAGATCGAGCTGCCGCTCATCACGGTCCTCGCGCGCATGGAGGCGACGGGCGTTGCCCTCGACCTCGACGCGCTGGCCGCGCTCGACGTCGAGTTCCGGGCCGAGATCGAGCGTCTCGAGGGCGAGATCTACGCCAGCGTCGGCCACGAGTTCAACCTCGGCAGCCCCAAGCAGCTCGAGCAGGTCCTGTTCTTCGAGCTGAACCTGCCCAAGGGCAAGCGGACGAAGACGGGCTACTCGACCGACGCGTCGGTGCTCGAGGAGCTGCGCGCCGCGCACCCGATGGTCGAGGGGCTGCTGGAGTGGCGGACCTACACGAAGCTCCGCTCGACGTACGTCGAGGCGCTGCCGACCCTGATCGCCTCGGACGGCCGGCTGCACACGACCTTCCACCAGGCGGTCGCGGCGACCGGCCGGCTGTCCTCGTCCGACCCGAACCTCCAGAACATCCCGATCCGGACGGAGCTCGGCCGGCGGATCCGCCGGGCGTTCGTGGCAGGCGCCCCGGACGTGACCCTGGTCGCCGCCGACTACTCCCAGATCGAGCTGCGCATCCTCGCCCACGTGTCCGGCGACGAGCACCTCCGGGACGCCTTCGCCCGCGGCGCCGACATCCATCGCGAGACCGCCGCCCGGGTGCTCCACAAGGCGCCCGAGGAGGTCACGTCGGACGAGCGCTCGATGGCCAAGATGGTCAACTTCGGGATCGCCTACGGGATGAGCGACTTCGGGCTGTCGACGCGGGCCGGGATCCCGCGCGCCGAGGCGCAGGAGTTCATCAACACCTACTTCGCCACGTACTCGGGGATCAGCTACTACATGCTCCACATCAAGGAATCCGCCCGGACCCAGGGCTTCGTCACGACGCTCCTCGGCCGGAAGCGCCAGATCCCCGAGCTCCAGGCACGCAACCCGAGCCTCCGCGCGGCCGGCGAGCGGATGGCGATCAACATGCCGATCCAGGGCACGGCCGCGGACATCATCAAGATCGCCATGATCCGGCTCGCCGAGCGGCTCGCCGACGGTGGCTTCCGGGCGCGGCTCCTCCTGCAGGTCCACGACGAGCTCCTGCTCGAGGTCCCGCGCGACGAGGTCGACCGGCTCGTGCCGCTGCTCCGCTCGACGATGGAATCGGCGCTGGCGCTCGACGTGCCGCTGACCGTCGACGTCAAGGTCGGCGACGACTGGGAGGCGATGACGCCGCTCACCCGCGCCGACGCGGCGGCCGCCGAGGCGAACGAGCCGGTCAAGGCGGGCGCGTCATGAGCATCGAGATCCACGACGTCATCGGGGCGCTGGTCGTCCTCGCGGTGATCGTCCTGATGGCCTGGATCATCGGCTACAGCGCCGCCCGGATGGCGGTCCAGGACGTGGTCGCCGGGCCGGTCGTCCTCGTGGTCGCCGCCCGCGATCACGGCGAGCGCGTGGCGCTCACGGTGACCAACAGCGGGTCCCGACCGGCGTACGACGTGCGGCTGATGCTCGCGGCCGACGCCGGCGCCGGGGCGGCGGGGAGGGAGGTCGCGACGGTGCCCGTCCTCGCGCCCGGCCTGCCGATCGAGATCGAGGTCGCCCGGGCCGCGCTCCTGGGCGACTCAGGCGACCCCCTCCCGCGGATGCTCCGCGCCGGCTGGCGGAAGTCCGTCCTGCCGCGGGCGGCCGCGGTCTTCGACGACATCCCGGTCGTGCTGGTCGAGCCACCGGCCGCCACCGACGGTGCCTGAGCTCCCCGAAGTCGAGACGGTCGCCCGGGACCTCCGACCGCGGCTCGTCGGCGCGACGATCGTCGGCGCCCGCTGCTCGTGGGCCCGGACGCTGCGGACCCACGACCCCGCCGCGTTCGCCGCCGAGATCGCCGGACGGCGGGTCGAGGCTGTCGGCCGTCGGGCGAAGCTCGTCGTCGTCGAGCTGTCCGGTGATGCCGCGCTGACGATCCACCTCAAGATGACCGGCCAGCTGTTCGTCGTGCCGGCGCCGACACCGGTCGACCCCTACGTCCGGCTCGTCCTCGAGCTCGCCGACGGGCGCGAGGTCCGCTTCCGCGACATCCGCAAGTTCGGCAAGGTCGGGCTCTACCCGCGCGACCCGCGCACCGGCGAGCTGGTGACCGAGCCCGGCGGTGCGGCCGTGTTCGCCGGCCACGGGCCGGAGCCGCTCGACCCGGGGTTCAGCCTGCGCGCGTTCCGGGCGCGGCTGCGCGGCCGGCGCGGACGGCTCAAGCCGCTCCTGCTCGACCAGGGGTTCCTGGCCGGAATCGGCAACATCTACGCCGACGAGGCGCTCTGGGCGGCGCGGCTCCATCCGCTGCGCTCGGCCGGCTCGCTCCGGCCGGCCGACGAGCGGCGGCTGTACCTGGCGATCCGGTCGATCCTCGCCGAGGCCGTCGAGCGGCGCGGGTCGTCGATCGACGACTACACGGCGCCGGACGGGGACGGCGCGATGCAGGAGCAACTCGCCGTCTACCAGCGGACCGGCGAGCCGTGCCCGCGCTGCGGACGCCCGATCCGGCGGATCGTCATCGGGGCCCGCTCGACCCATTTCTGCTCGTGGTGCCAGCGCCTGCCCGCGGCCGACCGGCCGGGCGCCCGGCGGATCCTCCGGACGATGACCGGCGGCGCGACCGGGAGCGCACGGCGCGGTGGTCGATGGACCGAGCTCGCGGCGGACGGCGCGCTCGGATTGACCCGCGCCGAGGCGGACCGGGCGGCACAGCGGGCCCGCACGGAACGGACGAAGCGTGCCGCGGCCGGGCGCCGGGCCGCCGCGCGGGCCGCGATGGCGCCGGCCGGCGACCCGGCAGCGAGCCCGTGAGCCTGCTGCGGCTCGACAAGGTGAGCCGCGAGATCGGCGCCTTCGTGATCCTCGACGAGGTCACTGCCGCGGTCGCGCTCGGCGACCGGATCGGGCTCGTCGGGCCGAACGGCGCCGGCAAGACCACGCTGCTCCGGCTGGCGGCCGGGCTCGACGAGCCGGACCGCGGGACGGTCCAGCGCAAGCGCGGGCTCAGCCTCGGGCTGCTCGCCCAGGAGGCGCACCTCGACGCGGTGTTCATGGCCTCGCCCGACCTCCGGACGGCCGTCCGGACCGGGGCCGCCCATCTCGACGCGATGGCTGCCGAACTGGCCGAGCTCGAGCAGGATCACCGAGCGACCGAGCCCGTCTACGCCGATCTCCAGCACCGCTTCGAGGTCCTCGGCGGGTACACCCTCGACCAGCGCGTCGACGCCACGCTGTCGGGGCTCGGCTTCGTCCGGGCGGACTGGGCTCGATCGCCGCGCACCCTGTCCGGTGGCGAGCAGACCCGTGCCGCGCTCGCCCGCCTCGTCGTCGCCGACCCGGACCTGCTGATGCTCGACGAGCCGACGAACCACCTCGACCTCGACGCCCTCGAGTGGCTCGAAGAGCACCTTCGGCGGCGCAGCGGGTCGCTGGTCGTTGCCAGCCACGACCGGGCCTTCCTCGACGCGACCGTGAGCCGCGTCTGGGAGCTCCGCGACCGCCACCTCACGGCGTTCCGCGGCGACTACAGTCAGTACCGCCGCCAGCGCGACGAGCGCGACGCCCGGCAGGGCAAGGACGTCGAGACCCAGGCCCAGGCGATCGCCCGCGAGCGGGAGCTGGTTCAGCGCTACCGCTCGCATCGCAAGTTCAGCAAGATGCACGAGCACGAGGCCCGGCTCGAGCGGCTCGAGACCGACCGCGTCGAAGCGCCGAAGGCGTCACGCAGGCTCAAGCTGGCCACGACCGCGCTCGCCGGTGCCGGGCCCTCGCGATCGGGCGAGATCGTGGTCCGGGCCGAGGACCTCGTCGTCGGCTACCTTCCCGCCCGCCGGGCACCCGACGAGGCGACGCCGCCGACACTCGAGCCCGGGCCGCCGGCCGAGGCCGCGCCGGTGGGGGAGGTGGGGGCGGCGAGCTCGCCGCGTGACGAGCCGGTGGTCGTCGCCCGCATCCCGTTCCTCGCCGCCCAGCGTGGCGAGCGGATCGGGATCGTGGGTCCGAACGGCGCGGGCAAGACGACGCTCCTGCGGACGATCGCGGGCGAGCTCCCGCCACTCGACGGCATCCTGACCATCGGCGGAGGCGTCTCGATCGGCTACCTCGCCCAGCTGCGCGGGGCGGCGATCCCCGGGGCGACCGTCCTCGACGCGCTCCTCGAGGCCATCCCGATCACGGCCGGCGAGGCGCGCGGCTACCTCGCCCGGTTCCTGTTCCGGGGCGACGACGCGTTCAAGGAGGTCCGCACCCTGAGCGGCGGCGAGCGCTCGCGGCTCGAGCTGGCCCTGCTCGGGATCATGCCGTCCAACCTGCTCCTGCTCGACGAGCCGACGAACCACCTCGACATCCCGGCCCGCGAGGCGATCGAGACGTTCATGCGCGAGACCCCGGCCACGCTCCTCGTGGTGAGCCACGACCGGCGCCTCCTCGAGACCGTGTGCGATCGGCTGTGGGTCGTCGACGGCGGCCGGGCGGCGCCCTTCGACGGTGGCTACCGGGCCTGGCGGACGGCGGTCGCGGCGGGCTGGACGGTCGAGGACGCGATCACCGCCGAGGCGGCCCGGCTGCGAACCGGCGGTCGCCCGGTCGCCGGCACGGTGGTCGCGGGTGCGGCTCGCGACCGTGCGGTTCCGGCCGGACGATCGACGAACGGCCGGTCGCCCGGCGGCGTGAGCCCCTCTGCCGACGTCGTCGACGGCACCCTCCGCGGCCCGACCGGTGCGGGCGGCGGTCCGCGGCCCGAAGCTGTCGAAGGAGGCCTACCGGCGGCAGAAGACGGCGCTCGAGGCCGAGCTCACCCGGCTCGGGCTGCGCAAGAACCACCTCGAGCTGGCGATGGGCGATCCGGCCGTGGCGGCGAACTTCGTCGAGCTGCGCCGGATCTCGAGCGAGCTCGCCGACGTGTCGGACGCGCTGGAAACGGCCGAGGAATCGTGGCTCGAGCTCGAGGAGCGGGCCCCGTGACGGCCGGACGGGCGCGATGACCGCCGGCTCGCCGCCCGGTCCGGTCCTGATCGGGCTGACCGGGCCGATCGGCTGCGGCAAGTCGACGATCGCCGCCCGGCTGCGCGCGGCCGGGGCCCGGGTGATCGATGCGGATCGCCTGGCGCGCGCGGTGACCGAGCCGGGCGAGCCCGCGCTGGCGGCCATCGTCGAGCGCTTCGGGCCGGAGGTCCTCGGCCCCGACGGAGCGCTCGACCGGGCGGCCCTGGCCCGCCGGGTCTTCGCCGATCCGGCCGAGCTCCGGGCGCTCGAGGCGATCACCCACCCGGCGATCCGGCCGCGGCTGCTTGAGGCCATCGAGGCGGCCCGCGCGGCGGCGCCCCCGGCCGTCGTCGTCGAGGCGATCCGCCTGGTCGAGGGCGGCTACGCCGACCTGTTCGACGAGGTCTGGCTCGTCGTCTGCGATCCGGCCGCGCAGCGGGCGCGTCTCGCCGGTCGGGGCGTCGAGCCGGCCGAGATCGAGCGCCGGATCTCGTCGCAGGCCGGGCTGCTCGAGCGCGTCCGCCCGGTCGCGACCCGGACGATCGACACGAGCGGATCGCTGGCGGGCGTCCTCGCGAGCGTCGACCGGGCGCTCGCCGAGGCGCTGGCCCGGGCGCCCGGGGCCTAGGGTGCCGCGGAGGGCGACGGGCTCGGCGAGGGCTTCGCAGTCGGCGCCGGTACCACCGGCACGCCCTTGCCCGACGGGTACGTCTGCGGGATCGGCAGCCCGTAACGCTGGATGATCAGGTTCGTCGTCTCGCCGAGCTGCGAGGCGTCGACCGAGCGGTCGTCCTGCGGCGGGCGGAGGGCGAGGCTGAACGCCGCCGCGCCGCTCGCCTGGAGGTGGCTGATCTCCTCGGCCAGCGCGGCCGGCACCTTCATCACGTAGAACGTGTTCGCCTTGGCCAGCACGACGAGGTCCTGGTAGGTGATCTTGGTCGACTTGTCGGTGTACATCCGGCCGAGGGCCGAGATGTCGTCGGGGACGGTCACCGTGGCGGTGACGAAGACGTCGACGGTGTCGCCCGGGCGAACGAGCCCGCCGACGGCGCGATCGTCGGGAACGGTGAGCGACACCGCCCGCCAGGCCTCGCTGTCGGGCGCGATCGTCTCGCCCGGCTCGAGGATCGAGAACTCGCCACCCTGCGCCTGCGAGGCGAGGAAGTTGGCGTAGACCGGCTGGCCCTCGAGGATCGCCACCCCCGGCACCAGCCCGATCACCTTGGTGGGATCGCTGAACACGCCCTGGGCGTTCGTCGGGTCGACCGGCACGCTGCGAACGGCCACGTCGGAGGCCTCGATCGGCTTGCGCGCCGGGATCGGCTTCGCCGCGACCACGATCGCCTGCGTCGCGCCCGATTGGGCTGCCTGCTGCTGGGCCTGGCTGATGAGGAAGAACGCCGCCCCGCCCGCGACGACCGCCAGGATGAGACCCATGACGATGACGAACCGCCCGCGCCCGCGGCCGTCGTTGAACTCCATCTCCATCCGGTCAGGATCTCCTCGCGGGTCGCCGGGTCAGTCGGATCGAGGCGCGCGCCGTGACTTCCCGGACCGCGGCCGGGTGGTCACCGCCTCGATGACCGGATGGTCGCGCGCGGGGCACGGCCGACCTAGTCGTCGGAAGTACCAGTCGGGTTCGCCCTTCGGGCGCCGTGCCGGCTCGTCGTTTCAGGGGAGGACCAGGTGGACCGGGTTGCCCCGGATCGAGACCTGCCATGTGGTGGTGTCGGTCGTCGTGCTGTCGAACGAGTAACGGATCTTCCACCAGCCGCCGAGCGTGCCGGCCGGCTCACCGGGCGGCAGGGGCGCGGTGTACGTCTTCGGCAGAGGGATCGTCAGCGTGACCCACGAGTTGTTGTACTGGCTGACGCCGCTGATCGTGGTCTTGAGCGAAGTCACGTTCGAGCCGCTCTTCGATCCCGTGGCGTTCGAATCGGCCGTGTAGCTGAACGTGGCCGGGGTGTAGCCGGTCGTCGTCGGCTTGAGGACCTGGATGCTCGAGTTGCCCGAGGCATCGCCCGGGTCGAACAGCTGGACGACCATCGTCTTGCCGGCGTGGACCGCCTCGATCCGGCCGAGGTAGAAGAGGGTCGTGCCATTGGCCACGTTGGCGTAGATGACCATCTTGCCGAGACCGTAGACGTAGGCCTTGTAGGTCGGGTCCGAGCTGACCGCGCGCAGCGCCCACATGTTCTCGGCGCTGGCGCCCTTCTGGTCGTTCACGTTGACCGGGTTCGTGGTCGTCACCTGGAGGCGGTACGTCCCCGGCGTGGTGACCGTGGTGAACGTCCACCACTGGTTGTGGTACGGGTCGCTCGTGCAGTCGGGCAGGCTCCAGAAGGCATGGGTCGGCCAGGTCGCCGAGGCCTCGCGCAGCGCCGCGCTCTTGTCGACCTGGCGCTTGTTCTCGAACAGCGTCCCGGTCGAGGCGACGACCACATCGTCCGAGTAGTCGAGCGGCGTCGAGGCGGGGTCCGACCACAGGGTGTAGTAGGTCGACACCGCCGGCCAGCCGGCGAGGTTCCAATCGATCCAGTGGTCGCCGGTTCCCTTCTGGTCGTCGACGGCGCAGAACGTCGGGTCGTACAGGTCGATGTTCGTGGCCCCGGCCCCGGCCGGCACGTCGATCGCGTACTGGTAGCCGTTGGGGTCGAACTGGTTGTTGGCGGTCGGGCTCGGGTTGTAGTACGTGCCGTAGGCGTCGCCGGCGGAGCGGTTCGTACCCTCCGCCTCGGCCGCGGCCCAGAAGAAGCCGCTGTTGTCGCCGTACGTGCTGAGCGGGCTGCCCATCGGGACGGGCAGGGTGTACTCCGCGGTCGCGACGCGGGTGATCCGGACCTTGTTCATCCCGATGACCCGCAGGAAGTAGGTCGGGGCGTCGATCGTGACCGAGACGTCCAGCCGGCGGTTCGACTCCAGGTTCGTCGCCGGCGTCACCGTCGCGCCGGTCGCGGCCGAGTAGCCGTTCTTGGCGGCCTCCGCCTTGGCCTTGCTCGACGCCGTCGTGAAGTCGCCGGGCATGTACGGCACCCCGGCCAGCGCGGCGGCCTCGGCCGCGTGCTGGACGTGGAGCGAGGTGTTCCAGATGTTGCCGACGTCGATGACGATCGCGAGGATCCCGAACAGGAGCCCGCTCGACAGCGTGAACATCACCAGGATCTGGCCCGAGCGCACGAGCCGGCGCCGGGCGCGCGCTTCGTGGGTCGCCTCGGCCGCCGGCCGCAGCACGCCGATCACGGGGTCGGCTCCAGGTGCATGACCGTCTGGTCGACCATGGGAATCGTCGTGTACGGCGGGTTGCCGCCCATGAACAGGCCGATGAGCTGGCCGAGCGGCGTCGTCGGATGGAAGTCGTAGCGGACGCGCACCCCGATCGAGTCACCCGACAGGCCGACGACCCGACTCGACGCCGGCCAGCCGGGCGTGCCGATCGGGTTCCCAGTCCGGTCGTAGGTGTCGATCGACGTCCCGACCGGCTGACCCGTCGCGCCGGCCTTGTAGATGTCGATCGAGGTGATGTTCTCGATCAGGATCGGGTCGGTCAGACCGCGCTGGACGGCGGCCAGGATCGTCGGGTCGACGGTGTCCGGGTTCGAGCCGCCGTTGCCGAGGGTGGCCCCGACCCGGGCGCCCTCGCGGACGGCGTAGGCCATCGCCGTCCGGTGGTCGTACACGGCCCCGAATTCGAGCATCCCCATGAGGATCAGCAGGAAGACCGGCAGGATGAGCACGAACTCGACCAGCGCCTGCCCGCGGCCCCGCCGTCGGCGGCTCACTGCTTGGGCTCCATGCGCAGCGTCGCCCCGTCGGACACGGCCCATGTCCGGCCCGAGCCGAGCGGCGTGATCCCGGCGTACAGGTAGCCGATCCGGACGCCGACGATGTCGAGCCCCGCGGCCAGCGAGTCGTGGCGCTCGGCCTGCGGATAGCCCTCGTCGCCGACCAGCGAATACGGCTCGTCCTCGTCGCCGGGGCAGTCGAGCGTGCCGGTCCGCACGTAGGTGTTGGCGACGCCGGGGACCGGGTCGCCGTTCACGTCGGACTGGAAGATCACGACCGAGGTGACCCGCGACTTGTCGATCGGCGCGGTGAGCGCGCGCTCGACGGCCTTGAGGATCGAGCAGTCGGCCCCGTCGACGCCGCCGGCCTGGGCCGCCGCGCTGACGCCCTGGCGCGAGGCGTACTGGACGGTGAGGATGTTGTTGTAGAGGAAGCCGAACTCGAGGACGCCCATCATCAGGAGGACGAAGATCGGCAGCGCCAGGGCGAACTCGACCAGGCCCTGTCCGGTCGAGGCCGACCGATCCGTCCGTCCCCGGCGGCGCTGTCCGCCCTCCATCTTCGACTCGTCCTCTCCACGCCGGCCGGGCGGCGCGCTGTGGTTTCGCGCCCGCGCCATCTCGGCCCCGCCGGAGCATGCCATCGGCGGCGGGCGAACCCGAGAGGGCGATTCGTCCCGAGCGTGGCGCGCGTTCGTACGGGAGTTTCGCGGACGCACCGGGCGGCCCCGACGGGGCTGGGGGAGGGGTCAGAACGGGTGTTCGATTTGGGCCGATTCGTGTATCCTCGACCGATGCCCGACTTCAAGCTGGTGGCCGACTTCGAGCCGACCGGCGACCAGCCCCAGGCGATCGACAAGCTGGCCGACGGGCTGGCCCGCGGCCTGCGCCACCAGACGCTGCTGGGCGCCACCGGCACCGGCAAGACGTTCACGATCGCCAAGGCGATCGAGCGGCACCAGAAGCCGACGCTCGTGCTCGCCCACAACAAGACGCTCGCCGCGCAGCTCTACGCCGAGTTCCGCGAGTTCTTCCCGGACAACGCGGTCGAGTACTTCGTCAGCTACTTCGACTACTACCAGCCCGAGGCGTACCTGCCGCGGTCCGACACGTACATCGAGAAGGACTCGAGCCGGAACGACGAGATCGACAAGCTCCGCCACGCCGCGACCCACGCGCTGTTCGAGCGGCGCGACGTGATCATCGTCGCCAGCGTCAGCTGCATCTACGGCCTGGGTGCCCCGGTCGACTACGGCGCCACGGTCCTCCGCCTCAAGCGAGGCGGCCAGTACCGTCGCGACGCCGTGCTCCGGCACCTGGTCGATCTGCAGTACCAGCGCAACGACGCGGCGCTCCAGCGCTCGCGCTTCCGGGTCCGCGGCGACACCCTCGAGATCGGGCCCGCGTCGGACGACCGGATCGTCCGGGTCGAGTTCTTCGGCGACGAGGTCGAGCGGATCACCGAGGTCGACCCGGTGACCGGCGAGCTGCTGGCCGAGCGGAACGACCTGAACGTCTACCCGGCGACCCACTTCGTGACCCCGGGCGACAAGCTCAAGGAGGCGCTCGTCGACATCGAGGCCGAGATGGAGCTCCGGGTCGGCGAGATGGAGGCCCAGGGCCGGGTGCTCGAGGCGGCCCGGCTGCGCCAGCGCACGACGTTCGACCTGGAGATGATGCGCGAGCTCGGCTACTGCTCCGGCGTCGAGAACTACAGCCGCCACCTCGCCCGGCGGGCTCCGGGCTCGCGCCCGTGGACCCTGCTCGACTACTTCCCGCCGGACTGGCTCCTGGTCGTCGACGAGAGCCACATGTCGATCCCGCAGGTGGTCGGGATGTACAAGAACGACCGGACGCGCAAGGAGATCCTGGTCGACTTCGGGTTCCGCCTCCCGTCGGCCCTCGACAACCGGCCGCTCACGTTCGAGGAGTTCGAGGCGACCGTCCGCCAGGCGGTCTACCTCAGCGCGACGCCGGGACCCTACGAGCTCGAGAAGAGCGAACGCGATCGTCGAGCAGCTCATCCGGCCCGACCGGCGTCGTCGACCCGGCGATCGCCGTCCGCCCGACCGAGGGCCAGATCGACGACCTCCTCGAGGAGATCCGCGGCCGGGTCGAGCGCGGCGAGCGGTCGATCGTCACGACGCTCACGAAGAAGATGGCCGAGGACCTGGCCGACTACCTCCACGAGCTCGGGATCAAGGTCCAGTACCTCCACAGCGAGGTGGACACGCTCGAGCGGGTCCAGATCCTGCGCGACCTCCGGCTCGGGGTCTACGACGTGCTCGTCGGGATCAACCTGCTGCGCGAGGGGATCGACCTGCCCGAGGTGACCCTCGTGGCGATCCTCGACGCCGACAAGGAGGGCTTCCTGCGCAGCGCCTGGTCGCTGATCCAGATGATCGGCCGGGCGGCCCGCAACATCGGCGGGGCGGTGGTCATGTACGCCGACCACGTGACCGAGTCGATGCAGGCCGCGATCGACGAGACGAACCGCCGGCGCGAGGTCCAGACCCGCTACAACACCGAGCACGGGATCGAGCCGACCACGATCGTCAAGGAGATCCACGACATCAACGAGCGGCTGCGCGCCGTCGCCGAGACGAGCGAGGTCTACGTCGCCGGTGCGCCGGCCGGTCGCTACGGCCCGCGCGACCTCGGCGCCCAGAGCGTGGCCCAGGTCGAGGCGCTGATCGCCCGGATGGAAGCCGACATGAAGAACGCGGCGCGGAACCTCGAGTTCGAGCGGGCCGCGGTGCTCCGCGACGAGGTCCAGCAGATCCGCCTGCGCGTCCTCGAGGAGGATGCGTCCGCCGACGTCGCCCGCGCCGCCGAGCGCGCCGGTCGCGTGTCGACCGAGGCACCCGCCGCGGGGTCGAGCGGCTCGCGGGCGACCTCCACCCGGCGGCCCGGCCAGCGCGCGGCCGCCAAGGCCCCCGCCGCGCTCGAGGTGACTACGGTGACCGTCCTCCCGGCGACGGCCGAGGAGCCCGACGATACCGTGGCCGAGCCGACGGCCGCGACCGCGTCCGACTGGCTCCCCGGGATCCGCGACGAGCACGACGATGACGGCGGCTGGCAGGCGCGCTGGCTCGACCGCCCGACCTGGGACCGGACGGTCACTCCGAACGTCATCAAGCGGACCGGCAGCCGCCCGCCGCGCCGTCGCCGGTAGCGCGCAGCCGCCGATTTGCGCGACGTAGACTCCCGATTGCGTCCCGGCAGGGGTGCCGGACCTTGTCTGGGAGGGTGCGGTGTTCCTCTTCCTCGTCTTCCTCCACATCGTGACGATGTTCACGGCCGTTGCGATCTCGTACGGGCCGCTGGCCGTCGTCCGGCTCGCCGCCCGGACCGATCGCACGGAGAACGTTCGTGGGGTCGTCGCGGCCGGGAAGCCGCTCGGTCTGGCGATCCCCGTCCTCTACGTCGTGGGCGGGCTGCTCGGGCTGACGGCGGCGATCGTGTCGAGCGTCAACCTGCTCGCGCCGTGGCTCGTCATCGCCTACGTCCTGTGGGTCGTCGCGATGCTCATCGGTGCGCGCCTGACCGGACCGTGGGTCGAGCGAGTGGGGGAGGCGGCCGTCGCCGCCCCGGACGGCCCGATCGGCGGGCCGCTCCAGGCGCTCCTGACCGATCCGCGCGTCCTCGCGATCAACGTCATCGACGTCGTCGTTGTCGTGGTCATCGTGTTCGACATGGTTCTCAAGCCGTTCAGCTGAGGCCGCCGACGGTCAGCCCTCGCCGGTGGGCTCAACCAAGGGGGCGACGGCGGCGATGGCGTCGGGCCCGCGCCGGCGTGGCTCGAGGACGGAAGCTCAGCCCTTCGCGGAGCGCCTCCGACGTGGTTTGGCCGGAGTTGCGACGCGCTTGCTCGGCGGTCCCTTGCGACGACGGCGCGAACCCGGCAGGGACGGCGTGGCAGAGGAGTCGGGGGTCGTGCTCGACGCGTCGCCGGCGAGGTCCTTGCCGACGATGCCCAGGAACCCGATGCAGACGAGGTTCGCCTTGTCGTCCTCGGGGAGCATCCGGTAGATCCGGTCGGTGAGAGTCACCCCGGAGCGGATCAACCTGAGCGAAGGGGGAGACACGGTCGGGAAGGTCTCGGTCGCGCCCTCGGCCCGGATGGACTCCCACCCGGCGAGCGCCAGGGCGATCTGGTCGTCGCCAAAGCGGATGAGGTCGCTGTCGGCGAGCACGGCGATTGCCGTCAGGTGCAGCGCCTCGTCGGGTGTCCGACGACGGCGGACTTCGCCGACCAGCGCCTCGACGCTCATCCGGCCACGGCCCCATCCATGGTCGGAAGATAGCACTCGCCCGGCCGTCGAGAGCCGCGCCTGGCTGCCACTGAACAGTTGTTCTGTTTTGTTCGGTTCGGCTACACTGGACGAGAGATGCCCCAGGATCGGATCGTCGTTCGCGGCGCGCGCGAGCACAACCTCAAGAACGTGACCGTGACGTTCCCGCGCGACCGGCTGGTCGTGATCACCGGCCTGTCCGGGCAGCGGCAAGAGCAGCCTGGCGTTCGACACGATCTACGCCGAGGGCCAGCGGCGCTACGTCGAGAGCCTGAGCGCCTACGCCCGCCAGTTCCTCGGCCAGATGGAGAAGCCCGACGTCGACCAGATCGACGGCCTGAGCCCGGCGATCTCGATCGACCAGAAGGGCGCCAGCCGCAACCCGCGGTCGACCGTCGGGACGGTCACCGAGATCTACGACCACCTGCGGCTCCTGTTCGCCCGGATCGGCCACCCGCACTGCCCGAACGGCCACGAGATCCAGCGCCAGACGGTCCAGCAGATCGTCGACCAGGTCCTGGCCCTGCCGGAGGGGACCCGGCTGCTGGTCCTCGGTCCGCTCGTCAAGGACCGCAAGACCGAGGGCGACCGGGTGTTCGAGGCCGCCCAGAAGCAGGGCTTCGTCCGCGTCCGCGTCGACGGCGAGCAGTACGACCTGGCCGAGGCGCCGACGCTCGACAAGTACAAGCGCCACACGATCGAGGTGGTCGTCGACCGCTACGTCGTCCACCGGGCCGAGGCGGCCGAGGATGCGCCGCGCGACGCGGACGGCCGGCCGCTCGACCCGGAGACCGGCCTGCCGGTGCCCGACCCCGACGCCGCCCGGCTGGCCGACTCGGTCGAGACCGCGCTCCGTCTCGGCGAGGGCGTCGTGGTCATCGCCCCGGCGCCGCGGGAGGACCAGCCGCCGGCGTTCGAGGAGCGCCGCTACTCGGAGCGCTACTCCTGCCCGTACGACGGGTTCACGATCGACGACCTCGAGCCGCGCAGCTTCTCGTTCAACTCGCCGCACGGCGCCTGCCCGGACTGCACCGGGCTCGGCACGCGGCTGGAGATCGATCCGGACCTCGTCGTCCCGGATCGCACGCTGTCGGTCGCCGGCGGCGCGCTCCTGCGGCCCTGGTCGCGGATGCCGATGGCCGACTCGTGGTTCGGCAAGGTGGCCGAGGCCGTCTGCCGCGCCCA
Source organism: uncultured Chloroflexia bacterium (assembly GCA_963813705.1). GTDB lineage: Bacteria > Chloroflexota > Limnocylindria > Limnocylindrales > CSP1-4 > Chersky-267. The sequence continues at coordinate 29,098 of CAWFAH010000010.1, forward strand.
CGGCTGGGATCCCGACGATCCCGATCGGGAAGCTGCCGCCCGAGGCCCTCGACTACCTGCTCAACGCGCCGAAGGGCGAGCAGGTGGTCATCGGCTACCGCCACGAGCGCGGCGAGAACACCTACACCGCCACCTTCGAGGGGATCATCCCGAACCTCGACCGGCGCTACCGCGAGACCGACTCGGAGTACGTCAAGACCGAGCTCGAGCGGTTCATGGTCAGCCGGCCGTGCCCCACCTGCGGCGGGAAGCGGCTGAAGCCCGAGGTCCTCGCCGTCACCGTCGACGAGCGGAGCATCTGGGACGTCTCGACGCTGTCGGTCACCGACGCGCTCGACTGGATCGAGCGGCTCCAGGGCCGGCTGACCGACCGCGAGCGGGCGATCGCCCGGCAGGTCCTCAAGGAGATCGCCTCGCGGCTCGGCTTCCTCGTCGACGTCGGGCTCGACTACCTGACCATCGACCGGACGAGCCAGACGCTGTCGGGCGGCGAGGCCCAGCGGATCCGCCTGGCCACCCAGATCGGGGCCGGGCTGATGGGCGTGCTGTACATCCTCGACGAGCCGTCGATCGGGCTCCACCAGAAGGACAACGCCAAGCTCATCGCGACCCTCACCCGGCTGCGCGACCTGGGCAACACGGTCCTCGTCGTCGAGCACGACGAGGAGACGATCCGCACGGCGGACTGGGTCATCGACATCGGGCCGGGCGCCGGCGAGCACGGCGGCGAGGTGATCGCGAACGGGCCGCTCGAGCAGCTCCTCGGCGAGCCGCGCTCGATCACCGGCGCCTACCTGCGCGGCGAGCAGATGGTCCCGATCCCGGCACGCCGCCGGAAGGGCAACGGCAAGTCGCTCGTCGTCCGCGGGGCGCGGGCCCACAACCTCAAGGACATCGACGTGACGTTCCCGCTCGGGCGGTTCATCGCGGTGACCGGGGTGTCGGGCTCGGGCAAGAGCACGCTCGTCGAGGAGATCCTCTATCGCGAGCTCGCGCGCCAGCTCAACGGCGCACGTGACGAGCCCGGGCCGCACGATCGGATCGACGGCGTCGGCGCGATCGACAAGATCATCGAGATCGACCAGAGCCCGATCGGGCGGACGCCGCGCTCGAACCCGGCCACGTACACCGGGCTGTTCGGGCCGATCCGCGAGCTCTTCGCGGGCGTGCCCGAGGCGCGCGTCCGCGGCTACAAGCCCGGCCGCTTCAGCTTCAACGTCAAGGGCGGCCGGTGCGAGAACTGCAAGGGCGACGGGATCCTCAAGATCGAGATGCAGTTCCTCGCCGACGTCTACGTCCCGTGCGAGGTGTGCAAGGGCAAGCGCTACAACCGCGAGGCGCTCGAGATCCACTACAAGGGCCGCTCGATCGCCGACGTCCTGGAGATGACGATCGCCGAGGCGCTCGACGTCTTCGCCGCGGTCCCGAATGTCGCCTCGAAGCTCCAGGTCCTGTCCGAGGTCGGGCTCGGCTACGTCCACCTCGGCCAGCCGGCCACGACGCTGTCGGGCGGCGAGGCCCAGCGGGTCAAGCTCGCGACCGAGCTCAGCCGGCGCTCGACGGGCCGGACGCTGTACCTGCTCGACGAGCCCACAACCGGGCTCCACTTCGCCGACGTCGAGAAGCTGCTCCAGGTCCTCCATCGGCTCGTCGAGCAGGGCAACACGGTGCTCGTGATCGAGCACAACCTCGACGTGATCAAGACGGCCGACTGGATCGTCGACCTCGGCCCGGCGGGCGGCTTCCGGGGCGGCCGGGTCGTCGCCGCCGGGACGCCCGAGGCCGTGGCCAAGGTGTCCGGATCGGCGACCGGCGAGTACCTCGCCCGCGTCCTCCGAGGCGAGCCGCTCATCCCGCTCAGCGACGTGACCTTCGCCGACGAGGCGGGTCGCGGCGGACGCCTCGGGGGCAACGGGGCGCACGAGGCGATCCCGCTGCCGATCGTGCCGAGCCGCAAGCGCGCGGCCGCCCGGGGCTGATGGCGGAGCCCGCCCGGCGCCCGCGCCCAGCCCGGCACGAGCTGCCCGGGATCGACGAGCGGGCGCTCGTGGCGGCACGGGCGGGGGACCGCCTGCTCGCCTCCGCCGCCGAGCGTGGCGCAGGCCGCTGGACGCGCGAGCTCGGGGCGCTGCCCGACCTCCTCCGTGACGGGGACCTGAGCGACGTCCGCCGGGCGGCCGTCCGCGCGCGCGCCGCCTACGGTCCGAAGGACTCGATCCGCGACAGCCTGCCACCCGAGGCGACCGAGCCGTTCCTCGAGGCGATCGACCGGCTCATCCGCGAGATCGCCCGCTACGACCGCTCGCACTGAGGACGCGCTCAGGGCGTCGGATCGGGCGTCGCTGTCGGGGCCGGGGCGGGATCCGGCGTTGGCACCGCCGTTGGATCGGGATTCGCCGCAGGGGTTGGATCGGGAGTCGCCTCGGGCGTTGGAGCCGCGGTCGGATCCGGCGTCGGTGCAGCAGTCGGGTCCGGCGTTGGCTCGGCGGTCGGCGGAGCCGTTGGCACGGCTGTCGGGTCCGGGACCGGATCCATCGTCGCCGTCGGCGTTGGGGCCGGGCCGTCGGTCGGGTCGGGCGTCGCAGCCTGACTAGGGGCCGTCGGTGACGGACCGTCGGTGGGTGCCGGGGTGGCGAACGGAACCGGAGGCAGCGGCAGAGGCGCCGGGGCGATGGGCTGGCCGTCACTGTCCGGCACGACGTGGCCAGGCTCGCGCCCCGTCAGGACTCGCTCACACCGGATGTACGTGTCATGCCTCGTCCCGTAGCAGTTGTCCGAGCTCGGGCCGCCGTCGAGATGGTCCTGGCCATCACGCCAGCCATGGGTTGCAGCGCGCTCATCCTCCTCGTCGACCCAGGCGCGCGCAGGTGATCGGGGATCGACTAGGGCCATGTTGCCGTTGCCGCCGATGAGGACGTCCTTGCCCTTCGCTCCGCTGAGCTCGTCGTTCCCATCACCTCCGACGAGGCAATCACGGCCCTTGCCGCCCTTGATTTCGTCGTTGCCGCCGAGCCCGTAGATCAAATCGCCGTGGCTGTCGGCATGGAGGTGGTCGTTACCCGGCGTGCCGAGGATCACCCGGTAGAAGGTCATGCCAGCACACTCGCGGGGCACGGCTGGGGCACCGGTTCCCGTCCAGGTGCCGATCTGTGCCTGTGCGGTCTGGCTGGCGGTCGCCGGCCAGCCGTAGGCGACTCCGAGGGCTGATCCAAGGAGCGCGAGAGACGCTGCGGATAGGCCGATCCACCGAACAAGGGCAACGATCGGCCCGCTGCTCAACGGGTGGCCCGCCTGCGCAGTCGCGCATTCCCCTCGTATGCCAGCCAGGTGAGGCCGATGGCCAACGCCACGACGAGCAGTCCTTGCTGGACGGTCGCGGATCCGAACAATCCACCGATCCCGGGCAGGCGAACGAGAAGAACGCCCACGAAGGTCCGGGCGTCGACTGGCACGGGGTCGACGAGCGGATTGGCGTCGCCCTGCGTGCGAAGGATCTGGCTGTGCTCGGTGTGCTGAGCGCCGGTCCTGGAATCCGTCACGTTCAGATTGACCTTGATGATGTTCACGACGCGGTGAGCAACGAGCAGGCGCGTCTGCTGCCCCTCGTCGAAGACGACGATGTCGCCGTGGCCGATCGAGTTGATCGAGACCGGTCGCGAGACGATCAGGTCTCCCCGGTCGAGTGCCGGGATCATGCTGTCGGAGGCGATCCCGAGCACCCGGTAGCCCATGACCTGCGTGGCGATGAGGCCGACGATCGCAATTGCGACGACCAGGCCAGCGGCGATGTCGAGAACAACGGCCGCGCGGCGGTGCCGGGTCGTCCGGGCAGGGGTGGTGTCACTCATCCGAAGCTCCTGGTTAGGCTGCGGGAGCGCATGTTTGCGCTCCCGCTGCGCGGGTCGTCGAATGGGATTACGTGGTCACGTCGACGTTGATCGTGTAGTCGACGCCGAGGCCCTGGCACGGGTTTGGCGTGCTGGATGAGAGCGCGAGGTACGAGTTCCATCCGCCGCCGGTCGTCGCAGTGGCGATGCCGCTGCTATCGGTCACCACGATCGAGCCGCCGAGGTAGGCATTGCAGCCCGTGTTGGCCGGAACGTTGATGCCGGTGATCGAGCCGCCGGTCATCGCGACCGTGACCCCGGTGTTGTTCGCCACGCGGCCAGCTGCGGTCTGCTGGTTCACGTTCGGGAGCAGGGGCAGGCCGGTGTAGCTATCGATCACGAGCGAAACGCTGATGCTCCCGATCGTCGACGGCGACGCGGACGAGGAAGCGGTCCCGGTCCAGGCAAAGGCCAAGCCAACCACGAGCGCTCCGGTCAGCGTCAGGGCGAATGCAGAGCCAAGGAACTTACGCATAAGGAGTTCTCCTTGAAGAGGCTCAAAGGGCACGCGGACGCCAGGGTCCGCGGATAGCGGGCGTTTGCTGGGTCGGGGCACCTCTTCCGGCTTTCTGCGCGCCATCGCGGACTAGGGGCGATTGGGTCACCCTCCCGATGAGACGGCAGCCTCGGTGAACGCGGGAACGGCGCCGGGGGGCCACGGTCGTGGTTCGGTCGAGGGTAGTCCTGTGAGGTTATGTGAGGTAGGGCCACTTGGCCCTCACCGTGAGGAGGGCGGCGTGAGCTCGCCGGGCGCGAATGCCTCCATCAGAGACCGCGAAGGCGTCGCCGGGGCGTAGACGTCCGCCGGGCGGCCGTCCGCGCGCGCGCCGCCTACGGTCCGAAGGACTCGATCCGCGACAGCCTGCCACCCGAGGCGACCGAGCCGTTCCTCGAGGCGATCGACCGGCTCATCCGCGAGATCGCCCGGTACGACCGGTCGCACTGAGGCGACGAGCCCGGCGGGTTCCGAGCCCGGATTCCATGGCCACGGAGGCCGTTTGCCTACCGCGACCGCGTAGTATCTCCAGCGATGAGCCGGAACGACGTGACCACCGCGCGACCGCTCGGCTGTCCGTACCTCGGACTGGCCGACGACCCGCGGATGCGGTTCGACGTTCCCGCCGAGCAGCATCGGTGCCACGCGGGGTCGGACCCGAAGACGATCGACGAGTCCTTCCAGGGCGACTACTGCCTGTCGGGCCAGTATCCGATGTGCGACCGATACCACCCATTGGAGGAGATCGGTGCGGTCGGCGGCGATCCCGCGGTGGGGGAGGAGCCGGCGGTTGCCGTCGCCGCTTCCGCCGATGCCGTGGCTGCCGTCGCTTCCGCCGATGCCGCGGCTTCTGCCGATGCCGTGGCCGCCGTCCCGATGACCCCGAAGCCATCGCGCGACCTCGTCGGCGTCTTCCCGGCGCGTGATCCTGCGACCGATTCCCCACCCGTCCCGATGGAGATCCTGGGAACGCCGCTGTTCGCTCCAGTGCCGCCGGCGCCGCACGGGCCGTCGACCCCACCGCCGACGGCGTGGAGGGCTGAGACCACCTCCTCCGTCCTCAAGTCGGTCCTCCCCCCGCTCATGCCGCTCCATGCTGCGACCGCGAGCGACGTGCCCAGTGCCACCGCGACCACCACGACCATGACCGCCGCGCTGCTCGCGGCGGCCCACGGCGTCGCTGAGGCGAAACCTGCCGCCGGGTCCGACGGAGCAGCCAGCCCGCTGATGCTGGCCGGGCCGGTTGCGGCTGCGGAGCCCGTCGCAGACATCCGGGCACGGATCCCCCGAACCGCACCGCTCGCCGCGAGGCCTGCAGTGGCAGTGGCGGTCGGGCCTTGGCCGGACGCGAGCCACGACGCGACTCCGGTTGGGATCACGGCGCAGCCATCCGTGAGGAGACGGAGACTCCGACGGGGCGCCCTGCTGTTGCTCGCCCTGTTCGCGGTGGTCGTCGTGGCCGCAGCGGTCGCCGCGACCGCCTCGGGTGCGCTTGATCGCTGGCTGCCGGCCGGCCTCCATGCGGGCACGATCACCCGCACCTCCGCGGCCGACGTTCCGACGCTCCGCGGCGCTCCGGCGTCCGTCGCCTCGGGCCGAGCGAACGCCGCGACAGCGATCACCGCTGGGTCAGCACGGCTGGCCGTGACGCTCGCCCCGGTTCCGGCGCCGGCTCGGCTGTCGTGATCCAGCGCCTATGACCGTTGGGCAGGGCTGATCACGATCCGGATTCGTTCGGATCGAAGGCCTCGAGCAGGAACGGCGACGGCGTGGCTGGGTCATAGGCCAGGGTCAGCGAGCGCCGGGGCGCGCGTCCAGGCTACGTAGGCGAGCCGGCGCTCCTGCTCCAGCGCCCGGGCCGGGTCGTCGGCATCATCGAGGGTCCGCTGGCTCGGGAACCGGCTGGCGTCCATGTCGACCACCGCGACGTGGTCGAACTCGAGGCCCTTGGTCGAGTGGGCCGTCGCCAGCACGAGCGGGGCATCGGACGCCCGCAGCGGGAGTCAATCTCTGATCCGTGGTGCGTGCAGGTTTTCACGGCCGCGTAGTATCTCCACGCGATGGACCTCACCGATCTGCCATGAACGGCACCGATCCGACCCGCCGGGAGATCGACCCGGCGGCGGCTAACGGCTCGGCCAACGGTGCGTCGGCCAATGGCGCCGGGGCGGAGGGGCAGACTCCGGGACCGTGGGGGATCCGCCGCCTCGAGGTCGCCCAGCCGCCGGCGACACCCTGGGCTGCCTCCACCGTGGTATCGCCAGACGTCCCGGCGCAGCGCGATCGCGACGCACGCTCAGCACCCCCGGCAGAGCCGGGTGACCCGGATCCGATCACGACCGAGTTGTTCAACCTCCCGCTGTTCGCGATCGAGCCGCCGAAGCCCCATTCGCCGGTGGCACCGGCGCCGGCGGCGTGGCGGACGGTCCCGACGTCGGCGGTCCTGAAGGCAATCCTTCCGCCGACGGAGTTCGACACCCGGCCGGCTCCGCCCCAGAGCACCGTGGCAACCGCGGTCCGCGTGGCCATGATTGGCGCCGGGGCCACGCCTGGCACAGCGATCCAGGACCCGGCCGGACGGTCCGTGGCGGCCACCCTCGCGGTGCCCGGCGCGGTCGTGGGGGTCAGTCCGTGGCCGGAGGAGGTCGGCGCCGGGACCGAGCCGACGGCCGCGCCGAAACCGAGCCTCCGACGGCGCGTTCTCTGGGAAATCCTGATGGTGATCGGGATCGCCATCACGGTCGCGATCATCTATGAGGCGCTGGCGGTCTTCCTCAATGGCTCGCCAGGGCTCGGCTCCCTGGGCGGTCTGATCGTGCTGTCCTCGACCGTCGTTCGCAGCCCGCTCTACGAAAGCTCTTCCTGGACGAATGCCTCGAGGAGAAACGGCGAAGGTGAGGCCGGGTCGAAGACGAGGGTCAGCGAGCGGCGGGCGCGGGTCCAGGCGACGTAGGCGAGCCGGCGCTCCTCCTCGAGCGCCCGGGCCGGGTCGTCGGCCTCGTCGAGCGTCCGCCGGCTCGGGAAGCGACCCTCGTCCATGTCGACGACGGCGACGTGGTCGAACTCGAGCCCCTTCGTGGAGTGGGCCGTGGCCAGGACGAGCGCGGCATCTGCTGTTCGCAGCCGGGTGAGCGCCGCCCGACGCTCGCTCACCGCTTCGACGAATGTCGCCGCTTCCGCGAAGGGAGCAGCCCAGGCGAGAACGGCGCCGACGAGCTGGTCCCAGGACAGGCCATGTTCGGCGTCGTCTTGGGCCTCCGCCGGCCCCCGGTGCTGGCGCAGCCTTGCGATCCGGACGAGTAGCTCCGCGTCCGACGCGCCGGCCAGCTCCGCGAGGACCTCGTCGAGCCGCGGATCCTCGAGCGGCAGGGCGAGCCGCTCGGCGCGGAACGGGATGCCCATCTCGATAGCGACCGTCGCCGCGGGCACGAGCTCGCGGTTCGTGCGCGCGAGGATGGCCCGGCTGGCATTCGCGTCCACCCCGGCCCGGTCCCAGGCGGCAAAGACGTGCCGCGCCCGTTCGTCGTCGTCGTCCGGATCCGGCGCCAGCACGAGACGTCCGACGGCGGCGGGCCGGGCTACGATCCGCTTGGCGAACCGTTCCTCGTTGCCCTCGATCAACCGCACCGCGCGCTCGACGACGGGTGCCGGACAGCGGAAGTTCGTCGACGAGGTCGTGCCGCCGCAGTCCGGGCAGCCGCTCGGCCAGCCGGAGGACCCGCCGCACGTCGGCCAGTCGCCAGCCGTAGATCGACTGGTCGTCGTCGCCGACGAGGAAGATCCGGTTGCCCGGCGCGGCGAGCAGGAGCGCCAGCCCGAGCTGCGACCGATCGACGTCCTGGACCTCGTCGACGAGCAGCTCGACGCAGGCCGCCCGCCACGAGTCGAGGAGCGCGGGGTCGGTCTCGAGCGCCGTCAGCGCCCCCGCGACCAGGTCGTCGAAATCGAGTCCACCGGTCGCCGCAAGCGCCCGCCCGTAGGCGACGAACGCCCGGGCTCGCGGTCCGGCGGCCGGATCCGCGGCGACGTCCTCGGCCGACGCTCGGTGCTCGAGCTTGAGGGTCGAGATGGCCGTGTCCAGCCGCCGTCGCTCGGCCGCGTCCGCCGTCGGCAGGATCGACCGCAGGAGGGCGTCGCGGTCGACCAGCGGCTCGACCGGCCGTCCGGCCGAGCGGAGGATCTCGCGGCCAAGCGCATGGAACGTCCGGATCCGGACGGTGCCGCGTTGAACGCCAAGCGGCTCGAGCGCGGCGTCGACCCGCTCGACCAGCTCGTCGGCCGCGCGCTTGTTGAAGGCGATCGCGGCGATTCGGTCGGGCGGCGACCCGCGGGCCACGAGCCAGGCGATCCGCGCGACGAGTGTCGTGGTCTTGCCGCTTCCGGCCGGCGCGAGGCACAGCACGGGACCCGGATCGGCGGTCGCCGCGGCACGCTGGTCCGGGGTCAGCCGGGCGAGCCGATCCGCGACCGCCGGGGGAAGGTCGATCGCCGCCGGGGGAAGGTCCACGGCTGCGAGGGTGACGTCGAGCCATTACCCGGCCCTCATTTCAGGGACCCGACCGCCCCGCAAACTCGGTGCGGACGCCCTCCAGCGATTGAACCTTCCGTCTGCTTTGGCCCCCATGGGCGGTGTAGCGTCTCTTGTTTGGACGGCTCGAATGGGAGCACCGGGTGGATCGAACGCTCGTCGAACGGGCGATGCAAGGCGACCAGACCGCGTATGGCGGGCTCATGACCGTGGTCGGTGACCGGCTCCTTGCGACCGCCTATCGCATCCTCCGTGACTTCCACCTAGCGGAGGACGCGGTCCAGTCCGCGCTCATCCTGGCCTGGCGAGACCTGCCCGGTCTCCGGGACCCGGACCGGTTCGAGCCATGGGTCATGCGCGTCCTCGTCCGGGCCTGCTATGCGGAGGCGGAGCGCCGACGGCGCTGGACCGACCAGGTCCGGGCGCTGCCGCTCGATGGTCCGTCGACGCCCGATCCAACCGGCTCGGTGGCCGATCGCGATCAGCTCGACCGGGGCTTCCGGCAGCTGCCGGTCGACCAGCGGGCCGTCTTCATCCTCCATCACTACCTGGGCTGGTCCCTCGCCGAGATCGCCGAGAACCTCGACTTGCCGCTCGGGACGGTCAAGTCCCGGATCTACTACGCCACCCAGACGCTCCGGGCAGCCCTCGAGGCCGATGCCCGGACCGTCGGATCGACAGGACGGTCGGCATGAGCACAGACACGGATTTCGATCGCATCGTCCGCGAGTGGGTCGAGATCGGGCCAACCGAGCTGTCCGATCGAGTCATGGACGCGGCTCGCGAGGGCGTCGCTCGAACACGTCAGCGCCGCGGGTGGCGGGGGGCATGGCGGCGGTCCGTCCGGATGCCGGCCCCTGCGTTCGCGATCGCCGGGGGCGCTGTTGTGCTCGTGATCGTATCGGCGCTGATGTTCGGGGCCTTGGGCGGCAAATTCGCGATCGGCGGCCCGCAGCAGACATCGAGCCCGACGTTCGCCGCGAGCCCGTCGGTCAAGGCGGCCACCGGCGTTCAGCTCAGGTTCCACGTCCGGTCCGCCGCCTCGGCAACACCCGATGCAGCCGCCATGAGCGAAATCCGCGACATCGTGCAGCGGCGGCTGGAGGCCGCGGGACTCAGTGGTGCGGTCGTGACCCTCGGGGACGGCGACACGGTGGTCGTCGATCTGGCGCCTGGCGGCGATGGCACGCAGGTCCGGTCGATCGTCGAGCGGCAAGGCGAGCTGACGGTCGTGCCGCTTCCCCCAGCCACCTACGGCACGGTCTCGACCGGTGGCCCTGCCGGCGTGGCCGATGGCCAGCCTCTGCCGAGCGACGCGAGCCTGACACCGCTCTTCAGCGGTGCGGCGATCACCTCGGCGAACGCCACGACCGACCAGAATGCCTCGCCGGCCGTCCAATTCGACCTCGATCCGGCCGCCGCCAGGCTGTTCGCCGACTACACCACGAACCATATCGGCGAGTTCTTCGCAATCGTCCTCGACGGGACCGTGCTTGCTTCGCCGAGCATCAACGCGCCGGTCACCGGGGGCTCCGCAATGATCACCTTTGGTAGCACGCCGGGCGCGACGGCCCAAGTCAGTGAGCTCGTGGCGATCATGCGCTCCGGTCCGCTGCCGTTCCCGCTCGATTTCGCCGGGTCGAGCGCGTCGCCCGCCCCGTCGCCGTCGTCCTGACCCGGGCGCTCCGACCGGGCAGGCGCAACGGCGGTAGCATCGGGGCGTGACCCCGGCGCTCGAAGCGACACTCAAGAAGCTGCCCGACCGCCCCGGCGTGTACCTCATGAAGGACGCCCGGGGCGTCGTGCTCTATGTCGGCAAGGCGCAGAGCCTCCGCTCGCGCGTCCGGAGCTACTGGCAGAAGCAGGCGGTCGGAGCCGAGGTCCACCGGATCCGCAGCGTCATCGACCGCGTCGCCGACGTCGAGGTGACGCTGACCGACTCGGTGTCCGAGGCGCTCCTGCTCGAGGCGAACCTGATCAAGCGCCACCAGCCGCGCTTCAACGTCCGGCTCAAGGACGACAAGAGCTACCCGTACATCAAGATCACCCTGGCCGACGACTTCCCGCGGATCGAGCGGACCCGCAAGCTGCCGGCCGACGGCAGCCGCTACTTCGGGCCGTACGCCTCGGCGACGAGCGTCGACGAGTCGATGAACCTCATCCGCCGGCTGTTCCCGTTCCGGACCTGCACGATCGAGATCAAGGAAGGCAAGCGGGCCCTCCAGCGGCCCTGCCTCCTGTACCACATCAAGCGCTGCCAGGGCCCGTGCATCGAGGCGATCTCGAAGGACGCCTACCGCGCCGACATCGAGCAGGTGGAGCTCTTCCTCGAGGGCCGCCAGGAGACGCTCGTCAAGGCGCTCGCCGGCGAGATGGCCGACGCCGCCGAGCGGACCGAGTACGAGCGGGCCGCCGTGCTGCGCGACAAGATCCGGGCCATCGAGCGGACGATGGAGAGCCAGAAGATGGCCGCCTTCGCCCGGACCGAGCTCGACCTGGTCGGCATCGCCCGGCAGGACAACCAGGCGGCGGTCCAGCTGTTCGCCGTCCGCGGCGGCAAGCTCGTCGGGCGCGACGTCTTCCTGCTCGACGCGGCTCACGAGGCGCCCGACGACGAGGTCGCTGCGCGGGTTCCTCGAGCAGTACTACGCGCGCGCGACCTCGATCCCGGCGCAGGTCTTCGTCCCCGGCCTGCCCGGCCCGGACGACCGCGCCGTCCTCGAGGCCTTCCTCGCCGGCCGGCGTGGCGGCCCGGTCCACCTGCGCACGCCGCAGCGCGGCGAGAAGCGCGAGCTCATGGCCCTCGCCGTCCGCAACGCGACCGAGACGCTCGCCCGCGAGCAGGCCCGCTGGCTGGCCGACCAGGGCAAGACGCTGGGCGCCCTGCAGGAGCTGGCCGACGCGCTCGGGCTGGCCGACCCGCCGACGCGGATCGAGTGCTACGACATCAGCAACTTCCAGGGCGACCAGTCGGTCGCCAGCATGGTCGTCTTCGAGGACGGCAAGCCGCGCTCCGGCGACTACCGCCGGTTCCGGATCCGGACGGTCCAGGGGGCGAACGACTTCGCGAGCCACCAGGAGGTCCTCCGGCGGCGCTTCCGGCGGGCCAAGGCGGGCGAGGAGGGGAGCGAGGAGGAGCTCCGCTGGCGGCTGCCCGACCTGGTGATCGTCGACGGCGGCAAGGGCCAGGTCAGCGCCGCGGCCGAGGTCCTGGCCGAGCTCGGGCTCGACGACCTGCCCCTGGCCGGGCTGGCCAAGGAGCGCGAGGAGCTGTTCCTGCCGGGCCGGTCCGAGCCGATCCTCCTGCCGCCGACGTCACAGGCGCTGTACCTCGTCCAGCGCCTGCGCGACGAGGCCCACCGCTTCGCGATCACCTACCACCGCGACCTGCGGGCGAAGGCCTCGGTCCGGTCCGCGTTCGACGACCTGCCGGGGGTCGGTCCGAAGCGACGACGGGCGCTCCTGCGCGTGTTCGGATCGGCCAAGCGGGTGCGCGAGGCGCCGGTCGAGCAGATCGCCGCGGTGCCCGGAATCGGCCCCGCCCTGGCCGAGCGGATCAAGGCCGGCCTCGAGGCCTGACCGGCCCTCCGGCCCGTCCGGGCGGCGACTGGTATAGTCCGCCGCGATGCGTCGCTTCGTTCCCATCCTCATCATCGTCATCGGCCTCCTCGCGCTCGTGATCGACTTCTGGCCGGGGCTCAAGCTGCCGACCCTCGGCGACCCCAATGCCGGCCCCAAGGTGCTCGAGACGAAGCTCGGGCTCGACCTCCAGGGCGGCTTGCGGGTCGAGTACCAGGCCCTCCCGGTCAACGGCACGTCGCCCGACGCGGCGGCGATGTCCACGATCCGCGACATCATCGAGCGGCGGGTGAACTCGACCGGCGTGTCCGAGCCGGTGGTCGTCGTCCACGGCAGCGACCGGGTCGTCATCGAGCTCCCCGGGGCGACGGACCGCGAGGAGATCGAGCGCCTCGTCGGCGCGACCGGCCAGCTGACGTTCGTGCCGCTGCCGCCCGACACGTACGGCACCGGCTCGACCGGCGGCCCCACCGGCGTCGTCGACGGCCAGCCGCTGCCCAACGACCCGAACCTCGTGCCGCTGTTCACCGGGGATCAGCTGACGAGCGCCAACCCGTCGACCGACCAGAACGGCCAGCCGGCGGTCGCGTTCACGCTCAAGGACGAGGCCGCCAAGAAGTTCGCCGACTACACGACGGCCAACGTCGGCAACTTCTTCGCGATCGTGCTCGACGGGACGGTCATCTCGGCGCCGGTCATCAACTCGGCGATCACCGGCGGGTCGGGGATCATCACCACGGGCAACGGCCCCGACGCGGTGAGCCAGATGAACGACCTGGTCACCGTCCTCCGCTACGGCTCGCTGCCGTTCCCGATCCAGGCGGTCCAGGACACCCAGATCAGCGCGACGCTCGGCGCGTCGTTCCTCCATTCGAGCCTCATCGCCGGCGCGATCGGGATCGCCCTCGTCTTCGCCTTCATGCTCATCTACTACCGGCTGCCCGGGCTGATCGCGGACCTCGCGCTCATCTATTACGCGCTGGTCGTGCTGGCGATCTTCCGCCTGATCCCGGTCACCCTGACCCTGGCCGGCATCGCCGGCTTCGTCCTGTCGGTCGGCATGGCGGTCGACGCGAACATCCTCATCTTCGAGCGGACGAAGGAGGAGCTCCGGCTGGGCAAGACGCTGAACGCGGCCGTCGAGGCCGGCTTCTCCCGGGCCTGGAACTCGATCCTCGACTCGAACGTGTCGAGCCTGATCACGGCGGGCATCCTCTACGCGTTCGGCTCGCCGACGATCAAGGGCTTCGCCCTCGTCCTGATCATCGGCGTGCTGACCTCGATGTTCACCGCCGTGACCGTGACCCGGACGATCCTGCGGGTCGTCGTCCGGCAGGACTTCGCCCGGCGCGCCCGGCTGTGGGGCATCGGCGACGAGGAGTTCCAGGCGAAGACGCCGGTCCGCGGTCCGCGCCAGGCACGGGCTCGTGTTTGACGTCATCGGCAAACGCCGCTGGTTCTTCCTCTTCTCGGCGCTGATCACGATCCCGGGGTTCATCTTCATCCTCCTGACCCCGCTGACCAACGGCGCGGCCGGGCTCCAGTTCTCGATCGACTACACCGGCGGCACGTCCTGGGAGATCAAGTTCGAGGACCCGTCGGTCAGTGCCGACCAGATCAAGACTGCGCTCGCCAACCAGGGGATCACCGACGCGACGGTCCTCGCCACGAGCGACGGGTTCTACGAGATCCGGTCGCGCCAGGTCGCCCTTCCGCCGCCGGCACCGAGCCCGTCGCCGTCGGTCGCCCCGAGCGGGTCCGCCTCGCCGGGCGCCTCGGGCTCGGCCGCACCGTCCGGCTCCGCCGCGGCGTCCCCGTCGTCGAGCCCGGCCGCCTCCGCATCGGCGGCGGCGTCGAGCGCTGCCAGCCCGTCGGTCTCACCGTCGCCGGCCGCCTCGGCCTCGGCCAGCCCGAGCGCATCGGCCTCGGCGAGCCCGGGTGCGTCGGCGGCGGCCAGCCCGTCGGTCTCCCCGTCGGCGGGCGCCTCGGCCTCGGCGAGCCCGGGTGCGTCGGCCAGCCCGGGTGCGTCGATCGTCCCGTCGCCGAGCCCCGGATCGGGTGGGACCGGCGTGCCGACGACCGGCAAGTTCGGCGAGGTCGCGACGGGCATCCAGAAGGAGCTCGGGCCGATCGCCGCCCAGCGCTCCCTGTCGACCGTCGGCCCGGTGATCAGCCAGGAGCTGACCCAGCAGGCGGCGCTGCTCGTGATCCTCGGCTCGATCGGCATCCTCATCTGGATGACGATCCGGTTCCGCGACTTCCGCTTCGGCGCGACCGCCCTCGCCGCGCTCGTCCACGACGTGCTCGTGGTCATCGGGACGTTCGCCATCCTGGGCACGTTCTTCCGCGTCCAGATCGACGCCCTGTTCGTGACCGCCGTGCTGACGGTCATCGGCTTCAGCGTCCACGACACGATCGTCGTCTACGACCGGATCCGCGAGAACCGCGCCCGCCACGTCGGCGAGCCGTTCGAGCGGATCGTCAACCACTCGATCCTGCAGACGTTCGGGCGCTCGATCAACACGAGCCTGACGGTGGTGCTCACCCTGACCGCGCTGCTGCTGTTCGGCGGCGCGGCGACCTACTACTTCGTGCTCGCCCTGCTGATCGGGATCGTGTCGGGGACCTACTCGTCGATCTTCAACGCCAGCCCGCTCCTCGTCGTCTGGCACAACCGCGACGAGCGCAAGCGCGCCGAGCTCGCGGCCGCGGCCCGGACGGCGCGGCGGCCGGCGTCCTGAGCCGCTCGCCGATAACGTCGCGTGCAGCCCGGCATGGCATCCTGACCCCGTGACCGAGCCGCGCTTCCGCTGGCATCTCCCGAGTCCGTTCCTCCCCTCCGCCGACCTCGTCGCAGCCGCCGCCGCGGCCGGGTTCTCCGAGCGGCTCGTGCCGCTCCTCGCCGCCCGCGGGATCGCCGATCCGGCCGCCGTCGCCGCGTTCGTCGCGCCGGTGGGGGAGGGTCTCCACGATCCGGCCCGCCTGCCGGACGCGGACCGGCTCCTCGAGCGGCTCGGCCGGGCGCGATCGGCCGCGGAGCGGGTCCTCGTCTTCGGCGACTTCGATGCCGACGGGCTGACCGGGCTGGCGATCATGGTCCGCGCCCTGCGTCGCTTCGGGCTCGACGTGGAGCCGTACGTCCCCAGCCGCCTCGACGAGGGCCACGGCCTCAGCCGGCGCGCGGTGGACACGGCCGAGGCGGCCGGCCGGACCCTGATCGTGACGGTCGACACCGGCTCGTCGAGCGTCGCCGAGATCGCGGATGCGGCGCGGCGCGGCATCGACGTCATCGTGACCGACCACCATCGGCTGCCGCCCGAGCCGCCGGCCGCGGTCGCGCTCGTCAACCCGCACCGCCTCGACTCGACCTACCCCGATCCGCGGCTCGCCGGCAGCGGCGTGGCGTTCAAGGTCGCCCAGCTCGTCCTCGCCGGCGTCCCCGGCGGACCGGAGCGGGCGCTCGAGCTGGCCGAGCTGGCGACGATCGGGACCGTCGCCGACGTCGCCCCGATCATCGGCGAGAACCGGGCGATCGCCCGGCTCGGGCTCGACCGCCTGCGGACCGCGCCGCTCCCGGGGCTCGCCGCGATCCTCGAGCTGGCCGGGACGTCGGCCGCGGCCGCGGACCTCGAGACGGTCGCCTTCGTGATCGCGCCGCGGCTCAATGCCGCCGGACGCGTCGGCGATGCGCTCGACGCGGCGCGCCTCCTGCTGACCGACGATCCGGCCGAGGCGACCCAGCTCGCCGCCGGGCTCCAGGCTGCCAACACGGCCCGGCGCGAGCTGACGAAGACCGCGATGGCCGAGGCGCAGGCCGTCCTCGCCGGCGACCCGGGCTCGCCGGTCGCGACCGTCGTCCTCGGCGACTGGCCGGTCGGCGTGATCGGGCTCGTCGCCGGTCGCCTGGCCGAGGAGCGCGGCCGTCCGGCGGTCGTCGGCACCGAGCTCGACGGCGTCATCCGGGCGTCGTGCAGGAGCGGGTCGGGGTTCGACCTCGCGGCCGGTCTTGCCGCCTGCGCGGACCTGTTCGTCCGCCATGGCGGCCATCCCGGCGCTGCCGGGTTCGAGCTGGCGCCCGATCGCTGGCCCGTCTTCCGCGAGCGCTTCCTCGCCCTCGTCACGGAGGCGCTGCCTGCGTCGTCCGATGAGCGGCCCGAGCTCCGCATCGACCTGGTCGTCGCGGCGCCCGAGGTCGACTACCCGTTCCTCGCGGAGCTCCGTCGGCTCGACCCGACCGGGCCGGGGAACCCCGATCCACTCGTCGCCATCGAGGGCCTCACCGTGACCCGTGTCCGTGCCGCGAACGGCGGGCATACCCAGCTGACGCTCCGCAAGCGGCTCGACGTCGTCGACGGGATCGCCTTCGGCCGCGCGGACCTGGCCGGGAGCGTCGCCGAGGGCGACCGACTCGACGTCGTCGCGCGGGTCGTCACCCGGCGCTTCGGCGGCTACGAGTCGATCCAGCTCGAGATCCGCGACGTCGCGCCGGCGGGCCACGTCGCGGCGCTGGCGGCGAGCTCCGGCGGGACGGACGCCGGCGAGCCACTCGTCGCCGGGACCGCTTCGTGACCCGCCGGACGGGCCGCTTCGGGCTCAACCGCGGCTCGCGCACGGACCCATACGGGATCGGCCCGACGGGCACGCTCGTTGCGCCGGTCGCAGCGACGGTCGGGCTGGTCGTGGTCGCGCTCCTCACGCTCGCCCTGTTCAGCGGCTCCGTGCCCCTGCCCGGTGGCGGCTCGGGCTCGGGCAACGGCGGCACGAACGGCGGCGGCGGCGGCATCGGACCGATCCGCACGCCCGCGCCGTCGAACGAGGTCATCGTCGACCCGCGGACGAACATCCCGGGCACGCTCGTCTACGTCAAGCAGGGCAACCTGTGGACCCAGACCGGCAACCGCGCCACCCAGATCACGTCGAGTGGCGCGGGCTCGATGCCGAGCTGGTCGCCGGACGGCCAGTGGATCTACTACATCGAGAGCGTCCACGACCAGGGCTACTTCGCTCAGGGCGCCAACGGCCCGAACCGCTACACGATGGACTACCCGGTGCTGACCCGGATCCATCCCGACGGCAGCGGCGCCGAGAAGCTCATGAGCGGCCGCTACCGCCAGGGCCAGTACACCTGGTTCTTCTGGATCCGCCAGCCCGACGTCGCCCCGGACGGTCGGACCGTCGCGCTCACCTCCGACGGGCCGGATCCGACGAAGAGCGACGTCGTCCTCCAGACGTACGACGTCAAGACGGACAAGATGCGCAAGGTCAGCGTGCCCGAGAACCCGCCGCTCGGTCACCAGGACCCGGCCTGGCGGCCCGACGGCAAGCTCCTGCTGTACGTCAAGAACGGGCGCGACGGGACCCGCGGCGCGCCGACGATCTATCGCTACGACCCGGCCACGAAGAAGACCTCGGCGCTGGGCGCCCCGGGCTACATGCAGCCATCCTGGTCGCCCGACGGGCGATACGTGGCGGTGACGAAGACGAGCACGCTCGGGACCGACGTCGCGATCCTCGACGCCCGGAACGGCAACGAGGTCCTGCGCCTCACGAACGACAACCGCTCGTGGGCACCGGTCTGGTCGCCAAAGGGGGACTCGATCGTGTACATGCACATCGAGGGCCTCATCGTCGACCTGAAGATGATCGGGCTGACCGGCAGCGCGCCCGCCTGGACGGCAAAGCAGCTGCCCGACGTGACCCAGTACAGCGGGCTCGACGGCGGCTCGGCCGCCAGCTGGTACATCCCCCCGGACCAGCTCCCGGCGCCGGCCTCGAGCGGCGCCCCGGCGTCCAGCGCCCCGTCGTCCGGCGCCCCGGCCTCGACGAGCCCGTGACCGACGGCTATCTCGACCGGCTGGCGCGCCGCTCCGCGGCAACGGGAACCGTCCTCTGCCTCGGCCTCGATCCCGATCCGGCGGCGCTGCCCGCCGGGTTCCCGCCCGACATCGGCGGGATCGAGGCCTTCAGCCGGCTCGTGCTCGAGGCGTGCCTGCCGCTGGTGAGCGCGGTCAAGGCCAACCTGGCCTTCTTCGAGGCGTTCGGGCCGGACGGGATCGCCGCGCTCGAACGGGTCCGCGCCACGATCCCGGCGGACGTGCCCTTCGTGGCCGACGCCAAGCGCGGCGACATCGGCTCGACGGCGGCGCGCCAGGCCGTCGCCTTGTTCGACCGGCTCGGTGCGGACGCGATCACGGTCAACCCGTACCTCGGCGGTGAGGCGATCCGGCCGCTCCTCGAGCGAGCCGACCGCTTCGCCTATGTTCTGTGCCGGACCTCGAACCCCGGCGCCGGCGAGCTCCAGGAGCTGACCGTCGCCGCCACGGCCGACGCGCCGGCCGAGTCGCTCTCGGAGCGCGTCGCCCGGCGGGTCGCCGGATGGGGCCCGGGCGGGACCGTCGGCCTCGTGGTCGGGGCGACCGCTCCGGACGAGCTCGCCCGGGTCCGCGCCGCGGCGCCCGGCCTGGCGTTCCTCGTTCCCGGTGTCGGCGCCCAGGGCGGAGCGGTCGAGCCCGTCCTGCGCGACGGACCGGCGACCGCCGGGACCGCGGGCGCGGGTGCCGGCCGTGGGCTCCTCGTCAACGTGTCGCGGGCGATCGCGAGCGCGGCCGGCGAGCCCGGAACGGCACCCGCGGGTGATCCGGCGACCGCGCTCGCGGCGACTGCCCGCGACTGGGCCAAACGCCTCCCTGTGCTACTGTAGGCGCCCGTCATTGGGCGGACCGAAGACGTTAAGGAGCATCTCCCAGCGATGCCCACTCCCGGACCCCTCGAGCTCGTCATCATCCTCGTGATTGCGCTCCTCGTGCTGGGCCCCGGCCGGCTGCCGGACGTCGGTTCGGCCCTCGGCAAGAGCCTCCGCGAGTTCCGCAAGGCGTCCTCCGACATCCAGGACGCGGTCAAGATCGACACGTCGCCCCTCCCGCCCGACCAGGCCCAGCCCCAGCCGCCGGCCGTCGCTCAGGCCGCCGCGCCGCTGGCGGCAACGGCGGTCGCGCCAGTCCCGCCGGCCCCGGTCGCCCCGGCCCCGGTTGCGGCCGATGCCCCGACGGCTGCGCCGCCGGTCGCGGCCCAGGTCGCGCCGGCCCCGGTCGCGGCGGATGCTCCAACGGCTGCGCCGCCGGTCGCGGCCCCGGTCGCGGTCGCCGCACCCCCGGCCCCGGTCGCCGACGTCGCGCCGGCCGAGCCCGCTCCGCCGACCGAGGCCGCCGCGGCTTCGTCGGCCGCGCCGACCACGGACTCCAGCGGCCCCGAGAACGCGTCCTAGCCCGCCGCGGCGGGTCCGGACCCGGGGATCGTCATGGCGGACGACTCGATCGCGGACGGCCTCGCCCCGGACAGCGCCGTCAGCGCCAGCGTCGCCGCGACGGCGATGACCGCGCCCATCCCGCCGACCGGCGGGTCCACATCGGCTCCCGCCACGCCACCGACGCCGCCCGAGGCCGAGGGGGTGATGAGCCTCGTCGACCACCTCGGCGAGCTGCGCTCGCGCATCTTCCGGATCGTCCTGGCCGTGGCGGCCGGCGCGGTCGTCGGGTTCTGGCAGGCCGACGCGATCCTCAAGATCCTCATCGCGCCGGTCCCGGGCGGCAAGGTGATCGTCCTCGGCCCGGGCGACGCGTTCTTCATCTACATGAAGATCTCGATCGTCGTCGGGGTGATCCTGGCGATGCCGGTGATCCTCTACCAGCTGTGGGCGTTCGTCGCCCCCGGGCTGACCCCCAACGAGCGCAGGCTCGTCCGGCCGTGGCTGCCGCTGGCGCTGTTCTTCTTCGCTCTCGGCTGCCTGATCGCCTACGTCGTCCTGCCCTACGCGATGGCGTTCCTGCTCGGCTTCACGAACGCCACCCTGGTCAACTCGCTGGCCGCCGGCCCGTACTTCGACTTCGTGACGACGCTGTTCCTGGCGTTCGGGCTGGTCATGGAGTTCCCGATCATCCTGTACGGCCTGTCGCGGGTGAACATCCTGACGTCGCAGCGGCTGAAGGCGTCGCGCCGCTACGTGATCCTGGGGATCACGATCTTCGCCACGGTGGCCACGCCGGGCGGCGACCTGGTCAGCCCGTTCGTGCTCGGGGTCACGATGTACATCCTGTACGAGGCGACCACCTGGGTCATCGCCCGAGGCGGCCGCTGAGCCCGGTCGGCCGGGAGCCGCTCGGTCGGCCGGACCGCGCGGCGTAGACTGCCGTCGATGAGTGGCTCCGGACCTCTCGACCCGTCGGACCCGGCGGCCGCTGCCCAGCCGCCGGAGCGCCAGCACGTCGTGATCCTGAGCGGGCTGTCAGGGGCGGGCAAGACCGCGGCCACGAAGCTGTTCGAGGACCTCGGCTACACCTGCGTCGACAACCTGCCGGGCGAGCTGCTGCCCGAGCTGGCCGAGCTCGTGTCGGAGGACCGCGAGCGGTTCGAGAAGACGGCCATCGTCCTCGACGTCCGGGCGGGCGACGCCGTCATGGCCCTCGCCGCGATGCGCGGCGCGCTCGAGGGGCGCGGGATCCGGCCGCAGGTCTTCTTCCTCGAGGCCCGCGACGAGATCCTCATCCGGCGCTTTTCGGAGACGCGCCACCGCCACCCGCTCGCCGACCAGCGCGGCATCGCGAGCTCGATCGCCGAGGAGCGCCGCCGGCTGGCGCCGATCCGCGACGACGCGGACGTCGTGCTCGACACGAGCGACCTCGCCCTGCGCGAGCTGCGCGAGCGGATCTTCACCCACCTGGCCGGCTCGCCGGATCCCGATCGACTGGCGATCCAGCTGATCAGCTTCGGCTTCAAGTTCGGGCTGCCCCTCGAGGCCGACCTCGTGTTCGACGTCCGGTTCATGCAGAACCCCTACTACATCGACGAGCTCCGGACGCTGTCCGGGCTGACCGAGGAAGTCCGCGCGTTCGTCCTCGACCAGCCGACGACGGGCCGCTTCCTGGCCTACCTGCACGACTTCCTCGACTTCGCCGTCCCGGCCTACGTCTCCGAGGGCAAGACCCGGCTGACGATCGGCATCGGCTGCACCGGCGGCTACCACCGGTCGATCGCCATCGCGGAGGAGATCGCGGCCTGGCTGCGCCGGCAGGACTACGGCACGGTCGCGGTGTTCCATCGCGAGCTGGAGCGCAGCTGAGCCGATGACCGAACGTCCGCGCCGGTTCGCCGCGGCCCGCGGGCTGCGCCGCTGGCTGACCCCGGGGATCGGCGTCAAGCGCTGGCTGGCGGTCGTCTTCCTCGGCGAGCTCGGGCTGGCTCTCGGGCTGGCCTTCGCCCTGCGCCAGGTCTACCGCGACGTCGTCCTCGTCGAGCCGGTCCAGACGATCGTCTCGACCCTCACGCTGCAGTTCCTGCCGTACTGGCTCCGGGCGCTCATCCTCACCTCGGTCGGGGTGGCGATCTTCGCCTTCGCCGCCTACAAGGTGGTCACGGTCCTGATGGGTCCGTTCCGGTCCGACGACGAGGATCGCCCGCTCGTCGAGGTCATCTACCAGAAGCGCTTCCTCGCCCGCGGCCCGAAGGTCGTCGCGCTCGGCGGCGGGACCGGGCTGTCGACCCTCCTGCGCGGGCTCAAGGAGCACACCAGCAACCTGACCGCGGTCGTGACGGTCGCCGACGACGGCGGCTCGTCGGGCAAGCTGCGCACCCAGCTGGGGCTGCCACCGGTCGGCGACATCCGGAACTGCCTCGTCGCGCTCGCCGACGCCGAGCCGCTGATGGGCCGGCTGCTCCAGTACCGCTTCCCGGGCGAGGCGGTACCCGAGAGCCTCGGCGGGCATGCCATCGGCAACCTCCTCATCGCGGCGATGACGGCGGTCGAGGACGGCGACTTCGAGGAGGGCATCCGGCAGATGAACCGGGTGCTGGCCGTCCGCGGCCAGGTCGTCCCGGCCTCGGCGACCCCGCTCGTGCTCCATGCCTCGCTCGATGACGGGACCGAGGTCGTGGGCCAGTCACGGATCGCGGCGACGTCCGGGATCGACCGGGTCTGGCTGAGCCCCGACGGGGTCGACGCGTCGGAGGATGCCGTCGCCGCGATCGAGGAGGCCGACCTCCTGGTCATCGGACCCGGCAGCCTGTTCACGAGCGTCCTGCCGAGCCTGCTCCTGCCCCAGATCCGGGCGGCGGTCGTCGGCTCGTCGGCGCCCCGGATCTACGTCTGCAACGTGGCCACCCAGCCCGGCGAGACGACGGGTTTCGACCTCGCCGACCACGTCGAGGCGCTCGAGCGCCACACGTCGAGCGGGATCGTCGACGTCGTCCTCGCGAGCAGCCATCCCTCCGGGCCGGCGATCCCCGGTGCCCCGGACGGCGACGGTGGCGCGATCCGCCTGCGCTGGCCACCGAACGTCGACCGGCCGCCGCGGCTGGTCCTCGACGACCTCGTCGACCCGGACGATCCGCGCCACCACGACCCGGCCCGCCTGGCGGCCGCGATCATCCGCATCGCCGAGCGCGACGGGGCGACCCGCCGCCGCGGCGCCGTCGGCCGGACGGCCTGACCCGGCTCGCCGTGCCCCCGGCCGCGGCCGATGACTGACGCGGATCGCGACCTCGTCGCGGCGATCCGGGCGGAGCTCGCCTCGATCGTGCCCCAGCGGGCCTGCGACCGGGCCGCCGAGTCGGCCGGCCTCGGCCGCGCGCTGGCGACCCGCGAGGCCGCCGTTGCCCGGCTGGCGGTGCGCCTCGGCCGCGAGCCGACGGAGGCCGGCCGCCTGCTCGACGCGCGGCGCCGGACGAAGCACGTGCGGGTCGCCGAGCCCGACCTGTCGGCGGCGCCGTTCGACTGGGCCGCCGCCGCCGATCACTGCCGGATCGCCTGGCTGCGCGGGCGGTTCCTGGCCCGGGGCTCGCTGAGCCTCGCCTCCGGCCGGGCGCATCTCGAGTTCGTGGTCGAGCCGGACGAGGCGCCGATCCTCGCGGCCCGGCTGGGCGACCTCGGCCTGCCCGCCTCGTGGCGGCTCCGCCGCGGTCGTGGCGTGGTGACCTGGAAGAGCGCCGACACCATCGGCACGTTCCTGCGCCGGGTCGGCGCCGGCTCGTCGATCCTGGAGCTCGAGAACCGGCAGGTCGCCCGCGCCCTCCGCGGCGACATCAACCGGGTCATCAACGCCGAGTCGGCGAACCTCCAGCGCGCGGTCGTGGCCGCCGCCCGGCAGCTCCGGGCGATCGACCAGCTGGAGGCCGACGGGCGGCTCGACGAGCAGCCGCCCGCGGTGCGGATCGTGGCCGCCGCCCGCCGTCGCGAGCCCGAGGCGACGTTCGCCGAGCTGGCCGACCGGCTCGCCCTGCATCGCTCGACGGTCCAGCGCGCGCTCGAGCGGATCGAGCGGCTGGCGGCGCACGAAGAAGGGCGCCCCGCTCTGGCATGATTCGGGGCGATGAGACCCGTCGTCATCGCCGCGAACTGGAAGATGCACACCACCCCGGCCGACGCCGGCGAGCTCGCCGCCCTGATCGCCGCGCGGACGCGCGTCGACGGCCCGGTCGAGCGGGTGATCTGCCCGCCGTTCGTGTGCCTTGCCGCGGTCGGCGCGGCGCTCGCCGGGACGGGTGTCGCCGTCGGCGCCCAGAACGTCCACCACGAGCGGACCGGGGCGTACACCGGCGAGGTGAGCGCGCCGATGCTCGAGGGCCTCGCCACGTGGGTCATCGTCGGCCACTCGGAGCGGCGACGGGACGCCGGCGAGACGGACGAGCTCATCGGCCGGAAGCTCCGCCGCGCCGTGGAGAGCGGCCTGCGCCCGATCGTGTGCGTCGGCGAGCAGCTCGCCGAGCGCGAGGACGGCCGGGCCGCGGCGGTCGTCCGCGAGCAGGTCCACGGGGTCCTCGCGGCCTTCGGCGACGCCACGATCGGCGACGCCGCGGTGGACCTGACCGGGAGCGGCGTCGTGATCGCCTACGAGCCCGTCTGGGCGATCGGCACCGGTCGCAACGCGACGGGGGCCGACGCCGCCGCGATGGCCGACGTCATTCGCGCCGCGATCGCCGAGTCCGGCCTGACCGATCTCGCCGCGGCGATCCCCGTGCTCTATGGCGGGAGCGTGACCGCGGCGAACATCGGTGAGTTCCTCGCCGAGCCCGCGATCGACGGGGCGCTCGTCGGAGGGGCCTCGCTCAAGCCCGACGAGATGGCCGGGATCGTGGCCCGGGCCGGCCTGACGGCGACCGCCCGTGCCGGTGGCGAGGAGTGATCGACCCGGCAGCGACGGACCGGCCCGCGGCCCCCGGCGGCGATCCGCATCGACCGCGTCCGATCGTCCTGGTCATCCTCGACGGGTTCGGGATCGGGCACGACCCGG
Source organism: uncultured Chloroflexia bacterium (assembly GCA_963813705.1). Classification (GTDB taxonomy): domain Bacteria; phylum Chloroflexota; class Limnocylindria; order Limnocylindrales; family CSP1-4; genus Chersky-267. Next base: position 53,869 of record CAWFAH010000010.1, read on the forward strand.
CCGCCGACGCCATCGCCGCGGCCCGGATGCCGGTCTGGCGGGCGCTGCTCGAGCGCTGGCCGCACGCGGTCCTCCGGGCATCCGAGGACGCGGTCGGGCTGCCGGCCGGCCAGATGGGCAACTCGGAGGTCGGCCACCTCAACCTCGGCACCGGGCAGCCGGTGCTCCAGGACCTGCCGCGGATCGACGCTGCGCTCGTCGACGGGTCGTTCTTCGAGCGCCCGGCTCTCCTCGCGGCATGTGATCGCGCGGCGCAGCCGGGTAGCCGGCTCCACCTCGTCAGCCTCGTCGGTCCGGGCGGCGTGCACGCCAACGACCGGCACCTCGTGGCCGTCGCCGGGCTGGCGGCGCGGCGCGGCGTCGCGGAGGTCCGCGTCCACGCGCTGCTCGATGGGCGGGACACGCCGCCCCGGTCGGCCGACGGGTTCATCGTCGATCTCGAGCTGCGCCTCGCGGCCGTCCATCCCGACGCCCGGATCGCCACCGTCGGTGGCCGCTACTACGCGATGGACCGCGATCACCGCTGGGAGCGGACGGCGCGCGGCTACCAGGCCATCGTCCATGGGGTGGGGGAGCACGCCCCGAGCGCGCTCGCGGCGGTCGAGGCCGGCTACGCCCGGGGCGAGAACGACGAGTTCGTCCAGCCCACCGTCGTGGACGGGGTCGACGGGATCGTGCGCGACGGCGACGCGATCGTCCACGCCAACTTCCGGGCCGACCGCGCGCGCCAGCTCGTCCACGCCCTGGCCGACCCGGACTTCCACGACTTCGACCGCTCCGGACCGGGCGGCCGGCCCGCGCCGGCCGACCTGCTCGTCGTGACGTTGACCGAGTACGAGGCGGGCCTGCCGGTCGCGGTCGCCTTCCCGCCCGAGGAGGCCCCGTCGCTGGCCGGGGCGGCGTCGCGGGCCGGCTGGCGCCAGCTCCACGTGGCCGAGACCGAGAAGTACGCCCACGTGACCTACTTCTTCAACGGCGGCCGCGAGGCCGCCTGGCCGGGCGAGGAGCGGCTCCTCGTCCCGAGCCCGCAGGTCGCGACCTACGACCTGCAGCCGGAGATGAGCGCCCTCGGGGTGACCGACGCGCTCGTCGAGGCGATCGGCTCGGGGCGCTACGACCTCATCGTCGCCAACTACGCGAACGCCGACATGGTCGGCCACACGGGGGTCTGGGAGGCGACCGTGCGCGCGGTCGAGACGCTCGACGGCTGTCTGGCCCGGGTCGCCGGAGCGGTGGACGCGGTGGATCGGGACGATCCGGCGGCGCCCGGCGCGGTGCTCCTCGTGACCGCCGACCACGGCAACGCCGACGAGCTGCGCGATCCGGCCGGCAAGCCGGTCACCGCCCACTCGCTCAACCCGGTGCCGCTGCTCGTCGCCGGGCGGGCCGTCGAGGGCCGGCGCCTGGACGACGGAGTGCTCGCCGACGTCACCCCGACGATCCTCGACCTGGCTGGGCTGCCGACCTGGCCGGGGGTCGCCGGGCACTCGCTCCTGGAGCCTGTGCTACCATCCGACGGCTCTTCACGTCCGAGGTTCGAACGTCCGTGAACCCGTTGTTCGCCGTTGGCCAGATCATCGTCGGGATCGCCCTGATGATCTCGATCCTGCTCCAGGCCCAGGGTACCGGCCTGTCTGGAACGTTCGGCGGCGACAGCGCGGTGTACCGGAGCCGACGGGGCGTCGAGCGCCGGCTGTGGCAGTTCACGATCGTCCTGGCGGTCCTGTTCGTGCTCTTCTCGCTGGCCTCGTTCGCGCTGTCCACGTCAACCGCCGCCTGACGTCGTGACCGCCCCTCGCGGGCGGATCGTCGGGCCACCCGCGGTGGAGGCTCATCGATTGACTAATCGCGACCGCGGGATCGTCGCCGTCCTCGGCGGGATCCTCGTCGCCCTCGCCGTCCTGGTCGCGCTGCCCGGGGCGGGCGCCGACGTGGGCATCACCCTGCCCGGTGCCAGCCAGCCGGCCGCCAGCCCGTCACCGACCGGCCTGCCGGGATCCGGTGTCGTGTACCGCGAGGGGACCATCGGGCGGCCGAGCTCGATCAACCCGCTGACCGCGCGGACCCAGGCCGACCGTGACCTCGTCGCGCTCATCTTCAGCGGGCTCGTGAGCCTCGGACCCGACGGGACCTACCGGCCGGACCTCGCCGAGAGCTGGACGGTCGATTCGAAGGGCAAGGTCTGGACGTTCCGGCTCCGACCCGACGCGACCTGGCAGGACGGCGTGCCGGTCACCTCGGACGACGTCGTCTTCACCGTGGGCATCCTCAAGAACCCGAGCTACACGGGCCCGCTCGCCCAGTCCTGGCGCGGCGTCGAGGTCGCCGCGGTCGACGACCGCACGGTGCGGTTCACCCTCGACACCCCGATCGGCGGGTTCCTCGAGGCCGCCACGATCGGGTTGCTCCCGGCGCACCTCCTGAGCGAGGCGCCGGTCGAGACGCTGGCCGAGGATCCGTTCAACCTCCAGCCGGTCGGGTCCGGGCCGTTCGTGCTCACGGCCTGGAACGCCGGATCGGCGACGCTCGTCCCGGCCAGCCTGGCGACGACTCCGGCCGAGGACCCCGGCGCGTCGGCGCCGCCCGGCCCCGCGGCATCCGGGGCCGCCACTCCCGCGGCCAGCCAGGTCGCCCAGGCGACCGCGACGCCGACGCCCGCGCCGACGCCGACCCCGAGCCCGACGCGGACCCCGAGCCCGACGCCCCGAGCGAGCGGCTCGGCCAGGGCAACGGCCTCGCCGAAGCCATCTCCGACACCCGTGCCCGTCCCGACCCCGGCTCCGACGCCGATCCCCGATCCGCTGCTGCCGGGCATCCAGATGACCTTCTTCCAGGACGCCTCGGCCCTGGCCGACGCGTACCGGGCGGGGGACCTCGACGCGGCGTCGGGGCTGCCGCCGGACCTGGCCAACCAGCTCGCGACGCTGCCGCAGACCCGCGTGCTGAGCTACCCGCGGACCACCCTGACGGCCATCGCGCTCAACCTGCGCACGGTCAACGCCGAGCTGCGGAACACCGACCTGCGCCACGGCCTCCTGGCGTCGATCGACCGGAACGCGATCATCGCCACGGTCTTCGGCGGGGCGGCGACCCGGGCGGACTCGCCGATCCCACCGTCGTCGTGGGCGTTCGATCGCAAGGCGAGCAAGCCGGTCAAGTTCGACCTGAAGCGGGCGACGGCCGACCTGAAGGCCGCCGGCTGGAAGCGGCTTGCCGGTGGCTGGGCCGCGCCCGGCACGAAGAAGCCGTACGTCATGGAGCTCATCGCCCCCGACGCCGCATCGAACCCGACCGCGATGGCCGTCGCGGAGGCCGTGGCCGCCGACTGGCGCCGGTTCGGCCTGCAGACGACGGTCACCTCGCTGGCGCCGGCGCAGTTCGTTGGTGACCGGCTGTCGGTCGGCAAGTTCCAGTCCGCGGCCGTCGACGTCAACATCGGGCTCGACCCGGACCTGTACCCCCTGTTCGGCTCGACCCAGGTGGCCCGCGGCGGGTCGAACTTCACCGGGATCCAGGACGTCAGCCTCGACCGGGCACTGAACAAGGCCCGCGCGCCCGGGTCGCTGGCCGCCCGCAAGGCGGCGTTCAGCCTCCTCCAGACCCGGCTCGGCGGCCGCGACTACATGCTCCCGATCGCGTTCCGGAACGAGCTCGTCGTGCTCTCGGATCGGGTCCAGGGACCGGTCGTCCGCGAGCTTGCCGATCCCAGTGACCGCTTTTGGGATGTGCTAACATGGCGCCTCGCTGACGGCGGATGAGTGGCCTCATCGGTCGTCCGGGACTCTCGCCGAGGTGGCGGAATCGGTAGACGCGCTAGCTTCAGGAGCTAGTGTCCGCAAGGGCGTATGGGTTCAAATCCCTTCCTCGGTACCACCCTCGACCGAGTATCTCGATGGCGTTCGATGCCCAGGTGGCGGAATTGGTATACGCGTACGTTTGAGGGGCGTATGAGGCAACTCATCCGGGTTCAAGTCCCGGCCTGGGCACCACTTCCTCGCTGACCAGCACGGCGGTCCGGACCCCCGGGCCGCCGTTCGGTTTACCCGGCCCGCTATCCTGCCCCTGCCCGAGCGCTGGTTCGCCTCCCGAACCAACCGGCGGCTGGCGCGCTCCGACGACCGTTTTCGGCCTGGTTCCCCCGTCCGTTGGTCCGTCTCGCGAACCATCCGACGCCTGGGCAGGCCTTCGAGCGGCTTTCTGGCCGGTTCCTCCGCCTGTTGGTCCGCCTCCCGAACCAACGGGGTCTTCCGCCTCGGTCGTCTCGTCGGTCTGCGCGTATCCTGCCCGTGCCCGGGCGGTTAGCTCAGCTGGTCAGAGCGCCTCGCTTACACCGAGGATGTCGGGGGTTCGAGTCCCTCACCGCCCACCATCGAATCGAGCACGAAATGGCCCCCCGCCCGCGTCGGCGGGATTGCGCACGAGAAGCTGCCAGCGGGCGGCTTCGCGGAGGGCCGGTGTGCTCACGCGGCCCAACCGTGGACTTCGCCTGCTACTTCGGGATGAATGCCTCTGTCGCGCCGCGGCCGGAACGCCCAATCTTGGTCTGCGCCGGGCAAGACGGCCCGACGCGAAGGGGGTGGCCGCGGAGCCGTGACCACGGAGCAGGCCGTCTTTGCCGTCTTCGGGCTGGCGAGCCAGGCGTTGCTGGTTGCGTTCTTCGCGGCCCGTCGCACGTGGCCACGTCACGCCGACGTACTCGGCAAGGCCGCCTACGGGTTCGCTGCGCTGGGGCTGCCGCTCGCGATCGTGCTCGTCGTCGACGGGCAGAGTTCCACCCTGATCATCGGCCCGCTGCTCATCGGCGCCTGGGCGTTGTTCGGCACGGTCGTCGACATCTGGCGGCCGCGACCCTGGCGCGGCCCGCCGATCGACTGGAACGTGCTGGGGCCCTATCTCGCGGTCTACTTCTTCGCCCAGATGTTCATGTGGTGGCCCCTCTGGAACTTCGCGCGGGTGGCATGGGTCGTATTCACGATCCTCTTCACCGTGAACACCGCGCTGAACATCCAGGGACATCGTCGCCCGGGACCGACCGAGACCTGACGCGGCCAACCGTCGAGGATGGGCGTCCTGCCTTGCAAGCCGCAGCGAAGCGACGAGCGGTAGGTACCAGGCGTGCACGGACCCCGGTCGGCAACGGCCGGGGTGCCCCTCCGCCCGCCCGGCAATCGGGCGAGGGAGGGGCATTGGTGCTGCCTCAGGGTGCCAGGCGCTGCCAGGCTGGATCGCCGGTTGCGACCCACGGCGTGGTGTGCGATACCCCGGTGACCGGGTCCAGGAGCAGCTGCGGCTGGATCTGACCGTTCAGGTCCTCCGGGCTCATCAGGATCGACGTGTCGTCAGGCGCCCATGACAGGACCGTGTCGCAGCAGCCGGTCAACCCTCGGGCGGTCTCGATGCCGACCCCCGATCCGTCGGCGGGCAGCACGGCCAGCGCCATGTCCTGGTTACGCGCTGCATAGCCACGGGCGACCGCGATCCTGGTGCTGTCGTTCGACCAGGCCGCGGCGTCCTGGAAGGTCGCTCCCGATGGCATCGGCAGGGTCACCGTCCCGGGTCCGTCGATCGCGCTCACCTGGACGCGATACGTGTTCCGCGCAGGATCGGTCGTCGAGGCGGAGTAGGCGACCCGGGACCCGTCCGGTGCGACGCTGAGCCAGCCGAGCCCGACGCCGGCGGTCGGCTGGACCACGGTCTTGAGTGTTCCGGTGGCGACGTCGACCGCGTAGATGCCGCTTTCGCCGGTGGCCGAATCGCCGGCAAGGACGATCTCGGCTCCGTTCGGCGGCCGGAAGACCAGATCGTGCACGCTCATCCCGACGTCGATGCGCCGAAGGTCGCTCCCGTCCGCTTGCGCGATCCAGAGTTGCGTGTTGGCGCCCGGTCCGGAGATGAAGGCGACCTCGCGCCCGTCCGGCGAGAATGCGTAGCTGGTGAGCTGCGGCAGTGGCTGCGGCGTGAGGGCCACGAGCCCGCTGCCATCGGTGCGCGCGACGAACAACAGGGAGTCGGCGCCGCCGGCGGCCGAGCGGGTGAACGCGAAGTGCGTCCCGTCCCCGGACCAGACCGGCTTCTGGTCGGTCTCCGGACCGGTCACCACGGCGGTCGCGAGGCCTGACGCCGGATCGACCGTGTAGATGTCGCCACCACTGGCATAGGCGACGAGCCCGTTCCGGGCGAGCCCGAACGGCTTCGGGAGGTTCGGACGCCCGCCCACGACCAATGCCGCGACCATCGCAATCAGCACGGCCAGGAGGACGAGGCCAAGCCCGATCGCGCGCCACGGCAGCCGCGGCGCGATGATCGGCTGACGAGCAATGTCAACCACGGGGAGCCACCTTTCGAGGAAGGTCCAGGCCGGCCGCTGGCGAGTGCGGGCGGTCTGTCGGAGGACGTTGTCGCGATAGGTGGGCATCGGGCCCATGTAGAGGTGGTCCAGGAGAGCCGGCAGCTCCTGCTCGAAGCGTCGATCGGAAGTCATGCCGGTTGCCCTCCCGGAATGGAGGTCGAGGCCGGGTAGACCCCGGCGTGGGCGCCCTTCCGCATTGCGGCGAGCGCGTAATGGAGTCGCGATTGGGCCGTCCCGTACGGGATGCCCAGGGAAAGGGCAACCTCACGCAGCGGCATCCCGAGGAGGTAGTGCATCGCGACGACGGCTCGATGGCCCGGATCGAGGCGCCGAAGCGCCGCGTCCACGAGCTCGCGATCCGCGAACGCCGCGGAGTGATCGGGCGTGTCGATGGAATCGATCGGAGTCAGCTCGACCTCGATCGGGCGCCGTCGACGGCGTCGAACGAGATCGAGGGAGGCGTTGACCGTCAGTCGGTTCAGCCAGGCGTCGAAGCGATCCGGATCGCGCAAGCCCGGCAGATCCCGCCAGGCGCGGATCAGGCTCTCCTGAACCGCGTCCTGGGCCAGGTCCGGGTCACGGAGGATCAGCCGGGCGGCTGCGTCCAGCCGCCGGAGGGAACCATCGACCAGCTCGGCAAAGGCGTCATGATCGCCTCGCCTCGCCCGCTCGATGAGCTCACGTTGATCCACCATCGCCTCGCCTGCGGCACGGCCATAGCGGTCGTGCTCAACAGGGTATGGCGTCGGCGCGCTCCGAATCATTCATCCGGACTTCGCCGGCCCTCGCGGCGCAGCGTGCATCCGCCGACACCGCCCATCGTTTGCCAGGCAGACCCGTAACAGCGGCCGACCGGTCGCGTTGTCCCGTGTAGTCCCCGGGACCCGCGGGCAACCAACGCGATCTGCGACCCCCTGCCGAGAGCCGAGAACGCCCGCGGGCCGCGGGGACTGGAACCCTCCGGGCGACCCGCTCAGGTCCGAGCCACCGCGGCCGCGAAGAACTCCCTGACCCAGCGACCCCACTCCGCGGGGCAACGGTCGACCACGGCTCCATGGCCGGCGCCCGCGCAGTACCGGATCTCGACGGGGACCCCGGCATCGAGCGCGGCGTGGAGGTTGACCTCGGCGCTCTGGTCGGGACGATCGACCGCATCGGACGTGCCGTGCGTCAGAAGGACGGGACGATTACCCATCCTGGCGATCATCCGCACAGGGTCGATCGAGGTCACATCGCCGCCGACGCGAAGCGACGCACCAAGCACGATCGCCGGCGCCCCGGGCAGTGATGGATGCCCACGCTCGGTCTCGAGCACGTTGCCGATCGAGGTCACCAGGCGCGCGTGCGCCGAGTCGATGATCACGGCCCGGATGCGAGGATCCCCGGCGGCCGCCGCTAGGGTCGTGGCGGCGCCCATCGAGTTGCCCATTGCGCCGATCCAGGCAGGCCGCTTCGTCCGGGCCAGCCAGTCGACCATCGCCTCGACGTCCGACTGCTCGCGAAGACCGAGCGTCGTCTCGGCGACGGAGCTCCGACCCTGGTTCCGCAGGTCCATCACGACCACGTTGTACTCGTCGTGGAAGGGGACGGCGTACTTGACGACCTCGCTCTTGTTCGACTTCCAGCCCGGCACGATCAGGACCGTCGGGCCGGTTGGCCCCGCGCCGTTGTCCGCGGGGATGTACCAGCCGGCGAGGTGGATACCGTCACCCGTGAGGACCTCATCTCCGGCCTTCGTTCCCTGGTCACGGCAGTGCAGGAGATCCGGGTTCGCGGTCACGAGGCGATCGTCGTCGGCGAGGTCGTAGCCGATGGCCTCGTAGCGCCAGCCGTATCGCTGCATTGGGGTCCGACAGTCGGTCACGTTGGACTCATGGACGAACGCGTCGGAACCGACGACGCCGACGTACGTGGTGTACGCCAGGAGCACGACCAGCATCAGCAGGCCGACTCCGGCCAGGCCCAACCGCGCGGGGCGGGACAGGGCGCTCCAGGTCGGGCCGAGCCCAGCCGTCCGTCCCCCGGTCGGGCCGAGTCCGGTCCCCGCGATGAAGCCGAGCCCGACGCCGATCACGCCGATCACGGCGCCGAGCACCCAGAACGGTCCTCGATCGGTAAGGCCGAGCATCCCGTCGAGTGCCACAACGATGGCCACACTCGTCGGCGCGATCCAGACGTCGCGGGCGCGAGCGGCGATTGCCCCGGCCAGCAGTCCGACGACGATCCACAGGAGCCAGCCCCAGGCCGAGCCCGAGAAGATGACCGTGGCAAGCAGGAGACCGATCGTGGCCACGACGAAGGACGACAGGATCCGTCCGCGCCTCGCGCTCGGCCCGCGCTCGGCTGCACCGCCCCGCAGGGACGTCGTCGGCGGATCCACGACCTCGGCCATGGCGATCACTGGTCCGGGTTGCGTGGGCGTCGTCATGACGTCACTTCAGGCCGCCTCGGGAGCCGGCGCCGGACCATGCGCGGGGCGCGTCCGCCTCGGCTCGCGGACTGGCACCAGGAGCAGCGCGCCGAGCCCGAACATCACGACGGCCATCAGCATCGCGGCGCGACCACCGGCTGCCGCGCCGAGGACCATTCCGACCGAGTACATCACCGCGCCTCCAATGGCGGTCGCGATCGGCCCGTTCGTCGCCTCGACGATGTTGCTGATCCCCATGTAGCGACCGGCGGATGCCTTCGGGATGATGTCCGTCATCAGGGCCCAGTCGACGGCCAGAAACGCACCGAAGCCGAGCCCGACGAAGCCCATCCCGAACGACGCGACCTCCATCGTCGGGGCCAGCCCGATGATCGTCATCCCGAGCACGCCACAGCCGGTGCTGCCATAGATGACGGGCTTCCGGCCGATCCGGTCCGACAGCCTCGCCCCCGGGATCGTTCCGATGACCGTGGCGACCATGAACACGGCCATCGCGACGAGGATCCAGCGCGCCTGCAGGTCACCGGTGATGCCGAACGTCTTGTCGATGTACAGGATGTTCAGGTTCATGAAGAACCCGCCGGCCATCAGGATGAAGAAGCGCGACCCGAGCAGGAACAGGTAGCTTCGCTCGCGCAGGATGTCCGTCCCGAAGGTCTCGAGGGCGATCGTCTTCCACGTCCGGCCGTCGCGCGGCTTCGGCCGCGGCCCCTTCGGTGCCCACAGGAAGGTCGCGACGCCGGTCGCAGCCACGATCAGCCCGAGGGCGACCATCGGGATCCCGAAGTTCTCACCGAGCAGGTAGCCGGTCCACAACAGCAGGGTCCCGCCGATCAGCCCGAGCTGGATCATCAACCCCATCAGCCCGCTGGCCAGCCCGACCTGGGCCTCGGGGACGACGTCTGGAACGAGGCCCGCAAACGGGCCGCGGGCGATGTTCGAGGTGAGCTGGAGGATCACGAAGAAGACGACCAGGTAGCCGAACGACGGCGACAGCCCAAGGGCCACCAGTGAGGCTCCTGCACTCAGACCGCCGAACAGGATGAACGGCCGCCGCCGACCCCATCGGGTGTCGACGTAATCGCTGATCGAGCCGGCGACCGGCATCGACAGCACGGCGATCGGCATCGCCAGGAACTCCATCAGGCCGAGCCCGATCGGAGCCTCGCCGCCCAGCAGCTGCATCGCCCGCTTCTGCTGGAAGATCTCGAAGCCGCCCCAGATCGCATTCAACGCGAACCAGAACAGCGAGATCTGGAACAGTTGGGGCAGAGGCAGCTGCTGCGTCGGTCGGGTGTCGGGAGCCCGGTCGTCGGACCGGATGGAGGCCTCGGCCGGCTCGGGCGAGACGCCAGGCATCGCGCACACCTCCGGGACGCTCCCCGGGTACCGCGCATCATCGTCGCCGCGCCTGCCACTGTCCGCAAGTGCCGCACGTCACTCTGACGGGGAATCGCCGCGCCGCGCCGGTCGTGCTCCGATCGCGCACTCGTCCGCCTGCTAGACTCGTGGCGGTCGCGTGCCCCAGGGCGGCATCGCCGGAGGAGGACCATGTCTGTCCCGCTCATCATCCTGATCGTCATCGTCGTGGCGATCGTCGGCTTCGTCATCCTGCTCTACAACGGCCTGGTCCAAAGGCGGCTGCGGGTCGACGAGGCGTTCGCCCAGATCGAGGTCCAGCTCAAGCGCCGGCACGACCTGATCCCGAACCTCGTGGAGGCCGTCAAGGGCTACATGCAGTTCGAGCAGAAGGTGCTCACCGACGTCACGAACGCCCGGGCGGGAGCCATCGCCGCCGGCGCCCAGGGACCGGCCGCCCAGGCCCAGGCGGAGAACGTCCTCACCGGCGCCCTGCGCTCGCTGTTCGCCGTCGTGGAGAACTACCCGCAGCTGAAGGCGAACGAGAACGTCCTCGCCCTCCAGGAGCAGCTGACCACGACGGAGAACCAGATCGGGTTCGCGCGGCAGCACTACAACGCCACCGTGCTCGACTACAACACCGGGATCCAGACGTTCCCGGCGGTCATGGTCGCGGGGATGCTCGGCTTCACGAAGCGCGAGTTCTTCGAGGCCGAGGCCGAGGCGCAGACGGTCCCGAGCGTCGATCTCGGGTTCGGACCGACGGCCCAGGCGTCGACGCCGGCGCCCGCCGCGCCGGTGACCGCAGCGCCGCCGGCGGCCGCCCCGCCCGCGCCCCCGGCTGATCCCGGCGCCGGCCCAGCGGCCGGCTGACACCGGACCGGCAACCTCCACGAGGCCGGCGGAGCCCAGCGCCGGCCAGCACGATGGCAACCACGTTCTACGGCCAGATCTCGGCCAACAAGCGGAACTCGGTCCTGCTGGCCGTCGGTCTCACCGTGCTCCTGGCGATGCTCGGTCTGACGATCGGCTACGGCCTGACGGGCTCGGTGTCGGGTGGGGTCGGGGCGCTCGTCCTCGCGGTCACCATCGGGGTGATCGTGTCGCTGCTGTCCTTCTACCAGGGCGACTCGCTCGTCCTCGCGGCGTCGGGCGCCAAGGAGGCGAGCGAGGAGCAGCTGCCCCAGCTGTACAACGTCGTCCGTGAGCTGACGATCGCGGCCGGCATCCCGATGCCGCGGGTGTACGTCATCGACGACACCTCGATGAACGCGTTCGCCACCGGTCGCGACCCCGAGCACGCCTCGATCGCGGTCACGAGCGGCCTGCTCAGCCGGATGGACCGCGAGGAGGTCCAGGGCGTGATCGGCCACGAGCTGTCCCACGTCCGGAACTTCGACATCCGGTTCGCGCTCCTCGTCGGCGTGCTCGTCGGGAGCATCGCGCTGCTGGCCGACTTCTTCCTCCGCTTCACGTTCTGGGGTGGACGCGGCCGGTCGAGCGACAGCGACAAGGGTGGGGGAGGGCTCCAGATCATCATCCTGGCGGTCGCGTTCGTGCTGGCGATCCTCGCCCCGATCGCCGCCCGCCTCGTCCAGCTCGCGGTCAGCCGCCAGCGCGAGTACCTTGCCGACGCGTCGGGGGTCGAGCTCACCCGCAACCCGGTCGGGCTGGAGCGCGCGCTGGCCACGATCGCCGGCGACACCGAGGTCCTCGAGGTGGCCAACCGGGCGACGCAGCACCTCTACTTCACGAACCCGATCATGAAGCTCGGCGAGACGGCCGAGGAAGACCAGAGCGCCTGGTTCTCGACCCATCCGCCGATCCTCGCCCGGATCAACCGCCTCCGCTCGCTGCGCGGGCTGCCGGCGCTCGATTCGACCGCCGAAGAGCTCAGCGGACCGGACCGCGCCGTCCCCCCGGCGGCCCCGCCCGCCGTCCCCCCGGCCGCACCGCCAGCCGCCCCGGTCGGTTGAAGGCCGTTCCGAGCGCGTGGTATCCTCCGCCTCGCCGACGGGCGGCCAGCCTGGTCAGGCCATCGGGCCGAGATAGCTCAGTTGGTAGAGCACGCGACTGAAAATCGCGGTGTCGCCAGTTCGAATCTGGCTCTCGGCACCACATCGGTGGTCCGGATATCTCGAGCGGAAGTGGCTCAGTTGGTAGAGCATCACCTTGCCAAGGTGAGGGTCGCGGGTTCGAGTCCCGTCTTCCGCTCCATTTTCTTGTCCTTCGACCGGTCGGCTCGCCCGGCGCTCGCCGGCGGACCGATCGGTGCCCCTTCGTCCAGTGGTAGGACAGCGGACTTTGGATCCGTTAACCGAGGTTCGAATCCTCGAGGGGCAACCACCCCGTAGACTGGCCACGGTGGCCATCGCCGGTCCCGACCGGCGGATGCTCCTCGGGGCGACGTAGCCAAGTGGCCTAAGGCGGAGGTCTGCAAAACCTCTATTCAGCGGTTCGAATCCGCTCGTCGCCTCCACCATCCCCGAGGACGAAGCGCCCCACCGGCCGGGTCTTCCTGCATCCGAACGACGGTGCCCTGCCCTGCCCCGTCATCGAATGGGCCCCGCCGCGCGCCGGTCCAGAGACGGTCGACGACGGCGTTCCGCCCGATTCGACGATGCGCCCGCGCCGTTGCGCCGTCGGACGCCCCGAACAGACGGCGGCTCGATACCCGGATGGGACACTCCGTCGCGGCGAGAGCGTCGTGGCCGGAACGGTTCGGAGCGAGCCGACGCCGTAGGTATCACGGGATCGGTCCGCAGGAGGTGGTTCATGACGGCCCTCGGTCTGACGCGCCGCTCGAGTCGGTCTCATCGGCGGCTCATGGGCATCTTGCTCGTGCTTCCGCTTGCGCTCGGCGCTTGCGCGGGAGATCCGCACGTATCCGTGCGGCCGAGCAGCGCGACGCCGACGGCCATCCCGGCGACGCCTTCGCCCGTACCAAGCCCCACAGCCAACGCCCAGACGCCCTACGACGGCGTCTGGGCGTCGAAGCCGCTCACCCGCGCGGACCTCGCGGCCGCTCTTGCCCGCCGCGGCCTCAGCGCGGCGCGCCTCGACGAGTGGTTCTCGGACTGGGACAAGATCGACTACCGGATCTTCGAGATCGAGATCGGCAACGGCCGCTGGCTCCAGGATGAGAATGCCGAGGGCGTCTCGTTCGGGACGCAATGGGCCGGAGATCTCGAGCTCGCCGACGCCCACACGATCGTCGCCCAGGACGACAAGCTGCAATGCCCCGTCACCTACGACCTGAGCCGCACCGGGGACGCCCTGTCTGTCCGCATCGCGCACGACGCCTGCGCAGACCCGAACGATCTGCCGATCCAGACGGTGATCTACGAGTCGTCGCCCTTCCGCCTCGTCCAGGCCGCCGACTGGGCTCCGCCGACGCCGGCACCTCAGCCGTCCGCCTCGCCCCCTGGCTCGCCTCAGACGAGCGACGCGTCGACCTCCAGCACGCGCCAGAAGCTTCGCCCGATCGGCACGGTCAAGGGTGCACCGCTCGGCTATGTCGAGTACCTGCCGCCGAGCTACGGCAAGCAGCCGAGCCCGCTGCTCGTGTTCCTGCACGGCTCGGGCGAGAGCGGAGCAGGGGATGAACTCTCGTTGGCCAATCTGACGTCTGCGGCCATCCCGTCATTGATTGCAGACGACCAGTGGCCTGACGCGCGGCCGTTCGTCGTCCTGGCGCCGCAGCACAACGAAGATCCGCCATCGTTCTGCCTGGAGGCCGGCGAGATCGACGCGTTCCTGCGCTTCGCGCTCAAGCACTACGACGTCGATCCCACCCGCGTCTATGTGACCGGTCTGAGCTGTGGGGCGATCGGCCTGTGGAACTACCTCGCTGTACACGGTGACGAACTGGTGGCGGCTGCGGTGCCCATTGCCGGCTATGGCATCGGCGCGGTGCAACTCGCCGGCTGCGACCTGGGGCGCGTGCCGATCTGGGCATTCCACGGCAGTGCCGACGAGAACGTCCCCGTCCGTGGCGACGTCTACCCACTGACGACGCTCCAGGCGTGCACGGATCCGGCTCCTGTCGACGCTCGGCTGAAGGTCTACGTCGGCGAGGCGCACGACGTCTGGAGCGAGACCTACAGCTCGACGCGGTACGACATCTACGACTGGCTGCTCAGCCACCACAAGTGATGCCGGGCGGCGGAAGGGCCTCGGGTCGGTCGCCTCATCGACGCCCTGGACGGTCGGCCTCGGTCCCGCGGACCGGCTTCGGGCCGCCGCCGAGTGGGGCGCGGAGCCGATCGACCAGCCGAGCGATCAGGCCGCGGCCGTGTGGCGCCCCCAACAGCTCCCAGGCTCGCGTCAGGCCGATGAAGAGCGCTCGCCTGCGCGCTTGCGACGACGAAGTCCTTGTCAGGGGCCGGGATCACACCCCAAGTCTCGCCCGGGCGCCCCACACGACTCGTTGCGAAACGTCCGACGAGCCTATCGCGGACCGATCATCGACTACGCTTGGTGCGGCCGAAGTGGCGGAACGGCAGACGCAGCGGACTTAAACTCCGCCGGGAGCGATCCCGTCCGAGTTCGAATCTCGGCTTCGGCACCAGAATCGCCGCCAGGATCCGTTGATGGACGACTCGACGCCGGTGGTCCTCGAGGTCCGAGCGAGCTACGACGACTGGCGGGAGGCGGCCGACGCCCCGTACCAGGACGGCGGACCGCTCCCTCCGGACGGCTGGCTGGGCCGGGTCCTGGGCAAGCGGCCCTTCGGAGTGGGTGGCAAGGCGACGATCACGGTCTCCGATCGTGGGATCGTCGTCCGGCAAGGCTTGTCCTCCGTGGAGCACCCCTGGTCGGCGTTCTCCGAGCACTTCGAGACGGCCCGACTCCTCGTCGTGAAGTCCCCGCCGACCACGTATGTCGTCCTGCCCAAGCGCGCGATGCGGGCGGCGGAGCTGGAGAAGGCCCGCGAGCTCGTCGCCCGCCACGTGCCCCGCACCGGTGGCTGACCCGTAACGAAGGCCCTGGGACCATCGTTGTCGTTCGTGCATCCTCGGTTCGCGGCCGGTCGCCGATTGACCAGACCCCCTCGTCGATCGACGAACGTCCCGCGGGCCGGGGATGGTTGCGTCCGGCCCTCAGATCCCGATCCGCGCCTCGACCCGGCCGCCGGCGATGGCGTCGAGCAGGGCCGCATGGTCCTGCTCCACCTGGTCGGCGTAGCGCGCCGCGAACTCGACGATCGCTCGATCGAACCGGCGGCTCGCGCCGAGATAGCCGCTGATCGCCGCCGGGTCGCCGGTCCGGGCATGGGCGCGGGCGAGCGCCCAGGCGCACAGCGAGCCGTGGTAGGCGAGGGCACGCGGGCCGAGCAGCGTCGGGTCAGCCTTGCCCTTCATGTTCCAGAGCTGGCGGACGTAGTAGTGGCGCCCCGACTCGGGACCCTCCGACCAGCCGAGGAAGATGTCGCTGCCCGCCTGCGTGAGCCGCTGGCCGGTCACGACCCGCAAGCCGTGGTTCGGCAGCGCCGCGGCGCCAACGTACGGCTCGAGGACCGACGGGCCGGCTTCCTTGATCTGCAGGATGAGCGGGTCGCCGGCCCCGTGCGCCCGTCCCTCGAACAGGGCCACCCAGCAGCGCGTCCCGACGCTCCCGATCCCGACCGTCTTCCGGGCCACGTCCATCAGGTGGAACCGGTCGAGGAGCTGGCGACGGTCCTCGGACAGCGACGCCCGGTAGCCGGCAAACAGCCCGAGCGCCTCCTCGGGACGATGGCTCGTGTTGGCGAGCCGGATGATCACCGGTGGCGCCTCGACGAACTGGCGCCGGCCGTCCTCGAACGCGGTCAGCCGCTCGGCGGCGGCGAGGTGCGTGCGCCGCCGGGCGCGCGCGGCGTTCCGGTGGAGCAGCGACCGGTAGCGCGACGGGAAGTGGCGGACGACCGCGTCGTAGTCGATCCGGGCGTGCCACAGCTCGAGGACGCGCAGACGGCGGTACGCCGCCATCCGCTCGCGATACGCGCGCAGGGCCGCGCCGACGACCTGGGCGCGCAGCGCTGCCGACGGCGTGTGCAGCCGGACGACGAGGTCGAGGCTCACCGCGAGCCGCTTGACGTCCCACTCCCACGGCCCGGGCAGGGTCTCGTCGAAGTCGTTGATGTCGAAGACGAGGGTGTGCTCCGGGGTCGCGAACTCTCCGAAGTTGCTGACGTGGGCATCGCCACAGGCCTGGACGCGCAGGCCCGTCGTCGGCGTCGTCGCGAGGTCCATCGCCATGAGTCCCGCAGCGCCGCGGAAGAACGCGAACGGCGAGGCGGCCATCCGGCCGTAGCGGATCGGCACGAGCTCGGCCACGCGCCCGACATTCGAGGCCTCGAGCACGTCGATCGGGTCGGCCCGGCCCGGCGACGTCGTCCAGTCGGCATGCGCCGATCGCGGCGTCTCCGAGCGGAGCGCGGCGCCCGCCGCGGCGCGGTCGCGCGTCGGGTCCACGGATCTCAGCCGCCGGCTCGGACGGGTCGGCTCAGGTGCGCTTCAGCAGCCCACCAAGGCCGCGCGACTTCGGTTCCTTGTGCGGCGTGGTCGCGGGCTCCGTTGCCCGCTCGCCGAAGGCGAGCCCCGCCAGGTTGACCAGGGCGGCCGAGACGGGCGTCCGGGCGGCACCGATGACCACCGGAATGCCCTCGTTCACGGCCTTCAGGTACAGGAACGGGTCGTACGGCAGGGTGAGCGACACCTTCGCCCCGAGGCTGCTCTCGACGTCGCGCATCTTGAGCACCTCCTTGGCGAAGGCACTGTTGAGCACGAACGTCGCCTTCGCGCCGATCGAGCCGGCCTCGTTCGCGTAGTCGAGGAACGAGTGCACTGCCTTGAGCGCCGAGATCTCCGGGTAGACCGGCAGGATCACCACCTCGGCCCGCTCGAGCGCGGCGAGCGATCGCTCGTCGAGGGTCGACCCGGCGTCCACCACGATCCCGTCGTAGCCGGCCAGCGCGGTCTCGAGAATCCGCTCGACGTGGGTCGGCGTGACGAGATCGGCGAGCTCGGGCGAGCCGGGGGCGGCGAGCACGTCGAGCCCGGACGAGTGATGGCTGGCATACGTCCGCAGGAGCTCGGGCTCGCGCTGCGACGGCTCGTCGCGGACGAGGTCGGCGATCGTCTGGCGCGGAGTCACGTTGAGGAGCGTGGCGACCTGGCCGAACTGGAGGTCGAGGTCGACGATGAGGACGCGGCCGGGTCGCGTCGCGGCGTGGGCCACCGCGATGTTGACCGCGATGGTCGTCGTCCCGACGCCACCCTTCGGGCTGTACACGACCACGAGGCGGCGGCGCCGGTCGATGAGCCCGCCCCCGATCGCCGTGGTCGGGATCATCCCGCTCGACCGCTGGAACCGCAGGAGGAGGGCCTCGACGCGCGCCTCGAGCTCGCGGCTGTCGATGGGCTTGGCGATCACGTCGTCGGCACCGGCCTCGAGGAAGCGGATCCGCTCCTCGACGTCGTCGACCTGGGCCAGGCACATCACCGGGATGGCCGACAGGCTGGGCGTGTTGCGCAGCTCCCGGCAGACCTCGGCCGGCGTGCTGCCGACCGGGGTGACGTCGATGATCACGAGGCTGTGGCCGGCGGCACCGGCAACCGCCGCGGCCACGTCGGTCACGGTCTCGACCGCGTAGCCGACACCGGTCAGGACCGCGTCGATGGCCGCACCGGCCACGGGATCCAATTCGAGAAGCAGGACCGAGCTCGAGGGCACGACGTCTCCGGAGGCGCGGGCGTTCGGACGGGGTCAGGATACATCGGGCCCGCCCGGCGCCGACGGCGCGCCGCGTCCAGCGGGCCCCGGTCCCGGCGACAGGCCGGCCGGACGGGGCCGTCGCCCCGCCCGTGCTAGACTCCGGGTCGTTTCCTTTCGGCTCCGCGACGGTGCGGCGAGGCGCTCGCGACTCGGCCGACGTTCAGCGGGGCGATCCCACAGGAAGGAGTGATGCGCTTCATGCGCCGCTACGAACTCATGCTCGTCCTCCGGCCCGACATCCCCGACGATCGGAGCCAGGCGATCATCGACCGGACCACCCGCCAGATCACCGCCTCGGGCGGCCAGATCATCAAGGTCGCCCCGTGGGGCCGCCGCCGGCTGGCCTACCCGATCGATCGCCAGCGCGAGGGCTCCTATCACATCATCATCTTCGAGTCGCCGGCCGAGGCGATCGTGGAGCTCGAGCGCGGGCTGCTGATCACCGAGGAGCTCCTGCGCCACCTCGTCACCCGCGTCGAGCGTCCCGCCAAGTCGACCCGCCGCGAGGGCGCCGAGGAATCGGACCTCGAGCTGGACGGCGGCGAGCTGCCGTCGGCCGAGGACGAGGAGGAAGAGGAGACCGGCGAGCAGATCGACGAGTCCGAGAGCGAAGCGGCTCCGGCCGCGATCGACTGATCCCCGACCCACCAGCCGGAGGCACGCGCCATGTCGCTCAACAAGGCGATGATCATCGGCAACCTCGGTCGCGATCCCGAGATGCGCTATACCCCGAACGGCCAGGCGGTGACCCAGTTCACCGTGGCGGTCAACCGGAACTACAAGAACCAGGCCGGGGAGTGGCAGGAAGAGACCGAGTGGTTCCGCGTCGTCGTCTGGGGCCAACAGGCCGAACGGGCCGCCGAGTACCTCCGCAAGGGCAACAAGGTCTACATCGAGGGCCGTCTCCAGACGCGCCAGTGGGAGGACCAGACCGGCCAGAAGCGCTACACGACCGAGCTCGTCGCCAACCAGGTGACGAACCTCGAACGGCGCACCCGCGACGAGTCCGAGGAGGGCGCCGCTCCGGCCGGCAAGCCGGCGCGCCCGGCCCCGACCGGCGACGGCGGGGGCGACAAGTTCGACGACGGAAGCTTCGACGACTTGCCGTTCTGACCATCCGACCGACCAGCCAACCGACCGACCACCCGCACCACCGCACGGAGTCCTGAACGAAGATGCCACCTGCCGCCCGAGCCAAGAAGCGCGACGACTACTACCGCGACCGGCGTCGCCGCAAGGTCTGCGCGTTCTGTGCCGACAAGACCGTCCAGATCGACTACAAGGAGGTCAACCGCCTGCGGCGCTACCTGTCCGAGCGCGCGAAGATCGAGCCGCGGCGCAAGACCGGCACCTGCGCCGGCCACCAGCGCGAGCTGGCGGTCGCGCTCAAGCGTGCCCGTCACGTCGCTCTCCTGCCCTACGCCCCGCAGCACCTGCGCCCCTGAGCGCGACGCTGCCCGGGCGAGCCCAAGCAGGTGCCTGACGCCGGAATCGCGGCCCTGATGATCGCCGGCGGGTTCGCCGCCGGCGTATTCGGATCGCTCCTCGGGCTCGGCGGTGGGATCCTCATCGTCCCGCTGCTCACCCTGGGCTTCAACCTCCCCCTGCGCGAGGCCGTCGGGGTGAGCCTGGTCGCAGTGATTGTCACGAGCTCGGCCTCGGCGAGCGTGTACCTCCAGCGCCACGTCGCGAACCTTCGACTCGGGATGACGCTTGAGCTGTTCTCCGCCTCCGGCGCACTGATCGGTGGGCTCATCGCGTTCGCCCTGTCCGACCAGGTCCTCGCCGGCCTGTTCACGATCCTGCTCCTGTACACCGCCTTCGCCATGGTCAGGCGCTCGGAACCGGGTCCGGGAGCCGAGGTCGAGGGTCTGGCCGCCGACGCCGGGACGCCCGACGCCGAAACGGGGACGCCCGCTGCCGTTGCCGAGCCGGCCGGCTCCATCGGTGGTGGCGTCGTCGCAGTCGGCGACGGCACGCCGCCGTACGCGGTTCGCAACCTGGGGATCGGGATGGTTGGCAGCGTGTTCGCCGGAGTGATGTCGGCGCTGCTCGGGATCGGGGCCGGCATCGTCAAGGTGCCCCTGATGAACCTGGGGATGGGCGTCCCGCTGCGGGTCGCGACCGCCACGAGCAACCTGATGATCGGCATCACCGCCGCAGCGAGCGCGATCATCTACCTGGTCCGGGACGGGATCGATCCCTACGTCGCCGGCCCGACAGCAGTCGGTGTCTTCTTCGGAGCCGCGCTGGGTTCCCGGACGGCGCATCGGGTCGACGTCCGGGTGTTGCGGGTCCTGTTCGTGCTGGTCCTGCTGTTCACGGCCTGGCAGATGGCAGGTCGGGCGCTCGGATGACCGGCGGCCGCGACCTCGATCGGGCCATCGCCCGGGTGCTGACGTGGGGCACGTACCTGAGCGTGCTCCTCCTCGGCTTCGGGGTCATCCTGATGGTCGTGAACGGCACGTCGCCGCTCGACCCGGCGCCGTCGTTCGACCCGGCCCAGATCCCAGCCGAGATCGTTGCGCTCCAGCCGGTCGGCTTCCTGTGGCTGGGGCTGCTCGTGACGCTCGCGACCCCGCTCGCCCGCGTGGGCGCCGCCCTGATCGGCTATGTCGCCGGCGGCGAGCGTCGGATGGCGCTGATCTCGTTCGGGATCCTCGTCGTCATCGCCGTCGGAGTGGTTCTGGGCGTGGCCTCGGAGCGCTGATGACGGACCTCGTCCTGCTCGTGACGGCGCTCCTGGTCATCCTCCTGGGCGCCGAGCTGTTCACGAACGGGATCGAGTGGTTCGGCCACAAACTCGGCCTGGCCGAGGGCGCCGTCGGGTCGGTCCTGGCCGCCGTCGGGACCGCCCTGCCCGAGACGATGATCCCGTTGATCGCCATCCTCCTCGGCGGCGGCTCGTCCGACGAGGTCGGGATCGGGGCGATCCTCGGAGCCCCGTTCATGCTCGCAACACTGGCCATGTTCGTCACCGGGCTGGCCGTGCTCTGGCGCCGGAACGTCCGAGCGACCGGTGAGACGCTCGCCGTCAGCGGGCCCGTGCTCGTCCACGACATGCGCTTCTTCGCGATCGCGTACGCACTCGCGGTCGGCGTGGCCTTCCTGCCGGCCGACCTCGCCTGGCCGCGCTGGGTGACGGCGGCCGTCCTGCTGTCGATCTACGCGTTCTACGTGCGCGAGCACTTCCAGGCCGAGGCGGGCGCCGGCGACCCCGATCTCGCGCCGCTCCGGCTGCACCGCCTGGACGTGCGCGGGCCGGCTCATCCCGACCCGCCGCGCCTGCGGATCGTGGGGTTCCAGGTCGTGCTCGCCCTGGCCTGCATCATCGGCGGCGCGTACCTGTTCGTCGGCGCGGTGACGGACCTGGCCCATTCGTTCGGCCTCGACGAGGCGCTCCTCGCCCTGATCATCGCCCCGATCGCCACCGAGCTGCCCGAGAAGTTCAACAGCGTCCTGTGGGTCCGCCTCGGGAAGGACACCCTGGCGATGGGCAACATCACCGGTGCGATGGTCTTCCAGAGCGCGATCCCGACCTCGGTCGCGCTCGTCTTCGCGTCGTCCGGCTGGGCGGTCACGAGCGGCTCGGTGCTCGCCTTCGCGTCGGCCGGGATCGCCTTCGCCTCGTCGGCCGTGATCTTCATCCCGCTCGCGCGGGGGCGCAGCCTGACCGGCCGCCTGCTGCTCAGCGGCGGCGTGTTCTACGTCATCTATCTCGGGCTCGTCGTTGGCCAGCTGGCGGGGATCCTGTAGGGCGGACGCCGCGCCTGGGGCAGGCGGGGGTCGGCGGCGGGGCCGCTGCTATACTCGGCCGGCGCTCGTACGGGCTGCGCCCGCCCGTCGTGCTGCGACCGAAGCGGAGCCGGGTGACCATGCTGACCGACAAGACGTCGTCCGACCGATCTGCGCCGACCGGCGCGCCGGCGAGCGCCCCCGTCGCCATCGACGACCTGACCTGCTACTTCGAGGGCGGCTTCGTCCCGATGCGCGACGCGCGGGTCAGCATCATGACCCACGCCTTCATGTACGGCACCGCGGTCTTCGAGGGGATCCGGGCGTACTGGAACGCCGACCAGGAGCGGCTCTACGGGCTCAAGGTGCGCGAGCACGTCGAGCGCATCCGGCTGAACGCCCGGATGCTCCTGATGGACCCGGTCCCGTCGGTCGACGAGCTGACCGGGCTGATCGTCGAGACGGTCCGCCGGAACGGCTTCCACGAGGACGTCTACATCCGGCCGTCGTTCTACAAGTCGTCGCGCCAGATCGGCGTTCGGCTCCATCACCTCGAGCACGAGCTGTACATCATCGCCCTGCCGTTCGGGAACTACATCGACACCGACGCGGGCGTCCGGCTCATGTCGTCGTCGTGGCGGCGGAACGCCGACGAGGCCATCCCCGCCCGGGGCAAGATCGTCGGCGGCTACGTCAACATGGCCTTCCAGAAGAGCGAGGCGGAGCTCAACGGCTTCGACGAGGCCCTCGTCATGACCTCCGACGGGGCCGCCTCCGAGGCCTCGGCCGCGAACCTGTTCGTCGTCCGCGACGGGCAGATCGTGACCCCGCCGGTGACCGACGACATCCTCGAGGGCGTGACCCGCAAGGCGATCCTCGAGATCGCCCACAACGAGGGGCTCCCGGTCGAGATCCGGACGGTCGACCGGTCCGAGATCTACATCGCCGACGAGATGTTCCTGTGCGGGACCGGGGTCCAGGTCTCACCGGTCATCGAGCTCGATCACCGGCCCGTCGGCTCGGGTCAGGTCGGTCCCATCGGGCGGCTCATCCGCGACCGCTACTTCGATGCGGTCCGCGGGCGGCTCGACGCGTACCGCCACTGGCTGACCCCGATCGACGAGGGTGGCTGACGATCGGCCGTCGAGCCGGATCGGGGGTCCGGCGGCGACCTCGGTCGCGGCACCTCCCGGACTGACGGCCTCCCACTCGGGCTTCGACCCGGCCCTGCCGGCGGGCCCGTCGACGCTGGCCGGCGACGGAGCCACCGCGGTCGCCATCCTGCCCGCGCTCGATGCGACGCCAGCGGAACCGGTCGTCCCGTCGATCGCGGCCGGCGACGCGTTCCGGGCGCGGCTCGTCCAGCGCTTCCTCGAGATCGTGCCCGGCGCGGTGAGCTGGCTGCTCATCCTCAGCCCGCTCCTGCTGTCGTTCCGGTTCCCCGAGATCGTGGCCTGGTTCGTCCTCACGTTCGACTTCTACTGGCTCTACAAGGCGGTCGTCGTGACCGGCAGCGTGTGCGTGTCGTTCGGCCGGGTCCGGCGCACGACCGCGGCGGACTGGCGGACCCGCTCGCTCGCGCTCGCCGACCCCGCGGCGCGACTGGCCGACATCGACCGGCTCGTGCCGCTCATCCGGGCCCGGGTCACCGAGCTGCGCGGGCGCGGTGAGCGGCTGGCCGCCGCCGGCGGTCGGCGCGAGCTCGACCGGCTCGAGCGCGAGCGGCGCGACCTCGTCGCCCTGCTCGGGCGGGCCGGATCGCCGCTGCCCGACCCGCGCCGGCTGTTCCACGTCGCCCTCATCCCGACCTACACCGAGCCGTTCGAGAAGCTGTACGAGACGGTTCGGGCGCTGGCCGAGGCCGACTACCCGCGCGACCGCCTGATGGTCGCGATCATCACCCGCGAGACGGACCTCGAGGGCCGCCGCAACGTCGCCCGGCTGCGCGACCTGTTCGCCGACCGGTTCGTCCACTTCTTCCACATCCTCGACCCGCTCGAGCCCGGCATCGTGGTCGGCAAGAGCTCGGCCATGGCCTACGGCGGGCGCTGGCTGTACCGCGAGATCGTCCGGCTCGGCTACGACCCGGTCGACGTGGTCGTGACCGACCTCGACTCGGACTACCGCGTCCACCCGCAGTACTTCGGCTACCTGACCTACACGTTCCTGACCGAGCCCGACCGCTACCGGCGGCTGTACCAGCCGATCCCGATGTTCCACAACAACCTGTGGGACACACCGCTGCCGGTGCGGCTCGTCGCGGTCGGGGCCACCCACGTGCAGATGTGGCGCTCGCTGACCCCTGAGAAGCTCGTGTCGTTCTCGTCGTACGCCGTCAGCCTGCGCACCGTCCACGAGGTCGACTACTGGGCGACCGACGCGATCCCGGAGGACAGCCGGTTCTACTGGAAGAGCTTCTTCCGCTACAGCGGCGAGTTCCGGGCGGTGCCGCTGTTCATCCCGATGTACGGCGATGCCGTCCGGGCGCGGTCGTACCCGCGGACGCTCGTCCAGCAGTACACCCAGATTCGTCGCTGGGCGTGGGGGATCACCGACATCCCGTTCTACATCCGGAACTCGTTCGCCCATCGCGAGATCCCGCGGACGCTCCGGATCCGCCGGCTCATCGACCTGTGGATGGACCACATCAACTGGGCCATCGCGCCGTTCGTGATCATCTTCGGGGCGAACGTGCCGCTGCTGCTCAACCCGGCCTTCGCCCAGACGACCCTCGGCCAGAACCTGCCGCTGTATGCCGCGTGGCTGCTGACCGGGGCGTTCTGCTGCCTGCTCATCCTCATCTTCATCGAGGAGCAGATCGCGCCACCGCGGCCGGCGGGCTGGGGCATCGCGACCCGGGCGATGAGCTACGTCCAGTGGCTGGCGCTGCCGATCGTCGGGCTCGTCTTCAGCAACCTGCCGGCGCTCGACGCGCAGACCCGGCTGATGACCGGCAAGTACCTCGAGTACCGGGTGACCGAGAAGGCCTGAGGCGGGCGCGGCCGGCCGGGGTCAGGGCCCCGGCGGGGCGGTCAGGCTGGGCGTGCGCGTCCCGGTGGTGACGATGACGTCGACGAGGACCGACGGATCGGTCACGTAGGTCGCCTTGACGTTGAACACGTTCTCGAGCAGGGCGATCGTCGCCGGGAGCTCCGTCTCGCGACCGTTGTAGACCTTGATCGTCGTCTGCTGGACGGTGTGGTCGGGTCGCTTCGTCGGGGCGCTCGCGGTCAGGCCGAGGTACTCGAGATAGGCCGCCACGTCGGAGGCCTGGCCGACCTGTCCCGAGCCGTTGACGACCCAGACGACGCCGTTCTCGCTGCCGATCTGCTCGCGCTGCTGCTCGAGCTTCGGGTCGATCTTGAAGGCGTTCGCCACGGTCCGCCGGATCTTGGTCACGTTCGGCTCGATGCGGTAGCCGCGGTTGTCGGTCCCCTCGCTGCCGTAGATCGGCGGGGCGAACACGTACGACCGGATCTGGGTCGTGTCGATCTTGCTCGACAGGCTGATGAGCGCCGGGAGCTTGTCCTGCGGGATGTCGGTCTTGAACGACTTCTTGAGATCGCCGAGGAGCTGGCTCAGGTTGGCGAGGACCTTCTGCGGGTCGACCTGCTCACGGATCGACAGGATCACCCGCTGCTGCCGCTGGGCCCGGTCGAAGTCGTTCGAGGTATGCCGCGAGCGGGCATAGATCAGCGCCTGGGCGCCGTCCATGTGCTGCACGCCGGCGGGGATGTAGACCCGCAGGCTCGCTCCCGCGACCCCGGGGTAGTGGTCGTCGAGGACCGGGTTCTGGACGTTGATGGTGACCCCGCCGAGGGTGTCGACGATCGAGGTGAAGCCGTCGAAGTTGACCTCGACGAAGTACTGGATGTCCAGCCCGTAGAGACCGCCGAGGACCTCCTTGAGCGCGTTGAACCCGCGCGAGTTCGCGTTCCCGGGGAAGGCGTCGGCGCGGTTGCGGGCATTCGTCCAGAGGCTGTTGATCTTGCCCGAGTAGGTCGACCCGAAGACCGAGCGGGCCGGTCCTGCTGGGATCGGCACGTCGACGGTGTCGCGCGGGATGCTGAACATCGCCACCTGGTGGCTGACCGGGTCGATCGACACGACGATCAGGGTGTCGGTGTTGAACGTGCCCTCCTTGGGACGCTGGTCGGCGCCGATCAGGAGGATGTTCAGGCGGTCCTTGCCGTTCCACTCGGGGAGCGCCGCGGTGGGCAGCGGCGTGCCGACCGGTGGCGCCGTGGTCGAGCCGGGCGTCGGGCTGTCGGTCGGGCCGACGCTGGCGGCGGCTCCAGGGCTGTCGGTCGGCTGGTCGCAGGTGTTGGTGAGGGTCGGATCGAAGACGCAGCTCAAGGTCGACTGGAACTCGGTGCCGTAGTAGGCGACGACCCCGTGACCGCCGGCGATCACCAGGCAGACCGCGATGAGGCCGGCCAGCGACAGCGGATCGAGCCGGAGCGACGGTCGCCCGAAGCGCCCGCCGCCGGATGCCTCGACGGCGTTGAGGTAGGCGGCGACCCGATAGGCGTCGACGGCGGCGACGACCCGGTAGGCGAGGAACAGCAGGTTGAGGATGAGCAGCAGCGGCAGGTTGGCGACCAGCTGCGCGGCGAAGTTCTGGAGCCCCGAGCTGAGCGCGATCCCGCCGGTCAGGGCGAGGACGAGGATCGGCAGGGCGGCGAACCCGAGGGCCCGGTTCCAGGCCCCGGCATAGGCGTGGCCGAGTCCGGGGAAGATCAGCGACAGGAACGCGGCCGCAAAGGCGGATCGGTGTCGGGGACGGGGCTCCTGCGGCGGCTGCTGCATCGCGGGTAGGATAGTCGGAACCTCGGTTCGGCGTGCCGAGGGGTTTCGACGGGTCGGTCCGCCGACGTGTGACGCCCAACGGCCCGCCCGACCCAGCCGACCCAGCCGAGGCCCGATGTTCCGACCCGTCAGCTCGAAGCCCGATCTCGTGGCCCAGGAGCACGTCATCCTCGCACAGTGGGCCGAGCGTCGGACCTTCGCCCGGCTGCGCCGGCAGAACGCCGGCCGCGAACGCTGGAGCTTCCTGGACGGCCCGATCACGGCCAACAACCCGATGGGCGTCCATCACGCCTGGGGCCGGACCTACAAGGACGTCTACCAGCGCTTCCGGGCGATGCTCGGCTACGACCAGCGCTACCAGAACGGGTTCGACTGCCAGGGCCTGTGGGTCGAGGTCAACGTCGAGCGTGATCTCGGGTTCACCAGCAAGCGCGACATCGAGGCCTACGGGATCGCCGAGTTCGTCAGCCTGTGCAAGCAGCGCGTGCTGACCTACGCCGCGCGGATGACCGAGCAGTCGACCCGGCTCGGGATGTGGATGGACTGGAACGATCCCGAGGAGCTCCGCCGGCTACGCGACCTGCTCGCCACCGACCCGGCCGCGACGGCGACGATCGAGGGCCCGGACGGCCCGCTGACTGACACGGTCGAGATGCTCGTCGGCCGGCTCGGCATGCCCGAGGTCGGCGGCTCGTACTTCACGTTCAGCAACGAGAACAACGACCTGATCTGGGGCTTCCTCAAGGAGTGCCACCGGCGCGGCTGGATCTACAAGGGCCACGACTCGATGCCGTGGTGTCCGCGCTGCGGGACCGGCCTGTCGCAGATGGAGATGAACGAGGGCTACCAGGATCGCGAGGACCCCGGCCTGACGATCCGGCTGCCCCTCGTCGACCGGCCGGGCGAGTCGCTCCTGGTCTGGACGACGACGCCGTGGACCCTCGCGGCCAACGTTGCCGCGGCAGTCGGGCCGGCGCTGCGATACGTCAAGGTCCGTGAGGGCGACCGCGAGCTGTGGGTCGGTCGCGAACGCCTCAAGACGGCCCTCGTGGGCCCGTTCGAGGTCCTCGAGGAGCGCCTCGGCTCGGAGCTCGTCGGGTGGCGCTACGCCGGCCCGTTCGACGACCTGCCGGCCGTGGCGCGCGCGTTCGAGGAGCAGGGCTACGAGCATCGCGTGGTGCCCTGGGACGAGGTCGGCGAGGAGGAGGGGACCGGGATCGTCCACATCGCGCCGGGCTGCGGCACGGAGGACTTCCAGCTGGGCAAGGCCCTCGGGCTGCCGGTGATCGGGCCGATCGACGAGGACGGCCGCTACTACGACGGGTTCGGCTGGCTGAGCCGGCTCGAGGCGCCGGCGGTGGCCGAGCAGATCGTCGACGACCTCGAGCGGCGTGGGCTGTTCTACCACCTGGAGGCCTACGGGCACCGCTACCCGCACTGCTGGCGCTGCGGGACGCCGCTGCTGTTCCGGCTCGTCGACGAGTGGTTCATCAGCATGGGCGAGGTCTACGACCGGCCGCGCGACCAGCTGACCGCCGCGGAGGTGGACCGGAGCCTGCGCTACCAGATCATGGAGGTGGTCGACCGGATCCGCTGGATCCCCGGGTTCGGCTACGAGCGCGAGCTCGACTGGCTCCTCAACATGCACGACTGGATGATCAGCAAGAAGCGCTACTGGGGCCTGGCGCTGCCGATCTACGACTGCCCGGCGTGCGGCACGTTCGACGTCGTCGGCGGTCGGGCCGAGCTCGAGGAGCGGGCGATCGACGGCTGGGCGACGCTCGAGGGGCACACCCCGCACCGTCCCTACGTCGACGCGGTCACGATCGCCTGCCCGGGCTGCGGGACGCCGGTCCGGCGCATCCCCGACGTCGGCAACCCGTGGCTCGACGCCGGGATCGTGCCGTTCTCGACGCTCCATTTCCGGGAGGACCCGGACGAGTGGGCGCGCTGGTTCCCGGCCGACTTCATCAGCGAGAGCTTCCCGGGCCAGTTCCGCAACTGGTTCTACTCGATGCTCGCCATGTCGACCGTGCTCCGCCGCGAGGAGCCGTTCCGGACGATCTTCGGCTACGCGCTCGTCTTCGGCGAGGACGGCCGGCCGATGCACAAGAGCTGGGGCAACGCGATCGAGTTCGACGAGGCCGCCGAGCGGATGGGCGTCGACGTCATGCGCTGGATGTTCACCCGGGCGCGTCCCGACGACAACATCCGCTTCGGCTGGCACGCCGCCGACGAGGCCCGCCGCGGGCTGCTCGTCCTGTGGAACGTCTACGCCTTCTTCGTCACCTACGCGCGGCTGGCCGGCTGGACGCCTGGCCGCTCCGAGGCCGCTCCGCTCGCCGCACGCCCGGCACTCGACCGCTGGATCCTGTCGCGCCTGGCCGGCGTGGCGGCCCGGGTCGAGGACCGGCTGCGCGACTACGACGCGGAGGGCGCGACGCGCGCCGTCGACGAGGCGATCGACGACCTCTCGACCTGGTATCTCCGGCGCTCCCGCCGGCGGTTCGCCCGCGCCGCCGAGCCGGCCGATCGCGAGGCGGCCTTCGCCACGCTCCACGCCGCGCTCGTGACGCTCGCCCGGGTGACCGCGCCGATCCTGCCGTTCCTCAGCGAGTCGATGTACGACAACCTCGTGGCGGCCCAGGACGCCGCGGCACCGGACAGCGTCCACCTCACCGCCTGGCCGTCGGCCGAGCTGGCGGCGGACCGCGACCCATTGCTCGAGGCGGCGATGGCCACCGCCCGCCGGGCGGTGGAGCTCGTCCGGACCCTGCGCGGCTCGGCCGGCCTGAAGCTGCGCCAGCCGATCGCCCGCCTGTGGCTCGCGGTTCCCGGCGGCGACCTCGCCGAACGCGACGCCCTGCTCGAGCTGCTCGCCGACGAGGTCAACGTCAAGGCCGTCGAGCTGATCGGCGACGAGTCCGAGCTCGTCGAGCGGCGGGTCAAGCCGCTCCTGCCGAAGATCGGGCGGACCTACGGCACGAAGATCCCGGCGATCATGGCCGCGGCTCGGTCGGGCGCGTTCGAGATCCGGCCCGACGGCTCGGTCAGCATGGCCGGCGTCAGCCTGGCCCCGGACGAGGTCGAGATCCTCGCCTCGCCGCGGCCGGGGACCGCGGTCGCCCACGACGAGGGACTCGTCGTGGTGATCGACACGACCCTCACCCCGGAGCTCCGGGCCGAGGGCGACGCGCGCGAGCTGCAGCGGGCGATCCAGGACCTTCGGCGCGAGGCCGAGCTCGATCTCGACGATCGGATCGAAGTCTGGGTGGACCCGCTGCCGGCGACCGTGGGACCGTTCATCGGCGCGATCGGGGCGGACACGCTGGCCGACGCCGTCGTCGACGGCGCGGCGCCCGACGGCACCCCGAGCGCCGCGGTCGAGCTCGAGGGCGGGACGGTCCGGCTCGCCTTGCGCCGGGTCGGCGGCGACGGATAGGCTGTGACCGAACCGAACCCGGGGGACGGAGGCAGCCAGCTGGATCGATCGCCCACGCCCGCCACAGCGGCGCCATCCGAGGTCGCTGGGCCGGCGAAGGCGTCCGGCGCGACGGCCGGACGGCC
Organism: uncultured Chloroflexia bacterium; assembly: GCA_963813705.1. Taxonomy (GTDB): domain Bacteria; phylum Chloroflexota; class Limnocylindria; order Limnocylindrales; family CSP1-4; genus Chersky-267. The sequence goes on from CAWFAH010000010.1 coordinate 83,877, forward strand.
CGCGTGGGCCGTGTTCGTCGGCGTGGCGGTCGGCGTCCTCGTGCTCGACCAGCTGTCGAAGGCGTGGGTCGTCGCGTCGATCGAGCAGGGGACCGCGATCCGGGTCGTCGGCGACCTCGTCCGGCTCATCCACTCGCGCAACAACGGCGCCCTGTTCGGGCTGTTCGGCAGCTCGGCCCCGATCCTCGCCGTCGCCAGCATCGTCGTGATCGCGCTGATCGTCGGCTACCACGCGCGCGCGGGACGCAACCTGCTCCTGTCGATCGCGCTGGGCCTGCTCCTCGGCGGCGCGCTGGGCAACCTGTTCGACCGCCTCCGGCTCGGGTACGTCGTCGACTGGGTCGATGCGGGGATCGGGACGCTCCGGTTCTTCACCTTCAACGTCGGCGACGCGGCGATCAGCACGGCGATCCTGCTGCTCCTCGCAATCGCCCTCATCCCGAACCTCGGGACCCGCCCGACCGATGGCTGACGACCGGCCGGCCGGCGACCGGGTCTTCGTCGTCCCGGACGACGCCGATCCGCGCCGGGTCGACCGGTTCGTCGCCGACGTCTCCGGCCTGTCGCGCAGCTACGTCCAGCGGCTGATCGCCGAGGACCGGCTGACCCTGGACGGCCGGCCGATCAAGGCGAACGCGGTCGTCGGGCCCGCTGACCGGCTCGTGCTCTCGGTCCCGCCGGTCGTGCCGCTCGAGCTCGCCGGCGAGGCGATCCCCCTCGACGTCGTCTACGAGGACGACGATCTGCTCATCGTCGACAAGCCGGCCGGGCTGGTCGTCCATCCGTCGCCCGGTCATCCGGCGGGCACCCTCGTCAACGCGCTCCTGGGACGTGCCGGCGGCGCCGAGTACGGCGGGATCGCCGGGGTGAGCCGGCCGGGCATCGTCCATCGCCTCGATCGGGACACGAGCGGCCTGCTCATGGTCGCCAAGCACGACGCGGCCCAGGCCGGCCTGATGGCCCAGCTCAAGGCGCGCCGGGTCAAGAAGACGTACCTCGCGCTCGTCCTCGGCAGCGTGACGGCGAACGCCGGCCGGATCGAGGCGCCGATCGGCCGGGATTCGCGGCACCGGACCCGGATGGCGGTCGTGCCCGACGGTCGTCCGGCGATCACCGGCTATCGCGTCCGCGAGCGGTTCCCCGGCTGGACGCTCCTGGAGCTCGACCTGGTCACCGGCCGGACCCACCAGATCCGGGTCCATCTCGAGGCGATCGGCCACCCGGTCGCCGGGGACGCGGTCTACGGGACCGGGACGTCGCGGCGCGGACCCGACGGGCTCGGCCGGCTCTTCCTGCACGCCTGGCGGCTCGAGCTCGCCTCGCCGTCGGACGGCCACCTCATCCGGGCGACGGCGCCCCTGCCCGACGAGCTCGAGGGGGTGCTCGAGCGACTGCGCGCCGGCGACCGGCTCCCGCCCGTGCCGGCGGTTGCCGGGAGCGGGCGGTGATCGACGATCGGGCCCTCGGCGACGGGTCGCCGGGCCGCGGCCGGGCCGGCGCACCAGGGGCGATGCTGGTGATCATCTCGGGACCGTCGGGCGTGGGCAAGGACGCGGTCATCGACGCGCTCCGGCGGCGCGACGGCGAGCACGACTACCACTACGTCGTGACGTGCACCACCCGGCCGCGCCGGCGGGGCGAGGTCGACGGCGTCAACTACCACTTCCTCGACGTCGAGCGGTTCACCGCCCTGCGCGACACCGGCGAGCTGCTCGAGGCGAACGAGGTCCACGGCAACTGGTACGGGACACCGCGAGCCCAGGTGCGGGACGCGCTCGTCCGCGGACGCGACGTCATCCTCAAGATCGACGTCCAGGGCGCCCAGGTCGTCAAGGAGAACGTCCCGGAGGCGATCCTCATCTTCATCGTCCCGCCGTCGCTCGAGAGCCTGTTCCAGCGCCTCAAGTCGCGGGCGACCGAGACGGCCGACGAGCTCGAGCTCCGCCAGCGGAACGCGGCGATCGAGCTCGCGCGGCAGGACGACTACGACTACATCGTCGAGAACCGCGACGGCGAGGTCGAGGCGACGGCCGAGCGGATCGACCGGATCCTGGCCGAGGAGCGGGCGCTCAACCCCGACCGCCGGGTCGTCGCCTGAGGCCGTGCGCCGGTCGAGCTGGCACGATCGTCTGACAGCCTCGGCGCGATGACGATGACCGGGACGCGCGGTGGCGCCGGGTTGCCCGAGCCGACGCTCGGCCTGGCCGGCGCCGACAGCGGGGAAGCCGCGGCCGGCGCGCCGGTCGCGGGTCGCGGGCGGCTCGTCGAGGTCGCGGTCGACGCCCCCGGGGCCGGGATGCGGCGCTTCACCTACCGCGTCCCCGACCGGCTCGCCGACCTCGAGGCGGGCGAGGCCGTCCTCGTCGAGTTCGGCCGCCGGCAGGCGCTCGCGATCGTGCTCGGACCCGCGACCGCGGAACCGGCCGGCGAGGTCAAGCCGATCGCCGACCGCATCCGGGCCGACGGGCCGCTGCTTCCACCGCTCACCCTGGCGCTCGCGCGCTGGATCGCCGACACCTACCTGGCGCCGCCGGCGGTGGTCATCCGGGCGATGCTCCCGCCGGGGATCCTCGAGCGCCTCGAGCTCGTGGTCGAGCGCCGGCCCGACGGCCCGCCGGTCACCGACCCGGTGGATGGCGCCCTGCTCGACCAGCTGGACGGCGGGCCGCTCGCGGTCCGCGACCTGTCGGCGCCCGAGGGTCGGGCCGGCCTGACCCGGCGACTGCGGGCGCTCGCCGCGAGCGGTTCCGTCGATCTCGACTGGACGCTCCTCGCCGCGTCGGGCGGGCCGCGCTACGAGCGCTGGATCCTGCCGACGATCGCCGGCCGGGCCGCGCAGGCGGCGCTCGTGCGCGGCGAACGGCTCCCCGGCCGCCCGCTCGGCCCGCGCCAGGTCGGCCTGCTCGGGGAGCTCGCCGCGGCCCCGCAGGGGCTGCCCGCGGCGGGGCTCGCCGGACGGCATGGGACGTCGGCGCTGGCCGGGCTCGTGCGCCGGCAGCTGGCCGACGTGGAGATCCGCGAGCGGCCGCGCCGGCCGATCGGCGATCGCCCGCCCGGACCGCGCGGCGGCCGGCCACGGGCGGCGTCGCTCACCGGACCGCAGTCCGAGGCGGTCGAGGCGATCCGGGCGGCCAGCGAGGCTCGCGACGCGACGCCGCTCCTGCTCGACGGCGTCACCGGCGGCGGCAAGACGGCGATCTACGCCGAGGCCATCGCCTCTGTCCTGGCCAGCGGGCGCCGGGCGCTCGTCCTCGTCCCGGAGATCGCCCTGGCGATGCCGCTCGTCGACCGGCTGCGGGCGGATCTCGACGCGCGGGTCGCGCTCGTCCACTCGGCCGTCGGGGCGGGGGAGCGCGTCGACGAGTGGCGCCGGATCCGCGCCGGCGACGTCGACATCGTGGTCGGGACGCGACTGGCCGTGCTCGCCCCGCTGGCCGACGTCGGGCTCGTCGTGGTCGACGAGGAGCACGAGGCGACCTACAAGAGCGATCGCACGCCGCGGCTGCAGGCCCGCGACGTGGCGCTCGAGCTCGCCCGGCTCGCCGGCGCGGCGGCCGTCCTCGGCAGCGCCACCCCGGCGGTCGACACCGTCTGGCGGGCCGGTGTCGGTCAGTACCGGCGGATCGCGCTGCCGACCCGGCCGACCGGGCAGCCAGCCTCGGTCGAGGTCGTCGACCTGCGCGCCGAGCTCGCGGCCGGCAACCGCGGGTCTGATCTCGGCGCCCCTCGCCGGGGCGCTCGGCGCGCTCGACCCCGCGACCGGCGATCGGGCGATCCTGGTCATCAACCGGCGGGGCACGGCGTCGGTCGTGCTGTGCCGCGACTGCGGCCACGTGCAGGCCTGTCCCGAGTGCGAGCGACCGCTCGTCTACCACGCGGCCGGCGGGTCGCTCCGCTGCCACCACTGCGGAACCGCGGCGCCGATGGCCGACCGCTGTCCCGCCTGCGCGTCGCCCCGGATCCGCTACCTCGGGGGCGGGACGGAACGGGTCGAGCGCGAGGTCCGCGCCCGCTTCCCGGGCCTGCGGGTCGGCCGCCTCGACCGCGACGTCGTCGAGCGCAAGGGTGCCGCGGAGCGGGTCATCGACGCCTTCAGCGCTGGCCGGCTCGACGTCCTCGTCGGGACGAGCCTCGTCACGAAGGGGCTCGACATCCCCGAGGTGACGCTGGTCGGGGTGGTGAGCGCCGACGTGGCGCTCAACCTGCCGGACGAGCGGGCCGCCGAGCGGACCTACCAGCTCCTCGCGCAGGCCGTCGGGCGCGCCGGCCGGGGTGATCGTCCCGGCCGGGCGATCATCCAGAGCTACCAGCCGGATCACCCGGCGATCGAGGCGGTCCGCAGCGGGGACGCGGCCGCGTTCTACGATGCCGAGCTCGCCGCGCGCCGGCGGTTCGGGTCGCCGCCGTTCGGCCGGCTCGTCAAGCTGACGGTCGCCCTGGCCGATCCGGTCGCCGCGGAGCGCGCCGCGGCCGACGAGGCCGACCGGTTGCGCGCACGGGCGCTCGAGCGCGGGCTCGAGGTCGAGGTCGTCGGGCCGGCCCCGGCGTTCATCCGCCGCCGGGCCGGCCGCTGGCGCTGGAACGTGGTCCTGCGGGGCGACGCGCCGAGCGTGCTGCTCGACGGCGGGGTCGACTCGCCGTGGTCGGTCGATGTCGACCCGGAGTCGCTCCTCTGACGGCGGTGCGGTCCGGGGTCGTGTGGTCCGTTGACACGCCCCTGGGGAGCCCGTACGTTCGAGGCGCCGGCGCGCGTGGCTCGCCGGTCAGCGCACGGACAGCGGAGACGCCCGCGGGATGGCCGACCGGTTCGACCCCTACGCGATCCTCCAGGTCAGCCAGGACGCCGATCAGGACGTCCTCCTGGCGGCCTATCGCGCGCTTGCCCGCCGGCTCCACCCGGACCTGTCCGACGACCCGACCGCCAGCGCCAGGATGGCCCGGCTCAACGCCGCCTGGGAGACCGTCGGCGACCCGGAGCGGCGGGCCGCCTACGACAAGACCCACCTCGCCGGCGTGATCCTGGACTCGAGCACCCGGACGGCCGCCGCGACGAGCCGGTCCACGAGCGCGCCGAGCGCCGCGCAGCCGGCCGCGCCCAAGGCCGGAGGGACGGCGACCCAGGCTTCTGCCGGGGTCGCCTGGCGGCGCGGCCCGAACGGTGAAGGCGGGGCGGGACCGCCACCCGGCAACCCGTCGGGGACGGTCCTCGACTTCGGCCGTCACATCGGCTGGTCCATCGGCGAGATCGCCCGCGTCGATCCCGGCTACCTCGAGTGGCTCGACAAGCAGCCCCAGGGCGCACGGATCCACGACGAGATCGATCGTGCGCTGCGGGCCCGTGGCCTGCGGATGGACGCGGACCCTCGCGCTGGCGGCGGATCGCGACCCGCGCGCCGGTTCGGGCTGACCGGGCGCTGACGGCCCGCGCCCTCGTCCGCGGCGTTGGGCCGCCGGGGTCGCGCGTCGGGCCTTCGGTATACTCGCGGCCATGAGCGTGAAGCCGATCCTGCTGCTGGGCGATTCGCGACTGCGGCTCAAGGGCGAGCCGGTCGACAGCTTCGGCAAGTACCTCCACGAGCTGCTCGACGACCTGGCCGATTCGATGCGTCACGCGCCGGGCGTCGGGCTGGCCGCGCCGCAGCTCGGCGAGGCGAAGCGCGCCTGCGTCGTCGAGGTCGAGGGCCGGCTCTACGAGCTCGTCAACCCGCGCATCGTGCGGTCGTCGGGCGACGACCGCGATCTCGAGGGCTGCCTGTCGATCCCCGGCTACGTCGCCTACGTCACCCGGCGCGAGAAGGTCTGGGTGGTCGCCCAGGACCGCCACGGCAAGAAGTACAAGGTCGCCGGCTCGGGCTACCTCGGGCGCGCCATCCAGCACGAGCTCGACCACCTCGACGGCAAGCTGTACATCGACTACCTCGACTCGATGGACGAGCTGATCGCGGTCGGCAGCGGCGAGGACGACGAGCAGGACGAGGCCATCCGCGAAGCGCAGGGCGCGCTCGCCTGAGCGGGCGCCGACGCCCGTGAGCCCGATCCCGCAGCCGGTTCGCACGGTCTTCTTCGGCAGCGGATCGTTCGCCCTCCCGATCCTCGACGCGCTCATCGGGGCGCCGGAGGTGGCGATCGTCGCGATCGTGTCGGCGCCCGACCGGCCGGCCGGACGACGCGGCGCGGTCACCGCCACGCCCGTGGCCGCGCGCGCCCGCGAGCTGGGGCTCACGCTCCACCAGCCGGCTGCGCTCCGGAGCGACGTCGTCGTCGCGACGCTCGGCGAGCTCCGGCCCGACCTCGGCGTCCTCGCCGACTACGGTCGGATCCTCCCCCAGGTCCTGCTCGATCGGTTCGGGCTCGGGATCCTCAACGTCCATCCGTCGCTCCTGCCGCGCCACCGCGGCGCCTCGCCGATCCCGGCGACGATCCTGGCCGGCGACCCGGCGGCCGGCGTCAGCGTCATCCGGATGGACGCCGGGATGGACACCGGCCCGATCGTCGCCGCGGCCGACTGGCCGCTCGATCCGGGGGCGACCACGCCGGCCCTCGAGGCCCGGGCGGCCCGCGAGGGGGCGGACCTGGTGCGCAGCGTCCTGGCCGGCTGGATCGCCGGTTCGCTGACGCCCCGGCCGCAGGACGAGGCGGCGGCGACGATCACCCGGCCCCTGCGCCGCGAGGACGGTCACCTCGACCTGCGTCGACCGGCCGTCGAGCTCGAGCGGCAGGTGCGCGCCTACGAGCCGTGGCCGGGCAGCTTCGTCGAGACGGAGGCGGGCCGGCTGACGGTGGTCCGGACGGCCGTCAGCGCGCTGACCTCGCACGACCAGCCAGGCCGCCTGGTGAAGCAGGACCGCTTCCCGGCGCTCACGACCGGCGATCGCCGGCTCATCCTCGAGGAGGTCCTGCCGTCGGGCGGCCGGCGGATGAGCGGTCCGGAGTTCCTGCGCGGCCGGGGCCGCGACCTGGTCGGCTCGACGGTCCGCTGAACCCGGCCGAGTGGGCCGTGGAGGCCGTGCGACAATGCCCGTCGTGACCGACGATCCGATCGCCGGCGTCCCGGTCGACCCGCCGCGAGGGACCGCCGGCCCGCCCCGCGATCCGCGGCCCGGGCTGTCCGGGATCGATCCCGATGCCCTCGAGGCGTGGCTCGCGGAGCGCGGCGAACCCGCCTACCGCGTCCGCCAGGTCGGCGACGCCGTCTGGGCGAACGGCGGCGCCGGCGTCGCGACCGCCGCCGAGATCCGGACGCTGCCGGGATCGCTGCGCGCGCGGCTCGATGACGCGTTCCGGCTCGACACGCTCGTCTCGACCGAGCACGTTCCGGCCGACGGCGGCCTGACCGAGAAGGCGCTCCACCGCCTGTCCGACGGGGCGCTCGTCGAGTCGGTCCTGATGCACTACCCGGCGCGCGCCGATCGCCGCGAGCGGCACACGGTGTGCATCTCGAGCCAGGCCGGCTGCGCGGTCGGCTGCCCGTTCTGCGCGACGGGCGAGCTCGGGTTCAGCCGCGACCTCGAGACCGCCGAGATCGTCGACCAGGTCCGCGCCGCCGCCGGCCGGCTGGCGGTCGACGGACGACGGCTGACGAACGTCGTGTTCATGGGGATGGGCGAGCCGCTGCTCAACCTGGACCGCGTCCTCGAGGCGGTGACCGCGCTGTCCGATCCGCGCCGGTTCGGGCTCGGCGCGCGGCACATCACCGTCAGCACGAGCGGGGTCGTCCCGGGCATCCGGCGGCTGACCGGTCTCGGCGCGCAGTTCACCCTCGCGGTCAGCCTCCACGCCGCCCGCGACCCGCTCCGCGACGTGCTCGTCCCGCTGAACCGGCGCTGGCCCGTGGCCCAGGTCGTCGCCGCGGCGCGCGACCATGCCCGCGCGACCGGCCGGCGCATCTCCTACGAGCTGACGATGATCGACGGGATCAACGACACCCCGGCCGACGCGGAGGCGCTCGCCGGCCTGCTGCGCGGCGACCTCTGCCACGTCAACCTGATCCCGATGAACCCGGTCGCCCACACGCCCTGGCAGGCGAGCCCGATGCCCCGGATCGAGGCCTTCGCGGCGCGGCTCCGGCAGGACCGCATCGCGGTCACGATCCGGCGCAACCGCGGCCAGGAGATCGGCGCCGCGTGCGGCCAGCTCGCGGCCGAGCGTGCCGGCGAGCCCGCCCCGCGCGTCGTCGCGCGGCGGCGCGAGCTGATCGTGCGCGACAGCGCGGCGGCGCTGCGCGCGGTGGCCGGCTGAGCGCCGTGGGATCCGGCCGGGCGCGGGTCGCCGCGAGCATCCTCGACGCCGACCTGTCGAACCTCGCGTTCGCCGTCCGGCGGGTCGAGAAGGCCGGGGCGGACCGGATCCACCTCGACGTGATGGACGGGCACTTCGTGCCCAATCTCACCTTCGGCTGGAAGACGATCAAGGCGCTCCGGCCGCGGACCGAGCTCCCGTTCGACGCCCACCTGATGATCAGCGAGCCGGGCCGCTACATCGAGCCGTTCATCGAGGCCGGCTGCGACTCGATCACGTTCCACGTCGAGATCGACGAGCCGATCGAGCCGACGCTCCGGCGCATCCGCGAGGCCGGCCGGGCGGCCGGGCTGGCGATCAAGCCGGCGACGCCGGTCCGGGCGCTGACGAAGTACCGCGAGCTGCTCGACATCGTGCTCGTGATGACGGTCGAACCGGGCTTCGGCGGGCAGTCGTTCATGCCCGGGGCCGCGCGCAAGATCGTCAGCGCCCGGAAGCTGCTGAGCTACCTCCCGCTCGGGGGCGAGGTCCACGTCGACGGCGGGATCAACCGCGAGACGGCCGAGTTCGTCGGCGGTCTCGGAGTCGACGTGCTCGTCGTCGGCTCGGCCCTGTTCCAGAAGGGCCACGACATGGGTCGCGAGGTCCGCCTCATCCGGGCCCTGGCCGACGAGGGCTACGCGTTCCAGCTCAACAAGGGCAAGCCACCGATCCCGCGCGACGAGTGGCGGAGCATCGCCAGCCTGCCGTTCCAGGTCGGCTCCCGGCTGCGGGCCACGATCGAGGCAGGCGGGATCCCGGTGATCATGCTCCGGGCCGACGGCCGGATGAACCCCGACGGAGTTCGTGACTACGAGCTGCTCGTGCCCCACCAGGTCGAGGGGCTGACGCTGGAGCGCTACGCCGCCGAACGTGAGGCCGCCTACGCCGAGGCGGACGCCTGGCGGGCGACCTTCGAGCCGGTGGGCTCGTGACCGAGACGAGCGAGGCCACCGAGACCGCGCAGCTCGGCCGGCGCAACGACCGGATCCTGCTGTGGGCGGTCGGGGCCTACATCGTGATCCTGTCGGCGCTGATGCTCGTTCGCGGGGTGTCGATCACCCCGGACGTCCTGCTCGTCGCGTTCGGGCTGGCGGCCGTCCTGCTCGGCCGCGGCCGCCTGTTCGTGCGCGACTGGATCCCGTTCATCGGGCTGTTCTTCGCCTACGAGCTGATGCGCGGCTACGCCGACAACATCGGCCTGGCGATCCACGTGACCGACGTGCTCGCCGTCGAGCGGGCGCTGTTCCTCGGGCACCTGCCCACGCAGGTCCTGCAGGACGCCTTCCATCCCGCCGAGCGGGCCGGACGTCCTCGCGTCGGTGGCGACCGTCTTCTACTTCCTGCACTTCCCGTTGCCGATCGCGGTCGGGTTCTTCCTGTGGCTGCGTCGGCGCCGGGTCTACTACGACTTCGTGGCCGCGCTCATCCTCGTCTCGATGGCCGGGTTCGCGACCTACGTCCTCCTGCCGGTCGCGCCGCCGTGGTGGGCGGCCCAGCACGGCTACCTGCCCGGCCCCGACGGCCGGCCGGCGATCCTGTACCTCAAGGAGCAGGGCTTCGACCAGCTGGCGAGCCTGTTCGGGTTCGAGGGCCACTACCTCTACAGCTACACGATCTACGACATCAACCCGAACCAGGTGGCGGCATTCCCGTCGCTCCATGCGGCCTACCCGTTCCTCGGCTTCCTGTTCGCCCGGCGGGCGTTCGGGCGGGTCGGCTGGCTCCTCCTGGCGTACTCGGTCTGCGTCTGGTTGTCGGTGGTCTACCTGGCCGATCACTACGTCGTGGACATCCTCGGCGGGCTGGCCTACGCCAGCGTCGCCTACTGGGCCGTGATCCACGCCCCCGGCTGGCTGCGGCGGATCATCGACCAGGCGGCCGACGACGAGCTCGAGGCGGGCGTGGAGGCGGCCGACGCCGGCGACGCCGGAGCGCTCGCCCGGCTGGGCCGGCGCATCCGCTGGTCGGTCGTCGGACAGGGCCTGGTTGCCGCGGCGATCGGGGCCGGGCTGGCCTACTGGATGAACACGACCGGGGCGCTCGGCGGGGGGACGACCGCCCTCTACCTGGTCCCGTGGCTGCTCATGCTCGGTGGCGCCTGGCGGGCCGCCGCCGGCCTGCTGAGCCGCTAGCGGCCGACGACCGGCGTGCGCGCGCTCCTCCAGCGGGTGAGCCGGGCGGAGGTCCGGATCGGCGACGACGTGGTCGGCAGGATCGGCCCCGGGCTGGTGGTCCTCCTGGGGGTCGGGCCGGCCGACGACGCCGCGCTGGCCGACGCGCTCGCGCGGAAGGTCGCGGAGCTGCGGATCTTCGCCGACGACGACGGTCGGACGAACCGCTCGCTGCTCGATGTCGGCGGCGCGGCGCTCGTGGTCAGCCAGTTCACCCTGTTCGCCGATACGCGGCGCGGACGACGGCCCGGCTTCACCGCTGCGGCGCCGCCGGACGCCGCGATCCCGGTCTACGAGCGGTTCGCCACCGCCCTCGAGGCCCTCGGGGTCCCGGTGGAGCGCGGCCGGTTCGGGGCGGAGATGGCGGTCGAGCTCGTCAACGACGGCCCGTTCACGATCTGGCTCGACACGGCCGAGCGTCCCTGACGCGACCCCGAAGACGGTCGAACCCCCGGGCCGTCACGGTCGGGGGGTTCAGGGGTGGCGGATCGTCGGGCGGTGCGTGACCCCGGGCGCGGGAGTCGCTAGCGGCTCGCCTTGGCGATCGTCCGCCGGCAGCGGGTGCACACGAGCTGCTTCTTCGACGCCCCGTTCTCGGTGGGCATCGCCAGCGGCTGGAGGTTCGGCTGGTAGCGGCGGTGGGCGCGGACGCGGTTCATCCCCGACGACTGCGGGTTGAACCCGCCCATCGAGACCTTGCCGCAGACGGCGCAGGCGCGGGCCATGCTGGTCCTCAGAACGTGGTTCGGGCAGTGGCGCGAGCCGCGGGGGCTCGGGCAGGCGGTACGATAGCACATCGACCCCGGGAGCCCGGGCGGCCGCGACCTCAATCCCGAGTCGGCGGCCGGCAGCGGAGGCCCAGCCGCGTATGCCCGACCGCTCCGCCACGGGCCGCTCGCTCGTCAGCCGGCGCGCGATCGAGGAGATCGTCCGCGTCGCGGTCCTCGGGAGCTACGGGGTCGTGGGGTTCGCCGACGAGGGCCGGCTCGGCCGCCTGCTGGGCGGGCTCGGCCTCGGCCGCTCGGGGATCCGGGTGCGTACCCACGGCTCGTTCACGGTGGACCTCCGCCTGACGATCGCCTACGGGCTGCCGGTCGCCGAGGTGATCCGCCAGGTCGAATCCGCGGTGCGCTACGCGCTGCGGCGGGCGCTCGGCCGCGAGCCCGACCGGCTGACCATCCACGTCGGTGGGCTCCGCTACGAGCCGTCGTCCGTGCCGCCCGACACCGGCGAGGATCGGGAGCCCCCTGGCGAGGCGTCCGCCGGATGACCCGTCGAACCTGCGACGGATCGGGGCTCCTCGCGGCGTTCCGGTCGGCGGTGGCGAACCTCGAAGCGCACGCCGACGAGATCAACGCCCTCAACGTCTTCCCGGTCCCCGACGGCGACACGGGCTCGAACATGGTCGCCACCGTCCGGGTGGCCCTCGAGGAGGCCGAGGGGGCCGCGGGCCAGCCCGCCGACCGGATCGCGGCCGCCATCAGCTTCGGGGCGCTGATGGGCGCGCGCGGCAACTCGGGGGTGATCACCAGCCAGATCCTGAACGGGATGGCCCGCGGGCTGGCGAAGAAGCGCCGGTTCAACGGCCTCGATCTCGCGCACTGCCTGGCGCTCGGCACGGAGACCGCCTACGCGGCGGTCAAGAAGCCGGTGGAGGGGACGATCCTGACCGTCATCCGCGAGGCGAGCGTCGCAGCCAAGGCCGCCGCCGAGCAGGACGACGCGATCGAGTCGGTCCTCGCGGCCACCGTGGAGGCCGCCGAGCGGTCCGTCGCCCGCACGCCGACGCTGCTGCCCATCCTGCGCGAGGCCGGGGTGGTCGATTCCGGCGGCCAGGGGATCTTCCGGTTGTTCGAGGGCGCGCTCCGGTTCATGTCCGGCGGCGCGCGGTGGCCGGCGCGGCGGAGGCCCGGGCCGCCGAGGGAGCCCGCCCGTCGACGCTCGTGGCCCACGCCGACGAGGGGTTCGGCTACGAGACGATGTTCCTGCTCCAGCCGTCGCCCGGCCACGATCTCGACATCGACGGCATCCGGACCCATCTCGAGACGATCGGCGAGTCGGTCGTCGTCGCGGGCGACGCGCTGGCGGCCAAGGTGCACGTCCACAGCGAGCGCCCGGACGACGTGCTCGCCTACGGCCTGCGCCTCGGCTCGCTGAGCCGGATCAGCGTCGAGAACCTCGACCACCAGGCGCGTGACGTCCGCGAGCGCCGGGCGAGCGACTTCACCGGCGCGGCGGGGCCGGCCGACCGGGTGGGCGGGGTCGATCCCGCAGCGCTGCCGGCCACCGGCGGCCCCGGCGTGAGCGCGTCGACGAACGGACCCCGCGCCCCGCTGGCCGTGGTCGCCGTCGCCGCGGGGGACGGCCTGGCGACGATCTTCCGCGACTTCGGCGTGGCGGCCGTCGTGCGCGGCGGGCAGGCGGCCAACCCGAGCACCGGCGAGTTGCTCGAGGCGATCGCCGACGTCGACGCCGACGAGGTGCTCCTCCTGCCGAACAACCCGAACGTCATCCTGGCCGCCCGCCAGGTCGCCGAGCTGGCCGATCGACCCGTCCACGTCGTCCCCACCCGCAATGCGGCCGAGGGGTTCGCGGCGTTGCTCGCGCTCGATCCCGGCGAGCCCGCGGCGGCGAACGTCGCCGACATGACCGAACGGGGCCGCGCGCTCGCCACGCTCCAGGTCACGACCGCAGTCCGGGACGCCCGGGTCGGCGGCCGGAAAGTCCGCAAGGGCCAGACGATGGTCCTCGATCCAGACGACGGCCTCGTCGCGCTCGACGGCGACCCGGAGCGGGCGATCCTCGACGCGGTCGCCACGCTCGGCCCGACCATCGAGCTCGTCACCCTGTTCTACGGCGACGGGGCCGAGCTCGGCGAGGCGGAGGACCTCGCGCGGCGGATCGCCGAGGTCCGGGCCGGGGTCGAGGTGGAGGTGCGCCACGGTGGCCAGCCCCACTACCGGTACCTGATCTCGGCGGAGTAGCCGTGGCCGCCACGTCGTCCCGACGACCGGCCGGTTCGACGCGACGGCCGGCGGCCGCCGCACGGCCTGCCCGCGCCACCGCCCACCGATCCGGCGACCCTGCTCGCCAGCGCGATCGGATCGAGCGGCCTGAGCGGCGCGGCCGCGATCCGGCGGGCCGGGCCGCGGCTCGGGATCGCCACGGTGCGCGACCTCCTGTTCCACCTGCCACGCCGCTACGACGACCGTCGCCGGATGGAGACGATCGCCCAGCTCATGGGGCGGGCCGACGGCGAGCAGGTCAGCGCCCGGGTCGTCGTCCGCTCGATCCGGGTGGAGAAGACCTACCGGCGGCACGTCCAGCGGACGATCGCGATCGTCCGCGACGACACCGGCGAGGCCGAGGCGATCTGGTTCGGCCGGCGGTTCATCGAGCGGCGGATCAAGGCCGGCGACCCGCTCGTGATCAGCGGCCGGCTCAAGAAGCGCGGCTTCGCGGTCATCTTCGACGACCCGGAGTTCCAGCGCGAGGACGCCGAGGGGGACCTCCTCCACGCCGGGCGGATCGTCCCGATCTACCGGCTGACCGCCGGGATCGCGGCGCCCCGGCTCCGGGTCGCGATGCGCGAGGCGATCGACCGGGCCGGGCTCGACTACCCGGAGTACGTGCCCGAGGCGATCCGCCGGGCGGAGGGCCTCGTCGGGATCGGTGCGGCGATCGAAGGCGCCCACTACCCGGCCGACCCCGAAACGCTCGACGCGTCGCTGCGCCGGCTGGCGTTCGACGAGCTGCTCGCCCTGCAGCTCGGGATGGTCGCCCGGCGTCGCCAGCGGGTCCGCTCGCGCGCGCTGCCGCTCCACGTCCCCGACGAGCGTCACCGCGCGGTCGAGGCGGCGCTCACGTCGGCGCTGTCCACGAAGCTCGGCCGGGCCGTCGAGCTCACGGTCGATCAGCGGGCCGCGACGGCGGCGATCCGCTCGGACCTCGAACGGCCCGAGCCGATGCTCCGGCTGCTCCAGGGCGACGTCGGCTCGGGGAAGACCGCGGTGGCCGCGTATGCGCTCGCCCTCGAGGCCGGGGTCGGCCGCCAGGGTGCCCTGCTCGCCCCGACCGACCTGCTCGCCCGCCAGCACGGCGTGACCCTCGGCGAACTGCTCGAGCCGCTCGGGATCCCGGTCACCCTGCTGACCGGCTCGCTGAGCGCCGTGGGGACGCGCAACGCGCTCGAGGCCGTCGCGGACGGCCGGGCCGGGGTCGTGGTCGGGACGCACGCGCTGCTCCAGGAGCGGGTCCGCTTCGCCGATCTCGGTCTGGTCGTGATCGACGAGCAGCACCGGTTCGGCGTCGAGCAGCGCGGCCAGCTGGAGGCGAAGGCCGGCGGGACCGCGCCGCACGTCCTGCTCATGACCGCCACGCCGATCCCGCGCACCCTCGGCCAGGTTCTGTACGCCGATCTCGACGTGACCGACCTGCGGACGCCGCCCGAAGGGCGAACGGCCATCAAGACTGGGATCAGACCCTCGGACGCCCTCGCTGGAACCTGGGACATGGTTCGCCGTGAGGCTGCCGAGGGACTCCGCACCTTCGTCGTAGTCCCGGCCATCGAAGAGACCGACGAGGAAGGTTCCGTCGCGGCCAAGACCGAGGCAGACCGCCTTCGCCGAACGCTGGCTCCGCTCCGGGTGGGGCTCGTCCATGGCCGGTTGAAGGCGCACGAACGAGACGCAGAGATGACGCGATTCCGCGATGGAGAGCTCGACGTCCTGGTCGGCACGACCGTGGTAGAAGTCGGTGTCGACGTGCCGGAGGCAACGATGATGATCATCGAGGGCGCCGACCGGTTCGGCCTCGCTCAGCTCCACCAGCTGCGCGGCCGCGTAGGTCGGGGGAATGCCGTCTCGTACTGCGTGCTCGTCTCCGATCCGGCCGAGCGAGTCTGAGACTGCACGGGCACGAGACGACAGAGGCGCGTTGCCAGCGGACGCTCGACGGGTTCGAGCTCGCCGAGGCCGACTTCGAGCTGCGCCGCGAGGGCGATGTCCTCGGTCTTGCCCAGAGCGGGCTGCCGCGGCTGCGCGTCGCATCGCTCCAGCGAGCCGACCATCGGGTGCTGGCCACGGACGCCCGCCGTCACGCGGAGGCGCTCCTCGACGCGGGCGGCGAGCTCCGCGGTCCGGACGTCGGCCCGCTCCGCCACGAGCTCGTCGCGGGCTGGCTCGAGGGCATCGCCGCCGGCGAGGCGGATAGCCCGGCATGAGACGCGAGCAGGGCGACGGTGGCTGACGCCGGGCGGGTGATCGCCGGGACGGCTCGCGGTCGTCGCCTCGTGGCGCCGGGGGAGGGGACGCGGCCGCTGGCCGATCGGGTCAAGCAGACCCTGTTCGCGATCCTCGAACCCGAGCTCCGCGGCGCGGCGTTCCTCGACCTGTGTGCCGGGAGCGGCGCCGCGGGCATCGAGGCGCTGTCACGGGGCGCCGCCCGGGCGACGTTCGTCGAGCGCGATCGCCGGGCGCTGACGACGATCGCCGAGAACCTCGGGCTCACCGGGCTGGCCGGCCCGGCGGCCCGGCTCGTGCGGGCCGACGCCGTCAGCTGGCTCGCCGACCCGGGCGCGACCGACGGCCCGTTCGACCTCGTCGTCGTCGACCCGCCGTACGCCGAGACGGGGCTGCTGGTGCGGCTGCTGGCGATCCTCGGAGCCGACGAGGCGGGACGGCTGCTCGCGCCCGGTGCCCGGGTCGTGGCCAAGCACTTCTGGCGGGACCGCCCCCCGGCCACGATCGGCCTGCTAGCATCCGAACGGGACCGGCGCTTCGGCGAGACCGGCCTCACGTTCTATCGTCGGGAGGTCGGATGAGCGTCGCGGTCTATCCGGGCTCGTTCGATCCGATCACGAACGGCCACCTCGACGTCCTGCGCCGGGCGGTTGCGGTGTTCGACCGGGTGGTCGTCGCCGTCCTCGAGAACCCGCGCAAGGCGTCGCTCCTGACGGCCGATCAGCGCTTCGCGGTCATCCGGGCCGCGCTCGACGAGGCCGGGCCGGAGCTCGGCGGCCGGGTCGACGTCCAGGCGTTCGACGGGCTGACCGTCGACCTCTGCCGGCGGGTCGGGGCGGGCTTCCTCGTCCGCGGCCTGCGCGCGGTGTCGGACTTCGAGACCGAGCTGCAGCTCGCCCACAACAACCGGATCCTCGCCCCGGAGGTCGACACCGTGTTCTTCATGACCTCGCTCGAGCACAGCTACGTCAGCTCGAGCCTGGTCAAGGAGATCGCCCGCTTCGGGGGCGACGTGAGCGCCATGGTCCCGCCGGCCGCCGCGGCCGCGCTCGCCGGGAGCGATCGAGACCGCTGACCTGCGCCGCGCCGGGTGGCGGGTGCGATAATCGGGCGACCGGGCCGCCGTCGGCGCCGGTCGCCAGCCGAGGAGGGCCGGTCCGATCGACATCATCTTCCTCGTCACTCGCCTGCAGACCCTGATCGCCAACGGCAAGAAGCTGCCGATGACGAACAACGTGGTCATCGACAAGGACGCCGCCTTCGACCTGATCGACGAGCTGCGGGCGGCCATCCCGGAGGAGATCCGGGCGGCCAAGCGGATCAACTCCGAGGGCGAACGGATCATGGAGAAGGCCCAGGAGGAGGCCGAGCGGATCGTCGCCAGCGCCCAGGAGCAGGCGGCCTTCCTGATCGAGGAGCGCGGCCTGACGGCCGCCGCCGAGGAGGCCAGCGGCCGGATCATCGCCCAGGCCCAGGCCGAGTCGGCCGAGGTGCGCCGGGGTGCCGACGAGTACGCGGCGTCGGTCCTGATCGGGCTCGAGGGCGAGGTCGTCCGGACGCTCCAGAGCATCAAGAAGGGGATCACCCTGCTCGACGAGCGACGCCACGTCGCGAGCCCCGGGGCGGAGGCGGAGGTCGCCGAGGACGACAAGGACGACGACGAATGGGACGGCGAAGCCGAACGCGAGGAGGCCCGCGCCACCCGCACCGGACGGTCGTGACCCGGGCCGACCCCCGGTCGACCCTCACGGTCAACGTCGCCACCCTCCTCGGCGAGCCGGGCGGCTCCGTCCGCGATCTCGCGTTCGACGACCTGGCACTCGACCTCGGCGAGGACCTCGCCCTGGCCCACCCCGCCGACGCCCGGTTCCGGCTGACCCGAACGAACCGCGGGCTGCTCGTCGACGGCGACGTCCGCGCCACGCTGAAGGAGACCTGCAGCCGTTGCCTGCGCCCGATCGAGGTCGAGGTCCGGCCCGAGATCGACGAGGAGGCGCTCCAGACCGTCGAGCTCGCCACCGGCTCGCCCATCGACCACGCCGACGAGCCGGAGGTCGCCCGGCTGACGGATCACCACGAGATCGAGCTCGAGCCGCTCGTCCGCGAGGCGGTCCAGCTGGCGGCCCCGATCGCCCCGCTCTGCCGGCCCGACTGCCCCGGGCTCTGCCCGATCTGCGGCGTCGAGCTCGCGAGCGGACCGCACGCGCACGAGGACGAGCCGATCGATCCGCGACTGGCCGTGCTCGCTGACCTGCTCGGCGATCCGGACGAGGACGGGTAGGCGCAGGTCCGGCCGCGGCGGATCGGATCGGGCGGCGGTGCGACCGGCTACGATGTCGTAGACTGCGCGGTCGGCCCCTCGTCCGCGCCGACCGGCGTGCCGGACTGCGAGCGGCCCGACCCGACGACACCGTCCGAGCCGGCCGAGCCTGCCGGAGCCGGAACGAGCAAGGAGCCACGCGAACCATGGGAGTCCCCAAGCGACGGGTGTCGCACGCGCGCCAGGGCGAGCGCCGGAGCCACCTCGCGCTCGAGCTGCCGAAGCTCGAGGAATGCCCGCACTGCCACGAGCCGAAGCGGCCGCACCACGCGTGCCCGAACTGCGGCTACTACAACGGCCGCCAGGTGTTCGAGCCGAAGACGAAGTCGAGCGACTCGGCTTCCTGATCGGGTGGACCTGAGCGCCGTCCGGGCCGGCTCGGAGGATCGCCGAATCCGCGTCGCCGTCGACGCGATGGGCGGCGATCACGCCCCCGAGGAAGTCGTCCACGGCGCGCTCGGCTACGCGGCCGAGCACCCGGCGGACGACGTGCTTCTCGTCGGCGACCGGGCCCGGATCGAGGCGATCGCCGGTGCGGCGCTGCCCGCGACGAACGTGTCGATCGTCCACGCCTCGCAGGTCGTCGGGATGGACGAGCATCCCGCGCTCGCGCTGCGCGAGAAGAAGGACGCCTCGATCCTCGTCGCGACCGACCTCGTGCGGCGCGGCGAGGCCGATGCCGTGGTGACCGCCGGGCACACCGGCGCCGCGATGGCGGCGGCGGTCCTGCGGCTCGGTCGTCTGCCCGGCGTCGACCGGCCCGCCCTGGCCGTGCAGATGGTCACGGCCTCCGGGCCGTTCGTGTTCCTCGACATCGGGGCCAACCCCGATTCGAGTGGCGAGAACCTCTACCAGTACGCCGAGATGGGCGCCCTCTTCGCCGAGCGGGTGCTGGGCGTCGAGCGACCGCGGGTGGCGCTCCTGTCGATCGGCGAGGAGCGCGGCAAGGGCGACGCCCGGATCGCCGTGGCCACCCAGCTGCTCGAGCAGTCCGATCTCCAGTTCGTCGGCAACGTCGAGGGCAAGGACCTGGTCAAGGACCTCGCCGACGTGGTCGTCTGCGACGCGGTCGTGGGCAACGTCGTGATCAAGTTCTTCGAGGGCCTCTCGACCTTCATCTTCGACCTCATCGCCGACGAGTTCCGCCGGCCGCCGCGCGGCCCGATCGCGTACGCGCTGATGAAGCCCGGTGTCGACCGGATCCGCCGGATCTTCGACTACGAGCGGTTCGGCGGGTCGCCGCTGCTGGGGGTCAAGGGCACGGTGATCATCACCCACGGGCGGGCGCGGCGACGGATGGTCGGCTACGCCGTCGCGGTCGCCGCGGCCGCGGCGCGCGCCCGCATCCCGGAGCACATCGCCGAGACGTTCCAGCGCGAGCCCACCCAGCTGGCCGACTACGCCGCCGCCGCCGCGGCCTCGGGATCCCCGATCGACGAGGTGACCGGCAGCCCGGTGCGCGCGGCGACGCCGCGACCGACGGAGCCCGGACCGTGACCGACCTGGACGAGCTGAGCGTCGACCGGCACGTCGTCGACGAGCTCATCCGGCTGGCCGCGCTCGAGGTCCCGGGCGTCGTCCGGGTCGATCCGCCCGGTCCGCGCTGGCTGCCCATCCTGGGCCGCCGATCGGTCGTGTCGCGGATCGACGGGCGCCGGGTCGACGCTCGCCTGTCGGTCGTCGCCCGGCCCGGCCACGAGCTCGTCCCGCTGACCCGCCAGGTCCGGTCGGCCGTGGCGGCCGCGATCGAGCGGCTCGTCGGGCTCGAGGTCGGCGAGATCGTCGTCATCGTCGACGGCGTCGGCGGCTGACGGTGGCCGCCCCATCGCGGCGCGGCCGGTCCGACCTAGCCCGGAGCGCCCACGCCGGGCGCCGTCTCGCCCTGGCCGCGGTGTTCGAGGCCGAGTTCGGCCAGCGGACCGCAGCGGCCGTCCTCGAGCGTCACCTGGCCGAAACCGCGGCCGACGAGGTGACCGCCGAGTTCTCGCGCCGGCTGGTCGCCGTGGTGACCGAGCACCGAGCCGAGATCGACGCCCTGATCGAGCGCGTGGCACCCCAATACCCGGTCGTCCAGCTGGCGCGGATGGACCGCGCGCTCCTGCGTTGCGGCATTGGCGAGGTGCTACACTCCGGCACGACGCCGGCCCGAGTGGCGATCGCCGAGTGGGTCGACCTCGCGCGCACCTACAGTGGTGACCCGGCCCGACGCCTGATCAATGGCGTGCTGGGCAGGATCGCAGGCGAGCGACCCGGCGCCTGACCGGGCGATCGAGCTCCGAGGAGGGAGTCAGTGGCCACCACCTATGAGCGGCTCAAGAAGATCGTGGTCGAGCAGCTGGGCGTCGAGGAAGATGACGTCAAGCCGGAGGCATCGTTCGTCGACGACCTCAACGCGGACTCCCTCGATCTCGTCGAGCTGATCATGAGCCTCGAGGAGGAGTTCGGCACCGAGATCAGCGACGAGGATGCCGAGAAGATCCGGACCGTCGGCGACGCGGTCGAGTACATCGACGAGCACTCCTCCTAGCGGGGAGCCCCGCCCGCGCCCCATGCGCCCGGCCGACGCCTACGCTGACCGCCTCGGCCTCCCCATCCGCGACCTCGATCTGCTCGAGCAGGCTCTCACCCACAGCAGCTACCTGCACGAGCACCGCGACACCGTCAGCGGTCACAACGAGCGCCTCGAGTTCCTCGGTGACGCGGTGGTCACCCTGGTCATCGGCGAGGCGCTCTTCCGTCTCCGCCCGACCGAGGACGAGGGCATGCTCTCGGCGCGTCGGGCGGCGATCGTCAGTGCCCAGGGCCTGGCCCGGATCGCCCGGCGGATCGAGCTCGGCGAGGCGCTCCGCCTCGGCGAGGGGGAATCGCGTCGCGACGGCCGGACCCGCGTCTCGCTGCTCGCGTCGGGCTTCGAGGCGCTCGTCGGGGCGATCTACCTCGACCTGGGGTTCGACACCGCGCGCGACTGGGTCCTCGCCCAGGCCGCCCCGGAGCTCTCGAGCGACGCCCCGCTGTCCAGCCTCAAGAGCGCCAAGAGCCGGCTCCAGGAGCACACGCAGCGGACCAACGGGGAGCGGCCACAGTACCGGCTGATCGAGGCGACCGGGCCCGACCACGAGAAGGTCTTCCGGGTCGAGGTGGCGGTCGGCGGCCGGGTCCTCGGGACCGGCGAGGGCCGCTCGCAGAAGTCGGCCGAGATCGCCGCCGCCGAGGCCGCCCTGCCGGGTCTCCGCGAGACGACGCCGGCGTGACCGCGCCGGCCCGACTCCTCGCGCTCCGGCTCCACGGATTCAAGTCGTTCGCCGAGCGGACGGTCGTCGAGTTCGGCCCCGGGATCAGCGCGGTCGTCGGTCCGAACGGGTCGGGCAAGAGCAACCTGGCCGACGCGCTGCGCTGGGCGCTCGGCGAGCAGGGCCGGGCGCTCCGGAGCCGCAAGAGCGAGGACGTCATCTTCGCCGGCTCGGACCGCCGGGCCGCCCTCGGGATGGCCGACGTCACCCTCGTCCTCGACAATGCCGACGGGCTGCTGCCGGTCGACTACGGCGTCCTGGAGCTCGGCCGGCGACTCTACCGGTCGGGCGAGAACGACTACCTCCTCAACCGCCAGCGGGTGCGACTGCGCGACCTCGTCGACCTGCTCAATTCGGCGCACCTGGCCGACAACGCGTTCCTGTTCATCGGCCAGGGGATGGTCGACCAGGCGCTCGCGCTGCGACCCGAGGAGCGGCGGCCGCTGTTCGAGGAGGTTGCCGGCGTCCGGCGCCACGAGCGACGCCGGCGCAAGGCCGAGGACCAGCTCGCCGAGGCCGAGGCCAACCTCGCCCGCGTGGAGGACATCGTCGCCGAGCTCCGTCCGCAGGCCCGCCGGCTGGCCGCCCAGGCCGAGCAGCAGCTGACGCGGGCGAGCGCCGGCGACGAGCTGGCCGCCGCGCTGGTCGTCGCGGCGCACGGCCGCTGGCACGAGGCGGCGCGCCGGCGGACCGCGGCATCGGAACGACTCGTCGCCGCTCGCGCCGACGCCGATCGCGCGATGGCCGAGCTCACCGAGGCCGAGCGCTCGGCCGCCGCGGTCTCGGGGGCACTCGGCGCCCGCGCCGAGTCGGAGCGGGGCCGGCGCGAGACCCACGAGACGGCCCGCGGGGTCGTCGACGAGCTCCGGCTGCGCCTCGCCCGGCTGGCCGCCGACGCCGGCGCGATCGAGCGGGACCGGGAGCGGCTCGTCGTCGAGCGCTCCGCCGCCGATGCGGACCTCGCGCTCCGCCGGCGCGAGGCCGCCGCCCCGCTTCCCGAGCGCGACCTGGAGCTCGAGCGGACCGTCGGGGAGGCCGAGCGCTCGCTCGCCGACGCGCTCGAGGAGATCGGGGCGCTGCGTGCGGCCCGGCAGGCCCGCGGCGACGAGCTGGCCACGTTGCGCCGGGCCGAGGCTGCCCGCGTCGCCGAGCTCGAGACCGCTCGCCGCCGGGTCATCGAGCTCGAGCGCCGGGCGCGCGAGGAGTCGGAGCGGGCAGCCGTCACGGCGACGGCGCGGGAGGATCTCGAGCGTGCTCACGCCGAGGCGAAGGGGGCCGCGACGGCCGCCGCGGACGCCGAACGGGACGCGGCCGCGGCACGGGCGCGGGCGCGGGAGGTCCTCGACCAGGCCGACGGGTCCGCGCGCGCCGCCGCGGAGGCCGCCACGGCGGCGGGTTCCCGCGCCGCCGGGCTGCGCGGCACCGTGGACGGCGTCGCCGCCCGGCTGGCCGCGGAGGAGGCGCGGGGCATCGCCCGCGCGGCGCGACGGGTCGGCGGCAAGCGGCTCGACGAGGAGCTCCAGGTGGAGCCATCGCTCCGCGCGGCGGTCGAGGCGGCGCTCGGCGATCTCGCCCGGGCCTATCTCGTCGGACGCGGGGCGGTGACCGATCTCGCGGCCGAGCGGGGGATCGTGGTCGTCGAGCGGGAGGCGGGCCCGGCCCGCCCGGGGGCTGACGAGGCGGCCTTCCGCGACCGGCTGGCGGCGCTCGGCGGTGGCGTCCTCGGCGATGCCGTCCGGCGCGATCCGCTCGGCGCGGCCCGCCGGATCCTCGATCGCGCGGCGTGGCTGCCGGACCTGGCGGCCGTCGTCGCGGTCCAGCCCGAGCTGCCCGACGGCTGGGTCGTCGTCAGCCGCGACGGCCGGGTGGTCGCCGGACCCGACGCGATCGCGCTTGGCCGCGCGGAGGGCACGCTCGATCGGCGGGCCGCGCTGGAGCGCCTGACCGCCGAGCTTGCGGCGGCCGACGAGGAGACGACCCGGCTCGAGTCCGCTGCCCGGGCGGCCGGCGAGGCGCTCGCCGGGGCGCGACGGACGCTCGACGCGGCCGAGGCGGCCGAGGCCAGCGCCGCCAACCAGCGCCGAGCGCAGGACGAGGCCGAGCGAAGCGCCGGCCGGGCCGCCGAGAACGCCGCGCGCGAAGCCGGCTGGGCGGCTGCCCTCGGCGAGCGCTCGACCGCGGAGCTCGCCCGGGCGCAGGAGGCGCTCGCCGCGCTCGACGATCCGGCCGCGGCGGACCGCCGGGATCCGGCGGCTGCGCAGACGGGCGATGACCAGGCGGCACTGCTTACCTGGGAGGCCCGGGCGACCGACCTGCGGGCCAGACGCGATCGGGTCGCCGGCCAGCTCGCGACGACCGAGAGCGCGCGACGCGACGCCGAGGCGACGGTCCAGCGCGCGCTCGCCGCGGTCGCCCACGACGAGGCCCGGCTCGCCCGTGCGGAGGCGGACGAGCGCGCGCTCGCCGAACGCGAGGCGGGCATCGCCGGGGAGCGCGGCCGGCTCACGGCGGACCTGGCAGCCGCGGAGGCGCGCGAGCTCGCGGCACGCACCGTGCTCGATGAGCTCCGCTCGGCCGACGACGCCGACCGCCGGCGACTGGTGGCGATCGAGGCTGCGGCGAGCGGCGCGCGGGAGCGGTTGCGGGCGGCGGACGAGCGGGTGCGGGCGGCCGAGGTCGCCGACCTCGAGGCGCGCCTCGGGCTCGACGCCATCCGCGAGCAGGTCCTCGTCGAGCTGGCCGGGATCGGCCGGGTCGGGGTCGAGGCGCTCCGGGCCGTGGCGGTCGCCGGCTGGGAAGCCGGGGCGAGCGGGGAGCCCGTCGGCGATCGACCGGCTGCGCCCTCGAACCGCGACGATCAGGACGACGAGGACGCGTCGGGCGAGCTCGAGGCGCTGCTCGTGCGCGTCCTGCCGGCCTGGGAGTCGGCGCCGCCGTCGCTCGAGGTGCCGACCTCGGGCCGGCTGGCCACGCTCCGCCGGCGGTTCCACGAGCTCGGGGCGGCCAACCCGTTCGCGATCGACGAGTACGCGGAGGTCCGGACGCGGCTCGAGACGATGGACACCCAGGCCGCCGACCTGCGCAGCGCGATCGTCCGGACGCGGGCGCTGATCGAGGAGCTGACCGTGATGATCGCGGACCAGTTCCAGACGACATTCCGGGCGCTCGAGGCAGCGTTCGATTCCCGCTTCAAGCAGCTCTTCGGCGGTGGGTTCGCCCGGCTCGACCTGACCGACCCGACGGACCTCGCCACGACGGGGGTCGAGATCGTCGCCCGCCCGCCGGGCAAGAAGGCCCAGGCGCTGGCGATGCTGTCCGGCGGCGAGCGGGCCCTCACGGCGGTCGCGCTGCTGTTCGCCATGCTCGAGGTTCGACCCGTGCCGTTCTGCGTGCTCGACGAGGTCGACGCCGCGCTCGACGAGGCCAACGTGGGGCGGTTCTCGGAGGCCCTGCGCGGTCTCGCCGACGCGACCCAGTTCATCGTGATCACCCACAACCGGGGGACGATCGAGGCGGCCGACGCGCTGTACGGCGTGACCGTCGGTGACGACTCGGTGAGCCGGGTGATCAGCCTGCGCCTCGACGAGGCAACCGCGATTGCCGCGGCCGCCGGCGGGAACGGCTCGGCCGCGCTCGATCCCGTGGCGGGCTGAGGGTGTTCTGGCGCCGTCGACCGAAGGACGACGCGACCGAGGAGCCGGGGCTCGACACCCCGGCAACCGACCCGCCACCGCCCGCGCCGGCCGAGCCGGACGTGGAAGTCGCACTCGACTGGGAGCCTGACCCGGCCGACGTCGACGACCCCGCGCCGGCCGCGGCGACGGCGGCAGCGCCGGGCGACCTCGCCGGTCCTGCGACCACCGCCTCCGAGCCGGCGCCGGTCGAAGCCGTGATGCCGCCCGCCGAGGCCGTGACCGCCCCCGCCACCACCAGCACCCCGGACCTCGATCGCCGGCTGGATCTCGCCGGATGAAGGGTCGGGCGACCTCGTCGCGGGTCTCGAGAAGAGCCGGACCGGCTTCGTCGGCCGGCTCCGCGGCTTCCTCGGCGGCGGGGCCGGCGGACCGGCCTGGGACGACGTCGAGGAGACCCTCATCGCCGGTGACGTCGGCGCCAGCGTGGCGATGGACGTCGTCGAGCGGGCGCGGACCCGCCGCGATCCGGGCGGCCCCGAGGCCGCCGTCCGCGCGGAGCTCGCGGCCCTCCTCATCCCGCGCGGTCCGGACGAGTGGCGGCCCGAGCCGGCCGGACCGGGACTGCCCGCGGTCATCCTCGTCGTCGGCGTCAACGGCACCGGCAAGACGACCACGATCGGCAAGCTGGCGAGCCGCTACCGGCACGAGGGCCGATCCGTCCTGCTCGCCGCGGCCGACACGTTCCGCGCCGCCGCGATCGAGCAGCTGGGAACGTGGGCCGACCGATCGGGCGCCCAGATCGTGTCGCATGCGCCGGGCGCGGATCCGGGGGCGGTGGTCTTCGACGCCCTGGACGCGGCGGTCGCCCGCCGGGTCGACATCGTCATCGCCGACACGGCCGGACGGCTCCACACGAAGGTCAACCTCATGGACGAGCTGGCCAAGGTCCGCCGGGTCGTCGACCGGCGCCTGCCCGGCGGCCATCCGGAGACGCTGTTCGTGCTCGACGCGACGACCGGCCAGAACGGCCTCGCCCAGGCGCTCGCCTTCCACGAGGCCGTCGGGCTGACGGGCATCGTCCTGACGAAGCTCGACTCGACCTCCAAGGGCGGCATCGTCTTCGCGATCGAGCACACGCTGGGCGTCCCGGTCCGGTTCGTTGGCGTCGGCGAGCAGGTCGGCGACCTCATCCCGTTCGACCCCGAGGCCTTCGTCGCCGCGCTGTTCGACTGACTACTCGGTCAGCGGCAGCTCCTCGCCCGGCAGCAGCAACCCGGCGTCGACGGCCGGGACGTCGCGCAGCGAGCGGACCGGCGAGCGCCACAGCCAGACGATGGCGACGATCCCGCCGACGAGCCCGAAGACCATCGCGGCCCGGAGCCCGAGGCTCGCCGCGATCAGCCCGCCGGCGATCGTCCCGCCGAGCTGGCACAGGTCCTCGAAGAAGCGAACGGTCCCGTTGACCCGTCCGAGCAGGCGATCCTCGACCACCGACTGGGTGACCGACACCTGGCTGATCTCGTACACGGTCGCCGCGCTGTCGCCGATGATCTGCTGGGCGATCAGGCAGGCGCCGCCGACGACGAGCGCCCCGGCCGGGGCGAGCGGGATGAGGGCGTTCCCGATCGTGAACCCGATCATCCCGCCGAGCATCGCCCGGCCCATCCCGAACCGCCGGCCGAGCCGCTCGGCCATGACCGCGCCGGCAAGCGAGCCGACCCCACCGAGCCCGACGATCACGCCGATCGGCGCCGGCCCGAGCCCTACGACCTGGCTGGCGAACAGGAGGTAGACGGTCCCGAACACGCCCCACAGGACATGCGCGGCGGCGCCGGCCCCGGCGATCGGGCGCAGGATCGGCGAGCGGGCGACGAGCCGCAGCCCATCGCGGATCTCGCGCAGGACGGGCTCGCGCGTCTCGACCGGCCGGCTCGCCGGCTCGGGCCGGCGGATCGAGCCGAGGAAGATCGCCGAGGCGAGGAACGACACGGCGTCGACCAGGATGGCCAGCGGGGCGCTGAACAGCTGGATGAGGAAGCCGCTGATCCCGAAGGCGGAGAATTCGGCGACCGAGGCGCTCGCGGTCAGCGCGCTGTTCGCCGCGAGGAGGCCGTCGGGCGGGACGATCCGCGGCAGGTAGGACCGGTCGGCGACGTTGAAGAACGTGGTCAGGATCGCCGCGAGGAAGGTCACCACGTAGAGCTGCTCCAGGCCGAGCCGCCCGGCCAGCGCGGCCAGCGGGATCGACCCGAGGAGGACGGCCCGGCCCAGGTCGGCGGCGATCATGATCGGCCGCCGCCGCAGCCGGTCGACCCACGCCCCGGCGACCAGCCCGACGACGAGTCCGGCCACCAGCTCCAGGCCGCGCAGGACGGCGATCTCCAGCGGGCCGGCGCCCAGGACGAGGATCGCCGCGAACGGGAGGGCCGTCCGGGTGATCAGCGAGCCGAAGACCGAGATCGTGCCCGCGCTCCACAGGCGGACGAAGTCGCCGTTGCGCCAGATCGAGGCCGTTGCCGGTGGGATGCCGTCCATCACGCCATCGTGCCGGGTCGGACGCCGCGGTGCTCGACGACACCGTGTTCGCCGGGGGTCCCATATCGGCCCGCGAGAACGATGCGCTACACTGCCAACGCCTCGGCGCGCCAGAACCCGCGCGCCCCCCGGAGCGGATCCCGCCGCAGCCGGCCGAGCCGTACGGAGCCTGCAACACCCGATGTTCGACACGCTCAGCGAGCGCCTGCGCAAGACCCTCGACAGCCTGACCGGCCGCGGCCGGATCAGCGAAGCCGACGTCGACGTCGCGATGCGCGAGATCCGGCTGAGCCTGCTCGAGGCGGACGTCAACTTCAAGGTCGTCAAGGACTTCGTGGCGCGGGTCCGCGAGCGCGCCATCGGGGCCGACATCCTGGGCAGCCTGACCGCCGGCCAGCAGGTCGTCGCGATCGTCCACGAGGAGCTCATCGCGCTCCTGTCGGCGGGCGACCGGACGTTCCACCTCCAGGGCAACCCGGCGGTCGTGCTCGTGGCCGGGCTCCAGGGCTCGGGCAAGACGACCAGCGTCGCCAAGCTCGCCCGTCACGTGGTCAAGCTCGGCCGGCGACCGCTGCTCGTGGCCGCCGACCCGTACCGGCCGAACGCGGTCGACCAGCTCGAGACGCTCGGCCGCGGGCTCGACATCCCGGTCTACCGGGCAGCGGCCGGGACGCCGGTCGTCGACATCGCCCGGGGCGGCGTCGAGGCCGCCCGCCGCGAGGTCCGCGACACGGTCATCGTCGACACCGCCGGGCGGCTGACGATCGACGACGCGTTGATGGCCGAGATCGCGGCCGTGGCCGCGGCGGTCAAGCCGATCGAGACGCTCCTCGTCGTCGACGCTATGACCGGCCAGGAGTCGGTCGCCGTGGCCGAGGCCTTCCACCGGACGATCCCGCTGACCGGGCTGATCCTGACCAAGATCGACGGTGACGCCCGCGGCGGCGCCGCGCTGTCGATCAGCGCGGTCACCGGGCTGCCGGTGAAGTTCCTGGGGACCGGCGAGAAGACTGACGCGCTCGAGGTCTTCCATCCCGACCGGCTGGCCGGCCGGATCCTCGGGATGGGCGACGTGATGACGCTTGTCGAGCGGGCCCAGGAGTCGTATGACCAGGCCGAGGCGGCGAAGATGGAGGAGAAGCTGCGCAAGGGCAGCTTCACCCTCGACGACTTCCTCGACCAGCTGCAGCAGCTCCAGAAGATGGGACCGATCAGCCAGATCATGGGCATGCTGCCCGGGATGGGCGGCGTGGCCAAGGAAGCCCAGGCCGCCGTCGACCGTGGCGATCTTCGTCGCGTCGAGGCGGTCATCCGGTCGATGACGCCACGCGAGCGGCGCGACCCGACCATCCTCAACGGCTCGCGCCGGAGGCGGATCGCCGCCGGTGCCGGGACCGACCTGACCGAGGTCAACCGCCTGGTCAAGCAATTCGGCGAGATGCAGAAGCTGATGAAGCAGTTCTCGGGATCCGGCGGACGCCGGGCCGCGGGACTGCTTGCGCGACGCTAGCTCTGGGGGTGCTGGAACGATGAACGAGCAGGATCGAACGGCCGGCGTGCCGGATGGCGCGACCGAGCCGACGCCGACGGGGGAGCCGTCGACGCCGCTGGAGCCGCAGACGGTGAGCCCGATCGCCGGCGCGCAACCGGGCCCGTCGGCGCCGGCGCCGATCGTCGCCCCGCCGACCGAGGCGACTCCGGCACGCGCCGCGCAGCCGTCAGCCGGCCCGGTCGGAGCGCCCGAGGCGGTGTTCGAGCCGGCCGCGGTCGCCGCGACGCCGACCGCGCCGGTCACGGTCGGCTCGGAACGGCGCTCGTCCCGCGGTCGCTGGGCGATCGCCGGGCTGATCGCGCTCGTGGTCGTCGCCCTGTCGGCGGCCGGGCTGTTCGCCCTCGTCGGCGCGTCGAACGACGCGGTCGTCGCGGCCTGGAGCCCGCCCGACGCGGTCGCCTACGTCGAGGTCCGCGGGGACCTCCCCGGCGACCAGCGCCAGAACCTCGGCGCGTTCCTGGCCCACTTCCCGGGCTTCGCCGACCAGTCGACGCTCCAGACCAAGCTCGACGAGACGCTCGACAAGCTCATCTCGAAGGCGAGCGACGGCAAGCAGGACTGGTCGAAGGACATCAAGCCGTGGTTCGGCGGCCAGGTCGCCGTGTCCTTCTCGAGCCTCCCGACGATGACCATGACCGACCCCAGCGCGGGCATGGCCGACGTCCACTACCTCCTCGTCGCGACCCAGAAGGATCCGGCGGCCGCGATCGCCTGGGTAAAGTCGCTGTCCGGCGCCGCGACGACCGAGGAGACGTACAAGGGCGTGACCCTGACGCTCTACTCGAGCACCGCGATGAAGGCCGCCGTGGCCGCGACCGGTGGGGTCCTGCTGGCCGGTGATGAGACGTCGGTCAAGGCGGCGATCGACCGCAACGGCAAGGACGGCCTGGCCAGCACGAAGTCGTTCAGCTCGGCGATGTCGTCGATCCAGGACGACCAGGTCACCCGGACGTACATCGACCTCAAGGCCTATTTCGACGCGCTCACCTCGATGACCGGCATGCTGGGTGGCTCGGCCGCCGTTCCGCAGTCGATGCTCGACCGGCTCCCAGCGTGGGCCGGCGCCGGCGGGCGGATCGACAGCGACGCCCTGGTCGGCACGTTCGTCGCGCCGATCCCCTCGGGGACGCCGACGGCTGACGATCGCGAGAGCGCGATCGCCAAGCGCCTGCCGGCGCACACGCTCGCGCTGTTCGACGCCCACGACTACGGGACGCTGCTCAAGGGGCAGCTCGACCAGCTGCGCAACGATCCGACGCTCGGCGCCGCGCTCAAGCAGGCCGATCAGGCCGCGGCGACGCTCGGCGGGCTCGATCACCTGATCGGCTGGATCGGCGATGTCGGGATCGTCGTCACGGCCGACGGCGGGACGCCGGGTGGCGGCCTCGTCATCATCCCGACGGACGTCGACCAGGCCAGCGGGGTCATGACCGAGCTGCGCAACCTCGTCGCCGTCGGCGGCGCATCGAGCGGGATCACCATCAAGGACGAGCCGTACGGCAGCGGGACGATCACGACGATCGACGCCGGCGACCTCGGGACGCTTCTCGGCAAGCTCGACCCGTCGAGCTCGGCGCCGACGCTACCGATCTCGGGCCACGTCCAGGTCTCGTACACCATCCAGAACGGCGCGCTGATCGTCGGGCTGGGACCCGACTGGGTGAAGTCGATCGTCGACGTCAAGCCGGGCTCGTCGCTCGCCGACGAGGCGCGCTACAAGGACGCGATGAACCGGGTCGGGGCGAAGAACGCCTCGAGCGTGTGGGTCGACCTCACGGCGATCCGGACGCTCGTCGAACCCCTCATCGCCAAGAACGGCGGCGCGAACTACGCGACCGACGTCAAGCCGTACGTCGAGCCGTTCGACGTGCTCGCCGGGGCGACCCAGTCGAGCGACGGCAAGTCGGTCTCGACCTACGTCGTCACGGTGATCAAGCCAGCCAACTAGCGGCAATCGAGAACCCGTCCGCGGGCAGGCCGCCCGCGGACGGTCGCAACCGGAGGAGGAACACCCCCAGATGGCCGTACGAATCCGCCTGACACGGGTCGGCGCAACGAAGCAGCCGACCTATCGAGTCGTCGTCGCCGACAGCCGCAACGCCCGCGACGGGCGATCGATCGAGACGATCGGTCACTACAACCCGCGGACCGAGCCGGTCGAGATCTCGATCGACGCCGACAAGGCGAAGAAGTGGCTCGCCCAGGGCGCCCAGCCGTCGCAGACGGTCGAGCGCCTGTTCCGCACCGCGGGCATCCTGCCCGCCGCGAAGTAGAGGGTCCTGCGATGGCTGCCAAGGAGCTCGTCGAATACGTCGCCCGCTCGCTCGTCGACGATCCCGAATCGGTCCGGGTGGAGGAGACCCGCGACCGGGACGGGATCGTCCTGGAGCTGCACGTCGCCGAGGATGACATGGGCAAGGTCATCGGCCGCAACGGAAGCGTCGCCAAGGCGCTCCGGACGCTGCTCAAGGTCACCTCCGCCCGCGACGGCGAGCCGGTCTCGCTCGAGATCGTCTGACCGGTCCCATGCGCCTCGTGGTCGGCCTCGTGCGGGGCGTCCACGGGCTCAACGGCGCCGTCCGGGTGGAGGTCCTGACCGATCGGCCCGAGGCGCGCTTCCGGAGCGGGTCGCGGCTCTTCCGCGAGGGCGACGACGCGCCCCTCACGATCCGCGAGGCGGTCGCGATCCCGGACGGGCCGGGCTGGCGGATCCGCTTCGCCGAGGTCCCCGACCGGACGGCGGCCGACGGGCTCCGCGGCGCGTACCTCGAGGCGGACGTGCCACCCGCCGACGCGCCGGCGCGCGGTGCCGCCTACTGGCACGAGGTGATCGGGGTCGCGGTTCGCGGCACCGACGGCGAGGAGCTCGGCACCGTCGCCGACATCTACCGGGTGGGCGAGGCCGACGTGTACGTCGTGCGTGGCGGCGCACGCGGCGAGTTCGACCTGCCGGCCGTCCGCGACTTCATCCGGATCTTCGCGCCGAAGCGGGGCGAGATCGTGGTCGACGCGAGCGCCCTCGAGCTTGGGCCACCCCGCGCGCCCCGACCGCCACGCCCGCCGCGGGCGCGCCGCGGCGGCGGGCCACCTCCTGTGGAGCCCGGCGGATGACCCTCGAAGTCGACGTCCTCAGCCTGTTCCCGGCGATGCTCGAGGGACCACTCGGCGCGAGCATCCCGGGTCGCATCCTCGAGCGCGGGCTGGCCGACGTCCGGATCCACGACCTGCGTCGCTGGGGCCTCGGTCGCCACCGCTCGGTCGATGACGCGCCGTACGGCGGCGGGGCCGGGATGGTGATCCGGCCGGAGCCGGTCGCGGCGGCGCTCGCCGAGCTGCGCCGGCCCGGCTCGACGGCGATCCTGCTCGATCCGTCGGGCGAGCCGTTCCGCCAGGCCCGGGCCCTCGAGCTGTCGACGCGCGAGCACCTCGTGCTCGTCTGCCCGCGCTACGAGGGGGTCGACGAGCGAGTCCGCGGCCTGGTCGATCTCGAGCTGTCGATCGGCGACTACGTCCTGACCGGCGGCGAGCTGCCCGCGCTCGTCGTGATCGACGCCGTCCTGCGCCTGCTGCCGGGGGCGATCGACGCCGAGTCGACCCTCGAGGAGTCGTTCGCGGCGGGCCTGCTCGAGTACCCGCAGTACACCCGTCCGCCGGAGTTCGAGGGAGCGGCGGTGCCGCCGATCCTGGTCAGCGGCGACCATGGCGCGGTCCGGCGCTGGCGCCATCGCGAGGCCATCCGGCGCACGCTCGAGCGGCGGCCGGACCTGCTGGTCGAGCGGGCATGGACGCCGTTCGAGCGGACGCTGCTCGACGAGATCGAGGCCGACGCGGACGAGCCGGGCGACGGCTGACCGCGGGGGTCCGCTCGGGTCGAGCGTCCGGCCGGGCGTCCGGCCGGGCCCGGCAGTCGGGCGGGGGAGCCGTGCTATACTCCGCCGTCGGTCGCCCTGGCCGCCCTTTCCCGAAGGCCCACCGCGCAGCCCACGCTGCTCCGACGAGAAGTAGGACCCACCCGTGAACGTGCTCGACGAGATCGTCAAGGACCAGATCCGCTCCGACCTGCCCGAGCTGGCGTCGGGGGACACGGTCAAGGTGTCGGCCAAGGTCGTCGAGGGCAACCGCGAGCGGATCCAGGTCTTCGAGGGCACGGTGATGCGGCTCCGCGGCGGTGGGATCACCCGGACGATCACCGTCCGCCGGATCGCCAGCGGCGTCGGGGTCGAGCGCACGTTCAAGATCAACAGCCCGCGGATCGAGAAGATCGAGGTCGTCCGCCACGGCGTCGCCCGGCGCGCCCAGCTGTACTTCCTGCGCAAGCGCGTCGGGAAGTCGGCGACCTTGCGCGAGCGCCGTCCCGGCTGACCGCCCGCCAGGGGCGTCGCGGCCGGCGGATCGCCCGGCTGGCGGATCGCGCATCCGGCTGATCGCCCGGATCGCCCGGCAGCGGTGGCCCGGCCGGCCGCGGGACCGGCGCCCGACTCCGCGTCCCGCCGTCGGCTACGCTAGCGGCCGATGGCGCCGATCGTCCCGACCCTCCGCTACGAGCGCGCCCACTGGCGCGACGGCCAGACCCGCGTCGTCGGCGTCGACGAGGTCGGGGTCGCCCCGAGCAGCGGACCGGTCGTCGCGGCGGCCGTGATCATGCGCCCCGACTGCAAGCGGATCCCGGGCGTGCGCGACTCGAAGACTCTGTCGGCCGCCCAGCGCGAGCGGCTCGCCGCCATCATCCACCGGCGCGCCCTGGCGGTCGGGGTCGGGGCCGCCTCGGTCGCCGAGATCGACCGGCTCAACATCTACCACGCCACCCACCTGGCCATGCGCCGGGCGATCCTGCGATTGGGCGAGCGCGACCACGTGCTCGTCGACGGGCTGCGCATCCGCGGTTTCGAGGAGGAGATCGGGCCGTACACCGCGATCGTCGACGGCGACGCGCGATGCTACTCGATCGCCTGCGCCTCGGTCGTCGCCAAGGTCGTCCGCGACCGCCTGATGGCCCGCCTCGCCGTGCGCCACCCGGGCTACGGCTGGGAGCACAACGCCGGCTACGCCACCGCCGAGCATCGCGCGGCGATGAGCGAGCTCGGCCTGACGCCGTTCCACCGGCGCAGCTTCATCACCACGCAGCGGATCCTGTTCGGCGGCGAGCAAGCCGAGCTGGAGCTCGTCTAGCCGATCCTGCGCGCCGCCGAGCGGGCCGGGACTAGCGGAACGCCGCCGCGGTCGTCGTCAGGAAGCCCGTCACCGCCCGGATGGTCGGCACGGCGATCGCGGTGGCGCCCTTCGTCTTCGAGGCGAACGAGATCGTCGGAGTCCCGTGCATGTCGAAGATCTCGCGCATCGTATTCGTCGTCGAGAACAGCCCCGTGAGGATGTAGCCGGCGCTGCCCTTCGGCTCGGCGAACACGGCGCGCGCGCCCGTCTTGAGGAAGCTCGACGCGTAGTTGTCGATCCGCTGGCGGGCGACGCTCGGCGACGGCGCCGGCCGTCCCGGCTCGGAGTTGCCGGCCGAGTAGCACAGGTGGTTGAGGATCACCACCGCGTTCGGGGCCATGTGGATCGTCGCGACGTAGCTCGAGCCGTAGTATCGGACGTTCGAGTTGCCGTGCCCCGCCCGCGAGTTCAGCCCGAGGCCGTTCTTCGTCAAGGGGCTGTAGGGGTACGGGCTCGGCGAGCCGTTGCCGTGACCGAGGTAGATCAGGATGTTCGCGCCCTGGGACGCGGTCTTCACCTTGTACCAGCTGGCCCGCGGGCTGTAGATCTCGATCACGTTGGCGCCGTAGCTGCGCGCCTGGGCGGCGAGCGTGCGCGCGTCGGCGATGTAGCGCGCCGTCGTGCCCTCGACGGGTCCGACGACGATCACGACTTTGAGCGATGCGGCGCTGGCGGTGGATGGGATCGCGATGAGTGCGAGAAGGGCGATGAGGGAAGCCAGAACCGTCAGCATCCGTCCGGACCGGTGTCGACCAGACGCCCTCTGGGCGCCGCTTGGTGTCACGCGCAATGTCGTGCCTCCTCACTGCCGGAACGTCGTGCAGGGGCACGACGACGGTGGGACTGGGCCCGCCCGGACAGGGTGGATGCAGACGGGACAGACGCGAACCGGAAGGGTGAGCGCGATCCGGGCCTGCCATTGGGCGGTGGCTGTTCGGTTGTCCGCGTCGACGCCGGAGCGCCGAGCCGAGTATGCCATCCGAGGGCTCGAACGGCCATACCCGTCCGTACCGCCGGCACCGGGACGATGGGCCGGCGCACCGACGCACCCCCCGCCGGCAACGGGCAGGCGCGTCGTCGGCCATTGCGGCCGGATCGGCTGCGCGGCCGTGCTCGGCGCCTGGCAGCTGCGCGGACCGCGACGAACGCCCCACGTTCAATGCGAGCCCCACGTTCGGATGGAACGCCCCACGTTCAAGTGCGCGCGCCACGTTCGGATGAACGCCCCACGTTCGAATGCTCGCCCCACGTTCAAATGCTCGCCCCACGTTCAAATGCTCGCCCCGCGTTCGGATGAACGCCCCACGTTCGAATGCGCGGAGGAACCGGCAGCCACTTCGTCTCGACGCCCTGAACCGTGCACGAACGGCCCGATCGGTCGGGCAAAGTCCGCCGGATTGCACATGGGGTGTTCCGTCCGAAGGCGTCTGGTCACGTCGCCCGCCCGTATGAACCCCCCACGTTCAAACGGTCAGGCCCGCGGCGGTCGCCAGCGAGCCGCTCCGCCACGTGCCTTGTTCAACGGTCAGGCCGCGGCGGTTGCCAGCGAGCCGCTCCGCCACGTGCCCCCTTACGAGTCCGCCGTGCATCGCCAGGTGATCGCCGGTCAAGGGGCGG
Organism: uncultured Chloroflexia bacterium; assembly: GCA_963813705.1. Classification (GTDB taxonomy): domain Bacteria; phylum Chloroflexota; class Limnocylindria; order Limnocylindrales; family CSP1-4; genus Chersky-267. The sequence goes on from CAWFAH010000010.1 coordinate 119,728, forward strand.
CGACCACAATCGTGCGGTGGACGAGCCTCGATCGAGCCGGCGCACCGACGCACCCCAGCCCGGCAACGGGCGGATGAGCGCCGTGGGCCAGACGCCCGGGATGAGCGGCGTCGGCCGGAACCCCGCCGGCAACGGGCGGATGAGCGGCGTCGGCCAGACTCCGGTGGTGGATGATCGTGGATCCGGCCGGCGCACGGCGGCACAGCACGCCGGCGATGCTGCCGAGGCGCTCGCGGCCGACCGGCTCGTCGAGCTCGGCTGGACGGTCCTGTCACGGAACGTCCGGATCGGCCGGAAGGAGGTCGACATCGTGGCGCTCGATCCGGGTCCGCCGTCGAGCATCGTGCTCGTCGAGGTCCGCTGGCGCGCCAAGCGGGACTACGGGCTGGCGGAGGAGACGTTCGACTGGCGCAAGCGGCGGCACCTCCGGGCGGCGGTCGGGCGGCTCGCCGAGGCGGGAGCGCTGCCGGGCGGGCCTCCGCTCGAGGGTCGTTCGCTGCGCGTCGACCTGATCGTCGTCGAGCCGGCGAGCGCCCCGGCGACGGGCGTCCGGATCCGCCACCATCGGGACGCCCTCGGCGGCTGACCACGGCGACCGCCCGATCGGCCGACCCGGGCGACCGAACCTGGCGACCGAACCTGGCGACCGAACCTAGCGACCGAACCGGGGGATCGGTCTCGGCTGCTGACCCGGGCGACCGGACCGGCGGGCCCGGGCGACCGGACCGGCGGACCCGGGCACCGCCTCGACCGACCGACCCGGGCCTCCGCCCCGGGCGTCGCCCCGGCCGGGCCCGCCGGGACCCTGTGCTACACTCCCGCCCGGCCCGCCAGCCGGGCCGCTCAACGCCCGCCAGCCGGGCCCGCTCAACGCCCGCCACGCCAGGCGGAGCTCACACGCGCGACCGTTCCGACCGGGGCGGTGCCGGATCCACGGGTCCGGTCCCCGGCGACGAGGTCCGCGGAGGTCGTCAACCGAACAGGAGGTCCATCCCCGTGCCGACCGTCTCCATGCGCCAGCTGCTCGAGGCCGGTGTCCACTTCGGCCACCAGACCCGCCGCTGGAACCCGAAGATGAAGCCGTACATCTTCGCCGAGCGCAACGGCATCCACATCATCGACCTGGCCCAGACCGTCAAGGGGCTCGAGGTCGCCCTCGCGGCCGTCTCCGATGCCGTCGCCCGTGGCGAGCAGGTCCTCTTCGTCGGGACGAAGAAGCAGGCCCAGGAGCCGGTCGCCCAGGAAGCCACCCGGGCCGGCCAGCCGTACGTCAACAAGCGCTGGCTCGGCGGGATGCTCACGAACTTCGTCACGATCAAGAAGCGGATCGCCCTGATGGAGCAGCTCGAGGCGCGCCAGGCCAACGGCGACTTCGAGCGGATGTCCAAGAAGGAGGCGGCCAAGCTCCAGGAGGAGCTGACCAAGCTGACCGGCACGCTCGGCGGGATCCGCAAGATGAAGCGCCTTCCCGGGCTCATCTTCGTCGTCGATCCCCACCGCGAGCGGATCGCGGTGACCGAGGCCAACAAGCTCGAGATCCCGCTCGTCGGCACGGGCGACACCAACGTCGACCCGGACGAGCTGAACTACGTCGTCCCGGGCAACGACGATGCCATCCGCTCGATCCGACTGCTCTGCTCGCTCATGGCCGATGCGGCCATCGAAGGCGCCCACGAGCGGGCCGTCCGCGCCGCCGCGGAGCCCGAGCCCGAGGTGATCGTGGCCGTCGAGCCGGAGATCGAGGAGGGCGAGCCGTCCGATGCGCTCGTCGCGGCGCTCGCCGGTGGCGCGGCCCTGACGTTCGAGCCCGACGCGGACGAGGACGAGCTCCTGCCCGGCGCCCGGCCCGCCCCTGTCGTGGTCGAGCCGCCGCCCGCCGAGGCGTCGCCCGACGAGATCGCGGCCGAGCTCGCCCGCGAGGCCAGCGAGCGCGCCGAGGAAGGCCCCGCCAGCGACACGCCGGTCGCGGTCTAGGCGATCGCCACCACGGAGCCTGGTCGCCGGGTCGCCGGCGACGCCACCACGGAACAGGAGCACACCACGCACATGGCGGACATCTCGGCCCAGGCGGTCAAGGAGCTGCGCGAGCTGACCGGCGCCGGGTTCATGGATTGCAAGCGCGCCCTCGAGGAGACCGGCGGCGACATCGATCGCGCCGTCGCCCTGCTCAAGGAGCGCGGCCAGGCGGCCGCGGCCAAGAAGGAAGGGCGCGAGGCGCGCGAGGGCCTGATCGGCAGCTACATCCACACCGGTGGCCGGATCGGCGTGCTCATCGAGGTCAACTGCGAGACCGACTTCGTGGCCCGCAACGAGCAGTTCCAGAAGCTCGTCCGGGACCTCGCGGTCCAGGTCGCCGGGCTCGAGCCCGAGTACGTCGACGCGGATCACATCCCGGCCGACGTCCTGGCGGCCAAGCAGGCCGAGCTGCTGGCCGATCCGGCGACCCAGAAGAAGCCCGAGGCGATCCGCGCCCAGATCGTCGACGGCCAGCTCAAGAAGTGGTTCAAGGACGTGTGCCTGCTCGAGCAGCCGTTCCGCGACACCGAGCAGACCGTCCGCGAGCTGATCAGCGAGGCGATCGCCACGATCGGCGAGAACATCGTCGTCCGCCGCTTCACCCGCTACAAGCTCGGGGACGAGGCATGAGCGATCCGGCTGTCGCGGCCGCGCCCGGCACGAACCGCGCCGTCCGCTACCGGCGGATCCTGCTCAAGCTGTCCGGGGAGGCGCTCCTCGGGACGCGCCAGTACGGCGTCGACCCGGAGTTCTGCCGGACGATCGCCGAGCAGGTCGCCCGGGTCAAGGGGCTCGGCGTCGAGGTCGGGATCGTCGTCGGCGGGGGCAACATCTTCCGCGGGCTGGCCGCGTCTGCCCGCGGGATGGACCGGGCGACGGGCGACTACATCGGCATGCTGGCGACGGTGATGAACGGGCTGGCGCTCCAGGACGCGCTCGAGAAGGTCGGCGTGCCGACCCGGGTGATGACCGCGATCGCGATGCACGAGGTCGCCGAGCCATACATCCGCCGGCGTGCCGTGCGCCACCTCGAGAAGGGCCGGGTCATCATCTTCGTGGCCGGGACCGGCAACCCGTACTTCACGACCGACTCCGCGGCTGCGCTGCGCGCCGTCGAGATCAACGCCGAGGTCCTGCTCAAGGCGACCAGGGTCGACGGCGTCTACGACAGCGATCCGCTGACGAACCCGGGCGCCCGGCGCTACGCTCAGCTCGGGTACGCGGATCTCCTGCGCGACCAGCTCAAGGTGATGGACGCGGCGGCGGTCTCGCTGTGCATGGAGAACGACCTGCCGATCGTCGTGTTCGACCTCAATGAGCCCGACAACATCGTGCGCGTCGCCCGCGGCGAGTCGGTCGGCACCCTCATCTCGGGAGGCAACCGCTCATGAGCAGCGAGGTCCTCGGCTCCGCCGAACGGAAGATGGCCCGCGCCATCGAGGCGATGGAGCGCGACTTCCAGGGCCTCCGGACCGGACGCGCCTCGACCTCGCTCGTCGAGCGCATCGTCGTTGAGTACTACGGCACCCCGACGCCGCTCAACCAGCTCGCCGGGATCAGCGTCCCCGAGGCCCATCAGATCGTCATCCAGCCGTGGGACCGGGGCGTTCTCGGGGCGATCGAGAAGGCGATCCAGAAGAGCGACATCGGGCTCGTCCCGAACGTCGACGGGGCGGTCGTCCGGCTCAACATCCCGCCGCTCACCGAGGAGCGCCGGCGCGACATCGTCAAGTCGGTCCACAAGCGGATGGAGGAGGCGCGGGTCGAGATCCGCAACCTGCGCCGCGAGGCGAACGACGCGTTGCGCAAGGAGGAGAAGGACGGCGACCTCGGCAGCGATGCCGCGCATCGCGAGCTCGACGCGCTGCAGAAGGTGACCGACCGGTTCATCGCCGAGGTCGACCAGAGTGGGGCGCACAAGGAGCACGAGGTGATGGAGGTCTAGTGGGCCGCACGCCGCTGGCCCGCCCGACCGACGCCCCGCCCATCGCCCATGCACCCGAGGCGGCGGTCCCGGAGCCCGTCGGCGGTCGCGCCGTCCCGGAGCCGATCGTCCCCGCCGAGGAGTCGCCCCGCCACGTGGCGATCATCATGGACGGCAACCGGCGCTGGGCGCGGGGCCGTGGCCTGACCGAGCTCGAGGGCCACGCGGCCGGGGTCGAGGCCATCCGCACGCTCCTCCGGCACGCCGTGCGGCGGGGCGTCCCGGTCCTGACCCTGTACGCGTTCAGCCGCGAGAACTGGGCCCGATCCGACGCCGAGGTCGCCGGCCTGTTCGACCTCCTCGAGTCGGCGATCCGGAGCGAGACCGACGAGCTTCGCCGCGAGGGCGTCCAGGTCCGCCTGCTCGGCCGGCTCGACGAGCTCCCGGAGGCGACCCGCCGTTCACTCCAGGGGGCGCTCGAGGCGACCGCGGGCGGCGATCGGCTGATCCTCAATGTCGCCTTCAACTACGCCGGCCGGACCGAGCTCGTGGACGCCTTCCGGACCCTGGTCGCGCGGGGCCTCGCCGCTTCCGAGATCGACGAGGCAGCCGTCTCCTCGGCCCTCTACACCGCCGGCTTGCCGGACCCGGACCTCGTGATCCGGACGGGCGGCGAGGAACGCCTGAGCAACTTCCTCATCTGGCAGTCGGCGTACGCCGAGTTCTACATGAGCCCGCTCCTCTGGCCGGACTTCGACGCCGAGGCCTTCGACGCCGCCCTGCTCGAGTTCGCCAGCCGGACACGACGCTTCGGCCGGTAGGGGGACCCGTGCAGCAGCGGGCGCTGAGCGCCGCGATCTTCGTCCCGCCGCTGCTCATCGTCCTCGTCCTCGGCGGGCCGTGGATCGCGGCCCTCATCCTCGTCGCGGCCGGGTTTGCCGCGCTGGAGGCTCTTCGGCTCCTTCGGTCGGCCGGCTATCCCGTGCTCGTCGGGCTCGGCGTGGTGATCGCCCTCGCGATCGTCCTCGACGCCGCCGTCCCGGCCGAGCTGACCGGCTCGGCCGCGCTCCTGGTCGCGGTCGCGGTCATCCTCGCCGCGGTCGGCGCCTTCCCACGGCTCGATCCCCGGGAGGGCCTGGCCGGCTGGATCGCCACGGTCTTCGGCGGGATCTACGTGGGCATGCTCGGCTCGGTCGTGCGGCTCGGAAACGCGGCCCCGGTACTTCCGCCCGCCGCGCCGATCGCGTCGTTCCTCGACGCCCAGCGGGCCTGGGTCCTCGTGCTCGTCCTGTCCGTCTGGGCCTACGACACCGGCGCCTACCTGGTCGGCAAGACGTTCGGGGTCCGCTTCGGCGAGGCGACCGGACTGACCCGCTTCCTGGCGCACATCTCCCCGTCGAAGACGTACGCGGGGCTGTTCGGCGGATTGATCGCCACGACGGTCGTGCTGGCGATCGGCCTGTGGCTGGTCGGAGCTCCGGTCTGGCAGGCGCTGGTCGTCGGCCCGATCCTCGGCCTGGCTGCCCAGGCGGGCGACCTCGCCGAGTCGATGCTCAAGCGAGCCGCCGGCGCCAAGGACTCGAGCGAGCTCATCCCCGGCCACGGCGGGATCCTCGACCGCGTCGACTCCTTCCTGTTCGCGGCGCCGGTCCTGACCCTCTACGTGCTGGCCGTCCTGCGATGAGCGCCGCGCGGCACCTCGAGGCGGCTCGCGGTCTCGAGCCGGCCCGCGACGGCGTCGGCGGCCCTGGGCGGCCCGTCCGGGTCGCCCTGCTCGGGTCCGGTGGCTCGATCGGCCGCCAGGCGGTCGACGTGCTGGCCGGCCTCGGCGAGCGTGTCCGGGTCGTGGCCCTCGCGACCGGGCGCCAGGCGGCCCTGCTCGAGGAGCAGGCGCGCCTCCTCCGGCCGCTGGCCGTGGCCCTGCCCGGCGATCCCGAGGCGGCCGCCCGGCTCGACGTGCCCGAGGGGACGGTGATCGAGGGCGGACCGGACGCGCTCGAGATCCTGGCGACCCGCGACGACGTCGACCTCGTCGTCGTGGGCACCGGCGGGATCGTCAGCCTCCGCTCGGTCGTGGCCGCGTTGATGGCCGGCAAGGTCGTCGCGACGGCCAACAAGGAGACGCTCGTCGCCGGCGGCCACCTGGTCATGCCGCTCGCCCGCGAGCGCGCCGCCGCGGTCGCCGCCACCGACCCGACCGATCCACTTGCCGACGCGCTGGCCTGGCTCCGGCCGATCGACTCCGAGCATTCGGCCATCTGGCAGAGCCTGGCCGGTGAGTCGCTGGCCGGCATTGCCCGGCTCGTGCTGACGGCGTCGGGCGGCCCGTTCGCCGACGCGAGCGAAGACGAGCTCGCGCGGGTCACCCCCGAGCAGGCCCTGCGCCACCCGACCTGGTCGATGGGTGCCAAGATCACGGTCGACTCGGCGACGCTGGCGAACAAGGGCCTGGAGGTGATCGAAGCGCACTGGCTGTACGATGTCGGCTACGACGCGATCGACGTCGTCATCCATCCGCAGAGCCTCGTCCACTCGGCCGTCCTGTTCGTGGACGGTTCGCTCAAGGCGCAGCTCGGGACCCCGGACATGCGCCTCCCGATCCAGTACGCCGTGACCTACCCGACCCGCCACCCATCGCCAGCCTCGCCGCCGGACCTCGTGGCCGCCGGCCGACTCGACTTCCGGGCGCCCGACGAGGGGCGCTTCCCGGCCCTCCGCATCGCCCGTGAGGCGGGTCGGATCGGATCGCGCGCCACGGCGGCGCTGATCGCCGCCGACGAGGTCGCGGTGAGCCAGTTCCTCGACGGCCGGCTCGACTTCCCGGGGATCGCCCGGACGCTGGAGACGGCGGTCGAGCGGTTCGGCCGCGGCAAGGACCAGACCCCCGGCGTGGCCGAGCTGCTCGAGCTCGACGCCGAGGTCCGCGCGTCCATCCTGGCCGAGGGTGCCGCCCGATGAGCGCAATCGCCCAGTCGGCGATCACGGTCGTCATCTTCCTGGCGATGCTCGGCGTGCTGGTGGTCATCCACGAGCTCGGCCACTTCGCCACCGCCCGCCTCGCGGGCGTCCGGGTCCTCGAGTTCGGGCTCGGCTTCCCGCCCCGGGCACGGGTCCTCCGGTCGGAGGGGGAGACGCTCTACACGCTCAACTGGCTGCCGATCGGCGGGTTCGTCCGGCTCGAGGGCGAGGACGGTGATTTGGAGGACCCGCGCTCGTTCGTCCGGGCCCGGCTGCCCACCAAGCTCGTGATCCTCGTGGCCGGCGTGATGATGAACATCGCCCTCGCCTTCCTGATCTTCTTCTCGATCGCCTGGGTCGCCAACCCGCGCGTCGCGCTGTCGTTCCAGAGCGTCCAGCCGAACTCGCCGGCGGCATCGGCCGGTCTCGTGCCGGGCGACCGGATCAGCTCGATCAACGGCGCGGTGTTCGAGGCATTCGAGGACCTGCCCGGCCAGTCGGCCGTCGCCGAGGCGATGCGTGCCCACGCCGGCCAGACGGTCGTCCTCGGGATCGTCCACGCCGACGGCACGGCGCAGGACGTCTCGGTGACGCTCCGCCCGCCGAGCGAGATCGACGTCGCCCACGGCGCGCTCGGGATCGAGAACCTGACGACGCGACCGACCGGCGAGTACTTCCAGCGCCCGGTCGTCGAAGCGGCCCAGATCGCCGTCGACCGCACGGCCCAGGCGTTGACGCTCATCTGGAACGGCCTGGGCCAGCTCGTCGACTCGATCGTCAGCCATCCCACCGAGCCGCCGCCAGTCGCCGGCCCGATCGGGATCGCCAGCCAGGTGGGCGACGTCTTCTGGCAGCTCGGCCCAGTGTTCACGCTGTACCTCGCGGGGATCCTGTCGGCCAACCTCGCGCTGGTCAACATCCTGCCGTTCCCGCCCCTCGACGGCGGCCGGATCGCGGTCCTCCTGCTCAAGTCGGTCGCCGGCGAGCGGGTCAGCCTCCGCGCCGAGCGACTGACCTACCTCGTCGGGTTCGCCTGCCTGATGGGCTTCCTCGCCTGGATCACCTACTTCGACATCACCGCCCCGGGCCGGGGCCAGTGACCGACGCCGGCGCGCCGCCGGGACCGGTCACCGCCGGTCCCGAGGCCGGTCGCCCGCGTCGCCGCCCGACGGTCAGCGTCGACGTCGGTGGCGTGCTCGTCGGGAGCGCCCACCCGGTCGTCGTCCAGTCGATGACGAACACCGATACGGCGGATGCCGACGCGACCGCGATCCAGGTCGCCCAGCTCGCCCATGCCGGCAGCCAGCTCGTCCGGGTCACGGTCAACACCGACGAGGCAGCCGCGGCAGTCCCGGAGATGATCCGCAAGGTCCGCGGGCTCGGCGTGGACGTGCCGGTGATCGGCGACTTCCACTACAACGGCCACCTCCTGCTCGCCCGCTATCCGGACACCGCGACCGCGCTGGCGAAGTACCGGATCAACCCGGGCAACGTCGGCGCCAAGCGCCACGACGAGAACTTCCAGACGATCGTGCGCGTCGCGATCGACCACGACAAGCCGGTCCGGATCGGGGTCAACTGGGGCTCGCTCGACCAGGCCCTGCTCACCGAGCTCATGGACGCCAACGCGCGCTCGGCCGAGCCGCGCGACGCCCGGTCGGTCATGATCGAGGCGATGGTCGAGTCGGCGATGCGCTCGGCGGAGCTCGCCGAGGAGACCGGCCTGGGCCACGACCGGATCATCCTGTCGGCCAAGGTGTCGGGCGTCCGCGACCTCGTCGACGTGTACCGCTCGCTCGGCCCGCGGAGCGACTACCCGCTCCACCTCGGGCTGACCGAGGCCGGGATGGGGATGAAGGGGATCGTGGCCTCGACGGCCGGGCTCTCGTTGCTCCTGAGCGAGGGGATCGGCGACACGATCCGGGTGTCGCTGACGCCCGAGCCCGGCGCCGGTCGCGAGCTGGAGGTCGAGGTCGCCCAGCAGGTCCTCCAGTCGCTCGGGCTACGCTCGTTCCTGCCCCAGGTGAGCGCCTGTCCGGGCTGCGGCCGCACGACCTCGACGTTCTTCCAGGAGATGGCCCGCGACATCCAGGCCTATCTGAAGGACCGCATGCCAGCCTGGCGCGAGACCTACCCCGGCGTCGAGGACCTCCGCGTCGCGGTGATGGGCTGTGTGGTCAACGGCCCCGGCGAGAGCAAGCACGCCGACATCGGGATCAGCCTGCCCGGCACGTTCGAGGAGCCGGTCGCGCCGGTCTTCGTCGACGGCAAGCTCGACCGGACCCTGCGCGGCGAGCGGATCGTGCCCGAGTTCCTGGCCATCGTCGACGGCTACGTCGAGCGCCGATTCGGAAGGCCGCGGGCCCATCGCCCCGTTTGAGGGTCCACCCGTCCGGGTGTATACTCCCGCCAATTGAACGGCCGCTCCATGACGTGGGTGACCCCCACGTTTTCTTTTGGGCGGAGCCGTGAGCCAGGGTCGGCGGGATTCGCCGGTGACAGTCGTGACGGGAGGCGAACCGTGAACCGTGACTTCGTCACTGCCCTCCTGCAGCTGAACGCCGAGAAGCAGGTCCCCCGCGACCAGCTCATCCGAACCGTCGAGGACGCCATCCAGTCGGCCTATCGGCGGACCGAGGGCGACGAGGACATCCAGGTCCGGATCGACGGCGAGACCGGCCAGATCCGGGTCTTCCGCGCCCGCACCGCGGTGGCCGAGGTCGAGGACCCGCTCACCGAGCTCACCCTCGACGACGCCCGCGGGCACGACCCGAACGCCCAGCTCGGCGACCTCGTCACGACCGAGGAGCTCGATCCCGAGGCCTTCGGCCGGATCCACGCCCAGACCGCCAAGCAGGTCGTCCTGCAGCGCCTCCGCGAGGCCGAGCGTGACGTCGCCTACGACCAGTTCGCCAGCCGCGAGGGCGAGCTCATCACCGGCACCGTGAACCGGGTCGAGCCCCGGGCGATCATCCTCGACCTGACCGGACAGGGTGGCATCGCGCGGGCCGAGGCGATCCTCGCCACGACCGAGCAGTCGCCGCTCGAGCACTACCGCATCGGGCAGCCGATCAAGGCCTACGTCCTCGAGGTCCGGCGCGGTCTGCGCGGGCCGCAGCTGTTCGTCAGCCGGGCGCACAAGAACTTCCTGCGCCGGCTGTTCGAGCTCGAGGTCCCCGAGATCCACAGCGGCACCGTCGAGATCAAGGCGATCGCCCGCGAGGCCGGCTCGCGCTCGAAGGTCGCCGTCAGCAGCCGCCAGGACGGGCTCGACCCGGTCGGCGCCACGGTCGGCCAGCGCGGGGCGCGGGTCCAGGCGGTGGTCGCCGAGCTGGCCGGCGAGAAGATCGACGTGATCCCCTGGAACGACGATCCGGCGGTGTTCGTCGCCAACGCCCTCAGCCCGGCCCAGGTGCTCGACGTGTCGATCGACGAGGAGCACCGGATCGCCAGCGTCACGGTCCCGGAGCGGATGCTTTCGCTCGCCATCGGGCGCGAGGGCCAGAACGCCCGGCTGGCCGCCAAGCTGACCGGCTGGCGGATCGACATCCGGAGCGACGTGTCGGTCGCCGAGGCAAAGGCCGCCGCCCAGGCCGCGAGCGTGGCGGCGGCAGCCGAGCCGGCGGCCGCGGACGCCGCCGAGCCGGCCGCTGCCGTGGCGAAGCCGAGCCGTGCGAAGAACGCGGTGCCCGCCCCGGAGGCGGACGGCGTAACCGAGGTCACCGCCGCGAAGAGCACCGCGGCCGAGCCAGTGGCGAAGACCACGGCGGCCAAGCCGGCAAAGGCCGCACTGGCCAAGGCCGAGCCGGTCGCGAAGCCTGCGGCAAAGGCCGCAGTGGCCAAGGCCGAGCCGGTCGCGAAGGCCGCGGCGGCCAAGACCGAGCCCGCCGCGAAGCCCAGGGCGGCCGCCCGGCCGAAGGCCGCGACCGCCGCCGCGGACGAGCCCGAGGCAGCCCCGGCCCCGAAGGCACGCGCGGCTCGCAAGACGGCCACGCTGACCGCCTCAGAAACGGCCGCGGCGTCGTCGGACGGCGAGACCGTGCCGGCTGCGCCGGCGGCCAAGCCGAGCCGGCGCACCAAGGTCGCCGCCGGGGAGGTGTCGTCGTAGCCCGGCCGGCGCCCGCCCGCGCTGGCACCGTCCCATCCCGGACCTGCGTCGCCTGCCGGACGTCGAGCGCCAAGCGGGAGCTCGTTCGGATCGTCCGGACGCCCGACGGACGGGTCCTCAGCGATCCGAGCGGCCGGCTCCCCGGCCGGGGCGCCTACCTGTGCGCCGACGGGTCGTGCTGGGCGATGGCGCTCGAGCGGGGATCGCTCAGCCGGGCGCTCGGCGTCCCGCTGCCGCCCGGCCTGCGCGACGAGCTTTCGGCCCGGGCGGGTACGATGTCGACGATGAACGAAGGAGGAAGCCAGCGTGGCGAGGAGTAGGAGCGGCACCCGGGGCCGGCGCGGTCCGCGGAAGCCGCAGCGTCGCGACGCCGGCGTCGGCCAGTCGGCGGTCCAGGTCGCGGATCCACGCGAACGCGGCGCGATCGAGCTGCCCGGCACGATCACGGTCAAGGAGCTCGCCGAGCTCCTGCAGGTCAACGCCGCGGACGTCATCCGCGAGCTGATCAAGAGCGGCATCTTCGCGACGATCAACCAGCTGATCGACCGCGACACGGCAGCGCTCGTGGCCGGCGAGCTCGGCTACGAGGTTGCCGAGGCCGTCGCCGCGACGGCGGGCGTCGCCGATGCCGACGGCGAGGAGGCCCCGGACGAGGCGACCAAGGAAGTCCTCTACGAGGAGGACGAGGCGTCGCTGCTCCAGGCCCGCGCCCCGATCGTGACGGTCATGGGTCACGTCGACCACGGCAAGACGAGCCTGCTCGATGCCATCCGCACGACCGAGGTCGCGGCGGGGGAGCGGGGCGGGATCACTCAGCACATCGGCGCAAGCGAGGTGACCACGAAGGACGGCCGGCGGATCGTGTTCCTCGACACGCCGGGTCACGAGGCGTTCACCGCCATGCGGGCGCGCGGTGCGCGGGTGACCGACGTCGCGGTCGTGGTCGTCGCCGCCGACGATGGAGTGATGCCGCAGACCCTCGAGGCGATCCACCATGCCCGGGCGGCAAAGGTGCCGATCATCATCGCCCTCAACAAGATCGACAAGCCGGACGCCAACCCCGATCGGGTCAAGACCGAGCTGTCCGAGGCGAACGTCATCGTCGAGGAGTACGGCGGGGACACGCCGCTCGTGCCCGTCTCGGCCAAGGCCCGGCTCGGGCTCGACGAGCTGCTCGACATGGTCCTGCTCGTCGCCGATCTCCAGGAGCTCAAGGCGAACCCCAAGCGGCCGGCGGTCGGGACGATCGTCGAGGCCCAGCTCGACAAGGGCCGCGGCCCGGTGGCCACCGCGATCGTCCAGACCGGGACGCTCCGGGTCGGCGACGTGATCGTCGTCGGGGAGACGTACGGCAAGGTCCGGGCGCTCGAGAACGAGAGCGGCAAGCGGATCACCAAGGCCGGGCCGTCGACCCCGGCCGTTGTCCTCGGCCTGGCCGACGTGCCCGAGGCGGGCGACATCCTGCGCGTGGTCGCCGACGAGAAGGAAGCCCGCACGATGGTCGAGGCGCGCAAGGCGACCGCCGCGGCGAAGGCCGGCGACGGGAGCGGCCGGGCGACCCTCGAGGACCTGTACAGCCAGATCCAGGCCGGCCAGGCCAAGGAGCTCCGGATCATCCTCAAGGCGGACGTCTCGGGCTCGCTCGGGGCGATCACCCACGCCCTCGAGCAGCTGTCGACCGAGGACGTCCGGCTGAACGTCCTCCACGAGGGCGCCGGCGACATCACCGACAACGACATCATGCTGGCGACGGCGTCGGACGCGATCGTCGTCGGGTTCAGCACGAAGATCACCGAGACCGCCCGCCGGGCGGCCGAGGCCGAGGGCGTCGACGTCCGGATCTACGACATCATCTACAAGCTGACCGACGACATCGACGCGGCCCTCAAGGGCCTGCTCGAGCCCGAGATCGTCGAGGTGGTCGAGGGTCGGGCGGAGGTGCGCCAGATCTTCCGGGTCGGCAAGAACACGGTCATCGCCGGCTGCTTCGTGACCGATGGCCGGATCGTCCGCGGTGGCGCTCGCGTGTGGCGCGGCGGCAAGATCATCGCGACCGACCGGATCGAGTCGCTGCGCCGCTTCCGGGACGACGTGCGCGAGGTCGAGAAGAACTTCGAGTGCGGCATCGGGCTGGCGAACTTCCACGACCTGGTCGAGGGCGACGTCATCGAGTGCTTCACCCAGAAGACGGTCAGCCGGGCGAATCCTCAGGCCGAGCGCTGAGGCTCGAATCCTCAGGCCGAGCGTCGAGGCTCGAATCCTCAGGCCGAGCGTCGAGGCTCGAATCCTCAGGCCGAGGGCACGCGGGGCTTACCTCGGCCCTCGGAGAGCGAGCAATGATCCGGCGTTGAGGGTGCCAGAAGCGACGATGACCCAGCGAACTGATCGGATCGATGAGCTCCTCCGCCAGGAGATCGGGGCCATCCTCACCCGCGACGTCAAGGATCCGCGGATCGGCTTTGCGACGGTCACCAAGGTCGAGACGACCCCCGACCTGCGCCATGCCCGCGTCTGGGTCAGCGTGATCGGGCAGGCCGCCGAGCGAACGGCGACGATCGCCGCCCTCGACCGGGCGATGCCGTTCGTGCGCCGCGAGCTTGGAGCCCGGCTCCGACTGCGCCGCATCCCCGATCTCCACGTCCGGCTCGACGATACGATCGAGCGGGGAACGCGCGTCCTCCACCTGCTCGAGGAGCTCGAGGCCGGCCGGCTGCCGGAGGACGACGGATCGCCGGACGCCGAAACGCTGCCGACGCCGGTGCCACGCTTCCACCAGGCGGGCGACCTGGCGGACGAGCCGCCACCGGCCGCGGAGCCGCCGAAGCCGGTTCGCCGCCGCCGGCGGACCACGAGCGCGCCCGGCACCGCCGCGGCACGGGGGACCGGCGCGGCTCGCGGGACCGGCACGCCGGGCACGTCGCCGAAACGTGGCCACCGGCCGGCCCGCGGGAAGCCGAAGCCATGAGCGACGGCGAGCTCGCGCGCTGGGCGGAGGCCGTCCCGGCCGGCGTCGTCGCGGCGCTCGAGGCCGCCCGGACGGTGCTCGTCGTGAGCCACGAGAACCCCGACGCGGACACGCTCGGGGCGGGGCTCGGCATCGCGCGCCTCGTCGAGGAGCGGGGCGGACGCGCGACGACCGTGTGCAGCGATCCGGTGCCCGAGCTGTACGCCTTCCTGCCCGGCATCGAGCGGTTCCGGACCGATCCGGAGCCTGGACTCGACTACGACCTGCTCGTCGTCGTCGACTGTGGATCGCTCGACCGCGTCGGGCCGGTCCGCCATCGCCATGCCGCGCTGTTCGCCGGACTGGCCCGGATGGTCGTCGACCACCACGTGTCGAACGACGGCGACGCCCCGACCGACTGGATCGACCCGACGGCCGCGGCCACCTGCGAGATGGTGGCCCTGATCGCCGATCGGCTCGACGTCCCGCTCCTGGCCGGCGGCGGCTCGCTGGCGACGGTGCTCATGGCCGGGATCGTGATGGACACCGCCACGTTCGCCCACCCCAACGCGACGCCGCGCACCCTCGCGGTCTCGGCCGCGCTCGTCGACGCCGGCGCCCCGCTGTCCGACATCTCGCGCCGGCTGTACCGGACGAAGCCGGATGCCCAGCTGCGCCTCTTCGGACGGGTGCTCGACCGGCTCGAGCACGATCCTGATGGCCGGGTGATCTGGTCGAGCCTCACCGATGACGACCTCTCCGCGACCGGAACGTCGGCGGCCCACTCGGAGGGGATCATCGACCTCCTGTCGCAGGCCGAGCGAGCCGAGGTGGCGATCCTGTTCAAGGAGCAGGGCTCGGCCACCCGGATCAGCGTCCGCACGAAGCCGGGTGGCGTCGACGCGACCGCGCTGACCGGCGCGTTCGGCGGCGGGGGCCACGCCCGGGCGGCCGGCGCCACGGTCGACCGGCCGCTCGGCGAGGCCCGGGAGGCGGTCCTCGCGGTCGCCCGACGGCTCGCGGCCGAGGTCCGGCGATGAGCCGCCGGGACCGAACGGCGGGCAGCGCCGGGCTCGACGGGATCCTCGTCGTCGCCAAGCCGGCCGGGCCGACCTCGCACGACGTGGTGGCCCTCGTCCGGCGGCTCGCGCTCACCCGCCGGGTCGGTCACGGCGGGACGCTCGACCCGTTCGCGACCGGCGTCCTGCCGGTCTTCCTCGGCCGGGCGACCCGGCTCGTCGAGTTCCACCTCGGGGACCGCAAGCGCTACCGCGCCACGGTCTGCTTCGGGGCCAGCTCGACCACCGACGACCTGGACGGCGAGCTCAGCCCGGTCGACGGAGCGGCGGTGACGCGGCCGGCCGTCGAGGCGGCGCTGGCGGCGCTCGTCGGGCCGATCCGCCAGGTCCCGCCCGCCTACTCGGCGATCAAGCTCGGCGGCCGGCGCGCGTACGCGCTCGCACGAGCCGGGCAGGCGCCGGTGCTCGCCCCGCGCGAGGTGACCATCCACCGCCTCGAGCTGGTCGACTGGGACGAGGCCGATCCCGCCCGCCCGATCGCGGTCGTCGACGTCGAATGCTCGGCCGGAACGTACGTCCGCGCGATCGCCCGCGACGTCGGTCGTGCCGTCGGGAGTGCTGCCTACCTGGGGGCGCTCGTGCGCAGCGCGTCGGGCGGCTTCACCCTCGACGAGGCCCACCCGCTCGAGACGATCCGCGCGGCGGCCGAAGGCGGACCCGCCGGCCTCGCGCCGCTGCTCCTGCCGATCGACGCCGGCCTGGAGCGCTTCCCGCGTGTCGCGCTCAACGCGGCGGAGCTGGCGGCGGTGGCGCGTGGGCAGTTCGTGCGTCCGAGCGCGGGGCTCCCAGTCGATCGCGCCGCGGTCGAGCGGGTCATCGCCGTCGATGCCGCGGATCGCCCGGTCGCGGTGGCCACGATCCGCGACGGTCGGCTGGCACCGGACAAGGTGCTCGTCGACGCGCCGGGTGCGGTCGCCGTCGGGACGGGCGCGAGCTGAGCCGACCCGGGCTCGCCGCGATGGACGTGGTCGCCGGCGTCGAGCGGCTGACGGCGGGCCACGGCCGGCTGTTCGTCGTCGTCGGCGTGTTCGACGGCCTCCACCGCGGTCACCGCTACCTGCTCAACCGGCTGCGTGCCGTCGCCGCGGCCCACGCCGCTCGCCCGGCGGTGATCACCTTCGACGCCCACCCGGACGAGATCGTGGTCGGGGCGGCGCCGCCGCTCCTGTGCGACCCGGCCGAGCGGCTGGCCCGGCTCGCCGCGGCCGGGGTGGCGGTCACCGTCGTCCAGCACTTCGACGCGACGCTCCGGACGACCGAGTACAGCGCGTTCGTCGACCGGATCCGCGACCGGACCGAGCTCGCCGGCTTCCTCATGACCCCCGACGCGGCGTTCGGTCACGAGCGGCGGGGGACGCCCGCGGCGCTGGCCGAGCTCGGCCGGCGGGACGGCTTCGAGATCGTGGTCGTGCCGCCGTTCGAGCTCGACGGCGAGCCCGTCCGGAGCGGCACGATCCGGCTCGACATCGCCGCCGGGGACCTGGCCGGTGCCCGCCGGCTGCTGGGCCGCCCCGTCGCGCTGACCGGTGAGCTCGTCGACCGCAGCGTCGACTTCGCGGTGCCGTTCGCGCTGCCCCCGGAGGCGCGTTACGCGGGGACCATCGAGCCGGCCTGGACGGCCGCCGGTCGCGTCGCGCGCCCCCGGCCGGCCGTGGTCCGGGTGAGCCACGGACGGGTCGAGCTGGCCACGCCAGGAGGCCCCGGGCTGGGGGCCCGGACGAGGATCGCGCTCAGCCGTCGTTTGCCGGAGGAGGCCAAGCCTGCTATCCTCCGCCGGTCATAGCAGAAGACGTCTATACCAGTTCGTGTTCGGAGGACCGAGTGCCGCTCGCGCGGGAACAGAAGCAACAGGTCATCGGTGCGTTCGCCATGAGTGATGGCGACACCGGCTCCCCGGAGGTCCAGATCGCGCTCCTGACGGAGCGGATCAAGGAGCTGACGGAGCACCTCAGGAGCTTTCCCAAGGACAACCATTCGCGCCGCGGCCTCCTCAAGCTCGTCGGTCAGCGCCGCCGCCTCTTGGCCTATCTGATCAAGAAGGACAACGCGCGCTACCGCACCGTCATCGGACGGTTGGGACTCCGCCGCTAGGCGATCGCCGCCCCGGACCTCGGGCTCGCCCGGGGTCCCGTCGCGTCTGAACCTCGTCGGCGGGCCGCGCGCCCGCAAGGTCGCTCCTCCTGCACGGTAAGGAGGAACAGAACCCCGTGTCTCACACCATCGAGACGCAATTCGCCGGTCGACCCCTGATCATCGAGACCGGTCGACTCGCCCGCCTCGCCGGCGGGTCCGTCACCGTCCGTCACGGCGACACCATGGTCCTCGGGACCGCCAACCGCTCGGAGCCCCGTCCGGGCCTCGACTTCTTCCCGCTCACCGTCGACTTCGAGGAGCGGATGTACGCCGCGGGCAAGATCCCCGGCGGGTTCATCAAGCGTGAGGCCCGGCCGTCCGAGGCGGCCATCCTCGCCGCACGGCTCACCGACCGCCCGATCCGGCCGCTCTTCCCGAGCGGTTACAAGGACGACGTCCAGATCGTCGTCACGGTCCTGTCGACGGACCAGGAGAACGACCCCGACGTGCTCGGCACGCTCGCCGCGTCGGCCGCGCTGACGATCAGCGAGATCCCGTTCCAGGGCCCGATCGGCGCGGTCCGGATCGGCCGCATCGACGGCGAGTTCGTCGTCAACCCGCTCTACAGCCAGCTCGAGGAATCGGATCTCGAGCTCATCGTCTCGGGCACCCGCGACGCGATCATGATGGTCGAGGCCGGCGCCAAGCTCCTGCCCGAGGACGTCATGGCCGAGGCGATCCTGTTCGGCCACCGCGCCCTCCAGCCGCTCATCGACATCCAGCTCGAGATGCAGGAGGCCGTCGGCAAGGCCAAGCGCCTGCCGTACCTCGAGCCGGGGACCGATTCGGTCCTCGACTTCGTGGCGGCGATCGAGGACAAGCGCGAGCTCGTCGTCGTCGACGTCGAGACCACCGGCCGCGACCCGAAGATGGCCGACCTGCTCGAGATCGGCGCCGTCCGGATCAAGAACGGCAAGGTCAGCGACACCTTCCAGACCTTCGTCGATCCGGGCCGCTCGATCATCGGCCACCAGATGCATGGCATCACCGACAAGGACGTCAAGGGCGCCCCGACGCCGAAGGAGGCCGCCGAGCAGTTCCGCGCCTTCGCCGGCGGCGCGATCCTCGTTGGCCACAACATCGGCTTCGACCTCGGCTTCCTCGAGGCCGCGCTCGGCGACGGGTTCCGCTTCGCACCGGGCAGCTACTTCGACACGCTCGTCCTCGCCCGGGAGGCCTACCCGGAGTGGGCCGAGAGCTACAAGCTCGGTGAGCTCGCCCGGTTCTTCGGGATCGACCTGACCGACGCCCACCGCGCGCTCCCGGATGCCCAGGCCACCGCGCAGCTGCTCGGCACCTTCGCCGAAGACCTGCCGAACCGGATCGCCACGCTCGGCGACGGGATCGCGGCCTCGGTCCGGGCGAACCGGACCGGCGGCGACGCGCCCGGGCTCCTCGAGGCGGCGCGCCGCCAGGCACGGGTCAGCAAGAGCCTGTTCAGCCTCGTCCACAAGAAGACCGTTCGCCAGCTCGTGCTGGACGAGGGGATCCGAATGGACGGCCGGGCGCTCGACCAGCTCCGTCCGATCAGCGTCGAGGTCGGCCTCCTGCCCCGGGCGCACGGCTCCGGGCTGTTCACCCGTGGCGACACGCAGGCGCTCACGGTGGCCACCCTCGGGGCGTCCTCGGACGTCCAGCGGATCGACACGATCAGCCCGCGGACCGAGAAGCGCTACCTCCACCACTACAACATGCCCCCCTACAGCACCGGCGAGAACAAGCCGATGCGCGGGCCCGGCCGGCGCGAGATCGGCCACGGCAACCTGGCCGAACGGGCGCTCCTGCCGGTGCTCCCGAGCCAGGAGGACTTCCCGTACGTCATCCGGCTCGTCAGCGAGTGCGTGACCTCGAACGGCTCGACCTCGATGGCCTCCACCTGCGGCTCGACCCTCGCCCTGATGGACGCGGGCGTGCCGATCTCGGCGCCGGTCGCCGGCGCGGCGATGGGCCTGATCAGCGAGCCGGATGGCCGGTTCGCGGTCCTGACCGACATCCTCGGCAAGGAGGATTCGTTCGGGGACATGGACTTCAAGGTGACCGGAACGAGCGACGGGATCACCGCGCTCCAGATGGACATCAAGGTCCAGGGCATCAACGAGGCGATCATCCGCGGCGGGCTCAAGCAGGCCCTCGCGGCCCGGCTCGAGATCCTGGCCAAGATGACCGAGGTGATGCCGGCGGCCCGCGAGGGGATGAGCGACTTCGCCCCGCGGATCGTCACGATCAAGATCAACCCGGAGAAGATCCGCGACATCATCGGCAAGGGTGGCTCGATGATCCGCAAGATCCAGGAGGAGACCAGCACCGAGATCAACGTCGAGGACGACGGCTCGGTCGAGATCGCCGCCGTCTCCGGCGAGAACAGCCGCAAGGCGATCCAGTGGATCGAGTCGCTGACCCGTGAGGTCGAGATCGGCTCGCTCTACCTGGGCAAGGTGACCCGGATCATGGGCTTCGGCGCGTTCGTCGAGATCCTGCCGGGCAAGGAGGGTCTCGTCCGGATCGGCGAGCTCGCCGACTACCACGTGCCGACCGTCGAGGATGTCGTGTCCGTCGGCGACGAGGTGATGGTCGTCGTGACGGAGATCGACCGCCAGGGCCGGATCAACCTGTCACGCAAGGCGGCGATGCAGCGCCACCTGGCCAAGGAACCCGTCTGACCCAACCCGCGCACCCGTACCGACGCCCGCGCCAAGCGCGCGGGCGTCGTGATTCCCGGCCCGAATCCTGCTTCTCCTCCGGCCCCGCGGCGCCGTCGGCAGCCGCTTCCCACCGCTCCTGGCTCGGCAGGCGAACCAAGGGGCGAACGACAGGCGATCCGAGGCGACCGCCGACGCTCTCCGCCGCTGATTGGTTCGCCACGCGAGCCAATCGATCGACGAACCCGGACGTGGCTCGACGACACGCGGTCTCCTTCGCTGCTTGGTTCGCCACGCGAGCCAAGGCGGGAGCGGGAGACGCGGGCCCGGGACGCGGCCACCACCCGCTGCCGGACGTGCACGAGGCCGCTGGTATACTCCCGCCGTGCCCGGAACCGATGAGAACCGTAGTGGAGCGTGCCCGGGATGACCCCTCGACCCCTCACCGTCGCGGTCGTCGGCGCCACCGGTGTCGTCGGCCGGACGATGATCCAGGTCCTGCTGGAGCGCCACCTCGCGATCGGGGAGCTCCGGCTGATGGCCTCCGGGCGGTCGGCCGGCGCCAGCGTGTCGGTGGCTGGCACGACCCACGAGGTGATCGAGGCGACGCCGGAGGCCTTCGACGGGGTCGACATCGCCCTGTTCTCGGCCGGTGGCGCGGTCTCCGAGATGCTCGCTCCCGCGGCGGTCGCCCATGGCGCGACGGTCATCGACAACTCGAGCCAGTGGCGGATGGACCCGGCGGTCCCGCTCGTCGTGAGCCAGGTCAACCCGGCTGACGCGGCGGCCCACCAGGGCATCGTGGCCAACCCCAACTGCTCCACGATGCAGCTCGTCCCGGTGCTGATGGCCCTTCGCGACGCCGTCGGGATCGAGCGCGTCATCGTGGACACCTACCAGAGCGTGTCCGGGACCGGCGGTGACGCCATCGCCGAGCTCGAGAGCCAGGTCCGCGCGCATGCCGCCGGCGAGCCGCTGACGGCCAGCGTCTACCCGCATCCGATCGCGTTCAACGCCCTCCCGGAGATCGACGTGTTCCGCGACGACGGCTACACGAAGGAGGAGTGGAAGGTCATCGTCGAGAGCCGCAAGATCCTCCACCTGCCCGAGCTCCGGATCAGCTGCACCGCCGTCCGCGTCCCGGTGTTCACGAGCCACTCCGAGGCGGTCCACGTCGAGACGCGCGACCCGATCTCGCCCGACCGGGCACGGGAGCTCTTCGCCGCGGTCCCGGGGGTCGTCGTCCAGGACGATCCGGCCGGCCACGTCTACCCCCTGGCGACGAAGGCGGCCGGCCACGACGAGATCTTCGTCGGCCGGGTGCGCCGCGATCCGTCGATCGCCGACGGTCGTGGCCTCGCCCTGTGGGTCGTCAGCGACAACCTGCGCAAGGGCGCCGCGACGAACGCGGTCGAGATCGCCGAGATCCTGATCGAGCGCGGCTGGATCCGTCCCGCCGCCACGCGGGCCGCCGTCGGGAGCGCGGTGTGACCGACGCCGGGCGCGGCGCCGCGCTCCAGGCGATCGCGGAGGAGATCCGCGTCTGCACCCGCTGTCGCCTGCACGAGCAACGCGCCAGGACGGTCCCGGGGGAGGGGAGCCCCGACACGGAGGTCGTGTTCGTCGGCGAGGGCCCCGGCCGGGACGAGAACGAGGCCGGCCGGCCGTTCGTCGGCGCGTCGGGCCGGCTGCTCACCGAGCTCATCGAGTCGGTCGGCTGGCGGCGCGAGGACGTGTTCATCACCAACGTCGTCAAGTGCTGGCCGCCCGGCAATCGCGACCCGCAGCCCGACGAGATCGCCGCCTGCGCCCCGTTCCTCCAGCGCCAGCTCGAGGCCCTCGATCCGGCGGTCGTGGTCACCGCGGGCAAGCACTCGCTCGGCGTGTTCATGCCCGGCGAGCGGATCGGGCGGGTCCACGGCACGGCCCGGCCGGCCGATCCCGCGACCGGCGCCCACGATGCGCTCGTGTTCGCGATGTACCACCCGGCGTTCGCGCTGTACGACGGCTCGAACCGGACGACCCTCGAGACCGACATCCAGGGGCTGCCCTCGGTGCTGGAGTCCTCTCGAGCGCGCCGGGAATCCGGGGCCGCGCAACCGGCCGAGGCGAGCCAGGCCGCGTCGCTCTCCGACCCGGAGCCCCAGCCCGAAGCCCGCCCCGCTGCCGATCCGGCGAACCTGACCGCGGCCGCGGCCCCCGGCCCGCTCCCGGCGGCGTCGCCCCCGGCTGCGCCCGCCCCGGGACCAGTCGCCGCGCCGGCGCCCATCGCCGCGCCGGCGCCCGTCGCCGCGCCGCCCGTCGGCCCGGCGGCGCCGCTGCCGCCCGGTGTCGAGCCCGACGCCGACCAGCTGACCCTCTTCTGAACGCTACGACGGGGCCCGCATGACGCCTTCGAACCTTCCGCTCCGGATCATCCCGCTCGGCGGGGTGGGCGAGATCGGCAAGAACATGTACGTCTTCGAGTACGGCGACGACATCGTCGTGGTCGACTGCGGGCTGATGTTCCCCGACGAGGAGATGTTCGGGATCGACCTCGTCGTGCCCGACGTGAGCTACCTCAAGGAGCGCCGCGACAACGTCCGGGCGTTCCTCATCACCCACGCCCACGAGGACCACGTCGGCGGCCTGCCGTACGTCCTGCCCGAGTTCCCCGGGGTCCCGGTCTATGCCTCGGTGCTGGCCCGCGGCCTGCTCGGGAACAAGGTCAAGGAGCACAAGCTCCACAACAACCCGCTCCGCCCACTCGAGCCGGGCGACGAGGTCACGATCGGGCCGTTCGTGGTCATCCCGTTCCGGATCGGCCACTCGATCCCGGACGCGATGGGCCTCGCCCTGCGGACGCCGGTCGGCACGGTCGTCCATACCGGCGACTTCAAGTTCGACCACACGCCGGTCGACGGCAAGCTGTCCGACTTCCACATCCTGGCCAGGCTCGGCGAGGAGGGCGTCGATCTGCCCTGCTGTCGGACTCGACCCGGGCGGAGAACCCGGGCTACACCCCGTCGGAGCGGACGGTCGGCGAGGCGTTCCGCGAGATCATGGAGCCGCTCGACGGGCGGGTCATCGTGGCCACCTTCGCCAGCAACATCGCCCGCGTCCAGCAGGTCCTCGACGCGGCCGCCTCGTTCGATCGCAAGACGGCCGTCATCGGCCGGTCGATGGAGCAGAACTTCCGGATCGCCAGCGACCTCGGCTACCTGACCTACAAGCCGGACGCGATCGTGGCCAAGGACAAGATCGGCGAGGTTCCCGCCGACAAGCTCGTGATCTGCACGACCGGCGCGCAGGGCGAGCCGATGGCCGGGCTCGCCCGGATGGCCAACCGCGACCACCGGTTCGTGGAGATCCAGCCCGGCGACACGGTGATCGTGAGCGCCAGCCCGATCCCCGGCAACGAGGAGTACGTCAGTCGGACGATCGACAACCTGTTCAAGGCCGGCGCCAACGTCTTCTATCACACGATCAAGCGCGCCCACGTCTCGGGTCACGCGAGCCAGGAGGAGCTCAAGCTGATGCTCGGGCTCACGAAGCCGCGCCATTTCATCCCGATGCACGGCGAGTTCCGGATGCAGGTCCAGCACGGCCGGCTGGCGATCGAGACGGGCGTGGCGCCGGAGAACGTGTTCATCATCGAGAACGGCCAGCCGATCGAGATCCAGGAGGACGGCAGCGCCCGGCGCGGGACGCCGGTCAACGCCGGCTACGTCTTCGTCGACGGCCTGTCGGTGGGCGACGTCGGGGAGGTCGTGCTGCGCGACCGGCGCGCGCTCGCCAGCGACGGCATGTTCATGATCGTCGTCACCGTCGACAAGCAGACCGGCTCGATCATCGGCCGGCCCGAGATCATCACCCGCGGCTTCGTCGCCCCGAGCGACCGCGACCCGGTCATCGAGGGGGCGCTCGAGCGGGTCATCAGCTCGATCGAGAACCCGGGCGACCACATCAGCGAGATCGCCCTGCTCAAGAGCCAGATCAAGGACGGCGTGTCGCGCTACCTGTACGAGCAGACGAAGCGCCGGCCGATGGTCTTCCCGGTCGTGGTCGAGGTCTAGATGGCGACTCGTCGCCGCTCGGCTCCCCGTCGGGCGACCCGTCCGACCGGGACGAGCCGCCGCCGCTCGCCGACGATCAGCGCCCCGCGCGGGTTCAGCGTCAGCCCGGACGTCTGGCGGTCGCTGATCGGGATCGCGATCCTGCTGGTCGGGGTGATCACGCTCGTCGCGCTCATGCTGCCGGGAGAGGGCCGGCTCACCGACTGGTGGCGCAACACCGTCGCGCCGTGGCTCGGCACGGGGCGCTGGGTCCTCCCGCCGCTGCTCATCGTCGGCGGGATCTACGTCCAGCAGGCGAAGGGGGTCGGATCCCGCTGGGGCGTGGCGCTCCTCGGCGCCGCGGTCGCCTATGTCTGCCTGCTCGGGATGTTCGAGCTGACCAACGTCTTCGACTTCACCGGGGGCCGGATCGGCCGCGGCCTCGACGGGTTCTTCGTCGGGACGGGATCAAAGCCCGGGCTGATCCCGCGGCCGGCGATCTTCGCCCTCCTCCTGGCCGGCATCGTCGGTGGCCTGCTCGTGGCGATCGATCGAAGCCTGCCGACCGTCCTCGCCCAGCTCGGCCGGGGGGCCCGTGCGGTCGGCGACACGCTCGTCCCGGCGGCCGACCCGAACGCCGTCGAGACCCGCCCGGCGAAGGCGGTCGCGGTCGCCCGACCGGTTCGCCCGCCGGCGGGCGCACCGCTGCCCCAGCCCGGCCCGGCGGTCGAGGATCCCGCCGACACGCGTTCCGCGACCCGGGCACCGAGCCCCGTCCCGATGAGCCAGACGATCTGGGCCGGCGGGGACGGGCCGGCACGTGACCCGCTCGCGCCGGTCCCCGGCCGGCCGGCCGGGCCGCTCGGGACGATCCCGGCCGGGATCTCGGTCGGGGTCGGTGCCGGGGCCGCGGCCGCCACGCGAACCGCGACGCACGGTCCCGACGTGGCGCTGGCCGAGCCGGCGGTCGACGTCCGCGACCTGACTTGGGAGCTCCCGCCGCCGGCGCTGCTCGAGGTTCGCGCGACCCCGACCGGCGGCGGCCAGATGGACCACCAGGAGAACTCGGACGACATCGAGAAGAAGCTGCGGAGCTTCGGGATCGAGGCCAAGGTGGTCGCCGTCAACAGCGGCCCGGTCGTCACCCAGTACGAGGTCCGTCCCGACGCCCGGGTCAAGATCTCGCGGATCGAGGGTCTCGCCGACGACCTGGCGATGGCGCTCATGGCCCGCTCGATCCGGATCGAGGCCCCGATCCCGGGCAAGGACACCGTCGGGATCGAGATCCCGAACGTGAAGAGCGAGACGGTCGACTTCCGGACGTTCCTCGACGACACCCAGATGCTCGGAGCCACGAGCCGGCTGACCTTCGCGCTCGGACGCGACGTGTCGGGCAAGGCCTACGCGGTGGACCTGGCGAAGATGCCCCACCTCCTCATCGCCGGCGCCACGGGCTCGGGCAAGAGCGTCTGCGTCAACGCCCTGATCACGAGCATCCTGATGCACGCCCGCCCCGACGAGGTCCGCCTGATCCTCGTCGACCTCAAGCGCGTCGAGCTCGCGCCGTACGATGGGCTGCCGCACCTGCTCCAGCACGTGATCGTGGAGCCGCACGAGGCGAAGGCCGCGCTCAACTGGGCCGTCCACGAGATGGAGGAGCGCTACAAGGCGCTCGCCTCGCACACCGTCCGGAACATCACCGCGTACAACGAGAAGGTCGAGCCGGACGACCGGATGCCCTACGTCGTGCTGATCATCGACGAGCTGGCCGACCTGATCATGCGCGAGGGGCGCAAGGTCGAGGACCCGGTCGTCAAGATCGCCCAGAAGGCACGAGCGGTCGGCATCCACCTGGTCCTCGCGACACAGCGCCCGAGCGTCAACGTCGTGACCGGGCTGATCAAGGCGAACGTGCCGAGCCGGATCGCCTTCGCGATGGCCTCGATGATCGACAGCCGGACCGTGCTCGACCAGCCCGGCGCCGAGGACCTGATCGGCCGCGGCGACATGCTCTACCAGCCGGTCGACCTGCCGCGGCCGGTGCGGATGCAGGGCGTGTTCGTGAGCGATCGCGACGTCAACGCCGTGGTGGACTTCTGGAGGGCCCAGGCCCCCGAGCCGTTCTACGACGAGTCGCTGTTCCAGTACCTCGACGGCGAGGACGGCGGCAACGGCGGCCAGTTCGGCTGGCTGGCCAAGATGGCCGAGGACGACCTGGTCGTGCGTGCCGCCGAGCTCGTGACGACGAGCCAGAAGGCGAGCACGTCCATGCTCCAGACGAAGCTCAAGGTCGGCTTCTCGCGGGCCAGCCGGCTCATGGACGAGCTCGAACGGTACGGCATCATCGGCCCGCAGGACGTGCGCAACCCGGCCGCGCCACGGATCGTCTACGGATCGGACAACTGGCTGCGCAGCCACGACGACGTGGACGACCCGGGCGACTGACCGGCCGATCCGGGGGGTCCGTGGACGCGAGAGGGTATCCTTGGCGCCGAACCGGGCCGCGCATCGCTCGACCGCACGATCAGGATCCACCTTCACGACATGACGACCCGAGACGAGGCTCGTCGCCGGACCGCCGCCGGCCGAGGCTCGAACGGCCGCTCCACCATCGCCGCCGAACCTCAGCCGAGCCTGCCCGAGCGCCTGCTCGCCGCGCGTGAGGCCAAGGGGGTCGACCTCTACCGCGCCGAACGGGACACGAAGATCCGGGCGCGCTATCTCGGCGCGCTCGAGCGCGGCGACTACCGCGAGCTGCCGGGCTCGGTCTACACGAAGGGCTTCCTCCGCAACTACGCCCTCTATCTCGGCCTCGATCCGGACGAGATCCTGCTCCAGTGGCGTCGCGAGCGCGGCGACGGCGGGGCGCCGAGCGAGCCGACGATCAACGTCCCGCGGCCGCTGTCGGCGCCGCGCCAGGGCTTCACCTTCTCGTTCGGCCTCGTGGCGGCGGTGCTCCTGACCGTCGCGATCGTCCTGTTCGCCGGCTACTTCGTCCTCCAGCTCGTCCGCTTCTCGCGGCCGCCGGATATCGCGGTCACCGACCCGGCGACGGCGGTCTCGACGGTCGACGAGACGGCCACGAGCTACACCCTCCGCGGGACGTCGGTTCCGGGCGCCACCGTGTCGATCACCGTTCCCGGCCGGCAGCAGCCGGTCCAGACGACCGCGTCGGCGAGCGGCACCTGGTCGGCGGACGTGGAGCTGCGCCGCGGTCGCAACCAGTTCAGCGTCACGGCCGTCGACCCGCAGACGACGAAGAGCGCCGAGCACCCGGTCGACGTGTTCATCACCGTCCCGTTCCCCGAGGTCCTGTCGCCGACCCTGACGGTCGACCAGCCGGCCGAGGGGGCGACGTTCGAGAACGGAGCGATCCCGGTCCAGGGGACGACGGCCAACGCCAAGACCGTCACCGTCAGCGCGGCGTTCACCAGCGCGACAGCCGGTTCCGGCACCAAGCCGTCGGCGACGCCGCCACCACCGACCCCGCAGACGGCCGACATCGGCGAGGACGGGACGTTCAACATCCCGGTCGAGCTGACGGCGGGCAACTGGGCGCTGACGATCACCGCGGCCAGTCCGGAAGGCAAGACGACGGCCCTGACGCGCAACGTGTCGGTCCGCTACAAGGGCGTCAACCTCGTGGTGAGCATCAAGGGCGGTCCGGCCTGGATGAAGGTCTGGGTCGACGGCCAGCTCGACCCGCGGGTCGGCGCCGGCAAGCTGTTCAAGGACGGCCGCACGATCACGTTCCGCGGCGACCAGTCCGTCGAGGTGTTCACCGGGTCGTCGGGGGTGACGTACTTCACGCTCAACGGCACCACGATCGGCCATCTCGGCAAGTCCGGTGCTCCCGAGACCTGGCTCTTCGCGCCCCCGGACCAGCCGGTCCAGACGAACCACCGCTGAGCCGAGTGGCCGAGCCATGGACGCCCAGCCCGTGGACGAGCAGCCGGCGCCCGATCTGCGGGCGCTCGCCGAACGGCTCCAGGGGCTCTGCCTCGCCGGCGGCTGGACCGTCGCGACGGCCGAATCGTGCACCGGCGGCCTCGTCGCCGACCTGCTGACCGACGTCCCCGGGTCGAGCGGCTACGTCCGCGGCGGGATCGTGTCCTACGCCGACGACGTGAAGATCAGCCAGCTCGGCGTTCCCGGCGAGCTGATCCGCGCCCACGGCGCCGTCAGCCCGCACGTCGCCCGGGCGATGGCCGTCGGGGTCCGCGACCGGCTCGGGGCGACCTTCGCGGTCTCGGTCACCGGGATCGCCGGGCCGGACGGTGGCTCGCCGGCCAAGCCGGTCGGCCTGACGTACGTCGGGGTCGCCGGACCGTCCGGCATCGACGTTCGCCGCTACGCCTGGCCGGGCGATCGGGCAGCGAACAAGCGCTCGAGCGCCGCCGCCGCCATCGGGCTCCTGGTCGAGGCGGCCGAGGCCGAGGCGAAGCGGGCCGCGGGCGGCGGCGATGGCGCCGGACGTGGCGCCGCGGCAGCCGGGTCCGCCCGATGACGTGCCGGCGTCCGGCCGGATGACCCGGACCGTCGAGGAGATCGGGCGCGGCCTCGAACCGAGCCGGCCCGCCAGGGCGATCCCGCCGGGGGAGCGCGTCCACGTCCTCGGCGCCGCCGGTTCCGCTGCGTCGGCGTCGCTCCTGCTGGCCGGGGCCGCCGGGGCGAGCGTCAGCGGCTGCGATGCCGGCGAGCCGACGCGCTACAGCGACGCGGCTGCGGCGGCCGGGATCCCGATCGCCTGGCACCACGCGGTCGACCACGTCGTCGACCCGGCGGGTCGTCCGATCGTCGACCGGATCGCGGTCTCCAAGGCGCTCACCTCGGTCGATCCGGACCAGCCCGAGCTCCACGCCGCGCACGCGGCCGGGATCCCGGCGACGAGCTGCCAGCAGCTGATCGCCGACGCGATCGCGACCCGCGGCGGCGACCTCCTCGCTGTGGCCGGCACCCACGGCAAGTCGACCACCACCGGCTGGCTCGTCCACCTCCTCGTCCGGGCCGGGCTCGACCCGTCGGCCTTCGTCGGCGCGATGCTGCCGGCCGAGCTGACCGGCGCCGAGCCATCGGTCGTCCGGCTGGGGGAGGGGAGGCCGACCGTGGTCGAGGCGGACGAATACGCCGGCAACTTCGACCCGTACCGGCCGGACGTCGGCGTGCTGCTCAACGCCGACTGGGACCACCCGGACGTGTTCGCGACTCGGGCCGACGTCGTGGCCACGTTCGAGGCCTGGATCCGGCGGTTCCGGGGCGCGGTCCCAGGTGACGGGGGGTCGGGAGCCCCGACGCTCGTTGCGAACGCCGGCGATGCGGGTGTGGCGGAGCTCCTGCCCCAGCTGGCCGACTGGCCCGGGCGTCTCCTCGCGTTCAGCGTCGTCGATGGCGATGCGGAGGTCGCCGAGCGGCGGCTGGCCGAGCTGCGCCTGGCGCTGCGGACGGCAATCGGCGCGGCCGATGCGCTCGTGGGGCGCTACGAGGCCGATCCCGACGGCTCGGCGCGGCTGGTGGTCCACGGGATCGCCGATCGGACCGCCGAGACGGTCCACCTGCGGCTCGTCGGCCGCCACAACGCCGACGACGCGCTCGGCGCGGCCGGCGGGGCGCTCGCCTACGGAGCGGATCCCGAGGCGGTGCTCGACGGGCTGCGTACCTTCCGCGGCGTGGGCCGCCGCTTCGAGCTCAAGGGCGACGTCGGCGGCGTCGTCGTGCTCGACGACTACGGCCACCATCCGACGGCGATCGGGGCCACCCTGGATGCGGTCGCGCTGCGCTACCCAGGACGCCGGATCTGGGCCGTCTACGAGCCGCTGACCTTCCATCGCACGGCGGCGATGCTCGAGCCGTTCGCCGACGTGCTCGCCCGGGCCGACCAGGTCGCCATCGCCGACATCTTCGCCGTGCGCGACCCGGACACGACGATCGTCTCGTCGGCGGATCTCGCGGCGGCGGTCGAGTCGCGCGGAACGCCTGCGATCGCGCCCGGCTCGGTCGAGGCGACCGCCGACGCGATCGCCCCGCGGCTCGTCCCGGGCGACGTCGTCCTCGTGATGGGCGGTGGCCGCTCGTCGGTCATCGCCGACCGCCTGGTGGAAGCGCTCGAGGGGCGCTCCTAGGCTGGCGCGGTGATCACGCCGTTGAACGAGAGCGGCTCGACATGGAACGACCGATCTAACGACGCCAACACACCGCCGGACTAGGGTGCTCGCGATGAGGCAAGTCGCCGCTCTATTGCTCGCTGTTGCGCTCGTGGTCGCCGCTGGATACGTCGTCTTCGCCAACGTCCTCTCGCCGGTCGAACCCTCGGTGCCTACGCGGCTGACCTCGTGGGTCGAGCCCGCCCGCACGATGTCTCGCGACCGAGCCGGCCCTACGGGCTGGTGGCCATTGCCGCTCCGCCTCGTGCAGGTCGGGTGCTCGACTGACGGGGAGCATGCCGTTCTCGCCTTCGACACCGTACTGCCGCAGAGCCGGGCCTACGCCTACATCCGACTGGGCGACCCGACGGTCCCGTCTGACCCGGGGATCATCGGCACCCTGTCCCCAGCCGAGTTCGAAGACCCTGTGCAGGACTACGCTGGCATCCTGTCTCAGGCCTGCCACTGAACGGCGCACCGAACGAGCGGCGACTCATCAGCCAGCCGGCGGGCGCGGTCCGGTTGCGGCAAAGATGGCGATCGATCCGACCGTCTCGAGATCGACGTGCTCGAAGGAAGACGCCAGGATCTCGCGCAAGCCATCCTCGGTGTCGGCGAGGTTGTCGAAGGCGCCGCGCCGGTTGAACGCGGCGAGAACCCGGCGTGAGAGCCGCGTCTGCGGACCAGCCGTCCCGAGGACGGAGGCGCCGAACAGGACGCCGCCCGGGGCGAGGACGGCGGCGACGCCGGACACTGCCGCCGCCTTGCGCGGGAGAGGGCCCGGCAGGCAGTGGATGACGAGGTGCAGGGCCGCGGACTCGAACCGCCCGTCGACCGGCAGCGGCTTGAGCACGTCGGCCCGGACGGGGGTGACGTCCAGGTGACGCAGACGCCCGCTGGCATGGGCGAGGACGTTCGGGTTCGGATCGAGGATCGTGACCCGGCTGCCCTCGGGCAGGCCCGATTGCTCGAGGAAATAGCCGGTTCCCGGACCGACGTCGAGATGCCGATCGCGGATGTGCTGCCGGTAGCCGGCCACCAGCCGGCTCGTCGGGCAGCGCCAGACGAACCGCGCGGCCAGGCCGAGGACGAGCGGGTCGTACAGCCGGAGCAGCGTTCGGGTGTAGTCCGCCTGGCCTCGATAGGCGGGATCGTCGCGATCCATGGCGCTCGATGGTCCTCCCGTCGCGGTCGTCGGCTGGGCCGGCCAAGCATGTCACGCGCCCGTCTCGGCGACGGAGCCCGGGCCGGGTGACGGACCCTCGCGGCCACGTCGTAGACTCCGCGAACCGTGGACGAGCCGCAGCGCCGCAACCGCGAGCTCTGGGACGCCTGGACGAAGATCAACGTCGCCTCGGCGTTCTACGACCTCGCCTCGTTCCGGAGCGGCGAGCGGCCGATCCGGGTCGCCGACTGGATCCGCGCCGTGC
Organism: uncultured Chloroflexia bacterium; assembly: GCA_963813705.1. Taxonomy (GTDB): domain Bacteria; phylum Chloroflexota; class Limnocylindria; order Limnocylindrales; family CSP1-4; genus Chersky-267. Next base: position 151,133 of record CAWFAH010000010.1, read on the forward strand.
GCTAGTGTCCCCATCGTGACGAGGCTTCGACGGATCGGCTGGGTGGGTCTCGCCGTGCTCGTCGTCGCCTGCGGATCGTCCACGCAGCCTCCGTCGGCCGGCTCATCGGCGACCTCGAGCCCGGCCGACGCCGTCGTACCGCCCGGCTCGGCGCTGGCGTCGCCGTCGATCCCGCCGCCGTGCCGGCCGGGTGGTGTTGCCATCGGGGCGATGCGCTGGAGCGTCGCCGCGGCGCCGCGGGAAGGCCAGTTCACGATCTGGTCGACTTCGCCGGACGCGTGCATCTTGGTCGGCCCCGTTGGCGTCGGGTTGGTCGACTCCTCGGGCCGCCAGCTCCAGGTGACGTACGTCTCGTTCGGCGTTCCCGCCTCTCCGTTCGTGGTCCTCCAGCCCGGGCTGCCGTCACCTCGACCGGCGGCTCCGTCCATGGCCGGCCAGGCAACGGTGCAGCTCTTCTGGGCCAACTGGTGCGGCCGGATGGCGAGCGGCCCCGGCTCGCTCGTGGCGGTCATCCCCGGGATCGGCCAGGTCTCGACGGCGGTCGAGTTCCAGCCGCCGGCATGCGACAACGCCGCCGCGCCCTCGGTCGTCTCGATCGGACCGCTCCAGGCGGCCGGCCCCTGACGCTTCGTCGGTCAACGACACTGAGGGCCTGTGAATGAACTCATCGGGCGAACGCGGCACCGGTGCGCCGCCAGTCCGCCCGCGTCCCTTCGGTCAACCTGTCGCGGCGCCCCCAGCATTCCTTATCACCCAGGCAAGGCCGACGGCGAGCACCACGACGACGGTGGCAATGAGGGCGAGAACAGCCGTCGTTCGACGGCGGTGCGAGAGGCAGTAGCCGTAGAGAAGGGCGAGGGGTGGCAGGAGGTAGAGGGAAGCCTGTATTTCGAAGTAGAGACCGAGTGAGTTCGCGGTCAGGAAGGCGACCACCAGCCAGCCAGCAGTCAGCGCAAGGACCCGCGGACCCGTGAGCCACGACCGGGGCGCGTCCGACAGGTGCGGTGATACCGGCGACTCGGCCATACGGACATCGTGGGCGCGGCGCGCGCCGGACGCAAGGTTCTATAGCACGAACGGGTCGGTTCGTGCGGCGGAGTTCATTCACAGGCCCTGAGTGGGTCTGTTTGCCCAGGCCGGAGCGGCTTCCCGGGCCGAGGCGGCCCATTCGCCAGCAGCCTCGGCGGGCGAACCGTCTCCGCCCGTCAGTCCGCCGCGGCGACCGCCACGACGGCGCCACCCGCCTCGGCGGCGGCCGCGAGCGCGATCAGCTCGTCCTCGGTGAGCTTCCGGGCGTTGATCTCGTGGCCCTCGGAGGTCAGGCAGCGGCCGGTCTCGAGCTCGTACTGCCAGCCGTGGAGCGAGCAGGTCAGGACGCCGCTCTCGACCGAGGCGAAGCGGGTCAGGTCGGCCTTCATGTGCGGGCACCGCCGCTGGACCTCCCAGCCCTCGATGACGAACGAGCCCTCGGTCTTAGCCTTCTCCGCGTAGAACCCCTCGGCGTACTGGATCCGCTCGAGGTCGAGGCACTTGAACCAGGTGTACAGGTAGTCGTTGTACGGCCCCCGCCGCGCGGCGCTGAAGCGCATCGACAGGAAGAGCGAGTTGACCCAGTCGACCTCGTGCTCGCGGACGAGCAGCTCGACGAGCGGCCGGGCCATGCGGAAGACGTAGCGGGTTGCCTCCTCGCCGTCCCATGCGCGGACCTTCTGGTCGACGAAGTCGAGGACGATCCCCTCCGAGCCGAGATCGAGCAGCACCTGCGCCCCGATCCCCGAGCAGATCTGCTCGCCGAAGCCCATCAGCGGCTCGAACCAGGCCGTGAGCTCGACCAGCAGGTCGAGCGGCTCGGCGTCGGGCTCGCCCGCCCAGCGCGCATGCTCGGCGTCGAGGATCGGCCGGACGCGGGACTGGTACTCGCGCAGGTACGGCTCGCGTCGCTCGAAGATGTGCCGGATCTCCGTGTCGGGAACCGGGTGGCCGACGTCGAACGACGACCTCGTGAGCTCGCCGGCCGAGCCGGGCAGCATCAGCCGGCCGCCGTGGATGCCGTTCTCGGTGAGGTAGTCGAGGAAGACGGTCTGGTCGGGAAAGATGTTGGCCGGGTCGCGGTGGAGGTCGTTCTGCTCGAACAGGTCGTCGTCGAGGAAGCATGGCGGGCCGGCCGAGGGCACGACGAACGTCGGCGCCAGGATCTCGATGTAGCGCTGCGCCCGGGCCAGCTGGACGACCCGCTTCTTGTGGGCCAGGGTGATCTTGGCCTTGGGCGGGAACTCGTAGACCATCGGGTACCAGATCGCGCCCGAGAACTGGAGGAACAGCAGATCGAGCGGGCCGAAGGCCAGGAGCTTGTCCGGGTCCGTCGGGCGGGAGTCGTTCATGTTGAGCAGGCGGGTCTCACCGTCGTCGACGAGGAGCGCCGAGTCGCCCAGCGGGCCGTCGGTCGGCGCGTCGAGGGCCATCACCAGGATCCGCAGCCCACCGCCGAGGTCGAACGGCTCGCAGTCGGCGGTCTCGACGAAGCGCCGGAAGCCGAGCTCGTGGAGCTCGTGGCGGAGGTCGTCGACCGGGTAGTCGGGCAGGATGACCGTCGCGTCCTTGGTGCAGTGCTCGGTCAGCCACTGCGGGTCGAAGTGGTCGTGATGGAGGTGGCTGACGTAGAGGTAGTCAGGCGACCCGATCGACTGCGGGTCGATGCCGTCGTTGGCGGGGAACGGGAACCACGACCCGAAGTAGGCCGGGTTGAACCACGGGTCGCACAGGATGCTGCCGGCCCGCGTCTCGAGGTACAGGCCGGCCTGGCCCAGGAAGGTCACTCGCATGCACCCGATGGTATCGGAGCGGGGCGCCCGAGGCGGCGGAGTGGCGGTTCGCGGCTCCGCGCCCCGCTGCCCGTGCCTCCGAGCTCCGGCCTCCGCGCCCGTGCCCCCGCCCCCGTGCCCCCGCGCCCGTGCTGTCCCCCGTGCCCGTGCCCCCGACGCCCGGCCGGTCCCGCGCGATCCGAGCCCCGGAGCCCCGCGCCCGCGCCGCCGCGCGCCGGCCTCCGCGGCCCGAGGCTTTGTACCTGGGGTGTTCCTACGGACGGAGGAACGGCCGTCGGGAGCTGTGCTGCGCCTCGGGCACCTGCTTCAGCGGTCGGGCGGAACGTCCCGTGTTCCGTTCCGCGGTGGACGAGCGTCCGGCCGGTGCCCGGGCGCTCGTTGGAACGCCCGGTGTTCACAGGCGTCATGTGCCGAAACGTGCCGACACGCCCGGCCCTGTGCCCGGGGGCTCGTTGGAACGCCCGGTGTTCGGTCGCGACCATCTGACGATGACACCGGCCCACGCAGCGGCGAGAGGCGCTCGCGGCCACTCCGACGTGGGCGCGGTACCATGTCGGTCCCGCAGAGCGCAGCGAGGAGGGTCGATGGCCGGCGACGTCTCGTTCGACGTGGTGAGCGACTTCGATGAGCAGGAGCTCCGCAACGCGCTCGACCAGGTTCGGCGCGAGGCCGTCCAGCGCTACGACTTGAAGAACGCCCACATCGAGATCGAGCACGGCAAGGGCGAGCTCGTCGTGACGACCGACGACGAGTTCCACGCCGGCGTGGTCAAGGACCTCATCGAGTCGAAGGCGATCCGGCGCAACCTGTCGCTCAAGATCTTCGACTGGGGCAAGGTCGAGCCGGCCGGCGGGAACAAGGTCCGCCAGCAGGTGGGGCTGCGACGCGGCCTCCCCGAAGACGTCGCGAAGAAGCTGACCAAGCTGATCCGCGACGAGTTCCCGAAGGTGAAGTCGCAGATCCAGGGCGACGCGGTCCGCGTGTCCGGGAAGAGCAAGGACGACCTGCAGCGTGTCATCGGGCGGCTCCGCCAGCTCGACGAGATCGTCCCGCTCCAGTTCGAGAACTACCGTTAGCGAGCCGCGACCCTCGACCGGGGGAGGGGACCCCTTCGAGGCGTCGGTCGCATCCCCCGAGCCGCCCGTACCCGACGTGACGGACGGGACGACCGAGGCCGCGGCGGTGCCGGACGCCGAGGCCCTGTCGGCCGAAGTCGCGATCACCGACGAGCCTGCCACGGCCGATGAGCCGGGGCCAGCCGAGGAGGTGACGCCGGCCGAGGAGGCAGCCACTGCCGAGGAGCCCGCCATGGCCGAGGAGCCCGCCATGGCCGAGGAGCCCGCGACGGCCGAGGAGCCCGCCATGGCCGAGGAGCCCGCCACGGCCGAGGAGCCCGCCGACGGCCGAGGAGCCCGCCATCGCCGAGGAACCGGCCACAACCGACGAGCCCGCCACGGCCACAGAGCTCGCCACGGTCGACGAGCCCGCCACGGCCGCAGAGCCTGCCACGGCCGACGAACCGGCCTCGTCCGAGGAGGTGACGCCGGCCGAGGAGCCCGCCACGGCCGCAGAGCCTGCCCCGGCCACACAGCCCGCCACAACCGACGAGCCCACCACGCCCGACCGTCCAACGGAGCCGGCCGCCGCGCCCCGCGCACCTCGAACCGTGGGCCAGCTCGTCGCAGCCGCGCTTCGGTCGGCCGGGGTCACGACCGCGTTCACCGTGCCGGGCGAGAGCTTCCTCGGCCTCCTCGAGGCGCTGCCCGAGGCCGGGATCCGGGTGGTGGCCACGCGCCACGAGGGCGGGGCCGCCTTCATGGCCGAGGCGCACGGCCAGCTCACCGGCCGGCCGGCAGCCTGCCTGGCGACCCGGGCCGTGGGCTCGGCGAACCTCGCGATCGGCATCCACACGGCGCGGGCCGACTCGACCCCCATGCTCGCCATCGTCGGCGGCGTCCGCCGCGAGCAGCGCGGACGCGAGGCCTTCCAGGAGGCCGACCTCGTCGGCTCGATCGGCCGCCTCGCGAAGTGGGCCTGCGAGATCGACACGCCGGCCCGGGCCGAGGCGCTCCTCGGCGAGGCCGTCCGCCATGCCGTCGCGGGCCGGCCGGGCCCGGTCCTCGTGGCGGTCCCCGAGGACGTGCTCGACGAGCTCGTTGCGAGCGCCCCGGCCGAGGCGACGCCGTTCCGCCCGACCCGTGTCGAGCCGGAGCCCGACGACGTGCGGACCGTCCTCCAGCTGCTCGCGTGCGCGCGGCGGCCGGTGATCCTGGCCGGAGCCGGGGTCCTCCGCTCGCGGGGCACGGCGGACCTCGTCCGGTTGGCCGAGATCCTCGAGGTCCCGGTCATCGCCTCGTGGCGCCGGGGGGACGTCTTCCCGAACGACCATCGGCTCTACCTCGGCATGACCGGTCTCGGGGCGCCCGACACGGTCCGCGAGCGGATCGCCACCGCCGACGCCCTCGTCGTGCTCGGCTGCCGCCTCAACGAGGTCGCCTCGTTCGAGTACGCCGTGCCGACTCCGTCGGTGACGTGGGCGCATGTCGATCTCGAGCCGCGCTCGGCGCATGCCGGGCTCGCGGCCCCGAACCTCGCGGTCGTCGCCGATGCCCGGACGTTCCTCCGGGTTGCCCGGCGGCGCGTCTCGTCCGGCGTCCTCGACGCGCAGTCGTTCGATGCCCGCCGGACTGCGAACGAGGCCGACCGGGCGGCGTTCGAGGCGGCCAGCGTCGTCGACGACGAGGCGTGGGACGGACCGGGCATCCATCCCGGCCGGCTGATCGGCCTCCTCAACGAAATCCTCCCGCCGCAGGCGATCGTGACCACCGACGCCGGCAACTTCGCCGGGTGGGCGGCCCGCGGCTACCGGTTCCGGCGGCCCGGGACGTTCCTCGGCCCGACCTCGGGTGCGATGGGCTACGGGCTCCCGGCCGCGATCGCGGCGTCGCTCGAGTACCCGGGCCGGCCGGTCGTCGCCCTGACCGGCGACGGCGGCTTCGCAATGACGATGGCCGAGCTCGAGACCGCCGTCCGAGAGGGTGCGCGGCCAGTGGTGATCGTCTTCGACAACCGGCGGTTCGGCACGATCCGGCTGCACCAGGAGGCGCGCGGGACCGCGGTCGGCCAGGCCACCGATCTCGGGCCGGTCGACTTCGCCGCGATCGCCCGCGGGCTGGGCGCGCTCGGAGTGCGCATCACGAGCGACGATGAGCTCGAGCCCGCGCTGCGCGACGCACTCGCGGCGGAGCTGCCGACGGTCATCCAGGTGACGCTCGACGGGCGCTGGAAGGCCGTCGGGCGGCTCGACCCGGCCTGACCCGTCGGACGATGCGCCTGACCTACCATCTCGCCCCGGCGACGGCCTGGGCGACCCGCGACCCGGTGGCGCCGATCGCCCCGCCGAGCCTGGCCGCCGAGGGCTTCATCCACTGCACGGACGGCGCCGACGCGATGGTCGAGACCGCCAACCGGCACTACCGGGACGATCCACGCGAGTTCGTCGTCCTGACGATCGACCTCGACATGACGGGATCGCCGTGGCGGTTCGACGATCCTGCCGAGGCATACCCCCACGTGTACGGGCCGATCGACCCCGCTGCCGTTCGCGACGTGATCCCGATCCTGCGCGACGCGGATGGGACGTTCCGCTCGTTCCCGGTCGCCGAGATCCCGGCCGGCGTGACCGTCGAGCGGATCTTCGTCGTGGAGGCGGACTACGGGCCGGAGGCGGAGCGGCTCCGGCCGGCGTCCCGCCCCGAGCACCTGGCCCGGATCGCCGAGCTGCTGCGGGACGGCACGCTCGTGGAGGCCGGCGGCTATCTCGACTTCAGCTCGGCGTTGCTGCTCGTCCGGGCGGACAGCGCCGAGGCGGCCCGGGCGTTGTTCGAGAACGACGTGTACCTCCGGACCGGCGTGTGGACCGGGCTCCGGGTGAAGGCCTACGGCCGGGTGGTGGCGACCGAGCGTCAGCGGGCGACCGGGTAGCCGGTCGGCTCGGCGACGTCGCTCCGCGCCCGCTCGGCGATCGTGCGCAGCTTCCAGGCCGGCCGGCGACCCTCGCTCTAGCGGCGGCGGCGGCGGGCCGGCCGTCGGCTCAGGAGCCACAGCCCGGCGCTCGCGCCGAGCAGCACGACCGCGAACGGCACCGTCGACGGTGCCGGTTCAGCCGGGTCGCGCGCCGGAGCGGTCGTCGTCGCCGGCGGCGTCACGGTGCCGCCGCCGCCTGGCTCAGCCGTCCCCGTCGGAGCCGCGGTCCCTGTCGGAGCCGCCGTCCCCGTCGGAGTCGGGGTCGGGGTCGGTGCGGGGGCGATGCTGAAGCTCACCGCGTCGAGGAAGTTGCCGATCGAGTCATTGCCCGACGCAGTGCTCACGGCACGGAAGGCGAACCGGGTGCAGACCTGGCCGGCCGGGACGACGTACATGTCCGTGTGGGTGCCCCACGCGGACGTTCCGTCGGTGAGGTCGGGGGAGACGTAGTTCCAGCCGGTGCTCCCGTTCACGTCGGCGACGGTCGCGTCGCCGATGAGGAGCTGCATCGTGTCGTCACCGGCCCGGCCGCGGTGGTCGAGCGTCCAGGTCATCGTGTCGCCCGGGTTCGTGATCACGTCCTGGTAGAGCGTGCCGGCGGAGTTCGCATTGATCTCCGCGAAGGCGTTGCCCTCCGAGGCGGGGACGCCGAGGAATCCGGTGCCCCAGATCTCGATCTCGCCGAGGCTGTCCGTCGTCTGCCACGGCGGCACCGAGGCGGCCGGGAAAAGCGTGTACGTGTTCGGTGCCACCGGAGGCGTCTCGAACCCGCCGTCCTGGAGCGAGCTCGACGATCCGTCGCACGGGGCCGCGAGGACCGGCGAGACCGCAACCGTCGAGAGCAGGCCGACCAGCAGCCCGGTCGCGACGAGCGCAACGAGTGGGCGAGGCGTGCGCATGGGGACCTCTCAGCGGGTGAGCCGAACTACGACGTTCGTACCAGAGGCCGCCCATCGTCTCACACGGGGCTCCCGCGTACCAGACGATTCCGAGGCGCGGTCCGGCCGGGCGGGTGCGCCTCCGTCGGCCGACGCGCGGCCGGAGCTCCTCAGCTCGCCGGTGACGTCGGGTTGAGCAGGACTGGTTCGTCGGTGCGGCGCCGAAGGTGGAACGACACGCCGTACGTCAGCCCGGTCCCGAACTCGGTCCGCGGCGCCACGGTCATCCGCCAGTCGTCCCCGTCGAGGCGGACCCAGCGGGCCCGAGGCCGGCCCGCGTCGAGCACCGCGTCAAGGAGGTCGAACGCCTCGGGCGGGAATCCGAGCAGGCTCTCGCGGGCGGGCAGCCCGAGCGCGCCGGAACCGAACTGGTCGATGAACGCCTGGTTGGCGTACACGACGAGATGTCCCGGTCCAAGGCACATTCCGGCCGGACGCCGGAGGCTGCCCTCGACGCGATCGTCGGATCGTGGCGTCGAGCCCGCTGCTCCCGCTGGTCACGCCTCGATCGTAGACCAGGTTGTCGACCGGCTTGCTCGGCGGCTGCCGGTGGGTGAGTCAGCGCCGCCGCCGCACCGACGGAACACGACGATACCGACGTGCCGGACCACGCCGGCACGGGCGTAGCGGGCAGCGCCGGCTGGACGCGCCGCGGTATGGTTGAGCGGCAGGAGGGTCGTCGGGACCGGACGCGGTTCCGGTGACTCGCCGCCCGGGACCGCCAGGGACGATGGGGCGGAGACCGGACCATGGAGCCCGCCATGTCCGCTGCTCGACGCCGCCCGGCCCTCGCCTCGGTCCTGCTGGCCACGCTCCTGCTCCTCGCCGTCAGCGCGCCCGTGCCCGCGGCCGCGGCGGTCCCGCCGCCCAATGCCGCGTTCACGGTGCTCGTGGACGGCAAGACCGCGTCCTTCACGGACACGTCGACGGGAGGCCCGACCAGCTGGTCGTGGGACTTCGGCGACGGGACGACGGACACGACCCAGAACCCGAGCCACACCTACAGCCCGGGCCGCTACACGGTCACGCTGACCGTCGCGAACGAGGGTGGCGACGATTCGGCGACCCACCACGTCACCATCCGCCAGCCGCCGCCCGACCAGCTCTACACGAGGAACCTCTACAGCAGCCAGGTCCGCTACCAGAACCCCGACATGACCGCCTGCGTCGCCACCTCGACGATGATCATGCTCAACGAGGTCGCCGCGAACGGCCACAAGGGCACGGCCTTCCGCTGGGTGACGTCGACGGCGCTGTCGAAGCAGCGCGCGATCATGCGCTGGGCCCGCGTCCGCGACACGCTCGAGGCGGGGCCGGGCGGAACCGACCCGAACGGCTGGCGGAACGCCCTCAACTGGTACGGCTGGGGCACGTACGCCAACCCGGCCATGATGACCTACCAGGTCTTCGCCTACGGCACGTATGCCGACGCCGTCAAGCAGGCGGTCATCGCGATCGCGCGCTACCGCCGGCCGGTCGGGATGCTCGGCTGGGCGGGCGGGCACGCGCAGGTCATCAACGGCTACACGGTGTTCGGCCAGGATCCGGCCTCGTCGTCGCAGTTCACCGTCGTGTCGATCAACCTGACCGACCCGCTCAAGCGCGACGCGATGCGCAACGTCCGGCTGACCTACAGCCAGCTCGCGTCGGGGTCGCTCAAGTACCGCTTCCGGCGCTACCGCCAGACCGACAGCCCGAAGGACGACCCGTACATGCCCGGCGTCGTCGCGGCGGACCGGGGCTGGTACAACCGCTGGGTGATCGTCGCGCCGGTCCGCTAGAGCGGCGCTGGGGCTCCCGGGACCCGATAGCATCGGGGGGATGGCCCGCCCACCTCGTCGCGCCCCCGGCGCAATCCCGGCCGGAATCGTCGGCTGCCTGGCCTTCGTGCTCATCGGCTGGAGCGGGTTGCTCGTGCCGTCGCTCATCCGTTCGGTGGAGGCGACGTTCGGCCAGACGGACGCCGGGATCGGCGCGTTCTACTTCGTCTACGCCGTGCTGTACGCGGCTGGCTCGCTCGCCGGCGGGCTGCTCACCGAGCGCCTCGGGCGACGCACGGTCCTGTCGCTCGCGGCGGCCGCCCACGGGACCGGCTTCCTCCTCCTCGGTGGCGCGCCGGGCTGGCTCGTGTTCGTCGCGGCGGCCGCACCGGCCGGCCTCGGTGCGGGCGCCATCGACGGCGGCGTCAACGGGCTGTACCTCGACCTGTTCCCGGAGGAACGGGGCCGGGCGCTCAACGTGCTTCACCTGTTCTTCAGCCTGGGCGCGCTGAGCGCGCCGCTGGCCATCGGACGGCTCGTCGAGAGCGGGACCGACTGGCATGCCGTCCTCGCCGGCACCGGTCTCGCGGCGATCGGGCTGGCGGTCCTCCTGGCGATCGTGGCCATGCCCACGGGACGGCACCAGCGGGCGGAGCGGACGGCTGCTCCGTCCGGTGGCTGGATCGACCGTACGCGCGGCCGCCTGGCGCTGCCGCTGATCCTCCTGGGCATCGCGATCGCCTGCTACGTGGCCTCCGAGATCGGGGTCTCGAGCTGGCTCGTCCGGTTCCTCGAGCCGGCCCCGCTGAGCACGGCGACGACCGGCCTGGCCCTGTTCTGGGCGGGGCTCACCCTGGGACGGCTCGTCTCGGCGAGGATCGCCGATCGCTTCGACCACGTTCGTTTCACGGCGGCCTGCGCCCTGGCCACCGCGGTGGCGCTCGGGGCCGCGATCGTCGCCCCCACCGCCCCCCTCCAGATCGCGCTGTTCGCGCTGGCCGGCTTCGTGACCGGCCCGGTCTACCCGATGATCATGGCGATCGGCGGCGACCGCTACCCGGATCGCGCGGCGGCGGTGAGCGGGTTCCTGTCCGGGGCCGCGGTCGTGGGCTCGATCGTGTACCCGCCGGTGATGGGCTTCCTGTCGGTCACGGTGGGCCTGCAGGTCGCGATGTCCGGGACGGTCCTCCTCAGCCTCGGTTGCGCCGCCGCGCTCGTCCTCGTCGGGCGGACGCCCCGCGCCCCGGGCTCCCGAGCGGTGGAGGCTCCAACCGGGCTGGCCTGACCGGCGCGCGTCGTGGGGGGCCGCATCCGGCTAGGCTGGAGGGCGACGGAGGTGCCCCCTGGCGACCCTGAAACGACAATCGGCGGGACGGTATCGGAGCGAGGACGGCCGGTTCGCGGTCGAGCAGTCGTCGGCCGGCTGGATGGTGATCGACGAGGAGCAGACCGACGACCTCGGGCTGCCGCTCGCCCGCGGGCCGTTCGCGACCCTTGACGGCGCCCGCGACGCCATCGAGGCGGCCCGCTCGGGCCCGGCTCCGCGCTCCGAGCTCGCGGCGAAGGTCGCGGCGCACGCGAAGACTCGACCGGCGAAGCCACCCGAGCCCGATCGGGCGGCCAAACCGGGTCGCGCTGCCGCCCGGGCCACAGCCCCCGCGCCTGCGCCGGAGCCACCGCCGCCTCCGCCGGTGGTCGTCCGGCAGTACCGACCGTCCGACGGCGATGCCCTGCGAGCGCTGTGGTCCGAGGCCGGCTTCCGGTCCCTCAGTGACGACGACGCGAGCCTCGCGGTCTTCGCGCGCCGGAACCCGGGGTTGCTGCTGGTCGCCGCCGAGGGCGACCAGATCGTCGGATCGGCGCTCGGTGGCTGGGACGGCCGGCGCGGCTGGTTCTACCACGTCGCAACGGCCCCGAGCCACCGGCGGCGGGGGATCGCGCGCGACCTCGTGCGCCAGGTGGAGGCGCGTCTGGCAGAGCTGGGCGCCGCGAAGATCAACCTGATCGTGCAGGATGGGAGCGACGGTGCCGCCGGCTTCTGGGAGGCCCTCGGCTACGAGCCGGCGCCGGCGCGCCAGTACGGTCGCGAGCTCGGCGGCTGACGTCTCGTCCGGAGTCGGCGCAGGAGCGATCCGGATCGATCGGTCGTTGCCCGGGGCCGCACCAACGGAGGGCTATGCTGGCCGAGAGCAAGCGTCCGGCAGGCGTCGGTGAAAGGGGAGTCCGATGGACATCGCGCTCGTCCATGGCTCGTATCACGGCGCCTGGTGCTGGGACCTCCTGATCCCCGAGCTCGAGCGGCTCGGCCATCGGGTGATCGCCATGGACCTGCCAATCTCGGATCCGGGTCTCGGCGCCGCCGACTACGCCCGGGCGGTCGAGGTGGCGCTCGGGTCGTCGGAGGAGCCGGTCGTCGTCGGCCACTCGATGGGCGGGCTGGTGATCCCCATCGTCGCGGCGCACCGGCCGGTCCGGAAGCTCATCTTCCTGGCCGCGTTCATCCCATCGCCCGGGCGGAGCGCCAACGAGCAGCGGGCCTCCGAGCCGCTCGATGGACCGTTCGCACCGACGACGGCCGAGTGGACCGACCTCGGCCAGGACGTCTGGATGGTCGGGCCGAACACGGCGACGGAGATCTTCTTCAACGACGCCTCGCCCGAAGTCGCGAAGTGGGCGGTCGAGCGCCTCCGCGCCCAGTCCTACGCGGTCTTCAGCGAGACGACGCCGCTCGAGGCCTGGCCCGACGTCGAGTGCCGGTCGATCGTCTGCCGCGACGACCGGGCGATCAACCCGGACTGGGTCCGCAGCGCGGCCCGCGACCGGCTCGGCACCGAGGCCGTCGAGATCGGCGGCGGCCATTCCCCGTTCATGACCCGTCCGGCCGAGCTCGCCAGGATCATCGCCGCGCTCGCCTGATCCGGCCGGATCTCCGGCCGCGCTACGCTCATCGAATGGAACCGAGCGAGCCCACGAGCGGCGGACGAACGAACTGGGCGGGCAACCTCGCCTACCGGGCCGCGGCGCTCCACGAGCCAGGCTCGATGGAGGAGCTCCAGGACGTCGTCCGGGCGTCCCGCTCGCTCCGGGTCATCGGCTCGCGGCACTCGTTCAACGGGATCGCCGACACGACGGGCGACCAGGTCTCGCTCGAGCGGCTGCCGCGCCGCTTCGAGATCGACCGCGAGGCGGCGACGGTCACGGTCGACGGCGGCGCGCGCTATGGCGAGCTGTGCGCACGGCTCGATGCGGCCGGGTTCGCGCTCCACAACCTCGCCTCGTTGCCCCACATCTCGGTGGCCGGCGCCTGCGCGACCGCGACCCACGGCTCGGGTAACCGGAGCGGCAACCTCGCGACGGCCGTGCTGGCGCTCGAGGTCGTGACCGCTGACGGCGAACGCATCGTGTTCGACGCAGGAACGCGACGCGACGGAGCTCGAGGGCGCGGTCGTCGGGCTCGGCGGCCTCGGGGTGGTGACCGCCCTCACGCTCCGCCTCGGGCCGGCGTTCCGGATGCGCCAGGACCTGTACGAGGACCTGCCGATCGGGGCGGTCGCCGGCCACTTCGACGAGATCAGCTCGCTGGCCGACAGCGTGAGCCTCTTCAGCGAGTGGCGCGGGCCGTCCTTCGAGCAGCTCTGGCTCAAGCGCCGGGTCGTCGGCGGCGATGGCTTCGTTCCGCCGGAGACGCTGTTCGGGGCGACCCGCGCGACGGTCCCGCTTCATCCCATCCGCGGGCTGCCGGCCGACGCCTGCACCGAGCAGCTCGGCGTTCCCGGGCCGTGGCACGAGCGGCTGCCGCACTTCCGGATGGACCACCTGCCGAGCGCCGGCGAGGAGCTCCAGAGCGAGTACCTGCTTCCCCGCGCCCATGCCGCGGACGCCCTCCTCGCGATCGAACGGGTCCACGGCACCTTCGCGCCGCTGCTCCAGGTGGCGGAGATCCGGACGGTCGCCGCCGACCGGCTCTGGATGAGCACGGCCTATGACCGGCCATCGGTCGCCTTCCATTTCACCTGGCGGCGCGACTGGCCTGCCGTCCGCCGCGTGCTGCCGGTCATCGAGGACGCCCTCGGTCCGTTCGACCCGCGTCCCCACTGGGGCAAGCTGTTCACGCTGCCCGCCGCGTCGGTCCGCGCGGCGTACGTCCGCCGTCCGGCGTTCGTCGCCCTGCTGCGGCGGCACGATCCCGGCGGCACGTTCCGGAACGCCTTCCTCGACGAGTACGTCTTCGGGCCGGACTGAGCGGGCGTCAGCCCGACCGGCGGGTCGGCTTCGCCTCCAGCGCCGCGCCTCGGTAGTGGGGGCGCCGGACGCGGACGCGTAGACTGCGGCCAATGGGCTTCCTCAAGCGACTCCTGGGCGGCCGCGAACAGGTCGAGCCAGTGCCGGACATCGACCCGGCAGCGGTGGAGGAGGCGGAACGCGCCCACGAGCTCGACGTCCTCCGGGCCGAGCAGGCGCGCTTCGACGAGCTGACCGAGCGCCAGCTGCGCTATGCGAAGTACGCCTGGCAACCGCCGGCCCAGGGTGGCGACCGCCGTGCCGAGGACCGCGACGCGTCGGACTGACCGCGGCAGGGCGTGGATCAGGACGCGGCCGCGCCGCGCTTGACCTCCTGGACGAGCCACGTATTGCCGTCCGGATCGCCGAACGACAGGAACGAGTTGTAGCTGCTTCGGGTGGGATCGGGGCCGGGCAGCTGGCCGCCCGCACCGAAGTGGAACAGCTCGCTCGCGTCTACGCCGTGCTCGACGAGCTGGGCCCGGGCCGCGTCGATGTCGGACACGCAGAGGTGGAGGCCGTGGAGCGACCCGGGCGCCATCTCGGTGTTCTTCATGATGGCGATCGCGCAGGCCGAGCCGTGTGGGACGAGCTGGACCACGCGGAAGTCCTCGCCGGCGCGATGGTCGACGATCAGCTCGAAGCCCAGCTGGTCCAGGTAGAAGGCCTTGGCGCGATCCACGTCGCTGACGGGAACGACCACGAGCTCGAGCGTCCAGTCCATCGAGAGCCTCCTGCTGTCGGGTGCGCCGGTCGACCGTCCGACGGTCTGCGAGCCGGAACGTCGCCGTCCCGCACGCCCCATCGGTGGGTCGCGGCGAAGGTTCCGGAGCCCGGGTCGTCGAGTGTACCGGCCGCCGGGCCGATCCTCCGCCGCGCTCGGCGGTGCGCGGCGTTGTACGCTGGCGGCGGGTGCTGCGACGGCCGACCGTCGGGGACCCACGGCTCGACGAGGACGACCGAATGAGCGTGGATGCGCGGGTGGGGATCGCTGGCGAGCTGGCAGGGCTGGACGAGCCGGTCCGGTCGTTCTTCGAGCGGATCGCGGGACCTGCGGCCACGGCGAGCCCGGACCTGAAGGCGATCGGGGCGGCGCTGCTCGACCTGGCCGGCGACGTCGACTACCTCGCGCCCTGGGTCGCACGCCTCGGCGACACGAGCGGCGTCCTCAGGATCCACGCACCGGAGCGCGGCCCGCGGCTGATGATCGTCCATCGGCGTGAGGGCGAGATGGGCGCCATCCACGACCATGCGACGTGGGTCGCGATCAGCCCGATCGTCGGCCTCGAGACCCATCGCCGCTACCGGGTGGTGGGGGAGGGGCCGGCCGCCCGTCCCGAGGTCGCCGAGACGCTGGGCCTCGAGCCGGCGAGCTTCACCACGCTCCTGCCGCCGGATGACCTCCACGACCACGGCCACCTCGCCGGCCACGGCCGGCCGGCCTACGTCCTGATCATGACCGGCGACGACCAGACCCGGTTCAGCCGGAACGAATGGGATCTCGTGACCGGGCGTCACCGCGTGCTCGCGCCCGGTGACGCTGGGCGCTGGCTGGCCAGCGAGCCGATGCCGGTCGCCCCGGTCGAGTAGGTGGCGCCGCCGCGCGACGGGTGAAAGCCGTCCCGTCGCTCCCGCGCCGGATCGCCGGCATCCAGGTCCCGCAGGACGACGTCTCGGCCGAGACGTGGCGGTGGGCCCATCGATCGCTGCCTGACTACCTGCTCGCCCACTCGGTCCGGTCCTATGCCTGGGGCGCAACCATCGCGGCCGGAGAGGGCTGGTCGTTCGACCGTCGGGTCCTGTGGACCGCGTCGCTCACGCACGACGTCGGTCTCACCCGGATCCCGCGGAACGCCACCTGCTTCGAGGTCGCGGGCGCCGAGATCGCCCGGCGGTTCCTCGAACGACGCGGGATGTCACCGGCGGAAGCCGACCGGGTCGCCGTCGCCGTCGTGCTCCATATGCAGCCGTCGGTGACCCTCGCCGACGGCGTGGAGTCGGTGCTCCTCGACCGGGCGACCTCGCTCGACGTCCGTGGTGAGGGGTACGAGCTCGTCGACGGCGTCCGTGCGGCCGTGACGGACGCCTTCCCGCGAGGCGACTTCGACCGCCGGTTCCTCGCCGCGATCGGCCGCGAGGCGGCCCTCCGGCCGACCTGCCAGGGCGCCCGTTTGCTCCATCGCACCGGGCTCGCCGACTGGATGGCCCGTTCCCCGTGGGCGCGGGACGCGGGAGCCGGCGATGGCGACTGAGACCCGTCCCGAGCCCTACCCGCCGATCGAGCCGTACGCCACCGGGATGCTCGACGTCGGCGACGGCCAATCGATCTACTGGGAGATGTCGGGCAACCCGCAGGGCAAGCCCGCGATTGCGCTCCACGGCGGCCCCGGCTCGGGGAGCGGCCCCGGACGTCGACGCTACTTCGATCCGGCGCGCTACCGGCTCATCCAGCTCGATCAGCGCGGCTGTGGCCGAAGCACGCCGCACGCCGGGGACCTGGCGACCGATCTCGCGGCGAACACCACGCACCACCTGATCGCCGACATCGAGCGCCTGCGCGAGCACCTCGGGATCGAGCGCTGGCTCGTGTGGGGCGGATCGTGGGGCGTCACGCTCGGGCTCGCCTACGCCGAGCGGTTCCCGGAGCGCGTGTCCGAGATGATCCTGCTGTCGATCACGCTGACCCGCCCGTCCGACGTCCACTGGCTCGGCCACGAGGTCGGGCGCTACTTCCCCGAGGAGTGGGCGAGGTTTCGGGCCGGTGTTCCGGAGACCGAACGCGACGGCGACCTCGTCGCGGCCTACGACCGGTTGCTGAATGCCGATCCCGATCCGGAGGTCCGTCGCCGCGCGGCCCGAGACTGGGTCGCCTGGGAGGACGCGATCCTGTCGCTCGAGGATGGCTATGTCGTGCCCAACCCGCGCTGGTCCGACGAGCGGTTCCGGATCGCCTTTGCCCGGCTGGTGACCCACTACTTCTCGCACGCGGCCTGGCTTGCCGAGGACGAGCTGCTCGCGAACGCCGGGCGCCTGGCGGGCATCCCGGGCGTGCTCGTCCACGGCCGGCTCGACCTGGCCGGTCCGCCGGACGTCGCCTGGCAGCTCGCCCGGGCGTGGCCGGGCGCCGAGCTCCACTTCGTCCCTGGCGGGCACACCGGCGACGCCGAGATGGACCGGCACTTCCTCGCGGCCACCGACCGGTTCGCCGGCCGCTGAACGCGTGGGCAAGACGGTGGATAACCGTCTTGTCGCGGCGCGCGAAGAGGTCCACGCTGCCGTCACACACCGTGAGGAGGACGATCGCGTGGCAGACATGAACGAGATGGCGGCGAGGTTCGAGGCGGTCCTGAAGTCGGGCGACTTCGGGGCGCTCAGCGGCCTGATCCAGGAGTACGCGACCGACGACTTCGTCGAGGAATGGCCGCAGTCCGGCGAGCGGCTCACGAAAGCGGCCTCGATGCGGCTGGCCGAGTCATATCCCGCGATGTCGGGGACCTCGCCGAAGTTCACCTACCACCGGATGCTCGGCGGTGGCGATCTGTTCGTCATCGAGGGCACGATCGACTACGGCGATGGCATCCCCGTGAGCTATGCCGGCATCGGCGAGATCCGCGACGGCAAGGTCGCGCGGTTGACCGAGTACTTCGCGAACCCGTTCGAGCCGCCGGCCTGGCGGGCGGACTACGTCGAGCGGATGACGCCGGCAAAGGCCTGATCGCCTCGGGCAGGCCGGCCGCCTACGGCTCGAGCGGCTCGAGCACGAAGACGGGGATCTGGCGGGTCGTCCTGGTCTGGTACTTGGCGTAGTCGGGCCAGGTCGCGACCGCCCGCGCCCACCAGGTCGACTTCTCGTCGCCGCTGACCTCGCGGGCGAGGTAGTCGCGCTTCGTCGCGCCGTCCTGGAGCTCGACGTGCGGGTTCGCCGCCAGGTTGTAGTACCAGACCGGGTGCTTCGGGGCGCCGCCCATCGAAGCCACGACGGCGTAGTGGCCGTCGTGCTCGACGCGCATCAGCGCCGTCTTGCGCAGCTTGCCCGTCTTCGCCCCGACCGAGGTCAGGACGATCACCGGCCGGCCGCGCAGGTCGTTCGCCTCGGCACCGTTCGTCGCCTCGTAGCGTTCGGCCTGCCGGCGCGCCCAGCCGGCCGTGCTCGGTGCGTAGTCTCCGTTGAGCGGCATGGCCGGATCGTCGCACGGAACCCGGTCAGACGCCCCGCGGGAGCCCAGTGGGCTCATCGAGGGGCGCTTGGGAGACGGCCGGCGCAGTGACCTCGATGGCGAGGCGCCAATGGTGGGAGAATCGGCGCGACCAGCCAGCGTCTTGGAGGTGCTGCTCATGGACAAGAAGGCGAAGACCCCGAAGAAGCCGAAGCAGATCAAGCCGAAGGGAACCGGGAACCCGAAGTAGCGCTCTCGGCAGTGCGAGCCCGGCCGCACTGACCCTTGGGACGGGCCGGCTGTTGGCCTCGGCGGGAACCGAGGTTCGGCCGTCGGTGTAGAAGCGACATGCGCACCCTGGCGTTCCTCGCTCTCATCCTCACCGTGACCGCCTGCAGCTCGACGAGCCCGAGTCATCCGCCTGGCCCGGCATCGCTGAGTGCGTCCGCCTGTGACCCACAGGTGGATCGCGGGGTCCTTCCGGTGTGGGCGCGCTCCGGCTTCACCGACCCGGAGCCGATCATGCCGTACGCAATGGGGAGATCCGGCGAGATCGCCGCGATCCTGTTCGGCGACCCGCTGTCGTCGCCACCCAGTACGGAGCACACGAACAAGATCCTGTGGGTCGCTCGCGAGGGGTACGCATCGGCACCCAGGCTGATGATCAGCGCCCAGCGCATGAATGGTCCCGCGGCCATCGGGGCGCCGGTGGAACGACAGGTCGACGGCGGCCCAGGTCCGTCGATCGTCGACCTTCCTGATCCTGGCTGTTGGCGGCTGACGCTCACCTGGGCCGACCGGACGGATACCCTCGACCTCGAGTATGTCGGCCCCGGCTGAGCTCCCGCCCGCGCTCAGGCTCCCAGCCCCGACCGGACCGGCTCGACGATCGCCTCGGTCAGCCACTGGATCGCCGATCCGGGGTAGGGCGGCGCCGGGGCCAGGACGAGGTGCGTCGCGCCGGCCGCGACGAACGCAAGGAGCTGCTCGCGAGCGGCCGTGACGACGGCCGCATCGGCCCCGCGCACGATCACCTGGACGACCCGACCGATCTCGCCCGGGTCGCGCCCAATCGCCGCGCACGCCTCGTCCAGCCGCTGCGAGGTCGCCCGGAACCCCGCCACGTCGCCCGGCCAGACCCACAGGTCGGCGTGCTCGGCCGCGATCCGGAGTCCGCGCGGACCGGCTGCCCCGATCAGGATCGGCGGCCCCGGCCGCTGGACCGGCTTCGGCTCGCCGATCGCGCCGCGGAGCCGGTAGTATCGGCCGTCGAAGTCGAACGGCTCGCTGTCGGTCCACAGGCGGCGGATGATCGTGACCGCTTCGCCGAGGGCGCCGATGGCCTCCCCGGTCGACACGATGTCGATCCCGTAGGCATCGAACTCGCGCTGCACGAGCGCCAGCCCGATCGGGTCGGCCCCCGCGCTGCCACCGGCGCCGATGCCGAAGATGAGGCGCCCGCCGGAGACCTGGTCCACGGTCGCGGCCATCTTGGCGAGGACCGCGGGCGGGCGGATCCGGTTGCTCGTCACAATGACCCCGAGGCGCAGCCGGCTCGTCCGGGCGGCGAGCGCGGCGAGGAGCGTCCAGGCCTCGAGCGTCGAGCCGGTCACCGCGCCCCGCAGCGGGACAAAGTGGTCCCACAGCCAGGCGTGCTCGAAGAGCGGGGACGCGTCGGCCTCCTCCCAGATCCGGAGGACCTCGTCGTAGGTGACGTGCTGCTGGCTCGTCTTCACGCCGAAGCTGATCCCCGCCGGGTCGATCGTCATGGCGTCCGCCGGGGCGTCTCGCCCGCGTCGATCCTGCTGATCGACACCGGTCGGCCGGGCGGGCCGCCGGCCTTGTTGCGATAGGTGGGCACCCCGACGCAGGTGAACAGGAGGCCGGCGAGCGGCTCACCGAGCAGCCCTTCGATCTCGGCGTCGAGGAACGTCAATCCCGACGCGCCGACCCCGAGCGCGAACGCAGCGAGGTGCAGGCGACCCTCCACGATGCCCGCGTCGAGCTGGGCCTCGCGATAGCCGCGGTCGTCGAGCGTCGCGAGGTCGACCACGGCCATCACCACGAAGGCCGCATCGCGAGACAGGTTCATGTCCCAGCCGACGAGGAGCATCTCCTCGCGCAGCGACCCGCGCCGGAGCGGGTGGTCGAGGTCCGGCCAGCGGTAGAGCCCGGGGTCGACGCCGTCGACACCGTGGACAGCCACGAAATGCGGCACCGTCGTGCCTCGGAGCGCGGCGGCCAGCGAGAAGACGAGGACCTCGCGGGCAACGGTCGCGGTCGAGTCCATCAACCGCGTCGAGCCACGCTGGAGGATGACCGCATCAAGATCGGGCGACGCGGGGACCGCGCCGAACAGGGGAGCGGCGACCGGCCAGGGAGCGCCCAGGCGGTCCTCGTCGCCCGCGCGCTGGGCCATCGTGATCAGCGGGAACTCGGTCGGCGCCGCTCCGATCGAGCCGCGGGCGGCGTCACCGGACGGCGCGATCGCCGGCTCAGCTGGTCCGAGGCCGACCAGCGCGACCGGGAACTCTTGGACGCCGTCGGCGCCGACCAGGCGGGCGATCTCGGCGTCCGCGAAGCGGGTCCACAGCCGCGGGCCGAACCCCGCCGACTCCGCCAGCACGAGCGTCTGGGCGAGCATCGAACCGGCGTCCCAGTAGACGTGACGAAAGCCGCGCTCGGCGTACCTCCAGCTCGTACGCCACGGCACGCCGGTGACGATCAGGGTCGTAGCCGCGCCACCAGCCGGCGGTCCGACCTGGACGAGTACGTGTCCTGCCGGGTCGTACCAGTGCACCCCGTCTGAGAGACCGCCAACCCCGCGGCTCGAGACGTAGACCTCGAGCGGGAAGCGCCCGCCGGCCGAGCCGGCGGCCCGGAACGGCCACGTCCGGTTGCGCCAGTCGTCGAACCGGGTGCGCACGACTCCCGCGGACAGGTGGAGCAGCCGGGCCAGCCCGGGCAGGTCCGGTGTCGCCGGCGCGGGCACGTGCCCGCCCGCGAGCACTGTCGTCGCGGGAACGTCGACGCCAGGCCACTCCCGTGGCAGCTCCACGGTCGGCAAGCCCGGCGGGTACTCCTTCCAGTGGGGCGGGAGCCGGGCCATGTCGTACGGGACGTAGTCCTGGAGGACGAGCGGGTCGTCGATGGGCGTCGGGAGGATGGGCGTCGGCCAATCGTCCTCGGGTTCGTACGCGAACGAGCTCAGGCGGTGGTAGAGGCGAGCCGTGTCCCCGGGGGCCATGCGCCGAAGTCTCCCACGATCCTCGCGGTGCGGAGCCTCAGTCCGGGCGCCAGAGATCGATCTGCGGCAGGCCGTGGATCCCGAGCGTCTGGGACAGCTCGCCGCAGTGGTACGCCTCGTGGGTCAGGAGGCGCAGGACGATCGACGCGCGGGTGTGCAGCTGGCGCTCGTCGCCGTACGTCCGCTCGACGGTCTCGTCGAGCATCGCCGGCGTCCAGCGATCGAGGCAGCGATCGACGATCTGCCAGGTGGTGTCGAGGGCCGTGACGAGCTCGTCGGCGCTCCGCGGGTGGTCGAGGTCGTCCTCCCAGCCCTCATCGCTTCGCGGATCGAACGGCGTCCTCTCTGCCCCGGGCTCACCCAGCACGGCGCACAGCCAGTACACGCGGGCGGCGGCCGTGTGCCCGACGGTCGCCCAGACCGGCCAGCGCTCCGGCGACGGCCGGATCGCGAGCTCCTCGGCCGACAGCGCTCCGACGACCTCGGTGAGGCGCCGGTTGTACTGCGGCCAGCGGTCGTAGTAGCGACGGATCGACATGGTCGTGCGGCCAGTCTACGGGACAGGCGCCGCCGGGCACTGCTCCGGCTGCCCCTTGAAGCCTGGGCAAAGAAGGGGCTTGCCTTCCCTACCAGTATGCGTATACTCCTACTTATGGTCAGCGCAGCAGCCGGGAGATACGATGCTCACGTGCCAAACAAGACGATCTACGTCTCCAACGGAGACCTCCCCCTGTACGAGCGAGCCCAGGAGCTCGCTGGAGACAACCTGTCCGCCGCCATCTCCGCGGCGCTCCGTCGCTACGTCGACGTCGCCGAGGCGAAGCGTGAGGGCTACGACGAGATCATCGTCCGGGTGGGGACGGGGAAGGGCCGCAAGGTCCGCTTCGTCGGCATCCTCCTCGGCGAGTGGTACACCTCGTCGAACAGTCGCGTCGAGACGTTCCGCGTGTATCGCGGGCGGAAGGGCAAGTTCGTCGTCTACACCGAGCGGAGCCCGGACTACACCATGGTCGACGCCGAGGGCAAACCGGCCGGCTGGCGCGGCTATCTCGGCCTGGGAACGGTTAGCTACGGCTCCGCGCCCGAGGAGCGCACGCTCGAGGTCGTGGCGACCCTCGACGAGCTCCGGGAGCGCATACCAGCGCAGCTCTACGACATGGTCGCCGGCGCGCCCCAGGAGCCGCTGGTCGAGGACCTCGACATCTGACCGACGGGCGGCCATCGCCCGGGGAGGGGAGCGATGACCACCCAGGACGCCCGACCCGCCATCCGCGCGATCGGGTTGCGCAAGTCGTACGGACCGCAGGTCGTCCTCGAGGGCCTGGACCTCGAGATCGGCGAGGGGACGGTGTTCGCGCTGCTCGGGCCGAACGGCGCCGGGAAGACGACCACGGTCCACATCCTGTCGACCCTGATTGCCGCCGATGGCGGGGAAGCGCAGGTCGCCGGTCACGACGTCGCCCACGAGCCGGATGCCGTGCGCGCCGTGATCGGCCTGACCGGCCAGTTCTCGGCCGTCGACGGGCTGTTCACGGGCGAGGAGAACCTCCAGCTGATGGCCGACCTGCGCCACCTGGGCAAGGCCGACGGTCGCCGGCGCGTCGCCGGGCTGCTCGAGCGGTTCGACCTCGTCGACGCGGCGAAGAAGCCCGTCGCCACCTTCTCGGGCGGCATGCGCCGCCGGCTCGACCTGGCGATGACCCTCGTCGGTGACCCGCGGATCATCTTCCTCGACGAGCCGACCTCCGGTCTCGATCCCCGCAGTCGCCGGGTCATGTGGGAGATCATCCGCGAGCTCGTCGCCGATGGGGTCACGATCTTCCTGACGACGCAGGATCTCGACGAGGCCGACCGCCTCGCCCATCGGATCGGCGTCCTCGACAAGGGGCGGCTCGTCGCCGAGGGAACCCCGAACGAGCTCAAGCGCCTGGTGCCCGGTGGGCACATCCGGCTGACGTTCGGCGACGCGGCCGAGCTCGCCCGGGCGGCGCACGTCCTGGGCGACGGCGCCTCCGACGAGGAGGCCCTGACCCTGCAGGTCCCGGGCGACGGCGGGACGCACGCGCTGCGGACCCTCCTGGACCGGCTCGACGCCGCGTCGATCGACGTGGGCGAGCTGGCGGTGCAGACCCCCGATCTCGATGACGTCTTCCTGTCGCTCACGGGCGGCAGCGAGAAGGAGCAGGTGACGGTCCGATGATTGCCTATCCACTGGTCGTGACCGACTCGGCCACGATGCTTCGGCGGAACCTCCGCCGGATGCGCCGCTATCCCTCGCTGACGTTCTTCATCGCCGGGATGCCGGTCGTGTTCCTGCTGCTCTTCGTGTACGTCTTCGGGGGCACCCTCGGGGCGGGCCTGGGCGGCGTGGCCGGCGGTCGCGCCGAGTACATCGCGTACGTCCTGCCCGGGATCCTCGTGATCACCGTGGCCGGCGCGGCGCAGGGGACCGCGATCTCGGTGGCGATGGACATGTCCGAGGGCATCATCGACCGCTTCCGGACCATGGCCGTCGCCCGCGTGTCGGTCCTGACCGGCCACGTCATCGGCAGCATCATCCAGACGCTGCTGGCCCTGGCCATCGTCACGATCGTGGCCGTGCTGATCGGGTTCCGCCCGACGACCGGTCCGCTCGAATGGGTCGCGGCAACCGGCGTCCTCACGCTTGCCGCGCTGGCCATCACCTGGCTTTCGGTGGCGCTCGGCATGGTCTCGAACAGCGTCGAGACCGCGAGCAACCTGCCGATGTTCCTGATCCTGCTGCCCCTCCTGAGCAGCGGCTTCGTCCCGACGGACTCGATGCCGGACGGACTGAGCTGGTTCGCCGAGAACCAGCCGTTCACGCCGATCATCGAGACCGTCCGCGGGCTGCTGCTCGGGACGCCGATCGGCAACAGCGGCCTGCTCGCCGTCGCCTGGTGCGTTGCGATCTCGATCGTCGGCTACTTCTGGGCGCGGCGGCTGTACGAGCGGGACCGGGCGCGCTAGGCAGGGGTCTCGCCGGTGCGGTCGCGATCCTCCATCTCCCAGGCGTGATCCATCACGTGGTGAGCGGTCCGCCGGACGAGGAACTGGATCGGCCAGCTTCGCGCCGCCTTGCCGTCGGCGTTGTAGGCCCGGATGGCGTCGAGATACGCCCGGCGATGCGCCACGAGACCGTCCGGCGTGAGCACGACGTCGCGCGGCGTTCGCACCTCGACCTTGCGCGAGAACTGCTCGGGCTCACTGCCGTAGACGTGGCGGATGATCTGGTCGCGGCTGCGCCCGGCGCTGCGCGGGCCGGGTCGGAGCTCGTGGGAGACACGCGCCGCGGTGTCGTCGAAGGTCGCCCAGGCGGCCCGCAGGAGATCGAGCCGCCGGTCGAGGTCTGTCTCCGACAGCACCTCGTGCTCGATCTGCGCTGGCACGTGGGCGATGCCCCAGAAGTCGGTCGAGCTCGATCCCGGGACCCGCTCGACCACCTCGATCGTACGGGCCCGGGCGAACGCGCTGGCCAGGCCGGCCCGTTCGGCGACGCCGGCATAGCGTGGGAGGTAGGTCGAGAGCCGGTCGAGGGCCTCGTCCTCCGAGGCCCCCCAACGATCGAGGCCGGGCCAGTCCATGGCGCCGGCCACGATCTTCCGCTTCTTGCCGATCTCGAGGATCACGCGCAGGGTGTCGATCATGTCGACCAGCCTACGTCGCGCCCCGGCCGGGTGTTGAGCGCAGCCCGCGAGCGGTCGCGGGCTCCGTGGCTAGCCCTCCGCGAGGACCTCCCGGAGCTTGGCCGCGAAGCCGTCCGGATCGCCACGCTGGCCGTACTCGCCGCCGAGGAAGCCGCCGTGGTCGCTCGGGAACGTCACGGGCGCGATGCCGAGCCGCGCGGCAACCTCGATCGCCCCGCGGTGAGCCATCTGACCTTCCAATTCGGCCCCGGCGCCCAGGACGATCCGGGTCGTGGCCGCACGCAACGCGTCGAAGTCGGGCTCGTAATGCGTGCCCGAGATGATGTTCTGGCCGAGCAGCGGGTCGGTCCGAACACCGTCGTCCCCGGCCGGCATCCCGAACATCGCCGGATCCGGCGCGGGCTGGGCCGCGAACTCCAGGGTCATCGGCCCGCGGTGGCCGACGGCCACGATGAAGTGCGCCATGCCGGCGCCGAAGCCGCTGCGCTCGTAGGTGTCGTGGACGGCCTCCGTGACCGCCAGCGCGCCGTCGCGATCGGGCAGGATCGACGCGAGCGGCGGCTCGTGCGCGACGAGCGTCCGGACCTGCTCGGGGTGCGCTGCCACGAGGGCGAGCGCGTTCACCGCGCCGCCGCTGCTGGCGAAGAGATCGATCGGACCGGCGCCGAGCTCCGTGATGATCCGGTGCAGGTCGTCGGCGTGCTGCTCGGGGGTGGATGGGCTCGCCGGATCGGCCTTCACGCTCCGCTCGACGCCGCGGGGGTCGTAGGTGACCACGGTGCGATCGGGGAAGTGGCCGGCCAGCGTCGCGAAGCCGCCGGCGCCCATCGGCGAACCGATCAGGAACAGGACCGGCTCGGACGTCTCGACGCGCCGGATGTCATAGGTCAGGGTGGCACCCGGGACGTCCAGCGTGCGGGTGGTCGGCTCGGTCAGCGTGGTCATCGTGCACCTCCTGCAATCCCGGCACCCTCGGCGAGGATGGCGTCGATCTGGCCGACCGCCTGCGTCAGGCCCTCTTCCATGCCCATGGCCAGGACCTGCTGCATCGCCTCCGTGCTCGGGAACCGGCTCTCGATGGACATCCGGGTGCGGCCGGCGGCAATCGGCTCGATCGTCACCCGGCCCTCGTTGCGCGGGAAGGCCTCGTTCGGCGTCCCGTCCTCGTTCGCGAACCCGTCGATGAACACGAGCCGGCGCGGGGGCTCGGCCTCGACGACGTCCCAGAAGCCGTGCGGCCGGTCGCCGCTCGGCCCGGTCATGTAGTACTCGACGCGGCTGCCGGGCGCAAGGTCGTGAGCGGTGAAGGTAGCGGGATACGTGGGCGGACCCCACCAGCGCTCGAGCTGGCGCGGATCGGCCCACAGCTCCCAGACCCGCTCCGGCGAGGCATCGAACTCGGCGGTCAGGGTCATGGTCAGGGCCTCGGGATCCTTGTGGACGGCGGTGACAGTCATGCGTCGGTCTCCCTTCTGCGCGAGATGAGGTCGGTCATCCGATCGATCCGGCCCCGCCACAGCGCCTCGTACTCGTCGAGCAGGCCCCGCGCCAGGCGGAGCCCCTCGATGTTCGTGCGCACGACCTTGCGACGGCCGGTGCGCTCCTTGGTGACCAGGCCGGCCCGCTCGAGCACGGCGACGTGCTTCTGCACGGCCGCGAAGCTCATGGGGTAGTGCCCGGCCAGCTCGGCGACGCCTTCGTTGCCATCGAGCGCGCGGAGGACGATGTCGCGCCGGGTGGCATCCGCCAGGGCGGCAAAGACGTGATCGGCATCGAAGGCGTTCGTCATTGATACAACCATACGGTTGTATGACTGGCGTGTCAAGCCGGCACACGACGGCGTTTCCTCGGGGCGCCCATAGACTAGACGGGTGGGCGAGGTCGGGGTCTCGGGGCCACTCAGCGGACCGAGCCCAATCACGCCCGATGTGATCGGCCGAGCCGCCGAGCTGGAAGCCGTCGAGCGGTTCCTCGAGGACGGGCGCTCCGGCCTGGCGAGCCTCATCGTCGACGGCGAGGCCGGGATCGGGAAGACCTCGATCTGGCGCGCCGCCGTCGAACGTGCACGGGCTGACGGAGTCCGGGTCCTGCACTCCGCTCCCGCCGAGTCGGAGCGCGGGCTCGCGCTCGGCGGCCTGACAGACCTGTTCGCCGAGGTCGCGGACGCGGATCTCGCGGCGCTGCCCGCCGTCCAGCGGCATGCGATCGCGATCGCCGTCCTGCGGGCCGAGCCGTCCGGGCAGCTGCCGGACCAGCGCGTGCTGTCGGTCGCCACGACGACACTCCTGCGCGTGCTCGCCGCGGAGCGACCGCTGCTCGTGGCGATCGACGACGCCCAGTGGCTGGACGCGGCGAGCGCCTCGATCCTCGGCTACGCGGCCCGCCGCCTGGGCGACCGGCCGTCGGGACTGCTGCTCGCGGTGCGAGGCACGCCCGAGGCCGGCATCCACGAGCTCGTGGCCGGCGTGACGGACCAGCGCCAGGGACGGCTGCATGTCGGGCCGCTGCCACTCGCAGCGCTCCACCAGCTGTTCCTGGCCCGGCTGGGCCGGTCGTTCCCGCGCCTCGTCCTGGTCCGGATCGAGGAGGCGTCGGGCGGCAACCCGTTCTACGCCCTCGAGATCGCCCGGGCGCTTGTCGTGGCCGACCCGAAGCTCACGCCCGGGGAGCGCCTGCCGATCCCGGAGACGCTCGGTGCCCTGGTCGAGACGCGGATCGCGGCGCTGCCACCGGCCACCCGGGCCGCGCTCCTGCTCGCCGCGGTGGCGGCCGATCCCTCGCTCGAGACCCTCCGGCGCGCGGATCCCGGGATCGTCGCCGCGCTGGATGCCGCGATCCAGGCGGGTGTGGCCGCCGTCGATCGGGGCACCGTCCGGTTCTCCCATCCGCTGCTCGCCCAGGCGGTCGTCGAGTCCGCGAGTCCAGGCGAACGGCGACGCGCGCACGCGACCCTCGCCCGGACCGCAACGTCCGACGAGGCCAGGGCGCGCCACCTGGCCGGCGCGTCGGAGGGCCGGCACGAGTCGGTCGCCGCGGCGCTGGAGCGGGCCGCGGTGGCGGCCCGTGACCGGGGCGCGACGCTCGACGCGTCGTCCCTCTACGAGCGTGCCGCCGCGCTCACCCCGACCGACGACCCCGACCGGATGACGCGCCGCGCCACGCTCGCCGCCGAGACCCTGTTCATCGACATCTCCGAGATCGTCCAGGCGGACGCGATCCTCGAGCGCGTGATCGCCGCCGCGCCGCCCGGGCCGCCGCGGGCCGAGGCGCTCAGCCTGCGCGGCCTCATCCGCTACTACCACGGCCAGACGCCCGACGCGGTTCGCCTCGGCGAGCAGGCGATGGCCGAGGTCGGCGACGACCCGATCCTCCGGGCGGCGGTCCTCGGTCGTGCCGCGTTCCTGGTCATGCAGGTCGACCTCGAGCGGGGCAACGCCATCGCGGCCGAAGGGCTCGCGTTGCTCGAGCCTGCCGGCCGGTCGCGTGACCCTGACGCGCGGCCCGAACCGGACCTGCTGGCGAACCTGCTGCTCCTCCACGCCAGCTCCGATCTGGGCCTGGTCCGCGGGCTCCGCACCGACGAGATCGAGCGGGGCACGGCGCTGATCAGCGAGCACGGCCGGTCGTGGGAGCACGACGGCGCGGACGGCATCGCCTACGGCCTGGCGCGCCAGCTGGACGACGTGGATCGGGCGATCGACATGACCCAGCGGCTCATCCGCGAGAAGTCCGGTCCTGGTGGGAGCGACCCGTTCAACTTCGTGTCGCTCTCCGGCCTGCAGGTCCTCCGCGGCGAGTTGGCCGCCGCCGAGGCGAGCGCGCTGGCGGCCGTCGAGGGTTACGGACGCGAGGGGGCCGATGTCTTCCCGTCGTGGCGGTTGCGCGGCGTGGCGCTCGTCGCAGCGCATCTCGGCCGAACCGACGAGGCCCGCCGGCTGTCCAGCGAAGGCCTCGACCTGGCGCTCGCGAGCGGCGACCTGGCCCTCGAGGTCTACCACCGCCAGATCCTCGGCTTCGTGGCATTGTCGGTCGGCGAGGCCGGCGAGGCCGATCGCCAGCTGGCCGAAGCGGCCCGTGCAGCCGACGCCAGCGGCACGCGTCACCCCGGCCGCTTCAAGATCGACGGCGACCGCGTGGAAGCCGTGGTCGGGATCGGGGACCTCGAGCGGGCGGCCGGGATCGTCGAGGCGCTCGAGCAGGCCGCCCGGGTCGCCCCGACGCCGTGGACCCTGGTGATGGCCGCGCGCGGACGCGGGCTCCTCCAGGCGGCCCGGGGCGACCTCGACGCGGCGGTGGCCAGCTACGAGCGGGCGCTCGGCGCGCATGAACGGCTGCCGATGCCGTTCGAGCGAGCCCGGACTCTCCTGCTCCTCGGCGTCGCCCACCGGCGGCGCAAGGAGAAGCGCCTGGCCGACGACCGGCTCCGGGAGGCCGTCCGGGTCCTCGACGCGCTCGGCTCACCGTTGTGGGCGGCGCGAGCCCGTGGCGAGCTCGGTCGCATCGGCCTCCGGCCGCGCGCCCCCGACGACCTGACCGAGACCGAGCGGCGCGTCGCCGAGCTGGCGGCTTCCGGCCTGTCGAGCCGCCAGATCGCGGACCGGGCATTCCTCGCACCGAAGACCGTGGGCAACGTCCTCGGGCGCGTCTACACCAAGCTGGGGATCCACTCGCGGGCGGAGCTCGGAGCGAGGCTCGGCCGGGGTCTCGAGACGGGTGGCGCAGCCGAGGCCGGTGGCGCAGCCGGGGATGGGACGCCGGACAGATCGGGGTAATCGCCCCTTTCGTCGACCAGCCCTGCGGTCGGACGCTGCACGGCGATGGACCCGACTGCCGCCGACGCCGACCGTGAGACGAGGACGTTCCTCGTGGAGCGCTACTGGCCGGGCATCGACGAGGCCGGTGCCCGCCGCGTGGCGGCGAGCCTCGACGGAGCGGCGCGGGCGCTGATGGCCGAGGGCACGTCGGTGGAGCACCTCGGCTCGATCCTCATGCCCGCCGACCAGGTCGTCTTCTCGCTCATCCGGGCCGCCGACGAGAGCGGCGCCCGGCAGCTCAACGAGCGGGCCGATGCGCCACTGGACCGCATCGCGCTCGCAATTCGTCTCACGAAGGGAGAGCCATGCACCCGAACCTGACCGGTCGTTCGAAGCCGGCCGCCGCCGCCGTTGCCCTCGCCATGGTCGCGCTCACCGTCGGAGCATGCCAGACACCTGCCGCCGACACGACGACGGCTCCGCCATCCAACGCCGCGGTGGCGCCTTCGCCGGTCGCCGTCCAATCGCTGATCGCGTCGAACATCCCGGAGGCGAGCCCGAGCGCCGAGACGAGCCCCAGCCCGACCTCCAGCGACTCAGGCCTCGGCGGTACGCCGGGGACGCCGACTGCCATCGATCCGTGCGACCTCCTGACCAAGGACGAGGCATCGACGCTCATGGGCAAAACGCTCGGCGCCGGGGTGAGCACGCTCGTCGACCAGACCCGCGTGTGCACGTGGAAGAGCGGCCTGACCGAGGTGAAGCTGTTCCTCGCCCCGCCGGCGCCGGACACCGCGACGGCCACCGGCTACTGGGACGCCTCGCGGGGCGAGCTCCCGGCCGGCGTCAAGGTTGCAGACCTGAACCTGTTCGATCGATCGGCCTACGGGACGGGCTCGAACGCCGGCCTCTCGATCAGCGCCTTGTTCGCCATCAAGGGAACCCAGTTCTTCGACCTGTACTGCGGCTTCCCGGCGTGCTCGGTGAAGGCCTCGATCACCGCCGCCCAGCTGCTCGGCGACCGACTGCCCTGACCGGGTCCGCCGGCCCCGCGGGGGAGGGGCCGGCGGCCGGTCCGAGCGGGGTCAGGCCTCCGGCGCGAGGCGCTCCCCAGCCTCGATCCGCACCGGCAGGCGGTTCTCGGCCGGTGTCAGCGGGCAGGAGAAGCGCACGTCATAGACGCACGACGGGTGGTACGCCAGGTTGAAGTCGATCGTGTACGTCCCGTCCTCGTCGGGGTCGATGTCGAGATAGCGCCCCGCACCGTACGACTCGGTGCCGGACGTCGCGTCGAGGAACGGCACGAACACGGATCCGGACCGATCGTTCTCGAACGTGTAGGCCGTCAGCGAGCAGGGGACCGAGCCGACCGCGAACTGGAACGTTCCCGCGCGCTCGGCCGGCCGGAGCTTGCCGTCGGACGTCGGGATCGAGAAGCTCGTGGGCTCACTGCCGCCGTACGGCTCGAGCGTCAGCTCGTCGAAGACCAGCGCCTCGTCGACCGGGAAGTACGGGAGGCCCGCGAAGCCGCTGCGATCCCCTTCCGGGAGCGGGCTCCGTGGGTTCGACCGGAAGAACGCGTCCTTCTCGGCACGAAAGGCGCGCACCGCGTCCCCGTAGTCGACGTGCTCGTGATGGTGGTGCTCGTGGTCCTGGCCGTGGTCGTGGTCGTGTGAGGCGCTCAAGGCTGACTCCTGTGACAGAGCGCCATTGTGGAGCCTGAGACACTACGCGGGTGCCACCCCGCGTTGCCGTCGCCCAGATGCCGCTCCAGTCGGCGGACGGGACCTTCACGATCGGCCGGGAGGCCTTTCCCGATTTCGCCGCCTTGGCGCGCCTGGGCGTCCACATCCAGTCCGATCGGGTCCGCGTGGCCCATCCGGCGCCGGAATACATCGAGGCTGCCCTGAGCGCCCTGTCCGAGGCCTGCGGGCAGCTCGACATCCCCGAGGCGTCGATCATCTTCGTCGACACGGTCGTGCCGCCGCCGGCCGTCGGGCTGCGCTACGGCTTCAAGGGCTCCTACACGACCGACTATCCGACGATCATCTGGATCTTCGCGAACTGGACCGCCCTGGACGAGCTCCGGGACACGGTCCGCCACGAGGCGGCCCATCTCGCCTTCGCCCGGACGCACAGCGCCGAGGAGTCGGCGGGTCACTCGGGACCGTCCGAGGACTTCGCGCTGGCGTTCGAGCACGCCGGCGTGCAAGCAGAAGGCCGCGGATGACCGTCGTCGATTGGCTGCTCGACGCCGATCCCGCGATCCGCTGGCAGGTGCTGCGTGACCTGACCCATGAGCCGGAGGCCGTCGTCGCGGCCGAGCGGGCCCGGGTCACGAGCGAGGGCTGGGGCGCCCGGCTGCTCGCGCTCCAGGCGCCGGACGGCCGATGGGGCGGACGACCGTGGTCGCTCGACTACACGGACACGTTCCACGTCCTCGAGCTGCTTCGCCGGTTCGGGCTCGATCCCGCCAGTCAGGCTGCGCGACGAGCGATCGGCCTCGTCGTCGAGCACGTCACGTGGCGGGATCCTGACTTCGAGACCCCGTGGGCAGACCACCGGTTCTTCCAGGGCGAGGTCGAGCCGTGCATCAACGGCAACGTCGTCGCGACCGGCGCGTACTTCGGCGTGGACATGGCGCCGCTCGTGGACCGGCTCCTCGGCGAGCAGCTCTCCGACGGCGGCTGGAATTGCGAGGTCGAGAACGGCGCGACGGTGTCCTCGTTCGGGACGACGATCAACGTCCTCGAGGGCCTGCTCGGCTTCGAGCGGGCGACCGGCGGCTCGACCACGCTCCGGACGGCGCGCCGGCGGGGCGAGGCGTACCTGTTGGAGCGCCGGCTGTTCCGGCGGAAGTCGACCGGGGAGGTGATCGACCCGAGCTGGCTCAGGTTCTCGTTCCCGACCTGGTGGCACTACGACGTCCTGCGCGGGCTCGACTACCTGCGCGAGGCCGACGTGGGGCCGGACGGACGCGTCGCCGAGGCGGTCGAGGTGGTCGAGGGCAACCGGGCTCCCGATGGCCGCTGGCCGCTCCAGAACGTCCACGCGGGCGAGGCGTATTTCGAGATGGGGAGGAGGGGACGCCGAGCCGCTGGAACACGCTCCGCGCGCTGCGCGTGCTGGGGTGGGCCGGGCGAGGCGGGTAGACGGCACGCGGAAGGAGCGACATGACGGACGGCACCTCCACGAGGGACCCGCGCGTCGACGCCTACATCGACGCGCTCCCGGACTGGCAGCAGGCGATCTGCCAGGAGGTGCGAGACCTCGTCCACGCGGCCGACGCGGACGTCGAGGAGACGATCAAGCGGACCGTCCAGCCGTACTTCGTGCGCGATGGCAACGTCGCGGCCCTGTTGTCGGCCAAGGACCACGTCACGGTCTTCCTGTACGACGGCGGGCTCGCGCCCGACCCCGAGGGGATCATCACCGGTGGCCACGGCAACGAGACCGGTCGGATGATCGCGATCCGGCGCGGCGAGACGATCAACGCGCGCGCCCTGACGGACATCTTCCGGGCGATCATCGCCGACAACCGGGCCGGGGGCTGGCGCAAGCTCAAGCGCGACGCCGGCCGCGCCTGAGCTCAGTCGCCATCGGTGGCGATCGTCAGGACGACGTTGCCGCGCTTGCGCCACGTCTCGACGTAGCGGTGGGCCTCGGCGGCCTGGTCCAGCGGGTAGGTCCGATCGACGACCGGCCGGAACTCGCCCGCCTCGATGAGCTCCTTCATCAGCCGGACGTCCTCCTTGCTCCGACGCCCGATGGCCCCGTGGACCCGCTTCGAGCCGGCCCATCGTGTCACGACGAGCAGGGCAACCGTCTCGAGCAGGAACCGGCCGGCGTCCGTGGCGACGTAGGTCCCGCCCGGCCTGAGCGCCCGACGGCCGCGTCGAAAGGAGTACTTGCCGACCGCGTCGATGATCGCGTCGTACGACTCGCCGCGCTTCGTGAAGTCATCCTTCAGGTAGTCGACGACCTCGTCCGCCCCGAGCGATCGCACGAGCTCGACATTTCGGGTGCTGCAGACGGCCGTCACGTGGGCGCCGAAGTGCTTGCCCAGTTGCACCGCGGCGGTGCCCAGCGAGCCGGATGCGCCGTAGATCACGATCCGGCGACCCGGCCCGGCGTCCGCCAGGCGAAGGGTCGACAGCGCCTGCATCGCGCCGTCGGTGACTGCGGCGGCCTCCTCGAAGCTCAGACCGGCCGGCTTCAGGGCCAGCGCGGCACCTTCCGGCACGCAGACGTACTCGGCGTGCGTGCCGAAGTACCTCGCCGGACAGCCGAACACCGCGTCCCCGACCTTGAACTCGCTGACCGCGGCACCGACAGCTTCGACCTCTCCGGCCAGGTCGACGCCGAGCGTCTGCCAGCGCGGCCGGCGGAACCCCGCGAACAGCCGCCAGAAGAACGGATTGGCCGCGCGAGCGTGGACATCGGACTGCGAGACGGTGGCGGCGTGGACCCGGATGAGGAGCTCGTCGTCCTTCGGCAGCGGTCGCTGGACCTCTTCGATTCGGAGGACCTCCGGGGATCCGTAGCGATGCTGGACGACGGCTTTCATCCGATCCACCGTACAGCCGGGGCCGACGGTCCGTGCGACCATCTTCCAGGTCGACCGAACGGAGAAGTCAAGGAGGGAGACGGATGGTCGAGGCAACCGCGCGGATCGCGCCACACCATGTCGATCAGCTGCGCCGTTCGTGCGCCGAGGTGATCGCGCCCGAGGACGCGGGCTACGACGACGCGCGCCGTCTCTGGAACGCGATCCACGATCGACGGCCGGCGGCGATCGCTCGCCCGTCGACCCCCGCGGAGGTCGCCACGGTGGTCAGCTTCGCACGCGAGCACGACCTCGAGATCACGGTCCGATCCGGCGGCCACAGCGCGGCCGGGCTCGGCGGCGCCAACGGTGGGCTCCTCGTCGACATGTCCGGGCTGCGCGGGGTCGAGGTTGATCCGCGGACCCGGAACGCCCGCGCGAATGGTGGCGCGCTGCTCGGTGAGCTCGATGTCGCCGCGCAGGCGCACGGTCTCGTTTGCCCGATCGGTGTCGTCGGCCACACCGGCGTGGCCGGGCTGACGCTCGGCGGAGGAGTGGGCCGCCTCCAGCGCCACTTCGGGCTCACGATCGACAACCTGACCGCGGTCGAGCTCGTCACGGCCGACGGCCGGCTCGTCCGCGCGACCGAGACCGCGGAGCCAGAGCTCTTCTGGGGCCTCCGCGGGGCCGGCTGGAACTTCGGGATCGCCACCGCGTTCGAGTTCCGGCTCCACCCGTTCGGCCCGGATCTCCACCGCGGCGTCCTGACCTTCCCGGCGAGCCAGGTCCAGGAGCGCTGGGGCCAGTTCCGCGAGTACGCCCTCGATGCGCCCGACGCCGTGTCGTGCATCTTCGGCCTCGACCAGGCCGGACCGGACGCCGGCTACGCGGACGAGATCGTCGGCAAGCCGATCGTCTTCTTCGCCTGGAACCACAGCGGCTCCGCGGGCGACGTGGAACGGGACACGGCCGGCCTGCGCGTCGGGCCCGAGCCGCTCACCACGACGATCGGCAGCACACCGTACCTCGAGGTGCAGGTCGCCCACGACCTGGCCTTCGCCTGGGGCGGCCGCTCATTCATCACGAGCCACAACGGAAACGGCGTCCGTCCGGAAGCGCTCGACGAGCTCGTCGAGCACGTCGCCGACCGGCCCGGGAACGCGACCTTCTCGATCACGGCGCTCGGCGGCGCCATCGGCCGGGTCCCCGAGGATGCGACCGCCTATGCCGGCCGCTCGGCGGCGTTCGACCTGAGCGCCGACTCGTCGTGGACCGACGCGACCCTCGACGATGCCAACCTCGAGTGGTGCCGGCGGGCGATCCAGATCGTCGAGCCCGACCGGACACTCGGCGCCTACGCCAACGGCAACAGCGACTTCGGCCCGGAGGCGACGCGCCGGATCTACGGCGACGCCAAGGTCGCCCGGCTCGCCGCTCTCAAGCGCACGTGGGACGCGGACAACGTGTTCCACGTGAACCCCAACGTGGCGCCCGCGAGAGGCTGAGCCCGCCTGAGGTCCTGGGGGCCTGACTGATTTTGCCCCGGACAGCGAACGACCCCCGACGAATCGGGGGTCGTTTCGTGAGCCGGAGCTGTGTCAGTGGCCAGGCCCGAAGGCGTCGGCGTGTCGCTGGAGCTCGAACTGGATGTAGGCGTTGGGGTCTGCGCTCGGTGAGAACGACGGGGCGATGGTCGGCGTGACGGCCTTCGCCGCCGACTTCACCGCGGCCGCCTTCGCGTTCAGCTTGGCCATGTAGGCATCGAACGGCTCGTTCGTCGCCTTCGCCGAGGCCGCCTTCGCGTTGAGCTTGGCCATGTAGGCATCGAACGGCGCGTTCGACACGGACGTGGTCGGGACGATGACGACCGGGTGGTTCGGGTAGGCGAGCGACTGCGGCTCGGCGATAGGGCGGGCGCTGATGGCGATGCCGATGACGGCGACCAGCAGGCCTGCGGCGACGGCCGCGGCATAGGTGGCCCACCGGTTCGGTGCGCGGAGCGTCAGGGTGCCCTGGGCTGCGGTCATGTCTTGATCCCCCCTGTCGATCGCCGGGTGGCGATCACCTGGCCGCCATCGTGGGCTCGGACCGCGCCGAATCCGACCGACCCGCCGACGCCGATCCGGTCGGCGTGGGCATCGACCGCACGTCGGCTCGACATCGGCCGGAATGTCGCCCGTGCGACGAAGATCCGAGACTGGCTGACGGCACGCGGCCGACGACCGGACTCGAGTCAGGGGATGATCGCCGACGCACGCCGCACATCGTCGCTTCGCGCACCGGCGCGCTGACTCGACCGGTCAGGCGGTTGGCTTCAGCGAGGCGATGACAGCGCGGACCTCGGCTTCGTGGGCCGCAAGATCTGGGCCTCGTAGGCAGGCAGTGAGGACCGTGCCGCCCACGACTGACCACATCTCGGCTTCGCCACCGATGGCGTGGCACGGCTTGGTCGCGGTCTCGACCGTAACCTGCGGCGGGTTCATCGCGGGGAGGCCGAGGTTCGGATAGACGGTGACGAGCACCCCGCCGGACGGAAGCGCGGCCAGTGCCTCCGGGCAGCCCCGGAGCTCCCCGCTCTTCGGATCCGGCGTCGGGCACGGGCCGACGGTGAGCGGCGCATCGCTCAGGTAGAACAGCGGAACGGGCCGACCGAGGATGTCTTTGGGGCCTGCGACCAACCGCCAGGCGACCGGGTGGGTCACGGTCAGGAGACCGACCTGTTCGGTGATCACCGACGCGGTCGGGGACTGCGACGGAGAGGCCATTGGCGATGCGCTCGGTGTCGGCGACGGAATCGGCGACGTAATCGGCGCCGCAATGCCCGACGGGGACGGGATGGGACTGGAGGTCGGGATCGGCGTGCTGTTGCAGGCCGCAACGGCGATCACCGCGGTGAGGACGATCAGGTTGCGGCGCATGACGGCCCTCAATCGAGACGAACGGTCACCGACACGACGGTCGGCGGTCGGGTTCAGTTCCGCGGTGTGGCTGGATCCCGACTCACCATCAGGCCCGTTGATGTCAATGAGAAACGATAGGCTGTTCGATCTCTGCGATCGCCGCGATCGGCGCCGGCGCGACCCGATGCCAAGGAGCGATGACCATGAAGCTGACCGCCTCGATGATGGTGACCCTGGACGGCGTGTACCAGGGCCCCGGAGGCCCCGACGAGGACCGACGTCGCGGGTTCGACCGCGGCGGTTGGACGGCGCCGTTCGGCGACGAAGAAGGTTGGACCTTCCTCACCTCCTGGTTCGAACGCGCCGACGCGTTCCTGCTCGGGCGCAAGACCTGGGAGATCTGGGAGCCGTACTGGCCGCTCCACGACGGCGGCGACCCGGTCTCCCACGGCATCAACGTCCTGCCCAAGTACGTGCCGTCGACCACGCTCAAGGACCCGACGTGGCAGAGCACCCACGTCATCGAGAGGGATGTCGAGGCGGCGGTGCGCGAGCTCAAGGCGAAGCCCGGTCGCGAGCTCCAGGTCCATGGCAGCGGCGAGCTCCTCCGCTGGCTGCTCGAGCGCGACCTTGTCGACGAGCTCAACCTGCGGATCTATCCGGTTCTGCTCGGCGACGGCCTGCGGCTGTTCCCGGAGCAGGGGCAGACGCACACCCTGACGCTGCTCGACTCCAAGGTCACGAAGTCCGGCGTCACGATCCAGACGTTCCGACCGACCGGACGGGCGACCTTCGGCAACGCCGGGGAGTAGGCGGTGACGGACGAAGGAAGGGGCAGACCGATGATCCTTCCCGATGTCCGAGATCCTAGATCGATCGCTGGCCGAGGTCCGGCCGAGAACGCCGTCAGCCGAGCGGCTTGAGCCGGGCGATCGGGATGATCCGGTCGGTCTTCGAAGGGTATTCGGCGAACTGTGGGTGTTCCGCCACGTGCCGGTCCCAGAGCGTGTCGCGGTCGGCCCCTTCGGCGACCGTCGCCCTCGCCTGGACGGTCAGGCCGTCGGCTTCGACCGTCACGACCGGGTTCGCGACGAGGTTCGTGAACCACGCTGGGTCCTCGGGTTCGCCGCTCTTCGACCCGACGACGACGTAGTCGTCCCCATCGCGCGAGTAGCTCACGACGACCGTCCTCGGTTCGCCGCTCTTCGCCCCGGTCGTCGTGAGGACCATCACGGGGCGCCCCCGGAAGTAGCCACTCGTGGGCCGGCCGTTGGCGCGGATGTCGGCGATCATGTTCTTCGTCCAGTCGGCGTAGTCGGTCATCGGAGATCCTCGGGCTCACCAGCGCGCTTCGGTTGCACAAACAACCGTCCCACAGACCGGCGGCTCGCGCTGGCGCCGGACGCCGCTCGGTCATGGCGAATGTCGACACGGGTCACGCCGGAGTGGCTACCTCGGTGGCAGGTTCGCTGTCGGCCTGGGCGTTGCGCACGCGGTAGCGCATGACCTGTTGCACAGCCGCCGAGCCTTCGCCGACCGCCGCGGCTACCCGTTTGACCGAGCCTGAGCGAACATCCCCAAGCGCAAAGACCCCGGGGATCGTCGTCTCGAACGGGAGCGGGGCCTGATCAACGCCCTGCGAGTGTGGAGCGTCGTCCCCGGTGAGGACGTAGCCCTTGCCGTCTCGCGCAAGCTCCGGCGGGAGCCACTCGGTTCGAGGGACGGCGCCGATCATAATGAACAGACCAGACACCGCCAGCTCCCTCGTCCGTCCCGTCGTTCGATCCCGCAGGATCAGTGACCGGAGTTGGTGAGCGTCCTGCGCCCGTACGACCTCCGTGTCGAGGTGGACGGTCAGGTTGGGCAGCGCGTCGACCTGCTCGGTCAGGTAGTCGCTGGCGTTCGGCGCGTCCCCACGAACAATGAGATGGACGGCCCGGCCGTCACGAGCGAGGGAGATGGCGGCCTGCACCGCCGAGTTCGCCCCGCCGACGACCGCGACGTCGAGGCCGGCAAGCGCCAAAGCGTCGGCATCGCTGAACCCGTAGAAGACGCCGCGACCGATCAGCCGATCGACGCTCTCGACACCGACCCGGCGGTAGTCCACGCCGATGGCAAGCATGACAACCTCAGCGGTCACCTCGGAACCGTCGTCGAGCGACACGACGTTGTGGCCAGCCTGATGACGGAGCCCATCCGCCGTTCGGCCGATCCGGCCCACCGCGCCGAACATCAACGCATGCTCCCACGCCCGCCGCATGAGCTCGGCGCCGGTGATCCCGGCCGGGAAGCCTAGGTAGTTCCAGATCTTCGGACTTGAGCTCGCCTGGCTGAACGTCGAGTTGATCATGATGACCCGCAACCCTTCCGAGCCCGCATTCACGGCAGCCGAGAAGCCTGCCGGTCCGAGCCCGACGATCGCGACGTCGTAGGTCGTCCCCCTCGTGTCGACGCCGGCGCCGACCACGTCGGACACCTTGGCGACGTCAGCTCCGGTCACGACCCGGCCGTCCGACAAGGCCACGACCGGTAGGGGGCCGCCGATACCGCGCTCAGACAGGAATGCCTCGGCCTCGGGTGTGTCGGCGGCCAGCATCGCCATCGGGTAGGTCTGCCAGCGTTGCAAGACCTCGCCCAGGAGATGAAAGCCCGGATCGTCACGCTTGCCGACGATGGTCATCCGGGCGTCGCCTCGGCCGTTCTCGAGCGCCCACTCGGCGATGATATTGCTGACATTGGCCAGGAAATGCTCGTCCGTCTCCGTCCAGGGCGTGTAGCCGAAGTGGTCGATCTGGCCAAGGGTCGACGCCCGACTGATCGCCGGCATCACCCAGTTGTCGCCGAAGTCGCCGAGCACAAGGCGTCGTGCGGTGGGATAGACATCGCGGGTCGACGCGAGCAGGGTCGTTCCCGGGTCGCCCTCCAGGTACTGGTTGGCGACGATCAGTGCGACGTCGGCACCGGCCGCGCGCATCGCCTCGAGCTTGGCATGGGCCTCTTGTGGGCTGGCCACGACCACCTCGTAGTCCGACCCGAACCGGCGCCGAAGTGAGTTCGCGACGACGGTGCGAGACGACTCGTGGTCGTCGACCACGATCATGGCGGGGCCGCGCGTGGCAAGGGCTTGCTCATTGACGCTGCTGGAGGGCATGGCATCACCTGCGTTCGGTCCACAGACTGCGTCCGTCAAGGACACGAGCATCGAGGTTGCAGATGCGACACAACATCCGGGTAGCGGACTCGCGATGGTCGGTCACTTGGCTGGTGCGCCGCTTGCCATCCTCCTCGGCGAGCGAACCGGTCCTGGCTGTGATCGGCGATCAGGCCTCGGCCTCGGGCGCCTCCATGCGTTCGAGGAGCGCCAGCGTCGTCTGCCAGCTGCGGATCGTCATCGACTTGTACGCCGGCGTCCCGACGATCTTGCCGAGCCGGCTCTTCGTCCGTTGGGCGCTGAGCCGCTGCGAGTAGATCACGCCGTTGCCAGGCCACACCTCGTCGACGCCGGGCCGTGGGTCGAAGACCTTCATGGCCGTCGGCGCGTCGATCCCGATGAGGAAGACTGCATCGCTGTGGTACGTCTCCGGATGGTCGCCGAAGCCCCTCGGCCGCCTCCGGACGACGGCGCGAAGCTGGGCCTGCGTCAGGACAAGCACGGCGATCAGGTCACTGTCGAGCTTGAACGTCTTGGGGAGCGCCTCCTCGAGCTCTCGCTTGATCGCGGCGGCTGACTGGTCGGAGCTCAGGATCACGTTGCCGCTGGCGATGTACGTGGAGACCTTCGTGTGGCCGTGCGACTCGAGAAGGTCGCGCAACGATGCCATCGGCACCTTGTTCTTACCGCCGACGTTGATCCCACGCAAAAGGACCAGGTACCGGGTCATCGTGAGAGGGAGGATGCCACGCCGCGGCCTACGGCTTCGGGTGAGCCTCGAGGAAATCGAGGACCGCGCCCCCGAACGCGCTGGAGATGGTGGGGACGTGGCTGCCGCCCGGGATCGTCCACAGCTCGACCGCCCCGCCGGGC
The DNA here is from genome assembly GCA_963813705.1 of uncultured Chloroflexia bacterium. Lineage (GTDB taxonomy): Bacteria > Chloroflexota > Limnocylindria > Limnocylindrales > CSP1-4 > Chersky-267. The sequence continues at coordinate 192,253 of CAWFAH010000010.1, forward strand.
TTGCATCCGGACCAGCGCTTCACGGTCGTCTCAGCGGGCTGCCCCGCGTCGGTCAGATCGTCATCGACGTCGACCTGTTGATCGACCAACGACGGGGCGGCGGCGCATCCGTCGTACGTTGCCCAGGTCGCGGCGGACGCCTCGGCGCCAGGATAGGGGTGGCCCTCGATCGACCCACCCGTGAACGCGATGGTGTCGTCCGCCGTGCCGTGGATCTGGAGGACCGCGACCGGATTGGCCGGACGGCAGTCAGAGGACTTCGCGAACGTGGCGCCGGCGAGGCTCACGATCGCGGCGATCCGATCGGCGTGCGTGCAGGCGAGGCGGTAGCTCATGAAGCCGCCGTTCGAGTGGCCCGCGACGTAGATGCGTCGTGGATCGACAGCCACGGCCGCCTCGATGGCCGTGATCAGACCGTCGAGGTAGCCGACGTCGTCGACGTCGCTTCGGTCGAAGTTGCAGCACGCGTCCGTCGCGTTCCAGAACCGGTCGCCTCTGCTGTCCTTCGTCCCGTCCGGGTACGCGGTCACGAAGCCACGCCGTTCCGCCTCGCGTTGGAGACCGAAGTACTCCTCCATGCCGGAACCCGACCCCGTGTATCCGTGGAGGACGATCAGCAGCGGCGCCGGCCGAGTCTGGTCGAACGAGGGCGGGACCCGAACCGTGACGGGCCGATCGCCACCGACGACGACACCGGGCGGCGAGGCCGCCGCGGTTGACGACGCTGTCGTCGAAGCGCCAACGGTCGCCGACGGGGGACTGACTGAGCCAGCAGGAGTCGGCGTCGACACAGCCGGCGCCGAGCAGGCCGCCACGACCACGACCACGACCACGACCAAGGCCACGATGCCGAAAGCCGCTCGTCGGTGTGTCCCCGGTAGGTTCATCTGCGGGTCGTCAATCCTCGCGGCCGTCGTCGACTTGATCGGAAGGGCCTCATCACGACGTCAGATCGTCCCACACCGGCTCCGCGTCGCCGCTGACGAGCTCGAGGCAGGGCAGGGGACCCGCGCCTGCGGCGTCGACCAGCTCGGCCGCAGGCGTCATCATCGTCCGACACGAAGAGGCATGACCGAGCAAACGATGGCCGACGACACGCGAATTGATCGCTGGTTGTGCGCGGTGCGGCTCGTCAAGACCAGGCCCATGGCGACCCAGCTCTGCGAAGGCGGCCACGTCCGCGTCAACGGCAACCCGGCGAAGCCGTCGACGAAAATTCGGGCCGGCGACGTGGTGCATGCGCTGATCGCCGAGCGTGAGCGCATGATCGAGGTCGTCCGCCCGATCGAAACGCGCGTTGGGGCACCCGCCGCGGCCACGTGCTACGTCGACAACAGCCCACCGCCGGTCATCCGAGAGATCGCGCCCGGCATCATGGCCATCCGTGGCGAGGGCCGGCCGAGTAAGCGCCTTCGTCGCGAGCTCGAGCGGATGCGGCGGGCCGGCGGCGGCTGACAGCGTGCCGGTCCGAGAAGACTCGATCCCCATTTGGCGCATTGCACGGCAGCGGACATAACTTACCTTATCGGCAGTGAGTTAGGGACCCCCGTCCCGACGTTATGGGCGTCGTGGGTCGCGCCGCTATCGATCGACGAGGGTCGCCGGGCCGACGAACTCGATCAGTTGACCGGCGCCGCGCATGAGACGCGCATCGAGCGTCAGCACTGGACAGCCGAGGTGCTGCGCGAGGGCGATGTACTCCGCGTCGTACGACTTGGCCCAGCCCAGGGAACGCGCGAGGCGCAGGCTTCGGCGACGATGGTCGGCGTCGACCTCGGCAGCCGTGATCGGCAGCGCCACCAGCCGCTCCAGGACGGCGTCGAGCGCCGATGCCGGAATGTCACCCCGATAGGCACCCTCGACGATCGCCGAGAGCGCCTCGCTCCACATCAGCGGCGGCGCCTGGCACCGGTAGCGCGCCAGCCCCGTCGGGATCGCCGGCAAGCTCGCCATCCCGACGGCCGCGCTCGCATCGACGACGAGGGCGCTCAATGCTCGCCGCGCTGGCGGCGGACGATCGACGCGTAGTCGGGCATCGGGCCGCCCCAGAACGTCCCTCGCCATTCCGGTGGCAGCTCCATGCGGGCGCCGGCGACATCGAGGAGGTCGTCGAGGTCCTTCTCGTCGAGGATGTGCTGGGTGCCGACCTTCGTCGCCTTGAGTTTGCCCTCCCGGATCCAGCGCCGAATGGTCTCGGGATTGCGGCGAGCACGGCGCGCGGCCTCGGGCACGGTCAGCATTGGGTCTCCATGTCGTCGCATACTACAACAATCGGTCACGCCACCCGGCAGGCCAGGTACACGTAGAGCGGCAGGTCGAGCGCGACGTGGATCGCGATCGGCAGCAGCAGCGAGCGCGTCCGGATCGTGACGAGCCCGGCGATCAGACCGCCGGTCGCCAGCGCCGCCATCAGCGTCAGGGGTGAGCCGATCACGTCCGGCCCGCCGTGGGCCAGGCCGAAGACGAGCGCCTGGAGGACGAGTGCCGGGGCAAGCCCGATGACCTTCGCCGACCAGCCCATGAGCGCGCCCCGGTAGGCGACCTCTTCCATGATCCCGTTGGCCAGTGCGAACAGCAGGGCAGGGAGCAGCGCCCACGGGTTCGACGTGTCCAGCCCGAACGAGCCGAAGAACGGCCGGGCGAAGGCCGGCCCGAGCACGAGGCCGAGGACCCCGCACACGGCGAAGCCGGCGACGCTGAGCTGGATCACCCGGACGGACGGCAGGCGCAGCCACAGGCTCGCCGCGGGCGCGCGGAGGAGAACCGCGCCGAGGGCGACCGTGCCCAGCACGAGGGCCGCCTCGACGAGCCGCCAGACGGCCGGCGGCGAGGTCAGGCTGGCACAGTCTCCCCCACCGGGATCGGCGACCGGCGGGACGATCAGGCCGAAGGCCAGGCTGACCGCGACCGGGACCGGCGCCGCCCAGGCCCAGCGGACGGGCGCGTCTCGCCGGATCGCGACGACCGTCCCGGCCGCCAGCGCGATGAGCACCGGCAGGCGGGTCTCGCGAACGCCCGCTGCGAGCAGGACGAGCACGATCGGCAGGACCGATCGGGCAAAGGCGGCCGGATCGCGGGGCAACGCAGCCCGGACGGTCACGCGACGCCCACGGGCGGCGGCACGTTGCTCCCGGTGACGATCACGAGCGCAGCGCCGGCTGCGGGGTCGGGATCGGCCAGCGCTCCCGCCCACGACGCCGCGGCCGCCCCCTCGACGGTGATGCCCAGCTCCTCGCCCAGCTCGGCCTGGGCCCGCCGGAGGTCGTCCTCCGAGAAGAGCCGCATGTCGTCGACCGTGCCCGCCATCCAGGCGAGCGCCTCGGGCACCGGGACCCGGCAGGCGATCCCGTCGGCGAAGGTCGCCGCCGTCTCGGTCTCGATCGGCCGATGCTCGCGCCAGCTGATCGTCATCGACGGCGCCGCCTCGGACTGGACCCCGATGACCCGGCAACCGGGCAGCGCCGCCCGCAGCCAGCTGCCGACCCCGACGATCAGCGCGCCGTTGCCGACGGGCACGTAGACCGTCCCCGGGACCGGCAGCACGCCGCCGGCGACCGCGTCGGTCACTTCGACCGCCAACGTCCCCGCACCGATCGCGATCCGGGCGTCCTCGCCGTCGACGAGCAGGTGCGCCCCGCGCTCCCGCGCCCGCTCCGCGGCGACCTCACGCGCCGCGTCGAAGTCGTGACCGGCCTGCAGCACCGTCGCCCCGAAGCCACGGATCCGGTCGAGCTTGCACGGGTTGGCGTGCGCGTCGGCGACCACGGTGACCGGGATCCCGAGGGCGCGCCCGGCGTACGCGACGCCCTGGCCGAAGTTGCCGGTCGAGGCCACCACGACCTCCCGGTCGGGCCCGATCGTCCCCTCCCCCGCCAGCTCCCGGACCGCCTGCCACGTCCCACGCCCCTTGAACGAGCGGATCGGGTTGACCGTCTCGACCTTGACGATCACCGGCCGCCCCGCCCGCCGCGACAGCCCGTCGTGGACGAACTGCGGGCTGCCGGTGAAGACCGGGTCGATCGACCCGAGGGCCGCGCGGATGGCGCCGCGGTCGAGCGGCTCGACGATCGGGTCCACGCTCGCGATGATGCCATGCGCCGGGCAAGCATTCAGGTCTCGCAACCGAGTCTTCGCCCAGTCTTGGTTGACGCGGCGGACGAGGTTCCCGAGGATTCGCCCGCGTTGCACTTTGGCGCACGGTGAGGTGGCCGCCGGCTGCCCTGAGGAGGATCGGTGTCGGGATCCACGTTCCGCGCGCGGCCGAGCGACGCTCGCCGTGCCTCGCTCGTCGCTCTGCTGTCGATCGCGGCCCTGCTGGGCACCGCCGCGGGGCCCGCCCTGGCGGCCTCGCCGCCGAACGTCAGCACGCCGTTCCCGGCGGTCGCCGTGGCGCCCGGCGCCAAGGTGTCGTTCGACCTGACGGTCACGAGCACCCCCGCCGCCACGGTCCGGCTGGCGACCGAAGGCCTGCCGGCGGGCTGGACCTCGACCATCCGCGGCGGCGGCTACCAGGTCGTCGCTGTGTCCGCTGGAACCGGCTCGGCCGCCGGCAAGGTCACGCTCGAGATCGACGTCCCCGCCGACGCGAGCCCGGGACGCTTCCCGGCCACGGTGCGAGCGACGTCACCGGCCGGCACGAGCACGCTCGCGCTCGAGGTCCAGGTCAACCCGACCGCCGGAGGCGAGGTCACCCTGGCGTCGGACTTCCCGTCGCTCAGCGGGGCCTCGGGCACGACGTTCACCTTCACGCTGACCCTCACGAACGACACCCCCGAGGACCGCACGTTCGCGGTGTCGGCCAGCGGGCCGGAGGGGTGGCAGGTCCAGGCCAGTCCGTCGGGCCAGACGCAGGCCTCGAGCGTGCCGGTCAAGGCGAGCTCGTCGGCCACGATCTCGGTCACGGCGAACCCGCCGGCGAGCGTGCCCGCCGGCCAGTACCCGATCACGGTCAAGGCGACCGAGGGCGGCCAGGAGGTCGACGCCCAGCTGTCGGTCGAGATCATCGGCCAGTACGAGATGACCCTGACCACGCCCGACCAGCGGCTCAACGCACAGGGCACCGCGGGCAGCCCGATCGACCTCCAGCTCGTCGTCCAGAACACCGGGACCGCACCGCTCCAGGCGGTCAAGATGACGGCCACGCCGCCGTCGGGCTGGACCGTCAAGTTCTCGCCGGCGGACACGATCGACACGATCGCCCCATCGTCGTCGCAGACGATCACCGCCACGGTCACCCCGTCGAACCAGGCGATCGCCGGCGACTACGTGGCCACGTTCACCGCCACCGCGAGCCAGACGACCGCCAGCCAGGACATCCGCTACACGATCGACACCTCGCTGACCTGGGCGATCGTCGGGATCGGCCTGATCGTGCTCGCCTTCCTCGGGCTGGGCTGGGTCTTCCAGCGGTTCGGCCGGCGCTGAGCGGTGGACGAGCCGCTCATCCAGGCGGTCGGGCTGACCAAGCGATATGGCACCCGGACCGTCGTCGACGCGCTCGATCTCGAGGTCCAGCGGGGCGAGATCTACGGGCTGCTCGGACCGAACGGCGCGGGCAAGACGACCACGATCCTGATGCTGCTCGGCCTGTCCGAGCCCGATGACGGCGAGGCGCTGGTGGTCGGGCTCGACCCGACCCGCCACGCCCTGGAGGTCAAGCGCCGGGTCGGCTACCTGCCCGACGACGCCGGCTTCTATGGCGACCTCAGCGGCCGTCAGAACCTGCGCTACACCGCGGCGCTCAACGGCCTGCGCGGTCGCCTCGCCGAGGACCGCCTGGCCGAGGTCCTCGACCGGGTCGGACTGACCGACGCCGCCGATCGGAAGGCCGGCCAGTACTCGCGCGGGATGCGCCAGCGGCTCGGGATCGCCGATGCCCTGGTCAAGGACCCGAGCGTGCTCATCCTCGACGAGCCGACGATCGGCATCGACCCGCTCGGCGTGGTCGAGATTCTGGAGCTCATCCGGACGCTGGTCACCGAGCGTCGCATGGCGCTCCTCCTGGCGAGCCACCTGCTCGACCAGGTCCAGGCGACCTGCGACCGCGTCGGCATCTTCTACGCCGGCCGGCTCATCGCCGAGGGTCCGGTAGCGGCGCTCGCCCGGCAGTACGGCGGGGCCCGCGACCGGCTCGCGGTGGCGTTCGACGACCCGTCGGGGAGCACGCTGGACCGCGCGGCGGCCGAGCGGCTCCTGGCCGCGATCCCGGGGGTGACCGCGGTCGAGCCGATCGACCCCGACCATCCGGACGCGGAGCTCGTCGGGAGCCAGCCGGCCGGAACGCGGGGCTGGATCCTCGTCCTGGCGCCCGAGGCAGCGATCCCGGGCGTTCGCCACGAGCTGCTCCGGAGGGTCGGCGAGGCGAACCTGCCCCTGGCCGAGCTGCGCCAGCTCGTTCCCTCGCTCGGCGAGATCTACCGGCGCGCCGTCGAGGGCGAGGCCGAGGCGCTCGAGACGGAGTCGGTGGCGTGACCGCCGCCAGCCCGCCTGTCCCGGCCGAGGTCCCGGCACCGGACACCAGCCTGGCCGATGCAACCAGGCCGCCGCGCTGGGGCTGGACGGTGATCGCGCGCAAGGAGCTCGCCGATCACCTCCACGGCGTCCGCTGGCTGATCCTGCTCCTCGTGCTCGGGCTCGCCGCGGCGATCCCGCTCTACTTCGCCTCGGGCGAGATTCGGGCCGCTGCGGCGGCGGCGACCGGGGCGCCCGCGGTGTTCCTGGCCCTGTTCACGCTCGGCTCGACCCAGTTCCCGTTCCTCCACGTCGATGCGTTCGTCGGGATCGTCGCGCCGCTGCTTGGGATCGCCTTCGGGTTCGACGCCGTCAACCGCGAGCGGTCCGAGCGGACGCTCCCCCGCCTGCTCGCCCAGCCGATCCATCGCGACGACGTGATCAACGGCAAGTTCGCCGCCGGCCTGGCGATGATCGCGATCGCGCTGGTCGCGATGACGCTGGTCATCGCCGGGTTCGGGATGTTCCGGCTGGGCATCGTGCCGGCTTCGAGCGAGGTCCTCCGGATCGTGATCTGGATCGTGATCACGATCCTCTACGTGGCCTTCTGGCTCGCGCTCGCGACGCTCCTGTCGGTCCTCTTCCGCAGGGCCGCCACGGCGGCGCTCGTCGGCTTCGGGCTGTGGCTCGTCGTGACGATCTTCGGGGGGCTGATCACGTCGCTCGTCGGCGGGCTGATCGCCTCGAGCTCGAGCGCGACCACGGTCGATGCCGCCCTCAACGCGGCGCAGGTCCAGCAGCTCGTCGACCGGCTTTTGCCGAGCACGCTCTACCAGGAGGCCTCGGTGGTCGTGCTCAACCCGTCGGTGACCCAGCTGTCGGTGCCGGTGACGGTCGACCAGCTCGGCCAGGCTCAGCAGCAGATCCCGACCCTCCTGTCGCTCGACCAGAGCCTGCTGCTCGCCTGGCCGCAGCTCGTGGCGCTCGTCGGGCTGACCGTCCTGCTGTTCGCCCTGGCCTACATCGGCTTCCTCCGCCAGGAGGTCCGCGCCTAGGCTCGGGTCAGTTCGCCCGGCCGGCTCCGACCGGGGCCTCGGCGGCGGCGATCTCGGTCTCGACCGCAGTGTCGGCCTCGCGAGCGGCGGCGGCGAGCTCGGCCGGCGCAAGCTGCGCCCGGCGCCGCTCGACGAGGCTCGGGATGAGCTCGGACCAGTTGTGTCCGGCGACCCGGACGCGGACGCGCCAGGCGCCGTCGACGGCCGTCTCGAGCAGCTCCTGCTCGCGCTTCCGGAGGGCCGGGTAGTCGAGCTCGCCGAAGGCGATCAGCGGGGCCAGCGTGGCGAACGGCGGGAACGTGTAGGCGTCGTCCGTGTTCTCGAGCAGCCGGTCGATCGTCCAGCCGAGCGCGGGCTCCTCGGCGAGCGGCGGCGTGCCGCGCTCCATCACGACGACCGAGTCGATCGGCGCCCGGTCGGTCAGGTCGCAGTCGATCAGCGATTGGACGTGGTACTTCGGCGGCGGGACGATGAGCTGGACCCAGCTGTTGATCGTCACGATCGGGACGTTCAGCCGGCCGAGGGCGTGCCCGGCCGAACGGCCGCTCTTGCTGTGGACCCGGCTCCGGATGGCGAGCATGAACCGGTCCGCCCGCGGGAGCGCCTGGTCGTTCACCGCGCTCATCGTGTGCGAGCTCAGCGTCATCGGCTTGGGGTAGCTCAGGATCTCGCCGGCCGGGGTCAGGATGGCCATGTCGTCGGAGATGAAGCCCCAGCTCCGCTGCATCAGCAGGCGCAGGACGGTGCTCGTCTTCCCGGTGTCGGTCTGGGCCGACATGATGATCGCCCCGCGCTCGGCGTCGACCGCCGCGCAGTGCAGCAGCACGTAGCCGCGCGACACGAGGAAGAAGCGCAGGAGCGGCTCGACCATGTTCGTGTAGAGCACGTGGTGCGACCAGGTCAGCAGCCAGTTCGCGTCGAGGTCGACCCGCTCGCCGATCCGGACGTCGAACGCGGCCGACAGCGCCCCGAAGTGCTCGCGGTAGCGGATCACCCCGTCGGGCCCCTTGACCGTCGACGTGTGGAGCCGCGGACCACCGCCGATCGCGCGCCGGGTGATCACGATGTCGGGCTCGACCGCGTGGGCGACGTTGAACGCCGCCAGCTCGGGCAGATGGACGGTCGAGGTGATGCGCACGATCCCGTGGACGTCGTACTGGTAGGCGCCGCTGATCGGCACCTGGTCGCGCCGGTCGCGGCCGGCCCAGATCCAGTTGTCGGCGACGAGGTAGCGGATCCCGAACGTCAGCCCCAGGGCGACCAGGTTCGAGATCAGGTAGTGGATCCCGCCGACCTCGGTGAGGATGTGGAGGACCGGCAGCCGGACAACCTGGGTGACGAGGTTCAGCAGGTTGAACGTGATGTAGCGCCAGACCAGGTGCCCGCCGACCTCGCGGCCGCGGAAGACCCACAGCTCCGTCAGGACGAAGTTCGTGAGCGTCGAGACCTGCGACGAGAGGAGCGCCGCCCAGAGCAGCTGCTGCTCGCCCATGAGCGTGACGAAGGTGTGCAGGGCGACTTCGTTGACGACGATCCCGGAGATGCCGACGAGTGCGAACTTCGACGGACTGAGGAGGGACCTGAAGAGACGGCGGACCCGAGGCCGGCGATGCCAGCGTGCCGCGTCCAGCGCGTTCGGTTCAGGTGTCGTCACGGATCCCTCGCTGCGGACGGTCCGGGGCATCGTAATCGAGCCGGGATCGGAGCGTCAAAACGGCGCGGACACGGAAACGCCCGAAGGAACCAAACGATCCGTCGATCCGTGGCCGTCGATGCAAGCACCTACGACTCGGTTCCGTCGAACCCCGGTCCGTAGCCGACACCGCTGATGCAAGCACCTGCGACGCCGCTTTCGGTCCGTCATGGCCCCTTCGGGCAGACCCAACGATAGGGCCCGCCGGTCGGCTCTGGCTATGGGGTTATCCACGAACTTCGCGCTCTGGGCGAGTGATCGGAGGTCGTTGTCCACGGTCCGTCCACGGACCCACCCGCGGCCAGCGTGGCCGGGGGGCGGAGGCGGGGCTGGGGACCTCAGCGCTCGAGGGGCCACGTCGCGCTGTCGGGGTCGGGGGCATGGGGCGAGCCCGGGGCTGGGACTGGGGCGGGCTGCCGGGGGTCGGGGGCGCGGAGGGCCGACCCGGGTCCAGCAGCGCTCGCGTCGTCGACCTGCGAGCCGGCCGCATATCGGCCGGGGCAGTATCGAAGCCGCTACTCGCCTCGGTGCCCTGGCATCGGGTCCAGGAGGCGGCCACTTGAGCTCCAGGTTCGATCAATCGCGCGGCGAGCTGCCGCTCCGAACCCCCGCTTCGGCACCCGGCGTTCGCCAAGCCCGACCGTTACTGCTGCGGTCGATATCTCCGAGGCTGGCGATCGGCGAGGACGGTCGGGTATGGGCAGCACGGCTGTGCGCGGGCCGTGACCTGCGGAACGGTCCGCGAACCCGAGGCCTGGCCGGACGCGGCCTGCGACCCGCCGGGTCAGCGACGCGGGCAAGAAAATGCCCGGAGGAACCGTCGATCCTCTGCCGAGTCCCCCAGAGCAAGCTCCAGCGGTCTCAAGGCTTCGGTCCATCGGCCCCTTCGGGCAAGAACCACTATGCGGCCCGCGCTGGCCGGCTGCCTAGCGGCTTATCCACGACCTTGGCGGTTGCGACCCCCGATTCCAGACGGTTTTCCACCGCGTGTCCACCGGCTCGACCACAAGGGACGGCGGCGAACCATCGCACGCCTCGATGTGCCGTTCCCGACGAGTCCGCCAAATCGGGTCGATCCGGCCAGCTGCCACACAGGCCGCCGGCCTGCGGATCCTGCGGCCAGCCTGCGATCCAACAACGACCGCGGACACGGAAACGCCCGAAGGAACCAAACGATCCGTCGATCCGTGGCCGTCGATGCAAGCACCTACGACTCGGTTCCGTCGAACCCCGGTCCGTAGCCGACACCGCTGATGCAAGCACCTGCGACGCCGCTTTCGGTCCGTCATGGCCCCTTCGGGCAGACCCAACGATAGGGCCCGCCGGTCGGCTCTGGCTATGGGGTTATCCACGAACTTCGCGCTCTGGGCGAGTGATCGGAGGTCGTTGTCCACGGTCCGTCCACGGACCCACCCGCGGCCAGCGTGGCGGGGGGGCGGAGGCGGGGCTGGGGACCTCAGCGCTCGAGGGGCCACGTCGCGCTGTCGGGCAGCGCGGCCAGGCCGTTCGCGTCGAGCCGGACTTCGAGGACCTCACCATCGTCGGAGTTGACGAGCCGCCAGGCACCAACCTCCACCAGGGTGACCTCCCAGCTCCCCTCCCCCGGCTCGAGCCGATCGTCGATCTGGATGACCTCGACTCGTCGCGTCGCGCCCACGGCCACCTCGCCGGACAGGCGGGCCATGGCGATCGCCGCGGCGGCGGGCGACCCGACGACGAACAGGGACGTCTCCGGAAGGGTCAGGTGGCGGATCCCATCCCCGGTAACCACGTTCCCGTGGAGCACGCCCGGCGCCGGGTCCGGGTGGAGCGTCAGCAGGCCGGCCCCCGTCGCCATCTCGAGCCGGACGACCCGGCCGGACGCGTCGGTCTCGAGGAGGACCGATCGCACCGGAGCGTCGTCACGGGTCGCGACCTCGCGCCAGCGGCGGCCGCGCCGGCCGTCGGCCACGGACCAGACGACGATCACGCCCCCCGGGAGCGTCACTCGGCCGCCCAGGCGCAGCGGCGGCTCGACGCCCGAAGGCCGTGGCGCCGACGAGCCGGCGGTCACGGGCCGGGTTTGGAGCCGGGCTCGGTGCCGGGATCGGGGCCGGGTTCGGAGCCGGGCTCGGTGCCGTTGCGGGCGGCCCGGGCGGCCGCCGCCTCGAGCTCTCCGGCGAGCGCCGGCGCGACGCGCCCGCGGACGTGGACGCCAGCACCGTGATAGTCCAGGTCGACCGAGCCGCGTTCGCGGACGCGCGCCAGCAGGTCGCCCGCGGCGTACGGGACGTCGAGATCGATGTCGACCCACAGCGTGGCGAGGACCGCCCCCAGCTCGGTGCGCAGGGCATCGAGCCCGTAGCCGGTCAGCGCGCTGATCGGGACCGTCCCGCCGACGATCGGCGTCGGCAGCGAGGGGTCGTGCCCGGCTCCGTCGAGCAGGTCGACCTTGTTGAGCGCAACGAGCCGCGGCTTGTCGCCGGCGCCGAGCTCGTCGAGGACCTCCTGGACCGTCGCGCGGTGCTCGGCGGCGTGGGGATCGGCGGCGTCGACGACCTCGAGCAGCGCGTCCGCCCGGTTCACCTCCTCGAGCGTGGCGCGGAACGCGTCAACGAGCTGGTGGGGCAGCTTGTGGATGAATCCGACCGTGTCGGTCAGCACGGCGGTCTGGCCGTCGCCGAGCTTGACCTGGCGACTGGTCGGATCGAGCGTGGCGAAGAGCTTGTCCTCGGCCAGCGCCACCTCGCTCCCGACGAGCGCGTTGAGCAGGGTCGACTTGCCCGAGTTCGTGTAGCCGACGATGCCGACCGTGGGCATCAACCGTCGATCGCGGCCGCGGGCGGCGGTGGCGCGCTGCTGGCGGACCTGCTCGACCCGCTCCTTCATCTTCTTGATCCGCTCGCGGATGATCCGCCGGTCGGTCTCGAGCTGCGACTCACCGGGACCGCGCGTCCCGATCCCGCCGCCCGTCCGGGACAGGTGGGTCCACAGTCGGGTGAGGCGCGGCAGCTGGTACTCGAGCTGGGCCAGCTCGACCTGCAGGCGGCCCTCGTGGGTCTGGGCGTGGAGGGCGAAGATGTCGAGGATCAGCCGGCTCCGGTCGATGACCTTGACGTTGAGCAGCTCCTCGAGCGCCCGCTGCTGGCCGGGCGACAGCTCGTCGTCGGCGATGAGCACGTCGAACCCCGTCTCGCCCTTGGCCGCGACGAGATCCTCGGCCTTGCCCTTGCCCAGGTACCAGTTCGGATCCACGTGCCGGCGGTTCTGCCACTCCGCGCCGACCACGTCGGCCCCGGCCGTCGTGGCCAGGCTGGCGAGCTCGGCGAGCGAGTCCTCGACGGGCCAGCCGGCGTCTTCGCCGGTGTCGACGCCGACGAGGAACGCCTTCTCGACGGGCACGGACAGGTCGATCATCGTCCTGGGCATGGCCGAAGGATACCCTCCGCCCCGGCTCACTCGACCTGGCGGGTCACGGCCTCGATTGCCGCGAGCGGCAGCCCGTCGGAGGGATCGAACCAGGTGATCCCCGGCTCGGCCCGGAACCAGGTCCGCTGGCGCTTCGCGAACGCGACGTTGCGAGCGGCGTCGCGCTCGATCGCCTCCTCGAGGGTCGCGACGCCGTCGAGCACGCTCCACGCCTCGGCATAGCCGATGGCCGAGAAGGCCGGCAGCGTCGGGTCGTAGCGCCGGCGCAGCGCGTCCGCCTCGTCGATCAGCCCGCGCTCGAACTGGTCCCGGGCGCGCCGGGCGATCCAGGAGCGGTGGACCGGGTCTGGCAGGGCCAGCCCGACCCACGTCCGCGGCCCCGGATAGCCGAGCGGCGCCGGCAGCGGCGCGTCGCCGGTCAGCTCGGCGATCTCGAGGGCGCGCACGACCCGGCGTGGGTTCCGCAGGTCGATCGCCGCGGCCCGCTCCGGCGCCAGCGCGCGAAGGCGCGCCACGAGGGCGTCGAGCCCGTTCGCCGCGAGCTCCGCCTCGATCCGGGCGCGCACGGCCGGGTCGCTCGGCAGGTCCCCCGTCGCGAGCCCGCGGCCGACGGCCCGCAGGTAGAGGCCCGTGCCGCCGACGAGGATCGCGACGCCGCCGATCGCGCCGATCGCGGCCAGCGCCCTCCGGGCGTCCGCGGCGTAGTCGGCCACGCTGAACGGCTGGTCCGGGTCGACGAGATCGAGGCCGTGGTGCGGCACGCGCGCACGCTCGGCCGGTCCGACCTTGGCGGTCCCGATGTCGAGCCCCCGGTAGACCTGGCGCGAGTCGGCCGACACGATCTCCGCCGGCCGGCCGCGGGCGATGAGCCGCTCGGCCAGGGCGATCGCCAGGTCGGTCTTGCCGGTCGCCGTGGCCCCCGCCACGACGACGAGGGGCGGAGCGTCGGTCACGCCGCGGTGACCGTGCCTCGCAGCGCGTACGGGCCGGCATGATCGACCCGTGCCGTGACCAGCCGCCCGACCAGCTCGTCGCCACCGGCGAGGTGGACGAGCTTGTGTTCGCGGGTCCGCCCGCTGACCATCGGGAGGTCCGCCCGCCCGTCCGCGTCGTGGTCGTGCGCGGCGCGCTGTGTCCGGCCCTCGACGAGCACCTCGACGGTCCGGCCGCGCCAGGCCTCGTTGCGTTCCAGCCCGATCGCCTCCTGGACGGCGAGCAGCGCGTTGAGCCGGCGACGCTTGTCGCTCGCCGGCACGTCGTCGGCGAGCTTCGCCGCGGGCGTCCCCGGCCGGACCGAGTAGGCGGCCGCGAAGACCTGGTCGTAGCGGACGATCCGGAGCAGGTCGAGCGTGGCCTCGAACTGCGCCTCGGTCTCGCCGCAGAAGCCGACGATCACGTCGGTCGAGATCGCGATCCCGGGGACGGCCTCCCGGATCGCCGCGAGTCGCTCGAGGTAGTGCTCGATGCCGTACTGGCGGCCCATCCGGCGCAGGACCGCGTCGTCGCCCGACTGGACCGGCAGGTGGAGGTGCTCGCAGACGGACGGGCAGTCGGCCATCGCGGCCACCAGCCGGTCGGACAGGTCCCACGGGTGCGACGTGACGAAGCGCAGCCGCGGGATCGCCGGCGCGCCGTCCGCGGTCCGGATCCCGTCGATCGCCCGGATCAGCTCGGCCAGGTCCGGCCGGCCGGCGACGTCGAGCCGGCGGCCGGCCCAGCGCTCCGTGTCGACGTGACCGAAGCGCGGCTCGGCGGGCAGGTCGTGACCGTACGAGTTGACGTTCTGGCCGAGCAGCGTGACTTCGCGGAAGCCCACCGCGGCCAGCGATCGCGCCTCGGCGACGACGTCGTCGAAGGGGCGGCTCCGCTCCGGTCCGCGGCTGAACGGGACGATGCAGTAGGTGCAGGTCTTGTCGCAGCCGTAGACGATCGGCAGCCAGGCGCTGACGCGGCTCTCGCGCGCGACCGAGCCGTCCGCAATCGCCGTGGAACGGGTCACCGGCAGACGATCGGCCGCCCCGACCACGACCCGCCCGACCCGGGTGGTCGTGCCCGTCCGAGTGGTCGGGCCGGTCCGAGTGGTCGTGCCGGCTTCGCCGGTCGCGCCGATGGACCCCTGGGCCGACGCCAGCCCGAGGCGCTCGACGAGCTCGGGCTCCTCGTCCGGCCGGAGGAACAGGTCGACGGCCGGGAAGCGACGCGCGAAGACCGGCCCGGTCGGGCTCGCGCACCGCGCACCCGGTGAGCACGACGCGCAGGCCGGGGTTGACGGCCTTGAGCCGGGCGAGGTGACCCTGCCGGCCGACGACCTTCTGCTCGGCGCCTTCGCGGATGGCGCACGTGTTGATCACGATGAGGTCGGCCGACTCGAGGCTGGTCGCCTCGGCGCAGCCGGCGGCGAGGAGCCGCCCGGCCATCTCCTCGGAGTCGCTCCGGTTCATCTGGCAGCCAAGCGTCCAGACGTGGAAGGTCGGCAGGGTCTGCAGGTCGGGCCGGTACTCCGCGAGCCGGGCGTCAACCGGCGCCAGCGGGCCGCGCGGCGCGTCGGCCGGCTCGCTGGGGACGAGGTCGAGGACGGGCAGGCTTCGGTTCATCGGCAGTCAGGCGGTCTGGGCCGGCGGGACGCTCGTGTCGAGCGCTTCGGCGAGACGCTCGGCGACCGCGGGTGGGACCCACAGCTGGGCGTGCGCCTCGGCGTAGGTGCCGGTGTCGCCATGGTAGTCGGAACCGCCGGTCGGAACGAGATCGAGCTCGGTCGCGATCGCCTCGAGCGCGGCGACCGTCCCGCGGTCGAACGTCCGGTAGTAGACCTCGAGGCCGCCGAGACCCGACTCGCGCAGCCCGACGAGCACCGATCGACGGAGCGGCGCCTCCGCGAAGTGGGCGAGCACGGCGAGGCCGCCGGCCGCGCGGATCGCCCGGATCGCCGCGACCGGGCCGATGCCCTCGCGCGGCACGTACGCCGGACGGCCGCGTCCGAGGTACCGGGCGAAGCCGTCCTCGACGCTCGTCACGTGACCCTTCGCCATGAGCAACCGGGCGACCGTCGGCCGCCCGAGCGAGGCGGTCTCCGTCGGATCGAGCTCGGCGGCGACGTCATCGACCGGCAGGCCGATCTCGCGGAGCCTGGCCAGCGTCCGCTCGAAGCGGATCCGCCGCCGCGCCCGCTGGCCGCCGAGGATGGCCTCGAACGCCTCGTCGGTCGGTTCGACCCCGAGTCCGAGGACGTGGAGCTCGCTCTCCCACAGCTCGGGCACCTCGTTCGTGAGGCAGTTGATCTCGACGCCGGGCAGGAGCACGACGCCGTCGGGCAACGGCGGGCCGGCGGGAGCGGTCAGCTCGCGGTAGGCCGACAGGTCGTCGTGGTCGGTGATCGCCAGCAGGCGGACGCCGACCCGGGCCACGACGTCGACGAGCGCCCGCGGCTCGAGCACTCCGTCCGAGCGGAGCGTGTGCGTGTGGAGGTCGATGGTCGACGGGGCCGGCGGGGTCACCGGATCTTCGGCCGGGTCGTGGCGCCGGCGCGGCACCGGGTTCAGACCTCCACCAGGCGCTGGATCCGCTCGATCGCGAGCGCGCGGCCGGTGGACGGATCGATGTCGATCTGGGCCGCGTTGAGGATCACCGGGCCGTCCCCGACCGCGAAGCGGGTCGGCAGCGCGTTCATGAACCGGGGCAGGACCGTGCGCGGGTCGAACCCGATCACGCTGTGGACGGGGCCGGTCATCCCGAGGTCGGTCTGGTAGGCGGTACCGCCGGGCAGGATCCGCTCATCCCCCGTCACGACGTGGGTGTGGGTCCCGACCACGGCGCTCACGCGCCCGTCGAGGTACAGCCCGAGGGCGTTCTTCTCGCTCGTGATCTCGCAGTGGAAGTCGACGATGCGGACCGGCGGCAGGGGATCCGCCGACTCGTCGAGGAGGTGGTCGGCCTCGCTGAACGGGTTGTCGATCGGCTGCATGAAGGTCCGGCCCTGGAGGTTGATGACCGCGATGTCGGTGCCGTCCAGCGCGCCGTGGACGACCCAGCCGCGCCCCGGGACGTCGTGGGTCCCGTAGTTGAGCGGGCGGAGCAGCCGGTCCGACCGCTCCAGGAACGGGTAGATCTCGCGCTTGTCCCAGATGTGGTTGCCGCTCGTGATGACGTCGACGCCCGAGGCGAAGAGCGACTCGGCGAGCGACGGCGTCAGGCCCATCCCGCCGGCGACGTTCTCGCCGTTCGCGGTCACGAAGTCGATCCCCCGCTCCTCGCGGAGCTCGGGCAGGGTACGCTCGAGCACGATCCGCCCGGGCTTGCCGATCACGTCCCCGACCATGAGCACGCGGCAGGCGCCCGAGGGTCGCGGAGCGTCGCCGTTCGTCGGGTTGCCGAGGCGGGTCCGCCCGGCGGTCACGTGTCCGTCGTCAGTCACGCGCGAAGTCTAGCGGCAGCGTGCGCGGCACGATCCGAGGGTCTCGGGGCCCTGCGGGAGCCAATCGTCTCCACGTACCACCGGGACTGGTGGTACGCAGCGCTCGGGGCCCGAGTCACGCCGATCGTCGCCACGTATCACCGGGAGTGGTGATACGCAGCGCCAGGGGCCTGCGGACAGGCCAGGGATGGCAATCCTGAGCGTGGACCTGCGGCGATCGCCCGCCTGCGGCGCCGGAATTCCGACATACCACCACCCAGGCTGGTATCTGGCGAGTTCCGGGGGTGGCGAGTTCGGCGGGCACGTCGCCTTCGACGTCGGCGCGGCCCGCCGGACGCCTCCGCCGGGTCGCCAGCTACGACTCCGGCGAG
This sequence comes from uncultured Chloroflexia bacterium, assembly GCA_963813705.1. Lineage (GTDB taxonomy): Bacteria > Chloroflexota > Limnocylindria > Limnocylindrales > CSP1-4 > Chersky-267. Next base: position 209,641 of record CAWFAH010000010.1, read on the forward strand.
ACGCCCAACACGCCCGCTACTTCGCGTACTCGACGGCGCGGGTTTCGCGGATGACCGTGACCTTGATCTGGCCCGGGTAGGTCAGCTGCTCCTCGATCTTCTTGACGATGTCGCGAGCAAGACGGGTGGCGGTCAGGTCGTCGATCTCCTCGGGCCGGACGAGGATCCGGACCTCGCGCCCGGCCTGGACGGCAAACGAGCGCTCGACGCCGGCGAAGCTCTCGGCGATCGCCTGGAGGTCCTCGAGCCGCTTGACGTAGGTGTCCATCGACTCGCCGCGCGCCCCGGGCCGCGATGCGCTGATCGCGTCGGCGATCTGGACGATCGGCGCCTCGACGCAGGCGTACTCGACCTCCTGGTGGTGGGCGGCGATCGCGTTGACCACCTTCATCGGCAGGTTGTGGCGTTGGGCGATCTGGGCGCCGATCGCGGCGTGCGGCCCCTCGACCTCGTGGTCGACCGCCTTGCCGATGTCGTGGAGCAGGCCGCCCATCTTGGCGATCTGGACGTCGGCCCCGGTCTCGGCCGCGACCACCGCGGCCAGGCGGCTCGTCTCGACGACGTGGTTGAGCACGTTCTGCCCGTAGCTCGTGCGGTACTTGAGTCGCCCCAGGAGCTTGATGATCTCGGGTGGCAGGCCGGGCACGCCGGCGTCATAGGCGGCCTGCTCGCCGGCCTGGCGCATCACGAGGTCGACCTCGGCGCGGGCCTTGGCCACGACCTCCTCGATCCGTCCGGGGTGGATCCGGCCGTCGCTGATCAGCTTCGTGATCGACAGCCGGGCGATCTCGCGACGAACCGGGTCGAAGCCGCTCAGGACGACGGTCTCGGGCGTGTCGTCGATGATCAGGTCTACGCCGGTGGCCTGCTCGAGGGCCCGGATGTTGCGGCCCTCGCGCCCGATGATCCGGCCCTTCATCTCGTCCGATGGCAGGTGGATCACCGTCACCGTGTGCTCGGCCGTGTGGTCGGCCGCCACCCGCTGGATGGCGGTCACGATGACATCGCGCGCCTTCTCGTCGGCCCCCTCCCGGGCGCGCCGCTCGATCGAGCGGGCGAGCTTGACCGCGTCGTGCTCGGCCTCATCACGGACTGCGTCGAGGAGGATCGCCTTGGCCTCATCGCCCGACATCCCGCTCACCCGCTCGAGCGCCACGACCTGCTCCTGGTGGGCGCGGGCGACCTCCTCGCGGGCCTTGTCGATCTCGCGCTCGCGCTCGATGAGCTTGCGATCCCGCCCTTCGAGCATGTCCGCGCGCTGGTCGAGCTGCTCGTCCCGCTGGAGCAGCCGCCGCTCGAGGTTGGACAGCTCGGTCCGCTTCGCGCGGGCCTCGTCCTCGGCCTCGCGCTGGAGGCGGATCTTCTCCTCCTTCGCCTCGAGGATCAGGTCCTTCTGCTGGCTGCGGGCCTTCTCGACGATGAGGGCGGCCTTCTCCTCGGCCTCCTTCATCGCTCGGCTGGCGAACATCCCGCGGGCCAGGAATCCGAGTACGGCACCGCCGGCGAGGGCCAACAGGCCCACCGCCGCCACGACGAGCGGTTCCATCGTGTCTTCCTCCCGTCCGACCGTCCGGTCGAAGGTGTTGTCGGTTACGGCGGGACCCGGTGGAACGGGAACGAGATGTGCGTCGCGCTCCGGGCCGGCATCCCTTGAAGCGCCGCGAGGGCCCGCGGCACTGCTGCGTTCTGGGCGTAGCCTACGGCCGCTCGGGACGCTGGGTCAACCGACCCCCCGGCTGGCACGCGGCTACGGTTCGTCGGCGCTCGGATCCCACTCGGCGGACGCGACCTCGGCGGCCAGGCGCGCCGCGATCTCGCTCGGGAACCCGTTGCGGGCGAGCAGCGCATAGGCCTTCGCGCGGCGTTTCCGCGGGTCGGCAATCCGCTCGAGATCGCGGCGCCGGCGGGCCACGAGCCGGCGCGCGGCGGTCTCGTCCGGGTCCTCGCGCTCGACGTCCTCGGCTGGCTCTGAGGGCGACGCAGTCCCGAGCCGGTAGTCGGCCTCGCCGGCGCGGCGGGCCTCCAGCGCCGCCTCGATGACGGCCCCGTCGACGCCGCGCAACCGGAGCTCTCGGCGGAGGACCAGCTCCCCGCGCGGCCGGGCCCGGTCGCGCGACTCGATCCAGTGCCGGGCGAACGTGTCGTCGTCGAGCAGCCCGATCGCCAGCAACCGCGTCACGGCACCGTCGACGAGCTCATGACGGTACCCGGCCTCGGTCAGCCGGCGGCGTGTCTCGTGAACCGATCGGGCGCGGACCTCGAGGTAGCGCAGCGCGGCGGCGAGCACCACCTCCGGGTCGTCGATCTCGGCGCGCCGCGTCCGGCGCTCGGCGTGCGACTCGCGGCGAGCCCGGGGTCGCGGCGCGTCCACGGCCCGCCGCCGTCGCCGGCCTACTCGGCCTCTTCGATGCCCTCGACGGGGACCTTGACCTCGTCGATCCGACCCCGGATCCGGCGATCGATCTCCGCCGAGATCTCGGGGTTCGCGCGGAGGAACTCCTTCGAGGCCTCGCGACCCTGGCCGAGACGCGTCTCGTCGAAGGTGAACCAGGCGCCGGTCTTGTTGACCACGTCCATCGCCACGCCGACGTCGAGCAGGCCGCCTTCGCGGCTGATCCCCTCGCCGTACATGACGTCGAACTCGGCGACCCGGAACGGCGGCGCGACCTTGTTCTTGACGACCTTGACCCGAACCCGGTTGCCGACCGACTCGGTGCCGGTCTTGATCGTCTCGATCCGCCGGATGTCGAGCCGGACGCTGGCGTAGAACTTGAGCGCGCGACCGCCCGGCGTGGTCTCCGGGTTGCCGAACATGACCCCGATCTTCTCGCGCAGCTGGTTGGTGAAGACGAGCGAGGTGTTCGAGCGGCTGACCGCGCCGGTCAGCTTGCGCAGGGCCTGGCTCATCAGGCGCGCCTGGATGCCGACGAACGAGTCACCCATCTCGCCCTCGATCTCGGCCCGCGGCACGAGCGCCGCGACCGAGTCGACGACCACGCAGTCGATCCCGCCGGAGCGGATCAGCGTCTCGGTGATCTCGAGCGCCTGCTCGCCGGTGTCCGGCTGGCTCACGAGGAGCTCGTCGACGTTGACGCCGCAGGCCCGGGCGTAGCCGGGGTCGAGGGCATGCTCGACGTCGATGAACGCGGCGACGCCGCCACGTCGCTGGGCCTCGGCGATGACGTGCTGGCAGACGGTCGTCTTGCCCGACGACTCCGGACCGAAGATCTCGGTGATCCGGCCGCGCGGGATGCCGCCGACGCCGAGGGCGAGGTCGAGCGCGATCGAGCCGGTCGGGATCGAATCGACCGACTGTCGCTCGGCCGAGCCGAGCTTCATGATCGACCCGCTGCCGAACTGCTTCTCGATCGCCTGGATCGCCGCGTTGACCGCCCGGCTGCGCTCGGCGACGGCCTTCTCGCCGTTGCGCTCCAGCTCGCGGTCTCCGGTGATCGTCATCGCCTCACGCTCCTGTCGTCATGGGTCGACGGAACGGCGCGACGGCGTCCGCCCGGTCGATCAGGTCTCGTCGGACTCTTCGGGCTCGGGCTTCGGCTTGCGCGGCTTGCGGATCACCTCGACGTTCTGCGGTGGATCCATGAGCGGCTGCAGCTTGGGCGCGCCCTTGTCCTTGGGCTTCTTCTTCGCTTCGCGGTGGGGACGATCCCGGGAACCCATCGACGAACCTCCGCGATGTGGCGAACGGTACGAGCGAGACCTTCACGCCGACTGCACTGCCGCTTCGCCGGCGCTCACCGCACCCGCGCGCGAGCGCAGTTCCGGGAGCATTCCGGGGAAGGTTCCGGCCCGCAGCGCGGAGCGGATCCTGGCCATGAAGTCTAGGGTGAAGGTCAGGTTGTGACAAGTCGCCAGACGATAGGCGAGCAGCTCCTTCGCCCGGAACAGATGGGCGATGTAGGCGCGCGAGAACGTCCGGCAGGCGAGGCACGGACAGCCTTCCTGGATCGGTCCCGGGTCGTCGAGGAAGCGCTGGTTTCTTAGGTTGAGCCGCCCCTCGGGGACCCACACCTGGCCGGTCCGCGCGACCCGTGCCGGGAGGACCGAGTCGAACAGGTCGACCCCGCGCTGGACGGCCTCGAGCATGTCGACTGGCGACCCGAGGCCCATGAGGTAGCGCACCCGCGGGTCGTCGCCGAGCGCGTCGACCGTCACCTCGATCGCCCGGTTCCGCTCGTCGGGCGTCTCGTCGCCCGCCAGCCCGCCGATGCAGATCCCGTCGAATGGCAGTGCCGCGATCGTCCGGGCGCTCGCGGCGCGGAGATCCGGCTCGAGCCCGCCCTGGACGATCCCGAACAGTGCCTGGTCGGCCCGGCGGTGAGCGGCCAGCGATCGCTCGGCCCAGCGATGGGTGCGTTCGGTGGCGTCGGCGACGACGGCGCGGGTCGACGAGCCGGGCCGGACGGGCTGGTCGAACGCCACCGCGACGTCCGCTCCAAGCGCCTCCTGGACCTCGATCGCGCGCTCCGGGGTGAACCGGTGGATCGAGCCGTCGACATGGCTGCGGAACGTCACCCCGTCCTCGTCGACGACGCGGAGGTCGCCGAGCGAGACGACCTGGAAGCCGCCGCTGTCGGTCAGGATCGGGCGATCCCAGCCCATGAACCGGTGCAGCCCGCCAAGCCGGGCGATCCGCTCGTGACCCGGCCGCAGGTAGAGGTGGTACGTGTTCGACAGGATGATCGTGGCGCCGACCTTGCGCAGGTCGTCCGGGTCGAGCGCCTTGACCGTCGCGTTCGTGCCGACCGGCATGAACTGCGGCGTCTCGACGACGCCGTGACCGAGCTCGAGCCGGCCGAGCCGCGCCCGGCCGCCGCCGATCGCCGGCGGCACGACGACCTCGAACCGCGCCGGCCCGCCCGCCGGAACGCTCACGACCGCTCCTCCGCGCCCTCGAGCACGCTGCCTTCCCAGAGGGGCGGCATCTCGGGCTCGGGCTTGCGCCGTGGTGGCACCTCGTAGCCGAGCCGGCGCAGGTGCGCCCGGCCGCCCTCGGTCAGGATCCGGCCCTGCGGCGTCCGGTCGAGGAACCCGAGCCGGAGCAGGTACGGCTCGTAGACGTCCTCGATCGTCTCGACCTCCTCGGACAGCACCGCGGCGAGCGCCGCGACCCCGACCGGGCCGCTGCCGAACTTCTGGGCGATCGCGGCCATGAGCTTGCGATCGGTCGAGTCGAGCCCGGCGTCGTCGATCTCCATCGCCCGGAGGGCCTCGTCGGCCGCCGCCTCGTCGACCCGCCCGTCGCCGTGGACCTGGGCGTGGTCGCGGGTCCGCTTCAGCAGCCGGTTGACGACCCGCGGGGTCCCCCGGCCCCGCGTGGCGATCGCCTGGGCCGCACCGCGGGTGACCTCGACGCCGAGGATGCCGGCCGAGCGCTGAACGATCGCGGTCAGGTCCGGCTCGTCGTAGAAGTCGAGCCGATAGGTCGCCCCGAAGCGGTCCCGCAGCGGGCTCGAGATCCGCCCGGCGCGCGTGGTCGCCCCGACGATCGTGAACGGCTTGAGCGTCAGCCGCAGCGAGCGAGCCGACGGGCCCTTGCCGATGAGCACGTCGAGCGCGTAGTCCTCCATCGCCGGATAGAGGATCTCCTCGACCGCCCGGTTGAGCCGGTGGACCTCGTCGATGAACAGCACGTCGTGCTCGTCGAGCGCGGTCAGGATCGCCGCCAGGTCGCCGGCCCGCTCGATCGCCGGCCCGCTGGTGTAGCGGACGTTGACCCCGAGCTCGCGGGCGATGATCGTGGCCAGGGTCGTCTTGCCCAGCCCCGGGGGCCCGTAGAGGAGGACGTGGTCGGCGGCCTCTCCCCTGCCCCGCGCCGCCTCGAGGAGGACCGCCAGGTTGGCCTTGACCTCGCGCTGGCCGATGTACTCGTCGAGGCTGCGTGGTCGGAGCGTCCCCTCGATCGCTCGGTCGGCGTCGTCCAGCAGGTCGGCCGCGAGGATCCGTTCGGCGTCGTCGGTCATCCCCGGAACTCTACCATGTCAACCCGTCAATTCGCACGGATGTTCTACGCCACGGGCTCGGGCTCGACGCCCCGGCGTCAGTCGCGGACGAGCGTCCGGAGGGCTGCCTTGACCCGGTCCTCGAGGTCCGCGCCGGCTGCTCCGGGCTCCGTGAGGGCGGCCCGGGAAGCGTCGCGGGCCTCCGCGAGCGAGTAGCCGAGCGCCTGCAGCGCGGCGACGACCTCGCCCTCGCCGAGCCCGCCGGCCCCGGCCGCCGAGCGCGCCGCCACGCCGGCCGCCGCAACCTTCTCCTTGAGCTCGAAAATGATCCGCTCGGCGAGCTTCTTGCCAATGCCCGGGATGCTCACCAGCAGGGCCTGGTCCTGCTCGATGATCGCGAGCTGGAGGTCCGCCACCGGCCGGCTCCCGACGATCGCCAGGGCGACCTTCGGGCCGACGCCGGTCACCGTCAGGAGGAGCTCGAAGAAGCCGAGCTCGTCGGCGGTCCGGAACCCGTACAGCGCCTGCTGGTCCTCGCGCACGAGGTGGTGCGTGTAGAGCTTGAGCCGGCCGCCGGACTGCGCCGCCGACAGGACGGCCGGTGACGCGAACACCCGGTAGCCGATCCCGCCAGCCTCGACGACGAGCGAGTCGGTGGCGATCGCCGCGACGATCCCCTCGACCGAGGCGATCACCGGGCCGGCTTCTCGGCCCGCCCGGCCCCCGTCGCGGCCTTCTCCCGGGCGAGCGCCTCGCGGACCGCCCGGTCGTAGGCGGTCTCGCCGCGGGTGATCGGCGCGATCGCGGACCGGTCGAGCACGCCGGCACCGGCCGGCTCGCCGCCGCGCTCGCGATTGGCGATGCAGATCGCGACGGCCAGGGCGTCGGCGGCGTCATCCGGCGTCGGGACCGCGTCGAGCCCGAGGATCGTTGCGACCATCCGGCCGACCTGCTCCTTGTCGGCGGCCCCGTAGCCGGCGACCGCCACCTTGACCTCGTTCGGGGTGGCCTCGCGCACCGGAACGTCATGCTGGGCCGCCGCGAGGAGGACGACCCCGCGCGCCTGGCCGACCGCGAACGCGGTCTGGGCGTTCTTGCTGAAGAACAGCCGCTCGACGCCGAGCAGCGCCGGCCGATGGGTCTCGATCAGCTCGGTCAGCGCCTCGTGGATGATCCGCAGCCGCTCGCCGAGCGGGAGGTCCGGCGAGGTCGTGACGCAGCCGACGTCGACCGCGCGGAGCGCACCGTTGCGCTCGACGACGCCGTAGCCGAGTGCGGCGGTGCCCGGGTCGATGCCCAGGACGATCATCCGGCGACTTCGGCGAACACTTCCTCGGGGATGTCGAAGTTGGCGGTCACGCGCTGGACGTCCTCGAGCTCCTCGAGCAGCTCGACCAGCCGGAGCGCCTGGCGGGCCTTCGCCTCGTCGAGCTCGACGGTCTGCTTCGCGATCATTGCCGACTCGGCCTGCTCGACCGCGACGCCGGCCGCCTCGAGGGCCTTGCGGACGGCCTCCAGGTCGGCCGGCTCGGTGTAGATCTCGACGGGCTCGACGGTCGAGTCGACGTCGCTGGCCCCGGCGTCGATCGCCGCCAGCGCGACCTCGTCCGGATCGCCCGACGCGACGGTGATCAGCCCGCGCGGCTCGAACTGCCAGGCGACGGCGCCCGATCCGGCGAGCTGGCCGCCAGCCTTGCTGAAGATCGAGCGGACCTCGGCCGCGGTGCGGTTCCGGTTGTCGGTCGCCGCCTCGACGAGGATCGCCACCCCGCCCGGGCCATAGCCCTCGTAGACGATCTCCTCGTACTGCTCGCCCTCGCCGCCGCCGGTCGCCTTGTCGATCGTCCGCTTGATGTTGTCGGCGGGCATGTTCACCGAGCGCGCCTTCTCGATCGCGAGCCGGAGGCGGTAGTTCGCGTCGGGGTCGCCGCCACCCTGTCGCGCCGCGACGGAGATCTCGCGCGCGACCTTGGTGAACAGGGCGCCGCGCTTCGCGTCGTTGGCGCCCTTCTGGCGCTTGATCGTCGACCATTTGGAGTGACCGGACATCGCGCCGGAGTATAGCGGACTATGATGGCCGAACCGGCCGCCGGCCCTCCGGATCGGGCTCGCTGCGGCCTTGCCGGCCGCCCCCGGTCGAGCGCCCGACTGAACCAGAGAGGACCGCTGGATGCCGACGAAGAGCGTTGACCTGCCCCACCTCCGAAGCGTCGTCCTGGCCGGCCACGCGGGGTCCGGAAAGACGACGCTGGCCGAGCATCTGCTGTTCAAGACGGGCGCCCTGGCCCGTCTGGGCAAGGTCGACGACGGCAGCGCGGCCCTCGACTTCGAGCCCGAGGAGCAGAAGCGCCACGAGTCGCTGAGCGCTGCGGTCGCCACGTTCGACGACGACGGCACGATCGTCACGCTGGTCGACACGCCCGGCTACCCCGACTTCGTGGCGGAGGTCATCTCCGGGATGGCCGCCTGCGACGGGGTGCTCCTCGTCGTGGACGCCTCGAGCGCCGTCGAAGCCGGGCTCGAGACCGCCGTCGCCCAGGCCCGCGCGTGGGGCCGGCCGGCCTGCTTCTTCATCAACAAGGGCGATCGCGAGAACGCCGATCCGACGGCCGCCCTCGACGCCCTGCGCTCGGCGTTCGGGCAGAAGATCGCGCCGATCCAGCTGGCGATCGGCGCGGCCGAGTCGTTCAGCGGCTACGTCGACCTCGTCCACCGCACGGCCTGGCAGTGGGACGGCAAGCAGGAGGTCGAGATCCCGATCCCGGCCGATCTCGAGGCCGAGGTCGCCCGGCGGCGGGACCAGCTGCTCGAAGCCGCGGCGGAGGCCGACGACGACGTCCTGACCAAGTACCTCGAGGGCGAGGAGATCAGCGACCCTGAGCTCGAGGCGTGCCTCCGCAAGGGAGTCAAGGACTCGATCCTCGCCCCCGTGCTCGTGGGCAGCGCGATCAAGGGCATCGGGCTGCGCGGGCTGCTCGACGCGTTCATCCGCTACCTCCCGTCGCCGCTCGACGAGTCGCCGGTCACGGCGCTCGAGCCGAAGACGAGCGACGAGGTCCCGGTCCCGGTCGACCCGGCCGGGCCGCTCCTCGTCCGGGTGTTCAAGACGGCGGCCGATCCGTACGTCGGCCGGCTCACCTACCTGCGGGTCATGTCGGGCACGCTCCGCGGCCAGGCCCATGCCTGGAACGCCAACCGCGCCGAGGACGAGCGGATCGGACAGCTCCTGCTGCTGCACGGCAAGGACCAGGAGCCGGTCGGCGAGCTGCAGGCCGGTCAGATCGGCGCCGTAGCGAAGCTGACCGTGACCGAGACGGGCGACACGCTGACCTCGAAGGAGAAGCCGCTCCGGCTGCCCGAGATCCCGTTCCCCGAGCCGACCCTGTCGGTCGCGATCGAGCCCCAGACGAAGGCCGACCTCGACAAGATGGGCGCCGCGCTGCAGCGCATGCTCGAGGAGGAGCCGAGCGCTCGCGTCGACCGCTCGCCGACCGGAGAGCAGCTCCTGGTCGCGCTCGGTGAGGCCCACATCGCCGTGATCGCCGAGCGCCTGAAGCGCAAGTTCGGGGCGGCGATCGTCACCCGCACGCCACGCGTCCCGTACCGGGAGACGATCCGCGGCAAGACCCAGGTCGAGGGCAAGTACAAGAAGCAGACCGGCGGCCACGGCATGTTCGGCCACGTCTGGATCGAGCTCGAGCCGAACCCCGGCGGCGGGATCGTGTTCGCCGAACGCGTCGTGGGCGGGTCGGTCCCCAAGGGCTTCTTCCCGGGCGTCGAGAAGGGCGTCCGCGAGGCCGCCGCCGAGGGCGTGCTGGCCGGCTACCCGCTGAGCGACTTCCGGGCGACGCTCTACGACGGCTCGTTCCACACGGTCGACTCGAACGAGCTGTCGTTCAAGATCGCCGCCTCGATGGCCCTCAAGAAGGGGGTCATGGACTGCAAGCCGGCGCTCCTCGAGCCGATCATGGCGATCACGGTCAGCGTGCCCGAGCAGTACATGGGCGACGTGAACCGCGACCTCAACACGCGGCGCGGGCGCGTCCTGGGGATGGACAGCGCCGGAAACGGGACGCAGGTCGTGTCGGCCCACGTCCCGCAGGCCGAGCTGTTCAGCTACGCGACCGAGCTTCGCTCGCTGACCCACGGGCGAGGCACGTTCCACGCCGAGCTCGACCACTACGAAGAGGTTCCCAGCCACGTGGCCGAGAAGGTCATCGACCAGCACCGCAAGGAGGTCGAGACCACGGCGCACTGAGGGGTCCAAGGCGCGGCGTGTCGACCGGTCGAGCCCGCGGTCCCGTGGTCCCGGCGCCCGCCGGAGCGGGCGGATCGCGCCCACCGGAAGCGGCCCGATCGCGCCGGCCGGTCAGTCGGTCGGACGCTCCGGCCGCGTAGCCCGCACGGCCGCCCGGAGATCGAGCCGGCCCTCGTAGAGCGCACGGCCCACGATCGCCCCGACGCATCCGAGGCGGCGCGCCGCGAGCAGGTCGTCGATCGAGCGGATGCCACCGGACGCGATCACCCGGCCGCTCCCGGTCCGAACGATGTGCTCGAGCAGCTCGAGGTCAGGCCCCTCGAGGCCGCCGTCCCTGCCGACGGCCGTGACCTCGAGCGTGTCGACGCCGGCCGCCAGGACTCGATCGACCGCCTCGGGGATGGGGGTTCCCGTGGCGCCCGGCCGCCAGCCGTCGCCCACGGCGAGCCCGTCGCGCACGTCGAGCGCCACCGCGATCCGTTCCGCCGCCTGCCGCTCCACGAGCCGGCCCAGCAGGTCGGGATCTGCGAGCGCGCTCGTGCCCAGCACGGCCCGGTCGACCCCCAGGTCGAGCAGGCGCGTCACGTCGTCCTCCCGGCGGAGGCCCCCGCCGCACTCGACCCGCAGGCGACCGGCGACGGCGGCCACGATCCCCGCCACGATGGCGAGCTGCTGCGGCGAGCCGGCGCGCGCCCCGTCGAGGTCCACGACGTGGACCCACTCGGCGCCGGCATCGGCGAAGCCGGCCGCCACCGCCGCCGGGTCATCTCCGTAGCGCGTCTCCCGGTCGAAGTCGCCCTGCCGCAGCCGGACCACCCGGCCGCCCCGAAGGTCGATGGCCGGGATCACCTGGAACGTGCCGGAAACCCGCTCGGAGCCCGGCTTGACGTCGCTCATGGTTCCATTGTAGCGTTTTAGCACGCTACTACGCTAGCATAGCAGCGAACAACGACGAGGCACCGACGGACATGGCATCCGAGCCCGGCTGGTTGACGGACGAGACGCGCGAGCTGCTGACGGCGATCGTATCGCTCGACGACGTCGATGAAGCGGCCGACTTCCTGCGCGACCTGTGCACGCTCGGCGAGCTTCGGGATCTCACCCAGCGCTGGGCGGTCGTCCGGCTGCTCGACGCGGGGCTCCACTACGGCGAGATCTCGCGGCGCACCGGCGCGAGCACCGCGACCATCACCCGGATCGCATCGTGGCTCCACCACGGCGAGGGCGGCTATCGCCGGATGCTCGATCGGCTCGCCGAACGCAGCACGACCGGTGCGCGCCCGTATCCGGCCGGGACCGAACGATGAGGGACCGGCTTCGCCTGGCGGTACCGAACAAGGGCCGGCTCGTCGAACCCACGCTGGCCCTGCTCCACGATGCGGGGCTCGTGTTCGAGGAGCACGACCGCAGCCTGGTCGCACGGGTCCAGAACTTCGACCTCGACATCCTGTTCGTCCGGACGTCCGACGTCATCGAGTTCGTCGGTGACGGCGTTGCGGACCTCGGCGTGACCGGGGTCGATCTCCTGGCCGAGACCGGCTCCGACCTCCCGCTCGTCCGCCATCTCGGCTACGGGCGCTGCCGGCTTGCCGCCGCCGTGCCGTCGGACTCGGCAATCGTGGCTGTCGAAGGCCTGGCGGGGAACCGCGTCGCGACGGCGCATCCGAACACGACCCGGCGCTTCTTCCTCGAACGACGCATCGACGTGGACGTGATCCCCATCTCGGGTGCCGTCGAGGTCGCCCCGCGGCTCGGGCTCGCCGAGGCGATCGTCGACCTCGTGTCGACCGGGTCCACGCTCCAGATGAACGGCCTGCGACCGATCGGCGACGTCCTCGCCTCGGAGGCGATCCTCGTCGCGAACCGCAACGCCCAGCTCGAGCGCGCCGACGACCTCAGCGCGATCGACACGATGCTCTCGGCCGTGCTCGCCGCGCGAGGACGCAAGTACCTGATGATGAACGCGCCGGCGGCCAAGCTCGACGAGCTCAGCGCCCTGTTGCCCGGCCTCGAGTCCCCGTCCGTGATCCCGCTGACCCACCAGGGCATGATCGCGATCCATGCCGTCGTCGACGCCGACGCGGTCTGGAGCCTGCTGCCGCGGCTGAAGTCGGCCGGGGCGTCGGGGATCCTCGTCCTGCCGATCGAGAAGATCGTCGCATGAGCCCGACACCGGTCTCGATGAGCCAACCGATCGGACCGACCGGCTACACCTGGGAGGCGACGAGCGAAGCCGTCGCCGAGCGGTACGGCCTGCCGGTGGAGCAGATCATCCGCTTCGACCTCAACACGAGCCCGGCGCCGCCGGCGCTCGCCGCCAGGGTCGTCGCGGCCGGCCGCTTCGAGACCGACCTGTCCGAGTACCCGGCCTCCGACTACCGCCGGCTGACGGAGGCGGCCGCGGCGCGCTACGGCGTCCCGGCCGACGAGATCCTCGTAGGCGCCGGGGCCGACGAGATCCTCGACATCGCGGCCAAGACCTTCCTGCCCGCCGGCGGGACGGCGGTGATCCCGACGCCGTCGTACGCCATGTACCGCGTCCTGTCCGAGCAGCGCGACGCCCGCGTGCGCCCGGTCCCCCGCCTCGGTGCCACGGCCGGCTGGGCGATCGACCCGTCGATGACCCGGACGATCGCCCGCGGCGCGGACCTGCTCTGGTTGTGCAACCCGAACAACCCGACCGCCGAGGCGGAGCCCGACGGCGCGATCGCCGGCCTCCTCGACGGCCTGGCCCAGGACGCCGAGCGGGACGGGCGTCTCGCTCCCGTGGTCGTGCTCGACGAGGCCTACGCCGAGTTCACCGGGACGAGCGACCTGCCGCTCCGGGCGGTCTACCCGCGGCTCGTCGTCGTGCGCACGCTCAGCAAGGCCTACGCCCTCGCCGGCCTCCGAGTCGGCTTCGCCATCGCGCCGCGCGAGACCCTCGCGGCGATGGAGCCGTACCGGCCCCCGGGCTCGGTGTCGGTCGTGTCGGTCACGGTCGCCACGGCGGTCCTCGGCGATCCCACGATCCTGGTCGAGGCCGTGGCCCGTGTGGACGCCGAACGGGCGCGGCTGGCCGACGGCCTGCGCGGGGCGGGCTGGCGACCCGGCCCGAGTGTCACGAACTTCCTGCTCGTGCCGTTCGACACGCCCGAGCGTGCCGCCGAGGTCGCCGACGCTCTCCTCCGGCGTGGGCTCGTGCCGCGCACGTTCCCCGGCTCGCACGCGCTGGCGGATCACCTCCGGCTGACGGTCCGCTCCGCCACGGAGGACGACCGCCTCATCGCCGCCGCGCACGAGATCGAGGCGGCGCGCGCGCAGCCACCGGGAGCCGTCCGATGACCAGCCCAGAGCGCCCCGGCCAGACGACCACGACCGACCGGGACGGCCGCCGCGTTCGCCTCGAGCGAGCGACACGCGAGACGACGATCCGCCTCGCGCTCGACCTCGACGGGAGCGGCCGGACGTCGATCGCGACCGGGATCGGCTTCTACGACCATCTCCTCGGCTCGCTCGCACACCACGGGCTGTTCGACCTCGACATCGAGGCGGCCGGGGACCTCCAGGTCGACGAGCACCACACCGTGGAGGACGTCGCGCTGGTCCTCGGATCTGCGTTCGACGCCGCGCTCGGGGATCGGGCGGGGATCGTCCGGTTCGGCGACGCGCGCGTCCCGATGGACGAGGCCCTGGCGAGCGCCGTCGTCGACGTTGGCGGCCGGCCCTACGCCGTGGTCGACCTCGGGTTCCGCGGCGAGCGCGTCGGCGAGCTGCCGCTCCAGCTCGTCGAGCACGCGATCGAGGCGTTCGCCAGGACGGCCGGCGCCACGGTCCACCTGAGCGGCTCGGGTCGGAACGACCACCACCTTGCCGAAGCGGCCTTCAAGTCGCTCGGTCGCGCCCTCCGGGCCGCCTGCGCGCCGGATCCGCGACGGGTCGGGGTCGCCTCGACGAAGGGCGTCCTCGGCTGATGGCCGCGCTGCGCGTCGCCGTGGTCGACTACGGCGCCGGGAACATGGTCAGCATCGGCCGGGCGCTCGAGGCGGTCGGTTCGGCCGCGACGATCGTCGACCGGCCCGAGGGACTGGACCCGGCCGATCTCCTCGTCGTGCCCGGGGTCGGGGCCGCCGCCCCCGCGATGGCCCGGCTCGCGGATCGCGACCTCGTCGAGCCGATCCGCGCCTGGATCCGCGACGGTCGCCCGTTCCTCGGAATCTGCCTCGGGCTCCAGCTGCTGTACGAGGGCAGCGACGAGGACGGCGCCGCCACCCTCGGCGTCCTCGGCGGCCGGACCGTGCCGCTCCTCGACGCCCCGACCCTCCCGCATATCGGCTGGAACCAGGTCGTCCGGCGACGACCCCACCCGGTGCTCGACGGCGTCCGCGACGGCGCCGACATGTACTTCGTGCATTCGTACGTCGCCGCGCCCGCGGATCCGATGACCGTCGTCGCCGACACGACCCACGGCGCAACGTTCCCGAGCATCGTCGCGCTGGGGGCGCTGACCGGCGTCCAGTTCCACCCCGAGCGCAGCGGCACCGACGGGCTGCGGATCCTCGCCAACGTCGTCGCGCTCGCGGCGTCTCCCGGGCGACCCGCGGTCGCGAACCCGGGTCTCGCGCCGCTGGGAGCCGGCTGATGCTGTGCCGCCGGGTCATCCCCTGTCTCGACGTGGCCGACGGTCGGGTCGTCAAGGGCACCCGGTTCGTCGACCTCGTCGACGAGGGCGACCCTGCGGAGCTCGCCAGCCGGTACGCGGCCGAGGGCGCCGACGAGCTCGTCTTCCTCGACATCACCGCGGCCCCCGAGCGCCGCGCGACGCTCCTGGACGTCGTCACGCGGACGGCGCGCGAGGTGTTCATCCCGCTCACGGTCGGTGGGGGCGTGCGCACGGTCGACGAGATGCGGGCCGTCCTCCGAGCCGGCGCCGACAAGGTCGCGCTCAACACGGCGGCGGTCGCCGATCCGGCGCTCGTGGGGCGCTGCGCCGAGCGCTTCGGGCAGCAGGCCGTGGTCGTGGCGATCGACGCCCGCCGGCGTCCCGACGGAGCGGGCTGGGAGGTGATCGTCCGCGGCGGTCGCGACGCGACCGGGCTCGACGCCCCGACGTGGGCCGAGCGGGCCGCCGCCCTCGGTGCCGGCGAGCTCCTCGTCACCTCGGTCGATCGGGACGGGACCCAGGCCGGCTTCGACACCGAGCTGCTGCGCGCGATCACGACGCGCGTCCGCATCCCGGTCATCGCCTCAGGCGGAGCCGCCGGCCCGGCCGACTTCGTCGCCGCAGTCCGCGACGGTGGCGCGGACGCCGTCCTGGCGGCGTCGATCTTCCATCGCCGGATCCACGCGATCGCCGATGTCAAACAGGCCATGGCGGCGGCGGGCCTCCCGATCCGGCAGCCGGCGGAGGCGGCGGCATGACCGGGGACGTCGCCGCGCGGGCCTTCGACCCCGGCGCGGTGCGCTTCGGGGCGGACGGCCTGGTGGCGGGAGTCGTGCAGGATGCCGCCGACGGGCGGGTCCTGATGGTCGGCTACCTCGACGCGGAGGCCCTGGCGGCCACCCTCGCGACCGGCGATGTGCACTTCCACTCGCGCTCGCGCGACCGCCTGTGGCGGAAGGGCGAGACGAGCGGCAACGTCCTCCATCTCCGCGGCGTGGCGGTCGACTGCGACGGCGACGCGCTGCTCCTCCAGGTCGATCCCGCCGGGCCGACCTGCCACCGCGGCACGCGGAGCTGCTTCGACGGGGACGAGGCGATCGCGTCCACCAACCCCGATGCGCGGGTCGCCACCCCCGCGCCCACGGAGCGCGGCGACCAGGGCTTCGCCTGGCTCGAGGTCCTGTGGACCACGATCCAGGAGCGCGCGGCGGACCGCCCCGCCGGGTCGTACACGGCGCGGCTCCTCGACGGTGGCGTCGATGCGGCAGGCCGGAAGGTCACCGAGGAGGCTACCGAGGTGCTCCTGGCGGCGAAGGACGACGCGGCTCGCCAGGCGACCGGTGACGACCGCGGCCCGACCCGCGAGGCCCTCGCCGGCGAGACGGCGGACCTCCTGTACCACGCCCTGGTGCTCCTGGCGGAGCGCGGACTCGAGCCGGCCGCCGCGCTCGAGGTGCTACGCGGTCGGCGCGCCGGCTGACGGGGCGCGTCCGTCCGGCTCGACGCGCACGATCCAGTACGTCCGCTTCCCGCTGCGCAGGACGAGATAACGCCCGGCGATCGGCTCCGGGAGCGCGGCGCCGACGCCGTCGACCCGCTGCTCGTTGACCGACAGGCCACCCTGGGCGATCGCCCGGCGCGCCTCGCCGTTCGACCCGTACAGGCCCGCGGCGACGGCAAGCCCGATCGGCCCCGCGGCGACGTCGGCCGGTCCGACGACCGCATGCGGCAGCTGCTCGAACGCGAACGCCAGCGCCGGCTCGCCGAGCTCCGGCAGGCGGCGGCTGAAGACGGCCTCGCTGACCTCGACCACGCGGTCCGCGACGTCGGGTCCGTGGACCCGGGCTGTCAGGTCGTGGGCGAGCGTCCGCTGGATGAGCCGTCGCTCCGGCGCGCCGGCCGTCTCCGCCTCGAGCGCCTCGATCGCGCCGCGGTCAAGCAGGGTGAACAGCCGGATCAGCCGGCCGGCCAGGGCATCCTCGGCGTCGAGCCAGAACTGGTAGAAGGCGTAGGGCGACGTGCGCTCCGGGTCGAGCCACACCGACGTGCCCTCGGCGGTCTTGCCGAAGGGCTTGCCGTTGGGCGCCAGGAGCAACGAGTACGACAGGGCGTGCGCGAGCTCCTCGCCCTCCCCGCCGCCCTCGACCCGGCGGATGAGCTCCAATCCGGCGGTCATGTTGCCCCACTGGTCGGCGCCGCCCGTCTGGAGCTCGACATCGAGCGTCCGGTAGAGGTGCAGGAAGTCGGCCGACTGGAGGAGCATGTAGCTGAACTCGGTGTACGACAGCCCGGCCTCGAGGCGTCGCTGGACGGAGTCCTTGGCCAGCATGTACGGGATCGTGAAGTGCTTGCCGACGTCGCGCAGGAACTCGAGCATCCCCGTCGCCCCGAGCCAGTCGTAGTTGTCGACGACGGTCGCCTGGCCCGGCCCCGGGGTGAAGTCGAGGAAGTGCTCGAGCTGGCGGCGCAGGCTGGCGGTGTTGGCGATCACCTGGTCGCGATCGAGCAGGTTGCGCTCGGCCGACCGGCCGGACGGGTCGCCGATCATCCCGGTCCCGCCGCCGACCACGACCACCGGCCGGCCGCCGTGGCGCTGGACGTGCATCAGCCCGAAGACCGGGACGAGGTGGCCGGCGTGGAGCGACGGGCCGCTCGGATCGAAGCCGTTGTAGGCCCCGATCGGGCGGCCCGAGGCCAGCCGCGCGTCGAGGCCCGGGGTGCGATCCTGGAGCAATCCCCGCCACTCGAGCTCCGCCAGGAGCCCGCCCGGATCGGGCCGGCCGGCTCGGGGAGCCGTCACAGGGTGTGGCCGCGAGGCGTCTGAGCGCCCGGACCGGGGGGAAACCTGTCCATCACCGCCCCATGCTATCGTGACAGCGAGTTATGCAAACCAGCCTCGCGCGGCGTCGACGCCATCGCCGGAACGGCGGTCGACCCAGGAGCGGCGGCGCGGCCTCGAAGGTCGCCATCGCACTCCCCCTGTTCCTCTTCTTCACGTTCGTCCTGCTCGGCATCGTCGGTGCGACCGCCGCCGTGGGCGCGTACGGCTATTACAGCCAGGGTCTCGACGACCCCGCGAAGTTGCTCAGCAGCCTCGACTTCGCCGAGGAGACGGTCGTCTACGACCGGACCGGGAAGGTCGAGCTGGCCCGCTTCGGCCAGGTCAAGCGCAACGTCGTCGACTTCAACCAGATCCCGCCGTGGGTCGTCGACGCGACGACCTCGATCGAGGACAAGACCTTCTGGGACAACGCGGGGTTTGACCCGATCGGGATCGTCTCGGCGGCCATCGCCACCGCGGGCGGCAACGAGCGCGGCGCCTCGACGATCACCCAGCAGCTCGTTCGTGCCCGGCTGCTGCCGGCGAGCGCCTTCGCCGGGAGCCGCTATGAGCGGAAGATCCGCGAGATCATCCAGTCGGTCCGCCTCACCCAGGAGTACCCGGGGATCGCCGGCAAAGAGAAGATCATGCAGGCGTACCTCAACCAGAACTTCTACGGCAACCGGAGCTACGGGATCGCCGCGGCGGCCAAGAGCTACTTCGGCATCGACGACCTCTCGAAGCTGACCCTCGCCCAGGCGGCCATCCTCGCCGCGATCCCGCAGTCACCGACCGCGTACGACCTGGTCAAGAACGCGGAGCCCGACTGCTCGGTCACCGTCGCCGCCGGCGCCGACTGCCCCGCCGGCAAGACGGAGCTCGTCGTCCCCGCCGAGTCGCCCATCGTCCAGCGGCGCGACCTCGTTCTCACCCGGATGCAGGCGCTGCTGCCATTGCCGCTCACGAAGAACACCTTCAGCGCGGCCGACTTCGAGGCCGCCCGGGCGGAGAAGGTCGTCCTCCACCCGCCGCCCACCGCCGACTGGCTGGCCCCGCAGTTCGTGTGGCAGGTCCGCCATCAGCTCGGCTCGATCCTGTGCGGTGCCGACCAGGCGGACACCTGCGAGCAGGTCGACACCGGCGGCTACAAGGTCACCACCACGCTCGACTGGACGCTCCAGAAGAAGGCCGAGAAGTGGGTCAAGGCCGCGGGGATCGCGCCGAACCGGGGCAACACCGCCGCCTACCTCAAGAGCATCGGTGTGTCCTACGCAAGCTGGATCCGCAACCTCAAGGGTCGCGGCGTCTACAACGCGGCGCTCGGCGCGGTCGACTACCGGACCGGCCAGGTCATGGCCTACGTCGGCAGCGCCTCCTACTACGAGAAGCCCCACGGCCGGAAGTTCCAGCCCCAGTTCGACGTGCTCGGCGACGGCTGGCGGCAGGCCGGGTCGGCGTTCAAGCCGATCAACTACCTGACCGGGATCGAGGACCACACGCTGACCGCCTCGTCGATGTTCATGGACGTCACCACGAACTTCGGGGGCGGCTACGCGCCGGGCGACGCCGACCTCCACGAGCGCGGTCCGCTCCGGCTCCGCCAGGCCATCCAGCTGTCGCTCAACATCCCGGCGATCAAGGCGGCTCTGATCAGCGGCCCGGACCACGTCTGGGAGTTCGCCAAGAAGATGGGCATCGTCTGGCAGACGAACAAGAACCCGGCCGGCGGCTCGATCGGGATCGGCACCGTCGAGCTCCATTACATCGACCTCATCAGCGCCTACGGCGCGATCGCCGACGGCGGCGTCCTGATGCCGCGGACCACGATCCTCGCCGTCCAGGACAGCGACGGCAAGAAGGTCTGGCCGACGACGGCCCCGGTCGGCAAGCAGGCGATCAGCCCCCAGGGCGCCTGGATCATGAAGGACATCCTCCAGTCGAACACCGACCCGCGCCAGAACCCGTTCTGGTCGGAGCGTGCGATCTACGACCACGGCCGGCGTCGCCCGGCGGCGCTCAAGACCGGGACCACGAACGAGGAGATCGACCTCGCGGCGATGGGCTTCGTGGCGGCCCCGAAGGACCCCCACGCCCCGGCGCTCGTCGTCGGCGCCTGGATGGGCAACTCGGACAACAGCGCGCCGCCGAACGGCACGGTGGCCCTCGAGACCGCGGCAAGCCTGTGGCAGGCCTTCCTCACCGATGCCACCCGGGGCACGCCGATCGCCCAGTTCACCGACAAGCCCAAGGGGGTGACCCAGGTCTCGGTCGACGCGAACAGCGGGATGCTGCCCGGCCCGTTCACCCACCGGACGTACAAGGAGTGGTTCATCAACGGGACCGTGCCCAAGCAGGTCGACGACACGAAGCGCGGCTACTCGATCGACAAGGCGACCGGTCTCCTGTGGCAGGCCGGCTGCCTCGGGCCGCAGGTCACCAAGGGGTTCATGGACCTGTCCGGGGTCGACGCCGGGTGGCCGCAGTGGCAGAAGTACGACCGCGGCTGGGCCCAGCGAGCGGCACGCGGTGTCGGGATCCGCGGCGGACCCAAGGGGACCCCGACGACCTATTTCGGGTTCGGCAGCTTCTTCCCGTTCGGCGCGACCTGGGGCGCCCCGTTCCCGCCATCGAAGAAGTGCCCGATCGGCGGTCCCCACCCAACCCCAACCCCGCTCCCGAGCGAGAGCCCGCTTCCGAGCGGGAGCCTGCCCGTCCCCGCGCCGACGGCGCGTCCGCGCGTCCGGCGGGTGCGCGTGCTCACAGACTGACGATCGTCGCCCCGTCGCCGCCCTCGCCCCGCTCGCCGGGCCGGAGCTCGCGGACCAACGGGTTCTCCGCGGCGCTCTCGCGAACTGCATCGCGCAGCGCTCCGGTCCCGAGACCGTGGACGACCGTCACCCGGTCGAGCCCGGCCAGCGCCGCGTCGTCGAGGTAGCGTCCGAGCAGCTCGATCGCCTCCTCCACCCGCGCGCCGCGCAGGTCCAGCGACGAGGCGACCGAGCGCGCCCGCTGGAGCCCGAGCCCCGTCTCGCGGGACTCCGTCCGGCGACGGGACCCGCGCTCGCGCCGCAGCTCCCGATCCGGCTCCGGGCCGGCCGCCATCCGGATGCGCTCGCTCGGCCAGATGGCCGCCAGCGTCTCCTCGCGCGGCGGGGCGGGCTCGATCCCGACCGCAGGCTCCAGATCGGCCGGGTCGACTGTCACCCGGAGCCCGCCCGACTCGAGCGTCACCCGCTTGCCACCCCGCTCGAGCGCGGCCACGCGGCCCTCCCAGCCCTGGCTCCGGCTGCGCGCCCGGTCCCCGAGCCGCCAGGTGTGCGGCTCGATCGGCGCCGCCGGCTCGGGTTCCGTGGCCGGCGCGTCGGCCGGGAGTGCGGCCAGCCGTTCCTCGGCCGCCGCGACCGCCGCGTCGAGCGTCTTCGCCGTCACGGTCTCGCGCTCCAGCGCGCGGCGTGTCTCGCGGACCTCGTCGCGCAGCTCGGCCACGAGCCGCTCGGCGTCACGCCGGGCCGCGCCGACGAGCTGGTCGCGCTCCCGGCGGGCCGTCCGCCGCTCATCCTGGGCCTGGCGGAGGACGTCGAGCGCCCGGGCCTCGGCCGCCCGCGCGCGCTCAAGCGCGTCGCTCGTCTCGTCCTCCGCCGCCTTGAGCGAGGCGAGCGTGGCCTCGAACGTGCGCTGGCTCTCGGTCAGCCGCGACCGCGCGTCGGCGACGATCTCGGCGGGCAGCCCGAGCCGCTCGGCGATCGCGAACGCCTGGCTGCCGCCGGGCAGCCCGATCGACAGCCGGAAGGTCGGGCTCAGCGTCTCGAGATCGAACTCGACCGACGCGTTGCGGGCCGCGGCGGTGGTATGGGCGTACGCCTTGAGCTCGGCGTAGTGGGTCGTCGCAGCGACCAGCGCCCCGGCCCGGATGAAGTAATCGAGGAGAGCCTGGGCGAGCGCCGATCCCTCGGTCGGGTCGGTGCCCGCCCCGAGCTCGTCGAGCAGGACGAGGCTGTCGGGTCCGGCCGCCTCGACGATTCGGGTGATCGAGCGCAGGTGACCAGAGAACGTCGACAGGCTTTGGGCCACCGACTGCTCGTCGCCGATGTCGGCGAAGACGTCCTCGAACACCGGCAGGCGCGAGCCGGTCTCGGCCGGCACGTGCAGGCCGGCCTGGTGCATGAGCGCGAGCAGGCCGAGCGTGCGCAGGGTGACCGTCTTGCCGCCCGTGTTCGGCCCGGTCACCACGAGCGCCGTGTAGCCATCGCCGAGCCGAACGTCGATCGGCACGACGCGCCCGCTCAACCCGGGGTGGCGGGCGCCGAGCAGGACGACCTCAGGCCGGTCGGCCGTCTCGGCCCGGGTGGCGTCCATCTCCGCGGCGAGGCTCGCCTTCGCCGCCCAGAAGTCGAACCGGGCGAGGGCCGCGAGCGACTCGCGCAGCGGGCCGGCGTTCGCGGCGACGAACGCCGACAGCTCGTCGAGGATCCGCTCGATCTCCTCGCGCTCGGCAGCCTGCGCCTCGCGCCAGGCGTTGCCAAGCTCCACCGCCACGAGCGGCTCGACGAACAACGTCTGGCCGCTGCCCGACGCGTCGTGGACGATCCCCTTCACCCGGCTGCGCGCCTCGGCCTTGACCGGGACGACGTAGCGGCCGTTGCGCAGGGTGATCAGCGATTCCTGGAGCGCGCCCGTTGCCGTCTCCGCCTGGACGAGCGCCTCGAGCCGGCGGCGCAGCCGGTCGTAGGCGACCCGGACCGCGGCGCGCAGCCCGCCGAGCCGCGGCGACGCGCCGTCGAGCAGCTCGCCCACGGGATCGAAGCTGCGCGCCAGGGTGCTCCGCAGGGCCGGCAGCGGGTGGAGCTCGCCACCGAGCTCGCGCAGGAGCGGCCGGCGCTCGTCGGCCAGGGCGGTCCCGAGCCGGGCGACCGCATCGAGCGTGTCCGCGATCTCGAGGAAGTGGGCCGGGTCGAGCCGCCCGCCCCGTGCGGCGCGCTCGATCCACGGACCGATGTCGTGGGCCGAGCCCACGCCGACGGCGGAGCGCTCCTCGAGCAGCGCCCGGGCCTGGTCCGTCTCGTCGAGGCCGCGGGCAACGACGACCGGGTCGTCCGACGGCAGGAGCGACTCCGCGAGCCGGCGACCGGGCGGGAAGCTCGCCGCCGCGGCCAGGCGCTCGCGGACGGCCGGGAACTCGAGCAGGGCGATCGACTTCGCGTCCATCAGCCGGTTCCGCGGGAGACGGACGGGTGCCCGTCGACGACGAGCCGCCACGGCCGGCTCACCCATGGCTCTCCCGCGTAGTCGACCCCGACCCGCGGGGTCGCCCGCACCGCCTCGCCGGGCAGCAGCTCCCCCGCCTCGACGCGCAGCCGGCCGCCGGGGTCGAGCAGGTCGAGCCCGGTCATCGCCGGGTCGAGCCCGAACGCGGCCCCGACGAGCCCGGGGCCCGCCGCGAGCCGGGCGGCCGGAACGGCCGCGATCCGGGTGGCGATCGCCGCCCTGGCCGCCCTGTCGTCGCGGAACCGGCGCAGGCCGGTCTCGCGCGCCGTCCGGAGCCGACGCGCCGCCTCGAGGCCCGTCTCGAGCCCCACGGCGCGGATGAGCAGCGCGGCCGGGCGGCCGGGCGGCTCGGTGACGACGTTCAGGCAGGTGTGCATCCCGTAGACAAGGTACAGGTACGCGCGGCCCGGCTCGCCGTACATGATCGCGTTCCGGGCGGTCGGCCCGAACCGGGCATGCGAGGCCCGGTCTTCCTCGCCGATGTAGGCCTCGACCTCGACGATCCTGCCGGCGATCGGTCCGTCCGGAAGGCCGTCGGCCACGAGCCGGCAGCCGAGCAGCGCTCGGGCGGCGGCAAGCGTGGGTTGCGCAAGGGCCGCCCGGTCGAGCGGCGCGCGGGAGGGATCCGCGGCGGTCAGATCCGCGGGTAGAGCGCCTGGATGTCGGACGGCAGCAGCGGCCCGGTGACCGTCACCAGCAGCGGCAGGAGCGTCTCGCGGAAGACCGTCACGCTCTGCGACTGGTTGACGGCGCCGTAGAGGTCCTTGAGGAACTGGACCTGCTGCTCGCCGATCCCCACCGGCAGCCGGAAGAACGAGTCGAGGATCGCGATCCCCGCGGCCACGATCAGGAGCGCCTGGACCACCCCCAGCACGCCACCCAGCAGCTCGTCGAGGACCGGTGCCTTCGCGAACAACGGGGCCGGCTTGTAGGTCACCTGGATGATGATCGTGCCGACGACCATGAACACGACGAACAGGAACCCGAACGCGAGCATGTACGAGTACTCTTTCGGGAACTGGGTCCAGTTGCTGGCCAGGAACGAGCCAAGCGCGTCGCGCAGGTTCGCCGCGAGCAGGAACGAGAACACGACGATCGCGATCCCGAGGAGCCGGCGGACCACCCCCTGCGCATAACCGAGCACGAACATCACGACGCAGAATGCGATCACCACCCAGTCGAACGCGGTGACGCTGGTGATCGTCTGGACGATGTCCACGCACTCTCCTCGGGCGAATCAGGACCCACGCGGGGCGCAGGCCCGGCGAGGCGGCGCAAGGGTAGCGCGTGACCTTCGGCGTCGCAACCGGGCCGATGGTCACGTCCGGAGGCGCGCTCCGAGCTCGCCGGACAGGGCCGCGGTCACGGCGGCCACGATCGCCTCGACCTCGGGGTCGGTCAGCGTCCGCTCCGCCGACCGGAGGACGAGCCGCTCGGCGAGGCTCTTCTCGCCGGCCGCCAGCGGCGCGCCGCGATAGATGTCGAACAGCCGCAGGTCGACGAGCAAGGGGCCTGCAGAGCGCCGGATCACCGCCTCGACCGCGGCCGCCGGAACCGACTCGCCGACGATCACGGCGAGATCGCGCTCGACGGCCGGGTGGCGCACGATCGGCGCGACCCTGGCCACCGGGAGCTGCCCGTCCGACAGGCCGGCAACCGACAGCTCCGCGACGAGCAGCCGCTCGAGACGCAGGTCGAGCCGCTCGACGAGCGATGGGTGGAGCTCGCCGAGCCGGCCCACGAGCCCGATCGCCCCGTCGGCGCGGCGAGCCGTGGCGACGGCGGAGCGGCCGGGATGGAGCATCGGCTCGTCGGCGAGCGGCGTCCAGTCGAGCCGGCCGAGCTGGAGGCGGACCGCGAGGAGCTCGATGAGCCCCTTGAGGTCGGCGAGGTCCGCCGCTCGGGCGGGCCGGTTCCACGCCGCAGGCTCGCGGTTCCCGGCGAGGGCGATCGCCAGCCGCCACCATTCCCGCGGGGCGCCGCCGGCCTGCCCGTAGCCCTTGCCGACCTCGAACAGGCCGAGATCGGGGCGGCCGTTGCGGACGTTGCCGGCAACGACCTCGGTCAGGCTCCCGACGAGCCCCTGGCGGAGCACCGCGTGCTCCGGCGAGATCGGGTTCTGGACCGTGATCGGGTCACCACCCGCGACGACCTCCCCGTCGGCCGCCTCGCCGGGCGTCGTCCAGCCGAACGGCGCGAGCTGGCCACGGGCCACGAGCGCGTGGGTCACGACCTCGTACAGGCCGGCCCCGACGAGCGTCTCGCGGACGGCCTCGCGGAGCTCGAGCGGGCTCGGGCGCCAGGGCGGCGGCTGCGTGTCGGGGAGCGTCGGCGGGATCTCCTCGTAGCCGTGGACGCGGGCGATCTCCTCGATCACGTCGGCCTCGATGACGAGGTCCCGGCGCCAGGTCGGAATCGGTGGCCACGACCGCTGCCCCTGCGCCGGCGGTCACGCTGAGGGGCTGCGGCTCCGCGGCGACGGTGACGCTCACGCCGGCCGGGGCCATCTCGGTCTCGACCCCGACCCGGGCGAGCACCGCCTGCTGGGCGGGGACGTCCAGGTCGAGCCCGAGCAGCCGGCTGACCCGGGCCGGGCGGAACGGGACGCTCCGCTCCGCCGGCTCCGCCGGCGCGCTGTCGACGCGGCCGGCCGACACGCTGCCACCGGCCCACTCGACGACGAGTCGAGCGCAGCGATCCGCGCCGATCCGCGCGAGCCGGACCTCCTGGCCCTTCTCGAACCGCAGGCTCGCCTCCGAGCGGAGCCCGTAGCGCTGGCCGGTCCGGCGGATGCTGACCGGATCGAAGATCGCCGACTCGACGACGACCTCGGTCGTGGCCGGCCCGATCTCGGACTCGGCGCCGCCCATGACCCCGGCGATCGCGATCGGTCCCTCCGGGTCGGCGATCACCAGCGTGTCGGGGGTCAGCTCGCGGGCGACGTGGTCGAGCGTCTCGATCCGCTCCCCCGGCGTCGCCCGGCGGACGATGATCCGGCCGCCGCGGACCGCGCCACCGTCGAACGTGTGGATCGGCTTGCCGAGCTCGAGCATGACGTAGTTGCTCGCGTCGACGACGTTGCTCACGGGACGCATCCCGGCCGCCAGGAGCCGCGACTGGACGAGCTGGGGCGACGGGCCGATCGTCACGCCGCTGATCCAGCGCCCGACGAAGCGGGGGCACAGGTCGGGGTCGCGCACCTCGACCGCCAGGCGCTCCCCGACCGGCGGGCCGGTCTCGGCCACGTCGAACGGCGGGAAGCGGACGGGCGCCCCGCTGACGATCGAGATCTCGCGGGCAAGCCCGACGATCGACAGCGCGTCACCCCGGTTCGGCTTGACGTCGACGTCGAGGACGACGTCGCCGTAGAGCTCGGCCAGCGGGACGCCGAGCGGCGCCTCGGGTGGCAGGATGAGGATCCCGTCGGCGTCGCCGGTCAGCTCGAGCTCGTCACCCGAGCACAGCATCCCGTTGCTCGTGACGCCCATCTTCTCGGTGCGCTCGATCCGCCGGCCGCCGGGCAGGACCGCGCCGGGGAGGGCCACCGGGACGCGCTGGCCCGGGGCGATGTTGGTCGCGCCACAGACGATCTCGAGCGGCTCGCCGGACCCGACGTCGACCCGGGTCAGCGAGAGCCGGTCGGCGCGCGGGTGCTTCTCGACGGCGAGCAGCCGGCCGATCACGACGTTCTGCCACTCGTCGCCGCGACGCTCGATCCCGCGCACCTCCATGCCCAGCATCGTGAGGCGCTCGGCGAGCCGCTCCGGCTCGAGCTCGACATCGATGTAGTCGCGCAACCAGGAGATGGGCACTCTCAACGGAACTGCTCCAGGAAGCGCAGGTCGTCCTCCATGAACAGGCGCAGGTCGGTGATCCCGTGCCGGAGCATCGCGATCCGCTCCGGGCCCATCCCGAAGGCGAAGCCCTGGTAGCGCTCCGGGTCGAGCCCGCCGTAGCGCAGCACGACCGGGTGGACCATCCCCGCGCCGAGGATCGTCATCCAGCCCGTCCGGCCGCAGGCGGGGCAGCCGCTGCCGCCGCACACGAGGCACTCCACGTCGAAGGCCACGGACGGCTCGGTGAACGGGTAGTAGCCGGGCCGGAAGCGAGTCTTCCGGCCGGCGCCGAACATCGCCCGGGCGAACGCGTCGAGCAGGCCGCGCAGGTCGCCCATCGTCGTCCCCTCGTCGACCATGAGCCCCTCGACCTGGAAGAACTCGAAGCCGTGCGACGCGTCGACCGCCTCGTGGCGGAAGCAGCGCCCGGGGAGCAGTGCCCGGATCGGCGGCTCGGTCGTCTGCAGCACCCGGATCTGGCCCGGCGACGTGTGCGTCCGGAGCAGGTGCCCGGGGACGTCGACGTAGAGGGTGTCCCACAGGTCCCGCGCCGGGTGGTCGGGCGGGATGTTGAGCATCTGGAAGTTCGTGACGTCGTCCTCGACCTCGGGCGATTCGTACACGACGAAGCCGAACTGGGCGAAGATCCGGGCGATCTCGCGCATCGACTCGATGCTCGGATGGAGCGCGCCGCGCTCGACCGGGCGGCCCGGCGTCGTGACGTCGACGGTCTCCGCCGCGAGACGCCCGCCGAGGGCATCCGCCTGGAGGGCGGCCGCACGCTCGGCGAAGGCGGATTCGATCGCCGCGCGGACCGGGTTGGCGACCGCGCCGACCTTCGGCCGATCCTCGGCCGGCAGCGCGCCGATGCCGCGGGCGACGACGGTCAGACGGCCCTTCTTGCCGAGGACGTCGACCTCGAGCGCCTGGAGGTCCGCGAGCGCCTGGGCGTCGGCGATCGCGGCGAGCGAGTCGTCGCGCAGCCGCTCGAGATCGCGGGTCAGTTCGGCGAGGTCCACCCCGCGGGTCCGGCGGCCTGGATCAGGCGCTGCGGGCCGCCTCCGCGATCTTGCCGAACGTCGCGGCATCGCGGACGGCGAGGTCGGCGAGGATCTTCCGGTCGATCTCGATATCCGCCCGCTTGAGCCCGGAGATGAGCGCGCCGTAGGTCAGCCCGTTCTGCCGGGCGGCGGCGTTGATCCGGACGATCCACAGCTCGCGCATCTGGCGCTTGCGCTGCTTGCGGTCGCGGGTCGCGTAGGCGAGGGCGTGGAGGGTCGCTTCGCGCGCCGGCTTGACCAGGCGGGACTTCGTGCCCTTCCGGCCCTCCGCGGCGTTGAGGAGGCGCTTGTGGCGCTTGTGGGCCGTGACGCCCCGCTTGACTCGTGCCATGAGGTGGGCCTGCTCCTACTTGCCGAGGTACGGCAGCAGGCGACGGACCTGCGCGGCGTGCTCGGGCCCGATCAGGGTCTTGCCGGCGTAGCGGCGGGTGCGGCGGGATGACTTGATCTCGAGATGATGGCCGCGCCAGCTGTTGACCCGGTACACCTTGCCGCTGCCGGTCACGCCGATGCGCTTCGCGGCCGCCTTGTGCGTCTTGATCTTCGGCATCCTGTGGCTACTCTCCTGCCGGCGCCGGGGCGGGTGCCTCGGTCTCCGTCGTCTTCCTGGTCCTGGCCGGCGCGCGGGCCGGCTTCGGTGCGTCGTTCGTCGTTCCGGTCGCGGCCGGGGCCTTGGCTGCCGCCGGCCGGGCTGCGGCCCGAGCGGGGGCCGGCGCCGGCTCCGCGGCTGTCACCGGTGCGTCATCCGGCTTGGCCGCCTCGGCCCGCTTGGCCGCCTCAGCTGGCGCCGCCTCGGCCGGCTTCGCTGGCGGGGTCACCGCCGGCTCGGCGGCCGGTGCCTCAGCGACCGGGGCCGGGGCCCGCTCCGCGGCGGCGGGCGGGACGACGGCCGCCGGGGCCTCCGTCGCGGTCGACGGCTCGGCCTCGTCCGACTCGGCGCCGTGGCGGGTCGGATGCTCGATCGGCTTCGGCTTGTGGACCGAGGCGACCGTGATGTGCATCGACTTGCCTTCGAGCAGCGGGGCGCGCTCGACGACGCCGTGATCCTTGATCTGCTCCGAGAACCGGGTGAGGAGCGTCCGCCCGATCTCCGGGTGGGTCAGCTCGCGGCCGCGGAACTGGACCGCGACCTTGATCCGATCCCCTTCCTCGAGGAACTGGATCGCCCGACGGACCTTCGTGTCGAAGTCGCCCGTGCCGATCTTCGGCTTGAGGCGGACCTCCTTGAAGGTCACCGAGCGCTGCTTCCGCTTGGCCTCCTTCTCCCGCTTCGTCAGCTCGTACTTGTACTGCCCGAAGTCGAGGAACTTGACCACCGGCGGGGACGCCATCGGGGCCACCTCGACCAGGTCGAGGCCTCGTTCCTGCGCCATTGCGAGGGCCTGTGGGGTCGGCATGACGCCCAACTGGGCTCCCTCTTCATCGACGACTCGGACCTGGGGGATCCGGATCATCTGGTTGACGCGCAGGTCTCGGCTGATGGTCGACCCCTTCGTACGTGCTCGGTCGCGGTTCGACGCTCGCACGGACACGCGTGCGGCCCGGGCGAGGTCGCAAGCCGGGAGGATAGCACAGCCATTTCGGGACCGGCAATCGAGGCCGGGAGCGACCCGCTCCGAGCTGCTGAATCAGGGTCGCCGCGCCGCCGCCTCCCCCGCCAGCCGGGTCGCCAGGTCGTCCCACGCCTCGGTCGCCTGGGGCTCGCCGGGCGCCGCGTCGCGGCGGCGGATCGTGGCGGTCCGTGCCTCGGCCTCACGATCGCCGAGGACGAGCATGTAGGGCACCTTCTGCTCCTGGGCCAGCCGGATCTTGTTCTGCATCCGGTTGTCCGAGTCGTCGACCTCGACGCGCAGGCCGCGGGCGCGCAGGACGGCGGCCAGCTCCCGGCCGGCGTCGACGTGCCGGTCGGCGATCGGGATCACGACGGCCTGGACCGGGGCGACCCACATCGGGAGCGCCCCGCCGAAATGCTCGACGACGATGCCGATGAACCGCTCGAGCGAGCCGTAGATGGCGCGGTGGATGGCGATCGGGCGCTGCGGCTGCCCGTGCTCGTCGATGTAGGTCAGGTCGAACCGCTCGGGGAGCATCGTCAGGTCGGCCTGGATCGTCGCCATCTGCCACTCGCGCCCGAGGGCGTCGTCGATGTAGATGTCGATCTTCGGGGCGTAGAACGTGCCGTCCTTCGGCTTGACCGTGTAGCGGACGCCCGCCCCATCGAGAGCGGACCGGATCAGCCCCTCGGCGCGCTCCCACAGCGCGTCGTCGCCGATCGCCCCGTCGGGCTTCGTGGCGAAGACGTAGCGCGGCTCGAGACCGAACCAGCCGTACGACTCGCGGACCATCTCGAGGAGCTTCCCGATCTCGTCGGCCAGCTGGTCCGGCCGAACGTACACGTGGGCATCGTCCTGGACGAAGTGGCGCACCCGGGTCAGGCCGTGAAGCACGCCACTGCGCTCGTTGCGATGAAGCCGCCCGTACTCGGAGTAGCGCAACGGGAGATCGCGGTACGAGCGCGTCCGGGCGCGGTAGATGAACGTGCTCTCGGGGCAGTTCATGGGCTTGAGCGAGTAGGCCTGGCCCTCGATGTCGAGCACGAACATGTTGTCGCGGTAGTGATCCCAGTGGCCGGACTGCTCCCACAGCCGGTGGTTGACCAGGATCGGCGTGGACACCTCCTCGTAGCCGTGGCGGTCCTGGAGCTCGCGCATGGCGCTTTCGAGGGTGCGCCAGATGCGCTGGCCCTTGGGATGCCAGAACGCCGAGCCCGGGCTGACGTCGTGGAAGCTGTACAGGTCGAGCTGGACGCCGAGCCGGCGGTGGTCCCGCTTGCGCGCCTCGGCCCGCCGCCACAGGAACTGGTCGAGGTCCTCCTGGCTCGTCCAGACCGTGCCGTAGATCCGCTGGAGCATCGGGCGCTTCTCGTCACCGCGCCAGTACGCCCCGGCGACGCTGAGCAGCTTGAACGGACCGATCCGGCCGGTGCTCGCGACGTGGGGCCCCTTGCACAGGTCGATGAACGGGCCGTGCTCGTAGGTCGAGGTCGGCGGAAGCGGCTCGCCGGTGGCCGCAGCGCGGGCGGCGAGATCGTCGAGGATCTCGACCTTGTACGGCTGGTCTCGCGCGACGAAGAAGGCCCGGCCCTCCGCCGGTGGCAGCTCGGCTCGCACGAACGGGTGGTCGGCGGCGACGCTCTCGGCCATCCGGGCCTCGATGGCGGCCAGGTCGTCCGGCGTGAGCGGACGCGCCAGCTCGAAGTCGTAGTAGAACCCGTCGTGGATGGCCGGGCCGATCCCGAGCTTCGTGCCGGGGAAGAGGTCCATGACCGCCTCGGCCATGACGTGGGCGGTCGAGTGGCGCATCGCGTCGAGGTCGCTGTGCGCCCCGGCGTCGAGCAGCTCGTCGGCCGAGCCCCGATCGGGTGCCTCGAGCTGCTCGTCCTCGACGAGCCCCTGCTCCACCGGTCCGTCGCTCATCGTCCGCCTCCCGAGAATCACGAAGCCTCTCGTCCATCGACAGGACGAGAGGCCGGGCCTCCCGCGGTTCCACCCGCCTTCGTGACCAACCCGGTCACGCGCTCGTGCCGCGCTAACGGGCGGACCCGGGCCGGTTCGCCGGCCGCTCACGGGTGGTGTCCGGACGAGGCGACCGTCGCGGCTCTCAGCGCTGCCGCGGCTCTCTGTCGATCACCGGATCCGCCGGACGTGTCCCGATCGTCGCGTTCGATCTGGTGGGCGACACTGGGCTCGAACCAGTGACCTCTTGCATGTCAAGCAAGTGCTCTAACCAACTGAGCTAGCCGCCCGTGCGGCACGGTTCCGTCGCGCCGCCGGGTGATGATACCGCAGGGTCGTTCGGGGGCGTCAACGCAGGTCGACGCCCCCGAATGCGCCGGGAAGCGCTTACGGAGCGGCGACGAACCAGAAGCCGCCGACCCCCTGGCCGTTCGTGTCGCCGGCCGCCTTGTCGGCTGCGAAGTAGTACAGCGGGGCGCCGTTGTAGGTCACCTGCATCGTTCCGTCGGGGCGGCTGATCGTGGCCAGCGTGCCGGTCACGCCATCGCCCGGCTTGACGGTGTCGCTCGCCGTGACGGTGAACGGCGGCCAGTTGGTGGCGCAGTCACCCGTGCAGGCGCTCGTCCCGGGCGTCGTGTCCTTCTTGAACGTGTACAGGGTCTTGCCGTCCTCACCGGTGAGGAACTTTCCCACCGTGGCGGTGGCGACGGCGACGTTGTACGTCTCGGCGGCACTCGAGGCGGCCGGGCTCGCGGACGCCGCGCTGGGGGCCTCCGATGGCGCCGCCGACGGCGCGGTCGTCGGGGCCGTGGTCGGGGCCGGCGTGGGGCTGGCGGCAGTGCTGCTGCAGGCGGCGACGAGCGCCGCGACGGCGGCCCCGAGGGCCAGCCAGCGCACGACGCCGCTTCGGTCGAACTGGATCATCGGCGGTTCACTCCTCTGTCGGGCCGGGCATCGGCGCCGGCGGATGCATGCGATACGTCGATCCGGCCCGACCGGTTCCGGCCGCATTCGAGGCGGCTGCGGTTCCGGCAAGATGGTCGGGTGGACGACGTTCGCGGCTATGCCCTCATCGACGCCGGCGACGGACGCCGGCTCGAGCGCTTCGGGACCTGGACGCTCGACCGGCCGGCCCTCGCCGAGGGCGGCTTCGCCCGCCGCGATCCCACGGCCTGGAACGACGCCGACGCGCGGTTCGAGGCCGGCTCGGACGGCTCGGGGACGTGGGTCACCGTCGGACCGGAGCTCCGCTCGCCGTGGACGTCGATCGTCGGTGACCTGGCGTTCGAGATCCGGCTGGCCGCGTCGGGCCAGGTCGGCTGCTTCCCGGAACAGGTGTCGAGCTGGTCGTGGATCGCCGACCGCGTCACCGAGCTGAGGCGTGACCTGGCCGATGATCGGGCGCCCGAGGTCCTCAATCTCTTCGCCCACACCGGCGGCTCGACGCTCGCGGCCGCCCGGGCCGGTGCGCGGGTAGTCCACCTCGACGGGGCGCGCTCCGCGGTCGCCTGGGCGCGTCGCAACGCCGAGCTCAACGGGCTGACGGGGGCGCCGATCCGCTGGATCGTCGACGACGCCCTGCGGTTCACCCGGCGCGAGGTGCGTCGCGGACGGCGCTACGACGGCCTGATCCTCGATCCGCCGAGCTTCGGGCGGGGACCGGGCGGACGGCCCTGGCGGCTCGAGACCGACCTGCCCGAGCTCCTCGACGCGGCGATCGAGACGCTGTCCGACGGGCCGGCCTTCGTCGTCCTCAGCGGGCACACGACCGGCTTCGACCAGGACCGGCTCGCCGGCGCCCTCCGGGCGGCCCTCGGCACCCGGACGCCCGAGCGGGTCGAGGGCGCCGAGCTGGCCCTCGTGGCGCGCAGCGGCCGGCGGCTCGGGCTCGGCTCGGTGGCCCGCTGGGTGCGATGAGCGAGCCGCGCGAGATCTCCAGCCCAGCCAACCCGCGCATCCGCGCCGCGGCGGCGCTGCGCGACCGTCGCGAGCGCGAGCGCACCGGCCGGATCGTCATCGACGGCGCCCGCGAGCTGCTTCGCGCGCTCGACGCCGGCGTGGCGGTCGAGACGATCTTCGCGTGCGAAGCGCGCTGCCGGTCCGCCGCCTGCGTGGAGCTGCTCGACCGCCTGGGACCGGATGATCCGCGGGTGGTTCGGATCGGCGAGGCCGCGCTGCGCAAGATCGCCTTCGGCGATCGCGCCGAGGGCGTGGTGGGGGTGGCGGTCCGGCCGGCGCTCGACCTCGCGGCGCTCCGCCTGCCGGCCGACCCGCTGATCGTCGTCGTCGAGGGGGTCGAGAAGCCGGGCAACCTCGGCGCGATCGTCCGGACGGCCGACGGCGCCGGGGCCGACGCCGTCGTCGTCGCGGACCCGCTCACCGACGTCCACAACCCGAACGCGATCCGGGCGAGCCTCGGCACGATCTTCAGCGTCCCGCTGGCTGCGGCTGCGAGCGACGAGGTCCTGGCCTGGCTGCGCGGCCGCGGCGCGCGGATCGTGGTCGCCCGGGTCGATGGCGCGCTGGCCTACGCCGAGGTCGATCTCCGCGGTGCCGTCGCGATCGTGGTCGGCAGCGAGGCGGGTGGGTTGACCGCGAGCTGGGCCGGACCGGACGTCGTCGCGGCGCGCCTGCCGATGCTCGGCGCCGCCGACAGCCTGAACGTGTCCGCCGCGGCCGCGGTGCTCCTGTACGAGGCACGGCGCCAGCGCGACGCGTCGCGGCGGGCCGGCGGCTAGGACTCGAAGACCACCCGCCCGTCGACGAGGACGCGGGTCGGGCGAGCCGTCGCCAGGGGTCCACGCGGGGTCACCGGCTCGTCGAGGCAGGCCGCCGGCACGACCACGACGTCCGCGCGCTGACCGGCGACCAGCCGGCCCCGGTCGCGCTCCCCGGCGAGGAGCGCCGGGTCGACGCACGCAGCGCGCAGCGCTCGCGCCAGGTCGAGGGCCTCGGCGGGCCCGAACGGCGCGCTGCCCGCCGGCCAGGCGGGGTCATACCGGGTCACGGCGATCGCGATGCCGGGCCACGGATCGATCGGCTCGATCGGCGCGTCGGTGCCAAACGCGAGCAGGGCCCCGGCGTCGGCGAGCGAGCGCAGCGGGTACCCCGATCGCTCCGCCCGCTCGCCCAGCAGGCGCCGGGCGGCCGGCGCGTCGGCGGCCAGATGGACCGGCTGGACCGACGCGGCGATCCCCAGCCGGGCGAAGCGGGGCAGATCGGCCGGATCCGCCAGCTGGACGTGCTCGATCCGCGCGGCGAGCGGCCCGCGACCGGCCCACGGCTCGAGCGCATCGATGGCGGCGCGCAGGGCCGCGTCCCCGATCGCATGGATCTGGCCGACGATCCCGCCGGCCGCGGCCCGGGCGGTGAGGCCGGCCAGCGTCGCCGGATCGGTGACGAAGATCCCTCGCTCACGCCCCGCCTCGAGCACCCGGTCCCGCTCGATGGCGAAGGGCTCGAGCAGCGCCGCGGTCCGCGAGCCGAGCGAGCCGTCGGCGAACAGCTTGAGCCAGCCCACCCGCGCCCGCCCGTCGGGGTCGCGCCCGAGGACCGCACCGCTCCGGTGTCCCGCGGCGATCACCGCGTCGAGCGCCTCGGCCCGGTGCGACGCGTGGACACGGATCGGGAGCTCGCCCCGGTCGGCGAGCCGGGCATAGGCCGCGTAGGCGCCCGTGGTCGTCGGGTCCGGCACGAGGCCGCCCGGATCGTGAACCGCGACGACCCCGAGCGCCAGCAGGGCCCGCCCGATCGCCGGGATCGCCTCGACGAGCGCGTCGGCGGTCGGGGGCGGGATCCGGCCGGTCACCAGGAGAGTCGCCGTCTCGTGGAGCACGCCGCTCGGACGGCCGCTCCCGTCGCGCCGGATCTGGCCGCCGGGTGGGTCCGGCGACGCTGTCGTGAGCTCCGCGGCGGCGAGCGCCGCGTGGCTCGCCCAGAGCGAGTGGTGATCGTGCGCCCAGAGCGCCACCCGCCGGCCGGGGGCGACCGTGGCCAGGTCCTCGGCGGTCGGCCAGCGACCCCAGCGATCGAGGTCCCAACCGTGCCCGAGGAGCCACGCCGCGGGATCGTCCAGCGTCGCCTCGGCCGCGGCGAGCCGGGCCAGGCCGGCCTCGATCGTCGGCTCGCCCTCGAGATCGACCTGCCGGGCGGACATCGCCGCCGCCGCGAGATGGAGGTGGGCATCGGTCAGCCCGGGGAGCGCGGCCTCCCCCGGCGCGAGGACGAGGCGGCGCGTCCCCGGCCCGACCCATCCGTCGATGACTTGCCGCGTCCCGGTCGCGAGGACGCGCCCGCCGCCGATCGCGATCGCCTCGACCCAGCCGAAGCCCGCGGTCCCGGCGAGCGTGGCGATCCGCCCCTCCAGGACGAGCTCGGCGCGCTGGGCGCGCCGCTCGTGCCGGGATCGGTCGGGCGCGCTCATCGGTCGCGAGCGTCCTCCTGGCCGGCCCCGTCGGGCCCGGCGAGGAACGCCGCGAGCGCGTCCCCGCGCAGGCCGGCCCCGAGCCCGAGGGCGAGGGCGACCCGCGCCTTCGGGGCGCTCAGCGTGCCGGCCAGCATCGCGCCGGCCCGGACCCAGGTCGCCCCGCCGCCCGGGAACGCGTAGCCGCCGCCGGCCGCGCCGGACGGCACGCGGCTGGCGAGGACGACCGGGATCCCGGCGGCGATCGCTCGCTCCCCGGCGGCGAGGAGCCCCGGCGAGGTGTTCCCGGCGCCGGTCGCCGCGACGACGATCCCGGCGGAGCCGAGGGCGACGGCCGCGTCGAGGATCGCCGGGTCCATCGACAGCGTGGCGGTCACGATCGGGATCGGCTCGGCCGCTCGTGCGACCCCGACGACCGGGCGTCGCGGGCCGGGCGATCGCTCGAGGACGACCTCGTCGCCGCTGACCCGGCCGAGGCGGCCGGCGTTGAGGCTGCGGAACGTGTCGAGCGCCGACGTGTGCGTCTTCGTCACGTCGGCGGCCGGTTCGATCGTGCCGGCCAGCACGACGACGACGCCGGCCCCGACGAGCGACCCGGACCGCGCCGCGACGACCGCGTCGCGCAGGTTCGCCGGTCCGTCGTAGTCGGGGTCCGAGGCGTTGCGCATCGCGCCGGTCACGACGACCGGCGTCGCCGTCTCGAGGACCAGGTCGAACAGGAAGCCCGTCTCCTCGATCGTGTCGGTGCCCTGCACGAGGACCACGCCGTCGATGGCGGGATCGTCCTGCAGGTCGCGGATCCGGCTCGCGACCGCCAGCGCGTCGGCGAACGACCAGTGGCTCGCCGGTGTCCGGCCGTGGTCGACCGGGACGACGTCCGCCAGCGCGCCGAGACCCGGGGTCCGGGCGAGGATCGCCGCTCCGTCGAGGGCCGGGACGGCGCCGCCGGCCAGCGGATCGACCACCATGCTGATCGTTCCACCGGTGAAGACCAGCGCGATCCGCTTCAGGCGATCCACTCCCCTCGCCCGCCGCCGACGTGCGCCATCTTCGTGTAGCCGACCGGTCCGCGACGGGTCGCCAGTCGCCACATGGCCGCCGGGATCGCACCGAGCCAGACCGCGCTGAACAGGCCCGCCCGGAGCGCCCGACGACCCCGTTCGACCGGCGCGAGCCTTCGGCCGTCGGGATCGGATTCCCAGCGGAGGGCATCCCAGGCGAGCACGCTCCCGGTGGCAAGGTACGTGCCCACGAGCGCGGTCGCGGCACCGCGCCGTCCGCCGGCGAGGGCCCCGGCCAGCGCCCCCAGGATCGCCGGCGGCACGGCGAGCTGGCCGACGTACGCGGCGAAGTCGAACCGCGCGGCCGGGCTCAGCTTCGGACTGCGCAGGACCGCCGTCCCATGCTCGAGCGCGCGCCGGAGGCCGCCCTCGGCCCAGCGGACGCGCTGCTGCCACAGGCCGATCGGCGACCGGACGGGCTCCTCCCAGACCTCGGCGTCGATGGCCCAGGCGACCGTGACCCCGAGCGTCGCAGCCAGCCGGCTCGACAGGTCGAGATCCTCGGTCAGGGCCTCCGCCCGCCAGCCGCCGACGGCGGCCAGGAGGTCGCGCCGGATGACGATCCCATTGCCCCGGAACTCGGAGCAGCCGCCCAGCGCCCAGCGCCCGCGCTGGATCTCGCCGTCGAGCGTCTGCTCGTCGGCCTGGGCACCGGCCAGCTCGCTCGACCCGGCATCGACGACCCGACGGCGGGCGGTCATCGCCCCGGCCCCCGCCGCGGCGTAGGCGGCCAGCCGGCTGAGAAAGCCCGGGCCGATCCGGGCATCGGCGTCGAGGACGACCACGAAGTCCCCGCGGCAGGCATCGGGCGGGACCGCGGTGAGCGCCGCCCCCTTGCCGTCCGCGAGGTCCGTCCCGTCGCGCCGGACGGTGCGCGTCACGTCGCCGATCCCGGCCGCGACCGCGGCGTTCCGGACGGCCGCGGCCGAGCCGTCGATCGAGCGGTCGTCGATCACCACGAGCTCGAATCGGGGACGACCGTCCGGGGTCCGGTGGTCCTGTCCCGCGACGTCTCTGACGAGGCTCGGCAGGACGGCCGCCTCGTCGCGCGCCGCAACGAGGACGGTGAACGTCGCCGGGTCCGACGCTGGCGTTCCGGGCGCGGCCGCCGGTGCGATCGGCGGCCGGCGGCTCGCCAGCGCCAGCGGGACGACGTACGCGGTCGCGACCGCGATCCCGAGGCCGGTCATCCGCCGGCCACCCGGGATCCGGCTCGCGAGGAGGCCCACGGCGCCTCCCCCTCCGAGCAGCGCCAGCGACGCCACCCGCCAGGCGGTCGGCGTCGGATCAGCCACCGGCGGTCGAGGGAACCGCGGCCGAGGGGCGTCGGAGGATGACGGAGGCGACGCCGGCCAGCGTCACGAGCAGACCGACGGTCACGATCACGACCGTGGTCCCGAAGGTGTCCGAGATGGGCCCGACGATGATGATCGGGACGAAGCTGGCGACCGAGACGAGCATGTTCAAGACCCCGAAGACGCGTCCCCGGACCTCCTCCGGGAGCTCCTCCTGGAGCCCGGTCTGGGCGGGGATGGCGACCAGCGCGTAGGCGATCCCGGCGAGGAACGCGATGGCGACGACGACGGCCAGCAGCGAGACCACTCCGGCCAGGTCGAGCCGGGTCGCCGCCCCGGCTCGCTGGAGGAGCCGGCTGATCGGCCCGGCGGCCGCGAGCGCGATGAGCAGCACCCCGAGCGCCACGAGGCCGCCCTCCATCAGGCGCC
Source organism: uncultured Chloroflexia bacterium (assembly GCA_963813705.1). Lineage (GTDB taxonomy): Bacteria > Chloroflexota > Limnocylindria > Limnocylindrales > CSP1-4 > Chersky-267. The sequence goes on from CAWFAH010000010.1 coordinate 248,207, forward strand.
GCCGGGGGAAGTACCGGCTGTAGCTGTTGAGCAGCAGGATCCCGGTCACGATTCCCATCCCCAGCGGCAGGACGACGACCACGAAGTCCTTCGGGGCGAGCCCCAGTGTTTCGGTTGCGAAGTCCGGTCCGAGGACGCCGAGGACCCCGATCAGCGAGGCGGTGATCCCGAGGTAGACGAGCGACCAGCCGATGCTCCGGTGGGCCCGGATGTAGGCGAGGCCCTCGCGCAGCTCCCCGAAGACCGAGGCGACGGCCCGCTCGGTGTCGTGGACGGCCCCGGCGGTCGGCTTCTCGTCCTCGACGGGCGGGACCGACGGCAGGGTGATCACGAAGAACATCGCCACGAGGTACAGGAACGCGACCGTGAGGAGCAGCGCCTCGGGGCCTGCCAGGTTGACGACGAGCGGGCCGAGGAGGGCGAACCCGAGCGCGAAGGCGACGTTCTGGGTAAACGTGAACAGGCCGTTCGCCGCGAGCAGCTGGCGCTTCGGGACGAGGACCGGGATCATCGCCGCCTCGGCCGGGGCGAAGAACGTGGTCACCGTCGAGATCGCGATGTTCAGGACGAAGATCGCCAACACGTTGCCGCTGGCGAGGAAGACGAGCCCGAAGAACACGGCCCGGAGGAGGTTCGTGACGATCAGGATCAGGCGCCGATCGAGCCGATCGACGTAGACGCCGGCCACGGCCGAGAAGAACACCGCCGGGGCGAGGAAGGTCAGCAGCAGCAGGCTGACGGCGGAGTTCGACTTCGTGGACGAGAACACGAGCACGGTCAGCCCGTAGACGACCATGTTGCCGCCGATCTGGGTAGCCGCCTGGGCGAGCCAGAGGAGCAGGAAGTTGCGGTTCTTGAGGACCGCCAGCGCGCCCGATGCGTCGGCTTGCACCGCATCGTCATCGGGTCCGACGATCCTCGGCTCCGTGTCGTCGTCCGGCCCGACGATCGAGCCCGGCTCGGACGACAGGACCATGGTCGGCGGGACGGCCTCGTACTCGACCTGGGGACCCGTCCCGCCGTCGGTCATCGCGCCGTGTCCCGGGCGACCGGGCTGAGCCCGGCGCTGCGCGCCTCGTCGCCGCGCTCGACGAAGCCGGCCAGGCGGCGTTCGACCCGCTCGCGCGCCACGAGGACATGCCGGCCGCAGGTCGTGCAGCGGAGCCCGAGATCGGCTCCGAGCCGGTCGACCAGCCAGGTCGACCCGCCGCATGGGTGGGCCCGGCGCAGCCGGATCACGTCCCCGAGTCGGAAGGCCACAGGCCCGTGGTCAGCCACGACGACCGGGCCGGCCCGGCAGCCTCCAGCTCGAACGTCCCGGGCTCGCGTGGGCGGCAGAGTGGTCGGTGATCATCGGCCGGGAGGGTATCAGAGCCTCGGTGTCCCGTGTGCCGGGACGAGGTTGCGCGCGGTCGCCGGGATCGCCACGAGGTCCATCGGGAGGACCGTGACCTGGGCGTCGGGGAAGGTCGCCGCGAGCTGCGAGACGATCCCGCCGGACCGGGTCAGCGAGCCCGTCAGCGTCTCCGGGTTGCCGAGGGCGGTCACCTCGAACGGGTCGCTCAGGGCGGTGTTCTCGACCGACAGGGCCCCTGGGTTGCCCGCCACGACCGTCCCGGGGACCACCCGCACGTCGCCCACGGCGAGCGCCTCGGCACCGGCGTTCTGGAGCTCGTTGAGGAGGTCCTCGACCCCCGAACCGGCGATCGAGCCGGTGACCGTCACCCGGATCCCCGAGCCGGTCACCGCGTCGAGCCCGGCCCAGGCCCGCACCCGGCTCAGGTCGAGCCGGAGCTGGTCGGCGGAGGACTCGCCGCGCGACTTGGCGCTCTGAAGGTCGGCCAGCTCGCCCTCCGTCGTCGCGACCTCGGCCCGCAGCTGGTCGTTCCGCGTGTTGAGGTTAGCCACGAGCACGGTCAGGTCCTGCGCCGACTGGGCCTCGAGCCCCGTCCCCGCCGACTGCGACCGGAACTGGATGACCAGGAGCAGCCCGAGGATCATCGTCACGACGGCGATCGACAGCTGGTTGGCCGGCTTGCGCATGCCGGCTACGAGCCCGGGCTCGGTGCCGGCGACGCGGTCCGGGCGTAGCGCAGGTTGATCGTCCCGGCGTACGCCGGGATCGTGACGTCCGTGGGCTCGGCGAAGGAGACCTGCAGCCCGAACGCCTCGACCCGCTGCCGCACGAAGTCGCGGAAGGTCGGCGAGCCGTTCACCTGGTCGAACAGCCCGGCCGGTCCGATCGCCGAGATCTGGTACGGCTGCGACAGGTAGGCCGCGTTGACGAGGACCGAGCCGCCGATGTCGATGATCGCGGTAGTCGAGGTGACCCGCTCGCCGTTGATCGCGATGGCTTCGGCGCCGGCGAGCCAGAGCTCCTCGACCACCGTCCGGAGGTCGTGGGCGTTGACGAGGAAGTCGGTCGGGTTCTGGCCGGGCGGGACGGTGTTCGACGAATCGGCCAGCTGGAGGACCGCCCCGGGCCCCTCGAGCGCAGTCAGCCCGGCAGCGACGCGGGCCTCGCGGAGCCGGTCGTCGAGATCCTGCAGGAGGGCGGCGCTCCCCTGCCCCTGCGACTCGAGCTGCTGGATCTGGGCCCGCAAGTCGAGGAGCCGCTGCTTCAGCGCGTCCTGGCCCGATTGGAGGTCGCGCGCGGTCTCGACCAGCGGGATCCGCTCGTTGCTCGCGTAGCGGACACGCGGAGCCTCGGTCCGCAGCTGGGCCGCGATCAGGAACCCGAGCGCGAGCAGCGCGACGCCGAGGGTCACCTGCCAACCCGCGACCGAGCTCAAGCCGCGGCGCGTCGGCGCGGTCATGCGTCCCACGCCCCGGGGGGATGACGCCGGTCGCGCAGGACGAGCCAGCCGCCGACGAGGAGACCGACGATCGCGAGCCCGCCGAGGACGATCAAGGGCCAGTCATCGGTCGAGGATCCGCTCGACCCGCCCGAACCCCCGGGCACGACATCCGGGGCCGTCGGGGCACCGGGCGCCTGCGCCCAGCCGGCCGGCAGCGGTCCCGCCGGCCCGAGCCGCGGGCCGACGGCCGCGGGTGGCTTCGCCCCGAGGTCCGCCAGCCAGCCCGACTCGAAGGCCGCGACGTCCTTGCCGATCCCGGCCTGGAAGGCCTCGTCGTCGGTCACCCCGCCGGCGTACGAGGTGATCAGCTTCACCAGGGCGTCCTTGCCGAACGTGCGGATGAGGTAGTCGACGGCCGACACGCTCTCGCCGTAGGCCAGGAAGAACTGGTCCTGGGTGGTGGGGAACTGGCCGGCGAGACCGTCGAGCGGGATGATCCCATTCGATCTCACCGCGCTCGTGACTGCGCTGCGCCAGCTGTCCGTGTAGCCCTCGGACAGGTAGACCGCCAGGCCCTCGTTGAGCCAGCGGGGCGGGAAGTGGTACGGGTTCTTGACGGCCGTGTTGAAGACGAGGTGAGTGAGCTCGTGCGGGACGACCGTGCTGACCCAGCTCGCGTTGATCTCGTCGGGGGTGATCAGGGCGAACATCGTCCGGATGTCTGCGTGGGCCTCGCCGCCGACGTTCTCGCGGGTGCCGGGGCCAAGGGCATCGTAGAACGCCGACTGGTCGGCGTAGATGTAGAAGTCGACGGGCTCGGTCTCGGTGACCCCGAGCAGGGACGCCGCGTTGTCGATCCCCTTCTCGCCGATCGCCAGCGCCTGGCGCCCGAACGCCTGCGTGCCCTGGTACCAGTGGACGCGGACGATCGGACCGGACACGGTCTGCCAATCGAAGCGCGTGTCCGCATAGAGGATCGTCGTCGGCTCGCCGAGGCTGACCGTCCCCGACTGGTCGGTGACCCGCCATTGGGCGCCGAAGCGCGTGTTCGGGACGAGGTGGCCGTCGCTCTCCGCGAGCGTGTAGGTCAGGGTCGTCGGCCGGCAGCACGACGGCGTCGGGACCTCGATCGCGAGCGGGCCGATCGCGCCCGGAACGGTGATCAGCACCTCGACGCGCCGAATGTCGCTCGGCGGCGTGAACGGCTGGTCGAAGGTGACGCCGGTCCCGTACGTGGCCGTCGCCGTTGGGGTCCCGAATGGGCTCGCGGCATGGACGCCGGTGACCCCGATCGGCGCGACCGTCAGCCCGAGCGCGAGCGCGAACGCGGCTGCCGTCGCGAGGAGCGCACGGCCGACGGCCTGCCCGGGTTGCACGCGCCAGCGCTCGCTCACTGGTCCGACCACGCGAGCCCGGCGAGGCGAAGGATGCCGAGCCCGCTCTCGGTCGCCCCGAGGAGCCCGTGCCGGGCGAGGGCATACCCCGCGTCGTAGGACACCGGGATGACCGGCACGTCGTGCTGGACGATCGTCTCCGCCTGGTCGTAGGCCGCGCGGACCACGACCGGATCGGTCGTCGAGCCGGCGGCGCTGATCGCGGCGTCGAAGTCCGGCGAGCTCCAGCGGCCGTAGTTGTCGACGCTCCCCGTTCCGAGGAGCAGCCCGAGGAAGTCGTTCGGCCCGGGGTAGTCGGCCACCCAGCCGAGCGCCCAGAAGGCCGGCGGGTCGGCACCGAGGCGGGCGAAGTACTGGTCGTTCTGCATGCCCTCGTAGTGGACGGTCACGCCGAGCTCCCGCTTGAGGTCGGCGATGATCGCCTCGTCGTACGTCGAGCCGCCGGTGACGAGGGTGACGTCCGGGAACCCGGCGCCACCCGGGAAGCCGGCCGCCGCGAGCGCGGCCCGTGCGGCCGCCGGGTCGTGGACCGGGCTGAAGTCGCGCTCGCTGCGGCCGGGGATCCCGGGCGGGACCATGCTGGTCGCCGGCAGGGTGGCGGACCCGCCGGTCAGCGCCACGATCCGCTTCCAGTCGATGGCCCAGGCGAACGCCTGGCGGACACGGACGTCGTCGAACGGCGGCCGGCTGGCGTCGAACCCGTAGTACGTCACGGCGGCCGAGGGCACGGTCCGCAGGTCCGGGCCCAGCGTCGAGTCGTAGCGGATCCAGCCCGCGTCGTCGTCGCCGATCGGCGTGTAGTCGAGGTCGCCGGCGTCGAACGCGTCCACGGGGCTCTTGCCACCGAGCGTCGTCAGCAGGTGGACCGTCCCGATCGGCGGCGGGCCGGCCCAGTAGTGCGGGTTCGCCGTCAGCGTGAGCTCGCTGTCGGTGCCGGCCGAGAGGACGTACGCCCCGCTCCCGACGAACCCCGACCCCGGCGCGAGCACGGCCGAGCTGCTGTCGGTGAGACCCGGCGGGACGACCGCGAAGGTCGGGCTCGACACGATCGACGGGAAGTCGGCCGCCGGGTGGATGAGGTTGACCTCGACCGTGGTCCCGTCGGCCGTCAGCCCGACGCTCGCCGGATCGACCGACTGGCCGGTCCGGTACGCCTCGGCCCCGACCACGTCGGCCATGAGCGAGGCGAGCGGCGACGGCCGGGTCGGGTCGATGATCCGGAGCCAGCTCCGGACGACGTCGGACCCGCTGAGCGGGGAGCCGTCCGAGAACGTCAGCCCCGAGCGGAGCTGGAAGACGATGCGGCGGCCGCCGTCGAGGATCGACCACGACTCCGCCAGCGCGGGCCGGACCGCGAGGCTCGGATCGATCGCCGTGAGGCTCTCGAACAGCTGCGCGCTTACCCGCGCGCTGGCGATGTCGCCCTGGACCGCGGGATCGAGCTCGGCGGGCGTCCCGGTGAGGATCGACACGTCGTCACGGCCCGCTGCCCGGGCGCTTCCGCCACCGACGTCCGCGGGCGCGCCGAGGGTCGTCGCGAGGACGAGGACGAGCGCCGCGAGCACGGCCGAACGGCGGCCGGCCGAGAGGCGGCGAGGAAGTCGACCCCCCGAGCGGCGCATGGCCGGAGTGTATCCGCTCAGGGTCTGGGAGGCCGCCGGGCGCCCTGCCCGCCGGTCAGCAGGTCGGTGTCCTGTCCGAACCGGCGCACGAGGCGGTAGAAGTCGCGTCGCTCCAGTCGCCGCGGTCGGAGCTCGCCCTCGTCGGCCGATCGAGCCCGCTTGCCGCCGGCGGCCCCGGCCAGTGCCACCGCCCGGCGAACCGGGCTCCCGGCGCCTTCCTCGCGCAGCGCGAGGCTCCACCAGATCGCGAGCGCCTCGAGCGTCCCGAGGCGCTCCTCGAGCGGACCCCGGGCGATGACGTCGTCGCGCCGGAATGCGATCAACCCCGGGCCGAGCGCGTCGACGTCGCCCGACGATGCGTCCTCCCACCCCCGGAGATCGGCGGACACGAGGCCGCGGTCGCCGACGATCGCCACGGACGGATCGGCCAACGCATCGACGAACGGCCCGAGGTCGAGCCCTTCTTGAACCGAGCCCTCGCCGAGCATAACGACGACGTTCCCGACCGCCCGCCGAATGCCCGCGTTGGCCGCCGCCCCGAGCCCCAGGCCGGCAGCGAGCCAAACGACCTCGACGGCGTCGTTCGGCTGGTCGGGGGCCTCATCGGCGTCGGACACGACGATCAGCTGCGTGCCAGCGGGTGCGGACGTGGCGAGATCGTCGAGGAACCGCTCGGTGGTCGCCTCGTCGCTCGTCGCGACGACCGTCACGGCGGCCGTGACCGGCTCGGCGAGTCGCGACGGGACCGACCCGCTGCGACCGTGGCGGACGCGCTCGCCCTCGACGACGTCGGGCGCCCCGGCGGGCTCGAGCTCGTAGCCGCCGGCGCGATCGACGACCCTCCAGCCGGCCGCCTCGATCTCGGCCTTGAGCCGGTCGGCCTCGGCCCAGTCACGCCCCGACCGGGCGGCCGACCGCGCTCGCGCCAGGTCGCGGATCTCGGCAGGGGCATCGCCGCTCATCGGCCGAAGGCTAGCAGCGAGCCACCGGCAGCGCGCTCACCGTCACGGTGAGGACAAACACTCGCGAGCCTACGGCGCGTCTCGGCGCAGCTCGAGGGTCTTGCCGATCCAGGTCTGGTACGGGAACTCGGCGCGGAGCGCGGCCATGGTGGCATCCGTGAGGCCGTCGAGCCCGAGCTGGCTCAGCAGCACGACATCGGCCGAGGTGTAGTAGCCGATGCTGTACTGCTGGTATTCATCCTGGTCGGTTTTGGCGAGCGTCGGGCCGGCGCTGTCCGCGTTGAATACCTGCGAGAGGCTGCGCGGGTTGGGCAAGACACGGCAACCGTTCTGGAGGGATCGCACGAGGGTATGCGTGTAGATGGCCACGTAGCCCTCGTCCGCGATCACGCATTTCGCCGCCGACAGTTCGGGCATGTGGGCATCCAGAGCCACTCGGTCTCCGCCCCCCCTGGTGAGGCTGGTCGTCGCGAGCAGCACTAGGACCACGGCGTATGCGACGGCGCCGATCGCTCGCCCGTGCGCCGGCAATCGCCCGAGCCCGTAAGCGACCACGGCCCCGAAACACAGGGCCATCAGCGGCGCCGGCCAGCCACGGTAGTGGATGAGGAAAGCCGGCATGGCGATGTAGACGGCGATCTGGGACGCGGCGATCGCTGCCCATAGGCGGACCGCCGGCACCTTCCAGGCCACGAAGAGGACGATGCACGGACCGGCGACGGCGAGCAGCAGCACGACGGCGACGGGAACTTGGATCCCGAGCGGGCCTGCCTCCATCCCTTCGAGCGCCCGCAGCCGTGAGACGGGAATGGTGACCAACCGATGGATGCGCGTGGCCTGGGCGAAGATGATCATCTGGATCATGCGCGGACCGGCCGCCAGGAGCATCGGGCTCAGCAGGAGCGCCGCGGTTGCGGCGCCACTGAGCACGTAGGTCGCCCCCACGCGCACGGCATCGCGGCGGCGCGATCGCGTCCGTAGGATCAGCCAGATGAGGATCACGGTCGCAGGGATCGCGGCCCAGATCTGCACGACGCCCGTGATCCCGATCGCAACTCCGGCGACCGCGACTCGCCGAGTCGTCAGCTCCGCGGCCGACCGCCCGGTGAGCGCAAGCAGCGCCACGAGCATGGGCGTCACCTGTGGAGCGATCAGGAGCGTGCTGCGCTCCCCGGTCATCGGCAGGATCCACACCGCGTACAGCGCGGCGGCGGCCAATCCGGTCCCCCGAGTGACTCGGGCGCCGACCAGGCCGACGAGGACGGTATTCACCGCGCCGAGGGCCATGAACGCGAGGCGCGCGAGCACGAGCCCGGTCATCTCGGTGGTCATGGTCCCGATCTGCGCGAATGGCGCCAGCACATACAGCAGGCCGGGCGGATGGAGAATGTTGAAGTCCCGGTACGGCAGGCGGCCGTTCACGAACGAGATGGCGCCCGCGAAGTAGGTCCCATCGTCCAGGCCGATTCGGCTCTCGAGCCCTCCGTGGAGGGCCAGCCCCGCGAACCGGATTCCGAAGGCGAGCACCGCGAGGCCGAGCAGTCCTGCGATCAGCCAGACATCGCGCTGTCCCGTTATCCGAATGCGGGACGGCCCTGCCATCGATGACGACCGCGCCCGCCACCAGCCGATGGGTTCGTGGCGGCTCAGCCAGCTGGCGAACTCTGCCGGTGCGTTCACGTGATCCAGTATCGGCAAGGTTGTGGGCCTGCCGCTCGGGATTCCCGCGCCGTCGTCGCGCCCCGCGCTGATCCCGGCGTCAGCCGCGGGTTAGCGACGCCGCTGGTTCCTTGCCCGTGTCGACGGGGAGTCAACCCTGCCTCTCCCCTTCTCGACGACCGGCTCGGGTCAGGCGCGTGGGTGCCCCTGGAGGGAGCCAGGCCTCGCCAACCTGCTGTGCCCACCGTACGATGCCGCGCATCGTGAGTGAAGCAACAAGCGGCGGAGCGGCGGTGATTGACGCGGTCGTGAGCGACGCCGCAGCGTCATGGATACGCCCTGGTGCGCTCAGTCGGTTCTACGCCTGGTGTGACGGTCTACCGTGGCATGGCTGGTGGCTGTTTCCGGCAATGGCGGGCCTCCTGCTCGTTTGGGCCCACGCCATCCTGTGGGCCACCGGCCGACTGGCGGTGGGCACCTTCGATCCGACGCTGACCGTCAGCGTCGTATATGGGCCCTACACCCTTGCGGCCCTCGCTTACCTCAACCGGGTGGCAGGGCGGGCCTTGGTCGCCTTCTGGCCGGCGACGGGCTGGCCGGAACGATACCGACCGAGCTGGGCCCAGGCCTTCACGACGGTCCGTGCCGGCCTTGAGCTCCCGAGCCTGATCGTCGGGCTCGTCGTGGCGATCGCTGCGTTCCAGTCGGCCCCCGCGGCGATCGTCGGTACCGACGACCTGAGCCGCCTGACCTACGCCGCTGCATTCGCTCCGATCGCGATCTTCGGATACTCGATGGTGGTGCTCGCGATCGCGCACACGTCTCGCCAGCTCAGCCTGGTGGCGAGGATCCACCGGCGGGCCCGGGCGATCGACCCATTCGACCGAGGGCCTGTCTATGCGTTCTCCCAGTTCACCGCGCAGATCGGCTTTGCCCTCCTCGTGTCCGGGTACTACACGCTCACGTTCAACAGTTCATTCCAGTCGGGCAACGTCGTCGGATTGGTCGTGCTGGGACTCGTCATCGTGCTCGGCGCGGCATGCTTCATCCTGCCCCTCTGGGGCATCCACGGCCGCCTCGTCGGCGAGAAGGAGGCTCTGCTCGCCGGGGTCGAGGACCGCGTGAGCAAGCTCGCTCTGGAGCTGTACCGGCGGATCGATGACGGCGAGTACGACGGAACCAAGGTCATCAACGAGGCGATCGCCGCCGCTGGCGCCATCCGGGAGCGCATCGAAAGGCTTCCCACCTGGCCATGGCCACCCCAGCTACTGCGCGGCTTCCTGTCGGCCCTCCTGCTGCCCGTGGTCGTGTACGTGATCAGCCGTCTCATCGGAGGCCAGATCGGCGCCTGACGCAGGAACTGCACCGGCTGCAGGGGCTGGTGGCCCTGCTCGTGGATCAGGAGGAGACGAGCGATCGCCGAGTGGTCCGGGTGATCTGGACGGCACCGGCCCGGTCGTTCTTCGCGGCCGCCGCGCCGGCTGACGGTGCATGGGCTGTGGTGCCCCTGGAGGGAATCGAACCCCCGACGCAGGCCTTAGGACGGCCTCGCTCTATCCGCTGAGCTACAGGGGCAGCGGCGGATAGATGGTACCGCGGCCCGGGAGCGGCCCCGATGATGCTATTGACCGCGCGATCGGGCGCAGGGTGTCATCCTTGCTCCAACCTCGGGAGGAAGGTGCCATGTCCCCGATCGCCCACCGCCTCGTCCGCGCGTCGGCCTCGGCCACGCTCATCCTCGGGACGCTGCTCGCCGCACCGGCGGGAGCCGCCCTCGCCGGTGGGCCCACGCCGACCGCCTCGGCAGCGAGCCCGGTGAGCGACGCCGTCCGGGCCCTCCCGCGCCCGGCGCCCGCCCTGTCGAGCGAAGCCGTGCCCTCCGTCGCGACCGTTCCGGCCGTCGCTGCGCCGGCCGACTTCTCCAACGTCGCGATCGGCCTGCGCTCGGTCATGAGCGGCCTCTCGGGGCCGGTCCAGGTGACGAACGCCGGCGACGGATCGGGCCGGCTCTTCGTCGTCGAGCAGCGCGGGGTCATCAAGGTCTGGCGGGCCGGGCACGTTCTACCCACGCCGTTCCTCGACATGCGCTCGAAGGTCGTGTTCAACGGCGAGCGCGGCCTGCTCGCCCTCGCCTTCTCCCCGAACTACAAGCGGAACCACAAGTTCTACGTGCTCTACACCGAGCGCGGCACCGGTGACGTCATCCTGGCCGAGTACAAGGCGACCTCGACGACGAGCAACCACGCCTCGCCGGGCTCGTTCCGACGGCTCCTCCGGGTCAGCCATCGGGTGAACACGAACCATAACGGCGGGATGCTCGCGTTCGGCTTCGCCGGGCTGCTGTACATCTCGATCGGCGACGGCGGCGGCGCGGGCGACGTGCCGAACAACGCGCAGTCGCGAGCTACAAGGCTCGGCAAGATCCTCCGGATCGACGTGAACCGGACGTCGCCAGGCCTCGCGTACCGAATCCCGAAGACGAACCCGTACTCGACGAGCAAGGTCTTCCGGCGCGAGATCTGGTCGTACGGGCTGCGCAACCCGTGGCGGTTCTCGTTCGACCGGGCGAACCGGGACCTGTGGATCGGCGACGTCGGCCAGGGCTCGTGGGAGGAGGTCGACCACGCCAGCGCGGCCAGCGGCGGCGGCAAGGGCCTCAACTTCGGCTGGCACATCACCGAGGGCAACGCCTGCTACAACCCGTCGACCGGCTGCAACAAGACCGGGCTTACGCCGCCGGTGGCGGTCTACGACCACGGCCAGGGCTGCGCGATCATCGGCGGCTACGTCTACCGCGGTCCGCAGGCGATCCTCCAGGGGGCCTACCTGTTCTCCGACGTCTGCTCGGGCACGATCTGGTCGATCGTGGCGGCCGGCCCGTCCGGGCAGACCCCGACGGTGATGACGAACACCTCGTTCGGGATCACCTCGTTCGGGGAGGCGGAGCACGGCACCGTCTATGTCACCGCGCAGAACGGCCACGTCTATCGGCTGGTCGCCGCGAGCCGCTGACTGGTCGTCGGAGGGCGCCCAGCGAGGGGCCGGACGGACCCTCGACTACAATCCGGCCAAATGGATCACGCCTCCCCCAGCGGGATGGTCGGCGCCTCCCCGACCGAGATCACCCTGTACACGCGCGCCGGCTGCGGCCTGTGCGTCGAGACACGCGCGCTGCTCGACGCCCTCGTCGCCCGGCGCACCGCCGACGGCCGGCCGCCGACGGCGGTCCGCGAGGTGGACATCGCGGCCGATCCGGTCCTCGAGCGCGAGCTGTTCGCCGACATCCCCGTCGTCGAGGTCGCCGGGCGGCGCCTCCTCCTGGCCACGAGCCCGGCCCGCATCGAGCGGCTCCTCGCCGAATCGCTGGACCGATGACGCTCGGGACCGACCTGACGTTCGCCGTGGCGATCGCCGCCGGGTTGATCAGCTTCCTGTCGCCGTGCGTCCTGCCGCTCGTGCCGGCCTACCTCGGCCAGCTCACCGCGGTCGCCGTCGCCGGGTCCCCGCCCGGTACCCCGCCGTCGCGCTGGCTGGCGTTCCGCCATGCCGTCGCCTACGTCCTCGGGTTCGGGATGGTGTTCACGGTGCTGGGCGTCTCGGCGACGTACGCCGGCGGGGCGCTCGGCGAGTGGCTGCCGCTCCTGCGCCAGGTCGGCGGGCTGATCCTCATCGTGATGGGCCTTAACCTGGCCGGCTTCCTCACGATCGGCCGGCTCCAGCGCACCTGGCGCCCGTTCGACCTTGGGGCGAGCACGGTCGTGGCCGGCGCCTCGGGCGGGATGGTCCTGGAGAACCCCACGCGGTCTTCGCCGAGCGTCGCCGACCGGCTCGGCGGCCGGCTCGTCGGGAGCGGTCGGGGGCTCGTCGCCTCGTTCGGGCTGGGCACGATCTTCGCGATCGGCTGGACGCCATGCATCGGGACGATCCTCGGCGGCATCCTGACCCTGGCCGCCACGTCGGGTTCGACCGCGCAGGGCGCCGTGCTGCTGTTCGGCTACACGCTCGGCCTGGGCATCCCGTTCCTGGCGATCGGGCTCGTCTACGACCGCGCGCCGGCGGTCCTGCGGCCGCTCCAGCGCCATGCCCACGCGATGTCGGTGGTCGGCGGGCTGCTCGTCGCCGCGATCGGCGTGGCGATGCTGTTCGACCTGCTCGCGCTCATGCCGCGCTACTTCCAGTTCCTGACTGCGGTCTGATGACCGACGAACGACCCGGTTTCCAGCATCGCCGCGAGCGCCACGGGCTGGTCGGCCCGTTCAGCGGGCGCCAGCTGGTCGTCGTGCTCGCGGTCGTCGCCCTGGCCGGGATCGCCCTGGTTGCCGCGACCCGCCCGCTCGGTTCGGTCGCCGGGGCCGGTCCGGGAGACCCGCGACCGACCGCCTACCTGCTCGCCTCGCCGACGACCGGGCTGGCACCGGGCAGCCTCGCCCCGGAGCTGTCGGGCACCCGCGCCGACGGGACGGCGTGGCAGCTGACCGACGTCGCGGGAACGCCCGTCCGGCTGGCCGACCTGCGCGGCAAGGGCGTCTGGATCAACTTCTGGGCGAGCTGGTGCCCGCCCTGCCAGGCCGAGACGCCGATCGTGCGCGACACCTACGACGCATACCGCGGTCGTGGCCTCGTCGTGATCGGCATCAGCGTCCAGGAGACGAATCCGGCCGACGTCGGCGCCTATGCCGCGAAGTACGGGCTCGACTACACGATCGCCGCCGACCTTTCGGCCGACGTGTTCCGCCTGTACCGGGTGTACGGGCTGCCGACGCAGGTCTTCATCGGGCCCGACGGGCGGATCCGCTCGGTGATCGCGGCGCCGCTGACCGCCGACCAGGCCGCCGCCCAGGTCGAGGCGATCCTGCCGCCCGCGGGCGGGTCGGCGGCGCCGGCCTCGCTGTCGCCCTAGGTTGAAGCCTCGTTGCGACGTCGACCTGGCCAGCGACCCGTGGGTTGCCATCTACCAACCCCCGTGGTCGTACGCGCAGGATCCGGGCAGCGCCGCCAATCAGCCGGCCTTGACCACGCTCTGTGGGGCCCGGTCCGGGCGTGATTCCGATCGCGGAGACGCCTACCACCACCCCGGTTGGTAAATGGCGAGGATCGCCGTCAACTCGGGTCGGCCGTGACTACCGTCCCTCTGGACCGCGACTCGGTCAGGCGGGCTCGAACGCGAACCGGTCCCGGTCGGCGACCAGGCGGCCGACCGGCTGCCGGCGCTCGTGCGACAGGACGACGGTCCAGCGCTCCGCCGCCGCACGGGCGAACAGCTCGCCCTTGACGAGGACCGAATCGAGCGGGAAGTCGTCGAACGCGGGCACCCACTTCGGGTTGGCGCTCCACGGGCGCATCGCCAGGTCGCCGAAGAAGGCCAGCGTCCGCCCGCCCGGCCCGCCGCCGCGGACGACGATCGCCTGGTGGCCGGCCGAGTGGCCGCCGGTCGGGACGACGCTCACGCCGGGCAGGATCTCGCGCTCGCCGTCGACCCAGCCCTCGGCGCCCCAGTCGCGCACCAGCCGCAGCTCCGGCTGGTCGTAGGAGGCGACGAGCCGCGGGTTGTCCCCGAGCGCGATCTCCCACTCCGCCCGCTGGACGACGATCGAGGCGCGCGGGAACGCCCGCCGTCCGGCCTCGTCGAGCAGGCCGCCGGCGTGGTCGAAGTGGAGGTGGCTCAAGGCGACCCGGTCGACCGTCGCCGGATCGAACCCCGCCGCCCGGAGCGCCGGCAGGATGGCGTTCCCGCTGTAGCCGCGGCTCGCCCGCAGGTGGTCGCCGACGCGCTCGCCGATCCCGGTCTCGACCACGACCCGGCCGGCGGGGGTCTCCACGAGCAGGCAGTTGAGCGCCTGGACGAGCCGGTGGTCGGCGGTCAGCTCGGCGGCGACGTGGCGCTCCCAGAGCAGCCGCGGGACCGGCCCGAAGACGGCCCCGGCATCGGTCAGGAACGTGCCGGCCTGGACAAGCGCGACGGTCGTCCCCGCTCCGAGGCTGGTGGACCACTGGCCGGCTTCGTTCAGGGGCATCGGCTGGTCGACTCCGCTGGCGGCCGCGATCCGCTCAGGAGCGCGTCGGCTCCTCGTTCCGGCGTCCGGCGAAGTCGCGGTGGAACGCCGATGCCGTGGGCTCGGACTGGCCCTGGTACTTCGAGCCCAGCTCGGGCGAGCCATACGGGCGATCGACCGGGCTCGACATCTTGAAGAAGCTGATCTGGCCGATGCGCATCCCGAAGTAGAGCGCGATCGGGAGGTTGGCGACGTTGCTCAGCTCGAGCGTCAGGTTGCCCTTCCAGCCGGGATCGACGTAGCCGGCGGTCGAATGGATGAGCAGCCCGAGCCGGCCCAAACTCGACTTCCCCTCTAATCTCGCGACGAGGCTATTCGGGAGCTCGACCCACTCGAGCGTCTGGCCGAGCACGAACTCGCCGGGATGGAGCACGAACGGCTCGTCGTCCTCGATCCGCAGCAGCTCGGTCAGGTCGGGCTGAGGCGCCCGCACGTCGATGTACGGGTAGCGGTTGTTGCGGAACACCCGGAAGCTCCGGTCGAGGTGGAGGTCGACCGACGACGGCTGGAGGTCGCTCGGGTCATACGGGTCGATCCGGATCTCGCCGGCCTCGATGGCGGCCCGGATGTCCCGGTCCGACAGGACGCTCATCGGTCGTCGCGGGTCTCGTACAGGGTGTCGACCTCGCGCTTGAGGTCCTCGAGGTCCTCGAACGACTGGTAGACGCTGGCGAACCGGATGTAGGCGATCTGGTCGATCCCGCGCAGCTTCTCCATCGCCAGCGCACCGATCCGCGACGACGGCACCTCGCTCGAGCCAGCGGCCCGCAGCTCGGCCTCGATCGCATCGGCCGCTGCCTCGGCCGCGCCGTCGGGGACAGGCCGCCGGGTCAGCGCCTTGCGCAGCCCCGACGCGAGCTTGTCGCGATCGAACTCCTGGCGCGTCCCGTCGCGCTTGACGACCACCAGGCGGGCCGCCTCGATCCGCTCGTACGTCGTGAACCGGGTGGCACAGGCGGCGCACTCGCGCCGGCGCCGGATCGTCGCCGAGTCGTCGAGGTCGCGCGAGTCCACGACCCGTGTCTCACGCTCGCCGCACTGGGGACAGCGCATCGATCCTCCCGGTCCATCGAGGGCCCGGCCGGCCCACCGCACCACAACCGATGGTGGTGTGAGCCGATAGTACCACTACATACGGTGTCTGCCGAGCCTCCGCAGGCAACCGGGGAAGGCCACGCCTCGGGGCAGCGCTGGCGCCGGTCGAGTCGCCATCGGAGCCCGGATCACGACTCGCGCCGGGACAGCCAGCGGCGCTGCTCGGCCGGCCGCCCGGCGGCGAGCTCGGCGGCATGCCGCGCGATCGCCTCGCGGGCATGGAGCGCGTTGAGGTAGCCGCGCTTGATCGCCGTCTGCGCCTCGAGCTCCCGGTGCGGACCGCCGGCCGTCGCCATGATCGTGCAGCCGTGGCTGGCCATCGCCAGCGCCCGGCCGGCACGGTCGAGCTCGGCAAGGAGGTTCGCCCGGACCTCGTCGGCCGGGACGGGCCCATGGAGCGCCCCGGCCTCCTCGGTGTAGCGGGCGACCGCCTCGCGCGCCGCGGCGAGGTTCGGCTCGATCACGTCGGCCGCCACCTGGTGGCGACGGACCGCGTCGATCCGCTCGATCACGCCGCCCAGCGACTCGTCGATCCGGGCCGCGAGATCCTCGACGGCCTTGCGGAAGCGCTCCATGTCGCGGGTCTGGGCGAGCGCCCGCGAGGCCCGCCGGAACAGGACGAGGAACACGGCCGCGAGGACGACGAAGGCGACGAGCGGGATCGCGAACGCGAGGATCGACGCCATGGCTGGACGGTCCGCCTAGGCCGTTCGAGCCCGGAGCGCGGCGACGATCGCCGGGACGACCTCGAACAGGTCGCCCACGACGAGCAGGTCGGCGAAGTCGGCGATCGGCGCGTCCGGGTCGCGGTTGACGGCCACGATCGTTCCCGCGGTCTGCATCCCGACCTTGTGCTGGATCGCCCCCGAGATCCCGAGCGCGACGTACAGCGCCGGCTTGACGACCTTGCCGGTCTGGCCGATCTGCTGGCCGTACGGGATCCAGCCCGCATCCACCGCGGCGCGCGTCGCCCCGACGGCGCCGCCGAGCGCCTCCGCGAGCTCCTCGACGACCGCGAACCCGCCCGCGCCGCCGACGCCGCGCCCGCCGGCCACGATCACCCGCGCCTCCTCGATCGGGGCGGCGCCGCTGGCCTCGGCCACGCGATCGACGATCGGGACGGCCGGCGCGACGGGCGCGGCGAGGTCCGCGGTCACAGTCACGCGGCCGGTCGAGGCGGCGGCCTCGGCGGTCGTGGCGTTCGGGCGGACGGTCACGATCCCGGGCCCGTCACGGAACCCGGACCACGTCTCGAGACGGCCCCCGAAGACGCTCATCTCGACGACCGGGCCGTCGTCCCAGGCGACGCCGATCGCGTTGACGAGGACGCCGCGATCGAGGGCGACCGACAGGATCCCGGCCACGTCGCGGCCGTCGGGCGTGGCGCCCAGGAAGACGTGGTCGTCCTCGCCGGTCCGGGCAGCGGCCTCGGCGGCGATCCGCTGGGGCGCGACGTGATCGGCGGTCTCCGGCGCGGTCACGGCCTCGACCTCGGGCAGGTAGCCGGCCAGCTCACCGGCCGCCCGGGCCGGGTCGGCCGCGACGACCAGGCCGCGCGCCGTGATGCCCGCCTGCGCCGCCAGTCCCCGTGCCAGGGTGGCGATCTCGGCCGAGATCTTGGCCAGGCCACCATCGGGCCCGAGCTCGCCGACGACGAGGATCCCGCCCATCAGATGAGCCGCCGCGCGGCGAGGAACTCGACGACCTGGGCGGCGGCCGCCGGTGCCGCATCGCGCACGACCTGCGTCGCACCGCGGGCGGGCGGCGCCTCGGAGCGGACGACCCGGCTGCGCGCCGCGGACGCGCCGACGGTGCCCGGGTCGATCCCGAGGTCGGCCAGCGAGCGCGTCGCGATCTCCTTGGAACGCGCGGCCATGATCCCCTTGAGCGATGGGTAGCGCGGCTCGCCGAGCGCCTGGGTGCACGACACGAGCGCCGGGAGCGGTGCCTCGAGCAGGTCGTAGCCGGTCGCGCTGATCCGCCGGACGCGGACCCGGCCGGCGGCCTCGTCGGGCTCGATCCGGGCCGCGTACGACAGGTACGGCAGGCCGCGCAGCGCCGCGACCCCCGCCGCGACCACCCCCGCGCCGCCGTCCGAGGTGTCCACCCCGGCGAGCACGAGGTCGTGCTCGATCCCGGCCAGCGCAGCGGCCAGGACCCGGGCGGTGGACAGGCTGTCGGAGCCCTCGAGCGCGGGGTCGGTGACCAGGACGCCCCCGGCCGCCCCCATCGCGAGGGCCTTGCGCATCGTCTCCGGTGCGTTCGCCGGGGCCATCGACAGGAGGGTCACCTCGCCGCCGTGCGCCTCGACGAGCTTCAGCGCGGCCTCGAGGGCGTACTCGTCGTTGCCGTTCACCACGGCCGGCACCGCGGCCCGATCGAGCCGTCCGTCGGGACCCAGCCGCTCACCGGCGGCGGTCGGGTCGGGCACGGGCTTGACCAGGACGACGATCCGCACGTGTGGGCAACCTCCCTGTCGGCCGGCTCAGCGCCGGCCGGCGAGCAGCGACCGGGCGACGACCAGGCGCTGGATCTGCTGCGTCCCCTCGTAGAGCTGGGTGATCTTCGCGTCGCGCATCATCCGCTCGACCGGGAACTCGTCGAGGTAGCCGTAGCCGCCGAGGACCTGGACCGCGTCGGTCGTGACCCGCATCGCGGCATCGCCGGCGACCAGTTTACAGATGGCCGCCCAGCGCCCGGCGTCCCCGTCCCCGGCGTCGATCGCGGCGCAGGCGGTGTAGAGCAGCGCCCGGGCCGCCTCCGTGGCGGCATCCATGTCGGCCAGCAGCGCCTGGACCATCTGGTGCTCGCCGATCGGCTTGCCGAACTGGACGCGCTCGGTCGCGTACCGGCTCGCCACGTCGAGCGCGCCCTGGGCGATCCCGACCGCCTGGGCCGCGATCCCCGGCCGCGACCGCTCGAAGGTGCGCATCGCCAGGCTGAACCCCTCGCCCTCGTCGCCGATCCGGTTCTCCACCGGAACGCGGACGCTATCGAACAGGAGCTCCGCCGTCGGCGAGCCGCGGATGCCCATCTTGTGCTCGACCCGGCCGACGCTGAACCCCCGTGTCTCGCGCTCGACCACGAAGCACGACAGGTTCCGATGGCGCTTGCCGGCCGGATCGGTGACCGCGAAGACCGTCACGAGATCGGCCACGCTGCCCTGGCTGATGAACCGCTTCGTCCCGTCGATCACGTAGCCGTCGCCGTCCCGGACCGCGCGGGTCGCGATCGCGCCCGCATCCGAGCCCGCACCGGCCTCGGTCAGGGCGAAGGCGACGAGCCGGCGGCCCGCGGCGAGGTCGGGCAGCCAGCGCGCCTTCTGCTCGTCGGTCCCGGCCATCGCGATCGGCAGCGAGGCGAGCTCGTGGACGGCCAGGATCAGGCCGGTCGTCGCACACGCCTCGCTGAGCGCCTCGATCGCGAGGCACGTGGTCAGGAGGTCGGCGCCGAGGCCGCCGTACTCGGCCGGGTAGGGCAGCCCGAGGATGTCCTGCGCGGCGAGGAGCTCCTTGAGGTCCCACGGGAACTCGGCCGTGCGGTCGATCTCGGCGGCTCGTGGGGCGACTCGCTCCCGGGCGATCTGGCGGACGGCGTCACGCAGGGCGCGCTGCTCGTCGGTCAGGCGAAACGCGGTGGGCTGGGTCGTCGCGGTCACGTGGCCGCATCCTAGCACCGGCCGACGGGCCGGCGACCGGCCCCGGGCTACTGGAGGACGGGCAGCTGCCGGCCCCCGGACCGGCTCGTGTCGACGCTCTCCGCGAGGAGCTCCGAGATGTCGATCGCGGTCACGGCGCCGGTCTCGTTGCCCGCCGCACCGGCCAGCCCGTCGCGCAGCATCGTCATGCAGAACGGGCAGTTCGTCGCGACGGTGCCGGCGCCGGTCGCCAGCGCCTGCCGGGTGCGCTCCTCGTTGATCCGCGTGCCGCGCGTCTCCTCCATCCACATCCGCCCGCCACCGGCACCGCAGCAGAACCCGTTCTTGCCGCTGCGCTCCATCTCCACGAGCTCGATCCCGGGGACCGCCGCCAGCACGTCGCGCGGCTGGGCGACGACGTCGTTGTAGCGGGCCATGTAGCACGAGTCGTGGAAGGTCACCGTGCGCGGTGCCGCCACGACCGCGGCGGGTGAGCCGTCGCCGGTCGAGTCGAGCGCCGCCGCGTCGATCGTCCGCAGCCGGCCCTCGGCGAGGAGGCGTCGCAGGAAGACCGAGTGGTGGACGACCTCGTAGCGCCCGCCGAGCTGCGGGTACTCGTTGGCGATGGTGTTGAAGCAGTGCGGGCAGGCGGTCACGATGCTGCGCAACCCGTAGCGGTCGAGCGTCGCCACGTTGCCCGAGGCCAGGATCTGGCAGACGTAGTCGTTGCCCATCCGGCGCGCCGGATCGCCGGTGCACGACTCCTCCTGGCCGAGGATCGCGAACGGGACGCCGGCCGCATCGAGACAGGTCGCGAAGGCCCGTGCGACCTTCCGGTTGCGCTCGTCGAATGCCGCCGCGCAGCCGACCCAGTAGAGCACCTCGATCTCGCCGAGGCGGCCCTCGGCGGCCAGGTCGGCGACCGTCGGCACCTCGAATGGCAGACCCTTCGTCCAGTCCGTCCGGGTGGCGGCCGGCTGGCCCCACGGGTTGCCCGCCCGCTCCATGTTCGTGAACGCGGCCGTGATCTCGCTCGGGAAGCGCGAGTCCTCGAGGACGAGGTTCCGGCGCAGCCCGACGATCTTGTCGACGTGCTCGATGAGCACCGGGCAGGCCTCGACGCAGGCGCCGCAGGTGACGCAGTCCCAGACGGCGTCGTACGGGATCGCCGCGTCGACGATCGGGCGGGCCAGGCGGGTGGCGTCGGGTGACGTGTCGTCGAGCCCGTAGGCGTCTCGCACGATCGGCGAGTTCGGGATCAGGTCGATCCCGTGCTCGGCCTCGACCGCCATCTCGCGGATGCCCATGATGAATTCCTTGGGGTTGAGCGGCTTGCCGGTGGCGTTCGCCGGGCAGGCCGCCTGGCAGCGCCCGCACTCGGTGCAGGTGAACCCGTCGAGGAGGTCCTTCCAGCCGAGGTCCTGGAGCGTCTCGCAGCCCGAACGTGGCGGTCTCGTCCTCGAGGTCCATCGCGGGCAGCTCGCCGCGCGGCGCGAGCTTGCGGAAGTAGATGTTCGAAGATCGCGCTGGCGACGTGGAGGTGCTTGCTGTAC
The DNA here is from genome assembly GCA_963813705.1 of uncultured Chloroflexia bacterium. GTDB lineage: Bacteria > Chloroflexota > Limnocylindria > Limnocylindrales > CSP1-4 > Chersky-267. The sequence continues at coordinate 268,980 of CAWFAH010000010.1, forward strand.
GGCAGGTAGACGAGGAACAGGGCCACGAGCACGATGTGTGTCCACCACAGCACCGCAAAGGCGGCCTCGGTCACGCCGCTGCCGAGCGAGCGGAGCGGGACGGCCAGCGCGTTGGCCACGAACGCGCCGGGGACGTCGCCGTAGCTGGCCGCCTCGCACGCCTGGGCGAGCAGCTCGGCGGCGACGAGGCCGCCGATCATCGCCAGGATGACGAGCCCGGATCGGCTGAGGGTCAGCCGGGCCGGCTTCGATGACGAGCCGGCGGTAGAACGCGTAGGCCACCGCGACGAGGACCACGACCGCGACGACGTTCTGCAGCGCCGAGACCGCCGTCCACAGGACCCCGTCGAGCGGCCACGCGATGACCGCCTGGACGAGCCCGCCGGTGACGACGTTGGCCGTGCCGATCGTCAGCAGCACGAAGCCCCAGAAGATGCCGAAGTGCATCAGCCCGGCCCGGCGGTCCTTGAACATCTTCGTCTGGAGGAAGGCGTAGCGGATGACGCTGCCGGTTCGCCGCGGGATGTCCGAGAACGGGCTCGGCCCTCCGCCCGCGCCGCGGCGAAGATGCGGAGGTGGCGGGCCATCACGAGCCCGAAGAGCGAGCACCGCTCCCCAGAAGAGCGGGAACACGAGCGGGTAGGCGGGGACGTCGGCGAAGGTCTCGAACACCTAGGCCGTGCCTCCGGGCGCAGAGCGCTCGCCCCGACCGCCGCCGGCGGCGACACCGTGATCGAACGGGCCGGCCAGCGTCTCCAGCGCGTGACCGAGCACCGGCACGATCGCCTCGAGCGACTCGAGCGCGCCGCGCGGGCTGCCGGGGACGTTCACGACCAGCGTAAGCTCGCGGACGCCGACGATGCCCCGCGAGAGCGCCGCCATCGGCGTGGAGCGGCGCCCCTCGGCCCGGATCAGCTCGGCGAGACCCGGGACCTCGTAGTCGACGACCGCGGCCGTCGCCTGCGGCGTCACGTCGCGTGGCGTCAGGCCCGTCCCGCCGGTCGTCACGATGAGCGCGTGGCCGGCGACGCCCGCGACGAGGGCCTCCTCGATCTGCCAGCCCTCGTCGGGGACCGCCGCGCGGTCGACGCTGAACCCGAGCTCGGCGAGCCGGGTCGCCAGGCCATCGCCCGACGTGTCCTCGCGCCCACCCGCGGCCACCCCGTCGCTGACGGTCACCACCAGGACGCGCAGCCCGTCGCCGGGTCGGGCCGGTGCCTCGCTCACGCTCCGCCTTTCCTGCGTCCGCGGATCCGGCCCGCCGTCCGCTCGCCGGGACGGTGCGCCGGGGTCGACCGGCTCGCCGGACCGGCCGCGTCGCCGTCGGCCGGGCGGGTCCACTCCCCGCTCTTGCCACCGCTCTTGGAGACGAGCCGGATTGACCGGATCTCCACCCCGCGCTCGACGCCCTTGACCATATCGTAGACGGTCAGCGCGGCCACGGACGCCGCGGTCAGGGCCTCCATCTCGACCCCGGTCGACCCGACGGTCGCCGCCTCCGCCCGGATGCGCAGGCCGCCGGCCGCCCGATCCGGGACGACCTGGACGAGCAGGTCGGTGAGCGGGATCGGATGGCACAGCGGGATGAGCTCGCTGGTTCGCTTGCCGCCCATGACCCCGGCGAGCTCGGCGACCGTGAGGACGTCGCCCTTCGGCGTCGCGCCGTCGACGATCAGGCTGAGGGTCTCAGGCGAGCAGGCGACGAAGCCCTCGGCGATCGCGCGGCGAGCCGTCGCCGGCTTGGCGCTCACGTCGACCATCCGTGGCCGGCCGGTCCGGTCGACGTGGGTCAGCCGACGGCGCTCGGCACGGGGTGCGACGGGACGGTCCATCGGTGGCCTCCATTCGGCCTGCGGCGGGTCGGCCGGTGCGGGACGGCGCGGGCGGGTCACGGACGATCCAGCCAGATGAGCTCGACCGGGTCGCCCGGCGCGACCGCGTCGACGGTCTCCGGCACGACGGCCAGCGCCTCGGCCGCGGCCAGCGCGCTCAGCACATGGCTCCCCTGCCCGCCGGCCAGGTGGACGCGGACTCGTCCCTCGGCATCGCGGACGGGCCGGTCGGCGGCGTCACGCTCGGGGGCGACGCGCAAGAACGATCGCCGGCCGGGCGCCTTCGACGCCGCCTCGGTCATCACCCCGGCGTCCGTGTCGCGGAGGAGCCGGCGGTGCCCGGCGAGGCGGCGGATCGCGGGGCGCACGAACAGCTCGAACGTCACGAACCCGCTGACGGGGTTGCCGGGCAGCCCGAACAGGACCGCTCCGCCGTGGGTGACGCCGAACGCGAAGGGCTTGCCGGGCTGGACGGCGACCCGCCACAGCTCGACGCGCCCGACGGTCTCGAACGCGCGCCGGACGACGTCGTACGGGCCGACCGAGACGCCGCCGGCGACGATCACCGCATCGGCCTCGGCGATCCCGCGCCGCAGCCGGGTCAGGACGTCGTCGAGGTCGTCGCGGGCGATCCCGAGGTCGACGACCGTGGCGCCGGCCGCGGCCGCGAGGGCCCGCAGCCCGGGCCCGTTCGCGTCGGGGATGCCGGCCGGACCGAGCGGCTCGCCGGTGGCCCGGACCTCGTCCCCCGTCGCCAGGACCGCGACGCGCGGGTGGCGATGGACGGCGACGGCGTCCGCGCCCGACCCGGCGGCGATGGCGACGGCCGCCGGGGTCATCGGCGCGCCGGCCTCCAGGACGGTGCTGCCGGCACGCAGGTCCTCGCCCCGGCGACGGATCGAGCCCCCGGCCTCGACTGCCGCATGGACGGCCACCGCAGCCGGAAGCGGACCGGTGGCGTCACGACCGCGCGGGCCGGCTGGGCGTCCGTCGGCGCCGAGCGGCGTGGTGAGCTCGACCGGGACGACGGCGTCGGCACCGGCCGGGAGCGGCGCGCCGGTCGCGATCCGGATCGCGCAGCCGGTCTCGACCACGATCGCGCTCACCCCGCCGGCCGGGACCTCGCCGACCACCCGAAGCGGGAGCGGACCGATCTCCGTCGCGCCGGCGACGTCCGCCGAGCGGATGGCGTAGCCGTCCATCGCGCTGTTGTCCCACGGCGGCAGGTCGGTGGTCGCGACCACGGGCGCGGCAAGGACATGACCGAGCGCGGTGTCCGGCGCGTGCGTCTCCACCGGGGTCGGCCCGGCGATCGCCGCCAGCACCCGTTCGCGCGCGGCCTCGACGCTGAGCAGCGGCTCCTCGGACGGACTCATCGCGCCGCCGTCCCATTCCGGTCGTGGAGGCCCCACCAGGCGACGATGCCGGCGAGGACCAGGATCACCACCCCGAGGGCCAGCGACGTCTCCTCCCAGAACTGGATCGGGAAGAGCTGGACGAGCCGATCGGTCAGCGGGTCGAAGTCGTACGAGCCGCCGGGGAAGAAGAGCTCGTGGAACGTCTCGAAGGCCTGGTCGAAGGCGAGCACCGAGACGATCCCGCCGAGGATCACCCCGACCCCGAGCGCCAGCGCCCCGAAACCCATCCCACGGCGGAACCACGGTCGACCGCGCGAGCCGATGCGGGCCCCGACGAGGAGGACGGCCGCCAGGGCCACGAGCGCGCCGAAGGCGGCGAACACGCCGCGGACGTCGACCATGTGGGCTCGCTCGCGAGCCGTGAACACGGGCGACCCGTCGACCGTCTGGGCGAAGCTCGGCGGGCCGACGACGAGGTCGGACAGGACGCTGTCGGTCACCGCCCCGACCTCGGCCGGCGTGTAACCCGTGAACGCCACCGCGCCGCTGCGACCCTGCTCGAACCCGACCCACACCGGGTTGAGGAAGGCGAGCACGGCGATGCCCACGATCACGAGCATCGTGGCCACCGCGACGACCAGCGACAGCAGGGTCTCGATCGGGGACACGTTCACCGGCTCATCGTACCGGGCCGGCTCGGCGCGGTCCGCGGGTCGACCGTCACTCGTCCTCGAGCGTCCGGGCCTGCTCCCACCAGCCTTCGAGCCGGAGATCGTCCGGCGGATCGACGGCCAGCTCGGCAGCCGCCTTCCCGACCCGCGCCTTGAACGCCTCGAGGTCGAGACCGAGGACGTCGCGGAGGCCCTCGATCCCGGCCTGGATCATCAGCCGGTGCTCGTCGGGCCCGAAGGCCGCCAGGTTGAGCATCAGTGACTCGTCGCGCCAGGTCGAGACCTCGTTGATCGTGGCTCCCACGTGGTCGGCGAGGTACTGCCGTCGGGTTGGCGTCTCGGAGACCTCGAGCAGGATCCCGGTCGTGAAGATGCCCTGCTTGTCGAGGCGATCCAGGTAGACGGGCTCGATCCTGGTCAGCTCGCTGATCGGCGGCACGGCGGCTGTCATCCTCCGAACGGTGTCCCCGGGTCGCATTATCGAGCCTGCGGGACCCGCCTGCAGGGACGTCGCCGGGACCATGTCACGCTCCCGGATGGCGCCCAAGGTGTCGGCACACAGACGCTTGTCCTGAGGACGTCGACGCGGCAGACTCCGACTGGAGATGGCCCAGGATCGTCCCAACGCCCAATCGTCTGAGCCGCGACTGCCCCGGTTCACGGGCTGGCTTCGCCCGCTCGTCGACGTCGCCGCCCGGATCAGGGCGAGCGTCCACATCAAGCTCCTGTCGGGCTTCCTCGCGGGCGCACTGCTGCTGGTGGCGCTCGCCGTGCTCAGCCTGATCGTCATCGGGCGGATGAACGAGCGGGTGCAGGACATCGACCGTCTACAGGTGAAGACCAGCCGGGCCCAGCAGATGCTCTATGCCGTCACCGCCCAGAGCCACTACCGGGCGATGGCGCTGCTGACCCAGGACCCCAAGTACAACGCCCAGGTCGCGGGCCAGAAGATCATCTTCGCCGGGCTCCTCGACGCGATGACCCGGGACGACCCGGGCGACGCCCAGATCCTCGCGGACCTGCGGACGGCGAACGCCACCTACGCCGCCGCGAGCGACCGGGTCGTCGCCCTGTACGTCGCCGGCGACCTGGCGGGCGCGAGCAAGCTCCATCTCGGCGAGGAGCATCCGGACTCGCATGTTCTCGAGGCGTCACTCCACACCCTCATCGATTCGGCCGACCAGCAGATCAACGAGGCCCAGGCGGCCTTCGAATCCGATCGCGCCCTGCTCACGAACGCCGTGGTCGCGTTCTCCGTGGTGGCCGTGGCGGTGGCCCTTCTCCTGGGCTTCGTCCTGTCCTGGGCGTTCATCCTGCCGATCCGCAGGATGGGCACGGCCCTCGCGGGGATCACGGCCGGCGATCTCAGACAGCGGGTCGACGTGCCAAACGGCGACGAGTTCGGGCAGCTGGCCCGCGACCTCAACCAGACGAGCGCCCGGCTGACCGAGCTGTTCGAGGAGGAGCGTGCCCTGACCGCCCGGCTCGAGGAGACGAACGCGTCGCTGGCGCGGGCGAGCGAGGCCAAGTCGCGCTTCCTGGCCAGTGTCAGCCACGAGCTCCGAACGCCGATGAACGCCATCCTCGGGTTCACCGACGCCCTGCTCGGGGGCGTCGACGGGCCGCTCAACCCCGAGCAGACCGCATCGCTCAACTGGGTCCAGCGTGGCGGCCGAGACCTGCTCGGCCTGATCAACGAGATCCTCGACCTCTCGAAGATCGAGGCCGGCCGGCTGACGATCGACGCCCAGCCGTTCGACCCGCGCGAGCTCGTCGAGACCGTGGTGGCCCGATCCCGCTCGCTCGCCGCGCAGAAGGGGCTCAACTTCAGCTGGGAGGATCACGAAGCGCCGGCCGAGGTCGTCCTCGACCGGCAGCGGGTCAGCCAGATCCTCGTCAACCTGTTCGGCAACGCCCTCAAGTTCACCCGCGAGGGCGAGGTCCGGGTCGAGACGAGCGGTGCGTCCGAGTCCGTGTTCCGTGTCGCGGTCCGGGACTCGGGGCCCGGGATCGCCCCCGAGCTGCACGAGGCGATCTTCGAGGAGTTCCGCCAGGCCGAGGGCGAGGAGGCCGGCACAGGTCTCGGCCTGGCGATCAGCCGCCGGCTGGCCCGGGCCATGGGTGGCGACGTCACGCTCCAAAGCGCACCCGGAGGCGGGAGCACGTTCTACGTCACGCTGCCGCTCGACTGCCGGACCGGGCCGGTCGCCCAGGCGGCGGCCGAGCCGGATCGCGCGTCCGACAGGTCCCGGGTACTGCTGAGCGTCGACGACGACCCGTCGGTCGCGCCGCTGCTCGAGAAGATGGTCGCCGGCCACGGGTATCGCGTCGTGTCCTCGAGCAGCCCCCAGGCGGCCGTGAGCGACGCCCGCCGGCTGCGTCCCGCCGCGATCCTGCTTGACGTCCTCATGCCCGGCCGCGACGGCCGCGACATCCTGCGCGAGCTGAAGACCGACGTCGACGTGTCCGGAATCCCGGTCATCGTCCTGTCGGTCGTGGACGCCGGCGAGGTGCCCGATCTCGCCGACGCCTACCTGGCCAAGCCCGTCCGCCAGGACCGCCTCCTGAGCCTGCTCGAGGAGCATGGCGCAGGCCCCGGGGAGACACGGTGATGTCGACCATCCTGCTCGTCGAGGACACGCCCGCAAACCAGGCTTTGGCCACGAAGTTGCTCGAGGCCGCCGGACACCGGGTCCTGACCGCCGACACCGCCAGGGCCGGGATCGCCCTCGCCCGCGAGCAGCTCCCCGACCTGGTCCTGCTCGATCTCGGGCTGCCCGACATGAACGGCTGGGAGGCGCTGACGGCGATCCGCTCCGACGACCGCTGCGCGGGCCTGCGGGTGATCGCGTTCACCGCTCACGCGATGGTCGGCGACCGCGAACGGGCGCTCGCTGCCGGGTTCGACGGCTACCTGAGCAAGCCGATCGAGTACGCGACGTTCGTCGACAGCGTCGCCGGGTACCTGGCCTGATGCGCGAGCGGGCACTCATCCTGGCGGTCGACGACGAGCCGGCCAACCTCGCCCTGCTGAACAAGCTCCTGTCCCGGCAGGGCTACGACGTCATCGAGGCGGTCGACGGGCCGTCCGCCCTGGGCGCCGTCGCGGCGTACGGACCCGATCTCGTCTGCCTCGACGTGATGATGCCCGGACTCGACGGGATCGAGGTCTGCCAGCGGCTGCGCAGACAGCCGGAGCACACTGGACTGCCAATTCTGCTGCTCACCGCGCTCGACCGGCCCGAGGACAAGGTCCGCGGCCTCGAGGCCGGGGCGAACGATTTCCTCACCAAGCCGTTCGACCAGAGCGAACTGACGGCCCGGCTCCGCTCGCTGCTGCGAACGAAGGCCCTCCAGGACCGGCTTGCCGATCTCCTCGGGCGGTACGTCAGCGAGAACGTCGCGGCCGAGGCCCTCCGCGATCCATTCACGGTCTCGCTCGGGGGCGACCGGCGCTACGTCTCGACGCTCTTCGCGGACGTGCGAGGCTACACGGCGCTGGCCGCCGAGCATCCGCCCGAGGCGACGCTCGAGCTGCTCAACCGCTACCTGACGGTCGTCAGCGACGCCGTCGAGCGCCACGGGGGGACGGTCGCCGATCTGCTCGGCGACGGCGTGTTCGCGTTCTTCGGCGCCCCGGTCATGCACTCGGATGATCCAGAGCGCGCCGTCCGGGCTGCGCTCGCGATCCAGGCCGCCGTCCACCGGATGGATATCCCGAAGATGCCGGGCGTTCGGCTGCAGGCCGGTATCGGCATCACGAGCGGTGAGGTCATCGCCGGCAACGTCGGCTCCGAGCGGCGGATGCACTACGCCGTCGTGGGCGACTCCGTCAACGTGGCCTCGCGGCTGCAGGTGGCGGCCGGCCCGGGCCAGATCCTCATCGACGAGCCGACCCACGACGCGGTCCAGGACGTCGTCGTGATGCAGGACCTCGGCAACCTGCGCCTGGACGGCAAGAGCGACTGGCTCCGTGCGTTCAACGTCATCACCCTCGGCCGGACGGCCGTCGAGGGCCCGTCGGGGGCTCCGCTGACCTAGGCACCCGGCTGTCAGGGCCGCTCGAAGCGCAGGCAGGCCGCTCCACGCGGTCGCGGCCGTGGGGCGCTCCGTGTCGCTTACTGGCCGGCCAGCGCTGCAGGACGATCTGCCCCCGTCCACGGGCGCCTTGTAGCTGTCGGCACCGACCGGTAGTGTTCGGACCCGTGCATGAGATCCGGCTACAGCTCGCGGCCTCGCTGCACGCCCTCAGCCGGGTCCTGCTGAACCCCGACCTTCGCGGGCTCGAGACCGCCTGGACCCTGTCCATCGCCGCCCAGTGGGCCCTGATCGTCGCCCTCCTCGTCTACGCCTACCAGGAAGGCGGGGCCGTGGGCGTCGGGATCCTCGGCCTCGCTCGGACGCTGCCGACGCTGATCGGGGTGCCGCTCGCCTCGACCCTGGGTGACCGGCATTCGGGGACGCGCGTGCTCTTGGGCATCTACGCGACCGCGCTCGCGACTGCGGTCGCCGCCGCGGTCGCCCTCGCGCTGGGATCGGCGTTCACCATTGTCCTGGTCATCGCGGCGGTCAACGCCGTGGCCACGGCTGCCGTCCGTCCGCTCCAGAACACGATCATCCCGGGACTCGCGCGATCGCCCGAGGAACTCGTCGCGGCGAACGTCGCCACGAGCACGGGCGAGGGGGTGGGTCTCCTCGTCGGGCCGGCAATGGGCGGCATCCTGCTCGTTCTCGGCACGGCCGCGGCCGCGATCGCCGGAGCGCTGGGGATGGCCTTGGCGACGATCGCGTTCTCTCGGGTCCGCCCGCTGGTCCGGTTGCCGCGCGCGGCCCCCGCCGCGCGGCAAACGCAGGGTGGGCGATCAGTGGCTGGATCCCTCGACGGGTTCAGGGCGCTCCGGAGCTTGCCGACGCCGTTCCTCCTGATCGTCGTGTTCGGAGTCCAGCCGTTCGTCCGCGGGATGCTCACCGTCCTGATCGTCGTGGCCACCATCGGGACGCTCGGCCTCGGCGAGTCGGGGATCGGCCTGTTGAACTCGGCGATCGGTGCCGGCGGCGTCATCGGTGCCGTGGCGAGCGTCCTGCTCGTCGGGCGACGACGCCTCGCTCCATTCTTCGTCCTCGGCCTGGTCTTCTGGGGCGCTCCGATTTCGGTCGTTGGTCTGCTGCCGGTGGTCTGGGTCGCGGTCGCCGCCATGGGCGTCGTCGGCGCGTCGAACGCCATCCTCGACGTGGCCGGGTTCACGCTCTTCCAGCGGACGATCCCGAACGAGGTGCGGGCGAGCATCATGGGTCTGTTCGAGGGCTACATCGCGGCGACGGCCGGGCTCGGCGGGATCGTCGCGCCGCTGCTCCTGGCGGTGCTCGGCGTCCAGGGCGCCTTCCTGGTGACCGGTGCGATCCTCCCGATCGTCGCCGCCGTCTCGCTCCGCGGCGTCCTTCGGGCCGACGACGTGGCGCTCGTCCCGGAACGCCAGCTCCGGCTGCTGCGCGGTGTTCCGATGTTCGCACCCCTGTCGGTCTCGACCGTCGAACAGCTGGCGGGCAGCCTGACCGCGCTCGACTTCGCTCCGGGCGAGGCCCTCATGAAAGCCGGGGACCCAGGCGATCGGTTCATCCTCATCGATGCCGGCGCCGTCGAGGTCGAACAAGCCGGCACGATCCTTCGCACGATCGGGGCCGGCGGTCATGTTGGCGAGATCGCCCTGCTGCGCAGCATTCCGCGCACCGCGACGGTCCGGGCCATCACGGAGACGAGCGCTTTCGGCCTGGACTCGGCGAGCTTCATCGCCGCCCTGTGCGGTGACCGTGAGGCGGCGGTCACCGCCAAGCGCGTCGTGGATGCTCGACTGGCGAATACCGAGGACCCGTCGACCTGAACCGGGTCGTCGGCTGTCGGGTCGACGATATCCACGTGGTTGGCGCGGGAGTATCGTGCACCGACGGACTCGCGGCGAGCCGGAGACGGCGGGAGGCGCCTGGGGCTGTCGGGACACGATGAGGGAGACAGCGAAGGAATGACCAAGGACCTGAAGCTCGAACTGATCGGTCGGGTGCCGTTGTTCAGCGGATGCAACGCCGGCGACATCGAATGGATCGGCAGACTCGCGGACAAAGTCGACGTCACCGCCGGCCATGTCATCTTTCGCGAAGGCACGACGGCCCACGAGTTCATCATCGTCGTCGACGGCGCGCTTCGGGTGGAGCGCCGGGGGAACGTCATCAATCGTCTCGGCCCCGGGGACTTCGCCGGCGAGATCGCCCTCGTGGACGGCGGGCCGCGAACCGCGACCGTCATCGCGGACGTCCCCTCGAGTCTGTTCGTGATCGGCCACCGCGAGTTCCACTCGCTCCTGCAGAAGCGTCCGTCGATCGAGCTCCAGGTCCTCCAGGCCCTGGCCCGCCGCGTCCGCGCCAGCGAGCCCCAGGCCGTCTTCTAGCAATCGCTTCGTCGATCCGCGTCTCGCTCCTCCCGGTGATCGCGAACCTCGAGTCGGCCCAGGAGCCAGTGCCGCGGAACATCGAACGTGAGAGGCCCCGTGGGCGCTCGAACGGGGCCCCTTCACGCTCAGCTTCGGGCTATCCCTTCGGCTTGTCGCCGAAGATCGTGTAGTGCCAGGGCTTCTCGGCGGCGCCGGTGAGCTCGATCATCACGTGCTTGACCTGGGTGTACTCCTCGAACGAGTAGCTCGACATGTCCTTGCCGAAGCCCGACTGCTTGAAGCCGCCGTGCGGCATCTCCGAGGTCACCATGAGGTGGTCGTTGACCTGGACGTGGCCGAAGTTCAGCCGCCGGGCGGCCTCCATCGCCCGGTACACGTCGCGGGTCCAGATCGAGGCCGCCAGCCCGTAGCGCGTGTCGTTCGCCATCTCGAGCGCCTCGTCGTCGGTCTCGAACGGGAGGACCGCCAGGACCGGTCCGAACACCTCGTGCTGGACGATCTCGCTGTCCTGGGCGCAGTCGGCGACGATCGTCGGCCGGTAGAAGGCGCCGTTCGGGAAGCCCTCCACGACCGGCCGGAAGCCCCCGGCCACCACCCGCGCGCCGGCCGCCTCGGCGCGACGGACGAACCCGTCGACCCGCTCGACCTGGGGCTGGCTGATGAGCGTCCCGAGATCGGTCGCCGGATCGAACGGGTCGCCGACCCGGACCCGGTCGAACAGCTCAGCCGTCCGGGCCACGAACCGGTCGTAGACCGAGCGGTGGACGTAGGCCCGCGTCGCCGCCGTGCAGTCCTGCCCGCCGTTGATCAGGGCCCCGGCCGTGGCGCCCCTGGCGGCCGCCTCCAGATCGGCGTCGGCGTGGACGATGAACGGCGCCTTGCCACCGAGCTCGAGGTGGACCCGCTTGACGTTGCCTGCGGCGAGCGCCTGGATCCGCTTGCCCGTCTCCGAGTCACCGGTCAGCGAGATCAGGTCGACGTCGTCGTGCGCCGCCATGGCCGCGCCGACGACGTCCCCGCGCCCAGTCACGACGTTGAGCACGCCCGCGGGAAGACCGGCCTGCGCCGCGAGCTCGGCCAGCCGGATCGTGGTCAGCGGGGTCGCGCTGGCGGGCTTGAGCACGACGGTGTTCCCCGCCGCCAGTGCCGGACCGATCTTCCAGATCGCCATCCAGAACGGGTAGTTCCACGGCGCGACCTGGGCGACGACGCCGATCGGCTCGCGCCGCACGAACGAGGTGTGGCTGCCGCTGTACTCGTAGGCCGCCTTGCCCTCGAGGTGGCGCACCTGGCCGGCGAAGAAGCGCAGGTTGTCCGAGGCGAACGCGAAGTCCGACTCGCGGCGAAGCTTGAAGGCGGTCCCGGTCTGGAGGGTCTCGATCCGGGCCAGCTCGTCTGCGTTCGTGTCGCACAGGTCGGCGAGCCGGTTGAGGATCGCCGACCGCTCCGCCAGGCCCAGCGACGACCAGCGCCCGTCGCGGAAGGCCGTCCGCGCCGCGGCGACCGCCCGGTCGACGTCGGCCTCGGTCCCGGCCGGAACGCGACCGACGAGCTCCCCGGTGGCCGGGCTGCAGACCTCGAGCCACGATCCGCTCGTCGAGTCGGCGGCGGCCCCGTCGATGAACATCCGGGAGTCGGTGACGACCTTCGTGGCCATAGCTCGGTTCCTCAAGTGGGCGCATCGGCGGGCGCGCGGCGGATGCAACGGTCGTACGGCGACCGCGGAGGAGTCTAGCTCAGGCTCCGCGACGGCCCCGCTCGCGTTCCACCAGGGTCTTCGCGAACCCGGCCAGGGCGACATCCTCGAGCGGCGGGTTGATCAGGCCGGCGCGGGCGTCGCGGAAGGCACGCTCCAGGGGCCCAGCCAGGAACCCCGGGCCACCGGCGATCCGGAGCGCCTCGTCGGTCGCCGCCGCGGCCGCGCCCGTGGCCTGCAGCTTGGCGAGCGCGACGTCGGGCATGAGCGACGAACGTCCCGCCGGCTCCGTGGCCTGCCAGCGACGTGCCACCTCGAGCGTGACGATGCGGGCGGCACGGAGCTCGGCGTCGAGGCGCCCGAGCCGGACCTGGACCGTGGGCAGGTCGGCGACGGCGGCCGACCCGTCACCCGGCCGCCGCTCGACCGCCCAGCGGACGACGGCCTCGCGCGCTCCCTCGCCAACTCCGAGATAGACGCCGGCCACGGCGAACCCGAACCAGGCCACCGGCGCCGGACCCCGCGGATCGGGCCGCCCGGCCGGCCGCCGCGCCACGACCTGGTCCCCACGGACGACGACCCGATCGAGCCGCAACCGCCCCGAAGCCGAGCCGCGCATCCCCAGGGCATCGAACCCGGGCAGGCGGGTCACCCCCGGCGCCTCGAGGTCGACGACGAAGACCGCGACCTCAGGCGCCGCCCGATCGCCCGCCCCAGCGGCGCGTTCGGAACCGCCGATCCGCGCGGTGACCAGGGCGAACCGCAGGACGGGCAGCCAGGTCGTCCATGACTTCTCGCCGGTCAGGACGAAGCTGCCGTCGGGCGCCGGCTCGGCGGTCGTCTCCGGGACGGCGCCGCGAGCCGGGCTGCCGCCCGACTCCTCGGTCGCCGCGGTGTTGAGCAGCGCGCCGTCAGCGCGGATCGCGGCATACAGGCGCTCCCGCGCCCCGGCCGGCCAACCCGCCAATTCGGCCATGGAACCGACCACGTGGAGGTGCATCGCGAAGCCGAGCGCGGTCGACCCGTCCAGCGCACCGAGCGAGGCCAGGATCTCGACCGCCTCGGCGGGCCCGATGCCGAGGCCGCCGGCCGACTCGGGCACGGGTGCGAGATGGAGCCCCGACGCGACGATCGCCGCCGCGGCCGCCGGGTCGAACTCGTCCCCGAGCGTCAGCCGGGAAAGCCGCCCGACCGCGTCGTCGATCCGGGCGAGGACGGTCGCTCGTCGCTCGTCAGCCATGCGTCCTGGCGCCGGGTCGGGCTCCGGCCCGGTCCGCGGCTCGTTCCTAGCCACGGGCATCGAGGCCGGCGGCCGCTCCCCGCAGGAGCTCCCAGGCGCGCTCGACGTGGCGCTCCTCGGTCCGCAGGTTGCCGATCGCCACCCGGATCGTGAACCGACCACCGAGCCGGGTGTGCGACAGGAACACCTCGCCGGTCCGGTTCACCGCCTCGATCACGGCCGCGTTGCGCTCGTCGAGCCACGACGCCACTGCCGGGTCGGCCTCGCGCCCGACGAGGTCGGCGCGGCGCCAGCGGAAGCAGACCGTCGAGAACGGCACGGGTGCGAGCCGCTCCCAGTCCGGATCCGCGTCGACCCGGCTCGCGAACTGCGCGGCAAGATCGAGATGACGCTCGATCCGGCGGCGCAGCCCGGCCAGCCCGAAGTAGCGGATGAGGATCCACAGCTTGAGCGCCCGCATCCGCCGGCCGAGCTGGGGCTGGTACTCGTTGTAGTCGCGGACCGGAGCCGCGCGGTCCAGCGTCCGGAGGTAGTCGGGGACGAGGCTGAAGGCCGCCCGGAGCGCGTCCATCCGGCGGGTCAGCAGGAGCGACGCGTCGAGCGGCGCGAACAGCCACTTGTGCGGGTTGACGACGATCGAGTCGGCGCGCTCCCAGCCGCTGAACGGGCCACGACGCCCGGGGATCAGCGCGACCGGGCCGGCGTACGCCGCGTCGACGTGGAGCCACAGCCCCTCGCGCGCCGCGACGTCGGCCATCGCCCCGACCGGATCGACCGACGTGGAGCTGGTCGTCCCGATGGTCCCCACGATGGCGATCGGCCGGAGCCCCGCGGTGCGGTCCTCGGCGATCGCCGCCGCAAGGGCGTCCGTCCGCAGCTCGTAGCGATCGTTCGTCGGGATGCGGCGCAGCCCGCTCCGCCCGAGCCCGAGCGTCATGCACGCCTTCTCGATCGACATGTGCGCCTCGGCCGAGGCATAGACCCGGGGCGCGCCGCTGTCCGGCCGGCCGGCCAGACCGAGGGCCGCGGCCTCGAGGCCGGCCGCCTCGCGCGCGGCGGCGAGCGCGATGAGCGACGAGCTCGAGGCCGTGTCGGTCAGGAGCCCGTCGAACGGCTCGGGGAGCCCGAGCGCCTGGCGCAGCCAGTCGACGACCACGCCTTCCAGCTCGGTCCCGATCGGCGACGTCCGCCAGAGCATCGGGTTCTGGCCGAGCGCCGCGGTGAGCATCTCGCCCAGAATCCCCGGCCCCGAGGCGGTGGTCGAGAAATAGGCCAGGAAGCCCGGGTGCTGCCAGTGGGTCGCGTTCGGCTCGACGAGCGCCTCGTAGTCGGCCAGGATCGCCCCGATCGGCTCGGGCTGCTCGGGCGGGGCGGCCGGGAACCGGGGGCGCAGCGTCCCGGGCTCGATCGCCGGGAACACGGATCGGTCGCCCACGCCCGCGAGGTAGTCGGCCATGACGTCGACGACGGCGTGGGCCGCGGCGCGGAAGGCCTCCACGTCCATGTCGCCCGATCCGTCGGCCTGGGCGCGGTCCAGCGCGCCGAGCCCGGGTGGCTCGGGCGGGGACGTCGCGGGTGCAGCGGCCGGCTCCGGGTCCATGGTCATCGCCCGAGTCTACATAGGCGGGATGGACGGGTCGGCGTGGGACGAACGGGCGATACGGTTTCCGGGGGCGCACGCCTACGGTTGGACCATGCCCGGCGCGACGTCCAGGCGTGACGCGCGCGGTCGCCGCTCGGCGGTCGCGGGCGGCGCGCTGTTCGCGCTCCTGATCGGGATCGGTCCGCTCGTCCCGACGACCGCGGCCGCGGATCCGACTCCATCCCCGGCCCCGACCGTGACGCCGTCCCCGTCGCCGCCCGTGGTTCCCTATCGCCTGGCGCTCAGCCGTCCAGGCGACTTCACCCGCCAGTACACCGCCTACCAGTGCGTCGGCGCGTCGCTCCAGACGATGCGCAACATGATCTGGAGCTACAACAACCGCAGCCCGATCCTCCAGCGCCGGTTGTGGCGGCTCGCCCGCGCCCACAGCCGCTACACGGCCGACGGCGGCGCCGATCCGTTCGGCTGGACCACCGCGACGCTCCTGGCCGGGCAGGGTCGCTACATGCTCGTCGCGCTGCCGACGCTGAGCGAGGCGGCCAAGGCCGTGGCCCGCGGCATCGCGACCACGCGGCGACCGGCCGGGATCGTGGTCTGGCGCGGGACCCACGCCTGGGTGATCACCGGGGTCGAGGCGACGGCCGATCCGGCAACGGCCGACGCGTTCTCGATCCTTACGCTCAAGCTCTCGGACCCGTTGTGGCCCTACTACCACGTCCGGAAGCGCAACGTCTACCGGCCCGGAACCCGGCTGACGATGAGCTGGATCGCGCGCAACTGGACCCCGTATCACGACGCCCGCCGGGATCCTCGCCTCGAGGGGCGGTACGTGGCGATCGTCCCGATCCCCGACGGCATCCCGCTGCCGGCCGGAGCCTGGACGCCGCCCTCGACACCGACCGCGACTCCCACGCCGGCGCCCTCCCCGAGCAGCACGCCCGGCCCGACGCCGACGCCGGCGCCAACGTCCACCACCGCCCCGGCGCCCACGTCCAGCCCGGACGCGTCGACCACGACGGACGGCTCAGGCGAACCGACCCCCTCCCCCAGCGCCGCGCCCTGATCCGCTTCGGCGGTCGGTCACACCGGACGGACCGGTCAGCCCCGGGTCGCCCGGTACTCGGTCCGCAGGCGCTCGATCTCGGTGGCCAGCTCGGCCGCCTCCGGTGAGCCCGGCTCGGCTCGCTCGGCGCGGCGCTCCGCCTCCCGCCAGGCGTCGATGATCTGGCGCACCGAGCGCGGCTTCGTGGCCTCGATCGACGCAGTCGGAGCGCTGGCGCCCGAGACGGCCACCTCCACGTCGGCCTGCTCGCTCAGGACGCGCTCCTCGATGGTCAGCCCGAGCACATGGGTGGCGAGCCGCTCGATCTCGGTGGACACGCCGACGAGCGCGGGGTCACCCGGCTTGAGCGACCGCTTCGCGCTCTCGAGCTCGGCCAGGCGGTCGAGGTCGGTGAGCAGGCCGTCGGACACGGCACGCAGCGCGTTTCCGGTGGCGGTTGCGGGATCGTGGGTCATCGGTGGGCCTCCTCGAGGCGACGCGGTCGCCAGCCCCCATCACGGTAGACGTACCAGACGGTGAACAGCTCGTCCGACAGGACCCGCGACCGGACGACCGCCTCGGGGTAGCGCTCGCGGAGGACTGCCTGGAGCGACTCCGGGGTCGCTCCAGCCTCGAAGGCGGACCGCACATACGCCTCGAAGTCCCGATCCGCCGTGGGGATCGTGACGAGGACCGTCAGCGGCGCCTGCTGGAACACCGTCCCGAGCGTACGGGCCGGCGGCGTGCTCGACCGTCCGGCTCCGGCTCGCAGGCTTGCAACCTCGTGTCAGCGTGTTGGGCCGCGACGCGACGTAACCGCTACGCCGGCGCCGTAGAGTAGCGCTCGAGTGGAGGAAGGAAGGCGATGGCCACCGGCGCGTTCTGTCCATCGTGCGGGTCGCCAACAGCGGTAGGGGCTCGCTTCTGCGCGAATTGCGGCACCGCTCTCCATGCCGCCTCGCCGTCCCAGCCGGAACCGCGTCCGCCCGGACCGTCATCCCGATGGGATCTGCCAGGCGCGGACCAGGGTCAGCCCGGTGTCCGCAGCGCGGCCCGGCAGGGCTTCGGCTGGGCCCTCGGCTGCCTGCTCCTCGGGGTCGTGGTCGTCCTCGCGGTCATGGGGCTGATCTGGGTTGGGCTGACGGCGGCGACGCCCAGTGAGTCTTCGCCGGACAGCTCGCTTGCAGCGCCCTCGGCAGGCCCGGCCACCGGGTCCGCGACACTCGCGGGCACCGACGACGGGACCGGCCCACCGTTCACCTTGAGTCGCGACGACTACGTCCTCACCTGGTCGGCCACGAGCAGCGGCGACGCCGGCAGCGCATCGCCCCTCATCGCCCTCGACGAGGACGCCGACGGCATCGCGGAGGCCGTTCCGACCGGGTGACCTCAGCCGGACGACGTCACGGGCCCGATCTGCAGCGCGAACACGTCGAGGTCGGCCTCCCGACCCCGGACGTCGACGGTCCGACGATTGACGCCGGTCCCGTCGAGCCCGCCGAGCTCCGCCGCCGCGACGGAGACGAGGAGCTCGCCGGCGCGCGCCAGCGAGGCCAGGCGGGCCGTCGTGTTGACCGGATCACCGAGGGCGGTGAAGTCCGAGATCTGCTCGCTCGACCCGAGGCTGCCGACGTACGCGATTCCGGCGTGGATCCCCGCACCGACCGGGATCGGCCCGCTCGGGGAGGCGTCCTTCCGCCCGCACGCCTCGAGCAATGCGCGCCCGGCGGCGATCGCCTTCGCAGCGTGGTCGGTTCCGGAGAAGCCCGGGATGAACAGCCCGATCGCCTCGTCCCCGACGAACTTGTCGACGACGCCGTCGTGGTCGGTGATCGCCTCGGCGGCCAGCCGGTAGAAGGCGCTCAGGAGAGCGGTGAACTCCGCCGGGCGAAGCCGCTCGCCGAGGCCGGTGGACCCGCGGATATCCGCGAACAGGAGCGTCAGCTCGACCTCGGCGCCGCCGACGCCCTGCTTCGTCAGGTGGCGCATGCAGCTCTTGCACAGCTGGGCGTTGCGCTCCCACGGCCCGAACCACGGCCGGAGGACGAGGCCGCCGATCCCCTCGAACGGCGCGTGGCACATCTTGCAGCGCGGCGGCGCCGGCAGGTGCCGGAACGTGCGCCGCAGCCGGAGCATGTCCACGTGCTCGCCGGTCAGGAGCGCCCGCCACTCCTCCTCGGGTGTCGCGTAGCCCACGCCAGGAGTGTAGGCATGGGAAGACGCCGCGCAAGCACGGCGACGCGGCGAGGTTGCAGGTGCCGCGGGGCTAGCCACCCGGACCGCCAGGGATGTTCGGCGATCCGCGCCAGCAGTCGGTGGTGATCGCGTCGTGCTCGCAACCCGCGCCAAGTGCTGGGAGGCCTGTGGCACCAGGCGAGGCCGATCCTCAAGGTCGCGAAGCTCGTCCTGAAGGTCTACCGGCCACAGCGCCGGCCATGGTGGCGTCGAGCGACATCGCCGTCGGGGTACGTTCGGGTGATACCGAACGATCGGTCCGACCCACAGACTCTCCGTGATGCTGCCGGCCGTACCGTCGAATCGACTGAGCGTCACCCTCCAGCCCTCATCCGAGGAGGTCTACGAGCCTGACGCCGTCTCGGAGACGCCCCTCGTTCGGTTCGTCGCCTACGGCGATCATCAGCGGGTCTTCGGCTGGGTGAGGCTCCGTGCCGACCGCCTGACGGACCTGCTGAATGCTCACGAGGAGCTCCACCTCGTCGACGTCGAGATCGAGAGTCTCCGGGATGGGACAACCCGCTCGGCCGAGGAGATCGTGATCAACTGCCGCGAGCTGGTCGCCGTGCTTGCGAGCGGACCCCGGGGCGATCTGGCTCTGCGCCAGAGGACCCGGTCTCACCCGATCGGGATCGAATCGGGCAACTACCTGATCGGGGGACGCCTCCACGCCGATCCGGGCGCGGATCCGATCAGGAGCCTCGGCACCCGCCCGACGATGGTGCCGCTCACCGACGCATGGATCGAGTACTGGTCGGACGGGGAGCGGAAGCACCAGTCCACTGGCACGATCATCGTCAATCGCGCTGCCGCGGATTCGATCCGGGTGGTCACCGACGAGGACCTGATCGAGGACGGGCTTCGTCCCTTCACGCCACGGGTCTGACCCGTTGGCAGAAGTGGTCGGGGCGGCCGGATTTGAACCGACGACCACCAGTCCCCCAGACTGGTGCGCTACCAGACTGCGCCACGCCCCGACGAGAGGCCGAGTCTAGCAGACGGGTCGATCAGGCCCGCCCGGCGTCGGGCGGTCCACGAGCGATAGCCGGCCAGCTCGTTCTTCGACTCGCGGGCGAGCAGGTCGACCAGGCAGCGCCGGGCGCTCTTGCCCTCGAACAGGGCCCGGTGGACCTCGCGCGCGATCGGCATCTCCACGCCGAGCCGGTCGGCCAGCGCGATCGCCGCGTCGACGGTGTAGGCGCCCTCGGCCACGCCCGGCAGGCTCGCCTCGATGTCGGCCCAGCGGCGGCCCTTCGCCAGCTCGACCCCGAGCCGGTGGTTGCGCGACAGGGGCGAGCCGCAGGTCGCGATCACGTCGCCGATCCCGGCCAGCCCGGCGAACGTCAACGGGTTTGCCCCCGCCGCGATCCCGAGGCGGGTCATCTCGGCCAGCCCGCGGGTCATCAGCCCGGCCTTGCCGTTGTCGCCGAAGCCGAGCTCCTCCGCCGCGCCGGCGGCGATGGCGATCACGTTCTTCAGCGCCCCGCACAGCTCGACGCCGACGAGATCGGTGTTGACGTAGAGGCGGAACCGGCGCCGCCCGAGCCGGGCCTGGACGCGCGCCGCCAGCGCCTCGTCGGCGGCCGCCACCACGGCCGACGCCGGCAGGCCGCGGGCGATCTCGAGCGCCAGGTTCGGACCGGACAGGGCGGCGATCCGGGCAGGATCGAGCGTGCCGGCCTCGGCGATGACCTGGCTCATCCGGAGCAGCGTTCCGGGCTCGAGCCCCTTCGCGGCCGAAACGATGTCGGCCCGCTCGGGGATGGCCGGCGCGAGCCGGGCGACCTCGGAGCGCAGGTGGGTCGACGGGACCGCGAGGATGATCAGGTCGACGGACGCGAGGGCCTCCGCATCGTGGCTCACGGTGAGCGCCGCGGGGAACGTCACGTCGGGCAGGCGGCGCACGTTCGCCCGATCGCCCGCCAGGCGCCGCGCCGTCTCGGCCGCGTGCACGACGAGGACCGCCGGCTCGCGCCGGGCGACGAGGATCGCCAGCGTCGTGCCCCACGCGCCGCTGCCGACGACGGCGACTCGCGGGCCGTCGGTCACGCCGGGCGGCTCCCCTTCCCCGACGGTCGACCGGATTTCTTCGTCGTCACACCGCCGGGCGTCCCGGCGCGCGAGCCGGCCGCCCCGGCCCGGCGTCGCCGTGGCAGCTCGACCGAGCTCCGCTCGCGGAAGACGAGCCGGACGGGCGTGCCGTCGAACCCATAGGCCATGCGCAGCTGGTTCTCGAGGTAGCGGCGGTAGCTGAAGTGGACGCTCCCGGCGTCCCGCGCGAAGACGACGAACGTGGGCGGCGCCACCGCCGCCTGCGTGGCGTAGAAGATCTTCGGCCGCTTGCCCTTGACGAGGGGCGGGGTCTGGCGGCGGACGGCCTCGCCGACGATCCGGTTGAGCTCGCCGGTCGGGATCCGCTTGCGTCGCTCGCCCCACACGTCGACCGCGGTCTCCAGCACTCGCCCGACCCGCTGCCCGGTCTTCGCGCTGATCGAGACCACGGGGGCGAAGTCGAGGAATGGGACCTGGCGCCGGATACCGCTGACGTACTCGTCGAAGCTGCGGTCGGTCTTCTCCGCCAGGAGGTCCCACTTGTTGATCGCCACGACAAGCCCCTTGCCCTCGTCGGCGACGTAGCCCGCCACGTGGGCGTCCTGGGCCGTCAGGCCGTCGACCGCGTCGAGGACGAGGATCGCCACGTCGGCACGGGCGATCGCCTTGAGCGCACGGAGCGCCGAGTAGCGCTCGGCGGCCGGGCCCGACGCGGTCTTGCCACGGCGGCGCAGGCCGGCGGTGTCGATGAGGACGATCTCGCTCCGGCCGTACGCGAGCGTCGTGTCGATCGCGTCGCGGGTCGTGCCCGGGATGTCACTGACGATCGAGCGCTCCTCGCCCAGGAGCGAGTTGAGCAGGCTCGACTTGCCGACGTTCGGGCGGCCGACGATCGCGATCGCGACCGGCGACTCCTCGGCCTCGGCGGCGATCGCCGCATCCCACTTCCGGGCAGCGGCGTCGGCGGGCTCGATCCCGATGCCGTCGCCATCCGCTCCGGCCTCGCCGTCCGCCTCGTCGGCGTCGTCGGCGCCCTCGGCTCCGACCACGTACGGCTCGACGAAGCCGTCGGCCACGTCGCGCGCCCACTGGTCGGCCTCCGCTTCGCGCGCCTTGCGGGCGAGCTCGGCGTCCGACTCGGGCGGCAGGGCCCAGACGATCGCGTCGAGGAGGTCGCCGGTCCCCCGTCCGTGGGCCGCGGAGATCGGGTAGGTCTCCTCCCAGCCGAGCGAGTAGAACTCGGCGGCCTCGAGCTCGCGCCGGTCGTTGTCGGCCTTGTTGACCGCGACCAGCACCGGCGAGCGAGCCCGTCGCAGCATCTCGGCCGCCTCGAGGTCGGCCGGCGTGACCCCGGCGGCGGCGTCGACGACGAAGACGATGACGTCGGCCTCGGCGATCGCCAGCCGGGCCTGCTCCTGGACCCGGCTCTCGATCGCGTCACCCGGCTCGACCTCGAGCCCACCGGTGTCCACGACGAGGAACCGCCGGCCATTCCAGTCGGCCTCGCCGTACAGCCGGTCGCGGGTCGTCCGGGCGTGGTCCTCGACGATCGCGTGGCGGGTGCCGAGGATCCGGTTGAACAGGGTGCTCTTGCCCACATTCGGGCGGCCGACGATCGCCAGGATCGGCAACGAGTTCCCCTGTGAGCTCACCGCAGGCCGCTCAGGCGGCGCCGGCGGAGGCTGGCGCGCTCGGCGTCGGGAGCGAGGTCGTCCGCCCGGCGGGGGTGGCCGCCGAGCGCAGCGCGTCCATCGCGAGCTCGTGGGCGCGGGCCGCCGCCGCCTTCGTCCCGGCGAGCTCGAGGATCCGCTCGGCGACCACCTGCAGGTCCTCGATCGGCGTCGACGTGCCGCCGGTCACCCCGACGACGCGGGCGGTTCCGAACACGGTCGCGTCATCGAGGTCGCGCACGCCTTCGATCTGGATCGCGTGCGTCCCGGCGATCTCGCACAGCCGGGTCAGCTCCTTCGTGTTCGCCGACGAGCGGCCGCCGACCACGACCATGACGTCGACCTCGCGGGCGATCTCGAGCGTGTCCTCCTGGCGCCGGATCGTGACCGGGCAGACCGTGTTGACGATCTTGAGCTCGTGGCTGCGCGACACCATGTAGGCGGCCAGCCGCTCGAACTTCCAGGGCGGCTGGGTGCTCTGCGAGATGAGCGCCATCTTCTTGCGCCGCGGGATCTTCGGCCAGTCGTCCTCCTCGTCGACGACGATCGCGTCCGGCGCGAAGCCGAGCAGACCGACGACCTCGGGGTGGCGCGGCGTCCCGAGCAGGACGATCGTGTAGCCCTCCTCGACGAGCCGGACGAGCTCGCGCTGCTCCTGGATCACCCAGGTGCACGTCCCGTCGATCACCTCGAGGCCGCGCGATTCGGCACGCTCCATGACCTCGGGCCGGACGCCGTGGGCGCGGATCACGACCGCGGCGCCGTGGTCGACGTCGTCGAGCGTCTCGACGGTGTGGACGCCGATCTGCTCGAGATCGCGGACGACGCCTTCGTTGTGGACGACCTGGCCGAGGGTGTGGGTGACCTTGCCGGCCGCGGCGGCCTCCTTGGCCTTGTCGATCGCCTCGCGAACGCCATAGCAGAAGCCGGTCCGCTTGGCGATCCTGACGTCCTCGACGGTACCCATCGGTTCGATTATCGCATGGGGTCCGGGGAAAACCCTCAGGGCGCCGGCTCGACGGCGTGGTCCACGCCCGCCGGGACGGCCGCGGCAACGGCCGCGTAGGCCCCGCGCTGGGCCGCCGGGAGGAGCGCTGCGATCCGGGTCATGATCTCGGTCGTCGCCGCGACCTGGGCCGCGCGACGGGCCGCTCCGGTCCCCGCCGCCTCGATCGTGAACGGCTCGCCGACCCGGAGCACGACCCGCCGCCGCCCCGGGTGGGGCATCCGCTGGCCGCGCGGCCAGACGCGCCGCGTGCCGGCCAGGCCGATCGGGACGATCCGGGCGCCGGTCCGCAGGGCGAGGATCGTCGTCCCCTCCTTGGCCTCCTGGAGCGCGCCCGTCGGGCTCCGGGTCCCCTCCGGGAAGACGATCAGCACGTGGCCCTCGTCGAGGACGCGGCGGGCCGTGCGGAACGCCTCGACGTCGGCCGCGCCGCGCTCGATGCCGATGACCGCGTTGGCCGCCAGCAGGCGTCCGAGGACCGGCCAGTCGAGCGCCTCCTGCTTGCCCAGCCAGTAGATCCGGCGGCCGAGCACCGGCGTGACGTACGACCCGATGAGCGGCGCGTCGGCGTTCGAGACGTGGTTCGCGACGAGCAGGACCGGGCCCTCGAGCCCGCGCAGCCGGTCGAGCCCGTGGAGCTCGACCCGGCCGAACAGCCGCCAGGCGAACCGGCCGAAGCCGTCGGTGGCCCGGATGAACCAGGTGATCCGGTCGGCGGCCGCCCGGCGTTCCTCGTCGGCGGCGGGCCGGCTCGGCGGGGTCGGGGCGGCGCTCCCCCGCTCCTCCGCCTCGCGGATCGCGGCCTCGACCGCGGCGACCGTCTGCTCGAACGTGTTCCCGTCGGTCGCGATGTGGACGGCGTCGGCGGCGGCGCGCAGCGGCGCCACGGGACGGTTCCGGTCGAGATCGTCGCGGCGGCGGAGATCGGCCAGGATCTCGGCGGCGGCGGCGGAGCCGGGCGCCAGGCCACGCTCCTCGGCGCGGCGCCGGGCGCGCTCCTCGGCGGACGCGTCGAGGAAGACCTTCAGGTCGGCGTCGGGCAGCACCACCGTGCCGATGTCGCGGCCGGCCATGACGATCCCGCCCGGGGCCGCGAGCCCCCGCTGGCGGGCGAGAAGCGCCGCCCGGACCTCGGGCACCCGCGAGACCTCGCTGACGGTCCGGTCGACCTCGGGCCGGCGGACCTCCTCGGTGACGTCGACCCCGTCGATGAGCACCCGCGACAGCCGTCCGTCGGCGTCGGCGGCGAGCTCGATCTCCGCCACGAGCGGGACGAGCGCCGCCGCGTCGCTCAGGCCGACGTTACGCCGGAGGGCCAGGTCCGTCGCCGCCCGGTACAGCAGCCCGGTATCGCAGAAGCGGTAGCCGAGGTCGCGGGCGGCCGCGGCACCCACGCTGCTCTTACCCGACGACGCCGGCCCGTCGATCGCGACGACCAGCCGCGGCCGGCCGCTCGCCGACGGCTGCGGGCCTGGACCGGGGGAGCCGGCGAGCGTCCGCCCCGGCTCCGCGTCCGTCACGGGCCTCGCCTCACGCGGCCGGCGCCCAGGGATCGCACCTCGGCGGCGCTCAGCGGCCGCACGACGCCGGAGCGAAGCGTGCCGAGGCGGACCGTCCCGATCCGGACCCGGGCAAGCCGCTCGATCGGCGCACCGACCGCCGCGAACATCCGGCGCAGCTGGCGCTTCCAGCCCTGGGCGAGCGTCGCCCGGTACCAGGCGAGGCCGGCCGGCTGAGGCGAACCGAGGACGTCGACGAGCCCGCGCACCTCGATCCCGGTCATCGGCCGGAGGTGGTCGAGCGTGGCCAGGCCCTCGTCGAGCCGGATCCCCTGCTCGAGCGCCGACGCCTGGTCGTGGGTCAGCGGCGTCCGCAGCCCGATCGCGTACTCGCGCTCGACGCCGAATCGCGGATGGAGCACCCGGTCGGCCCAGGCGCCGTCGTTCGTGATCAGGATGAGCCCCTCGGAGTCGAGATCGAGCCGCCCGACCGGGTATAGCCGACCGGCCCCGGCGAGGGCCCGCGGCACGAGGTCGAGAACCGTCGAGGCCGCATGGCGGTCGCGCGTGGTCGAGGTCACCCCGAGGGGCTTGTTGGCGACGAGATGGACGGCTGCGGCCGCCTCACCGACCGGCCGTCCGTCGACGGCGATCCGGACCGCGCCGGCCTCGACCAATTCACCGAGCGTGGCCACTCGCCCATCGACCGTAACTCGGCCGGCAGCGATCATTCGCTCCGCCTCACGGCGCGACGCGACGCCCACCGCCGCGAGGACCTTCTGCAGGCGCTCGGGCGCCATCACCCGCGGCCGGGCCCGACGGCGACGCCCGGCGAATCGACCGCCAAGGGAGCGGGCGGCGCCTCATCGGGCCCCGGTTGCAGCACTGCCGCCTCCGCCAGGCGGGCGGCGACGTCGGCCTCGAGCGGTGGCAGCTGGTCGAGGCTCGTGATCCCGAAGCGCTCGAGGAACTCGAAGTCGGTCCCGTAGAGGTAGGGACGGCCGGGCGTCTCGGCCCGCCCGAGCTCCACGATCAGGCGGCGGTGCAGGAGCGCGCGCAGCGTGTAGTCGGAATCGACGCCACGGATCTGCTCCACGGCGCTCTTCGTGACCGGCTGCCTGTAGGCGACGATCGCCAGCGTCTCGAGGGCCGCCGGCGACAGCCGGGTCGCGTCGGCCCCGACGTAGCGGCCGATCAGCCGGCCGGCCTCCGGGGCGGTCACGAGCTCGATCCGGTCGTCCGAGGCGACGAGGCGGATGCCGCGCCCCGCGAGGCTCACCTCGAGGTCGCCGATCCGCGCGTCGACCATGTCCCGGTCCACCCCGGCGAGGGCCGCGATCTCACGCCGCGACAGCGGCCGCTCGGCCACGAACAGCAGGGCCTCGAGGCTCGCCTCGGTCAGCCCGAGCGGCGCGTCGCCGTCGGGCCCCGCCTCCTCCGGCACGATCGGCGCGGTCACGGCGTCGTCCAGCGTGTCGTTCGGCCGGCCGGCGGCCTCGAGGGCGTCCGACGGATCGGTCACGCGAACGACTCCAGCGTCTCGTCGATCGGGGTCTCGGGCGCCGCGGCATCGCCGGCGGCGGCACGCTCCACGGCGGTCGTCCGGCGGGCGACGATCGGGCCCCACGGCTCGGCCTGCTCGACGACGATCTCGCGCCGCTTCATGAGCTCCAGCAGGGCCAGGAACGTCACCACGATCACCACCCGGTCGCGAACGCCCCGGAGCAGCTCCTGGAGCACGATCCGATCCGCCCGGCCGAGCGCCGCCCGGATGAGCTCCGCGCGCTGGCCGATCGTGATCGTCCGCGGGACGCTCTCGGGCGGCGGTGGTGGCGGCGGCACGACCCGGAGCAGGCCCTCGATCGCGCCGCGGAGGATCTCGGGATCGAGCGCCGGCGGCGGCGCGGCGACGGCCCCCGACCGACCGGCCGCGGCGGCGACCCCCGGCTCGCGACGGAACAGCCCGACCCGCTCCAGCGCCCGGGCCTGGAGGGCGAACCCGGCGTCGCGATGGGCGCGGTAGAGGATCAGCCGCGCCCGGAGCGCGGCCTCGGGATCCGGCGCCTCGTCGAGCGCGGCGACAGCTGGATCGGCGCGGCGTGGCAGGAGCGCGCGGCTCTTGATCAGGATGAGCTGCCCGGCGATCGCGACGAACCCGCTGACGTTGCCGATCCGGTCGGTGTCGAGCCCCGCGAGGGCGTCGAGGTACGCCTCGGCGAGCGCCCCGAGCGGGACCGTCAGGACGTCGAGGTGGCGCGCCTCGATGAGCGACAGGAGCAGCCCGAGCGGTCCCTCGAAGCTGTCCATGCGGACCTGCGTCGCGACTTCCGCGCGGCGACCCTCACCGAACACGACCGTCGGGGCCTTCGGAGCCGTCGGAGCCGTTGACGCGGTGGCCGGCGCGGCGGGGAGCGACTCGACCACGCTCAGTTCGCCTCGTCGGCGAGGCGAAGGAGCTCGCCCGCGGCCGGCTCGACGGGCTCGGCCTGGTGGCGGATCAGCTCGGCCGTCCGTGGCGAGCAGCCGGCCGCGAGCGCCATCGCGGCGGACAGCTCGGCGTGGTCCCGGATCCGATCGAGCGCCGGGCCGAAGCCGGGCACGACGCGCGCGAGCCGCACGACCCACGCGCCCCAGGCTTCACCGAGCGACCAGGCGATCCGGGGCAGCAGCCCGACGCTCGGGCCCTTGGCGCAGTCGTGAAGCAGCCCGGCCAGCAGGAGCTCGTCATCGGAGGTGCCGCCGGCTCGGAGCGTGGCGACCACGTCGAGCCCGTGGCGCCGGTCGGCGACGTGCATCCCGTCGAACAGGTCGAGCTGGGGCGGGGTGAGCCAGGTCGCCAGCGCCGCCCGCTCCTCGGGCCGGACCCGGGCGCCGAGGTGGCTCCGGAACTGGCGGACCTTAGCTGCCCAGGAGAAGGTTGGTGATGTCACCGATCAACCGGCTGATGCCCTGCCCGAGGGGCGTGAGGATCAGGGCGAACACGACGAGCATGAGGAGGATGCCGCCGTACTGCGCGAGCATCGGACGAAGCTGCCAGGCCGTCGACGGGCTCACGACCCGGAAGAGGATCGCGGAGCCGTCGAGCGGCGGGACAGGGATCAGGTTGAACACCGCGAGCAGGATGTTGATCGCGACGAAGGAGTCGAGAACGCTCGCGAGGTAGAACGTCGGGCTCCCGAAGGTCATCGTGCTGAAGTCGATCACGCCAACGGCCACCAGGATCCGCCAGACGACCGCGCCGACGACGGCCATGATCAGGTTCGAGCCCGGTCCGGCGAGGGCGACGATGACCTCGCCGTTGCGCCGGTTGCGCAGGTTGTTCGGGTTGACCGGCGTCGGCTTCGCCCAGCCGAACAGCAGGCCGCCACCGATCGCGCTGATCGCCAGCAGGAGCCCGCCGAGCGGATCGAAGTGGACGATCGGGTTGAGCGTCAGCCGGCCGAACATCTTGGCGGTGCCGTCGCCCAGCTGGTACGCCGCATAGGCGTGGGCGAACTCGTGGATCGGGAAGGCGACGAGCAGGAAGATGGCGACGAGGATCGCCGAGTTGATCAGCTGCTCGGTGGACATGCCAACGCCAACTTCCTTGACAGCTCCGGGGCGGGACCCGGCAATCCTACCGTCCGGCGCGCGGTCGGGGCTCACAGGCGGCCGAGGAGCTCGGCCTTCTTCGCCTCGTACTCGGCGGCGCTGATCGCGCCGCGGTCGCGCAGGTCGGCCAGCCGATGGAGCGTGTCGGTGACCTCCTCCGGCGTCATGGCTGTTTGAGCGGCGGGCGCCGGCGGAGCGGCGGGCGAAGCGACCGGGCCAGTCGCCGAACCCTCGTCGGCCATGGCAGCCGCCCCGCCTCCCGCGTCGGCAGACGCACCGGCCGCGGCCGCGGTCGGGACGCGGAGCGGCGGGCTCGGCATCGGCGAGGCGACCTCGCGCTCGAGGGCGTACTTCGCGTT
The DNA here is from genome assembly GCA_963813705.1 of uncultured Chloroflexia bacterium. Taxonomy (GTDB): domain Bacteria; phylum Chloroflexota; class Limnocylindria; order Limnocylindrales; family CSP1-4; genus Chersky-267. Next base: position 297,277 of record CAWFAH010000010.1, read on the forward strand.
GAGCATCGTCTTCTTGAACCCGGCGGCGTCGTTGAGCATCTTGAAGTCGTCGACCGTGGTGTCCGACGCGGTCAGGATCTGCAGGTCGCCGAAGTGGAGCAGCCGGCCGAAGATCCCCTGGCGCAGGACCGCGTCGTTGATCTTCTCGAGCGAGCTGTCCTTCGAGACCTTGTTGACGATCCCCTCGACCTGCATCACCCGGCGGTTCGTAATGATGTAGTCCTGGAAGGACCAGCTCGCGTATCGCCAGGCGATCCAGATCAGGGCGGCGACGAAGGTCACCAGCGCGATCCAGTTGAAGATCGACCAGTCCGTCATCCGGCCAAGCAGGAACGAACCGACGGCGATGGCCACCAGGATCCAGAACGCGACGGTGTAGGCGACGATCGAGAACCAGTGCTGGCGGGTCCGGAGCAGGATGTGCTCGCCCTCGGCGATCAGGCCATCCGCGTAGCGCGCCATGTCGCTCGGTGCCTCCTTCAGGCCCGCGGGTGGGCGCGGGCGTAGACGTCTCGGATCCGCTCGCCGGTCAGGTGGGTGTACAGCTGGGTCGTGCTGATACTCGCATGCCCGAGCAACTCCTGGACGACCCGCAGGTCGGCCCCGCCCTCGAGCAGGTGGGTGGCGAACGAGTGGCGCAGTGTATGCGGCGTGACGCGTTCGGGCAGCCCGGCGTCGCTGGCCGCCCGGCGGACGATCGCCCAGGCCTGCTGCCGCCCGAGCCGCCGTCCATGCGCGGACAGGAAGACCGGTCCGCCGCGCACGGGCTCGACGTGGTGGAGCGCCAGCCAAGCGGGGCGGACGGCCGCGAAGTAGCGCCCGAGCCAGTCGAGGGCGACCTCGCCCACGGGAACGAGCCGCTCGCGATCGCCCTTGCCGATGACGCGCACGAAGCCGCCGCTGAGCGACAGGTCGTCGGCGTCGAGGTTGAGCGCCTCGCTGATCCGGAGGCCCGCCGCATAGAGCAGCTCGAGGAGGGCCCGATCGCGGATCCGCACCGGCTCGTCGGGCAGGCTGCCGCTGGCCGCATCGAGCAGCCGCTCCGTCTCGCCGACGTCGAGCGTCTCGGGCAGCCGCCGGACCTGGCGCGGCAGGTCGATCCGTGCGGCGATGTCGGTGGCGATGAGCTCGTCGCCGTAGGCGAACCGGTAGAAGCCGCGGACGGCGGCGGCCCGCCGGCGCAGGCTCGTCGGCCGGAGCGAGGCCGCCGAGCCTGCGAGGTAGCGCGTCGCCGGCTCGGCGGACGCGGCCCAGCCGGCCGCCACGCCCGGGGCGCGGGCGAACCCGGCCAGGTCGCCGGCGTACGCCTTGAGGGTCGCCGGCGCGAGACCCCGCTCGACGCGCAGATGGAGCAGGTACGACTCGATCGCGGCGCCGAGGTCGGGCCTGGCGGTCGCCGCCGCGCTCACGCGGGTACGGCCCGCTCGCTCCCGCCGGCCGTCCGCCGCCAGGCCGTGGCCCGCTCGAGCAGCTCGCTCGCCCCGGCCGCCGCCGTCTCGCCCGCGTCCTGGCCGGCCAGCATCTCGCCGAGCTCGGCGATCCGGCCCGCCTGGTCGAGCTGGCGGACCTCGGTCACGGTACGGCCGTCGCGCTCGTGCTTGGCGATCCGGAAGTGGACGTCGGCATGGGCGGCGATCTGGGGCAGGTGGGTGACGCACAGGACCTGGTGCCGGCGGGCGAGGCTCCACAGGCTGCGACCGACCGGATCGGCGCTCCGGCCACCGATCCCGCTGTCGATCTCGTCGAAGACGAGCGTCGGCGTGGCGTCCGCCGCGGCGAGGACCTCCTTGATCGCGAGCGCCACCCGGCTCAGCTCGCCGCCGGACGCGATCCGGGCCAGCGGACGGGCCGGCTCGCCGACGTTCGGGGCGAAGCGGAAGACGACCTCATCGATGCCGCTCGCATCGAACGCGACCGCGTCGCCGCCGATCTCGACGGCCGGTTCGTCCGGGGCGGCCGTCCGCCGCCCGAGCGCGACCTCGAACCCGGCCTGGCCGAAGCCGAGCTCGGTCAGGGCGGCCGACACCGTCTCGGCCAGGCGACGCGCCGAGGCGGCGCGCAGGTCCGACAGCACGCCGGCCGCGGCGGCCACTTCGCCGAGCAGCGTGGCATCGTCGGCCAGACGCCGCTCTCGCTCACCCTCCATGCCGCGCAATCGCTCGGCCTCGGCCGCCATCGCCTCGCCGTGGCCGATGACGGCCGCCTCGTCGTCGCCGTAGCGCCGCTCCAGGGCGAAGATCGCCGACAGCCGCTCCTCGAGCCGGGCGACCGCGGCCGGATCGTGGTCGAGGTCCTCGGTGAGCGAGCGGACCTCGGCGGCGATGTCGTCGAGCTCCCCGTCGAGGCCACGCAGCCGCCCGGCGAGTGGCTCGAAGCGCGGATCGAGCCGGGCCAGGTCGGCCGCCTGGTGAGCGGCGCCGCCGATCCGCTCGCGGGCCCCGCCGTCGTCGGCCAGGAGGGCGTCGCGGATCGCCGCACCGCCCTGGGCGATCGCCTCGGCGTGACGCCCGGCGCCGAGCCGCGCCCGGATCTCGTCGGCCTCGCCCGACCCGCAGGCGCGCCGCGGCGATCTCGGCCGCCTCGTGGTCGGCCAGCTCGATCCGGCGAGCGAGCTCGCGGGGATCCGCGGCCAGCTGCCCGAGCGCCGCCCGGTTGGCGCGCCAGCGCTCGACGGCGCCGGCCACCCCCTCGCGAGCAACCCATGAGCCGCCGAACGCGTCGAGCAGGTCGCGCTGGACGCGCTCGTCGAGGAGCCGCTGCTGGTCGTGCTGGCCATGGACCTCGACCAGCCCGCCGACGGTCTCCGCCAGCCGCGCCGCGGTGACCGGCTCGTCGTCCAGGCGGGCGGTCGACCGGCCGCCGGCCGCCACCTCGCGGACGACGATCAGCGGCTCCGGCAACCGGTCGAACAGCGCCTCGACCCGGGCCGCCGCCGCGCCATGGCGCACGAGCCCCGTGTCGGCGCGCGCGCCGAGCGCGAGCCCCAGCGCGTCGATCACGAGGCTCTTGCCGGCGCCGGTCTCGCCGGTGATCACGTTGAGCCCGGGCCCGAGCTCGAGGCGCAGCCGGTCGATGAGCGCGAGATCGGTCACCGCCAGCTCGAGGAGTCGGCCGGCCGGGACGTCGCTCACGACGGCAGGAGCTCGACCTTGCGCCGCAGCAGGTCCCAGAACGGGACCGCCCCGGCCGGCTCGACGAAGCGGATGGGGCGGAGCCCGGCGCTCACCTCCACGACGTCGCCCACCGCGACCGGCAGGTCCTCGCGCCCGTCGATGCTGACGAGCGCCTCGTGCGCGTCGACGACCCGGGCGGTGACCATCTGGGTCGGGCTCACGACGACCGACCGGATCGCCGACAGGTAGCCGGCGATCGGCGTGACGACGAGGTTCCGGCTGAGCGGGTCGAGGATCGGTCCGCCGGCCGAGAACGAGTAGCCGGTCGAGCCGGTCGGGCTCGCCACGATCAGGCCGTCGGCGATGAACGTGGCGAGGTGGCTCGGGCCGATCGACACGTCGAGGCGGACGACGCGGGCGAGCGAGCCACGGGCCACGACGACGTCGTTGAGCGCGAAGAACGCCCGGCCGACGGGTCGTCCGGCGGGACGGATCGTGCCCTGCAGGCTCATCCGCTCGTCGAGCTCGTAGGCACCGGCGGCGACCTGGCCGAGCACGCCCTCGAGCCCGTCGGCCTCGACCTTGGACAGGAAGCCGACCTTGCCGAGGTTGACCCCGAGGAGCGGGACGTCCACCTCGGACACGGCCCGCGCCGCGCGGAGGAAGGTGCCGTCACCGCCGAGGACGATGAGGACGTCGGTCGTCGGCAGCTCGGCCAGGAGCCGGTCGAGCTCGCTCGAGGGAGCGGCCCAGTGGCCGATCCCGCGCCGCTCGCACCAGCCCTCCGCCCGGCCCCGAAGCTCGTCGGCGGCGTCCAGGGTCGGGTTGTAGGCGAACCCGATCCGGCGGACCTCGGTCATGCGCCGGTCACCTCGACGAGCCGATCGTCGGTCAGCCGGTCGAGCGCCGGGTCGACGACCCTGGCCGCGCCCGGTTCCGCCGGCCCGACGTCCAGGCGCAGGAGGAACTCGCGGTTGCCGTCCGGCCCGAGGATCGGCGACGCGATGACGTCGCCGGCGGCCAGCCCGAGCTCGCGGGCCTGCGCCACCACCCGCCGGAGGACCTCGAGGTGGACGGCCGGGTCGCGGACGACCCCGCGGTCCAGCGCCCCGCGGCCGGCCTCGAACTGGGGCTTGACGAGCGGCACCAGCGGGCCGCCGGACGGCCCGAAGCAGGCGGCGATCGGCCCGAGCACGAGACCGAGCGAGATGAACGCGACGTCGACCACGGCCAGGTCGACCGGCTCCGCGAGCACCCCCGGGCGCAGCGCGCGCGCGTTGAGCCGCTCGTACGAGGTCACCCGCGGGTCGCGCCGCAGGGCATCGGCGAGCTGGCCCCGCCCGACGTCGACGGCGAGCACGCGCCGCGCCCCGCGCTGGAGGAGCACGTCGGTGAACCCGCCGGTCGACGCCCCGGCGTCGAGGCAGGTGCGCCCGGCCGGATCGATCGCGAAGGCGTCGAGCGCCGCCGCGAGCTTGTGTCCACCCCGCGACACGTACGGCTCCGGGCGGTCGACCGCCAACGGGACCGACGGATCGATGAGGTCGCCCGACTTCAGGTCGCGCCGCGCCGCGTCGCCCTCGCCGACCCGGACCTGGCCGGCCAGCACGAGGGCCTGGGCGCGGCTGCGCGTCTCGGCGAGGCCGCGCTCGACGAGGAGCTGATCGAGCCGCTGGCGCCGCCCCCGGCCGGCCTGGATCGTCTCCGCGCTCACCGGCCTATCGTGGCACAGCCCGCCACCGGCCGGCCGGTCCACGCGGCCCCAGCTGTCTCGCCCGGTCGGGCGCCGCCCGAGGGCGAGTTCAGGCCTCGCGGACCGCGGCGTGGCGGCGCGCCGGAGACCCGACCGGCAACGGCTCCAGCCCGAGCTCGGCGAGCGTCTCGCGGATCTGCGCTTCGATCCCCGCCGCATCGAGCCGGATCAGCCGGCGCAGGTCGGCCACCGAGCCGTGGTCCACGAACCGGTCACCCGGGATCCCGATGATCCGCAGCGGGACGACGCGGAGCGGCGGCTCGGCGAGCCGGGCGCTCTCCAGCAGCTCGAGGACGGCCGACCCGAAGCCGCCGGTCACGACGCTCTCCTCGAGCGTCACCACCACGCGCGCGCCACGGGCGGCGGCCAGGATCCGCTCGCGGTCGAGCGGCTTCGCGAAGCGGGCGTTGATCACCCCGACCGACCAGCCGTCGGCGGCCAGCGCGTCGGCGGCCGCCATGCCCCGGGCGACGATCGGCCCGAACCCGATGATCGCGATGTCGCTGCCCTCGCGGAGCGTCTCGCCGACACCGATCGGCAGGACCGCGGGCTCGCGCGCCGGCACGTCGAAGCCGGGGTCGCGCGGGTAGTGGAGCGCGAACGGGTGCTCCTGCGCGAACGCGGTCCGCAGCAGCGAGCGCAGCTCCTGCTCGTCCTTCGGGCTGGCGATCACGAGGTGCGGGATCTGGCGCTGGGCCGGCAACGTGAACATCCCCTGGTGGCTCGTGCCGTCCTCGCCGACGAGCCCGGAGCGATCGACCGCCAGGACCACCGGCTGGTCGTTCTGGCAGGCGTCATGGACCGTCTGGTCGAACGCCCGCTGGAGGAACGTCGAGTAGATCGCGACGACCGGGCGACGGCCACCCATCGCCAGCCCCGTCGCCAGGGCGACCGCGTGCTGCTCGGCGATCCCGACGTCGAAGAACCGCTCGGGGAACGCCTCCTGGAACCGGTTGAGCCCGGTCCCGGTCGGCATCCCGGCGGTGATCGCGACGATCCGCCGATCGGCCCGCGCCAGCTCGATCAGCTCGGCGCTGAAGTGGGCGGTGTAGTTCGGCGGCTTGCGCGGCGCGTCCGGCGGGATCTCGGCCGGGGTGGCGTCGTCGGCCATGCCCGGGTCGACGACCGGCCGGCGCCGGAGGCCGGCCGCCCCGTTCGCGCCATTGGCCCCGTTCGCGGCGGCGGCGCCGTTGGCCCCGATCGCGGCGGCCGCGCCGTTGGCCCCGTTCGAGCGCGCCTCGAACGTGTCGGTCATCGGCGGCAGTGCCGCCCCGTGGAAGCCGACCTGGTCCGCCTCGGCCGGGCGATAGCCGCGGCCCTTCTGGGTCCGGACGTGGACGATGACCGGCTCGCGCAGCTCGAGCGCCTGGGCGAACGTCCGCTCGAGCGCCTGGAGGTCGTGACCGGGCACGACCCCGATGTAGGTGATCCCGAGGTCCTCGAACAGCTGGCCCGGCTGGGCGAAGTTGACGACCGACTTGCGGAACCGGCGCGACAGCTCGAGCGCCGTCGGGCCGACGATCGGCAACCGGGCGATCGCCCGGTCGTAGGCGGTCCGGCTCTGCTGCCAGGCCGGCGACAGCTTGATCTGGCTGAGGTACCGGCTGAACGCCCCCACCGTCGGGCTGATCGACATCTCGTTGTCGTTGAGGACGATGAGCATCTGCGTGCCGCGGTGGCCGATGTCGTTGAGCGCCTCGAGGCTGAGCCCGCTCATCAGCGCCGCGTCGCCGACCACGACCGCGATCCGCTCGAACCCGTGGCGGAGGTCGCGCGCCTCGGCCAGGCCCTGGGCGATCGACAGTCCGGTGCCGGCGTGACCGCCGTCGAAGACGTCGTGCGGCGACTCGCTCCGCCGCGGGAAGCCGCCGACGCCGTCGAGCTGGCGGAGCGTCCCGAACCGCTCGAGGCGGCCAGTCAGGAGCTTGTGCGGATAGGCCTGGTGGCCGGTGTCCCAGACGATCCGGTCGCGCGGCGACTCGAGCAGCCGGTGGAGGGCGATCGTGACCTCGACGACGCCGAGCGACGAGCCGAGGTGCCCCCCGGTCTTCGCGACCGTCGAGATGATCGTCTCGCGGATCTCGTCCGCGAGCTGTTCGAGCTGCGCCTCGTCGAGGCCGCGCAGGTCGGCCGGGCCCTGGAGGCCGGACAGGATCGTCATCGCGCGGAGTCTACCTCCGAGGCTGAGACGTGCGCGCCGCACGATGTGCATCGGACAGACGGCGGCGTGTCGCTGCGATCGCCTCGCTGCGGTCGACGCCGCCCGTATTGTCGCGATGAAGATTGAGTCGCATCCTCCGACCCGGCACCCATACCTTTGCGAAGACGCCGAGCCCATCGGCCTTCATGGGGAAGGGACATGGATTCCGATCTCGTGGTTCGGGCCCAGCACGGCGATCAGCAGGCCTTCGCGAGCCTTGCTGTCGCCGTCGGTGGCCGGCTCCACGCGGTGGCGCACAGGATCCTGCGCGACACCGACCTTGCCGAGGATGCGACGCAGCAGGCGCTGTTGACCATCTGGCGAGACCTTCCCCAGCTTCGCGACCCGGCGCGCTTCGACGCCTGGTCGTACCGGCTCCTCGTGCGCGCCTGCTACGCCGAGGGTCGCCGGACCCGGACCTGGGCACCCAATCTGCGCCTCCTGCCGACGGATCAATCGGCGGAGTCAGTGGGCCTGAGCATGGTCATCGATCGCGACCAGCTCGAGCGCGGGTTCCGGCGCTTGTCCCTTGACCATCGCTCGGTGGTGGTCCTTCACCACTACGTTGACCTGCCGCTCGAGGAGGTCGCCGAGGTGCTCGGCGTCCCGATCGGGACGGTCCGATCCCGTCTATTCCATGCGATGCGCGGGCTACGCGCGGCCCTCGAGGCCGACGCCCGGCCTGCCCTGCGGGAGGTTGCGCGATGAGCACCGATCGCGAGGTCACGCGCATCGTTCGGTCGTGGCTGGAGGAGGGCGCCACCGCGCTCCCGGACCGCGTCCTGGATGCCGTGCTCGACCAAGTCCCCGCGACCCGACAGCGCCGCGCCCGGTGGCCGGCGTGGAGGTTGCCCAAGATGAGAACCCCGATCAGGATTGTCCTCGCGGCCGCCGCCGTGGTCGTGCTCGCGGTGGTCGGCGTCAATCTCGTGCCGAGGAACGGCGGTGTCGGCGGACCGCCCTCGGCAGTCCCGACCCCCAGCCCCACCCCAGCCCCCGCCCTGCCGATCGGCCAGATCCCGCCGGGGAGGTACCGAAACCTTTTCGTCACGTACACGCTGCCCGCCGGCTGGAGTACGCCGAACGCAAGCAGCGTAACCATCTTCAAGGATTCGACTACGACGCCGCCCACGGGGATGGTGTTCGACCTGTGGGGGGGCATCGACACGGTCTACAGCGATCCCTGCCACTGGAAGACGACGGCCGTGAAGATCGGCCCGACGGTCGACAACCTAGTGGCCGCGCTCGTTGGCCAGCAGCGGGGCTCGACTGTTACACCGGTCGATGTCACCATCGACGGCTTCCCCGGGAAGGAGATCGACCTCATGGTGCCGCTCGACGTCAAGGCCAGCCCTGGGGTCAACGAGGACGGGGGAAGTGACTTCATAACCGGCTGCGACGGCGGCGTGTACAAGTCCTGGACCGACGCATCCGGCGGCGACCGGTACAACCAGGGCCCCGGCCAGCATGACCTGCTCGACATCCTCGATGTCAACGGCCAGACACGGGTGATCAATCGTGTCTTCTGGCAGGCCAACACGGCCGCCGACCGCGCCGAGCTCCAGTCGATCATCGATTCCATCAAGATCACGCCCTGACACAGGCGGATCCCCTCCGGCGAGTGGCGACGATCGTTGCCACTCGCCGCGTCTTGCGCGGATCAGCCCTCGTCGGTCGTCCTGATCTCGAGGGCCTCGATCGCCCCACCGGCCCGCTCGACGAGCCGGCTCACCCGGAGCTCGGCGTCGGCGAGCAGCGCGGCGCAGCGCTCGTGGAGGGCGACCCCGCGCTCGTACAGCGCGATCGACGTCTCGAGCGGCGCACCGCCGGCCTCGAGCTCGGCGACGGTCCGCTGGAGCTCGGCCAGCGCCTCGTCGAAGGTGAGCGTGGCGGGATCGGGACCCTGCGGGACGGTTGGCTCAGCGGTCACGGGGCTCGTCGGGCTCCTCGGGCGGGGCCGCCTCGCCGCGCTCCACGAGGCGGCCGATTCGCGGCGCGAGGAGCATACCAAGGGCGATCCCGGCACCCCCGGCGACGGCGACGATCGCGACGAAGATCAGGAGGTCGCCGATCACGAGTCGGGGCCCTCCCGGTCGACGGTCGCGGCCACCTCGCCGCGGGCGATCCGGATCGCCAGTCGCTTCCCCGCCGGGGCCTCCGCCGGGTCGCGCACGATCCGTCCGTCGCCGCGCCGCCGGACGATGGCGTACCCGCGGCCGAGCGTGGCCTCGGGGTCCAGCGCGGCGAGCCCGGCGACGGCCGTTCCGAGGGCCCCGCGGGCGGTCCCGATCCGGAACGCGACGTTCGGGCCGAGTCGTCCCGCGGCGCGATCCGAGGCGTCCGAGCCGGCGAGCAGGCGGGCGCGGGTCGCCCGGGTCGCCCGGTCGAGCAGGAGCCCGACGCGCTCGCGCGAGGCCGCCAGCTGCGCCGTCGGGCTGACACCCTCCAGCGCCCGCCGCTCGACCGCGGCCTCGCGCGTCGCCCCGACGAGCACGCGGGTCGCGGCCTCGTGGAGCCGGCGCACGTCTGCCGCGAGGAGACTCACGAGCTCGGCCCGGTCCGGGACCACGATCTCGGCGGCGGCCGACGGCGTCGGGGCCCGGACGATCGGCGGCGAAGTCGGCCAGCGTCACGTCGGTCTCATGCCCGACGCCGCAGACGACCGGGAGCGAATGGCCGACGATCGCCCGCACGACGGCCTCGTCGTTGAACGCCCAGAGGTCCTCGAGCGAGCCGCCGCCGCGGGCGAGGATCGTCACCGTCGGGGCCTCGTCGGGCCGGCCCGCCCGCTGCCGGCGCTCGGCGTAGCGATCGACCCAGGCGAGCGCGCGCGACGATGCTGGCCGGCGCGCCGGTCGCCCTGGACCTGACATGGCGACAGCACGACCCGCGTGAGCGGCCAGCGCCGGGCGAGCACGTGGCAGATGTCGTTCCACACGGCGCCGGTCTGGCTCGTGACGACGGCGATCACGGCGGGGCGCTCGGGCAGCGGCCGCTTCCGGCCGGCGTCGAACAGGCCCTCGGCAGCTCAGCCGCGCCTTGAGCGCCTCGAACCGCAGGGCGAGGTCGCCGAACCCCGCCGGCTGGACGGCGCTGACGTAGAGCTGGTAGCGCGCCGTGTGGCGTCGAACACGTCGACCCGCCCGTGGGCCACGATCCGCAGCCCGGTCTGCGGCTCGAACGGCGAGGCCAGCCGGTCATCGCGGAACCAGACGCACTGGAGCTGGCTGCGCTCGTCCTTGAGCGTGAAGTAGGCATGCCCGGCGCACGATACGGTGACCCGGCCGACCTCGCCCTCGACCCACACGTCGCGCAGCCGGTCGTCGCTCCGGACCGCCTCGCGGACGGCGCGCGTGACGTCGCTGACACGCCCAGGATCGTCAGCGCGGAGGTGCCGCCCGGGACCGTCCGCTGTCCGGCCGACGGAACGGCCGCCGGGATGGGCCGGTCCTCGGGCCGGCGCGGCGGCCGGGTCGGTCGAATCCCAGGCCGGCAGCGCCCAGTCGGGCGGCTCGCGGTCGGTCACCCGTGGCCCATCTGGACGTAGCGCCAGCGGTCGTCGGTGCCGAGGATGCTCCGAAGATGGTTGATCTCGCCCGCGTGGTAGGCGTCGTGCGTGATCAGCGTCGCGACGATCCAGCGCGTCGGCCGGAGCTCGCCCCAGTTCGTCCAACGGGCCGCTTCGAGCTCATCGTCGTCGGCCAGTCCGTCCACGTGCGCGGCCAGACGCTCGTGCATCGACTCGAGCCAGGCGACGCCTCGAGGCGCGGTGCGCTGCCGTCGGCCCATGGCCGGACCGACGGGTCGTCCCAGCGCAGACGCCCGGGACCGAAGGCGTAGTCGTCGTACATGATCTTGCACGCGCCGACGTGAACGACGATCGATTCGATCGACCGGGCGGCACCGGACGGGAGCGCTCGCCAGGCGTCGTCGTCGACGGTGGCGAGGTTCGTCAGCAGGGCCTGGCTCTCGTTGGACTCCTCGAGGCCGCGTCCGCGGAACGCCTCGTCGAGCAGGTAGCCGAGGGTCACGACCCCAGTTCGACCAGCCATCCCGGACACGGTACGCGGTCGCTCGGCCGGCGTCGACCGATCCCGTCAGCTCAGACGCGGGTCTGGTATTCGCCGGTCCGGGTGTCGACCCGGATCGTGTCGCCCTCGTTGACGAAGATCGGCACGGTCACCACGAGCCCGGTCTCGGTGGTCGCCGGCTTGCGGGCGCCGGTCTGGGTGTCGCCGGCGAAGCCGGGCTCGGTCTCGGTGACGTTCAGGTCGACCGTGACCGGCAGCTCGACGCCGATCGTCTCGCCCTGGTAGCTGGTCCGGTCGAGGGTCATCCCGTCCTTCAGGTAGAGGACCGCGCTCGTCGAGCTGGTCGGCCGTCAGCTGGAACTGGTCGTACGTGTCGTTGTCCATGAAGTAGAAGTCGTCGCCGTCGCGGTACAGGAACTGGACCGGCCGGCTCTCCATCGACGCCCGCGGCCACTTCGTACCGGCCTGGAACGAGCGCTCGACCGTCTGGCCGCGCTTGATGTTGCGCAGCGTGATGCGGACCTGGGCCGAGCCGCGGCCCATCTTGATGTGGTGGTAGTCGAGGATCTGCCAGAGGTCGCCATCGAGCTCGATCGCGACGCCCTTGCGCAGCTCACCGGTGCAGATCATGTCGGGTGGGCTCCTGCGGGCCGGCGGGAACGTGCCGGCCGGCGCTCTGGGTTCGGGTGTGCCGGCCGATTGTAGCCGCTGGACGAGGCGACCGGCCGTGAGGCGATCGTTGCCGCCGGCACGGGTTCGAGCGTCAGCCCCCGACGACGACGATCCCGCGCGGGAAGTGGGTCAGGAGCTCGACCCGGCCGGCCGCGTGGTCGATCGCGACGAGGTCCTCGATGCGCACGCCGGTCACGCCGTCGAGGTAGATCCCCGGCTCGACGCAGAAGACCGTCGGGCTCGGCAGGGGGTCCGCGGTCGCGAGCCGGCCGAGGCCCGGCAGCTCGTGGGTCGCCAGCCCGATGCCATGACCCGTGCCGTGCCCGAACTGCGGGCCGTAGCCGGCGCGCTCGATCACCGACCGGGCGAGCCCGTCGATCGCCAGCCCGCTCGGCAGCGGAGGTTCGGCCCCGACCGCCGTTTCGACCCCCGCGATGGCGGCGGCCTGGGCCTCCGCGACGATCCGGTAGATCGCCAGGTCGGCCGGCGCCGGCTCGCCGACGAAGAGCGTCCGGGTCATGTCGCTCCGATAGCCGTCGACCTGCGCGCCGAAGTCGAACAGGAGCACCTCGCCGCGTCGGATCGGCCGCTCGCCGGGCGAGCCGTGCGGGAGCGCGGCCTCGGGACCCGACAGGCAGGCCACGTCGAAGGCCAGCCCGTCGGCGCCGCCGGTCCGGATCAGCCATTCCAGGCGGAGGGCGAGGTCGCGCTCGGTTGCCCCCACGCGGACGTCGGGCAGGAGCGCCGCGAGCGCTCGGTCGGCGACGGCGCAGGCGGCCGCGATCCGCTCGATCTCGGCGGGCGCCTTGACCGCGCGGTCGGCTTCGACCCAGCCGTCCACCGGGACGAGCTCCACGGCCGGAGCGGCCGCCGCGAGGCGGGTCCACGTCCGGTGGCTCAGCGCGGCCGCCTCGACCCCGACGCGTCCGGCGCCGACGGAGGCGAGCAGCTCGGGCCAGCGCGCCTCGAGGTCGCCGTAGACCGGCTCGATCCGGGCATCCGGTGCCTCGCGCCCGGCCTGGATACGGTAGCGGCTGTCGGCGAACAGGACGACCTCCGCGCGGCCGACGAGGAACCAGCCCGACGAGCCGGCGACGCGATCCTCCCCGTCGCCGAGCGCGAATCCGGTCAGGTAGCGGACGTGCTCGGGCCGGATCCCGAAGTAGGCGTCGAGCCCGGCGGGCGCGAGCCGGTCACGGAGGCGTGACAGCCGTTCGGGTCGTGCCGCCCGATCGGCCGCCGCCCAGCGGGCGCGGTCGTCCGCCGATGGCGGCGCCGCGAAATCATCCGGCGCGGGCAGATCCACCGGCCGACCGGGAGTCACCGGCGGGCGGACGATTGGACAGCCGGATCGGCGGTCGTGGCCATCGGCCCATCGTAGCCGACGTCCTGCGACCGCCGTCCCCCGGAGGTACGTCGTCTGACATCGCGGCGCCCATCGAAGGGTTGCCGGGCAGACGAGGACCGAGGCGGACCCGATGGGCCCGCCTCGGTCGAGGAGCCGGCTGAATGGTCAGCCAGCCGGGTCGCTCGCCGGGAGCTCGTCGCTGCCGGCGCCTTCGATCGTCCCGGATCGCCGGGTCGCCGCTCAATGGATCTGGACGTTGCCCCCGGAGATGACCTGCTCGCCGGAGTCGTAGCCGTTGCTCAGGCGGATCCGGTACGTGTCGGAGGTTCCCGGCTCGCCCAGGTCCTTCACGTCGATCCGGTAGTCGAACGAGCCGGCCCCGTCGATCGTGGCCGTCCCGAAGATGCTGGCCATCGTCCCGTCACGCGAGCAGGTGACCGCGAGGACGTCGATCGAGTGGACATTGACGTCCACCGCCGAACCGTGGTCCTGGTATTCCTCCTGGCCCGACGGTCCGCTCGCCTTCGCGTTACCGCCGAAGGTTGCCTTGTCGCCGTCGGCGGTCGTGATCCGGCCGCCGTAGGTGACCTTGCAGCCAGCGGTGCTCCCCGGGAGGACCCAGGTCTTGGCCGCGCTGTCGCTTGGCTCCGTGCCGTTCTTGACGCTGTCGCCGTTCGTGTCGGCGAAGGCGGTGATGACGTCGCTGCCCGGCAGGGCGGACGTGTAGCAGAACTGCGCCTGACCGGAGGCATCGGTGACCGCGCTCCCGCTCGACGGCGTACGGAACGTCGTCGGCGCGACCGAGAAGTCGACCGTGATCCCCGGGGTGACGTTGTCGAACTCGTCCTTGACCGTGGCCGTCACGCAGTGCTGGGCGTCGACCACGTTCGTCGCGGTCGCCGGGCTCAGGCTCAGCTTGGCAGGCTCGGCGGGCGTCACCGTCACGTTGACGGTCTCGACCGCGTTCGTCGGCCCGCCGGGCGTCGTGACCGCGGTGATCGTGCAGGTGTAGCTGCCGACGGTCGTCGGCGCCGTGATCGTCTCGACGAACGGGATCGTCTGCGGCCCCGTCAGCGAGCCGGTCGGGAAGGCCGGGTTGAAGCTGAAGCCGATCGGGCAGCCCGTCGAGACGACAAGGTCGGCCGTGTACGGCACGAGCTTCGCGTTGGCGATGATGAACGGGCCGATGGTGCCCGCGCCGCTGTCGTCGACGGCCGTGCCGCCGGTCGCCGTGGCCATGTCGACATAGCACGGCAACGCGACCGACACGCCACCGGTCGTGTAGCGGATCATCAGGAGGGTGATCTTGTTCGCGCTCAGCCCGGCGAGCGTGGCTGCCGTCGTGAGGTCGTCGCCCCCGCCCGGAGCGGCGTCACGGCCGAAGTCGTCGGGCGGCGCGTCCGCGCACGAACCGAATCCGGTCGCGCTGTGCGGCGTGGCGTCGCCCAGGACAACGAGGAACTGGCTGGCCAGCGGGTCGCGCCCGCCGCTCGACACCGGGGCGGTGTAGGCCGCGTCCGAGTAGGCCTCGAAGAAGGTGCGGTTGTACGCCTCCGGGTTGTCCCCGCCTCCATCGGCCGTCATCGTCCCGATCGCGGTCGCGAAGGCGGTGCAGTCGGAGATGAAGCCGGGGGTCAGGAGGGTGTACGGGACGTCACCCGGGGCGCCCAGCGGCATTCCCTCGTAGTCCTCGAAGTCGACCGCGGCGAAGCGCGCGCCGGGGATCGAACCCTTGACGGTGGAACAGATGTTGTTGGCGTCGGCCTGGGCCTGGGCGATGGGGATGCCCATGCTGCCCGTGGTGTCGATCGCCACGATGATGTCCGCCCGGGCCGGCAGGCCATCGAGGCTCAGCGTCTTGTTGACGGTCGTGGAGGTCCCGGCGACGAGCGACACGGTCACCGGGCTGGGGGTGAGGGTGTCCGCAGCCAGGGCGGGGATCGCGGCGGCGAGCCAGAGAACGCCTGCCGCGAGGACGGCCGAGAAGCGCATGGGATTCTGTCTCGTGTGCACGGATGGAACTCCCTTGGCGACTGAGGCAACAGGGACCGGCCGGACAGGCCGGCATCACGTCTCGTGCGCGCCTCCCCCGCGCTCCCCGCGCCGGACAGCCGCAGCCGAGGCGTCGAGGGTGGGACCGGAACATCCGACAGGCGCCGTTCGACGGCAACCCCCTGCAGTGTCCGGTTCGCCGCGTCGCGCGCACCTGTGGCCGGCGTCCGTTCCCGCTGCGCTTCGGCCACCGTCGCGACGCGCGCCGATTGTCGACCCGCAGTCCGCGCTGCAGGGCCGTACTTCAGTTCATCGACCGGAAGGCATTCGTTGTCGCACGCCGTTCAGGAGCCCGGCGGAAGTCGGCGAGGCGCTAGCGGTAGCCGTACTTCTTCAGGTTGGCCTGGTGCTCCTTGTACGTCCTGGCGAAGGCCGTCGTCTTCGAGCCGTCGTTCTTGGCCACGAAGTACAGGTAGCCGGCCTTCGTGTTCGGGTCGAGCGCGGCGTCGATCGAGGCGACCGTCGGCGTGCAGATCGGCCCCGGCATCAGGCCCGAGTGGGTGTACGTGTTGTAGCCGGCCAGCGCATCGGGGACGGTCTCGGTCGACAGGTCACCCTTGAGCGGCGCCCAGAACGTGTAGTCGGTCCATTTCGCGATCGGCGTCTTGGCCAGCTGGAGCGAGTCGTTCAGGTAGAAGATCGTCGGATCGGACTGGAGGAGCCCGGTCGGCCAGAGCTTGGGGTTCAGCCGGTTCTGGTACACCCCGGCGATGAGCGGCCGCTCGTCGTCCAGGAAGGCCTCCCGCTCGACGAGCGAGGCCAGGGTGAGGACCTGGTAGAACGTCAGCCCGCGGCTCTTGGCGACCTGGAGCCGATCCGGCCCGACCGTGGCGTAGAACTTGTCGAGCATCTGGCGGATGAGCTCGTCGGCGCTGATCTCTGGCAGGACGCTGTACGTCGCCGGCGCGAGGAAACCCTCGAGCGAGGCGCCCTTCGGCAGGTCGAGCCACGGATAGTCCTTCAGCAGGCTCTTCGGCGGGTTCGTGGCCTCCGTGTAGAAGTCCTTCGCGTTCATCTGGAGCGGCAGCGTCTCGAGCTTGGCGGTGATCTGCTCGAGCCGGAGGCCCTCGCGGAGCGGAATCGCGACGGCGAGGTCATGCGACACGAGGAGCGCGGTCACGAGCTGGTCCGGGGACATGTTCCGGCGCAGGATGTAGGTGCCCGCCTGGAGCTTGTCGGCGAGGTTCCGCTCGGACGAGATGAACACGAACGAGCGGGCGTCGCGCAGGAAGCCCTGGTCGGCCAGCCGCCCGGCGATCACCGCAGCGGTGTCGCCGTCGGCCACGGTGAACTCGACCTGCTCGGGATCGGCGCTCGGCGGATCGGTCATCGCCGTTCCCAGGTCCTCGCGGACGAGGTCCTGGACGAACGGCAGGTGGAGAGCGCTCGGATTGTCCGAGGCCCAGCCGACGACGGCGCCGGCGACGAAGGGCCGGAGGACCGTCAGCGAGACGACGAGCACGACAGCGGCCAGCACGCCGATGAACAGGAGGAGCCGGAGGATCCCGCCGAACCCGAACCCGAACCCGGACACGCTCCGCGGGCCCTGCGGCGGACGGCCACCGGCGCGCGGCAGGTCGGGACCGCGCGAGCGCCGGCCCGACGCCGGCGCCTCGGGGGCTCGGGCGTAGTACTCCTCGTCGATCTCCACTCCGGCCAGCGGGGCCTGCTGATCGCGCGGGCGCCCGCCGTCGCGGAGCGTCATCGGGCGTCGCTCGCGCGGCTGCGGGCGTCGAGCTCGTCCTGGAGGATGATCGCGGCGGCCTCTCGGTCGACGCGCGCCCGATGGGCGTCGCGCTGGGCCTTCGATGGCGGACCGCCGGAGCGGCCGCGCTTCATGGGTCCGAGGCGGCCTTCGGCGAGGTGGCTGGAATAGCGCTCGTCGCGGAGCGTGACAGGCAGGGGCACGAGGGTTGAGACGGCTTCGACCCACGCCCGCGTGACGCGAGCCTGCGAACCCTCGACGCCCGAGGCTTCGAGCGGCAGCCCCACGACGAGCTCGGCGGCGTCCTGCTCGAAGGCCAGGCGGAGGATGGCCGCCGCGTCGGCCGCGACATCCCGGCCGCGCGGGAGCGTGGTCAGCGGGTTGGCCGCTCCGTCCGGGTCGGCGACGGCGACACCGATGCGGCGCTCGCCGAGGTCGAGACCGAGGATCCGGCTCACGGTGCGCCCCCCGACGGTCCCGGCGTCGGGCTCGCCGCCCCGTTCGCGCCGTTGACGGTCAGATCGAGCCGGAAGTCGAGGCTCGGGATGGACGACACGAAGCCCGGCCAGGTGTCGATCGTCACGGTCCCGTATCGGCCGAGGATCTGGCGGGCCTCGTCGACCGACTTGCCCTTGATCGACTCACGCAGGGCGGCCTCGTCGAGGACGGGAATGGCGGCGCCGTTCGCCGTGACCCGGAAGTCGATCAGCTCGCCGTCGGCCTGGCCCTTGTCGTGGTTGGCGGTGACCGATCCGTCCTGGAGGGTGTGATCGGCGGGGACGTTGACCGACACCCGCTGCGCGGCGACCTCGTCGATCTGTGTGGTGTCGACGGCGACGACCGTCCCGGTCGCCGCCGCGCCGAGCTGGAAGGTCCCCTCCTCGACGTTGAGGAGGGTCGACGGATCGACGCTCGGGACCGGCGTCCCGAGCTTGCCCGTCGCCGGGTAGGCGGTCGCGCCCGTCGGGAGGTCGGGCGGCGCGGCGACCCAGGCCGCGAACTGCGCCTGGAGGTCCTTGGTCAGGGCGGCCATCGCCGCGTCGATGTCGGCCTGCTGGACCCGGGTGAATACCTGGCGGGTCCCGCCGTTCGTAGGTTCGCTGGTTCGATACGTTGATCACCAGCTCGGATTGAAGCCTGGCGGGATTTGGGTGATGGCTCCCGGCCGCGACGTTGCCAGTCGTCCCGGCTTCACCGCTACGACGGACGTACTGCCGTCGGCGCAGGTCACGGCGAGATCGAAGTCGCCTGGGCGAGACTCACGTCTGGCGTCGGTCGCGAACGCCGATCCCGCCACGCGGTCGATACGACCGACCCAGCCGGGATTTGAATGGCCGCCGGCCGTGTCGCAGTTCTTGAACGTCACGCTGCCCTTGGCCTTCGTCTGGACGACCCGCTGGCCGGTCGCCGGGTACTGGCCCGAGGCCGTGAAGTCCTGGCTCAGCCGGGTCGCCGGGATGACCCCGCCGGCGGCGTCGACGGTCGTGGCGTCGGGGTCGGCCCGGACGACGAAGTCGACCGGCCCGACCGGCACGGCCACGGGAGTCAGCACGACCGTGGCCTGGGGCAGGATGAGATAGGCCGCCGCGGCGAGGATGACCAGCGCGACGAGGACGCCCCCGAGCGCGAGCGCCAGCCCGCTGGGAACGCCACGGCGGCGCACGGCGGGCACGACGGCGATCGTCGCGGCGCCCGACCGGGCCCGTGCCTCGGGCGGTCCCGGCGGCGCCTCCGGGACCTTCGGTGGCGGCTGCCACGCGGGCGTCGGCGCGACCACGGTCTCGCTCTCGGCGATCGAGGGCTCGAGCAGGTCGGCCGTGAGCTGCTCGGGACGTGGCGGGGCCGGGGCGGCGCCCGCGCTCGACGGCCCGGCCGCTCCGCCCGCGACGACCGACGAGGTCCCGGCCGCCGCCCCGGACGCCGCTGCGGCCCCCGCCGCCGCGGCGGCGGCACCACGACCACGACGGCGCGCCGAGGCGCCCTCCGAGCGGACGCTCGATCCGGCCGCCGCCCCGCCGTCGTCGGTCGCCGGGGCGGCCGCGTCTCCGGGCGGCGGACCGGCTGGTGGCGGTGGCGTCCGCGGCGGCCCGATGGTCGCCTCGTACTCGGCGACCGTGGCGAAGACCGGCAGGCCGGCGGAGGCGGCGATCGAGCGCGCGGCGGGATCGGCGGCGACGATCGACAGGACGCGGTTGCGTTCCAGCCCCTCGCGAGCGAGGAGCCGGAAGTTGATCCGCGAGGTCGCCAGGCGCGAGCCCGGCGGCAGGACGAGCCCGACTTTCGTCTCCGGGGCGCTCCGGATGCGGGCGGCCGCGCTCGTGATCTCGTCGTCGACGTCGAGGTAGATGATCGTCGCCATCGCCGTCAGACCTTCATCGCCCGGAGCACCCGGCGGAGGGCGGCGTCGAGCGGATCCTCGGTCGTCTGGAGCTCGATCGCCTGGTAGGCCAGCCCGAGCGGGGTGACGTCCTGCTGGTCGACGAGGAGATGCGTCGCGTCGACGATCGAGGCGATCTGGTCGGGCGCCATCACCGTGACCTCGGGGGCCCGGGCGTAGGGCAGGTGCTTCCAGAACGAGTCGGCCTCGAGCGCCGCCCGGATCTCCGGCAGGCGCGAGCCGCCGCCGCAGACGTAGACCCGGCCCGGCAGCAGGTCGCCACCGGCCAGCTCCTCGATCACCAGCTCCACGCCGGCCGCCCAGACCGTGACGTCGTCGGCCACGATCGCGGCGATCTCGTCGCGCCGATCGACCTCGAGGCCGCGGGCGTAGTCGATCTTGAGCGCCTCGGCCCGCGGGAACGGCAGGTCGAGCCGGTCGGCGATCGACTTCGTGAACGCGCGGCCGCCCAGGGCGAACATCCGCGTTCCCTCGATGCCGCCCTGCCGGACGAGCGCCACGTCGGTCGTCCCGCCGCCGATGTCGATGAAGATCGCGCCCGCCTGCTGGACCTGCTCGGCGCCGAGGACGCGCGCCACCGCGTACGGCTCGGCCACGACCTCGATGAGCTCGAGGTCGAGCTGGCTGGCGACGCTCTCGAGCGCGCCGAGGTGGACGAGCGGGGCGAACGCGTCGAAGATCCCGATCTTCACGTAGCGGCCGCGGAACCCGACCGGGTTCGTGACGGCATAGCCGTCGATGCTGGCGGAGGTCACCGCGGCGTGGACGAGCCGGACGTCGACGTGGGGCAGCCCGGTCTCCCAGGTGATCGCCCGCTCGGCCTCCCGGAGCGCCTCCTGCTGGACGGCGTCGATCAGCTTCTGGAGCTCGGCCTCGGTGATCGGCTGATCCGGCTTCTTGCGTTCCTGGCTGCTCGTGGTCGTGAACCCCTTGACGAGCTCCCCGGCGATCCCGATCACCACCTGGGTCGGGCGGAAGCCGGCCATCTCCTCGGCCTCCTGGAGAGCAACGGCGCAGTTGTCGACGACCGCCGCGATGTCGGCCACCGTGCCCGACTGCATGTGGGACAGGCCCTGGCGCTTGCGGCCCACCCCGCGAACGGTCCCGTGGCCCTGGTCGTCGATCTCGAATACGAGGGCCTTGGCGAATTCTGTCCCGATGTCCAGCGCCGTGCAGGCGGCCAGCGCCGGGATGTCGTCGCGCTGCCAGATGCGGCGCCAGAAGGCCATCAGCCCGAACCGTTCGTCGCGCCGAGCGCGCTGGCGATCGCCTCGAGGGCCGCCGGAAGGCCCTCCCGCCTCGAGCCCTTGCCCTGCGCCATCTCGGGGCGGCCGCCGCCCTTGCCGTCGATGTGGGCCGCGGCCGTCCGGACGAGCTCGCCCGCGGCGATCCCACGCTGCACGAGATCGTCGCTCACGGTCACGAACACCTGCGGCTCGTCGGCGTCGAGCCCGAGGGCAAGGACACCCGACGGGACGAGCCCGCGGAGGTCCTTCGCGGCGCTCTTCAGCGCGTCGATCGACTCGTACGGGCCGGCGTAGGCGATGAGCCGGACGCCAGGCGCCGGTTCCACGGCACGGCCGGCGAGCTCGGCCGGTCTCGGCAGGCCTCCGGCGGCGCCGGCGCGCAGCCGCCGGCGGGCCTCGCGGAGCTCGTCGTGGAGGACCGCGATCCGATCCGGCAGGGCGTCCGTCGAGATCGCCCCGGCCGCCTCGGCCGCCCGCCCGAGCGTCTCCAGCCGCGACGCGAGCCAGGCGTCGGCCCCATCGCCGGTGAGGGCCTCGATCCGGCGCATGCCGGTGCCGATGCTCCGTTCGCCGGTGATCACGAAGCTCCCGATCTGGCCGGTCGCGCGGCAGTGGGTCCCGCCGCACAGCTCGTGGCTGTAGCCGTCCACCCGGACCGTGCGGACCGTCTCGCCGTACTTCTCGTCGAAGAACGCGTCGGCGCCCGCGTCCACCGCCTCGCGCATCGACATGTACGACGGGGTCACCGTCCGGTCGTCGCGGACGACCCGCCGGACCTCGTCCTCGATCGCCCGGCGCTCCTCGTCGGTCAGCCCCCGCTCGAGCGGGAAGTCGAAGCGGAGGTAGTCGGGGGTGACCAGCGAGCCGGCCTGGCGGGCGCGCTCGCCGACCACGTTGCGCAGGGCCCGGTGGACCAGGTGCGTGCCGGTGTGGTTGCGCATCGTGCGGGCGCGACGCTCGGAGTCGACCTCGGCGCTGAGCTCGTCGCCGACGCGCAGCCGGCCATGGAGGATCCCGCGCTGGACGATCAGCCCGCCGGCCGGGCGCTGGGTGTCCTCGACCGCGAAGACCACGCTCCCGTCGGGCGCCCGGAGGACGCCGCGATCGCCGACCTGGCCGCCGCCCTCGGCATAGAACGGGGTCCGGTCGAGGATGACCTCGGCCGCCGCCGCGGGCTCGGTGCGCTGCTCCGCGTCGCCGTACGCCGCGAGCTCGTCGTACTCGATGCCATCGCGCAGCAGCGCGCGGACCGTGCCCGGGCCCATCGTGGTCTCGTAGCCGATGAACGTCGTCTCGCCGAGCCGCCGGGCGAGCTCCTCGTAGCGCGAGGCAAGCTCGGCGTGGATGGCGAGCTCCGCCTTGCGGCCGCTCCGGCTCCGCTCGCGCTGCTCGCCGAGGGCGGCGTCGAAGCCGGCCCGGTCGACCGCCACGCCGTACTCGGCGGCCAGCTCGATCGTCAGGTCGATCGGGAAGCCATACGTGTCGTGCAGCCGGAAGGCCACGTCACCGGACAGGACGGGCGCCCCGGCCGGCAGGTCCTCTGGCCGTCGCCCGACGACGCGCTCGGCCGAGGTGAGCGGGATGAGCGCCTCCTCGAGGATCCCCGTCCCGGCGTCGAGCGTCCGGGCGAACTGGGCCTCCTCGCGGACGATCGTGCCGAGGATCGTGTCGCGGCCGTCGACGATGTGCGGGTAGGCCTCGCCCATCGTGTCGATGACGACCTGCGCCGTCTCGGCCAGGAACGGCTCGCGGCGGCCGAGGAGCCGGCCGTGGCGGACCGCCCGGCGGAGGATCCGGCGCAGGACGTAGCCGCGGCCCTCGTTCGAGGGGAAGACCCCGTCGGCGATCAGGAACGTGATCGCCCGGGAGTGGTCGGCGATCACCTGGTAGCTGAACCGCTCCTGCTCGAAGGCGTCGGGATCGTGCCCGAGGAGGCCGCGCAGGCGGGCATGGATCGGCGTGAACAGGTCGGTGTCGTAGTTGCTCGGGACCTGCTGGAGCACCGCCGCGAGGCGCTCGAAGCCGAGGCCCGTGTCGACGCTCGGGAACGGCAACGGAACCCGGCCGTCCGGCCGCTGGTCGAACTCCATGAAGACGAGGTTCCAGAGCTCCACCCAGCGCGGGCAATGCTCGGAGTGGTCGGGCACGCACTCCGGTCCCTCGGACAGCTCCGCGCCGCGGTCGAAGTGGATCTCGCTGCACGGCCCGCAGGGACCGGTGTCGGCCATCCGCCAGAAGTTCTTGTCGTCGCCGGCGTCGACGTCGCCCCAGGCGGCCATCCGCTCGGGTGGCAGGCCGATCTCGTCGCGCCAGACCGCCCGGGCGACCTCGTCGTCCTTGTAGGTCGTCGCGGCCAGCCGGTCGGCGGGCAGTCCGTAGCCGACGGTCAGCAGCTCCCAGGCCCAATGGATCGCCTCGCGCTTGAAGTAGTCGCCGAAGCTCCAGTTGCCGAGCATCTCGAAGAACGTGTGATGGCTCGGCGAGCGGCCGACCTCCTCGAAGTCGTTGTGCTTGCCGGCGACGCGCAGGCAGCGCTGGTAGTCGACCGCGCGCGTGTAGCTCCGCGTCTCGGCGCCGGTGAAGACCTCCTTGAACTGGACCATCCCGCTGTTCGTGAACAGGAGGGTCTGGTCGCCCGCGGGGACGAGGCTGGCCGAGGGGACCGCCTCGTGGCCACGCTCGGCGAAGAACGCGACGAACCGCCGCCGGATCTCGGCGGCGGGCAGGGCCTCGATCCGGGGGTCCGAGGGCGTGGCGGGTGGCGGCATCGGCCGTAACGGTATCAAACCCGGCCTCCGGGCCGGAGCCGGAACGCCGTCCGGCGGTTGGCCGTCAGGCGGCCTCGGGACGGCGTAGCCGGCGCCACAGGCGCGAGCCGGCGATCGCGGCGCCGACGAGCAGCCCGATCGTCAGCCCGCGAACGAAGGTGTTCGTGCCGTGCTCGCCGCCGAGCGCCGGCCGGCGGCGGGTCATGCCCGCCGGCCCTGCGGACCGAGGAACGCCACGACGGTCACCAGCCCGATCCCGAGGCAGGCCCCGATGAACGCGGCGAGGACGCGGAAATCGCCGAGCCGGAGCAGGTCGATCCCGAGGCGGGCACCGAGCGAATCGCCCGCCCAGGCTCCGAGGATCGCGGCGAGGAGGACGATCGGGAGACGGCCACCGGCCGTGCCGCGGACCAGCGCGTAGAGCGCTGTGGTGATGATCCCGAGGAGCACCGCGAGCACGAATGCCGGCCCGATCACGGGGCCAGTATAGGCCTCAGCGCGGGCGACCCTGCCCGGGTGCGGGAGATCGGGCCTGGGAGCGGGCGATCCGGCCGCCCCCGAGCACGACTTCCCCGTCGTACAGGACGGCGGCCTGGCCGGGCGCCGCGGCCCAGACGGGCTGGTCGGTCTCGACGGTCCAGCGCCGGTCTGCGCGGCCGTCTCGACCGGACGACGGACGGACCGTCGCCGGGACGGGGGTGGCGCGGTGGCGGATGCGCACCGCGGCACGGAACGCGGCCGCGGCCCCGCCGGGTGGCTCGCCGGCCACGAACGACACGTCGTCGAGGGCCACGCTCCGCGTCTCGAGGTCGCGCCGCCGGCCGAGCACGATCGTGTTCGTCGTCGGGTCGATCCGGCTGACGTAGCGCGGCTCGCCGAGGGCGACGCCGAGGCCCTTCCGCTGGCCGACGGTATAGGCGGCGGCCCCGGCGTGGCGACCGATCGCCGCCCCGTCCGCGTCGACGACCGGGCCCGGCTCGGCGACCCAGCCCGCGCGCTCACGGAGCGTCTCGCGGTAGTCGCCGCCGGGCACGAAGCAGATCTCCTGGCTCTCCGGCTTGTCGGCCGTCGCCAGCCCGAGCGACCGGGCGATCGAGCGGACCTCCGGCTTGGTCGTGTCGCCGAGCGGGAAGCGGGCGTGGGCCAGCTGGTCCTGGCGGAGGCCGTACAGGAAGTAGGTCTGGTCCTTGTCGGTGTCGCGAGCGCGCAGGAGACGCGCCCGGCCGGCCTCGTCGTCGTCGCGCCGGGCGTAGTGGCCGGTCGCCACCGCGTCGCAGTCGTACAGCCGGCGCGCGCGGCCGAGGAGCGCGCCGAACTTCACGTACGTGTTGCAGTCGACGCAGGGTGACGGGGTCTCACCGCCGAGATAGGCGGCCAGGAACGGCTGGAGGACGCCGGCGTCGAACTCCCGCTCGAGGTTCATGACGTAGAACGGGATCCCGAGCTGGGCGGCGACCCGCCGGGCGTCGTCGGCCGCATCGAGGGTGCAGCAGCTGCGCTTGAACTCGGAGTAGCTGTCCGCGCCGTCGTGGAGGCGCATCCAGACGCCGACCACCTCGTGGCCCTGCGCATGGAGCAGCGCGGCGGCGACCGACGAGTCGACCCCGCCCGACATCGCCACGAGGATCCGGCTCACGGACGATCCCAGCGCATGACGGCGGCCATGGTACGCGACACGGCTCGATCCCTCCGCCTGGGGCCCGATGCCCGCGCCCCATCGGGCCGGGTCAGCTACCGGCGCTGAGCGACCCGGTCGAGAGCGCCTCGACCGCCGGCCGGCTTGCCGGGTCGGCGGCAAGGGCGGCCGCCGCGGCCCGCTGCGTCCGCAGCACGGCGGGGATCACCCGAACCGCGACGTCGATCTCGTCCGTGGTGGTCGTGCGACCGAGCGAGACACGGAGCGCGCCGCGGGCCTCCTCGTCGGGATAGCCCATGGCCGTGAGGACGTGGCTGACCTCGGCCGATCCGGTCGCGCAGGCGGAGCCGATCGACGTGGCGATGCCCTCGAGATCGAGGGCGAGCGCGACCGACGAGCCGTCGGTGTCGTGAACCACGACCGACAGCAGCCCGGGCAGGCGGTCGCGCGGATGCCCCGTCAGCTCGGCGCCGTCGACCGCGAGCACGGCGTCGCGGAGCCGGTCGCGCAGCGCCCGGACGCGCTTGACCGTCGCCGGTCGCTCGGCGCACGACAGCTCGTACGCCACGGCCATCGCCATCGCCAGGGCCGGGCTCTCGGTCCCCGCTCGCCGGTGGCGCTCCTGCGAGCCGCCGTGCTGCTGGGCGAGGAGGTGGGTGCCACCCCGGACGTAAAGTGCGCCGACGCCCTTCGGTCCCTCGAACTTGTGGGCGGCCAGGCTGACGAGGTCGGCGCCCAGCGTCTCGAGGTCGAGGTCGACCCACGGGCCGGCCTGCACCGCGTCGACGTGGAGGACGACGCCGCGCCGGGCCCGGACGCGCTCGGCGATCTCGGCGATCGGCTGGATCGTCCCGACCTCGTTGTTGGCCAGCATGATGCTGACCAGGATCGTCCGGTCGGTCAGGGCGGCCTCGACGGTCTCCGGGTCGACCCGCCCATAGCGGTCGACCGGGAGCTCGACGATCTCGAACCCGAACTTCTCGAGATAGCGCAGGCTGTGGCTCACGGCGTGGTGCTCGATCGAGCTCGAGAGAATGCGATGTCCGCGCGCCTTGGCGGCCCAGGCGGCGCCCTTCAGGGCCAGGTTGTTGGCCTCCGTGCCACCGGACGTGAAGACGATCTCGCGTGGCTGGGCGTGGAGCCGGGCGGCGAGGCGCTCGTGGGCCTCGTCGAGCGCGGCGCGGGCGCGACGCCCGTCCGCATGCGCCGAGGACGGGTTGCCGAAGACCTCGGTCAGGTAGGGCAGCATCGCCTCGACGACCTCCGGTCGAACGGGCGTCGTCGCGGCGTGGTCGAGGTAGATCGACATCGGGCCGATTGTACGTCCGGCCGGGTCGGGGCCCGGCAACCGGACGGGGCCTCGGATCGGGGTTCGGTGCCGCCTCGGGCCGAGCGCCTCCGGCCGGGTCGGGCCTCCGCGACCGGGCGGGTCCTCAGGCCGGGGCGGGGGCGTCCGGCGCGGCGCGCCGGCGGACGGCGAGCACCGCCACGAGGAGGCCCAGGATCAGCCCGCCGACGATGACCGCGACCGGGGTCAGCGAGCCGAACGGGAGCGTCGAGTAGATCACGAGCAGGATCGCCGCGCCGAGGCCGCCGATCAGGCCGCCGATGACCGCCGCGATCGGATGCCCGAGACCCCAGCCGAGGAGCAGCAGGCCGACCGCGAGCAGCCCGATCCCGACGAAGAACGGGACGGTCCCGATCGGGTCGCCGGCCAGCTTGACCCAGCCGCTCCCCTCGCACGTCCCGCCGCTGCCGGTGATCGACCCGGACACGAAGTACAGCCCGGTGAAGCGGAACGGGGCGTTCGCCTTGACCTCGACGCTGCCGCTGCCGTTGCGATCGTCGCCCGCGTTGGGGCTGGCGCCGCGGATCGGGGTCGGGAACCCGAACACCTCGACGTGGTACTGGTTGTCCCGCAACGCGACGCCGCCGGTCGTGCCCTCCCAGGCGACGCTGCCGTCCCAGTCGACGATGAACGGATCCGGCTGGCTCGAGTCCTCGCTGTCGCCGACCGCCGTGTCGAGCGCCGAGCCGTCGGCGGCGGTCGAGGTCGCATCGAGCGTACAGGTCGACAGCGGGAACGCGGCCGCGGCACCGGGGAGGAGCACCGTCAGCAGCAGCCCGAGCACGATCCCCATGCCCGCGATCGAGCGACGCATCGGGTTCCCTCCCCTTCCGTCGACGTCCGCGGGGTCCGCGGCCCGCAGCGCCCCTCGGAGCGTACAGGATTGGGAGTCGCGTCTTGGGCGGTGCCCGGGGGCCGGCTCTCGCGGTTCCCCGCTCTCGTGGTGCCCCGCCCTCGTGGTGCCCCGCCCTCGTGGTTCGGGAGGCGAACCAAGTGACGGCGGAGCCTGGACGCGGGCCTACCGTTCCGCGACTCCTCCGCTCGTTGGTTCGGGAGGCGAACCAAGCGACGGCGGAGCCTGGACGCGGGCCTACCGTTCCGCGACTCCTCCGCTCGTTGGTTCGGGAGGCGAACCAAGCGACGGCGGAGCCTGGACGCGGGCCTACCGTTCCGCGACTCCTCCGCTCGTTGGTTCGGGAGGCGAACCAAGCGACGGCGGAGGGGCGGAGGCCGGAGCCGCGCCCGGGCGACTGGTCAAGCGCGGGTGAAGGCCGACCCGGCATCATCCGCGTCGTGGGAACGCGCGAACGGCCGGCCGATCGAGGGCGGCGCAGGGCGAATGAGGCGCTGCGGCACCTCGGCGCCGACTTCCGGCAGGCACGAGTTGGAGCAGGCCTCAGCCTGCGCGATGTCGCATCTGCCAGCGGAGCGTCGCACGCCCAGCTCTGGCGGTTCGAGCGAGGCCAGCTTCGACGTCTCGACCTCCCGGGCCTCGGTGCCTGGTGCTCCACCGTCGGGCTCGAGCTGAGCCTGCGGTCGTATCCGGCGGGCGATCCGATCCGGGATCGCGCCCAGGTCGCCCTCCTCGAGCGGCTGCGGACCCGGCTGCACCCGTCCCTTCAGTGGCGGGCCGAGGTGCCTCTGCCTGGGGCCGGCGATCTTCGCGCGTGGGACGCCGAGATCACCGGCGGGCAGCCTCGCCGTTGGCGGGTCCTCGTGGAGGCGGAGACTGCGATCACCGATGGCCAGGCGCTCCTGCGCCGCCTTCAGCTCAAGGTGCGCGATGACCCCAACGGCCGTGCGGTCCTTCTCGTCGCGGATACCCGGCGCAACAGGCACGCCTTGAGAGCGCTGACGCCAGGTCTCGCTGGTGCAATGCCGCTGGGTACCCGCGAGATTCTGCGAGCGCTCGGAGCCGGGCGAGATCCCGGACAGGCTGGGGTCGCGGTCCTGTGAACCGCCGGGGCGCGGACGTGATGGCCGGTCGAGATGGCACGGGCCCGGGCTGCGGCACGCCCTGACGAACCGCCGGGGCGCGGACCTCATGGCCGGCTGAGTTGGCTCGGACCCGTCCTGGCTCGGGTCCGTCCTGGCTCGGGCCAGGGCAGGGTCAGTCGACCTCGCCGGGCTCGGTGCTCCGTCGGAGGTCGTCGGCTCGACCGGCCGCCCGGCGCCGGTCGTGCTGGGAGAGCTGCCGCTTGCGCAGCCGGATCGAGGCCGGGGTGACCTCGACGAGCTCGTCGGCCGCGATGAACTCGAGGGCCGACTCGAGCGTCAGCGGCCGCGGCGGGGTCAGCCGGAGCGCCTCGTCGTGGGCGTGCGTCCGGATATTGGTCAGCTTCTTTTCCTTGGTTGGGTTGACGTCCATGTCGCCCGACCGGGCGTTCTCCCCGACGATCATCCCCTCGTAGACGTCGACGCCCGCGCCGATGAACAGGTCGGAGCGCTCCTGGAGGTTGAACAGGGCGTAGGCATTCGACGTCCCGGCCCGGTCGGCCACGAGCACGCCGTTCGTCCGGTGGGTGACCTCGCCGGCCCACGGGCCGTAGCCTTCGCCGATCTGGTGGAGGAGCGCGGTGCCGCGCGTGTCCGTCAGCAGCTGGCCGCGATAGCCGATGAGCCCGCGGACGGGCAGGACGAACTCCATCCGGACACGCCCGTCGGCATCCGTCGAGAGCTGCTCCAGCCGGCCCTTCCGGCCGGCCAGCGCGGTCTGGACCTCGCCGATGAAGTCCGGCGGGATGTCGATCGTGATCCGCTCGTAGGGCTCTTCGAGGACGCCGTCGACCTCACGCAGGATGACCTCCGGCCGGCTTGCCGTGAGCTCGTAGCCCTCGCGGCGCATCTGCTCGATCAGGACCGCCAGCTGGAGCTCGCCGCGCCCGCGGACCTCGAACGTGTCGCCGGCCTCGGTGGGGTGGACCTCGATCGACACGTTGCCGAGGACCTCGCGCTCGAGGCGAGCCTTGATCTGGCGCGACGTGACGTACTTCCCGTCGCGTCCCGACAGCGGCGAGGTGTTGACCCCGAAGGTCATCCGCAGGGTCGGCGCGTCGACGTCGAGCCGGGGCAGCGGTCGCGGGTCGGCCGGATCGGTCAGCGTGTCGCCGATCGTCACCTCGGGCAGGCCGGCGACCGACACGATGTCGCCCGGGCCGGCCTCGGCGATGTCGATCCGGTCAATCCCGCGCGCCGTCTGGAGCCCGGTGACCGTGCCGCTCAAGGTCACCGTCCGACCGGGCTCGACGGTGCCGGTGACATCGTCCGCCGCCTCGCGGACGACGACGATCCGGCCGCCCATCCGGATCCGTCCGTTGCGGATCCGGCCGACCGCCATCCGGCCGAGGTACTCGTTCGCGGTGAGGTTCGTGACGAGCAGCTGGAGCGGGTGATCGGGCTCGTAGGTCGGCGCGGGGGTGACCCGGACGAGGAGGTCGAGGAGCGGCCGCAGGTCCGTGCCGTGGCCGGCCGGATCAAGCGACGCGGTGCCGGCCTTGGCGTTCGTGTAGACGATCGGGAACTCGATCTGGCCGGCGTCGGCGCCGAGGTCCATGAACAGCTCGTACACGGCGTCGAGGACCTCGGCCGGGCGGGCGTCGCCACGGTCGATCTTGTTGAGGGCGACCACGACCGGCAGCCGCCGGGCGAGCGCCTTCGACAGGACGTAGCGGGTCTGCGGCAGCGGTCCCTCGGCGGCGTCGACCAGCAGCAGGACCGAGTCGACCATCAGCAGGCTTCGCTCGACCTCGCCTCCGAAGTCGGCGTGGCCGGGCGTGTCGACGATGTTCAGGCGGACGCCACCGACGTCGACGGTGGTCTGCTTGGCGAGGATCGTGATCCCCTTCTCGCGCTCGAGGTCCATCGAGTCCATGACCCGGTCGACGAGCGCCTGGTTGGCGCGGAAGGCGCCCGTCTGGCGGAGCATCGCGTCGACAAGCGTGGTCTTGCCATGGTCGACATGGGCGACGATGGCGATGTTCCGCACGTCGTGGCGGACGACGCTGCGGGCGATGGGTGACGAGGCGGCGGGCACGGTCGGGCGGATCTCCGGATCGGTGGGGTCGTCGCATTCTCGCACGGATCGGCCGTCGGCGACGATGGCGAGGGCGGTACCGGCCTCGGCCCGCCGAGGCCCGCGGGACCACCCGGGCTGCCCGCGGCCAGCGGCCAGCCGCAGGTATGACGACGCCGGCCCGCGTGACGCGAGCCGGCGTCGTGTTGGTGGGCGCCGGCCGCGCCGGCCGCCGCCCCACCGGGTTGTCGGTCAGTGCCCGCCGAGCGAGAGCAGCGGGACGAGGACCCCGGCCTTCGGCGAGCCGAGCCCGGTGACCGGGTCCCAGCCCTTGGCCGCGTCGAAGCCGTTGATGCCGAGGAAGTTGTTCGTCCCCGACGTGATGTCGTGGAAGGACTTCGCATAGCGCGACTTCGAGCGCGAGATGCGGTAGACGTCGTCGTTGAGCAGCCCGAGCCGGTGACCGGCGAGCTGGCTGGCGAGCGCCGTCAGGCCCGCCCACTGCGGCGTGCCGGCGCTGGTGCCGCCGAAGCGGAAGAAGAGCGTTGGGTCGGTCGGGTCGAACCCGAGGAGCTGGAGGTCGACGCCGTCGTGGGTGAGCACGCCCCCGTCGACGGCCGCCGAGTAGGCCACGTCCGGCACGCCGCGCGCCGAGCGATGGGTGCCCGGGATCCCGAACTGGTAGGCCGGGCGGCGGTAGGTGTCGGAGAACCCGCCGCCGCTGCAGCCGTCGTTGTCGGCCGTCAGGCAGGGGATCCCGATGTCCTGGCCCTCGGACCAGGCGATCTCACCGCCGTACGCGCCGGCGGCGTCCGCATTGAGGGTGGTTCCGCCGACGCCGAGCACGAGCGGGTCGGATGCCGGCGACGAGGCGTCCTTGAACACCGCGTCGCTGCCGTCGCACGCCGGCTGAGTCGCGCCGTCGTCGCCGCTCGAGGCGATCAGGGTGATGCCTCGCCGGGTGGCCTTCTCGAACAGGCGGTGCTGGGCCGCCAGGATCTTCGGGTCGACGCACACCTCGCCCTCGCCGAAGCTCTGCGAGATCACGTCGCCGAGGTTGTGGTCGACGGCGTACTTCGTGGCGGCGAGGATGTCCGCGTCGTTGTCCGACTTGGCCTCGACGAGCACGATCTTCGCCTTCGGTGCCACCGCATGCGACCACTGGACGTCGAGGGTGATCTCACCCGCCCAGCCGGTCATGTCGTCGTTGCCGAAGTCGAACGCCGGGACGCCCTGCGGGGCGATCGTGTTGAAGACCGGGTCGGGCAGGCCGAACGTCTGGTCGAAGATCGCCAGGTCGGACTCGACGTACGGGTTCGAGAACGCGTCGATGATCACGATCGTTCGCTTCCGGCCGGTGATCCCCTTGTCGAGTAGCGACTGGATGCCGTAGGCGGCGCGGATCTGCTGGGGGCTGTAGCAACGCCCGCTGCCGATCGGCCGGTCCTGGCAGGTGAAGTGCGCCGCGGCGGTGCGGACCGCCAGGCTGCGATCGGGGTGGACGCTGATCCGATTGGGGACCACCTGGGCCGCCAGCGCCGTCGTCGGCAGGATGCCGCCGATGACGATCGCCATCGCCGCGCCGAACGTGGCGAGGCGGGTTCGGGTCCTGGTGAGGGAGGTCCGTGCTGGATCCATCTTGGACGCGACTCCTTGGGTCTTGACGGGTCCGTCCGGCCCGCGTGCGGGCCGGCTTGCATCGCTGGGACGCCTCGCTCGGTCCGACCCTCCCTTCTCCGCCGACTGTCGCCCCGGAAACCTGCCGCTCTCCCTCTCGCGCGCAGGTGCGACCGCCGCCGGGCGTGGTCACGACCGTAGGCGAAACCGGGGATCCGGGTCAAGGTCCCCGGACCATCGGCGGGCTGGTAGATTCGGGCGGTGACCGTCGCCGCCGTCGTCCTGTCCGCCACCGCCGACGGAGCCCTTGCCGACACCCTCGGCCAGCCGCGCGTCCGCCGCCTCGTGGACACCGCCTGGTCGGGCGGTGCGCTGCCGATCGTCGTCCTGTCGCCGGACCCCGAGGGAGCGGTCGCCGCGGCGCTGGCCGGCACAGACGCCGTGCACGGCCTGCCGGCACCCGAGGCGAGCGGGCCGGCCGGCCAGATGGTCCGCGGCGTCGAGGTCGCCCGCGACGAGGTCGGCGAGACGTCGGCGGCGCTCATCTGGCCGGCCCGAATGACCTGGGTCGGCCCCGAGACGATCACGTCGCTCATCGAGGCCCACGGCGTTGATCCCGGGTCGCTCCTCCGCCCGGCCTGGCACGGCGATCCGGGCTGGCCGGTCCTCCTCCCGCTCGTCCATCTCGACGCCCTGCGGGCGGTGCCGGCCGACCGCATGCCACCGGACATCGTCGAGGCCCTCGTCGCCGCGTTGCCCTCGCGCGTGGTGGAGCTCGGCGATCCGGGCGTGGTCCACGGCGTCGACACGCCGCTCGTCGACCTGCCGCCGTACGAGGGGCCGCCCGCGCCACCGGCCGGCCACGCCCACGAGTGGGGCGCCGACGTGGCCAGCGAGGCGGGTCTGCCCGAGCCGGACACGGCCCCGACGCGCTGAGCGCCGGCGAGCCGGGGAGCGGCGGGCTGACCGCCGGCGAGACGAACGCCGACGTGCCGAACGCCGACCGGATCCCCGGCTACGCCTCCGAGCGGAGCTCGTCCGCGGCCGCGGGATCGATCGCCGCCGTCGCTGACGGGCGCGCTGCCTGCCGTGGCCCGGCCGCCACGACGACCCCGCCGAGGAGGGCCGCGACCCCGAGCAGCTGCAGCGCGGACGGGCGCTCGCCGAGCAGGATCGCCGCCGCGGATACGGTGATGAACGGCTGGGCGAGGAGGAGCACCGACGTGACCGCGGCCGGCAGCCGGGGCAGCGACAGGTTGATCAGGCCGTAGCCGGCAACCTGCGACGTCAGGGCCACGACGAGCAACCAGCCGAACGCCGCGGCGCCCGGGGTCAGGTCGAGATCGCCGATCACGAACCCGGCACCAAGGGCGACGACGCCGGCGGTCGCCGACGCATCGCGCAGCGAGCCCCAGGTCCGCTGCCCGGCCCGATTGCCCTGCCGGATCAGCAGGAGGTAACCCGCGTAGGCCACCGCGGCGGTCAGCCCGAACAGCACGCCCAGACCAGGATCCACGCCGTAGGCGCCGCGGTCCACGACCCCCGAGATGAGGATCGCCCCGACGAGGACGAGGGGAATGCCCGCCATGAGCCGCCGATCCAGGCGCTCGCCGAAGACGACCCACGACAGGGCGGCGACGACGACTACCTGGAAGTTGGCGACCACCGTGGCCAGGCCGGCACCGATGAGCAGCACGGCGTGCTGCCACGCGATGAGGTCCACCGCGAAGCAGACCCCGGCGCAGATCGCCAGCAGTCGCTCGCGCCGGCCGCGCGGCCCGAGGCGCCGATCCTCGCCGACGACGAGGATCGCCAGGAACGGCACGGCCAGCAGGCAGCGGAAGACGGTCGCGGTCGACGGCGACTGGCCCGAGTAGCGGAAGAAGATCCCCGAGAAGGCGATGAACGTGGCGCCGACGAGCGCCGCCAGCCGCGGCCGCGCCTCGATCGCCCCGTACCTCGAGCGCACCCCCGCCCGGCGGGTCAACGCTTCGGGACGGTGATCGTGAGCTTCGCCCCGACCTTCGAGAAGGTGAAGTCCGTCCGGCCGTTGAACACGTGCGACTTGCCGAACTGATCGTCGCCCACGAAATGCTCCGTGAAGGTCGCTGAGACCGGGGTCCCGTCGTCGGTCACGAGCACATCCAGGGTCATGGTGTCCGGGGTGGCCTCGAACTTGCTGAGGTCGAGCAGCCGGGCGATGTCGGGTCGATAGAACGAGTTCGTGCGCAGCAGATGAAGGTGGCGGCCCTTCACGGTGACGGGCCTGACGTAGTCGATCCAGCCCGGGAGCTGGAGGTACAGGAACGGGGTCAGCCGGTCCGACCGAGCGCTCGAGCGCCGCGCGGTGCGGTGCTTGCCCGCCTCCTTCAGGTACACGATCCCGCCCTTCCGTGCGACGGTCGCGGAGGTGATCCGGCTCGGTTGCATGCCCAGCAGCACCACGCCGCGGTTGTGGCTTCGGATCGTCCCCGAGTACTCGTCCCCGACGACGGCGTACGACTCCGTGAAGCTCTCGAACGTCTTGCGGTCGAACGTCGTCTTCCCCGTGGCCGTCAGGCGATAGCTCAGGTCCGGCGCGCTGACTCGTGCCCAGAAGCCGGCCAGGACGGCCGCGCCCGGGTCGGCGCTCGGTGTCGGTGTCGCCGTCGGACGTGGAGCCGCTGAGCCGCCGGGGGTCGGGCTCGCCAGGGCGGCCGGCCCCGGAACGAGCGACGACGTGCTCGGCGACATGGCGAGGAAGACGATCCCGGCGCCGGCCGCGATGATCGCGATCACCGCGACGAGCGCGACGACGAGCGGCGTCCGCGACCCCCTCGGCGGCGGTGGCGGGATCTCCGGGCGACCGTATGGCGTGCCCCGGTACTTCTCGGCATACGACTGTGGCTGCGTCGGTGGCCGGTCGCCGCCCCCCGTCGGTTCGGTCATCGCGCCGGCCCGGGCTCCCCGCGGTTCGGTGTGCCGACGAAGCGGAGCCCGAGCTCCGCGTACTGGTCCGGGTCGGGCGGCGACGGAGCGTCGAGCATGAGGTCGCTGCCGGACTGCGTCTTGGGGAAGGCCATGACCTCGCGGATGTTCGTCTGGCGGCTCAGGATCATCGCCCAGCGATCGATCCCGAGGGCGATCCCGCCGTGCGGCGGGGCACCGTACTCGAACGCGTCGAGGACCGCGCCGAACTTCTCGCGCATCCCGTCGAGGCTCTGGCCCTGCAGGGCGAAGCTGCGCTCGAGCAGGTCGCGGCGGTGGATCCGGACGCTCCCGCCGCCGAGCTCCCAGCCGTTGAGCGCCAGGTCGTACTGCATCGCCCGGGCCCGGCCGGCGGGGTCGTCCGGCGCCGCGTCCGACAGGTCGCCGCTGCTCGTCGTCAGCAGGTCGAGGTCCTCGGGCACCACCCCGCTGAACGGGTTGTGCGTGGCGTCCCAGCGCTGGTGCTCGGCGTCCCACTGGTACATCGGGAAGCGGTGGACCCAGCAGTAGGCGAGGACGTCCGGGTCGGCCAGGCCGAGCCGCTCGCCGAGGTGGGCCCGGAGGCGGCCGAGGACGTCGGCGGTGACCGCCGCGGTGTCGGCGACGACGAGGACCAGGTCGCCGGGCGCCGCACCGGCCCGCTCGGCGATCCGCTCGATGCGGTCCTGGCCGACGAACTTGGCGATCGGCGATCGGGCGCCTTCGGCGTCGGTGGCGACGTGGACAAGCCCGCGGGCCCCGAACCGGCGGGCCGTCTCCACCAGCTCGTCGATCTCGCGCCGGGTCGCCCCGCCGAGCCCCGGCGCGACGATCGCCTTGACCCGGCTTCCGGCCGCGAGCGCCTCGTCGAACACGGCGAAGCCGCTGTCCGGCCGGCCGTCCGCGTCGGTCAGGACCGGGGCCAGGTCGACGAGCTCGAGGCCGAACCGGAGGTCGGGCTTGTCGGAGCCATAGCGCTCGATCACCTCGTCGTAGGTGAACCGCGGGAACGGGACCTGCTGGAGCGGCCGCTCGGGGACGGTCGCGTTCGAGACCGCGATGGCCATGGACTCGACGAAGGCCATCACCGTGTCCTCGTCGACGAAGCTCATCTCGAGGTCGAGCTGGGTGAACTCGGGCTGGCGATCCCCGCGCAGGTCCTCGTCCCGGAAGCAGCGGGCGATCTGGTAGTAGCGGTCGATCCCGGCGACCATCAGCAGCTGCTTGAGCTGCTGCGGACTCTGCGGCAGGGCGTAGACGGTGCCGGGCTGGAGCCGGCTCGGGACGATGAAGTCGCGGGCGCCCTCCGGGGTCGACTTGATCAGGTCCGGCGTCTCGACCTCGACGAAGCCGTTGGCCTGGTGGGCGTCGTGGATCGCCCGGACGAGCCGCGAGCGGAGGAGCAGGCGCTGCTGCATCGGCTCGCGCCGGATGTCGAGGTAGCGGTAGCGCAGGCGGAGCGCCTCGTCGATCGGCTCGTCCGGCTCGTTGATGTAGAACGGCGGGGTTTTCGCCTCGGACAGGATGTCGAGGCTGGTGGCCCGGAGCTCCACCTCGCCGGTCGCCAGCTCGGCGTTCTCCTTGCCCGGCTGGCGGCGGTCGACCGACCCGGCGACCGTCACGACGAACTCATTGCGGACCCGGCTGGCGAGCGCGTGCGCAGCGGGAGCATCGGCGACGTCGACCACGACCTGGGTCAGCCCGTGGCGGTCGCGGACGTCGAGGAAGATGAGCTGGCCGTGGTCGCGGTAGCGATGGACCCAGCCGGCCAGACGTGCGGTCGTCCCGACGTCCGACGGCCTCAGCTGGCCGCAGGTGTGGGTCCGGTACGGCGTCGCGAGGCTCGGGCTCGTCGGGCTCATCTCGACGTATCGTACGGGAACGGACGGGCCACGAGCCGACCGCGGGCTTGGCCGGGGGTCGCCGCGGACCGCCGCGGAGGCCATCCATGCTCGCCGATCGCCGTGTCCACGTCACCCTGCCGGTCGCCGATCTCGAGCGCGCCCGGGCGTTCTACGAGGGGAAGCTCGGCTTCTCTCCGTACAGCGTCCAGCCGACGGCGGTCCTCTACCGGGCCGGCGAAGGGACGCTGTTCGCGGCGTCGAAGGGATCCGCCGTGTCGACCGGCAGCCATACCCAGATGGCGTTCACCAGCCACGACCTCGCGGCCGACGTGGCCGACGCCCGGGCCCGCGGCATCGTCTTCGAGGAGTACGACCTGCCCGGGTTCCGGACGGTCGACGGGATCGCGCCGGTCGGACCGAACCGGGCGGCCTGGTTCAAGGACAGCGAAGGCAACCTGATCGCGATCATCGAGTTCGCCGACGCGACCGTCTGAACCCCCGGGCGCCGATCAGCCGTGCTGGTGGCTGCCCGCGGCGCGGGTGAGCTCGCGGGCGAGGTCGGCGCGCCCGACCGCCCGCTGGGTGCCGGCCTCGAGGTCGCGCAGCTGGACCTGGGCCTCGCCCCCGTCGTCGCCGATGATGACCGCGAAGTGCGCCCCGTCCCGGGCGGCCGCCTCGAGCTGCCGGCTGAGCTTCCGCTGCCCGAGCTCCGCTCGGGCCGTGAGGCCCGCCGCCCGGAGCTCGGTCACCAGCGCGAGGCGCCCGGCCGTCGCCATGGGATCGGACCCGACGACCACGGCCAGCGGTCCCGGCGGGCGGTCGTCGGCCGCGCCGCTGCGCTCCGCCAGGGCGAGGACCGTCCGGTCGACGCCGATCCCGAACCCGATCCCGGGCGTCGGGCGGCCGCCGAGCAGCTCGACGAGGCCGTCGTACCGGCCGCCTCCGCCGAGCGCCTGCTGCTGGCCCTCGGCGCCGCGGCGGTAGAACTCGAACGCGGTCCGGGTGTAGTAGTCGAGCCCGCGGACCAGCCCCGCCTCGAGCCGGTAGCCGATCCCGAGGGCGTCGAGATGCGCCCGCAGCGCGCCGAAGTGCTCGGCGCAGGCCGCACACAGCCGATCGACCATCCGTGGCGCGCGCGCGTTGAGGACCGCCATCACGGGTTCCTTGGAGTCGAGCAGCCGGAGCGGATTGCGCTCGAGGCGGCCACGCTCGAGGTCCGGCAGCTCGTCGAGGTGCTCGCGGTAGTAGCCGACCAGCTCCTCGACGTAGGCCGGCCGGCAGGCCGCGTCGCCGATCGAATTGAGGAGCACCTCGACGTCGTCGAGGCCCGCCTCCCGGTAGAACCGCAGCCCGAGCTCGACGATCTCGGCGTCGACCGCCGGACCCGAATCCCCGATCGCCTCGACGTCGAACTGCCAGAACTGGCGGTACCGGCCGGCCTGCGGGCGGTCGTAGCGGAACATCGGGCCGACCATGGCGAGCTTCACCGGTTGCGGCCACGTCTGCATCCCGTGCTGGACGTAGGCCCGGACGATCCCGGCGGTCGGCTCCGGGCGGAGCGCCCACGATTCCGACTCGTCGGTCCGCGGGGCCAGCCGGAAGAGCTCCTTCTCGACCGCGTCGGTCGCCTCGCCGAGACCGCGCTCGAAGACGGCGGCCTGCTCGAACAGGGGCGTCTCGATCGCGCGGTAGCCGTACCGGCCGGCCAGCTCCATGGCGAGGCGCTCGAGCCGGATCCAGGTCGCCCGCTCGTCGGGCAGGAGGTCGCGCGTGCCGCGTGGCGCGCGGTAGGTGGGCATCGCCGAAGTCTAGGCGAACAGCGTGCTCGCGATGGCGTAGGACACGGCAGCGGCGACGGCGAACGAGGCCATCGTCCCGGCGACCCGGGCGACGAGCGGCCACGGCTCGCGCAGGATCCGCAGGTTGACCCCGATCGCCAGCAGGCCGAGCAACCCGCCGGCGACCCCGGTCAGCCCGAGGAGCCCGAACGGCAGCACGGCGAGCACGAGCTCCCAGAGCGTGAAGCGACGCTCGAGCTCGATCACCGTGCCGTCGTCGACGATCGCGCGCAGCCCCGTGAACGCGCCGGCCAACCCGATTCGCCGTTCAGTGCCATCGGCCATCGGCACGCGCCAGGTCGGCCGGCCCCGCTCGCGCAGCCGCGGCACCCGCGCGCCGTCGATCGAGACGCGCAACCCGGTGATCTGGCTGTTGTCGACGGTGATCTCGGGGCTGCCGGGCTCGGGAAGGCGGAAGGTATGGCGCATCGCCGGGCGGTCGGGCCGTTCAGCCGAGGTCGCGCTGGACCGAGATGACGTCCTTGAGCTGCTCGATCCGGCTCATGACCCGGGCGAGCTGGCTGACCGAGGCGACCTGGAGCGTGGCGATGACCACGGCCGTGTGGTCCTGCATCACGTTGACCGAGGCGGCCACGATGTTGACCTTCGCCTCGGCGACGACCTGGGTGATGTCCGACAGGAGCCCCGTCCGGTCGAACGCCTCGATCCGGATCGCGATCGGGTACGTCTGGGTCGGCTCGGCCTCCCACTCGACCTCGATGAGCCGGCTGATCTCGCGCTCGTTCATCACCGTCGGGCACGAGCGGAGGTGGACGGTGACGCCCTTGCCGCGGGTGATGAAGCCCTGGATGGGGTCGCCGGG
This sequence comes from uncultured Chloroflexia bacterium, assembly GCA_963813705.1. Taxonomy (GTDB): domain Bacteria; phylum Chloroflexota; class Limnocylindria; order Limnocylindrales; family CSP1-4; genus Chersky-267. Next base: position 336,628 of record CAWFAH010000010.1, read on the forward strand.
GATCGGGTGGCAGCACTTGGCGAACCGGACGAGCAGGTCCCCGACACCCTTGACCCGGACGCCGCCGGTGCGCTGCGGGACGGTCTGCGGGGCGACCGTCGGGAGGGCGAGCTCGGCGTCGTCGACCACGCCCAGGCGCATCACCACCTGCTGGGCGCCGACCGCGCCGTAGCCGATCGCCGCGTAGAAGTCGTCGAGCGTGTCGAAGTTGTAGTGCTTGCCCACGTCGGCGATCTTGTCGAGCCCGACCGACTGGATCGACTTGCGGGCCAGCCGGCGGAGCTCCCGTTCGAGCGACTCGCGGCCGTGGACGATGTTGTCGTCGCGCTCCTGGCGCTTGAACCAGGCGCGGATCTTCTCGCGGGCGTGGCTCGTCCGGACGAGGTTCAGCCAGTCGCGCGACGGACCGTGCTCGCCACGGGTCGTCACGATCTCGACGATGTCGCCGTTCTTCAGCCGGTAGTCGAGCGGGACGAGCCGGTTGTTGACCTTGGCGCCGATGCAGCGATGCCCGACGTCGGTGTGGATCCGGTAGGCGAAGTCGAGCGGCGTCGAGCCGGCCGGCAGGTCCTTGACGTCGCCACGCGGGGTGAACACGAAGACCTGGTCCTGGAAGATGTCGAGCTTGATCCCCTCGACGAACTCGGTCGCGTCGGAGACCTCGCGCTGCCAGTCCATGAGCTGGCGGAGCCAGGCGAGCTTGGCGTCGTACTCGCGGTCGGAGCGGCTGCCCTCCTTGTACCGCCAGTGGGCGGCGATCCCGACCTCGCTGACCTGGTGCATCGCGTGGGTCCGGATCTGGATCTCGAGCGGCTTGCCCTCGTTGGCGATCACCGCCGTGTGGAGGCTCTGGTAGAGGTTGTTCTTCGGGACCGCGATGTAGTCGTCGAACTGGCCGGGGATCGGCCGCCAGATCGAGTGGACCACGCCGAGCGCGGCGTAGCAGTCCTTGACCTCCTCGACGAGGCAGCGGATCGCGTAGACGTCGTAGATCTCCTCGAACCCGGCGCCCTTGCGCTGCATCTTCTTGTCGATGCTGTAGATGTGCTTCGGGCGGCCCTGGATGTCGGCCTCGATGCCGGCCGCGGCCAGGGCGGGCCGGAGCTCGGCGATCGCCGTCTCGATGAACCCCTCGCGACCCTTGCGCCGCGTGTCGAGCAGCTTGGCCAGCTCGCGGAAGCGATCCGGCTCGAGCGCCTTGAACGCGAGGTCCTCGAGCTCCCACTTCATCTGCCAGATCCCGAGCCGCTCGGCGAGCGGCGCGTAGATCTCCATCGTCTGGCGGGCGATCCGCTGCTGCTTGTCGAGCGGCAGCGCGGCCAGCGTGCGCATGTTGTGGAGCCGGTCGGCCAGCTTGATGAGGACGACCCGGATGTCCTCGGCCATGGCCAGGAACATCTTGCGGATGTTCTCGGCCTGCTGCTGCTCGTGGGTATGGGTGCTGAACTTCGACAGCTTCGTGACGCCGTCGACGAGGTGGGCCACCTCCGGCCCGAACCGCTCCTCGACGTCGACGAGGCTGTACTCGGTGTCCTCGGGGACGTCGTGGAGGAGGGCAGCCTCGACGGCGACCGGGTCGATCCCGAGATCGGCCAGGATCTGGGCCGAGGCGATCGGGTGGGTCACGTACGGCTCGCCCGAGGCGCGCTTCTGCCCGGCATGCGCCTCGACGGCCATGTCGAAGGCGCGGCTGACCGGCTCGAGATCGGCCTGTGGATAGTGCTTCTCGAGCGCGGCGAGGAGCTCGACCCGGAGCGGCTCGAACGAGCGCCGACCGGTCGAACGGGACGCGGCGGGCGCCGCGGACCGCCGGGCGCCCTTGCGGACGCTCGTCGTCTGGGTGGTCGCGGGCTCGATCGACATCGGCCTCACAGGATAGCAGCGTGTCCGCCACGCTCAGCCGAGCGTGCCCGGGCGGGGCCCGGCCGGGCCCGTCGAGCCCGCCGATCGGTCAGCCGGGGCTCGGGTCGAACGTCGCCGCGAGCACGAGCCCGCCACCCGTGATCCGGAAGGACTCGATCCGGATGGGCACGTCCGGGCCGGGCACGACGATCGGGATGTCGGCCAGGTTCGCCTTCGCCGGCGGCACGAGGACGAGCCCGCCGTCGGCGCCGACCGCCAGCCGCCCCTCGAGCGTCAGACCGCGCACCCGGATCCGGACCTTGTCGGGGGCGGTCAGCGTCACCTCGCTCGGAGCGGCTCCCACGGCGGCCTCGACGGCCCCGGCGGCCAGCTCCTGGGCGGTCACGGCCGAGAACGTCATCGTCCCGGCGACCCGATCGGACGACCCGCTCAGCGTCACCTGCGGGATCGTTACCGCCGGCCGGTCTGGGCCCGCGGGCAGGCTCACGAACCGGAGCGTGCCGGCCACCGCGCCGTACGTCCGGTCGATGAGCTTGACGTCGTGGAGGGTGACGTCGACGCCGACGGCCTCGATGCCGTGGTAGCGCGCGTTGGTCGCGACGACGTGGATCGTGTCGGCCTCCAGGGTCAGCAGCTTGGGCGGCGGGTCGGCGGCCACGGTCACCGTCGTGGTGTCGGCACTCAATCCGGCCGCGGCCAGCGCGCCCTGGGTGAGCGTGCCGGCGAGCGGCGGGAGGAGCAGCCAGACGACCGCCACCGCGACGACGGCGAGCAGGCCGACGGTGACGAGGCAGCCGCGCACGGTCAGTCGCCACCCGGGTAGCCGAGCGATCCGAGCGCCGCCTCGGCGGCGGCACGCTCGTCCCAGGGGAGCGGTCCGGCGGGACCGATGATCGACGATTCGTGGCCCTTGCCGGCGAGGAGGACGACGTCCCCGGGACGGGCCCGGGCCAGCGCCTCGCGGATGGCCTGCGATCGGTCGGCGACGACGAGCAGGTCCGCGCCCCGGCGGAGACCGGCCGCCTCGGCGCCGGCCGCGATCTCGTCGAGGATGGCCTGGCGATCCTCGCCGCGCGGGTCCTCGTCGGTCACGACCACGAGGCGGCATCGCTCGCCGGCGATGCGGCCCATCATCGGGCGCTTCTCGAGGTCCCGTTCGCCGGCCGAGCCGAAGACGGCGATGACCCCGCCGCCGCCCGCCGCCGCACGCGGACCGAGCAGGTCGAGGACCATCGCCAGGGACGCCGGGGTGTGGGCATAGTCGACCACGACCTCGAACGGCTGGCCGTGGTCGATCCGCTCCATCCTCCCCGGCACGCGACCAACCGACGCGAGCCCCGCTCGGACGTCCGACGGATCGAGGCCCCAGCCGAGGCCGAGCGCGATCGCGGCGAGGGCGTTGGAGGCGTTGAACCGGCCGGCCAGCGGAACCTCGACCTCGCCGTCCCAGCCGGGCGCCTGGACGCCGAGTCGGAGGCCCTGCCCGGTCTCGCTGAGCTGGGTCAGCCGGACGTCCGCGCCGGCCGCCGTGCCGTACGTCACGGGCCGCGCGTCCGCGGAGCGGGTGGCCTCGACGAAGCCGCCCGCGGCGGGATCGTCGGCATTGACGACGCCGATCCGCGGCCGATCGACCGGCTTTGCCGGGCGCGCGGTCCCGAGGCGCTCGAACAGGCTGAGCTTTGCGGCGCGGTACGCCTCGAACGAGCCGTGGAACTCGAGATGCTCGTGCGACAGGTTCGTGAACACGGCGGCGTCGTAGGCGATCCCGCCGACCCGCTCGGCGGCCAGGCCGTGCGAGGTCGTCTCGATGACCGCCGCCCGATCGCCGGCGGTGACCATCGCCCGGAGCAATCGCTGGAGCTCGAGGGCGCCGGGCGTCGTGACGTGGCCCGGCGTGGCCGCGCGGACCGGCCCGACCTGCGTCTCCACCGTGCCGACGAGCCCGGTCGCGATCCCGGCGGCCTCGAGGACGGCCGCGGCCAGGAACGACGTCGTGGTCTTGCCGTCCGTGCCGGTCACGCCGACCACCGACAGCTCGTGGCTGGGATCGCGGTACCACCATGCCGCGGCCGTGGCGAGGGCCGCGGCGCTCCGCTCGACCACCAGCTGCACGCCCTCGAGACCCGCGATCGGTCGCTCCACGATCGCGCCGACGGCACCGGCGGCCTGGGCGGCCGGAGCGAAGTCGTGACCGTCGACATGGTCGCCCGGGAGCGCGACGAACAACGCACCCGGAACGACCCGCCGCGAGTCGTCCGCGACGCCGGCGAGGTCGATCGGACCGAGCTCGGCTGGCTCGATCGGCGACCCGTCACGGATCACGGATCGGAGCCGGCCCTCGGCGGCCAGCCGGGCGACGAGCTCGGCGAGCGGTCGCGTGCCCTGCGGCTCGGCGCGGGCGAGGCTCGCCTCGAGCGACCCGCTGACCACGTCTCCCGCCCGGCCGCTCATCCCGGCCCTGCCCGGAGCCAGGCGGTGGCGTGCGTCGAGTCTGCCGGCTTCGGCGCTCGACGGTCCTCCGCGGTCCGGTAGGCGTGCCATCCGATGCGGCTGATCGGAAGGTCCCATGCCCCGATGAGCGTGATCTCGCGGCCACCAAATCCGGCCTTGAACTGACGAATCCCCGAATGGACGAGGCCCCACATGTCGTAGGACGTCGCCCCGAGCTCGCGGCTCGAGCGGATGGCTTCCCACTTGAGCAGGTACCCGGCCCGCTGGAGGGCGCCCGTCGACGTCATCCCCCCGTACGGCTCGACGACCCGCGTCCCACAGCGGACCAGCAGCAGCACCGCGCCGACATCACCGCCCTGGTCGCGCGCGAAGAGCAGTCGAACCCCACCGCTCGGCCGGAAGGCATCCCAGATGTCCCGATAGGCTGCTTCGGTGCGGATCGGGGTCTGCGTACGCCACGACGTCTCGGTCATGACCCGATGGAACGTCGGGAAGGCGGAGGGTTCGGCATCCGCGTCGATGTCCTCGACGGTGATCCCGTTTGTCCGTGCCTTCGTCACGTACTGCCGCCACTTCGAGCGGAGGTCCGACCACAGCGCGTCCTCGTCGCCGGTGAGGTCCACGACCCGGGTGACCGTCGGTTGCACTTCCGGCGCCCGGCGCCAGCCCCGCCGTTCGAGCATCGCGCGAGCCGCACCATCCGGGTCAAGTGCGCCGTCTCGCTCGATCTCAGGATCGATTCGCACGTGGGCGGCTCCGCCGACGCCAATCGCTCGCCCGAGTGCGGAGCGGAGAGCGTCGTTCCACGCGTCGAGGAGCTCGTCGGTCCACGCGGTCGCCAGCGGCCCGCGCGGGGCGTAGGCGAACGTCCAGGGGACCGGGCGGGGGCGGCGCAGGAGGATCCGGGCGCCGAACCGACCGCCGTCCGGCGACGTCGTCTCGACGAGCCGGCTCGACCAGCCGTTGGCCGCCTTGACCCGGGCCCAGGCGGCGGTCTGGAGATAGGTCGCCAGCGGATGGCCGGCGACGAAGGCGTCCCAGGCGACCGACGGGTCGCCGCTCGTCGGGGCTCCGTCCGTCACGGGCTCGCCGGACGACGGAGGGCGTCGGACATGAGCCGCACGATAGTGCCGACCTCCGGGATCCGCAACGCCCGGCTGAGCCCGAGGTAGGCCAGGCCGGCCAGGCCGGTCGCCACCGCGAGCTCGAGGAGGAGCGCCGGCCGCGGCGGCTGCGGCCCGACGATCGTGCCGAGCGCGTTCATCGTCGCCCAGGCCACGGCGCTCGCGACCGCCGCCCCGACGAGCGCGATCAACCCCGACCGCACGAGATCGGCGATGTCGAAGCCGCCCACCCGGCGGCTCAGGACGGCGAGCAGGAAGCTCGCCTCCGCCCACGACCCGATGGCGATCGCCAGGCCGATCCCGGCCAGCTCGAGCCGGCCGACGAGGAGGAACGAGAACGTGACGTTGAGGGCGACCGCGAGGACCGCGGCCAGGACCGGGGTCAGCGTGTCACGGTTGGCGTAGAAGGCCCGGGCGAGGATCGCGATCAGCGATTCCGAGGCGAGCGCGAGCGACAGGCAGACGAGGGCGGTCGCGGTGAGCGCCACGCCCTGCTCGTCGAACCGCCCGTAGCCGAACAGGAGGGTCACGATCTCGGTCCGCAGGACGATCGTCAGGCCGGCCAGCGGCAGCATCACCCAGACGATCAGCCGGAGGGCCCGGCTGACGAGGCTGACGTAGGTGCCCACGGCACCCCGCGCGAGGTCGCGCGACATCGACGGGAGCATGACCACCCCGATCGGAATGCCGATGACCCCGATCGGGATCTGGAAGACCGAGAAGGCGATCGAGAAGGCGCTGACCGCGCCCGCCCCGAGCGTCGAGGCGAGCGACGTCGCGACGAGGAACGTGAGCTGGCTGGCGCCGAGGCCGATCGCCCGGGGGACCATCAGCAGCAGCGCCTCGCGCGCCGCGCCGTCGCGCAGGTTGATCGACGGTGACCAGCGGTACCCCGTCGCGCGGAGCGGCAGCAGCTGCACGCCCAGGTGGCAGGCCGAGCCGGCCACGACCCCGACCGCCAGGCCGGTCACGCCCATCGACGGGTACAGCGCGAGCACCCCGCCGATGATCGCCAGGTTGTAGACGATCGGCGCGATCGCCGATGCGGCGAAGCGGCCCTTCGCGTTGAGCAGGCTGGTGGCCAGCGAGCCGAGCGACAGGAGGATCGGGCTGACGAGCATGATCCGGGTCAGGTCGACCGTCTGGGCCTGCTCGGCCGGGCCGAAGCCGGGCGTGATCCAGGGGATGAGCACCGGCGCGGCCACAAGCACCACGACCGCGAGGACGAGCAGGATCGCCAGCATCACGTTGGCCACGGTCGAGGCGACACGCCAGGCGCGTGCCTCCTCGTCCTGCGCGAGCAGGCCGGAGACCACCGGGATCAGCGCCGACGACAGGGCCCCGGCGGCCACGAGCTGGAAGATCAGGTCCGGCAGCCGGAACGCGGCGAAGAACGTGTCGAGCTGGCTGCCGGCGCCGATGGTCGTCCCGATCACAACGAGGCGGACCCAGCCGAGCAGGCGCGAGACGAAGAACGCGATCGTGACGACCAGCCCGGCCCGGGCCAGCGAGCGGCCGACGGTCACGACGGTCGGGTGGCGCTGCGAGCCCGTGGATGGGCGTCGAGGTAGGCGGCCCGGAGCCGGGTTCCCGACACGTGGGTGTAGACCTGGGTGGTGGCCAGGCTCTCGTGGCCGAGCAGCTCCTGGACGACGCGCAGGTCCGCTCCCCCGTCCAGCAGGTGGGTGGCGAAGCTGTGGCGCAGCGTATGCGGCGAGACCCCCAGCGGCAGCCCGGCCCGCGCCCGCAGCCGGTCGAGCCGGAAGCGCAGGCCGCGGACCCCGAGCGGCGCACCCCGCTGGTTGAGGAAGACCTCGGCCGGCGCCTCACCGGCCGAGACCGCCGGCCGCCGGGCCAGGAGGACCGGGCGCGCGGCGTCGAGGTAGTCGGCCAGGGCGGCCCGGGCCGGTCGTCCGAGCAGCCCGATCCGTTCCTTGCGGCCCTTGCCGACGACCCGGACCTCCCCGCGCCCGAGGTCGAGCGATCCGAGGGTCGCGGCGGCCAGCTCGCTGATCCGGAGGCCGGCCGCGTAGGCCGTCTCGACGAGCGCCCGGTCGCGGAGCGCCAGGGCCGACGTCAGGCCCGGAGCCCGGGTCGCGCCGCTGGCCGCCGCGGCCGCCTCGTCGTCGATCACGCCGAGCAGCCGCTCGACCTCGCGCGCCTCGAGGACCTGGGGCAGCCGCTTCGGCTGGCGCGGCGTGGCGATCGCGCCCCACGGATCGCCGGCGCACAGGTCATTCCGGGCGGCGAACCGGTAGAACGACCGGATCGCCGCGAGGCGCTGCCCGACCGAGGTCCGGGCGTGACCCTCGGACAGGACCTCGAGGTACGCGCGCAGCTCGCCGCGGGCCGGGCGTCGCCAGTCGACCCCGCGTTCGTCGAGCCAGCCGAGGTACGCGCCGACCGCGGTCGCGTACGAACGTCTCGTGTGAGCCGAAACATCGCGGGCCACGAGCCCGCCGAGGAATCGATCGAGCGCGTCGGCGCCGGTCACGCCCCGGGCGCGCGCTCGGTCCCGCGACGCCGGCCGGTCGTCCGGCGGCCGCTCGTCGATCGTGACGACCGCGGACGGGTGCCGGTCCGGGAACCCGATCGCTCCCCATCGCCGCGTGCCCCGCCCCCGCGACCGCCGCGCGACGGGCGGGCCAGCGCGGCCGGGTCGGGCGGGCCGCCGTGGACGGTCGTGCCGGGCACGATCGACGCCGCCGGCTCGTCCATGGTCGACCCGCACTGCAGGCACAGCGCAGCATCCTCGCCCTTCCGGGCGACCGGTCCGGCGTCGGCGTCGTGGAGGGCACCGAGCGGCTCGTGCGAGGTCGTGAAGTCGCACTTGGGGTAGCGCGAGCAACCCCAGAACACGGAGCCGGTGCGGCGCGCCCGGCGCGGGGTCAGCCGGCCCTCGCCGCAGCGCGGGCAGACGACCTCGAACGGCAGCGGCTCCGGCGGAGGCGGTCCGTCGCGCTTGATGTAGTCGCAGTCGGGATAGCGCGAGCAGCCGACGAACGGCCCGAACCGGCCGCGCCGCGCAACCAGCGTCCCGCCGTCGCTGGCGCCGCACTTCGGGCACGTCTCGCCCACGCCGGGCAGGACCGGCGCCTCTTCCTCCTCGCCGGGCAGCGGCCGCGACTCCTTGTGCTCCGGGTAGAGCGAGCAGGCCAGGAAGCGGCCGTTGCGGCCGAGCCGGACGACCATCGGGTGACCGAGCGAGCAGACCTCGTCGGACGGCTCCGTGGTGAAGTCGCGCCGGCGGAGGACCGCCCGCTTCTCGTCGACCCGCTCCTTGAGCGGACCGTAGAACTCGCGCAGGAGCGGGACCCACGGCCGCTCGCCGCGGGCGACCTCGTCGAGCTCCTCTTCCATCCGCGCGGTGAACGCGAGGTCGACGTACTCGCCGAAGTGGTCGACGAGCAGGTCCGTGACGACCTCGCCGATCGGCTCGGGATGGAGCCGTCGCTCGACCACCTTGACGTAGCCCCGGTCGACGATGGTCGAGATCGTTGCCGCGTAGGTCGACGGCCGCCCGATCCCGTGCTCCTCGAGCGCCTTGATCAGCGTCGCCTCGGTGTAGCGCGGCGGCGGCTCGGTGAAGTGCTGGACGGGGGTCACGTCGGCGACCCGGGTGACGTCGCCCTCGGCCAGCGGCGGCAGGGCGCGCTCGGCCTCCTCGGCCGCATCGTCCTGGCCCTCGGTGTAGACGCGGCTGAACCCGTCGAAGACCGTCTTCGTGGCGCTCGCCCGCAGGCCATACGACCCCGCCACGAGCTCGGCCGTGGTCGTCTCGAGCTCTTTCTCCTTCATCTGGCTGGCCAGCGCGCGCTGCCAGATGAGGCGGTACAGACGGGCCTCGTCGCGTCCGAGCGTCCGGGCCAGGGTGTCCGGGTCGCGCTGGAACGAGGTCGGCCGGATCGCCTCGTGCGCCTCCTGGGCGTTCTTCGACTTCGTCTTGAACGGCCGGCCCTTGGGCATCGTGTACTCGGTCCCGAAGCGCTCGCCGATGACCTCGCGCGCCTCGCCCATCGCCTGCCCGGCGAGGGCGACCGAGTCGGTCCGCATGTAGGTGATCAGCCCGACCTGGCCGTCGGGCGTCTCGACGCCCTCGTAGAGTCGCTGGGCGACCGACATCGTCCGCTTCGGGCTGAAGCCGAGCTTGCGGCTGGCCTCCTGCTGGAGCGTCGAGGTCGTGAACGGCGGCGCCGGGCTGCGCTTCGAGCGCTTGACCGTGATGGAGTCGACGACTGGCTGGCTGGCGCGGATCGCCGCGACGTGGCGCTCGGCCGTGTCGCCGTCGCCGATCTCGGGCTTGGCGCCGTCGATCCGCACGAGCTCGGCCAGGAAGTCGCCACCGCCGGGGGCGATGAGAAGCGCCTCGATCGTCCAGTACTCGATGGCGCTGAACGCCCGGATCTGGCGCTCGCGATCGACCACGAGGCGAACCGCGACCGACTGCACGCGGCCGGCGGACAGCCCCGAGCGGACCTTGCGCGAGATCAGCGGGCTGAGCGTGTAGCCGACCATCCGGTCGACGATCCGACGGGTCTGCTGGGCGTCGACGAGGTCGCGGTCGATCGACCGCGGGTTGGCGAACGCCGCGCGGATCGCCGGCTCGGTGATCTCGCTGAACGTCACGCGCGACTGGCGGTCCTCGGGCAGCCCGATCGCCTCCGCGACGTGCCAGGCGATCGCCTCGCCCTCGCGATCGAGGTCGGTGGCGAGGTAGACCCGATCGGCCGTGCGGGCCGCCTTCTCGATCGCGGCGAGCTGGCGATGGCGATCCGGCGAGATCTCGTAGGTCGGCGCGAAGTCGTGCTCGACGTCGACCCCGAGCTTGCCCTTGCCCGGGTTCTCGGGCAGGTCGCGGACATGCCCGTACGAGGCCAGGACCGTGTAGCCCGGGCCGAGATAGCGCTCGATCGTCTTCGCCTTGGCGGGCGACTCGACGATGACCAGATCCCTGCTCATGTCGTGCGGGAGTCTAGCACCGGCCTCTCGCCGGCCCGTCGACGGTGATCGGGACGACGCTCGCGGTCACCGCCGGCGAGGCCCGCGGGCTCGTCCGGACCAACCCGGGCGCAGGAACGGCCGACCCGGCTCAGACGTCGCGCACGCGGCGCAGGAAGTCCTCGTCGATCTCGAGCTCCTCCTCCGGCTCGGGAGCCGCCGCGGGGATGGCCCCGGCGCCGAGCCGCGGGACGCCGTCGTCGGTCTCCTCGACCGTGCCGGCCGGGACCTCGATGAAGCGCATGTGGATCATCGGGAACACGAACACCGAGGACGAGTCGTCGGCGAAGATCGGCCGCTTGCCGTTCTTGTCACGCAGGTTCGTGCACAGGAGCGTGACGTCCGTCGCGACCGGGATCGCGTACAGGTCGGCCACGAGCGGCTGCTCGTTGTTGATGTGCAGGACGGCGTTCCGGATCAGCGGGGTCAGCCTTCCCAGAAGTCCACGACGAGGCGCACTCGCCCGTGGTAGACCCAGACTCCGATCCCGACGTACTTCATCTTCGTCGACATGATATTGGCGTAGTGGCAGTAGCCGCCGCACGGCTTCTCGCTCTGGAAGAAGAGGTGCGAGCCGAGGACCGAGGCGTACGGGTTGGCGGCCGAGCGACAGCCGATGTTCTCGCGGTAGTCGCCGTTGTAGCCGTGACGGCGCAGCCGGACCCCCGGGTCGCCGTCGGCGAAATGGCTGCAGATCCCGGTCGAGGCGAGGTACTTGGCGTACGGGCGGGACACCTCGTCGCTGATCCCCGCGCTCAGGACGAGCGGGGCGATGCCGCTGCCACCCGGGCTGCTGCAGTTGCCGCCCGACGTCACCCAGCCGCCGCCGCGGGTGCAGTTCATGAGCCGCAGGTAGTAGGTTTCGACGGCATGCCACGAGCCGGCGCCGACCGACGAACCGTGCCCGATGTGGGTCGACCTCGACGTCGCACGGGCCGCCGGCGCGGGCTTGGCCTCGATCCGGAAGGTGACCGTCTTCGGAGCGTTGAGCGGCGTTCGCGTGCGGTCGGTCGCGCTGGTAGCCACGGTCATCGCGACGGTCGCCCCGTATGGCAGGGCCGTGGCCGGCTGGAAGACGAGCACCGTGTCGCCCTCGGCCCAGCCGATGGTCCCCTTGAGCTTCTTCGTCCCGACCTGGGCGCTGAACGCCGCCGCAGTCGTGGCGCGATCCATCCGCGCCGTGAAGCGGACCGACAGCGCGGCGCCGCGGGCCACGCCGGTCGTGCCGGTGAGCGGCCTGAAGCGGACGACCGACGGACCCTTGGTGGTCCGGATCGCCAGCGGCGCGAGGGGCGACGTCGCGATCCCGTCGGCGTCGTGGATCGCGCCGCCGAGCGAGACGGTGTAGGCCGTGTTCGGGGCGAGCGGCGTCGTCGGGATGAACGTGATCGTGGTCCCCGCGCCCTCGGGAGCGGTGGTCTCGAACGTGCCCTCGACCGGCGGATCGATGCGGAACGACGCCTGCACCGCGGCCGGATCGACCGGTCCGTCGAACGCCAGCGCGAATGCGGTCGCGGTCGTGACGCGGCCCTTGACCGCCGACTCGGACGCGCTGATCCGCCCGCCGATCGGCAACCTGGTGGTGAAGATCGCGCGGGCCGGTGCGGCCAGCTTCTGGCCGGTCCGATCGAGCGCGGCGGTCCCGATGGTGACCGAGTAGTACGTGGCGGGCTTCCAGCCGGTCTTCGGGGCGATCGTCAGCGCCGTACCGGCCGTGTTCCATGACAGGGCGACGTCAGCCGCGGGGGACACCGTCAGGGCGGACGCGACGCTCTTCGCGTCCATGGCGGAGCTGAACGTCAGGCGAACGGGTTCGCGGATCCCGTGGTGCGGCTCGATGCTGCCGGCCAGGGCGGCTGGCCCGATCGGGCTGGCGGTGACCGGCGGGCGTGCCGAAGTGGTCACCGGTGCCGCGAGGCCGACCAGGACGATCCCGCTGATCGCCAGGGTCCCGATCCCGACGCCCATCCGGCCGGCGAGCAACCGTCGAGCAACGACGGGGCCGTAGATGAGTGCCAGGACAGGCAGGGCCAGCGCCGCGACGGCGAACTTTCGCAATAGACAGTCTCCTGGCTCGTTGCCTGGGGTCAGCGGCTTCGTGCGGCTGTCTGATCTCGGGACGCCTGCCCAGAAGATCGCCGGCAAGCGTAGCACCAGGTCTCACGTCAGGGCAAACCTGGGCGCGCCGGCAAGCGGGCCGGCCGGCCGATAGCGGCCGTAGGCGCCCACGGCGAGACCGCGCATCTCGAGCAGGGTCAGCGCCCCGAGCACGGCCGGAACGGGCAGTGCCGTCCGATCGGCGAGCTCGTCGAGGGTCGTCGCGCCATCGGCCAGCGCATCGGCGATCGCGGCCTCGGATCGCCCGAGCGAGGCGAGGAGCGCGGCTCGCGAGACCGGTCCGTGCCTCGGGCGGGGGCCGGCGGGCTCGGACGGGACGAGCTCGAGGTCGTCGACGAGCTCGGCGAGCCCGGCGACGAGGCGCGCCTCGCCCGGGTAGGCGCGCAGGAACGCCAGGCAGCCGGCAGAGGCCGGCGCGTCGAGCGGGCCCGGGACCAGGAAGCAGCCGCGCCCCTGCTCGAGGGCCCAGCGCGCGGTGATCAGCGCGCCGCTCCCGATCCCGGCCTCGACCACGACGGTCGCGTCGGCCAGCCCGCTGATCAGCCGGTTGCGGCGTGGGAAGGTCCCCTTCGTGGGACCTGCGTCCGGTGGCAGCTCGGAGACGACCGCGCCGCCGGTGTCGAGGATCGCCGCGGCCAGCCGCCGGTGGGCGGCCGGGAAGAGCCGGCCGTGCCCGGACCCGAGCACGGCGACCGTCGGTCCCTCGGCCGCCACGGCTGCGGCGTGGGCTGCGCCGTCGATTCCGACCGCGAGCCCGGACACCACCACGCTGTCGAGCCCGGTGATCGCGGTCGCGATCCGGGCGGCGAAGGCCCGCCCGGTTTCGGTCGGCCGGCGCGTGCCCACGATGGCGATCACGCTGCGCGCCTCGAGCGCCGCCGGCGCCCCGCGCACGAACAGGACCGGTGGTGGCTCCTCGATCCGCCGGAGCCGGGTCGGGTACGCCGGGTCGTCGATCGTGAGCACGGCGACGCCATCGGCGGCCAGCCGGTCGATGATCGCGGCCGGGTCGGCGGCCACCGCGCCGAGCGCCTCGACCATGGGCCCGGCCAGCCGATCGCGACCCGCCGCGGGGCCCTCGCGGATGAGGCGCCGGCCGTCCGGGTCCGTGGCGAGCTCGAGGACCCGCCGGGCGCTCCCGTGCTCGCGCAGCAGGAGGGCGAAGGTCAGCGGTCCCAGCCCGGGCACGGACGCGAGGACCGCCCAGGCATCCCGCTCCGTGATCACGGCTCAGCTCGCCAGCCGACCGGCATAGGGACCGCTGGGCACCCGGAACCGGGCCGCCTCCTCGAGGTGCTCGTGACGGACGACCTCGGCGGCCCCGAGATCGGCGATCGTCCGGGAGACCCGCAGGAGCCGTCCGACGCCGCGCGCCGACAGCCCGGCAGCCGCCGCGATCCGCGCCACCAGCCGCTCGTCGGCGGGCTCGAGCCGGCAGGCCGACCGCAGCCGGGCCCCGTCGAGCCGGGCGTTCGGGACGCGGCCGCGCCGGATCCCGACGTCCCGGGCGGCGGCGATCCTGGCCGCCACGACCGAGCTCGCCTCGGCGGACCCGCGGCCGAGCAGCTGGGCCTGCGGGACGGGCGGCATCTCGACCCACAGGTCGATCCGGTCCCGGAGCGGCCCCGAGACGCGGGCGGTGTAGCGGTCGGGGACGCCGGGCGTGCAGCGGCAGGCTCGGCCGGCGGCGATCCCGCCGCCGCACGGGCACGGGTTCATCGCGGCGACGAGCTGGAAGCGCGCCGGCAGGGTCACCGCGCCGCCGGCGCGGACGATCGTGACCTCGCCGTCCTCGAGCGGCTGGCGGAGCGCCTCGAGCACGTCCCTGGCGAACTCCGGCAGCTCGTCGAGGAACAGCACGCCCTCGCTGGCGCGCGTCACCTCGCCCGGCGCGAGACGGGGTCCGCCGCCGAGCATCCCGGCGTAGCTCGTCGTGTGGTGCGGCGCCCGGAACGGGCGCGATCGGACGAGGTCGTGGAGCGGGCCGTCGCCGGCCGCCGAGACGATCGCCGAGGCGACCCGGGCCTCGCCGTCGCTGAGCGGCGGCAGGAGGCGCGGGATCGTCCGGGCGAGAAGCGTCTTGCCCGAGCCCGGCGGTCCGATCATGAGCAGGCCATGGCCGCCCGCGAGGGCGATCTCGAGCGCCCGCCGCCCGAGGGCCTGGCCGCGGACGTCGGCGAGGTCGGGCACGTCGCGGGCCGGCCCCGCCGGGCCGTCCGCTCGGGGCTCGGCGACCGGGATCGTGGCCATCCGCTCGGGATCGCCCGTCGTGAGCTCCACCCTGGCCGGCGGCTCGAGCCGCCGGCGGCGGTGCGACGCGGCGCTGCGGAGGAGGCCGACCACGTCGCCGAGGCTGGCCGCCGGACGGACGTCGGCGTGGTCGACCAGGGCCGCCTCGGCCGCCGCGGCCGCCGGCACGACGACCCGGCCCCCGGGACGGCGGACGAGTGCGGCGACCATCGGGAGCACGCCCGGGACCGGCCGCAGCTCACCACCGAGCGACAGCTCGCCGATGAACGCCCAGCGGCCGGTGGCCCGGACCTGCTCGGAGCCGAGCAGGATCCCGACGGCGATCGCCAGGTCGAGCGACGCGCCGGCCTTGCGCAGGTCGGCCGGGGCGAGGTTGACCGTGATCCGGCGGGGCGGGAAGGCGAGCCCGCTGTTCCGGATCGCGCCGCGCACCCGCTCGCGAGCCTCCTGGAGGGCGGCGTCGGGCAGGCCGACGATCGTGAACCCGGGCAGGCCAGGGGCGACGTCGACCTCGACCCGGATGACCCGGCCCTCGATGCCCTGGAGCGTGGCGGCCTGGACGGTGGCGAGCACCGTCGGAGGCTAGGCGGTGACCCTCACCGCGGACTTATCGACGACGGGCGTGGCCGGTCAGCGTGCGGTCGGGGCCGCCAGCTGCGGCGCGTCCCCGGTCGCCGTGGTCTTGTCGATCGCGCGGGCGAACTCGAGGAGCGACCGGCCCAGCGGCGAGTCGGCCTTGTTGAACATGAACGGCGAGCCGCTGTTGAGGGCGCTGATCGCGCCGCGGTACTCGTTCAGGATCTGGTGGTCGATCGGGCGCTTGAGCGCGCTCTCCGCGTTCTTCACGTTGATCCCGGTGAAGGCGTTCGAGCGGTTCAGCACGAGCCGGACCTTGTGCTGCTCGACCCCGAGATGGCCGATCGTCTCGAGCACGAGCCGGACGTTCTTGAGGCACGACAGGTCGGCGGTCATCACGACGTAGAACACGTCGGCGGCGTCGAGGATCTTGAGGTTGACCTCGTCGAGCCGCTTGTCGATGTCGATGATCACGTAGTCGTAGAGCGTCCGCAGGTTGTCGAGGATCAGCGGGATGTGCTCCTCGGTCACGAGCTCGGCCGTCTCCGGCGACGGCGGCGCGAGGAGCAGGTCGATCCCCGAGTCGTGGCGCACCACGACCGACTTGATGATGTCGGCGTCGATCGAGGTCGCGGTGACGACGTCGAGGATGCTCTTGCGATCGAGACCGAGGTCGAGGAACACGCGGTGATCGCCGAACTGGAGGTTGCCGTCGACGAGGACGACCTTCCGGCTGAGCTCGCGGTGCAGCGCGATCGCCGCGTTGATCGCGATCGTCGTGGTCCCGACGCCGCCCTTGGCGCCGTAGAACGCGGCGACCCTGCCGAGGGGCGGCCGGCCGACGAGCCCCTCGCGCGGCGCGAACCGGGCGAGCAGGCTCTTCATCCGGGCGAGCAGCTCGGCCTGGTGGAACGGCTTGATCAGGTAGTCGTCGGCCCCGGCCCGCAGGCCCCGGACGCGCTGCTCGATCTCGCGCTCGGCGGTGAGCATGATGATCGGCACGTGGACGGAGGCCGGCTCCTCCTCGCGGATCTTCGTCGCGACCTGGTAGCCATCCAGCTTGGGGAGCATCACGTCGAGGAGGATGAGGGCCGGATCCTCGGTGCTCCACAACTTGAAGCCCTCGGCGCCGTCGCTGGCGACGAGGACCTCGTAGCCTTCCTGCTTCAGGGTGTAGGTCAGGACCCGCTGGACGTTCGGGTCGTCATCGACGACGAGGATCTTGGCCGCCATGCGCTCCCCTGATGGGTCGGTTCGCCGGGCCGCATCCCGGGGTCCCGGGGCCGATTATAGGCACAGCCGGTCGGACCCCGGACACGGGACCGACGTACGCAGCGTCAGCCGGTGGCGCCGGTCCGCGCCAGATGGTCGAAGACGAGCCGGCTCCAGGTCTCGAGCCCGTCGCGGACGGCCTCCACCGACGCGCTCGGTTCGAACGAGCCGCGCAGCTTGTCGGTCTCGCGGACCGCCACCGGGCGTCCCACGGCGTCCGCCACGTAGACCACGCCGAGATGGACCGAGCCGACCTCGGTCGTGTCGTCGTTGAGGAGCCCGACGAACCGGTAGTCCGGCTCGAAGCCGGCGACGACCTCCTCGCGCCACTCGCGGGCGAGGCCGCCGGCGAGGTCGACGTCCCCGGGGTTGAGGTGGCCGCCGACCCCGATCGACCAGCGGTCGTGGAGCCGTCGGTCGGCCCCGCCACGGGTCCGCTGCATGAGGAACCAGCGCGGACCGTCGCGCAGCACGAGGTACGGGATCACCTGCTTGAACGCCGGATCCGTCTCCATCGCCGGGCGCGGCTCGAAGTGGCCAGCCCGGGCGATCGCCGCGAGGATCGCATCGGCCCCATCGGTCCGGATCCCGAGCCAGCCCGCGCCGGGCACCACGAGCGAGCGCGGGACGACGTACACCAGCTCGTCGACGCCGGCGCCGATCATCCGGCCTCGATCCGCCGTCGGGCGGCCGCGAACCGTTCGGCCAGGTCGGCCGCATCAGGTCCGGGCGGCTCGAGCGCGGCCAGCCACTCGTCGAGCGCGGCTCTGAGCGTGCGCAGCCCGGACGCGATCTCCGTGGCGTTGGTGGCGGCGATCCCGGCCGCCATCGCGGGGTCCCCGGCGGCCAGTCGGGTCATGCTCCGCCAGCCGCCGGCGGCAAGCTCGGCAGCCGCGGGCCAGTCCGGGCCGGCGGTGACGGCCTCGACGAGGGCCGCGGAGGCGACGAGCGGCAGGTGGCTGATCGCCGCGACCAGGCGATCGTGGGCCGCCGGATCGAGCTCGACGGCCCGCGCACCGCAGGCCTGGATCAGCCACCGCACGCGAGCCACGTCCGGCTCGCGCGCGCCGGCCCCGCGGCAGACGACCCACGGCCGTCCGACGAAGAGGTCGTCGCGCGCGGCGGCGAACCCGGGCGTCTCGAGGCCCGCCATCGGATGACCGCCCACGAAGCGGAGGCCGGCGCGATCGGCCCGCGCGACGATGGCGCCCTTCGTGCTCGCCACGTCGGTCACCGTCGCGTCCGGCCCGAGGCCGTCTGCAAGGGAACCGCCGAGCTGGTCGATGAGCTCGAGGCAGGCGAGCGGCGGCGCAGCGAGGATCACGAGCTCGGCGCCAGCGATCGTGGTTCCCAGGTCCGGCGGTGCGGCGTCGATCAGGCCGGCCGACAGCGCCGCCGCAGGTCCGTCGCCACCCGGGCTCCAGGCGACGAGGCGATCGGTTCGCTCGACCGGGTCGGCCGGGCGCCGGAGCCGGAGGGCCCGGGCGATCGACCCGCCGATGAGCCCGAAGCCGACGATCGCGATCCGCACGGGGCCGATCATGTCAGGTCCGGCAACCGGCCGTCCGCCGGGCGCGCGGAAACGACGTGACCGTCCATCGGCGGCGCTAGAATCGGCCGATGAGCGGTCGTCCCAACCCGCCTGCGCCGACAGTCGCTCCGGCCGAGCGTCCGCCGACTGCCCGACCCGAGGCGCGGCCGATCCGGGTCCTCCTCGTCGACGACCACCGCGCGCTCGCGGATGCGTTGAGCCGCCTGCTCGACGGCGAGCCGGGGATCGCGGTCGTGGGCACGGCCTATTCGGCGGCCGCTGCGCGGGCCCGGTTGCGGGAGCCGGCCGACGTGGTCCTGATGGACTACGCGCTGCCGGACGGCACCGGCGCCGAGGTCACCCGCGCGGTCAAGGCCCGCTGGCCCAAGGCGCTGGTGATCATGCTCACCGCCCACGACGACGACGAGACCGTCCTCGAATCCATCCAGGCCGGGGCCGACGGCTTCCTCCCGAAGACCGCCTCGACGACCGAGGTCCTGTCGGCGATCCGCGCGGCGCACGCCGGCGAGACGCTTCTCCCGCCGGCGGTCATCGCCAAGATCGCGCTCCGCGTCCGGATGGCCCGCGAAGCCGGGGTCGAGCCGCCGCAGATCGAGCCCCTGACGGTCCGCGAGCTCGAGATCCTGCGCGCGCTGAGCGC
This sequence comes from uncultured Chloroflexia bacterium, assembly GCA_963813705.1. GTDB lineage: Bacteria > Chloroflexota > Limnocylindria > Limnocylindrales > CSP1-4 > Chersky-267. The sequence continues at coordinate 355,472 of CAWFAH010000010.1, forward strand.
CGGTCACACCACCCGCGAGATCTGCGACGAGCTGGGGATCGCCCCGAACACGCTCCGGACGCACGTCCAGAACATCACGGCCAAGCTGAAGGTCCACTCGAAGCTCGAGGCCGTCGTGGTCGCGCTCCGCTACGGGCTGGTCGACCCGCCGACCCCCGAGGATCGCCTCTACCCCTGAGCCGGTCGTTCGTCCGGCGCCGGCGTCGGTCGGTCAGTCCACCCAGCCGGCGGCATCGCGCCGTCCGCCGGACGAGCTGCCGCTCGATCCACCGGACCGCCGCTGGCCTGACCGTCGGTCGGTAGCCCGGCGCTCGTCGGTCGGCTGTGGCGGCCCCGGCTCGTCCGGCGGGTTCATCCGGCGGAGTCGTTCGCGCCGCTCCAGCTCGCGCCGCTCGGCGTTGAGGTACGCCCCGCAGCGCGGGCAGCGGCGTTCCTCGGCGAAGAGCGACTCGATCGGTGAGGTGGTGTAGATCTGCCGGCCACACGACCAGCAGGCAAGCCTGGGCATTGGTGCGATGCTACCCCCGCCGCGTCGATCGGTCCGCCGTCACACCCTGGGCAGGGCGGCGAGCGCTGCCGCGACCTTCTCGACCGGGTACTCGTAGTCCTCGAGCTGGCCGCTCAGGTAGCGCTCGTACGCGCTCAGGTCGAAATGGCCGTGGCCGCACAGGTTGAACAGGATCACCTTGGCCCGGCCGGATGCCTTCGCCTCGAGCGCCTCGTCGATCGCGGCGTGGATGGCGTGGGTCGGCTCGGGCGCCGGCAGGATCCCCTCGGTCCGGGCGAAGCGGACGCCCGACTCGAAGCTTGCCCGCTGGTGGACGCTCCGGGCCTCGATGTAGCCGTGCTCCTTGAGCAACGACACGAGCGGCGCCATCCCGTGGTAGCGCAGGCCGCCGGCATGGATCGGATCCGGGATGAAGTCGTGGCCGAGGGTGTGCATCTTGACCAGCGGGGTCATCTGGGCCGTGTCCCCGAAGTCGTACGCGTAGACGCCGCGGGTCATGCTCGGCGCCGCCTCCGGCTCGACCGCCACCACGCGGTACGTCCCGCCGCCGCGGAACGAGCGACCGAGCCACGGGAACGACAGCCCCGCGAAGTTCGAGCCGCCGCCGGCGCAGCCGATGATGACGTCGGGCTCCTCGCCGGCCATCTCCATCTGGAGGATCGACTCCTCGCCGATCACGGTCTGGTGGAGCAGGACGAAGTCGAACACCGACCCGAGCGAGTACTTGGTCCCGGGATGGCTGACCGTGTCCTCGATCGCCTCGCTGATGGCGATCCCGAGCGACCCCGTGCTGTCGGGCGTCTCGCCGAGCACCCGGCGTCCGTACTCCGTGCTGAGCGACGGGCTGGCCACGACCTCCGCGCCGTACGTCTCCATGAGCATCCGCCGGTAGGGCTTCTGGTCGTAGCTGGCGCGGACCATGAAGACCTTGACCTCGAGCCCGAAGACGGCCCCGGCGAAGGCCAGCGCGCTGCCCCACTGGCCCGCTCCGGTCTCGGTGGCGAGACGGGTGACGCCCTCGGCCTTGTTGTAGTAGGCCTGGGCGAGGGCGGTGTTCGGCTTGTGGCTGCCCGACGGGCTGCCGCCCTCGTACTTGTAGTAGATGTGAGCCGGGGTATCGAGGGCCTTCTCGAGGCGATGGGCGCGATACAGCGGGCTCGGCCGGTAGAGCCGGTAGGCGTCGAGCACGGGCTCGGGGATCTCGATCTCGCGGTCCTTGCTCACGACCTGCCCGATGAGCGCCATCGGGAACAGCGGGGCCAGGTCGTCGGGGCCGATCGGCTGGCCGGTGCCGGGATGGAGGACGGGCTCGGGCGGCACCGGCAGGTCGGCGGCGATGTTGTACCAGGACCGCGGGATCTGCTCCTCGTCGAGGATGAACTTCGTGCGACGGGAACTCGACACTGCCACGGCCAGGCCTCCAGAGCGGGACACCCCGCCTGGGGACGGGGTCACGGCTGACTTGACGGATGGATCACCGCGCCGAACGAGCGGTCGGCCGGCCAAGCCTACGCCCGGCCGATGGGCCACCGCAAGCGTGGGTCAGCGCACCGTCTCGAGGCTCGCCACGACGATGGCGGCCACGGCGAGGACGAGGTTGACCAGGCCGAGCGCCAGCACGACGCGAACGCGCTGGACGGTGGTGTCGTCGATCGTGGGCTCCTCTCCGGGCACTGGGGCGGAGCGTCGTCGGCGGGGCGGTGCGGTGCGCTGCAGGGCGCTCGATGCTAGCAGACCGTGCGCCGGGTCGACGGACTAAGCCGGCGCGCCGCGGGGCTCGAGGGCGACCTCGTCGATCGGCACGTAGCGGGCCGGCCCTCCGCCGGTCACGCTCTCGAACAGGACGAGCCGGTCGACCATCCAGCGGGCGTCCAGGTCGCCGGCGGCCGCGGTCAGCCGGGCCGCCGTCCGTCCGCCCGAGCCGATGCCGTCCGAACGGGCCAGGGTCAGGTGCGGACGGAACGGACGATCCTCCGGCGTCCAGCCCCGCACCGCGAGCTCGCGATCGACCGCGACGGTCAGCGCCGCCAGCTCCGCGGCCCCGGCGCCGATCCCCAGCCACAGCGAGCGCGGCCGGACGGGGTCCGGGAACGCCCCGGCGCCGCCGAGCGCGGCTTCGAAGCTCGTCCGGCCGGCGGCGGCCGCGCGCAGGGCGTCTGCGGCCATCTGGATCCGGGGCTCGGGCGTGGGGCCGATGAACCGGAGCGTCACGTGGAGCCCGTCGAGCCGGACCCAGCGGACCTCGCGCTCACCTGGGGCCGAGGCGGCGCGGACCTCCGCCACGAGGCGCTCGACGGCGGTGCGTGCCGCCGGCGCGACGGGGACGGCGGCGAAGATGCGCCGGCCGGGGATCCCGGCGTACGGGTCGCCGCGGCGAGCGGTCATCCCGGCGTCGGTCGCTCGCCCGTCTCGCGCTCCCAGGTCGCCCGGTCGGAGCGCAGGATCTCGTGGGCGCGGTCCCGGTCGCGCCAGCCAAGGACCTCGACGGTCTTGTCCTCGAGCAGCTTGTACGTCTCGAAGAAGTGCTCGATCTCGACGAGCCGGTGCGGTCGCATCTGCTCGACGCGCTCGATGTGGGCCTGGTTCGGGTCACCGAGCGCGACGCACAGGATCTTGAAGTCGGCCCCCTTCTCGTCACGCATCTCGAGGACGCCGACCGGACGGGCGTTGACGTGGCAGCCCGTGAACGTCGGCTCGTCGATCACGAGCAGGGCGTCGGTGTGGTCGCCGTCGTCGGCCCGGGTGCCCTCGACGAAGCCGTAGTCGAAGTTGTAGAACACGGCCGAGCTCAGGACCCGATCGAGCCGGTAGACCCCGGCCTGCTCGTCCCACTCGTACTTGTTCCGGCTGCCGCGCGGGATCTCGACCACGATCTCGACGACGGCGGGAAAGCTGGCGCTCGGCTCGGGCATCCCCGAACGATAGCCCGAAGACGCCGGCCCGTCCCGAGACTCGAAATCGACGGTCAGGCCGAGGGCGGCGTCGGGAAGACGGGATGGACGTCGGCCTGGAGCTGTCGGACCCGGCTTCGCCCGTATACCGAGTGGGCGACGAACGCCGCGAGGGCGGCCAGGATCGCCGCGGACAGGACCACCGGTACCACCACGCCGAGCAGCAGCAGGGCGAAGCCGAGGATCGCGCCGACCAGCACCGAGTTGACGACGGCGATGACCGACGGCGACGCCGACATGAGCTGGAGAAACAATGGCGCCCCCGGCTCGAAGGCCATCGTCTGACCGACTCCCAAGGGATCGTCGTGGACGCCCATCACGAAGAACGACGCGAGGTCGGGCGCGAGCTGGAGGTAGCCGGCCCGGATTCGGTTCATCCCGATCACGCACTGCGCGTCGTGGAAGTTCGACGACCCGACGCGGACGAACGTCGTCTCGCCGACGAACAGGACGACCGGCAGGATCACGAGCCCGAAGACGAAGAAGCTGTCGCCGAACTGCGCCCCCTGGCCGACGAGGGCCAGCGCGACGATGGCGCCGGACAGGAGCGCGAGGTACGTCCCGACCCTCGTGAACGCCTCGTTCCAGGCGAGGGACCGGGTGGCGACGAGGCTCGAGTGCTCGGCCGTCAGGATCTGGAGCCGCATCGCGTTCGTCACCCCGTCGCTGCTGAGCGCGGGGACGGGCCGGGCGGGCGGCAACGCCGTCGCGGCGGTCGCGCCGGCGGGCTGGGTGGGCATCGGGCGCTCCAGCTGGACCGTTGGATCGCCCGAGCGTAGCGCCCGCGCCGACTCCGCTCAAGGCGTCCGAGCGCCTTGCGCGCCACTGGCCGGCGCGGGTGGCCGAGTTCCGGCCTAGGCGCCGGCGAGCACGTGAGCGAGCGCACTCGAACGTGCGTGAGCGAACGGCGCAACCGGCAACGACGCTGTGTGCCGGCCCCGACTGCCCCGGAACGAGCCGTCGTGGGCGGGCGCCCAGGGCTAGGCGCCGGCGAGCACGTGAGCGAGCGCACTCGAACGTGCGTGAGCGAACGGCGCAACCGGCAACGACGCCATGGGTGATCCGCCCCCGACGGCTAGTCGTTGTAGAGGCGTTCCTCGATGAGCTTTTCCTGAACCGTCCGACCGTTCGGATCGAAGCACGAGAACTCGAAGTGCTTCTCGAACTCGATGTCGACGTTGTCCTGGCCGCCGCGGTTCTTCTCGACCGAGACCACCGCCCAGTCGCGGAAGCGCTGGGCCTGGTACGGGTTGAACTCGATGTTGACCTTGGCGACGATCTGGTACTTCTCATTGAGGATCAGGATGATGTCGGCCTCGTAGTTGATGGCCGACGAGCCGCGCAGGTGGTGGTTGCGCAGGCGAGCCGCCTTGAGCCCTTCCTTGTCGGCGGCGACGATCGAGATCATCGGCACCTCCTCGGACAGGGCGACGTCCTTGAGCCCGTTGACGACGTAGGTCACCTTCTCGGACTCGGTCGGCGGCTCCGGGAAGACCGGCACCTTCTGCATGTAGTCGACGACCACCAGCAGCCGCCGGTCGCCCGACAGCTCGCGGTGCTGCTGGACCAGCCGGCGGATGTTATCGACGGTGCTGGCGGTCTGCGTGCCGCGGACGAGGAACAGGCTCTGCCCATAACGGGCGATCCGGTCGAGCGACGGCCGGAGGCGTGGGTTGTTCGTCAGCTGGGCCGAGCCCTGGCCTTCGGCGACCCACGACCCAAGGATCTCCTTGCGGACGTCCTGGATCTTGATCGCGCCGGTCTTGTGCGGCAGGTGGGCCAGCGCCGACTCCATCGCGATGAGCCGGTTGAGCAGGTACTGCTCCTCGTGTTCGAAGCAGATGTAGAGGACGTTCGCCTGGCCACCGGAGGCCACGTTGCGGGCCATCTGGAGGGCCATCGTGGTCTTGCCCGTGCCCTGGGCGCCGCCGATCAGGAGCAGCTCGCCCGGGCGGAGCCCGGTGCCGATCGTCTTGTCGAGCGGCGTGAACCCGAGCGGGACCGGCTGGTACTCGCCGACCTTGCCCGAGGTCACCTTGTCGTTGAGGTCGACCAGCACGTCGAGCGCCGAGCGCGGGCTCATGCTGCCGTTCGCGGTCTCGAGTCGCCAGCTCCCCTTGGGAGCGGCGGCGGTCGTATCGGCTGCCTCGGTGGTCATCGAGTCACGATCCTCTCAGTGCTGACGGTGGCGGCATGCTAGCACCGGGTGTGGCTCGAATCTCCCGACCATTCCTCACATATCCAACCACCCAAAAGGGCTATGCCCCGTCGGCCGCCAACTCGTCGAAGTAGCGCACCACCGTCCGGATCCCGGTCTCGAAGTTGGCCAGGTCCATCCACTCGTTCGGGGCGTGGAAGTTGCCGTTCGGCGGGGTGAACCCGAGGAGGACGACCGGCAGGCCGAGGACCTGCTCGAAGGTGGCCACGAACGGGATCGAGCCACCTTCGCGGATGTAGACCGGAGCTCGACCGAAGGTCGCCTCGAGCGCCCGCGCGGCGGCCCGGACGGCCGGGTGGTCGATCGAGGTGCGCACCGGCAGCCCGCCGCCGAGTTCGTTCACGACGACACGCACGCCGGGCGGGGCGATCTCCCCGACGAACGCCTTGAGCGCCGCGAAGATGCGTCCGGGCTCCTGGTCGGGCACGAGCCGGCAGCTGAGCTTGGCGCTCGCCCGTCCCGGGATGATCGTCTTGGAGCCGGCGCCCTGATAGCCGCCCCAGATCCCGTTGACGTCGAGGGTCGGCCGCCCGGTCTTGCGCTCGAGGCTGGAGTAGCCGGCCTCGCCCACGAGCTCCGGAACGCCCAGCCCGGCCTGGAAGGCTTCGTCGTCGAACGGCAGGGCCGCATAGGCGGCGCGATCGGATGCCGAGAGCGCCACGACGTCGTCGTAGAAGCCCGGGATCCGCACCCGTCCGTCGGGGCCCGTGAGCGCTGCGATGATGGCGGCGAGGGCATTGGCCGGGTTCGCGATCGCGCCGCCGTAGCTGCCCGAGTGGACGTCCTGGAACGGGCCGGTGACGTCGATCTGGGCGTACATGATGCCGCGCAGGCCCACCGTCAGCGCCGGCAGGTTGCCCTCGAAGAAGCCGACGTCGCTGACGATGGCGACGTCGCCGCCGAGCCGGTCCCCGTTCGCCAGCAGCCACGGCTCGAGATGGACGGACGACGACTCCTCCTCGCCCTCGAACACGAAGCGCAGATTGACCGGCAGGCGCCCGCGGCCGGCCAGCAGCGCCTCGACGGCCTGCAGGAAGATCGTGATGTTGCTCTTGTCGTCGCTCGACCCACGGGCGAGCACCCGGCCATCGACGACGACCGGCTCGAACGGCGGCGACGTCCACTCGTCGATCGGGTCGGTCGGCTGGACGTCGTAGTGGCCGTAGACGACGACCGTCGGCGCCCCCGCCGCGTGGAGCCAGTCGGCGTAGACGATGGGATGGCCGCCGGTCGGCGAGGCCTCGGCGTGGTCCATCCCGATCGCGCGGAGCCGCTCCGCCAGCCAGTCGGCCGCCCGCTGGCAGTCGGCGGCGTGGACCGGCTCGGTCGACACGCTGGGGATGCGCAGGAACGCGAGGTAGTCGTCGAGACGGCGCTGCTGGTTGGCGTCGAGGTGGGCCTCGACGGCGTCGGTGGCGGGCATGCGACCTCCGGGCTGGGCGAGTTGGACCGATCGTAACGCGGGCGGCAGGTCCGGATGGTGTCCGGGAATCCGAACGGGCGAGCCGCCGGCTCGCCCGTCCTGGGGTGCTGGGTGATCCCGGTCAGGCCGGGTTCGGAGCCGGCGCGGGTGCGGGGCCCGGGTCGGCGGCGCCGGGGGCCAGGATGCCCGGCGTCTGGCCGTGGAGGTTCTCCTTGGGGGGCAGGTCGCTGAACAGCGCCTCGAACTCGGGGCTGTCGACGGTCTCCTCCGCGACGAGCTTCTCGGCCAGCGCCTCGAGCTTCGGGCGATGGGTGATGAGCACGTCCATTGCCCGCTCGTAGGCCCGGTCGATGATCGCGCGGACCTCCTCGTCAATCGTCTTGGCGACGTCGTCCGAGTAGTTCCGCTGCTCGCCGATCTCGCGGCCGAGGAACACGAGCTCGTCGCGCTTGCCGAACGAGAGGGGGCCGAGCCGATCGCTCATCCCGTACTCGGTGACCATCCGGCGGGCCCGGTCGGTCGCCTTCTCGATGTCGTTCGACGAGCCCGTGGTGGTGTCGCCGAAGATCAGCCGTTCGGCGGCGTTGCCGGCGAGCATCCCGGCGATCTCGTCCTCGAACTCGGTCTTGCTCTTGAGGTAGCGGTCCTCGGTCGGCAGGCCCATCGTGTAGCCGAGGGCCATGCCCCGGCTGATGATGGTCACCTTCTGGACCGGGTCGCACTTCGGCAGGACCCGCATCACGACCGCGTGGCCGCCCTCGTGGAAGGCGATGATCTTCTTCTCGACGTCGCTGATCACCCGGCTGCGCCGCTCCGGGCCGGCGACGATCCGCTCGAGCGCCTCCTGGAACTCGGACATCCCGATGACCTTCTTGTTCCGCCGCGCGGACAGGATGGCCGCCTCGTTGACCAGGTTGGCCAGATCGGCGCCGGAGAAGCCCGGCGACTGCTTGGCGACGCCTTCAATGTCGACCGACTTGTCGAGCGGCTTGCCCTTGGTGTGGACCTTGAGGATCGCCGTCCGGCCGCGCATGTCAGGCCGGTCGAGGATGACCTGGCGGTCGAACCGGCCGGGCCGCAGGAGCGCCGGGTCGAGCACGTCGGGCCGGTTGGTCGCGGCGACGACGATCACGTTCGTGTTCGTGTCGAAGCCGTCCATCTCGACCAGGATCTGGTTGAGGGTCTGCTCGCGCTCGTCGTGCGAGCCGCCGAGGCCGGCGCCGCGCTGGCGACCGACCGCGTCGATCTCGTCCACGAAGACGATGCACGGGCTGTTCCGCTTGGCCTGGTCGAACAGGTCGCGGACGCGGCTGGCGCCGACGCCGACGAACATCTCGACGAACTCCGAGCCCGAGATCGAGAAGAACGGCACGCCGGCCTCGCCGGCGACGGCCCGGGCCATCAGCGTCTTGCCGGTGCCGGGGGGCCCGACGAGGAGGACGCCGCGCGGGATGCGCGCCCCGAGCGAGTTGAACTTCTCGGGGTACTTCAGGAACTCGACGACCTCCTGGAGCTCGGTCTTCGCCTCGTCGACGCCGGCCACGTCGTTGAACGTGACCACCGTCTTGTTGCCGAGGAACATCCGGGCCCGGCTCTTGCCGAAGCTCAGGGCCTGGTTGTTGGTGCCCTGGGCCTGGCGCATCATGAACAGGATGAAGCCGACGATCACGATCAGCGGCAGCAGCCCGGTGATCAGGATGCCGAGCCACGAGGTGTCGGGCGCTTCCTTGGCCTTGTAGATGTCGGGCGGGAGGGTGACCCCGGTCGACTTGGCCGCGGTCTGCATGTCGGTCAGGACGGGGGTCAGCACGGTCGGGACGGTGACCTGATAGGTCCCGTCCTTCTTCGTGACGGTCAGCGTGCTCTGCTGCTGTTCGACGTGCTGGACGCTGCCGGCCCCCACGTCGGTGAGGAACTGCGAGTACCCAACGGCGGTACTCGGGGATGAGCTGGTGAGCCAGGTCCACAGGAGCGCGAGCGTCCCGACGATGAGGACGAGCATCACGATCCCGTTCCGGGCGAACTTCGCGTTCAAGAAGGAGTGCCTCCGGATCGAGCGTGTCGAATCGGCGGACGGACCGCCGGCCGCACGGCGAGTATAGCGCCCGGTCCCGAACGGGCCCGATGACCCATGGGTAACCGTCGCTCGTCCATCGGTACGGCACGGAGCGCCGTCTGGATCGCTCCGCTTGGGACCGGCCCGCGCTGCGGGTCGCCGCCCGGGATGGGGGTGGTAGCGGAGGGCGGATTCGAACCACCGACCAAGGGCTTATGAGTCCCCTGCTCTACCACTGAGCTACTCCGCCGCGACCAGAGATGCTAGCGCAACTCGGTCCTCGTGACGATCGTCCGGGTGAGCCGCCGAGCGGTCGCGCGCTAGGCTGGCGGTCGTGACGATCATCGCCCCGGGGATGCCCCAGCCGCCCGAGCCCCCACCGCGCCCGGTGCGCCGTCCCCGGGCGGCGGCCGGCCACGAGCGCCTGACGGTCGGGGTCGTGTTCGTCCACGGCATCGGCTCGCAGCGCCCGGGCGAGACGCTCCTCGACTGGTCGCGGCCCGTCATCCGCGTGCTGACCGAGTGGCGGACCGCCCACGGCCTGCCACCCGACCCGGTGGTCTCCGGCGACATCGACTTCTCGGGCGCGACCCGGCCGCTGATCGAGCTCGACATCCCGGCCGCGCCGGCGGGCGCCACGGGCGAGGCGCCGGCCGCGGCCCAGCGCTGGATCCTGACCGAGGCCTGGTGGGCATCGCGGGTCCAGCCACCGAGCCTCGCCACGATGACCGCCTGGCTGCGCGACGACTTCGGCCGAGTGGTCCGCGGCATCCGCGACGGCTTCGACACCCGCTCGCGCGAGGACACCCGGCGCCGCGAGCTGCTGCGGCTGACGGACCAGCACGAGCGCCTCGCGGCGGCCGGGATCGACCACCGCCGCTGGGCCTGGATCGACCGGCTCGACCGGCTCCAGGCGCGCAGCCTGTCGCTCGGCCTCGGGGTCGCCTGGGTCATCGGCGCGCTGCTGCTCGTCCCGTACGCCGCGCTGCGGGCGCTGCCGATCCAGGGGCTGCGCGACGCAGTCGGGCTCCGCCAGCTCGACGCGTTCCTCGTCGACTGGTTCGGCGACATGCGGATCCTGCTGCACGATCCGGCCCAGGCGGCCAACATCCGCGGCCAGCTCGTCGACACGATCGCCGGCCTCGTCGAGAAGGGTTGCGGCCCGATCGTCGTGGTGGCCCACTCGGGCGGCGCGGTCGTCAGCTTCACGACCCTGACCGACCCGACGAACCGGCGGCTGCCGGTCACGAAGCTCGTGACCCTGGGCCAGGGCCTCGACCTCGCCTGGCGGCTGGAGGACGCCTGGCGCGGGCTGGCGCCCGGCGATCGGCTGATCCCCCACCTCGCGACGACCGGCTGGCCCAGCCGATGGGTCGACTTCTGGGCCTCGTATGACCCTGCGACCGGCGGTCCGCTCGATCCGCCGGATGGCGTCGGGGCCAAGCCCGACGAAGTCCCGGTCCGGAACCGGATGAGCCTGCTCGACGACCACGGCACGTACTTCGAGAACGACGAGGAGGTCGTCATCCCGCTCCTCCGTCAGCTCGACACGCCCGACGGACCTCCGTCCCGGTCACGCTTCTTCCGCGATCGCGCGAGCGAGCTGATCCGGGTCGAGTGGCGGCGCCAGCGGGTCGGGATGCTCGCCGCCTGGCGCTGGATCAGCGCTCGTCGCCGCCGTCGTCGCGATCGGCGGGGCGAGCCTCCACGCGCTCCTGCTCCACGGGGACCGGCTGCGCCGCCTCGGCGAGACGACCGCCGTGGCCTGGTCGCTCGTCCCCGGTGGCTCGCTGGTCGTCAGCCCGCTGAACTGGCTGGCCGGACTGGCGGCCTGGCCGGGCTGGTTCCCGACCCTCGGCGAGTGGCTCATCGGGATCGTCCTCGTCGGGCTCGTCTTCCTGGTCCTGGCCCGGGTGGGGATCGGCCGCTGGAACGCCTGGGACGAGCGCGAGCGCTGGCTGACCCGGAGCGAGCCCCCGCGCGCCCCGCAGCGACGCGGTCCCTCCCTCGAGGCGGCGGCGCTCATCGGGCTCGCCGTCGCGATCGCCCTCGTCGTCGCGCTGACCTGATCCGCCGGGCCATCGCCACGCGGGTCGGCCCGGCGCGCGACCGGCTGGTGGGCCCCCCGGCGCCGGCTACTGGCTGGGGCCGAACAGGAGATCGAGCCAGACGTCGAGCGGTGACGTCCTGGCCGGTCGGGCGCCGAGGCGGACCGCGGCCGAGCCGGGCGCATCCGCCGGGAGCGCCGTCGCGTTCGGGTCGATCGTGAACGGCCGCTCGCCGCGGGTGCCAAGGCCGTACGCCCGGGCCTCCTGCTGGATGAACGCCTGGCGCTGGACGAGGCTCAGCTCTCGCTCGAGGCCGTCGACCTGGCTCGCCAGGCCGGCGTTGTCGAGCCGCAGGTGGTCCGCCCGGTCGGATGCGGCGGCCACGTCGGCCACCTGCCGGGCGAATACGAGGACGATCCAGATCGCGACGACGGACGCCAGCACCCAGGCCATCCGCCGGCGGGTGATCCCGGCCACCGACAGCCCGCCCAGATCGGGGGCCGGCGGTCGCGGGACGGGATCGGGTCGGGTCCGGGGTTCGGCGCGCTCGGGCAGCTCGTCCTGGTCGGGCGGCTCCGGAGCCCGGTCGCTCGGGGAGTCCATTGCGGGCGAGCCTAGCTGCGACCTCGGGGCGTGTCAACTCGACGGCCCGTGACAGCCGAGCTGGCACGACGCTCGACGACGGTGCGCTAGACTGCGAGCGTTTCGCACATCCGTTCGATATCGAGGCCGAGCCGATGCGTCACTACGCGCCCGCCCCCGTCGAGGCCGTGCTCGACGGCCTGCTCGCCGAACCGTCGCTCGCCGGCGGGGTCGTGCACCACGCGCTCATCCCGGCGCGAGAGGCGCGCACGGCTCCCCTGCCCGAGAGCCTCGACCCGCGCCTCCGGCGCGCCCTCGCCTCGCGCGGGATCGAGTCGCTCTACACCCACCAGGCCGAGGCGATCGAAGCCATCCGCGCCGGCCAGGACATCACCGTCGTGACGCCGACCGCGTCGGGCAAGACGCTGTGCTATGCGCTGCCGACGCTCCAGGCGCTGGCCGAGGACCCGTCGGCGCGCGCCCTGTTCCTGTTCCCGACGAAGGCGCTCGGCCAGGACCAGGTCAGCGAGCTGTCCGAGCTCGCGCGGGCCGCCGAGCTGGCGATCTCGGCGGCGACCTACGACGGGGACACCCCCGCACCGATCCGGTCGGCGATCCGGACGGCCGGCCAGGTCGTGGTGACGAACCCCGACATGCTCCACTCCGCGATCCTGCCCCACCACACCAAGTGGTTCCAGCTGTTCGAGCAGCTCCGGATCATCGTCATCGACGAGCTCCACACCTACCGCGGCGTGTTCGGGAGCCACGTCGCCAACGTCCTGCGGCGGCTCCTCCGGCTGTGCGCCCACTACGGGTCGCACCCGGTCATCGTGTGCTGCTCCGCCACGATCGGGAACCCGGCCGAGCTGGCGGCGGCGCTGACGGGCCGGCCGAGCCGGCTGATCGACCGGAACGGCGCGCCGTCGGGCGAGCGCCATCTGCTGCTCGTCGAGCCGCCGCTGCTCGATCCGGCGACCGGCGCCCGCGGCTCCGCCCTGACCCTGGCGCAGCGCTGGGCGTTGCCGTTCCTGCGGGCCGGCCGCCAGACGATCGTCTTCGGCAAGTCGCGGGTCGCGGTCGAGGTGATCCTGACCGGCCTGCGCGAGGCGCTCCGCGAGAGCTTCGGGCCGCGCAGCCGGGTCCGTGGCTACCGCGGCGGCTACCTGCCGACCGAACGCCGCTCGATCGAGCGTGGGCTGCGCGACGGCGAGGTCCTCGGCGTGGTGAGCACGAACGCCCTCGAGCTCGGGGTCGACGTCGGCCGCCTCGACGTCTCGATCCTGGCCGGCTACCCGGGCTCGATCGCCGGCACGTGGCAGCAGATCGGCCGGGCCGGGCGGCGGAACGGCACCAGCGTGGCCGTCCTCGTGGCCTCGGCGGCACCGGTCGACCGCTACGTGGTCGGCCACCCGGAGTTCCTGCTCGAGGGGGCGCCCGAGGAGGCGCGGGTGGACCCGGACAACCTGCACGTCCTGCTGGCTCACATCCGGGCGGCGACCTTCGAGCGCCCGTTCGAGCCGGGCGAAGTCTTCGGCCCCGCGCCGGCCGACGACCTGCTGGCGTTCCTCGCGGAGGAGGGCCATGTCCGCCAGGCCGGCGACGGGCGCTGGTACTGGTCGTCGGAGAACTTCCCGGCCTCGGAGATCTCGCTCCGGACGGCCGCCCCCGAGAACGTCGTGATCATCGACACGACCCCCGACCGGCCGCGGGTGATCGGCGAGGTCGACCTGTTCTCGGCCCAGGTCCTCGTCCACGAGCAGGCGATCTACCTGCACGAGTCGGTCCAGTACCACGTCGACAAGCTCGACTGGCACGAGCGCAAGGCCTACGTCCGCCGGGTCGATGCCGACTACTACACCTACGCCAACCGGGCGGTGACGCTCAAGCCGCTCGACATCTTCGCCGAGCGGCCGCGGACCGGTGGTCGGCGGGTCCACGGCGAGGTGATGGTCGCCAGCCTCGTGACGCTGTTCAAGAAGCTCAAGTTCGGGACCGACGAGAACGTCGGCTGGGGTCCGATCGACCTCCCCGAGCTCGAGCTCCAGACGACCGCAGCATGGCTCACCGTCGGGCCGGAGGCCGCCTCGGTCGGACCGGGTGGGACGTGGCGGCGCGAGGAGCTCGACGTCGCCATGATCGGCGCCGGCCGGGCGATCCAGACGGTCGCCAGCGTGCTGCTCATGGTCGACCCGCGCGACCTCGGGCTGGTCACCCAGGTCCGCTCGCCGCACCACGAGGCGCCGACGATCTACCTGTACGAGGCCGTCCCCGGCGGCGTCGGACTCAGCGAGCGGCTGTTCGACCGGACGGAGGAGCTCGTCGACGGGGCGGCCGAGCTGATCGCCCGCTGCGGGTGCGAGTCGGGTTGCCCGGCCTGCACGGGCCCGCGGCTCGAACCGGACGTCGACGCCAAGGCACTCGCCCTTCGGCTGCTCGGCGCGCTCGGCGCAGGGGCACGGGAGCGCCCCGTCGAGGCGGCCATCGGGGCATGATCGACGCGGCCCGGCTCGGGCGCCGGCTGGCGGACCTGCGGCGCGCCCGGGACGCCGGCCGGGCGACCATGGCCGGATCGGAGGTCCGCCGCGACGCGGCGCGCACCGAGCTCGCGCGGCGGGCCGAGCTCGCCCGGCGGACCGGCGAGCTCGCCGAGCGGCTCGCCCTCGCCGTCGACGGGGAATGGGTCCGCGGCGCGGCGGGCGGCTACGTCCGGGTCGAGTCTGCGCCGCTCGAGCTGGCGATCGATCGGGACCGGCTCGGCCGGCTGCCCGACGGAGCGCCGCCGGAAGTGCCGCTCGTCTGCCTCGACACCGAGACGACCGGCCTCGCGACCGGGCCGGGCAACGTCGCCTGGCTCGTCGGGATCGGCCGCTGGTCGGGCGATCGCTTCTGCCAGGTCCAGCTCATGCTGCCCGACCACGCGGAGGAACCGGCCCTGCTCGACGCGGTCGCGGCCGAGATCCCGGCGGAGGCCTGGCTCGTGACCTACAACGGGCGCGGCTTCGACTGGCCGCTGCTCGTGACCCGCTACCGGATGATCCGCCGTGCCCCGCCGCCGCACGCCGGGCACCTCGACCTGCTGCCGTTCGTCCGGCGCATCTACCGCCATCGGCTCAGCGACGCGCGGCTCCGGACCGTCGAGGTCGAACTGCTCGGGATCGACCGCGGACCCGACGTCGACGGCTGGGAGATCCCCGGCCGATTCCTGCAGTTCCTCGGCGGCGGACCGGCCGGGCCGCTGGCCGAGGTGGTCCGCCACAACCACGAAGACGTCCGCTCGCTGGCCCGGCTGCTCGCTCATGCCGAGACCCGCCTCGGAGCCGCGACCGAGCGACGGTCGGCGCCCGTCGGCGACCTTGCCGGGCTTGCCCGGGCATACGGCCGATTGGGCCGGCCGGACGAAGCGCTCGACTGCCTCGACGTGGCCCTCGAGACGCGCCCTGCCCGATTGTCGACGAACCGGTCGTGGACGGCGCTGCTGACCACGCGCGCCGACGCGCCGGACGAACGGACGCCGGCCGATCGTCACGATCGGGAGGCACTGCTCGTGGAGCGGGCCCGGCTCCTTCGCCGGCTGGGTCGCCACGACGAGGCGCTGGCGACGTGGCGCGACCTCGGGCTCGGCGGCGGTCGCTGGGCGGGTGTCGGCTGGATCGAGGTCGCCAAGATCCTCGAGCACCGCCGGCGCGACCCGGTCGGGGCGCTCGAGGCGTGCGGCCGCGCGGACCGCATCGCCGAGCGCGCCCGGTTCCTCGGCCAACGGCTCCCGCAGCTCGAGTCGGACCTCAGCCGCCGGCGGCGGCGGCTCGCTCGCCGGATCGCTGCGGAGAGCC
The DNA here is from genome assembly GCA_963813705.1 of uncultured Chloroflexia bacterium. Taxonomy (GTDB): domain Bacteria; phylum Chloroflexota; class Limnocylindria; order Limnocylindrales; family CSP1-4; genus Chersky-267. Next base: position 371,088 of record CAWFAH010000010.1, read on the forward strand.
GGTCAGGGCCGCGGGTCCCCCGGGGACGAGCTGCTGAGGCGCTCGCCGACGCGATCGGCGGTCGCGGGCTCCACGAGCCGGCGAACCCCGTCGCGGACCATCCGGGCGAGCGTGGCGGCTCGATCGGGGACGGCCGTCAGCCCAGGACCCTCGACGACGAGCGCGCCGGCCGCCGCCGCAAAGCGGATCTCCGGATGCGCCCGGCTACCGCGCCGGCCGCCGAGGGTGTGGTGGACCACGGTCGAGACGAGCGCCGAGAGGAACGTGTCGCCGGCGCCGGTCGGGTCGAGCTCGTCGTCGGACGGCAGTGACCGGTAGTGGAGGACGGCATCGGGATCGGTCCCACCGACCACCACGACGAGGCCGCCCTCGTGCCCCCGCGTCACGACGAGCCGGGCCCCGGGATGGAGCAGCCGGGTCAGGTCCGAGATCGGCGTCTCGGGATCGACGTCCCGGTGGCTCACCCCGACGAGGTCGGCTCGCTCCAGGATCGGCGACCGGCGCGGCGGTCGGCGGGTCACCTGCTCCCCCGCCACGAGGGTGCGCAGGAAGCCCTGCCACGCGACGGCGAGGTAGGCGCCGGCAGGGACCGGCAGCGGCCCAGGCGTCGGTGACCTCCCCGGCGACCGGGGCGAGCTGCCAGGCGGGGGCGGCCAGCCAGCTGTCGGGCAGCGCCGGGACGGGCAGCGGGATGCCCGTCTGGACGCACGTCTGGACCCGGCCGGTCGGCGTCTCGAGGTTGTGGTAGACCGGCCCCTCGGCGAGCGGGACGAGCATCAGGTCCGCGCCCGCCGCGCGGAGCAGGTCGAGCTCCTCGGCGCCGCTGGCGGTCTCGTCGACCCCGATCACCGCCGCGGTGCGCAACCCGAGCCGGGCCGTGGTCAGCGTGGCGTAGGTCACCCCGCCACCGAGTCGCCAGCCGCGCGGATCGTCATCGGCGAGGTCCCGGCAGGCCGATCCGACGTGGACGACCTCGGGTCCGCGGCGACCCCGGCGAGCGGGTCCGCGGGCCGGCGATCCGAGCGTGGAGTATCGTGTCGGCATGTACTTCTACGAGCTCCACGAAGGGGACGACGAGGTCTTCGCCGACCTGCTGCTCGCCCATGACGAGCTGTTCGAACCCGACGAGTTCTACGAGATGGTCCAGCGAATCCGGCACCGCGTCCAGGACGACTACACCCACGATACCCTCATGGAGGCGGTCGCCGACGGCCTCGAGAGCGAGTACGGGTTCATGCCGATCGACGACGACGAGCTGAGCGCGTCGGTCCACGTGTCGGTCGTCGAGGACGAGAACATGCTGATCCCGGTCGGGACCTCCCTGCCCGAGCCCGAATGGGGCGAGGACGACGACCGCGGCGATGACGACGAGGACGAGGCCGACCTCGCGAACCTGCCCGACTACGTGACGATCACCGCCGAGCTGCGCCCGGACGAGCCTTCGCGCCACAACTGACGGCGCACCGGGTCGGCGCGCCAATCCGGCCGGGCGTCCGGCCGGCCGCCTGCCCCACCGTCAGCGGCTGAACAGGATCTCGAGCACGTCGCCGTCGTGGACGGCGTAGGTCTTGCCCTCGGAGCGCAGCTTGCCGTGCTTGCGCGCCTCGGCGATCGAGCCGAGCTCGACGAGATCCTCGTACGGGACCGTCTCGGCGCGGATGAACCCGTGGGCCAGGTCGGAGTGGATCGCCCCGGCGGCGTCCACCGCGTTCGAGCCGGCCGGGATCGGCCACGCCCGGACCTCGTCGGGCCCGGCGGTGAGGAAGCTGATCAGCCCGAGCAGGCGGTATGACAGGCCGATCACCCGGTCGAGGCTCGAGCCGCTCAGCCCGAGGTCGTCCATGAACGCCGCGGCCTCGTCCGGCTCGAGCTCGCCGAGCTCCATCTCGATCCGGGCCGACAGGGCGTCGACGAGGGCATGGCGATGGTCGTACCGGCCGGCGATCCCGGCCACGAGCTCGGCCTCGCGCCGGATGTCCGTCTCGCCGACGTTGAGCAGGACGAGAACGGGCTTCTGGGTCAGGAACCGGAAGCCACGAATGGCCTTCTCGTCGTCGCCGTCGAGCTCGACGTCGCGGATCGGGCGGCCCTCGACGAGCGCGGCGTGAAGCCGCACGAGGATCGCCTCCTCGCGCTCGTTCGCGTCGCGCTCGGCCTGCGTCCCGTGGCGCCCGGTCGCGCGGAGCCGCTCGAGCCGGCGCTCGGTCATCGCCAGGTCGGCCAGGACGAACTCGAGGTCGAGCCGCTCGATGTCGCGCCACGGGTCGACCGCGCCCTCCGGGTGCGGCACCGCCGGATCCTCGAAGACGCGGACCACGTGGAGCAGGGCGTCCGAATCGCGCAGCCGGGCGAGGTGCTCGGCCGGCAGCTCCTCCGTCCCGACCCGGCCCTCCGACGAGGCCGGCGGGGCCGGCAGGTCGACGTAGGTCACGTCGGCGTGGACGATCTTCTTCGGCTTGAAGATCTCGGCCAGCCGGTCCAGCCGCGGATCGGGCACCTTGACCACCCCGACGTTGAGCTGGAGCCCGCCGAAGCCGCCGGTCTCGGCGTGGCCGCGGGTGAGCGTGTTGAAGACGGTCGTCTTGCCGGCCGCGGCGAGACCCACGATCGCGATCTGCATGGGTCGATTGTCGCCGACCGGCGGCGGCCCGCGCTGTGCGGCCCGCGGGCCGCCTAGTACCCGGCGCCCGGGTCGACGACGTTGAGCAGCGGCTCGCCGGCCGCGTAGCGGCGCAGGTTGTCGCAGAACAGCTCGACGCTGCGATCGAGGACCCGGCCGCTCGACCACGACGTGTGCGGCGTGACGATCACGTTGGGCAGGTCGTAGAAGGGCGACCCCGGCGGCAGCGGCTCGTCGCGGAACGTGTCGAGGACGGCCCCACCCAGCGGGCCCTCGCGGAGCGCGCGCAGGAGGGCCCGCTCGTCGACCAGCCGGCCGCGGGCGATGTTGATCAGCCACGCTCCCGGCTTGACCGAGGCGAGGGCGACCTCGTCGATGAGGCCCTCGGTCTCCGCCGTGAGCGGGGTCGCCAGGACGACGAAGTCGGACGCGGCAAGCAGGCCCGCGAGGCCCTCGGGCCCGGTCAGCCGCTCGATCCCGCTGCTCGTGCCGTCATCGGCCGGACTCGCCGGAGCGCCGCCGTCGGGCGCCGACGGGTCGCCCGCCGCCGTCGCGTGGCGACGCGTGGCGATGACCCGACAGCCGAACGCGGTCGCCAGCTCGGCGACCGCCCGGCCGATCGAGCCGAGCCCGACGATCCCGATCGTCATGTCGCGCAGCTCGCTGCCCTCGAGCGGCTGCCAGGTGTGCTCACGCTGGAGCTCGAGGAGCTGCGGGAGCCGCCGGCTGACGGCGAGGATCATCATCAGGACGTACTCGGCGATCGGTTCGCTGAACACGCCGCGAGCGTTCGTGACGATCAGGTCGCGGGCCCGGCCGGACGGCGTGAGCACGCGCTCGACCCCCGCCGAGGCGGAATGGACCCAGGTGAGCCGCGGCGCGCGGGCGAGCAGGCGATCGAACGCCTCGGCCGACAGGAACCCGCGCAGGAGGACCTCGACGTCGTCGAGCGGGCCGTCGGCGAGGCCCTCGATCGAGACGGTCACGAGCCGCGCGCCGGGCGCCGCGGCACGGATGCGCTCGAGGTCGCGGCCGCGGTAGTTCGCCGACAGGATCGGGCTGAGCGCGATCGCGGCGGGCACGCCGGCCGGGCCGCGGCCGGGTCCGGCGACCGTGCGGACGGTCACCTCAGACCGCCATGACCCGGGCCAGCCAGCGCTCGGGCCGCTCGATCTCACCCTCCCGGGGCAGCAATTCCGGCCCGGCCCACAGGCGCTCCAGGGCGGCCTTCCCGCCGCGCGCCGCGATGGCGGCCACGAACCGCTCGCCCTTCTTGTACTGCTCCAGCTTCATGTCCATGCCGCTGAGTCGCATCACGGCTCGCTCGAACCCCGACTTGCGCTGCTCGCGCCGGGCATGGAACCGGTCGCTGATCCGTTGGACGTCCGGCACGAGGTCCCGGCCGACCTCGTCCATGACGTAGTCGCTGAACCCCTCGAGCAGGCTCATCACCGCCTGCGTCTCGCGGAAGAGGCGACGCTGCTCGTCGCTCATGAGCCGCTCCATCCAGTGCTCCGCGTCACCCTCACCGCGGAGCGAGCGACCGACCCGCCGGAGCATCTCGCGCGGCAGGCCGCGACCGCCGCCGCCGAACGCCTCCAGCTGGCGCTCGAGCCGGTCGGCGAGGTACGGCCGGAGCCACGGGTGCGCCTCGAACTCGAAGGCGTGGGTCGTCTCGTGGAGCGCGATCCAGGTCCGGAACGCGTCGAGCGGGACCCCCAGGACCGACGCCGTCTGGCGGATGTTCTCCTCGACGAACAGCAGCCGGCCGGGCGTCGTCTCCGCGCTGAGCAGGGCCAGGTCGTACTGGCCGAGGACGCGGCTGCCCATGAACCCGAGCATGAAGCCGATCTGGCGCGTGGTGATCCAGCGGTTGGCGAGGGCGACCGAGGCCTGCCCGATGCCGCCGCCGGGCGGCAGGATCTGGTCGAGCAGCGTGCCCTCGAGCCGGCCGATGAGCGCGGCGAAGCTGACCGAGTTCGCCCGGACCCAGCCGGCCCGGTCGACGACCCCGGAGCGCGACACGACCCCCGGGAGCTCCGTCCCGAGCGCCTCGCTCAGGCGGGGCACGATCCGGGCCATCGTCGCGGCGTACGCCGGCTCGGTCGCCGCCAGCGCATCCGGGGACAGCGACCCGGGCGCGTTCCGCAGGCGGCCGATCGCCACGCGCTCGGCGGCCGGCCAGTCGACGAGCCCGCGCCGCGCCGACTGCTCCATCCGCCGCCCCACCACGGTCGCGGCGACACCGAGCGCCGAGCCCACGAGGAAGCCGGCCTGCCACACCCGGTCGTCGCGGAAGCCGCGGCCCGGCGGGCGTCGCTCGGTCATGCCACGGCCTCGCGGATCGCGACCGTCTCGACGTCGGCGAACCCGGGACCGAAGAGCCGCTCGGCGAGGGCATGGAAGCCGGCCGCATCGCCGGTCGTGAGCTGGCGGTGGACGGCCTCCGTCGGGTGACCCGCCGGATCGCGGTCGTCGGTCTCGAGCCCGTTCGTCTCGAGCATCTCGACGAGGGCCGCCGCCGTGGCGGTCGCCGAGTCGACCACGGCCACCCCAGCCCCGGCGACGCGCTCGATGACCGGCCGGAGGAGCGGATAGTGCGTGCAGCCGAGGAGGAGCGTGTCGATCCGGGCCGACGGCGGCAACGGGAAGATGAACTCGCCCCGGGCATCGCGCTGCCCGAGCAGCGGGGCCAGGGACTCGGCGACGGCCGACTCGACGGCCGGACCGGCCAGCTCGCCGGCCTCGACCATCGGCACGAATGCCGGCGTCGCGTGCTCGTAGACCTCGACCGCCGGGTTGGCCTCCTTGATCGCCTGGAAGTAGGCGTGCGAGCGGACGGTCGCCGGGGTCGCGATGACCCCGACCCGGCGAACGCGGGTGGCCAGCGCCGCGGCGGCCGCACCGGGCCGGATCACCCCGAGGATCGGCAGCGGATAGCGCCTCCGGACGTCGGCGAGGGCGACGGCGGTGGAGGTGTTGCAGGCGATGACGATCGCCTTGACGTCGCGCTCGACGAGCCGGTCGAGGGCCTGGCCGGTGAACCGGAGGACCTCGTCGTCGGACCGCGTCCCGTACGGCGCGCGCAGGTTGTCGCCGAGGTAGACCGTCGACTCGCGCGGCAGCCGGCGCACGATCTCGCGAAGGACCGTCAGCCCGCCGACCCCCGAGTCGAAGACGCCGATGGGTCGCCGGTCGGTCACGTCAGCGACGCGCTCCGACCGCGGGCCGGTCGAGCGCCAGGAGCTGGCTGACCACCTCGGCCACGTCCAGGCTGATCCTGGCCGACGGGTCGGCGAGCACGAACGGGACGCCCTCGTTGTTCGACTGGACGACGAGCCGCCCGTCCGACACGACGCGGTGCTCGGGTACCCGACCGATCGCGGCGGCCAGGTCCTGCTCGTCGATGCCCCCGGACGAGTCGGCCCGGTTGACGAGGTAGCGGACCTTGGTCGGCTCGTAGCCGAGGGTGCGGAACGTGTCGGCCATGACGAGCGTGTTGTGGATCGTCGTCGAATCGAAGGTCACGATCTCGATGACCGTGTCGGAGGCGTCGAGGAGGGCCAGGGTCCGCTCGTCGAGCCCGACCATCGTGTCGATCACGATCACGTCGTACACCCGGCGCATGAGCGACAGGATCTTGTCGAGGTCGCGGACGCTGATCATCTCGTGCTGCTCCACGCGCGGCGGGGCGAGCAGGATGTCGATCCCCGACGGATCGCGCCACAGGACGTCGGACAGGTCGGCCTCGACGATCCGGTCGGTCGGCAGGTCGACGATCGACGGCGCGCTCATCGGGACGCGCAGGAGGGCGCGCAGGTCGCCGAACTGGAGGCTCCCGTCGATGAGCGCCGTTCGCCGGCCGGCCTGGCTGAACGCCACGGCGAGGTTGAGCGCGATCGTCGTCGTCCCGACGCCGCCCTTCGGCGCGAAGACGGTGACGAGGCGCGAGCTGCCGGTGGCCTGGGTCTCCTGGAACGTCGCCTGGACCGCGTGGATCCGGCTGATCAGGTCGTAGCCCGAGAAGGGCATCGACAGGACCGCGTGGATGCCGACCTCCGGATCCGGCTGGATCGGCTTCTGCGGGACCGTCAGCACGATCACCGGCACGCCGGCGCGGCCGCTGTGGAGCTGGCTGATCAGCGTCGGGCCCTTGACCCGGCCCTGGAGCAGCGCGTCGACGATGACCACGTCGGGGCGGAGCTGGGCGATCTGGCCGGCGACCTTCGACCCGTCCGACATGACGTCGAGGAGCTTGATCTGCTGCTGCGAGTTGAGCAAGCTGCGGATGTACTGCCCGACCTGCGGGACATCCTCGACGACGAGCAGGCGGACCTGATCGGTGGCGGCCATCGGGCGGACTATACCAAGCCGGCGCCGCCGATCGGCCCATACCCGGAGGTCATGGGTCGACCAGCGGAACGAGGACGGCCAGGGCGCCGGGGCGGACGGTCGCCTCGATGGCTCCGGCGCCATAGCCGTCGCCGTCGACCTGGCGCGGCTGCGGGGGCTCGGCGACGATCCGGATCCGCCGGCCGCGGGTCCGGTAGGCCGCCCCCGAGGGGCTCCCGCCCAGCTCCGTCCGGCCGAGCAGCTCGAGCGCGCCGCGGACCCCGCCGGCGAGGTTGCGGACGCGCAGCACGAGGAGGTCGAGCAGCCCGTCGTCGGGCACGATCGGCAGCCGCGGGCGGACGAGGCCCGGGACGAGCTCGCCGGCGTTGGCAACGAGCGCGACCGTCGCCTCGAGCTCGAGCCGCTCGCCGTCGACCTCGATCCGGTACGGCAGCGGCGTCATCTCGCCGAGCAGCCCCAGGGCGGCGACCCAGTACGCCAGGCGCCCCAGCCGATGCTTGTGCGGGCCCGCGGTCGCGGCCATCACCCGCGCGTCCCAGCCGACTCCGGCGGCGACCGCGAACAGGGTCTCGAGGGACGGCTCGCCACCCGATCCCGGGAGCGTCGCCGCCCCGAGATCGATCGTTCGCGCGGCCGCCGCCCCGAGCGCCCGCACCGAGCGGGCGGGATCGTCCGGCACCCCGAGCGCGGTCGCCAGCACGTTGCCCGTTCCGGCGGGCACGATCGCCAGGGTGATGCCGCTTCCCGCGAGCGCCACCGTCAGGCCGGCGACGGTGCCGTCCCCGCCGACGGCGACCACCAGCCCGGCGGCCTCGCGGATCGCTCTGCTGCCGGCGTCACCGATCGACGCCGCATCCTCGACGTGGACGGTGATCGGCACCCGTCCCGTCGCGTCCTGGGCCCAGGCGTCGACGCCGGCCACGATCCGCGACCGGCGCCGCGGATCGCGCAGCCGTGACGCCCCGGGGTTGACGACGACCATGACCGGGCCGTCGAGCGCCCGCGGGTCGAACCGCCCCGCGCTCACGACCGGGTGGCGATGAGGATCGCCCGGGTCGCCCCCGGGCCGATCGGCTCGAGGTCGTAGCCTCCGGCGACCAGCTCGACGGTCAGGCCGGCCCGGGTGGCGAAGTCGCGCAGCTCGTCGGGCGAGACGAGGCGGATGGCATCGGTCCGGACCCAGCGGTTCGGCGGCCCGCCGGGCTCGGCCTCGTCGAAGATCGTCGTCAGGCGAACCGTGCCCGTCGCCGCGTCATGGAGCGCCGACCCGGTCTTCACGACGAGCCGGCCCTCGTCCGGATCGTCCCGGGCGTACTCGAGGATCAGCCGGCCGTCGTAGCGCGCGAGGTCGTCGGCGTCGGGCAGCCAGACGTCGACGACCGCGATCCCGCCCGGCTCGAGGTGCTCCGCGAGGACGGCCACCGCGGCCGCCTGCCCCGCCCGGTCCCCGAGCAGGAACAGCGTGTTGAGGGCAATGAACGCGAGCCGGAACCGCGGTCCCAGGTGGAGGTGGCGGAGGTCGGCCTCGATGAGCTCGAGCCGGCCGGCCGCGTTCGGCGATGCCGCAGCCCGCCGCGCCGCGCGGGCCAGCATGGCCGGATCGCGGTCGACACCGGTCACGGCCCAGCCGGCCTCGGCGAGCGGAACGGCCAGCCGGCCCGTGCCGACGCCGAGCTCGAGGATCGGGCTGCCCGTGCGGGCGGCGAGCGCGAGGTAGAGCGCGAGGTCGCCCGGCTCGTCGAGCAGGTCGACGTCGTACAACCGGGCGAGGGCCGTGGCCGGATCGAGGGGCGATGGCATCGCGGCGAGCCTAGCAGCCCGGACGGTCAGCGCTCGAAGCGCACCGTCGCACCGGCCTGCTTCTTGACGGCGAGGGCGCTGATCGCCTCGAGCGCGGCCCGGTTGGCGGCCATCGCGGTCGTCTCGGCATGGTCGTACGGCGGGGACACCTCGACGATGTCCATCCCGCACAGCTCGACGGCGCCGACGATCTGGCGGATCGCGCGGAGCACCTCGCGGGTGAGCATGCCACCGGGCTCCGGCGTCCCGGTGCCCGGGGCGAGCCCGGGGTCGATCACGTCGATGTCGAGGCTGAGGTAGATCGACTCCGGCCCATCGAGGGCCTCGGTGATCGCGTCGGCGATCACCGCCTCCGCGCCGCGCTCCTCGATCTCGGTCATGAAGTGGTAGCGCAGGCCGTGGGCCTTCATCCACTCGAACACTTCAACCGGCGGCCAGTAGCCGCGCAGCCCGACCTGGACGAAGTTGCGGCCGCTGACCGCGCCCGATTCGATGAGCCGGCGCATCGGCGTCCCGTGGCCGGCCAGCACGCCCCAGTCCTCGTTGGCCGTATCGGCGTGGGCGTCGAAATGGACGATCCCGATCGAGCCGGGCGCGCGAACTTCGGCGACGGCAGTCGCCGACGGCCAGGTGATCGAGTGATCGCCGCCGAGGACGATCGGGATCGCGCCCGTTGCGGCCACCTCGCGGACCTTGCGATAGATCAGGGCATGTGCCCGCTCGATCCAGGCGGGCACGATGTTCGCGTCCCCGGCGTCGACGACGTCGAGGACCTCGAACGGCTCGGTGCCGAGCTGGAGCGAGTGGATCGAGCCCGACGTGTACTGCGCCTCGCGGATCGCGCGCGGGCCGAACCGGGCGCCCGGCCGGTGGCTGACGGCGTCGTCGAACGGGGCGCCCACGATGGCGACGTCGGTCCGCCGGCGAACGAGCTCGGCCGGATCCGTGATCCAGGGCAGCTTCATGAAGGTGGTCGGCCCGACGTAGGTCGGCAGGTCGAAGTCGGTGAAGACCTCGTAGTCGCGGTCCCAGCCGTTCAGGACGGCAAAGCCGGGTGGACGGTCGGGGTCCTGGCGCTCGGCCATCGGGAAGGTCCTCCGCGAGACGGGGCCGGCGGGCGCGGCGGAACCGGCAGCCGGTCGGGATCGATCCGTCTCTGGGGGCGTCGCCGGTTCGCATCCAGCGTCCAGCGGGGCGCGCCGGCGGCGATGATACGCCCCACCGTCCCGACCGCAAGCCCATCGGACGGGCGGGGCGACCGTGCCGGGCCACCGCCGCGCTCGACGTCGGCGCCGTCAGCGCTCCATGCGGAACTCCGCCCAGGCCGCCTCGACGAGGGCCGGGTCGGCGAACAGCTCGTAGGCCGTCTGTGCCACGAGCGTCGCCGCGAGCAGGGTGACCTCGTCCGCGCGCGGGGTGGCGGCCGCGTCGCGGAACGCGATCGAATGCCCCGGCACGCCCGCCTCGCAGATCGCGATCGACGGATGGATCGTCGGGATCACCTGGCTGACGTTGCCCATGTCGCTGCTGCCGAGGTTGTCGACCGGCGGCGAGTCGGCGACCCCATAGGCCGCCATGTTCGCGCTGAACCGGGCATCGAGCGTCCGGTTGTGCTTCATCGTCGAGGAGCCGCCGTCGAACACCACCTCGACGGTGCAGCCGGTCGCGGCCGCCGCCGCGGCGCACATCTCGGCGAAGCGGTCACGCATCTCGAGGTACTCGGCCTCTCGTGGCGAGCGGACCATGAACCAGGCCTTCGTCCGGCTCGGGATGATGTTGGCCGCGGTCCCGCCCTCCTGGATGATCCCGTGGACCCGGGCGTCGGGACGAAGCTGCTGGCGCCACAGCCCGACCGAGTTGAACAGCAGGACCAGCGCATCGAGCGCGTTGCGACCCATCCACGGCTCGGAGGCGGCGTGCGCCTGGCGGCCCTCGAAGGTGACGTAGATGTCCTCGCTGGCGAGCAGGTTGCACTCGACGCCGGTCACGTCCGACGGGTGGTAGAGGAGCGCCGCATCGAGCCCCGCGAAGAGGCCGTCGCGGATCATGACCCCCTTGCCCGAGCCACGCTCCTCGGCCGGCGTGCCGAGGAAGACGATCTGGCCGGGCAGCTCGGGAGCCAGCGCGGCGAGCGCGATCGCGGCCCCGACCCCCGAGGCGGCCATCGAGTTGTGGCCGCAGCCGTGGCCGAGCCCGGGCAGGGCGTCGTACTCCGACAGGATGCCGATCCGCGGCCGCTCCCCTCCCCGGCCGCCGGCGAGGACGCCGCGGACGGCGGTCGCCAGGCTGCCGACCGGGTGCTCGACGGCATAGCCGTGCCGGCCGATCACCTCGGCGACCCAGGCCGACGCCTGGCGCTCCTCGAACGCCGGCTCCGGGTGCGCGTGGATCCGTTGCGACAGGTCGATGATCTCGGCCCGGTTCGCGTCGACCGCGGCGGCGATGCGCCGCTTCGCGTCGACGAACGGCTCGGCCGGGGTGGTCGTACGGAAGTCGAAGCGCTCGACGGTCACGTGGGCTCCTCTCGATGGCCGAGTCAGCGCTCGGCAGACAGCGTCGCCTCGGCGACGGAGACGATGACGATGACGAACAGGGCGATCGGCAGGCTGAACGCCCCCTGGAGGCGGAGGACGACGAAGACGGCCACGACGACGGCCACCCAGGCGCCCCGGCGGACGGCTCGCAGCCAGTCGCCGCGGTAGGCGATCCGGCCGTGCCGCCCGAAGGCGAGCAGCCAGAACAGCGGCATGCAGGTGAGCCCGACCGCGATCCCCATCAGCCCGGCCCCGACGAGCCCGGCCGTGGGGTCCGTCCGCGGGTCGCGGGTCGTTACGACCAGGCCGACGAGAAGCCAGGTCAGGGCGGCGATCCCGAACAGCGCGAGGTTCGTCGTCCGGTCACGGGGGTCCATGGCGCTGGAAGTCTATCCGCCGCCCTCGGGGTCGTGTCCGTCGGCGGGTCCTCGCTCGGCGGCGGCCGGCTCAGCCCTCGAGCGCGGCCTCCAGATCGGCGAGCCGGGCGATCCGCAGGTCCGTCTCGACGGCGGCGTCGGGCTCGCTGCCCGGCAGGGGCGAGTCGGCCGGCCGGTCGGTCAGGTAGGCGGCCCGCCAGCCGGCTCGCTTCGCCCCGACGACGTCGGCCGCCCAGTCGTCGCCGACGTGGAGGATGGATCCCGGCGGCGTGGCCAGGGCGGCCTCGGCGGCGGCGAAGATCCGGCGATCCGGCTTGATCGCGCCGACGCGCTGCGACACGACCACGGCGCGCAGGCTCGGCGCCCAGCCGGCGGTCTCGACGAATCGGTCGATGGAGATCGCGAGCGGCCAGTTCGAGCAGATCGCCAGGCGGCGCCGGGCGGCCATCCGCGCAAGCAGCGGCCCGACCTCCGGCGGCACCGCGATCCGGTCCACGAACGCCGTCGCGTAGGCCTCGATCGCCAGCTCGATCTCGTCCGGCGTGCTGAGGGCGGCGGCCGCGTCGTCGTCCCACGGCGCGAGCGGGTCCGGTGGAGCCATCCCGCGCAGCTGGGCGAGCACGCGGCGCACGCGCTGGGCGAGATCGACCTCGCGCATCCGCGGCACGTCCTCGGCGAACTGGCGCTCGCGCTCGACCGCCCAGGCGGCCCCGAACGCCGCCTCGTCGAACGGGCCGCAGCGACGGGCGACCTCGGCCGTCATCTGGACGACGACCTGGCGCAGGTCCTCGCGGCGGATCGGGACGAGCGTGTTGCCGAAGTCGAAGCTGACCGCCTCGACCGCCGCGAGGCCCCGGCCCGGACGACCGCCGGCGTCCATCGTCAGCGCGCCAGGCTCGCGGGGCACAGGTCGCGGTACGGACAGTAGGTGCAGCTCATCACGTCGGGCGTGGGCTCGAACGCGGCGGCCCGGATGCCGGCCGCCGCCAGCGCGATCCGCTCGCGCCCACGCGCCAGGCGTCGATCGTCGACCGTCGCCCGCCCGATGACACCGGTCTCGAGGAAGTGGAGCTGGACGGCGTCGGGCAGCCGGCCGGTGAGCGCCTCGAAGCCCATGGCGTAGATCGTCAGCTGGAGCGAGTCGCGCGCCCGCTGGCGTGCCTTGGCCGGGTCGCGGACGTCGCTCGACTTGTAGTCGGTGATCGTGACCCGCTCGCGGGGCAGGAGCGGCAGCGTCGGCTCGATCACGTCGGCCCCCGAGCGCGGGGCGTCGGGCGGCCCCGGCGCGACCCCCTCCCCGGCCGCCCGTGCGGCCCGCTTCGCCGCCCCACCGTCCGGATCGTCGCCGAGCGGCTCGATGTCCACCCGGTCCCAGCGCCCGCGGATGCGATCGCCGTCGAGGGTGAACGAGAAGTCCCGCTCGACGTAGGCGGGGACCACGGCACCCGGCCGGAGCTGGTCCGCGCGGAAGCGGGCGAGCGCGGCGCGACCGGCGGCCAGCCGGGCTTCCTCGTGCTCGCGCGACAGGAAGCCCTCGGAGGTCCAGGCGGTCTCGAATGCGGCTTCGAGCTCCGGCTGGGTCATCAGCTCGCCACGGCCCTGCCGGCGGTGGAACTCCTGGACCGCCCGGTGGAGCGCCGCGCCGTAGACGATCGAGTGGTGCGGCGCGACCGGGATCCGCACGACGTGGCCGTACTTGTAGCGGAGCGGGCAGGTCAGGTAGTCGTCGACCTGGTAGAAGCTGAGCGACAGCGGCTCGCCGGCGATCCGACGAACCGGCTGGGGCGCGGCGGGAGCGGCGAATGCTGCCAGCCGCTCGACGGGGTCGCGGCCGCGCACGGGTCCGTCGACGGCGGCGGCCGGAATGTCGAGCGCCTCGAGGACGAACGGCGACACCCGCCGGGCGCGCCGGCCACCGTAGTCGGCCGCGTGGGTCAGGACGAGCTCGTCGCGCGCCCGGGTCATCCCGACGAAGAAGAGTCGCCGCTCCTCGCGGAGGTGGACGTCACCCTCCGGGAGCGGTCCACCGAGGAGGGCCGTCGGGATCGCCAGCGGGTCGCGCCGACCCGCCGCCGGGAACCGGCCGTCCACCAGCCCGACCATGAACACGGTCGGGAACTCGAGGCCCTTGGCCTTGTGGACCGTCAGGACCGAGACCTCGTCCGGCCTCGTCTCGAGATCGGCGCCGGCCGGATCGTCACCCGCCTCCACGAGCGTCCGGAGATGGGCGACCACGAACGTCGCGCGATCGTCGGCCAGGAGCGCGGACTGCGAGCGGATCACGTCGAAGAACCGGGCGATGTTCTCGAGCGCCTCGTCCCCCCCGGCCAGCGGGTCCCGGGCGAGCCGGGCGAGGAGGCCCGAGCCCTTGAGGAACGCGTAGAGGACCTCGCCGGCCGGCCGGGCGTGGGCGAGCTCGCCGTAGCGGCGCACGTCGGCGACCAGGCGCTTGACCGCGCTCCGCGTCGGCGGCGCGAGGCGGAGGACGCCGGGCTGGCGATCGGCCTCCTCGACGACCTCCCACAGCGACCGATTGCGCCGCCTGGCCGCGGCCGCGATCGCCGTCAGGTCCTCCCCGCCGAGTCCGTACGCGTCCGACGCCGCGAGCGCGTACAGGTCCACGTTCGATCGTGGATCGACGATCGCCCGGAGGAAGGCGATGAGCAGCCGGACCTCCGGTCGGGCATACAGCCCCGACGTCCCGGAGAAGCGCCAGCGGAGCCCCGCGACGTTGAGGCTGCGCAGGATCGCATCGGCCTCGGCATTGGACCGGACGAGCACCGCGTGGTCGCCCGGCGCCGCTCCCCGAGTGACGCGGGCGGCGATCTCGGCGGCGACCCAGTCGGCCTCCTCGGATCCGGTCGCAAAGGCCTCGTGCCGGACCGCGGGCACCCGCCGGCCGGCCGGCGGCTCCGGCCGCTGGGCGCGCAGGCGCTTGTCGATCCCGGCTCGCACCTCGAGCCGGTCGGGGTCGTTGAACCGGATCAGCCGGTGGCTCGCCGCGAGGATCCCCCGGCGCGACCGGTAGTTCCGGCGCAGGACGATGAGGCGCGGCCGGCGCGGCTGGTCCCGGAACGCGAGCAGGTTGCTCATCGCGGCGCCCCGGAACCGGTAGATCGACTGGTCGTCGTCGCCGACGACGGTCACGTTCCGGGTGCCGGCCGCGACCAGGTCCACGAGCTCCGCCTGCGCCCGGTTCGTGTCCTGGAACTCGTCGACGAGCACGTAGCGATACCGCCGCCGGACCTCCGCCCGCGCCGCGGGCACCTCGCGCAGCAGCCGGACGGCGAGGCTCACCTGGTCGCCGAAGTCGATGAACCCCGCCTCCGCGAGCAGCGCCTGGTAGCGCCCGTAGGCGCGCGCCAGCTCGAGCTGGCGCGCCGCCGACTCGGCGGTGGCCACCGCCGCCTCGACGGCCGCCTCCCGGTCGTCGGCGTCCCCGGCGAGCTCGGTCGACAGCGCCGCCTCGGCGACCTCGCGCTCGGCCTCGGCGAGGTAGGCCGCGGGGTCGATGCCCTCGTCCTTGAGCCGGCTGAAATGGGCGGCCAGCGCCCCGAGGAAGCGGGTCGGATCGCCGAGCGGGCGATAGTGCTCGAGGTCGAGCCCGAACATCCGCTCGCGCAGGAAGACGACGACCTCGGCCCGCGACAGGACCCGGACGTCGGGCGGGAGTCCGAGCTCGAGGGCGAACTCGCGGATGAGCCGGTCACCGAAGGCGTGGAAGGTCGAGATCGGGGTGTCGGTGTAGCCGTACGGCACGAGCTGGTCGACCCGGACCTGCATCTCGGTGGCCGCCTTGTCGGTGAACGTCAGCGCCAGGATCTCGGAGGGCCGGGCCCGGCGGGTCGCGATGAGCCAGGCGATCCGCCGGGTGACGACCTGCGTCTTGCCCGTGCCGGCCCCCGCGACCACGAGCAACGGGCCCTCCCCGTGGGTCACTGCGCGGAGCTGGTCCGGGTTGAGGCCGGCCAGGAGATCGTCGAGCCCAGATGGCTCGCCTGGCGTGCCGTCGCGCGAGCCGGCGAGCAGCCCGTCCGGCCAGACCGGGATCTGCTCCAGCGAGCGCGACCGGGCGCGACGCACCGAGCGGGTCATCGAGGTTCGGGACCGGGTGGGGCGTCGGACGAGCGTTCGCGGGGGCATGGGACGAGGATGACGGGTCGGCGTGACAGCTCGCCCGTCACGAACCCCCGGTCAGCGCCCGCCGACTCCGGCCGCCGCCCGGCCGGCCAGTGCAACCCGGCCCGCGGTCGCCTCGCGGGCGAGGGCCAGGGCCTGCGACTCCTCCTCGGACAGCGTCGCCTCGGGCCGCCCGGCGGCGACCGCCTTGGCGTAGATCCGCGTCCCGCCGCGCGCGTGGAGGCTGCTGATCACCACCCCGTCGTCGTCCGCGTCGAGGAGCGCGAGGGCGAAGCTCTGGTTGCTGCCGGTGTCCTCGAACGGGTTGAACCGGACGAGGCCGATTCGCTGGAAGGCCTTCCGTCCGCTGACCTCGAGCGCGCGGGTCCGGCCGGCGAGCCGGTCGACCGCGACGGCGACCTCGTCGACCCGGCCGATGTGTCCCTCGAGGAGCGCCTGGAGGCTGCGGCCGTCGTCGCCCCGGGTCAGCGCCCCCAGCCGGCGCTCCAGCTCGGTCGTCCGCCGCCAGGCCAGCCCGGCGACGGCGAGCGCGACGACGAGTGCCGCGACGAGCACGACCACGACCGGCCCGAGGTTGTCCTGGATGAACGCGGTCACGCGGCGATCGGCCTCCGTTGGGGGGTCGAGTCTAGCAGGTGGTTCGTGCGCGACGACCGGGAATCGGCGGGGCGATGCTATCCTTCCCGCCGGCCCGGCCGAACGTCCGGCCGACGCGCGGAGGAACCATCCAGCTCATGGCCAAGCGAGCCAGAGGCGCCCACGGCCGGCCCGGCCAGCGTCGCGCCACCCCGCGTACGGGCCGTCCGGCAGCACGACCCGCCGGCGACGTCGCGGCGGCCACGAACCTGCCGGTCGAGACGCTCGCCGACGAAGGATCGGCTGCCGGTCTCGAGCCACGACCCGGCCGGGCGGCCGCCGCGCGGGCACGCGGGACGTCGGCTGTCTTCGAGACGTCCGCCGCGCAGGAGTACGCGTACGTCGCGCACGACGTCCGCCGGATCGCCATCGTCGGTGGGTCGCTCTTCGCCGTCCTGATCGCGCTGTTCCTGCTGATCGAGGTCCTGGGCGTCATCCACCTCTGACCGGAAAGCCGGAGCGCCGGCCAGCCGGCAGCTGGCCCCGGCATCCCCCGATCGGCCTATCGACAGGCGGGACCCGTCCTTCTACGGTCACGCTCCGGATCCACGACCGTCCCGGAGAGCGTCCCGCGTTGGCCACCACGATCACGGACCGAGTTCGCCGCCGATCGACCCTCCTGCTGCTCGTCTACGCCGCCAGCCTGACGCTGGTGGCGCTGACCGTCGTTGCGCTCGTGACGGTCGTCTCCGGTCGCCTGACCGACGCCGCGGTCGCCTCGTCGGTCGAGGCCGACCGGAGCCTCGTCGGCGCGTTCACGACCACGGTCATCGAGCCGAGCGAGCTCCGCCCCGCCGGCGTCGACCCGTCGCGGGTGTCGGCGATCGAGACGAAGATCGCCGGCCTGATCGACCGGACGAGCGGCATCGTCCACATCAAGGTGTGGGCGCCCGACGGCACCGTGCTCTACAGCGAGCGGCCGGAGCTGCGCGGGCAGAACCTCGGGCTCGACGAGGACATCACCGACGCGATCGAGGGCAACACGGTCTCGTCCACGATCGAGCCCGCCGACCGGGGCGAGGCCGCCACGTCCGACCTCCCGTCCGGAACCAAGGTCCTCGAGGAGTACATCCCGATCCGGATCGACGGCTCGGTCCCGGCCGTCTTCGAGATCTACCGCAACGCCGCCCCGATCCTGGCCGCGGTCGATGCCACCGGGCGCGATGTCCTGTTCGTCAGCCTCGCGGCCGCGGGGGTGCTGGCGATCCTCCTGTTCCTGATCTTCCGCGCCGCCCAGAGCCGCCTCGCGCGCCAGACGACGGCGCTCCTCGAGGCGAGCCGGCGCGACGCGCTGACCGGTTCGCTCAACCACGGCACGGCCGTCGCCGGGCTGGCCGGGCTCCTCGAGACGGCCGGTGAAGCGGGTGCCCCGGTCGGGGTGGCCCTCCTCGACGTCGACAACTTCCGGCTGCTCAACGCGACGTACGGCCACGATGCCGGCGACCGGGCCCTCGTCGAGGTCACCCGGGTCCTGCGGGCCGAGGTGTCGCAGGCCACGATCATCGGCCGCTACGGCCCCGACGAGTTCATCCTCATCGCCCCGCCGGCCTGCGTCCACGACCTCGAGCCGGCCATCGACCGCCTTCGCGCCCGGGTCGGCGAGCTCACCCTCCAGTTCGGCGCCTCTGAGCGGCTGCCGGTCACGGTGAGCGGCGGGATCAGCTACGCGCCGGTCAACGGCCAGGCCGCGACCGAGCTGCTGGCGGTGGCGGCGCGCGCCCTGACCGAGGCCAAGGTCAGTGGCGGCAACGTCGTCCGGGTCGCGGACATGACCTCGGACGACCTGGCGACGGCCCAGCGCTCGAGCTTCGACGTCCTGACCGGTCTCGTGGCCGCCGTCGACACGAAGGACCACTACACGAAGCAGCACTCCGAGGACGTCGCCCGCTACGCCGTCTTCCTGGCCGACCGGCTCGGGCTCGGACCGGACGAGCGGCGATCGATCGAGCTGGCCGGGCTCCTCCACGACGTCGGCAAGATCGGGATCCCCGACGCGGTCCTGCGCAAGCCGGGTCCGCTGACGACCGACGAGTACGCGATCGTCAAGCAGCACGTCTGGCTCGGCGACGCGATCGTCCGTGACCTGCCGAACGTCGAGGCGATCCGGGCCGGGGTCCGCCACCACCACGAGCGCTGGGACGGCGGCGGCTACCTCGACGGGCTGGCCGGCGAGGACATCCCGCTCATCGCCCGGATCGTGTCCGTGGCCGATGCCTTCAGCGCGATGACCACGACCCGGCCCTACCGCAAGGCCATGTCGGTGGCCGACGCCCTCGGCCGGCTCCGGGCAGCCGCCGGGAGCCAGCTCGATCCGCGCCTCGTCGCCGAGTTCGTCACCGGGATCGAGACCGCCGACGACCCGCCGCTGCCGGGTGACGGCCGGCTCATTCGCCGGCCGTGGACGCCGACGTCGAGCGTCGCCTGACCTAGACTGGCTCGGTGCCGAGCCGCAAGCCGCCGACCGACCAGGTCGCCCTGTTCCAGCCACCGCCGGGCCGGCAGCCACTGGCCGCCCGGATGCGCCCGCGGGACCTCTCGGAGTTCGTCGGCCAGGATCACCTCGTCGGCGAGCGCGGGCCGCTGCGCCGCTCGATCGAGCGGGGCTACCTCGGGTCGATCCTGCTGTGGGGCCCGCCGGGCACCGGCAAGACGAGCCTCGCCCGGCTCCTCGCCGATGCGATCGACGCCCGGTTCGTCACCCTGTCCGCGGTGATGAGCGGCGTCGCCGACATCCGGGCCGCAGTGGCCGCCGCCCGCGAGCAGCTGACGCTCAACGGCGGCCGGACGATCCTGTTCATCGACGAGATCCACCGCTTCAACAAGGCCCAGCAGGACGGGCTCCTGCCGCACGTCGAGGACGGCACGGTGACCCTCATCGGGGCGACGACCGAGAACCCCTATTTCGAGGTCAACGGGGCGCTGCTGTCGCGCCTTCGCGTGTGGCGCCTCGAGCCACTGACCGACGACGACGTGGCGACCGTCGTCCGGCGCGCGATCGCCGACCCCGAGCGCGGCCTGGCCGGGGAGCTCGGACCCGGCGGCGGCGTCGCCGTCGACGACGAGTCGTTCAGCCATCTCGTCGGACTGGCCGGCGGCGACGCGCGACAGGCGCTCAACGTCCTCGAGGGCGGGGTCGCGCTCGCCGAGGCCGAGGGCATCCGCGACGCGGACGGCCGGGTGGCGCCGCGGCTCGCCGACATCGAGGCGGCGGCCCAGCAGAAGGTGCTCGCCTACGACCGGGCCGGAGACGGCCACTACGACACGGCCTCGGCGTTCATCAAGAGCCTCCGCGGCAACGACCCCGACGGGGCCCTCTACTGGCTGGCGACGATGATCGCGGCCGGCGAGGACCCCCGGTTCATCGCCCGGCGGCTGATCATCTCGGCGTCGGAGGACGTCGGCAACGCCGACCCGCGAGCGCTCCAGGTCGCGGTCGCCGCCGCCGCCGCGCTCGATCACGTCGGCCTGCCCGAGGCGCAGTACGCCCTCGCCCAGGCGACGACGTACCTGGCCACCGCGCCGAAGTCGAACCGGTCGGGTGCGGCCTACTGGGCGGCCGTGGCCGATCTCGAGTCGTCGGGGGCGCTGCCCGTCCCGATGCACCTCCGGAACGCCGGCCACCGCGCCCTCAAGCAGTACGGCTATGGCGTCGGCTATCGCTATCCGCCCGAGTTCGAGGGCTCCGACGTCGGGCAGCAGTACCTGCCGGACGCGCTCGTCGAGCGCCGCTACTACCTCCCGAACGACCAGGGCTACGAATTCGACGATCGGCGCCCGGATGACGGCCCGGACGGAGGCCCGCGAGGCCGATCGGCGCCGCGGCCGGCCCGAGCGCGAGGCGATCCCCGGCCCGACGGCCGACGCGATGAAGGCCGGCGGCTCGATCCTCAAGACGCGCGAGGACAACCGGCGCAAGCTCGCCGAGACCGAGAAGCGAGACGCGAGCGGTTGACGCCACGCCCTGAACCTTCTCGTCCGTCCCGGGTATTCCTCGCCATGACGGAGCATCCGGTGGAGCGCGACCGGCGCAGGCCGCTTCGGGGCCTTCCCCGCACGGCGCTCACGATCCTCACGATCGTCACCGCCCTCGCCGCGCTCACCGTTTCGGGTGCGGTCACGAGCGCGGCATCGGCTCCAACCCAGTCGCCCTCGGCCACGACGTCGGTGCAGGCCTGGCTCGACGCCCAGTTCATCACGCCGGACGCCCCGCCGGGTGGCAAGCTCGAAGCCGGCGTGACGTTCTGGGATCCGACGACGAATGACTTTGCCGCGGTGGATGGGGTGTTCGTCCGACTGCGCCCGGCGAAGGGCAAGGCGCCTGCCTCGGAGGGCACGGTCAGCGCCGACTTCCCCGGCCATGTCGCGATTCGCCTCGTCGTGCCGAAGGGCGGGCCCGGATCGCTGGTCGTCGGCATCCACACGGCTGCCGGCGACGCGGTCCTCCCGCTGAGCGGCACCGGTCCGCCGCCCGGGGCGACGGCCGCTCAACTGGTGACCGCGTCGTTCCATCCGCTCGTCGGCAGCGCCGTCGCCGGCCGACCCTATCTCGTGGTCCTCGACGTCCTGCCCCGCGGCGAGTGGGACCTCGCCGCACTGCCCTCGCTGCTGGGACTGTCGGTCATCGCCTCGGCCGGCGGCGAGCAGATCGCAGCCGCGCCGCTCACGCAGGACTCCGGTCCCGGAACGCCGTTCCGTGGCCACGTGACCCTGCCCGACGCGGGTCGTGCCGAGCTTTCTGTTGGGCTGATCGGGCCGGATGGGTCCGTCAGCACCGTGGCAGGGACGCCGGTGTCGGTGACCGCGGCAGCGCCCGCCGGCGGTCAACCATCGAGCGCACCGGCGTCGACCGCTCCTGGGTCGGCCGCCTCGCCGCCATCGAGGGAGGGCGTGCCGGTGATCGCGTGGCTGGTGATCGCCGCGCTGCTCGTGGGACTGGTCGGCTTCATCGCCTGGCGAGCCGTCGGGGAGCGCTGAGTCCGGAAGCGTCCAGATCAGGCGCCCAGGGATAGCGGACGCCAGGTTCGTCCTCCGTCGTCGGTCGCGAACAACCCTCCCGCGCGACTTCCGGAACCAGGGCTGTCGACCGTGACGAGCCCCCAGCCGTGGTCCACATCGGCGAAGCTCAAGACCTCGAACCGAGCCACTTCGGGCAGGCCACTCGCGACGACCGGATGCCACGTCCGGCCGGCATCTTCGGTCTCGGACAGGCCGATCGGCGGGCCGGTCGGAGACGAGACGTCCGCATACCAGACGAGTCGATCGACCGGGCTGAAGGCGGCTCTGCCAACGACGCCGGCCGCCGAGCCGGTCGTCGTCCACGACCGGGCGCCATCGGTGCTGACGCGGAACACGGTCGGGCCGTCGCCGACCTGCACGAGCATCACCGCGCCGTCCTCGCCCATGCCCCGGATGGACACCGAACCCAGCTCGTCGAAGACCTTGTCGCTCGTCCAGGTGCGTCCACCATCATGGCTCGTCATCAGGACGTCCTCGAGCGGCTTGCCGACGACGTCCGCGGTCGAGCCGCGCAGGACGAGGTCGCGGTCGCTCAGGGCAACGAGATCGCCGGTCGTGCCGGTCGGCAGGTCGGAACGGTGTTGCCACGTCGTCCCGCGGTCGTTCGTCACCAGCAGCGACCCGCCCGGCCCGCGGTCGCCGACGTGGCTGCCCGTGCTCGTCACGAGGTAGCCCGTCCCGCCCGGCGCGAACGACGGCAGCTGTGGCTCTCCGCGATGCGACGGGAGAGCGACGCTTGACCAGCTGGTCCCGGCATCGGCGGTCCGGTGCAGCTCGGCCGTCGCCGAGCCATTGGCGGCCGTGACGTACTCGAGGTACCAGCCGACGTCGGGGCTGGACATGACCGGTCCGTCCTCGAAGGGGAACGGCCACGCGTGGCTCGACCAGGTCGCGCCGCCGTCGCTCGTGACGAGAAGATCCCGGCGCGTGACGGCCCCGGCGGAGAGCCGGTCGACGAGCGCCCATCCGCTGCCCTGCCCCGTCATCCCGGCGTTCACGACCTGGCTGAGACTCGCCGTCGGCGACGGCGTCATCGACGGCGAAGCGACCGGGTTCGAGCTCGTCGGTCCGATCGACGGGGCCGTGGACGGCGTGACCGCCCGCTGCCGCTCGATCCCGCCGCCGACGACGACGAGCCCGATGGCGCCTGCTCCCAGGATGACGGCCGCCGCCACGAGGAGTCGGTTCGCCGGGGGGCGCCGCCGGGTCGATCGGGCCTCCGCCGGGGAGGCCTGCCAGGCGGGATGAGGCCCGACCCGACCCTCGAGCTCGGAGCGGAGGCTGGCGCGCAAGGTCTCCTCGGTCAGTCGCTCAGGAGACATCGGCCACCTCCTCGGCGGGCATCTCGGGTGCAAGGTCGGGATCGAGGGCGACGCCCAGCCGGTCGAGACCGCGGCTCAGCCAGGAGCCAACCGTGCCCACCGGTGCGTCCATGATCCTTGCGATCGCGGCGTAGTCGTAATCGAGGTAGTAGCGCAGCACGATCGCCGTCCGTTGCTCCGGCGCCAGCGCGGCCAGCTCGTCGAGGATCGACACGCGATCCACGAGCCGAGCCGGCTCGTCGGGTCCCCCGCCGAGCTCGGCCGGGAGTGGCGCGAGCCAGCGGACGCGCCGGCGTCGCGTGATCGTGATGGCCCTGTTGACGACGATCCGCATGAGCCAGACCTCGGCGGGGGCGTCACCGCGGAAGCCGCCGCGGGACCGGAACGCCTCGAGGTAGGCGTCCTGGGTCGCGTCGGCCGCCTGCCCGGGCTCGCCGACGATGGCGAGCGCGGTCCGGTAGGCGCGCTGATAGGTCGCCTCGTAGAAGGCCGCGAAGTCGGCGATCTCGGCGCGGAACGCCATGAGCCTCCCCGTCGCCAGCGACCGTTCGGTTGCTTCGAGGATAGGACGCGGCGGCGGTCGGAATCCTTGCGCCGCGGCCCAAACGATCCCCGGCTTCCTCGCGTCGGCGATCACCGATCTGGCGTCCCGGACGGCGCGCACCGATTCGGTGCCCCGCGCGACAGGAATCGGTGCTCGCCGGCGACGTCGGCCGGTGCATCCGGTCACCGTGCCCGGGCCGCGGGGACGCGAACCGGCGACCCGTCCGGGGCGGTCGAGGTCGATCCGGTCCAGTTAGTGCTGGCCCCTTTTCGTCCGCAACTTGGGTACCCGTGGGTGATCGCCAATCGAGGGCAGTAAGGGTCACGGTAAGGACCTCACGAAATCCGGGCCCGATGCGGTCCGCCACGCGAGGAGGCCCCCATGCCACAACCCGCGTATGGGCAGCTGTCTGCCACGTCCCCCAGCTCCCCCGCCGCTCGCGGCCGCCACAGGTCCGGCGGCGCCCTCATCCGGCTGGCCAGGCTGTCGCTCATTGGCCTGCTCGTCCTGCCATTCGTCCTGAGCAATCGGATCGGGCTCGCGGCGTCGACGCAGTCGGTCACCGTCGTGGCCAGCGCGGACGCCCAGATCCGGTCCCACTTCCCGACCCGAAACTACGGCGCGGGCCCACGACTCCGGACGAAGATCCGGGTCGGTGACCAGCAGCGCACCCTGCTCCGGTTCAACGTGCCCAAGCTGTCGGGCCCGGTCACCGCGGTCCGGCTCCAGCTGTACGTCCGGGACGCCAGCGTGCGCGGTGGCTCGGTCCACCAGATCGCCGGATCGTGGAGCGAGGGCAAGGTGACCTGGGACAACGCGCCTGCGCTTGCCTCGACCGTCCTCGCCAGGATCGGCGCGACCGGCAAGCCGGGCCACTGGCTGACCGTCCCGCTCAGCCTCTCCAGCGTCAAGTCGGGCAAGAAGGTCGAGCTCGCGGTCGTCGGCTCGAGCCGCGACGGCGCGCTGTACGCCAGCCGGGAGACCGGGCGCGGGCCGCGCCTGATCCTGACCGTCGGCTCGACGCCCGATCCGACCCCGACCCCGCAGCCGACGAACGATCCGACGGCGACGCCCGATCCGACCGGCACCCCGGATCCCAACGCGACCCCGACCCCGGACCCGACCGCCACGCCGGCTCCGACCGCCACGCCCCAGCCGACGCCGGCGCCGACGGCCGACCCCGGCAACGGCGGCTCGACCGGGCCGTCGGTCGGGATCCTGGCCAGCCGCGCCGAGATCGCCGCACTGCCGATGACCGGCAAGGCGTGGACCAACCTCAAGAGCTGGGCCGATGCCGCGGCCGGCACGCCCGACATCCAGAACCAGGACGAGGACAACGACATCCACGTCCTTGCCAAGGCGCTCGTGTACGCCCGGACCGGGACCGCCTCGTATCGCGCCGGCGTCCTGAGCAACCTGAAGGCAGCCGTCGGCTCGGAGGCCGGTGGCCGCACGCTGGCCCTCGGGCGCAACCTCCCGGGCTACGTCATCGCCGCCGACCTGATCGACCTTCGGGCGTACGACCCGACCTTCGACAGCGGCACGTTCCGACCGTGGCTGCGCAAGCTCCTGACCGAGAACCTCAGCGGGATGACCCTCATCTCGACCGACGAGAACCGCCCGAACAACTGGGGCATGCATGCCGGCGCCGCTCGCGCCGCCGTGGCCCGCTACCTCGGCGACAGCGCCCAGCTGGCCCGCACCGCCCAGGTCTTCCACGGCTGGCTCGGCGATCGATCGTCGTACGCCGGGTTCTCCTTCGGTGACACGTCGTGGCAGTGCAATCCGAGCGCTCCCGTCGGCGTCAACCCGAAGGGCTGCAGCAAGAGCGGCGTCGTCCTCGACGGCGCCCTGCCCGACGACATGCGTCGGGGCGGCGTCTTCCAGTGGCCACCCACGTTCACGAACTACGCCTGGGAGGCGATGCAGGGCGCGACCCTCGAGGCGGTCATCCTCGACCGGGCCGGCTATCCGGCCTTCGCGTGGAACGATCGCGCGCTCCTTCGGGCCGCCAGCTTCCTGTACGATCGGGCGATCTGGCTCCCGTCGGGCGACGACCAGTGGCAGCCCTGGCTGCTCGACCACTTCTACGGGATGACGTGGCCGAAGGCGAGCCCCGCCCGCCCGGGCAAGAACATGGGCTTCACCGACTGGCTGTACGGCAACTGACAGAGCGGGACCGGACAACCCGGTCCCCGGGATCACGGCGGACGGCCGGCCTCCTCGCGAGGCCGGCCGTCGCCGATTCCGCGAGGGTCCCGCCCGTCCCGACGGGGGGCGCTGGCGCGACTGGCGGCCGGCGTGCGACCATCGGTGTCGTACGCCAGCCCGACCGAGCGCTGCCACGCAGGAGGCCCGCCCCGTGAACCGATTCGAGCCGAACCTCCGGATCCCCGGCCCGACCGGCCTCCCGCCCAGCGTCCGCGCGGCCGGCGGCCGGCAGATGATCAACCATCGGGGGCCGGAGTTCGCGGCGATGCTCGACCGGATCATGACCCGGATGAAGCCGTACTTCGGGACGTCGAGCGACATCGCCCTGCTGTCGTGCGCCGGGACGGGCGGCCTCGAGGCGGCGGTGGTCAACGTCCTGTCGCCGGGCGACCGGGTCCTGGCGGTCACCATCGGCTCGTTCGGCGACCGGTTTGCGAAGATCGCGACGACCTACGGCGCCGATGTGACCCGCCTGTCGGTCGAGTGGGGCCAGGCCGCCGACCCGGCCGAGGTCCGGGCGGCCCTCGCGGGCGAGCTCGCGCCGGGCTACCGGGCGGTCCTGCTCACCCACAACGAGACCTCGACCGGCGTCATGAACCCGATCCCGGCGCTCGCCGCCGCGATCCGCGAGGTCGACGACAACGCGCTCCTCCTCGTCGACAGCGTGTCGGCCCTCGGGGCGGTCCCGTTCGAGATGGACGCCTGGGGCGTCGACATCGTCATCACCGGCTCGCAGAAGGCCTGGATGGCCGCCCCGGGGATGGCGATGGTCGCGGCCTCCGACCGCGCCTGGGCGGCCATGGAGACGGCGACGATGCCGCGCTTCTATCTCGACCTCCACGCCCACCGCGATTCGCACAACAAGGGCCAGACGCCGTGGACGCCGGCGCTGGCGGTCGTCTACCAGATCGACGAGGGGCTCGAGCTCATGGAGCGCGAGGGGGCGGCGGCGGTCTTCGCCCGCCACGCGGCCTGCGCCGCGGCGGCCCGGGCGGGCCTGCGTGCCCTCGACTTCGAGCTGTTCGCCGACCAGCGCTTCGCGTCCCCGACGGTGACCGCCGCGCGGCTTCCCGAGGGCCTCGACTGGAAGGCATTCAACGACGGCGTGAAACGGCGCGGCGTCGTGCTGGCCGGCGGGCAGGGCAAGCTGGCCGGGCACATCTTCCGGCTCGGTCACCTCGGCTCCGTCACCCTCGGCGAGATCCTCGACGCGATCGGCGTGATCGAGGAGGTCTCGCTCGAGCACGGTCGCGCGGTCGAGCCCGGGGCGGCCGTCGGCGCGGCCCAGCGGGCGGCGCTGGAGTCCATCGGGGCGATCGGGGCTCCGGCGCCCGTCGGCGCGTGAGGATCCTCGTCGCCGAACCCGTCGCCGGCGAGGGCCTCGCACTCCTCCGCACCCAGCACGAGGTCGACGAGCGGCCGGGTCTCAGCCGGGACGAGTACGCGGCCATCCTGCCCGCCTACGACGCGCTCGTCGTGCGCAGCCAGCTCCAGGTCGATGCCGAGCTCATCGCGGCCGGGCAGCGGCTCGTCGTGATCGGACGAGCCGGCGTCGGCGTCGACAACGTCGACCTCGACGCCGCGACCCGGGCGGGGATCGTCGTCGTCAACGCCCCGACCGGCAACACGATCGCGGCCGCCGAGCACACCCTGGCCCTGCTGTACGCGGTCGCCCGGCGCGTCGCCGCCGCCGACGCCTCGCTCCGCCGCGGGGAATGGAAGCGCAGCCAGTTCACCGGCGTCGAGCTCCGCGGCCGGACGCTCGGGATCGTCGGCCTCGGCAAGATCGGGCAGGCGATCGCGGCCCGGGCACGGGCGATGGAGATGACCGTGCTGGCGGTCGATCCGTTCGTCTCCGAGGAGCAGGCGGCCCACCACGGGGCCGAGCTTGTCGAGCTCCGGGCGCTGCTCGCCCGATCCGATGCGATCACCCTCCACGTGCCGCTCGGGCGGACGACGCGCGGTCTCATCGGCGCCCGCGAGCTGGCCCGGATGAAGCCCGGCGCGATCCTCCTCAACGTCGCCCGCGGCGGGATCGTCGACGAGGCCGCACTGGCGGAATCGCTCCAGTCCGGCCACCTCGGCGGGGCCGGCATCGACGTCTTCGAGAACGAGCCGCCGACCGGCTCGCCGCTCCTCGAGGCCCCCAATACGGTCCTGACTCCGCACCTCGGGGCCTCGACCGCCGAGGCCCAGGTCCTCGTGGCCGAGGAGGTCGCCGGCCAGATCCTCGACGTGCTCGCCGGGCGTCCGGCGCGCTACGCCGTCAATGCGCCGCTCCTCACTCCCGAGACAGCCCGCGCGATCGCCCCGTACCTGCCGCTGGCCGAGATGCTCGGCCGGTTCTTCGCCCAGTTCTGCCGGACCGGGGTCAAGACCCTCACCCTCGAGGTCGCCGGCGAGCTGGCCGCGTTCGACGCCGCGCCGCTCACGGCGGCCGTGCTGCGCGGGCTCCTCGAGACGGCGACGACCGAGCGGGTCAACCTCGTCAACGCCGGGGCGCTGGCGCGGGCCCGCGGGATCACGGTGATCGAGCGCAAGACGCCCGAGGCCGGCCAGTTCGCCTCGCTGCTCACGCTGTCCGGCCAATCGGGTGGCGTGACGACGACGGTCGGCGGCACCGTGGCCGCCGGCGAGCCGCGGCTCGTCCGGCTCGACGACTACTGGCTCGACATGGTCCCCACCGCGACGATGCTCGTCACCCGCCACCACGACCGGCCCGGGACGATGGGCCGGATCGGGCTCATGCTCGGCGAGGCGGACGTCAACATCAGCGCGATGCACCTGGCCCGCTCGGCGCCGCGTGCGGACGCGGTGATGATCCTGGCCGTCGACGAGGACGTACCGCCGGCCGTGACCGAGGCGATCGGCGCGCTCGAGGCGGTGATGGACGTGTGGACGATCGGGCTGGGGACCGACCGCTGAGCCAGCCGCGGTCGCCGGTCTACCCCGCCGGGCTCGCCGCGAGCATCGTGCTCCTCCGCCATGGCGAGTCCATGGCCATCGTCGAGGGGCGCTTCCAGGGCCGGCTCGAGACGCCGCTGTCCCCGCTCGGGCGCCGCCAGGCCGAGCTGGCCGGGGCCCGCCTCGCCCGGCCCGCCGACCCGCCGCGGATCCCGGTTCCGGCCCGGCCGCCGGTCGCCATCGTGCACTCCCCGCTCGAGCGCGCCGCGGCCACCGCGGAGGCCGCCGCGCTCGCGCTCCGCGAGGTCCACGGCGCGACCGTCCCCGGGCTGCGACCCGAGCCCGGGCTGGTCGAGATCGGGCAGGGCGCCTGGGAGGGCCTCCATCGCGACGAGGTCGTAGCACGCTACCCCGCCGAGCTCGAGGCCTGGCGCGTCCGGCCGGCCGAGGCGAACGCCCCCGGCGGTGAGTCGTTACCCGCCGCCGACCGCCGGGTCCGCCGCGCGCTCGAGGGCGTCGTGGCCGGGCTGGCCGCCGCCGTGCCGGGCGAGGGGCCCGACCGGACGAGCGTCGGCGGCTACCCCGCCGGCCACGGCAGCGACACCCCGTGGGCGCTCCTCGTGGCCCACGACGGCATCTTCAAGGTCGCCCTGCTGGCCCTGCTCGACCTGCCGCTCGAGCGGTTCTGGACCTTCCCCTGGGCGCTGACCGGGATCAGCGTCGTCGAGCTTGTCGCCGGGCGGGCCGTCCTGCGGGCCCACAACCTGACCGACCACCTCGGTCCGCTCCAGGGCCGGGCGGCCGAGCCGGGCACGGTTGCCGCCGAGGTCCGCAGCGAGGACGAAGCGGCCAGCCGCGAGCGAGCCGGGTCGCTCTAGGGTCCGGCCGGCTCCCGCGCCGGCTCCGGTCAGCCGGGACGCCGCCGCTCGCGCCGCTCGCGACGGCGGAAGATCAGCGCCAGCAGGGCGACGCGCAGCCGGCGTTGGGCATCGCGCAGCGCCCGCAAGCGGTCGTCGCCGAGCTGCCCGCGCCCATAGGCGACCTCGACCTTCGCCCGGGCCACCGTCTGCAGGTCGGGCCGGGCGTTCGGGATGACCTCGCCGAGCGCCGAGGTGTACTCGAACACGGTCTGGCTCGGCCGTGGCGCGAAGCCGAACCGACGCGCGATCCCGACGATGCTCCGCCAGACCGCGTCGGGCTCGGACGCCGCGCGCGGGCCGCGCTGCCAGGCGATGAACGCCAGGCCGCCCATCGCGACCGCGAGCAGCAGGCCGATGACGATGAACGGGCCGCTGTTCGAGCCGCCCCCGCCGATCGTCCCGGCGACCCCGCCGTTCGGGGTCGGGCGGATGCTCCGGCGCGGATCCGGCACGTCCGGTGCCAGGGACGCGCGCGGCGTGGCCGGTGGCGCGCTCACGACCGGACCGGCCGGCAGGCTCGTGTCGCGGGCCGCCGG
Organism: uncultured Chloroflexia bacterium; assembly: GCA_963813705.1. Taxonomy (GTDB): domain Bacteria; phylum Chloroflexota; class Limnocylindria; order Limnocylindrales; family CSP1-4; genus Chersky-267. Next base: position 401,001 of record CAWFAH010000010.1, read on the forward strand.
TCCCCCGGTGGGGTCGAACATCTGCCAGCCGTAGCCCGGGAAGTAGACCTCGACCCAGGCATGCGAGCCGCTCTTGAGGATCGTCTCCACGTTCCCGCTGCGCGCTCCGGGCAGGAAGCCCTCGGCCAGCCGGGCCGGGATCCCCTGCGACCGCAGCAGCAGCGCGAGGGTGCTCGCGTAGTAGAGGCAGTAGCCCTGCTTCGTCCGGGCAAAGCACTCGACGGGCAGGTCGCCGCCGCAGTCGATGTTCGTCACGTCCGAGCTGTAGGTGAAGCCGCCCTCGTACTTGAGGTAGTTCGTGATCGACAGGGCCATGTCGTAGGGGCTCTTGGTGGCCTCCGGGTGGGCCACCAGGATCGCCGCCATCAGCTTGCGGGTCGACGGTCCGATGAGCGTCGGGTCGAAGGCGAGGTAACGCGCCTTGATGCTGTCCGGGTAGTCGGTCCCGGAGACGCGGAGCTCGTTGCCGGTCCGGCCGTGGAGCGGGTCGACGGTGAAGTCGATCGGCACGCTGGCGGTGACCTTGTATTCACCGGACCCGTCGGAGAACAGGCCGCCGAAGTAGTCCGGGACCGTCCCGGTCCGGCCCTCGGGGATGCCCGGAACCGCGGTCAGCCGCGTGTCGACGTCGACCGAGGTGGGCGTGTCCGGGGCGAAGATCGACTTCGGGTTGAAGTTGAGCTCGCGGACCGTGAACGTCACGTCCTGGCGGTCGGGCAGCCCGGTCGGATCGTCGGCGTTGCCGTCGAGGGCGGCCGCGCCGGCCGGAACGGCCACGTTCGCCGTCTGCGACCACAGCCAGGCCCGCCCGTTGAACCGGTCGTAGCTCACCGCCCGCCAGTAGTAGGTGGGGCTCTTCGGGGGAACCTCGATGGCGAGGACCGGCGTGCTGTCGGTGGTCCACTGGCCCGAGATGACCGCGCTGTCGCCGAAGTCCACGCTGCTCAGGCGCGTGCTGCCGCCGCCGGCCCCGAGGATCCGCTGGAACTCCTGGCCGACGTCGATCAGCCGCTGGTCGACGCCGGTCCACAGCGGCGCCAGCGGGCTCGACGATGCGGCCGAGGTGAGGAACAGCGCAATGATCACGGCCGAGGCGACGAACACCGAGCCACCGCGCAGGTACAGCCCACCGAGACTGGCGGCGTCGCCGATCCGGTGGCGGATCCAGACCGTACGCTCGTCGTAGGCGTGGAGGCGGATGAGCAGGAACAGCGAGGCCAGGCTGTAGATCACGAGGTAGATGAGCTGGTCGCGCAGGGTCAGCGACATGTTCACGACGAGCGCGACGCCGATGACGATCACGGCGTTGAGCGGGCGCCGATGGTGGAAGGTGACGTAGCCGGCGTACTGACCGGTCCCCCAGGCGAGCAGGCCGAGGACCAGCATGAAGTGGCCGACCTGGGTCGTGAACGGCTGGCCCTGGACGGCCAGGTCGATGTAGGCGTCGACGACCGCGCCCGCCGTCGCCTGGAACCAGTCGACCGGCCCGCCGCCGCTGGTCAGCCGGGCGCCGACGATCATCGGCACGAGGAGCGCCGCGAAGACGGCCCCGAGGAGGTGCGCCTGCCAGCGCGGCCAGCCGACCTTCGCGCTGATGAAGCCCCAGCCGACGCCGAGCACGATCGCCCAGGCCAGGAAGTCGGTCAGCCCGCGCGGCCCGATCACCCAGCTCGCGTCGTCGATCGACCAGGCGAGGGTCAGGCACAGCAGGAGGACCAGCCCGAGCGTCGTCCAGCCCTCGGCCGGGGCGAGCGGGAAGCGCCGCTCGTCGGCGGCCGCCGGCCGGCTCGACCCGAACGTCGTCGCGGTCATCGCCTCAACCCGCCAGCTGCTCGGTGAGCGACACGCCGGCCACGATGCGGTAGGCCCGCAGGTCGTGCTCGGCGAGCGCATGGCGGATCGCCCGGGCGTCCGCGTCGGGCCCGGCCTCGCCCGGCGCCAGCGGCTCGTGCCCCGGGGCGTGATACCGGTTCACCGAAGCGAGCTCCGAGCTCCGGGCGTCGACCAGGAGGACGACGCAGGCCACGCCGCGGGCGCGCAGGCCGGCGAGCGGCCGGATCCAGCTCCGGTCGGTCGAGGAGGTGATCACCACCGCCGTCATGCCGCGCCGCAGCCGGGGCAGGCCGGTGATGAGGCCCTCCATGAGCGGGGCTGCGCCGTCGGCATCGACGGCCGCGAGGAGCTGCATGATCTTGAGGTGCTGGCGGCCGCCCCGGTCGGCGGGCAGGACGGACAGGCGATGCCCGAAGGCGGTCAGCCCGACCGCCCGGTTCTCGTTGAGCGACCGGTCGGCGATCGAGGCGGCCGCCCGGATCGCGATCTCCGCCGACGCGTCCTCGCCGGTCCCGGCCTGCACCCGCCGATCGAGGTCGAGGAAGATCCAGACGTCGGCCGTCTGCTCGAGGTCGAACTCCTTGACCTGGATCTCGTTGTGCCGGGCGGTCGACTTCCAGTGGATCCGGTTCATGCTGTCGCCCGGGGCATAGGGCCGGACGGTCGTCGCGAGCGGGCTCGTCTGGAGCGTCCGCTCGGGGGCGGCGTGGCTGCCCTCCAGATTCGCCGACGGGAGCCGCCACAGCGGGAGCGGGTCGATCCGCGGGTAGACGATCAGGGTGACCGCCTGGCCGACCGTCGCCGATGCCTCGAAGAAGCCAAACGGATCGCCGGTCCGGACCTGGAGCGGCTCGATCCGGAAGTGGCCGCGCCGGGTCAGCGGGACCTTGGCGATCCAGCTCCGCTCGCCGTGCATCCCGAGCGAGATCGCTCGGCCGGGGATCGCGACCGGCAGGCTGGTCGGGTTGTGGACCTCGAGCCACGGCTTCGGGATCCGGCCGGCGTTGCGCAGCGTGTAGGTCACCCGGAGCTGCTCCCCGACATGACCCTGGAGCTGGCCGACGGCGTAGCCGGCCTCGAGATCGGCTAGCCCGAGCCGGGTCAGCACGTAGCTCCCGCCGCCGACGAGGATCGCCAGGTAGAGCAGGTAGAACAGGAACGGCAGGCCGGTCGAGAACGCCGCGACCACCAGGACGATGGCGAGGACGAGGAACTCGATCCGGCGGATCATCGCGCGGTCGTCGGGCTCAGCCCAGGGCGCCGATCAGCGCCGCGAACCCCGGTCGCTGACGGCCTCGGGCGGGGTCGCCGCGATCGACCGCGGTCCGCCGACCGGCGCCCGGATCGGCTCCACGGGGAGCGTCTCGAGCAGCTCGCGGACGACCTGGCCCGGCTGGACGTCGTGGATCGTCGAGCTCGTCTTGATGATCAGCCGGTGGGCGAGGGCCGGCTCGGCGAGCAGCTTGACGTCGTCCGGGATCACGTAGTCCCGCCCGACCAGGCCGGCCAGCGCCTGGCTCGCCCGGTACAGCGCGATCGAGCCGCGCGGCGAGGCGCCGAGGTAGACGTCGGGATGGTTGCGGGTGCCGTTGACGAGCCGGACGATGTAGTCGCTGATCGACGATTCGACGTGGACCTCGCGGATCGCGGCCTGCATCTCGCGCAGCTCGTCGAGCCCGACCACCTCGTTTAGGTCGTCGAGCGGATGCGTTCGCTTCTGCTCGTCGAGGATGACGATCTCGTCGATCGGCTGCGGGTAGCCCATCCGGATCCGCAGCATGAACCGGTCGAGCTGGGCCTCCGGCAGCGCGAACGTGCCCTCGTACTCGATCGGGTTCTGGGTGGCGATGACGAGGAACGGGTCGGGCATCTGGTGGGTTACGCCGTCGATCGTGGCCTGCCGCTCGTCCATGCACTCGAGCAGGCTCGACTGCGTCTTCGGGGTCGCCCGGTTGATCTCGTCGGCGAGCACCACCTGGGCCATGATCGGGCCCGGCCGGAACTCGAACTCCTGCGTCTTCTGGTTGTAGATCGACAGCCCGGTGACGTCGGACGGCAGGAGGTCCGGCGTGAACTGGATCCTCCGGAAGGTGCAGCCAAGGCTCCGGGCGAGCGCCTTGGCGAGGACCGTCTTGCCGGTCCCCGGCACGTCCTCGATGAGCAGGTGGCCGCGACACAGCAGCGCGACCAGGGCCAGGCGCACCTCGTTGTGCTTGCCGACGATCACGCGCTCGACGTTGGCGACGACCTTCTCGCCGGTCTCCTGGATCTTCGTCGTCATCGATCTCCCTCGCGGGGTGGCCCGACGCCGGATGGCGCCACGCGCACGGGATGGTGAGCTGATGGAGCGGCGGACGGGCTCGGCCAGGTGGCGGCCCGGGTGTCGACAGATAGTACGTCCCCGACCCCGACTTGGTTCCGAACCCTCCCGCCGACAGTGTGGCGCATGCCCGTCGCCGTCGCGTCTTCCATCGCTCGGCCGGCGGCCGGCCGGTCAGCCGCGGAACACGGACAAGGCGCCGACCCACAGGGTCATCAGGCAGCCGAGCGCGCCCATGACGCCGAGGAACGGCTCACCGCCGCTGAACGCGGCCACGGCGACCGTGGCGAACAACGCGCCGAGGACGAGCGCGATCCCGGCCAGGCCGAGCCGCTCGACGAGCGGGCGCTTCGAGCGAGGTCCGTCGGTCACGTCACTTGCCGATCGTGGCGAAGTAGCGGGCGAGCAGCTTGCCCGCGATCGGCGACGCCTTGGTCGCCCCGCTCCCGCCCGACTCCACGAGCACCGCGATCGCAACCTGCGGATTGTTGGCCGGGGCGAACCCGATGAACCACGAATGCGGCTTGGCCGAGCCGTCGAGCTGGGCCGTCCCGCTCTTCCCGGCGGTCAGGACCCCGGGGACCTTGGCGCCCGCCGTGAACAGGCGACCTTCCTGGCCCTCGACCGCCCGGACCATGGCGGCGTTGATCTCGCCGGCGACGTCGGGCGTCACGACCTCGCGCCAGACCTGCGGCGAGATCGTCGTGTCGGTGCCATGGCCGCTCAGCCGGGTGACGAGGTACGGCCGCATGAGCGTCCCGTGGTTGGCGATGGTCGCGGCCACGAGCGCCATCTGGAGCGGCGTCGCGAGGGTCTCGCCCTGGCCGTAGGCCGCGTTCGCGAGCTCGACGTCGTCGGAGAACCCGCCGCCGTACGTCCCGCCGCCGTTGGTGACCTGGCTGCTGGCGGTCGGCAGGTCGAACGGGATCGGCGCGCCGAACCCGACGCGGGCCGCCCACGACGTCAGCGCGTCGCCACCGGTCGCCAGCCCGGTCAGCGCGAAGTAGATGTTGCACGACACCTCGATCGCCTCGGGGTAGGCCAGGGGCCGATCGTCGGTGAACGGGTGGTGGCCGTCCTTGATCCGGAAGCCGGACACGAGCAGGCCGTTCTTCTCGGCGGGTGGCTGGCGGGCGTAGGTCGTGTCGGGGGTGATCGCGCCCGAGCCGAGCGCGGCGATCGAGGTGACGATCTTGAACACCGACCCGGGCACGTAGCGGCCCTGGACCGGCCGGTCGAGGAGCGGGGTCGCCGGATCGGACGTGACCGCCTTGAACGCGGCTCGGGCTGTCGCCGGGTTGGCGATCGCGCTCGCGTCGTAGGTCGGCGTCGACGCCATCGCCAGGACCTGGCCGGTGCGCGGGTCGAGCATGACCACCGCGCCGCGCTCGTCGCCGAGCTGCCGGACGGCCTCCTTCTGGAGGTCGAGCGACAGGCTGAGCGTCAGGTCCTGGGGCCGGTAGCGCTCCGTGGCGAACTTCGACAGCAGCTGGTCGACCGGGTCCGGTGCCAGGATCCCGGTCAGCTCGGAGTCGTAGGCTCGCTCCAGCCCGGCGGTGCCGTACAGCCGCGACGCATACCCCACGAGCGGCGCGACCGCCTTGCTCGGGTAGACCCGGTAGGGCTCGCCGTTGGCGTCCCGCTTCGAGGTGGCCAGGATGTGCCCGTCCCGGTCGCGGATCACGCCGCGGACCACGTTCCGGGCCGCGGCGATCAGGAGCGGATCGTCGGGCCGGCCGACGAGGTCCGCCGAGCGGACGACCTGCCAGTAGCCGGCGCCGGCGGCCAGGATCGCGAACGCTGCGAGGAGGACCACGCCGAGGCGGACCACGCCACGCCCGATCGGAGTCGCCGCCGGACGGCCGCGCCGCGCCGTCACGCGACGCTCCGCCGCAGCAGCCGATCGAACCGGCCACGCCGCGCGCGTGGCGGTGGTGGCGGCTCGACGCCCCGGTCGGACAGCGCGAGCAGCAGCCCGACGACGACGGCGTTGGCCAGCAGCGACGAGCCGCCGTAGCTGATGAACGGCAGGGTGATCCCGGTCAGCGGGATGAGCTTGAGGTTCCCGGCCGCGATGATGAACGCCTGGACCCCGACCACCAGGGCAAGGCCGGTGGCGAGCAGCGCCCGGAAGTCGTCGGCCGCCGAGGCCGCGATGCGCAGGCCGCGCTCGATGATCACGAGGTAGATCCCGAGGATCGCCATGACGCCCATCAGCCCGAGCTCCTCGCCGAGCGCCGCGAGCGGGAAGTCGGTGTGGACGGCCGGGATCGGCAGCCGGCCGCCGACCGTCGGCAGCCCGGCGCCGAGCCCGGTCCCGAGGAGGCCGCCGCGGGCGAACGCGATGAGCGCCTGGACCACCTGGTAGCCCGCCCCCGACGGGTCGGCGAAGGGGTCGCGCCAGATGTCGACCCGCACGCGGACGTGGTCGAACAGGTTGTAGGCCGCGATCGCCCCGAGCACGAGCAGGATCAGGCCGAGGACGACGTAGCTGGTCCGCGCCGTCGCGACGTAGACGAGGGCGAGGAACACGGCGAAGAAGAGCAGGGCCGCACCGAGGTCCCGTTGGATGACCACGATCCCGAAGGCGATCGCCCACATGACGAACATCGGCAGCAGGTAGGGCAGCGGCGGCAGCCGCAGCGGACCGAGCCGCGTACTCTCCTCCACCAGGAGCGGCCGGAACTCCGACAGGTAGCCGGCCAGGAACACGACCAGGATGACCTTCAGCAGCTCCGTCGGCTGGCCGCTGACGGGGCCGATGCGGAGCGTGAGCAGCGCCCCGTTGGACTCCTCGCCGAACACGAAGGTCAGCAGGAGGAGGCCGATGCCGGCCGCCGCCCAGGTGTACTTGTAACGGCGCAGCCAGGTGTCCGACCGGACCACGATCGCCAGGATCGTGATGACGGTGAGCGAGATGAGCAGCCAGACGAGCTGGACCCCGGCCAGGCCGAGCGCATCACCGAACGCCGAGCCGCCGAGGTCCTGCGGCAGGCGCTCCATGAGCAGGAGCCCGATCCCGCCGAGCAGGCCGACCGCCGGGAGGAGCACCTGGTCGGTCCGGCGGCCGGCGAGGACCTGGGCGAGATGGGCCGCGCCGAGCGCGAGAAGGTAGACGAGCAGGCGGAATGGATGCGCCGGCGCCAGGGCGAGGGTGCCGTCGGCCAGGACGGTCCGAGTCGCCCCGAGCGAGACGCTCCCGGCGATCAGCGCCAGCGCGACGACCACGAGCAGCCCGAGCTCGCGCCGCCGGAAGCGCGGCCGGATCGGCCCGATCCGGGACAGGCCGGCGACGGCGGCCGCGGTCATGGCGTCACCGGCTCAGCCCGCCCGCTCGAGGCGGAAGCGGACCCGCCCGACCTGGATCTCGTCGCCGAACGCGACCGCCGCGAGACCGTCGACCGGCGCGCCGTTGACGTAGGTCCCGTTCGTGCTGTCGAGGTCCTCGACGTACCACGCCCGGCCGCGGAACGACAGGACGGCATGCTCGGTGCTGGCGAACTGGTCGTCGACGACGATCGTGTTGTTGACGTCCCGTCCGAGCGTGGCGACCGCGTCGAGCGGGAACGTCGCCCCGAGCGAGGGGTCCTCCACCTCCGACGCGACGACGATCAGCCGGCCGAGCGCCGTGACCGGCTCGCGGGCCGCGGAGCGGAGGTCGCGCAGGAGGACGCGGACCACCCCGAACAGGAACAGGTAGAGCAGCCCGAGGAACAGGAATCGGACGAGCCAGATCGTCGCGACCGTCGGGTCCATCAGTCGGATGCGACGGCGTCGACCACCAGCAATGTGTCACCGATCTCGATCCGGTCGCCCACCCCCAGGGCCACCTCCGCGACGCGCACGCCGTTGACGCGGACGCCGTTCGTGGAATCGAGGTCGGTCAGGATGAGCATCCCGTGCCGGGCGCGCAGGCGGGCGTGGTGGCGAGAGATCCGGGAATCGTCGATCGCCAGGCCGTTGTCGGCTGCCCGCCCGATCGTGAGCTGCGTGCCGTCGATGCGGATCTCGCGCTCCTGCCCGTTGCGGCCGATGGCCCGCAGCATCGCCGACGGTGCGCGGACGGCCGGGACCTCGAAGATCATCGTGGCGTCGGTCGGAACGCCGGCGTTGGCCGCTTCCTCCGCGGCGAACCGCGGGACGACCCGGACGTCGCCGCCGGCGACCCGCGAGTCGGCGATGAGGGCAACCGTGGGCCGCGCGGCCAGTGTGTAGCCGTGGCTCCGGGCGAACAGCAGGGCGGCGTCGGCCAGGTCCGCCGCGACCTCGTCGATCGCCTCGCCCAGCCCGGCCAGGTCGTCGGGCTCAAGGTGGACGTCGTAGCGGTCGGGGACGCGCGGTCGATCGGCTCCCGGCCGGCGCTCGCGCTCCATCGCGCGCTCGATCCGGCGCTGGATCTGGATCGGCTGGAGGCGGGTCCCGAAGAGTCGGGCCGACGGCCGTTCGAGGAGGCGCTCGAGCAGGCGCTCGAGCCCCGTCAGGGGTGGCATGGTCGGCCGGAGTCTAGCAGGGGACGTCGCGATTCCCGTGCGAGCGAGGAAGGCGACCCTGACCTTCGGGACCATCGGACGGTACCTGCGGCGGGGAGCCCGGAGCGGTCGCTGCGCTATACTCTCGCCCCGATCGGAGGCGTTCGCGCCGATCCGTGACGTCGATCCCGCGCCGAGGGCAGCATGCCCGAGATCCTCACCGAATCGTTCTGCGAACGCTGTGGCACGCGCTACACGTTCGAGGCCGCCGAGCCGAAGGGCAAGCGGCTGGGCAAGCTCAAGGTCTTCTCGAAGGGCTTCGTCAACTTCGTCACCAATGACGAGACGTCGCTCGACGAGGCGTTCGCCGAGGCCCGGAGCGACGAGCAGCGAGAGCTCACCAACCAGCAGCTGGACGCCTTCCACCAGACGTTCCAGTTCTGCATGTCCTGCCGCCAGTACACCTGCGCGAACTGCTGGAACGAGACCGAGAGCCGCTGCCTCAGCTGCGCCCCGCTGCTGGGCGCCGACCTCCTCGACGCCGCCCAGCCCCGGCTCGACCCACTCGCCCGGATCTTCGGGGAGACCGCCGAGCCGGCGGCCGCGAACGGCCATGCCAACGGGATCGGTCTCATCGGCGGCGCCAACGGCCATGCCGGCGACGACGGATCGGCGTGGCCCACCGCCGACGTGCAGCCCGAGGGGCCGGCGGAAGTCACGACCCTCCCGGCGCTGAGCGCCGGTCCCGCGGCGCCGGGCCTGGAACCGGCGCCCGACCTTGAGCCGGCGACCGACGCAGCAGCCGCGGATGCCGTCGCGGCCGAGGCGGAGCCGATCGACGATGACGTCGCCCGCGCCGTGGCCAGCGCGGAGATCGCGCGTCGCGTCGCGGCCGAGGCCGAGCACGAGCGCGAGGTCGCGGCCGAGGTCGAGCGAGCCCGCGAGGCCGCCGCCCAGCTCGAGGCAGAACACCTCCGGCAAGCCGAGGAGGAACAGGCCCGCCAGGCGGCCGAGGCCGAGGCGCGCACGCGGGCCGAGCAGGAGCTCGCGGCACAGGCCGCGGCCGCCGACGCGGATCGCGCACGGCAGGCCGAGGCGGACGCCGAGCGAGACCGTCTCGTCCGCGAGGAGGCCGAGCGCCAGCTGGCCGCCGACGCCGAGCGCCAGCGCCAGGCCGAGGCGGGCGCCGAGCGAGACCGTCTCGTCCGCGAGGAGGCCGCGCGCCAGCTGGCCGCCGACGCCGAGCGCCAGCGCCAGGCCGAGGCCGAGCGTGCCGCGGCAGAGGCGGCCCAGCGCGAGGCCGATGCGGAGCGCGATCGTGCCGCCGCGGCGGCCCAGCCCCCGGCGCGCGACGATCGGATCGAGACCCCCACCTGGCAGATCGTCGCGCCCGAGCAGTCCGAACCCGGGACCGGACCGCTCGACGTGGGACCGACGATCCTCGCCCCGCAGCCGCCGCTGCCGGCCCGGCCGGCCGCGACCAACGGCGCGGCCCAGGCATCGAACGGCAGTGCCCCGCCGGCCGGCAGCCCGGACTGGCCGGGCCCGGCGAATACCCCGCCGCCGCAGTGGCCGATGCCGGTGCAGCCGCAACCGACGACGGACCTGTGGGCCGCGTCGAGCCAGGACGTCGTCAACCGCCCGGGCGGCGGCGTGCAGGCCTGCGTCAACTGCGGGCTGTCGCTGTCCGCCAGCGCGCGGTTCTGCCGCCGCTGCGGCAGGCAGCAGCACTGAACCGCGGAGCCCGGCCGGCCGATCAGGCGGGCGGCGGCTCCACGGCGGCTCCGGCAAGGCGGCGCGACCGCCGGTGGACCCAGGCGGCGCCGAGCAGGATCGCCTGGGCGACGTAGGACAGCCAGATCATCGCCGCGAACACCGCGACGAACGCGCCGTAGACCTTGAGCGAGCCGACGAGCCGCGGCGTGATCAGGGCGAAGATCTCGGTCAGCACGGCGAGCGCGAGCCCGACCGCGAGGGCCGGCACGATGACGGCACGCCAGCCCGGGGTCTCGGTCGGGACGATCCGGTAGACCACTGCGACCGCCAGCGTGAAGATGACGCCGGTCAGCACCGCCGAGCCGATCGTGCTGGCCAGGAAGGAGCGACCGAACCCGACCGCCGGTCCGTCGGGCGCCACGTTCTGGAGGACCTCGCGCAGGATCACCACGGCGATCACGGCGCCGATGAGCATCAGCACCGACAGGACCCCGCGGATCCCGCGCTGGATCGGGTCCCGCCGGCGGCTCCCCTGGAAGATCCGGGCGATCGCCATGTCGAGCGACTGGTAGAACCGGCTCGAGCCCCAGACGAGCCCGATCAGCCCAAGGATCGAGAAGGAGACGGCGCCTGCAGTGAACCCGCTCAGGGCGATCTCGAAGAACGCCGCCAGCGGCGGGAACTGGTCCGACAGGGCGCGGATCACCGCGTCGACGGCCGCCTGGTCCCGGAGCACGATCCCGAGGATCGAGATGAGGAGCAGGATCGCCGGCAGGGTGGCGAACAGCGAATTGAAGGCCAGGCCCGCCGCCAGCAGGCCGCCCCCGGCCTCGGTGTAGTCGTCCATGATCGGCTGGAGCCAGCGGACCGGCGGGAGGGCCAGCGCCCAGGCCGACAGCCGACCGGGCAGCTCGGTGATCGATCGCAGCCGGTCGGTCACCCGGTCCAGTCTTCGAACATCCCGGGCTGGAGGTGCTCGGCGCGGACGGTCCGCGGCGCAGCGATCAGCGCCCGGACCTGACCGCGCTTCACGTAGCGGCGGCCACCGAGCTTGATGCTCTGCAGCTTCCCCGAGCGCGCCCAGCCGCCGATCGTCGAGGCACGGAACCGGACGTTGGCGGCCTCGAGGATCTGGGCCGCCTCGGCGAGCGTGATCCAGTCCGCGGCGGAGCCGGCCATCTCAGCGGGCCTCGCCCGATGGCTTGGCCGAGGTCGTCGCCGCGTGGCCGTGGCTCGCCGTGCTGCCCTTCGCGGTCTCGCCGGTCGTGCCGCTCGAGCTCGTGGAATCCGGCTTGCTCCCGGCCGGCGAGCCGTCGCCGCCGGACGAGGCCGCCGAGCCCTCGCCGGCGGCTGCCTTCGCGGCGGCCTTCGTCGATGCCGCGGCGCCGCGGTCCTTCTTCGCCCAGCCCGAGCCCTTGAAGTGGACCGCCGGGGCGACGAGCGCCTTGCGCATCACGCCACCGCACAGCGGGCAGGCTTCCGGTCCCTGCGCATGGATGCCGTGGACCACCTCCATCCGATGGCCGCACACAGTGCAGATGTAGTCGTAGCTCGGCACGGGTCGTGTTCCTGACCGGCCCGGATCAGGCCGTCCGGGGAGCGGTCATCCGCGGAGCAGGCGCATGCCGCACTTCGGGCAGTAGAACGCCCGCTCGTGGGCCGACGCGAACCCGCAGTGGGCGCAGACGAGGCCGCCGCGTCCCGCGGCCGGGACGGGCCGCTCGATCTGGGTGACGCCCATGGCGTACTGGTTGGCGAGGACGTTCGTGAACAGCCCGGCCAGGATCCGCGAGCCGATCCGGTCGGTGTCGCCGCGAACGCCCTTGCCGCCCCAGCCCACGACCGCCCGGACGATCATGTCGCCGGTCGCCTCGTCCCAGTGGCTGGCCACGCCGCCGACGACCGCGCTGTACTCCGGGTAGCCCGACGTGTCGACCTCGCCGTCGAGCAGCGCCCCGACGAAGGTGTCGAAGGCCAGGTCGATGGCGTCGATCGACTCGAGCACGACGAGGGCGTGGCGGGTGATCGGGGAGTGCGCGTGGTGGGCGTTCAGCCACTGCATCGCCTCGGACGGCCGGACGATCGTCGGCGTGGCCTGGCTGAACTCGATCGGCAGCGGCTCGACGACCTCGATGTCGCTCTTGGCGAGCCCGACCAGCATCGACGGCAGCTCGTCGTGGGCGCGCGGCCCGGCCTTGAAGCGGACGCCCTCGCTGCTCTTGCCGGCGTAGTACAGCTTCAGGATGTAGTCCTGTGCCGAGACCTCCTCCGGGATCGGGGTCGCGGCGGTCGGGACGTCGGCGGCGAAATCACCGGTCTTGCGCTTCAGGAACTCGAGCGGCACGGGCGACAACCCCTGTGGCGTGCGGACTGGCCGCTATGGTAGCAGCGGATCCCGCCCGTCTCGATAGACTTGGCGCGTGACGACCGTCGAACGGCCGCTCCGGCGCATCGTCCCGCCCGACCGGGTCGTGGTCCACGCGACCGACCTCGGTGGCGTCGCCGTCCTCAAGTACGGCGAGCTCTACCTGCTCACCGACCCGTTCGGCGACGTCCACCGCGACTCCCGCGGCCTCGGGCTGTACCACCTCGACACGCGGATCCTGTCGTGCGCGGTGCTCAAGGTCGACGGGGCCCGGCCGACGCTCCTGCGTGGCGACGTCGACGAAAACTTCCGGAGCACGATCCAACTGACCAACGCCGAGGTCCGTCGCAACCCCGGCGACAAGATGGAAGCCGAGAAGTCGCTCGCCCGCCAGTCGCTCGGGTACACCCGGACGCGGGTCCTCGGCGCGGCGATGCAGGAGCGCCTCACGGTCGCCAACTTCACCAACCATCCCGAGGTCGTGACGGTCGACCTGAGCCTCGGGGTCGACGCCGCCGACATCTTCGAGATCCGGGGCTACGCCCGCCAGGCCACCGGCATTGCCCTGCCGGTGGTGGCCGGTCCGGATCGCCTGGCCTTCGGTCATCTCGGCCGCGACGAGCGGCTCCGGCGCACCCATGTGGCCTTCAGCGACGCCGAGGTGCTGGCGGTCGACGAGCTGCCCGAGGCGGGCCGCGTGGCGGGGGCCGCGGTCGTCCTCCGCTGGCGGCTCGAGGTCGAGCCGGGCGGTCGGGTCGAGCGCACCTGGACGATCTGGGCGGACGAGCAGCCGTTCGAGCCGGCGGCGCCCGGGGCCGTGCCCGAGGTCACCCTCGAAACGGGCCCGCCGCCGGAAGTCGACGAAGCCGTTGGGCACGCCGCCTACGATGCGTGGCGCGCGGGGATGGCCGCGGTCGCCAGCGACAATGAGGTGTTCGATCGGCTCGTCGAACGGAGCGTCGCCGACCTCCGGTTGCTGCTCAACGAGGGCCCTCGCCCCGACGAGGCCTACCTCGCCGCCGGGCTGCCCTGGTTCGCCACCCTGTTCGGCCGCGACGCGATCATCTCGGCCTACGAATCGATCGCCTTCCGGCCCGAGCTCGCCGTGGCCACGCTCGAGGTCCTCGCCGCCCGCCAGTCGGTGGTCGACGACCCGCGCACCGACGCCGAGCCGGGCAAGATCCTCCACGAGGTCCGCACCGGCGAGATGGCCCGCACGGGCGAGCTCCCGTTCGCGATGTACTACGGCAGCGTCGATGCGACCCCGCTGTGGCTGATCCTGCTCGGCGAGACCCACGACTGGACCGGTGACGACGCCCTCGTCGAACGGCTCTGGCCGAACGTCCTCGCGGCGCTGGCCTGGATTGATCGCTACGGCGACCTCGACGGCGACGGGTTCGTCGAGTACCGCCGGCGGGCCGAGCTCGGCCTCGTCAACCAGGGCTGGAAGGACTCGACCGACTCGGTCCGCGACCGGACCGGCCGGACGGCGGACGCACCGATCGCGCTGGCGGAGGTGCAGGGCTACGTGCACGACGCGAAGCGCCGGATCGCCCGCCTGGCCCGGCGGCGTGGCGAGCCCGAGCTGGCCGACCGGCTCGAGCGCGAGGCCGACGCCCTGCGGATCAAGTTCAACACCGCGTTCTGGGTGCCCGAGACCGGCTTCTACGCGATGGCCCTCGACCGGGACAAGCGGCCGATGGACGCGGTCGCCTCGAACGTCGGCCAGGCGCTGTGGGGCGGGATCGTCGACCGTTCGCGCGCCTCGACGGTCGTCGCGGCGCTGAGCGGGCCGGCGCTCGATTCGGGCTGGGGCGTGCGGACCTATGCCGCCGGCCAGCCCGGCTACAACCCGCTCGGCTACCACACCGGGTCGGTCTGGCCGCACGACAACGCGCTCATCGTCGCCGGGATCAAGCGCTATGGCTTCGACCTCGAGGCGAGCGCGCTTGCCGGCCGGATCTTCGAGGCCGCCCAGCGGTTCCCCGACCTGCGCCTGCCCGAGCTGTACTGCGGCTTCGACCGGCGCGACGTCGGGGTGCCGGTCCCCTACCCCGTCGCCTGCTCGCCACAGGCGTGGTCGGCCGCCGCGTCGCTCCTGCTCGTCCGGACGATGTTCGGGGCCCGGGCCGACGCCGCCGGACGCTCGCTCGAGCTCGTCCGCCCGCACCTGCCGACCTGGCTCGGCAAGCTGACGGTCACCAACCTGCGGGTCGGCGACGCGTCGGTCGACCTGCTGTTCCACCGCTGGCGCGGCACGACGAGCGCGGAGGTCCTGCGCAAGTCGGGCGACCTCGAGGTCACGATCCGGGTCTGACGCCGCCGGGCTCGATCGGGATCGCGACCGGGTCGCGGGTCGCCGCAGGACGGATCAGCCGGTCGTAGACACGCTCGTAGTCGTCGGTCATCCGGACCGCCGAGAAGCGCTCGAGGACCGACGCCCGGATCGCCGTCCGGTCGAGCCCGGCGACTTCGTCCAGCCGTCTGGCGAGCGCCTCGGTCGAGTCGTCGATCAACCCGTCGATCCCGTCGCGCACGATCTCGGGGATCCCGCCGACTCGACGGGCCACCACCGGGGTTCCGGTCGCCAGCGACTCGATCGTGACGAGCCCGAACGGCTCGGGCCAGTCCCCGGGCATGAGCGTCGCGTAGCTCTCGGCGAACAGCCGGTCGCGATCGGCCGGCCCGAGCTCGCCGAGCAGCTCGACGTCGGCCGATCGGGCGGCCGGGCGGAAGACGTTCTCGAAGTAGTCGCGCTCGAGCTCGACTGCCGGCTCCTTGGATGCGACCCGCAGCCGCCGGCCGGCCGCGCGGGCGATCGCCACCGCCTCGGCCGCGCCCTTGTCCGGCGACATCCGGCCGACGAAGCAGAGCGCCTCGCCCGGCTGCGGCTCGAACGGGGCGCTCGTGAGGTCGAGCCCGTCCGGCACGATCGTCCAGGCGACCCCCGGCTGCGTCGATGCCTGGCCCCGGCTGATCGCGCACAGCCCGGGCGGCGGGTCGTGGAGCAGCGACGCGGCCCATGGCCGGTCCAGCCGGCCATGGAACGTGAGAACGACCGGCGTCGGGCTGACCCGGGCCAGGAGCACCCCCGCGAAGTCGAGGTGAGCGTGGATCACGTCGAACGCGTCGGCCCGCCGGAGCACGGCGTCGATGGTGGCCAGCATGAACGGGCCGTCCTCGCCGGCCCGGCCGGCCGGCCGGAGGGCACGGTCGACCGTGGGCACGAGGCGAGCGGTGGTCGTCGAGTCCGCGCTCGCGAACACGGTCAGATCGTGGCCGCGCCGGGCGAGCTCGCGGGTCAGCTCGTCGATGATCCGCTCGGTGCCACCGTAGCCGGGCGGCGGGACGGCCTCGAGCGGCGGCGCGACCTGGGCGATCCGGAGGCGGTTACCGTTGGTCACGAGTCGAGTCTCCCACGTCCCCGCCGGGCCGTCGACCGTGGACCCCGGCGCCCGTCGACTTGGCGACCGTGGACCCCGGCACCCGCCACTCAGCCGTCGACGAGGACCAGCGCCTCCAGCGCCCGGAGGATGCGTCGCCCGTCGGCGTCCGGGCCGCCCGCCTCAGGATGGGTCGACAGGGCGACGGCCCACGGCCGGCCCGACGGGCTCGGCGGCAGCCGGACGGGTGTGCTCCGTCCGGCGAACTCGAGCACGACGAGGGCGGCCTGCCCGTCCGCCTCGCGCAGGTATGCCAGCACGTCGCGCCGCTCGAGGTCCACTTCCCGGTAGCTGCCGTCACGCAGCGCGGCGAGCGAGCGCCGCAGGCGGAGGAGGCGCCGGTAGTGGGAGAGCACCGAATCGGGGTCGGCCGACTGGGTCGCGACGTTGCGGGTGGCGCCGTCGGGGGCCATCCGGAGCCACGGCCGGTGGCTCGAGAAGCCGCCGTTCGGCGCCGGCGACCAGGGCATCGGGGCCCGCGCCTGGTCGCGGTTCCACCACGGCGAGAGCAGGCTCGCGCGGCGTGCCGGTGGGTCGACGATCTCGTGGCGCGGAACCACCACGTCACGCAGGGCGATCTCCTCGCCGTAGTACAGGAACGGCGTGCCGCGCAGGGTCAGCAACAGGGTCGCCGCGACCTTCGCCCGGCCGTCGCCGTGGCGCCCATCCTCGTAGCGGCTGGCATGGCGTGAGCGGTCGTGGTTCGACAGGACGACCGTCGGCCAGACGGCCGGTCCGAAGGCCGCCTCACGCAGCGCGATCGTCCGCGCGAACCGGCGGGCGTCCCACGGCGTCTCGACCAACCCGAAGTCGAACACGAGATGGCCCGGGGCGGCGTAGGCGGCCGCCTGTTCGACCGAGCTCTCGAACAGCTCGCCGACGGTCATCCGCCCGGGGCGCTCGTCGACCAGGGCGCGGATCTCGGCGAGGACATCGACCAGCTCGGGCTGGTTCTTGTCGTACAGGTGACGTTGCCACCAGTACGCCCGGCGGCCACCGAGCCGGCGCGGGTTGGACGGCAGCTCGGCGTGCTTGAGGAAGACGTTGAACACGTCGAACCGGAACCCGTCGACCCCGCGATCCAGCCAGATCCGGACGACCTCGAGCATCGCCGCCCGGACCGCCGGCTCGCGCCAGTTCACGTCCGGTTGCTCGGGCAGGAACGTGTGGAGGTAGAACTGCCGGCGGGTCTCGTCCCACGTCCAGGCCGGGCCGCCGAACCACGATCGCCAGTTGTTGGGCCGGATCGGCCGGCCGGTCGGGGTCCGCCCAGCCGGGTCGCGCCAGATGTACCAGTCGGCCATCGGCCCCGTCCGGCTCGCTCGCGACTCGACGAACCACGGGTGGAGACTGCTGGTGTGGTTGAGGACGAGGTCGAGGATCACCCGCAGACCGCGCCGATGGGCGGCGTCGACCAGCTCGCCGAACTCGGCCAGGGTGCCGAACAGCGGATCGATCCCGCCGTAGTCGGACACGTCGTAACCCGCGTCGAGGCCCGGCGACGGATAGATCGGCGACAGCCAGATCGCGTCGACCGCCAGGCCGTCGGCACCGCCGGCGAGGTGGTCGAGATGGTCGATGATCCCGGCCAGGTCGCCGACGCCGTCACCGGTCGAGTCGGCGAAGCTGCGCGGGTAGATCTGGTAGACCACCCCGCTCCGCCACCAGTCATCCGTCGCCCCGGGCGGGGCGGTCCCGGCGTCGACCGCCGCCGGCCGCCCGGGACCTGCCCCGGACACCGCCGGGCCGGGCGCGCCGCGCGCCTCCGGTCGGTCGGCGGGCGGCTGGGTCACCGATCCAACCGGCCGAGACGCTCGCGAAGGCGGGCGACCTGGTCGCCGAGCTCGGTCGCCCGGGCGCGGGCGCCGGCCACGACATCCGCCGGCGCGCGGGCGGTGAACGCCTCGTTCGCCAGCCGCGCCTCGGCGGCGGCACGGTGCCGCTCCGCCTCGGCGAGCTCGCGCTCCAGGCGTTGGCGCTCGGCGGCCCCGGCCCCGGCGTCCCCCGGATCGGCGCCGATCCGCGCCTCGAGGTCGCCGGCAATCACCGCGAGCGACCCCGGCCGCTCGGACGCCTCGAAGGCGGCCCGGTCCGCGTGCCGGACGAGCGGCTGGAGCCGGGCGAGACGCTCGATCGACGGGCCGAGCGCGTCGAACGTCGGGACGAGCTCGGCCGGGACGAGCACGTCACCCGGCCGCCGCTCGCCCGGCGCGATCCGGGCCGTGGACCGCGCGTTGCGGACCTCGGTCACGAGCTCACGCAGCCGGTCCACCCCGGCCTCGGTCGCCGGGTCGCGAACGGCCGACCAGCTCGCCGGGTCCGGCCAGTCGGCCACGATCAGGAGCTCCGGATCGGCCGCGTCGTGCGGAGTCGCGGCCCAGATCGCCTCGGTCAGGAACGGCAGGAACGGATGGAGGAGGCGGAGCAGCGTGTCGAGCGCCTCGACGAGCGTCCACCAGGTCGCCTCGCGCTCGGCCGCGCTCAGCGCCTCGTCGCCGAGGCGAACCTTGGCCAGCTCGAGGCCCCAGTCGCAGAACTCGCTCCAGGTCGTGTCGTAGAGGAGCCGCGTGGCCTCGCCGAAGGCGAACTCGGCCATGGCCCCGTCCACCGCGACCACGGTGGCCGCGATCCGGGAGCGGAGCCAGCGGTCCGCCGGCCCGAGCCTGGCCGGATCGGGGTCCCGTCGCGGCCCGTCGGCCGGGATCGACGCCGGTCGGGCCCCGAGCACGAACCGGGCCGCGTTCCAGATCTTGTTGGCGAAGTTCCGGGCGCTCTCGAGCCGCTCGGCGCTGAGTTTCTGGTCGTTGCCGGGCGAGGTCCCGTTCACGAGGGCGAAGCGGAGGGCGTCGGCCCCCGACTGCGAGATCGCCTCGAGCGGGTCGACGACGTTACCCTTCGTCTTGGACATCCGCTGGCCGTAGGGGTCCTTGACCAGGCCGTGGAGGTAGACCGTCCGGAACGGCGCTTCGCCGCCGAAATGGATCCCGAGCATCATCATCCGGGCGACCCAGAAGAAGATGATGTCGTAGCCGGTCTCCATCACCGTCGTCGGGTAGTAGCGGCGCAGGTCGGGCGCGTCGTCGGGCCAGCCGAGCGTGGTCAGCGGCCATAGCCCCGAGCTGTACCAGGTGTCGAAGATGTCGGGGTCCTGGACCAGCTCGTCGGCCGGCCGGCGACAGACGTCGCACGCGTCAGGCCCGTCGACCTCGGCCGACACGGTGACGTGCCCGTCCGGGCAGTACCAGGCCGGGATCCGGTGACCCCACCACAGCTGGCGGCTGACGTTCCAGTCGTGGATGTTGGTCATCCAGTGCTCCCAGACCTTCTCGAAGCGGGCCGGCAGGATCGTCGTCTGGCCGCTCCGGGTCGCCTCGAGGGCGTGCTGGGCCAGCGGCCCGGTGCGCACGAACCACTGGGTCTTGAGCCGAGGCTCGACGACGTCGTTCGAGCGCTGGCAGCGGCCGATCAGCATCTCGTGCGGCTTCGAGCCCCCGAGATCGCCGCGCGCGGCCAGGTCCTCCACGATCCGCCGCCGGGCCTCGTAGCGGTCGAGCCCGACGTAGCCGTCACCCAGCTCGTTGACCGTAGCGTCATCGGCCAGGATCGTGATCATCGGCAGGTCGTGGCGGCGGGCGGTCGCGTAGTCGTCGTGGTCGTGGGCCGGGGTGATCTTGAGCGCTCCGGTGCCGAAGTCGCGCTGAACCGCGTCGTCGGCGACGACCGGGACGTCGCGCTCGACGAACGGGATCCGGACCCGCCGTCCGACGATCGCCCGGTAGCGCGGATCGTCGGGGTGGACCGCGACGGCCGTGTCGCCGAGGATCGTCTCGGGGCGGGTCGTGGCCACCGCGACGACGGCGTCGTGGAGCGGCTGGCCCGTCGCCTCGTCCAGCAGGTGGTAGCGGATCGTCCAGATCGTGCCCGTCTCGGGCGTCGGGATCACCTCGAGGTCGCTGACGCTCGTCCGGCAGCCCGGGCACCAGTTGACCAGCGCCTCGGTGCGGTAGGCCAGGCCCTCGCGATAGAGCCGGGCGAACGACTCGCGGACGGCCCGGGCGGAACCCTCGTCCATCGTGAACCGCAGCCGGCCCCAGTCGAGCGACGCGCCGATCCGGCGCTGCTGGCCGAGCATCACCTCGCGCGTCTCGTTGATGAACTGCCACATCCGCTCGAGGTAGCGCTCGCGGCCGAGGCTCCCGCGGGTCTCGCCCTCGGCGGCGATGATCCGGTCCAGGACGTACTGGGCGGCGATCGAGGCGTGGTCGAGGCCGGGGAGCCAGAGCGTCGGATGGCCCTGCATCCGCGCCCGCCGAACCATCACGTCCTCGAGAGTCGAGGTCAGGGCGTGGCCGATGTGGAGCGCGCCGGTGATGTTGGGCGGCGGCTGGATGATGACGAACGGAGGCCTGGCCGGGTCGGCCCGCGAGCCGGCGCCGTCGGGGGCGAAGACGTCCGCGGCCAGCCAGCGCTCGTAGACCGCCGACTCGAACTGTGCCGGCTCCCAGGCCCGGGCCAGCCGGCCAGTCCCCTCGGCCGCCGCGTCGGTCATCGCCCCGTCACCCATGTCAGCGCCATCTCCACCACCCGCAAACGAAACGCCCCGCTCGTCCAGCGGACGAACGGGGTCGTGGTGCCACCTGCTGGTTCGAGCCCGGGCGTCCGGCGGTCATCCCGTCGGGCGGCCTCCCGGCCTCCTCGTGGCGCGCTATCGGGCGCCGGCCGTCCGGCTCGCGGGTGACGTTCGCGCCCAGGTCCGCCGCGCGGCTCGCACCGTCCCGCGCTCGCTGGAGGCCCCGTCGGGCGTTACTCCTCCCGGTCGCTGCCGTGAAGGGCCGCAGTGTAGCAGAGCCGATCCGGGGGTTCGGCGCGCCGAGCGCACCCTTGCCGCCGTCCCGGCGGTCGTCAGGCCGTCTCGCCGCGTTCGGCGAGGAGCTCCTCGTAGTTGGTCTCGTCGACGCCGCTGTCGATCTCGGTCTTGGTCAGGAGGAGCGGCGTCCGGCCCTCGCGGATCGTCTCCTCGGTGATGATGCATTTCCGGATGTCGGTCCGCTCCGGGATGTCGTACATCACCTCGAGCAGCGACTCCTCGACGATCGAGCGCAGGGCGCGCGCGCCGGTCTTGCGATCGAGCGCGACCTCGGCCGCCGCCTCGAGCGCCCCCGGCGTGAAGACGAGCTCGACCTTGTCGAGGCTGAGGAAGCGCTGGAACTGGCGGGTGACCGCGTTCTTGGGCTCGGTCAGGACCCGGACGAGGTCCTCCTGCGTCAGCGCCGACAGCGTGACCACGACCGGCAGCCGGCCGACGAACTCGGGGATGAGCCCGAACTTGAGCAGGTCCTCGGGCATCAGCCGGTCGAGGATCTTGCCCCGCTCCTGCTTCGTGATCTGGGACTCCGAGCCGAAGCCGATCGCCTTGCGGCCGACCCGCTCCTCGACGATCTTCTCGAGCCCGTCGAACGCGCCACCGCAGATGAACAGGACGTTGGTCGTATCGATCTGGATGAAGTCCTGGTGGGGATGCTTCCGGCCGCCCTGCGGCGGCACGTTGGCGACGGTGCCCTCGAGGATCTTGAGCAGCGCCTGCTGGACGCCCTCGCCCGACACGTCCCGGGTGATCGACGGGTTGTCCGCCTTGCGCGCGATCTTGTCGATCTCGTCGATGTAGATGATCCCGCGCTGGGCCCGCGCGACGTCGAAGTCAGCGGCCTGGATGAGCCGGAGGAGGATGTTCTCGACGTCCTCGCCGACGTAGCCGGCCTCGGTCAGGCTCGTCGCGTCGGCGATGCAGAACGGCACGTCGAGGACGCGGGCCAGGGTCTGGGCCAGGAGCGTCTTGCCCGAGCCGGTCGGCCCGACGAGGAGCACGTTCGACTTCTGGAGCTCGACCTCGTCGACGGCGTGCCCGGCGTTGATCCGCTTGTAGTGGTTGTAGACCGCCACCGAGAGGACCTTCTTGGCCCGCTCCTGGCTGATGACGTACTGGTCGAGGGCGGTCTTGATCTGGCGCGGGTTGGGGAGCTTGGCGGCCTGCGGGCGCGTCTTCGGCGCCTCGAGCATCTCCTCCTCGATGATCTCCTGGCAGAGGTTGATGCACTCGTCGCAGATGTAGACGCCCTGGCCCGCGATGAGCTTGCGGACCTGTTCCTGGCTCTTGCCGCAGAAGCTGCAGCGATAGGGAACCTTCGGCCCCTTCGAGCTGCCCGTCGTCGTCATCCGCCCTCGGCCGTGCCCTTCCCTAGTCCTTGCTCTTCTTGGGCGCGGGAGCCTCGGCCGGAGCCTCGTCCGGGGGGGCGCCCCCGGGCAGACCCAGGTCGTGGGCCTGGGCGATCAGCGAGTCGCCGGTCGCCGAGTAGACCGCGTCGATGATGCCATAGTCCTTGGCTTGCTCACCACTCATGAAATAGTCCCGGTCGGTGTCCTTGACGACCTTGTCGAGCGGCTGGCCGGAATGCCTGGCGAGGATCTGGTGGTTGACCTCGACGAGGTGCTCCCACTCCTTCATCTGGATCATCGCGTCCGGGGCTGCCCCGCGGAACCCGCCCGAGCCCTGGTGGATCATGATCCGGCTGTTCGGCAGGGCGTAGCGCTTGCCAGGGGCGCCGGCCGCGAGGAGCACGGCGGCCATCGAGGCGGCCATGCCGATGCAGATCGTGCTGACCGGAGCGCGGACGTACTGCATCGTGTCGTAGATCGCGAGGCCCGCCGTCACGACCCCGCCCGGCGAGTTGATGTACAGGCTGATGTCGCGCTCGGGGTCCTCGGACTCGAGGAACAGCAGCTGGGCGATGACCAGGTTGGCGACGTGGTCCTCGATCGCGTCGCCGAGGAAGATGATCCGCTCGCGCAGCAGGCGCGAGTAGATGTCGTAGGCGCGTTCCCCCCGGCTGGAGGACTCGATCACCATCGGCACGAGCATGCGCGGACTCCCTCGGAACGGTTCGGCGGTCCCGGTCACGCCGGATCGGCGGCCGGGCTTGCTTCCTGGCTGGCTGCCGGCGCGGCCGGCTCGTCGGAGATGGACCCGGCCGCGGCCTGGTCGTCGTTCGAGGCCGGCGTCCGGGCCTCGGGATCGAGGACGATCGACGGGTCGGTGGCACCGATGCCCGCCGCGGCGGCCGTCGACGCGGTCACGGCCTCGGCCGGCTCCTCTTCCTCGAAGTGGGGCAGCGCCGGATGGTCGGGATGGGCGGCCAGCCAGCGATCGACGAGCGTCTCGACCGTCCGCGTCCTGCGGAGCGTGCTCCGGATGAAGCTCCGCCCGCGCTCGGACTCGAAATAGCCGATCGTCCGCGGGTCCTCGGCGTAACGCTGGCGAGCCGTGGCGATCTCCGCCTCGACGTCCGCGTCGGTGACCTCGATCGATTCGGCCTCGGCGATCTTGGACAGCACGAGCAGGGTCCGGACGCGGCCCTCGGCGCGTGGCCGGAACTCGGCGTGGAGGTCCGCCTCCGTCTGCTTCGTCGCCTTGAGGTAGGCCTGTTCGGCGATCCCCTGGCGAGCGAGCGAGGAGCGGAACTCGTCGTGGAGGACCTCGACCTCCTGGTCGACCAGGATGTCGGGCAGCTCGACGGTCGCGTTGGCCACCGCGTAGTCGATGATCCGGTCGGCGAACCCGTGGCGGGCCCGATCAAGGGCGTTCCGCTCGAGCCGGTGCTGGATCTCCACCCGCAGCGCGGCCACGTCGGCGAAGTCGCCCATCGACCGCGCGAAGTCGTCGTCGAGGTCGGGCAGCAGCTTCTCGCGCAGCTCCTTGAGGTCGACCGCGAAATGGGCGGTCTGGCCGGCCAGGTTCGCCTCGCCGTAGTCCTCGGGAAAGACGATGTCGAACTCGGTCGAGCCGCCGACCTCGAGCCCGACGAGATGGCCCTCGAAGCCCGGGATGAGCCGCTCCTCCCCGAGGACCAGCGGCATCCGCTCCGACGAGCCGCCCTCGAAGGGCACGCCGTCGCGCGTGCCGACGAAGCCGATGACCGCGTAGTCGCCGGCTTGGGCGGGGCGGTCCTCGACCGGTCGGAGCGAGGCGTTCTGGTCGCGCAGCTCGTCGATGACCGTCGTGACCTTGGCGTCGTCGACCGTCTCGATCTCGGGCGTGAAGTTGAAGTTCGCGTAATCGCCGAGCGTGACCTCGGGTGGCACCTGGACGGTGGCCGTGAACTTGAACGGCTTGCCCGGCTCGGCCTGGACCACGTCGATGCTGGCCTGCGCCAGCGGCACGAGGCCCTGATCGAGGACCGCGTCGCGGTAGGCCGACTCGAGCAGCAGGTCGACCGCCTCGTCGAGGACCGCGCCGGGTCCGAGCACCCGCTCGAGCATGATCCGGGGCGCCTTGCCGGGCCGGAACCCGGCGACCTTCGTGCGCCGGGCCAGGCGGCGGACCGCCTCGTCGACGGACTGGTCGAGACGTTCGGGGGGCAGCTCGATCTCGAGCAGCACGGATGACTTGGGGGCGGGCGTGGAGGTGACGTGCATCGCCGGGCGATTATAGGTGCGCTCGCCCCGTCCGACCTCGACGGGCGACGGCCCGCCCACGGCGGGCGTCGGCGGGCTGCGCTGGTAGGCGAGGTCGGAGTCGAACCGACACGCCCCTCACGGGGCACCGGCTCCTAAGGCCGGCGCGTCTGCCATTCCGCCACTCGCCCGCGGACAGGGTACAGGTGAGCCGCCAGCCGGGCGTTCCGCTGCCGCCGTTCGGCCGGGCGATCGCCGGCCTCAACCGTCCTGCGTCGCCTCGTCCGCGGCGAGCCGCTCGTCGACGCGCTTGCGCGCCCGGCTGACCTCCGAGTTCAGCCGGGTGGCCTCGTCGCCGAGGACTTCGGCGGCGAAGATGCGACCGGGACCGCCGCCCGTTCCCCCGCCACCCGAGCCGGTCACCAGGCGCCGGACCAGCTGCAGCCCGATCGCCCGGCCGGCGAAGCGGATCACGGTCGACGCGGCCTCGCTGCTCGCCGTCCGGACGTCGCGACCGGCGAAGGTCCCGCGCTTGTCGAGGTATTCGGCGAACGACCGCTCGAGCGCACCGCGGACCGCGTCGCCGTCCGTGCCGAGCGCCCGGATGGCCCGCTCCACCTCGTCGGGCAGCATCGACGCCGGCAGCGGGTCCGGCGCGCCGAAGATCGACCGCCGGGCGCGGCGGATCACGCGCCGCGGGCCACCGACGACGAGGAACGCCACGCCGCCCGCATAGGCGGCCGACTTGAGCGGCGCCCGGCGGATCTTGGCCGGGATGTCGACCGCCTCGCGCGTCGCGCCGCCGAGCCGGTCGAACTCGACGCCCAGCTCGCTCCGTGCGGCTAGGACTTCGGTCCGAGCGGCATCCGTTCGCGCAGCCACTCCATCGTCTCCTTCGCACTGTCGATCGACTGGGTCGGGTAGAACTTGCGGCCGAACGCCTCGGCGTCGAAGCCGCCGCGGGAGATCTCAAGCGCCGAGAGCCCCATCCACAGTCCGAGGATGACCGCGATCCCGAGGGCCACCGCGACCTGCCAGCTGAACGTGATCGAGCTGAACGCCCCGAGCGCGGCGCCGGCCAGCGCACCGAGGATCATCGCCCCGATCGCGCTCGCGATGATCCCGCCGATCGATCGCCCGCTGGTCTCCGTCCCACCGAGGAGGCCGACGATCGCCCCGAGCACGGCACCCACGACGATCCCCACGACGAGCGGGCGCGTCGCCGGATCGAGGCCCGGTGCGACCGCCACGCCGATGGCCTCCCAGGCCTGGTTGAACACCCACAGCCCGGCGAGGAGCGCCGTCAGCACGCCGACGACGGTCGCGACAAGGAATCCGCGGGCGAGGTTCCGGGCGGGGATGTCGAGCGCGATGAGGACCGCCGCCAGGGCGACCGACAGGGCGAGCTCGGTGAACAGGAGGACGCCCCAGCCGATCGATCCGAACAGCCACTCGCCGAGGAACAGGCTCGTGCCGACGGTGACGAGGATCGCGGCGAAGATGCCCAGCGCGATGGCGACGCCGACGAGGCCGGCGATCCGGCCGATCTCGGCCAGGATCTCGCTGAGCTCGGAGCGGGCAAGCTCGATGTGGGCGGCCGCGAGGCGGAGCGCGGCATCGCGGGTCGCGCCGATCTGGGCGCGCAGCCCGGGTCGCGGAGCGCGGTCGCGCGGCGGCGGCGGCCCTCCCGGCGCGGGACGCGGTCCGCCGGGCGGCGGAGGCGGCGGCTCGTCCCCACCGGCGGCCCCCATCTCGGTGGCGCGTGGCGGCGGAGGCGAGGCGTCCGGCGCGCCCGCCGACGGCGCGTCGGGGCTCGGGCCGGGCGGCGTGTCGGTGGGTTCGGGTCCGGACGGTTCGGTCTTGGGCGGCTGGTCGTCCAGGGTTCGGGCCTCGGGCGGGTTCCTGGGGAACGACCCGATGATACCAGCGGCGGTCAGGCGGCCGGCGGGAAGGTCCTCGCGTCGAGCCGCTCGGCGGCGTCGAAGAAGCCGTACGTCCGGCGCAGTGCCGGATCGACCCGCCGGACCGGGCGACCCGTGGCGATCCGCCAGACCTGCCGCTCGAGCTCCTCGATCCGCTCGACGAGCTCCGCCGGCCCGCGCGGGCTCGGGATGTCGGCGTACGTCGGGCGGGCGCTCGGGAAGCGGACCTCGGCCGCCGGCAACCGGGGCAGGAACGCGAAGACGAGCCGGGCATGGGCCAGTGCGACGAGGGCGAACGGATCGGCGCGCGAGACGGCGCCGAGCTCGGCGAGGCGCACCCGGTCGAGCTCGGCCTCGGCCCGGGCGGCCTCCGCCTCGGCGGGCGTCTCGGGCGGCCCGACACGGGTCTGGCCGGTCCGCATCACGACGTAGCGGAGCTCGCCGAGCGCGGCCATGTCGGCGCGCAGCCAGCCGCGCAGGCCGGCCTCGATCGCCTCGACGTGCGGCAGCGTCGCGGCGGCCAGGAAGTCGGCGCCGCCCGCCGGGAGCTCGCCCGACTCGAGCAGCCGGTCGAGCACCAGCCGCGTGCTCCGGACGAGCCGGAGCAGCCGATCGAACTCCGAGAACCCGCTGCCGTCCGGTGCTGCCATCCGGTCCTCATTGTGGTCCGGCAGACCCGCGAACGCGATAGCGGATCCGCCGGTCCTGCGGACTGTGGGACTCCGGCCGGTCGGTCGCACCTGCCCGCAAGTACCAGCGGTACCATCGCCCGCCGGTCGACGTGCGGTACGCTCGCCGGCGCATGGATCCTTCGTCAAGCGACGGACCGCGTCGCCTCGCGACGGCCGAGGTCCTGTCGATCGGGACCGAGCTGACGACCGGCGAGACGCGCGACACGAATGCCGGTGAGCTCTCCCGGTGGCTGACCACCGAGGGCGTGGTCGTCGGCCGGCTGACGGCCCTGCCGGATCGGCGAGCGAGCGTCGAGGCGGCCCTGGCAGCCGGCCTCGAGCGGGCCGACCTCGTCGTCACGACCGGCGGCCTGGGACCCACCCCCGACGATCTCACCCGCGAGTCGATCGCCGCGCTGGCCGGCGAGGAGCCGGCCGTCGATCCGTCGCTCGAGCGCTGGCTGCGCGAGCTGTGGGATCGCCGCGGGATGCCGTTCCTGGCGATCAACCTCAAGCAGGCGTGGCTCATCCCGTCGGCCGTGGCGCTCGACAACCCGAACGGAACGGCACCCGGCTGGTGGGTCGACCGCCCCGACGGCCGGGTCGTCGTCGCCCTGCCTGGGCCGCCGCGCGAGATGCGTCCGATGTGGCGCGACCAGGTGCTCCCCCGCCTGCGCGAGCGCGGCCTCGGCGCCGATCGGGCCGTCCGCACCCTGCGGCTCACCGGGATCGGCGAGTCGGTCGTCGCCGACCGGCTCGGCCAGGCACTGCTCCGGGCCGCGAACCCGGAGGTCGCCACGTACGCCCGGGCCGACGCGGTCGACGTCCGGATGTCCGCGGTCGCCGAGCCGGCACGTGACGGCGCCGGACGGCGCACCGCCGACGAGCTCCTCGACGAAGTCGAGCCCGTCGTCCTGGCCGCCCTCGGCGAGCACGTCTGGGCACGCGGCCAGACGACCTGGCCCGAGGCGGTGCGAGCCGAGCTGGAGCGCCTCGGCTGGACGCTGGCAGCCCGCGAGATCGGGCTCGGCGGCGCCCTGTGCACATTGCTCGGCGGGTTGCCGATGCTCCGCCGGGCCGAGCTGCTCCCGGCGTCGACCCCGGCCGGCGGTGGACGCAACTCGCCCGGCGACGCGGGGATCCGGCTGCGTGACGAGGCGCCTGCGGACGTCGCGCTCGTGGTGGCCGCCCGCAGCCGCGGCGCGGACACGGCCGTGTCGGTCGCCGTCGCGACGCCCACCCGAACCGTCCGGCGGCGGAGCATGGCCTTCCTCGGCGGCGACCTCGGGCGGTCGCGGGCCGCGATCGCCGGGGCCGCGCTGCTGCTCGAGACGCTGCGGGCCGAGCCCGGCCCGGTCTGACGCCGCCGTCAGCGCCGGGCGGTCCGCTCCAGCCCGGCGAGGTCGACGATCACGATCGCGTCGCGATCCATCCGGATGAGCCCGTCGTCGACGAACTGCCCGAGGAGCTTGTTCACGCTCTGGCGCGTCGCGCCGATCATCGAGGCGAGATCGCCCTGGGTGTACGGCCCGTCGAGCTGGATCGTCCCGTCGGGACCGGCCACGCCGGAGCCGCGCGCGAGCCGGACCAGCCGGGCGGCCATCCGTCCCGTCATGTCCAGGAAGTGGAGCTCCTCGACGTGATCCGTCAGCCGGCGCAGCTCGGTTGCGAGCGCCGCGAGGAGGGCGTCGCGGGAGGCCGGCTCGGTGTCGATGAGCAGCCGGAAGCGGTCCCGCGGCAGGACGAGGGTCTCGGTGGGCTCGAGGGCCACCGCGGTCGCCGAGCGCGGCGCACCGTCGAGCAGGGCGAGCTCGCCGAAGAAGGCACCCGGCCGGACGGTGGCCAGGATCGCCTCGTCCCCCTCCTCGGACGGGAGCAGGATCTTGACCGCCCCGGAGGTGACGATGAACAGCGAGTCGCCCGGGTCGCCCTGGTGGAAGAGGACCTCGTTGCGCCGGAAGCGGCGGGTGCGCATGCCGGCCGCCAGCCGCTCGAGCGTCGCCCGGTCGAGGCCCGCGAACAGCTGGACGCGCTCCAGTGCCTCGACCGCGGACCCCGGCCCGTCCATCCGTCGCATGGTACATGGGGCGCTGTCGGCAGACCGACAGGTTGCGCGTCGGTTGGCGGTTGCAGGCGCCGCGGGCCTGCCCCGATACTCGCCCCGTGACCTGCCCGTCCCAGGCCGTCCGGCCACCGGTCCCCCTGTCCCAGTGCGTCTGACCGTCCTCGGCTGCGGGCCCGCGTCGCCGCAGCCCGATACGCCCGCGTCCGGCCTCCTCGTCGAGTCCGGGGCGACCGCGATCCTGCTCGACTGCGGCCAGGGCGTGGCGGCGAGCCTCGTCGGCCGGCTGGAGCCGGCCCGGCTGAGCGCCGTCATCGTCGGGCACATGCACGCCGATCATTTCGTCGACCTGTCGGCGCTCCGCTACCGGTTCGCCTGGGGCGAGCGCTCCGCGGAGCGGCTGCCGGTCCTCCTCCCGCCCGGCGGGGCGGCGCGGCTGGCCGCCCTGGCCGGGGCGGTCAGCGAGCGGGACGGCTTCTTCGACGATGCCTTCGACATCCGCGAGTACGACCCGAACGGGTCGGAGCGGATCGGCGAGCTCGAGGTCGAGTACGTGCCGGGCCGCCACTACGTCCCGGCCTGGGGCGCGTCGCTCAGGGATCCCGACGGGACCCGGATCGTGTACGCCGGGGACACGGGCCCGAACCCCGAGCTGGCCGACCGGGCGAGGGGCGCCGCGCTGCTCGTCTGCGAGGCGACCCTCGAGAGCGCGGACGAGGACGATCCCGGGTCACGCGGCCACCTGTCGCTCGACGAGGCGATCGACCACGCCGGGGCGGCCGGGGTCGACCGGCTCCTGGTCACCCACTATCCGTCGGCGCGACGGGAACCGATGCTCGCGCGGCTGGCGACGGTCGACGCCCCGGTGGGGCTGGCCCGACCGGGTCTCGTCGTCACGGTGCCGCCGGTCGCGGACGGTGGGCCGGCCGGCGGCCCCCCCGGCTCGGGCTCCGCAGGCTCCGGCGCGAACTCCTCGATGGCGGCCGCACGCGCCTGGCGGACGGACGTCGACGACTAGGAGATCGACAGGACCGGCGCCTCGTTGCGGACGGCGGCGACGCTCATCCGCGCTGCCACGGTCTTGGCCAGCGCCGTGAGCGCGGCGGCGGCGGGTCCCGGCTCGCGCTGGGCCACGGCGGGGATCCCCACGTCGGCCCCCTGGCGGACGGTGACGTCGAGCGGGATCGAGCCGAGGAACTCGATGCCCTGCTCGCGGGCGAACCGCTCGCCACCCCCGCGCCCGAAGATCTCGGTGACCTCGCCGCAGTGGGCGCACACGAAGCCGGCCATGTTCTCGACGATCCCGGTTACCGGCACGTTCATCCGGCGGAGCATCGCGTTGGCCTTGGCGACGTCGAGGAGCGACACCTCCTGGGGCGTCGTGACGAGGACGGCGCCGCTGATCGGGACCGCCTGGGCGAGCGTCAGCTGGGCGTCGGAGGTCCCCGGCGGCAGGTCGATCACGAGGTAGTCCAGCTCACCCCACTCGACGTCGCGCAGGAACTGCTGGATCGCGCCACCGACGAGCGGCCCGCGCCACACGATCGGCTGGCCCTCGGGGACGAAGAACTGGATCGAGATCACCTTGACCCCATGGCGCTCCAGCGGATTGATCTTGTTGCTCGGCGTGGCGACCGGCTGGCCCTCCAGGCCCATCATCAGCGGCACGTTCGGACCGGTGATGTCGGCGTCGAGCAGGCCCACCGCGGCGCCGGTCTGGGCGAGCGCGACGGCCAGGTTGACGCTGACGGTCGTCTTGCCCACGCCACCCTTGCCGGACACGACCGCGATCACGTTCTTGACGCCCGGCAGGAGGGCCTCGGGCTGGATCGGGCTCGCCCGGCGGACCATCGCGCCCCAGGTGATGTCGACCGACTCGGCGCCGATCTCGGCGAGCGCGGCGCGGGCGTTGCGCTCGATCTCGTCCTTGAGCGGACAGGCGGGCGTGGTCAGCTCGATCTTGAGCGAGACCGCGTGATCGGTCACCGCCAGGTCCTTGACCATCCCGAGGGTCACGATGTCGCGTCCGAGCTCAGGCTCCTGGACGGTGCGCAGCGCGTCGTTGACGGCGCTCTCGGTCAAGGCGGTCATCGGCTGAGGGTTCCCTCCGTGAGATCGGCCGCGATTTCCGGCGCGGCGCGCGTCGATATCCTACCGCTGCGCCGCCGCGATCGCCGCCGGCGCCCCGAACCGGTTCGGACCGGCGCGCGCAGGGCTCACGATGACGTGGGTCTGGATGACGAGATTCGCACGACAAGCGGCCTTCCGACAACGCTTTCCGCAGGCTGGCGGAGGCGTTGACACCCAATCCGCCGTGGCCTACCATCCGGCCACCCAGTCGCGCGCCCGAGCGTGCAGGACAGGTGCGCCGCTGCTCGGCGCCGGCCATTCCCCGTCGTGTCGGGGCCGCGACCCTTCCGCTCTGGAGTTCGCAGTAGCGTGCCCGCAGTCGATGTCCGCCTGGTCGACGTCGTCAAGCGCTTTGGCGACGCGACCGCCGTTGATCACATCGACCTCGAGGTCGAGGACGGGGAGTTCTTCTCGCTGCTCGGCCCGTCCGGCTGCGGCAAGACGACCACCCTGCGGATGATCGGTGGCTTCGAGGAGCCGACGTCCGGGCTGATCGAGCTCCGGACGACCGACCCGTCGACCGGCCAGACGTCGCTCAAGGACGTGACCTGGCTGCCGCCGTACGAGCGCGACGTCAACACCGTCTTCCAGAACTACGCCCTCTTCCCGCACCTCACGATCGAGGAGAACGTGGCCTTCGGGCTGCGCCGGAAGAAGGTCAAGTCGAGCGAGATCAAGACCCGCGTCGCGGAGATGCTCAAGCTCGTCGAGCTGCCCGGCTTCGAGCGGCGCAAGCCGACCCAGATCTCGGGCGGCCAGGCGCAGCGCGTGGCCCTCGCCCGGGCGCTCATCAACCGGCCGTCGGTCCTCCTCCTCGACGAGCCGCTCGGCGCGCTCGACCTCAAGCTCCGCAAGCAGATGCAGGTCGAGCTCAAGCGCATCCAGCAGGAGGTCGGGATCACGTTCATCTACGTGACCCACGACCAGGAAGAGGCGATGACGATGTCGAACCGGATCGCGGTCATGAACCGCGGCCGGTACGAGCAGCTGGGCGACCCGGAGAGCCTCTACGAGCGGCCGACGACCCATTTCGTCGCCGGCTTCCTCGGGGTCAGCAACCTGCTCCCCGGGACGATCGACGGCGGAGCCGACGGGCACTCGCTCATCCGCCTCGCCGACGACACCCGGGTCCGGGTCCAGCGCAGCGGCGCGGCCGACGGGACGCAGGTCGAGGCGGGCGTACGCCCGGAGAAGATCCGCCTGCGCGATGCGCGCGAGGAGGGCCAGGCCGGGCACAACACCATGCTCGGGACGATTCGCGACGCGTCGTACCTCGGGGTCAGCACCTCGTACATCGTCGAGACCCGCGGTGGCGCCCGGCTGACCGTCTACGAGCAGAACGTCGAACGCGCGACCCGGGCCGAGCTGTGGGCCCCCGGCGAGGAGGTCCGCCTGACCTGGGCGCCCGAGCACACCTTCGTCCTCCGGGCGACCGAGCAGGTCGAGCCGGCAGCAACCCCCCAGACCGAGCCACCGGCCGCCGTGCCGGCCGAAACCGGAGCGTAGTACCGGCCGGCCGGCCGGGACGCTCGTCGAGCAGACCGAGGAGACCATGACCGAGCGCGAGCCGACTGCACCGACCGGCACCATCAGCCGGCGCCGCCTTCTCCAGGGGACCGCCCTGGCCGGAATCGGCGCGTTCATCGCCGCCTGCCGGGCGGCCGGCGGCGGCGCCAGCCCGTCGGCAGCCCAGTCGACCAGTCCCACCGAGGCGCCCTCGGGGTCCGCGGCGCCGTCCGCCTCCGCCGCCGCGTCCGGGCCGCTCGGAGGCAAGCTCAACTTCGCCAACTGGACCGCGTATATCGACCTGACCGTCGATCCGGGCCCCGACGGGGTCGAGGGAACCGACGACGACGGCTACGTCCTCCCGTCGCCGACGCTCGACCAGTTCACCAAGGCGACCGGCATCGAGGTCAACTACAAGGAGGCCGTGAACGACAACGAGGAGTTCTTCGGCACCGACCTCCAGGGCCCGCTGAGCCAGGGCCAGCCGACGGCCTGGGACCTCATCGTGATGACCGACTTCATGGCCGCCCGGCTCATCCGGCTCGGCTGGGTCGAGACGATCGATACGACCGGGATGACGAACTTCCCGACGAACCTCGAGGACCAGTACCTGACCCGCTCGTTCGATCCCGGCGCCAAGATGACCGCGCCCTGGCAGTCGGGCACGACCGGGCTCGGCTTCGACAGCAAGATCACCGGCGACCTCGACAGCCTCGACTCGTTCTGGGACGCGAAGTACAAGGGCAAGGTCGACTACCTGTCGGAGATGCGCGACGCGGTCGGCCTGTCGGCGCTCCGGCTCGGCACGGACCCGGCGACGATCACCGACGATCAGTTCAACGCCGCCCTGGCCGAGATCAAGAAGTCGATCGACTCGAAGCTCGTCCGGACGATCAAGGGCAACGACTACCTGTCCGACCTCGCGTCGGGCGACGTCGTCCTGTCGATGTCCTGGTCGGGCGACATCGTCCAGCTCCAGGCGGACAAGAAGACGGTCAAGTACGCCGTCGCCAAGGAAGGCGGCATGCTCTGGACCGACAACATGATGATCCCGAAGGGCGCCCCGAACAAGAAGCAGGCCGAGGCCTTCATCGACTTCTACTATGACCCGGCGATCGCGGCCCAGGTCGAGGACTTCGTCAACTACGTCTGCCCGGTCAAGGGCGCCAAGGAGGCGCTCCTGGCGATCAACCCCGACAACGCGAACAACCCGCTGATCTTCCCGCCGGACGACGTGCTGGCGCGGCTCCACGTGTTCAAGGGGCTCGACGCGGACACCGAGAAGAAGTACCTCGACGCCTGGAACACGGTGATCGGCCTGTAGGTTCGGACCCGGGGGCGAGGCGGAGGGAGCGAGGGCGAATGGGCGAGTGGGCGTTCCGGCATCGCGGTTGGGCGCCCTACCTCCTGCTGGCCCCCGGCATGATCTGGCTGGCCATCTTCTACGCGTTCCCGGCCTTCCAGATGTTCCTCGCCTCGCTCTCGGTCGGGACGATCGAGACCGGGTTCACCTTCACCTTCCAGACCTCCAACTACACCGACAGCCTGCAGCGCTACTCCGAGCAGTTCGTCCGCTCACTGGCCTACGGGCTGGCAGCGACGATCATCGCGTTCCTGATCGCCTACCCACTCGCCTACTGCATCGCCTTCCGGGCCGGCCGCTACCGGAACCTGCTGCTGTTCCTGGTCATCGCCCCGTTCTTCACGAGCTTCCTGCTGCGGACCCTGTCATGGAAGATCATCCTCGCCGACAACGGGATGATCCTCGGCCCGCTCAAGGACCTCGGGCTCGTCCCGGAGGACTTCCGGCTGCTGGCCACGCCGGCCGCGGTCGTCGCCGGGATCACCTACAACTTCCTGCCGTTCATGACCCTGCCCCTCTACGTCGCCCTCGAGAAGATCGACCGCCGGCTGGTCGAGGCGTCGGAGGACCTCTATGCCGGTCCGTGGCGGCCGGGCGGCACGATCGCCGGCCTGCTCGTCGGGGCCGGGCTGGTCGGCCTCCTGACCTGGATCTTCGAGTGGTCGATCCCGGCCGGCGTCGTGTTCGGCGGGATCGCCGGGGCGATCATCGGGACGATGTTCGTGTCCCAGTCGTTCCTGTGGGTGATCCTGCCGCTGTCGCTGCCCGGCGTGTTCGCCGGATCGCTCCTGACGTTCATCCCGGCCGTCGGTGACTATGTCAACGCGGAGCTGCTCGGGACGCCGACGGCGCAGATGATCGGCAACGTGATCCAGTCGCGCTTCCTGAAGGTGAACGACATCCCGGTTGCCTCGGCGCTGTCGTTCACCCTCATGGCGATGATCCTGTTCGCCGTGTTCCTCTATGCCCGGGCCCTCGGAACCGAGGACCTGACCGGCGGAGCCGTCTGATGAGCGCCGCGTTCCCGACGGTCCAGGCCGCTCCGCGCCCGCTCAGCCAGCGCGTCGCCCGGGCGTTCGACCGCTGGATGCTGCCGATCTACGCGGTCGCGGCGGTCCTCTACCTGATGCTGCCGGTCATCGTCATGATCGTGTTCAGCTTCAACAACCCGGCCGGCAAGTTCAACTTCGTCTGGCGCGAGTTCTCGCTGGCCGCCTGGCAGAACCCGCTCGGACCCCCGGGGCTGTCGCAGGCGGTCCTCAACAGCCTCATCATCGCGTTCCTGGCGACGATCTTCGCGACGATCCTCGGGACGCTGATCGCGCTCGCCCTCGTCCGGCACCGGTTCCGTGGCCGGGGAGCCACGAACCTGTTGATCTTCCTGCCGATGTCGACGCCGGAGATCGTGCTCGGGTCGTCGCTCCTGACCCTGTTCATCGCCACGAACCAGTACGCCTTCGTGCCCGTCGGGACGTTCTACCCGCTCGGGCTCCACACGATCCTCATCGCCCACATCATGTTCAACATCAGCTACGTGGTCGTGACCGTGAAGGCGCGCGTCGAGGGCTTCCCGCGCAACCTCGAGGAGGCCGGTCTCGACCTGTACGCCAACGAGTGGACCGTCTTCTGGCGGGTCACCTTCCCGCTCATCCTGCCGGGCATCCTGGCGGCCGCCCTGCTCGCCTTCAGCCTGTCGATCGACGACTTCGTCGTGACGAACTTCACGGCCGGCCAGTCGACGACCTTCCCGCTCTGGATCTACGGCGCCCAGAAGACCGGCGTTCCCGTGCAGGCCAACGTCATCGGGTCGATCATCTTCCTGAGCGCGGTCGGCCTGGTCGTCATCTCGGTCCTCTTCCAGCGTCGCTCGTCTGCCGGACGCTGACCGCGCGGACCCGGCCGAGCGACGGCCCATCGAGCCCACGCCGACGCGCACAGGAGCCAGCCCGATGATCGACACGCGCCCGAACCCGACCGAGACGTCCGCTCCCGCCCTGCCCGACCGGTCCGTCGTGCCGGCGGTCTGGAGCCGGATCACGAACCTGACGGTCGACCACGGCGAGGGCAGCTGGCTGGTCACCACCGACGGCGAGCGCTATCTCGACTACTCGTCGGGCATCGGGGTCACGAACACGGGACACGCCCATCCGACCGTCGCCGCGGCGGTCGCGGCCCAGGCGCACAAGCTCCTCCACGGCCAGCAGAACATCGTCTACCACGAGCCCGGGCTGCGCCTGTACGAGCGGCTCCAGCACGTGCTGCCCGGCGACGGCTGGGGTGCGTTCCTGTCGAACAGCGGGGCCGAGGCGGTCGAGGCGGCTGTCAAGCTCGCCCGCGTCGCGACGGGCCGGCCCGTGGTCATCGCCTTCCGCGGCGGCTATCACGGCCGGACGGCGCAGACGATGGCCCTGACGAGCGCCAAGGACGTCTACCGCGGCGCCTTCGAGCCGCTGCCCGGGTCCGTCTACCACACCGCCTTCCCGTACTGCTACCGGGCGGCCGGCGGCTCGCATCCGCTCGACGCCTGCACCTGCGACTGGGAGGCCCAGCTCGACCTCACGTTCCACCAGCTCATCTACCCGGACCGGGTTGCGGCGATCATCGTCGAGCCGGTGCTGGGCGAGGGCGGCTACATCGTCCCGCCGCCCGGCTTCCTGCCGCGGCTGCGCGAGATCACCCGGCAGCACGGGATCCTGCTCATCGCCGACGAGGTCCAGACGGGCTTTGGCCGGACGGGCAAGCTCTTCGCCGTCGAGCACTGGGACGTCGAGCCCGACATCATGACGATCGCCAAGGGCATCGCCTCGGGCCTGCCCCTGTCCGGGATCATCGCCCGGCGCGAGCTGATCGACCAGTGGGCGCCCGGCACCCATGGCGGCACGTACGGCGGCAACGTGGTGAGCTGCGCCGCCGCGAACGCGACGCTCGATGTCATCCGCGACGAGGGCCTCGTCGCCAACGCGGCCGCCCGCGGCGAGCAGTTCCTGGCCGGGCTGCACCGGCTCGCCGCCGGCCGGCGGGCGATCGGCGACGTCCGCGGGCTGGGCCTGATGCTCGCCCTCGAGTTCGTCAAGCCCGACGCCGGCGACGGGCGTGTCCCCGATCCGGACCTCACGAAGCGCGTCCTCAAGGAGGCGCTCGACCGGCGGCTCATCGTCCTGTCGGCCGGCACGTACGCCAACGTGTCACGGATCATCCCGCCGCTGGTGACGACGCCCGCCGAGATCGACCTGGCCCTGGGGATCCTCGACGAGAGCCTGACCGCCGCCGGGGCATGAGCGGGCTGGACACCCGGCCCGACGAGCGGGGCGTGGTCGTCGTCCCGGCGGATGCCGAACGCTGGCCGGACGTCGTGACGCTGCTGGGCGGCGGCGTGGAGCGCGGCTGCTGGTGCCAGTCGTGGCGCGGCTCGACCTCGCCGGTCGGTCGCGGCGAGCCCGACCGCAACCGCCAGCTGCTCCGCTCGCAGGTCGAGGGCGGCGATTTCGCCCCGGGGGTCCTGGCCTACGTCGACGGCGAGCCGGTCGGCTGGTGCGGCCTCGGGCCGCGCGAAGCGATGCCGCGGCTGATGCACTCGCGGACCATCCCCCGCGTCGACGACACGCCGGTCTGGTCGATCGGCTGCTTCGTGGTCCGCCCGGGCCACCGCCGGCGCGGCGTGACCCGGAGCCTGCTCGCCGGCGCGATCGACTATGCCCGCTCGATGGGCGCGGTCTGCGTCGAGGGCTACCCGATCGACCCGGAGGGCGCCCGCGTGTCGACCTCGTTCGGCTTCGTCGGCTTCGCCTCGACCTTCGAGGCGGCCGGGTTCCGGCGAGTGACCGTCACCGACGGGCACAGCGCCGGACTCCCGCGCTGGCTGATGCGGCTCGACCTGGCGCGCGGCGTGTGACGGCGGAAGCGGAACGTCGACAGCGGGTCGAGCAGCGGCTCGACCTCCTCGCCCGCCAGCTGGAGCGGGTCGGGCTCGGCGGCCCGTTCCTCGTCAGCCCGCGTGACGCGCCCGGCCGCGCGGCCCTCCGGAGGTCCGCATCCCGGGCGGTCGAGGCGGCGGGTCTGGGCGACGAGCTCGAGATCGCCCGGCGCCGGTTCGACGACTGGGTGCAGGCGGCGCTGAGCCGGACCCGCTCCGACCTCAAGGTGGTCCAGTGGATGGCCGGCACGGCGCTCGGCCCGACGGAGGACCGGGTGGACGTGCTGGCGGCGGTGGACGATGCCGTCCTGGCGACCGTCGCCACGGGCCTGATCGCGGAGACCGACCGGGCCGAGCTCCTCGCACCGTACGGCCGGCTGATGAGCCTGGCCATCCAGCCCCCGGCCGACCGGGCCGACTGAGACCGGCGGGTCGTCGGTTTTAGCCGCCTGCGACCGCCCCGCGCCGACGCTGCCGACTACCATCGCGAGGTGAGCATCGAGCGGGAGCCAACCACGAGCGTATCACGGCGGAGCACGGGTCCCCTTCCGACCGGGACCGTCACGTTCCTGTTCACCGACATCGAGGGCTCGACGCGGCTCGTCCAGGAGCTCGGCACGGTGTACACCGAGCTCCTCCTCGCCCAGCGCGACGTGATCCGGCGCGCCGTGGAGGCCCATGGCGGCCGTATCTTCGGCTCCGAGGGTGACGCCCTGTTCGCCGCCTTCCCGGACGCTCGCTCGGCGCTATCCGCCGCCGCCGACGCCCAGCGCGCGCTCGAAGACCACGCCTGGCCGGCCGGCCATCCGGTCCGGGTCCGGATGGGCATCCACACCGGTGAGGCAACGTTGACGGGTGGAGACTATGTCGGGCTCGCCCTCCATCAGGCTGCCCGGATCACGTCGGCCGGACACGGCGGCCAGGTGCTCGTCTCGGGGACGACGCGCGATCTCGCCGGAGCGCTGCGCGGGCGAGCTCGACCTGCGCGACTTGGGCGAGCATCGGCTCAAGGATCTCGCCCGGGCCCGAACGGATCTTCGAGCTGGTCGTCCCGGAGCTGGACCGCGACCTTCCCGCCGTTGCGGACGCTGGACGCGGGGCCGAACAACCTGCCGGTCCAGCTCACGAGCTTCATTGGCCGGGCGGAGCTGGAGCCGGCGCGCCGGCTCCTCGAGGCGAACCGCCTGTTGACGCTGACGGGTCCCGGCGGTACGGGAAAGACCCGCCTCGCGCTCCAGCTCGCGGCCGAGATGGTCGACGCCTATCCGGATGGCGTCTTCTTCGTCCCGCTCGACATCGATCACCGATCCGGACCTGATCGCCGTCGGCCGATCGATCGAGGCGATCGGCATCGATCCGGGCTCGGGCCCGCCGCTCGACCGGCTCGTCGACCACCTGCGCGACCGACGGACGTTGATCGTGCTCGACAACTTCGAGCAGATGGTGGACGGGGCTGCGATCCTCGTCGCGCCTGCTCGAGCGGCGCCCCGGACCTGGCACTCATCGTCACCAGCCGGAGTCCTCCTCCGGGTCAGCGGCGAACAGGAGTTCCCGGTGCCTCCGCTCGAGCTGCCCGACGCGGGACGTCCGTGGTGACGCCCGCAGGCAGCTGGCGCGTCGAGGCGATCCGCCTCTTCGTCGAGCGGGCCATGGCCGTCCGACCCCGGAGTTCGCCCTGACGGACGAGAACGCAGCCAGCCGTAAGCCGACATCGTGCTGCCGACTCGACGGCCTGCCGCTCGCGATCGAGCTGGCGGCCGCACGGGTCAGGGTGCTGCCAGTCGGACGGCCCTGCGAGCCCGCCTCGGACGACCGTCTCGGCGCTGCTCACCGGCGG
The DNA here is from genome assembly GCA_963813705.1 of uncultured Chloroflexia bacterium. GTDB lineage: Bacteria > Chloroflexota > Limnocylindria > Limnocylindrales > CSP1-4 > Chersky-267. The sequence continues at coordinate 440,999 of CAWFAH010000010.1, forward strand.
TGCGCTGGATCGACCCGAGCGCCAGCGCACCCTTCGTGGTGCGATCGACTGGAGTCACGATCTCCTCGACGAGCCGGACCGGCGCCTCTTCCGGCGCTTCGCCGTCTTTGCCGGTGGAGCCTGCCTCCGCCAGGTCGAGACCGTCTGCGGCCCGACGTCCGAGCTCGGCCGGGATGTGCTGGACGGGCTCGACGTCACTGGTCGAGAAGAGCCTCATCCGGCCGGTTCCCGGCGGCGCCGGCGAGCCGCGCTTCGCGATGCTGGCGACGATCCGCGAGTACGCGCTTGAGCGACTGGGGCGAAGCGGGCGAGGCCGACGAGCTCCGGGCGCGCCATGCCTCGGCCTACGTCGAACTCGTCGAGGGTTGCTCCACCGAGCTCACGGGACCGATGGGCCCACGCTGGCTGGACCGGCTCGAGCTCGATCACGACAATCTGCGAGCGGTGGCGGACTGGGCGGTGGCGAGCGGCCACACGGACTTCGGGCTCCGACTCCTGGCCTCGATCTGGCGCTTCTGGCAGATCCGTGGCCACCTCCATGAGGCGGAGGCGCGCAGCCGCGAGATCGTGGCGCTGCCGGGCTGGGTCGATGAACCAGCTGCGCTCCGGGCGCGCGCTCTGGATGCCGCCGGCTCGATCGCCTACTGGCGGGGCGACTACGCAGGAACCCACCGGAACTACCAGGCTGCCCTCGATACCGCCCGGGATGCCGGCGATCCCGAGGTCCTCGCCGAGGCCCTCTACAACGTCGCCTTCGCCCCGACTCCGGAACCACCTTCGACCAGCGCATTTGAGCTGGCGACCGGTCACCTGACCGAGGCGCTCGCACTCTACCGCGAGCTCGGCGATGAGCGAGGGATCGCTAACACGAACTGGGCCCTCGGGCTCGATGCCATGGCGCGCCACGATTGGGTCGCGGGCCGTGAATTCATCGAGGAGAGCCTGCGCGCCTACCGGGCGATCGACGATCCCTTCGGGACGGGCTGGGCGCTCCACGAGCTCGCCCTGATCGACGCGAGGACAGGCGCACTCGACGCGGCCGAGGCCGAGGCGCGACAAGCCCTGGCCATCTTCGATCGGGCGGGCGACCTGTCGGCCGCGGTCATCCTGCTGCTCGACCTCGTCTTCGTCTCGCACACGCGCGGGCAGCTCGATCGGGTCTGGCGCCTGGCTGGAGCCGCCGACACGATCCGGCGAGTGAGTGGCGCCGACCTCGTCGCGATCACACCGTGGCTGGAGTGGGAGCTGCCCGTCCGGCCGCGGACGACCCGGCCGCGCTCGCGCTGTGGGACGCTGGCGCGGCGCTCACGCCCCAGGCGGCGATCGCCGAGGTGCTCGGGGACACCGGAGCCTGACCTCGGTCGGGCCGGAACGTCCTGAACCGACGCCACCGGGCGGCCTCTGACGGCCCGGCGAGTCACCTCCGGCGTTCGTCATCACTTGCGTCGCAAAGTCACAGGGCGCAGAATGACTGACCGTCAGTCACCTTGAGGGAGCCGTGCCCGGCGACCGATTGATGGACAAGCGACCTCGCAATGGCTCGCAGGCGAGCACGCGACGCGAGACGCCGCGAGATCCTGCAAGCCGCGGCCGACGTGTTCTCCGAGAAGGGAATCGCGTCCGCCTCGGTCGATGACATCGTTCGCGCCGCGGGGGTGGCGAAAGGGCACGTTCTATCTCTACTTCGCGACCAAGGACGACGCCATCAATGCGGTCGCGGAGTGGATGGTCGAGAGCGTGGCCGAGGGGATCCAGGCGATCGCGGCCGACACCGGCCGCTCGCCGGTCGAACGCCTCCTCGCCTTTGGCGCCAGCGTCCGCCAGGTCGGCGACGACCCGTACGAACGCGAGCTCGTCGAGGTGATCCACCGCCCGGAGAACCGCGTCCTTCACGACCGGATGGGCGAGCGAGCGCTGAGCCGGCTTGCCCCGGCGGTCGCGGCGATCATCGCGTCTGGGATCGAGCGGGGACTGTTCCGGCGACAGGATCCGCGAGCGCGCCGGCACCTGGGTGATGGCTTGCTTCGGTTCGCTTCATGACGTGGTGTCCGACCCCGACGACCTTCCGATGGCGATCGACGAACTCAACGCGTTCGTCCTCGGCGGGCTCGGCTATCGAGGCTGAGGCACGGGGATGACCGATCTCGCGGTCGAGACGACCGGCCTGACCAAGCGCTACCGGGGCGGCGTGCTCGCCGTCGACGGCGTCGACCTGCGCGTCGCCCGGGGCGAGATCTACGCCTTCCTCGGGCTCAACGGCGCCGGCAAGTCGACGACGATCCGGATGCTGCTCGGCATGATCCGGCCGACGGCGGGCCACGCGGAGCTGTTCGGCGAGCGGGTCGCGGCCGGGGCGACGAGCCTCTGGCGACGGGTCGGCCATCTCGTGGAGAGCGCGACGGCGTATCCGGAACTCAGCGTCCGCGAGAACCTCGACATCGCGCGCCGACTGGCGGGGATGACGGACCGTGGCGCCGTGGATGCGGTGATCGAGCGGCTGGCGCTCGGGGCGTACGCCGACCGGCGGGCCGGCACGCTGTCGCTCGGCAACCTGCAGCGCCTCGCCCTCGCCCGGGCGCTGCTCCCCGCGCCGGACCTGCTCGTGCTCGACGAGCCGGCGAACGGCCTCGACCCGGCGGGCGTCATCGAGATCCGGGAGCTGATCCGGGGCCTTGCCACCGAGCACGGCGTCACCGTGTTCATGTCGAGCCACATCCTCGGCGAGGTCGACCGGCTGGCGACGCGGATCGGGATCGTGCATCGCGGGCGGCTGGTGGAGGAGCTCGACCGCGACGCGCTCGAGCGCCATCGCGACCGGCGGCTCGAGGTCGGAGCCGAACGACCTCGATCGGGCCGAGGCCGCCCTCCGGTCGGCTGGCCTGAGCCCTCTCGCCGCGGCCCGCACGGCGCGGCCCGCCATGCTCGAGCTGCGCGACCCTCGGGCGCTCGATGCGCCCGATGAGGTCGCGGTCGCTGCTGGTCGCGGCCGGGGCGCCACCGACCCGACTCGCGATCGCGCGCGAGTCGCTCGAGGACCACTTCATCCGCCTGACGGGCGGCGACGACCGAGGCAGGCATCGTGAACGGGCTCCGGGCGGCGGTCGGGACCGAGATGCTCAAGGCGCGCCACTCGCGGGTGCCCTGGGGCGTCGCGGTCGGCTTCTCGATCGCGCCCGCTGGTGATGGGCCTGTTCATGGTCATCCTCAAGGATCCCGAGCGGGCGCGGTCGCTCGGCCTGCTCGGCGCCAAGGCGCAGCTGACCGCCGGCACGGCGGACTGGCCGACGTTCCTGAACATGCTCGGCCAGGCGGTCGCCATCGGCGGCGCGATCCTGTTCGCGTTCCTCACGGCCTGGGTCTTCGGGCGCGAGTTCGCCGACCGGACGGTTCGGGGCCTGCTCGCCAACCCGACGCCGCGGCGGACGATCGTCCTCGCCAAGGCGTGCGTCATCGCGATCTGGGGCCTCGCGATCTCGGCGTGGGTGCTCGCCCTCGGGCTCGCGATCGGGGCGCTCGTCGGCCTGCCCGGCTGGTCGGCCGCCGACGCCGGCTCGACCGTCGCGGCGATCGCACTCGCGGCGGTCCTGACCATCGCCCTCCAGACCGGCGCGGCGTTCTTCGCCGGGGTCGGACGCGGCTACATCGCGCCTCTGGCGTGGACCGTGGCGATGATCGTCGTCGTCGCAGGTCCTGGCGGTGCTCGGCTGGGGTGCGTGGTTCCCGTGGTCTGTCCCGGCGCTCCTCGCTGGAGCGGGAGGGACGGCGGTCGAGCCGGTGACCCCGGCGGGGTCGCGGTCGTCGTGGTCGTCGCGGCGGCTGGCCTTGGGGCGACGATCGCTGGTGGGATCGCGCCGATCAGACGGGTGAGCGCAGCCAGGGCGCGGTGCCGGGCCACATAGGCGGAATGCGCGCCGGCGACCACCATGAGACGCGCGCAGCACGCTCCGTCGCGCTCGATGACGCGCTCGTTGCCTAGGGCCGCCGATCGCCAGTCGTCGAGGCGAAGAGCCGCCACTCCCTGGGACGCCCTTCAGGGCGTGCGAGCCGCGGTCGGTGAACTGGAGGTCCGAGCCGACGACAGGTCCCGCACAGTCGAAGACACGAGGACTTCGCCAGGCGTCGGCAAGGGCCATGATCCGAGCGGCGATATGGACCGCGATCCGGCGATGTCGTCGCCGACCAGCTCGATCTCCCCGTGTGCAACCCGCCGGACATCGATCCCGAGCCGCTGGACGTCACGGACGATGTCTCGGGCGCACAGGATGGCCCGGGCCGGCCCGTCGAAGGTCGCGAGGAACCCATCGCCCTTCGTGTCGACCACGCGACCCCTGGCCCGCTCGATGTGACCGCGCACGACGTGAGTTGTGCGCATCGAGCAGGTCGCGCCAGCGACGGTCGCCGATCTCGGAGGCCGCTCGGTGGAGCCGACGATGTCGGTGAAGAGGACGGTCGCCAGAACACGATCGGGCAGGGGCTGCGGACGCACGCCGGTGAGGAACTCCTCGATCTCATCGACGATCAGCGCCTGCTCGCCGGCCCACATGAAGCTGTCGACGCCGGGGACCTCGAACGAAGCGCGCGTCGGGGATGTGGTCGGCGAGATAGCGTCCAGCCTGGGGCCGGATCGGGTGGCGTCGCGCGCGGCTGATGACGAGCGTGGGAACGCGGATCATCGGCAGCAGGTCCCGGATGTCGATGGCGTAGACCATCTTCATCATGGCCATGACGGCACCGGGCTCACGCAGCTCGCTCATAGCGAGCCCAGATCTCGCGGAGGCCTGGCTCGTCCGCGACGCTCGGCGCCATCCCGTACGAGGAGGGAGCCGTGGCCCCAGTCGCGCGAACGACTCGAGGCGCGCCGGATCTCGCGGCTCGGCGACCCCGAACGAGATGATCGACGTCGGCTGTCGAGCGTCGCAAAGGCATCGACGAGCACCAGCGCCGTGACGCGCTCCGGGATAGGTGCGGCGAAGAGCATCGGCATGAGCCCGCCGCCGTTGCCGCCGACGATGGCCGACCCGCTCGATCTTGCTGTCGCGAGAACGGCCAGCTGATCGTCCATCCATTGCTCGAGCGATGGGAGGTCGCTCAGCTGGACGGGATCGGACAGGCCGAGCCCCGCTTGTCGAAGACGACACCCGGCTGAACGCAGCGAACCGGCGGAGGAGCCGCGCGAATGGCGGGGACGTCCCACTGCGCGTCGACCTGGTTGAACCACCAGACATCGAGGGCGATATCCAGAGGCCCCTCACCGAACACCTGGTACGCGATCGATAGGTCGCCACTCCGCGCATACCGAGTGTCCGGCACGTTCACAGAGCGACTATGCGGGACGCGGGCATCGATGACCGATCGAATCCGAAGGCATCCACCCGGAGACGGTGTCGGATGTCAGGCCGACTCAGGCGCTCGCGTGCTCCTGTCCGATTGATCCGGGCAGCGCACTCGTGACCGCAACCTCCAGGTTCCCCGTCCGTCCGGCGATCTCCACCTCGCGACGGGCCAGCGGGGTGCCCAGCCCCGCACGGTCCCAGGAGACCCGGCTCACGAGCAGCTCGCCGGGGCCGGCGAGCCCGCCGAGCCGGGCGGCGATGTTGACCGTGTCGCCGAGGGCGGTGAACTCCGTCTTCTCATCGCTGCCCACCACCCCCACGAACGCGTCGCCGGTATGGACACCGGCACCGACCATGAGTCCCTTCCGCGCGAGGCCGACCCGCTCGACCGCGGCCAGGATGGCCCGACCCGCAGTGATCGCCCGACCGGCGTGGTTCTCGCCCGTGATGACCGGGATGAACAGGGCCATGACGCCGTCACCGAGGAACTTGTCGATGATCCCGCCGTTGGCGTCCACGGCCATCGCCGCCGATCGGTAGTAGGCCTGGATGAGGCCCCGGAACTCGAACGCCGACGACCGTTCCGCGAGGCCCGTCAGGGTCGTCGGCCATGGGAGGATGGTAGCGCGGGCGAGTTCGGATGCCGACGGTCAATTCCATGTCTGCGCTCGGCAGCTCGGTGCCCGTTGCGCGTCTCAACGTCGCCGAACCGCGGGCGGCGCTCCGCCGGCCTCGAGGGATCCCGTGGACGCAAGCCTCGCCAGCTCGTCCCGGCGGAGCTTACCCACGGCCGTCCGGGGGAGCTCGTCGACGAACGCGATCGACGCCGGCACCGCCGGTGCCGGGAGCCGGTCGCGGCAGAACGCGAGGAGATCCTCTTCGGACGTGACGGTTCCCGGGAACAGCACGACGAACGCGGTTCCGGTCATCTCGTCATTCGCTGCCGGCATGCCGACGACCCCGGCATCGGCAACCGCAGGATGCTCGAGGAGCGCTCGTTCGACGTCGCCGGGGTAGACGACCTGGCCCGCCGAGACGAACCGCGACTCGAAGCGGTCGACGATCCACAGGTCGCCGTCGGCGTCCGCCCGGGCTGCGTCGCCGGTGCGCAGCCAGCCCCCGTCGAGCAGCACCTCGCGCGTCGCATCGGGTCGCTCCCAGTAGCCGAGCATGACGTTGGGGCCGCGAACAAGCAGCTCGCCCGTGCGCCCGGGCAGGACGTCGACGCCGTGCTCGTCGGCGATCCGGACGTCGACAAAGATCGGCGGCCGGCCGGCGGAGCCAACCTTGCGGAGCGCCTGCTCGGCGTCGAGGACGAGCACCACCGGCCCGGCCTCGGACAGCCCGTAGCCCTGGAGCAGCGTCACGCCGCGATCGAGGTAGGCGCGGATGAGCCGTTCCGGGACGGGCGCACCGCCGGTCACGACGAACCGGATGGCCGACAGGTCGGCCGATCGCCAGCCCTCCGCGTGCGCCAGCGAATCGAGCAGATCCGGATTGCCGAAGCCGACGCTCACGCGATGCTGGTCCATGAGCCGGACGATCCCGCTTGGCGTTGAATCGTCGGGCACGACCACCGCGCCGCCGGCGAACAGGACCGGCAGCACGTTGACCCCGGTGCCCCCGACCCGGAAGAACGGCGCGATGGCAATCGTGACGTCGTCGCTCCGAAAGCCGGCGCGGGTCAGCATGTTCACCGCGTTCCAGGTCACGTTGCCGTGGCTGAGCATCACCGCCTTCGGGATCCCGGTGGTGCCCGACGTGTGCGGCAACATCAAGAGGTCATCCAATCCGATCAATTCGTCCAGCGGGTCGTCGGGCGAGCCGGCGACCAGCGTCTCGTAGTCGATCGAGTCGGGGAGCCGGGCACCGACGCTCAGCCGTTGCCGGACGGAGGCTGCCTCGGCGGGCTCGGCGAGGTCGAACTGGATCAGGACGACCGGTCTCGTCTGCGCCATGACGAGGGCGCGCTCGTCCGGTCCGAGGCGGTGGTTGACCGGCGCCAGCACGGCTCCCAGCTGGCCGGCTGCGAACAGCGTCTCGAGGAACGCCGGGTGGTTCGGCCCGAGCCACGCGACGCGGTCGCCGCGCGTGACGCCCAGCGTTCGCAGGCCGTTCGCGAGACGCCGGATCCGGCCCGCGAGCTCGGCGTTCGTGTGGGTCCGCCCGCCGAACACCAGCGCCGGGCGATCCGGCGCGACCCGTGCCCGCCGCTCGATCCAGGAGCCGACTCCGAAGTCGGCAGTCGTGACGTCGCTCACGGCGTCAGGATGGCGCACGGAGCCCGCGCCTCGCAACGGATCGCCAGGGCTGACTCCGCGTCGTCGATTGCGGCCGTCGACCGCAGCGCTGCCGTCAGGCCGATTCAGCCGCGAACGGGGTGGTGACCGGCTGCTGCCCGAGCAGCTCCCTGGCCGCGCTCTCCGACCCGGGCGCGACGAAGAGCGACAGGTGGTCGCCGGCGGCCATCCGCACGTCGCCACGGGGGACGATCAGCGAATCACCCCGATCGATCGCGACGAGCACGACGTCGGGCGGCCAGTCGACTTCCGCCACGGACGACCCGACGAGCGCGGACGAGTTCGAGAGATCGGCCTCGAGGTAGATCCCCGAGGCGCCCAGACCGCGAACCTGGCGGACGTTCCCGGCCAGGGCCCGCCGGTACGCCGTCATGGCATCGCGCGCCGAGAGCACGCCGGCGAGGCGACCGTCCGCGACCACCGGCGCCCACGCAGCGTGATGGTCGGCCAGCGCTCCGAGGGCGTCGTCCAGGCCGTCGTCGGCCGAGACGACCGGGCCGCCGTTGGCAACATCTCCGACAAGCGCCTCGTCGGGGGCCTGTTCGAGCAGCTCCGGGGTGACCACGCCGCAGAACGCTCCGTTCCGCTCGACCACGGGTGCGCCGGGCAGGCCCGCCGTCGCCAGTCGAGGGCGAGCTTCGGCGACCCGGCCATCGGCTCGCAGGACGAGCTTCGGAGCCCGCGCTGCGTCTCCGGCGGGGATGGACGCCATCAGCGGCATGGCGAACCGGAATCGGTGAGCGGGCGACTCGGCGCGGCTCTTGAGCTGGCTTCGGTAGATGGATCGGTCGCCGACCACGAGGGTGGCGATCCCCACCGCGATCATCGCAGGGGCGAGCATCGCCAGGTTGTCGGTCATCTCGGCGACCATCAGCATGACCGCCAGCGGCGCGTGGGCAATGCTCCCGAACAGCGCCATCATGGCCACGATCACGAACGGCGCCGGATCGATCGGGACGGCCGGCGCCACCGGCTCAAGGAGCCGCCACAGCCCGGCCCCGAGCAGGCCGCCGACGACCATGCCGGGGCCGAAGATTCCACCCGACCCGCCCGAGCCGATCGACAGCGACGTGGCCAGGATCTTGGCGAACGGCAGGATGAGCAACATCCATAACGGGATCGCCAGCAGGGCCTGGCGATCGAAGCCCGCCTGGACCCAGCCGTATCCGGTCCCCAGGACGCCCGGGATCACCACGCCGATGCAGCCGACCAGGAAGCCGCCCACCGCGGGTCGCAGCTCGCGCGGAAGGCGCATCGATCGGAATCGTTCGGTAAAGCCATAGAAGCTGGCGATGTACAGCCGGCCCACGAGACCGGCGAGGACGCCGATGAGGGCGTAGTAGAGGAGCTGGCGCGGGTCCTGGAAGCCGGCCCCCACGACCCGCCCGAAGATGGGGGCGAACCCGACGAACGCGCCAAAGACCGAGAACGCCACCACCGACGCGACGAACGACGGGACGAGCGCGTCGGACTCGACGTCCTCGCGGTAGGGGATCTCGGCACCGAGCACCGCGCCGCCCAGTGGGGCACGGAAGATCGCCCCGATCCCCGCAGCCATCCCCGACGCGACCGCGATTCGGGCGTCGCGCGCATCAAGGTCGAGCAGACGGGCGAGGTACGAGCCGAAGCCCGCCCCGATCTGGGCCGTCGGCCCCTCCCGTCCCCCGGATCCGCCGGACCCGATCGTGATCGCCGAAGCCACCAGCTTGACGACCGGGATCCGGGCGCGCACCCGGCGCGCTCCGTGGTGGAATGCCGCGATCGCGGCGTCTGTGCCGTGACCCTCGGCCTCGGGCGCAAGGCGGAAGACGATGATGCCGGAGATCAGGCCACCGAGTGCCACGACCAGCGGAATCGCCCACGGGCGCGCGATCTCGACGATCGGCGCCCCGCCCTCGCCGGTCGGCGTGGCGGGCTGGAACCCGGCGAGCGTCCCGAGGAAGAAGTGCGTGCACAGCTCGAGCGCCCAGAAGAACGTGGCGGCTCCGATTCCCGCGATGACCCCGATCACCCCGCCGAGGACGACCCACTTGCGCAGGTACGCCGCGTCGCGGGTCTGCCGGCGGAGCCGGTGGATCAGGGTGGCGGGCCCCCCGTTCACCGGTGGACGTCGAACGCGTCGGCCACCCGGGTGAGCGCATCGAGCGCCGTGGCCGAGATCCCCAGGCCGGCAGCAGTGGTGACGATCTGCTCCCGCCGGAAGCGGAGGATCGCGTCCCGCACACCGTTGCCGCGGGTCGAGAGCCGTGCCCGGGCCGCCCGGTGGTCGTGCTCGTCGGGTCGGATCTCGACGAGCCCTCGATCCGCGAGCCGGCGAAGCTGGCGGCTCGTCGCGGGCAGCGTGACCCCCACCCGGGCCGCCACCTCGCTGACGGTCGCGCCATCGGGCTGCTCGCCAACGACCAGCAGGGTCCGCCACTGGGGAAAGGTGAGGTCCATCCCGGGCGTGGCCTCCGCCAGCGCACGGGTCGTGATCGCGACGCCCGCCACGATGAGGCGCTCGAGAGCAACCACGAGCTCCGGGTTCGTCCCCGTGCGCCTCTCGCCCGTTCTTCGGAAGCGCCCGAAGCGTGTGGCTTCGCCGGTGTCCGGGCGGTCGCCCTCGCGTTCGACCATGCGGTTGGTCATGTGTGCGGCCGAAGGCCGATCAACGGCAGCTGCTCGGCGGCCCGTCGGCGGGCGGCAGGGCTCCCGTCGTACGTCCACCCGAGCAGGCGACTCAGAACCGCACGAACGATGGATGTCGGGATCCCACTTCGACGCTCGTACTGCTCGAAGACGCTCACGGCCTCCTCGGGATCCAGGCGACGCCAATCGGGGGTGTAGCGCTCGCCGCCGATCAGGACTTCCCGGGCCATTCCGGCCTCCACGTTGTAGAGCCATTGAGTCTTCCGTCCCCAACCGGCGGCCACGATCGCCTCACGCGTCGCGCGGTCGTAGCGGATCACTTCCAGGACGGTCCGGTGCGTTGTACCGGTCCTCCGGCCGACATGGACGAGCAACAGGAACCGATGGCCGAGGATGAACCCAAGGTGGGCTGCATACAGCACGCCTGGTGCTCGAAGGAGGATGCGAACGAGTCCGCCGGGTGGGGCCGGCTGGTCCGTCGGGTGTTCGCTCGTGGTCGGCCCCCTTTCCGTCGCCCAGATCAACTGCCCGAATAGTAGCCGACTGGCTATCAGTTTGCCAGATGGTCCCGACGGGCGGCGGCCGGCTCGCCGAGCCGGAACAGCGCTCTCAGGCGGGCAGGCTGAACCAGAAGCGTGTCTGGCCGGCGTCGGATTCGACGCCCACGCTGCCGCCGGCGGATTCGATCCGTTGCTTGACGATCGCGAGGCCGATCCCGGCTCCGCCCCGTGCCCGGTCGCGTGACTTGTCGACGCGGTAGAACCGCTCGAACACGTGCGGCAGGTCCGCCGCAGGGATCCCATCGCCCGTGTTGACGACGCTCACGAGGACGTCCTGCATCCGACGCTCGGCTCGGACGGTGACCCGACCACCGGGAGGCGTGTAGCGCGTGGCGTTCTGGAGGAGGTTGCCAAGGACCTGCGCCAGCCCATCGGCATCCGCCACTGCCGGCAGCCGGTCGGGCAGCTCGAGCTCAAGGCTGATGCCTGCCCGCTCCGCAGCGGGTCCGGCGAGCTCCGCCGCGGTCCTGATGGCCGAGGCGAGGTCGACTTCGACGTATCGGACCGACCCGGTCAGGTCATCGTCGTCCGCAAGCTCGTCGAGGGAGGCGGCCAGTCGGACGAGCCGCTCGACCTCCTCGGACAGCGACATGAACGTGGCCTCGTCGGCCGGGATGACGCCGTCGCGGAGGCCCTCGAGATAGCCCTTGAGGTTCGTGAGCGGCGTACGCAGCTCGTGGGCGGCGTTGGCGATGAACTCGCGCCGCATTCGCTCGCCTTCCTCGAGGCTCGCGGCCATCTGGTTGAAGGAGTCTGCCAGGCTGGCGATCTCGTCCGGGCCAGTGCGCGGGACCCGTGCGCGATAGTCGCCGGCGGCGACTCGCCGGGCCGCCACGCTGATCGCTCCGAGCGGTCTCGCCAGGCGGCGGCCGAGGAGCATCGCCACCAGGACGCCGGCGACGGCGGCGGCGATGACCGCGACCGCCAGGACGACGGTCACCGACTGGTCGAACATCGCGTGCGCGGATTCGGCGCTGCTGCCGGCCTCGACCATGAGCCGCGCGAAGGCATCTGCCCCGACGACGAGGACACCCAGGGTGACGATCCCGATCCCGAGCACGGTCGTGGCGATCGCGACCACGGCGATCCGGAGTCCAAGGCCGCGCGTCCAGCCGGGACGTCTCATGCCCGACCACCGACCGATCCCGATCTCGGGACGTCGGGCGGAACGCTCCGGTAGCCCACGCCGCGGACGGTCGCAATGAACCGCGGAGCTGCCACGCGATCCCCCAGCTTGTCCCGAAGTCGGCCGACGTGAACGTCGATCGTCCGATCCAGGACCTCCCCCGAATCGGTGCCATAGACGGCGTCGAGCAGCTGGTCACGACTCAGCACTCGCCCGCCGGCCGTGAGAAGCGCGACCAGGAGCCGGAGCTCAACGGCCGTGACCAGGATCGGGCGCCCATCGACCGTAACGGCGTGCCGCTCGGGATCGACGATCAGCGTGCCGAGCGCGAGACGGGTTGCTGGTGGCGCGTCTCGGGCACCCTCGACCCTCGCGAGCACGCGTCCAACCCGGAGCACGAGCTCGGCCGGGGAAAACGGCTTGGCCAGGTAATCGTCCGCACCCAGGCCCAGACCGGTGATTCGATCGGCCGTCGTTCCCCGGGCGGACAGGACGATGATGGGCGTGTCCGAGCGTCGCCGAACCGACCGGACGACGGCGAGGCCGTCGACTTCGGGAAGCATGAGATCGAGGACGACCAGGGCCGGATCGTACGACTCGATGGCAGCCAGGGCACTCGCCCCGTCGTGCGCCTCGACGACCCGGTAGCGCTCGCGCTCCAGGTAGAGCCGGACGAGGCGCACGATCTTCAGGTCGTCGTCGACGACGAGGACGGGCCGGCTCCGGTCAGATGACATGCCGCTCATATGGTAGGCAGCGGACCACACGCGGCACTGGGGTGGCCGATGGCGACGAGCGCTCGGCTCGCCGCCATCGGGATCGGTCGAGGTCGTATCGGAACGGACTGATCGGTCAGTCGACGACGATGCCGAACGGTGCGACGCCGCCGGGGATCGACACTGGTGAGGACGGGAGCTCCGTCAGGTTCCCACCGCTGACCGCGAAGACGCTGATCGCGACCGCTCCGGCGTCCACGACGTAGAGGAACCGTCCGGCGGGGTCGAGCCGAGCGTCGAATGGGCGAAGACCGGTTGGATCGTTGAAGGGCGTGCTCCCAAGCAGCGTGAGGCTGCCGCTTCGCGAGATCCGGTAGCTCGAGATCGAGCTGCTCCCCGTGTTGATCGCGAACAGGTAGCGTCCGTCGTGGCTGATCTCCACCCAGCACGGAGCTGTCTGACCGTCCGCGAACGGAGATGCGCCGATTGGCGTCAGGGTCGCATCGTGCCCGACGTGGTACGCGGACACGCTGCCGAGGAGCGCGCCGTCATGGGCGTTCGACACGAACAGCTGGCGCGGGTTCGTGGGCCGGAAGGCGCTTCCGAACGGACCGATCCGCTGGGCTGGGAAGGGCGAGCCGGGAGCCGCCTTCAGGCGACCGTCCTCGCGGACCCGGAAGCTGTCGATGTAGGACGGGCCAGCGTTCGGGCCGACCCGGGTCGCGGCCAGGGTCCGGCCGTCGCCGCTGAACAGGATCTGGCCGGGCAGTGCATTGTCCGGCAGCGCCACGGTGCTGTGGCGGATCGGCCGCAGGTGCCCGCGGCGGTCCAGCCGGAATCCGGTGTAGTTGCTGCCGCCAGCGCCGGCATTCGCGACGTAGACGAGGCTGCCGTGCACGGCGATGCTGAGCGGCGTCGTGCCGTGGGAGCTCTCGGTATCGACGAGCCGGAGCGAGCCGTCCCCATGAATCCGGAGCACCGACACGTCGTTGCTGGCCGCATCGACTGCAAGGACGTATCTGCCGTTCGAGGAGAACTGGATCGCACCGGCAGAACCGGTCGGAGTGCCGATCCCGGCGCCGCCCGTTGCGAACGGCGAACCGGCCAACGGGGTGAGGGTTCCATCTCGGTGCCGCGCGAATCCGGCGACGGAGTTGTGAACTGCGGAGTTGTTGTTGACGTAGACGTGGCCGACAACCGGGTTTGGCGTCGATGCTGATGCCGACGCTGCCGATCCGGCGAGGAGCGCGAACAGGGTCGCGCTGAGCGCCAACCGGCGGACAATTCGATGCATGGCGCGGGATCTCCTTGGTCGAGGGTCTGGTGAGGGGTGGCCACCCGCGAGCATCCTGCGACGACGATGTGACGGCTTCGTGACGTGCGCTCGCCCTGACCCAATCGCGTTCGGTGGTTAGCTCGAGGCTGCAGCGGAAAGGGCGCCCGTCGTCGATCGAGCGCGGCCACAGCGATGCGCTGGTGCTCGTGTCAGTCCGCGATCGTCGCCGGGCCGGGCACGCCCTCGGTCTTCGATCTGGACGCGAGCCCACAGCCGGGGTGCGGTGTCGCGTCAGCCGCGCAGCGCTGACAGCACCTCGTCGTGGAGCAGGCCGTTGGAGGCCAGGATCGTGCCGCCATCGATGACCCGTCGGCCGGCCAGGTCGGTGACCCGGCCGCCGGCCTCCTCGACGACCACGAGCGGCGCCGCGATGTCCCAGGTGGACAGCTCGACCTCGACCATCGCCTCGGCCGCCCCCTCGGCGAGCAGCGCATAGCCCCAGAAGTCGCCGAACCCGCGCTCGCGCCAGACCGCCCCGAGAAGGTCCCGGAAGCCGGGCGCGCGGCCGGATGTCTCGATGTCGTGGCCCGACCCGTAGAGGACCTGTGCGTCGGCCAGGCCGGCCACGCGCGACACGTGGATCGCCCGCGGCCCGGGCATGCCGGCCGCGCCCACCGCCCACGCTCCCCCGCCCCGCCGGGCGTACCAGCGCTCGCGCAGCGCGGGCGCCGAGACCACGCCGACCTGGAGCTCGCCGTCGAGCTCAAGCGCCAGGAGCGTCCCGAAGAGCGGCACGCCGCGGATGAAGTTGTGGGTGCCGTCGATGGGGTCGATGTACCAGCGGGCCCGTCCAGCGCCGTCCTCGCGGCCGTACTCCTCGCCGACGAGCCCGTGGTCCGGGAAGGCCGCCTGGATCCGCTCGCGGATGAGCTGCTCGATCGCCCGGTCGGCGGCCGTGACGAACGTCCGGTCGGGCTTGGTCATGACCTCGACGTCGCGCCGGAACGAGCGGAGCGCGATCTCGTCGGCCGCGTCGCAGGCCGACTGGGCGAAGGCCAGCCAGCCCTCGAGGTCGTCGCTCGACGCCCGCGCCCAGGTCGCGCTCCAGGCCGGCCCGTAGCCCGACTTCAGCTCGGCACCGGGCTCCCAGGGCGGAAGCGTCTCGGCCGGGCCGGCACCGTCACCGTCCGTCGGGCGGCCGGCCGCGCCGTCGATCGAGCGCTCGTCGGTCACGATCGGATCCTCGCACCGGTCGGGTCGTAGAGCGGCTCGGCGGCGACCGCGAAGCCGATCCACTGGCCGAATACCTCGACCTCGCCGCGCGTCCCGACCGCCGCCAGATCCGGCGGCAGGTAGGCATAGGCGATCGAGCGCTCCACCGCGACACCGTAGCCCCCGCTCGTCACGCGGCCCGCGATCGCGCCGTCGATCCGGACCGGCTCGTTACCCAGGCAGACGGAGCGCGGATCGTCGAGGACCAGGCAGCGGAGCCGCTTCCGCGGTCCCGCGGCGCGCGCCGCCACGAGCGCGTCGCGACCCACGAACCCGCCCGGCTTGTCGAGCGCGACCGCGAAGCCGAGCCCGGCCTCGTAGGGCGTCTCGTCGGGGGTGATGTCGCTGGACCAGACCCGGTACCCCTTCTCCAGCCGGAGCGCGTCGATCGCGCGGTAGCCGCCGGCGACCAGCCCGTGCTCCCGCCCCGCCTCCCAGAGCAGGTCCCAGAGGGCCGTCCCGAACTCGGTGTGGGCGTACAGCTCCCAGCCGAGCTCTCCGACGTAGGTGACCCTCAGCGCAAGCGCCGGCACCGGACCGACGGTGATCGGCCGGGCCGTCAGGTACGGGAAGCCCGGATCGGACAGGTCGTCCGTGGTCAGCGGGGCGAGGAGGTCGCGGGCGCGCGGCCCCCACAGCCCGAAGCACACCCGGCCGGACGTCAGGTCCGTCAGGAACACCCCGCCGTCCTCGGGCAGGTGGCGGCGCAGCCAGCCGAGGTCGTGCTGGCCGAACGCCGTCCCGGTGACGAGCAGGAACCGGTCGGGCGCGATGCGGGTCACCGTCAGGTCGCACTCGATCCCGCCGCGCCGATCGAGCATCGCGGTATAGACGACCCGGCCCACCGCGACGTCGACCTCGTTCGCGCACAGCCGCCCGAGGTAGGCCACGGCGCCGGGGCCGGCTACCTCGATCTTGGCGAAGCTCGTCTCGTCGAACAGCGCGACTGCCCGGCGGGTCGCGAGCGCCTCGGCGGCGATGGCCGGCGACCAGTGCTGGCCGGCCCAGCCGCGCGGCCGGAGCGCCTCGAGCGCCGCCCGCCCGCCGAAGCGCGGGTCGTCGGCGTTGGGCTCGAACCAGTTCGGCCGCTCCCAGCCGGACTTCTCGCCGAAGGCGGCCCCGAGCGCGGCGAGCCGGTCGTACGTCGGCGAGGTCCGCAGCGGGCGCCCGGCCAGGCGCTCCTCGTTCGGGTAGTGGATGTCGTAGTAGGTGGCGTAGACCTCGGTCGTCCGGGCCAGGACGTAGCTGCGCGAGCGGTACTGCTGGCCGCCGAAGCGGCGGATGTCCATGTGCCACAGGTCGAGCTCCGGCTCGCCGTCGACGATCCAGCTCGCGACCTGGCGACCGATGCCGCCGGCCCCGGCGATGCCGTGGGCGCAGAACCCGGCGGCCACGAAGAAGCCGCCGACCTCCGACTCGCCGAGGATGAACTCGTTGTCCGGGGTGAACGCCTCGGGCCCGTTGATCATCCGGCTCACGCCCGCGTCGGCGATGACCGGCACGCGCCGGATCGCGCCGGCCATGATCTCCTCGAAGCGCGGCCAGTCGGGGGCGAGCAGCTTGCCGTTGAAGTCGGCCGGGATGCCGTCGAGACCCCACGGCGCCGGATGGCGCTCGTAGCCGCCCATGCACAGCCCGCCGACCTCCTGGCGGAAGTAGCACAGGTTGTCCGGGTCGCGCAGCTGCGGCAGGTCCGGGGTCACCCCGTCGATCGGCTCGGTGAACAGGTATTCGTGGGCCATCGGGACGATCGGGACGGTCACCCCGACCAGCCGGGCGATCTCCGGCGCGAACATCCCGCCGGCGTCGACGACCACGTCGGTCGTCACCGTCGTCCGCTCGCCGGCGTGCTCGAGCTCGACGCCGGTCACCCGGCCGCGAGCGGTCGAGATGGCGGTGACCCGGTGGTTCGTGCGCACCTCGACGCCGCGCGTCCGCGCACCGGCGGCCAGGGCCAGGGCGAGGCCCGAGGGATCGAGCCAGCCGTCGGTCGGCAGGAAGACGGCGCCGAGCACGCCGTCGGTCGACATCAGCGGGAACCGCGCCTGGGCCTCGGCGGCCGTGACGAGCTCAAGCGGGAGCCCGAAGGTCTTGGCCCAGCCGGCCTGCCGGGTGAGCTCCTCCATCCGCTCTCGGGTCGATGCCAGGCGCAGCGAGCCGACCTCGTGCCAGGCTGGGTCGACCCCCGTCTCGGCCGCCAGCCGCCGGTACAGCTCGACCCCGTACATCATCATCCGCGTCAGCGTCACGCTCGAGCGGAGCTGCCCGACCAAGCCGGCGGAGTGGAACGTCGAACCGGAGGTCAGCTCGGCCCGGTCGACCAGCAGGACGTCCGTCCAGCCGCGCTCGGCGAGGTGATAGGCGATGCTCGTCCCGCCGACGCCACCGCCGATGATCACCGCCCGGGCCTGGTCCATCCGGCTCGCTCTCCGCACGTCGCCCGCGGCGGGGCGTCGGCGGTAGCGTACCGAGTCGGCCACGGCGGCGGGCCCCGGTCGCGCCTAGTGACAGACGCCGCTGCCGCTGTCGCCGAAGCTGCGCCCGCCGACGCCGATGAAGTGCCAGCGGTAGGCACCCGGGAGGAGGTCGAGCTTGAGGACGCCGTACGTCGACGCGTCCCGGACCTCCGAGTTCGGGACGATGTGGTTGAAGATGCGAAGCGACCGGCCGCCGGTTCCGACGACGAACTCGCGGATGCCGGTCACCGGGTCGAGCTTGCCGTCGGGCGTCTGCGGGGCGAACCGCTCGTAGTCGTGGTCGTGCCCGTTGATCACGATCTCGGTGCCGGCCGCGTAGAGCGCCCGCCAGAACGCGTCGGACAGCGGCTCATTGCCGTGCTCGCCCGAGCTGAACCGCGGATGGTGCCAGATGGCCACCGTGCAGCCGCCCGGGTGGGCCGCCAGGTCCGCCTGGAGCCAGGCCAGCTGGACCGAACCGGGACCGCAGCCGCCGACGAGGGCGCAGTTCGAGTCGAGCACGATCACGTGCCACATCGCGGCGGTGTAGGAATACCAGCCCCACGGAGCGGTCCCGGCGGCCTCGCCGAAGTAGGCGAAGTACGACGCGCCGTTGTCGGCGACCACGTCGTGGTTGCCGATCGCCGGCCGGGTGCGGTAGCGGAACGCGCCCCAGGTCGGGTCGTAGCAGCGGAGGAACTGGCCGCTCGACCCGGTCTCGTAGGCGTTGTCGCCCGCCGTGAACACCCAGCCCTGGGTCTTGGCCACGATCTTGGCGGTGTCGGCGGCGTGCGTGGGCGGGCAGCCGGCGATGTCGCCCGCCCCGACGAGCACGGTATCCGGGCCGGTCGCCACCGGGGAGCCGGGCGGGACCGCGGCCCCGGAGGCAGCTGGCTGCGGCGCGCCGGCCCCCGCCGAGCCCGGGGCGACGGGACCGCCGGCGGCGGGCAGGATCGCGGGGAGCCGGTTGACGGCGAGCGCGAGGAACGCCGTGTCGGCGACGAGGACGAGGACGAGGAACAGGCACCCCGCGACGACGGCCCGCCGACCCGGCCGCCGACCACGCGCGTTCGGCGCGCCGGCCGACGACGATGCGGACTCGGCAGGCCAGGGTTCCATCGCCGGTCCGACGGACGGACCGCCGGCCGTGTCACTCGGAATCGCCGGCTCGACCGCATCGTCATCGGCTAGGCTCGCGTCCGAGGAGGTCATCCGCCGTGCCCACGATCGACGAGGTCATTGCCGCCGTGCCCGAGTGGGCGGGCCACCGGGTCGTCGCCGAGCCCGTCGGCGGCGGGCTGACCAATCGCAACTACCGGGTCGAGGTCGACGGCACGCCGTACTTCGTGCGCGTACCGGGCCCGGCGACGGAGCTGCTCGCGATCGATCGCGCCAACGAGCTGGCGAACACGCGGGCGGCGGCGCTCGCCGGCGTGGGCCCGGGCGTGGTCGGTCACGTCCCGCACTGGGATGTCATCGTCCTCGAGTGGCTGCCCGGCCGAACGATGTCGAATGCCGGCTTTGCCGAGCCCGGGATGCCCGAGCGAATCGCCGGCGTGCTGCGTCGCCTCCATGCCGGGCCGCGGTTCCTGCTCGACTTCGACATGTTCCGGCTGGCCGAGCAGTACCTGCGCGTGATCGACGACCTCGCGGCGCCGGTCCCGGACGGCTACCGCGAGCACCTCCCGCTCGTCCCCCGGATCGAGGCCGCCCTCCGCGCCCGACCGGTCCCGACGGTCCCCTGCCACAACGACCTGCTGGCCGAGAACTACCTCGACGACGGGCAGCGGCTGTGGATCGTCGACTACGAGTACAGCGGCAACAACGACCCGGCCTTCGAGCTCGGGAACACCTGCCTCGAGCTGGGCTTCGACGACGACCGGATCGCAGCGACCTGCGCCGCCTACTTCGGCGCGGCCACGCCGGCCCGGCTCGCCCGGATGCGGCTGCAGATGATCATGTCGGACGTCGGCTGGACGCTCTGGGCGGCGATCCAGGCCCGGGTCTCGACGATCGACTACGACTTCTGGGGCTGGGCGCTCGAGCGCTGGACGCGGGCCGCTGCAGCGCTCGACGGTGCGGCATTCGGGGCGTGGCTCGACGAGGCGACCCGGACGTAGGCCGAGCGGCGGAGCGCCGGCCGCGACACTCATCCGCGCATTCTGGCCCCGTTCGGGTCGAACGGCACGTCCGCGGCGACGACCGCCGCGACACGCTCGGCGAAGACGTCGACCTCGAGCGCGGCGCCCTCGGCGACGCCGGCCGGGAGGAGAACGGTGCCGACGGTCCGCTCGAGGGTGTAGCCGTAGGCGGCGCTGCGGAGACGGCCGACGACGGCGCCGTCGATCCGGACCGCCTCCCCGCCGAAGATCGGGCGGTACCCGGGCTCGCCGACGAAGACGGTCCGCAGCCGCCGGGCAGGACCGTCGGGCGCGGCTGCGCGCCGGGCCAGGAGCGCGTCACGCCCGACGAACGGACCCTTGTCCGGCCGGACGAAGGCGCCGAGACCGACCTCGTCGGGCGTCTCGAGCATCGTCATGTCGGTCCCGTAGTAGCGGTAGCCCTTCTCGAGGCGGAGGGACTCGAGCGCCCGGTAGCCGACCGGCTCGAGACCGTGGTCGCGGCCCGTGTCGACGATCCGGTCCCACACCGCGACGGCGGCGTCCCGGGCGACGAGCAGCTCCCAGCCGAGCTCGCCCGCGTAGGAGATGCGGGAGGCGAGGACCGATGCCGGGCCGACCTGGATCGGCGTGGCCCGCCGGAGCGGCAGCGCCGCGTCGTCGACCGGGCCGTCGACCGCCGGGGCGAGGACGTCGCGGGCACGCGGCCCCCACAGCCCGATGCACGCCCAGTCGTCGCTCTCGTCGCGGATCTCAACCGGGGGGTCGTCGTCGAGCCGGTGCGCCTCCAGCCAGCCCATCTCGGCGCCGACGAAGCCGGCGCCGGTGACGACGCGGAAGGCCGCCGGGCCGAGCCGCGTCACGGTGACGTCGGCGACGATCCCGCCGCGCTCGTCGAGGAACGGCCCGTAGACGATGCTGCCGGCCGGTCGGTCGACGTCGTTGGCGGCGACCCGCTGGAGGAGGCCCAGGGCGCCCGAACCGGTCAGCGCGATCTTGCCGAACGAGCTCAGGTCGACGATGCCCGCTCGCTCGCGAACGGTCCGCGCCTCGGCCCCGACCCGCTCGAACCAGGGCGGGGTCGTCCAGCCATAGGCGCGCTGGTCACGGCCGGCACGCCGCCACGGCTCGCCGGGCCCGTGGTAATCGGCCCGCTCCCAGCCGGCCTTCGACACGAACACCGCCCCGGTCTCCTGGAGCCGGCCGTGGAGGGCGGACAGGCGGCGCGGGCGGCCGGCCTCGTCGGCGTCGTACGGGAAGCGCAGGCGGTAGTAGTCCGCGTAGGCCTCGCGCGCCTGGGCGGCGGCCCACGTCGGGTCCCGGTACGGGGCGGCGAACCGCCACGCCCGGTACGGGGCGACGTCGGCGCCAGGGTCGCCGGCCGTGATCCAGCCGGCGATCGCCCGGCCGATCCCGCCGCCACCGCCGAACCCGTTGAGCGACAGGCCGGCGGCCACCCAGAAGCCGGGCACGCCGGGCATCGGCCCGAGGAGCGGGTTCGCGTCGGGGGTCATCGCGTCGGGGTGGCAGACCAGCCGGATCACCTCCGCGTCGGCGAGGAACGGGAAGCGCCGGATCGCACCGGCCATGAGCGGCGCGAAGCGCTCGTAGTCCGGCGGCAGCGAGGTCGCGGCGTGATTCCACGGGACGCCGTCGACCCAGCGCGCCGTCGGTTCCGGCTCGTAGCCGCCGAAGAGCATGCCGCCGTGCTCGCTCCGGCCGTAGACGAGATTGTCGGGATCGCGGAAGCAGGGCATGTCGCGGGGCAGCTCGTGGCCGGGCACGGCGCGCAGCGCGATGTGCTGGTGATCGATCGGCGTCGACGGGACGAACGCGCCGACCATGGCCGCGACCTGCGGCGCCCAGATCCCGGCGGCGTCGACGACGAGCTCCGTGTCGATCGGCCCGGTCTCGGTCAGGACGCGTCGCACCGCCCGGCGCCGGTCGAGCTCGATGCCGGTCACCCGGGACCCCGTCCGGATCCGCACGCCGAGCCCGCGCGCCGCGTCGGCCAGGGCGTGGGTCGCGCCGTGCGGGTCGAGCGAGCCGTCCTGGGCGAGGTAGACGCCGCCGTATAGCGAGTCCGTGCCGATCGCCGGCATGAGCCGGGCCGCCTCGGCAGCGGAGACCACCTCGACCTCGAGGCCGATCCCGCGCGCCCGGCTGGCCGCCCGCTCGAGCTCGAGCAGCTGGGCCGGGCTCGAGGCGAGGCGCAGGCTGCCGTTCCGCTCGAACACGCCGAGCCGCTCGTACAGCTCGACGCTGTAGCGGCGGAAGGCCATCATCGTGGCCGACGGGTTGAAGACTGTCACGAGCCCGGCCGCGTGGCAGGTCGACCCGGCGGTCAGCTGGGCCTTCTCGACGAGGAGGACGTCGGTCCAACCGGCCGCCGCGAGGTGATAGGCGACGCTGCATCCAGTGATCCCGCCGCCGATCACCACCACCCGTGCCTGGTCCACCGGCCCTCCGTCGTCCGCCCGGGCGATCGCCCCGCGAACCGTACGACCGCGACCCGCGGAGATCAACCTGGGCATCCAGCCGGTGGCGACGGACGGCGCCCGGATTACTCCCCGGCGGCCGCGCGGAGGGCCCGCTCGAAGGCAGGCGTCGAGGCGCCCGCCAGGAGCCGTTGGAAGTGGTCGTCGGCGTACGCGACGAAGTCGACGTCGAGGGTGCTGATGCCCTGCTGGAGGACGCCCCACATCGCCTCGCGGAAGTCGGACACGATCCGCATCAGCAGGATCCGGGCCAGGCGGTCGGCCCGGGCAGGCTCGCCGTCGTAGGCCTCGAGCAGCACGCGGTCCTCGTCGGCGCCGAGCTCGTGGTTGATGCTGAAGTTGCCGAGGTCGAAGAACGGATCGCCCATGCCCGCGTACTCCCAGTCGACGATCCGGATCCGCGCCCCGTCGTCGATGAAGTTCGCGTTGAGCAGGTCGTTGTGGCAGGGACGGAGCTCGACCGGGTTGGCCAGGAGGGCGAGCTCGATCCGCCGGCCGATCGCCCGGCTGAGGTCGTATTCGAGCGGGATCGGCACGCCCCGGGCGATCGCCAGGGCGCGGTACGCTTCGACGATCCGGAGCGGAATGAACAGGCCGGGGATCGCCGGGCCCTCGTGGACCCGGCGGATCGAAATCGGCCACCCGCCGGATCGTCTCCGGCCGGTGGACCGCCTCGTCCGAGACGCCCGTGCCCTCGATGAACCGGGTGACGAGATAGCCCTCCGGGCGGATGAACGCGGTGACCTCCGGGCCGACCCCGACGCCGGCCGCCGCGACCGTCGCCGCGAGCTCGACCTCGCGGCTGATCCCGAGCAGGTGCGTGTCGTTGCCGGCCAGCCGGATCACCCAGCGCTGGCTGGATCCGGCCGCCTCGACGAGGTAGTTGCGGTTCGTGATCCCGCCGCTGAGCGGGCTGAGGCTGAGCGCCAGGCCGGCCAGCTCGGGAACGCGCGCCATCGCCGCGACGAGCTCGTCGTGGAGCTCGCCTCGTTCGCTACCCCCCGTCGAGCTGGATCCGGCGCTCATCGTGCTCGGTTCACCACTACCCGAAACGATCGACGACGCGGCAATTGCTCACCGCGCCGTCATCGATCATCCAATTCCAGAAGCCGCTACGCGATGACGGCCTCCCCGGTTGCGCTGTCGGCGGCGATCTCCTCGACCTTCCCGCGCTGGGTCGCGAGGTAGTAGATCACGCCGACGACCACAACGGTGATCATGATCAGCTCGAAGATCGGGATGGCCGGGAGGCCGACGTCGACGCCGAACACCTTCGTGCTCGCGAGGATGGGGTTGGACAGATCGCGGATTCCGACCGACGTCCCGTCGGGCAGCGGGTAGCTCGCCGTCCCAAAGGCGCCAAACGAATCGGTCTGCCAGAGAGCGAAGTTGATGATCATCAGGCCGCCCCAAACCAGGGCCAGGATGTTGATGATCGTGCCCCAGCTCCCGAGCTTGAACCACGCTCCCTTGTGGGGCCACCCGCGCCGCCGGGCGATCAGGACCCCGAAGTTGCACAGGAAGTAGCTCGTGTAGATCATGCCCGTCGCAGCGGTCGCGAGGACCCCCGGCGAGTTCGTCAGCAGGAAGGGCAGGGCTGCAAGCACGCCAACAGCGATCGCCGCGTTCGCGGGTGTGTGGAACTGCAGGTTGACGTGACCCCAAAGGCCGCCGAGGGGCAGCCGCCGGTCTCGGCCCATCGAGAACATCAGGCGTGCAGTCGCGCCCTGGATCGCCATCGTGCAGACGTAGACGGCGGCCAGGATGACGAACAGGTACACCTTGCCAAGGTCACCCATGTTCGCGTTGATCGTGTCGCCGATCGGATTGGCGCCGCCGACGCCCCAGGCGAACTGCTGGGCGCTGAGGATCTGGGCCGGCACGTCCTTGAACGACAGGATGATCGCCAGCAGGAAGATGGCCCCGATCGCTCCCGAGATCCAGATCGCGGAGAGGACGCCGCGCGGCGCCTGGCGACTGGCATCGACCGTCTCCTCGCCGAACGTCCCTGCAGTGTCGAACCCGTACACGACGAACAGGCTCATGAACATCGCCACCAGGAAGATCGGTGCGAAGCCACCGCTCGATTGGACGTTTGGCGCGCTCTGGGTGAGCACCGAGACGGGCTGGTGGTTGAAGAAGATGAGCAGGATCAACGCGAACACGACCATGCCAAGGATCTCGGCTCCCACCCCGAGGTTGTTCACGATCTGGAGGAGCCGGATCCCGAATGCGTTGATCACGGTCGTGGTGATCAGGGTGATGAGCGCGATGAACACGCTCATCGTGAATGCCGGGATCGGTGAGGGCGAGGCCAGATCGAAGCCGAAGATGCTCGAGAGCACCAGCGGCACCGTGATCGCTACGGCCGTCGTGGTGAGCACCCCCGCCCAGAAGTAGATCCAGCCGGTGAACCAGCCCAGGGTGCGATGAGCCAGCCGCTTCGACCACTGGTAGATCGATCCCGCTACGGGGAAGTGGCTCGAGAGCTCGGCGAAGTTGAGTGCGACGAAGGTCTGGCCAAGGACGACGAGCGGCCAGCTCCAGAAGAAGAACGGTCCCCCGACGGCGAGCCCGACGGCGATGAGGGTGAACGTTCCAGTCGAGACGCTGATGTAGCTGAAGGCCACCGCGAAGTTCGAGACGAACCCGAGGCTGCGCTTCAGCTCCGGCTTGATGCCGAGCGACTGCAGGTGCGCGTCGTCGCGCGCCGCCTGGTCCGCGGCATTGACAGGACCCGCCACGACGATCCTCCTCCACCACCGCGCCGCGACTGGGGGACGCCGCGGGCGAGACTGACCTCTGAAGAAGAACGCGAGGGCACAGCGGTCGCCCGATCCGGCTCCCTCACCAGACGAGCTTGGGCCGGAGGATAAGCACCGCCCTTCCCCGCGTCAACGACGAATCTCGCGCGGTCGAACGCCCGCCGCGCCCCGTTTCGCACGCTCGCCCGCCGGGCCAACGTGGCGATGGCGTACCGTGCCCTCCGGGCGTCCCGGTCCGGCCGGCGGAACGGCCGCCCCGCTCGCCGGAGATCAGCCATGTCCTCGCCCCCGGGGCTGTCCCCCGCCGAAGCGGACCGGCGCGACGCGCTCGCCGAACGGATCGCCGCGGACACGGTCGGCACGTTCGACCTGCTCCACGTCTACCTCGGCGAGCGCCTCGGGCTGTTCGCCGCACTCGCCGCGCTGGGGCCGGCGACCGCGGCGCAGGTCGCGGCGCGGACCGGTCTCGACCGGCGCTACGTCCGGGAGTGGCTCGAGCAGGGCGCCGTCGCGGCGATCCTCGACGCCGACGGCTCCGACGACCCGGAAGCGCGTCGCTTCGAGCTGTCGGCCGGCCATCGCGAGGCGCTCCTCGACCGTGACTCGCTCTCCTACGCGACCCCGACCGCGATCTCCGTGCTCGGGACGATCCAGCAGCAGCTGCCGGCCGTCGTCGACGTGTTCCGGACGGGCGGCGGGCTCCGCTTCGAAGCCTTCGGTGACGACCTGCGCGAGGGCGAGGCCGGCGGCAACCGGCCGATGTACCTGTCCCTGCTCGGCCAGGTCTGGCTGCCGGCGATCGCCGACGTCCACGCCCGGCTGCTGGGCGACCCGCCGGCGCGGGTCGTCGACATCGGGATGGGCCACGGCTGGTCGAGCATCGCGCTGGCGCTGGCCTATCCCGGCATCACGGTCGACGGGCTCGATCTCGACGGGCCGTCCGTCGCGGCGGCCATCCGCAATGCCGCCGCGGCGGGGGTCGCCGACCGAGTGCGGTTTGCCACCCGGACCGCCGCGGACCCCGCGCTGGCCGGTCGGTACGACCTGGTGACGGCGTTCGAGTGCCTCCACGACATGAGCCAGCCGGTGGCGGTGCTCCGCGCGATGCGGGACCTGCTCGCGGACGGCGGCAGCGTCCTCGTCGCCGACGAGAAGGCCGACGAGCGGTTCCAGGCGCCCGGCGACCAGCTCCAGCGCAACCTCTACGGCTGGAGCGTCCTGCACTGCCTGTCGTCGGCGATGGACGGCGTGGAGCCGGCCGGGACGGGCACGGCGATCCGGCCGGCGACCGTTCGCCGGTACGCCGCCGAGGCCGGCTTCGGCCGGGTCGAGATCGTGCCGATCGAGCACGACACGTGGCGCTTCTACCGCCTCAGGCCGTGAGCCTCGCTCGACCGGCCGAGGGTCCGGTTGGTCAGCCGGCGGCGACCGCCGCGAGGCTGGCCGGACGGGGTCGGTGCTCCTCGATCGGCCGAACGTAGCGATCGACCATCGCGCGCGAGTCGTTGACCTGGAGCTCGGCGAACAGGAAGGCGATCTTCCGTCGCTGCGCGGCCAGGATCTCGTCGCGGGTCGGGAGCTCCCAGAGCTGTCGCTTGAACGGGCCGATCGTCTTCTTGCGGCTCGAGTACACGAACTGCTCGTCCGTCTGGTCCGTCTTGCGCTCGTCGAGCGCGTTCGTGAAGCACCAGTCGTGGATCTGGCGATGGAGCTCGGCCGGGAACGCCGGGTGCTCGAAGAGGAGGTTCTGGAAGCCGGTCGCGAGGTGGATCTCGGCCGTCTCGACGGCCGGGAAGTGGTGGAACAGCTCGTCGGGCAGCGTGCTGGCGCCATGCTGGACGCAGCCGGCCATTCCGGCGGCCCGGGCCACCTCGCCGAGCCGGCGGAGGACCTCGAAGTCGAGCTTCACCGCCGCCACCGATCCGTCCGGGAGCGGGATGCCGCCGTGGCTCGTGCCCGTCTGGACGCTGACCTTGCTGATCGCGGTCGCCCCGGGCCGGCGGGCGTCGAGCTCGCGCCGGTAGCCATCGAGGTAGGCGCGCAGCTCGGGCTCGGTCGAGTTCTGCTTGCCGACCTCGCCGATCTCGCCCCCGACGCTGATCGTGACCCCCGCCGGCTCGAGCTCGCGGATGAGCGCGGTGAGCTCGGCGGCCCGGAGGTAGTTCTCGCGCTGTTCGCGATCGACGTCCGGCTGGCTGAGGTCGACGAGCGTCGAGCTGTCGATGTCGATGTTCCGGTAGCCGACGGCGATCGCCTGCCGGCAGGCGCCCCGGATCTCCTCGGTCATCTTCTCGGGATCGGCCCGGTACTTCGCGGCATTGAACTGGTAGTGGTCGCCCTGGACGAAGACGGGGCCCGTCCAGCCCGCCGCGATGGCGCCGGCGAGGACGCTGGTGATGAACTCGGCCGGGCGCTGGTAGGTGTAGGTCTGCTCGCTCCGGGCGAGCTCGATGATGACCGCGCCGACGTCGCCGGCCTCGGCCGTCTCGTAGATCGTGCGGGCCATGTCGAAGGTCTGGGCCCGCAGGTTGATCGCCGGTACGGTGAAGCCGTGGACCTCGCCGCGGCCGCGAGCGGCATAGAGCTCGTGGATGCTGGCCGACCGCGCCCCGAGCTCCTGGCTCGCCTCCCAGACGAGCCAGCGGGCGGCGTCGACCGTGGCCTCGTCGTCCGAGAACGCCGATGTCCAGGCGAGATCGCGGATCGTGGCGTCGCGGAAGCGGGCGGCGTCGTCAACGACGAGCCGGTCGCCGTCGAGACGGGCGCTGCCCGCGAGGAGGTCGATGAGCTGGCTGACCGAGCTGGCGACGGTGGGCATCGAAGGGCTCCGGAGCGGGGATGGCGGGCGCGCCTTGATGGTACCGCGCTCGCCGGGCCCCGGCTCAGGGCCAATCGGACCGATCAGAAGCTCGGGCGCACGACCATCAGGGCGACGATGATCACCACGAGCAGGCCGAGGATCATCCCGTTGCGCTGGATGCTCCGGACCGTGGCCGCGAGCTCGGGCGGCGGCCCACCGGGCGGCGGACCGCCGGCGGGCGGCGGCGTGGACGTCAGCTCGATGAGCCGCACCGTCGCCGGCCGTTGGACGAAGATCGAGATCAGGATCGCCACGATGTAGAGGACGATCCCGAGGGCGAGCCAGTGCGCCGCAGTGAGGTCGATCCCGGCGGCCCACACGATGAGCAGCCCGGTGATCGGCATCGTCAGGGCGAGGGGGATGACCAGCCGGTCGGAGACCACGTGGTTGGCATGGGCCATGAAGTTCGCGTGCTGCGGCTGCTGGCCTGCCTGGGCACCGTAGATCGCGAAGGCGAACGTCGGCCCGAACGCGATGATCGCGGTCAGCACGTGCAGGAAGATCAGCCACGGAACGAGCCCGACCATCAGGATCGATCTCCTCGCGCTCGCGCCCGACCGTCGCGCAGGGACGGAACCTCGGGCCGCGCGCATCGAGGATACGGCACGGCGCCCCGTTCGATGGGCCAATTCAGTGGTCCGCGCGATCCGGCGGCTGCGGTGCGAGGCGCGCCCGGTCGAGCGACCGCCGGAGCGCGGACCGGTCCGCGACCAGGGCCCGGCCCGGATCCTCCGCTGACAGCGCGGTCAGGACGCTCGCCCGCCGTTCGGCTTCGCGCTCGAAGTCCCCCGTCCGACGGCCGACCCGGGCGGCCAGCTCGGCGCCGATCCCCCAGGCGAAGTGCTCGAACCGGGCGATCCGCCCGTCCCACGTCGCGAGCACGGCCGGCGGGAGTCGCTGGGGATGGCCGTGGACGTCCCGCGCCAGCGGTCGGAGGTAGTGCACGGCGCCGAGCCGCGGCAGCCCGGCGGCCGCCGGCGCCTCCGGCGACGGCGGACCGTCGCGGGGTTCGAGGATCGCGACCACCCCGAGGGCCGACAGCTCGTCGTCGGTCAGCCGGATCGGTCGTCGGCGAAGCCCGTCGAGCAGGTCCTCCAGCCGCGTCGCCTGCGCCGTCGCGGCGAGCGCGAACCCGCGACCCACGGCCCGCACGACGACCCGTGCCTGGTCCCCGGTCGTGTCGGCCGACGGGCCGGATCCGATCTCTCCGGCGAGGATGAGCGTCGCCGCCGGGGCGGCCGGCTGCGGGTCGACCGGGACGGTGCGGCGCCAGCCGAGCGACTCCGCGACATCGAGCCAGGCGAAGTCCTCGTGCGGACCGGCGAGCTGCCGGGCCGTCCGCTCCGCTGGGGCAAGGTCGAGCAGGGCCGCCAGGACCGCGGCACGGGCGTTCCGCGCGGGCGCATCGTCACCCGGCCCGGCAACGGTGATCGGGACCCCACCATCGAGCAGCAGCCAGAGCAGCCCGCCGAGCTCGGCGTCGAGCACGCCGCCCCGGATGGCGTCGACGATCGTCGGTCCGGCGATGGCGCGCGGAGCGGCGGCTCGGTCGCGGTCCAGCTCGACTCCTCCCCGCCGGCCGGGTCGCCGGCCGGCGCCGCGCCACCGTACCGAGCGACGTCCGGGGCGTCAATCGGCCGCCGCGGTGCCCCGGGTCACCGAACGGGACGTCCGTAGGACCCCGCCGGTACGACCGGATGCGCCGTCGCCGACGGTACCCGGCCTATCGTCGATGGACGGGCTCGGCGCGCGCCCGATCGACGATGCGAGGGATCGAGAACCTGTGGAGGACGCGAGCGAGTTCTGCGAGCGCTGTGGGCTCGACCGAGATCGCCTCGGTTCGGCTGGGGCCAACGCGTTCCACCTCTGCCCGGAGTGCTCGAGCTCGTGCTGCTCGAACTGCTGGAACCAGGTCGCCCGGGCCTGTCTCGGCTGCCGGCCAATGGCGCTGGCCAGCGGCGGTCGGGTCGCTCGCCAGCCACGCCCCCTGACCGCGGCCGTCGTCGAGCCGGCGATCGCGAGCTCGCGGCCAGCGTCGAGCACGGCGACCTCGTCGGCCGGTCCGGCCGCCCCCTCCGGCGGCCGGCTCGCTCGGCGCTTCCGGCGCCGGCCGCGCGCCGATCGCGGCACGACGATCGGCGCTCCGGCGGGTCGGATCGCGCGGCGCGGCCTCGGCGCCGTCGCCCGGGTCTCGGTCTCGGCCGCCGTCCTCCTCGTGGCGCTCGTCGGCGCCCGGGTGGTGACCGTCAGTGGCGGACCCGTCGCCGCCCAGGGTCCGTATGTCACCGATGGACCGTTCGTCGGCGACCCGGCGTCGCCCGACGGTGGGTCGCTGCTCGCCCCGACGGGCCTGCCGGGCGCAAGCGGCGTACCGGCGGCACCCGACAGTCACCCGGGGACGGGTCACGAGCCGGCTCCGGGCACGCCGGGCCAGCCGGGCACGCCGGGCTCGGGCGGTGGCGGCGGTGCAGGCGGTGGCGGTGGCGGCGGTGGCGGTGGTGGTGGCGGCGGGACACCCGGCACGACGCCGACGCCCGCACCGACGGCCACGGCCGGCCCGACCGACAGCCCGGCGCCGACGGCCACGCCGGAGCCGACGCCCTCCCCGACGCGACACCCCGACGCCCGAGCCGACGCCGACGCCAACCGACACACCTACTCCAACCGACACCCCGACGCCTACGCCCGACAGCCGACCGCACTCGACCGGATCCCTCCTGACAGAGTCTCCACCTGCCCGGGCGTATCAAGGGTTGACACGCGGCGCGACCGGGGCGTAGCATCCCCGGGCGCTCGCCGAGCGCCCAGTCGCTTTCGATGGGAAGGAGTCGAACCGAATGTGGAACGACCTCTTCATCCGACGCATGACGCCGCCGATCTCGGCCGGCGTTGGCGGGAGATCTGCGCCCATCTCGAGGTGACCCCAGGCGGCTGAGCCGCCGACACGAGAAGCCACGAGCCGTGGGCCAGATCGGGCCCCACGGCTTTTTTCATGCCCCCTTCGGGGCGTGGATTCCGAGCCGCGAGGCCCCGCGACGATGCCGTCGCATGCAGGGTCCGCGGCTCTCGCGATTCGAGGACCGCGCACCACACCCGGATCCCACCCTCCAGACCAGGAGCCTCACCGTGACCACCACGACGCCACAACTGAAGAGCCCTCGACCGGCCGTCGTGTCGTCCGTCCGTCCATCGGCCGTGATCGACCACGTCGCGTCGGCGCCGACGGCGGCCGTCCCGGCGCTCCTCGTCGACCGGGTGACCAAGCGGTTCGCGGTCGGCCGGCGCAAGCCGCCCGTCGTCGCGGTGGACGACGTCTCGCTCCGGCTGGAGCGAGGTGAGATCCACGGCATCCTCGGCGCGAACGGCTCGGGCAAGTCGACCCTCATCCGCCTCATCTGCGGGTTGCTGACCCTCGATGAGGGCCGGGTGGAGGTCTTCGGGCTGGACATCGAGCGCGATGAGCTCGCGGTCAAGCGGCTGATCAACCGGGTCAGCGTCGACGCCGCGTTCTTCAAGAAGCTCAGCCCGCTCGAGAACCTGAGCTTCGCCGCCCGGCTGTACGGCCTCGACGCCGCCACCGGCCGGCGCGAGGCGATGGCGATCCTGGCCCGGCTGGGGATCGGCGAGAAGCGGGTCGGCCGGCCGATCGAGCAGATGAGCCGGGGGATGCAGCAGAAGGTCGCGATCGCGCGAGCCCTGCTGACCTCCCCGTCACTCCTGCTGCTCGACGAGCCGACCACCGGGCTGGACCCTCGCTCGAAGCTCGAGGTCCAGGGGTTCATCGAGGAGCTCCGGGCGAGCCACGACGCGACGATCGTGCTGACCACCCACGACCTGGCCGAGGCCGAGCGACTGTGCGGCCGGATCTCGATCCTGAATGACGGGCGGATCGTCGCCTCGTCGACGCCCGACGGGCTGAAGCGGCTGGTTGCCGAACGGCACGACCAGCCGGCGACGCTCGAGGCGGCATTCATGACCTACACCGGTCGTTCGCTCGACGACGACCTCGAGGAAGAGGAGGCAACCGATGACCAGGACTGACCACCGGACCGGCGCGGCCTCACGGCGCCGCCACGACCACCGAACCAACCACCGACACACGACAGGAAGGAACCCGATGTACCGCGAAACGTCCCTGGCCCGCGTGATCCACGCGGAGCGAGCGGCGCGCTATGCGGCCGAAGCCGAGGTGCCACGGCTCCTCGATCGGCCACCGCGCCGTCCCATTCGGCAGCGGATCGGACGCTCGATGCTCCGCATCGGCGCTCGACTGGCTGCCGAGCAGCCGCTCGATACGGCCCGGTCCCGCTGAGGACCGGGCCGCCGAGCCCACCTGGAGACCACTCCGTTGACCGTTCTGACCCACGAGCTGAAGGCGAGCTACGCCTTCGTCGAGCGCAACTTCTACCTGACCCGGCGCTACTGGGGCTGGGAGCTGGCGTTCCTCGTGTACTCCGTGGCCGGCGCGCTGTCGATCTCGCTGATCGGCGTGCAGCTCGGCAGCGCGACCCTGCTCCTGTCGCTCATGATCGGCGCGATCTTCTGGAACTACCTGTCGGTGGTCTTCAGCTGGATCGCCGAGACGATCGCGGTCGAGCGCTGGGAGGGCACGCTCGAGTACACGATGATGGCGCCCGTCCGGCGCTGGACGCAGCTGCTCGGGTCGTGCTCGTATGCCATCGTCTACGGGCTCGTCCACACGGCCGCGATCCTGGTCGTGCTCATCCTGTTCTTCCCCCAGCTCGACCTGTCGAAGGCCAACCCGGCGACGGCTGCCGCATTCATGGGCCTCGGCTCGTTCAGCTTCGTCGGGATCGGGATGCTGGCCGCGATCCTGCCCCTCCTCTACGTCGAGCGGGGAGCGCAGATGACGTTCGTCCTGCAGTCGTGCCTGCTCCTCGTGAGCGGGGTCTACTACTCGATCGAGATCCTGCCGCCGTGGATGCAGGTGCTGTCGCACCTGTCGCCGGCGACGTACGTGCTCGATGGCGTCCGCAAGGGCCTGATCGAGGGCACCCCGCTGACCGCGCTCTGGTCGGACGTCTGGCCGCTCATCGTCATGGGCGCCACGTTCATCCCCTTCGGGATCTGGGCCTTCGGCCGAGCGGAGCGCTACGCCAAGCGAACCGGCAAGCTCAAGAGGGTGGGCTGAGCGATGCGCACGATCGAGACCCGGGTCGATGGCCGGCCGACGCTGCGACCCTACCGTGGGCCGATCGACCATCCGGCCATGGCCGCCGTGATCAACGCGGCTCGCGCCGGCAACGGCGACCCCGAGCGGGTCAGCCCGACCCTGCTCGACAACGACTACGCCCACCTGACGAACTGCGACCTCGCCCGCGACTGCCGGGTCGTCGAGCTCGACGGCCGGATCGTCGCCTATGGGCGCATCTACTGGGCCGATCGCACCTCGGGCGAGCGCGCCTACGAGGCGATCACGAACATCGATCCGGCGGCTCGGAACCGGGGTGTCGAGCCCGCCCTGCTCGGCTGGCAGATCGGGCGTCTCGACGAGCTCGCGGCGGACGCACCGGATGACCGCCCGGCGATCGAGGCGGTCTACGTCTACGGCACCGACCGGCGGAGCCGGTCGATCGTGGAGGATGCCGGGTTCGCGGTCGCCCGCCGCCATGCCGAGCTGATCCGGCCGAACCTCGACGACATCCCGGACCTCCCGTTGCCGGACGGGTTCGAGGTCCGCCCGATCGCTCGAGCCGATCGGGCGATGCACCGACGCGTGTTCGACGCCGACGTGCGCGCCTTCCAGGACCACTGGGGTGACGTCGACGGCTCGGACTCGTCGTTCGAGCGGTTCGTCGACGACCCTCGCTTCGACCCGCCGCTCTGGCGGGTCGCGTTCCACGGCGACGAGATCGCCGGCCAGATCCTCAACTTCCTCGACTCGGCCGACGAGGACGGCCGGCGGATCGGCTGGACCGAGTCGATCTCCGTCCAGCCGGAGTACCGGCGCCGGGGGCTCGCGCGGGCGCTGCTGGCGGACAGCCTCCGGGCGGTCCGCGACGCCGGAGCGACCTGCGCCGCGCTCGGCGTGGACACCGGCAACCCGCGCGGCGCGCTCGACCTGTACGAGAGCCTGGGCTTCCGGATCGTGTCCGACCTGCTCGAGCTCCACCGACCGGTCGCCCCGGGGCCGGACCGATGACCGGCGACACGGCCCTCCAGGACTGGGGCTGGGACGACGGCCACGCGGCGTCCTTCGCGAGCGTGGCCGACGCCGAGCAGGAGCCCGGCCGGGTCGTGGTCGAGGAGCGCGGTGCGTACCTCGTCCGCGTCGCGAGCGGCGACGTCCGGGCGACCCTCAGCGGCCGCTTCCGGTTCGACGCCGAGCTCGACGACGAACCGGGGTTCCCGGTCGTCGGCGACTGGGTCGTCCTCGGGCCGACGGGCGAGCCGGACCACCGCCTCGTCCAGGGTCTCCTCCCCCGCCGCACCGCGGTCGTCCGGCGGGCTCCGACCGACCGCCGCGCACCGGAGCAGGTCCTGGCGGCCAACGTCGACCTGCTGCTCATCGTCACCTCGCTCAACCACGACCTCAACAGCCGGCGGCTCGAGCGTTACCTCGCCATGGCCTGGGGCTCGGGCGCCCAGCCCGTCGTCGTCCTCAACAAGGCCGACCTCGTCCCCGACGTCGACCAGGCGGTCGACTGGATCCGGCCGATCACCGCCGCGGCCCCCGTCCACGCCGTGAGCGCCACGACCGGGTTCGGTCTCGCGGCGCTGTCCGCCCGGCTGGCCGACGGCCGGACCGTCGCCCTGATGGGCTCGTCCGGCGTCGGCAAGTCGACCCTCGTCAACGCCCTGGCCGGCAGCGAGGTGGAGGCGACCCAGGCGATCCGCGCGGACGACGCGCGCGGTCGCCACACGACGACCCGGCGCCACCTGGTCCGATTGCCCGGCCGCGGTCTCATCCTCGACACGCCGGGGATGCGCGAGCTCGGCCTGGCCGATGACGACGGCGGCCTCGACGCAACGTTCGCCGACATCGACGAGCTGGCAGCCGCCTGCCGCTTCTCGGATTGCCGGCACGACCGCGAACCGGGCTGCGCGGTTCGTGGGGCGATCGACGCGGGGTCGCTCGACGCGTCACGGCTGGCGAGCCGGCGCAAGCTGGAGCGGGAGCTGGCCCGGACCGA
The DNA here is from genome assembly GCA_963813705.1 of uncultured Chloroflexia bacterium. GTDB lineage: Bacteria > Chloroflexota > Limnocylindria > Limnocylindrales > CSP1-4 > Chersky-267. The sequence continues at coordinate 476,063 of CAWFAH010000010.1, forward strand.
GCGGCTGGCCGATCCGCGGGCACGCGCCGAGCGCCGTCGCCAGCAGCGGCTCATCCGGACCGCGGTCGGCGAGCACATGAAGCGCAAGTACGGCGAGGACGGCGGATGAGCGGATCCACGACCGCGAACGAGGCGATCGAGGTCGCCGGTGCGCCACCGATCCCGGGGCTCCGGTTCCGGCGATTCGGCGCGGGCGACATCGCGGCCTTCGCGCGCCTCCAGGAGGTCGTCGAGGTGGCCGACGAGACGTACGAGATCCTCGGCGAGGCGGCCCTGGCGAACGAGCTCGCCAACCTGGCCGACTTCGAGCCGACCCGCGACATCCTCCTCGCCGAGGTCGACGAACGGCTCGTGGCGGCCTCGCGCCGGATCCGGATGATCCGGGACGGCGCGCGCGAGTTCACCACCTTCGGCTGGGTCCATCCCGGCTGGCGCCGCCGCGGCCTCGGCCGGGCGATGCTCCACCATGCCGAAGCCCAGCTCCTCGCTCGAGCGGCCGCCGAGGAGGCGGCCGGCGAGACCCGGATCGCCCATCTCGGCTCGTGGAGCTTCGACCAGGCGAGCGGAGCCGTGGCGCTGCTCGAGTCCGAGGGGTACCGCCCGGTCCGCTGGTTCCTCGAGATGGTCCGCCCGCTCAATGCGCCGATCCCGGACCGAAGCCTCCCGGACGGGCTCGAGCTCCGACCGATCACCGAGAAGGCTGCGCGAGCCGTCCTCGCCGCCGACGCGGAGGCGTTCCAGGACCACTGGGGCGCCCACGAGACGACCGAGGAGGACGTCCGGCGCATCCTCGGCGACCCCGACAACGACCTTTCGCTGTGGATCGTCGCCTGGGCGGGTGACGACGTCGTCGGCTCGGTCATCGGCCGGATCTACCCGTCCGATATCGCGGCATCGGGGGTGCGCAAGGCGTGGCTCGATCGGGTCAGCGTCCGCCGGCCGTGGCGCCGGCAGGGCGTCGCGTCGGCCCTGATCGTCGCGGCGCTGCGCGAGCTCCGGGCCCGCGACATGGAGCTCGCCGCGCTCGGCGTCGATTCGGACAATCCGACCGGCGCCCTCGGCGTCTACGAGCGTCTGGGGTTCCGGCGCGACCGCCGCTCCGCCGCGTACCGGAAGCCGATCTGAGGGCCGGACCGAGGTCCGGTGGCGACGGGCACCGACCGGGACCATCGGATGAGCTCCGGTCCGGCGGAGGACGATAGGATCGGGCCATGCTCCCACGCATCGGCGTCCGGCCGGCTCGCCGACGCCAGCTCGTGCTCGCCGTGGCGGTGGTCGCGCTGCTGATCGGCTCGGCCCAGGGCGCGGCCGCGAAGTCCCTGCCCGGGGCGGCGAACTGCCCGATCTTCCCGGCGAGCAACGTCTGGAACCGGCGGGTCGACGCCCTGCCCGTCCGCTCCGACTCGGCGTCGCTGATCGCGTCGATCGGGCTCGGCAACGGCCTGCACCCCGACTTCGGCTCGTACAAGGGGTACGGCATCCCCTATAACGTCGTGAGCAACACGACGACGAAGAAGCTCCTGACCTTCACCTACAAGTCCGAATCCGACCGCGGGCCGTATCCGATCCCGGCCCATCCGAAGCGCGAGGCCGGCTCGGACCGGCACATCCTCATCGTCAACAAGAGCACCTGCAAGCTGTACGAGCTGTACAACGCCCACCAGTCGAAGACCGGCCACTGGTTCGCCGGTTCGGGAGCGATCTGGAGCCTCCGGTCGAACGGCCTGCGACCGGATGGCTGGACGAGCGCCGACGCGGCGGGCCTGCCGATCCTGCCCGGCCTCGCGCGCTATGACGAGGTGGCGCTGGGCGTGATCGCCCACGCGCTCCGGTTCACGGCGCCGACGACCCGGTCGACGCACATCTACCCGGCCCGCCACGACGCCGGCGACGGCAACGACCCGTCGCTGCCGCCGATGGGCCTGCGGGTCCGGCTCAAGTCCTCGGTCGACGTGTCGGGGTTCAGCCCGCAGGCCCGGGTGGTCCTCGTCGCGCTCCAGCGCTACGGGATGATCCTGGCCGACAACGGCTCGCCGTGGTACATCACGGGTGCGCCCGACCCGCGCTGGAACGACGACGACCTCCACCACCTCGGCCAGATCACCGGCGACATGTTCGAGGCCGTCGACACCACCGGGTTCGTCAACTGAGCGACCCGGCCGGACGGTGAGCCGTCCGTCCTTCCGAACGCCAGCGGCCCGACGCGCGACAATCCCGACATGCCACGGCGCGTCCGCCTGCTGACCCTCGTGGCGATCGCGCTCCTGGGCGGATGCGCCGCGCCCGGCGGAGGATCGGAGGACCGTTCGATGCCGACCATGACCCTGTCGAGCCCGGCGTTCGTCGCCGCCGGATCCATCCCGGTGCGGTTCACCTGCGACGGCGTCGACGTGTCGCCAGCGCTCGCCTGGTCGGGATCCCCGTCCGGGACGGCCGCCTACGCGCTCATCGTCGACGACCCGGACGCCGGCGGCTTCGTCCACTGGATCGCGCTCGACCTGCCCGCCGACCGGCTTGCGCTCGACGAGGGCGCGTCGGGGGCGGGTGGGCTCGCCGAGGGCACGAACGATTTCGGCCGGCCTGGCTGGAGCGGGCCGTGCCCGCCGTCGGGAACGCATCGCTACGTCTTCGAGCTGTTCGCGCTCGACCGAGCGCTCGGGCTGGCCGGCCAGCCCCGGAGCGCGGAGGTCCGGCGGGCCCTCGACGGCCACGTCCTCGCGTCCGGACGGCTCGTCGGGACGTATCGCCGGGGCTGACGCGGAAGCCCGGTCCCCGGCCGGCCGAGCGGCGACCTCCGGGCCGCGGCGTCAGGCGAGCAGGCGGCCGCCGTCGCGAACGAGCTCCATCCACGGTCGCTCGCGGCCGATCGTCGTGTCCGGACCGTGACCGGGCAGGACGCGAACCCGGTCCTCGAGCCCACTCAGCCGGGCGATCGACTCGGCCATCTCCGCGGCCGAGCCGCCCGGCAGGTCGACGCGGCCCCAGCCGCCCGCGAACAGCGTGTCACCGCTGAGCAGCAGCCCGTCGTCGGCAGCGATGAGGCACACCGAGCCCTCGGTGTGACCTGGCGTGTGGAGGACCTCGAGCCGGAGCTCGCCGAAGCGGATCGACCCGCCCTCCGCCAGCTCGACCGCGGGCACCGAGGGCGGGATCTCGAACGGCGCCCACAGCGGCTGGGGGTGGACGAGGCGCTCGCGATCGGCCGGGTGGACGGCGATGGCCGCGCCGGTGTGGGCGGCGACCGCCGCGTTGTCGCCGATGTGGTCCCAGTGGCCGTGGGTCGACACGATCAGCTTGAGCGTCCAGCCGCGCTCCGCCAGCTCGTCGGCGATCCAGGCCAGCGACGGGATGGCGGTGTCGATCGCGATGGCCTCGTGGGTCCGCTCGTCCGCCAGCAGGTGGACGTTCGTCGCGATCGGTCCGACGACCCGGCTGAGGACCTGCATCGGCGCAGTCTGCCAGACAGACGCTGCGCCGGCGGGACGGCCACCGGCCGGACGGCGACGGTCCGCGAGCGCTGATCGGGCGGGTCAGGCCTCGAGGCGGGTCTTCATGCAGGTGAAGGTCTGGGCGATCAGCTTGTTGGCCGTGCCCTCGATCAGGCGGGCCCCGACGCTCGCGAGGGTGCCCGAGATGTTCACGTCGGCTGCCCAGTCCATGATCGTGATCCCGTCGCCGCCGTGGCGCAGGCGCATCGTCGCGACGGCGTCCGCCGCGCTCCCGGGCGCCTGGCCGTGGACCTTGACCTCGGCGTGCTCGGGGGCGGCGATGATCCCCATCTCGCCGTCGGCGTTGAACCGCGCGCTGATGAACCCGATGCCGACCTTGGCCTTGGCCCGGAAGTGGGTGTCGTCGATCGTCTCGACCGATTCGACGCCCGGTCCGCACTGGCCCACCTGGGTCGGGTCGGTCACGAACGACCAGACCTTGTCACGGGGCGCGGCGATCTCGACGGAGCCTTCGAAATGCATGGATCCTCCGGGCTGGGACGGTCAGCCACCGGTCCCGATGCCGGACCCGACGTAGGCGGTCGGCTCGCGGACGAAGCTGGAGCGGCAGCCGATGGAACAGAACGCATAGACCTGACCGCCGTGCTCGGCGATATGACGGACGTGGGCCCGATCGACGGTCATCCCGCAGACCGGGTCGAGGAGCACGATGTCGTCGACGACCGGCCCGTCGGGGCCGCGCTCGGCCTCACCCGACGCCGCCGCGGCGGCCACGGTGGCCGGTCCCGGGGCAGCCACGAAGGAGGCCCGACCGCGGCGGACCTGGACGAGCTCGGCCAGGATCGACACCGCGACCTCGGGGGCGGTCTCGGCGCCGAGGTCGAGTCCGGCGGGCGCCCGCATCGCCAGGACCCGGTCGGGCTCGATGCCCTCGTCGAGCAGCCACGTCCGGACCACCGCGGCGCGGGTCGGGCTGGCCACCAGGCCGACGTAGGCGACATCCAGCCGGAGCGCCGAGGCGATCGCCTCCTCGTCCCAGACGCCCTGGCTGGCGACCACGACGTACGGCCCGACCGCGGGCCACGGCAACGCCCCGAGGTCGTCGCCCACGACGACCCGGGCGCCGGCGGGCAGCAGGCTCGGATCGGCGACCGGGTCGACGATCGTGACGTCGAAGCCCATCGCGGCTCCGAGCTCGGCGATGGCCCCCGCGATCGGGGTGGTGCCGGCGACCCAGAGGGCCGGCGCAGGAAGGTGCGGTTCCACGTAGATCTCCAGGGTCCCGCCCGAGTGGCAGGTCATCACCTCGTCCACGATGCCGTCGCCGCGGCGGCTCTCGGACGGGGCCTCCTTGCTGATGCGGAGGAGCCGGGGCTGACCGTCGGCGAGGGCGCGGAGGCCCTCGCGGACGACGATCGGCCGGGCGCAGCTGCCGCCGACGAAGCCCTCGATCGTCCCGTCGGGCAGGATCAGCCCGCGCGCCCCCGGGCGCGCGGACGTCGGGCGACGGACGGCCACGACGGTCGCCATCGCGTACGGCTGGCCGGCCCGATCGAGCTCGACCGCCCGTTCGAGGAGCGAGGGCCGCGGGGTCATCGCGACGACCCGGCCGCGCCGGCGGCTACGCCGTCACCCCCTTCTCGCGGAGGATCGCCCAGACCTTCGGCGGGGTCATCGGGATGTCGACGTTGCGGACGCCGAGGTGCCACAGCGCATCGACGACGGCATTGGCGATCGCCGGCGGCGCCCCCACGGTGGCCGACTCGCCGACCCCCTTGGCGCCGATCGGGTGGTGCGGCGACGGGGTCGTCGTCTTGTCGGTCTCCCAGGCGGGCGTCTCGACGGCCGTCGGCAGGAGGTAGTCCATGAACGTCCCGGCCAGGTTGTTGCCGAGCTCGTCGTAGGTGATCTGCTCGTACAGCGCCGGCGCGAAGCCCATCGTCAGGCCGCCGTGGATCTGGCCGTCGACGATCATCGGGTTGATGATGTTGCCGCAGTCGTCGACGGCGACGAAGCGGCGGACCTTGACCTCACCGGTCCCCTTGTCGATGTCGACGACGCAGATGTAGCTGCCGAACGGGAAGGTCAGGTTGGGCGGGTCGTAGTAGTCGACCGCCTCGAGCCCGGCTTCCATGCCCTGGGGATGGTTGGTGTAGGCGGCGAAGGCGATCTCCTGGATCGTCTTCGACTTCTCGGGCGAGCCCTTGACCGAGAACTTGCCGTTCGTCCACTCGAGGTCGTCCTCGCTGGCCTCGAGCAGGTGGGCGGCGATCTTGCGCGCCTTGTCGCGGATCTTGCGCGACGCGACCGCCGTGGCGGCCCCGGCGACCGGGGTCGAGCGTGACGCGTACGTTCCGAGGCCGTACGGCGCCGTGTCGGTGTCGCCCTCCTCGATCTTGATGTCGGCGACCGGGAAGCCGAGCTCCTCGGCGATGATCTGGGCGAAGGTCGTCTCGTGGCCCTGACCCTGCGACTGGACGCCGAGCCGGGCGAGGACCTTGCCGGTCGGGTGGACCCGGATCTCGCACGAGTCGAACATCTTGATGCCGAGGATGTCGAAGTCGTGGGACGGCCCGGCGCCGACGATCTCGGTGAACGAGCTGATGCCGATGCCCATGAGCTCGCCCCGGGCCCGCTTCTCGGCCTGCTCCTTGCGCAGGTCGTCGTAGCCGATGATGTCCATCGCCTTCTGCAGCGCGGCGGGGTAGTTGCCCGAGTCGTACTCCCAGCCGGTCGGCGTCTTGTACGGGAACTGCTCGGGCTGGATGAAGTTCTCCATCCGCAGCTGGGCCGGGTCCTTGCCGATGTCGTGGGCGAGGATGTCGACCATCCGCTCGATCGCGTGGACTGCCTCGGTGACCCGGAACGAGCAGCGATAGGCGACGCCGCCCGGCGGCTTGTTCGTGTAGACCCCGTCGACCTCGACGAACGCGTTGTCGAAGTCGTACGAGCCGGTGATCACGTTGAACAACCCGGCCGGGAACTTCGAGGGGTCGGCCGCCGCGTCGGTGTAGCCGTGGTCGGCGAGCGTCTTGACCTTGAGGGCGGTGATCTTGCCCGCCTTCGTGGCCCCGAGCTCGGCGTGGATCCAGTAGTCGCGGGCGAACGAGTCGGCCTGCAGGTTCTCGGACCGGTCCTCGATCCACTTGACGGGCTTGCCGGTCAGGAACGAGGCCGCGACGGCCAGGACGTAGCCCGGGTAGACCGGCACCTTGCCGCCGAACCCGCCACCGATGTCGTGGGTCTTGACCCGGATGTTCTGCTCCGACATCGGCAGTCCGGCGCCCGCGGCGACGAGCGCCACGACGGTCCGGATCGCGTGGGGCGCCTGGGATGTCATGTGGAGCGTGAGCTGCTGGCGGACGGGGTTCCAATCGGCTACGCAGCCGCAGGTCTCGATCGAGGCGACGTGGATGCGCGGGATGTAGATGTCCTGGGACACGCGCACCTCGGCGGCGCTCATGGCCGAGTCGGTTGCCGCCTGGTCGCCCGATTCCCAGTGCCAGATGTGGTTGTTGGCCTTGTCCGGGCCACGGTCCGGCCGGAGCACGAACGCGTCCGGCTCGAGCGCCTTGTGGGGATCGATGACGACCGGCAGCGGTTCGTAGTCGACCAGGACCGCGGCGACGCCGTCGGCCGCTGCGTAGCGGGACGTGGCGATGACCGCGGCGACCTCCTGAGACTGGTACATGACGGTGTCCACCGGGAGCACCATCTGCATGTCGCCGGCCAGGGTCGGCATCCAGTGGAGCTTGTAGCCCTCGAGGTCCTTGCCGGTGACCACGGCGGCGACGCCCGGGACCTTGAGCGCCTCGGACGCGTCGATCGACTTGATCCGCGCGTGGGCGTACGGGCTGCGGACGATGTCGAGCCAGAGCTGCCCCGGCAGGTTGACGTCGTCGATGTACTCGCCCTGCCCGCGGATGAAGCGCGGGTCCTCCTTGCGCTTGACCGAATGCCCCATGCCCCCGACTTCGGGCGTGGTCTGCGGTGCGGTTGCGGCCATCTCGTTCGCCTCGCTCAGCTGGCCGCGGCCGGCTCGGCCGGCGCGTCGGTGGGGGCGGCGGCGGTCGCGCGCAGCTCGGCGGCGGCCTGCTCGATCGCCTTGACGATGTTCACGTAGCCGGTGCAGCGGCACAGGTTGCCGGCGATCCCTTCGCGGATCTCGGCCTCGGACGGGTCGGGGCTGCGGGCCAGCAGCCACGACGCCTGCATGATCATGCCCGGCGTGCAGAAGCCGCACTGGAGGCCATGCTGGTCCCAGAACGCCTGCTGGAGCGGGTGGAGCGTGGCCCCGTCGGCCAGGCCCTCGATCGTGCGGACCTCGCTGCCCTCGGCGCTGACGGCGAGCATCGTGCACGACTTCGCGCTCGCGCCGTCGACGAGCACGGTGCAGGCGCCGCAGTTGCTCGTGTCACAGCCGATGTGGGTTCCGGTCAGCCCGAAGACGTCGCGCAGGAGGTGGACGAGCAGCAGCCGCGGCTCGACCTCGGCCTCGCGCGCCTCGCCGTTGACCGTGAGACGGACCTTCTGGGTGGTCATCGCTCGCTCCTATCGCTGGCCGAGCGCGCGCTCGACGGCGCTGCGCAGGGCCCGGACGGTCATCTCCTCGGTCATCGCCCGCTTGTACTCGACGGGACCATGACCGTCGGTGGCGGGTCGCGACTCCGCGGCCGCGGCGGCGCCGGCCGCCCGGAACGTGGCCTCGCCCGGCTGGGAGCCGATGAGCGCGGCCTGCGCGCCCTTCGAGGCGAACGGGGTCTCGGCGACCGCGGTCAGCCCGATCCCGGCGTCGCCGATCGCGCCGTCCGGCCCGAGCCAGACCATCGCCGCGCAGCCGACGGTCGAGAAGTCGCCCGCCCGCCGCTCGAGCTTGGCGTAGGCGCCACCGCTGCCCTTGGCCCAGCGCGGGATCCGGATCTCGGTCAGCAGCTCGGTCGGCTCGATCGCGGTCTGGAACGTGTCGATGAAGAAGTCCGCCGCCGCGATCGTCCGCTCGCCGCCGCTGCTGCGGCAGACGAGGCTGGCCCGGGTGGCCAGCAGGACGGCCGGCCAGTCGGCCGAGGGGTCGGCGTGGGCGCACGACCCGCCGATCGTCCCCCAGTTGCGGACCTGGGGGTCGCCGATCCCGGCGGCCGCGTCGGTCAGGAGCGGGTAGCCGGCGCGGACCGTCGGGTCCTCGAGGATCTGGCGGTGGGTCGCGCGGGCGCCGATGCGCAGGCTGTCGTCGGTCTCGACGATGGCGTCCATGCCGTCGATGTCCCGGATGTCGACGAGCAGGCCCGGCTGGGCGAGCCGGAGCTTGATCAGCGGCAACAGGCTGTACCCGCCCGACAGGATCTTTGCCTCGCCCTCCCGCTCGGCCAGGATCCGTAGCAGGTCGTGCATGCCCACGGGTCGGACGTAGTCGAACTGAGCCGGGATCATCCGTCCTCCTCCGCGTCCGGGACGGGACGCTGAACTCGCAGCCGAGACGGGGGGTCGCGCTGGCAGGTCGACGACTCACGTGCGATACGCCCGGGGCGGACCGATGGTTTCAGGCACGTCCGCGGGGTCCGGGAGTCGCGCTGAGGGGTCGTCGGGAGCATAGGCCCGCGTGGTGGACGCGTCAACGATCGTCGCGCGGCCGGCCGGTCGTCGCGCGGCGACCAGTCCACGACGCCCATCCGGAGCGGCGGAGCCGGCAGCGTCCAGCGACCGTCGACCTCGACCGCTCGCTCCCGGACGAGCGCGCCGAGGCGAACGTCGGCCGGCCCGCCCTCGGCCAGCCAGAGCTGGCGACGGACGAAGCCATGGATCTCGTCGGGCGTCTCGAAGCCACGGGTCTCGCGGACGACCATCATCACGCTGGGCTCGCGTCCGCGCGCCTCCAGGAGCTCGACGAGCTCGTTGAGGGCCGGCAGGCGGACGCGTTCCTCGCCGTGGATCGGCGGCCAGAAGGGGTCGGCCAGCGACGACGGCTGGCGCTCCATCAGGACGGCCACGCAGCGCCGCTCGGCGGCCGCCTCCATCGCGTCGAGGAAGGGTCCGATCGCCTCGATGTCGTAGCCGATGTGGGCGATCAGGGCGACGTCGGCGCGGAGCCCGAACGCCGGCGAGCCGGGCGCGGGCGGCCAGCGGTCGTCGATCGCCCGGACGTTGGCGATGCCGTGCTCGGCCATCAGCTCGGCGAGGGCGGCCCGCATGCCGGCCGACGGCTCGACCGCCACGACCTCGGCCACGTGGAGCGCGAGCGGCAGCGCGTAGCGGCCGGCACCCGCGCCGATGTCGAGCCAGGTGTCCGCCGGCTCGGCGAGGGCCAGAAGACGATCGAGCGCCGGCTCGTCGGTCCGCCGCGGGTCGGCCCGGAAGAGGCTCGTGACGGGACCGTAGAAGTCGGAGCCATCGGGGACCTCGCGGTGCCGGTCGACCTGCTGGTGGTCGCGTCGCACCCGGTCGGCCCAGGCCAGCTCGGCGAGGTCAGCTCGTGTGTCGACGTCCGGGTTCGCACCGCCGAGCTCGACCTCGGCGACGAGCTCGGGATGGGCGGCCAGGATCGGCCCGAGCCCGCGGTCGCCGCGCGCCTGCTCGATCCACGGCCAGCCAGGGCGGAGGACGAGGACCGGGTTGGCCCCGCCGCCCCCGACGTAGCGCGGCGCGACGAACACGATCCCGGCCCGCACCTCGGCGGCGGCGAGCGCCCGGAAGACCGCCGGGTCGACGAGCGGCTGGTCGCCGAGCACGACGAACGCGCCGGGCAGGTCGCGGGCGCCGGGCAGCGTCGCGAGCGCCCCGAGGCCGACCTGCAGCGAGCTCGCCAGGCCCGCGTCCGGGTCGGGGTTGATCACCCGCCGCTCGTCGCCCCAGGCGATGGCCGCCTCGATGGCCGCGGCGCCGTGGCCGAGGACCACGATCGTCGGCCCGGGCACGGCCGCTCGGACGGCGGCCGAGCACGTGGTCGAGGACGGGCCGCCCATCGAGCGGCGCGAGGAGCTTGGCGCCGCCGAACCGCGACGCGGCGCCCGCCGCCAGGACCACCGTCGCGAACGACCCCGAACGGTCCGCCATCAGCCGGCCCGGGAGCGGGATCCCCGGGCGGCGGCCAGGCAGCGGGCAAGTGCCTCGACCGACCGGTCCCCGTCGGCCTCGTCGGTCGCCCAGTTCGAGACGGAGATCCGCATCGCGACCCGGCCGTGGAACGTGGTCCCGCCGAGCCACGCCGTGACCGACGCGGCGGGCGTCGCGAGGTACAGGACGGAGTTCTGGTCCCACGTCGCGGTCAGCCAGTCGACTGCCAGCGCGGCCGGCACCGACCCGCCGATGACGAAGCCGAAGTAGCGCGGTGAGGCCATCGCGACGAGGCCCGGCTCGACCGCCTCGACGAGCGCGTCGACGACCTCGCGTGGGTCCTCGCCGCGTTCGGGCAGCGGGCCGCCGAGCGCGGCCCGAAGCCGATCGGCCGTGATGCCCGGCTCGGGTCCGACGCGGCGCTCGGCGAGCGACGAGCGGTAGTCGATGGCGAGGTCGGCGGCGTGGCGGAGGAGGTCGGCGGTGCCGGCCTCGATGTCGTGTGGGGACGGCGTGGTGGCCGGCCGGCTGCGGTTCACTCGGTGCGCCTCCTCGCGGCTGGGTCAGGCCGGGGCCGCAGCGAGGTCGAGCATCGGCCGGCCGGAGCCGCCGTGCCGCTCGGCGACGATCTCGGCCATGATCGCGAGGGCGGTCTCGGCCGGCGCCCGGCCGCCAAGGTCCAGCCCGATCGGCCCGCGCAGCCGGGCGAGCTCGGCGTCGGTCACGCCGGCCGCGCGGAGCCGGTCACGGCGGTCGGCCTGCGTCTTGCGCGACCCGACGGCGCCGACGTAGCGACAGCCGCGATGGAGCGCCTCGACGATCGCCGGCTCGTCGAACTTGACGTCGTGAGTCAGGACGGCGACCGCATCGGCCGGGCCGAGCCCGATCTCGTCGGCGACCTCGTCGGGCCAGCCGACGACCAGCCGGTCGGCGGTCGGGAACCGCTCCCGGGTGGCAAACGCCGCCCGCCCGTCGATGACCACCGTCTCGTAGCCGAGCTCGCGTGCGACGGCCACCAGCGGGATGGCGACCTGCACGGCGCCGACGACGACCAGGCGGGGTCGCACGGGGTAGGCCTCGACGAACAGCGATCGCCCGCCGAGCTCGACCGTCCGCGACGTGCCCGCCGCCAGCGCCGCGAGACCCGATCGGACGAGCTCCGCGTCGAGCGCGGGGTCGCCGAGCGAGCCGGCCAGCGAGCCGTCGTCGCCGACGACGAGCAGTGTCGCCGGTGGCGCGCCGGGTCCCGGCTCGTGGGGGCCGAACGCCGCGCCGGGCGAGTCGGCCGGCAGCGGGGTGACGACCGCCCGGCCGTGCTCGACGTCCGCGCCCGCGGCGACCACCTCGGGCCGGATCGCCGGCTCGACGAGGACGTCGATCGTGCCGCCGCAGGCGAGCCCGACGTCCCACGCCTGCTCGTCGCTGATCCCGTAGCGGATCACCCGGCTGACGCCCTCGTGGCGGGCGCGCTCGATCTCGTCGTACGCGGCGCCCTCGACGCAGCCACCGCTGACCGAGCCGGCGATACGGCCGTCGGGCCCGGCGAGGAGCACCGCCCCTTCCGGCCGGGGGGCCGATCCGAACGTCCGGACGACGACCGCCCGGCCGACCGGGATGCCGGCGGCCTGCCAGGCCTCGAGGGTGTCGATCAGCTCGCGCACCGTGGTCCCCGCATGACCACAGCGTACGCCGGTCCGCCGCGGCCGGATGTCGCCGGCGTCCGGGGCCGGGGCGCCGTCGGGCTCATCGGTCGAGCGGGCGGGCGGTCGCCCCGTCGCCGCCGTCAGACGTCCGGACGCTGTGCACGTCGCGGACCTCCGGGCGGACGCTCTCGACGCCCGGGGCGTGCGACGCCGAGCGGGCGCCCTCGCCGCCGAAGCCACGCGCCCGCCGGGCGGCCTCGCGTCGCGTCGGCGCGTCGGACAGCAGGACGGCCAGCCGCTCGAGGCTGGCCAGCGTCCCGGCCGGCACGAAGTCGTCGATGAACGGCATCGCCGCCGACATCCCCCCGGCGAGCGGCTGGTAGCCGGGGGCCGAGGCGAGCGGGTTGAGCCAGATCAGCCGGTGGCAGCTCCGCTGGAGCCGGGCCGTCTCCCGGGCGACGAGCGCCGGGTCGCCGCGGTCCCAGCCGTCGGACACGACGACGACGACCGCGCTGCTGCGAAGGACCCGGCGGGCCCAATGCTGGTTGAACTCGCGGAACGATTCGCCGATCCGGGTCCCGCCCGACCAGTCCGTGACGGTATCGGCGACCCGGTCGAGCGCCCGGTCGCGATCGCGGTCGCGCAGGAGCCGGGTGACCCGGGTGAGCCGGGTGCCGAACACGAACGCCTCGGTCCGGACCGCCGACGAGGCCAGCGCCTGGCTGAACCGGAGCAGGACCCGGGCGTGGCGCTCCATCGAGCCCGAGATGTCGCAGATCACCACCAGGGATCGCGGCCGGCGGACCGGGCGCCGCCAGACCCAGTCGAGGACGTCGCCGCCGGTCGCCAGGCTGCGCCGGAACATCGCCCGCGGGGCGACGACCCGGCCGTGCCGGTGGAGCTCGTGGCGGCGGGTCCGGCGCCGCTCGAGGTTCGGCAGCAGCAAGTCGATCAGCTTCTCGGCGTCGCGCAGCTCGGCGGCGGTCATCCGGTCGAACTGGCGGTGCCGGTCGGCCGGTGCGGCGCTGTAGGCTCGCTCGCTGATGACGATCGGCCCGTCGTCGGGCGCGGCGTCGTCCGGCCCGAGCTCCTCCTCCGCCCCGATCGGGATGCCCTCGCGCTCCGACTCGCCCTCGCCCCGGTCGTCGCCGGGCTCGGGCTCGGCGGCCCCGTCCTCGGCCTCATCGGCCTCGGCGGAGGCGGCGGCCGCGTCGGGGTCGGGCGGCAGGCGGAACCCGCGCCCGCGCCAGAACCGGGCGAATACCTCGTCGTAGACCTCGAGATCGTCGCGCCGGCGGACGAACACCGCCGCGCCCGCCGAGCGGACCTGTTCGCGGTCGCCGAGCTCGACGAGGCCGAGCGCGCGCGCGAAGTCGATCGCGGCGCCGAGGTCGGTCGTGAGGCCCGCCAGGCGGAGCGCCCGGGCGAAGCGGACCGCGCTGCCGGTGAACTGCTCGCCGTCGACGACGAGGGCGGTCCGCCCGCCGGGGAGCGGCGGGAGCACGAAGCGGGGATCGGGCGCGCTGGACACCGTTCCGCCTCCCGGCTCAGCCGCCGGCGACGACCTCGTCGAGCATCCGCCGTCCGGTCTCGCCGCGGACGTGCCGGACGTCCTCCTCGTACTTGAGGACGACGCCGAGCGTCTCGTCGACGAGCTCGGGACGAAGCTCGGTCGCCCCGAGGGCCAGCAGGGCCGACGCCCAGTCGAGCGTTTCGGCCACCCCGGGAACCTTGGTGAGATCGGCCTCGCGGAGCCGATGGACGAAGCCGACGATCTGGCCGGCCAGGTGGTCCGGGGCGTTGGGAACCCGGGTCAGCACGATCTCGAGCTCGCGCTGGAAGCTCGGGTAGTCGATCCAGTGGTAGAGGCAGCGTCGCTTGAGGGCGTCGTGGACCTCGCGCGTCCGGTTCGAGGTCAGCACCACGTGCGGCGTCCGGTCGGCCTTGACGGTGCCGATCTCGGGCACCGAGATCTGGAAGTCCGACAGGATCTCGAGCAGGTACGCCTCGAACTCCTCGTCGGCCCGGTCGATCTCGTCGATCAGGAGGACCGGGGCGCGGCCGTCGGACGAATTCGAGCGCCTGGAGGAGCGGCCGCTTGATCAGGAACTCGGGACCGAAGATGTCGTGGGCGGTCGCCCGGTCGACCCGGCCGGCGGCCTCGAGCAGGCGGATCTCGAGCATCTGGCGAGGGTAGTTCCATTCGTAGACCGCCGAGGTTACGTCGAGGCCCTCGTAGCACTGGAGCCGGATGAGCCGGGTCTCGAGGACCGTCGCGAGCGTCTTGGCCAGCTCGGTCTTGCCGACCCCGGCCTCACCCTCGAGGAGGAGCGGCCGGCCGAGCTCGAGGGACAGGAAGACGGCCGTCGCGAGCGACCGATCGCAGATGTAGTCGGCGGCCCGGAAGCGGTCGACGATGCCGTCGACCGAGCGCGTGTCGGCGGGCCGCTCGTCGGCGGGTTGGTCGCCCGGTTGCTCGTCCTGGCTTGGCATGGCCGCAAGTCTACAAGTCGGCGGGCGGAAGGACCGTTCCCGGGCGCTTCCCTGCCGAGTACACTCGCCGGGCATACGTTCGATCCGGGTTGTCGACGGAGGAGCCCACCATGTGCTGTCTGCTGGCTATCGCCGCGTTCTTCGGGCCGCGGGCCCTCGGTTTCGTCTGGTGGCTGGCCGAACCGGTCCGCTGGGGCACCGCCTTCCCGACGGCGATCATCGGACTCCTCGGCTGGGCGTTCCTGCCGTGGACGACGGTGGCCTACGTGTTCGTCTACACGAACGGGATGGACATCCTCGACTGGGCCCTCGTGATCGTGGCCATCTTCGTCGACTTCGCGTCGTACGGCGGGTCGGCCTATCGGCGCAAGGACCTCGGCTGGAACTACTGATCCGGGGCATCTGACCCCGCGACCGCAACCCACCGGGGACGCCTCAACCGGGGGCCGCCTCGGCCGGAGTTGCCTCAGCCGTCGGGCGCGTCCAGCTCGCGGGCATAGCGCGGGAAGCGGAAGCGCATCGATCGGGTGAGGATTCCGCCGACGCCGAGCCGGGCGACCGTGGCCGCGCTCGCCCGTTCGCCGGACAGGAGCCGCGGGAGGAGCAGGTCGGCCGCGGTCGCCTTCGAGTAGGCGCCGCAGGTCGGCAGCCCAAGGACGTCCGCGGCGCCGACGCGGGCCAGCCAGAGCATCGAGCCAGGGTGGGCGGGCACGCCATGACGGACGACTCGCCCGCCGAGCCGCTCGATCGCGACGAAGAACGGGTCGGACGGGTCGGTGCTCGCGGAGCCGGCCGTGAGCACGAGGTCCGCGCGCTCGCCGGCGGGACCGGTGACGGCGGCCGCGAGCGCCGCCGTCACCTCGTCCGGGTCGTCCTCGACATAGGCGACCGAGCCGAGCGTCGAGCCGAGCGATTCGACCTTCAGCCGGACGCTCGCCTCGAACCGCTCGCGGGCCGGCGCGTGGAGCGACTCCTTGACCACGGCGGCGACCCGCCGTGGGACGAAGCCGGCGACATGGACGACGCCCTTCGGTCCGGCCCGCGACGCCGCGCGCTCGGCCGCCTCGACCGTGGCGAGCGGCACGACGTGCGGCGCGACCTTGACGCTGGCCACGAGGTCGCCCGCGTGGACCACCTGCCCGTCGAACAGCGTGAACACCTCGATCGGGTCGATCCGGTCCATCCGCTCCACGATGGCGGTCCGGACGTGGACGACGCCGTCGCGATCCGCGCGCAGGTCGATCCGGCTCTCGGCCGGCCCGCGCTCCACGAGCCCGGGGCCGCGGATGGCGGCCGCCAGCCGCTCGGCGGCCGCATCCTCGTGGAGGTCGTCCGGGCCGACGACGAGGACGGCGATCCCCGACGAGTCGATGGCTCGTGGTCCGCCTTCCACGCGAACGCCCGGCCGGCCGAGCACGGCCAGGTCGCCGCCGTCGAGCCGGCGGCCCTTCGCCCAGCGCTCCCCGTCGACGACGAGGTCGCGGGTCAGGACGGCGCCGACGAGCGCCCCGGACGGATGGCGACCCGGGACGATCCGCTCGAGCCGCACCCGGACGAGGTCAGCCGGCGGCGGCCAGCGCCGCCTCGATCGCCCGACGGGTCTCGACCCGGGCCATCTCCGCTCGGTACACCGCGTCGGCGTGGATGTCGGCGTTGATGCCCACCCCGTCCGCCGCATGCTCGGCGGCGGCCGCGATCGCGGCCGCCTCGCCGTCGGTGCCGATGAGCGCGGCCTCGACCGCGGTCGCCCGGTAGGCCGCGTCGGCGACGCCGGTGATCCCGATCCGGGCGGTGGTGATCGAGCCGGCGGTCCGGCCGACGACCGCGGCGACCCCGACGATCGAGTACCCCGAGGCGCGCTGCTCGAGCCGCCGGAAAGCCACCCCGGCACCCTCGGGCTGGGCCGGGATGCGGATCTCGGTGAGCAGCTCGTCCTCGGCCAGGTCGGTGGCGAAGGCGCCCTCGAAGAAGTCGCCGGCGGCGACGACCCGTTCCCCGGACCTGGACCGGACGACCAGCCGGGCATCGAGCGCCAGCACGACCGCCGGCATGTCCGAGGCGGGGTCGGCGTGGGCGATCGAGCCGCCCAGCGTGCCCCGGTTGCGGACCTGGACGTCGCCGATCCCCGGGATCGTGAGCGCCAGGAGCGGCGCGCGCGACCGCGCCAGGTCGGATTCGAGCACCTCGGTGTAGGTCGCCAGCGCGCCGATCGCGACACCGCCGTCCGGCATCGCACGGATCCCGCGGAGCTCGGCCAGCCCGCCGATGTCGACGAGCTGCTCGGGCCGGGCGAGACGCAGCCGGAGGAGCGGGATGAGGCTCTGGCCACCGGCCAGGACCTTGGCCGTGCCGCCGCTGGCGGCCAGCTGGTCGAGCGCCTCGCCGAGCGTGGAGGGACGCGAGTAGGCGAACGCAGCCGGGATCACGACCGGGCCTCCTTCTGGTGGATCGCGCGCCAGAGCTTCGGCGCGGTCAGCGGCATGTCGAGATGCCGGATCCCGAGCGGGCTGAGCGCGTCGATGACGGCGTTGGCGACCGCGGCGGTGCTGGCGATCGCGCCGGCCTCGCCGACCCCCTTCACGCCGAGCGGGTTGACCGGCGACGGGGTGATCGTCTCGTCGAGCTCCAGGGCTGGCAGCCACGAGGCGCGCGGCAGGGCGTAGTCGAGCATCGTGCCGGACAGCAGCTGGCCGTCATCGCCGTAGACCGCGCCCTCCCAGAGCGCCTGGCCGACGCCCTGGACGATCCCGCCGTGGAGCTGGCCGTCGACGATCAGCGGGTTGATCTTCTTGCCGACGTCATCGACCGCGACGTAGCGCTTGAGGTCGACCTCGCCGGTGTCCTCGTCGACCTCGACGAGGGCGATGTGGGTCCCGAACGGCCACGTGCAGTTCGGCGTGTCGTGGTAGACGGTCTCGTCGAGATACGGCTCCATGCCGTCCGGCAGGCTGAACCCGAGGTCGAGCGCGAAGGCGATCTCCTGGAGCGTCTTCTTCTTCTCGGGCGAGCCCTTGACCCGGTACTCGGCCCCGACGACCTCGATGTCGTCGGGCGCCGCCTCGAGCATGTGGGCCGCGTAGCGGCGGGCCTTCTCGCGGATCTTGCCGGCCGCCTTGACCGCGGCCGTCCCGCCGACCGAGGCGGTCCGGCTGCCGTACGAGCCGTAGCCGAACGGGGTGCCTTGCGTGTCCGAGTGCTGGACGATGATGTCGTCCATCGGCACCCCGAGCTCGGACGACACGATCTGGGCGTAGGTCGTCTCATGGCCCTGGCCCTGCGGCTGGGTGCCCATGGTGAGGATGATCTTGCCGGTCAGGTGGACCTTGAGGTTGGCCGACTCCCACATCGCGGCGCCCCAGCCCTCACCCACGGCGCCGATCCACTTCGACGGCGCGACGCCGCAGACCTCGATGTACGTCGACAGCCCGACCCCCAGGTACTTGCCCCGCGTCCGGGCCTCGGCCTTGGCCTTGTCGAGCTCGTAGTAGCCGACTGCCGTGAGCGCCTTGTCGAGCGCCGGCTCGTAGTTGCCCGAGTCGATGTAGATCTTCGCCCCACCCGAGGCCGTCCCGAGGCCCGACGGGTTGTCGTACGGGAACGCGTCGGGCGGAATGAAGTTCTTGCGCCGGATCGCGGCATGGTCCATCCCGATCTCGTCGGCGAACAGGTCCATCGCCCGCTCGACGACGTAGGTCGCCTCCGGCCGGCCGGCGCCGCGGTAGGCGTCGACGAAGGTCGTGTTCGTGTAGACCCCGGTGACCTCGCAGTACACGTTGGGGAACTTGTAGCAGCCCGACAGGACGCGGCCGTAGAGCGTCGTCGGGATGCCCGGGCCGATCGTCGACAACCGGCCGCCCAGGTTGGCGAAGGTCTTGACCCGCAGCCCGGTGATCTCGCCCGCGCGCGTGCCGGCGATCTCGAGGTAGGTGATGTGGTCGCGGCCGTGGGTCGTGCTCTGGTAGTTCTCGCGGCGCGTCTCGACCCACTTGACCGGTCGCCCGCCGATGAGCTTCGAGGCCAGCATGACGAGGGCCATGTCGGCGTAGCAGAAGATCTTCGTCCCGAAGGCTCCGCCGACGTCCGGCGAGATGCAGCGGACCTTGTGCTCCGGGATCCCCGTCACGAACGCGGTCAGCAGGAGCCGCTGGATGTGCGGCGTCTGGCTCGACATCCAGACCGTGTATTCGTCGGTTCCCGGGTTGTACAGGCCGATGTCGCCGCGGACCTCCATCGGGTTCGGGATGAGCCGCTGGTTGACGATCCGCTGGCGGACGACGACTTCGGCGGCGTCGATCGCGGCGTCGGTGCCGGCCTTGTCGCCGACGGTCCACTCGAAGACGACGTTGTTCGGCGCGTTCTCGTGGAGCTGCGGCGCGCCCGGCTGGGTCGCCTTCTCGGCGTCGACCACGGCCGGCAGCGGCTCCCAGTCGACGTGGATCGCCTCGAGCGCGTCGGTCGCCTGCTCGGGGGTCTCGGCAATCACCGCCGCGACCCCCTCCCCCGTCCACTTCACGCTGTCGGTCGCGAGCGCGCGGGGCGTGTTGACGTTGTTCTGGATCCCGGCGGACCCGCCGGCCGGCCAGGCCATGGGCAGCGGGTTGTACGGGACGTCGGCGCCGGTGAGGACGGTGATCACGCCGGGCATGGCGCGGGCCGCGGTCACGTCGATCGCGCGGATGTTGGCGTGGGCGTAGGGGCTGCGCAGGATGGCCATGTAGGTCATCCCGGGCATCTGGATGTCGTCGAGATAGCGACCCTTGCCGGTGATGAACCGGGGATCTTCGACCCGCTTGATCGGGGCGCCGAGCACGTCGGTGGTCATCGGATGCCTCCCGTCACGCGTTCGAGCCGGCCGGGACGGCGGCCCCGGCGCGGGTCACGGCCGCGGCCTCGCGGATGGCCGCGACGATGTTGTGGTAGCCCGTGCAGCGGCAGATGTTGCCCTCGATCGCGTGGCGGATCTCGTCGTCCGTCGGGTCGGGGTTGCGGGCAAGCAGGTCGGCGGCGGCCATGATCATCCCCGGGGTGCAGAAGCCGCATTGCAGCCCGTGCTTCTCCCAGAACGCGGCCTGGATCGGATGGAGCGTCTCGCCGTCGGCCATCGCCTCGATCGTGATGACCGTGTGGCCGTCGGCCTGGACGGTCAGGACCGCGCACGACTTGACGGCCTGGCCGTCGAGATGGACGGTGCACGCGCCGCACTGGCTCGTGTCGCAGCCGACGTGGGTGCCGGTGAGGCCGAGGTCCTCGCGGATCGTCTGGACGAGCAACCGTCTCGGCTCGACCACCACCGCTCGCGTGACGCCGTTCACCGTGAGCGTGACCTGCTCAGTCACCACTGGACCTCCTGCTGGGCACTCGCCGTGGGAGACCGAAAACGGACGCCCCTCCGGACGGAACGGGTCGGGAGAGGTGAGCCACGATGGTGGCACCGGCGGCCCGCGGAATCAAGCCGCGACCGCCTGCCGGGCCGGGCCGATCAGCGGCTGGTGGTGCCCGCCGACTCGGGGTCCCCGGGCACGGCCGACGGCGCCGGCCCGGTTCGCGACCGGCCGTCCCCGGATGTCGGGTCCTCGGGCAGCCCGCGCAGCAGGGTGACCGCGCCGAGCTCGGTCAGGATCGCGGTCGCCTCGCCGGCGGCATCGGCGGAGGCCGGGTCGTTCGGCGCGAGCAGGGCACGGAGCCGGCGCAGGAGCGCCAGGTCGAACCGGACGCCCGCCGAGCGCAGCACGTCGCTGCCGCGGTCGATGTCGGCGAGGCCGTCGGGGTCGCCATCGAGGACCCGAAGCGCGCCTTCGGCCGCCGCGTCCACCGCCCGCGACATCCGGCCGGCCCGGATACCGCGCCGGAACGTCTCGCCGATCTCCGCCACCCGGTCGCGGTTGCGCGCCTCGACGGCGATGGCCAGCGGCGCCGCGAGCATGGCCTCGACCCCGAGCTCGGTCACCAGCGCGTCGATCTGGCGCCCGATCCGGATGGCCTCGCCGAGGTCGCCCTCGACGAACGCGATGCACTCCCGGACATCGAGCCGGTTGACGGCCAGCTGCGGATCGGGGACATCACCGAAGGTCCGGTCGAACCGCTCGAGCAGCTCGCGCGCCTCGGCGACCCGGCCGCGATAGGCCCGCACGATGCCGACCTCACCGGCGACCGCGAAGTCCCACGGGTTGGCCCACTCGCCCAGCGCGTCGAGCTCGGCCGCGATCGCCTCGATCCGGTCCCACGCGCCGAGCGCCCGGGCGCCGGTGCAGGCGTTGCCCGCGGCGGAGATCGCCCAGCCGAGATAGCCCCGCTCCCGGGCGCGGAGGCAGGCCGTCCAGGCGACCTCGAGGGCCTCGGCCGGCGTCTCCTGGGCGGCGAACGCCGAGAGGTTCATGCGCGAGCGCATCTCGGCGTTGAACAGGCCCTCGGCCTCGGCGAACACGAGCCCGCCCCGCAGGATGGCCAGCGCCTCGAGCGGCCGGCCGCCGGCGGCCAGCGCCCAGCCCCAGCTCGGGAGGAGCTCCGCCATGACCGGGCGGAGCCCGAGCCGCTCGGCGATCGGCAGGGTCGCCTCGATCAGCTCGAGCGCCGCGTCGTGGTCGCCGCTCATCAGCCGGGCCCGGGCGAGCTCCGCCGTCAGGCGGATCCCGTCGGGCTCCTCGTCGGCGTAGCTCCCGAGGAGGCGGCGGGCCTCCTCGGCCTCGGTCCGCGCGAGCGCCGGCCGGCCGCTGGCCAGGACGGCGCCGGTCAGGATGATCGATGCCCGCGCCTCGAGCCCGCGATCGCCGCTCCCGCGGGCGACCTCGATCAGCTCGCGACTCGCCCGCTCCGCCTCGTCCGGCCGCGCCCCGGCCGCGAGCGCCGCGGCGCGCAGCTCGAGCAGCCGGGCCCGCTCGGCGGGGTCGTCGGACAGGTCGATCGCATCGGCCAGGTAGCCGGCAGCGCTGACGTGGGCGCCGATCGCGACGGAGCGGCTGGCGGCGGCGGTCAACGCAGCGCGCGCGGCCGTGGCGAGAGCCGCCCGGTCGGCGTCGTCGGGGGCGCCGCGGAGGGCGTCGAGGTAGTGGCTGGCGACCACGCCGGCACGCTCGTCGCTGCCCTCGGCCTCGAAGTGGCGGGCCGCGGCGAGGTGACGGGCCAGCCGCTCGCGCCGGGTCAGCCGCCCATAGGCCACTTCGCGCAGGACGCCCTGGATGAAGCGGTACTGGCCGCGCTCGGGCGAGCGCGGATCGTCGTCGAGCAGCAGCACCTCGCGATCGACCAGGCCGTCGAGGATCCGGACGACCTCGTCGGGCGGCCGCTCGCTGAGCGCCACGAGCGCCCCGACCGAGAAGCTCAGCCCGAGGACCGAGGCCCAGCCGACGAGCTCGCGGGACGCGTCGTCGAGCGCGTCGAGCCGGGCGCCGAGGAGCGCCTGGAGCGAGTCCGGGACGGCCATCGCGCCCGAGGTCGGCCGCCAGCCGGAAGCGGCCCCCGGTCTCGGTGAGCCGGCCCTGGTCGAGCAGCATCCGGACCGTCTCGACCGCGTAGAGCGGGATCCCGGCGGCCCGTTCACGGATCGCCCGGAGGGCCGCCTGGGGGATCCCCGGGACCAGTCCCAGGAGGAGCAGGTCCATCGCCTCGTCGGTCAGCGGGACGAGGTCGAGCCGGGTGTGGTTACGGACGGTCGCGCCGAACGTCGGCCGGTCCTCGACGAGCTCGGGACGGGCCAGCACGATGACGAGGATCGGCCGGTTGCGGGCGGCGGCGAGCAGCCCCTCGATGAACTCGAGCAGGCCCTGGTCGGCCCAGTGGAGGTCCTCGAAGACGAGCACCGTCGTGCCCCGGTCCGCGATCCGCTCGAACAGGGTCCGCCACGCGGCGGTCAGCTCTTCCGTGCTGCCCGTCGCCGCGCCCTCGAGACCGAGCAGGGCCGCCAGCCTCGGCTCGACGCGGGACCGCTCCTCGGCGTCGGTCAGGTACTCGGCGGCCATCGCGGCGAGCTTCGAGCGGGCGACGTCGGGCGGATCCGACTCGGCGATCCGCGCCCGCCCGCGGACCATCTCCCCGAGCGCCCAGAACGCCAGGCCCTCGCCGTACGCCGGCGATCGGCCCTGGTGCCAGTAGATCAGCTCGACGAGCCCGTCGATGTACTTCTCGAGCTCCCAGGCCAGCCGGCTCTTGCCGATCCCGGCGATCCCCAGGATCGACACGAGCCGGGCACGCCGGTCGCGGGCCGTGGCGTGGAGCAGCTCCTTGAGCAGGCGCAGCTCGTCCTCGCGTCCGACGAACGGGGCCTCGAGACGGGTCGTCCGGCCGAACCCGCCGCGGCCCGCGACCACTCGCGCGGCCCGCCAGGCCGGAACCGGCAGCTGCTTGCCCCGCAGTGGCTGGTCGCCCAGCGGCTCGTAGACGATCGCCGATTCCGACGCCCGCACGGTCGCCTCGCCCACGAGGACCGCGCCCGGCGGCGCGACCGACTGGAGCCGCGATGCGGTGTTCACGAGGTCGCCGGCCACCATCCCCTGGCCGTCGGCTGCGAGCGACACGGCCGCCTCGCCGGTCATCACCGCGCCGCGAACGGCGATCGGCGAGCCGTCGGGGGCCTGCAGCGCGCCGACCGCGTCGACCAGGTCGAGCGCGGCGCGCACGGCGCGTTCGGCATCGTCCTCGAACGCCACCGGCGTCCCCCAGACGGCCATGACGGCGTCACCGATGAACTTCTCGATCGTGCCGCCGTAGCGACCGATCCGCTCGCGGGCAAGCGCGAAGTAGCCGTCGAGGAACTCGCGGACCGCCTCCGGGTCGCGCTCGTCCGACAGGGCGGTGAAGCCCGACGAGGTCGGCGAACAGGATGCTGACGATCCGCCGTTCGGTCGGGCCCGCGTCGACCGCCGCGCCGCCGGGTGCGACCGACCCCGCCGCCTTGGCCGCCGACGTATCCGCGTCCGCGGCCGGCAACGGGCTGCCGCAGCTCCCGCAGTAGCGGTCACCACCCTCGGCCGGGGTGCCGCACACCGGGCAGCTCGCGGCGAGCGGGCGGCCGCAGGAGCGGCAGAACCGCCGCCCCGGGCGGTTCTCGGTGCCACATGCCTGACAGATCATCGCGATCCAGACCCTCCCGAACGGCGGGAGCATACCCTCTCGCGCCGGGCCGGCCTACCCGGCCTCGGCGGCTCCGGACGTCAGCGCGTCGGCTCGCCGGGCCGGTTGCGCCGTGCCCGTCCCGCGGTCCAGCGACCGAGGGCCGCGCTGCGCGAGTCGACCGCCCGCGGATCGAGCGCCGCCGCGACCGGCTCCTCGCGGCGCTCGTCGATCAGGCGGACGGCCTCGCCGAGCAGGCGGATCTTCGCCCGCGCGGCCTCGATGGCAATGCCGGCGAGACTGCCGGCCGGGGCGATCCCGACCCGCGCCTCGCCACGCCCGCCGGATGCCGCATAGCCGGCAGCCCACACGATCGTCGCGCGGTCGTCGAGGGTCGGCTCGTCCGGCCAGACCACCCCGAGGACGATTCCGCGCTCGATCGGCGCGGCCGTGATCAGCCGCCAGTTGTCGGGACCGGCGAGCAGGTCGAAGAGGTAGCTGTCGTAGGCCGGCCCGAAGATCGTCTCGGGACCGGCCCCGTCGGCGCTCCCACCCACGATCCCCAGCGACAGGTGCGGCCGTGAGCCGACCGGGGCAAGACCGACCTGCAGTCGTTCCTGGGCGGCCACGAACAGCCCTCGCTCGCCGGCGTCGGCGCCGATGTCGACGGCGTCCGGTTCGTCCACCTGGATGAACGGGCAGCCGGCCTCCGCGAGGTCGGACAGCTCGCCGGCGAGGACGTCCGCGAGGGCCATTGTCAGGTCGCGCCGGATGCCGGGCGTCTCCGCCAGCCGCCGTCCCAACGTGTACGGACCGGGCAGGCACTGCTTGACCGGGACGGCGCCGGCGAGCTCCTGGGCGCGCGACCAGGCGGCGACGGTGAGCGGCCGCGATCGGTGCGGCAGCCGCGACCCCTGTGGCAGGAGCGCCCGGCCGACGGCCCGCAGCGGATCGGGCCAGCGCAGCGACCCGTCGGTCAGGAGACCGAGGCCGGCCTCGACCTGGTCGTCGAGGACGGCCCGGACGGCATCGTCGACGCCGGTCCCCGCCGGGTCGAACGGCACGGGCGCCGGGTAGCCGCCGGCCAGTGTCGCGAACACCCGAGGATCGTAGCCGCTCGATCAGCATCGGGTACCCTGCCGACCATGCCCAGCACCGGCGACCGCCTGGCCGGACGCTACGAGCTGCTCGCGTCCCTGGGATCGGGCGGGTTCGCGACCGTCTACCGTGCCCGCGACCTGTGGCTCGGCCGGGACGTCGCCGTCAAGGTCCTGATCGCCCACCGCGGCGACGACCCGGTCGTCGCCGCCCGCTTCGGCCGCGAGGCGCGGGCGCTGGCCGCGATCAGCCACCCGAACGTCGTCGCGATCCATGACGTCGGGATCGGCGATCCGGCGGCCGGGTCCGAGCCGTTCATCGTCATGGACCTGTGCGCGGACGGCTCGCTGGCCGATCGCCTCGCGGCATCCGAGCTCGGACTGCTCCCCCCGGACGCGCTCGTCCCGATCGTCGCCGGCGTGGCCGCCGGCCTCGACGCGCTCCACGCGCACGGGATCGTCCACCGCGACGTCAAGCCATCGAACATCCTCCTCGGCGATGGGCGGGCCCGGATCGCCGACCTCGGGATCGCCCTCGCCGAGCCGAGCGACCTGACCGCGACCGACACGACCGTCGGAACCTTGCCCTACCTCGCCCCCGAGATGCTGGCCGGAGCGCCGGCCAGCCCGGCCAGCGACGTGTATGCGCTGGGGGTCGTCGCGTTCCTCGGCCTGACCGGCGTGCTGCCGCGGCCGTCGCGCAGCCTGGCCGAGATCGTCGCCTCGAGCCGGGAGGCGACGCCGACCGTGTCCGATCGCGCGCCGCGACTGGGGACGGGCTTCGACGAACCCATCGCCGCGGCGCTGGCGCACGACCCGGCCGCGCGGCCGACGGCGGCCGCCCTCGGCTCGGCGCTTGCCGATCGGCTGGCCGGTCGGTCGACGGGCCCGCTCGGGGGCCGGCGGGCTGCGCTGGCGGCGGCCGCGCCGATCGCGGCCGATCTCGAGGCCACGACCAGGATCGCCGTCCCGACCGGTGCTCCTGGCGCGACCGGACCGTGGACGCGGATCGGTGGCGTGGTCGGACCGGTGGCGATCGGGATCGCGATCGTCGCGCTGATCGCCGGCGGGCTCATCCTCGCCCGCGGGCTCAGCGCGTCCCCGGGTCCCAGCGCCAGCCCGACGATCTCGGCCGCACCGTCACCGCCACCACCGACCCCGACGCCAACGCCGACCCCGTCCCCGACGCCGACGCCGAAACCGACGCCCCGTCCGACCCCCCGCCCGACACCGACGCCGGATCCGTTCGCCGAGGCCGCCGCGGCCGTGAGCGGCGCGCGCGACGCGGTCGCCGAGGCGCAGGCCGGCGGCGCGCTCAAGAACCGCGACGCCCGGGCGCTCGACGGCCGGCTCGACCAGGTCGATCGAGCGCTCGCGCAGGGCGACGCGGCCGCCGCGCGCGATTCGGCCGACCGGTTCGCCCAGGCGGTCGGCGACCTGACGGATCACGAGGACTTCCCCGCCGACGTGGCGGCGCAGCTCCAGGCGGCCGCCGACGACCTCGTCAACGCGACCGAGGCGCTCCCGGGCTGATCGTCTTACGCGCCGCTTACACAGGGCCGCCGCGCGGCCGGGGCCGGACGGTATCCTCGGCCCGATGAAGACGATCCTGGTCATCGACGACGAGCGGAACATCGTCGAGCTGCTCCGGCTCTACTTCGAGAAGGAGGGCTGGGCGGTGATCTCGGCCGGCGACGGCGAGGCCGGGCTGGAGCTCCACCGCCGGCACGAGCCGGACCTGATCGTGCTCGACCTGATGCTCCCCAAGGTGGACGGCCTCGAGGTCTGCCGCGAGGTGCGCCGCCGGGGCGACACCCCGGTCCTGATGCTGACGGCGCGGGACGACGACGTGGACTCGATCGTCGGGCTCGAGCTCGGCGCCGACGACTACGTCACGAAGCCGTTCAACCCACGCGCCCTCGTCGCCCGGGTCAAGGCGATCCTGCGCCGGACGAGCGGCGCCGGCCGGGCGAGCCGCCCGATCGAGGTCGGGAACCTGCGGATCGACCCGCCGCGCCGCGAGGCGACCGTGGGGACGCGGCGCCTCGAGCTCCGCTCGCGCGAGTTCGACCTGCTCGCCGCGCTGGCCCGCGACCCGGGCATCGTCCTCACCCGCGACGCCCTCCTCGAGGACGTCTGGGGCACCGACTTCCCGGGCGAGACGCGGACCGTCGACGTCCACGTCGCCGAGGTCCGCCGCAAGCTCGGCGACGACGGCCCGCGGATCGAGACCGTCCGCGGCCTCGGCTACCGCCTCCTGCCGCCGGGCCGCGAGCCGGTGGCGGAGCACCCGCCCGGCGACGGCGCGGCGTCGACCGGCGAGCCCGCTGCGCTCGGGACCCCGGCCGACCCGGCGACGTCCGGCTGACCGGGATGCTCCGCCGGCTGAGCGCCCGCATCGCGCTCGCGTTCGCCGCGGTGGCGCTGATCACGCTCGTCGCCGTCGGCGCGACGCTGTTCGTCGCGTTGCGCGGGCTCCACGCCGATGGAGCGACGGCCGCGCTCGCCCAGACGAGCCAGCCCTTCGTGTTCCAGCTGCGCGCGGCGACGCTGACCGGGAATGCCCGCCAGCTGCTCACCGATCTGCGCGCCCAGGCGCCCGAGGGCGTCTCGGTCGAGCTCGTGACCGCCGACGGCCAGGTCGTCGACCTCGGCGGCGCGGCGGTCCCGATCTCGCGGTTCCCGATCGATCCGACGGCCACGCGGGGGTCGGTGGACACCGGCTCGATCGCCGGCGCGGACGGGAAGGGCTACGTCTACGCCGCGACGACGCTGCGCGGCCCGAACGCAGTGGGACCGCGGGCGATCGTCCTGTTCCAGCCCGACACCTCGGGCGCCGAGGCGATGCGCGACCTGACCCGGACGCTGCCGGCGGTCGTCCTGCTCGTCATCCTGGCCGGCGCGCCGATCGCCTACGTCCTGAGCCGGTCGGTCACCGGACCGCTCCGCCGGCTCGCGACGGCGACCGCCGACCTGCCGGCCGCCGATCCCCGGCCGCTCCCGCTCGAGGGCCCGACCGAGGTCCGCGACCTGACCGACCGGTTCAACGCGATGGCCGCGGAGCTGGCCGACACGCGCGAGCGCGAGGCGCGACTCCTGGCCGACCTGCGTCACGACCTGCGCACCCCGCTGACAGTGATCGGCGGGTTCGCCGCCGCGCTGTCCGACGGGACGGCCGTCGGTGACGATGCCGTCACGGCCGCCCGGGCGATCGGCGAGGAGACGGCCCGGCTCGAACGGCTCCTGGCGGAGCTCGAGGCGCTCGAGCGCCTGCGCGACGGCGCCGCCGGACTGCGACCCGAGCGGCTCGACGCGGCGGCGCTCCTCGACGAGACGGTGACCCGGTTCGCGCCGGCGGCCGCGGCCGCCGGGATCGAGCTCGGGGCGATCGTCGACGGACCGGCTGCCCCCGGCCCCGGGCTCACGTTCGCGGCCGACCGGCTGGCGGTCGAGCGGATCCTTGGCAACCTCGTCGCCAACGCGCTGGCCGTGGTCCAGCCGGGCGGCCACGTCTGGCTCGCGGCCCGACTCGTGCCATCCGTCGGGCCGGCGGGCCGCCCCGGCGTGGCGCTCAGCGTCACCGACGACGGCCCGGGCTTCCCGCCGGGCGACGTCGACCGGGCGTTCCAGCGCTTCTACCGCGGCGATCCCAGCCGGACCGGGACCGGGACCGGGCTCGGACTGGCGATCGTCCGCGAGCTCGCCCGCGCCCACGGTGGCGACGCGATCGCGGAGAACGTCGCGCCGCACGGGGCGCGGCTGAGCGTGATGCTGCCCGAGACCCCGCTCGCGCCCGACTGAGCGGCGGCTCAGCGACCCGCCGTCAGCGACGGCGGCCCGCTGGCCGGATTGCCGTCGCCGGGCGTCCCGAACCGGCTCGGATCCGATCCGATCGCGACGCCCACGACGATCACCGTCAGCAGCGCGAGGACGGCCAGCAGGCGAACGAGGAACAGCAGCCGGCGGTCCGTCGCCTCCGGAGCCACGGCCGAAGCGGCCCCGTCGGCGGGCGCCTGCCACAGGTCGCGGACCGTCCGCACGTTGCCGGGGACGAGCACGAAGCCGAGCCACAGCCCCGCGGCCAGGCCGCCGAGGTGCGCCCAGATGTCAATGTTGCCCCCGGCGCCGTTGTAGACGAAGTCGAAGACGAGGTTGATCGCGATCAGGATCCCGACCTGGCTGACGAGCCCGCGCGCCCGCCGATCGAGCAGTGGCTGGTGTGTCCGCGTCGCGGCGAGCATGACCCCGAACAGCCCGAAGATCGCCCCCGAGGCCCCGACCGACGTCTCCGGCCCGCCGAACAGGAAGCTGGCCATCGAGCCCGTCAGGGCGCACAGGACGTACATCAGCCCGAACAGCTTCCAGCCGTAGATCCGCTCGACGATCGGGCCGACGAGGTAGAGGGCGTACATGTTGAGCAGGAGGTGGAGCGGGTTCTCCTGGATCGGCGCGTGGACGAGCGCCACGGTGAGCAGCCGCCACCATTCGCCGGCCGCCACCGCCGCCTTGTCGAGCGCCAGGGCGTTCATGATCGCGACCCCGGTCTCGTCGGTCGTGGACGCGGCGAGCGACACGATGACGGTCAGCCCGATGATCAGGTACGTCAGCGGGATCGGCAGGCCGGTCTGCCCGCGGCTGCGGGCGAAGTAGCGGCGGGCCCCGCGCGGGTCGCCGGTCTCCTTCGTGAGCCAGCCGAGTCGCGAGGCGATCTCGGCCTTGTCCTCGGCCGGCGCACGCTTGTCGGCCTCGCGGTACGCCGCCAGCGCGCCGGTCAGGTCCCCCTCGCGGACGAGCGCCGCCGCGATCTGCCGCCAGGCCGGGTAGGTGCTCGGGGTCTCGGGCAGCTTGACGACCTCGCGCCAGGTCGCCAGCGCGTCCTCGTCCCGGTCGATCCGGAAGAGCACGTTGCCGAAGCCGAGGATGGCCGCCGCGGTGATGGCGTGATCGTCGAAGCCGATGACGCGCTGGTAGTAGCCGCCGGCCTGGGCGGGCTCGCCGCCCGCCAGCAGGCGGTCGCCGATCTCGAGGAAGGCGAGCGCGGTCCGGCGATCGAGCGGTCCGGAGACGGAAGGATCCGGGATGGCCGCGTCCCGGGGCAGCGCGGGTGGGCCGGCCGGGACCGTGCGATCGAGGTCGGGAGCGGCGCCCGGCTCGGGAGCGGTCGGGTCCATCGGGCGGACTGTATCAAGGTTACGATCGGACGATGTGCGGCCGGTTCACCCAGCAGCGACCCACCGCCGAGCTCGCCGAGCTGTTCGAGGCGGAGCCGCTGGTCGACGATCCCGGCGGCCACTTCAACCTCGCCCCCACCGACCCGGCAACGGTCGTGGTCGAGCGCGACGATCGGCGCGCGCTGACGACCTATCGCTGGGGCCTGCTGCCGCACTGGAGCCCGGATCCACGGGCGGCGGCGCGACGGATCAACGCCCGCGCCGAGACGGTCGCAACGAGCCCCTCGTTCGCCGACTCCTTCCGCCGGCGCCGGTGCATCGTCCCCGCGGACGGCTTCTACGAATGGCAGCGCGACGGCACGGCCCGCCGGCCGTTCTATATCCGCCGGCGCGACCGGGCACCGCTCGCGCTCGCCGGGCTGTGGGCGGGCTGGCACGACCCGCTGACCGACACCGTGCGGCGGACCTTCGCGATCGTGACCACGACGCCGAACGGGCCGATCGCCGAGCTCCACGACCGGATGCCGGTGATCCTCGAGCCGGCCGACTGGGGGCGCTGGCTGGCGCCGTCGGGCGCCGACGTCGGCGAGCTCCACGGCCTGCTCCGGCCGGCGCCCGACGACCTCCTCGAGATCGTGCCGGTCGGGCCGCTCGTCAACAGCGTTCGCAACGACGGCCCCGAGCTCATCCGGCCGCTCCCCGCCTGACCGACCTCAGTCGAGGGCGCGCTCCCAGCCGCCCGCGCTCGCGGCCGCGGCGAGGGCCGCCTCCGGCGGGACGCCCCGGTCGAGCTCGGCGGCGAGCCGGCCGACCATCCGGGCAAAGACGCCGTCGGGGTCCTCGGCGGGTGCCTCGATCACGAACGCGCCGGGTGGTGGACCGGCCGCCCGGCCGGGTGGCAGCAGCACGATCATCGCGGCGCCGGCGTAGGCCGCGGCGTCGGAGGCGATGGCCAGCGTATCCGGCGGTAGCGCCTCGGCGACGACGACCACGGCGAAGCCGACGAGGTAGCGGAGCGCCAGGTCCAGGTCGCCGGCGTCGAGGGTGGTCGGAACCACCGAGCTCTCCCCCGCGCCGGCGGATGACGCCACAGCCGCGACGGCGTCGGTCCCTTCGCCGGCGGTCGCGTCACCGGCATCGCTCGTCGCGGGCACCACCGGGGTCGGCCGGCCGGCGACGCGGAGGACGGCCACGTGGCCGACCTGTCGATCGGCGAGGCCGATGAGCGTTGCGTCCCCGGCCGCGTCCTCCCCCACCCGACCGACGAGCTGGACCTCGCGACCCGCCGCGGCGGCGGCCGTCGCGATGCCGGCCGCGAGACCGGCCACGTCGGGCGAACGGCCGTCGATCCCGGGCCGATGGATGGGCGAGCCGATCACGACGATCACCGGACGAGGGTAGCGCCTCGTCGAGGAGCCGGCCGGCCCGGCCGGCCCGGCGGTTCAGTCGTCGCCGCCCCCGCCGCTACCACCGCCGCCGCCGCTCCAGTCGCCACCGCCCCCACCACTGGCACCGCCGCTGCCGTCGTCCGTCTCGCTCGGCTCGGGCGTCTCGCCGGGGCGCTCGCTGTGCGACGGCCGCGGCGTGCGCGACGAGTCCGGCGTCTCGGTCGGCTCGGGCGTCTCCGTCGCCTGGGGTCGGTGCGTGGCGGCGGGCGGCCGGCTCGGCGGCTCGGCGGTCGGGGCGGCGGGCGGCGTCACGGGCGGCGAGGCGACCTGTGAACGCGCCGGCGCGAGCAGGTTCACGGCGCCGACGGCGGCGATCCCGCCGAGCGAGCCGACCGCCACGAGCACGACGATCACGAACGCGGCGGCCTGGGCCCGGACGGCCAGCGGGCGACCACCGCTGAAGGCGACCCGCCAGCTGTCGGCGAGCGCGGCGAGCATGGTCCCGAACCGACCGCGGCGCATCGCCAGGCCGGCGGCGATGGCCGGCTGTGGTCGCGGCTCCTCGGCGATCGCGTCCATCACCCGGTCCGCGAACCCGGCCGCTGGGTGGACGTCACCCGCAGCCAGCTCGGCCTCGAGCAGGTGCGCCGTCGCCACCCTCGCGGCGATCTCGGCCGACGTCGCCGGCGGCACGCCGGGACCGGACAGCTCGCTCGGATGGAACGGACGGCTCATCAGGCGGCCCCGTCGGCGGCCAGCGCGACCCGGAGCCGGGCCAGCCCGCGGAACAGATGGGTCTTGACCGTCCCGATCGGGCGGTCCGTCTCGGCCGCGATCTCGGCCAGCGACAGCTCGGCGTAGAACCGGAGCATGACCGTCTCGCGGTACGGCTCGTCGAGGCGGCTCACGGCCCGCCGCACGTCATCGGCGCGCTCGGCGCGCAGCGAGATGAGCGCGGGGTCGGTCGAGCCGGTGAGACCGAGGGCGATCGCCGCGAGGCTCGCCCGGTCTGCGCCGGTATCGGACCCGGGACCGCCCGGCCCGACGACGAGGTCCGGATCGGTCGGGTCGATCCGCGCGGTCGGCCGGCGCGACTTCGCCCGGCGGACCGCGTTGCGCACGGCGATCCGTCCGAGCCAGGCCCCGAATGGGCCGTCGCCGCGCCAGCCGGCGAGCGACCGATAGGCGATCACGAACGCCTCCTGAGCCGCATCCTCGGCCTCATGGAGGTCCCCGAGGACGCGATGACACGAGCGGATGACCGAGGCCGATTCGCGTTCGACGAGGAAGCGGAACGCGTCCCGGTCGCCCCCGAGGACGGCCTCGACCGCCCGTCGGGCCTCGAGGTCCGCGGGGGGGCGAGCGTCCGTGCGGGCGAAGTCGGGCTGGATCTTGGTTGCTCCGGCTGGTCGGGGCTGCTCGGTCGTGCTGACCGGCGGCCGAGGTCCCGATGATGCAAGGCCGGCGGTGCCATCGTCTCGGGTCCTTTGGTCACATCCACGGGCCGAACGGCGGTCCGGTGTCCGCTGGGCGGCCGGGCCGGTCAGTCGTCGCCGCCGTCATCGCCTCCGTCGTGGCCTCCCTGGCCGCCATCGTGGCCGCTCGCGCCACGCTGGCCGCCGTCGTGGCCACTCTGGCCGCCGTGATCGTCGTTCTCGCCCTGGTCGTCCTGGTCGGTCTGGTCCTCAGCGGCCCCGGGCGTGGCCTTCGGATCCGGGGTCGCCTTCGGCTCGGGCGTCTCGGCCGGCTCGGCGGTCTCGGCCGGCTCGGGGGTCTCGGTGGCCTCGGGCGTCTCCGTCGGCTCGGCCGTCCCGGCTGCCGCCCGGGTCTCGTCGGCCGTCAGGACCAGCGGCTGGCTCGTGGTCGGCGGGCGAAGGATCGCGTCCGCTCCGAGCGCGGCGCCGGCGACGAGGAAGATCGCGATGGCACTCGCGCCGAGAGCCTTGATCGTTCGGTTCCTGTCCATCTGGGTGATTCGCTCCCGCTGGTTGCTGTCGCTGGGTCGGCCGGGTGGTCCACTCACATCGAGGCCGGCGGGTGGGTGGAAGTTTCAGGGCGGGAGCGATCCGGCTCGCGATGGCCGTGTCATGGCGCGATGGCGGCGGGGCGGAACGAGACGCGCCGGGTCGGGGCTCGGCGGCCCGGTCAGGGCTCGGCGGCCCGGTCAGGCCTCGGCGGCCCGGTCAAGGCTCGGCGGCCCGTCGGCGCGGCCCGGTCAGGCCTCGGCGGTCTCGTCGTCGTCGCGGATGACCTCGACCGGGCCGAAGCCGACGACCTCGAGGCTGGAGGCGATGACCGAGGCGTCCCCGACCAGGACGGCCGCCGCCCGATCGACGTGGATGTGCGTGCGGGCGGCCTGGAGGACGTCGTCGACGCCGACCGCGTCGATGCGCTCGCGGTACGTCGCCAGCTCGTCGTCGGGAAGGCCGTGGACGACCATGCCCGACAGCGCCTGGACGATCGGTCCGGGCGTCTCGAACCGGAGCGGGAACACGCCGATCAGGAAGTCGCGCGCCGCCCGGAGCTCGGCGTCCGACACACGCTCGCTGCGGATCCGGTCGAGCTCGGCGACGAGGTCGCTCAGGGCGGCGGCCGTCACCTCGGTGTTCACGGCGGCCCGGGCCGCGAATGGACCGGCCGCGCGGCGGAGGTCGAACCCGGCGTGCGCGCCGTAGGTGTAGCCCTTCTCCTCGCGGAGCTTCATGTTGAGACGCGAGTTGAACAGTCCGCCGAGGATCGCGCCCAGGACCGACAGGGCATGGAAGTCCGGGATCCGCCGCGGGACCCCGACGTGGCCGACCCGGATCTCGGTCTGCGGCGCGCCCGGCTTGTCGACCAGGCGCAGGCGCCGGCCGCCCGCGGTCGCCCGGGCCGCGATCGGGCCCGGCTCGACGGCGCCCTCGGCCCGGGTCCAGCCGGCCATTCGCGCCGCCACGAGGCGCACCGGGTCGATGCCTTCGAGATCGCCCGCCAGGACCATCGTCGTCCGGCTTGGATCGAGCCCGCGCGACCAGGCGCGGGCGAGCGCCGACCGGTCGAGCGGCGCGACCGTCGCCTTCGTCCCGCCGGACGGACGATGGTAGGGCGACGTGTCGCGGTAGATCGTGGCTGAGAAGGCCTCGTCGGCGCGGCGGCGCGCGTCGGCGCGGGCCTGGAGCAGGTCGTTCAGCCGTTCGTCGCGGATCCGCTCGACCTCCTCCTCGGGGAAGGTCGGATGGGCGACCACCTCGGCCAGCAGGTCGAGCGCCGGCTCGAGCCGCGTGCCGGGCACCTCCACGCCGACGGTGTAGGCGTCCCAGCTCGCGTCGGCGTGGAGCGATGCCCCGAGCCGCTCGGTGGCCTCGACGAGCGCGATCGCGTCGAACCGCTCGGTGCCCTCGGTGAGCGCCCGTGCCGACAGCACGGTCGCCCCGCCCTCGGCGGCGGGCTCATCCGCGGCGCCGTTGCGGTAGACGAGCTGGGCGCTGATGAGCGGCCGGCCCGGCAGGTCGACGGTCAGGATCGACAGGCCGTTGGCCAGGGCCGTGCGCTCGAAGGACGGGAACTGGTAGGGCCTTGGGTCACCCGGGGTCGGCCGGGTCGAGACCACGACCGGGTCCGGGCGCCGGGTCATGCCGCGGCTTCCTCGTCCGAACCACCGACGTCGCCCGGCTCGGGGACGGCCGAGTCGAGCGGGCCGGGAGCCTCCTCGGCCGGCGGGAGCGCCGGGATGTAGGTCATCACGACCCGGTTGTCGGGCCGGAACACCTCGGCCGCAGCCGCCTGGATCCGATCGGGCGTCACCGACAGGTAGCGCTCGAGCATGCGGTTGATGAGCTCGGGATCGTCGAACAGCGTGGCGTACATCGACAGCCGGTCGGCGCGCTCCTCGACCCGCTGGAGGGCACCGAGCTCCTCGGTCTCGATCAACGCCCTCGCACGCGCCAGCTCGTCGTCCGAGATCGGCTCGTGCCCGATCCGCTCGAGCTCCTCGAGGAACGCCTGCTCGACCCGCTCGATCGCCACCCCGGGCCGGACCGTCGCCCAGCCGGCCCAGATCGACGCGCCGGCGACGAAGCCCAGGCTGAAGCCCACGACGTCCTGGGCGATCCGCTCGTCGCGGACGAGCCGGCGGTGCAGCCGGCTGCCCTTGCCGCCGGCGAGGACCTGCGTCCCGACGTCGATCGCGTCGAGCCGCTCGTCGCCAAGCGCGGGGGCGCGGAAGCCGAAGAAGATCCGCGGTAGCGGGACCCGATCCTCGACGATCTCGCGGCGCTCCTCGCCCAGGATCGGCGGCAGGCTCGTGTCGCCGAGGGGCGGGATCGACGGGTTCGCCGGGATCCCCCCGAAGTAGCGCTCGGTCCAGCGCCGGGCGGCCGCGGGATCCACGTCACCGACGATCGACAGGACGGCGTTGTTCGGGGCGTAGTAGGTCCGGAAGAAGGCCGAGACGTCCTCGACCGACGCCGCGTCGAGGTCCTCCATCGAGCCGATCGTCGGGTGGTGGTAGGGATGCTCCGGTGGGTAGAGATGGGCCTGCAGCTTCTCCGACCAGCTGCCGTACGGTCGGTTGTCGTACGACCAGCGCTTCTCGTTCTTGACCACCTCGCGCTGGTTGTCGAGGTTCTCCTGCGAGAGGGCATCGAGGAGCGTCGCCATGCGATCCGCCTCGAGCCACAGGGCGAGCTCGAGCTGGTGGGACGGCATCGTCTCGAAGTAGTTCGTCCGGTCGAG
Source organism: uncultured Chloroflexia bacterium (assembly GCA_963813705.1). GTDB lineage: Bacteria > Chloroflexota > Limnocylindria > Limnocylindrales > CSP1-4 > Chersky-267. The sequence continues at coordinate 512,109 of CAWFAH010000010.1, forward strand.
CCAGGTGGTGCCGTTCATCGTCCCGCCGGCGGCCTGGACGAGGGCGATGTGCTCGGCCTTGCCGACGTTCCGGCTGCCCTGGAACATGACGTGCTCGAACAGGTGGGCGAAGCCGGTCTTGCCCGGGACCTCGTGCTTCGAGCCGACGCCGTACCAGACGTTGACCGCCACCACCGGCGCCAGGTGGTCCTCGGCAACGATGAGGCGCAGTCCATTGGCGAGGCGCTCGTCGCTGAAGCGGACCACAGGGATCGACACGCGCCGATTGTAGGGTCCCGAGGTCGGACGTCGCTGCGGACCTTGACAGTGCGCCGCGGCCGTGTTAGATTGTCGTCTAACACCTGTTAGGAGAGAGTTGCAAGGATGGCCCGAAGCCCGGTCCGAACCCGTCCCGTCGATGCGCCGGCGATCCCGAGCCGGGCCATCGTGCGCGACTTCTCCCGCCCCGCCGCGGCGCCCTACCAGGTCGAGTTCGACGTCCGGACGGTGTACGACTTCGTGTTCAGCCTGTCCGACGACGCCGGCTCCACGGACGACCTGCCGGCCGACGACCGCGCCTGGCTGACCGAGGCCAAGGCGACGCTGCGGACCCGCGCCGCGAGCGAGCTCGAGCGCTACGGCAGCGAGCTGTGCGTTGTCCTCGCCGGTCTCGCGGTCGACCGCCCCGAAGTCCGCGACGCGGCGGCATTCGCCGCGCTCGTCGACGGCCTCGACGACGAGCTGATCGTCCACGCGATCGTGGCCGAGGACCTGCGCGACCCGGCGCGCCGAGCGCAGACCGAGCGTGCCATGGCGGGCGACGACGACGCCATCGACGGGCTGATGGTCAGCCTGGCGGACCATTACCCCGCCGACAAGCTCGAGCGCTGGCGGGCGATCTTCCGCACCCCGTCGTCGGTCATCGGCCCGGCCCGAACGGTCCTCGGGGAGTGGGTCGGGCTGTTCCAGCCGATCGAGGGTCGGGTCCGGACGATGATCCGGCGCGACGCGGATGCCCGTGCCGGGGACATCGCCACGCTTCGGCCGACCGACCTCATCGAGCGCACGACCGGCGGGATCCGCTGGCTGGCCGAGGCGGGCGTCCGCCGGGTCGTGCTCGCCCCGTCGTACTTCGCTCGGCCGTACAACTTCGTGCTCGGGGGCGACGACTGGCGGATGTTCGGCTACCCGATCGCGGACGACGCCCTCGACGCGGGTGACCCGCTGGCGCCACCCGCGGCCGTCGTCCGGCTCCACCGGGCCCTCGGGGACGAGACCCGGCTGCGGATCCTGCGGCTGCTCGCGGGACGCGATCACTACCTGACCGAGATCGCCTCGGCGCTGGAGCTCTCGAAGCCGACGATCAAGCACCACCTCGCGCTCCTGCGCGCGGCCGGGCTGGTCACCCTGACCGAGGAGGGCGGCCTGTCCTATTACAGCCTCCGCCACGGCACCGTGGACGCCAGCGGAGTCGGGTTGATCGACTACCTGCGGACCTGAGCGAGGCCGATCGGGCCGCGACCACGCGGGTCGCGGCCTCCCTTCGGCCCACCGTGTTAGATGAACGACTTACAGGAGGGCGAGATGAGTAACACAGGACGGAACACCCCGAAGGAACACGAGGATCTCTTCGTCGTCCGGGCGCGGATCGCTGCGGACCACGACCGGGCACGGACCGAGACCCTCGCCGCGCAGGCCAGGGGCCCGGGTCGCGACTCCGGACGCGGCAGCCGGCCCCTGGCCTGGCTCGGTCGCCGCCTCGTCGCCGTCGGCTCGGTCCTCGCCGACGAACCGGCACCGGGAACGCACTCGAGGCCCACGAGCCGGCCCTGCTGAGCGGGGCCGGCTCGCCACCTCTGATGGCCCGAACGTACCTCCGCCAGTGCACCCGTCGGGCGATGGGAGCACGCCGCTCGGCCTGACACGATCGGGCGGTGCCCCAAGCCGCCTGCCGTCTGAACTCACGCCTCCTCGCGGTCCACGGGCCGCTTCCCCTCCTGCTCGCCGTCGTGCTCGGGCTGGCCGTCGGTCTCGCCACCCCCGTCGCCCCGGCCCTCGCTGCGGGACCGACCGGCGAGTACGTGCCCCAACACGTCTGGCAGATGCACAACAACTGCGTCTGGGCCGCCGGCGAGATGCTCCTCGACAAGTGGACCCATGGCTCGGTCCGGATCCGGCAGAGCGTGCTCGAGCGGGCGTCCGGCGACAAGAAGGGCGGGTCGAGCCTGTACGACCTGTCGCGCGCCGTCGGCCGGCTGACCGGGCTGCGCCTGAGCTTCTCGCCCGGCTACGGCGACACCATGAGCTGGTGGCAGCTCCTCGACCGGATCGACCACGGCGGCGGAGCGGTGCTCATCGGCGAGTACAGCCGGCTGCCGGCTCACTACACCCGCTGGGCCAAGGCGTTCGCCAGACGGCGTGACAGCGCGCACGCGATCTACATCCAGAGCTACGACCGGGCGCGAGGCCGGGTCTGGCTCATGGACCCGCTGGCCGGCGGCGACTACCCGGGCGAGTGGATCCCGGTCGCCGCGCTCCACCGCTTCGCGACGTTCGAGCACGGCCGGGTGATGGCCGCCGCGACCCCGGCCCACGGCCGGCCGACGGCCCCGCTCATCGACCGCGCCTACCGGCTCGGGCGGGTCAAGCTGACCGGTCGCGCGGTCGCCGGATCGGCCATCGGCGTCCGGGTCGACCTGTCGATCCACGACGGCTTCCCGAAGCCGCCCGCCCAGCGGTTCGTCGGGCGCTGGATCCCGATCGTTGCGCCGCCGGCCCCGAGCACGCCGGTCCGGTCGCGGGCCGTGGCCGATGCGGCGAGCGCCCCCGGCGTCGTTACCCCGCCCGTGCCGGTGGCGGCCGCGACGGCCTCCGCGCCCGACCGAGCGGGCCGGCGCGGGTTCGCGTCGGCGATCGCGGTTCCGACCGTCCCGGGGCGGTACGCCCTGTACCTGGGCCTGACCGAGGTCGGCCAGCGGACCCCGTCGCGTACGTTCCCGCCGGTCGTGGTCACCGTCCTGCCGCCCTACGGCGCGGCCCTCGCCCTGCCGAAGGCCGTCGAGGCCGCGGCCGGCGCGGGCCTGTCGATCCGCATCGCCGTGGCCAACATCGGGACCGTCGACTGGCGTCCGCCGACCCCGCCGGCCGACGATCCGCACCCGGCCGTGCCGGCCGCCCAGACGCTGCTCGTGCTCACCTGGCACGCCGCGGACGGGACCGACCTGCCCGGAGTGGAGGTCCCGATGGAGCTCGCCCCGGGTGCCATCGCCCGGACGACGGTCAATCTCGTCGCGCCGAGCGATGCGGGGCGCTGGACGCTCGTCGGCGACATCGTGAACGTCGACCGCGGGGCGCTGTCGTCGACCGGCTGGAGCGCCCCGTCGATGGCCGTCCTCGTCGACCCGACCGGGCTCTCCGCCGAGCACTGAGCCTCCGGCCGCCGAGGCGGTAGACTCCCCGATCGTGATCTCCCGCCAGGCCGTCCGCGTCGTCCCGCCGAGCGCGCTCAGCCGCTGACGGCGGTCGGGATCCCGGCGACGACCGGCGGACCGGGCACCCATTCCCCGAGCGAGCGGACCTCGGCCATGCGGTCCACCACCGCAGGGTCGAGCGCCTCGGCCGCGGCGACCGCGGTCTCGATCGCGGTCAGGCAGAGGATCCCCTCGGCGGTGGCCGCGAGGCGGATCTCGGCGGCGTCGCGGACGGCGCCCGATTGGGGGGTCGGAGTGTTGACCACGAGGCGGACCTCACCCGACTCGATGAGGTCCATGATCGGCATCCCCTCGGCCTCGTCCGCGGCGCCGAACTTCGAGACCGGCCGGGCGTCGTGCCCGAGCGCAATGAGCGCGGCGCGCGTGCCGGCCGTCGCGGCCAGCCGGTAGCCGGCCCGGGCGAGGCCCGCGCCCAGCCGGCCGAGGAGCGGCTTGTCGCGATCGGCGATCGACAGCAACGCCAGCGCCCCGTCCGGCCCGGGTCGGGGTGGGACGAGCGCCGCGCCGAGGAGGGCCTTGGCCAGGGCGACCGCGGGCTCGCGATGGATGCCGATGACCTCGCCGGTCGACTGCATCCCCGGTCCGACCGACGGGTCGACGCCGCGCAGCTTCGCCGTCGAGAACGCCGGGGCCTTGACCGCCACGAGCGGTGGCTCGGGCAGGAGGCCGCCCGGCCAGCCCATGGCACGCAACGTCTCGCCGAGCGCGATCCGGACGGCGAGGTCGACCATCGGCACGCCGGTGACCTTGCTCAGGAACGGAACGGTTCGTGAGGCGCGCGGGTTGACCTCGATCAGGTAGACCCCGTCGTCGCGGACGATGAACTGGGCATTGACGAGGCCGCGGACGCCGAGGGCCAGCACGATCCGCTCCATCGTCGCGACGATCAGCTCGCGGTCGCCCAGCGAGACCGTCTGCGGCGGGAAGACGCCGACCGAGTCGCCCGAGTGGACGCCGGCCCGCTCGACGTGCTCGAGCAGGCCGGGGATGAGGACATCCCGACCGTCGGACACCGCGTCGACGTCGACCTCGACCCCCTCGAGGTAGCGGTCGATCCGGACCGGCCGATCGGGGTCCACGACCGTCGCCATCGCCAGCTGGCGGACGAGGTCGCCGCTCGAGTAGGCGAAGTCGATCGCCAGGCCGCCGATCACGAACGACGGGCGGACGATGACCGGGTAGCCGATCCGGTCGGCCAGGGTGAGCGCCTCCTCGACGCTGTGGGCCATGCCGCCCTCGGGCTGGGGGATCCCGAGCCGGTCGAGCAGCGCTGCGAAGCGGGTCCGCTCCTCGGACTGGTCGATCGCCTCGAGGTCCGCGCCCAGGAGCGGCACGCCGGCCGCGGCGAGCGGCGCGGCGAGGTTGAGCGGGGTCTGCCCGCCGAACTGGACGAACGCCGGCAGGAGCGTCTCGCCGGGTCCGGTCTCGACCTCCACGACGCCACGGACCGATTCCGGGTCGAGCGGCTCGAAGTAGAGCCGGCTGCTCGCGTCGAAGTCGGTCGACACGGTCTCCGGGTTCGAGTTGATCATCACGGCCGACCAGCCGAGCCGGCGCAGCGACTCCGCGGCCTGGACCGCGCAGTAGTCGAACTCGATTCCCTGCCCGATGCGGACGGGACCGGAGCCGATCACGAGGGCCGCCGGGCGCGGCACCGGCGGGAGCTCGGGCGGCGACCCGGCGGCGGCGTACGTCGCGTAGAAGTAGGGCGTCTCGGCGGCGAACTCGGCGGCGCAGGTGTCGACCATCGCGTAGCCCGGCCGCAGGCCGAGCGCGATCCGCGTCACTCGGAGGTCGTCGGTCGCCACGCCGGCCAGGGCCGCCAGCTCGCGGTCGCCGAAGCCGGCCCGCTTGGCCGTCGCGAGCAGCGCCGCGGCGTGGGCGTCGGTCGGGTCCGCCAGCCGCACGCCGAGGTCGGCGACGTCGCGCTCGAGGCCGACTGCCCGCCCGAACTCGGCGAGGAACCACGGGTTGATCCCGGTCGCCGCCTGGATGACCGCCTCGGGGACGTGGCGGCGGAGCAGGGCGAGGACCCTCCACAGGCGGGTGTCCGACGGGGCGAGGAAGCGGCGCAGGACGATCGGTGCCGCCGCGCGTTCCGCGTGTCGGGTGGACTCGCAGGCGTTCCCGTCCGCATCGCGCCAGGCGATCGGCCCGTCGTCGCCGGCCAGGCCGTCGCCCCCGGTCGAGCCGTCGTACGGCGTTCCGTCGTGCGGCGTTCCGTCGTGCGGCGTTCCGTCCCCGTCGTCCGTCGCGACCGGGGCGTAGACCGCGGCGAGGTAGTCGAGGCTCGGCGCCCAGGCGGGATCCTCGGCCAGCGGCCCGACGCCGGCCTGCTCGAGGCCGCGGAGCGCCTTGTTGAGCGCCGAGCCGAACGTCCGGTCGATCGCCATGACCTCGCCGGTGGCCTTCATCTGGCTGCCGAGCGAGCGGTCGGCGGTCGGGAACTTGTCGAACGGGAAGCGGGGCAGCTTGACGACCACGTAGTCGAGCGCCGGCTCGAATGCGGCAACGGTCGTGCCGGTCACGACGTTCGGGATGTCGGCCAGCCGGCGGCCGGCCGCGATCTGGGCGGCGACCCGGGCGATCGGATAGCCGGTCGCCTTGCTGGCCAGGGCCGACGAGCGGCTGACCCGGGGATTGACCTCGATGACCGCGTAGTCCTCGTAGTCCGGGCTGAGCGCGAACTGGACGTTGCAGCCACCCTCGACCCCGAGCGCCCGGATGATCGCCAGCGACGCGCTCCGGAGCCGCTGGTGGACCGGGTCGGGCAACGTCTGAACCGGGGCCACGACGATCGAGTCGCCGGTGTGGACGCCGAGCGGGTCGACGTTCTCCATCGAGCAGACCGCGATGCACGTGTCGTCGGCGTCGCGCATGACCTCGTACTCGATCTCGCCCCAGCCGACGAGGCAGCGCTCGACCATCACCTGCCCGATCGGGCTGGCCCGGAGCCCGGCGCGGACGCGCTCCCGGTAGGCCGGCTCCGTCTCGACGATCCCGCCGCCGGTGCCGCCGAGCGTGAACGCGGGGCGGACGATCGCCGGGAGGCCGATCTCGCGGAGCGCCGCGTCCGCGGACGCCTCGCGGATCGCCGGGGTGTCGCCCTCGACGATCCACGACGGGGCGTAGGGCTGGCCGATCCGGTCGAGCAGCGCGCGGAACCGCTCCCGATCCTCGGCCATCTCGATCGCCTCGAGCGGCGTGCCGATGAGCCGGATGTCGTACCGCTCGAGCACCCCGGCGCGAGCCAGGGCGACGGCGAGGTTGAGCGCGGTCTGTCCGCCGAGCCCGGCGAGGAGCCCGTCGGGCCGTTCCCGGGCGATCACCGCCTCGATCGCCTCGACCGTCAGCGGCTCGAGGTAGACGACGTCGGCCACCGTCGGGTCGGTCATGATCGTGGCCGGGTTCGAGTTGACCAGGATCGTGCGCACGCCCTCGGCGCGGAGCGCCCGGCAGGCCTGGGTCCCGGCATAGTCGAACTCCGCGGCCTGGCCGATGACCACCGGCCCCGAGCCGAGGATGAGCACCGACCGGGGCGCGACCGTCGTGGCGCTCACGCGGTCCCGGTCCGGCGGGCGGCGCACGCGGCCACGAACCGGTCGAACACGGCGAGCGCGTCGAGCGGGCCGGGGGCGCCCTCGGGATGGTACTGGACGGTCTCGATCGGGAGCTCGCGGTGGCGGAGCCCCTCCACCGACCCGTCGTTCAGGTTGACCTGGCTGACGTGGAAGCCGTCGGCCGGCCGGAGGGTGTCGCCGACGACCTGCACCTCGTGGTTCTGGGCCGTGACCTGGACCCGGCCGGTGTCGACGTCGCGGACGGGGTGGTTCGCCCCGTGATGCCCGAACCGCAGCCGGCGCGTCTCGGCCCCGGCCGCGCGCCCGACGATCTGGTGGCCGAGGCAGATCCCGAGCAGCGGGCGGCCATCGGCGATCGCCGCCCGGGCGAGCGCCACCGGCCCGGCGAGCCGCGACGGGTCGCCGGGGCCGGGCGACAGGACCAGCCCGTCGACGTCGGCGGCCAGGGCGTCCGACGGATCGACCGTGTGCGGCAGGACGCGGACACGGGCCCCGCGCCGGTTGAGCGAGCGGACGATGTTCGCCTTGAGACCGTAGTCGACGATCGCGACGAGCGGGCCGCCCGGGACGCCGCCCACCTCGCGCGGCGCCTCGGGCGACACGAGATCGACGAAGTCCTGGTCCTCCCAGCGCGGCAGCGCCCGGGCGGCCGCCACGGCGGCGTCCCCGTCGACCTGGCCGGGGGCGGTGACGATGCCGGGGATCGAGCCGTGCGTCCGCAGGTGGCGGGCCAGCGCGCGCGTGTCGACCCCGGCGATCGCCGGGATCCCGTCGTCGCGGAGGAGCGCCGCGAGCTGCGCCGCGGCGGCGGCGACGGCCGCCGTGGCGTTGGCGACGACGAGCGCCCGGAGCCACGGCCGCTCCGACTGGTCGTCGTCGCGGAGCCGGCCGTAGTTGCCGATCAGCGGATACGTCATCGCCACGACCTGTCCGGCGTACGACGGGTCCGTGCAGACCTCCTGGTAGCCGGTCTGGCTCGTGTTCACCACGAGGTCGCCACCCGCCGCGAGCGGCGCGCCGAAGGCGATCCCGGGGAAGACCGTCCCGTCGGCGAGGGCGAGGAGCGCCGGGCCGAGGTCCCCGATCCGCGGGTCGACGATCGCGCTCGGGAGCGGCAGCGGCGGACGGATCATCCGGCCCGCCGGGGGGTCGCGTGGACCGGCAACGGGAGGGCGATCGGGTCACGGCGAAGCGACGCGGACACGCTCGATCGAGCCTCCCTTCCGGCCTCACGGGACCGGTACGCCGGTCTCTCTGGACCGGCTTCAAGGACCGTCGAACAGGGTACCAGAGGCGGGCCCGGCGGGCCGGTCCGCCGTGGCGCGTGTGCCGGTCGCCGCCCGGCCCAGGGACCGCTCGAGCCCGCTACGGGCCCGTCGAGGTCGGGGTCGGGGTCGGCGGCGGCTCGGTGGCGGTCGGCGTGGGCGACGGCGTCGACTTGGGCGTCGGCTTCGGGGTCGGCCTGGGTGTGGGCTTCGGCTTGGGCCTGGGCTTCGGGGCGGCGGCGCAGCTCGGGGCCGGCTGGGCAGGGCCCTTGGCGACGCTCGTGGGCGGCTTGGCGGCGTACTTGTCGGCCGGCCGGGTGCCGACCGAGGTGAACATCGCCGCGCCGAGCGCCGAGATCTTGTCGAAGTTCGGCAGCTGGATCGAGCCGCGGGCGTCGAAGCCCGGCCGGACGAGCGGGTAGCTGACGACCGCCCGGTAGACGTCCTTCGGGCCGATCTCGGTGGCCAGCGGGGCAAGCTGCCGGACGACGCCGGGCGGGATGTTCGTCTGGATCGTCTGGCCGACGGCCCGCAGCAGCCCCAGCGGGTCGTTGAGGAAGCCCCCCTTGACCACCTTGTCCTTGAGCGCCACGACGACCTGCTGCTGGCGTGCCGCGCGGGTGAAGTCGCTCTCCCCAACCGACTTCCGGATCCGGGCGTAGGCGAGCGCCTGGTTGCCGTTCATGTGATGCCGGCCGGCGCCGATCGAGTAGCCGTCGAAGCCGTACTCGTTGTAGCGCGCGTCGCACATCGCGTGGTCGACGCTCACGTCGACGCCGCCGACCGCGTTGACCGCCTGGACGAAGCCCTCGAGGTCGACCTGGGCGTAGTAGTCGATGTGCACCCCGAGCATCTTGCCCAGCGAGTAGGCGAGGACGGCCTGGCCGTGGCCGTTGTAGCCGGGGTAGCTGCCCGGGTTCCAGCGGACGTTGGCCACGAGCCCGTTGATCTTTGGGCTGAACGTCTTGCCCTTGGGCAGCGGGGCGTTGACCAGGTCGCGCGGCACCGACACCATCGACACGGTCTTGGCCACCGGGTCCAGGCTGGCCACGATCATCGTGTCGGTCGCGGCCGTGTTCCGTCCGACGCCCGAGTCGACGCCGATGAGGAGCACGGTCACCCGTGGCGGCAGCGCGCTCGAGGCGCTCGCCGAAGGCTCCGCCGACGGGAAGAACGAATCGCCCGGGCTGAGCGATGGAGCGATCGACGGACCGGCGTCGTCGGACGGGAACGGCTCGTCGACGAACACGTTCGACTCGGCGGCCTGCGTCGCGCTCGTCAGCACGGCGATCCCGGCCTGGGGCAGGACCACCAGGGCGAGCACGACGAGCAGGCCGATCCCGTCGGCGACCCGGAAGCGCGGGAACGAGCGATCGACCATCGACGAGACGACCGCCGCGACCCGCCAGACGAGGAACAGGACCTCGAGGACGAGGATCCCCCCGACGACCGACGGGTCGATGAGCGACGCGGCCAGCGACAGCGTGTTCTGGGTCAGGAACAGCCCGACGAGGACCAACAGCGCGAGCACGACCGGGGCCAGGAAGAGCGCCGCGAGCCGCCGACGGCCGGTGACGAGATGGCCGAGACCCGGGACGATCGCGCTGAGCAGCCCGGCCCCGAAGCGGGCCAGCCGGCCGTGCCCGGCGCCGGGTGCGGTCGAGATCGGCGGATTGCCGTCGCCGGAGTCGATGGCGGCGGTCGCGATCTCGTCCGGCAGCATTGGATCGGGCGGCACGGGCGCCCACTCGGGCCGGGCGTCGCCGTCGAGCGGCGGTTCGGGCAGGCCGGACCCGGATTCGGGGTCGTCAGGGATCAGGGTCGGCTCCTCGTGATCGGCCGGTCGCGCCGCTGCGTGGCCTCTGGCCGCCGGTCCTCCCCGGACCGCGGGCGTCACGGATCCGCCTCCGCGACGTCGGCGGAAGCCTACAACAAGATCGGCCGACGGGCCGCCGCGGCCGGCCGACCGCCGAGGTCGAGGCGGTCCGGCCTAGGCGACGAGCGGGGGATCGAAGGCCGGCCGCTCGTCGGTCCCGTCGCCCACCACGTCCGGTGCGGCCGCATCGGCGTCCGGCGGCTCCGGGGTGACCGATTCGAGCAGGCTCGTGAGGCGGGCCGCCGGCGAGATGGCGATCCAGGCCGCGCCGGCCAGGCCACAGGCGGCCGCCGCCACGAGCGCCGCACGGGGCCCGAACGCCCCGGCCAGCAGGCCGCCGACGAGCGAGCCCACGGGCAGCGGACCCCAGTCGATGAACAGGAAGGTCGCGTTGACCCGGCCCATGATCGCGTCCCCGACGCGGGCCTGGCGCAGGCTGAGCGCGTTGACGTTGAACAGCGGCGTAGCGGCCGCGCCGACGAACCGCCCGAGCAGCAGCAGGGCAACGCCCGGACCGCCTCCGGACAGCGCGATGAGGACCATCGCGATCGCCGTCACGTAGGTCGACCAGGCGAACGTCCGGCCGATCCCGAGGCGGCTCGTCAGGAAACCGACGGACAGGGCGCCGAGCAGGAACCCGAGGTTGCCCAGGCCGTACACGAGCCCGAAGCCGGCGGCGTCGAGCCCGACCTCCGTCGTGGCGAACAGGACGACCACCGCGAGGAGCATGCCGCTCCCGAGGTTGAGCAGGGCGGTCGAGGCGGCGAGGTCGCGCAAGACCCGGTCACCGGAGACCCGGCGGAGCCCCTCGGCGATCCCCGCTCGCAGGCCGATGTGCGGGCTGGCGTCGCGCGGGACGTCCCGCCGCGGAGGGCGCGAGGCGACGATCGCGACGGCCGAGACGAGATACGACGCGCCGTCGAGCGCGGCCGCGGCGGCGCCTCCCGCCAGCTGGAGGATCATCCCGCCGACGGTCGGTCCGACGACCTGGGCCGCCGACTCGGACAACTCGAGACGCTGGTTGCCGGCGACGAGCCGGTCCGCCGCCAGGAGCGTGGCCACGTAGCTCGTGTAGGCCACCGAGAAGAACACGCTCGATGAGCCGACCAGGAGCGCGACGGCACACAGGAGCCCGATCGAGCCCACCCCGCCCGCGATCGCCAGCGCGGTCCCGAGGAGCGCGGCTGCCCGGATGATGTCGCAGGCGATCATCGTCCGCCGCCGGTCGGCCCGGTCGACGAAGACGCCCGCCGGGAGCGACAGGACGAGGTACGGGATCGTCTCGAGCGCGGCCAGGACGCCGAGCTCGAGCGCCGTCGCGTGCAGGACGAGGACCGCGATGAGCGGCAGCGCGACCATCGACACCTGCGTGCCGAGCGCCGAGACCGTCTGGCCGAACCAGAGCGCCTCGAAGGCGCGGCCGTGGACGCCCAGCCGGGCCGTTTCGTGTTCGTGCGAGACGCTCAACCACCACCTCGAGGTCGCCACCCGGAGCCGGCGGACGATCGACCTCGCCGGCGCTGCGAGCCGGTCCATTGGACCGTTTCGCGTCCCGGTCAGGCTCCCCCACGAAAGTCCCATTCGAGCACGATCCGAAGATCGCGGTGGTGCGCGGAGGCCCCGCCCGCAGGCCGATCGCGCGATCGGGACGTACGATCGGTGTCTCAGCGGACCGGCGGCGCCGGCGCGCCCGCCGGGACGCCGGCCGTCACGTCACGGCGAACCTGCCCGTCGGGGGTCCGATGATCGGAGCGTTCCTCAACTCGACTCCGTGGTTCTGGCCGGCGCTCGCGCTGGCCGTCTCGGCCAGCCTCGTCGCCTGCCGGCCGCTCGCACGAGGGCTGCGGACCTCGCCGCTCGTCGCGTTCCTGCTGGTGCTCAGCCTCGGCGGGATCGCGGCGCTGACGCTGACGCCGGGCGAGGACGCCTTCGAGCCGTTCAACCGCTCGTTCTGCTCCATCGACCTCGTCGGACCGATCGGGGTCGGGCGCGTCCTCAACCTCGGCGAGCGCGGCCTGAACGTCCTGCTGTTCCTGCCGCTCGGCGCGGCCATCGCGCTGTTGCCATGGTCACGGGCCAAGGCTGCGTTGATCGCCGGTGCAGTCGTCCTCCCGTTCGTGATCGAGGGATACCAGTACGCGCTGCCGGCGTTCGGACGGAGCTGCTCGTCGGTGGACGTGGTCGACAACCTGACGGGGCTGCTCGTCGGCTTTACCGTCGGCGCGCTCGTCGGGGTCGGGATCGGCGTGGCGGGGCGCCGACCTGGGGCGCTCGGCCCGTCACCCACGCCGGGAGACGGGCCCGGCTGACTGGCTCAGGCGCGCGCCTGCGCCGGCGTCCCGTACTCCTGTGGATGATCGGCGCTGTCCTTGGCCTTCGTCCGCTCGATGATCTCGAACGTCTCGGCCACGGATCGGCCGTTCTCGTCGGCGGCGCGCTTCACGTCCTCGTAGGTGATGTTCGACTTGCCCATCTCGAGATGGGCGTCCATGCAGCCACAGGTCAGGCACATGGTGAGGCCTCCTTCGGTTCACGCGTCCGGCAGCTGGGCGCGTCGCCGTCCACAGTCGGGCGAACGCCGTCGCCGCCGGATCGAACGGCGGGCCCGCCGGGTTGCAGATCCGCGACAACCGCGGCGGCGGCGATGCGGCCAGAAGGATGGCCGCTGCCCGGGAATGGCGAACCCCCTCCGGTCGTGGGAGGGGGTTCGGACGTGTCGCGCGGTGGTGAGCCGGGCGAGGGTCGAACTCGCAACCTAGGGATTAAGAGTCCCTTGCTCTGCCATTGAGCTACCGGCCCGCGGGCAGTCTAGCAGCCGGATCTCGATCCGGCCGCGCGTCAGCCGGGCTGGTTGTCGATCTGCGCCTTCTGGAGCCGGCCGCTGAAGTCGACGTAGATCGACTTCCACTCGGTGTAGGTCTCGAGGGCGGCGTGGCCCGCCTCACGGTGGCCGTTGCCGGTCTGCTTGATGCCACCGAACGGGAGATGCGTCTCGGCCCCGATCGTCCCGGCGTTGACGTAGACGATCCCGCTCTCGAAGTCGCGCATCGCCCGGAAGGCCACGTTCACGTCGCGGGTGAAGATCGACGACGACAGGCCGTAGCGGGTCTGGTTGAGCGCGGTCACGGCGGCCGGGTAGTCCGGCACGGCGATGACCGACAGGACCGGCCCGAAGATCTCCTCCTGGGCGATCCGGTCCATCGGCTTGACCCCGCGGACGATCGTCGGCTCGAAGAAGTGGCCGTGCTCGAGCCCCGGTCCGCTGGCCCGGTCTCCCCCGGCGACGAGATCGCCCTCGCGACGTCCGATCTCGACGTACGACGCGACCTTGTCGACGGCGGCCGCGTTGACCAGCGGGCCGACCTCGGTCGCCGGCTCGAGACCGGAGCCGAGGCGGAGCGATCGCGCCCGGTCATGCAGCCGCTCGAGCAGTGGCTCGACGACCGCGGCCTCGACGATGACCCGCGAGCAGGCCGTGCAGCGCTGGCCGGTGGTCCCGAAGGCCGACCAGACGATGCCGTCCGTCGCCAGGTCGAGGTCGGCGTCGCGGAGCACGACGATCCCGTTCTTGCCGCCGAGCTCGAGGCTGACCCGCTTCAGCCGGCGGGCGGCCAGCTCGGCGATCCGGCGGCCCGTCGCCGTGTTGCCGGTGAAGCTGATCACCGGGACGTCCGGGTTCGTCACGAGCGCGTCGCCGACCTCGGCACCGGGGCCGGTCACGAGGTTGACCGTCCCGGCCGGGAAGCCGGCCTCGGCCATCAGCTCGACGAGGAGGGTGGCGCACAGCGGCGTGTCGCTCGACGGCTTGAAGACAACCGTGTTGCCGGTCACCAGCGCCGGCATCATCTTCCAGCACGGGATCGCCATGGGGAAGTTCCAGGGGGTGATGATCCCGGCCACGCCGAGCGGCTCGCGAACGCTCATGGCCCACTTGTCGGGCAGCTCCGACGGGGTGGTGTCGCCGAACATCCGGCGTCCCTCCCCCGCCATCAGGAAGGCGATGTCGATCCCCTCCTGGACGTCGCCGCGGGCCTCGGCCAGCACCTTGCCCATCTCGCGGGTCATCGCCCGGGCGAGCCGCTCCTTGTGCTCGGCCATGAGCGCCCCGAACCGATAGAGGACCTCGCCGCGCTTCGGCGCCGGCGTGGCGCGCCAGCCGGCGAAGGCCGCGCCGGCGGCCGCGACGGCCCGGGCGACGTCGGCGGCGGACGCAGCCTGGAAGCGGCCGACCACCTCGCGGGTGTCGGCCGGGTTGACCGAGTCGAACGTCCGGCCGGTCGTGGCGTCCAGCCACTCCCCGCCGATGAACAGCCGATGGAGCGGCGGCTCGGGGGTCGCGGCGCCGGGCGCGCTCGTTGCCGTATCGGTCATGTCAGACCCTCTCGATCGCCGTCGCGAGCGCGCCACCGCCGCCCAGGCAGAGCGTGGTGAGCCCATAGCGGCCCTCGCGCTGGGCGCTCACGACGGAGCCGGCGCCGTTCTCGGAGCCGTGCTGCTGGTCGGTCACCCGTCGAATCTACGCCCTCCGACCGGTCGATCGGTGGGCACCGCCATGCCGTCGAGGACCGGCGATCGGACGGCCGGCCGATCCCTGGCCCAGCGGGCGGAGGCGTTCGGCCCGGCGGGCGAGCGTACGATAGGCCGGTGGCCGACCCCCACGCCGCCGCGGCGCCGCACCCGCCCGATCCGGCCGAGCCCGCCTCGCTCGCCCTGCTCCGCGGTCTGGCCGCGTCGGCCGACGACGCGATCATCGTCACCGACCCCGGGGACCGGGTGCTCGTCTGGAACGGCGCCGCCGAGCGGCTTTACGGGATCGACGCGCGCGATGCCGTCGGCCGGCCCATCGTCGAGCTGACCGAGGCGACGATCGTCGGCGACGTCGACGTCCCGACCTGGCTGCCACGGGAGATCGCGCTGGCCACCGGCGCCTGGCGCGGCCGGGTGATCGAGCGACCGACGATCGGGCGGCTGGCCGGCCGCGAGCTGGTCGTCGAGTCGGCGCTCAGCCGGCTGGCCGACGACCAGGGCACGGTGACCGGCGTGCTCAACGTGAAGCGCGACTTCACCGCGTCGTACCGGCTCGAGCGCGAGCTGGCCACGCTCGGATCGCTGGCGACGGCGACCGGCACGGCCCGATCCCGCGCGGAGATCGCGCAGGCCGCGGTCGACGTGCTCTGCTCGGCCTCGAGCGCCGAGTTCGGGGTGATCCTCCGCTTCGAGGACGACCGCACGACGATCGATGCCGCGCACGGCCTCGAACCTGGGATGAGCGACCAGGTCGCGGTCCTCGGCCAGCGTCGCCGGCCGGTGTTCGCCCTCATCGAGCAGCGCGGCAAGGTCGTCGTCGGGCCGATCGAGGCGCTCCCCGTGTCGCCCGAGGGTCGGGCCTGGCTCGCGGCCACGGGGGTCGGGGCGCTGGCCGTCGTCGGGATCCACCGCGCCGAGCGGCTCGTCGGGGCGATGCTCATGGGCTGGCTCGATGCCGACCACCCGCGACCGTCGTCGGCGACCCTCCTCCAGGCGAGCGAGCACGTGGGCCGCGCGCTGGAGAACGCCGACCTGGTCGAGGAGATCACCCGCCGTGCCGAGGCGGAGCAGGCGCTCGTCCGGCGCCTGGCCGTGCTCGACGAGCTCAGCCGGCTCGGGGCGTCCGTGGCCAGCGCGGACGAGCTGGCCGACCGGTCGGCCCGTCTCGTCGGGCGAGCGCTCGGCGCGAGCGGAACCGGCTACGGCCTGTTCGCCCCCGACGGCTCCGGCTACGACACGTCGACGACCGTCGGGGTCCGCCAGCCGCTCGCCGAGTGGCTCGCCGGCGCCGTGCCCGCCGAACGCCGGGCCATCAAGGCGTGGCGCGCCGGCGGTGGCAGCATCCTCGAGCGGTTCGAGCCGGACGTGGTGACCGACGAGACGCTCGCGGTCGCCCGGGCCGCCGGCGTCGTCGCCTATGCCGCGATGCCGATCCGCGCCGACGGCGAGCTCGTCGGCGGCATCGTCGCCTACTTCGACGAGGTGCCCGACGAGCTGGTCGTCAACGAGGCGATCCTCGACTCGGTCGCCCGGATCGTCGGCGTGTCGCTGGCGAGCTTCCGCCATCGGCGCCGGTTCGAGGGCTCCGAGGCCCGCTACCGCACGCTCTTCGAGGCGTCTGCCGACGCGTACCTGCTGGCCGACCTCGACGGTCGGATCGTCGAGTCGAACGGCGCCGCCGACCGCCTGCACGGCGCACCGCTCGTGGGCGGCTCGATCGCCGCGTTCCTGGAGAGCGATCCGGCGGACGCCGGCCAGCGGCGGGCGGCGCTCGACCGAGGTGGGCGCGTCCGTGAGGCCGGCCTGGCCCGCCGCGCCGACGGGTCGCGCTTCCCGCAGGAGAGCGAGGCCATCCGCGTCCGGATCGGCGACGAGGACCGCGAGCTCATCGTCGTCCGCGACCTGACCGAGCGCCAGCGGCTCCAGGCCGAGCTCGTCCAGGCGCAGAAGATGGAGACCGTGGGGATCCTCGTCTCGGGGGTCGCCCACGAGCTCAACAACCCGATCGCGTCGATCATCGGGCTGAGCACGCTGATCCGGCGCGATCCGAGCCTGTCGGCGGACCTGCGCGAGAGCGCCGCGCTGCTGGTCGACGAGGCCCAGCGAGCCGGCCAGATCGTCCGGACGTTCCTCGACTTCGTTCGCTCGCGACCGCCGGAACGCCACCCGACGGCCCTCGGCCCGCTCATCGACGCCGTCCGCGAGCTCCAGTCGTTCTCGCAGACCAGCGGCGTCGAGTGGATCGTCGACCTCGAGCCCGGGCTCCCGCGAGTCCCGATCGACCGGAGCCAGATCCAGCAGGTCCTGCTGAACCTGACATCGAACGCGATCCAGGCGATCCTGTCCGATCGGCCGACCGGGCGGCTCGAGATCAGCGCCCGGCGCGGGCCGCGCGCCGACGGGCGGCCGATCGTCCGGATCACGGTGACCGACGATGGCCCCGGCGTCCCGGCCTCGGACCGCACGAAGCTGTTCGTGCCGTTCTTCACGACCAAGGCCCCCGGCGAGGGGACCGGTCTCGGGCTGCCGGTCTCCTTCGACATCGTCCGGCGTCACGACGGCCGGCTGCGCTTCGAGCCGGCCCCGGGCGGCCGCGGCGCCCGCTTCGTGATCGACCTGCCGACCGAGCTCCCGGCACCCGGGAACGCCGCCGTCGGAGCCGGCACCGGCCAGCTCGCCGCCGTGGACGAAGCCGCGATGACGGCGGAACGGGCGCCATCGGGTTCGGGCCGCACGAGCCGGCGGCGGGCCGGCGGACCGGCGACGCCCGTCAGGCCGGGATCGCGACGGCCGCGGGCGCTCGTCCTCGACGACGAGGAGTCGATCCGGACCTTCCTGCGCAAGGCACTCCGGTCGGCCGGCTACGAGGCGATCGTCGTCGGCGATGGGGAGACCGCCGTCGGCGAGGTCCGCCGGGCCTCGGTCGACGTCGCGCTCGTCGACCACCGGATGCCGGGCATGACCGGGATCGACGCCTACGAGGCGGCCGTGGCGGTCCAGCCGGCCCTCGCCGAGCGCTGGATCTTCATGAGCGGTGACGTCCTCAACCCGGACCTGGATGCCTTCGCCGAGGCGCGCCGCATCCCGATCATCGCCAAGCCGTTCGACCTGGCCACTGTGACCCGGGCGATCGGCGACGTCGTCGACCGGCTGGGCCTCGCCGACTGACCGCGACCGCGCGCCGGGGCGCCGAGTGGCGGCCGGCCGGCGCCGGGCGGTGGGCCAGCGTTGCCGGGCGGTGGGCGGCGCGTGCGTGCCGGGCGGTGCCGGGCCGTGCCGGGCGGTGGCGGGCGGTGCCGGGCGGTGCCGTGCCGGGCGGTGGGCCGGGCGGTGGGCGGCGCCGTGCCGGGCGGTGGGCGAGTGCGCGCCGTGCCGGGCGAGTGCGCGCCGTTCCGGGCGAGTGATGCGCGGGGCGGATCCGCGGCTCGGCGGGTCTGCGCCGTGCCGAGCACGTTCATCGGCCGTTGGTTCGGCAGGCGAACCAAGGGACGACGGAGCGCGGGTTGGGAGGTTCGCCCGGCGCGCTCGCGCCCCCATCTGAGGTGCTCCTCCGCTCATTGGTACGCGAGGCGAACCAAGCCGAGGAGGAGCCAGCTGCCGTCCGAAGATCGGGACGGTCTCGGCTGGCTCGCACGTCCGTTGGTTCGGCAGGCGAACCAGGCGACCCCGTTCGCGGCCTGGGTCGGCGCCCGCTCTCTCGGCCCGGGCGGGCGCCCGGGTGCGCCCGGATCCCGTTCGCGGCCCGGGTCGGCGCCGCTCTCGGCCTGGGTCGGCGCCCGCTCTCTCGGCCTGGGTCGGCGCCCGCTCTCTCGGCCTGGGCCGGCGCCCGGGTGCGCCCGGATCCCGTTCGCGGCCTGGGTCCGCGCCGCTCTCGGCCCCGGGCTCAGCGCGGGTAGCGGTAGAACCCGTGCCCCGTCTTCTGGCCCAGGTGGCCCGCGGCGACGAGCTCCTCGAGCACACGCGGCGGACGGAACTGCTCGCCGCCGAGCCCGTCATGGAGGACGCGCATGATCCCGAGGCACACGTCGAGGCCGATGAAGTCGGCCAGCTCGAGCGGGCCCATCGGGTGGTTGAGCCCGACCTTCGCCCCGGTGTCGATGTCCTCGGCCGTGCCGACGCCCTCCTCGAAGGCCCGCATCGCCTCGCCGAGCAGCGGCATCAGGATGCGGTTGACGAGGAAGCCCGGACGATCCGCGCTGACGATCACCTGCTTGCCCAGCTCGCCGGCCAACGCCCGGATGGCCGCCTCGGTCGAGGCGTCCGTCGCGGCGCCGCGGATCAGCTCGACCAGCGGCATGACCGGGACGGGGCTGAAGAAGTGCATCCCGACGAACCGCGGGCGGCGCCCGGCGTCGACCGAGCCGGCCAGCAGGTCGATCGAGATCGAGCTCGTGTTCGAGGCGAAGATCGCTCCCGCCGGCGCCAGCCGGTCGAGCTCGGCCCACAGCCGCGTCTTGACGGCGACGTCCTCGAACACGGCTTCGACGGCCAGGTCCGCGCCGCCCGCCGCGGCCAGGTCGTCCGTCGGCACGATCCGCTCGAGCGTCGCGGCGCGGTCGGCCGGCTCGAGGCGACCCTTGGCCACCGCCCGGTCCAGGTTGCCGGCGATGCGTTCGCGCCCGACGACAGCTCGATCGAGCTCGGGCTCGTAGAGCCAGACGCGCTTCCCGATCGCTGCGTGGACCTGGGCGATCCCGTGGCCCATCAGCCCGGCGCCGGCGACGAACACGCCGTCGATCGTCACGCCCCCTCCTCCCGCCCGATCGCCGCCAGCAGCCGGTCGGCGGCCGCGAACGGGTCGAGCTCGTGGTCGGCGACGGCGCGGAGCGTGGCTTCGGCCTCGCCGGCCAGCGGCGCCGCACGCAGGCGGTCGACGACCCGCTCGGCGACGATCGCCCGGACCTGGGCGTCGGCGCGGGCCAGGCGCGCCGCGCTCGTGGTCCCGGCCGCCTCCGCCGCATCACGCACGGCACGGTGGCGGTCGAGCGCGGCCAGGAGCTCGGGAACGCCGGCCCCGGTCATCGCCGTCGTGATCATGACCTCCGGGCGCTTCGGGCCGCGGCGGCGCTCAGCGGGGCCCGCGGCGGCCGGGCCGTCGCTGCGGGCCGTCGCCGCGGGCACGGCGACGAGCATGGCCCGCAGCTGCGACGCGGTCCGGGCCGCGCCGGGCCGGTCGCCCTTGTTCACGACCACGATGTCGGCGACCTCGAGCAGGCCGGCCTTGATCGCCTGGACCTCGTCGCCCATCTCGGGCGCCTCGAGGACGACGGTCGTGTCGGCCGAGGACGCGACCTCGACCTCGGACTGGCCCGTCCCGACGGTCTCGACGAGGACGAGGTCGAAGCCCACTGCGTCGAGCACGGCGCACGCCGCGCCCGTCGTCGACGCCAGCCCGCCGGCATGCCCGCGCGCGGCCATCGACCGGATGAACACGTCGCGATCGCCCGCGTACGCCTGCATCCGCACCCGGTCGCCCAGGATCGCGCCACCGGTGATCGGGCTGGACGGATCGACGGCCACGACCGCGACCGACCGGTCCGCCCGGCGGACCTCGGCGATGAGCGCCGCGACCAGCGTCGACTTGCCCGAGCCGGGCGGCCCCGTGACCCCGACGATGTGCGCCCGCCCGGCGTCCGGATAGAGCCGTCGGAGGGCCGCCTCGGCAACCGGCGTGCGGTTCTCGATCGCGGTCAGCAGCCGGGCGAGCGAGCGGCGGTCCCCGCCGAGGGCCGCGTCCGCGAGCTCGGCCGCGCGAGCCGCCGGTTCGACGGTCACGCTACTCGCGCGTTCGGACGTGGGCCCGGATGTACTCGGCGACCTGGCCGATCGTCGTCCCGGGTCCGAACACGGCCGACACCCCGGCCGCCTCGAGCGCGGGGACATCGTCGTCGGGAATGATCCCGCCCGCGGTGACGAGGACGTCGTCGAGGCCCTCGTCGCGGAGCAGCGCGCAGATCCGCGGCAGGAGGGTCATGTGGGCGCCCGACAGGATCGACAGCCCGACGACGTCGACGTCCTCCTGGAGCGCCGCTGTGGCGACCATCTCGGGGGTCTGGCGGAGCCCCGTGTAGACGACCTCGAACCCTTCGTCGCGCAGCCCGCGGGCGAGCACCTTGGCGCCGCGATCGTGGCCGTCGAGCCCGGGCTTGGCGATGAGCACCTTGATCGGCCGCTCGGTCATGGGCGCATTGTAGGGCGAGGCAGGCGGCCGGAACCCGGCTCGTGAGCCCGGCACGGCCCGCGGCCCGCCCGAGCCTCGATGGTCAGCTCTGCGCGCCGCCGCCGACCGTCACGACCTCGCCGTTGACGAACGTGTTGTAGCCAGAGCCGAGCCATACCACGACCCGGGCGACGTCGTCGGGCACGGCCAGCCGCCCGAGCGGGACCTGGCGGGCCATCGTGACCTGCCGGTCGGGCGGGACGGATGGCACCCCGTCGCGCTCCGTCACGATCGTCGTCGGGGCCACGGCATTGACGAGGATCCCTGACGGGCCGAGCTCCTTGGCCAATGACCGGGTGAGCCCGACGATGCCCGCCTTGGCCGCGGCGTAGTGCGCCGCGCGGGCGACGCCGACGAGCCCCGAGCGGGAGGCGAGGTTGACGATCCGCCCGAAGCCCGCCGCGGCCATCGCCGGCGCCGCCGCCCGGGTCACCCGGAACGTCGCGCCGAGCATGTCGTCGACGACCTCCGACCAGCGACCGTCGTCGATCTCACCGAGCGTCTCGGACGCGTAGTGCGAGGTGTTGTTGACGACCACCGCCGGCGCGCCGAGCTCGGCGGCGACCGTCGCCAGGAGCCGCTCGATCGCGGCCGTGTCGGTGAGATCGGCCGCGACGGCGATCGCGCGGCCACCGGCCGCGATGATCCGTTCCGCGGCCGCCTCGGCCCGGGCGGCGCTCGCGCGGTAGTGCACCGCGACCCATGCGCCCTCTGCGGCGAACCGCTCGCAGAACGTCGGCCCGGCTCCGCCCCCGCCGCCGGTCACCAGCACGACCCGATCGGCCAGCCCGGCGTCCATCGCTGCGCCGCTCAGGCGCCCGGAGCGCGGCGCTCGAGGTGGGCGAGGAACTCGGAGCGCGTCTTGTCGCGGGACCGGAACAGCCCGAGGACCGCGCTCGTCGTCATCACCGTGCCCGGCTTGCGGACGCCGCGCATGACCGCGCACAGGTGGGTCGCCTCGAGGACCACGCCGACGCCCTGCGGTTCGAGGCGGACCTGCACGAAGTCGGCGATCTGCTGGGTCAGCCGCTCCTGGACCTGCAGGCGACGCGAGAACATCTCGACGATCCGGGGGATCTTGGACAGCCCGACGACCCGGCCGCGCGGGATGTAGGCGACCGACGCCGAGCCGAAGAACGGCAGGAGATGGTGCTCGCACAGGCTGTAGAACGGGATGTCCTTGACGACCACCATCTCCGAGTAGTCGACCTCGAAGATCGCGCCGTTCATGAGGCGGTCGGGATCGACGTGGTAGCCGGCGGTGAGCTCGGTGTACATCCGGTGGACGCGGCCCGGCGTGCCGACGAGACCCTGCCGATCGGGGTCTTCGCCGATCTCGGTCAGGATCTCGCGGACGGCCGACTCGACCCGGCCGTTGCCGTCGTGACCGCGCAGCGCACCGCCCTCGATCGCCGCCTCGGCGTCGCCGGGTACCTCGCCGATCTCGGTCTCGATCTCGGCGACGATCTTCTTGACGTGGTCGGGCAGGACGGTCATCGATCTCCTCTACGCCGGCGATGGTAGCGCCGGTTCGGGGCGACGTCGTCCACCGGCCTCGCCGACACGGTCAGGTCCGTGTCCCGCCGCTGCCCCAGCCCGCGGCGGGCACGAGGTCGAGCGGGCGGCCTTCGACCCCGCGCAGCCAGGTCCGGGCGTTCTCGCCGAGCGTCGGCCGGTGGTAGCCGCCCTCCTGGAGGATCACCAGCCGCCGGCCGAGCGCGGCGATCCGCCGGCCGATCTCGTGGTAGACGGGCGTCGTCAGGGCGAAGTCGCAGATCGGGTCGTGGCCGTAGGTGTCGAACCCGAGGGAGACGACGATCAGCGAGCCGCCGCTCGCGGCGATCACCTCGAGCGCCTCGTCGAGCACGCCGAGGTAGCGACGGTCGTCGACGCCGGCCTCGAGCGGGAAGTTGCGGTTCGCCCCGGCGCCCGGCCCCTCGCCCGTCTCGTCGGCCCGGCCGAGGAAGTACGGGTACTGGCGGTCGGGATCGGCGTGGATCGACACGTACCGGACGTCACCGCGGCGCCAGAAGATCTGCTCCGTGCCGTTGCCGTGGTGGTAGTCGAGGTCGAGGATCGCGACCGGCTCGCCGGTCCGCCGGACGATCGACTCGGCGGCGATCGCGGCGTTGTTGAAGAAGCAGTACCCGGCGTACATCGACCGGGCGGCATGGTGGCCCGGCGGCCGGCACAGGCCGTAGGCGGCCGGCTCGCCGCCGTCGAGCACGAGATCGACGGTCGTCAGCGCCGTGTCGACCGCACCCCGGGCAGCGCCGTACGTCCCGGCGACGATCGGCGTCGACGAGTCGAGGCCCCAGAACCCGGCCCGGCCGGCGACGCCGGTGGGCTCCCGGAGGAGCCGCTCCGATTCGGGACCGAAGCCCTCGGTCAGGCCGCGGACGGCCAGGGTGTCGGGCATCAGCGCGTCGCGGACCAGCCCCTCGCGGCGCGCCTGCGGCCAGGCCTCCTCGAGGAACCGCACGAGCCCCGGGTCGTGGACGGCGAGGATCGGATCGAGGCCGTGCTCGGTCGGCGCCACGATCTCGAACCCGCCGTCGGCCACCAGGGCGGCCCGGATCCGCTCCGCCCGCTCAGGCACCTCGTTGGCCGGGATCGGCTGGCCCATGATCGTCTCGCTGACGACGTCGTGGGCGAGATGGGCCGCGGTGTAGACGACGCGCATCGGATCCTCCACGACGGTGCCGGGACCGGCCGGGTCTGGCGGGCCGGCGCCGGGCCGGACCGGCTCGCGACGATCCTAGCGGCCGGTGAGGCGGAGGATCGCGCCGGCCAGCTCGGCCGGTCGGTAGCGCGGCAGGTTGTGCCCCGTATCCGGGAAGCGCGCGACATCGATGCCCGGCCGTCCGGCCGCCCGGCGCTCGGCGTCGATCTCGGCCAGCGCTGCGGTCTTCGTGTGCTCCTCGTCGTCGACGGCGACGAGCGCGACGATCGGGGCGTCGAGGGCCGGCAGGACCGCGGCCGGCCGGTAGGCGAAGATCGCCTCGACCGATCGCTCCAGCGCGTGCGGCCGGATCGCCGGGACGAGGTGCCCGGCGGGGACCTCGACCACGGTCGCCCGCGCCGCGCGCTCCTCGTCGGCGTCCCAGCGCGAGGGGTCCCAGCCGCGCCGGTCGGCGAGGAAGGCGTCGACCGAGGCGAGGACCTCGGGCGGCTCGGCGAGGTCGCGCAGGAACTCGGCCGGGGTCAGACCGGTCTCCGCCGCGACGTCCTGCCAGCCGCCGTCGACGAGGACGAGGCCGGCGCACCGATCGGCCAGCTCGACCGCCGCCCAGGCGGCGACGATGGCGCCGAAGCCGTGACCGGCCAGCACGACCCGGCGCAGGCCCGACGACGCAGCGGAGCCGACGAGCCCGGCCCCCTCGGCGATCGCAACGCAATCGCCGGCCAGGGTCCAGCGGTCGTACTCGCCGGTCGGGGCATCGGACAGCCCGTGACCGCGCAGGTCGGCGGCGACGGTGCGCGCGCCAACCCGGAGCCGGCGCGCGACGGCGGTCCACGCCCAGGCCGTCCCGGCCAGCCCGTGGACGAGCAGGACGGCGTCCGGACCGTCCCCGGGGACAGCGCCGGCGGCCGGTCCGCCCCAGTCGAGGAAGTGGAGCCGGACCCCGGGCTCGACCTCCACGAGGAAGCCGTCCGGCTCGGCCGAGGAATCGGGCCCGGGCGCCGCCGCCGCGAGCGCATCGGCGCTGAGATCCATCGCGCCTAGGATACGAGGGCCATGCCCAAGCGCCGCCGGGGAGGTCACGCCTCGCTCGCTCGCCGCCGTCGCGCCGACGAGCGGTTCGAGCGGCTCGTCGAGACCGCCCTCGACGGGATCCCGCCACCGTTCAGCGCGGCGCTCGACGAGGTCGCCATCGTCATCGAGGACGATGCCGACGACGAGCAGCTCGAGCTGTCGGGTCTCGGACCGGACGACGCCCTGTACGGCCTCTACGAGGGCACGCCGCGGACGGCCTGGGGCGCCGATCTCGTCCCCTTCCCGAACAAGATCAGTCTCTTCCGGATCCCGCTCGAGGAGGACTTCCCCGACCCGGACGACCTCGCCGAGGAGGTTCGGGTCACCGTCATCCACGAGCTGGCGCACCACCTCGGGATCGACGACGACCGGCTCGAGCAGCTCGGCTTCGACTGATCAGCCGAGGCGCAGCAGGAGCGATCCGCCGGCCAGCACGAGCCCGATCACGATGCCGGCGATCATCGGCCAGCTCAGCCAGGCGGGCTCGGGTCTGGGCAGCTCACCGGGTCGCTCGTCGCGGGCCTGGTCGAGCCCGCCCGAATAACCCGTGAGACCGAGGAACGCGACGACCTGGCTGGCCGAGGTCAGCGCGCCCACCGAGAACACCAGCGTCCAGCCGGCGAACAGGGCCAGCAGGATCAGGCCGGCGGCGACGACGAACCCGGTCAGGCTGGACGGATCGAGCGATCCGAACTCGGCCGTGAACGGCTCGAGCACACGCGCGGCGAGATCGAGCCCGGCGCCGGCGGCGAACAGCAGGAGGTAGTTCGCGACCACCGAGAACAGCGACAGCACGAGCGCCAGGCGGAACCGCGCCCGGGCCAGCCGGATCGATCGGCGGATGGCCTCGATCGAGCCGACGTCGCCCAGCACGATCCCGACCGCCACGTACACGAAGGGCGCCAGGATCACGCCGACGAGCAGGCTCGACCCGACGACCGGAATGTCCGTGTCGGAGCCGAAGATCGACGTCGCGGCGCCGAGGACGAGCTGGTTGAGGATCGCCTCCAGGACCGCCAGGATCGCGGTCGCCCGGAACATCCGCCAGAACACGGTTCGCGACCGGCGCAGGCCCTCGCGCAGCTGGAGGGGCCGCCCGGTCCGCGCCCCGCCGACGATGGCCAGCCCGATGATCTGGCTCTCGAGGGCAACCGCGACGAGGGCGAAGAAGAGCAGGTAGAGCGCCGCGATGTCGAGGCCCTGCTGCTCGAGCCGCTGCCCCGGGAACAGGCCGTTCAGGTCGAACCCGGGGTCGGCGACGATGGCGATCAGCGCCGGACCCATCGTCAGCAGGCCCAGGAGCCCGACGTACAGCGACGCGTTGCGGACCGGAATCCGGGCCTGGGTCACGAGGTCGAACGCGCCGGTCAGCACCGACCCGACGCCGGGCCACACCGGAGCCGGCTGGGCCACCGATGCCGGGCCTTCGGCGACCGGGGCGCCGACGGCCGGCGGCGTGTCAAGGGCCAGGCCGTCCATGGTCGGGCCCTCGGCGACTGGGCCGTCCACGGCCGGGCCGTCAACAGCCGGCGCCACGTCGCCGCTCGTGGCGTCCGACGCCGGCCCGTCAGTCATCCGGCCGGTTCGCCGAGCGGGCCGGCCGCCGCGATCAGCTCGCCCAGGCGCTCGACCGCGACATTCCCACCGGAGCCCACGACGCACACCGTCTCGCCGTCCCGGATCGGGATCCGCCCGTCGAGGACCGCCGCGAGTGCCGCCGCTCCCGCCGGCTCGAGGACCTGCTTCATGCGCTCCGCGGCGAAGCGCAGGCCGGCGAGGATCGTCGGGTCGTCGAGCAGGACGATGCCGTCGAGGTAGTGGCGGCACATGGCCAGCGTCCACTCCCCCGCGAACGGCGCGCCGAGGCCGTCGGCGACGCTGTGCGGCTGGATCCGGACGACCTCGCCGCGCTCGAGCGCGAGCGACACGGCGTTCGACTCGATCGGCTCGACGCCGTAGACCCGGGATCCCGGCCGGCGCTCCTTGACCGCCGCCGCGACCCCGCTGATCAGCCCGCCGCCCCCGATCCCGACGACGACGACGTCGACGTCGGGCAGGTCCTCGACGATCTCGAGCCCGAGCGACCCGTGCCCGGCGATCACGTCCGGGTCGTCGAACGGGTGCACGAACGTCAGGCCACGCTCGTCGCGGATCTCCTCGAGCCGGGCGAGCGACTCGCCGACGTGCTCGCCGTGGAGGACGACCTCGGCGCCGTAGCCGATGCAGGCATCCACCTTCGAGCGAACGGCGCCGGCCGGCATGACCACGACCGTCGGAACCGCTGCCTCGCGCCCGGCCCAGGCGTAGGCCTGGCCGGCGTTCCCCGCGGACAGCGTGATGATCCCGGCGCGCCGTTGGTCCGCGTCGAGCGCGGCCACGCGGGCGGTCATGCCACGCGGCTTGAACGAGCCGGTCTTCTGGAGATGCTCGGCCTTGACGTGGAGGCGCCCGCCGGCCAGCCGGACGCCCGCCGTCCGGGCAACGACGTCCGCAGCGGTCGTCGAGGTGAGGATCGGCGTGCGCTGGACCCGCGCCGCCACGAGCTCTCGGGCCGCCAGGATGCGCTCGAAGGGCACGATGTGGTCGGGCATCGCCGCAGTATCGCAGGACCCGGTCCCCGGACCGCGGCGTCGCCGGGCAAGACCATTGTCCAGGCAGGCACTTGCGTGCTTGCGCAATCAATGATAGCGTGATCGCATGCTGGAGACGGCGACCACGACCGAGCTCGATCGGCAGCGCTTTGCGGCCGTCGGACGGGCGTTGTCGGACCCGAAGCGCCTGTGCGTCCTCGAGTCGCTCGCCAACGGCGAGCTGTCCGTCGGCGACCTGTCGTCCGTGGTCGGCTGCCAGGTCCCCAACATGAGCCAGCACCTCGCGGTGCTCCGGACCGCCGGGTTGGTGACGACCCGGCGCGAGGGCAGCACCGTCTTCTATCGCCTCGCGGACCCCCGGGTGCTCGAGGCGTACCGACTCATCCAGACGATCGCCCGGTAGGGCGCTGGGTCCCGCAGCGCGGGAGAAAGGATCCGGGCCAGATGGCCGAGATCAAGGTTGTGACCGACGAGACGTTCGAGGCGATGGTCCTCAAGAACGAGCGTCCGGTCGTCGTCGACTTCTGGGCGACGTGGTGTGGCCCGTGCAAGATGGTCGCGCCGGAGATGGAGAAGATCGCCGCGAAGTACGACGGCCAGGTCGACGTCGTGAAGGTCGACGTCGACGCGAACCCGGGGCTGTCCCGGGCGTTCAACATCATGAGCATCCCGACGATCGCGTTCTTCAAGCCGGGCGCCCAGCCACAGGGCGTCGTCGGGTTCCGCCCGATGGAGCAGCTCGAGGCGCAGTTCGGGCTGGCCGAGTTCACCAGGCCGAAGGCCGAGCCGACCGCGGTCGAACCGCAGGCCTGATCACCGGGGCCACCCCGCCGGGCCCGCCCGGCGGGCTCCCTTCAGTCGGCAGCGGCCCGCCAGGCGCTCTCGAACCAGGCCGTGGCCCGGTCGACGGCGTGACCGTCGAGCTCAGCGGGTCGGAGCGTGACCCAGCCCTGGCGACGCGGCGAGGCCGCCGTGTCGGGCGTCCGCAGGGCGGCCGCCGCGACCGCCGCCGAGAGACGGAACGAGGCGGCCAGGCCATCGGCGTCGAGCACGGCGAACGATCGCTCGCCCCGCCGGAACTCCACCGAGCCATCGCCCGACCGAACACGCGTGGCCGGTCCAGTCAGACCGTCGATGGCTGCCTCGAGGACCGCGGCGAGCGACTCGCTCATAGCGCAGGCGCAACCGGCGCCGTCGCGCGAATCAGCGACCGACCGACGCGAGGACCGCGGCGATGTCGTCCGCATGGGCCTCGTAGTGATCGATGGTCTCGTCCAGGAAGAACCGCTCATACTCGGCGTTCTTGATCCAGCGCGTCTCCGGGACGACCGTCAGGTAGCCGCGCAGCTCGCCCGGGACGGTCCGGAACCGGCGCCGGACCTCGTCCATCGGGAGGGCCAGCCAGCGGAGCCGGAGCTCCTCGTTGATCTCGTCGCCGCGAGCGTCCCAGTCGCGGTCGGCCTCGATCTTCGTCGGGCTCGTCTCGCCCACCGCCAGCTCGCGGGCGACGGCCAGGGCGACCTCCTGCCAGGCGACGATATGGGCCATGAGATCGCGGCCCGACCAGCCGTGGACCGTCTCGAGCTGGGGGGCGAGCTGCTCGTCGGTCAGCTCGTCGAGCGCCTCGACGGCGCGCCAGCCCTCGCGCTCGTCTTCGAGGAACGACAGGGCGTCGAGGTACATGAGCCGATGGTACGCCTGCCGGCGAGGCTCAGGAGCTCGCCCCGCCGTCGGACCGGTCCACCGGTTCCGTATCGCGACCGCGCTGGACCGCCTCGCGGAGGTCGCGACGCAGCAGCGCGTCCCAGGCGTTCTGCATCCCGAACGCCAGCAGGAGCAGGACGAGCGCGGCGACGAGGTAGAGCGCCGGCTGCGGATCGCCGAGCAGCCACAGGGCGGCCGGCACCAGCGCGATCGTCGTGAACCACGGCAGGAGGAACGTGACCGATCGGTCGGGCCGCCGCGGCGCACCCGCTGAACCACCGCGGAACCACTGGGCGAAGAGCGGCACGCCCGAGTTGAAGCTGGCGAGGATCCCGACGACCACGAGGCCGCCGGTCGGCACCCACGGCGACGCCGCGGGCATGAGCATCACCAGCGACACGACGGTGGCGTAGAAGAACGGCACGGCACTCTCGGTGACCATCCCGACGAAGTGACGATCGAACTGCCGGACGTCGTAGTGGATCGACATCGCCACGAACACCAGGCCGAGGAGGACCGCCGCGGCGCCGGCAGAGGCGGTGAAGAACGGTCGCCAGGCCTCGATCGCCGTGGCGAGGTCCACCGTCAGACCGCTACCGGCTCGCGGTACTCGCCGTAGACGGCCCGGAAGACGCCGCACATCTCGCCCAGCGTCGCGTAGGCGGCCGCGCACTCGATGAGCGCCGGCATGACGTTGGCGGCCGTGCCACCGGGCCGGCCGGCGAGATCGCGCAGGCGGGCGAGCGCCGCCCTGACGGCGACGGGGTCACGCTCGCGCCGGGTGCGGGCGAGGCGGTCGAGGTGGGCCCGTTTGGACGCCTCGGACACCTGGAGCAGCGGGATCGTCAGGACCTCGTCGGGATCGGCCTGCCGGTTGACCCCGACGATCGACCGCTCCCCGGCGTCGAGCTCGCGCTGGAAGCGATACGCGGCGTCGGCGATCTCGCGCTGCGGGTAGCCCTCGGCGATGGCGGCGACCATCCCGCCCCGCTCGTCGATCTCGTCGAGGTAGCGCCACGCGGCCGCCTCGGTCTCGTTCGTCAGCGCTTCGACGAACCAGGATCCGCCGAGCGGATCGATCGTGCCCGCGACGCCGGTCTCCTCGGCGATGATCTGCTGCTGGCGCAGGGCAAGCAGGGCCGCCTCGGCGGAGGGCACCGCCCAGGCCTCGTCGTAGGCGTCGGTGTGGAGCGACTGGGTCCCGCCGAGGACCGCGGCCAGCGCCTGGATGGCCACCCGGGTCAGGTTGTTGAGCGGCTGCTGGGCGGTCAGGCTGACCCCGGCCGTCTGGGTGTGGAAGCGCAGCCACGTGGTCCGCTCGTTCTCGGCGTGGTAGCGCTCGGTCATGAGCCGCCACCAGATCCGGCGGGCGGCGCGGAACTTGGCGATCTCCTCGAAGAAGTCGGTGTGGCTGTTGAAGAAGAAGCTGAGCCGCGGGCCGAAGTCGTCGATCCGCAGGCCGCGCTCGATCGCCGCGTCGACGTAGGCCAGCCCGTCGGCGATCGTGAATGCCAGCTCCTGGACGGCCGTCGAGCCCGCCTCGCGGATGTGGTAGCCGCTGATCGAGACCGTGTTCCAGCGGGGCATCTCGCGGGTCCCGAACTCGATCGTGTCGGTCACCAGGCGGAGCGACGGCTCGGGCGGGAAGAGGAACTCCTTCTGGGCCACGAACTCCTTGAGGATGTCGTTCTGAAGCGTGCCCTCGAGGGCCGCCCGGGGCACGCCGCGCTTCTCGGCCGCAGCGATGTACATCGCCCAGATCGGGGCCGCCGGCGAGTTGATCGTCATCGACGTGCTGACCCGGTCGAGCGGCAGCCCGTCGAGCAGGATCTCCATGTCGGCGAGGCTCGAGACGGCCACGCCGCAGGTCCCGAACTCGCCCTCCGCCTCCGGGTCGTCGGTGTCGTAGCCATACAGGGTCGGCATGTCGTAGGCGATCGACAGGCCGGTCTGCCCGGCGTCGAGCAGCTGGCGGAACCGGGCGTTCGTGTCCTCGGCGGCGCCGAACCCGGCGAACATCCGCATCGTCCACAACCGCGACCGGTAGCCGGTCGGGTGGAGGCCCCGGGTGAAGGGCGGCTCGCCGGGAAGGCCGATCTCGGCCTCGAGGTTGTGACCCTCGAGCGACCACGGCCCGTAGAGCCGCTCGATCTCGACGTCGCTGATCGTCGAGAAGCGCGGCCGCAGCTCCGGCGTCCGCTCGAGGGCGGGCCCGAGGCGTGCCGTGTCCCAGGCCCGGCGCCGGGCCGACCAGCTCATGGCCGCGACGATAGCACGCGCTCCGGCGCGTCCGGCCGGATCAGCGGAACGCGTCGACGGCGGCCTGGATGTCGGAGTCGACGAGATCGGCGGCCAGGATCACCTTGACCTGCCCGGTCCGGTCGCCCGGCCAGACGAGGATCCGCTGGAAGGACGAGTCCCCGTTGAGGAAGGCGAGCCGGTGGCCAGGACTCCCGCCGAGCGTCGGCGTGCTCGTCTCGAGGTCGTGGATCTTGGTGTTGCCGACGGCGCCCGCGAGGTAGGACTGGTAGAGCCCGTCGGCGGTCAGGCCGGGCGCCTCGAAGGTGACGAGGCTGATCGCCTTGCCCCCGCCACGATCCCACGTGGCCGCCCCGAAGCGGGCCTCCGCGATCCCCGCCTCGACCAGCGGTCCGAGGGTCGCCGCCGAGCAGTATCGCCCGGACTCGCGCTGCGTGGCCGGCTCGCCGCCGAGCGACGTCGGGATCGTCTGCTCGAGCTCGGGATAGGCCCCCGGCATGTGCTGGGCATCGGCGCCGCCGCATGGCTGGCTCGGATCGAAGGAGGCGACGGCGGCCGGGGCGCTGCACGCCGCGAGCAGGGCGAGCGCGAGGGCGGCCACGGCCAGCAGGCGGCCTGAAGCGAGGGGGATCACGAACCGGAATTTAGCCGACCGGCGCGATCGCCGCCGCCGGGCGACCGCCCAGTGCGCGCCGAC
The DNA here is from genome assembly GCA_963813705.1 of uncultured Chloroflexia bacterium. GTDB lineage: Bacteria > Chloroflexota > Limnocylindria > Limnocylindrales > CSP1-4 > Chersky-267. The sequence continues at coordinate 544,056 of CAWFAH010000010.1, forward strand.
AGCGCCGGGGCGCCCGACGCCGCGCACGGACACCTTGCCATTCGGTACCTCCGTCCTGGAGGTGGTGCGCCGACGCGCCCCACCATCGCCCGCCCCCGGACCGGACGAGTCGGCTATTGGCGCTCCGGTGCCGACCGGCTACGGTTTGGGCACGCCGTCGAGCGAGCCGCGGGGACGAACCCTGAGGCGTCGGTCACGGGTCGGGAGTCGAACAAGCCGAACGTCGAGGACCGGGCAGGGCATATCGCCAGGACCGGTCGATCACGGCCCAACGACATCCGGTCACGAACCGAGCAACCATGAGCGATCGGCCGGCAGGCCCGGGGACTCGGAGCGACGGCAGGAATCATTCTTCTTTCAGCGAATTCCAACGATCGCCCCCGAGGGCACCGGGGGCGATCGTCGCGTCCGGGAGCGGGTCAGTCGGTCGGCGGGCCGGGCGGATTCCGGACCGGGCGGAGACGGCGCACGACCCCCCGGGCATCGAGGTCGTCGCGGAGCACGCGCGCGGCGGCGAGCAGGTCGGGCTCGCGGGTGATCGTCGAGGCCATCCAGTCGATGTACGACGGCTCGAAGGCCGCGATCTCCCCGAGCGTGTGGCCGTGGAACTTGCCGAACGGCATCTCGGTCGCCCGGGCCACGGCCAGGCTCGGCGGGGTCGGTGGCCGGAAGCGGCGGACGCGCGAGCGCATGAGCGGCCCGTTCGGGTCCGACGCCCGGCGCGGGCCGGTGTCCGGGGCGCGCGAGCGGACCGGCGGCTGGCCGGGGAGATGCGTCCGCCGGCCATCCGGCCGTGAGATCGTGGCATTCCTCGGCCGCAGTGTGTCGGTCGTGTCGAGCCGGGCGGTGACCGGCCGCGTCCGCGGCGGTGGCGGTGGGCCGCCGGTGCGCCGGGCCGCCCGGTCGGCCGTCCCGTTGGACCCGCCGAGCGGATGCTCCCGGAGCGCCTCGTAGGCCGCGTTGATCTCGGCCATCCGGCGGGTCTTGATCCGGGCGTCGACCGGGTCGCCCGCCGCGACGTCGGGGTGGTGCTCCCGGGCCAGCCGTCGCCAGGCTGCCTTGATCGCGCTCGCCGAGGCGCCGGGCTTCAGCCCGAGCACGAGGTAGGGATCGCGCTTCGTCACGCCTTCGAGTCTAGCCACCCCGGCCGGACGGGCTCGCCCCGAGCCGCTGGCTTGACACCCGCGAGCACGTGTCGTCCCCTGTCATCGTGCCGACTGTCCGCCGCGCCGGCCTGATCGCCGGGCTCACGATCGCCCCGCTCGCCGCCGCGTTCCGCTTCGCCCACGTCTACCGGGCGCGGGCGGGGTTCCCGCACCGCCGCCCGCCGCGCTTCAGCCCGGCCGACTTCGGGCTGGCCTACGAGGAGACGACCGTGGCGTCCGACGCCGGCGACCTGCCGGCCTGGTTCATCCCGGCCGCCGGCGGTGCTCTCGGACCGGGGGTCGTGCTCGTCCACGGCTGGGACTCCGCCCGCGACCGGACCCTGCCGACCGCCTCGTTCCTCCATGCGGCAGGGTTCCACTGCCTGACGTTCGACGTCCGCGGCAACGGCGCCAACCCGCCCGAGCGCCTCCCGGTCAGCACCGGCGAGTACGGCGCGGACGCGGCGGCGGCGTTCGAGGCCCTGCTCGCCCGGCCCGAGGTGAGCCGGGGCGCGATCGTCGGGCATTCGATGGGCGGCGCCGGCGCGATCCTCGCCGCGGCCGCGGACTCGCGGGTCGCCGCGGTGGTCAGCGTGTCGGCGCCGTCGGACCCGCGGCGGATGATCCGCCAGACGTTCCGCCTCGCCCGGCTCCCCTTCCCCGGTGCCGTCGCCACGCCGCTCGCCTGGCTCACGAGCCGGGTGTTCGTCCGGCCGCGCGGGCACGACCTGCGCGCGATCAGCGCCCGCCACGCGATCGCGACCTACCCCGGCCCGGCGCTGGTTGCCCACGGCCGGGACGACGAGGTCATGCCCGTCGAGCACGCCCGACGAATCGCCCGCGCGGCGATCGCCGCGCGGAAGGGCGAGCGCGCCCCTTCCCCGGTCGAGCTGCTGATCGTCGAGACCGGCGGCCACAGCTGGTCGTACGAGGACGCGGCCTATCGTCGGTCCGTGGCCGCGTTCCTCGCCCGTGAGCTCGGCGGCCCGCTGACCCCGGAGGCGGCGGCCGCGGCGGCCGGGGCGGTCGACGCGCGGCGCCTCCCCGAGCCCGAGGAATCGCTCGTCGGTGACCGGGCGACGGCCCCGGGGCTGGCGATGGTGGGTCGGTCGTCGCGGCCCGAGCCGTGACGGTGTGGGACGCGGTCCGCCGGAAGCGCGCCATCCGCCGGTTCGCCGACCGCCCGCTCGAGCCGGAGCACCTCGACCGGATCCTCCGCGCCGGCCGCCGCTCGGGCAGCTCGAAGAACCTCCAGCGCTGGGACTTCATCGTCGTCCGCCGCCGCGATCGCCTGTCCGAGCTGGCGGCCGTCGGTCCATGGGCCGGCCACCTGGCCGGGGCGGCCGTCGCGATCGCCCTCGTCACGCCCGACCCGGCCGCCGCCGACGCCCCGCTGTCGGTGCTGTTCGACCTCGGCCAGGCGGCCGAGAACATGATGCTGGTCGCCTGGGAGCTCGGCATCGGCAGCGTGCCCGCGACGGTCTACGACCACGACCTCGCCCGGCGGTTCCTCGGCTACCCCGCGGATCGCCACTGCGAGTACCTGCTCTCGTTCGGCTACCCGGCCGACCCCGACGACCTCGTCCGGCCGCTCCGTCCCGGCGGACGGCGCGCGCTCGGCGAGATGGTCCACGACGAGGGCTGGTGAGCCCTCACTGCCACTCGAAGCGGCGCGCGGCGAACCCGAAGCAGACGACCGTCCAGCCGACGAGGATCGCGACGCAGGTGGTCAGCGGCGCATAGGCGGCCCCGCCGACCATGACCTGGCGCAGCGCGTCGGACAGGTAGGTCAGGGGCAGGAACCGGGCGACGGTCTGGAGCGCGCCGGGCATGACCGCGATCGGGAAGAACGTCCCCGACAGGAACATCATCGGGAACTGGACCGCGCTCGTCATCCCGTTCGCCGCGTCCTCCGTCTTCGCCAGCGAGGCGATGACGTAGCCGAGCGAGGTGAACGCCAGCGAGCCGAGGACGGCCAGCAGGGCGATCCCGATGAGGCTGCCGACGATCGTGATCTTGAACCAGGCCACGCCCACGCCGACGATCAGGGCGAACTGGATGAGCGCGATCAGGAGCCGCATCAGCACGTTCGAGCCGATCAGCTGCCAGCGCTTCAGCGGCGTCGCGGCCAGCCGCTTGAGGATCAGCTTCTGCCGATCGGCGACGAGCGGGATCGCGGCGAAGATGCCGGTCTGCATGAGCGCCATCCCGAGAATGCTCGGGACGAGATACGAGACCGCGTTCAGGCGGGCCGTCTGGATCGTCGTCGGCGTGCTCGTGATCGCCACCGGCTTGCCGCCGAGGTTGACGATCGCCAGCGTCCCGCTGACGTACGAGGTCATGGTCCCGGTGGCGGTCGTCTGGCTCGGGTCGACGTAGTAGGTGATCGTGGCCGGCGTGGACGGGTCGGTCGCGGCGGCGGTGAGGGCGGCAGCGTAGCCCTGCGGCACGACGATGATCCCCGCGTTGTCGCTGTTCTTCATCGCCGTCTGGGCCGCGTCGAGGGTCGAGTCGACGAGCAGGACGTTCGGGGCCGCGGCGAAGGCCGTGCGCAGCTGGGCGGCCGCCGGCGTGCCGTCCTGGTCGACCCAGGCGACGGTGATCTTGCTGTCGCCCCCGGAGAAGATCAGCCCGAACAGGGCGACGAACAGGAGCGGGAACGCCAGCGTCCAGAACATCGCCTGGCGGTCGCGCGTGTAGCCGCGGATGTTGGCGATCGTCAGCGCGCGGAGGGCCTTCAACGCGCCGTCAGTCCCGCAGCGCCCGGCCCGTCAGGGCGAGGAAGACGTCCTCGAGGGTCGCCTTGCGCACCCCGAGGTCGCCCGGCTCGATGCCCCGCGCCTCGGTCAGCGCGAGCAGCCCGCCGATCGTCGCCGGGACGTCGCGGGTGTAGAGGAGCGTCACGGAGTCGTCGTGCTTGACGGCCGACACGGACGGCAACGCGGCCAGCTCGGCGTCGTCGAGCCCGGGGGCCGTCTCGAACCGGACGGCCCGCTCGTGGAAGCGCCGGTCGATGAGCTCGGTCGAGGTCCCCATCTCGAGGATCTTGCCGTGGTCCATGATCGCCAGCCGGTCGCACAGCTGGTCGGCCTCCTCCATGTAGTGGGTCGTCAGGAGGATCGTCTTGCCCTGCTCGCGCAGGCGGTCGACGAGGTCCCACAACGACCGTCGTGCCGCCGGGTCGAGACCGGTCGTCGGCTCGTCGAGGAAGACGACCTCGGGATCGTTGACCAGGGCGAGGGCAACCGCGAGGCGCTGCCGCTGGCCGCCCGACAGCTCGCGCGTCTGGGCGTTCCGGCGCTCGGACAGGTCGAGGAAGTCGACCAGCTGCTGCGTCGGCAGCGTGTGGTTGTAGAAGCTCCGGAACAGGTCGAGCACCTCGACCACGGTCAGCTTCGGATAGAGCTCGGCGGTCTGGAGCGTGACCCCGATCCGCTGCTTGAGCGCGTCTGGCTGAGCGACCGCGTCGATGCCGAGGATCTCGAGCTGGCCGGCGTCGGGCTGGCGAAGCCCCTCAAGCATCTCGACCGTGGTCGTCTTGCCGGCGCCGTTCGGACCGAGCAGGCCGAAGACCTCGCCGCGTGCGACCTCGAAGGAGACCCCGTCGACGGCGTGGATCTCCCCGTACGTCTTGCGGAGGTCGCGGACCCGGACGACGACGTCCGTGGCGACGGTGAGGGACGACATGGGGCTGCAGCATCATGCCACGCCAGGCCACTCGATGCAGGAGCGCCGCTCGGGGCCGGTCAGGATCCCCGCCGTCGCGGCTCGTGCTCCGGCTCACGCACGCGCCCGGTCCCGGCGACGGCGTCGGCGCTGGCCCGTTCCTCCGGGTCGACTTCGAGGTCGGCGGCGACCTCCGGCGCCGGCGCGCCGATCGCGAGGTACGACTCCATCGCCTTGCCGAGACCCACGTCGCGGCCGGCCTTCTCGGACAGGAGCCACTTGTGCTCGAGGACGTCGCAGTAGGCCTGGACGAGGTCGCGCTCGCCGCCCACGACGTCACGCAGGCGGGCCAGCGTCGGCTCGAACACGTCGGACAGCCAGCGGCCGGCACCCTCGGCCCGGGTCAGCGTTCGCTTCTCGTACCACTCGAGGTAGGCGCGGTACTCGCGCAGGTCGTTCATGAGGATCCGGGCCTGGCCCTCCAGGGCGCGGATCCCGGTCAGCCGCTCGAGCTCGCGGGTGTGGAAGCGGCGAGTCGTGACGGCGACCCGCAGCCGGAGCTTGCCCGCTCGATCGCCCGGCTCGAGCTCGATCTCGTCGACCGCGAAGCCGAGGTCGTTCAGGCGACGAACGCGGGCCCCGACCCCGAACCGGTCGTCGGCGCCGAGCTGGACCTCGGCGTGGAGCTCGTCCCACAGCCCCCGGTAGCGCGTACGCACGCTCTCCGCGGCGGCGATCGCCTCCTCGAGCTCGTCGGGCCGCTCGTTGTAGACCGCGAGGTCCGCCAGTCCGAAGGCCACGTTCTCGACGAGGACCTCCAGGTCGTACGCCCGCTGGCCGTCGGAGAGCGAGGGATGGACCTCGCTCGTCTCGGCATCGACGAGGTAGGCCTGGATCTTGTCCCCATCGCGCCGGAAGAGGGTGTTGGCGAGCGAGCAATCGCCCCAGTAGACGCCGCCTCGATGGAGGTCCACGAGCAGCGACGCCATGGCATCGAGGAGCCGATCGCGGTACGCCTCCGACCCGGTCCCGAGACGCATGAGCAGCCGCCGGTACTGGAGCGAGTGGGCGAGGTAGCGCGTGACCAGGATGCCCTCCGACCGCTCCGGCGACTCCGACAGACCGACCGGGGTCACCGCCGGCAGCTCGGCCGCCTCGAGCCGGCGGAGGACCTCGTACTCGTGCTGGGCGGTCTCGGACGGCTCTTCCTTGAGGGCATAGAGCTGGCCGGCGTCGAGCACAAATCGGACCAGGTGGCGCGACGGGCCGACGGGCAGCTCGCGGAACTCGATCTCATCGTCCGGCCAGTCGACGAGGGGCAGCTCCCACGGGAGGGCCAGCAGCCCCGGCGCCGCCGTCCGGAGCCGGAGGTGCGGGAACGTGGCCGCGGCCGCGGGATCGGTCAGAGCCGCTTCCGGAGATACGCGGTGACGGTCGCGTCGTAGCCGATCGCCTCGTAGAGGTGGCGGGCCTCGGGGCGATGGTGCGCCGCGGTCACCTCGATGAACGCGGCCCCGGCATCGCGGGCGATCGCGTCGGCCGCCTTCATCAGGTCGTGCCCGACCCCGCGGCCGCGGGCGCCGGCGTCGACGACGAGGGCCAGCACGCGGGCGATCGTGTCGTCGTGCTCGAAGCGGGGCATGACGTGGACGGCGACGAAGCCGAGGATCTCGCCGGCATCCTCGGCCACGATCACCTGACCCTCGGCCGCCGTGAACCGCTCGATCCGATCCGCGATCGTGGACGCGGCGGCCGGATAGCCCTCCTCGGTGAACAGCGCCGCGATCCGTTCGGCGTCGGTGGCCGACACCGGGCGAAGGGTGACGGGTCCCTGCTCGATCATGGCTCGGATGGTACCCCGACGAGCAGCAGCTGCGGCGATCGCGGGGACCGGCCGGTGACGAGCAGCGCCGGTCCGAGCGGCCCGTCGCCGGCACGCGTCGCGATCCCCGCCCGGCGCAGCCGTGCTGCCGCCGCGGTCGCCGGCCGGCCGTCGCCGGGGCCGAGGTAGAGCGCCGCCGGGCCCTCGTCGCGACGGGCCAGGAGGGCCGCCAGCAGGCCCTCCCTTGCCGGTTCGAGCACGATCAGATCGGGCGTGCCGTCCGTCCACCGGGCGATCCGGGCGTTCGCCCCGAGCAGCTCGTCGGGCGCGACGGGCTCGAACGCCAGGCCCGGGAGCCGGCCGTCGAGCTCGCGGATCAGGCGCTCGGTCTCGACCGTCGCCCAGCCGACGGCGACGACCCGGAACGGCACGCCGCCGAGATCCGGCATGCCCGGGTCGAGCCCCGCCTCGCGGGCCAGCGCCATCCACGACAGCGGGTCGCCCGCCTCGCTCACGGGCGAAGGAACTCGAGCGCCGGCCCGCCGAGCGCGGCGAACCCGACCTGCTCGTAGAGCGCCCGGGCCGCCACGTTGTCCGCGTAGACCCCGAGGTAGACCCAGCGCCGGCCGGCGTCGAGCGCCGCCTCGACGAGCGCCCGGGTGACGATCGCGCCGAGACCACGCCCCTGCCACGCCCGGCGGACGCCGATCGCCGACAGGTAGCTCAGGTCGCCGCCGTCGTGCCGCCGGCCGACCGCCACCGGCTCCCCGGCGATCGTCACGAGCCGAACGTCGATCGCCGGATCGTCGAGGCCACGCTCGATCTCGGCCTCGAGCGGCCCACGCCGATCGTCCCCGATCGCGAAGACCTCGGCGATGACGCCCGTGGCGGCGGCGACATCGGGCCGCCGGCCGCGACCCGGCTCGAGACGGCGGATGGTCGCCCCGTCCGGGAGCGGCCGGGCGGGCGTCCCGCGCGGGTCGCGGGTCAGGACCATTTCGATCGCACCGTCACCGACCTCGACGAAGCCGGCCGCCGCGAGACGCTCCGCGAGCTCCGGCGGGCAGACGGCGCCCGCCGGCGGGAGCCAGACGTAGGGTTGCCGGCGGCGCGCCTCGAACAGCTCCAGCGCGGCGGCCAGGCGCTCGGCGAAGGCCGTCGGGTCGACCGGCCAGCGGATCGCCCCGATGCGGTTGTAGAACGGATCCGGGTCCAGCGCGTCGAACAGGCCGACCGCGTCGCCGAGGTCGACCACCTCGCGGGCCTCGCCCAGGCTGTGGACCCACGTCTCGTGCACCTCGAAGCGCCGCAGGAGCGCTTCGTCGACGCCATACCATGGCGGTCCGGGCGCGGCAGTCGAGGCGGTCATCGCCGAAGGGTATCGCCGGCACGGGCCGGGACGCTGGCGAGATCCGGCGCGACGCACGCGGCGTATCCTCCGGCAGCCCAGCGCGTGGCCGCACGGACATCGAATGGCCGCCGCGAATGAACGATCTGGAGGAGAACCATGATCCGCACGAGCTCGATCCTGAAACCGGCGGCCCTGCTGGTCGTCCTCGCGATGGCCGTCGCCGCCTGCTCGTCGAGCGCAGCGACCCCCTCGCCGACGACGGCCCCGACCAGCGCTCCCACCACGGCACCGGCGTCCGCGCCGGCATCGGCCCCGGCCTCGGCCCCCGCGTCGGCCGCCCCCAGCACCGCCGGCGGCGCCGGCGCCGCCGTGTCGGTCAAGGACTTCGCCTTCAACCCGGCCACGCTCACGGCCAAGGTCGGCGAATCAATCACCTGGACGAACAACGACAGCACCACGCACACCGTGACCTTCGACACGGGCGGGGTCGACAGTGGCGACGTGGGGGTCGGGGCGACGTTCAGCCACGCCTTCGACGCTGCTGGCACGTTCACCTACCACTGCAAGATCCACCCGTCGATGAAGGGCACCATCACCGTCACCCAGTAGCCCCTCGACCGGCGACTCGTCCGCGACGACCGGACGGGACGACCGGACCCGATCCGGCCCCGATCCGCTCAGGACGGCCGGGTCACCGCGAACAGCGTCGCCCCCGACGGCAGGTCGACCACCGTCGGGGGCCGGATCGAGGCGAACCCGAACAGGGCGAGATAGCCCTCGAGGTCCCACATCCGGCTGCCCTGGTACAGCTCGTCGAGCTGGATCCCCCACAGGACCGCGCCGTGGAGCGAGCGTGACTCCTCGATCGTCGTCGGCAGGCACCAGTCGAGGACGACGAGGCGGCCACCCGGCTTGACCGTCGCCCAGGCCGAGCGCAGGGACCCCACCGGGTCGGGCAGCTCGTGCAGCGCGTCCTGGAAGTAGACGAGGTCGAAGACGGGTCCGTACGGCAGGTTGGCCGGATCGCGGCTGTCGATGGAGATCCGCTCGCCGAGCCCGGCCTCGGCGACCCGCCGCATCGCCCGGCCGACCGAGTCCGGCTCGAACTCGACGCCGGTCAGGGTCATCTCCGGGAAGCGCCGCGCGAGCGCGATCAGCCAGCGCCCGCCGCCGCAGGCGACGTCGAGGGCCCGCCCGCCCGTCGCCAGGTCCGCGGCCAGGTCGGGCAGCGCCGCGAGGCCCTCCTGGAAGAACACGGCGATGTCCTGGGCCGTGACGGCCTCGATCGCCCGATGGAAGCGGGGCGGCCGCTCGGGCACGGTCCGGCCGGCGCGGAAGAACTCGGTCATCCGGTCGTAGTCGAGGCTGCTGACGACCGTCGACACGAACTGGCCACCGAGGTACTCGGGCCGCTCGTCGTCGAGGAGGATGGTCATCACCGCGTCGATCGCGTGGGCCCGCTGGCCGTCGAACACGATGAGCTCGACGGCATCGGCGAGCCGCACCCAGACCTCGACCGGGTCGACCAGGCACTGGCTGGCGACCGCCAGCTCGTCGGGCCGGATCCCGGCCGGACCGGCATCACGGATCCGGGCGAACAGGCCCAGCTCGATGCCGAGGTACGCGGCCCACGTCGTGTAGAACCCGCCGAGGCTGCCGGCCAGCTCGTCGAACCGGTCGTCGATCGCCATCGCCGGATTGTCGCACGGCGGTCCGGCCGGTCCAGTTGCAGACGCATGCCGTTTCCAACCTGCTCCCGGCGAGTAGCAAGTGAGACCCGATCGGTGTACGATGCGCCCGATCCAGCCTCGAACCCCAGGAGCCGCCGCCGATGCGCACCCTCCCCCGCCCCATCGGTCTCGGCCTGGCCGCGAGGGGCGACGTGGACGACGTCGTTCGCTGGGCGCGCGAGGCCCGCGATGGCGGTCTCGACTCGATCTGGATCCACGACTCCTACTACGAGCGCGATGCCGTCAGCTTCGGCAGCGCGGTCGCCGGCGCCCTGGCCGCGGACGGCGACGACGACGACGCCGGCTTCAGGGTCGCGCTCGGAGCGGTCAACCCGTTCACGCGTCACCCGGTCGTCCTGGCGATGACCGGCTCGGCGCTCGACGAGATCCTGCCCGGCCGGATCGTGATGGGCCTCGGCACGGGCCTGCCGCTGCGGCTCAAGCAGATGGGCATCCCGTACGAGCCCGACGCCGCCGTGGAACGGGTGTCCGAGACCATCGACCAGCTCCGCGCCCTGTGGGCCGGCGAGCGGCTCCCGTCGGCGACGCCGGGGCTGCCCCCGATCCAGCCGATGTTCCCCCCGACACATCGGATCCCGCTGGTCGTGGCGGCCTACCGCCGCGAGTTCGTCGCGCTGGCCGGCCGGAAGGCCGATGGCTACCTCGCCCGCCCGGCCGAATCGGTCCCCTCGCTGCGCGGCATCCTCGAGCGACTCCGGGCCGCCGCCGTCGAGGCGGGCCGGGACCCGGCCTCGCTCGAGACCGCCGGCTACCTGCTCAGCCTCGTCGACGAGACCCGCCGCGAGGCGCTCAACCGGGCGAAACGCGAACCGTTCGTGATCTACATGATGTCCGTCCTGTCCGACGTGTCGCTCCGCCGGGCGGGGTTCGACCCGGAGCTCCGCGATCGGATCGCCGCCGCCTGGCGGGCCGAGGACTACACCACGGCCGGCAACCTCATCCCCGACGAGCTCCTCGACGCGTTCATGCTGTGCGGCACCCGTGAAGACGTCGCCGGGCGGGCGATGGCCTTCCATGCCGAGGCCGGCCTCGGGCTGCCGCTCCTCCAGCCGGTCCTCCAGGAGGACCGCCAGATCGACGAGCTGATCGCGGCAGCGGCGATCTACGCCGGGCTGCCCGAGCCGGCCGGCAGCCGGGCGATCGAGCGACCGGCCGGCGAGCCCGCGGCGGTAGCCGGCGGGCCGGCCGACGAGGTGGCCGTCGCGAGCGGGGTCGGCCTGGCCGACGATCGCCGGCTCGGGGCGCGATCGCGCGTCCGTCGCCGGGCCGGCGCGATCTGGGAGGTCCTCCGCCCGTTCGCCTACACCGCCTCGGTCATCCCCGTCCTGGCCGGTGCCGCACTGGCCGCCGTCGACGGCGTGTTCGCCTGGCTGCCGTTCCTCGCCGCGCTCGCCGGAGGGATGCTCCTCCACAGCGGGACGAACATCGTCAACGAGATCTACGACGTCCGCCAGGGGATCGACACGATCACCAGCCCACGGGCCAGCCACGCCATCGTCAAGGGCCGGCTGACCGAGCGCCAGGCGTACGCCGTCGCGCTGACCGCGTTCGGGCTGGCCGTCCTGATCGGGCTGTACCTGGTGGCCCTGCGCGGACCGGCGATCGTCGTGCTCGGCCTGGTCGGGCTCGCGGGCGGCTACTTCTACACGGCGCCGCCGTTCCAGTACAAGTTCCACGCCCTCGGCGTGCCGCTCGTCTTCGTGCTGATGGGCCCGCTCATGGTCGTCGGCTCGTACTTCGCGATCAGCGGGGCCTGGTCCGTGACGGCGCTCATCGTGTCGATCCCGGTCGGCTGCCTCGTCGCCGCCATCCTCCACGGCAACGAGTGGCGCGATATCAGCGAGGACACGCGGGCCGGGATCGTGACCCTGTCGGCCCGGCTCGGCAAGGAGTGGGCCCACTACTCGTACGTCGGGCTCGTGCTGGCCGCCTACATCAGCCTCGGCCTGGCCGTGGCCTTCGGCCTGCTCCCGGCGACCACGATGATCGCGATCGCGTCGCTGCCCTACCTCGTCCGGGTCATCCGCGCCGCCGAGCTTGGCGCGAGCGGCCAGGCCCGGGCGATCGCGATGATCGACCTGCGCACCGCCCAGCTCCACTTCGCGTTCGGCGGCATGCTCGTGGCCGGGATCCTCCTGTCGGGCGTTGGCCATGGCTGACCCACGACCCGGACCGCCCGGCCGCGCGGGCGGGGACGATCGGCCGGGGCGTCTCCCGCTCGTCCTCGGGCTGGCCGGGGCGGCGACCGCCTTCACGGCCGTGTTCCGCGGCCCGCGCGACCGGTTCTGGTCCCGGATGACGCTGACCGGGGTCGGGCTCGGAAGCTGGGCCCTGCTGACGAGCCGACCGGCGCGACGGGTCGGGATCGGGCCGTGGCGGATCGTGGCCGGGCTCCTGTCCGCGCTCGGGCTGTACCTCACGTTCGCGGCCGGCGATCGCTTCGCGCGACGCTACGTCCCCGGCGGCGACGCGGACATCCGCGACATCTACGCGCTCCGGCGCCTCCGGCCGCGGCCCGAGATCGCGGCCCGGCTGGCCCTGGTGATCGGGCCGGCCGAGGAGGTGTTCTGGCGCGGTCTCGTCCAGGAGGCGCTCATGCGCCGCTACGGACGATGGCCGGGGGCCGCCCTCGCCGCCGCGGCCTACGGCGGCGTCCACGTCACGAGCGGCAACTTCACCCTGCTCGGCGCGGCCGCCACGGCCGGCGCCCACTGGTGCGTGCTCTACGCCGCCCGGGTGCCGCTCGGCGCGCTCATCGTGAGCCACGTGGCGTGGGACGTCTGGATCTTCCTCGTCCAGCCGACCGGCGAGGTCGAGGCGGTCGGTCCGGCCGGGCAGGTCGTTCCCCTCCGGGTCGTTCCGGCGGCCTGAGCGGCGGTTCGCCGCCGCGCGATCGCCGGACCCGCCCCTCATCGCAGCCGGCCCCGGCAGAATGCAACCGGATCCCGCCGCCCGGTGTTATGAACGAACGATGGACGAACCGACGATCCTCGCCGCCCTCGCCGACGACCTCGACATCGGGTTCGAGGCCCTCGTCCGTGCCCGGCAGGACCGGGTCTACTCGATCGCCCTCCGGATCCTCGGCGTCCCGGCCGACGCCGAGGACGCGGCCCAGGACGCGTTCGTCCGGGCGTACCGCGCGCTCGGCGGGTGGGATGCCCCGCGGATCCTCGCCCTCCGGCTCGACGCCTGGCTGGCCACGATCGTGGTCAACGTCGCGCGGACCCGGGTTCGGCGGCGCGGCACGACGAGCGGGCGGTCGTCGCTGACCTTCCTCGACGAGCTCGACCATCCCACCGCCGCACCCGGCGAGACGCCGGCGGCCCGGCTCGAGGCCCGCGAGTCGACCGGGGCGTGGGCGAGCCGCCTCCTCGCCCTCCCCGAGCGCTACCGCGGCCCGGTCGTGCTGCGCCACGTCGACGGGCTCGGCTACGACGAGATCGCGCTCGCCCTCGACCGACCCGAGGGGACGGTCAAGGCGCAGGTGCATCGCGGGTTGGCCCGGCTCCGCGAGATGCTCCTGGCCGAGCCGTCGCCCGATGCCGGCCACGACCCCGCCGCGACGTCCGCTCGGCCGAGCGGCCCGACCGCCCACCCTCGACCCATCCTCCAGGAGACCCACCGATGACCGCCCCGTATGCCAGCCCCACCGACGACGTCCTGGCCGGCCACCTCGGCGAGCTCCGGACGGCTGCCCCCGCCACGCTCCTGCCGCGGACGCTGATCTCGGTCGGGCTGGCCGACGCCTACGCCGCGATCGACTCGCCGATCGGCCCGCTGTTCGTCGCGTTCAACGGCCTGGGGGTGGTGGCAGTCGAGGAGGCCGCCGACGGCCCGACCTTCGAGGCGCGCCATGTCGCCCGCTACCGCCGGCCGGCCCACCGGGTGGCCGCGCTCCCGGCACGGCTCGGGGTTGCGATCGATCGTCGCCTGGCCGGCGATCGCCGGGCCCGGATCGCCCTCGACCTGCGCGGCCGCACGCCGTTCGAGCGCGACGTCTGGACGAAGGCGCTCGAGATCCCGCGCGGCGAGGTCCGCCCATACGGCTGGATCGCCGCCGAGATCGGCCGGCCGAAGGCCGTCCGGGCCGTCGGAACCGCGCTTGGCCACAACCCGGTGCCGCTCATCGTGCCGTGCCACCGGGTCGTCCGGAGCGACGGGCTGATCGGCAACTACTCGCTCGGCGGGCCGGGCAACAAGCGGACGATCCTCGCCGCCGAGGGGCTCGACCCCGACGAGCTCGAAGGGCTCGCCCGGGCGGGGATCCGCTACATCGGCTCCGACACCACCAGGATCTACTGCCTGCCGTCGTGCCACGCGGCGCGGCGGGTGACCGACCGTCACCGGGTGGCGTTCCATTCGACGGCGGACGGAGAACGGGCCGGCTACCGGGCGTGCCGCCTGTGCCGGCCGGTCGCGGTCGGGGCCGCCTGACCCGGCGAGCCACCTGACCCCGCGAGAGCCGCCCGACCGGTGAGCGGCCGGATCGGGACCGGTCGCGATCCCCGCGAGCAGGACGCGCGCAGCGGCGGTATGCTGCGGACTTGGACCAGTCGACTCAGCCAAACGTCCCGATGAGCCGGCACGCGGCGGCGAGCCCGCTCGCGATCTGGGCCGGGCTGCTCACGCTCTACTTCGTGTGGGGTTCGACCTACATCGGGATCCGGCTGGGCGTCGAGACGATCCCGCCCTTCCTGATGGCGGCGGCGCGCTTCCTCACCGCCGGGACGATCATCCTCGCCTGGGAAGCCGGCCAGGCCGTCCGGCTGCGGAGCGATCCGAGCGTCGCCGAGGCCGACCGCCCACGCCTGCCGAGCCGTCGCGAGTGGCGCGACTCGGCGATCGTCGGGGGCGCGCTCCTGTTCGGCGGGATGGGCATGGTCGCCCTCGGCGAGAAGACCGTGCCGGCCGGGATCGCGGCCATCCTCGTCGCCCTCCTGCCCGTCTGGGTCGCCGTGCTCGGGCGCGTCTTCTTCGGCGAGCGGCTGCCGCGGGTCGCCGTCGTCGGCATCGTCGTCGGGCTCGCCGGCGTGATCGTCCTCGTGGGGCCGTTCGGGACCGGCGGCGGGCTCGCCTTCGATACCCTGGGGATCCTCGCCCTCCTGCTCTCGCCGCTGTGCTGGGGCTCCGGGTCGCTGTACTCCTCGCACCGCGCCGTCCTGCCCCGGCGCCCGCTCACCGCCACCGGGCTGCAGATGATCTGCGGCGGCGCGCTGCTGCTCGTCGGCGCGGTGCTGGTGGGCGAGCTGCGGACGTTCGACCTGGCCGCCGTGTCCACGCGATCGTGGATCGGGCTGCTCTACCTGACCACCGTCGGCAGCCTGGTCGGGTTCACGACGTACGTCTGGCTGCTGCGGGTCGCGCCGCTGCCCAAGATCGCCACCTACGCCTACGTCAACCCGGTCGTCGCCTTCGTCCTGGCCGGGATCCTGCTCGGCGAGCCGATCGAGCCGCGCACGGTCGTCGCCGGCGCCGTCATCGTCTTCGCCGTCGCCCTCATCGTCACCGCGCGATCGCGGCTCGGCGGAGCCGCAGCCGCCGAGGCCGGACCGGCCGAGGTCGCGCTGGGCGCCGACCCGACGGGCGCGCTGGCCGGGGTCGCACCCGGGGCCGCCCCGAACGGCGGGCTCGGCGAGGTCGCGCCGGAGGCGAGCGCAACGCGTCTCGCCCGACCGGGCATGCCCGACTGAGCCGGATCCGGGCCGCCGCCGGCCGTCAGGCCTCGGCGAGGACGGTCCGGCTGACGCGCCGGGCGAGCGCCATCGTGGTCAGCATCGGGTTGACGCCCAGCCCGGTCGGGAACAGCGACGTGTCGGCCACGTAGAGACCGCCGATCACCGCGTCGCGATTGCCGCCCGATCCGCCGCGGACCCGGCCGCCCGGATCGCACGGATGGGTCCGCGGGTCGGCCCCGAACCGCGCCGTTCCCATCTGGTGGGCGCTGAAGACCGAGCCGCGGTTCGGTCCGAAGTCGAACCGCGCGAGTCGCCGCAGGTACGCCTCGAACCCGGGGCTCGCGCCACCGGGGGGCGCTCCGCGGCGGCCGCCGCTCGACCCGGTCGCCGGCTCGACGTAGCGCGCCCCGGGCGTGCCGCAGGCGATGAGCTCGGTCGCACCGGCCGCCCGGGCGATCCGGGCCATCGTCACGAGGCCGTGACGGAGCGTCGTCCGCCCGACCCCGTCGAGCCGGTAGTCGATCCGCACGCCGCCCGCCTTCGTCGCGCGGACTCGACCGGTGCCGCCGTCGCGCGTGATCGCGATGAACGGGGCGAGGTGACCCACCCGCGCCATCAGCGCGGCGTAGGCGTCCCGGCCGTCCCACGGCAGCGCGAGGCCGATCAGGCCGGGGTGCCCCGGCGCCGACTCGATGGCATACCCGTTCCGCCCGCGGACGCCGTCGACGAACGCCAGGGAGCGCGCGCCCTGCAGCGGCCCCTTCCACATCTCGATCGGCTCGGGGAAGATCCCGGCCACGACCGACACCGGCTGGAGCAGCAGGAAACGCCCGAGGGCGCGATGGTCGATCCCCGACCGTTCGAGGATCAGCGGCGTCCGGGTCGCGCCTGCCGCAAGGACGACCTGTCGCGCCCGAACCTCGACGGCGCGTCGCTCGATCGGTGGGACGCCCATCGCTCGTGCCCGCTCCGAGCGCGGCTCCCAGCCGACCGTCGCCGCGACGCCCGCTATCCGCCCGGCTTCGATCAGTACCCGCTCGACCCGCGCATCGGCGACGAGGCGAGCGCCGGCGCCACACGCCGCGGCGAGGTGGGCTCGCAGCCCGGACTGCTTCGCGCCCGCCCGGCAGCCGAACGGGCAGGACCCACACGCCCGGCAGTCGACGGCGTTCCGCCGCGTCAACCCCGCCTCGAGCCCGAGGGCCCGTGCTCCGCGCAGGAGTGCGGCGTCCTTCGGCGGCGGGTCGACCAATTCGGTCACCGACAGCTCGGCGGCCAGCGCCGCGAAGTCCGCGTCGCCCTCGGCTCCGTCGAACCCGTCGATCCCGTGCGCCCGCGCCCAGCCGGACCGGACCCGGTCGGGCGCCGCGATCGAGGTCATCCAGTTGATCGTCGTCCCGCCGCCGACCGCACCCCCGGCCAGGATCGACACCGCGCCGTCGGCGGTGGCGGTCAGGCCGTGATCCAGGTACAGGCGGTCGAACGCGTCGAGCTCGGCGCGCGGCATCTCCGGCTCGGGGACGAATGGGCCGGCCTCGAGGATGACGACCGAGCGACCGGCCTCGGCGAGGGCCCGGGCGACGACGCCGCCGCTCGCCCCCGAGCCCACGACCACCACATCCGCCTCGAGGACGACCGGGGCCGCCGGGTCAGCGGCCGGGAGGTCAGTCGGCCGCACGGTCGTGGGCTCCGCGGTCAGACCGGGATCCTCGGCGACGTAGCCGATCGCGGCGAGGTTCGGGTTCGGGTGACCCGGCGCGTCGGGGATCGCGTAGGCGAGGAAGCTGAGCAGCCGGCGGAACGCCTGGTAGGCCGACCTCCGCAGGGCGATCCGGGATCGTCCCCAGCGGAGGAGGTAGCGCTCGCGGGCCGGCGGGTCCAGGCGGCTGAAGCGGGCCGGGCGGCCAGTGAGGAGCAGGTTGGCGACCGGAGACTCGACCAGCCGAAGGGCGAGACGGAGCTGTCGCACCTGGCTCGGGTCGAGCGCCAGTCCGAGTCCGGCCGCCGCGAGCCCGGCTCGGCGTGGGCCGTCACCCGGGACGAACGCCTCGGCCAGCGCCACCAGGGTGGCGACCTCGCCGGCGCGCCAGCCCGACGGGATCGGCGACGGCTCGTCCTCGGCCGCGCCGGATGCCGTTGCCGGGTGGTCGCTCGACGGTTCGCTCACCGCGGAACGGTGCCGCGCTCCCAGCCCTGCGCCGGCCACGGCTCGCAGCGGAGCGGCCGGTCCTCGCGGTAGCCGAGGGCATAGTCGGCCTGGATGAGCGTGTGGAGCTGGCTCGTCCCCTCGTAGATCACCGCGGCCTTCGCATTGCGCAGGTAGCGCTCGACCGGGAACTCGTTGCTGTAGCCGTTCGCGCCGTGGATCTGGATGGCGTCGAGCGCGGCCTGGACGGAGTGGTCGGTGGCGTGCCACTTCGCGACGCTCGTCTCGCGGGTCGTGCGCAGCCCCTGGTTCTTGAGCCAGCCGGCGCGCCAGACGAGGAGCCGGCCGATCTCGGTCCCGCGGGCCATGGTCGCGATCATCTGCTTGACGAGCTGGTGGCGGCCGATCTCCTCGCCGAACGTCTGGCGCTCGTGGGCGTAGCGGACGCTCGCGTCGAGGCAGGCCTGGGCCAGGCCGACCGCACCGGCGGCGACCGTGTAGCGACCCTGGTCGATCGCGCTCATCGCGATCAGGAAGCCCTCGCCCTCCTCGCCGACGCGGTTCTCGACCGGGACGGCGCAGTCGTCGAGGTTGATCAGGCCGGTGTTGCCGGCCCGGATGCCGAGCTTGCCGTGGAGCGTGCCGGTGGTCAGGCCGGGGAACCCGCGCTCGACGATGAAGGCGGTCACCCCACGGTGCTTCTTCGCCCGGTCGACGGTGGCGAAGACGAGGAAGTGGTCGGCGAGGTCGGCCAGGCTGATCCAGATCTTCTGGCCGTTGAGCAGGTAGCGGTCGCCGTCCCGGCGGGCGGTCGTCTGCAGGGCGCCGGCGTCGGTCCCAACGCCGGGCTCGGTCAGCCCGAACGTGGCGAGCTTCTCGCCGCGAGCCTGCGGCACGAGGTACTTCTGGCGCTGCTCCTCCGATCCCCACTGGAGGAGCGTCAGCGAGTTGAGCCCGACGTGCACGCTCTGGACCACCCGGAACGCGGTGTCCGCCCGCTCGAGCTCCTCGCACAGGAGGGCGAAGCTGATGTAGTCCATCCCCGACCCACCGTAGGCCTCGGGAATCGGCGCCCCGAGGAACCCGAGCGCGCCCATCTGCTCGAACACCTCGCGATGGACCTCGCCCCGTTCGTCCCAGCCGCGGATGTGAGGCAGGATCTCGGCCTCGACGAAGGCGCGGGCTGCCTGCTGGACGAGCCGGTTCTCGTCGGTCAGCGTGAAGTCGATCACGGGCGGTGGGGCCCTCGTGGCGGTGGGTCGCGATCGGCGGGCGGTCGGCCCATTCTAGGGCCGCCGACCCGGCCCGACGGCAGCGGACGCGCCCGGCCGACCGGCGCACCCCTCCCGAATGGCCTCCCGGCGGACGGCCGACCGGCACGAGCCCGGGCCCGGACGGCCCACCTATACTCGGGCGGCGAGCCGCCCCGTACCGGCGCGCGATCCGCTCGCCCCGCTCCGCCGAACCGCCGAGGACCCGCCATGGAAGAAGTCGAGATCCTGGACGTCGCCGCCCCGTCGCACGAGTCGCCGCACCTGTCCCCGGTCCTCGGACGCTACTTCGAGCGGAGCTGGAGCCACGGCGAGGGCCACCGCCTGTACGACACGGCTGGCAACGCCTACCTCGACTTCGCCAACGGGATCGCGGTCACGGGCCTCGGGCACCATCATCCGGCCGTGACCGCGGCGATCCATGCCCAGGCCGACCGGCTGATCGGCCCGACCGGGGCGATGGGCTACAGCGAGCCGGTGAAGATCCTGGCCCGGATGCTCGCCGCGACCCTGCCGCCGCCGATCGACACGATCTTCTTCCTCAACTCCGGATCGGAGGCGGTCGAGGCGGCGCTCAAGCTGGCCCGCCGGGTCACCGGCCGGCCGGCGATCATCGCCTTCCAGGGCGCGTTCCACGGGCGGACGCTGGGCGCCGCGTCGATCACCAGCTCGAGCCTGAACTACCGGGCGGGCTACGAGCCGCTCCTGCCGTCCGTCTACCTCACCCCGTTCCCGGCCGTCTATCGCGACTTCGGGGGCGACGAGGCGCTGGCCACCCGGTCGTGCATGGACGCGCTCGAGCGCCTCACGAGCTCGGTCGTGCCCGCCGAGAGCGTCGCGGCGATCTTCATCGAGCCGATCCAGGGTGAGGGCGGGTACTACCCCGCTCCCCTGCCCTTCCTGCGCGAGCTCCGCGCGTTCTGCGACGAGCACGGGATCCTGCTCGTGGCCGACGAGATCCAGACCGGCTACGGACGGACGGGCCGGATGTGGGCGTTCGAGTACGCCGGAATCGTTCCCGACGCCGTGTGCATCGCCAAGGCGATCGCGAACGGGCTGCCGCTGTCCGCGCTGGCCACCCGGCGCGAGCTCCAGGAGCGCTGGGGCAAGAGCGCCCACGGCTCGACCTACGGTGGCAACCCGGTCGCCTGTGCCGCCGGGATCGCCGTCCTCGAGACGATCGAGCGGGAGGGCCTCGTGGCCAACGCGGCGGTGCGCGGCGAGCAGCTCCAGGCGGGTCTGGCGCGGTTCGCGGCCGAGGACACCCGGATCGGCGACGTCCGTGGCCCCGGGCTCATGGTCGGCGTCGAGTTCGTGGCCGATCGATCGACCCGCCGGCCGGACGGCGCGACGGCCGAGGCCGTGCTCGCCCGCTGCGCCGACGACGGCCTCCTCGTCCTGTCGTGCGGGCCGGCCCACCAGGTGATCCGCTGGATCCCGCCGATCGACGTGTCGGCAGCCGAGATCGACGAAGCGCTGGCGATCTTCTGGGGCGCCCTGGGCACGACCTAGGCCGGACAGCAACGAGCGCCCGCCGGCCGGCGGGCGCCCAGGGAAGACGCGGGGCTGAGGGCTCGCGCGGCCGTGGCGGCGCGAGCGGCGGGCTCTAGCGGTTGCGCGCCAGGAAGTTCATCACGTCCTCGTAGCGGAAGCGGCGATCGCCCCGCTTGCAGACGCGATAGAACGGGAGCTCGCCGCGGTCGCCCAGTCGCTTCACGGTGTTCACGTGAAGGTGGAGCATGTCGGCGACCTCGCTCGCGGTGAGCATCGGCCCGAGTTCGTTGATGGCCATGGATGCCATTGGTCGTTCAGCCTCGTCTGTGCGTCTTCAGCCGGATCCGTGCCCGTCCGGAGACGACGGGTGGACTCCGGCTGGCTGCTGGGGGGAGCGTAGGGGTGCGGCCGGTCGAGCGCCAAGCCGTACGTTGGTCCCATCCGGGGGTACCAGACCCATCCAGACCCCGTGCGGACGACCCTGGAATCGTCGACGCCCTCGCGATCGGTCCGCTGGGACCGGGCGAGGGCGTCGGAACGGTTCACCGGATGGCGGTGAGCTCAGACCGAGTTGCCGACGTTGCTGATCATGGACGAGAGCGTGCCGCCGAGGAAGGCCAGGGAAAGGATCGCGACGATGGCGATGAGAACCAGGATGAGTCCGTACTCGACGAGTCCCTGACCACGCTCGGTCGACCGCCACTGGCGTCGTCCTTCGACGACGAGCTGACGGACCGCGCGCATGACGCTTTGTGCACCTCCTTTCCGCCCGGCGTCCCCTCCAACGAGGGGCATGGGGCGATGCGACCCCCGGGTGTGTGACGACCCGACCGACACGCCCGTGGGCCTATCGGTGATGTGATCGTCGTCTCGGGTACGGGGGGTGTCAAGGCGCCGACTGGCCTATCCGGTGCCCCGATGCCCCGTACCAGAGTCCCATCCGGCCGGGGCGTGGACGCACCAGCCCGTGACCCGGCCGGGTCGCCGCGTCAGCCGCCGGCCAGGACCGCGCCGAGCTCGTCGGCCGGGCGGGAGACGATCGCCCCGCCGCCGAAGATCGCCTGCGCGTCGACCGTGAGCGTCGGCAGCGTCGGGTCCTCGCGGCTCGGGTCGCGAGTGTCGGCGATCCCGCCGAAGATCGACCGCGCGCTGAACTCGACCGGCCACGCCTCGGGGACCACGAGCTGGAGCCCGCCGAAGATGGCGCGCATCCGGAGCTCGGCCCCGGCCGGATCGAGGGTCGCCCGACGCAGGTCGAGCGTGCCGCCGCCGTACCACGTGAGCACGTCGCCGCCGCGGAACGCCGGCGCCACGCTGTCCACCTCGAAATTGTCGAAGATCGCCGCGATATCGATCTCGTCAGCCGACTCGTCGAACGGCTCGACGCCGTTCTGTTCGCGGCGTTGCTTCTCGCGTACGGCGAACAGCGGCGGGATCGCCAGCCCGAGGAGCGACAGCAGGGCCAGCAGCCCGAGCACTCGTCGCATGGCTCGTCCTCCTGCTCGACGGGGCGTCCAGCTTCGTCCGGGGGCGGCCCCGGTCCACTATGGCACGCCGTGCGGCGATCGGCGATCGGGACGCCCGGCTACCATGCCCAGATGCCGTCCGACGAACGCCTCGGCCGCCTCGCCCCGGCGGTCATCTTCGGCACGGCGATGGTCGTCTACGTGCGCACGCTCCTGCCCGGGATCGCCTTCGGCGACTGGGGCGAGATGCAGACCGTGTCGCACGTGCTCGGGGTCGCCCATCCGACGGGCTACCCGACGTACGTCCTTCTCGGCTGGCTCGCCCAGCTCGTTCCGATCGGCAGCGTCGCGTTCCGCCTCAACCTGCTGTCGGCGGTCTTCGTCGCCGCCGCGCTCGCCACGGTCGGCGCGATCGCCGGCCGGCTCGGCGTGCGGCCGCTGCTGGCGATCGCCGGCGCGCTGGCGCTCGGGTTCGTCGGGACCGTCTGGGCCGCGGCCACGGTCGCCGAGGTCAACCCTCTCCACCTCCTGTTCTGCGCGCTGCTGCTTCATCGCGCGGTGGTCTGGGAGGATCGCCGGCGAGCGGTCGACCTCGTGATCGGCGGGCTGCTCGTCGGTCTGGCGCTCGGGAACCACCTGCTCACGCTGTTCGTCGCGCCGTTCATCGGCCTGTTCGTCCTGTGGGTGGGGCGGCGCGAGCTGCTGGCTCGTCCGTGGATCGTCCTGCCGGCGCTCGGCGCGCTCATCGCGGGGCTCGCCGTCTACGTCTACATCCCGCTCGCGGCGAGCGGCTCGCCGCCGCTCCCCTACAACCACCCGACAACGCTCGACAGCGTGTGGTGGCTCGTCAGCGGCCGCCAGTTCCGCGACCAGTTCGACTTCCTGTCGGGCAAGGGCTTCGGGGACCTCGTCGCGGCGCTGCCGGCGCTGCGCGACCTCGCGATCAGCCGGGCGACCGCCGTCTTCCCGGTCCTCGGCCTGGTCGGCATCGCGGCGCTGCTCGTGCGGCGAACGGCATTCGGGCTGCTGTGCGTCGCGATCCTCGTCAGCGGCGCCTACGTCTGGGCGAGCTACCTGCGGCTCGAGCACTACCTGCTCGTGCCGTGGCTGGTCCTGGGGATCGGCAGCACGGTCGCCCTCGAGTGGATCGCGGTCGTCGCCAGCGCGGGCGTCCGTCGCCTCACCGGCGCGAAGGGTCGCGCGACGGGGTGGACGGGGCTTGCGGCCGGACTCCTCGCGCTCGGCTTCGCCGTCGTCCTCGGCTGGACGAACCTGCCGCTCGCGGACCGGAGCGCCGATCACTCCGGCGACGACTACGTCGACGCGGTGTTCTCGATCCTGCCGCCCAACGCCGCGATCCTGTCCTACTGGGACGCGTCGACCCCGCTGTGGCATGGCGAGTACGTCGAGGGCCGTCGGCCGGACGTGCTCATCGTCGACGACACGAACATCGTCTACGAAGGCTGGGGGACGCGGGAGGCCAGGATCGCCTCGCTCATCTGCTCGCGCCCGGTGTTCGTCCTGCGGCTCGATCCGCAGGACTTCCGCCCGCTGCTCGTCGACTACCAGCTGACCGACGTCGGTGACGTCCGGGTCGCGATCGGCGGACCGAGCGCGGCGACCACCCGGAGCATCTACCGCGTCGAGCCGCGCGATCCGGCGACCTGCTCACCCTAGCCGGCACGACGGCGTTCCGGACGCCCTGCCTCGGGACGCCCGGCTCGCCGTTTACCGCGCCGGCGGGAAGGAGGACCTGCGCAGGCGCACCCATGAATGGGCTGGACGGCCCTGTTCCCCGTTCGCGACGGGCGGCACGCTGCGCCACGGAGTCGCCTCGCGACCAACGTGAGGCACTGACGCTGCTCGAAGGTCAGCCGTGCGTTCCCTGCCGGATACGTCTCACGAACACCACGCGAAGATCCGCCCGCACGTCGACCGGCTGCCCGAGCTCGCGGAGATGATCGGCACCGTCACCCCCGAGGCGTTCGCGACGAGCTTCGAGACGGAGTGCAGCTTCATCGTCGGCCAGCTCGTGCCGCACATGGAAGCGATCGAGACGACGCTGTATGGCCGGCTCGAGGAGGTCATGGACGGACGCCACTCGATGGAGCCGATGCGCCTCGAGCACGAGCGGCTCCGTGCGCTGGTCAGGTCGCTCTGCCAATACGGCGATCCGTGGCCGCCGGGAAGCCTGACGGCGGCCGACGAGATCGGTCTGCGACGCGTCCTCTATCGCCTGTTCGCGATGCTCAAGGTGCACCTCGCGGAGGAGGAGCTCTACCTCGGCGTCCTCGACCACAACCTGTCGGCCGAGGAGAAGGACCGGCTCGCGCTGGGCATCGATCACGCGAGCGCCGAGCCGCTGTAGCCCGCGCTGCCCGGCTCCGGCCGGCCAGACCGCGGGTCGTGCCGCGGGTCGTGGCCTGATCAGCGCCTGTTGCGGGGGGCGGCGACCAATTCGAGGTAGCGCGCGTTGAACTCGCCGACGAGCCGCGCCCGCTCCTTCATCACGGCCGCCCAGGCGTCGATCGCCGCGTAACCCGCGTCCGTCAGCTCGTAGTCCCGTCGCTGCGGCCCGACGGGCTCCATCGACCACGACGAGGTGACCTGTCCGGCCGCCTCGAGCTCTCGCAGCGTCCGGTAGACCTGGCCGATGTCGACGGGCCCGCCGGTGATCCCCATCTCCTCGAGCTGGGCAGTCAGCGCGTAGCCGTGGGCGCCCCCGCCGGCCAGGAGGACGAGCACGAACGGTTCCATCCAGCGGTGTCGCCCGCCCAGCGGAGCCCAGCCCCGATGGACCGGTACGCCCGCCGCATCCCGATCCGACGCGAGGGCGTCGGGATCCCCGGATGGATCGCGTTCCGCTCGTCCGTATTCGCTTGATGCATCCATGTGCTTGTGAAGGATAGCCAGTCGCCTCGGCATCGGGCGAGGACGCTCAGGGCGACCGACGAGACGCACGTCCGTCGTGGTCGTTCGGCCCTTGAACCGGTCCGCCGGCGTGGCGACAGTTGGCTCATGACCGATGAACGCGTCGACCGGCCCGCTCACGAACACAGCGATGCCCGGCCGCACGACGACACCCATCACCTGATCGCGGCATTCGCGCTCCTGCTCCTCGAGCGCGGCCTGAACACGATCGACGAGGTGGCGGTGCGCCTGGCAGAGCTGCAGGTCAGTCACGGCCCGATCGACCAGGACAGTCTGGTCGGTGCGCTCACGAACCTCGAGCAGGCGGGCCTGATCGTGCGGCGACCGCCGCGCGAGCCGTCCGTTCCGGCCTTCGAGCTCACGGCCGACGGACGGAGGCTCGTCGACGACTGGGCGCTGATCATGCGCGACCGGCGACGCCTCAGCCGCTCGTTCCTCGCGCTGTACGACCGCGTCGACGACTGACGGCCGACCCCCGGGGCGAACGCGGCTGCCGCTAGAACTCGGTCGTACCGGCATGCTCCATGGCGGCTGCCAGCGCGTCCGCGCTGTCGGGCGAGACGCCCCTCTCGATGATCGCGAGGTACAGCTGCTCCTCGGCGAGGTGGACCTTGAGCAGGGCGTAGAGCCGGAAGATGATCCGCCGAAGGGCCACCGCGTCACCGGTCGGGAGTCGACCGTCATCGACCTCCTTCTGGAAGCGACCGAGGTCGGCGACCAGCTTCCGGATGTCGGCGTGCTCGCGGCGCATCGGGGTCATCGAGTGGCGGTTCTGGAGCAGTCGCTCGAGCTCCGGGTAGAGGGTCTGCTCGGCGGCGTCCATGTGCGGAATGAGGAGGCCGGTCAGGAATGCCGACAGCTCATCGACCTTCGGTCGGAGCTCGGCCAGCGGCGTGCCGCCGATGAGGTCGCCGACCGCCGGCATGCGGTCGACCTGGAGCATCAGTCGCGCGTGGTGTTCTACGGAAACCTGTGGCAGGGTCGCGGTCATCGGAGGCCTCCCCGGCGCTCGGCCGGCTTCGCGGTTGCGGTCCGGGCAATCGCCCGGCCGAGGATCGATTCGGAGACGTGGCGGGACGCTCGGTCGAGGACGGGGGTGTCAGCCACCGGCAGGCTCCTTGTGCGCTTCGCTCGCGGGCGCAGCCCCGAGAGCCAGGAAGAACAGGGCGACGGGCCGGTAGATGGCATGGGCAAGCTTCATGAACGGGGCCAGGATCACGAGCTCCATGGCGACCGCGACGTGGAACAGGAAGACCCAGTAGCCCCACGCCGGGGCGCTCGGCAGGTAGAGCGCGAGCTCGAGGGCAAAGCCGCTGACGCCGGTGATCCAGACGAGCGCGAGCAGGGTCCAGTCGGCGGCAGTCGAGTGGCGAACCGAGCGCTCCCGGCCGCGGTAGCGCTGGACGATCAGCAGCGTCGCGCCGTAGACCAGCAGGAGCCCGGCGACGGTCCCGAGGAGGCGGACCGGATACCAGATCGGGACGGGCGTGCCGGTCGCCTTGATCCCGATGATCGCCAGCCCGTAGTCCAGGATCGTCGCTGCCAGCAGGCCCAGGAACCCCCACATCGTGGCGGCATGGAGGAACCAGCGACGCAGGTACCACGGCTGGGCGGCCGCGTCGGCGTCGCAGTCGTCGCGATAGCGGCGCTGCCCGAGGGTCTCCACGGCGAGCGCGGTCCAGGCTGCCCCTGCCGAACGGCGCAGCGCCGACCGACCGCCGAGGACCGACCGCACGGTCACCCCGCCGGCCCGGCCGACGGCGCGGGCCATCGTCGCGACGCCGACCAGACCGGCGGCGAAGACGACGACCATGATGGCGATGCCGAGGTTGTGGATGAGCGCCTCGGGGATGAACCCGAAGATGTCGAGCGAGCCCGCGGCCTGGGGTCCGTGGCCGGCATACATGAACAGGGCGAAGAACGCCGCCAGGGCGACCGCGATGAGAGTCCCGATGACCGGCCGGGTGTACATCGTCCGGGCGAGGCCGGTGCGGTCGTAGCCCGCGATGGCGTAGCGCCGCGCCGCGGCCATGAACTCGCCCGGCTCCGCCTGGGTGGGGCACGTTTCCGAGCACTCCCCGCAGGCGTAGCACGTCCACAGCTCCTTGCTCGAAAGGAGCCGGTCACGCATGCCGACCTGGGCGTAGCGGATCAGCCGGCGCGGGAAGGTCGAGTCGTTGCTGACGAGGGGGCACGTCGCGGTGCAGTTCCCGCAGCTGAAGCACGCCGAGACGTCGGCTGCGCCGTAGCGCTGCAGGTCGGTCAGGAGGTTCGTATCGACGAGAACAGTCATGACGGTTCCTTCGCGATCGCTTCGTACCGGAAGTAGCCCTCGTCGGTGACGCCCTTGACCTCGCGCACCCGACCGTAGCGCCGCATGCCCATGATCCAGAACAGGACCTCGTGCGTCGGGCAGTCCATCGCGGCCGCGATCTCGGGGACCGTCCGCGGCTCCGACTGGAGCAGGTCCAGAATCCGCGCGCGCATGATCGGCTCCTCGCGGATGACCTCGCGGAGCTCGCAATTCGGCACGTTCATGCGACCGGCACCTCCACCAGCTTGTCGATCATTGCCGTGATCTGGGCGTCGGTGTAGCCGAGCAGGTCGATGGCGTTCTCGGGGCAGACCGGGACGCATCCGCCGCAGCCCTTGCAGCCGCTCTCACTGATGACGGCCACCGGCCGTTCGCTGGCGAGGCCCATCTCGATCGCGCCGTACGGGCAGGCGTCCAGGCACAGGCCGCACGCGGTGCACGCGTCGGTGTGGACGACCGCGACGAGCGGGTCGAGTTCGGCGAACCCCTTCTTCAGGATGACCGCGCTCTGGGTTACCGCGGCCAGCCCGGAGGCGACGCTTTCGCTCGAGTTCTTCGGGCCCTGGCAGGCCCCGGCGATGAACACCCCGTCGACCACGGTCTCGACCGGCCGCAGCTTTGGGTGGATCTCGTTGAAGAACCCGTCCTTGTCCACGGGGAGCTTGAGGACGCCGATCAGCTCCTCGTTTCGGCGCGGGATCATTCCGGTGACCAGGACGACGAGGTCGGCCGGGATCGCGAGCTCCTCGTTGCCCGTCAGGACGTCGCGCACCGTCACCTGGAGGCCGCCGGAATCGGTCCGGGCAACGGTCGGGGGGGCGTCGGCGGCGAACTTCAGGTAGACGGAGCCGAGCTTGCGGGACTCGGTGTACATCGTCTCGAACTTGCCGTACGTGCGCATGTCGCGGTAGAGGTGGTACTGATGGACGGTCGCGTCACGCGAGGCGAGCTGGACGGACGTCGCGACCGTGGCGGCGCAGCAATAGCGAGAGCAGTACTCGTTGGCCCCGGGCTCGCCGGCGGGCTCGCGGCTGCCGACGCAGTAGATGTAGGCGACGCTGCGGACCGCCCGGCCGGCGTGGACCAGCGGTCCCTCGGCCGCGTCGATGAGGGCCTTGAATTCGGGCAGGGTCACGACCCCGTCGATACCGTAGCCGTACTCGCCGATCTCTGGCGCGTACGTGTCCACACCGGTGGTCACGACGATCGATCCGACCTCGACCGCCAGCGTCTCGGGGCTCGCCCCGCCGACGCGGATGCCGACCTGGTAGTTGCCGAAGCTGCCGGTCTTGCTGACCATCTCGGCCTCGGTGAAGACCCGGATCGACGGCCGCCGGCGGATCCCCTCGACGAGCTCGGCGATGAGCTCCCGGCCGTTCTTGCCGGTGGGGTACATGGCCCCGAACGTCCCGACCCAGCCGCCGAGGACCGCCTCGCGCTCGACCAGGAAGACGCCGAGGCCGATGTCGGCGAGTCCGATCGCGGCCCGCAGCCCGGCCACCCCGCCGCCGACGACGAGCGTCCGCTGGGTCGTCTCGACGACGATCGGCTCGAGCGGCTCGGTCAGCCGCGTGCGGGCGATCCCGGCCTTGACCAGGTTGATCGCCTTGTCCGTCGTAGCCTGGGGGTCGTCGGAATGGATCCACGACGCCTGCTCGCGGACGTTGACCTGGGTGTACTCGTATGGGTTCAGCCCGGCACGCTTGGCCACGCCGCGGAAGGTCACCACGTGGAGCTTCGGGGAGCACGAGGCGACCACCAGGCCGTCGAGCTGCTGCTCCTCGATATCGCGCTCCATGTCGCCCTGGCCCGAGTCCGAGCAGGCAAACATCATCTGGCGAGCAACGACCACGCCTGGCTCGCCCTGCGCGGCCGCGACGACCTGGTCGACGTCGACGTAGTCGGAGATGTTGCCGCCACAGTGGCAGACGTAGACGCCGATTCGTCGCTCGGGCTCGGTCATGCCGGCACCTTCGCCCTCTCCAGGTAGGCCGCCACCTGCGCGACGGTCGAGCCCGCATGCAGGATGGAGTCGGCGATGTCCTTGGCGCCCGATGCCGCGCCCGCGACATAGACCCCCGGGATGCTCGTCTGGCCCGGGTTGGCGTCCTCGTCCGTCTCGGCGACGTAGTGGAACTCGTCGAGCGACAGGCCGCCCTCGGGGAACAGGGCCTGGGCGTCGCTGTTCGGCTGGACCCCGACCGCCAGCACGACCAGGTCGTACTCGGCCTCGACCAGCTGACCTCCGTGCTCGATGTCCTCGTAGCGCAGGACCAGGTCGCCGTTGGCCTTCTCGGTGATCTTCGCGACCCGGCCCTTGACGTAGCTGGCGCCCATCGCCTTGGCCTGCTCGTAGAACTCGTCGTAGCGCTTGCCGTACGCCCGGATGTCCATGTAGTGGACGGTCACGTCGGCGACGGGCAGGGCGCCCATGATCAGCTGGTTCTGCTTGATCGAGTACATGCAGCAGAAGCGTGAGCAGAGCGGGTTGCCGACCGTCTCGTCGCGCGAGCCGGTGCACATGACGTAGGCGATCCGTTCGGGGACCTTGCCGTCGCCGGGCCGCAGGATCGTGTTGAACGGGCGGGTCGGGGCGAGCAGCCGGTCCATCTGCATGCCGGTGATCACGTTCTTGAACGTGCCGAAGCCGTACTCGGGCTTGAGGTCGGCGGCAAACAGCTTGAAGCCCGTCGCGACGACCACCGCTCCGACCTCGACGTCCGTGACCTGGTCGCGGGCGCGCAGGTCGATGCAGTCCTCGACCGGGCAGGCGTCGACGCACTCGCCGCATTCCGAGCAGACGCCGCAGTCGAGGCACAGGCCGGCGCCGGAGCGCGCCTCGGCCTCGGTCATCGGCAGCTCGACCTCGCGGAAGTCGGTCGGCGCGGCGCTGATCACCTCGCTCGGAACCGCGGGCACGGCCAGCCGATAGGCCTTCTGCCGGGCGAGGACGGCCGCCTTGTCGACGACCGGAAGCCGCAGGTCGAAGCCGTCGAGGGTCCGGTCCTGGATCCAGCGGTCGATCATGAACGCGGCTCGCTGGCCCTGCCCGGTCGCCCGGGTGATGTCCGAGGCGCCGGACACGACGTCGCCCGCGGCGAAGAGCCAGGGTACGTCGGTCTGGAGCGTTCGCTCGTCCACGAGGATCGAGCCGTCCGGGTTCGTCCGGGCCTGACCGGCGAACGTCGCCGTGTCGGGCGCCATCCCGATCGCGCTGATGATGACGTCGGCATCGATGGTGAATTCGCTGCCGGCGACCGGCTCTGGACGACGCCGCCCGGAGGCGTCCGGAGCACCCGGCGCCATCCGGCTGCAACGCAGCCCGCGTGCCCCGCCCCGGCCGTCATCGAGGACGGCGGTCGGCGCCGCCTGGAAGACGAAGCCGACGCCCTCCTGCTCGGTATCGTCCGCCTCGACGTGGTGGGCGGGCATTTCCGCCCGGGTGCGCCGGTAGACGACCGTGACATCGCTCGCGCCGAGCCGACGGGCGGTCCGGGCGGTATCCATCGCCACGTTCCCGCCGCCGATCACCGCGACCCGCCGGCCGGCGAGATCGATCCCCTCGCCGAGCTTCACGGCCCGCAGGAACGAGACGCCGCTCATGACACGGTCGAGCTCCTCGCCGGGCACGCCCATCCGGGTCGAGAGCGGCGTGCCGGTCGCCACGAGAACCGCCTCGTAGCCGGCGCCGCGGAGCCCCTCGAGGTCCTCGACGGGGGCGTTCACCTCGATCTCGACGCCGAGCGCCGTGACGTTGGCGATGTCGCGCTCGACGACCTCGGACGGCAGCCGATAGGCCGGGATCGCCAGCCGCAGGAACCCGCCGGCCTTCGGGGCGGCCTCGAGGATCTTCACCGCGTAGCCTTTCCGGGCGAGCTGCCACGCGGCCGTGAGGCCGGCCGGCCCGGAGCCGACGATCGCGACGCGGTGGCCGTTCGGCTCGGGGATCTCCACCCCCGGGCCGTCGAAGTGGTCGTAGTGCTCATCGGCGATGAACCGCTTGAGCCGCCGGATCGGCAGCGGTCCCTCGAGCAGGCCGCGGGTGCAGTCCACCTCACACGGCGCATAGCAGGCGCGCCCGAGCGTTCCGACGAGGGGCGTTGCGTCGAGCACGAGCTGGAAGGCCTTCTCGTACTCGCCGCTCCGGATCAGCGAGACGTACCCGTGGGCCTGGATCCCGGCGGGGCAGGTGAACGAGCACGGCGACGAGCCGGCCCGTTCGATGACCGCCTTCTTGGGCACGGCCTGGGGAAAGGCGATGTAGGCCGCGTGGCGGGCGACCATGTCCGCGTTGAACTGGTCGGGCACGGAAACCGTGCACGCGGTCTCGCACTTCTGGCAGCCGGTGCAGGCAGCCTCGTCGACGAAGCGGGCCTTCTGCCTGACCCGGGCCGCGAACCGGCCGTCGCCGCGCGGCTCGATCCCCTCGACCTCGCTGTAGGTGAGCGTGGTCACGTTCGGATGGTGGATCGAGGCCGCCATCTTCGGGGTCGAGATGCAGCTCGCGCAGTCGAGGGTCGGGAACACCTTGCTGAGCAGGATCATCTTCCCGCCGACGCTCGCCTCCTTCTCGACGAGGAGAACGCGGTAGCCCATGTCACCGAGCTTCAGGGCGGATTCCATCCCCCCGATCCCGGCACCGACGACCAGGACGTCGTAGGCGGTCATGACCGCGCCGCCGACGGTCCCAGCTCGGCCAGTGCCTCGCCGAACTGCTGGACGTGCCTGGTGAACGGTTCGGCGCAGACCGAACAGATGGCGGCCATCTTCAGTCGTGCGCTCTGGTGGCCCGCGGCCTGCAGCAGCTCCTGGGCCCGGGCGACGATCCGCGACGCGCGGCTCGAGCAGTCGGACAGGTAGGCGCACTCGTCACCGTCCGAGGCGATGAACACGCCGTCGAAACCCTGCTCGATCGCGTGCAGGATCCAGCTGGGCCGGATCCCGCTCGTGCAGGGCAGGCTGATGACCACGACGCCCGGTGAGTAGGTCATGTGCGAGCTTCCGGCGAGGTCGATGCCGGGGTCGGAGATGTTGTTCGTCGAGAGGACCAGAATCCTCGGGACGAACGTGCCCGTCGACCGTTCGGGCTTCACCGGGGCGAGCGTGGTCATCGCAGCTGCCTCCTTCGGACCGAGGGTGTCCGGGCCGCCGGGCTACTTCTGACGCACGACGAACGTGCGCTCGTAGCCTTCGCCGGGCAGGAAGCCGAGGAAGGTATGGCCGACCTTCGCCGACCAGGCGCCGATGTCGTTCTTCGTGGCAGGGTCGCTCGACCAGACCTCGATGACCTGGCCCAGCTGGATGGTGTTCATGGCCTTCTTGGCCTCGAGGAGCGGACCCGGGCAGGCGCTGCCGCGGGCGTCGACGACCTTGGCGACCTCGAGGGCCGCGAGATCGGTGTCGCTCAGGGGGGTCGTGGCGGTGATCATCTCGATGACTCCTTCGTTCGTTCACGGCGACGGGTTGCCGCCGGACAATGGCTCAGTAGACGAGGACGTTCGTGGCCGAGGTCACCTCCGCGACGAAGCGGGCCGCGGCCACGATCTCCGCGCCGGGCACCAGCGCTTCGCCGATCGCGCGGCTCTTCACGCATGGCGCGCAGACGAGCAGGACACCGCCGAGCTCGCGGAAGTCGTTGAGCAACTTGGCCAGCGGCGGGAACTCCGGGGCCTCGACGGTCTCCGCTTCGCCCTGCTGGACGAGTCGTACCCCATCGGCCTGGAAGCCCATCACGACCGCGACATCGGAGGCGAGGGCGGCACAGGCCATGACGAATGGGATCGTGGCCCGCTCCGGGTCGTCCGGTCCGTGGGTGGCGACGATCACCAGCTTCTCGTTGTCCGCCATTTCGAAGACTCCTTTCCGCGTAGCCCAGCCGCTCAGATGAACACGATCTGGCCCGCCTCGGCGGCCAGCAGGAAGGTCGCGATTCCGCCGGACTCGTCGACCAGCGGGTCCAGGCGGCCGGCATCGAGACCGAGTGTGGCGAGGGACCCGGCACACGCCCGGATCGTCACGTCGCCGAGCTCCTTGGCCTGCCGGAACGTCTCCAGCCAGGGCATCTCGCCGACGTGCTCGACCGGCTCGTTCCAGCGCGGCCGTGAGGCGTCGTAGGCGAGCCCGTGGTCGTTCGAGATCCGATCCGCCCGGAAGGCGTCCAGCGCCCAGTACATCAGGAGGATGCTGACGGGCTGGCCCATCGCCGCGGCACCGGCCGTGATCGTCGCGGCCGCATGGAGCTTGTCGTCGGTTCCCGAGAACAGGACGAGCGAGAGAGTGTTGCTCACGGATGGCCTTCCTGACTGGCTGTGGGGAGGAGGACGGTCGGCTCGACGGCCGCAGCAGCAAGATCGCCCAGCCTCGACAGCCGACGGACGAGGACGGCGCGCATGAGCCCGCACGCGGTGAGGATCTGCGGGTCGCTCAGCTGGTAGCGGACGGTTCGCCCGTCGCGAACGGCCTCGACGAGACCCACCATGCGCATCGCGGCGAGATGCTGCGAGGCTGCCGCCTGGGTCATCCCGAGCTCGCGGGCGAGCTCGTTGACCTCGCAGGGACGCTCGCCGAGGCGATGGAGGATGCGCAGCCGATGTGCGCTGGCGAGCGAGCGGAGCATGGATGCCTGCAGCTCGTCGATGTCGTTCGTCGCGCTTGGCATGTGGTCGCTCCTCGAGATCGTGCCCCCCGGATTCGTCCCGTCGGTGGTCACGCTTTCTATTCATCCTGAGCGAATATATGTCTAAAGCATCTAGATACTTTGGGCCCTTGGTCACAGCCGGGAGGGGCCATGTGGACTGTTCTACGCGATCGCCGGCCCACCGAGGGCGGGACACGCCGCGCCCTCCCGCCGCGCGGCGGTCGAGGTATCCATCCGGGCCGCGGCCTCGTCCAACGAATAGGACGGGCAGACCCCGTCGGATCGCGAGGACACCGAGATGAAGTTCGAGACCAACGAAGCGCCCATCGATCGCCTGATCAGGACCGTGCTGGGGATCGCCCTCGCGGCGTTCGCCGTCGCCGGTGCCGTGACGGCTCCGTGGCTCTACGCCGTGTGGGTCGTCGCCGCACTGCTCCTGGTCACTGGTATCGTTGGCTTCTGCCCGCTGTACGCGCTGCTCCGCGTCGGTACCAAGCGGACGGCCCATTGATCCGGGATCAGGGCGGGCGACCGTGGAACATGGCCTGACCACAGCGACGCCGGAAGAGCGCACCACCGGCGCGGGGTTCGCTGCTGCGCTCGTGCAGGAGCTTCCCGGCCTCGTCCGTCTGGCCGCACGGCTGGTGCGGGACGCGGACCAGGCCGAGGATTGCGCCCAGGAGACGATCGTCGGGGCATGGCGGAGGAGGGACCAGCTGCGCGATCCCGCGTCGCTGTCGGCCTGGTTGCGGCGCAGCCTGGTCAACCGGATCATCGATCGGTCGCGCGTTCACCGGAACGAGCTCGACATCGATGCCGTCGAATCGGACTGGCGCGACGACCACTACTCCGTCGCGCCCGAGCGGGTCCTGGAGCGGGCCGAGCTGCGGGACGAGCTGGAGGACGCGCTTGCCCGCCTGCCGGTCATCTACCGCGTGACGGTGGTCCTCCACGACGTCTTCGGCTGGACGGCAGCCGAGATCTCGCACGCGATGGAGGCAGGACTGCCGGCGACGAAACAGCGACTTCGGAGGGGCCGGATGATGCTGGTCAGCGCCCTCGCCGAGGGCGACGAGCGTCGTGAGGCGAGCCTGGCGCAGCCGCTCCGCTGCTGGCGCGCGCGGCGGCACGTGTCGGCCTACCTCGATGACGAGCTCGATGCCGCCACCCGCTCGGCCGTCGAGGCGCATCTCGAGGCCTGTCCGACGTGCCCGCCGCTGTACGCCGGTCTCGTCGGAGTGCGGGCCGGTCTCGGCGGGCTCCGGGACCCGGATACCGTGGTCGAAGACGCGATCGCGGGTCGGATCCGGGACCACCTCGACCGCCAGCCCGGACGGCCGGCGCTCCACGGCGCGACGTGATCTCCCGTCCACCTGACCGCCAATCCACCTGCCGGCGCCGTCCCCCGCCGGATCCGAGTCGACCCGAGCGCGTGGAGGACCACATGGCCATCAAGACCGCAGACGTCACCCTCGAAGGCGAGGGTCTCCGTTTCGCCGCCCGGTCCGGGAGCGGGCACCGGCTCATGCTCGACGACGCCCGGGCCGACACCGGGATGCGACCTGCCGAGCTCATTCCGCTGGCGCTGCGCCGGATGCACCGCCATGGATGTCATCGCGATCCTGCGCAAGAAGCGTCAGACCGTGACGAGCTACGCCGTGCGCGCGCGCGGCGAGCAGGAGGACGCGCATCCCAACGCCTTCACGCGGATCGACGTCGTTCACGTCCTGGATGGCGTCGACCTGGACCTCGAAGCCGTCCGCCGGGCGATCGAGCTGAGCGCCATGAAGTACTGCTCGGTCGGGGCAACCCTGTCCAGCGGGATCACCGAGATCCATCACGCCTATGCTGTCCGTGGTCCGGACGGTGACGAGCAGCTGACGGAGGTCGTCGTGACGGGGCCGCAGGAAGCGCCGCATTCCCGCGGGGTGCGCGCCGCACTCTCCGATGCCGTGACGGTCTAGCCGTTCCCAGCCGGCGCCGTCACCCAGGAGGTTCAGGACCGTGGCGCCGTGAGCACCTTCGACGAGCGAGCCCGCGACTGGGACACACCCGAGCGAGCCGAGCGCGCGCGGGAGGTGGCCGACGCGATCCGGACGAGCGTCGCCCTGGCCGGGACCATGCGCGCCATCGACGTGGGTGCCGGGACCGGGCTCCTCGGCCTCGCACTCGCCCCTGACGTTGGCGAGATGGTGCTGGCCGAGCCATCGGCCGGGATGCTCGAGGTCGTTCGCGAGAAGCTGGCAGCCGGCGGACCGCGGAACGTCCATGCGATCCGCTTCGACCTGACCACGGACTCGGCGCCGGGCCCCTCGTTCGATCTCGTGGTCTCGCTCCTGGTGCTCCATCACGTGGCCGACACGGCGCTGGCGCTGGCGGCGATCCACGCCCTGCTCAAGCCGGGCGGCCGGCTCGCCCTGGCCGACCTGGACGCCGAGGACGGCTCGTTCCACGATCCGGATGCCGAGGGCATCCACCACCACGGGTTCGACCGATCGACGCTCGTCGAGAGCGCCCGGACGGCAGGCTTCGTCGACGTCCAAACGGTCAGCGCGACGGAGATCGAGCGCGACGGGCGTCGCTATCCGTTGTTCCTGTTGATCGGCCGACGGCCCTGAGCGCCGCCTCGTGGAGCCGACGGGTGGCGGCTGGATCAGGTCCCGGCGGTGGGTGGCGTCCCCGCTGCGATTCGAACGCAGGACCTACCGCTTAGAAGGCGGTTGCTCTAGTCCACTGAGCTACGGGGACGTGGCCGGTCCCAGTTTCGCACGGCCGGCGAACGCAGCGGCCCGGGCCGCGGATGGGTGAAGGGGCCGCCGTCGACGAAAACGCGTCCGTGGGCGGCGGCCCGACGAGCTCGGGTGACCTCTTCGCCGGCGTCGCCGGACGGTGGGGACGGGGCTCCGGGTCAGACCCGGGGTTCCGCACGCAGCCTCGAGCTCAGGTCACAGCGTAGGCCATCCGGCCGCCCGGCGACAGGCGTCCATGCGACCCGTGCCGAAGGGCCGGACGTCCCGTGGATGGGGCCCGATCGCGCCTCTTGCGCAGGTGCAGGCGCGTGCTATGCTCCGCGACCCGTCGTGCCCACCGGCAGCGGCGTGTGGCTCGGAAGGATCGGGATCGCCCTTGCCCGCTCGCAGCGCCTCGAGCTCCGCGATCGAGACGCCCCGCCTCGCCGCCTCGTCGCCCGCCGATGCGGTCGCCGTGCCGTCCGGCCGCGCCGACCGGACCGTGCTCGGCCAGCTCGCGCTCGAGCTGCCGGGGCTCGAGCGACCGGCGCTGCCGGTCCTGTCGATCGCGCCGGAATGGAAGGACCAGCAGCGGCTGTGGGGCCACCGGCTCCATCCGATGTGCTCGTACCTGGCCAGCTTCCCGGCCGCCCTCGCACACGCCTTCATCGCCCGCTACTCGCGGCCTGGGGACGTGGTGCTCGACCCGTTCAGCGGCCGGGGCACGACCCCGCTGCAGGCCTGCGCCGAGGGCCGAATCGGGGTCGGCAACGACCTCAACCCGTTCGCCCACCTGCTGACCGCGTCGAAGGTCGAGCCGGCCTCGGCGGCCGAGGCGCGAACGCGCCTGATCGCCCTGCGCGTCCGCTGGGCCGGCGAGGCCGACGCATGGTTCGCCACGGCGCTGCGCGTGCTCGGTGCGCCCGGACCCGGCGGCGCGCTCGTCCCGGCGGCGGGGAGCGGCCTGCGACCGGGCGATCCGGGCGCGCTCGTGGAGACGGTCCCGGCCGAGGTCGCGCTGAGCTTCCATCCGCGGACGTTCGCCCAGCTCCTGTTCGTCCGGGCGACCCTCCGTCTCGACGACCGGGTCGACCGCTTCCTCGCCGCGGCGATCACCGGGATCCTCCACGGCAAGAGCGCCACCTACCTGTCCGAGGTGATGCCGAACACGTTCAGCATGGCCCCGCGCTACGTGCGCGACTTCGTCGCTCGGACCGACTTCCGCTCGCCCGACCGCGACGTGTTCGCCTGCCTCGAGGCCAAGCTCGGGCGGCTCCACCGCGAGCCGCTGCCACCGGTCCGCGGGATCGCCCTCCTCGGTGACGCCCGCGACGCCGGCCTGCGGGCCCGCGCAGCGCTCGGGGCCCGGGGTCTGCCCGACCGGGTCCGGCTCGTGGTGACCTCGCCGCCGTACCTGCGGGTCGTCAAGTACGGCTACTACAACTGGCTCCGGACGTGGTTCCTCGGCTTCGACGCGGCCGCGATCGACGCCGCGCTCGATGACGCGCACCACAAGACCGAATACCTCCAGTTCGTGCGCGACGCGCTCGAGGGCCTCCGCCCCGCGCTGGCCGACGACGCGGTCGTCGTCCTCGTCATCGGCGACGTCGAGGCGGATCGCGGCCGGCGGATCTCGCACGGGATCGGCCTGGCCGACGCGGTCTGGGAGTCGGCCGCCGCCCCGGCCGGCTATCGGCTGGCCGGGGTCGCCCTCGACGACGTCCACGCCGGCCGGAAGATGACGAAGCTGTGGGGCGACGAGGCGGGCCGGGCGACGAAGCTCGACCGGATCCTCGTTCTCGGCGCGACCGAGGCCGGGCGCCGGCGGGCCATCAACGGTGCCGGCCTGCCGGTCGACTGGGAGTGGCCGCCCCGCCGCCTGCGCGCCGTCTAGAATTCCGGCCATGCAGCAGATGTACGACCCGGGCGAGCTGGCCGCGATGGATCCGCTGGTCCTGATGAAGAACCTCGACCACGTCCGGATGACGAGCCGCCGCTTGAGCTACATCCTCCAGCAGCAGGTCCACCTGTACGCGCCCGAGGCCAACCAGCTGCGCGACCAGATCGATCGCTACGTCGAGGCGGAGCGCCAGATCGAGGGCGAGATGGCCCGTCGTCGCATCCGCGCCTGAGGCACGACATCCGCGCCTGCGGCACGACCGCAGCGGACCGCAGCGGACCGAGCCACCGAACGATGCAGGACCCCCGACCGGGCCGGTCGGGGGTCCTGGGATGAGTCCGGGCTTGCCGCGGGACGGCGGATTGGGATCAGCCGGCGCCGGCGGCGCTCCTGATCATGGACGGGCTCAGGGCCGGACGGGCCGGGGTCGACACGGACGAGCTGGCCGGTTCGAGGGCCGGTGCGCCGGAGACGCCGGCTACGGCCGCGTCAACCGGGTCGGACGGCCCACTGGCCGCCACGAGGATCGGCACGTCGATCACGGGCTCCTCGGGTGGCTCGGTCACGATGGGGATCGCGACGGGTTCGGCGCTGGCCTGGGCGACCGGAACCGCTCGACCGGGCCACGGCCCGACCACGACGGTCCCCCTCCTCCGTTGCGACCTGGCCGGCGATCCTGGCCAGCTCGAGCGTCTGGTGGAGGCTGAACCCGATCCCGTGCTCCTCCAGCTCCGCGAACCGCCAGCCGCGATAGAGTCCGCGACCGGCGACTGCGCACATCTCGTCGTACAGCTCCGGCCAGCCGACCCGCCGGCGCCGGTAGCAGAAGCGGACGAAGTCGATCGCGTCCGACGATGGGCTCGGCGCCTGAGCGGACCTGCTGGAATCCATACGATACGGTTCCCTCCTCTCCTCGACTCCAGGGCGCGCTCGACCGCGGAAGCGGGCGGTCCGACCGCGTTTCACGGGGTCCCGGCGACCCCTCTCCCGGGGGGTCCGACGCCGTAGGGGCCCATGGTAGGAGCCCCCGCCGGCCGGCGGTAGGGGGTTTGTCCACCATCTCGTCCACCAACTTATCCACACGAACGGGCGTTCGACGCCGGCCACGCTCGGCGCCGGTCCGGCGGCCTCGGACCGTGACTCAGGCGCGCCGCTCGATCCCGAGGCCCGGGGCGTCGCCCAGCCGCCAGCGGCAGTCATCGCCGAGCTCGAGGCCGCTGAACGGGTCGGCGGCGAGGAGCAGGCAGCCGTCGAGGTCGACCCAGTCCGCGAGCGAGGCGACCGCGGCGGACGCTGCGATCCCCAGCGACGTTTCCTCCATGCAGCCGAGGAACGTCTTGAAGCCGAGCGATCGCGCGCGCGCCAGCATCCGGCCCGCGGGCCCGACCCCGCCGCACTTGGCGAGCTTGACGTTGACCCCCGCGACGACCCCGACGAGCCCGTCGAGGTCGTCGATCGTGACCGCGCTCTCGTCGGCCACGATCGGCAGGGACGTCTCGGCCTGGAGCGCGGCCAGGTCGTCGAGCCGGCGAGCGGGAAACGGCTGCTCGACGAGCTCGACCCCGAGGCGGACGAGCTCGGGCAGCAGGCGGCGGGCGCCGTCGAGCGACCAACCGGTGTTGGCGTCGACCCGGATCGGGCCGCCGTAGACCGCCCGGACCGCCTCGAGCGTCGCCAGGTCGGCCGGGCCACCGAGCTTGATCTTGAGCGCCGGGAACCGGGCGGCGCGGCCGGCCCGCTCGGCGACGATGGCCGGCTCGTCGATCCCGATCGTGAAGTCGGTCGGCGGGATGTCCGCCGGGAGGCCGAGCAGCGCGTGGACCGGGACGCCGGCGATCCG
This sequence comes from uncultured Chloroflexia bacterium, assembly GCA_963813705.1. Classification (GTDB taxonomy): domain Bacteria; phylum Chloroflexota; class Limnocylindria; order Limnocylindrales; family CSP1-4; genus Chersky-267. The sequence goes on from CAWFAH010000010.1 coordinate 584,194, forward strand.
GCCGGCAAGGTCGTGGAGGGCGATGTCGAGCGCGCACTTCGCCGCGCCGTGGTGGGCGATCCGGTCGTCCATGGCGGCCGCCGCGGCGACCAGCCCGGCGGGCGACGGATCGACCTCGCCGACCGCCTCGAGGAGGAGCGGCAGGACGGCGACGACCGTCTCGACCGACTCCCCGTAGTACGCGTCGGGGAACCCCTCGCCGCGGCCGACCAGCCCGGGGTGACGATCCGAGCGCAGCTCGACGACGACCGTCGAGGCGACCCGGGTGTCGTTCGATTCGTCGGTCCGGGCGATCCGGAACGGGTCGCGGAACGGGATCCGCAGGACCTCGTGCTGAAGGCCGAGCGTCATCGGCCCGGCTCCAGCGCCGCGCGGATCGCAGCGAACAGCGGACCGCCGCCGAAGCGGTACGGGTCATCGGCGGGCAGGCCGGTCAGCGTGGCGATGTCGTCGATCACCCGACGGGCGTCTCCCTCGTCGGGGAAGAGCGACGTGTTCACGGCGACCGCCACGACCCGCGCCGGCGCGACCATCGTCGCGACCTGCTCGTGGAGCCGGATGAACTCGGGCAGCGGCGCGATCGGGAACGTCCGGTCCGGGAGGTGGTCGAAGTCGTGGTCGGCCAGGCCGGGCTTGTGGACCATGACCATCGCCTCGGGCGTCGTCCCGTGGATGAGCCCGAGGGTGACGCTCGAGTAGGCGGGGTGGTCGAGCGAGCCCTGGCCCTCGACGATGATCCAGTCGCCCAGCTCCTCGCCCTGCTCGACGAGCCACTCGCAGGTGCCCTGCAGGAAGTCGGCGATCACCCGGTCGACGGCGACACCCCAGCCCTCGATCATCATCCCGGTCTGCCCGGTCGGCACGAACACCCCGCGCAGGCCGGCCGCGACGGCCGCCCGACGCAGCTCGAGGGCAACCGACATCTTGCCGATCGCGCAGTCGGTCCCGACCGTCAGGATCACGTGCGTGCCCGGCCGATGACGGCGGCCCACGGCCGTCTCCATCCGCTCCGGGGCGCGCCGGTAGTCGACGATCCGCGAGCCCGAGGCGGCGGCCGCGGCGGCGAGCTCCGGGTCGTCGCCGAGCATGGTGTGGAGCCCGCTCAGGACATCCAGCCCGGCGCCCAGCGCCGCCAGGATCGTCGACCGCCAGTCGGGGGGCAGCTTGCCGCCGGTCGGGGCGATCCCGATCAGGAGGGCGTCCGGGTGGAACGCGAGCGCCTCGTCGAGGGTCGCCACGGCCGGCACGTCGAACCGCGGATCCGGGCCGACGAACTCCGTCGCCCGATGGCCGGCGATCGTCGAATCGAGGAGGGCGACGACCGTGTCGCGCCCGTAGCGCATGACCCCGAGCGCGGTCTTCGCGTTGTGGGCCTGGAACTGGCCCTCGGTCAGGATGACGAGCCGGCGGTCGGGCGACGGGCGCATTGGACCTCGGGCGGGGCCGCGGACCGGCGGCGAGGGGACGAGGCGGTTGGTACCGCATACCGGATTCGAACCGGTGATCTCCGCCTTGAGAGGGCGGTGTCCTGGGCCTCTAGACGAATGCGGCGCCGCGGGTCATGGCCGGCGCGCAGCGCGCCGGGCCGGCCGGGATGATACCAGCGACCGGCTCGACCGGTCTACAGCCGGTGCTGCTCGAGGAACGCGCGGATCGCCTCGGCCACCTGCAGGTAGCTCGCCTCGCCGACGACCAGGCCGTAGTGCGAGTGGGCGCCGAACGGCTCGTACGGGGCGTCGAGCCAGGTCGCCAGCCGCTCGCTGACCGGCTCCGGGACCTGCCGGTCGAGTCCGGCGCCGATGACGAGCCGCGGGACCTGGGCGACCGAGCGGCGATCGACGGGCACCCCCGCGAGCATCTGGCGGCGCGCCGCGCCGGCCTCCGTGGGCTTCTGCCCGAGGAGGTGCTGGATCCGCAGCACGTCCGCCAGGGTCAGGTCGCGGCGCTCGCGCTGGAGCTTCTCCGGCAGCGTCTCCCAGCCGAGCACCGACTTGCCGTAGGCCTCGGGGATGTCCCGCAGCTCGTGCGGTCGCGCCGGCGGGCGCAGCTCCTTCGGCGGCTCGGCCGACAGGAGGACGAGGCCGCCGATCTCGTGGCGCTCGGCCGCCTTGAGCGCCAGCAGGCCGCCCATCCCGTGGCCGATCACGACAACGCCCGGGCCGAACCGCTCGATCGCCGCGACGACGTCGTCGGTGTAGGTGTCGAACGACAGGCTGGCCGGGTCGGCGGTTTGCGACCAGAAGTGGTTGCGCAGGTTGAGCGCGTGGCCCTCCCAGCCCCTGCTGGCGAAGTAGCCGAGGAAGCGCTCCCAGAGCCACGATCCGGCAAGCTCGCCGTGGACGAACAGCAGCGGCCGGCGGCGCGACCGGCGCTCCGGGAGCCACGACTCGATGTACAGGCCGCGCTCGACGAGCTCGATCTCGTCCTTGCGGACCGGACGGCCGCCGGTCGTCGCTGCGGGGGTCGGTCGAGCGGAGAGGCGGAGGGGGGAATCCGCCTCTCCGATCGATCCCGGAACGCCGTCCGGAGTCACGTCGGGCATGCTACACCTCGGCTCGTCGCCGGCTCGGGCGTCCGCGCGAGCCGCGCGGACGTCGTCACCATTCGTGCGGGTTGATGACCAGGCCGGTGACCGGCTTGGGATAGAAGTAGGTCGACTTCTGGGGCATCACGTCCCCATCGGCGGCGACCGCCGCGATCGCGTCGACCGGCGTCGGCTCCAGCAGGAACGCGGCGTCGGCGCCGTCCTCCGAGCGGTCGACCCAGCCGATCGCCTCGGCGGCCGACTTCGTGTACACGACCCGGCCGCCGGCGGCGGTCGCCGCCGGGTCGATCCCGGACAGGCGCTCGAGGGCGACCTGGAGGAGGGTCACGTCGAGGCCGCGGAGGGCTTCCCCGCCGGCCGGGAGCCACGGCTCGAAGGCCTCCCGTCGCGCGGTCAGCAGGGCGCCGCCCGAGCGGGTCCACAGGCCGAACCGGCCGCGCCCGCCCTGGGTCAGCCCGGCGGCCGCGAAGCGCGCCTCGAGGTCGGCCGACCGGTCGACCCGCTCCACCGTGAAGAGCTCACCGACACCCGCCCACAACGCCTCGACGCCGGCCTCGCCGAGGTCGCGGATGACGCGGTGGGTCGGGAGGACGGTCAGCGCTCCGCCGGTCGTCTCGAGGAACAGCATCAGCACGTAGTCGAACGGCGGATCCTCCTCGCAGGCCCGGCTCATCCGTCGCTCGTCCCGGTAGCGCAGGGCGGTCTCGTAGCGATGGTGGCCGTCGGCGATCGTGATCGGCTCGCGCCCGGCCGCCGCCGCCAGCCGTTCGGCCGGACCGTCGCCGGGCGCGTCGGTCGTGCCTTCGGACGGGACGACCCACAGCCGGTGGCGCACGCCGTCGTCGTCGACCAGGGCGATCGCCGGTCGCCCGTTCGCGATCTCGGCCAGCAGCTCGGTCGAGCCACCGACCCTATCGCGATAGAGGCCGACCACCGGGCTGAAGTTGGCGCCCGTCGCGCGGAGCAGCTTGTAGCGATCCTCCTTCGGTCCGGACATCGTTCGCTCGTGGGGCAGGACGCCACTGCCGGGGCCGAACGGCTCGAGCCGGAGCCGTCCGAAGAAGCCGCGCTGGGTCCGTTCGACGTCGGATCCCGGGACGCGATACGTCTGCTCGTACACGTACACGCTCGGCCGGGGGTCCTTGCGGAAGGAGCCATCCGAGCGCCAGGCGGCGAACGTCCTGGCCGCCCGGCGGTAGCGGTCGTCCGGCTCGTCGCCGAGCTCGTCGGGCGGCAGGTCGAGACGGACGACGTTGCGCGGGTTGCGGGCGATCAGCTCCCGTTGCTGGGCCGGCGAGATGACGTCATACGGCGGACTGACGACCGCGGCGAGATCGCCGACGACATCCGGCTCGAACCGGAGGCCTCGGAACGGGCGGATCTTGGGCACGGTCCTCCTCGGGGTCGGCGTCGACGGAGGCCCAATCGTACGACAGGCCGGTCGGCGACGACAGCGGCCGGATCGGGTCGCGCGACGGTCAGCGCGCCGGTCGCGGTCGGGCGGGCGCCGGCAGGTCCTCGATCTCGGCGACCTCGTCGCCGCTTGACCGCTCCGCCCAGCGCGGTGCCGCATCCCGGCGCCCGGCACGGCCGGCGATCGGTCCCGGGTCGTCGTCCGCGGCCACCCGGACGGCGGGACTGCCGAGCGACGGACGGCGGACGGTCGAGACCGCCACCGCGAGCAGCACGCCGAGGATCAGCAGCGGCTGCCACGGCAGCTGGCGGTAGTCGAGCCCGCCAACGACGCTGAGCGTCTGCGTCGACAGCCGGCCGCTCGGATCGACCGCCTCGACGACCACGTCCTGCGGCCACGGGGCGAGCCGCGCCTCGATCGCGAACCGGCCATCTGGCCCGACGGGTTCGAGCGCCCCGCCGGCGACCCGGATCCGGGTTCCCGGCGCGGCGCTCCCGCCGATCGTCGCCGCAAAGGGCCACGGGGCGGAAATCAGCGGCGCCGTCAGCGACGGCCTGGCGACCGGCGGCGCCGGGTCGAGGTCGAGGTCCGCCACGACGACCGGCGAGACGTTGCCACGGGTGTCGATCGCGAGCGCGTCGATCGTCCAGCGCCCGCGCTGGGGTGCCGGCAGGGGCAGGCTCGCCGTGCCGGCTCCTGACGTGGAACCCATCCACTCGGCGATCGGCAGCGCGAAGACGGATCCCAGGCCGTCGAGCGGCGGGGACAGGAGATAGCCGGCCGACGCGTCGGGTGGCGTGCCCGCCGGACCCGTCCCCGGCGGAGCCCCCGCGGGCAAACCCGGCACCGCGCTCGCCGCCGGTCCCGCACGATCCGCCCCGACCGCCGGCGCATAGCGCACGAAGAGCCGGTCGCCGGGACCACCGACCACGGACGCCGCGCCCGGACCGGGCAATTCCACCCGCGGCGCGGCCGGCCCGGCCGGCGATGACCCGCCGACGTCCGAGCTGGGGATCATCACGAGCCGAAACGGCGGCGACGGGCCGGTCCGCCAGCCGGCCGCGGCGACCGCCGACGCGGCGGCCGGGGCCGGGACGGCGAGCGCGGACCGCGCCGTCGCCCAGCCGACGCCCGCAGCCACGAGGAGCTCGCGCGAGTCCGTCCCTGGCACGGACGCCAGCGGAACCGTCTGGATCCAGCCCGGACCCGTCCGCGAGGTCCAGTCGGCCGGCGCGTCCGGGCAGCGGACGAAGGCGCCGCCGGGCACGAGGAGCGTCGTGCAGCCGTTCCCGTCGAGGTCACCGAGCCAGGCCGGTGGTGGAGCCGATGGGTCGAACGCGAGGCCGATCCCGGATGCGCCGGCCGTCGAGCCACGCGACCCCGTGTCGATGGCCGTCAGGCCCTGGCGCACCAGGGCTCCGCCGACCCTGGCGCGGCCGATCGCGAACATCGCCAGGCGTGGGGTCGAACCGTCCACTCCCGCCTCGTCGATGACGACCCGTGGCCGCTCCCGGGCGTCGACGACCGCGACCGGGACGCCGGCCGCGTCGATCGTCTCGGGGGCCCAGCCACGCTGCGGGTCGACGACCGCCGTCGACGAGCCGGATCGCACGATCGCCTCGTCGATCCCGTCCCGGTCCAGGTCGGCGACGAGCGGGACGGGCGACCCGGGCGGATCCGTCGCGGGCGGATCGACCGCCAGGACCTGGCTCGCGCCGCGGGCCAGGTCGACGGCGACCACGGCATCGACCGGGTTATCCGCCACCGCGCAGGTCGTCCGTGCGTAGGCGACCAGACCCGCACGGCCGCCGGGCGAGAACCGGCCGATGGCGCCGCCCTCGAGCGCCAGCCCGTCGAGCGGCACGACGCCGGATACGACGAGCGTCGCCGGATCGATCATCACGAGGCTCGTCCTGGGACAGTCTCCCGGCGAGCCACGGATCGTCGCCGCCTCGAACGATGCGACTCCGAGCACCAGCTCGGGCCGGCCGTTGCCCCGGACGTCGGCGGTCCCCACCGCGACCTCGCCACCGGTCACGAGCGTGGCATGACGCGACACGATCGCGTCCGGCCCGATCTCGACGAGCCCGACGAAGGTCAGGTCGGCCGCCGCGTCCGAGGCGACGACGGCGATCAGCTCGCCACGTCCGCCCGGACCGAGCGGCACCAGGCGAGCGGCCCCCGCGGCCATGAGCCCGGTCGCGAGATCCGTCGAGGCGGTGCGGGTCCATTCGCCGCCCTTCGCCACGAGCAGCTCGAGGTGGACCACCGACGGGTATGTGGCGCTGGGTGGGGACGCGACCACGAGTGCGGGCGGGTCGCCGGCCGACCCTCCGAGCACCGGCGCGGCGACGAGCGCCACGTCGACGAACGGCCCGGCGAGCGGGTCGCCTGCGGGCCCCGACGGATCCGCGGCCAGGACCGCGTGCGGGACCGGGGACCAGCCGACCAGGACGGCCGCGACGAGGACCGCCAGGCCGACGGCTCGACGCCGGTCAACGACCATCTCGCTGGGACCTCCTCGGCGCATCCTACTCCCCGTCGGCGGCGCCCCCGGCAGAGCCGGCCGAGCGATGCTAGCCTCCGGTCGTGCCCCGCCCCCGACCGGCCCGCACGGCCGCCCTGCTCCTTGCCGTACTCGTGATCGCCGGCTGCGGCCACGCCGCCGGTGTCCCCTCGCCATCGCCCGCCGACTTCTCGGGGATCAATGCACAGCTGCAGGCGGTCGGCATCTCGATCGCGAACGTGGTCTCCGGCGATGCCGGCTGCCCGGACGCGACGCTGGCACCGACGGCGATCGGGTTCGACGCCCGCGGCCTCGACCAGGCTGCGCCGGTCCGGATCCGCGTCTACATGTTCCGCAACCGCGCGGCGTGGGAGCGGCTGGCCGGCGAGGTCGCCGCCTGCGCCCGGACGTACGTCACCGACCCGAGCACGTACGAGTCCGTCGCCCCGTCGCCGTTCATCGTGTCCGGGCAGGGTCCGTGGGCGCCGGAGTTCGCCGCAGCGATCGAGTCGGCCTTCACCGCCGCGGCCGGGAACGGCGGCTGACCGGGCCGCGATCCCACTCACGCGCCGCGACCCACTCACGCGCCGGCTGAGCGCCTGATCGCGCCTCCCGGCCGGGGGGTACCCGGGCCCTCCGTCCCATCCCGACCGGGACCACCGGGCCAGGGCCGGCCCCGCTCCCCATCGCCACGATCGGGGCATGGCTCCGATGTCGTTGGCCGGGCGGCGAACCCTTCGCACGATGGTCCTCCTCGGCCTGCTGGCGTTCGCCGTCGCCGGCCCGCCCGAAGCCGCCGCCGCGGCGCGTACCGCCGGACCGGGCAACGCGGTCGCGCATGCCGTTGCGGTCGATCCGATCGCGACGCCGGTGCTTGCCGTCGCGCCCGGCCTGCTCGCCGAGCTGTCAGACGACCCGACGCTGGTCCTGCCCGGCCTCGAGGCCCTCGCCGCGCTCACGGTCCCTGCGTCGCCCGCTCCCAGCGCCCCAGCGAAGGCCGTCCGCCCTCCGACGCCACGGAGCGCGCCGCCGTCCCCCCGGCCGCACGGCCGGAACCACGTCTGGAGCTCGGCACTCGGGCTGAACCGGGCGGTCGCCTGGTTCTCGTGCTCGCGGTCCCGGCCGCCCGACATGGCCGTCTACCGCTGGGGCTGCGCCGGGGCCAACAACGTCTACCTGTTCGCCCACGCCGGCGGGCCGTTCCAGCGCCTCCACGACCTCTACGTCGGCGGCCGGCTCCGGCGCGGGATGACGGTCAGCTACGCCGACGCCAACGGCCGGGTCCATCGCTACGCGGTCGCCTGGTGGAAGGTCGTCCTGCCCACGAACGGTGATTTCGCCTATGCCCCGCAGGCGCGTCCGTCGATGACGCTCCAGACCTGCGTCGGCGCGAACAGCCGCTATCGCCTCATCGTCCGGCTCTACCAGGTCGGCTGAGGCTGGATCCGGCCGGGGATCGGACGGTCAGACCACCCGCAGGCCCAGGATCCGCCGGGCGATCACCAGGCGCTGGATCTGGCTCGTCCCCTCCCCGATCTCGGTGAGCTTGGCGTCGCGCAGGTAGCGTTCGACCTTGTACTCCTCGACGTAGCCGTAGCCGCCGTGGACCTGGATCGCGGCGTTCGTCGCCCGTGAGCTGACCTCGGATGCGAACAGCTTCGCCTGGGCCGCGGCCAGGGCGTAGTCCCGCCCCTGGTCCTTGAGCCAGGCGGCTCGCCAGACCATCTGCCGGGCGGCCTCGATCTCGGTCGCCATGTCGGCGATGAGGAAGGCGACGCCCTGGAACGTCCCGATCGGACGGCCGAACTGCTCGCGCGTCTGGGCATACGGGACCGCCGCGTCGAGCGCCGCCTGGGCCAGTCCAACGGCCAGCGCCCCGATCGAGATCCGGCCGCCGTCGAGGATCTTCAGGAACGTCCGGAACCCCGTCCCGCGCTCGCCGAGCATGTCGGCGGCCGGGAGGCGCACCCCGTCGAAGCGCAGCTCGCCGGTCGCCGAGGCGTGCAGGCCCATCTTCTCCTCGAGCCGGCCGACGCTGAACCCGGGGGCGTCGGACGACACGATGAAGGCCGAGATCTCGGCGTCGCCGTTGGCCGTTGCGCCGGTCCGGGCGGTGACGATGTAGGTGCCCGCCTGGCCGGCGTTGGTGATGAACCGCTTGCCGCCGTCGAGGACCCACGTCCCGCCGTCCGGTCCGTCCTCGTGGCGCGCAGTCGTGCGCGTCCCGCCGGCGTCCGAGCCCGCCCCGGGCTCGGTCAGGCCGTAGCCACCGAGGACCCGGCCGGCGGCCATCGGGACGAGGTAGCGCGCGCGCTGCTCGGGGGTCCCGACCAGGTGGAGGGGCCCGCAACCCAGGCTCGTGTGGGCGGCGACGATCAGCCCGAGCGAGCCCCACACCCGGCCGATCTCCTCGATCGCGATCGCATAGGCCAGCGTGTCGAGGCCGGCCCCGCCCTCGTCCTCGGGGATGGGGATCCCGAGCCAGCCCAGCTCGCCGACACGCCGGACGACGTCCGTCGGGAACCGCCGCGCTCGCTCGTGCTCGTCGACGAGCGGCGCGACCTCGGCGGTCATGAAGTCGCGGATCGTGTCGCGCAGGAGGACGTGCTCCGGGCCGAGGTCGAGGTCCATGGCCCTCAGCGTACACGCGCCAGATATCGCGGGGCCGTCCGTCCCGGCCGGTCCGGGCAGGGGGTCGCGGCAGGACGAGCCCGCGCTCGGCAGCAACGGGACCGGTCCGGTGCTAGCCTTCGGGGATGCCGGGAACCGAGTCAGCCCGCGAGCTCTCGATCGAGGCTCCGGCCGGGGACGCCACGGATGCCGCCGTCCACAACGGCCACGCCGCCCCGCCCACGCTCCGCCGCGACATCGTGGTCCTGCTCCGCCAGGTCGGGCCGTGCTCGCCGGACCAGCTGGCGACGCACCTGGGGGCGAGCCGCACCGGCGTGCTCCAGCAGCTCCGCGCGCTGGAGACAGCCCGACTGGTCATGCGCCGGACGGAGCGCCACGGGGTCGGACGACCGCGCCACCTGTACGACGTCACGCCCGACGCCCAGGATCTCTTCCCGTCGAACTACGACGGGCTCGCGGCCAGCCTGCTGGCCGCGATCGAGGCGATCGGCGGCACGGACCTCATCGAGGAAGTCTTCGAGGCCCGCCGGCGCCAGGCGACCGGGCTGATGCAGCGCCGGCTTGCCGAGCGCCTCGCCCCCGACGCTCCGCTCACCGACCGCGTCCGGGAGCTGGCGACGATCCAGGACGAGCTGGGCTACCTCGCCCGGATCAAGGTCGACCCCGACGGCACGATCCGCCTGGTCGAGCACAACTGCGCGATCTTCGAGGTCGCCCGCGAGCACGAGCGAGCCTGCCAGGCCGAGCTCGAGCTGTTCGGCGACGTCCTCGGCGCCGATCTCGTCCGCGAGAGCCACATCGCCGCCGGCGACCGGTGCTGCTCCTATCGGGTCGTCGGCCGCCCCAGCTGACCCTCGCTGGTTCCCGGCCGGCGACCGGCTGACACGGGGGACGGGGACCTCCGACCCTCCCCCGACCGGAGCGCAACCGGACCGCTCCTGAGCGCACCACGCGGCCTCGAATTCGCGGTGTCACGGGACACCACGAGTTGGCTCGTTCGTCTCGACACCCCCGGTACCCCCGCCGACAATCGGATGACCCGGAAGTACCAGTCGCCCACGCCGGAACCGGCAGGGAGCCGCGAGAGGTGAGCCGTCCATGACCATCGAACGACCCCCCGTCGGCCCGACGGCACGCGGCGAGGTGACGCTCCAGCGGGTCGGTCGCGAGGCCATCCTCCACGACGCCCGGAACGGCCAGGCCCACGTCATCAACGGCTCGGCGGCGCAGCTCTGGGATCTCCTCGACGGCCGCCCCTTCGACGACCTGGTCGCCGCCTTCGCCGCGCTCTATGGACGCGAGCCCCGGACCGTCGCCGACGACGTGCGCCGAACGCTCGACCGGTTCGAGGCGCTGGGACTGCTCGGTTGACGCCATCCCGCGTCCCCGCACTCGGCTCGATTCGCGCCCACGACGTCACGGTGGCTCGCTACGACGTCCACGGCGTTCGCCTGGCGGTCAGCTCGAACGACCCGTCCGTGCTCGCCCACGTCGACGACACGTACGGCTGGTTCGCCGCCGGAACGGCCCCCGACGACGTCCCGGCCGACGTCGACGTGATGCTGATCGCCGATCCGGACGGCGGCGCCCTCGTGGTCGATGGTCAGGGACGGCGGGCCCAGCTCGCCGCCGAGGACGAGCCGCTCGTCATCCTGTTCGACGCGATCGTCAGCGGGCTCATCGGGGGGCTCACCGAGCGGGGGATCCTCGTCGTCCATGCCGGCGTCGTGGCCCGCGACGGCCGGGCCATCCTCATCACCGGGCGCAGCGGACGCGGCAAGACGACGCTTGTGCTGGCCCTCGTCCGCCGCGGCTTCGCCTTCCTGACCGACGAGCTGGCGCTCGTCCTGCCCGACAATCGGACCGTCGTCGCCTATCCCCGCGGCCTCCACGTCCGGCCGGCGGCGGTGACCCTGTTCCCCGAGCTCGCTTTCCTCGCCGGGTCGCCGGCTCACGATCTCGGTGGCGGCGCCGAATGGGCCGTCCGGCCGACCGCCCTCCAACGGGCGTTCGGGGCGACCGTGCTCGAGTCCGCGGCGGTGGGGGCGATCGTCCTCCTCGACGACGAGCCGGCTCCAGATGCGCCGCCCCGGCTGTCGGCCGCGTCAGGAGCGATCGCGACGATGGAGCTGCTGCGAGGCACAGCCGCTGCGGCCTGGGACTTCGACGGTGTTCTCGCCCGGCTCCCGCGGATCGTCGGCGAGGTTCCGTCTGTTCGGCTCCGCTCGGGCCGGCTCGAGGAAACGGTCGACGCGGTCCTCGGGTGGGCCGACGGGTCGTGGGGCGAGCCCCGATGAGCGAGCTGGATCCGCGGACGACGGCCCGGATCGGCCTGTTTGAGCGCTATCGAGCCGACCGAGTGTCGGCCTGGATCGAGGCGACCGGCTCGAGCATGGAGCCGCTCATCCAGCCCGGCGACCGGCTGCTCGTGGCCTTCGGCGAGCGCCCGGAGCGCACCGGGCAGGTGATCCTGTGGCAGGTCGACGGGACATTCGTCGCCCATCGCCTGGTGGCCCACCGGCTCGTGGCGGACGGACGCGGTGGCGCCACGGTCCGCCTGATCGCCAAGGGCGACGCGGAGGCGTATGCGGACCGCGCGATCGGCACGGGCGACGTCTTCGGCGTCGTCCGCAGGGTCCGCCATCGCGACGGCCGGGTCGACAGCCGCGGTCTCGACGACACGCCCGGCGAGCTGGTCGCGCTGCTCTCGTGGTGGGGCGGCCGGCTCGCCCGGCTCGGTCGGATGGCCGCGCGTCGCGCGCCGGCGCCCGCCGAGGGCCCGCTCCTGTCCGGCCTGCTCATCCTGTCCCGGGTCCCGACCCGGGTGCTCACGGCACTAATGCCCTGGCTCGGCCAGGAGACGCGTGCGGAAGGGAGGTGATCACCAATGGAGTACGAGAGCCCCGAGATCCTCGCCAGCTACGCTGAGGAGGAGCTCATCGAGGAGGCGGCCAGCTGCCATCGCTATGGCAAGCGCGGTCCGTTCGGCATCTTCGGCTAGCAGGCCACGGCCTCATTCGCATCACGGAGACGGTCGGCGGCACAGCCCACCGACCGTCTCCGGTCTTCCCCGCTCGACCATCGAGGACCCCCTCCACCCACCATGACCTTCGCGATCGAGACCGACAGCCTGTCGAAGCGCTTCCGTCCGCTCCGGTCGTACCGGGACCTCGTGGCCCCGTGGCGCCGGACCGAGCATGTCGCCGTCAGCGACGTCTCGCTCCGGATCCCACGCGGCCAGGTCTTCGGCCTGCTCGGCCAGAACGGCGCCGGCAAGTCGACGTTCATCCGGATGCTGACGACGCTTCTCCTGCCGACCTCGGGCAGCGCCCGTGTCGCGGGTCACGACGTCGTCCGGGATCCGCGCGCGGTCCGGGCGCGGATCGGCCTCGTGAGCGGGGACGAGCGTTCGTTCTACTGGCGGCTGACGGGTCGCCAGAACCTCGAGTTCTTCGCCGCACTCCAGCACCTGCCGCCGGCCGCGACCGAGACGAGGATCAGCGGACTCGCCGACCGGCTCGGCATCACCGCCCACCTCGACCGGCCGTTCGGCCACCTGTCGACCGGGCAGCGCCAGAAGCTGGCCATCGCCCGCGGCCTGATGAGCGAACCGGAGATCCTGTTCATGGACGAGCCGACGCGCTCGCTCGACCCGATCTCCGCCGTGGCCATCCGCGAGTTCGTCGCCGAGCACATCGTCGGGGAGCTCGGGTCGACGGTCGTCCTGGCGACCCACTCGATGCCCGAGGCAGAGGCGCTCTGCCGCCGGCTGGCATTCATCCAGGACGGCCGGATCGTGGCCGAGGGCAGCGTCCCCGAGCTGCGAGCGGCGATCGGCTACGGCATCCGCTGCGAGCTGCGGCTGCGACCTGAGCGCGGCACGGCCGGGGTCGATCTCGGCGCGATCCCCGGCGTGCTCGCGGTCCTCCCCGCCACCCGGCCCGGCGCCGCGGCCGCCACCGGCGACCCGGTCACGGTCCGGCTGACGCTCGAAGGCGAGGCCGCCCTGGCCGCCGTCCTGCGGACCCTGGTCACCAGCGGCGCGGACGTCGTCGGCTGCGAGACGCACGACCTGTCGCTCGAGGAGATCTACGTCCACACCCTGACCGCGGGAGCACCGCCGACCCCCCGCCTCGTCCGCCAGGCGGTGCCCCAGTGATGGCCCTCGCGAGCCGGACCGGCGGCGGGCCGCTCGCGGCGGTCGCCGACGCCACCCGCGTCCCCGTCGCGTTCTTCCGGCGCGATCGGCTGATCGAAACCAGCTACCGGTCGGGCTTCATCCTGCGGCTCGGCAGCGCCCTCGTCACGGTGGCCGTGTTCTTCTTCATCAGCCACTCGTTCGGCGCGGCGCTCTCGTCGCAGATCGAGACGTCGGGTGCCGGCTACTTCGCGTTCGTGATCGTCGGCGTGGCGCTGAGCGAGTTCCTCGGCGAGAGCGTCGGCGGTCTCGGGAGCAGCCTGCGCGAGAGCCAGACCACCGGGACGCTCGAGCTGATGCTCCTCAGCCCGTCGCGGCTGGCGACGCTGATGACGTCGTCGTCGCTGTGGCTGCAGGCTTCGGCGGCGATCGGCGCGGCCACGTACCTCGTCGCCGGAGCCTTCCTGGGAGCCGACTTCTCGCGCACCAACCTGCCCGCGGCCGCGTTGACGCTCGTGCTGACGATGATCGGGTTCACCGGCCTCGGGTTGCTCGCCGGTGCCGTCGTGATCGTGGTCAAGCGAGGCAATCCGGTCGGCTGGGCGATCCGCGGAGCATCGGTCGTCCTGGGCGGCGTGTTCTACCCGACTGAGGTCCTGCCCGCCGGCCTCCAGGCGATCGGCGCCCTCCTGCCGCTGACCCACGCCCTGACCCTGCTGCGCGGGTCGATCTTCCTCGGACTCGGCGTGGCCGACATGATCCCGTCGTTCGTGGCGCTCACGGTGCTCAGCGTCGCCTACTACGGGCTCGGGCTGTACGCCTGCGCGGCAGCGATCCGGTACGCCCGGACCGACGGCAGCCTGGCCCAGTACTGAGGTCGACGGCATGCTGAGGCTCGACCAGCTCGATCCGGAGACCCAGGCCCTCTGCCTCGGCGCGCGCACGACCCTCGACGCGGCGGCCGCCGACGCGCTTCGCGCTCTCGTCGGGACCGGGCTCGACTGGCGCCGGCTGTGGGAGCTCGGCGATCGCCACGACGTCCTGCCGCTGCTTGCCGTGTCCTTGCCCGCGGCCGCCGGCGACGCCGTGCCGGCCGAATGGGGCGAGCTGGCCACGCGGCGGCGTCACGTGACGCTCCGGCGCAACGGCCGGATGGCCGAGGTGCTCGACCGGGTGCTCGAGGGCTTCGCGACCGCCGGGGTGGAGGCGATCCCGGTCAAGGGCCTGGCCGTGACCGAGCTGCTGTACGGCAGCCTGGCGGCCCGCGGCGCCGCCGATGTCGACGTCCTCGTCCAGCCGGCCGACCTCGACGCGAGCCGCCGCGTCCTGGCCGACCTCGGCTTCTTCCAGGGCAAGCCGAGCTTCGCCACGCTGACCCATGAGTTCCACGACCCGCCCTTCTATGTCGGCGACGGCAACGAGCAGGTCTGCCTGGAGCTCCACCGCGACCTGTGGGCCGGCCGGTTCTTCCGGTCCGACGTCGACGGCCTGTGGCGACGCTCGGTCGAGGGCACGTTCCTCGGCCGGCCGAGGCGGCTGCTGTCCGTCGAGGACATGCTCATCCACCTCGCGATCCACCGGACCCGGTCCGCCCTGCGGCTGCGCTGGGTGTGCGACGTCGGCGAGCTCGTCCGGAGCCGCGGAGCGAGCCTCGACTGGGACGCGGTCGCGGCCGAGGCGGATCGCGTCGGGGCGCGCACGGCGACCTGGACGGTGCTCTCGCTCGCCCAGCGCTTCCTCGGCGCCGAGCCGCCCGCCGGCGCACTCGAGCGGTTCCGCGTGGGGCGGGCCAAGCGCGAGCTCCTCGAGCGGACCTGCGGCGCCCGGGCGACGTTCGGGGCGAGCCGCGCCGGCGACGCCGACCAGAACCCGCACCTGACCCTGCGGGTGTTCGAGCAGGACGGCGCCGGCCAGATCGCCGACGCCCTCGGCTCGAGCCTGCGCCGCTCGACCCGGCGGATCCTCCACGACCGCGGCGTCCGCCGCGTGGGCCAGGGCGTCGCCTGACCCAGACCGCCCACCGCGGCGGGCAGCCACCGGCTGCGAGCTAGGCCTCCTCGCGCTCGACCACCACCCGCGGCGCCGGCTCGCGCAGTGGGGCCGGCACGTCCGACACGTTCGGGACGAACGACGCGGCAAGGGAGGTCTCGGCCACCGCGAGCTGGTCGTCGGGGCTCAGGATCCCGAGCCGGCCGAGCGTCGCCAGCTCGTCGCGGATGTACGTCTTGAGCATCTCCGGCCCGTCGGTGTTGATCGTGAACCGGACGCCGTTCCGGCGGAATTGGTCGAAGATCCAGCGGAACTCGTCCCAGCTCGCGACGACCCGGGTGTTGAGGTTCGACGTCGGACAGATCTCGAGGACGATCCCGCGGTCGGCCAGCATGTCCATCGCCCGCGGGTCGTAGGCGGCCTTGACCCCGTGGCCGATGCGATCGGGCTCGAGCAGCTCGATCACCCGGGCGACCTCGTCGACCGGGCCCGACTCGCCGGTGTGGACCGTCAGCCCGAGGCCGTACTGGCGAGCCCGCCGGAAGAGGCGGCGGTAGTCGGCCACGCGGAAGGTGGCCAATTCCGGCCCGGCGATGTCGATCCCGACGACGCCCCGATCGCGCCACGCGATCGCCTTCTCGACGAGGATCTCGTTGAGCTCGTACGGGAACGCCCGATCGAGGCAGAACAGCAGCCCCGGCTTGACCGGGTACTCGAGCGTCGCGCGGTCCATCCCGCGGAGCGCGGCGGCGATGATGTGGTCGAGGTCCTGCTCGCCGCCCCGGTTGCGCTTCATCGGGTTGAAACGGAGCTCGGTCGTGGTGATGTTGTTCTTCCGGTAGGCGCCGCCGATGACCTCGTAGACGGCGCGCTCGACGGCCAGCGGGCTCGACTGGATGAGCTCGGTCCAGTGGAACAGCTGGAGGTAGCCGTCGAAGCTGCGCGCCCGTCGCGGGGAGACCGTGATCAGGTCGCGGAACTCCCAGTAGTCCTTCGTCGGGAGCTTGATCCCCTGCGAGTGGGCGATCCCCCACATGATCGCCGGCGTCACCGCGCCGCCGAGGTGGCAATGGAGCTCGGCGAGCGGGATCTTCCGGGAGAGCAGGGCCATCCCGGTCAGGATAGCCCGTCAGCCGGCCGGGATCAGGTCGCGGCGGTGACGCAGGCGTCGAGCGCGACGGTCTCCAGCGGGCCCAGGATGCGGAACCGGTACAGGCCGCCCGGCCACGGGCGATCGTCGGTGCGGAAGAGGTAGGCGATCCCGCGGTTGCCCGGGGGCGACACCTGGCGGAGGACCGGCGCCAGGTCCTCGTTCCGCCCGCCTGCACGGCGGACGACGGCGACCCGCCAGTCCGGCGTGACTCCCATCGGGACCGTGACGGCGAGGAGGTACGGGCCGGCGGGCACGACGGTGCCACGCGCCGATCCGGACCCCGAGCCGATGCATGCTCGGGCGGCCTTCGCGAGCGGGGGCGGCGCACCGTCGGGATGGAGAGCGTTCCACGACGACCACACCGAGCTGGCGAGCGCTGCTCCTCCGCTCGCATCGCCGGGCGTGCCGGACCAGCCGCCGGACCCGACGCCCCACGATCCCGCTTCGGGTGCGAGCGCGCCGACGATTCGGTCGACCAGCTTCGCCCGGCGCTGCGCCGCGGTCAGCGGGCCGCCGGACGGCTCGGGCGTGGCGGCGCGTCCGGCGCTCGGGGCGGGCGGGACCGCGGGCTGCTGGGACGACGTCCGGCTCGCCTGGCCGTCGCCGCGCTCACCACCGGCCCACGGCTTGAGCCAGGCGAGGCCGACGAGGAGCGTCACGACGAGGAGCGCGAGAAGCCCCCGGTCGAGACGGCGGCGTGGCCGGACGGGCGCCGGCTCGAACGCAGCGCTCATCGGGATCGGGGCGGTTTAGCCGGCCAGGGCGTCCGGCACGACCCGGCCGTCGGCGTCGAGCGTCGCCCGCCGCCGGAGCGCCCGCAGCTCGGCGCCGGGCACCTGGTCCCGGGCGTGGTAGCTCGAGCGCACGAGCGGGCCCGACTCGACGTGGCGGAAGCCGAGGGCGAGCGCCTCGACCTTGAGCGCGGCGAACTCGTCCGGGTGGTAGTAGCGCTCGAGCGGCAGGTGGTCGAGGCTCGGGCGCAGGTACTGCCCGATCGTGAGGATGTCGACGTCGACGGCACGCAGGGCCGCGAACGCCTCGCGCAGCTCGTCGGTCGTCTCGCCGAGGCCGACCATCAGGCTCGACTTCGTGTGGACCGGGTAGCCGATCTCGGCCGCCATCTCCTTCGCCCGGCCCAGGACGTGCAGGCTGCGCTCCCAGCGGGCGCGCTTGCGGACGGGCTTCTGGAGCCGCCGCACGGTCTCGAGGTTGTGGTTGAGGATGTCGGGCCGGGCCGCCATCACCGTCAGCAGCCGCTCGTCGGTCCCGTCGAAGTCCGGGATGAGCACCTCGATGCCCATCCCCGGGCAGGCGTCCCGGAGCCGGGTGATCGTCTCGGCGAAGATCCGCGCGCCGCCGTCGGGCAGGTCGTCGCGGGCGACGCTGGTGATCACGACGTGCTCGAGGCCGAGCGCAGCGACCGCCTCGGCGACCCGTCGCGGCTCGTCGTCGTCGAACCACGTCGGCCGGCCCGTCTTGACGGCGCAGAACCCGCAGGCCCGGGTGCAGGTGTCGCCGAGGATCATGATGGTCGCGGTCCGCTGGTCCCAGCACTCGCCGATGTTCGGGCAGTGGGCCTCCTCGCAGACCGTGTTCAGGCTGAGGCCGCGGAGGAGCCGCTTGAGCTCCTGGTAGCGGTCACCGGCCGGGATCCGGGATCGGATCCAGTCGGGGTGACGGCGCAACGGCAGCGACCCGTCGGGCGCCGCCTCGAACGTGCCGCCGCCGAGCGCGATCGTGGGCGGGAGGGCCGGGCTGTGAGCGTGGCCGGACGGCTCGTCGCCGGCCGGCGAGAACATCGGCAGATCGCGACCCATGGCCGGAGTGTACGCGCGCTCAGTTCGTGGCGCTGCCGGCCGGACCGGCCGCCGGAAGGGCCGGCCGGCCGGCCCGCGGCGGGCCGACGAAGGTGTCACGGAGCCCCGCCTCGAGCTCGCGCGGGGTGAACCCGAGCTCGCGCGTCGCCTTGGCATGCGAGGCCCAGTAGGTGACCCCGTCGCCGGCCGACACGACCTCGCCGAGGTCCGCCGGGAGCCCGAACCGGCCGCCGAGCGCGCCGGACAGCGGGGCGACCAGCCGGAGCAGGCCGGTCGGGACCGTGATCGGCGGCAGCCGGCGGGACCCGAGCCGGGCGACGAGCGCGAGCGTCTCGCCGAGCCGTACGGGCGCGCCGTCGATCACGTACGACTCCCCCGGCCGGCCGCGATCCAGGGCGGCGGCCAGGCCCGACGCCAGGTCGTCGACGTGGACGAGGCAGAAGCCGACGTTCGTCAGGGCGAGATACGGCAGCCGCCCGCGGAAGGCGCCGTCGAGCTGGCGTCCGACCTCGGAGTGGTCGCCGGGTCCGTAGACCTGGCCGGGCATCGCGATGACGATCGGGGCGCCAGCCTCGATGCGGGCCTCGGCGACGAGGTGCGCCCGGTACTTCGTGTCGTCGTACCAGCTGACGAAGCCGCGCCCGACGTCGCGGCGGTAGGTCTCGTCGACGACCGTGCCCCGCGTGTCGCCGAAGACGTTCACCGTCGACACGTAGACGATCCGCGAGACGCCGGCGGCGACGGCCGCGTCGAGCGTGCGCGCCGTCGCGCCGACGTTGGCCGCCTCCATCGCCGGCCGCTCGGAGCGACGAATCCCGATGCGGTATGAGCCGGCCCCGTGGACCACGGCATCGGCATCGCCGATCAGCCCGGTCAGCTCGGCGGTCGAGGACAGGTCCGAGCGGACGAGCCGGCAACCGACGTCGAGCAGGGCACGGGCGCGGTCGGGGTGGCGCACGGCGGCCACGACCTCGTCGCCGCGACCGCGCAGCGCGCGGACCAGCGCGGAGCCCACGAACCCCGCTCCGCCGGTGACGAAGACGCGCATCGTTCGTGCCGGGCCGTGGCGGCCGGGCCGGCCTAGAAGAGCGCGGTCTCGGGGCCGACGGCCTCGAGCCAGTCCTTGACGGTGCGCAGGAATGCCGCTCCCCCGGCGCCGTCGTTCGCCCGGTGGTCGATCCCGAGGACCATGCTCATCACCGGGCGGATCGCGATCGAATCGCCGGCCGGCGTCTCGACGACGACCGCCCGCTTGGTGATCGCCTCCATCGTCAGGATGGCGACCTCCGGGACGTTGATGATCGGCATCGTCAGGTTGGAGCCCAGCCAGCCGGTGTTGTCGACGGTGAACGTGCCGCCGCCGAAGTCGTCGAGCCGGAGCTTGCCCGCCCGCGCCCTGGCGGCGGCGTCCGCGATCGCCCGGTTGAGCCCGGCGATCGACAGCAGGTCGACGTCGCGGATCACCGGCACGATCAACCCATCGTCGACGGCGACCGCGACCCCGACGTTGACGTGGCGCTTGGCCAGCAGCCCGGCCTCGGTCCAGTTCGCGTTGAACTCGGGGTGGCGGCGGAGGGCCTCGACGCTCGCCTTGACCACGAACGGGACATAGCTCAGCGACAGGCCCTCACGGGACTGGAAGTCGCGTTTCGAGGACTCGCGCAGGCGGACGAGGTTGGTCGCGTCGACCTCCATCGACACGTACGCGTGCGGCACGGCCAGCGCCCGGGTCATCTGCGCGCTGATGCCCTTCCGCATCTGGGTCATTGGCACGAGCACCTCGTCGGCCCCGGCCGGGAACGCGAGGGTGCTCGCCGGAGCCGGGGCGCGGCCCCGGGCGCCGGAGGCGGGAGGCGCGACTGAGCCCGCCGGCGCGACCGAGCCCGCCGGCCCGGCCGACGGTGCGCCAGCCGGACCGCCCTGGGCGCCGACCGGCTTGCCGGTCCGTGCGGCCTCGACGTAGTCGATGACGTCCTCGCGGGTGATCCGCCCGCCACCCCCGCTCCCGACGATCTGGGCGGCGGTCAGTCCGTGCTCGCGGAGGAGGCGGCGAACGGCCGGCGTCATCCGCGCGTCGGCGCTGCCCGCGGCCTCGGCGTCCATCGCCGCACTCGCGGCCATCGGCACGGCGGAGCGCTCGACGGGGGCCGGGGCGAGCGGGGCGGCGCCCACGCCGGTTTCGTCGGCGGGTCGCTCGTCCGAGCCGGCCGGGCCGTACCCCGGCGACGGCGGGGCGGTGGCCGGCTCGACGGAGGTGGTCGCGGCGGGGGCCGGCTCGACGGAGGTGGTCGCGGCGGGGGCCGCGTCGGGCTTCGCCGGGCTCGAGCCGTTCGTCGGTTCGGCGTCGGCCGTCTCGATGACCGCGATCTCGGCGTTGTTGGGGACGGTCGCCCCTTCCTCGACCAGGATCTCGGTGAGCGTGCCCTCGAACGGCGACGGGACCTCGGCGTTGACCTTGTCGGTGATGACCTCGAGCAGCGGCTCGTACTTGGCGACATGATCGCCCGGCTGCTTGAGCCACTTGCCGATCGTGCCCTCGGCCACGCTCTCGCCGAGCTGGGGCATCGTCACCTTGGCCACAGGTCCGTTCCTCCTCCGGGGATGCTGGGATCGAAGTCGGTCGGATGTCGCTCGGACAGGACGTCGGTCGGGCCTAGTTTCCCCCATCCGGGCAAGCGACGCGCAGGCGGCTTCGTCCGGGTCGCAGCCCCGGGTGCGGCCGACAGTCAGGCGCGAGGACCGCCCCGGGCCGGGCGTACGATGCGCCCGTGGCCGAACCCTCACTCGCCCAGACGCGGTATGCCCGTGCCGCCGACGGGACCCACGTCGCCTACCAGGTCACCGGCAGCGGTCCCGTCGACATCGTGTTCCTCCGGGGCTGGCTCACGAACGTGGAGCACGAATGGGCCGACCCGGTGCTCGCGCGGGTCATTCGCCGCCTCGGTTCGATCGGACGGGTCATCCGTTTCGACCGTCGCGGTGGCGGGCTGTCGGATCGGGTGCGGTCGACCGAGCCGCCGACGCTCGAGGCACGGCTCGACGACTTCCGGGCGGTCCTCGACGCCGCTGAATCGCGGCGCGCGTTCGTGATCGGACTCGGCAACGCGAGCTCGCTGTGTGCCGTCTTCGCGGCCAGCCATCCGGATCGGACGAGCGGCCTCGTGATGTACGCGCCGCAGCGTCCAGGATCGAGCCAGACCGAAGCCCAACGAGCGGCCTTCGAGGAGCGTGTCCGGACGGGCTGGGGCTCGCCGGCGACCGCCGAATTGTGGGTTCGCGCGAACGCACCGAGCCGGGTGGGCGACCGGGGGTTGGCCGCCTGGCTCGCCGAGGAGCAGCGGTTGAGCGGATCGGCTGCGGACGCGATCGTGACGTTCCACATCGCGGAGGACACGGACATCGGCGACGTCCTCGGGTCGATCCACGTCCCGACCCTCGTGCTCGCCCGGTCGGCGAGCGGTCCCGACGTCGCGGCCGAGATCGCCGGGCAGATCGCGGGCGCGCGCCTGGCGCTCTTCCCCGGCGACGACTACTTCCTCATCGCGGGTGACACCGACGCCCTGATCGACGAGATCGAGCGGTTCATCGACGCCGTGCGCGGCGCCGAGCCGGAGCTCGACCGCATCCTGGCAACCCTGCTGTTCACGGACATCGTCGACTCGAGCGGCCATCTCGCCGCCATCGGCGATCGCGCCTGGGCCGAGGTCCTCGACGTCCACCACGAGCGGATCGCCGCCGTCGTCGCCCGCTTCCGGGGCCGGGTCGTCGACACCGCCGGCGATGGCGTGTTCGCCGCGTTCGACGGCCCCGGCCGCGCCATACGCTGCGCACTGGCCGCCGTCGGATCCGTGCGCGACCTCGGGATCGAGATCCGGGCCGGTCTCCACACCGGCGAGGTCGAGGCGGCCGACGGGCGGTTGCGCGGGATCGCCGTCCACATCGCCGCTCGGGTAGCCGCCCTGGCAGGCCCTTCGGAGGTGCTCGCCTCGCGCACGGTCCGCGACCTGGTGGCCGGATCGGGGTTCGACTTCGCCGACCGTGGCACGCGCGACCTGAAGGGCATTCCCGGCGAGTGGTCGATCTACGCGGTCCTCGATCCGGCTTCCGACGCGCCATCCTGATTGGGCGAGAGATGCGTGCCGCCGATCGGGTCAGTACGCCGCGAGCTTGCGGATCCCCGCGGCGATCTTCTCGGGGTCGACCATGAACCAGTCCTCGAGGACGTGGTTGTAGGGCACCGCCGGGACGTCCGGCCCGGCGATCCGGGTGACCGGGCCGTCGAGGTAGTCGAACGCCTCCTCGGCCACGATCGCCGCCACCTCTGCGCCGTAGCCGCCGAAGCGGTTGTCCTCGTAGACGATCAGGCACTTGCCGGTCTTGCGGACCGAGCTGAGCACCGTGTCCTTGTCGAGCGGCCGGAGGGTCCGCAGGTCGACCACCTCGACGCTGATCCCGTCCTCGGCCACCCGGTCGGCCGCCTCGAGCGCGTAGTGGGCCATCAGCCCATAGGCGATCACGGTGACGTGGGATCCGGGATGGGTGACCCTGGCCCGTCCGAGCGGGACGAGGAAGTCGCCGTCGGGAACGTCGCCGCGGACCGAGCGGTACATCTTCTTGTGCTCGAAGAAGAGGACCGGGTCGTCGTCGCGGATCGAGCTGCGCAGCAGGCCGCGGGCGTCGTGCGGGGTCGACGGGACGACCACCTTGAGGCCCGGCACGTGGGTGAAGAACGCCTCGACCGACTGCGAGTGGTAGAGCGCCCCATGGACACCCCCGCCGTACGGCGCACGGATCGTCATCGGCACGCCGACGGCGTTGTTCGAGCGGTAGCGCATCCGGGCCGCCTCGGACACGATCTGGTTGAACGCCGGGTGGATGAAGTCGGCGAACTGAATCTCGGCGACCGGGCGCAGGCCGTTGACGGCGGCGCCGATCGACGCGCCGACGATCATCGACTCGGTGAGCGGCGTGTCGATCACCCGGTCGTCGCCGAACTCCGCCCACAGCCCGTCCGTGGCGAGGAAGACGCCGCCCTTCTTGCCGACGTCCTCGCCGAGCACGATGACGCTGCCGTCGCGGCGCATCTCCTCGGCGAGCGTGTCGCGGATGGCCTCGATGAAGGTCATGAGCGCCATCAGCCGGGGCCCTCGTGCCCGCCGCCGGGGCCCAGCCCCCAGGCCGGCGGCGTCTCGGACGGCCAGTCCTCGGCGAACACCCAGCGCATCGCAGTGGACGGGTCGGGGTCGGGCTCGCCCTCGGCGAAGTCGGTGGCATCGTCGACGATCGCCGTCAGCTCCTCGGCCAGCGCCGCCTCGATCGACTCGGTCAGTACGCCGGCGGCACGCAACCGATCGCGGAAGTGGGGCAGGGCGTCGCGCTCCTTCTCCTCGGCGAGCTCCTCGGCGGAGCGGTACTTCGTCTGCTGGTCGTCGGAGGAGTGGGCGGTCAGCCGGGTCACCTTGGCCTCGATCAGCGTCGGGCCCTCGCCGGCCCGGGCGCGCTCGACCGCGGTCCGCGCCGCGGCGTAGCAGGCGAGCACGTCCGCGCCGTCGACGACGACGCCCGGGATCCCGTAGCCCGAGGCGCGCATCGCGACGTCCGGGACCGACACCTCGCGCGACGCCGGGACGCTGATCGCATAGCCGTTGTTCTCGACGAGGAACACGAACGGCAGGTGGTGGATCGCCGCGAAGTTGAGCGCCTCGTGGACGTCGCCCTGGTTCGACGAGCCCTCGCCCATCGCGGCCAGGGCGACCTGCCCCGTCCCCTGGATCTTCGACGCGAGCGCGATCCCGACAGCGTGGAGGATCTGCGTCGCCACGGGCGAGCTGACCGACAGGAGGTTGTGGCGGCGGTCGCCGTAGTGGCCGGGCATCTGGCGACCGCCCGACGAGGGATCGGTCGCCTTGGCGTACTGGGCGAGCATGATGTCGCGGGCGCTCATCCCGAACGTCAGGCACATCGCGATCGAGCGGTAGAACGGGGCGATCCAGTCGTGCCCGCGGCGGAGGGCCCAGGTGACGCCGACCTGGGCGCCCTCGTGCCCCTGGCCACTGATCACGAACGGGATCCGGCCGGCCCGGTTGAGGATCCACATCCGCTCGTCGACGGCGCGGGCCAGCGCGACCATCCGGTACATCCCGAGGAGGTCGTCGTCGGTCAGGCCGAGATCGGCCCCAGGGCGGACGCCACGGGTCGCCGACTTGGAACGGTCCGTGGCCGTCATCCTCGCCTCCGATGCCGTGTCACCGCCTGCGCCTCGCGCGCCGTCAGAAGTTGATCGATCGCCCGTCGACCGCCATGGCCGCCTCGCCGATGACCTCCGACAGGGTCGGGTGTGGGTGGGTCGCCCCGCCGATCTCCCACGGGGTCGCCTCGAGCTCGAAGGCCAGCGACGCCTCGGCGATGAGGTCCGTGGCATGCGGCCCGACGACATGGACGCCGAGGGTATCCCCGGTCTCCGTGTTGCCGATGACCTTGGCGAAGCCCTCGTACTCGCCACCGATGAGCGCCTTGGCGATGGCCTGGAACGGCACCTTGCCGACCTTGTACGGGAGGCCGCGCTCCTGGCATTGCTGCTCGGTGAGCCCGACCGACGCGATCTCGGGGCGGCAGTACGTGGCCCGGGGCTGCTCGACGTAGTCGATCTCGTGGACGTCGGGGTCGCCGGCGATCGTGTGGACGGCGACGATCCCCTCGTGGGCCGCCGTGTGCGCCAGCCACAGCCCGCCCACGACGTCGCCGATCGCGTAGACGTGCGGCTCGCGCGTCCGCATCCGGCCGTTGACCTTGATGATCCCCCGCTCGACCTCGACCTTGGTCGTCTCGAGCCCGAGCTCCTCGACGTTCGCCGCGCGGCCGGTCGCGACGAGCATCGCCTCGGCGCTGAGCTCCCCGGTGGCCCCGCCCTCGGGCCCGACCACCAGGTGGACGCCCTTCTTGTCGACCTTGACCGCGGCCGGATCGAAGCGGGCCTTCGTCATCACGTTCATGCCGCGCCGGGTGAAGCTCCGCTCGACGAGCTGGCTCACCTCGCGATCCTCGAGCGGCACGATCGCCGGGAGGTACTCGAGCAGGGTCACCTGGGTCCCGATGTCGTGGTAGAAGCTCGCGAACTCGACGCCCACCGCGCCCGCGCCGACGATGACCAGGCTGGCCGGCGCCGAGTCCCGCCGGAGGATGTCGTCGGAGGTCACGATCCGCCGGCCGTCGGGCTCGAGACCGGGAAGGCTCTTGACCCGGCTGCCGGTGGCGAGGATCACGTCGGTCGCCTGGAGGAGTCGCTCGCCACCGCCGCCCGGCGTGCCGTCCTCGCCGGCCTGGCTGACCCGGATCCGGCCGGGCCCGTCGAGACGGGCGCGGCCCTGGACCCAGGCGACCTTGTTCTTGTCGATCAGGGTCTTGAGCCCGGTCCACAACCGCTTCACGACCTGGTCGCGGCGCTGGGCGATCGCTGGCGTAGTCGATCGTCGGGTCCCCGCCGACCACCACGCCGTAGTCCTTGAGGTGGCGGGCGCGATTGACCATCTCGGCCGATTCGAGGAGCGCCTTCGTCGGGATGCAGCCGCGATGGAGGCATGTCCCGCCGATCTTGTCCTGGTCGACGAGAGCGACCCGGAGACCGAGCTGGGCCGCGCGGAAGGCGGCCGTGTAGCCGCCCGTGCCGGCGCCGATGACGACCAGGTCGAAGTCGTTGCTGGAGCCGACGGCCATGCGCCTACCGGGCCTCGGAGTGCGTGCGGGGCATCGGCGGCCGAACGGCGGCGCGAGTCACCGGCCGATGGTACGCGCCGCGTCCCGAACGGTGCAACCGAGCCCGCCGGCCCGGATCGAGGCCGATGCTATGCTGCGGTTCCGGCGTCCCGCGCTCGGCGGTGCGGGCGTCCTCACGGAGGGTCCGGCAGGACGATGCAGCCGCTCGGCTCGATCATCCTCGTCGGCCTCGCCTACCTCATCGGGTCGATCCCGTTCGGCGTCATCGTCGCGCGGCTGGCGGGCGCGCGGGACCCGCGGACGGTGGGCTCGGGCCGGACGGGTGGCACGAACGCCCTGCGGACGATGGGGCGCAAGCTCGCGGCCGTCGTCGTCGCGGGCGATCTGGCCAAGGGCGCCGTCCCGGTCCTGCTCGCCCGCTGGCTGAGCGGCGGCGACCCGGCGCTCGAGGCGGCCTGCGGCGTCGCCGCCGTGATCGGCTCGGCGCGCTCGATCTTCCTCGGCTTCCACGGCGGCCGCGGGGTCGCGACCGGCGTCGGGACGATGCTGGTGATCCAGCCGCTGGCCGTCCTCCTCGCGGCGCCGGTCTTCGTCGGGGTGATCCTGATCACCCGCTACGTGTCACTCGGGTCGCTGCTCGGCTCGGCGGCGATGATCCCGGCGGTGGCGCTCGTCTTCCTCGTGATCAACGGGACGGTCCCGCCGGCCTACCTGATCTACGCGGTCGTCGGCGTCGGCGTCGTCTGGATCGCCCACGCCGACAACATCGACCGGCTGATCCACGGGCGCGAGCGCAAGTTCGACCTCGGGCTGCTGAGCGGCCGGAGCGGCGGCGGCGCCGGCTGAGGCCGCGCTCCATGCCGGTCGGCGCGGCGCAGATCGAGCGCCGGACAGCACGAGACCCCCGACGGCATGACGGGGGTCCCGGGAGCTGCGGATCCTAGACCGAGTTGCCGACGGTGCTGAGGATCGTGCTGATCTGACCACCCAGGAAGAGCAACGCGATGATGGCAACGATCGCGATGAGGGCGAGGATCAGCGCGTACTCGGCGAGACCCTGACCTTCCTCGCGACGATCGATGAGCCCGGCGATGGCCGGCAGTAGTCGCGACACGTCCGATGAACCCCCGTGCTTCGACTCATGCGCCGCCAAATGTGGCGCATTCGGGACCTTCGTCCCGAGTTGACGCAGCGTCGCACCGCACGGGGACTTCGGGCGTCTGGCCAAAGGTACCTTCGGGGGCAGCCGATCGTGTCACGCCGTCGTGGTCCGACCCTGGACGCCGGGATCAGGTCGGGGTATATCAGGCTCGATACCGCTCCGACGGCCGCAGCCGTATCGCGCTCCAGGTCGCGTCGACGGCAATGAGCGACACCCCGGTCAGGCCGGCGATCTCGTCGCTGAGCGCGGTCAGGCGATCGCGATCGAGGTCGGTCCCAGCGCGGGCTCCGCCCTTGGGGTAGGCGACCCACAGGAGCCGGTCGCCGGCGGCCGACTTGGCCGCCGAGGGAAGGTCCCGTCGGAGCGTGGCCTCGTCGGGGGAGATCAGGATCGTGACGTCCGCTGGTTCGTCGGCGCTCGCGATCGTGGCACCCGCGGGCAACGGCCCGAGGAGCTCGGCGCCCGCTCCCGGCGCGTCGATCAGGCGGATCCGGGAGCCCGGGCCGATCCGCAGCTTGGCGGCGAGCGTCGTCATCGCGCAGTCCTCCACGTCCGGTGCCGAATTCGAACGGCCCGGTCCGAGACGGACCGGGCCGAACGTTGAACCCAGAGTGAGGAGGTCAGCCGCCGCGCATGCTCCGGAAGCAGTCGCTGCAGTAGACCGGCTTGCCGCTCGTCGGGCGGAACGGGACCTGGGCATCGCGGCCGCAGTTGCTGCAGGTCGCGGTGAACATCTCCCGCGGGCCACGATCGCGCGAGCCGTAGCCGCCGCTGCTGTAGCCGCCGCCACCGCCACCACCGGCGCTGTACGAGCCACCGGCGCCGTAGCCGCCGCTGCTGTAGCCGCCGGACTCGGCGTTCCGAGCCGCCTTGCGGCTGGCCCGACAGCTCGGGCAGCGGCGAGGCTCGGTGAAGTTGCGCTGTGCGTAGAAATCCTGCTCGCTGGCAGTGAAGACGAATTCCTGGCCGCAATCGGCACAGGTCAGGTTCTTGTCGTTGTACACCGAAACGAAAACTCCTCTGGGTAGCCGCGCGATCCGTCGGTTTCTCGCGTCAGCCGTGAGAGGAGTCGGTCGTCGTGCTACGGGCTCTGGTCACGGCCCAGCCGTGACGTTTGATCGTCGGAGTGTAGGCCCTCGATCGGGGCCTGTATAGGGGTGAAAATGGTCCCAGCGATCGGGGCTCCCGATCGGGCGCCACGATCGGCCGGCCGATCCGAATCGCACGGGGCCGCGAGCGGCCCGGGGGCGCCGCCGGCTCAGCCGGGCTCGACCCAGCCCAGCGATCGCTCGACCGCGCGGTGCCAGCCGTGAAGGAGCGTCGCGCGGCGATCCGCGGTCATCGCCGGCTCGAAGACCCGGTCGATCGCCCGGGTCGCGGCGAAGCCGGCCGGATCGGACCACACCCCGACAGCCAGCCCGGCCAGCGCCGCGGCGCCGATCGCGGTGGTCTCGGCATGGACCGGCCGCTCGACGGGCACCCCGAGGAGGTCGGCCTGGAACTGGCACAGCCGGTCGTTTCGGGCGGCCCCGCCGTCGACCCGCAGGATGTCGAGCGGCACGCGGGAGTCGGCGCCCATCGCGGAGACGACGTCGGCCACCTGGTAGGCCATCGCGTCGATCGCGGCGCGGGAGATCTCGGCCAGCCCCGTGCCGCGCGTCAGGCCGACGAGGGCGCCGCGGGCATAGGCGTCCCAGTACGGCGCCCCCAGGCCGACGAACGCCGGCACGAGGTACACCCCGCCGGTGTCGGTGACGGTGTCCGCCAGGGCCGCGATCTCGGCCGCGTCGCGCCCGGCACGAAGGCCGTCGCGGAGCCACTGGACGGCCGCCCCGGCGACGAACGCGGAGCCCTCCAGGGCGTACGTGGCGCCGTCGTCGGTCGCCAGGCGCCAGCCGACGGTCGTCAGCAGCCCGTTCGTCGAGTCGACCGTGCGCCGGCCGGTGTTCATGAGCAGGAACGCCCCGGTGCCGTAGGTCGCCTTGGTGGCGCCCGGCGCGAAGCACGCCTGGCCGAACGTCGCCGCCTGCTGGTCGCCGGCCAGCCCGGCGATCGGGATCGCCCGGCCGAGCACGCCCGGCTCGGTCTCGCCGAGACGGCCCGACGAGGGCCGCACCTCGGGGAGCATCGCCATGGGCACACCGACGATCGCGCACAGCTCGGGATCCCAGGCCAGCCGGTGGATGTCGAACAGCAGCGTCCGGCTGGCGTTCGACACGTCGGTGGCGTGGACCCGGCCGCCGGTCAGCCGCCAGACGAGGAACGTGTCGACCGTCCCGAAGGCGAGCTCGCCTCGCTCGGCGCGCCCGCGCAGCCCCGGCTGGCGGTCGAGGATCTCGGCGATCTTCGGGCCGCTGAAGTAGGCGTCGATCGGGAGGCCGGTCCGGGCGCGAAAGAGCGGCTCGTGACCGGCCGCCTTGAGCGCGTCGCAGCGCGGCGCGGTGGCCCGGCTCTGCCAGACGATCGCGTTGGCGACCGGACGCCCGGTGCTCCGCTCCCAGACGATCGTCGTCTCGCGCTGGTTGGTCAGGCCGAGCGCCTCGATCGCCGCCGGGTCGACCGCTCTGTCGGCGAGGACCGCGCGGGCGGTCCGCAGCTGGGTCGCCCAGATCGCCTCCGGATCGTGCTCGACCTCACCCGGCGCCGGGAAGACCTGCGGCAGCTCCTCGGCCGCCGCGGCGACGATCCGCCCCGAGCGACTGACGACCACGGCCCGCGACGAGGTCGTGCCCTGGTCGAGGGCGAGGATCAGCGGCTCGGCCATCGGCGGCGGGTCAGCCGGCGCTGGTCGCGGCCGGCGCCGGCTCCGTCACGGCGGGCGCGCGGGCAGGCACCGGTTCGGGCCCGGGCACGTCGTACTCGCGGTGCGCCTCGGCGAGATAGGCCTCGACCGCGACCGCCTGGTCGGGCTCGGTCCAGCCGAGCTCGGCCCCGAGCAGGTGCGCCACCAGCGGGGCGATCGACCCAGCGCGGTCGCCGAGCTCCTGGGCGAGACGCGTCCGGCGGGCGAGGACGTCGTCGAGCGACAGGGCGGACTCGGATCGGGCCGCCCAGACCACCTCGGCCTCGAGGTGGGCGATCCCGGGGCCGAGCGGGCGGAGGAGGTCGAGCTCGCGGCCGAGCGCCGTCACCTCGACCGCCTCCGTCCCGTGACGGGCGACGAGCCGGTCCATCAGGGCGGGATCGAGACCGGTCTCGCCGGCCAGCCGTCGGGCCAGCGCGTCGAGCTCGTCCAGCGGTGCCGCACCGACGAGGGGCAGCTCGGCCGTGCGCGACGGTCGCGCCCGGGCGACGTCCGGCCCGAGCGCGGCATCCACCGTCTGCGCCGCCATCAGCCGATAGGTCGTGTACTTGCCACCGCCGATCCGGACCAGGCCGTTCGGGTCGGTGCGGATGCGATGCTCGCGCGACGCCTTCACGGTCGAGCCGGGGTGCCCGCCCGGGTCGGTGGCCAGCGGACGCAGGCCGGTGTACGCCCCGACCAGGTCGTTCCGGGTCAGGTCCACGTCGAGCGTCGCGTTGACGTTGCCCAGGATCGCGTCGATCTCGGCCGACGTCGGCGTCGGGCGGTCGGCGGGTCCGTCGTCGTCGAGATCGGTCGTGCCGATGACCCAGCGGTCCGGCCACGGGACGAGGAAGCAGACCCGGCCGGGGATGCGCAGTGTCAGGCCATAGGCGCTCGGGATCCGGTTGCGCGGCACGATCACGTGGGTGCCCCGGCTCGGCCGGACCGTGGGTGCCGGACCGGACACCGGGAACGGGCTGTCCGGGCGACCGGACCACACCCCGGTCGCGTCGACGATCCGCTCGGCCCGGACGCTGAACGTCTCGCCGCTCAGCTCGTCGCGCAGCATGGCCCCGATCAGCCGGCCGTCGCGCTCGAGCCCGTGGAGGGCGGTGACCCGGGTGAGCGGCAGACCACCATCGGCGCGGGCCGTCCGGGCGACGGCAAGCGTGTAGCGCGCGTCGTCCTCGGTTCCGTCGTGGTAGACGAACGCTCCGCGCAACCGCTCCTTGCGCAGCACCGGCGTCGTCTCGAGCGCGGCCTCGACGGACAGGTGGCGATGCCAACCGCCGTCCGAGGAGGCGCCGAGCAGGTCGTACAGGGTCAGCCCGGCGTCGTAGAACGGGCGGGTCAGCGGGCCGCCGTACAGCGGGAAGACGAACGGCTCGATGCGGACGAGGTGGGGCGCGAGCTGGAGCAGCCGGTGCCGCTCGGCGAGTGCTTCGCGGACGAGCCCGATCCGGACCTGCTCGAGATAGCGCAACCCGCCATGGATCAGCCGCGACGACCGGCCGCTCGTCCCGACCGCGTGGTCCTCCTTCTCGACCAGGGCGGCGCGCAAGCCACGGCTCGCAGCGTCGAGGAGGATCCCGGAACCGGTGATCCCGCCCCCGATCACGAGCACGTCCCAGCGCTCGGAGGCCAGCGTCTGGAGGTCGCGCCGACGGGCGTCGAGGACGGCCGTCATGGCTCGGGTGGCCGACGGACGAGCCGGACGAGGACGACCGCCGTGCCGACCACGAGGACCGCGATCAGGAGCGGCGTCTGGAAGACCACGCGCTGGACGTCGGCCGGGAGGAGGCTCGTCCCGACCGCGAGCCCGAGCACCACGCCGACGACCGCCACCGCGACCAGGAGGACCTCGCGCCAGCCGGCGACCGCCCGCTCAGCCACGATCGGCCTGGGTGGGGATCCCGATGGGGGCGACGAGGACGCGACCGGCCAGCGCGGCCCCGCGCTTGGTGAGCAGCCCCGTCTTCGGCCGATGGAAGGTGACCGTCAGGTCGGCCCGGACCGCCGGATCCGACGGCTCGCCGCTCGTCAGGTCGACGGCCGTCGGGGTGTCGACCGCCACGACCGGAACGCCGGCCTCGCGGGCCTTGCGGACGAGCTCGACACCGCTCCGGATCGGTTCGCGAAGGGCGCCGTGGACGCCGGTCCCGAGCAGGGCATCGACCACCACGCTGACCCGCTCCACGCCCTGGGCGAGGATGGCCACGTCCCGGGCGACCGGGGCGTGGATCCGGGTGACCGTCGGCTCGCCGGCCAGGCGATCCCAGTTCCGGGCCGCGTCGGGCGTGCCCGGACGGTTCGCTCCGGACACGAGGACGGCCACCACCGGCAGCCCCAGCCGGGCGAGCCGGCGAGCCGCGACCAGCCCGTCTCCCCCATTGTTGCCCGGCCCGCACAGGACGAGAATCGGCCCGCTCCCGAGCCGGCCCTGGTCCTCGGCCACGGCCCGGACGGCGGCAGCGACGGCGGTCCCGGCGTGCTCCATCAGCCGGCCGCCGGGGACGCCGAGTGCCTGTGCCCGGCGATCGGCGCCGGTCATCGCCTCGGCCGACATCGGGGCGCGATCCTTCGTCGGAGCCCAGCGCCGGACGAGCTCGGGTAGCGTCGCCGCGAGCAGCTCGGGGTCGTCGGCGGGCAACGGCTCGGCGGCGGATCGCTCCGCGGTCGCGTTCACGCCGCCAGCGTAGCCCACTCGCCCGACGAGCGGCCCGGGGGCCCGAATGGGGCCGGGCGTTCGGCTCGGCGCGCCCGTGGCGGCGCAGGCTGCGCGGCCGAGCTGGCCCGTCGGCCGGAGCGATTCAGTCGAGCGGCAGCCGCGCGCGGAGCGGATCGCCGGGCGCCAGCTCGAGGAGGCCCTCGCGTTGCATCGCCCGGAGGGCGGTCCCGACGGCCGCAGCGTCATGCTCGCCGAGCGAGCCGTCGAAGACGACCCAGGCCGGCCCGTCGGCCGCACGCAGTCGATCGACGATCCGGCCGCGCAGCCAGCGGCTCGTGCGCGCGAACGGGATCGTTGCTCGACGGCCCGGCTTCCGGGCCCGGCGACCAGGCGCTGAGCCACCCGACGCGGCCCGACCGTCCCCGGCCGGGGCCGTGGGGCCCTCCAACGCGCCGGCGACGCCGACCGGGCACTGGGCGCGAACCGGACAGGCCGCGCAGCGTGGCCGGCGCGGCAGGCAGACGGTGGACCCGAGATCCATCAGCGCGTGCGTCCAGTCGGCGGCCCGAGCCGTCCGGGCCAGCGCGTCGGCCAACGCCTGCAGGTCCTGCGGCGGGACGCCGGCCGTGGGTCCCCCGGAGACCCGCCCGAGCACGCGGCGGACGTTCGTGTCGACCGCCCCGACGGGCAGGCCGTAGGCGATCGCGGCGACCGCGCGGGCCGTGTACGGCCCGACGCCGGGCAGCCGTTCCAGACCGGCGACGTCTGTCGGGAACGTCCCCCCGAGCTCATTGACCACGATCCGCGCGGCGCGCTGGAGGTTGATCGCCCGGCGGTTGTAGCCGAGACCGCGCCATGCGCGGAGGACGTCGGCCGGGGTCGCCGCGGCCAGCGCCTCGACCGTCGGGAAGCGCTCCACGAACGCCTCCCAGGCCGGCCCGCCGCGCGTCACCTGCGTCTGCTGGAGGATCGTCTCGGACACCAGCACCAGGTACGGATCGGTCGGCCCGCGGAACGGCAGGCGGCGGCCGTTCGTGTCGTACCAGGCGAGGACGGCGGCGCGGAAGCCCGGGACGTCGAGGCGGGCGCGGACGGCCGGCGCGGTCATCCGACGCCTCGCTCCCCCGCCGGCTCGCCTTCGATCAGCCGGCGCATCCCGGCCCGGGGCGCCCACGGCCAGCTGGGCAGGTAGGTCGCGGCGTAGACGAATTCGCGGCACTCGTTGGCCACCATCAGCGCCTCGAGGAGCGTCTCGTCCACGACGATCGGCGAGCCGGCCCGCCGGAGCCCGTCGCGGTAGCCACGGACCAGCCGCTCGCGAGACCGACGACGCCAGGCGGCCACGTCGAGGCCGGCGTGATCCCCCGGCCGCCACCCCGCCGCGGTCACGCGCCGCTCGGCGTCCGTCGAGACGTGGTCGAACGAAAGCAGGAGGGTGGCGAGGTCGCGGAGCGGCGAGGCCACCCGGCGGCGCTCGTCGATCGGTCGCAGCGGGTCCCCCTCGAAGTCGACGACGACGAACCCGCCGGGCGTCCGGAGGAGCTGTCCGAGATGGAGGCCGCCGTGGATCCGGGTCAGCAGCGGTTCGTCCCCGGATCCGCCCCCTGGGCCATCAGCCGCCGGCTCGAGCGCCGCGAGCCGGTCGCGGATCGCGGGCTCCCAGGCGCGGATCTCGGCCCCGACATCGGGTTCGCCGGCAAGGAGATCGAGTGCCTCGCCCAGCCATGCCAGGGCGTCGGCATGCCACGCGGCGCGGTCGGCGGGCTCGGCAGGCCGCACCTCGAACGCCTCGACGTCGCGTGCTCCGGCCAGGGTCGCGTGGAGCCGGGCAACGGTCGCTCCGAGCTCGGCAGCGTCCTCGGTCGCGAACTCGAGGGCGACGACGCCGGGCGCCATGATCCAGCCGGCCAGCCGCCCGGCGGTCGACTCGTAGGCATCCTCGGCATCCGGGACGAGCTCCTGGAGCAACGCGATCGTGACGACCGCACCGTCCGGCCCGACGTATTCCGCGGAGCCGGCCAGCGCCGGGACGAGCGGCAGCTCCCGCTCCTCGGCCAGGAAGGCCGCCATCTCGAGCTCGGGGTTGAGCCCGGGAGCGAGCCGACGAAACGCCTTGAGCAGGAGCCGTTCTCCGAGCACCGACGAGGTGTTCGACTGGTCCGCCCCGAGCGGGCGCTCCGACCAGTCGGCGATCTCGCGGGCGCCGCCGGGAGCGAACGCGGGAAGCGCCAGGGCCGGCCGGCAGACGAGTGCCCCGCCGGCGTCGCTGCCGAGCACGCGTCCGGCCGCCATCGCCATCGCCAGCGCGCGCCAGACGCCGTCACCGGGCTCCGCCGGGCGAGCGGGGCCGGCCGGCGCGTCGAGCGCGAACGGCAGCAGGTAGCGCCCGGCCACGCCGCGATCGTCGACCGCGTCGACCAGCGCGAGGACGCCGCTGCCTTCCCGGGCTCCGTCCTCGGTGGCGGCGCCGGCCGGAGCCGGGCCGCTTCGCCGGACGGAGCCGAGCCCGATGGTGTCGGCCAGCGCGACGGACGCGACGCCCGCGCCGCCGTACCAGCGCCGGCCCTCGAGCAGGCCGGCGGACAGCGCCGCCTCGACCGCCCGGTTCAGGACTTGATCATCACGTGCTTGACGACCGTGTAGTCCTCGATCGCGTACATCGACTGGTCCTTGCCGTAGCCGGACTCCTTGAACCCGCCGTGCGGCATCTCCGACGCGAGCGTGAAGTGGTCGTTGATCCAGACAGTCCCGAACTGGATCGCCTTGGCCACCCGCAGCGCCTTGCCGATGTCGCGGGTCCAGACCGAGCCGGCCAGCCCGAACCGGACGTCGTTCGCCCAGGCGATCGCCTGGTCCTCGTCGCTTGAAGCGCTGGACCGTGACGACCGGGCCGAACACCTCGTCCTGGACGATCTCGCTCTTCTGGTCCGGGCCGGCGATGACCGTCGGCTCGAAGTAGGCGCCCGGCCGGTCCGGGCGGTGGCCACCGGTCACGATCTCGGCGCCACCGGAGCCGCGGTCGGCGCGCTTGACCATCCCCTCGACCTTGTCGGCCTGGGCCTTGGCGATGAGCGAGCCCATCTCGATGTCGTCGCCCTCGGCGGGATCGCCCCACTTGATCGTGCTCACCTGCGCGGCCAGGTCGGCCACGAAGCCGTCGTAGACCTTCGGCCCGGTGATCACCCGGCACGGAGCGGTGCAGTCCTGGCCGGCGTTCCAGTAGCTGAACACCTTGAGGTTCTCGATGACCGCGTCGAGGTCGGCGTCGTCGAAGACGATCACCGGGGCCTTGCCGCCCAGCTCGAGGTGGAGCCGCTTGACCCGGTCGGCCGCGACCTTGGCGATGTGCTTGCCGGTCTCGGTGTCGCCGGTGACCGAGATCATCCCGACCTTCGGATGGCCGACGAGCGAGTCGCCGATCGCGGCGCCTGTGCCGGTGATCACGTTGAGCACGCCGGGCGGCAGGATCTCGCTGGCGATCTCGGCCAGGACCAGGGCGGTGAGCGGCGTCCGCGCAGACGGCTTGAGGATGACCGTGTTGCCGGCCATGAGCGCCGGGCCGATCTTCCAGCCGGCCATCATGATCGGGTAGTTCCAGGGGGCGATCGAGGCGACCACGCCGACCGGCTCGCGCCGGATCAGGCTCGTGTGGTCGGCCAGGTACTCGTTGGCCGCCTTGCCCTCCATGACCCGGCCGGCACCGGCGAAGAAGCGCAGGTTGTCGACGACGACGGGGACCTCGTCGATCGCCGCGCCGACCGGCTTCCCGGCGTTCTTCGACTCCAGCCGCCCGATCTCGTCGGCGCGGGCCTCGATCGCGTCGGCCAGCTTGAGGATGAGCAGGCTGCGGTCCTGGGGTGTCGTGTGCTGCCAGGTCTCGAAGGCGGTCGCCGCGGCGTCGGCCGCCCGGTCCACGTCCGCGGCACTCGACGCCTGGACGTGGGCGATCACCTCGCCGTCGGCGGGGTTCTCGACGGCCAGGGTCTCGCCGCTCGCGCTGTCGACCCAGGCCCCGCCGATGAACTGCTGGTACGTCTTGACCCGGGGCAGGGTGTCGGTCATCGGGGTTGCCTCCTCGTCGGGCAGGGCGTCCGATTGGACGCGTCAGGGTCACGGTGATGGGACCTGATTGTGCGCTCCCGGCGGAAGCCCGTCTCAGCCTGCGGACTCGGTCTGGGGCCGGTGTCGGCCGTGTCCGTCGACGGGATTCGCGCGCGTGGCGCCGCGCTGACGGTGCAGACTGTGCGTGCTCCGATCTGGGAGCGTCCAGACGACAGATGATGGAGGTCGGCTGTGCTCCAGCGACTCATCGGCGTGTCACTTGGCGCCGTGGTGACCTACGTACTCCTGGTCCTGCTCAACCTGGGGTCGAACGAGGCGAACTACGCGTCCGCGGTCATCATCGGAGCGATCGTTAGCTTCGTCTGGCCGTTGTTCATCGCCTGGTACCTGGTCCGCCGCCACCGGAACAAGCAGGCCGAGCAGATCAGCCAGGAGGTGGACCGGCAGGTCGCCGAGAAGACCAAGCCGGGCTGAGCCGTCTTCAGCCGGGGACCTCAGCCTGCGCGGGGCGTCCCCAGCGCGACGCGCTCGATGAGGTCGGCCGCGCGAACCGTTCCCGGATTCGCCCGCAACCGCGCGGAGATCGCGTCGAGCCGTGCCCGCAGGACCCGGTCGGCGAGCAGCGCCTCAATCGCGGCGGTCATCGTGGCCGGCTCGAAGGTATAGGTCGGGAGGCGAACCCCGAAGCCCGTTTCGTGGACCCGCTGGGCGTTGTCGTACTGGTCCCAGAAGAGCGGCAGCAGGATCATCGGACGGCCGTCGTGGAAGCACTCGGTGACGGTGTTGTTGCCGCCGTGGGTGATCACCAGGTCGACCTGCGGGAGGATTGCGCGCTGGGGCACGAACTCGGCCCCGGCCATGTTGTCGGCGAGCTCGTACAGGTCCGCCTGCGGCCCCTTCGAAACGATGAACCGGTGGGGCGTCGCCCCGAGCACCTCGACCAGCCGGCGCATCAGGTCGACGTCGGCGGAGCCCAGGCTGCCGAGGCTGAGGTAGATGAGCGCGCCGTCACGGTCGGCCAGCGCCGGCGGAACGGACCAGGGCTCCTCCGCCGCGCGCGCCGAGGACTCGAGCCGATGCCAGGTCGGGGCCAGCGGCGCCGCCCGGCGGTAGTCCGCCTCGGCCGGATAGAGGTACAGGTTCAGGAACGGCGACTCGTGGATGAACGACGGGCCGCTCGGCCCGTCCGGCAGCCCCGGCGCGCCGTGCTCGCGGCAGAACGCGTCGAAGTCAGCCCATGAATCGGCATGCACCCGGCGGTACTCCGCCCGAAAGGCCGGCCAGCCCGAGCGGTCGTCGGCCGGGTAGCCGGAGAAGACCGGCGGGACGTCGGGATCGAGCAGCTCGGCGGGATTGCACGAGGCGATCCGGACCCACGGCCGGCCCGACGCGGGAAGGGCCGGGAACGCGACCACGTTGTCCTCGACGATGACGTCCGGTCCGAGCTCGTCGAAGATCTCGAGCAGCCGCGGATGGACGTACTTCGCCCCGTCGATCAGCGCCTGCCAGGTCGGCTGAATGAACGCCCCGAGCTGCTCGATCGTCGGGGTCCGGAAGACCGGCGCGGTGTCGCGGATGAAGTCCTTCCAGAACTGGCCGGGGACCTCGGGCACCTCCGGCGGCGGCCCGAGCCGCATCAGCCGCTCCTCGAAGCCCCTGGCCTCGAGCGTCCCGGCGAACGACTCCTCGACGATGAACACGACCCGGTGGCCGCGCTCGCGCAGCACGCTCCCGATCCCGACGCAGTTGTTCGTCGGGCCGAAGGCGCCCTCGGGGAAGAACACGATCGTCCGGGGCCCGGCCATGGCGGCTAGGATGCCATCGCCGGAACGGGCGCGGAGGAGGTTTCACGCCATGACGCACGGGCGCTGGACGGAGGTCGGCGAGCGGGTCTTCGTCGGGCGCTACCGGTTCTACGACCAGGACATCGGAGCGATCCTGACCGACGACGGACCCGTCGTCATCGACACCCGGTCGACGCCGGGCCAGGCGCGCGAGATCCTCGACGACCTGCGCTCGATCTCGCCGCTCGCGGTCGCTGCGGTCGTCGACACCCACCATCACTACGACCACGCGTTCGGCAACGCGCTCTTCCGGCCGGCCCCGATCTGGGGTCACGTCCGCTGCGCCGCGTTCCTGCGCGAGCACGCGACGACGTACCGGGCGGCGGTCGCCGAGGAGGAGCTGCCCGCACTCGCCACCGAGGTCCTCGCGACCGAGATCGACCCGCCCGACCGGACGTTCGGGGACGAGGGCGCCGACATCGAGGTGGGCGGGCGCCAGATCCAGCTGCGTTACCTGGGTCGCGGCCATACCGACGACGACATCGTGATCGCGGTCCCAGACGCGTCCGTCGTGTTCGCCGGCGACCTCGTCGAGAACGGCGCTCCCCCCTACTTCGGCGACGGGTTCCCGCTCGACTGGCCGGACACCGTTCGGGCGCTCCGGCCGCTCGCCGGCGGGGCGGTCGTCCCGGGCCACGGCGACGTCGCCGACCTCGCGTTCGTCGAGCGGTCGATCGCCGAGATCGGCGCCGTGGCGGATCTCGCGCGGCGAGTGGCGCGCGGCGAGCTTGCGGTCGACGGCGCCGTCGCCGCCGCGCCGTACCCGGCCGACACGGCTCGCGAGGCGATCGAGCGAGGCATCGCTCAGGCGCGCGGCGAGCTCGACCCGCCCGGCTGACGGAGCTCCTCGACCACCCGCGCGACTGCGTCAGGCGTCGGCTGCGCCACTGCCCGGGAGGCGACGACCGATCCACACCGCGATGTCCGCTGCGACCTGGGGTCCCTCGGGCTCGTTCAGCGTCTCGTGGCGGAGGTCCGGGTAGACGGTCCGGTCGACGTTCGGCAGGGCGCCGAGCGGCTCGTCGGCCTCGACCGGGACGAGCGGATCTGCGCTGCCATGGGTCACCAGCGTGGGAACGCGCAAACGATCGAGGTTGGCGACGGCGCGGCGCTGGGCGAGCAGCACCTGCCGGCCGAGCCCGGTCGTCGTCGAGTGGTGGGCCAGCGGGTCGGCCAGGTAGGCGACGCCGACGGCCGGGTCGCGCGACAGGGTCGTGCCGTCGAACCCGTTGGACACCTCGATCGTCGGGATCACGCGGCCGAGGATCATCGCCCCCCGTTTTCGCCAGGCGGGCTGGTGATCGGCCAGCCACGGCGAGCTCAGGACGAGCAGGTCGGGCTGGGGTCGTTCGCTCTCGGCGTAGGACAGCGCGACGAGCCCGCCCATCGAGTGCCCGAACAGGACGACCGGCCGCCCGTCGCCGCCCGTGCGCAGGTCGGCGAGCCGGTCCTCGACGTCGTCGAGCCAGGTATCGAGGCCGGCGATCCAGGCCCGCCGCCCGCCCGATCCGCCGAACCCCTGGAGGTCGATGGCGCGGACGTCGAGGCCGGTCGCGGCGAGGATCGCGCCGGTCCGCTCGTAGCGGCCGGAGTGCTCGGCGAGGCCGTGGATGATGAGGACGGACGCCTTCGTCTCCCCGACGGGCGGCCAGCGCCGCACCGCGAGCGACACGCCGTTCCGGGCCGCGACCGTCTCCGTCGTCGACGCCATCAGCCGCCGATCCGGACGATCCAGCGACCCCGGGCCTGCCCGCCGAGGATGCCGTCCAGCGCGGCATCGAGCCCGTCGAGGCCGACCTCGGTCAGCGCGGCCCCGAGGTCGCGCGGTCGGAGGTCCCCGGCGACCCGGTCCCACAGCCGGCGGCGGTCGGCGATCGGGACCTGGGCCGAGTCGATCCCGAGCAGCGAGACGCCGCGCAGGATGAACGGGAAGACCGTCGTCGAGATCGGGGCGCCGCTGGTGTTGCCGCTCGCGGCGACCGCACCGCCCCAGCGCAGGGTGCGCAGGATGTAGGGCAGCGTGGCGGCGCCCACGCTGTCGATGGCCGCCGCCCAACGCTCGCCCTCGAGCGGCCGCGTGCTGTCGGCGCTGACCTCGTCGCGCGACAGGATCCCGGCTGCGCCGAGGGCCAGGAGCTCAGCGTGGGCGGCAGGCTTTCCCGTCGCCGCCCAGGCCTCGTAGCCACGCTCGACGAGGATCGCCAGCGCCGTCCGGCCGACCCCGCCGCTGGCCCCCGTCACGAGGACCGGCCCGTCGGCCGGGTCGAGCCCGTTCGCCTCGAGCCGCGCCACCGACAGGGCGGCCGTGAAGCCGGCGGTACCGATGGCCATCGCCTCGCGCAGGGTCAGGCCGTCGGGCAGCGGCACGATCCAGCCGGCCGGCACGCGAGCGTACTCGGCGAACCCACCGTGACGCGACACGCCGAGCTCGTAGCCGTGGGCGATGACCTCCGTGCCGGCCGCGACGGCCGGGCTGCGGCTCGCGACCACCGTCCCGGCGAGATCGATTCCCGGGACGAGCGGGCTGATCCGGGCGACCTTGCCGTTCGCGATCGTGGCCAGGCCGTCCTTGTAGTTGACGCTCGACCAGGCGACGCGGACGTCGACCTCACCGTCCGGCAGGTCGGCCGCGGCGAGCTCGCGGACGCCGCGGACCACGCCGTCGTCGACTTTCTCCGCGACGAACGCGCGGAACCGGTCCGGGATCGCGATCGGGTGGGCCACGGAGCAAGGATAGCCGGGCAACGGCGGCTCCTATACTCGGTTCCGTCCGAAACGAACCGATGCCGGTTCCACCGAGGAGGGCGCCATGAGCGACCTGGTCGTGATCACCTTCGCCACGCAGGACGCCGGGCTCGCCGCGCTCCATCACATCCGGGACTCCGAGGGCGCCACCGGGCTCACCCTCGCCGACACCGCGGTGGTCGAGAAGGACGCCGAGGGCGAGATCCACGTCAAGAACGAGGTCAGCAGCGGCACCGAGGCGGGCGCCGTCGGGGGCGGGCTGGTCGGGCTCCTCCTGACCGGCGTGTTCTTCCCGCCCGTGCTCGGGATCGCGATCGGCGCGGCGGTCGGCGGGGCGATCGGCCACAGCCTCCACACCGGCGTGGACCAGGACTTCGTCAAGGACATCCAGGCCGAGCTGACGCCGGGCACCTCCGCCCTGTTCGTGGTCGTGAAGACGAACCCCGGCGCGCTCGTTGCGGCGGTCCGCGGGTTTGAGGGCAAGGTCTACCAGACGAGCCTCGGACCCGAGCTCGAGGCCTCGCTCAACGACAGCCTCAAGAGCGGCGCGTAGCCGGTCGGTCCGAGGTCCTGCGGCGGCTCAGGTGGTTCGCCGGGTCGGGCTCTTGCCGCCCACGTTGCCCGCCGCGTCGAACGCCCGGACGTAATAGCGGCCGCCGCGGAGATAGCGCACGTTGACCCAGCGGCCGGTCACGACCTTGACCGGCTTCGTCAGGCCGACCCGGTAGACGCGATACCCGGCGACGCCGTACGCATCGCTCGCCGCGCTCCACGACAGTCGCGTCGTGCTCGCTCGGACCTTCGCGGTGAGCGTCCGCGGCGCGCTCGGTGCGATCGTGTCCGGACCCGCCGGTGGGGTCGCGGCCGTGGCCGTCGCGGCCGGCCCCACGTTCCCGGAGCGGTCGACCGCGATCAGCTGATAGGCGTGGGAGGTCGCGGGCGCGAGGCCGCCGTCGCTGAACGTCAGCCCGGTCGCGGTCCCGACGTCGACGCCGTCGCGGACGATCCGGTAGTGATCCACCGCGTAGTTGTCCGGCGCCGCGGTCCACGCGAGCGAGATCGCGAACGGCCCGGAGGGCGTGGCCTGGAATGCGCCGGGGGCGC
This sequence comes from uncultured Chloroflexia bacterium, assembly GCA_963813705.1. Classification (GTDB taxonomy): domain Bacteria; phylum Chloroflexota; class Limnocylindria; order Limnocylindrales; family CSP1-4; genus Chersky-267. The sequence continues at coordinate 626,470 of CAWFAH010000010.1, forward strand.
CGGGCGCGACCGTGTCGAGGACGCTCACCGATGCCACCGCGCTGCCCACGCCGACCGTCGTGATCCGCAGCCCGGACACGGGATCGTCCAGGCTTGCGCCGGCCGCCAGCGGGGCGTCGGCATAGGTCGCCGTCGCAGGGGTCGTGTCGACCAGCTGCGTCTGGCTGACACCGTAGCTGGGGGCCGGTGCGTCGGGCGAGATCCGGATCGTCACCCCGTTGACCGCCGGATCGGACGGCGCGAAGTCATCAAAGTACGGCCCGTGGACCGACCGCAGGTCGAGGTAGAACCAGGTGCCGTTGTGGCGGTCGATCCGGAGCAATCGTGGGCTCCCCGCCGGACCGTCGAGGACTGAGCCGAGCGTGTACGGACCACCCGGCCCGACGACGCCGACCTCGGTCCCCGGGAGCCAGCCGAACTGGCCGAGGTGGGTCGCGTGGTTGTGCTCGGAGGTGCCGCTGCCCATCACCGTGAACGGGTCGCCGTACTCCGACGACGAGCAGCTCGCGGACAGCGCCACGCGGACGCCGCCCGAGGTGCAGCTCAGGCTGCTGGCGTGGTGGACGCCGAAGTTGTGGCCAAGCTCATGGGCGACGACCCGCAGGTCGAAGGCGCCGTTGTTCCAGCTCTCCGAGCCGGGCATCTCGCCGAGGCCCGCCCAGGCACACGCTGCGACGCGCGGGAAGGCGAACACGACGTTCGTGTAGGAGGTGAGGCTGACCCCCGCGGCGCCCGCCGCGGCCCGCGCCTGGGTCGCCCAGGTGAATGGGTCGCAGGTCGCCTTGCTGGCAGGGATCTGGTACCAGCCGAAGACGGCGCCGCTGACGGTGACGGCGCCCCGTGACTCCTCGTCGAAGTAGTTGGCCATCGCGTTGCCGTTGCTGAACGCGATCGCCGCGGCGCTGGCCGGCGTGTACGGCTGGCTCGCGTCGTCGCTGAAGTCGAACAGGAGGACGGCGACCTTCTTCGTCGCCGCGGCCGCGACGACCGTGGCGGGGCCGCCGGCGAGATGGACCTGGCCGTCCGCTCCGAGGACGGCATGGACGCGCCGGGTCGGCGCCGCGGTCACGCGGAGCAGGCCGCCGCTCGCCGCGCCGGCGCGGATCCGGACCTGCCCGCCGTGCCAGGTCCCGTGGGCCAGCACGCGGGCGCCGTCCAGGGCTTCTGGGGCCGGCCCGTCGATGGCAAGCGGGACCAGGCCGTCCGCCGTCTCGATCGCATAGCCGTCGCGCCCCACACCGTCGGCGAAGTCGTCGACGTGGAGCAGGCGCAGGGTGCCGCGGAGCGTCGCGGCGGTGCCGTCGCCCGGGGCGGTAGCGCGGCGAGCCCAGGTTGCGGCCGTGGGCTCGTGGGCGGCAGTCGGACCGGCGAGGGCGAACGAGCCGGCCAGCGCGAGCGCGAGAGCGGGCGCGAGCACGAGCGTCCGGCGCATCGGTCCCTTCCGTGGGTGTCGTCTGGGTGTCGTCGAGCCCCGGCGGGGCACCGGTCGAGTGTCGGGCCGGCCGCCGCCGGCGGGAACGGGTCGTTCGGGGCAAGCGCCGCGACCGATGGTCCGGTTCGGTGCAGCGCGGCACCGAAGGTGGGGCCGCGGGAACTCCCGGCTGTGAGGACCCTGTCCCCGCGATGCGAGTCGCCGCATCAGCGATGTGGCGGCTCCGGCGGTGAGGGGTCGGCAGCGACCCCTGTCCATGATGCGAGTCGCCGCATCAGCGACCCGGGGCCGGCCGGTTTGGGCGGCCGCAGGGGTATCATGCCCGGCGCGTCAGTGGCGAGTGGCCAAGCGGTAAGGCGCCTGACTCTGGATCAGGAGATCGAAGGTTCGAATCCTTCCTCGCCAGCCAACGCCGGAGCGCGAACCGGGAGTCGGTCGTCCGTGCGCTAGAATGCCCGTCGGTCGTTGGCGCGTGGCTCAACGGTAGAGCACCTGACTCTGGATCAGGGGGTTCCAGGTTCGAATCCTGGCGCGCCAGCCAAGCCCTCCCTCCGATGAGCCATCCGTGCCCTGGCGTGCCCCGCGTCGGCGATCTGCCCGCGTCTCGATCGCAGGCCCCGGAGCGTGGCTGATGCAACCAAACGCGCCACCGGCGAGTTTGGTGGAGTGATGGAGCCGATGAGACCGACGGGGGCCGTCACCTTCGAGACCCAGCTCGGGCGCTGCGCCGTCCGTTGGAGCGAGGCCGGGATCGTCCGCGTCCTGCTGCCAGCGGAGCGCGGGCTGCCGGGTCGGGCGTTCGAGGAGGGTGCCCCGGTGCCGGCGTTCGTCCGACGGGCCATCGAGGGAATGGTCGCGGTCATGGCCGGCGAAGCCCGCGACCTGGGGGGCGTCCCGCTCGACGATCGGGGCCTTGACGAGCTCCGCCGTGCCGTCTACGCGGAAACGCGGCGAACCGCTCCGGGCACGACCCGGACCTACGGCGAGATCGCCCGCGCCATCGGCGTGCCCGACGGCGCGCGGGACGTGGGGGTCGCCCTCAGCCGGAACCCGACGCCGATCATCGTCCCCTGCCACCGCGTCGTCGCGGCCAACGGGGCGCTCACCGGCTTCTCGGCCCCCGGCGGCGTCGCGACGAAGCGCCGGATGCTCGAGCTGGAAGGCGCCCCGGGCTACGGCCAGCTCCAGCTGTTCAGCTGAACGGGCCGGCCGGTCCCGAGTGGCTGACTTCTGCAACACTGGGCCCCGTGAGCATCGACTCCCGCGACTCCGCGGACGCGGGGGCCGCAACGCCCGATCCCATGACGCCGGACGCCCCGCCCGAACGACGCGACTTCATCCGCGACATCGTCGCCGCCGACATCGCGGCTGGCCGGATCGCGGCACCGGTCACCCGCTTCCCGCCCGAGCCCAACGGCTACCTCCACATCGGGCACGCCAAGTCGATCTGCCTCAACTTCGGCATCGCCGAGGAGTTCGGCGGCCGCTGCCACCTCCGGTTCGACGACACCAACCCGATCAAGGAGGAGCAGGAGTACCTCGACGCGATTCAGGCCGACGTTCGCTGGCTCGGCTTCGACTGGGGCGAGCACCTCTACCACGCCTCCGACTACTTCGAGCAGCTGTACGCCTGGGCCGTCCACCTCATCGAGGGCGGGCTGGCCTTCGTCGACGACCTGACCGCCGACGAGATCCGCGAGACCCGCGGGACGCTCACAACGCCCGGTACGAACTCGCCCCACCGCGGTCGGTCGGTCCGCGAGAACCGGGAGCTGTTCGCCCGGATGCGGACCGGCGAGTTCCCCAACGGCGCGCGGGTGCTGCGGGCGAAGATCGACATGAGCTCGCCCAACATCAACCTCCGCGATCCGGTGCTCTACCGGATCGTCCACGCCAGCCACCCGCGGACCGGCGACGCGTGGTCCATCTACCCGACCTACGACTTCGCCCACGGCCAGTCCGACGCGATCGAGGGCGTCACCCACTCGATCTGCACCCTCGAGTTCGAGGGTCACCGCCCGCTGTACGACTGGCTGATCGAGCACCTCCCGGTGCCGTCGGTCCCCCACCAGTACGAGTTCGCCCGGCTCAACCTGACCCACACCGTGCTCTCGAAACGGGTCCTCCTGCGGCTCGTCACCGAGGGCCACGTCCGCGGCTGGGACGACCCGCGAATGCCGACGATCTCGGGCCTGCGGCGGCGCGGCTTCCCGGCCGAGGGGATCCGCGACTTCGCAGCCATGATCGGCGTGGCCAGGACGGACTCCGTGATCGAGGTCGGCCAGCTCGAGTTCGCCGTGCGGGCGGTCCTCAATCGGACGGCGCCCGCGGCGGTTCGGCGTGCTCGATCCGCTCAGGGTCGTGATCGACAACTACCCCGAGGGCCAGGTCGAGGAGATCGAGGTCGTCAACAACCCCGAGGACCCGGGGGCGGGCTCGCGGCGCGTGCCGTTCTCAGGAGTGCTGTGGATCGAGCGCGAGGACTTCGCCGAGGACCCGCCCCCGAAGTTCTTCCGCCTCGCGCCGGGTCGGGAGGTACGCCTGCGGGCGGCCTACTTCGTCACCTGCACCGACGTGGTCAAGGACGCGGCCGGGCGGATCGTCGAGCTCCGCTGCACGTACGACCCGGCGACGCGCGGTGGGGACGCGCCGGACGGGCGGCGCCCCAAGGCGACCCTCCACTGGGTGTCGGTCGGGCACGCGGTTCCGGCCGAGATCCGGCTCTACGAGCACCTGTTCAGCCGACCGGACCCGGGCGCGGACGGAGACCTCGTCGCCGACCTCAATCCCGCCTCGGAGGTCGTGGTCGGCGGGGTTCGTCGAGCCCTCGTTGGCGGATGCGCTTCCGGGCGAGACCGTCCAGTTCGAGCGCCTGGGCTACTTCTGCTCGGACCCGGACTCAGAGCGCGGAGCCCTCGTCTTCAACCGGGCGCTCACCCTCAAGGACACCTGGGCGAAGGTCCAGTCGAGGTCGCGTCCGTCGTAGGACGGCGGCCCGTCGCCGATCCGCGACGTCGATGCGACGGTGAGCTCCGTCGGTGAGGTCCCGCCCAGAGGCCCGGCGGCGCCCCGGCGCATGACATACGCTCGCCACACGAACGTTCGGCGCCGTGCGGGCCACGCGTGGCCGGGTCCCGGGCTGCACTTCATGCCGAGCCGAGCGTGGGGCGGGATGAAATCCGATCCTGAGCGTGCGAGTCGGCCCCGCGAACGGGCTTAACGTTCGCCGGGCGAGCGTATGGCACGGTGGGACCAGCGCCCCGACCCGGGCTCAGCGCCCTTGAGCGCGCGGCCCGCCGACGGGTCGGCGATCAGCTCGGTCGGGGCCCGGCTGCGGCGGAGTCGTGCGCTGCCGAGGAGCCGACCGACGGCTCGGCCATCAGGTATCCCCCGAACGCCATCATCCAGAGCATCGCCGGGTAGACGATCATCCGCTCCGCACCGCCGTGCCCGATCGGGCCGAAGACGGCCGTGTTCCCGGCGTCGCCGATCACCATGATCACCACGAAGACGAGTCCCACGATGCCGGCGAGGAACGAAACGGCACGCATCGGATCGTGAACGATCGTGCCGCTCACGATGGCCTCGATGTTGAAGAAGAGGAAGGCAACCAGCGCAAACAGTCCGTGGAACGCGCCCTTGTCGAGCGGAACGAGTCCAGCTCCGACGGCTCCGAGGCCGGCAATCAGGTATACGCCGAGGATCCGGCGGTGGCCGTGGATCCGAAAGAGGAGATACCCGCCGGCGATGTTGAGCACGCCGACGGCGATCAGGGACAGATTGAACCAGGCGGCCGTCTCGGGGATCACGCCGAGGTCGCTGATGGCGCCGCCGCCGACGTCGTAGCCGGGGGCCATCGAGGCCGCGAGCATGATCAACGTCATGAACTGGGCGGCAAGGACGAACAGCAGGATGCCGGGGGCTTTCGTGCTCGCTCGCTGTGCGTCGTCACGCACGCGGATGGTCGGGACTGCGGTCGTCATTCGTGCCCTCCACGTCACTCCGCGATCGAGGGCCGGCGCGACCTCCGGGAGGGCGTGTCGACTGGCATGACCGTACGTCGCGCCGATCGACACCGACCGGTGCCGCTGGTCGCCTCGATCGGGGCCGGACGGACGTAACGCGGGCGGGTCGAGCGGAACGCGCGGGGGTACAGGGCGCTAGCCGTCGGGCGCCCGCCCAACGGCTAGCGAGTCATACGCTCGATGGATCGGGCAGGGGCCGTCAGCCCTGGCCCGAGTGATGTCCGTGGTTCGAGTGGCTGCTGTTCGAGTGGCTGCTGTTCGAGTGGCTGCTGTTCGAGTGGCTGCTGTTCGAGTGGCCGTTCGGATGCGATCCGGTCTTCGTCGAATGATCGGACACGTTCGGACCATCGCCCGACGGGCCGGAATCATGGTTGGCCGCGTGTTCGTCTCGCTTGGCCGCGGAGACATCCGCGCCGTGGCTCGGCCCATTCGCGTCAGTCGTCGAGTTCCCGGCGCTGATCGGCTTGCCGATGCACGAGTGCGCAGCATCCGGACCGCCACCCATCGACGAGACGTAGTCGCCGTGGTTCTTGAAGGCGGTCATCGTCGTCGGAGCCGCGGTCACCGTGCCGGTGAAGTCGCCCGACAGGGCGCCGCCGCCGACCGGGAACGATCCCGACCACATGAAGCCCGGGCTGTATGGGCCGTCGTACGTCGAGCTGAACGTGATCACGCCAGCCGTCTGCGTACCCGTCACCGTCTCAGTCGTGTAGTAGCCGCTGTCGGGTGGCGTCGAGGCCGTGATCGCGATCGATCCGTCGCAGGGGCTGGCCACCACGACGAAGGTATGGATGTACGTATCGAGGACGGCGACGGTGTAGGTCGTGGTCGCCACCTGGTAGCGCGCGGTCCCGACCGCCAGCGCCGGAGCTGACACCAGGCCGACCAGGAGGCCGACGGACGCCAGAATGATGAGGAACCGTTGTCGCATGTGCAGTACTCCCTGAGCGAGCTCGGCGGCCGCCCGCAGGCGCCGGCTGACCGGCGCTGGGCTGACCCATTGACCTGAACAACGACGCCGGGCTCGCACCCGTTACGGCCTCGAGGGTTGCCGATGGTCCGGCCGCGACCGGGACCCATGGTCCACGACGCCGGCCATAACGGCCGTCCCCGGACGATCGTTCTCCTCGACACATCCCCGGTCCGCGATCGATCGTCGCTCGGCCAGAACCCCTTGTCGTGCGGTGACAGGTAGCCGCCGACCGGGGATGTGATCCTCCGCGTTCGAGCGCCGGCGCGTGCCGTTGTCGCAGCCCGCGACCGATGCCGCTCGCGTCGACGTAGGATTCGCCCATCGCGCTGCGGTCGTGGTGGAGATCATCCGCGGCGGTGGCAATCCAGCGATCGATATCCACATCGGTCACCGTCCCGCGACGAACGTTCGGCCGCGAAGGAGGCGACATGGCGTCAGCCAGCAGCGTCGACGGCTACCTTGCGGCGCAGCCACCTGCCGCTCGCGCCGTCCTCGAAGATCTGCGCCGGACGATCCGCGCCGCGGCGCCCGAGGCAACCGAGTCGATCGCCTACGACATGCCGGCCCTCCGCGTGGGCGGCCGGTTCCTCGTGTCGTACGCGGCGTTCAAGCGGCACTACAGTCTGTTCCCCGCCAGCGCGGTCGTCGTCGAGGCACTCGGCACCGAGCTGGAGCCGTACCTCGCCGGCAAGGGCACGATCCGGTTCCCGGCCACCCAGCCGGTCCCGCTCGATCTCGTGAAGCGGGTCGTCGAGGTGCGCCTGGCCGAGGTCGCCGCGAGCGCGGAGCGGTGAGCGCCGGCCGGGCCTGATCGACCGACCGAGGTCGATCCCAGCCGACCGAGGTCGATCCCAGCCGACCGTCAGCCGACGGTCCAGCTCGCCTCGACGGCTGGTGGGGCGAGGAGCGTCTGGAGCACGACGCAGTAGCGCTCCGATCGCTCCTTGAGCTTCTCGAGCCGCTCCGGCGGGACGTCCCCGCTGACGTCGAACCGGATCCGGATCGCTTCGAACCCGACGGGGACGTCGGCCGTCCCGAGGGTCCCGCGCAGGTCCAGGTCGCCCTCGACGGTCACCGACACGCCGACGGCGTCGAGACCCATGTTGGCGGCGACCATCTGGCAGGTCAGCTGCGCGCAGGCCGCGAGCGCCCCCAGGAGCAGGTCGCCGGAGCAGGCTGCGCTGCCGCTCCCGCCGACGCCGGGATGCGCCCCGGCCGCGTACAGCGCGCGGCCGAGATCGACCGAGCAGCTGATCGCGTCGCCGGCCATCCGGCCGGTGGCGCGGAGCGTGATCCGGGCGGCGTCCGGTTCGGCCTGGTAGCGCGCCTTGAGCGGGGCCTGCAGCTCACGCAGGGTCATCGATTCCTCCTGGAGCTGGTCTCCGTGATCGGTCGTAGGGTAGTCGGGACACCGCCGGATCGCCCGACCAGCGTCGCCCGACCCGCAGCTGCGACAGTGACTCGTGGCCGACGAGCGCAACGTCGTGCGGGTGACAGACAATGGTGCTACACCACCGATGCTTGCAACGAGGTCCACGCTTCCCACGCTCAGGAGGTCCGAGACCGTGCCGCTCTATCTCGACAGCCACAAGAAGATCCCGGGCCTGACGGCGGAGGCAGTCGCCCAGGCGCACGCGGCCGACCTCGCCGTGCAGGGCAAGCACAACGTGAGCTACCTGCGCTACTGGTACGACGAGGCCACCGGCAAGGTCTTCTGCCTGGCCGAGGCTCCCAGCGCGGAAGCCGCGATCGCCGTCCACCGCGAGGCGCATGGCCTGCTGGCCGACGAGATCACCGAGGTCAAAGAGGGAGCGTAGCGAGCGCCTCGTTCGGGGTCATCAGCCGGCCCTCGCGGCGGGCGGCCTCGAAGCGCGCCGTCCCGAGACGGGCCTCGAGGTCGGCCAGGCTCTGGTCGTGCGCGGCCGCCGCCTGGGGCGGGACCATCGCCCGGATCGCCTCGCGGAGCGACTCGGCGGCACCGTGCAGGCGGGCGGCCGCCTCGGGGTCGTCCGTGGCCACGGCGCCGGCCAGGCCCTCCATCGCGCTCGCCAGACCCGGCATGTCGCCGAGCGCCTGGCGGATCCCGAGGCCCTGGCGGTACAGGTCCCGCGCGCGGGCCGTGTCGCCGTCGCTCAGGGCGAGCTCCGCGAGGTGGGTCAGCACGCGGGCGACGCCGCGCCGGTCGCCCATCTCCTCGAGGATCGCGAGCGCCTCGACGTGGAGCGACCGGGCCGTCTCGCGGTCGCCCGCCCGGTTCGTGGCGCGGGCGAAGGTGTCGAGCGCGAACGCCTCCATCCAGCGATCGCCGAGCTCGCGGATCATGGCCAGGACCTGCTCGTGCATCGCCCGCGCCGCCTCGAACTCGCCCTGTCGCGTCGCCACCTCGGCGAGGTTGATCGAGCCGAACGCCACGCCCTGCACGTCGCCCAGCTCCTGCTCGATCGCGATCGACTCCTCGTACAGCGCGCGCGCCCGCGCGTGGTCGCCGAGCTGGAGCACCGTGTTGGCCAGGTTGTTGGCCGCGTAGGCGACGCTCCGCGGGTCGCCGATCTCGCGATGGAGGGTCAGGCTCGCTTCGTGGAACGTCGAGGCGGCGCGGAAGTCGCCCTGCATGAACGCCAGGGTGCCCGCGCCGGTGAGCGCGTTCGCCCGCAGCGGTGAGATGTCGCCGCCGACCGCCTCGAGCATCCGGCCGAGCCAGCCGCGACCCTCGGTGAGGTGCCCGCGGATCTCCCAGTAGCGCCACAGCCCGGCGGCCATCCGCAGCCCGGCCTGGCGCTCGCCGGGCTGGTCGAGGCACCACTCGAGGGCCGCCCGCAGGTCGTCGTGCTCGCGATCGAGCGTGCGCAGCCACTCGACCGGCTCCGGCCCGTGGAAGAAGGCCGCGGACGCCTCGTCGACCAGGGTGAGGTACCAGTCACGGTGCCGGCGCAGGGTCGATTCGCCCTCGGACGCCTCGACGAGCCGCTCCCGGGCGTACTCGCGGACGGTCTCGAGCAACCGGAACCGGGCCTCGGCCGAGGTCGGGTCGGTGTGCACGAGCGACTTCTCGACAAGCCGGCCGAGCGTGTCGAGGATGTCCATCGGGTCGACCGGCTCGCCGGAACAGACCAATTCGGCCGCCTCGAGGCTGGCCCCACCGGCGAAGGCGGACAGCCGCCGGAGCACCGCCCGCTCCGGCTCGGTCAGCAGGTCGTAGCTCCAGTCGATCGTCGCGCGCAGCGTCTGGTGACGGGCGGCCGCGGCCCGGCTCCCGCCTGACAGGAGCCGGAACCGATCGTCGAGGCGGGACGCGATCTGCTCGACCGGGAGCGTCCGCACCCGCGCCGCGGCGAGCTCGATCGCGAGCGGGATGCCGTCGAGGCGGCGGCAGAGCTGGGCCACCGACCGGGCGTTCTGGTCGGTCACGGCGAAGGCCGGCATGACCGCGCGGGCCCGCTCGACGAACAGGCGGCAGGCGTCGATCGACTCGAGGTCCTGCGCGCTGACGCTCGCACCGAGCGTCGGGGGTTGCGAGCGAGGCGATCGGCAGGATCGCCTCGCCGGACACGCCGAGCGCCTCACGGCTGGTGACCACCATGCGCACGCCGGGGCAGGACCGGACGAGGGCCTCCGCCAGCTCGGCGCACTCGGCGAGCACCGGGTCGCAGTCGTCGAGGACGAGGAGCAGCCGCTTGCCGCGCAGGTGGTCGACGACCGAGGCCAGGAGCGACCGTCCGGCCGGCTCGGGCAGCCCGAGGGCGGTGATCACCGACGGGAGCACGAACTCGGTGTCGGTCAGGCTGCCGCACTCGACGATCCAGGCGCCGTCCTCGAACTGGTCGAGCAGCGTCCGGGCGAGCCGAAGGCCGATCCGCGTCTTGCCGACGCCGCCGGGACCGGTCAGCGTCAGGAGCGAGGATCGCTCGAGGATCTGGGTCGCCTGGTCGATCTCGCGCTCGCGGCCGATGAAGCTGGTGACCTCGAGGTTGAGGTTGTTCCGCGGCGCCTCGGTGGTCCGCGGCGGCGGGAAGTCGCCGGCCAGGCCGGGGCCGCTGACCTGGAACAGCCGCTGCGGGAGGTCGATCGACCGGAGGCGGTGGACGCCGAGATCGACGAAGCCGATCTGCCCGCGCAGCTCGTCGCCGAACAGGTCGCGGGTCGTCTGCGAGATCAGGATCTGCCCGCCGTGGCCCGCGGCGCAGATCCGCGCGGCACGATGGACGTCGAGCCCGACGTAGCCCTCCGCGGCGCTCACCGGCTCTCCGGTGTGGAGCCCCATCCGATCGCGCACGGCGACGCCGCCGGGCCACTCCCACGCGCCGATCGCAAGCTGGCCCTCGATCGCCGCCTGGACGGCGTCGCGGGCCGCCGAGAACACGAAGTACAGCCCGTCGCCCGCCGACCCACGCTCGACCGCGCCGTGCCGGGCGAACGCCTCGCGGATCAGCCGGTGATGGTCGGCCAGGACCTCGGGATAGCGGTCGCCCAGCTCCTGGAGCAGCCGCGTCGAGCCCTCGATGTCGGTGAAGGCAAGGGTGACGGTGCCCGTCGGCTGGGCGGTGTCGTGAGAGGCCAGGGACGGCACGCGAGCAGCTCCGTGTCGGGGATGTCGGAACTGGTCTTCGATCGCGACATCGGACTGGACCTTAGCAGGGCCCCAAGCTCGCGTCATCCTCGGGTCGACCGAGGAACGAAGGGAGCCGATCATGGAGCGTCTCGACTTTCGCCGCACCAGCAGCACCGCCCTCGTGACCGAGCTGCGCCGCCATGCCGGGCTCGATGAAGCGGGCGACGCGTGCCGCCCCGATGCACGGCCGGGGGAGCCGGATCCCTGGGGCGGCCTCGCGGCCCACGCCTGGATCAGGCTCGAGCGGCTGACCCTGCGCCACGGCGCCGCCCGACTGCCCGGCGGCGAAGGGGCCTGACCGGGGTCAGGCGCCCGTCCCGCCCCGATCTCGGGACGCGGACGGGGCCCAGACGCGATCGATCGTGCAGCCAGCCGTCGATCCGGGCGCCAGCGAGGGCGGACCGCCGACCCGGAGGCCGAGCTCGCCCGCAGGCGTCGCGACCACGTAGTCCGTGTGCGTCCCGCGGAACGCCACCTCGATCACCCGGACCGCCAGGTCCCCGCCGAGCCGGACCCAGTCGGGCCGCACGACCGCGTCGGTCGGTCCGCCGGCCGCCGCGCCGTCCAGCGCGACCTCCTGGACCGTGCCGGCGACATCGATCCGCGCCCGGCCGTCGTGCGCCTCGAGGACGCGGATCGGGATCGACCAGGCCGGTCCGGTCAGGCGCGCCGCCCACATGTCGACCGGCCGGTCGTAGACCGCGAGCGGCGCGCCCTGCTGGACCACCACGCCTTCCCGGACGAGGACGAGCCGGTCCGCCAGGGCGAGGGCCTCGGCCGTGTCGTGCGTGGCGTAGATCGCCGCCGCCCCGAGCGCCCGTCGCTGTCCGGCGATCTCGGCCTGGAGCCGGTCGCGCAGCTCGGCGTCGAGGTGGGCGGTCGGCTCGTCGAAGAGGTACAGCCCGGCCCGCCGGGCCAGGGCACGCCCGAGCCCGACGCGCTGCTGCTCGCCACCGGAGAGCTCGTGCGGCCGGCGGTCGGCAAGCCCGCCGATGCCCAGCCGGTCGAGGATCGCCGCCGCCTCGCGGCGGGCCTCGGCGGCGCCAACACCCCGGCGCCGGATCGGGTAGGCGACGGTGTCGAGCGCGCTCAGGTGGGGCCACAGGGCGTAGCCCTGGAACACCACAGCGACATCGCGTCGCTCGGGCGGCTCGTGGCGATCCGGGCCGGAGACGAGCCGGCCACCGATCGCGATCTCGCCGGACCGGATCGGGATGAACCCCGCGAGCGCCGCCAGGATCGTCGTCTTGCCGGAGCCCGACGGGCCGAGCAGGACGACCATCTCGGCCGGTTCGACCTCGAGATCGAGTGCGGGCACGACGACGGTCGAGCCATAGGCGATCCGGACCGCGCGGCAGACCACCGCCGGCTCGGTCGATTCGCTCACGACCGGGCTCCGGGGACGGGCCGGCGGCGCTCGGCCCGCCAGCCGATGACGGCCAGCGGTGCCGCGGCCAGGGCGACGATCACGGTGAGCAGGACGGCGAGCGCCGCGCTGACGGTCGGGTCGCCGAGCTGCTGGACGTCGAGGACCACGACCGCGAGGGTGGCCGTGCCGGGCCCGTAGAGCAGGCTCGACATCGTCAGCTCGTGGAGCGCGAAGACGAACACGATCAGCCACCCGGCGGCCGCCGGACGCCGGAGCGCGGGCCAGACCACCGATCGGAGCGTGTCGATCGGGCCGGCTCCGCTCGCTCGGGCGGCGCGTGGCTGGTCGGGTGGGAGGCGATCGACGGAGCCGGCCAGCTGGCGATGGCCGACGGCCCAGAACTTGGCCACGTAGGCCACGAGGATGATCGCCAGCGAGTCGCGGATCCAGCCGCCGTACGCGAGCAGGACGGCAACGGCCAGGGCCGAGCCCGGAATGGCGAAGCCGAGCGCGACGGCCGTCCCGAGCCCGCGGCCTCGGCCACGGATCGCCGTCGTGGCCAGCGCCCCGAGCACGAGCACGGCCGTGGCCGCGATCGTCGCGAGGACCAGGCTGTTGGCGAGACCGGCGGCGAACTGGTCGTCGAGCGCGGCGCCGAAGTTGGCCAGCGTCCAGTTGGCCGGAACGGGCGCGAGACCTGCGGCGCGAGTGAGCGCGCTGAGCACCAGCGCCGCGAGCGGCACGATGATCGCGCCGGCGATCGCGGCGGCCAGGAGCGCCGCCGGGAGCCGGCGACCGGTCCGGGTCGCTGCGGCGCCGGCCGGCAGGCTCGTCCGAACCGGCGGGCGCCGGCCCAGCAGCGCGTCGGCCGTGCCGATCACCAGGAAGGCGAGCACGACCAGCCCGAGGGCCATGGTGGTCGCCTCGACGAACGCGGCCGGATCCGCCGACCGGGCGAGGTCCTGGTAGATCCGCGTGGTGATCGTCGGGAACCCGGCCGGGGTGCCGAGCACCGCCGGGACGCCGAACGCGTTGATCGCGAAGACGAAGACGATCACGCCGGCCGACCACAGCGCCGGCCGGAGGAGCGGCAGGGTGATCGTGCGGAACGCCTCGAACGACCCCGCGCCGCTGGCCCGGGCGGCTCGCTCCAGATCGGGCTCGGCCCGGCTCGCCAGGGCCGCTGCCACGACCAGCCAGGCGAGGGGCGTCGCGGCCACCGCGAGGACGAGCACGATCCCGACCGCGCCGTACAGCCCCGGGATGCTGACGCCGACCAGCTGGTCGAGGAGGCCGTGCGGGCCGTACGCCCGCGCCCAGGCGTCGGCGCTGACGAATGGCGGCACGACCAGCGGCAGGAGCAGGCCGAGCCGCAGCCAGCGCCGGCCGCTCAGGTCCATCCGCTCGGTGGCCATCGCCGCGGCCGTGCCGGCCGAGACGGCGAGCAGCGCCACGAGAGCGCTCGTCCAGGTGCTGTTGACGATCGCCTCGACCGAATCCGGCGCGGTGAGCGTGGCCACGACGGTCCCCATGCCGGGCTCGACGGCCACCCCGGCAAGGTGGGCGATCGGCCAGCCGACGAGCAGGACGAGCCCACCGACGACGGCGCCGATCGCCAGCCGGCGCGTCCGGACCGAGTCAGCCACCGAAGATGGCGCGGTACTCGCTGAGCAGCTCCTCCTGGCGACCGAAGGCGGCGGTCCAGTCGGGGCTGACCTGCGGGCCCTCCGCCGCCGGACCACCCGCGTCCGGGCGCATCGGCTGCCAGCCCGTCCGGGCGATCGCCGCCTGGCCGGGCGCGGACAGGACGTACTCCACCAGCGCCTCCGCGGCGGACGGGTTGCCCGCGGACCCGACCACGCCGATCGGGCTGTACATGGAGATCGCTCCGTCGGTGGGCCAGACGAGCTCGACCGGCGAGCCCTTCGCGATCGCCGCCCGGGCCGAGCTGTCGAGGGTCATGCCCACCTTGAACCGGCCTTCGGCCACGCCGGTCACGACGTCGTCCGGCGTCTGCACCTGGACCGCCCCGTCGTCCTTGAGCGCGCGGTAGAAGTCGAGCCCGCCCGGGGCCTGGTCGAAGTAGGCCAGCGCTCCGAAGGCCGAGCCGGCGACGGCGGGATCGGCGATCCCGATCGCGCCGCGATAGGCCGGATCGGCCAGGTCCCTCCAGGCCGCCGGACCGGGGCTGACCGTCGCGCCACGGACCATGACCATGTTGAGCAAGCGCGTGCCCCAGTACGCCGTCGAGCGGTCGGCGGCCGGGATGCCGGCGGCGTTCGCCGGCTCCCACGCGCGGAGCAGCCCTTCGGCGGCGTACGCCTGGATCGACAACGGATCGGTCAGCCACAGGACGTCGGCGTGGATCCGGCCGTCGCGCAGGTCCGCCGCGATACGCGCGGCCAGCTGGCCGGTCGGGGCCCGGAAGACCGCCACGTCCACTCCGGGGTTGGCCAGCCTGAAGCCGTCGACGACGCCATCCACGGTCGCCTGGGTGACCGACGTGTACACCGTAATGGTGCCGGTCGCGGCAGCCGTGGCTCCGGCCGACCCGGACCCGGCGGGCGTTGCCGCCGCGGCGGTCGGGTCGGCTGAGCCACCCGCGGTGCTCGAGCCTCCGGCAGCCGAGCAGCCCCACGCGATCGCGACGATCACGCCGACCGCCACGAGGAACGTGGAGCCATGGCGGCGCGCGCGGTCGGACGGGGACGGCTTGTCGGGCATCTCGGACCTCAGTATGGCGAGCGGCGTGGCCGGCCGACGCGGGCGGTTCGGGCGCCCACTACGTCCCGGATCGGACGAGGCGGGTGATCGATCGGAACCCGGGCCGCTGACCGTACAGCAGGACGCCCGCCGCGTAGACCCGGGCGGCGAGCCACAGCGCCCCCAGGATCGCGACGACGAGGAGGATCACCGACAGGATGACCTCCCAGGCCATCGCCTCGCCGGTGCTGATCCGGCCCAGCATCATGAACGGGCTCATGAGCGGCACCTGGGACAGGGCGACGATCCAGCCCGCCTTGATGTCCAGGAGGCCCATCGCCCCATACACGCCGACCATGTAGCCGGCCGTCGCCGCCAGCGTCATCGGCATCACGATGGAGTTCACGTCCTCCTGCCGGCTGACGAGCGATCCCGCCGCGGCATAGAGCACGGCGAACAGGAGGAACCCGAGCACGCCGTACACGCCGAACAGGAGCAGGAGCTGGATGGTGAGACCCTGCGGCAGCGCGGCGTCGGCGGTCGCGCCGAAGAGCGCCGTGTCGATGGGTCCCTGGACGAGCAGCGCCACAGCTCCGGTCAGCAAGAGCGCCACGTACTGCGTGAGGGCCACGGCTCCGACGCCGAGGACCTTGCCGGTCAGCAGCTGGAACGGGGTCGCGGCGTTGAGGATGACCTCCATGACCCGCGACGACTTCTCCTCGACCACGCTCATCGCGATCCAGGTGCCGTACAGGATGATCATCATGAAGATCAGCAGGGTCATGCCGAAGGCGAGCATGTCCTGGCCGACCATCTCGGTCGTCCCGCGGGTCGGTCCGACCCGGGCGGGATCCGGCCATTCGACGGAGAAGGTCGTCGGGGCGAAGATCCCGGCCTGGTCGGTCGGGGCGATCCCGAGCTGCGACAGCCGGTCCCCGACCGCGATCGTGGTCGATGCCTGCCGGATGAGCCCTGCCGTGCGGCCGCCCGCGTTGTCGTTCGTGTAGAGCGTGAAGTCAAGGTCACCCGAAGCCGAGCGGTCGATCTCGACTACGGCTGCGTAGTCCCCCTTCACGGCCGCCTGCCGGGCGGCGGCCAGGTCCGGCACGGAGGCGACGACGAAATCGGGCGTCCGATTGACCTCGGAGCCACCCGTGCCGGTGGAGGCGTTGAGCAGGGTCCCCAGGGTCGTGGCGGGATCGCCGGGGACGTCGGTCGCCGCCACGTGGACGGCGATCCGGGTCTGGGTGCCCTGGTCGATCTCCCGGATGATGACCGGCAGGAAGGCGATCACGAGGACGGACAGGAGCAGGATCACGGTGCCGACCAGGAAGCTCCGGGTCCGAATCCGGACCGTGTATTCGCGTCGTGCCACGGCGCCGATGTTCGAGATGGCGCTCATGACCGCACCTCCGGAGCCGCCAGCCGCTTCTCCTCGACGTCCAGCTCGCCGACCCGCTCGACGAAGACCTCCTCGAGCGACGGATCGGCGACCTCGAAGCGGAGGATGTCGTCGCCCTTCGCCATCGCCGCTCGCAGGACGGCCTGTGGGTCGGCGCCAGCGTCGACACGGACCTCGGTGAAGTCGCGTCCGGGACGGGTGACGGTCACGTGGGGCAGCGATCGAAGCCAGGCAAGATCGCCATCCGTCGAGGTCGTGACCCGGACGACCTGGTGACCGGTCGAGCGCTTGACCTCGCGGGTCGGGCCGGCCGTGACGATCCGGCCGTGGTCGATGATCGCCACGGAGTCGCACAGCTCCTCGGCCTGGTCGAGCTGGTGGGTGCTGAAGACGAGGGTCTTGCCGCGATCACGTAGCTCGAGGAAGGCGTCCTTGAGCAGGGCGACGTTGATCGGGTCGAGGCCCGAGAACGGCTCGTCCATCAGCAGGACGTCCGGATCGTGGAGGACGGTCGCGATGAACTGGACCTTCTGCTGGTTGCCCTTCGACAGGCTCTCGGCCTTGCGTTCGGCGTGCTCGGCGATCCGGAACCGCCCGAGCCAGTGGAGGGCGACGTCGCGCGCCTCGCGGCGACTCATGCCGTACAGCGATCCGAAGAAGACGAGCTGATCGATGACCGGCATCCGGAGGTACAGACCGCGCTCCTCCGGCATGTAGCCCCACGTCCTGCGCGGCCACTCGCGCGTGTCGCGGTCCTTCCAGGTCGCCGTCCCGGCGTCCGCGCGCAGGAAGCCGAGCACGATCCGCATCGTCGTCGTCTTGCCGGCGCCATTCGCCCCGAGGAAGCCGAGGATCTCGCCCTGCTCGACCCGGAACGTCACGCCGTCGAGCGCCTGGACTGATTCGAATCGCTTCGTCAGTCCATCGATCGCGAGCGCCATCGCCGCCGTCCCTCCCTGGCATGGGTCCGCTAGGACCCGTCAAGGACGACGATCGCACCTCGACGCCGCGGCGCACCACGGCCGAGGGGTCCCTTTCCGGCAGTCCAACCGGCCGGGGCCGCGCCGTCCCGTCGGACGACCCGGCCGACCCGGGCCGGATTGCAGGTTGGGGGCGGACCGCCTCGTCGGAGCGGGCTGATCGGCACTCGCGAACGACCTGCGAGCCCGGGGACGATGGCCGCACGCGGATCGTTGGCCTCGCGCGCCTCATCGTGTCGGCAAAGGGGATGACATGGTCGGAACCGCACTCCAGGCGAGCAAGGAAGCGGACCTCGCGGGTCCGGGCATCGGCGACTACGCCGAGCTCGAGCGCGCCCTGCCGACCGACTACCACTCGCTCCTGACCCCGCGCGAGACTCAGCAGGCGATCTTCGCGGTCAAGGGCTACATCGAGACCGAGCTCTGCCGCGAGCTCAACCTGATGATGGTCCAGGTGCCGCTCATCGTCGACGCGGAGTCGGGCGTGAACGACATGCTCGATCGCGACGGGTCGCGGACGCCGAT
Source organism: uncultured Chloroflexia bacterium (assembly GCA_963813705.1). Classification (GTDB taxonomy): domain Bacteria; phylum Chloroflexota; class Limnocylindria; order Limnocylindrales; family CSP1-4; genus Chersky-267. The sequence continues at coordinate 644,488 of CAWFAH010000010.1, forward strand.
CACGTTCCACATCGCCAACGACCACGACCAGCACCCGATCGACGCCCAGGTGGTCCAGGCGGCCACGAAGTGGAAGCGCGTCGCCCTCCGGCAGTTCGGCTTGGCCCCGGGCGAGGGCCTGTGCACGGACATGCGGGCCGTCCGCAAGGACTACTTCCTCGACCACGACCACAGCGTCTACGTCGACCAGTGGGACTGGGAGCGGGTCATCACCGCCGACCAGCGCGACCTCGCCTACCTGAAGGACACCGTCCGGGCGATCTGGCGCGTCCTGCGCGGGGCGGAGCGGCATGTCCAGGAGCTGTTCCCGCAGCTCCGGACCGACCGGTACCCCGACCTCCCCGAGGAGCTGGTCTTCATCCACGCCGAGGACCTGCTCAGCCGCTATCCCGACCTGCCCCGCAAGCAGCGCGAAACGCGGATCCTCCAGGAGATCCCGGCCGTCTTCATCATCGGCATCGGCTGGACGCTCGCGGACGGCTACCCGCACGAGATGCGCGCCGCCGACTACGACGACTGGGCCACCGAGACGGTCTCGGCCGAGGGCCGCGCCACCCACGGGCTGAACGGCGACATCCTCGTCTGGAACCCGGTCACCCAGCGCCGCCACGAGCTCACCTCGATGGGCGTCCGGGTCGACGCGGCAACCCTTCGCCGCCAGCTCGAGATCACCGGCCAGCTGGACTGGCTGAAGCTGCCTTATCACCGCGGGATCACGAGCGGGGAGCTGCCCCTGAGCGTCGGCGGCGGGATCGGCCAGTCACGGACCCAGATGCTGCTCCTCAAGAAGGCCCACCTGGGCGAGGTCAGCGTGAGCGTGTGGCCGACGGTGCTCAAGGAGATGTGCGCGACGCGGGGCATCCACGTCATCGAGTAGCGGGACGCCGGCGCCCTTGACTCGCCGGGCGATGATCGACCCCGTAACAGGAGGACGGCCTATGGCCGCACGACGGACCATCGGTGACCTGCTCGAGGCTGCCCGTGACGGGCTCGATCGCCTCGAGCCGGCGGCTGCGTTCGCGGCGCAGCGTGACGGCGCCCTGCTCGTCGACACGCGCTGCGACGAGCTCCGTCGCGAGGAAGGCGGCGTCATCCCGGGCTCGGTGCACGTCCCGCTGTCGGTGCTCTACTGGCGGCTCGACCCGGCGTCCGGCCACGACGACCCGGAGCTGTCGGATCTCGACCGCCAGGTCGTCCTCGTGTGCGCCCACGGCTACTCGTCGAGCCTCGCCGCGGCGACGCTTCGCAGCCTCGGCTTCGACCGCGCCACCGACGTGGTCGGTGGGTTCGAGGCATGGTCCGCCGCCGGCCTGCCGGTCGACCAGCTCGATCCTGGGGCGCCGTCCCACGGCTAGCCCCGGGGCGCCCGCGTCTCCGCAACGCTGCGCCCGACGACGGCCACCCGATGGCCGGTGGTCTTGGGACACACCGTTTGTGCTACTCTCGCACAAATACCCCGGGATCGGCGGTCTAGGCTCAGAGCGATTGCCCGGGTCAGGGCGAGCGCAGGAGGACCGGGCGTGAGCGACGACTTCTTCTTCGATGTTCCAGGGCCGATCCCGTTCGGCGGGCTCGAGTCAACGGATCCGCTCAGCTTCAGGGTCTACGAGCCGGATCGCCTCGTCCTCGGCAAGCGGATGGTCGATCACCTTCGTCCCGGCGTCTGCTTCTGGCACTCCTTCGCCTGGGCCGGCGTCGACATGTTCGGCCTCGGCACGCTCGACCGGCCATGGCTGACGGGCGACGGCGACCCGATGGCCGCCGCACGGCAGAAGATGGCCGTCGCCTTCGAGTTCTTCACGAAGATCGGGCTTCCCTACTACTGCTTCCACGACCGCGACGTCGCCCCGGAGGGAGGCAGCTTCGCCGAGTTCCGCTCGAACCTCGACGCGCTGGCCGACGATGCCGCGGGCTACCAGGAGCGGACCGGCGTCCGCTTGCTGTGGGGCACGGCGAACCTGTTCAGCCACCCGCGCTACCAGGCCGGGGCCGCCACGAACCCCGATCCGGAGGTGTTCGCCTACGCCGCGGCCCAGGTCAAGCACATGCTCGAGGTCACGCTCCGGCTCGGCGGCGAGAACTACGTGCTGTGGGGCGGCCGCGAGGGCTACGACACCCTGCTCAACACGGACCTGGCCCGCGAAGGCGCCCAGCTCGCCCGGTTCCTCCACCTCGTCGCGGAGCACAAGCACAAGATCGGGTTCACCGGCCAGCTCCTGATCGAGCCCAAGCCGATGGAGCCGACCAAGCACCAGTACGACTTCGACGTCTCGACGGTCTTCGGCTTCCTCGTCAGCCACGGGCTCGAGAACGAGTACCGGGTGAACATCGAGGCGAACCACGCGACGCTGGCGGGACACAGCTTCCATCACGAGGTAGCCAGCGCGATCGCCGACGGGATCCTCGGCAGCATCGACGCGAACCGCGGCGACCCGCAGAACGGCTGGGACACCGACCAGTTCCCCAACTCGGTCGACGACCTCGCTCTCCCGCTGTACGAGATCCTCCGCCACGGCGGCATCGCTCCGGGCGGCTTCAACTTCGACGCGAAGCTGCGCCGGCAGAGCACGAACCGGACCGACCTGTTCCACGCCCACATCGGCGCCATGGACGCGCTCGCCCAGGCGCTCCTCGTCGCCGCGGACCTGGTCGAACGGAACGAGCTGGCCGACCTCAAGGCGCAACGCTACGCCGGCTGGGACGACGCGCTCGGGACCGCCATCCTCGAGGGGACGGAAAGCCTCGAGACGCTCGGCGCCCGGGTCGCGGCCGGGGAGATCGATCCGCGGCCGGTCTCCGGTCAGCAGGAGCGGCTCGAGAACATCGTCAACCGGTCGACCTGGGCGACCGATCCGGCACGGGTGAAGACCGGCGCCGGTCGCTGACGGCGGTGGGCCATGTCCTCGGGATCGACGTCTCGACGACGGCCACCAAGGCCGTCCTGATCGATCCGTCCGGGGCGGTCCGCGGGATCGGCGTCGCGGAGTACGGGTTCAGCGCACCGCGGCCGCTGTGGAGCGAGCAGGACCCGGCGCTCTGGTGGGACGGCGCCCAGTCCGCGATCCGATCGGTGCTCGACTCGAGCGGCCTGACCGGCAGCGACGTCGAGGCGGTCGGGCTGACCGGCCAGATGCACGGTGCGGTCCTGCTCGACGCGGCCGGCGACGTCCTCCGCCCGGCGATCCTGTGGAACGACCAGCGGACCGCCGCGGAGTGCGACGAGATCCGGCGGGCCGTCGGCGCGGAGCGGCTGATCGCGGTCACCGGCAACGACGCCCTGACCGGGTTCACCGCGCCGAAGCTCGTCTGGGTGCGCGACCACGAGCCGGACGTCTGGCGCCGGGTCGCCCACGTCCTCCTGCCGAAGGACTACCTCCGCCTCCGGCTGACCGGTGACTACGCGCTCGACAAGGCCGATGGGTCGGGCACGATCCTGTTCGACCTGGCGGCCCGCGACTGGTCGACCGAGGTGCTGGCCGCGCTCGGCATCGAGCCCGGCTGGCTCCCGCCGACCTTCGAGGGACCGCAGGTCACGGGCTCGATCGGCGCCCGGGCGGCCGATGCGACCGGACTCCGGGCGGGTACGCCGGTCGTCGCCGGGGGCGGCGACCAGGCGGCCAACGCGGTGGGGGTCGGGGCCGTCGACCCGGGGGTGGTTGCCCTGTCGCTCGGGACGTCGGGGGTCGTGTTCGCCACGACCGACCGGCCGGTCATCGAGCCCCACGGGCGCGTCCACGCCTTCTGCCATGCCGTCCCCGGGCGCTGGCACCTGATGTCCGTGATGCTCTCGGCCGCCGGCAGCCTGCGCTGGTTCCGCGACGCCGTGGCGCCGGGGGTCGAGTTCGGGGACCTCGTCGGAGCGGCCGAAGCGATTCCGGCCGGGAGCGACGGCCTCCTCTTCCTGCCCTACCTGTCCGGCGAGCGCAGCCCGCATCCGGATCCGCTCGCGCGGGGCGCCTTCGTCGGGCTTACGCTGGGCCACGATCGTCGTCACCTGACCCGGGCGGTCCTCGAGGGCGTCGCCTTCGGCCTGCGCGATGGGCTCGACCTGATGGTCGGGGCGGGGATGCCCGCGCCGACGCAGATCCGGGCCTCCGGCGGGGGGACCGCCAGCGCGCTCTGGCGGCAGATCCTCGCCGACGTCCTGGACGCCGAGATCGCGACCGTCAACACGACCGAGGGAGCGGCCTACGGGGCGGCTGTCCTGGCGGCCGTCGGCGCCGGCTGGTTCGCGACCGTCGAGGCCGCCTCAGGGGCGCTGGTCAGCGCGACCCCGGTCGCCACGCCGGGCCCCGACACGGAGCGCTACGCCGAGGCCCACGCGGTCTACCGCGAGCTCTACCCGGCCCTCGCGCCGACCTTCCACCGCCCCGGCACCGGCCATGGACCGGCCTAGGTGCGCAGCTCGAGGAGCTCCATCTCCTTCTCGCTGACCTCGCCCGGCTTCTTGCCGAGGATGATCATCCCCAGGACGTCGTCCGGCGTGACGTCGGCCTTGTTCATCGTGTCCACGATCCGCCCGTGGTACATGACGCTGATCCGGTCGGACAGGTCGAACACGTCGTGGATGTCGTGGCTGATGAGGAAGATTCCGATCCCCTCCTCCTTCAGCTGGCGCACGAGGTTGCGGACCTGGGCCGTCTCGGCCGGGCCGAGCGCCGCGGTCGGCTCGTCCATGATCAGGATCCGGGCGTTGAAGTAGACCGCCCGGGCGATCGCGACCGCCTGCCGCTGGCCACCGGAGAGGGACTTCACCGGCTGGGCGAAGTTCGTGAAGTTGGGGTTCAGGCGGCCCATGATCTTGCGCGTCTCGGACTCCATGCTCGAGTCGTCGAGCGACCCGAGCCGGGTCGTCTTCTCGCGGCCCAGGAACATGTTGCCCGGCGCATCGATGTTGTCGGCCAGCGCCAGCGTCTGGTAGATCGTCTCGATGTTCAGCGCCTTCGCGTCGCGTGGGTTCCGGATCGACACCGGCTGGCCGTCGACCTGGATCTCGCCACTGTCGGCCGGATGGGCGCCCGAGAGCACCCGCATGAGGGTCGATTTTCCGGCACCGTTGCCGCCGACGAGGCCGATCACCTCCCCGGCGTACAGATCGATCGTGCAGTCGCGCACGGCGTGGACGCCACCGAACGCGACGTTGATGTCCTTCATCAGGACGATCGGCGTTCGCTCCGCGACGGTCACGGGTCGTTCCTCCTTGCCGTTCAGGACCCGCCGCGCCGGCGGTTCAGCGTGTCGAGGCCCACCGCCACGATCAGCACGATGCCGGCCACCACGTTCTGGCCGGGCGAGTTGACGCCCAGGAAGCTCAGCCCATAGGCCAGGGACTGCATGACGAACGCACCGAGCACCGCGCCCGGGATGGTCCCGATGCCGCCCGAGAACGATGTCCCGCCGACCACCGCGGCGGCGATGACATACAGCTCGTAGCTCTGGCCGATGTCGAGCGTGGACCCGTTGAGTCGCGCGGCGGCGATGGCTGCCGCGAGCGCGCACAGGACCCCCATGACGACGTAGGTCTTGAGGATCGTCCAGCGCGTGTTGATACCGGCGAGCTCGGCCGCGTCGGGGTTGCCGCCGTAGGCGTACACGTACCGCCCGAACCGTCGCCGGTTCGCCATGAAGCTCATCACCAGCGTCACGCCGATGAGCAGGACGATCGGGAACGGGAACCCGGTCGGGATGACCCAGCCGCCGGCGGGCGTCGGTCCCCAGTTCTGCTCGGCCGCGATCCGGTTGGCCAGGCCCTGCGGCCAGAAGTTGTTGTTGGCGAACCAGGCGAGTCCGAGCGACGCGGCGCAGCCAACCACCCCGAGCAGGACCTCCGCCCACATCGGCCGGACCGGGAAGCCGTAGCGCCGCCGCTGCCGACGGCCGTTGATGAGCAGGAAGATGATCGCGGCGCAGCCGAGAAGGCCGAGGATCCAGGTGATGGTCCCGCCGACCGAGCCCTGGGCGCCGCCGCCGATGAGCTGGAACGTGGGATCGAGCCCGGTCACCGCCGCGCCCTGCGACTGGTACCAGACGAGACCCCGGATCGACAGCAGGCCACCGAGCGTGACGATGAACGACGGCACGCCGATGTAGGCGATGATGAACCCCTGGAGGGCGCCGACGGCGGCCCCGAGGCCGATCCCGAGCGCCAGCGCGAGCACCCACTGGAACGGCACGTCCGGACCGATGCCGAAGATGCGTGGGAACCAGTCGGTCATCCACAGGGCATAGCTCATCGAGATGAGCCCGACGAGCGACCCGACCGACAGGTCGATGTTCCTCGACACGATGACCAGGACCATCCCGGTCGCGATGATCGCGATGCCCGCGGCCTGCACGGCCATCGTGACCATGTTCGTCGGCTGGAGGAGCTTCCCGCCGCTCAGGACGTTGAACGTCAGGAGGATGACGGCGAGGGCGAGGAGCATGCCGAACAGGCGGAGATCGATCTCCGTCTGCGCGAGCAGGCTCCGAATCGAGGATCGGGCTGGCGGCTCGCTCTGCGCGGGTACCGGCGCCGCGTCCGCCACGTTCGTCACGGCGGCCCCTCCTGATCCTTCGGCGAATCGACCTGCGCCCCCGGGGCTATCCCGGGGACGCAGGCCTGGATGGCTACTTCAGCGCTTGGAGACCGTTACTTACAGGCGGCCGGAGCCGTTGCGGCGGTCGCGTCGACACCCTTGCACAGGTCGGCCTTGCTGATCTGCTTGCCGTCGACGACCAGCTGCAGGTTGTCCGCGGTGATCGGGGTCGGCTGCAGGACGAACGACGCAACGGTGTTGCCACCCGGCGTCTTGAACGGCTGGGCGGTCAGGCCGGCAGCCGGTGCGACCGTCGGGTCGATCAGGCCGTCCTGGAGCTTGAGGGTCGCCATGTCGCCACCGGCGCACAGCGCGAGCGCAGCCGCACCAGCGGCCTTGCCCAGCTCATTGGCGTTCTTCCAGATGTCGACGTACTGCTTGCCGAGCGCCACGTTGTTCAGGTTGGCGGGGTCGCCATCCTGGCCGCTGAGCGGCGGATAGCCGTAGCTCTTCGACGTGAGCGCGCCGACCACGCCGAGCGCGGTGCTGTCGTTCTCGGCGAGGATGGCGTCAATCTTGGTGCCGTCGGAGACGGCCTTGTCGATGATCGCCTCCATGTTCTTCTGGGCGTTCTCGGTCTTCCACGCATCGGTGGGCGTGCCGGTCGGCCCGTTGAGGATCTTGATCTTGCCGGCGTCGACCGCGGCCTTCAGGCCGGCCTGGTCCCAGCCCTGCGGCAGGAACGTCGACGCGTTCGGGTCGCCCGGGTCGCCTGTGATCAGGACGTAGTTGCCCGACGGGACCTTCTTGAGGATCGCGTCCGCCTCGGCCTTGCCGACGCCGACGTTGTCGAACGTGATGTAGAGGACGCTGGGATCCTCGATCAGGCGGTCATAGGCGATGATCGGGATACCGGCATCCTTGGCCTTCTGGACCGCCGGCAGGATCGCCTTCGTGTCCTGGGCGAGCAGGATCAGGACCTTGGCGCCCTTCGAGATCATCGTGTCGATATCGGTCAGCTGCTGCTCGTTGCTGAGGTTCGCGTCGGCATCGATGTAGGTGCCGCCGCCGGCCTCCACGGTCGACTGGATGTTCGGCTTGTCGTGGGCCGCCCAGCGCGGCTGCTGGAAGTTGTTCCACGACACGCCGACGGTGCAGGCGCCTGCGCCTGCGCTGGCGGACGCGCCTGCGCTCGCCGGTGCGCTGGCCGGTGCCGTGGTCGGCGCGGTCGTCGGGGTGGCTCCACCGCTCGAGCACGCTGCGAGAACGATGACGGCCGACGCCACGAGCGTCGCCAGTCTGCGATTGAGCATTCCTGCTCCTCCTCCAAGATGCCGTTGTCTCACTCGGAAACAGTCGGTCTATCGCGCTAGGCTACCACCCTCCTCAGAGCGATTCGTGGTCGGGCCGGATCGGCGCGAAGGGACGCAGCATGACGCATCCGGGCAATGCGTGGAGCGCACGCATCGACGGACGGTCGCCCACGCCCATCGAGCGGTCGATGGATCATGCGGTCGCCAGGTCCGACAGGCTGCCGCGCGGACCCAGCCAGGTCGCCGGGTCGGCGAGCAGCGGCTCGAACGCCAGCTCGGCAGCCCCGAGCAACGGCGCGTCGACGCCGAGCGAGGCCGGCACGACCCGGACGAGCCGGCGCGGCGCGGGCAGCGTCAGCCGGTCGAGCTCGCGCTCGACGACCTCGCCGATGTACGGGTGGATCCGACCGAGCAGGCCGCCGAGCACGATCAGCCGCGGGTTGAAGACGTTGACCAGCCCGGCCAGTCCGAAGCCGACCCAGCGGCCGACCTCGTCGAGCGCGGCCAGCGCAACGGGTGCACCGGCCGCCGCCTCGCGCAGCACCGCGTCGAGCTCGGCCCGACCGCCATCGGCCGGATGGCCGGCATGGCGCAGCAGCGCGTACGCGCCGATCTCGGTCTCCCAGCAGCCGACGGACCCGCAGCGACACGGCTTCCCGGCCGGGTTGACCGGGATGTGGCCGACCTCGCCGGCGTAGCCCGCCACCCCGGTCATCGGCTTGCCGTCGACGACGAGACCGCCGCCCACGCCCACCTCGCCCGAGATGAACAGGACGTTGTCGGCGCCCCGGGCGGCGCCGCGGCGGACCTCGGCCAGCGCACCCAGGTCGGCGTCGTTGGCCACGGTGATCGCAGCGTTCGTCCCGAGGACCGCGGCCAGGCGCTCGCCGAGCGGAACGTCCGTCCAGCCGAGGTTCGGCGCCATGGCGACGCAGCCGTCGATCCGCCGGACGAGACCCACGATCGCCACCCCGATGCCGGCCAGGGGATCGACGTCCGGGCGCCGGGCGCGGACGAGGTTGGCGAGGTCGGCGAGGTCATCGGCGATCTGGTCGATCGAGGTATGGCCCTGCGGCCGGTCCACCCGAACCAGCTCGAGCACGTCTCCGCCGAGTCCGATGAGCGCAACCGCGAGCGAGTCGACTGCGATCTCGAGAGCCAGGACGGCCGCGTCCTCGGCGTTCGGGCGGACGAGCGGCGACGGGCGGCCCGGAGTCCCGAGTGGGGCGGCCCGCTCCTCCGATACCAGGCCGGCCGCGACGAGCTCGACGATGAGCCCGCGGATCGCGCTCCGGGTGAGGCCCGTCCGGGTGACCAGCTCCGACCGCGACAGCGGTCCACGCTCGTGCAGCTCGCGCACGATCGCGCTGAGGTTCGCCCGCCGGACGGTCTCGCTGCGCTGGCCGAGCTCAAGGACCACGAGGTTTGTGTTCCTCTCTTTCAAATGTGTGTGCTAGGCTCTTACATGGCCCCGGCGGTGTCAAGCCGCGAGTCCGGCTGACGGTTCGACGAGGCGGAGGCAGCGCGCTGAACGGACTCGACCGCCGGGCATGACCTCGCTCGGCTGGGGCATCCTCGGACCCGGGCGGATCGCCCCACGGCTCGTTCGCGCCCTCTCGCAGACCACCCGGGGCGAGCTCGTCGCGGTCGCCAGCCGCGACCCGGAGCGCGGCGCGGCGTTCGCCCGGACCCACGGGATCCCGCGATCGTACGGGTCGTACGACGCGCTCCTGGCCGATCGCGGCGTCGACGTCGTCTACGTCTCGCTGCCGAACCACCTCCACGCCGAGTGGACGATCCGCGCGCTCGAGGCCGGCAAGCACGTGCTGTGCGAGAAGCCGCTTGCCCTGAGCGTCGAGGACGTCGACCGGATCGCCGTCGCCGCAGATCGCGCCGGCCGGATCGCCGTCGAGGCGTTCATGTACCTCCACCATCCGCAGATCGTCCGCGCCGTCGAGCTCGCCCGCGGCGGCGAGCTCGGCCCGCTCGAGCTCGTCCATGGCTCGTTCTCGTTCTTCCTGACCTACCCGAACGACCCCCGGGTCGCGCTGGCGATGGGCGGGGGGTCGCTGTGGGACGTCGGCTGCTACCCGGTCAGCTTCGCCCGCCGGGTGGCCGGCGAGGAGCCCGACCGGATCGCCGCGTTCGCCCGCTTCGACGAGCACGGCGTCGACCGGACGTTCACCGGCCAGCTCCACTTCCCGGGGGGCCTGCTGGCCCAGTTCGACAGCGGGTTCGCGGCGCCCGACCGGCAGCGGCTCGAGGTCGTCGGCGGCGACGCCACCCTCGTCCTCGACAGCCCCTTCCTGACCGAGCCCGACGGGCCGCCGCCGTCGCTCGTCCGGTGGACCGGCCGCGAGGCGACGCCGATCCCCATCCCGGTCGCCGACCAGGTCCACCTCGAGGTCGAGGACCTGACCGCCGCCATCCTCGACGGCAGGCCGCCCCGAATCGACCTTTCGTGGAGCCGCGGTACGATCGCGACGCTCGTCGAGCTGGACCGGACGGCCCGCGCGAACGCCGGGCTCCCGAACCCGGTGCGGGCCGGCTAGCGCTCGCGCGGGCGGCCGGAGCGCCGGCCGAAGAGGAGGAGACGTGCCGAACCGCCGCCTCGGACCGCTGCCGTCGTGAGCCGGCGATCGGTCGCCCTGCTGGCCGGGCTGGCGATCGTCGCCCTCGTCGGGGTCGGGGCGGTCGGGGCGGTCGCCCTGCGGATCGGGCCGGCGGCGGGCGACGCAGGCGCGGCGCCGCACTTCGTCGACGAGACCGCGACCTCGGGCGTCGCCGTGACCTACGACGGCCCGTATCCGTTCGCGGTCGGCGGCGGCGTCGCGGTCCTCGACTGCGACGGGGACGGCCGGCCGGACCTGTACCTGGCCGGCGGGAGCGCGCCGGCGCGCCTGTACCGGAACGTCAGCCCCGTCGGCGGCGCCCTGCGCTTCGCGCCCGTCGGTGACGCCACGACCGACCTGCCCGACGTGACCGGTGCCTATCCGATCGACGTCGACGGCGACGGGCTGGTCGACCTGGTCGTCCTCCGGAGCGGCGGGAACGTCCTGCTCCGCGGCCTCGGCGGCTGCCGGTTCGAGCGGGCCAACGAGCGGTTCGGGCTCGACGGCGGCGACTCGTTCACGACCGCCTTCAGCGCGACCTGGGAAGCCGGCCAGACCCTGCCCACGCTCGCGTTCGGGAACTACGCCGCCGACGTCGATCATCCCGACCCCAACCACCTGTGCGCCGACAACCAGCTCGTCCGGCCGGCCGCCACCGGGAGCCGCTACGCCGCCCCGACCATGCTCACCCCGGCCTGGTGCGCCCTGTCGATGCTGTTCAGCGACTGGGACCGGTCCGGCCGGCGCGACCTGCGGGTCAGCAACGATCGCCACTACTACAGCGAGCTGAGCGACGGCCAGGAGCAGCTGTGGCGGATCGCCCCCGGCGAGCCGCCCCGGCTCTACACCGCGGCCGAAGGCTGGGTTGCCATCCAGCTGTGGGGGATGGGCATCGCGAGCTACGACCTGACCGGCGACGGCTACCCCGAGGTCTACCTGACGAGCCAGAGCGACAACAAGCTCCAGACGCTCGCCGACGGGCCGACCGCGCCGACCTACCGCGACATCGCGCTCCCCCGCGGGGTCATCTCGTCGCACCCGTTCACCGGCGGCGATCCCGCTGCCGTCGACGGCCTGGCATCCCGAGTTCCAGGACGTCAACAACGACGGGCTGATCGACCTGTTCGTTTCCAAGGGCAACGTGGACGCCGTGCCCGACTACGCGACCCGGGACCCGAGCGACCTGTTCCTGGGCCAGCCCGACGGCACGTTCGTCGAGGGCGCCGAGCAGGCCGGCATCCTCAGCTTCGCCCGCGGTCGCGGGGCGGCGCTGGCCGACTTCAACCTCGACGGGCTGCTCGACCTTGTCGAGGTCAACCTCGGCGACCCGGTCAAGGTCTGGCGCAACGTCGGGGCCGGCGATGCCGGCCATCCTGCGGCGCTGGGCAACTGGCTGGGCCTGCGCATCGGCGAGCCGGGACCCAACCGCAACGCGATCGGCGCCTGGCTCGACGTCAAGACCGGCGACGTCGTCCAGCAACGCGAGCTGACGGTCGGCGGGGGCCACGTCGGAGGCCAGCTCGGCTGGGTCCACGTCGGGCTCGGATCGGCGACCGACGCCCAGGTCCGGGTCAGCTGGCCGGATGGCGAGACCGGGCCATGGCTGCCGGTCAAGGCGAACCAGTTCGTCGACATCCAGCGCGGCGCGGCCTCGGCGCTGCCCTGGCAGCCGGCCGGCAACTGACGGGCTCCGAGCGATGGCCAGGGCACGACTGGCGCGGATCGACCTGCCGGACTTCGGGGTGCCGGCCGTACGACCGGAGCTCCCGGCCTCGGTCTACCCGGCCAGGCTGGCCGCGCTGCGCGACCGGGCCGCCGCCGGCGGCTACGACCGCCTCGTCGTGTACGCCGATCGCGAGCACAGTGCCAGCCTCGCCTGGCTGACCGGGTTCGATCCTCGCTTCGAGGAGGCGCTCCTCGTCGTCGGCTCCGCCGACCCGCCGGCGATCCTGGTCGGCAACGAGTGCTGGGGGCTCGCCGCGGCCGCGCCGCTCCCCCTGCGCCGGATCCTGTTCCAGGACCTCAGCCTGCCGGGCCAGCCGCGCGATCGGTCGCGGCCGCTGGCCGAGATCCTCACCGGCGAGGGCATCGGCTCGGGCAGCCGGGTCGGCGTCGTGGGCTGGAAGACGTACGCCGGTCGCGAGCTGATCGACGCCCCGGCCTTCCTCGTCGACGAGCTGCGCCGGCTGAGCGGGCCGGGCGGCCGCGTCGAGAACGCGACGGACCTGCTGATCGACGCGGGGAACGGGCTGCGGGTCGTCAACGAGGTCGACCAGCTGGCGCTCCTCGAGCACGCCGCCTGCCAGACCTCGAATGGCGTCCGCCGCCTGCTGTTCGGGCTGCGACCCGGGATGACCGAACGCGAGGCGGTGCGGCTGCTCGACTGGAACGGGACGCCGCTGTCCTGCCACCTGATGCTGTCGAGCGGGCCCCGGGCGTCGCTCGGCCTGCTCAGCCCGGGCGACCGGCCGATCGAGCGCGGCGATCGGTTCACCGTCGCGTTCGGCATCTGGGGCGCGCTCAACTGCCGGGCCGGGTTCGTGGTCGCCGCGGCCGACGAGCTGCCGGAGGCGATCCGCGACTACGTCGACCGGCTCGTCGGACCGTACTTCGAGGCCGTCGCCGAGTGGTACGGCGCGCTCCGCGTCGGCGAGGTGGGCGGCCGGCTGGCGGCAATCGTCGACCGCCACCTCGGTGACCCGTTCTTCGGGATCTTCCTGAACCCGGGCCACCAGATCCAGCTCGACGAGTGGGTCAACTCGCCCATCTCGGCCGGGTCCGAGACCGAGCTCCGCTCGGGCATGGCCTTCCAGGTCGACATCATCCCGGCGACCGGGAGCGACTACTTCACGACGAACATCGAGGACGGGCTGGCCCTCGCCGACGCGGCGCTCCGGAGGGCCTTCGCGGCGGCCTACCCGGACGCCTGGGCGCGGATCGAGGCGCGACGGGCGTTCATGGCCACCGCGCTCGGGATCGCGCTCCACCCCGACGTCCTGCCGTTCTCGAACCTGCCGGCCTACCTGCCGCCGTTCCTGCTCCGCCCCGACCACGCGATGACGCTGGCCGGCTGACCGCGCGACACCCGGCGCCGCACCCGGGATCGGGCCGTCGAACGGTCAACCGGCCCATCGGCGCCTGGTACAAATGCAGTATCGTGCGGCCCGTAGCGGATGCGGACCTGGATCACCCTCCCACCGGACGACGACTGGCACCTGATCGACGCGAGCGCCCCGGGACCGTCGAGCGGGGTCAGCCTGATCCTGGCCGCCTGCGGCCGCTCCTTCGCGCGCGATAGCCGGAGCTACTTCCTGCAGGTCGACATCGACCGGATCCCGGCCCGCCGGCGCTGCCCGTTCTGCTACGCGTCGTTCCTGACGGGATCGCTGCCGGCCTGAGATCCATCGACGGCCGGCTCAGATCCCGGCGAAGAGCTTGTTCCGGAAGGCGTCGACGAACAGCTCGTGGTCGTCGCGCACGATCGCGCCGTAGGCCTGGCCGAAGGCGCGGAGATCGGCCACGAACGCATCCTCGTGGCCGGCGATCGCGGCGTGGATCGCCTCGTCGGCCGGGAACGGGACGAGCGTCTGGTCGCTGTCGACGTCCGAGACGCAATGGATCTTGGCCACCGCCCGGCCGAGGTAGGCGACCAGCGGGAGCGCGTCGTCCATGTCGTTGATCTCGCCCCAGTCGAGGTCGGCGGCATACGGCGAGACCTCCGCAACGAGCTGGCCGACGCCGTCCAGGTCGGTGTAGCCGAGCCAGGGATCGGCGTAGGCCTGGAGCGCCCGCTGCGAGATGACCGTCCGCTGGCCGTCGTGGATGAAGTACGACCGGATCGCGGCGTCGTCGACCGCCCGGCTGGGCGCAGCCGCCACGGACTGCTTCATGTAGATGACGATGTCGTTCTCGAGGGCCTGCGTCCGGCCTTCGACGAGGACGTTGTAGGACGGCAGCCCGGCGCTGCCGATGCCCATCCCCCGCCGGCCGACGACGTCCTTGATGTTGTAGCTGATCCGGTCGAACCGCTTGCGCGGTGGGATCGTGTCCAGATAGCGGCCGAATGCCTCCTCGACCTTCTTCCGGGTCGGCGCGTCGAGCGACCGGGTCGACGAATCGAGCTTGAACCGGCGCTCGTAGTTCTCGATCGTGGTGATCGGCTCGAGCATCCCGATCCGGCTGTACAGCCGTGCCTGCTGGATGACCTCGAGCAGCTTGCCCTCGGTGTTCGACAGGGTCAGCGCAAAGTGGCTGTCGGCCTGCTTCGTGGCGAACCGGGCCACCTGGTCGGCGTAGCTCCGGGCAACGGCCTCGATCAGGGCCCCGATCTCGTCGTCGCTGAGCGCCTTCTCGAACCCGAGCAGGGTCAGGCTGGCGGCGAGGCGGCGGAGGTCCCAGGTGAAGGGGCCGACGTACGCCTCGTCGTAGTCGTTGACGTCGAAGACGAGGATCCCCTCGCTGTTCATGTAGGTGCCGAAGTTCGCCGCGTGGAGGTCGCCCTGGATCCAGACCCGGCTCGTCCGCTCGTTGCTGAACGCGTCCGCGTCGCCGGCCATGTCGGCGTAGAACACCGCAGCGCTGCCGCGATAGAACGCGAACGCGCTGGCCGCCATCTTCCGGAACTTGCCCCGCCAGGCGTCCGGGTCCGCCTGGATCAGGTCGGGATAGGCGGCCAGGAACGCGTCGACGATGAACTCCTGGCGGCGCTTGGGGTCCTCGCCCCGGATCCGATCGACCACTGATCCCATCGCGATGCTCCCGTGCCCGGCGGACCATCCGCTCCTGGTCGGGATTGTGACCGACCGGGAGGTCGCAGGCTACCGCCTCGGGCGGCCCGCGCGATCGGGATGCCGAGTCAGGCCACGGCCGCTGGGTCAGCGGTCGGCGACCGGGACGAAGCTGCGCTCGGGCGATCCCACGTAGAGCTGGCGCGGCCGGCCGATCCGGGTCTCCGGGTCGGCCATCATCTCGCGCCAGTGGGCGATCCAGCCGGGCAGCCGGCCGATGGCGAACATCACGGTGAACATCTCGATCGGCAGGCCGAGCGCCCGGTAGATCAGGCCCGAGTAGAAGTCGACGTTGGGGTAGAGCTTCCGCTCGATGAAGTAGTCGTCGCTCAGGGCGACCTGCTCGAGCTCGCGGGCGATGTCGAGCAGCTCGTCCCGGCCACCGAGCCGCGTCCAGCAGCGTGTCCGCCTGGCCCTTGATGATCCGCGCCCGTGGATCGTAGTTCCGGTAGACCCGATGGCCGAAGCCCATGAGCTTGAACGGGTCGTCGTGGTCCTTCGCCCGATCGATCCAGCGGCCGACGCCGCCGCCCTCCGCGGCGATCGCCTGGAGCATCTCGAGGACCTCCTGGTTCGCCCCGCCGTGGAGCGGGCCCCACAGGGCGGCGATCCCGGCCGACACCGAGACGTACAGGTTGGCGTGCGACGAGCCGACCAGCCGGACCGTCGAGGTCGAGCAGTTCTGCTCGTGGTCGGCGTGCAGGATGAGCAGCGTCCGCAGCGCGGCGCTCGCCTTCGGATCGACGACGTACGGCTCCGACGGGACGGCGAACATCATGCGCAGGAAGTTCGCCTCGTAGTCGAGCCCGTTGTCCGGGTAGATGAACGCCTGGCCGATCGACTTCTTGTAGGCGAACGCCGCGATCGTCGGCAGCTTGGCCAGCAGCCGCACCGTCTGCAGCTCGACGGCCGCCGGGTCGTCGGGATCGTCACCGGCCTGGTAGAACGACGACAGGGCGGCCACCGCCGAGGTGAGGATCGCCATCGGGTGGGCGTCCTTCGGGAACCCGTCGAAGATCCGCTTGAACTCCTCGTGGAGGAGGGTGTGGCGGCGGACGTCGTCGATCCAGCGGCCCAGCTCCGCGCTCGTCGGGAGCTCGCCGTGGATGAGCAGGTAGGCGACCTCGAGGAAGGTGGCCCCCTCGGCGAGCTGCTCGATCGGGTAGCCACGGTAGCGCAGGATCCCGGCCTCGCCGTCGAGGAAGGTGATCGAGCTCCGCGTCGGCGCGGTGTTGGCGTAGCCGTAGTCGAGCGTCGTCAGGCCGGCGCCGGACAGCAGCTTGCCGACGTTGACTGCCGCCTGGCCCGCGGTCCCGTGCTCGATCGGGAGCTCCAGGGTCGTCTCGCCGACCTGGAGCCGAGCGGTCTCGGTCATGTGACGTCCTCCGTGCTGACCCTGCCGGCCAGGCGACGACTGTCATCTCGTGGGCTCACCGCGAGCATAGTGCCGCACGGCCTCGGTGATGATGCCGACGGTCACTCGAGGCCACCACGCTCTGCGCGGGCGTACCCTCAATTCAGTCCGTCTCATCGTCACCGGAGGATCCATGGGGTCGCACCTGCCCGACCTCGGACCGCGCGGCGAAGGCTGGGTCGTGGCCCAGATCGTGCTGTTCGCGGCGATCGGCGTCAGCGGGTTCCTGTCGCTCGCCGATCGGCCGGACGGCGCGGCGACGCCGGTCGAGGTGGCCGGAGCCCTGGCCATCGTCGCGGGTGGGGTCGTCGTCCTGTCCGCAACGTGGACCCTCCGGGACAACCTGACCCCGTTCCCGCGACCGACGGCCGGGGCGACGCTGGTCGAGAAGGGCCCGTTCCGCTGGGTCCGCCACCCGATCTACGCCGGAATCGTCCTGGCCGCGGTCGGCTGGGCGGCCGTCTGCGGCTCGATCGTCACCCTCGCCCTCGCCGCGGTCCTCATGCTCCTGTTCGACGCGAAGTCACGGCGCGAGGAGGCCTGGCTCGTGGACCGTTTCCCGGGCTACCCCGGGTATCAGGAACGGACGAGCCGGTTCATTCCCCGCCTCTACTGACCGGCCGCCCAGCCCGGATACTCACCCGCGGCCCAGCCCGGACCCGACCGGTCCTCGGGTGGTCGCTGCGGTCGCTGCCACCTGTCGCGCCTTCCGGCTAGACTCGGGCGATCGGACGGTCCGACGCGTCGTCGGCGCCGGTCGTGGGGTGGGCGATGGAGATCGTGGTCGGGCTCGCGGCCTTCGCGATCGTCGCCGGCTGGGCGGCGCTGTCGTGGCTCCGCCACGGGCGCGACCCGGACTACGGCGACGATCCGTCGATCCTGCAGGCCGCCCCGCCCCCGGAGATGACCGCGGCCACGGCGACGATCGTCGGCGGCGGATCCTCGCGGGTCGCCTTCGAGGCCGCGCTGCTCGACCTGGCGAGCCGCGACGAGATCGCCTTCCGGCAGGGAACGGGAGCCGACGGGGGCAGCGTCGGGATCGAGATCCACGGCGGGTCGTCCACCGACCCGGTCGTCCTGCGGAACCGGCGTCGACCGGTCGGCGAGGGCGAGGCCTGGCTGCTCGGCCAGCTCCGGCTCGAGGCGGCGATCGGCGCGGGCCCGAGCGGTGAGGCGGCGGCGGCCGGCGGCATGGTCGCGATGCTCGGCAGCCTGGCCGCGTACAGCTCCGGAGCGCGCGACGGCACGACCGCGAACGCCGGCGGGATGCTCGCCGGGGCGACCCTCGACCCGGAGGCGATGGCGACGGCCTACGCGAGCCGTCACGGCAGGCCGATGCCGGCCGACCAGCTCGACCGGCTGCGGATGCTGTCCGTCGCGAGCTCGATCATGGCCGAGCCGGGGCGGTTCGGCGATCCGGCGGCCGTCGAGCAGGAGCTCGCCGCCCGCGGGGTCCACCTCACCGAGGAGCAGGACGCCGGGCTCCGCGCCTGGCTCGCCCAGCGCGCTTCCGCGCCGGCCCCGGGGCCCGCTGCGCCCGCGGCCCTCGCCGGCGGGGGCACGGCGACGCCAGGCGGCGACGCGGCCACCGGCCGGTACATCTCGCCGGCGCTCGCCCGGGCGCTCCCCGCACCGATCGGGTTCGCCTCGCTCGTCGAGAGCTACGCCCGGCGCCACGGCTGGATCGGCGGCCTGTCGTTCGTCGAGCGCTGGAAGTGGCGCGCGCTCGGGGCGGTCGAGGCGGTCGCCGGCCTGTTGATCGCCTCGGCCGGCGGCTGGACGGTCGACACGGCGACCGCCCTCGGCGTCGGGATCGGGGCCGGTGGCGTCGCCACGTGGCTGCTCGCCCCGGCCATGCCGGCGCGCACGGCGAGCGGGGCGATGATGGTGGCCCAGCTCCAGGCCTACGAGCGAACCCTGCGGCTCACGTTCGGCCAGGCCCGCTCGATGGCCGACGTGGTCGGGGCGAGCGGGCTGGCCTGGCTCGAGACGCCCGATCAGGTGCTCGTGTGGGGCGTCGCCCTGGGACTGCGGCCGGAGATCGAGGCGCTCCTCCAGCGGTCGGCGGGTTCGAGCCCGACGGAGCGACCCGGGGCCGCACCGGCCTACGTCCCGGCCTGGTACCGGCCGGCGGACGACGCACCGGCCCGGGGGACGGTCGATCCCGCCCGGATGTTCGCGGCGATCGAGGCGGTCGGGACGCAGCCGGGTGGGCTGGAGACGCTCGCCCACGCGGCCGAGGCCGCCGCCGACGCGGCCCCGCCGGTCGGGACGTGACGCCGGGCGACGGACCGGGCAGCGCGATGCACGCGTTGGAGCTGCGGGCGCCGGCGCCGGCGGCGAGCCGCCCCCTCGTGCCGGTCGATCGCGCCGATCCCGGGCCGGCGACGGACGAGATCGTGCTCTCGGTTGCCGCCTGCGCGGTCTGCCGCACCGACCTCCAGCTGGCGGAGGGCGATCTCGCCGCCCGGCGGCTGCCGATCGTGCCCGGACACCAGGCGGTGGGCCGGGTCGTCGCGGTGGGCGCCGAGGCCACCGGCTGGCGCGTCGGCGACCGGGCCGGCGTCGCCTGGCTCGCCTCGACCTGCGGCGTCTGCGCCTTCTGCCGGTCGGGCCGCGAGAACCTGTGCCCGGATGCCCGGTTCACCGGCTGGGACCGCGACGGTGGCTACGCGACGCGGGTGGCGGTCCGGGCCGACTTCGCCCTGCGCCTGCCCGACGGCTTCGACGACCTGGCCGCGGCGCCGCTCCTGTGCGGCGGGGTGATCGGCTACCGCTCGCTGAAGGTGTCGGGGATCCAGCCCGGCGGCCGGCTCGGGCTGTTCGGCTTCGGGGCGTCGGCGTTGCTGACGCTCCAGGTCGCCCGGCACTGGGGCTGCGAGGTCCACGTCCGGACCCGGGCGCCACGCGAGCAGGAGCGGGCCCTCGCGTTCGGGGCCGCGAGCGCGGCGGGCTATGACGAACCGGCTCCCCCGCTCGACGCGGCCGTGACCTTCGCGCCGGCCGGTGACGTCGTCGTCACGGCGCTGCGCAGCCTCGATCGGGGCGGGACCGTCGCGATCAACGCCATCCATCTCGACCGGGTCCCCGAGTTCCCGTACGACCTGCTGTGGTGGGAGCGGAGCCTGCGCAGCGTCGCCAACTTCACCCGGGCCGATGCCCGGGAGTTCCTGGCCCTCGCCGCCGAGATCCCGATCCGCACCGAGATCCAGCCGTTCGCGCTCGACGATGCGAACGAAGCCCTCGCCGCACTGGCCGGCGGCCGCCTGGACGGGACGGCCGTGCTCGTCATGCCGCCGACCGGGGCCGTTGGCTAGCGGTCGCGGGGATCGCGGATCCGGATCCGCTCAGGGCCGAGCTCGGCAACGCCGGTCACGCCGGTCAGCTGCATCGTCCGCACGAGCTCGCGCCGGAGGATGTCGCCCGCTCGCTGGACCCCGCGCTCGCCGCCGGCCATCAGGCCGTACAGGTAGGCCCGCCCGACGAGGCAGGCGCGGGCCCCCAGCGCGACCGCGGCGAGGATGTCCGCGCCGGTCATGATCCCGCCGTCGAGGTAGACCTCCGCCCGACTGCCGACCGCGTCGACGATCCGCGGCAGCTGCTCGAGCGGGACGGGTGCCCGGTCGAGCTGCCGGCCACCGTGGTTCGAGACGACGATCGCGTCGACGCCGCGCTCGACCACGGCCCGCGCGTCGTCGACGTTCTGGATCCCCTTGACGATGATCGGCCGCGGCCAGACCGAGCGCAGCCAGCCGAGGTCGTCGAACGTGACCGACGGGTCGAACATCTGGT
Organism: uncultured Chloroflexia bacterium; assembly: GCA_963813705.1. Classification (GTDB taxonomy): domain Bacteria; phylum Chloroflexota; class Limnocylindria; order Limnocylindrales; family CSP1-4; genus Chersky-267. The sequence continues at coordinate 664,924 of CAWFAH010000010.1, forward strand.
CGATCATCTCGGCGACCGTGCCGTGGAACTCGGTCAGCGACGCGAACGTGAGGGGCTCGGTGGTCAGCAGGTTGAACCACCAGCCCGGATGCAGCGCGATGTCCGCCAGCGTCCGGAGGGTCATCGTCGGCGGGATCGTGAACCCGTTGTGGACGTCGCGCAGCCGCGAGCCGGCGACCGGCGTGTCGACCGTGAGCATGAGCGCGGCGAAGCCCGCCTGCTCGGCCCGTCCGATGAGCTCGCGGCTCGCGTCCCGGTCCCGCCACAGGTAGAGCTGGAACCATTGGTCCGCCCCGGGCGCCGCCGCGGCAACACGCTCCGGCGAGGTCGTGCCCATCGTCGACAGGGCATACGGGACGCCCATCCGCTGTGCGACGCGGGCGACCGCCGCCTCGCCCTCGTGGTTCATCAGCCGGGTGAAACCGGTCGGGGCGAAGGCCAGCGGGAGCGACGACGGCCGGCCCAGGATCGTGGTCGACGGGTCGGCGCCGGCGACGTCGCGGAGGACGTTCGGCACGAACTCGATCCGCCGGAAGGCGTCGCGGCTGCGACGCAGGCTCGTCTCGCTCTCGGCGGCGCCGTCGACGTAGTCGAACACGGCCCGCGGCGTGTGCCGTCGGGCGATCCGCCGCAGGTCGGCGATCGTCGCGGCCGTCGCCAGCCGCCGGTCGACGGCCGATCGCTGGAACGGCTGGGTCCGGAGGTACGGCTGCAGCTCCGACCAGCGCGGGAGGCGACGCTCGGTCATCGGTCAGCGAGCCGGGTCGCGTGCCCAGGAGGGGAGCGCGCCGCCGGCGAGGAACGCCCCGACGACGTCTCGGAAGCGGTCCGCCGCCTCGACGAACGGGTCATGGCCGCACCGATCGAACACCACGAGGCGGCCGTCGCGAACGCCGTCGGCGATCTCGGCGTTGCCGCGCACCGGCGTCTGCGGATCGAGCCGCCCGCAGCAGACGAGCGTCGGGACGACGATCTCCCCCAATCGCGGGAGGAGGTCGACGGACCGCGTCGCCCGCTGCCAACTAGCGCGCTTGGGCGGTGGCCGGTGCTCATCACCCGGCTCGATCGGGACGTCGGGCGCAAGCAGCGGGTCGACGAACGAGTGACCGATGACGATCCGGCGGAGCCGTTTCTGATCGGCCAGCGAGCCACGGCCGAGGCTGAGCTTCGTCCCGAGCCAGGCGAACCGCCAGCGGTCGGGCTCGAACAGGTTCCAGCCGAACGGCATCCCGCCGGCGCGACGGACGGCCCTGGGTCCACCGTCGACCGCCCCGATGAGGACCAGCCGCTCGACGACCAGCGGGCGGGCGAGGCCCAGGTACAGGGCGGCGAGGGATCCCTGGCTGTGCCCGACGACCGGCAGCGGCACCGTCGCGCGCGTCGCCGCGATCGCCGCCTCGGCGCCGCCGACCATCTCGTCGAGGGTGAGCCTGGGCGTGAGGGATGCGGATCCGAAGGCGCCCGGCGGGTCGAAGGTCAGGACGGACCGGCCGAGCTCGACGATCCGCGCCGCGAGCGGACCGTCCGCCTCGGGCTCGCCGACCATGCCCTGCGGGTTCGGCATGAGCAGGACCGGCGGTCCGGAGCCGAGGACGTGGATCGCCAGCCCGTCGACGACGGTCGTGACCACAGACCGGCGCCCGTCAGGCGGCCGCGGCGGGCCGCCGCGACCGGCGGTCGGCGGCCATCGCCTCGGCGCGACTCCGGATGCCGAGCAGCTCGCGGCGGCTCATCGGGAAGTCGCCGATCTCCATCAGCAGCAGTGTGACCGGGAGCAGCGGGCTGGTCCAGTCGTAGGCGGCGCGGATCCGGCTGATCAGCCGGGTGTGCTCACGATCGATCGGCTGGAGGCTCCATGCCCAGGTGCTGTCGGGCTTCGCCCACAGCATCCAGCGCTCACGCTCGAACGCCGCCACCCGGAAGGCCGTCGTGTCGTTCGTCGTGCTCGACATCGGGATCCAGTCGCCGATCGCCGGGTCCTGGAGCTCGGGGACGATCCGCCGGGCGCTCGAGCGGCCGAGGTTGTCGAGGACGTCGTAGGCGTAGAACCCGGCCCGGCCGTAGCCGATCTGGACGATCCACGGCCAGATCTCGGCGGGCCGGGCAGCGATCGTGATGGCGCGGGTCGGGGCGAACTCGGGGTCCGTCAGGCGGTCGTCACCGGGAAGCGACAGCGCGACCTCGGCGTCGGTGGCACCCCAGCGCAGGTGCCACGGCCGGTAGAGCCGCGCGAACGCGGCGGCCAGACCCGCGGCCACGACCGCGAGCAGCCCGATGCGACGCACGACGCCCTCCGCTTCAGGCCGGCTCGTAGGTCCGGTAGTCCGGCCGCCAGATCGCCCGGTCGACGGCCGGCTCGATCTGCTCGTCGCGGTACTGGCGGCCGTAGCCGGTGTCGCGGGCTCGCCGGACCACCGCGATCGCGATGGCCCGCGTGACGGCGCGCAGGTCGCGGACCGGCGGATAGATCGCCCCGCTCGCAAAGCGTTCGGCGGAGACCTGGGCGGCCAGCTCGCTCGCCGCCACCAGGAACAGCTCCGTGGTCACCTCGCGGACCTCGGCCACGATGGCGCCGAGGCCGATACCCGGGAACACGAAGGCGTTGTTGGCCTGCCCGACGACGATCTCGCGGCCGGCCTGGGCAACGGGCCCGAACGGGCTGCCGGAGGCGACGATCGCCCGGCCGTCGGACCACGCGAGGATCGATTCGGGTGTCGCCTCCGCCCGGCTGCTCGGGTTCGACAGGGGCAGGATGATCGGCCGCTCGTGGTTGGCCGCCACCGCGCGCACGAGCGCTGCACTGAACGTGTCGGCGCGCCCCGTTGCCCCGATCAGGGCCGTCGACCCGGCGGCTCGGGCGATCGTGGCGGGATCGGTGAGCGCGGACTCGGCCAGGCCCCACTCCGCCAGGCGCTCGGCGCTGACTGCGAAGGGCAGCTTGTCGGCCTCGACATCCGGTCGAGCGTCGTGGACCAGCCCGTGGCTGTCGACCATCACGATCGACCGCCGGAGCGCGGCCTCGTCGACACCGTCGAGTCGGAGCCGCTGCGCGACCAGCTCGGCGATCCCGGAGGCGGCAGCGCCTGCACCGAGGAACAGGAAACGCTCGTTGGCGATCCCGTCGCCGGCGCTGCGCGCTCGCAGGATCCCGGCGAGCACGGTCGCCGCCGTTCCCTGGATGTCGTCGTTGAAGCTCGGCAGGCGGTGCCGGAACCGACCGAGGATCCGGATCGCGTTGTGCTGCTTGAAGTCCTCCCACTGGACGATCGCCAGCGGGAACACCTCGCGCACGGCCTCGACGAACGCCTGGAGGACCTCGTCGTAGGCCTCGCCGCGGAGGCGACGGGCACGGTACCCGAGGTAGAGCGGGTCGGCCAGGAGGTCCTCGCGGTCGGTCCCGACGTCCAGCGACACGGCCAGCGTCCTGGCCGGGTAGATCCCCGCCGCCGCGCTGTACAGGGCAAGCTTCCCGACCGGAATGGCCATCCCGCCGGCCCCCTGGTCGCCGAGCCCGAGGATCCGTTCGTTGTCGGTCACGACGACGAGCCGGACGTCCTCCGCCGCGGAGCGCAGCAGGTTGGGGATCCGACCCAGGTCGGCGGGCGTGATCCAGACCCCGCGCGGTCGCCGGAGGATGTGGCTGAACTCCTGGCAGGCCCGGCCGACGGTCGGCGTGTAGACCACCGGCATGAACTCCTCGAGGTTCTCGACGAGGAGCCGGTAGAACAGGGTCTCGTTCCGGTCCTGGAGCGCCGCCAGGCCGATGTACTGCTCGAGGTCGTCGGACTTGCGGCGCACGTGCTCGAGCTCGAGGGCGACCTGCTCGTCGATCGTCGCCACGTGGGGCGGAAGGAGGCCGCGCAGGCCGAAGTCATCGCGCTCGCGCTCGCTGAACGCCGTGTCCTTGTTGAGCGAGGGGTCGGCCAGCAGGTCGGCGCCGCGACGGGTGACCCGGAGCGGTTCGCCGGCGGTCGGGAACCCGACGGCGGCCGACGATCCGGAGCGGCCCGCTCCGGTCGCCCGGCCGGAGGTGTCGCGGACGCCGTCCTTGCCGTCGGTCAGCGGGGCCCGATTGGGGACGGACCACGAGAGACGCTGCATTCGGGACCCCTTCTGCGGTTCGACACGGCACCGGACGCGCGCCGGCGAGCCGGGACGACAGGTCGCCCGAAGCCGATCGTGGGGCGATCGACCCGCCGGCAGCAGGGCCGGACGTCCTCCATCGCCGATCGGAAGGTCACCAACCTCGAGGCCGTCGTCCGAGGCCGCCGATCGGCCCGCCGGGGGGCGCCATTCGGCACTCGCCCGGTCCAGCGGCCCGACCTACGGTTGGCTCGGAGGTGGTCGATGGCCCTGGCCGTCCCGCGGACCGCGATTCCAACCCATCAGCGCTACGCGTTCCAGCCCCTCGCCATCGCGACCGACCGATGCAAGGGTTGCGAGCTCTGCATCCGGGCCTGCCCCCAGCACGTCCTTGCCCTCGATCCGGGCATCGTGAACCGGCTCGGCTACCACCCGATCCGCCTGACCGACGCGAGCGGTTGCACGAGCTGCGCGCTGTGCGCCCGGGTCTGCCCAGACGTCGTCTTCACGGTGTACGCCGCGCCGAAGGGAGCCCGGTCGTGACCGGGAACGCGGTGGCGACCCGGACCGCCCGACGACGAGCCCCCACCGGCGCGCCCGAGCCGCCCGTTCGGCCGGTCCTGATGAAGGGCAACGAGGCGATCGCGGAGGCGGCGATCCAGGCCGGCTGCGATGCCTACTTCGGCTATCCGATCACGCCGCAGGCCGAGCTGCTCGAGTGGATGGCTCGCCGGATGCCCGAGCTCGGCCGCGTGTTCGTCCAGGCCGAGAGCGAGCTCGGGGCGATCAACATGGCGCTCGGTGCCGCCGCCTGCGGGGCCCGGGTCCTGGTGTCCTCGTCGAGCCCGGGGATCAGCCTGATGGCCGAGGCGATGAGCTACATGGCCGGCTCGCGGCTGCCCGTGGTCGTGGTCAACGTCATGCGCGGCGGGCCGGGCCTCGGGAGCATCGGTCCGTCGCAGTCCGATTACTTCCAGGCGACCAAGGGCCACGGGCACGGCGACTACCGCGTCCCGGTCCTGGCGCCGTCGTCGATCGCCGAGGCCGTCGAGCTCGTCCCGCTCGCCTTCGACCTCGCCGAGCAGTACCGGACGCCGGTCATGATCCTCGCCGACGGGGTCATGGGCCAGGCGATGGAGCCGGTCGTGCCGGTCTACCGAATGCCCGTCCGACGACCCGAGGACTGGTCCCTGTCGGGGGCCGCTGGGCGTCCGCCGCGGGTCCTGCGCTCGCTCAACCTGGCGCCCGAGGACCTCGAGGCCCACAACCGGCGGCTCCAGGCGACGTACGCCGAGATCGCCGAGCGCGAAGAGCGCTGGGCCGAGGAGCAGCTCGACGACGCCGAGATCGCGGTGGTGGCCTACGGAACCGCCGCGCGGGTGGCCCGGACGGCCATCGAGCGGGCCCGCGACGGCGGGCTGCGAGTCGGGCTGTTCCGGCCGATCACCCTGTGGCCGTTCCCGTCCGGACCGCTGAGCGCGGCCGCGCTCCGGCTCCGCGGCGTGGTGGTCGTGGAGCTGTCGGCCGGCCAGCTGGTCGAGGATGTCCGACTGGCGGTCGGGAGCCTCTGCCCGGTCTTCTTCCACGGGCGGACCGGGGGGATGGTTCCGACGCCCGGGGAGGTGCTCGAGGTCCTCCGTCACAGCTGGGCGGCCAGCGTTCCGGCCCGGCCGGGATCCGGCGTCCCGCAGCCGGGCGCGACGCCGTCCGCATCGCTCCGGGAGGGCTGGCGATGACCGTGCCCAGCGCACCCAGCGCACCCAGCGCGCCTGCCGAACCGCGGCTCGTCTACGCTCGCCCGGCCACGCTCAACGAGCAGTCGACCCACTACTGCCCGGGCTGCGGTCACGGGATCATCCACCGGCTGGTGGCCGAGCTCCTCGACGAGATGGCGCTGGCGCCACGAACGATCGGGGTGGCGTCCGTCGGCTGCAGCGTGTTCGCCTACGACTACCTCGCGATCGACTTCGTCGAGTCGCCGCATGGCCGCGCGCCGGCCGTCGCGACCGGCGTCCGTCGCGTTCGGCCGGACGCGTTCGTGTTCACCTACCAGGGCGACGGCGACCTCGCGGCGATCGGGACCGCCGAGATCGTCCATGCCGCCGCGCGCGGCGAGCGGATCAGCGTCATCTTCGTGAACAACGGGATCTACGGGATGACCGGCGGCCAGATGGCCCCGACGACGCTGCTCGGCCAGCGGACGACCTCGAGCCCGACCGGGCGCGACGCGCGCTCCGCGGGCTATCCGCTGCCGATCACCGAGATGCTCGCCCTGCTCCCGGGGGTCGGCTACGCCGCCCGGGGCTCGGTCGCCGACGCCGGCCTGATCGGTAAGACGAAGGCGATGCTCCGACGGGCGTTCGAGGTCCAGCTCGCGGACGGCGGTCTGTCGATCGTCGAGGTGCTCTCGAACTGTCCGGTCGGCTGGGGGATGACCCCGGTCGAGTCGATGGACCACCTGGCCCACGACGTCGTCGAGACCTATCCGCTCGGCGTGCTCGTGGACCGGCTGAAGGCGGCCGGAGCGCCGGCCGGGCGAACGTGATGGAACGCTCGACGATCTTCGGCGGGTTCGGCGGGCAGGGCCTCCTGTTCGCGGGACAGGTGCTCGCGCAGGCAGCGGTCATCGAGGGCCGCGAGGTGTCGTGGATGCCGTCGTACGGGCCGGAGATGCGCGGTGGGACCGCGTCGTGCACGGTCATCGTGGCCGATCGACCGATCGGCTCGCCGATCGTCGACCTCGCCGATGCCGTCATCGCGCTCAATCCCCCGTCGCTGGCACGGTTCGAGACGCTCCTGGCGCCGGGCGGGCTGCTCGTCGTCAACAGCTCGCTCATCGAGGCGGAGCCCCGCCGGACGGACGTCGAGGTGGTGAACCTGCCGTGCACCGCCGTCGCCCGCGCCGCCGGCGACGACCGGCTGGTCAGCGTGGTCGCGCTGGGCGGCCTGCTCGCCCGCCGGCCGTTCCTGCCGATCGACACCGTCCGCGCCGCGCTGGTCGAGCTCGTCGGCCGCCACCACCCCGAGCTCGTCGCCGCGGATATCGAGGCGCTCGACGGCGGCTACCGGTTGGCGGCGCTCGAGCCGGTCCACGCCTGACGGCCCCTGCGAGTCGAGTCGTTCGGCCTGCCGTGCGAGCCGGATGGCCGTGGTCCCGGCGCCGCTCGCGCCCTAGCCTGCAGTGAGGAGGTGATCCGATGCGCGGATCCCATAGGACGCCCGTGGCGACCGTCGCCCGGACGAGCGCGGTGGCCTGGATCGACGGACGCACGGCGGTCGTCGCCCGGTCGATCGCCGGTGACGTCGCCCTGACCGAGGTGCGCGCCCACGGCGACGGCCAGGATCCGACCTACCTCGCCCGGGTCGTCGACGCGATCGGCGACCAGGATCGCCTCGTCATCACGGGACCCGACCCCGTGCGCCTGGCCCTCGAGCGCGAGTACGTGACGATCTTCCACCGCCCCGACCGGCTGGTCGACATCGAGCCGGCCGAGCCGCTCGACCGGTGGGCGCTGGCCGAGCGGGCGCGGGCGATCGCCGGCTGAACCGCGCTCCGCCGACGCGGCCGGAGCCGCGACCCGTCAGGGGTTGGCGGGCGTGACGTCGAGCACGAGGCGCGACGGCCCCGTGAGGATCGAGACCCGAACGCAGGCCGGTCCGTTGAGCCCGGCGATCCAGGTCGCGTCGCCCTCGTAGCCCGCGATCTGGCGCAGCTCGACCAGGGTCGGATAGCCCGGCTTGATGTCGTCCGCGGCGGCGGGGACGGTCTCGACCGCTACGTTGGTGAGCTTGATCTGGATGAACGCGGTCCCGTCGATCGTGACCGGCTGGTCGCTCGGATCGAGCTTGAACGGCGGCGCCACCGACGTGATCCGGATCGACGGCCGCTTGCCGGCCGCGAACTCGTAGACGATCCGGTCGTAGCCCGGATGGCTGCCGACGCGGACGTCGGACATGCGCACCGACAGGGTGCCGCCGGCCCGGACGTAGGGCAGCTTCGTGCAGGCGAACGCCGCGGTCGGTTGCGGGCTGGCGGTCGGCGTGGAGCTGGGACTCGGGCTGGCCGTTGGCGTGGGCGCTTCGGTGGGGGTGGCGGCCGGCTCCGTGCTGGGTGACGCGACCGACGTCGATGGCGAGCTGGTTGCCGCCGGGGACGCGGAGGCCGGGAGGCTGCCCGCGGTCGATCCACAGGCGACGACGATCGAGGCGAGGGCGACGAGGGTCACGGATCGGGCCAGCGATCCAACGCGGACCATATGGTCCTCCTGGTGGTGCCCCGGGTCGGTCCGGAGGCCGATGCCATCATCGACCGATCTCGCGGGCTGGCAAGTGCGGAACGGACCGTCCCGTTCCGGCTCCGGTGCTTGGGCGCGCCGGGCATCCCCTGAGACGCGCCGTCGGGCACGGTTGCACCGAGACGACGAGCAGCCGATCCGCCGTTCGGGACGTTCGGCATGCGTGGAGGCAGCCGGTCGGCGGTTGTCCCGATGACGAGCCCGCGCGACGCTGGTCGGACGGAGGCTGCCATGGATATCGACACGGTCGCGCGGGTCGGTGGACCGGACCCTGGTCTCGTCGACTGGCTCAAGGCACACGGGATCGACCACGAGTTCCACGAGCACTCGCGGACCCAGACCGCCCGGCAGACGGCCCGGGCCGAGGGCGTCGACCCGCGAACGTTCGCCAAGGTCGTCGGCGTCCACGTCGTCGACGATCGCGACGCCCTGCTCGTCATCGACGCCGTCGACCAGGTCGACCTGGCGAGGGCGCGGAAGGCGCTCGGCCACGAGACCGTGCGCCTGCTGACCGAGAGCGAGCTCGCGGCGCTCGCTCCGGACTGCGAGGTCGGTGCCATCCCGGCGGTCGGTGAGCTGTTCGGCCTGCCGACGTACGCCGACTACGCGGTGGAGGACGACGCGGAGATCAGCTTCAACGCCGGGTCGCATCGCTACGCCGTGCGCGTCGATCGGCTTGCCTGGGAGACAGCCAGCGGCGTGATCTACGCCGATCTCGTCGAGCGCGGAGACGAGCCGGCCTGGGCACGCTGATGGCCGCCGCTTCAGGACCGGATCGACCCGGCACGGGCACGCTCGAGCCGACCGGCCGGCCCTGGGTCGTGGTCTGGGTCGACTCGAAGGACGCCACGATCTGCCGCCGGCTTGCGAGCGGGACACGGATCGAACGCGTGCGGTCGGATGTCCCGGCCCATCATCGGTCGACCGGCCACGTTCGGCACGATCCGATGAATCGTCACGGCGGTGGCGGACCCAGGCAGACGGCCGGTGAGCCGCGTCGCCTCGAGCACCTCGCACGGTACCTGGACACCGTCGCCGAGCACCTGCCCGAGGACGCGGACGTCCTGATCATCGGGCCCGGAACCGTTCGAACGCACCTCGAGCGCAGCCTCCGCGAGGCAGATGCGCATCACCATCGCCCGCGGACGATCCGGTGCCGGCCCGCCGGGCCGCTGACCGATGGTCAGCTCGTCGTTCGACTCAACCGGCTGGTCGGTGCCGAACCGATCCGCCGATCGGTCGGCGCGTATCGCTGAGCGGCGACTCCGGTCGACGGTCGCGGCTGCCTGGTCGTGGGTGATGTCCGGCCCAGCCGGGCCATACCTCGAAGGATCAGGCGTCGGAGGCGTGCGTCGCGACCACGGCGCTGACCGACCGGGCGATGACGAGGTCCTCGCGGGCCTCGACCCGGATCACCACGGGCCCCGCCGCCTCCACGGCTCCGGGCGCCGTCGCGGGATCGAGCACCCGGTCCAGGTCCGTCTCCGTGTCCGAGATCGGCTGGATCCCGAGCACCGCCAGCCGGCCGACGATCGCCGCCCGCAGCCGCCCGGCGTGCTCACCGATCCCGCCGGTGAAGACGAGCCCGTCGAGACGCGGCAGGGCCGTTGCGGCCGCCGCGATCCCCGCCGCCGCACGGTCCACGAACATCGCCAGCGCGAGGGTCGCCCGCGGCTCGCCGCGGTCCGCCGCCCGCTCGAGCTCCGGGACGTCCGCGCCCTGGCCGGAGACACCACTCAGCCCCGATCGGTGGTCGAGCGCGTCGGCCACCGCGTCGATATCGAGCCGGCCACTCCGGACCAGGTGGATCACGATCCCCGGATCGAGTGAGCCCGAGCGAGTCCCCATCATCAGGCCCTCGAGCGGGGTGAAGCCCATCGAGGTCCACACCGACCGGCCGCCGGACACCGCGGTCACCGAGCAGCCGCTGCCGAGGTGCGCCACGGCGAGCTCGAGCTCCGAAGGCGGGCGCCCGAGGATCGCCGCCGCCCGCTCGACCGACCACGCGACCGACAGCCCGTGGAACCCGAACCGGCGGATGCCCCACGCGTCGTACCAGGCGTCCGGGACCGGGTAGCGCGCCACCGTCTCGGGCAGGCCGGCGTGGAACGAGGTGTCGAAGCAGGCGACCTGGGGCACGCCGGGCAGGATCGCGGCGGCGCTACGGATCGTCTCGACCGCGACCGCGTTGTGGAGCGGGGCGAGCTCGCCCATCGCATCGAGCGACGCGAGCACGCCGGCGTCGACCGGGGTCGGCGACACGAACCGGGTCCCGCCATGGACGACTCGATGCCCGACAGCGCCGATCGATCCCTCGACGACGCCGGCCCGACCGACCGCCTCGAGGACCGCCCGGACGCCGGCCGCACGATCGGCTGCGCGGGTCGCATCGGCGCCCCAGCCGACCGTGGTCCGGGTGACGGTGGCTCCATCGTCGATGACGCTCGCCTTGAGCGAGCTCGAGCCCGCATTGAGGACGAGGACGCGCACCGTCAGCGTCCGGCCTCGATCACGACGCCCAGGTCCAGTCGCGGATCGCCGGGGCGTCCTCGCCGTGCTCCTCGGCATACGCCCGGGCGCGGACCCGTTCGTCGACCATCGCCTGGCGGACGTGGGCGGCGCTCGAACCGAGGCTGGGGACCCGGTCGATCACGTCGATCACGAGGTGGAACCGGTCGAGGTCGTTGCGCATGACCATGTCAAACGGCGTGGTGACGGTGCCCTCCTCCTTGTACCCACGCACGTGCAGGTTGGCGTGGTTCGTCCGGCGGTAGGCGAGCCGGTGGATCAGCCAGGGGTAGCCGTGGTAGGCGAAGACGATCGGACGGTCGGTCGTGAACAGCGTGTCGAACTCGCGGTCGGACAGGCCGTGCGGATGCTCGCTGTCCGGCTGGAGGCGCATCAGGTCGACGACGTTGACGACCCGGACCTTGAGCTCGGGCAGGTGCTGGCGCAGGAGGTCGACGGCGGCCACGGTCTCGAGCGTCGGGATGTCGCCGGCGCAGGCCATCACGACGTCGGGCTCGCCGTCGTCGTTGCTCGCCCAGTCCCAGACGCCGATGCCCCGGGTGCAATGGAGGACCGCCTCGTCCATCGTCAGGTAGTTGAGGGCCGGCTGCTTCCCGGCCACGATCACGTTGACGTAGTGGCGGCTGCGCAGGCAGTGATCGCCGACGGACAGCAGGCAGTTCGCGTCCGGCGGCAGGTAGACCCGGATCACCTCGGCCTTCTTGTTCATGACGTGGTCGATGAAGCCCGGGTCCTGGTGGCTGAAGCCGTTGTGGTCCTGGCGCCAGACGTGGCTCGTGAGCAGGTAGTTCAGCGAGGCGATCGGCCGCCGCCACGGGATCTCGGCCGTCATCTTCAGCCACTTCGCATGCTGGTTGAACATCGAGTCGATGATGTGGATGAACGCCTCGTAGCAGTTGAACAGCCCGTGGCGGCCGGTCAGCAGGTAGCCCTCGAGCCAGCCCTGGCAGTTGTGCTCGGAGAGCACCTCGACGACCCGGCCCGAGCGAGCCAGGTGGTCGTCGGTCGGCAGGAGCTCCGCCTCCCAGGCACGGTCCGTGGCCTCGAACACCGGCCCCAGCCGGTTCGATGCCGTCTCGTCGGGACCGAAGATCCGGAACGTGGTCGGGTTGCGCCGGATCACGTCGCGCAGGAACTCGCCAAGGACGCGGGTCGCCTCGGAGGTCGTCGCGCCGGGCCGGGGGACCGCGACGGCGTAGTCGCGGAAGTCCGGCAGGGTGAGGTCGTGGAGCAGCAGCCCGCCGTTGGCGACCGGGTTGGCGCTCATCCGTCGCTCGCCGCGCGGGGCGACGCTGGCCGGTTCGGGTCGCAGCGCACCGCGCTCGTCGAACAGCTCTTCGGGTCGGTAGCTGCGCATCCAGTCGTCGAGCAGCTGGAGGTGGCCCGGGTTGTCGCGCACGTCCGAGAACGGCACCTGGTGGGAGCGGAAGCTGCCCTCCGACGGCAGGCCGTCGACGACCTTCGGGCCGGTCCAGCCCTTGGGCGTGCGGAGCACGATCATCGGCCAGCGCGGTCGCTCCTCGTCGCCGTCGACGCGGGCCCGCCGCTGGATCTCGGCGACCCGGTCGCAGACGACGTCGAGGACCGCCGCCATCCGCTGGTGGACCCGGGCCGGCTCGTCGCCGCTGACGAAGTACGGCTGGTAGCCGTAGCCGCGGAGCAGGTCCTCGAGCTCGGACTCGGGGATCCGGGCGAGGATCGTCGGGTTGGCGATCTTGTAGCCGTTGAGATGGAGGATCGGGACGACCGCGCCATCCGTGACCGGGTTGAGGAACTTGTTCGAGTGCCACGACGTGGCCAGCGGGCCCGTCTCGGCCTCGCCGTCGCCGACCACGCAGAAGACGACGAGGTCCGGGTCGTCGAAGGCCGCCCCGTAGGCGTGGCTGAGCGCGTAGCCAAGCTCGCCGCCCTCATGGATGCTGCCCGGCGTCTCGGGCGTCACGTGGCTCCCGATGCCGCCGGGGAACGAGAACTGGCGGAACAGGGCGGACATCCCGGCCGCGTCGCGGGTGATGTTCGGATAGACCTCGCTGTAGGTGCCCTCGAGATAGGCGTTGGCCACCGCCGCCGGTCCGCCGTGCCCGGGCCCGACGATCCAGATCGCGTTCAGGTCGCGCGTCCGGATCACCCGGCTGATGTGGGCGTAGACGAAGTTGAGCCCCGGCGTCGTCCCCCAGTGGCCGAGCAGCCGCGGCTTGACGTGCTCGGGGCGGAGCGGCTCGCGGAGGAGCGGATTGGCGAGCAGGTAGATCTGTCCCACGGACAGGTAGTTGGCCGCCCGCCAGTAGGCGTCGATCCTCGCCAGCTCGTCGTCGGACAGCGGCTGGGCTCCGTCGTCCGGTGGCGTGCGCCGGTCGGTCATCGCGGTCTCCTTCCGAAGGGCCAAGGCTACCAACTTCGAGGTGGCCGGAGTCGTCGCGACCGGTCGGAGGGCCGAAGCTTCAGCACGGTCTAATGGACGTCCGGTTCGATGGTCCGATGCAGGGCCGCGCTCAACCCCGACGCCGCCCTCCCCACGCCCATCGACGAGCCGCCGTCGATGCAGCTCGCGAGGCGGGCGACGGTTGTGCTCGCGGCCTTCCGCAGGTCGCCCTGTCCGGCTGCGGGGCGACGCTGGGGGCCCGGTCCGTTCGTCGTCTCGGCGCTAGGCAGCTCGGACGGCGGGTCGGCCGGCCCCCCGCGTCCAGGGCGGTCCCGGGCGCGGGTCTCGGCAGCACCGAGGCGGCGATCGGGACGGCCGCGCCGAGGCGGCCCAGTCACGACCGCGGTTGAACCGGGGACGGCGTCGACGCCCGCAGGTGGCGGTCCGGCGCCCGCCCAGGCGGGGGCGGTCGTGGCCAGCCATTTCGGGCTGGGGCTCCTGATCGCCGACCGCGGCAACGGAAGGCTGCTCATCGTCAACCAGGGCGGTCGCACGCTATGGCGCTTTCCGGTCCGGGGAAGCCTGCCCCGCGGACAGGCCTTCTCGGCCGACGACGCATTCATCGCCCCCGACGGCCGGACGATCGTCGCCAACGACGAGGCCCACCAGGTGATCGATCGGATCGACATCGTCAGCCGCAAGGTCGTCTGGCAGTACGGCCACTACGCTCGCGCCGGCTCCGCCCACGGCTACCTGCACACGCCCGACGACGCCTACCCGCTCGCCAACGGCAACGTCACGGTCGCCGACATCCGGAACTGCCGAATCCTGGAGATCTCGCCGGGGAAGCGAATCGTCCGCCAGTGGGGCGCCGCCGGACGATGCACCAACCACCCGCCGCGCAGCTTCAACAACCCGAACGGCGACACGCCGCTCGCCGACGGCGGGATGCTGGTCACCACGATCGGGGGCTCTCGCGTCGTCCGGCTCGGTGCGCGCGGGCCAGGTCCGGTTCGACATCCACGTCCCGGCCGCCTACCCATCGGACGCCCAGCTCGATCCGAAGGGCAACGTCCTGGTCGTCGACTACTCGGCGATCGGGTCGGTCCTGAAGGTGAGCCCGCGCGGTCACGTGCTGTGGCGGTACCGGGTGGCGTCGGGGCGAGGGCGGCTCGACCACCCGAGCCTCGCGATCCTGCTGCCGGACGGGACGATCGCCGTGAACGACGACTTCCGCCATCGCGTCGTGGTCATCGACCCGACGACCAGGCGCATCGTCTGGCAGTACGGCCACACCGACCGACCCGGCAGGGCTCGACGGCTACCTGTTCGTCCCCGACGGCATCGACGTGATCCCGCTCGGCACTCAGCTGTAGGATCACTGCCGCCCAGCGCCCGCGGTTCGACGTGGCCATCGACCGTCATACTGGCCGCGTCATGTGCATCGGGATCCCCGGGCAGGTGGTCGACATCGCGGATCGCGCACGAGACCGCGACCGTGGCCGTCCAGGGAGCGAACCGGACGGTCAGCCTCGCCCTGCTCGACGGAGATCCGCCGAAGCCCGGTGACTGGGTCGTGATCCAGCTCGGCTTCGCCCTCGAGCGCCTGACCGACGACGAGGCCGCCGAGGCGATCCGGCTCCTCGACGTGCTCATGGGCTCGACCGCCGACGATCTGCTCGAGGACTACGCCGCGGCGGTCGTCCCGGCGCGAAGCGACTGAGATGCCGGACACGCCTTCAGCGACGGGCCCTCGCGGCCGACGATCGATCGAGCTGCCGCCCTCCTCGCAGGCCGGGATCCTCCGCTTCATCCACTACGGGTTCATGCCCAACCGGCTCGGCTACTGCGGACCCGACGACAACCGCCGCCTGTTCGACCACGGCGTGGCCGGCCAGGCCGACGCCTCGCTGATCCCGTCGCTGGCCCGGTTCCTCGGTCCCCTGCCCTACCTCCGGGCGATCGCGGCCGGAGCCGACCTCGCCGACCCCTTCGACGATCGCGTCGTCGAGGCGTACTGGATCGGCAACGACCTGCTCGAGCGGTTCGCCTCGAAGGAGCTCTACGCGGCGTTGCGCGAGCGGTTCCGGTCGCAGCTCCCGCCCAAGATCATGGACCTGGTCGCGGACAAGATCCCGGCCGGCGCCCTGCCCCATCACAGCTTCCACGTCTTCGACGTGTGGCTCCGGGTGGGCCGGCTCGACGGCAACGTCCTGGACACGCTCGACCACTGCCGGGTCAGCTGGGGACGGGTCGTCTCGGTCGACGGCACGACGGTCGGCGTCGACCGGCCGCCGCTCGTCCTGCGCGGCGGCAAGCTCGGCCTGGGCGCCGCCCGGCGGGTCTACGTCACCCGACTCGTCGACGGGCGCGGCTTCGTCACCGAGCTCGCCCCGGGCGATCTCGTGTCGCTCCACTGGGGCTGGGTCTGCGAGCGGCTGACGGAGCGCCAGGGCCGCGACCTCGAGCGCTACACGCGCCACCACATCCGGCTGGCGAACCAGACGCTCTGATCCAGCCCGGGGGCGGGGGTCCGAACCCGGTCAACCCTCGATGAGCGGCTCGTCGACCACGTGGGACGCGGTGAACCAGGTCTGCAGCTCGTGGCGCCGGAGCACGTCGCCCATGAGCAGGTCGTTCGTGCCCCAGTCGCCGCTCTTCTCGGTCCGCACGATCGCCCGGCGGACCTTCTCGACGATCGTTTCGTGCGCGTCGAGGAGCCGGTGGATCATGGCCGGGACCTCCTCGGCGCCGTCGGGCGGCCGTTCGATCGTCGTCAGCTCGGCCGCGTGGCGTGGGTCGCCGACGGCGATGCCGCCCAGGCTCTGGACCCGCTCGGCGAGCAGGTCGACCAGCTCGGCTTGCTCCTCGGCGTGCTTGTCGAACAGCAGGTGGAGCTGATAGAACGTCGGTCCGGCGACCAGCCAGTGGTGCTTCTTGTACAGGGCGTAGAGGACCATGGTGTCGGCGAGGATCTCGTTCAGCACCGCGCAGCTGTCCGACCGTGCTTCGGCCGCCAGGGCGATCGGCATCAGGCGAAGGGCGCCGAAGCGCTGGATCTCGACCCCGAGCGGGGCGAGCTTCGTGTTCGGCGATCGACGGGTCCGGCCGTTCGAGGACCGGGAGCTTCGGGCTACGTGGGTCGTCGTCGGCATGGCAATTCCTCCTGCTGGGTTGGGGCTGGCTCGGTGAGGTGCCGGCCGGCCCGGCTTGGCGTCGCGTCGGTTCGGCTCACGCCGGTTCGGGTTCGGCCGGCCGGCGCGCGACGAGCTCGGCGACCCACTCCGCGAGGCGGTCGCGGTGCTCGGCGTAGTGCTCCGGTCCCGACTTGCGGATCCACCAGGCCGCCTCGTCGCTCGCCGTATCGAGCGCGTACCACTCCTGGAGCATCCGGGTCCGCGCACTGTGGGCCTGGGCCCACGCGACGTTCCATGGCTGGTCGCGCATGGCCTCGAGGAACGCCGCGTTGAGCGCCTCGATGTCGACGGTGTGGCCTTCGTAGGTGCCGGCGTTGATCCGGGCGAGCTCGATCTCGGCCTGGGCCAGCCAGGTCCCGACGTGGGCCACGAGATCGCGCACGGTCCAGTCCGGGTCGACGTAGTAGCCCGGCACCAGGCACTCCTCAGGGTCGAGCCGCCGGACGAGCGCGGTCAGGTCGTACCAACCGCGACGCTCGGCGTCGATCTCGCTGGCGAACGGGTGTCCCCGAGGCGGCATTGGATCAGCGACCGTCGGGCTGCCGGCCGCGGTGTCGGCGGGTGTCGTCGGGGCCGGTCTCATGTCGGCATGCGGTGGCGGAGCATCGGGCCTCCCCTGCGCGGATAGCCGCAGTGTCGGTGGGCGACGCCCCAGCCGTCATCCCCGGGCGAGCGCCCTCGTTGCGCCGACGTTGCAGCGCGGCGGGCCGTCGCCGCCGGACGGGTCGCATGGCGGTCTCAGAAGTCGTACCGGCCGGCGAAGTGGTCCTCGACCTCGGGCCGCGACCGCTCGTACACGGCGATCCGCTGGCCACCCGGCGTCCGGAACGAGCAGCACGGGCCCGGCGGGATCTCGAGCAGCGGCCCGCGCTGCCAGCCCCGCTCCGCGAGGTCGTCGAGCGAGCGGTCGAGGTCGGCGACCCGGAAGATCAGGATCGGTCGCTCGCCGACGAGGTGGTCGGTGAGCAGGATCCGCGGCGGCCCGTCGGTCAGCGCGACCATCGCCACCCGGGTTCCCATCGCGTCGATCGCGAACACGAGCCGGGCGCCGAGGACGTCGACGAAGTGGCGCATGTCGGTGGCCACGTCGGCGCTCGGCATGTACAGGTAGTCGAGGCCCTCGAACGGGACGGCTTGCTCGGCCCGGGGTTCCTCGTTCGCCACGCTCGGCCTCCGCGATGGGGCTGGCGCGCCGTCGTCGTCGGCCGCCGGCGTGCGCCGTTCGCCTCGCGTCCCGAACCTTTGGCCGCCACCCGGTTGCTGTCAAGCCAGCCGCGAGCCGCGGCGCCGCGGCCGCCGTTCAGCCCTTCGTGAAGAAGAGCTGGAGCTCCATCGTGCCCTGGTCCGCGATCGAGACGACCGCGAACGAGTTCGGCTTCTCGATCCCGTAGTCGGTCCACACGATCGGCAGCGAGCCGGTCACGACGATCACGCTGCCCGACAGCTTCGCGGTGAGCGGGACCTGGACGTCCTTCGTCTGGCCGTGGAGCGTCAGCTGCCCCGCGGCGGTCACGGTCACCTCCTGGCCGTCGGCCGGCAGCGAGCCCAGGTCGATCGGCGAGCTGAGCGTGAAGGTCGCGGTCGGGAACTGGCTCGTCTGGATGCCCTGCCGGGCCAGCTGGCCGTCGCGCCGCGGATCGTCGCTCTGGAGCGACGTCAGGTCGGCCTGGATCGTCGCCGCCGTCACCTTGGTCCCCGAGATCGTCATCGTCCCGCTGACGTCCGGCGTCCGGCCGACCGCCGTGTTCCCGCCGATGCTCGCGAGCTGCTCCTGGACGCGATACCCGACGAACGACGAGGTGTTGTCGGCGAACGACCCGATCGACGTGTCGACCTTCCAGGTCCCGTCGATGCCGCCGCTCAGCGGGGCGGACGACGCGACGCTCGACGGCAGGGCGATGTTCGATGCGTCGACGGCGGCCGGGCCGGCGGGGCGGAAGAAGAGGTACCACAGGCCATAGGCTCCGGCGAGCACGAGCGCCACCACGATCACCACGATCGCGGCGCCGACCACCGTCCTCCGCGTGTCCCCGGTCATGGATCCCTCCTCATCGTTCGAGCGCCGCCGGCGCGTCG
Organism: uncultured Chloroflexia bacterium; assembly: GCA_963813705.1. GTDB lineage: Bacteria > Chloroflexota > Limnocylindria > Limnocylindrales > CSP1-4 > Chersky-267. Next base: position 683,466 of record CAWFAH010000010.1, read on the forward strand.
AGCGAGCGCGTCCAGGCCGTCGAGGTGCATGCCGGCAGCCTGCCGGGGGCCGTCTTTCGGGAACGTTACGGGCAGCGGGCGATCCGCGCGCCGGGCGTGGGCCGATGGGCCGGCTGGCATCCGGCGCGGCCGGAGCGCAGACTGGCGGCCATGATCGATCGACCGCGCCGCCTCGTCAGGCTCGTCCCCGCCCTCGCCATCGCCGGGGCCCTCCTCGCCGGCACCGCCGGCGGAGCCACGGCCTCCGAGTTCCCGAAGGGCTGGGAGGGGTTCCACAGCTACACCGAGCTCACGACCGAGATCGCCAATGTCGCCGCCGCTCACCCGGACATCGTCAAGGTGTTCTCGATCGGCAAGAGCTACAAGGGCCGCGAGCTGTGGGCGGCCAAGGTCTCGGACAACGTCAACGTGGACGAGCCCGAGCCCGAGGTCCTGTTCGACGGCGGCACGCACTCCGACGAGCACATGGGGGTCGAGATGACCCTCCGCATCTTCCACTGGCTCGTCGACGGCTACGGCGTCGACCCGCGGATCACCAACATCGTCAACAGCCGCGAGGTCTGGATCGTGTTCATGGTCAACCCGGACGGCGCCGAGTACGACATCTCGGGCGGACGCTTCCACTTCTGGCGCAAGAACCGCCAGCCGACGCCGGGGACGCGCTCGATCGGGACCGACCTCAACCGGAACTACGGCTACAAGTGGGGCGGCGGCGGCCGGACGAGCACGAACCCGCAGGCGATCACCTACCGCGGCCCGCGTCCGTTCTCGTCGCCCGAGGACCGCGCGATGCGCGACTTCCTGGCCAGCCGGGTCGTCGACGGTCGCCAGCAGATCCGGATGGCGATCTCGTTCCACGAGTACGGGCGCCTGGTGATGTGGCCGTACGGCTACACCACGAAGAACGTGCCCGCCGACATGACCGCGACGGACCAGGCGGTCATGGCCAAGATCGGTCGCACCATGGCCGCCACGAACGGCTACCGACCCGAGCAGGCCAGCGACCTGTACATCACCTCGGGCAGCACCCACGACTACGAGTACGGCGTCTACCGGATCATGGCCTACACCTTCGAGCTGTCGATCAAGGACTACCCCGACGACTCGAAGATCCGGTCCGAGACCGGCCGCAACAAGGAAGCGGTGCTCTACCTGATGGAGCACGCGGGCTGCCCGTACTCGGTCCTCGGGGTGGCGTCCCGGGTCGCGCGCTGCGGCGCCTTCGACGACGACCTCGAGGTCGCCCGCGGCTGGACGGTCAACCCGGACGGAACCGACACGGCGCCGGCGCTCGACCGGTTCGCCCGGGGCGACCCCCAGGCGACCACGAGCCTCGGTCCGAAGCAGCTCGGCACGACCCCGTCCGGTCGGGCGGCCTTCGTCACGGGCCTCAAGGCCGGACCGCGGGCGAGCGCCTACGACCTGGACGGCACGACGACGATCCGATCGCCGGCCATCAGCCTGCCGGCCGGCAGCGGCCAGCGGCTGACGTTCCGCTACGTCTTCGCCCACGACGCGCGCTCGAGCTCGGCCGACACGCTCAAGGCCATCGTCGAGGCCGGGGACGGGACGCAGACCCTGGTCGCCATCGCGCGCGGGAGCGCCGTGGACGCGGACGGACGATGGCGGCAGTCCTCGACCGCTCCTCGATGCCTGGGCCGGGCAGACCATCCACCTCCGGTTCCAGGCGACCGATGGCGGCCCCGGCAACCTCCTGGAGGTCGAGCTCGACGACATCCGGGTGACCCAGCCGCACTGACGACGGCGGACTGCGGGCGACTAGGATGGCAGCCATGGATCGGACCTCGGCGCTCATCGAGCTGATCCGGGCGAACGTCATCGGCGACGACGAGGCGGTCCCGGGCCCGTTCGGGCTGCGCCGGGTCACGTATGCCGACTACACGGCATCCGGTCGCTCGCTCGGGTTCATCGAGGACTTCATCCGCCAGGCCGTCCTGCCGCTCTACGCCAACACCCATACCGAGTCGTCGGGGACGGGCCTCCAGACCACCCGCTTCCGGGAGGACGCCCGGCGGGCCATCCGCGACGCGGTCGGCGGCAGCGAGCGCGATCACGTCGTGCTGTTCGCCGGCTCGGGCTCGACGGGGGCGATCGACAAGCTGCTCGACTGCCTCGAGATCCGCCTGCCGGCCGACCTTGACGATCGCTACGACCTGCGGTCCATGGTCCCGCCGGGCGAGCGACCGGTGGTGTTCATCGGCCCGTACGAGCACCACAGCAACGAGCTGCCGTGGCGCGAGTCGCTGGCCGACGTCGTGGTCATCCCCGAGGACCACGACGGCCGGATCGACCTCGCCCGGCTGGAGGCGGAGCTGACCGCGCACGCCGATCGACCGCTCAAGATCGGCTCGTTCTCGGCCGCCTCGAACGTGACCGGGGTCATCAGCGACGTCCGCTCGATCTCGATCCTGCTCCACCGCCACGGTGCGCTGTCGTTCTGGGACTTCGCCGCGGCGGCGCCGTACGTGTCGATCGAGATGGGGCCGTTCGCCGATACGGCGGCCGGACGCGAGACCGACCCGCTCGCCTACAAGGACGCGATCTTCATCTCGCCCCACAAGTTCATCGGCGGTCCGGGTACGCCGGGCGTCCTCGTGGCCCGACGCGAGCTGTTCCGGAACCGGGTCCCGTCGGTGCCCGGGGGCGGCACCGTCGCCTACGTCAACCCGTCGGAGCACGTCTACCTGACCGACATCGAGCACCGCGAGGAGGGCGGCACCCCGGCGATCGTCGAGTCGATCCGGGCGGGGCTCGTGTTCGGGCTCAAGGAGGCGGTCGGGTCCGACGCCATCCGGGAGCGGGAAGAGTCGTTCATCCGGCGGGCCATCGAGCGCTGGTCGCGCAACCCGAACCTGGAGATCCTCGGCAACCCGGCGCTCGACCGGCTGTCGATCGTGTCGTTCGTGGTGCGGATGCCCGACGCCGGTCGCGGGGCGATGGGCCACGGCGGCCACCGCTACCTGCACCACAACTACGTGGTCGCCCTGCTCAACGACCTGTTCGGGATCCAGTCGCGCGGCGGCTGCTCGTGCGCCGGGCCATACGGTCATCGGCTGCTCGGGATCGACCTCGACACGAGCCACGAGTTCGAGCGCGAGATCGGGCGCGGCTGCGAGGGGATCAAGCCCGGCTGGGTCCGGGTCAACTTCAACTACTTCATCAGCGAGGCGGTGTTCGCGTTCATCCTCGATGCGGTGGAGCTCGTCGCGAGCGACGGCTGGCGGCTCCTCCCCCACTACCGGTTCGAGCCGGAGACGGGACTGTGGCACCACGCGGCCGGCACGGTCGAGCCGCCGATGAGCCTGCGCGACGTGCGCTACGACGACGGCCGGATGTCCTGGCCGTCGCACCGCCGGACCGAGCCCGAGACGGCGCTGGCCGGCTACCTCGCCGAAGCCCGGCGCCTCCTCGCCGATCCGCCGCCACCACCGGCGCCGCCCGAGCACCCGGTGGTCGACGACGACTTCGAGACGCTGCGCTGGTTCCCGCTCCCGGACGAGATCGCGCTGCCCGTCCGCTGAGTGGTGCCGGGCCGGGTCCGATCAGGCGCCGCCACCCGAGCGGCCTGGCCCGGCCAGCCGGGCCGGGACGAGGCGGGCCGGGGTCATAGGCGCCGGACCGACTCCATCCGAGGCGACTTCTCGACCACGATCCGGGCCGGGACGAGGCGGGCCCGGGGCGAGGCCGGGGGTTCCGTCCAGCCGGGGATCGCGGTGCCGGTTCCCGGCGCTGGCGCCGTTGAGGTTCCCGGCGCTGGCCGCGTTGGAGGGTCCACTGCCGATTCCCGGGGCTGGCCGCGTTGGAGGTTCCGGGCGCTGGCCCCGTTGAACACCCGAGGTTCATATGAGCGGTCAGCAGGCTCGCAGACGGCCCCCAGCCACCCGTTGGAACGCCCGGTGTACGGGACGGGGGCGGAGAACGGTTCCGTCGCGGATTCTCCGCCCGTTGGAACACCCGGGGTTCACGCAGCCACCGTCAGGTCGAGTTCCGTGGCCCCGCGAGCGTCGGAACGCCACGATTCGGTAGCCACGACCGGGTCGAGAGCCGTCGCGGCACGGGCAGCTGGGACGCCGGATGCGCGGGAAGGACGGCACGCGCGCCAGCCGGTCGAGGCGTCAGACGCGCCGGATCGAGCTTCCGCGGGGCGACTTCTCGACGACGATCCGGGCCGGGAGGCGCTCGGCCAGCTCGGTGACGTGGGTGACCACGCCGACCATCCGGTCGTCGCCGCCGAGGACCTCGACCGCCCCGATCACGACCTGGAGCGTCTCCTCGTCGAGCGTCCCGAAGCCCTCGTCGAGGAACAGGCTCGACAGCCGGGTCCGCGCGCCGGCCGCCAGCGACGGGACCTGCTCGCTGAGGGCCAGGGCGAGCGCCAGCGAGGCGAGGAACGACTCGCCGCCGGACAGCGTCTTCACGCTCCGTCGCTCCTCGCCGTTCCAGGTGTCGACGACGAGGAACTCGTCATCGACCACCTCGAGCCGGTAGCGGCCGCTTGACAGCTCCTCGAGGTGGACGCTGCCGGCGGTCGCGAGCGTCACCAGCGCCTCTTCCTGGAGGAACGCCACGATCCGGTCCTGGCGGAGCTCGAGGGCGAGCTGCTTGAACCGGGCGCCCCGTTCGCGCAGCTCGGCGACCTCCGCCTCGAGCTCGGCACGCCGGGCGATCCGGGCCTCGAGATCGGTGATCCGCCGGCCGGCGACGGCGGCCTGGCCGATGGCCGCGCCGTGAGCGGCGTCGATCGACCGTGCCAGCGCGGGGAGGTCGGGCGCCGCCGGCACGAGATCGCCGGTTGCCGCCAGCGCCTCGACGAGGAGACCCCCGGCGGACGCGGCTCGCTCCGCGGTCACCTCGGCACAGCCAGAGGCGATGCCCTCGAGCCGGTCGGCGATCGCCGCCGCGGCCACCGCCAGACCGACGGGATCGTCGTGATCGACCGCGAGCGCCGGCTCGGCCGTCGCGACGTCGGCGGAACCGCTCCGCCCGGCCCCGCGCGAGCCGGCCCCGCGCGCGCCCTCCCCGCGGTCGGCTCCGCGGGCGCCGACCGCGACCCGCACGCCGACCGGTTCGGCCCGCGCGACGAGATCGGCGACGGGCAGCGCGGCGAGCCGGGCCCGCTCGGTCGCCAGCGCGCCGCGCGCCTCGCCGAGGAGCCGGTCCATCTCCCGGAGCGCCTCGTCAGCGGCGCCGGCCGCGGCACGCCTCGCCGTCAGGTCGGCGACCAGCGCCTGGAGCTCGGCCGTTCGACGCTCGAGCTCGGCAACCGGGTCGGCCGGCAGCCGGTCCCCGAAATCGGCGGCAAGCGCGGCCTCGGCCTCGTCCAGCCGACTCGCCTCGTCATCGAGCGTGGCCGCCGCGTGGGCGATCCGGTCGCGCTCGCGCTCCAGGCGTCCGGCCGCCTCGGACGCCGTCCGTTCGGCCGCCCGACAGGCCGCCGCGGCCTCCGCGGCCGAGGCCCGGGCGAGCTCGAGGGCCGCGGTCGCCGCCGTCAGCTCGGGTGCGCCGTGCCGGTCGGCCAGCGTCTCGATGGGTCGCCCGCAGACCGGGCACGGGTCACCGATCGCGAGACCCGCCACGATCGCGGCGACACGGTCGGCCGCCCGGGCGGCCTCGAGGGCCTCGGCGCCCGCGCGTTCGGCGGCGACCGCGGCTGCTTCTCGTTCCGTGGCCGCGACCGCCGCGCCGGCGGCCGTGGCCGCCGCGGCCTCGACCGGTCCAATGGCCGCCGCGGCGTCGGCAGCCTCGACGCGTCGTGCGGCGAGCGCGGTCCGGCCCGCGATGAGCGCCCGCGCCCGTTCGAGCCGCCCCGCCAGCACGGCCGCATCCCCCCAGGCGACCTCGGCATCGGCAACCGCGCCCGCGGCCGCGGCAGCGAGCTGGGCGTCGCGATGGGCGGTCTCCTCGGCGGCGACGCGACCCTTCTCCGCCCGTGCCAGCACCTCCGACAGGCCGGCGATCGTGGCGCCGGTCGAGCGCGCCGTCTCCGCGTGGCGGGTCGCCTCGGTCCGCAGCCGCTCGAGCTCGTCGAGCTCGTGATCGAGCGCCCCCGATCGGGCGACGAGCGCGGCAACGGTGTCGCGGGCCGTGGCCAGCCGGGCGGCGAGGGCGTCGGCCTCGGCGTGCTCGACGCGGGCCGCCTCGAGCCCCTCGGGCGTCGCGTCGCCGTACTCCGCTTCGAGGATGCCGACCCGGGCGGTGACGTCGCCACCGTGCGCCCGCGCCAGCTCACCCGCGCGGGCCGCGATCCGCTCGAACAGCCCGAGGTCGAGCAGGTCGGCCAGGATCCGCCGGCGCGTCTTCGCGTCACCGGCCAGGAACTCGGCGAACCGGCCCTGGGGCAGCAGGACGGCCCGGGTGAAACCCGCGTAGTCGAGCCCGACGAGCCGTTCGAGCGTCGCATCGGCATCGCGCACCCGGTCGGCGCCGTCGCCGGCCTGGCGCCAGCCCGACTCGGTCGTCGAGTCCGCCCGCTCGACGAGGATCTTGGTCCTGGCGTCGGCGGTCACGCTCCGGGCGACCCGGTACCGACCGCCACCGGCCTCGAACTCGAGGACGACCGCGGCACGCGGCTGGCCCTGGCTGACGAGCTGGCGGACCCCGTCGCCGACCCGCTCGGCCCGCCCGTAGAGCGCGAAGGTCAGGGCATCGAGGATCGAGCTCTTGCCCGATCCGGTCGGGCCGGTGATCGCGAACAGCTCGAGCCCGTCGAAGTCGACGACCTGTGGCTCGCGGAAGGCCGTGAAGCCGCGGATCTCGAGGCGGATCGGCCGCATCGCTCAGTCGTCCCCGTCGCGGACGAGGGCGAGGACCTCGTCGAACGCGGCCAGGAGCGCCGGATCGGCGTCGACGCCGTGGGTCATCCGCTCGTAGGCCGCGAACTGGTCGCGTGGCCCGAGCGCCCCGACGCCCGCCGACCGCGCGGCCGGCTCGTCGTCGGCCGACCGGTCGTACACGAGCTTGACGTCGAGGGCGTTCGGCAGCGCCTCGCGGACGCGATCGGCGATCCCCGGGACCGGGCCGTCGGTCTCGACGAAGACGCGCAGCCAGGCGTCGCCGACCGCGTCGCCGGACGCCGCCACCGCGTCGAGCGACCCGCGCAGGTCGACGAGGCGGCGGCCGGCCGTGAGCGGGATCTCGCGGACCACCGCCGGCGTTCCCGGCGCGGCCTCGACGAGCGCGACCGACTTGCCCTGCTCGGTCTCGCCGAAGTCGAGCTGGAGGAGCGAGCCCGAGTAGCGGCCCGGGCGCGGCCGAGCCGGCGATCCGCTGCGGGCGGTGGATGTGGCCCAGGGCGAGGTAGCTGGCGGTCGACGGCAGCCGGGCCGGCGACACGGCGTACTCGAGCCCGACGGTGACCTCGCGCTCGCCGCCGCCGAGGAGCGACCCGTCGGCGTAGAGATGGGCCAGCAGGACGTTGACCCGGTCGGGGCGGAACGCCGTGGCGAAGGCGTCGAGGAGGTTGCCCATCCCGTCGGCATAGGTGGCGTACCAGCTCTCGGGCGCATCGAACAGGGCGGCCGTCGAGGCGAAGCGTCGTTCGGGCACGAACGGGACGCAGGCGATCAGCGCGGTCGTCGTGCCGTCGCGCGAGCGCAGCTCGGTGACCCCGCCCTCGGCCGGGCGGCGGATGTTGCCGACGACGGTCGCCCCGACCGCCGCGAACAGCGGAGCGAACGCCTCGAGCCGCTGGGCGGAGTCGTGGTTGCCGCCGATCGCGACGACCGGGATGTCCGCCTCGTGGAGGTGGACGAGCGTCTCGACGAGGATCGCGTCGGCCTCCGGCCCGGGCGCGCGCGAGTCGTACAGGTCGCCGGCGACGAGGACGCCGTCGACGCGCTCGTCGACCGCGATCCGGACGAGCTCGTCGAGGACGGCCGCGAACTCGTCGGTCCGGGGCCGGTTGCGGATCGTCCGGCCGAGATGCCAGTCCGAGGTGTGCAGGAGCCGGATCGTCACCCGCTAGTCGGCCTCGAATGCGGCGAACGGATCGCCCCCGGACGGCGCCGCCTCCTCCGCCCGCGTCGCCCAGCACGGGAACGGGAAGCGGACCTGGAGCGGCGTCGGGATCGACGGCTGCTGGACGATCACCGAGCCCGGCTTGAGGATGCCCGCCCGGGCCCGGGTCACGGCCGGGAGGAAGCCGTACTCGGAGCGCTGCGCCTCGGCCATGTCGAGCCGGCCGACGACCCGGAACGCCGAGTTGGCGATCACCCGGCGCTCGACCTCCGAGGCGGTCTGCTCGGCACCGACGAGGATGATGCCGAGGCTGCGCCCGCGCTCGGCGACGTCGAGCAGGACCTCCTTGATCGGGCTCCAGCCCTCGCGCGGGGCGTACCGGTTGAGCTCGTCGAGGACGAGGAAGTGGAGCGGCTCGCGGCGGCCCATCCGCTCCTTGTGCTCGAACAGGCGCTTGATCATCACCCCGGTCACGAACCGCTTCGCCCGGTCGTGGAGGTTGTGGATGTCGATGACCGTGACCTGGTTCGCCTCCCAGTCGATCCGGTGGCGGGCGGGATCCTCGGCGGCGGTGCCCCAGATGAGGTGGCCGACGCGATGGCGGGCCGCCTCGAGCCGGCGCTGGAAGGCGGCCACCGTGCCCTCGGCCAGCCGGCCGCGCCAGCCCGCGTCGTCGTCGTCGAGCTTCAGCGCGATCGCGTCGCACAGCTCCTCGAACGAGCCGATCCTGACCCCGTCGAGGCGGACCGTCGCCGGGGCCTCGGGATCGTCCTGGCACCAGCGATCGAGCAGCGACTCGACCCGGGCGACGAGGTCGGCGATCTGGGACCGCTCGTCGTCCCCCTCGGCGAACAGGAAGCGCAGGTAGCGCTCGCGGACGAACTCGCGGATCGTCCAGTAGTAGGCGGTCACGCCCTCGGTCCGGCCCTCGACCTGGGGGATCGCGGCGCCGCCCGGAGCGCCGGCCCCGCCCGACCCGGCGGCGCCGGGTCGCGGCGGCGCCCACAGCCCGACCGACGCGAACGGCCCGGTCGGCAGCCCGAGCCGCTCGTACTCGGCGCGCGCCTTCTCGTCGAGCTGCGCGTTCGGGCGGTCGAGCCACAGCAGGTCCTCGCCCTTGACGTTGAACACGAGCGCCTTCGTGTTCGTGGCGTACGCCCCGAGGGCCTCGGAATGGAACAGGGCATAGAGCAGGAAGAGGGCGTAGGTCGTCTTCGTGGCGACCCCGCTGATCCCCGAGATGTTGACGTGGGCGCCGCGGGTCCCGTCGAGGAAGTCGACGTCGAGGTAGACCGGCTCGCCGTCGCGCGACAGGCCGGCCGGCAGGCGCCGGGTCATCCGGTCGAAGTAGAGCGCCTCGTCGCGGTCCCGGCCACGCGCCCGCTTGGCCGGCCGGCCGGGCAGTGGCGGGACGAACACCTCGGGTTCGAACCGGGTGGCCACGACGAGCGCCGCCTGGGCCGTCTCGGCCGGCAGGATGCCGCGCTCGACGAGGAACGCGTCCGAGTCGAACGCGAGGCCCTCGTGCCGGGCGCGGACCTCCTGGACGATCCCGCTGATCCGGACCACGCCGACGCCGGGCACCTCGGTCTCGAGGATCACCGCGTCGTCGAGCTGGAGGTACGAGCCCGCCCCCACGCCGACCCAGAACTGGAGCGGGGTCGAGTCCTCCGTCCCGAGCACCAGCCCGACCGGCTCCGAGACGGTCACGGCCGGAGCGGCTCGGGATCCACGGCGGGCGCGCCAGTCGCGTCGTCGGCGGCGATCGGCGGCGATGGGAGCGGCCGATCCTCGATCACGCGGCCACCGCCCGATAGAGCTCCGCCTGGAGGGCGCGGCGCAGGAGCTCCGGATGGCCCATCCGCCGGCGCAGCTCGGCCTCCAGCGCGCCGACCGGGGTCAGGTTCTGGGGCGCTCGCGGATCGATCCCCGGGCGGCCCGCGTAGCGCGGCAGCTCGACCGCGACCCGGTCGGCCAGGTCGCGCGCGCGCCGGATCCCGACCGCCATCCGCACCTCGCAGCGGACGAGGCCCGACAGGTCGTGCCACGGCTCGCGGAGGTCGATCAGGCGCTGGTACCAGGCGAACCGATCGAGGACCTGGCGGCCGAGCGCGAACAGCGGCGTCCGCTCGCCGGGTCGCAGCCGCGGCAGGAGCGCCGCCGGCGCGTCGACGAGGTAGGTGGTGACCATCCGCTTGGCGATCCCGACCACCGCCGATTCCGGCGCGTGGGGGTAGTGGAGCGGCCCGTCGGCGAGGACGAGCCCGCTCGGCGCGAGCTCGGCGGCGAGCCGGCCCTCGGCCTCGCGCATCTCGTTCTGGAGGACCTGCAGCGGGGCCGCCGGATCGTCGCCGGGGACCGCGATCGCCCGGTACGCGATCGGCAGGCCCGAACCGACGCGGACCACGAGGTCCGGCGCGGCGATCGCGCCGCCGATGGCCAGGATCCGCCCGACGACGGCTCGCTCGAAGCTTGCCCGGCCATCGCTCCGGACCGCCCCGACCGCGTACGAGCCGGCGAGGCCCCATGCCCGCCGTGCGCCGTCGTCGGCGAGCACCCGAAGCTCGACCCGGCGCACGCCGTCGACGAACAGGAGCGGTCCACCGGGCGCGCCGGACGGTTGCAGGGCGGTCGACCAGTCGGCCGTCTCGATCGTCGGATCGACCTGGATCTCGGTCCCTTCGCTCGCCGCCAGGGTCGCCTCGACGTCACCGCCGTAGTCGGGGCTCCACGGGTCCGCGCGCAGGATGACCATCGACGTCAAGCCTACCCGAAGGCCGTGCCAGCCAAGCCGTCACCGTGCAGCGGGTGCGCCAGGGCGGCCTGAGGACGGCATAGTGCAAATGCCCCATCAGCGCCGCCGAACGGGTGATGGCCGGCAGGTCCATCTGACGCAGACACTCGCGGGGCGATGTCGACGATGATCGCGGGGGCCGAGCGCGCCCACATCCCCCGTTCCGCGCGGACCCTGCGCCGCGTCGCCAGCCGGGCGGCCGCGGACCCCCACGTCCTGCTGGCCATCGGACTCGCGGTGCCGACGATCGTCGTCCATCTCGGCCTGCGGGCACCCGAGACGACGGCCGTCATCGCCCTGTCGCTGCTGTACGTGCTGGTCCAGACGATCCTCGCGACCGCGCCCGCGCTCGGGGCCCGCATCGGCCGGCTCGCCCGCCCGCTGCCGCGACTGATCCTGGCCGTCCTCTTCGTGACGGCGGTGACGAACCAGACCGGCTCTGCCGCGTTCCGCCCGCTGACCGCGCTGTACATCCCGGTGGTCACGATGGCGGCCGCGTTCGGCGGCCGCGAGGCGCTCATCGTGGGCGGCCTCGCGGCGCTCGGCTACCTCGGCCCGGCGCTGCTGACCGGCGAGCACCTCGACTCGGCGGTGCAGCGCGGGCTGGTCCTCGCCTCGGTCTCGATCATGCTGATCGTGGGCACCCGGCGGACGATCTCGTCGCTCGAGCAGGCGCTCCACCGGCTGCGCCAGACGATGGGCGACGCCCGCCGCCGCAGCCGCCAGGTCGAGGCCGTCGAAGCCGTCGGGCGGGCACTCGCGGCCCGCGGGCCGGACGCCGAGGCGCTCGGCCAGGTCATGGACCTCCTCCACGACAAGCTGGGCTACAGCCACGTCTCGATCTATCTCTTCGACGGCGACCGGCTGCGGCTCGGCGACCAGCGCGGCTACGAGCAGCCGATCGAGGTCTTCGACGGCACGAGCGGGGTGATCGGGCGGGTCATCCGGACCCGTCGTCCCGAGCTGGTCAGCGACCCCCACAACGACCCCGACTTTGTCGACGTGGCCGGCGCCGTGACCGCTGAGATCTGCGCCCCGCTGCTCGTCGACGACCAGCTGCTCGGCGTCGTCAACGTTGAGACGATGCACGGGATCCTCGACGACACCGACTTCGCCTCGGTGCAGCTCGTCGCCGACCGGCTCGCCTCGGCCCTCGCGCTGGCCCGTGAGCGTCGCTCGCTGGCCGAGCGGGCCGACCTGTTCCAGCGGCTGACCGCGTTCGGCGCGGCCGTCACCGGCAGCCTCGACACGGAGACGCTCTACCCGTCGATCGTCGGCGGCGTGCGCAACGTGCTCGAGTCCGACATCGCGGTCCTGACCGTCCTCGAACGGTCGACCGGGCGCTACTTCATCCGGGCCATGAGCGGAGCCGCCGACATGAGCTTCACCGGCGCCGAGATCCGGGCCGGCGAGGGCGTGGCGGGGCGGGCCATCCGGGACCGGACCACGGCCGTCGACGAGCAGTACAGCCGCGACCGCTTCCCGGAGGGGGTGCGCGACGCCAATGTCGCGGACCGGATGACGGCGATGGGCGTTCCGCTCATCCGCGACGGCGTCGTGGTGGGGGCGCTGAGCGTCACCCGCTGGGACGTCGGCCGGCCGTTCAGCCGGATCGAGCGGGAGGCGAGCGAGGTCCTCGGGCACCAGGTCGCGCTGGCCGTGACGAACACGTTCCTCCACAGCGACGTCCTCGAGGCGTCCGTCCGGGACTCGCTGACCGGGCTGTTCAACCGGCGCCACCTCGATGCGTCGATCGATCGCTTCCTGGCTGCCCGGCGGCGGCTCCATCCGGCCAAGCGCCAGCCGGCCGCGGTGATCCTGTTCGACCTCGACCATTTCGGTGCGTTCAACAAGCGTCACGGTCATCGGGTCGGCGACATCGTGCTGCGCGGCTTCGGCGAGCTGCTCCTCGAGCGCTTCCGGGCGAGCGACCTGGTCGCCCGCTACGGCGGCGAGGAGTTCGTGGCCGTCCTCGAGGGCGCCAGCCTCGAGGACGCCGTCCGGATCGCCAACGAGGTCCGGCTCGCGTGGGCCGACCGGACCTTCAGCGGGGTCGACGGCGAGCTGCTGCACGCCACGGTCTCGGCCGGCTGTGCCCGGCTCGAGGACAGCGCCATGAGCGCTGAGGAGCTGTTCACCGCGGCCGATGTCGGCCTGGCCATGGCCAAGGCCGCCGGGCGCGATCTCGTCGTCGCCGCCTGATCAGGCGGTGCCGCTCGCCGGGAGGCGGACGACGAACCGCGAGCCGCCGCCGGGTCGCTCGGTGGCGACGATCGTCCCGCCGTGCTGGTCGACGATCCAGGCCCCGATCGCCAGCCCGAGCCCGGTCCCGCCGGGCCGCGCGTCGGGCGCCCGCCAGAACCGGTCGAACACCCGCTGGCGGTCGGCGGCCGGGATCCCCGGGCCGTCGTCGTCGACCGTGAGCAGCGCGTCCTTCGCCTCGCTGCCGACGGTCACCCGGACGGTCCCGCCGGTCGGGCCGTGGTGGATCCCGTTGTCGACGAGGATCGTGACCAGCTGACGGAGCCGGGCGGGGTCGCCCACGACGCGCACGGGCGTCGGGTCGAGCGCGATCGTCACGTCCGACGTCGCGGCCAGGCCCGACAGCGCGCCGGTCGCATCGGCCGCCACGTCGGCCAGGTCGACCGGCTCGTGCGCCAGCTCGACCGCCCCGGAGTCGCTCCGGGCGAGCAGCAGCAGGTCGTCGACGAGCGCGGTGAGGTGGTCGACTTCGGCGGTGATGTCGTCGACCGCGGTGCCGACCTCGATCACCTTCTTGTCCGGGTTGCGCCGGAGGTGCTCGGCGCTCGCCCGGACGACGGCGAGCGGTGTCCGCAGCTCGTGGCTGGCATCGGCCGCGAACTCGCGCTGCCGGCGGAGCGCGTCGCGGATCGGCACGAGCGCCCGGCGCGCGTTGAGCTCGCCGGCGGCGAGCGCCGCCAGGATCGCCACGAACCCGCCCACGGCGAGGACGGCGATGAGCGTGTTGATCGTGTTCCGCTCAGCCGTGATGTCCTGGCCAACCTGGAGGACGTAGACGAGCCCCGCGCGCTCGACCGGCTCGCTGAGGACCCGCACCGGCGTGCCGCCGACGTCGAGCGTCCGGATGTCGGTGGACCCGCTCGTCCGGGCGGCGGTCAGCGCGGCGTCGTCGGGCAGGCCGGCGGGCAGGTCGAGCCCGGTCGGGCCGAGCACCTCCCCACCCGGCGCCTGGACGAAGGCGAACGTCCCGGACGACGGCCCGCCGAAGGCGAGGCCGACCGGGAACCGGCCCGGCCCCGACCGATCCGGACCGCCCGAGATGAAACGGCCCAGAGCATCGGCCCGCCGCTCGAGCTGGTCGACTCCGGTCGCCTCGAGCGAGCGAGCCACGGCGACCGACAGCACGATCCCGAGAGCGACGAGGACGACCAGCACGATGCCGCCGCTCCAGGCCACGAGCTGGCGGCGGACGCGGCGGAGCAGGCGGGCGTCGCTCGTCTGGGCACTGGTCACGCCGTGTCCTCGAGCCGGTAGCCGATCCCGCGGAGCGTGCGGATCCGGTCGCCCGCCGGTCCGAGCTTCTCGCGCAGGTAGTGGACGTAGGCGTCGACCGCGTTCGGCGTCACGGCCACCCCGGACGGCCAGACGTGGTCGAGCAGCCGGTCGCGGGTCAGCGCCTCGCCGGGGTGGCGCAGGAAGTACTCGAGGAGCGAGAACTCGCGCGGGCTGAGCTCGACCCGGCGACCGCGCGCCGTGACCTCGCGACGCGCCTCGTCGAGCGCGATCTCGCCGACCTCGAGCCGGTTGCCGGCGCGCAGGGCGTCGGGCCCGCCGGCGCGCCGGGCGAGGGCACGCAGCCGGGCCGCCAGCTCCTCGAACGCGAACGGCTTGACGAGGTAGTCGTCGGCGCCGGCGTCGAGGCCGGTGACCCGATCGACGATGGTGTCGCGGGCGGTGAGGATGAGGATCGGCACGGCCGACCCGTCGGCACGCAGCCGGCGGGCCACGTCGAGCCCGGAACCGTCGGGCAGGCCGATGTCGAGGATGATGGCCTCGATCCCGCCGACCTCGGTCGCCAGCTCGAGCGCCGACCGGACGTCGACGGCGAGCTCGACGACGTGCCGGTCCTCCTCGAGCAGGCGGCGGAGCAGCCGGCCGAGCCGGGGATCGTCCTCGACGACGAGCAGGTGCACGGCCGGAACGCTACCCGGCCGGCGGGCGTCGCGCTCGGCCGGCCGGCACCGGCCGAGCCGCGCCCGCGGTCACTGCGGGACGACCGTCACGTCGGACGCCGTGCCGAGGTTGAACCGGCCACCGCCGGTCCCACCGTTGCCCGTTCCGCCGTTGCCCGTTCCGCCGTTACCGGTGCCACCGTTGCCGGTGCCGCCCGCAGTGCCACCGCCGCGGGTGACCTGGACCTGGACGGTGCTGCCGGTGGTCACGTCGGTCGCCGTCGCCGCCGTCGAGGTGTGGTACGTCGTGGAGCTGCTGACCGGGATCTGAATGGTCTGTCCGGACGCGAGCTTCAGGGTGAGCTGGTCGGCCGTCATGCTGACGACTTCGCCGGAGATCGTGATCCCGGCACCCGCGGCGCCGCCGCCGAACCGCCGCCGAAGCCGCCGCCCGGGGCGCCGTTCCCACCGGTGCCGGTCCCCCCGCCGATCCCGCCGTTGAACCTGCCCGCGCCCACGGTCGCGGTCGCCGCCGGCGCCGTCACGCGGCCGGCCGCGAAGCCGATGCCGCCGATGGCGAAGACCGCCGCCACGACGAGGACGATGTCGACGACGCCGCGCTTGCGGGCCGAGCTCCGGGCCGGCGCAGTCGCGACGGGCGGCGGGCCGCCGACCGGGGCGAATCCCTGGGGCGGCGGCGGATACGCAGCCGCGGGCGGCTGGACTGGTGCCGGCGCCGGGGCCGGCGTCGCGCCCGGCTGGACGGGTGCCGGCGCAGGTGCCGGCTCGGTCGGCGCCGACCACTGCGGCGGGGTGGCGCCGGGCTGGCCCGCGGGATCGGTCGGTTGGGTCATTGTCGAGATCTCCTACTCGTAACGCAGTGCGGCGATGGGGTCGAGACGTGCCGCCTGCCGCGCGGGCCACACGCCGAAGATCACGCCGACCGCGAGGCTGAACAGCAGCGCGACGACGAGGGTGACGGGACTGAAGGCGAAGCCCCAGCCGGCGATCGCGCCGATGACGGCGGTCGCGATGAGACCGAGCAGGATCCCGATGAGCCCGCCAAGGACCGACAGGACCAGGGCCTCGATGAGGAACTGGAACAGGATGTCCCGGCTCTTGGCGCCGATCGCCTTGCGGATCCCGATCTCACGGGTCCGCTCGCGGACCGACACCAGCATGATGTTCATGATCCCGATCCCACCCACGATGAGGGAGATCGAGGCGATCCCGGCCAGGAGCACGGTGAGCAGGCCGGTGATCGAATTGACGGTCGTCAGGAGCTGGGCCTGGTCGAACACGCTGAAGTCCGCGGCGTCCGCCGCCCCGAGCCCGTGACGCGACTTCAGCAGGGTGGTGATCTCCGCCTCCACGAGCGGCATCTGTTCGGCGGTCGCGACGCTCACCCCGATCGACCGAACGGACTGGCCTCCCACGAAGTCGGCGCGGACGGTGTCGAGGGGGACGAGGATCATGTCGTCCTGGTTGAGCGGGCCGGTCCCGCCCTTGGACTGGAGGATCCCGATCACCTGGAACGGGATGCCCCCGATCGTGATGTCCGTGCCGACGGCGGAGGAGTCCAGGCCGAGGTCGGTCGCCGTCGTCGCGCCGAGCACCGCGACGCGCATGCGATGGTCGTTCGACGGGGCGGTCAGGAACGAGCCCTGCCAGATCGTGTCGTTGTGGACGGTCAGGTACGAGGGCGTCGTCCCGACGATGCTCGTGGTCGTGTTCTCGGTCCCGGCCACGACGAGCTTCTGGGTCGACAGCTCGGGAGCGACCTCGGCGACGCCGGAGATCCCGCCCACTGCCGCGGCGTCATCGACGGTCAGGGTCGTCGCCGAGCCGGCCGCGCCACGCGTGCCGAAGCTCGTGGACCCGCCGGGGTTGATGGTGAGCAGGTTGGTGCCGAGGCTCTCGAGCTGGTTGGTGATCCCGCTCGTCGCGCCCTGGCCGACGGCGACGAGGGCCACGACCGAGCCCACGCCGATGATCACGCCGAGCATCGTCAGTGCGGCCCGCAGCCGGCTCGAGCGCAGGCGCGCCAGGGCGAGCCGCACGAGGTCGAGCGGGCTCATGCCACGAGCCGCCCGTCGCGGACGTGGACCTGGCGATCCGCCCCGGCCGCGACGTCCGCGTCGTGGGTGATCAGGACGACCGTGCGCCCCGACCGATGGAGGTCGCGGAGGAGTCCCATGACCTCGGCGCCGCTGTGCGTGTCGAGGTTGCCGGTCGGCTCGTCGGCCAGCAGGAGGGCCGGCTCGGTGACCAGCGCTCGGGCGATCGCGACCCGTTGCTGCTGGCCGCCCGACAGCTCGGTCGGCTCGTGGTCGAGGCGGTCGCCCAGCCCGAGCAGCTCGAGCGCGGCCGTCGCCCGGCGGGTCCGCTCGCGCCGGCCGATGCCCTGGTACGCCAGCGCGGTGGCGACGTTGTCGATGGCGGTGGTCCGCGGGAGCAGGTTGTACGACTGGAAGACGAAGCCGATCGATCGGCTGCGCACCTCCGCCAGGCCGTTGTCATCGAGCTCGTCGACCGCGACCCCGCCGAGGAGGTAGCGACCCTCGGTCGGCCGGTCGAGGCAGCCGACGATGTTCATGAGGGTCGACTTGCCCGACCCCGACGGACCGACGATGGCGAGGAACTCACCGTGCCCGACCTGGAGGTCGACCCGGTCGAGGGCCCGGACGTCGATCCGCCCGGTCTGGTAGACCCGGCTGATGCCCTCGAGGCTGATGAGCGGCTCGATCACGGAAGGGTGCCTCCGCCGCCGCCGCCGCCTCCGCTGCGTGTCCCGCCGCCGTTGGTGCCGCGCTGGAAACCGCCGCCGGGGAGGCCGAACCCGCCTCCGCCCGTGGTTGTCGTCGTCTGCGATGCGGTCGTACCGGTCACGACGGCCTCGCCGGGCTGGAGGCCGCTCTGGATCTCGGCCTGGGTCGAGGTTACGAGCCCGACCGTGACATCGCGGGATTGGGCCGATCCGTTGGGGTCGAGGACGAGGACGGTGTAGCCGAGCGCAGACCCGTTCAGCGCGATCGACGGGATCGTCACGACGTTGCTGGCCGAGGCGATGGTGACCGAAGCCTGGGCGCTCATGCCGGGCCAGGCCGTCGCCGGGGGAGACGTCAGGTCGATCGTGACCGGGTAGGTGACGACGCTGCTGCCGCCCGACGAGCTCGTCGCGGACGGCGCGATCGCCACGACCTTGCCGCCGATCGAGGCGCCGATCGCCTGGACGCTGACGCTCGCCGGCTGGCCCACCTTGAGTGACGGCAGGTCGGTCTCGGTGAAGTCGGCGACGGCCTGGAGCGGCCCGCTGGCGACGCTGATCGCGGGGCCGGTCGAGAGGTCGGTCCCGGCGGCCGCACTGACGGTCACGACCGTCCCATCGGCCGGCGCCACGATCGTCGCCCGGGCGATCTGCTCGTTCAGGTCGGCGACCTGGCCCACGGCCGTCGTGTACTGGGAGGCGGCCTGGTCGTAGGCGATCCGGGCCTGGCGCCGGGTGTCGGTCGTCGTCGTCGCGTCGAGGTTCTCCTTGGCGATCGTCCGCTGCGACTTGGCGGCCGCCAGGCTGTTCCTGGCCGACGACAGCTGGCGGCGCAGGTCGGCGGTGTCGGCGGTCGCCAGGACCGCGCCCTTCTTGACGACGTCGCCGACCGCGGTCTTGACGGTCAGGACCGACCAGGTCCCGTTCCCGCTGCCGCCGCTGCCGCTGGCGTCCTCGACCGCCGGTGGAACGCCGAAGTTCAGGTCGTAGGTGGTGGCGCGGCTCAGGTTGCCGGTCGCCACGACCGTGTCCGCGATGTCGCCGGTCGTCGCCGTCGCCGTCAGGTACTGCGCCCCGGACGCGCGGCTGCCGCCCGGTCCACCCGTCACCGCCAGGACGACGGCTCCCGCACCGACCGCCAGCAGCACGATGGCCGCCGGCCCCTTCCATCTCATTCCGTTCCGCCTCACAGTCCGCTGGTCCAGGCACCCACCGACGGCACGCGACCATGGGCGGGTCTCCAGTAGACGCAGCGCGGCGTGAGACGGTCCTGAGAAGCGACTGTGGAGCGGATGAAGAAACCTTCACGGATCCTTCGTCGTCAGAGGGCTGGCCTCTCAGCGTCATCTAAGGGAACATCGACATCCTGCTGACATGAGCGTCGACGCCCCCCTGATCCAGCCTGCCCGGAGGAGCCGGAAGGTTGCCCGCCCCCGCCTCTGGTCGCTCCGCGCGAGCGACGTGGTGGCGATCCTGGTCGGCAACGGGGTGCTGATCGCCGGGATGTGGGTCCGGCACGGCGGGCTGGCCGAGCTCGGCTCGACCGGCGGGATCCTGACCGCCGTCGGCCAGCTCACGGCCCTGTACGGCACGTACCTCGTCCTGATCGAGCTGATCCTGATGTCGCGCAGCCCGTGGCTCGACCAGCTGTTCGGGATGGATCGGCTGGCGGCGGCCCATCGCTGGGTCGGCTTCGGGGCCGTCTGGCTGCTCGCCGCCCACGGGGTCACGACGACGGTCGGCTACGCGCTCGGCGACGGCAGCTCGGTCGTGGGCGAGGCCGTGACGCTCGTCACGACCTACCCGTTCGTGCTGTGGGCCGTGGCCGGCATGGGCCTCTTCGTGATGGTCGCGATCAGCTCCATGCGCGCCGCGCGCGAGCGGCTGTCGTACGAGAGCTGGCACGCCCTCCACCTGTACGCCTACCTGGCGATCGCGCTGACGTTCGCCCATCAGCTCGTCGTGGGGGCGGACTTCGCCGACGACCCGATCGCCCGGCTCTACTGGATCGCGCTCTACGCGATCGCCGCGACGACGATCCTGGCGTTCCGGTTCGGCCAGCCGATCCGGCTCTCGCTGCGCCACCGGCTGCGGGTCGCCAACGTCGTCCGCGAGGGGCCGGGCGTGGTGTCGATCTACCTGACCGGGCGCGAGCTCGACCGGCTCGCGATCCGCTCCGGCCAGTACCTTGTCTGCCGCTTCCTGACCCGCGACGACTGGTGGCGCGGGCACCCCTTCTCCATCTCCGCCGCGCCGAACGGCGAGTGGCTCCGGATCACGGTCAAGGAGCTCGGCGACGACAGCGGCCGGCTGCAGGCAGTCCCGATCGGGACGCCCGTCTACATCGAGGGTCCCTACGGCGCCCTGACGGATGCCCGGCGGACGAAGGCCCGCGTCCTGCTCATCGCCGGCGGGATCGGGATCACCCCGCTCCGGGCGCTCCTCGAGGACCTTCCGGCGCGACCCGGCGACCTGACCCTGGTCTACCGGGCCCGCGGCCCGAAGGAGCTCGTGTTCCGTGACGAGCTGGATGCCATCGCCCGGACGAACGGCGCCATCGTCCACTACCTGGTCGGCCGGCGCGGCAGCATCGACGTCCCAGCGGGTGACCCGCTCGGTGCCGCGTCGCTGGCCGGGCTCGTCCCCGACGTCCACGACCGCGACGTCTACCTGTGCGGCCCGCTCCCGATGATGGAGTCGGTCCGGCGTGCGCTCCTCGTGCTCGGCGTCCCCGGCACCCAGATCCATTCCGAACGCTTCAGCTATTAGACGGGACACCCTGCACATGCCAAGACGCGCCATCGTCGCGCTCGCCGCCACCGCCCTCGGCCTGATCCTGCTGTTCAGCTTCAAGACGCCCGACGACGCCGGGCTCACTGCCCTTGGCAGCGCGCGCGGCCGGTTCGTGACGACGCCCGGCGGGGCGGCCACGCCGTCGCCGCTCGTCCGACCGACGCCGAGCCCGAACCAGGGCAGCACGGGGAGCGGCCGCTCCACGCCGGCCCCGACGCAGGCCCCGGCCGCGACCCCCGCGCCGGCCGGCGGCGGGACCCTTCGCGACGGGACGGTCCAGGGCCAGCAGGTCGACACCCGCTACGGGCCCGTCCAGGTCGCGGTCACCATCCAGGGCGGTCGCATCGCCGACATCCAGGCGCTCCAGCTGCCGTTCGACCACCCGCGTTCGGAGGCGATCAGCCAGTACGTCGAGCCGCTCCTCCGGAGCGAGGCGCTCCAGGCCCAGAGCGCGCAGATCGACCTCGTGTCCGGGGCGACCTACACCAGTGACGCCTACGCCCGGTCGCTCCAGTCGGCGCTCGACCAGGCCGGTGCCTGAGGTGACCGGCGTGGGGTCGCAGCTGGCAGGTACCGCCCCGATCCGGCCGGTTCCCGCAGGACCCGTGGGCCCGGTTGGGTCGGGCCTGCGGCGGGTCGAGCAGATCATGGGCACCGCGATCGGGATCGACGTGCGCTCTGGCGGAGTCGCGCCGGGCGTCGTCGAGGCCGCCTACGCCCTCCTCCGCGACGTGGATGCGCGGTTCAGCACCTACCGGCCGGACAGCGAGGTCAGCCGGCTGATCCGCGGCGAGCTGGCCGACGACGAGCTGGCGCCCGATCTCCGGGCGATCCTCGGGCTGTGCGAGGACCTGCGCCGGACGAGCTTCGGCTTCTTCGACATCCGGCGTCACCGGCCCGACGGACGACCCGACCCGACCGGCCTGGTCAAGGGCTGGGCGATCGAGGAAGCCTCGCTGCTCCTCGACGCGGCCGGCGCGACCGACTACGCGATCAATGCCGGGGGCGACATCCTCGCCCGCGGCGCGCCCGAGCCCGGCCGGGCCTGGCGGGTGGGCATCCGCCACCCCGAGCGCGCCGACCGGATCGCGTCGGTGCTCGAGGTCCGCGACCTCGCGGTCGCCACGTCGGGCGGCTACGAGCGGGGCGAGCACATCGTCGACCCGCATACCGGCCGGCCGCCGCGCGACCTGCTGAGCCTGACCGTCGTCGGCCCGAGCCTGACCTACGCCGACGCCTACGCGACGGCGGCATTCGCGATGGGCCTCGACGGACCGGCCTGGGTCCACGATCACCCCGGCTACGGTGCGTTCGCGATCACCGCGGCGCATCGCTCGGTCTGGACGCCGAGGGTGGACGCGCTCCTCGCCTGACGAGCCCCGGCCACGCTGCCGCGCCGGTGTCAGACCTCGGGCAGGACCTTGCCCGGGTTGAGGATCCCCAGCGGGTCGAGCGCCGTCTTGATCGCGCGCATCATGGCGACCGCCCCGTCGCCCCGCTGGAGGCCCAGGTAGTCGCGCCGGGCGAGCCCGATCCCGTGCTCGGCGGTGACGGTGCCGCCGAGGTCGATGGCCGCCCGGTACAGGGCGTCCGTCGCCCGGCCCAGCCGCGCCTCCCCGTCCGGGTCGTCCCGGTCGAGGATGATGTTCGGGTGGAGGTTCCCGTCGCCGACGTGGCCGAAGGTGGCGATGAGGAGGCCCTGCTCGTCGGCGATCCGCTCGATCGCGGCGAGGAGCTCGGGCACCCGGCCGCGTGGGACCCCGACGTCCTCCATGCGCGCCACGCCCAGCTTCTCCATCGCGTGGAACGCCATCCGCCGGCCCTGGCGCAGCCAGTCCGCCTCCTGCTCGTCGGCGGCGATCAGGGTCGCCGAGGCCCCGGCCCCGTCGCAGGCCGCCGCGGCCGTCCCGAGCGCCGCGGCCGCCGCACCGCCGGGCAGGTCCGACTCGATCAGCAGCATCGCCGCCGCAGCGCGGTCGAGCCCGAGGCGATGGACGTCGTCGACGGCGCGGATCGTCCGGCCGTCCATCAGCTCCAGGGTGCACGGCTCGACGCCGGCGTCCGAGATGGCCGACACCGCGCGACCGGCGGCATCGAGGCTCGGGAAGAAGGCGATCAGGGTCGCCTTCGGCGGCGGGGTCGGACGGACGCGCAGGGTCGCCTCGGTCACGATCGCGAGCGTCCCCTGGCTGCCGACGATGAGCGGGATGAGCCCGTAGCCGGCGACGTCCTTCGTCGTTCGCCCGCCGAGCCGGACCACGCTGCCGGCCGCCGTCACGACCTCGAGTCCGACGACCGAGTCGCGGGTGACGCCGTACTTGATGCAGCACAGCCCGCCGGCGTTCGTCCCGAGGTTGCCGCCAATGGTGCAGGTCTCGTAGCTCGCCGGGTCGGGCGCGTAGAACAGGCCCTCGGCGGCGACGGCGGCCTTGAGCTCGGCGTTGATGATCCCGGGTTGGGTGACGACGACCAGGTTCCGGCGGTCGATCTCGAGGATCCGGTTCATCCGCCCGAACGCGATCGTGAGGCCGCCGGCCACGCCTGCGGCTCCCCCGCTCAGGCCGGTTCCGGCCCCGCGGGGCACGATCGGCACGCGATGGCCGGCGGCGAGCCGGACGAGCTCCGCCACCTCGGCCGTCGTCGTGGGCAGGGCGACCGCGATCGGCAATGGCGGCTCGAGGTACGCGGTCTCGTCGCGGCGATACGACTCCCGGTCGATCTCGTCGGTCAGGAGCCGGAGCCCGGGCAGGGCCGTGCGAACCTCGGCCAGGAAGGCGGCCGACGCGGCGGCAGTGGTCGGCGCGGAGGCAGACACGTCGGTCAGGATACTGGCACCATCAGCCCGACGAGACGAGCCCCTGAGGGAGAGCGATGGACGAGCGAACGCGGCGGTCGCTGCGCACGGCGGCGATGGGCCTGATCGCCTACGGCGTCATCGGGATCGTTCTCGCGGTCGTCCTGCTGGGGGCGGTCGTGGCGATCAGCAACCGGCTCGACGAGGTGGCCGGGCGGCTCACCGGGCGGCTCGACACGATCTCGCAGACCCTCGACAAGACCGCGGCCGTCCTCGACGACGCGGCGGCGACCTCGACGAGCTTCTCGACGACCGTCTCGCAGGCCGTCCCGACGCTCCAGCAGGTCGACACGTCGCTCGGCGAGGTGGTGACCACGCTGCACGATCTCGAGGCGACGACCGCCACGCTGACCATCCTCGGCCAGACGCCGCTCGCCTCGCTGTCGGACCGCTTCGGCCGGATCGCCGACCAGCTGGCGGTCCTGCAGGGCGAGGTGAGCACGCTCGGCGCGAACCTGTCGGCGAACACGACGAACCTGGCCGCGCTCGGGACCAGCCTGTCCGCCCTGGCCGGCCAGCTCCGCCAGGTCAACGACGTCCTCGGGTCGGGCGAGATCGAGTCGAGCCTCGCCGACCTGATCGGGATCGTCCGGCTGGCGCTCGCCCTGCTGGCGGTCTGGTTCGCGGTCCCCGCGATCGGGGCGCTGGCGTTCGGCGCCTGGCTCAGGCGCGAGCTCGCGAGCCGGACCGACCTCGGTGCCGGCGGGGCGCCGTCCGCCGCCTGACGATCAGGGCGCCGGGATGGCGGCGCGCCGGCCGCGGAGCAGCGACAGCCCGCCGCTGACCTCCGTGGCGATGCCGATGATCTTGCGTCGCTGGATGAGCGCGAACGGGAAGCGGCCGGCCAGCCGCCGGTCGGCCAGCCAGCGGACCCGGACGTTCGTCATCGGCATGAACTCGGGATCGGTCGAGTCGACGAACGCGGTCAGCGACGCCTCTTCGTGCATGTAGGCGTAGCCGTAGATGATGTGGGCGCCCGTGGTGACCACCAGCCGGCGGCGCTGCTTCGGGATCATCCGCTCCTCGGAGTGCGGATCGGCGTCGAAGCTCTGGCCGACGATCGCGATGTCGTCGAGCCGGACCCGGAAGTCGGGGAACGTGATCCGGGTCGGGTCACCGAGCCGCGACAGCAGGACCACGTCGTGGATCGTGAAGAACCCGTCGAGGATGTTCACGTAGTCGGACAGCCGGCTGAAGTGCCCGAGGTCGACCGATCCCTCGGCCCGGAGGTGGGTCCCGATGAGCTCGACCCGGGCGGTGGCGGCCGGCACGTCGGCCGGCTCGGCCAGCTGCTCGGCGGGGGGCCCGAAGGGGTGATCGAGCCCGGTCAGCCCGTCGAGCTCGTCGAGGGGCGAGGCGATCCGGTCGAGCGTCTTCCAGATCATGCCCCGATGGTGGACCGCCGACGCGCCGGGCGCCATCGCCCCTTCGTACCGGCCCCGGCGGGACCCGGGCGACGGGCGACGCTCAGCCGTCGAGCTCGGCCGGGACCAGGTCGAGCTCGACCGGGCGCCCATCGCGCGCGACGCGAAGCCGGACCGGCCGGCCGACGAGCCGGTCGTCGAGCAGGCGCTGGAGGTCGGCGACGCCCTCGATCGGGCGACCGTCCAGCTCGACGATGAGATCGCCGGCGTGCAGCCCGCCGGCCGCGGCCGGACTGCCGTCGAGCAGCTGGACGACCTCGAGGGCGCGCGCCCGGCCGAGCTCGTTGGCCAGGGCGGGAGGCAGCGGCCGGGTTCCGCCGACGACCCCGAGGAACGCTCGCCGCACCCGCCCGTCGTGGACGAGCGAGGCGAGGATCCGCTCGGTCGTCGGGTCGATCGGGACGGCCAGGCCGAGCCCGATCCCGGCGATCGCGGTGTTGATCCCGACGACCCGGCCGGCCGAGTCGGCGAGCGCCCCGCCGGAGTTGCCCGGGTTGAGCGCCGCGTCCGTCTGGATGACGTTCTCCACGAGCCGGCTCGCCCGTCCGTCGCGGGAGGCCATCGACCGCCCGAGCGCGGACACCACCCCGGCGGTCACGGTGCCCGAGAAGCCGAGCGGGTTGCCGATCGCGATCACGAGCTGCCCGACCCGGAGGCGCGACGCGTCGCCGAACGGGGCCGCGTTCGTCGCGCCGTCCACCCGGACGACGGCGAGGTCCGAGAGCGGGTCGCGGCCGACGACCCGGAACGCGCGCTCGGCGCCGTCGACGAACGTGGCGCTGCCCGCGTCGGCGCCGGCCACGACGTGGGCGGACGTGACGAGGTAGCCGTCCGGCGTGAACGCGACCGCGGAGCCCGAGCCGGTTCCCCGCCAGCCGGCCCCGGATCGGCCGACGCGAAGGCTCGCGACCGACGGGATGAGCCGCTCGGCGACCGAGCTGACCGCGCGGGAGTAGGCGTCGAGGACCTCGCTCTCGAGCACTCGCGCCGCGATCTCGTCGTCGCCGGGTGACGGCGGGTCGGACCGGCCCGCTGCCACGTCGGCGTCGGACCGGCCGGCCTGGTCGGTGACCATCGCTCGGTCCCCTATGCCTCGCCGGTCGCGGCGGCGCCGCCGACGGTCACCGTGCGCTCCTCGGTGCCGCGGACGATCCGCACCTCGTACGGTGGCGTGGCCGCCGCGATCGCCTCGAGCAGCTCGTCGGGGTCGGTCACTGCCGTGCCGGCCACGCCGACGATGAGATCGCCCTGGGCGATCCCGGCCCGGGCCGCCGGGCTGTCGTCCTCGACGTCGCGCACGAGGAGACCGTCCTGCTCGGGCAGACCGACGGAACGGCGCAGCCGCCTCGCCACGTGGGCCGGCGCGATCGCCACCCCGAGCCGCGGACGCTCGACCCGCTCGCCGCTGCCGAGCGCCTCGACGCGCGACTTGAGGGCGGCGTCCGCCGGCAGGGCCAGGTAGAAGCCCTCGCCGAGGCGGTTCGTGTTCAGGCCGAGGAATCCGCCCGCGGCGTCGACGATCGGACCGCCGGACGAGCCGGGGGCGAGCGGAGCCGTGTGCTCGACGCTGCCGCCGATGCGCCGTCCGCCGGGCCCGCGGAACGCGCGCGCGACCGCCGAGACCGTCCCGAAGGTGACCCGCGTGCCGCCCGTCGGCGAGGCCGCGGCGCCGAAGATCGCGGCGCCCGTCGCCAGCTCGTCGCCGGCGCCCCAGGCGAGCGGCGCGACGCCGGTCGTGTCGACCTCGATCACGGCAAGATCGCCGTCCACGTCGATCCCGGCCAAACGGCCGGCCGTCGAACGTCCGTCGGCGAACGTCACGGTGACCTGCTCGCCGCGGACGTTGTGGGCGTTGGTCAGGACCCGGCCGTCGGCGACGACGACGCCGGAGCCGCGCTGGTGGCGGCCGATCCCGACGACCGCCGGTCCGACCTTCGTGGCGACGCCCTGGATGGCGGCCTGGAGTTCCTCGATCGCGCTCATGTGGTTGCTCACTCCGGATTCGGTGCTGGATGCCGGTGCACCTGGCATCGGCGTATAGACTAGTGACTTGCAAGTTACTACTCACTCGGCAGGTTGACAAGTCCTCGTGCGCCGCATCCCCTGGCCTACCATGGCCCCAATGGCCGGACCCTCCGAGCTCGAGCCCGGAACCTCGCTCGCGATCGCGCTGGATCGCGTCGGTGATCGCTGGAGCCTGCTCCTCGTGGAGGTGCTCCTCGACGGGTCGCGCCGGTTCAACGAGCTGAGCGAGGCGCTGCCCGGCATCGCCGCGAACATCCTGTCCGACCGGCTCCGGCGGCTCGAACGGGAGGGGATCGTCCGGGCGGCGCCGTACAGCCAGCGGCCACCACGCATGGAGTACTCGCTCACCGCCGAGGGCCGCGACCTGGCGAGCGCCTTGCTGCTGCTCGCCGACTGGGGTGCCCGCCACGTCGGTCGCGCGGGTGGTCACGAGCCGGTCCGCCACGCAACCTGCGGGACCGCGCTCGAGGCCCGCTGGTACTGCCCGACCTGCTCGATCGTGGTCGACGACCGTGAGGCGAACGCGGTGCGGACGGTCTAGGCCTCGCAGGGCGTCCGGGGCGTCACCTTCCCGGACCGGTCTTCATGACATGAACACATCGGCCGGTCGACGCGGTAGTACGGCCGCGAATCGTCGTCTGGCGTTCTTCGGATGCACGGATCCAGCCGGGCCGACGGCTTTGGTGACCGCTCGGTCGGCTGCGGTTCATCCGGTGCACGAAACGGGCGCATTGGTGGCCTAACGAGCATCGCCGGCACGGAGGCGCAGCCGCGGGCCCCGGGATGGCTGAGGCAGGGCATCGGCGACGATCGTCGTCGCGGGATCGTCACGGAACCGCAAGGCGGGGTCGGCGAGCCTCCTGCCGAGCCGCGACAGACATCGCGCGGACCCACGACCCGACGGAGACAGCGCCATGATCAGCGCCATGATCAGCGCCCCTGACCTGCCCGGTAGCGACGACCACGGCGAGCTCGACGAGCACGACCGCGGGCTCGTCTACGACCTGGCCACCCTCGATCGGCGCCAGCTCCTCAAGCTGCTCGGTTTCGGCGGCGTGAGCGCGAGCCTGTTCGTCCTCGCCGGGTGCACCCCCGGCACGGCCGCGTCGGCGTCGGCGACGGCGGGCGCGTCGGCCTCCGCCGTGGGAGCGAGCTGTGCGGTGATCCCCGAGGAGACCGCCGGACCCTTCCCCGGCGACGGGACGAACGGACCGAACGTGCTCAACCAGAGCGGCGTCGTCCGCCAGGACATCCGGTCGAGCTTCGGGTCGTCGACGACGGTCGCCCAGGGCATCCCGCTCACGATCAAGCTCGCGATCCAGGACGCGACCAGCTGCAAGCCGCTGGCCGGCGCGGCGGTCTACCTGTGGCACTGCGATCGCGACGGCAACTACTCGCTCTACTCGCAGGCGGCGGCGAACGAGAACTACCTGCGTGGCGTGCAGGCCGCCGACGCGAACGGCCTGGTCACCTTCCAGAGCATCTTCCCGGCGTGCTACTCGGGGCGCTGGCCGCACATCCATTTCGAGGTCTACCCGAGCCTCGCCATGGCGAGCGACGAGGCGAACAAGGTCGCGACGTCGCAGATCGCGCTGCCCAAGGACGCCTGCGACACCGTCTACGCGACCGACGGCTACGCGCAGAGCGTGACGAACCTCGGCCAGGTCAGCCTGGCGTCCGACATGGTGTTCGGCGACGACGGCGGCATCCACGAGCTCGGGACGGTGACCGGGTCGGTCGCCGATGGCCTGACGGTGTCCCTGGTCGTGCCGGTCAGCGGCTGAGTGGGCCGCGGAGCGCGGCGCCGTCAGGCGACCGCCACTTCGAGCGTCTCCGCCGCCCGGAGCCGGCCGCCGACCGGACCGTGGAGGACGAACCAGGCGCCGATCCCCCCGCCGATCGCCATCGCGCCGGCGGCGGCGAAGTACGCCGTCGGCCCGAAGACGGCATAGACGATCCCGCCGAGGATCGCCCCGAGCGCCGTGCCGAGGCCCGAGGTGGCAGCCCCGATCATCGTCTGGCCGGTCGCCTGGAGCTCGGACGGCAGGAGCCGGGCGATGACGAGCACCCGGGCCGCGAAGAGGGCCCCGTAGGAGACCCCGGTCAGCAGGCGGGTCGCATTGATCGCGACCGGCGTCGGCAGGACGCCCCACGACACGATGCACAGGCCGTAGATCACGCAGGCGGCGACGACCAGCCCGCGCAGCCCGATCCGGGATCCGACCCAGCCCGCGAGCATCAGGCCCGGGATCTCGGCGAAGGACGAGATGCCGAAGGTCAGCGCGACGTCGGACGGCTGGCCGCCGAGGTCGACGATCCGGATGCCGACGAACACGACCGAGCCCTGGAGGCCCATGAACGCCACGGTCAGGACGCCCAGCACCGGCCACAGGCGTGGCTGGACGGCGAACGCCCGGCTGATCGAGCCGAACCGGCCGCTCAGCGCATCGCCACCGTGCCCGCTCGCGCGCTCGCGCACGGCCGGGTCGCGGGTCGGGTCGTCGACCGGGCCGAGCAGGCCGGTGAGCAGGAGCGCCCAGCCGATGGCGACGATCGGGACCGCGGCGTACCCGGCCCGGTCGTAGAGCAGCCCGGCGGCGATGACGCCGACGGCGAACGACAGGCTCTCGAGCGCGCGCACGGCTCCGTACTGCCGCTCCGGGGCGCGGAGCGAGCCGATCGCCAGGGCGTCGCCGAGGGCGAGGAACAGGGGCGGGTAGATCGTGAAGCTCGCGAGCAGCGGCGCGAGCAGCATGGCCGGCAGGGGCAGCAACAACGCGACCGCCGACGCCGCGGCCACCCCGAGGGCGAGCCGGAACGCGAGGGTGCGCCCGACGACGACGTCGGCGAGGTGGCCCCAGGCCGGGACCAGCAGGGCCGCCGCCAGCGCCGCGACGGCCGACAGGGCGCCGATCTCGACCGTGCTCAGACCGTGCGCCTGGAGGATGACCGACACGAACGGGGCGATCGAGGCGGTCCAGGCGCCGATGGCCAGGAACATCAGCCGGAGCGCCCAGGGCGCGTGCCCGGGGGCGCCGCGGAGGCCGCGCTCGGCGGGGTTCACCTCGGCTGCGGCCTCACCCCCAAATCATAGCCGCGGCCGCCGGAATGCCGGACGGGATCGGCCCGCCGAGCCGTCAGCGGCCGGGGTCGGGCTTCCGCGACAGCCGCTCGAGGATCCGCTGGACCAGGCCCGGCGGTTCCGGCTCCGGCTCGTGATCGTCCGGTGGGTCGACCGGGAGGTCTTCGTACTCGTCGCTCAGGGTGCGCATCGGGATCGGGATCATCCCGATGCCGTCGGGGCTGTAGAAGGCCCCCGCGTTCCGTTCCGCCTGCTTTGGCTTGCTGCCGGCCACGTCACCCTCGCTG
This sequence comes from uncultured Chloroflexia bacterium, assembly GCA_963813705.1. Classification (GTDB taxonomy): domain Bacteria; phylum Chloroflexota; class Limnocylindria; order Limnocylindrales; family CSP1-4; genus Chersky-267. The sequence continues at coordinate 713,623 of CAWFAH010000010.1, forward strand.
CTGCTCGAGCGCTGGAGTCGACCCCGCAACGCTGCGCCGACCGGCCGGGCCGGTCAAGGGCGGTTCGTCAGCCCAACAAGACGCGGCGATGCCGGCCACGTCCAGGTCGAGCGACCCGTTCGGATCCCGGTCCGATGATGCCGTCGCCTGCAGGCGATCGCGGATGGGGGCACACTACGACCGGCCGGGACGTCCGGGAGCGTCCCCAACCGCGGTCTTTCCGCGGATCCCCCAGCGTCGTCCTCGCGCCATCCACCAGGTCGCCCCCTGCGACGCGAGGCGGTGCCTTCGTTCGCCGTCCCCAGGCGGCGTCCAGGTAGGAAGGAGCATCATGTCGGCGGTAGCCATCGGCGCCCAACGGGCGTCTCGCGACCTCGCGACCCCCACCCTTGTGGGTCCCGCCACGGGTCCCCACTCAAACCCGGCCGCTCCTCGGCCTCGCCGGCGCGTGCGCACGGCGGCTTGGATCGCGGTGGCCCTGCTCGCCGTTGTGGCGGTACTCAGCCCGTGGTCCGTCCAACCCGCTAGCGGGGCAACCGGCGACTACCTCCTGATGCCGAAGGCCGAACTCCTGGCCCGGCCGATGACCGGCTCGGCGTGGACGGCCCTCAAGGCGGTCGCGGACGGCACCTTCAGCACGCCGAACCTGTGCAACCAGAACGCGAACCACCACCTCCAGACGCTTGCCGCGGCGCTCGTCTACGCCCGGACCGGGATCGCCTCGTACGCGACGAAGGCCCAGGCCGCGATCATGAAGGCGCTGCCAACCCAGGTCGTCGGCTGCTCGAACGCCGTGCTGGCGCTCGGCCGGCAGCTGACCGCCTACGTGCTCGCGGCCGACCTGTCGGGGCTCCGCACGTCGGCCTCCGGACCGGCCTTCGCCACCTGGCTGTCGGCGATCCGGACGAAGAACATCGGCGGGCACTCGATCTGGACGTCGATCAAGTACACGCACGAGAACTCGCCGAACAACTGGGGCGCCTACGCCGGCGCCGCCCGCATCGCGGCGGATCGCTACCTCGGAGACGCAACCGACCTGGCGGCCGCGATGAAGGTCACCGAGGGCTTCCTCGGCGACCGAACGGCCTATGCCGGGTTCAATCAGAACCTTAGCTCGGAGAAGCTGTCCTGGTCGTGCTCCGGGAGCGTTACGACCTATACGCCGGTGAACCCGGCCTGCGTCAAGAGCGGCATCAACGTCGACGGCGCCGTGATCTCGGACATCAGTCGCGGCGGCTCGCTGCGATGGCCGCCCGCCGATCCCGGAATCCCGTACCAGCTCGATGCGATCCAGGGCCTCGGCCTCCAGGTCGAGCTGCTGTATCGGGCGGGCAACACGACGGCCTGGACATGGTCGTCCAGCGCCCTGAAGCGGATGGCCGGGATCGTGACCCGGAGTGGCGCCTCGGGCGGGACCGGTTGGAACGGGACGCTGCCCGCCCGGCAGATGCCGTGGCTGCTCAATCGGCGGTACGGGCTCAGCCTGCCCACGGCAGCGTCCGGCATCGGCCGGGCGATCGGGTTCACCGACTGGCTGTACGGGCCGTAGGCTCGAGGAACCCTGGCGACACCCGGTCCGTGCCTGCTACGAGCCGGGTGTCACGCTGCTATCCCTTCAATCGGAGGATCAGTCCCCACGCGCCCGTCAAGGGCTGAACCGGACGGTCCGCAGGACGGGCTGTGCGCGATCGAAGTGCTGGGTATACGAGCCCTCGTCGGGGCGACCGCCACCCGGGGCCGCCGAAGGCTCAGCCGGGGCGCCCGGCCGCGGCGATCGCCGCCACCGATGCGGGGTTCTCGAGGGCGGACGTGTCGCCCGGGTCGAGGCCGAGCCAGGCCGCGCGGGCGACCCGGCGCATGACCTTGCCGCTCCGGGTCCGTGGCAGGTCGGGCACCGCCACGACGGTCTTGGGGCGGACCGGCTTGCCCAGGTCGTGGACGACGAGCTGGGCGACCTCGCGCGCGATCGTTTCGTCCCAGGCCGTGCCCGGCCGGGGCACGCACAGGACGACGATCGCCTCGCCCTTGAGCTCGTCGGGGACCCCGATGGCGGCCGCGGCAGCGACCGCCGGATGGCCGACGGCGCAGGCCTCGACCTCCGCCGGGCCGACCCGCTTGCCGGCGACCTTGAGCGTGTCGTCGGATCGGCCGTGGATGTACCAGAAGCCGTCCGCGTCCGTCGCCGCCCAGTCGCCGTGGATCCATATTCCGGCCAGCCGGCTCCAGTAGGTTTCGAGGTAGCGCTCGTCCCCGGGCTCGCCCCAGAAGCCACGGGTCATGCCCGGCCACGGCGCGCGGAGCGCGAGCTCGCCGACCGTCCCGCGGATGGACTGCCCGGCCGGGTCGACGATGTCGGCGGCCATCCCGATGCACGGGCCGTTGAAGCTCGTCGGGCGGATCGGCCGGAGGAGCGAGCAGCCGACGATCCCGCCGCCGATCTCCGTCCCGCCCGAGTAGTTGACGATCGGCAGCCGGCCGCCGCCGACGACGTCGAAGCACCAGCGCCATGGGTCGGGGTTCCAGGGCTCGCCGGTCGACCCGATGACCCGGAGCGAGCCGAGGTCGTGGTCGCGGACGGGCGCCTCGCCGTGGACCCGGAGCGCGCGGATGAGCGTCGGGCTCACGCCGAAGTGGGTGATCCGATGTCGCGCGACGAGGGACCACAGGCGACCCGCGTCGGGCCAGTCCGGCGCGCCCTCGTACATGACCAGCCGGGATCCGAGCAGGAGCGATCCGCTGATCGCCCACGGTCCCATCATCCAGCCGAGGTCGGTGAACCAGCACAGCGCGTCCCCCGCGCGCAGGTCGAAGGTGTGGGCCAGGTCCTGCGCCGCCTTGATCGGGAAGCCGCCGTGGACGTGGACCGTGCCCTTCGGCTGGCCGGTGGTGCCCGAGGTGTAGATCACCATGTACGGCGCCTCGGGGTCGGTCGGCGGGACCGGCGCGGCGTCGCCGGCGGCCTCGGCACGATCGAGCGGTGCGTCCGACGCCCCAGCCGCCCAGTCGAGGTCGCGCCCGGGCCGGTCCTCCGTGGCGAGCACCGCCCGGCCGAGCCGGCGCACGACGACGACCGTGCGGACGCCGGGAGCGTCGTCGACCGCCTCGTCGGCGACCGACTTCAGCGGAACGATCGTCCCGCGCCGCAGGAAGCCGTCGGCGGTGATCAGGTGGGTCGCCTCGAACGCAACCAGCCGGGCGGCGATCGCCGGGGCCGCGTAGCCGCTGAAGATCGGCGTGAAGATCGCCCGGAGCCGGCCGAGGGCGAGGACCGCGATCGCCGTCTCGGGCAGCATCGGCAGGAGGATCCCGACCCGGGATCCCTGCCCCACCCCGAGCTCCGCCAGGTGACGGGCGGCGACCCGGACCGCCCGGTCGAGCTCGGCCCAGGTGTACCGCCGGACGACCCCGTCCTCGCCCTCCCAGTCCAGCGCCGCGTCATCGGGTCGCGTGGCCGCCCACGGCTCCGTCGCCGCGACGGCGTGGTTGAACGCGCCGCCCGACCACCAGCGGGCGCGGGCGGGTCCGCCGGCCAGGTCGAGCGTCGCGGTCGGCCGGCGCTGCCAGGCGATCGCCAGGTCGTCGGCCGCGGCGCCCCAGAACCAGCCCGGATCCGCGACGGCTCGCGCCTGGACCCGCTCGAGGCCGTCGATGTCCCGGTCGCCCCCGGCCGGGGAGCCGCGCTCCGCGGCAAGGGCCGAGCGCACGAACCGGGCGAGCCGGGCATCGGCCAGGTCCGCCGCCGATGGCTGCCAGGGCGCCTCGCTGCCGGGTCGGGCGAAGGCTCGGTCGGTCATCGCCCAAGCGTACCCGGACCGACCCGCCTGCAACCCCGACGAGCCCCGGATCCGGGTCGGCTGGTACCATGCCCCTCCCCCCGGTCCGGGCCCAGACGGAGGTTCCATGCCCCTCGCCATCGAAGCCATCGGTCTCACGAAGTCGTACGGCTCGGTCCACGCGCTCGCCGGGATCGACCTCAGTGTCGAGGAGGGGACGGTGCTCGGGCTGCTCGGCCCGAACGGCGCCGGGAAGACGACCGCGGTCCGGATCCTGACCACGCTCCTGTCGCCGGACGGCGGCCGGGCGACGGTCGCCGGCTACGACGTGATCCGCGAGTCGAGCGCGCTGCGCGGCGTGATCGGCCTGACCGGCCAGTTCGCCGCGATCGACGGCAACCTCACCGGGCGCGAGAACCTCGTCCTCGTCGGCCGGCTCTACCACATGGACGTCGCCGAGGTGCGGATCCGGGCCGCCGACCTCCTCGAGCGGTTCGAGCTGAGCGAGGCCGCCGACCGACCGGCCCGGACGTACTCGGGTGGGATGAAGCGCCGGCTCGACCTCGCCGCGAGCCTGGTCGGCCACCCGCGGGTCCTGTTCCTCGACGAGCCGACGACCGGCCTCGACCCGCGCAGCCGGATCGCCCTGTGGGATGTCATCGCCGGTCTCGTCGCCGAGGGGACGACGATCCTGCTCACGACCCAGTACCTCGAGGAGGCCGACCGGCTGGCCGACAAGATCGCGGTCATCGACCTCGGCAGGGTCATCGCCGAGGGGACCCAGGACGAGCTCAAGTCGATGATCGGCGGCGAGGTCGTCGAAATCGGCCTGACGAAGGTCGCCGACCGGGCCGGGGACCTCGACCGGGTCCTCGCGCTGCTGCGCGACCTCGCCTCGGCCGAGCCGATCCTCGACCACGAGGCGCACGCGATCCGCCTCCCGGTCGAGGGCGGTGCGTCGATCCTCGCCGAGGCGGTCCGCCGGCTCGACGGCGCCGGGCTGGCGGTCAGCGAGCTGAGCCTCCACCGGCCCACCCTCGACGACGTCTTCCTGACCCTGACCGGCCACCACGCCGAGGGCGGCGGCGAGCCCGGGAACGGCGCCGAGCCCGGCGGACCGGTGGGCCCCGCCGGCCGGCCGATCGACCGCCGCGGTCCGCGGCCCGGGGGGACCCCGGCGTGAGCGCGACGACCCGGCCCGTCGCGTCGCGGCCGCGGCGGGCACCGCTCTACTGGACGTTCGCCGACTCGGCCGCGGTCACCTGGCGGAACCTGCTGCAGTACGTCCGCATCCCGCAGCTGCTCGTGTTCTCGACGATCCAGCCGGTGATGTTCGTGCTCCTGTTCGTGTTCGTGTTCGGCGGCGCAATCTCGGCCTCGGTCCCCGGCGGGAACTACGTCAACTTCCTGATGCCCGGGATCTTCGTCCAGACCGCCGTCTTCGGGGCGACCGCGACCGGGGTCGGCCTCGCCGAGGACCTCGGCCGCGGGATGATCGACCGCTTCCGGTCGCTGCCGATGGCGCGCTCGGCGGTGCTCGCCGGGCGGACCTTCGCGGACCTGATCCGGAACGCCTTCGTCGTCCTGCTCATGACCGTGGTCGGCGTCCTGGTCGGCTTCGAGCCGTTGAGCGGCGGCCTGCCCGCCTACCTGCTGCTCCTGGTGCTCGTGATCCTGTTCGGCTACGCGTTCAGCTGGATCTCGGCGCTCATCGGCCTGCTGGTCAAGGACACCGAGTCGGTCCAGGCCGCCGGGTTCATCTGGATCTTCCCGCTGACGTTCGTGTCGAGCGCCTTCGTGCCGGTCGCGACGTTCCCGTCCTGGCTCCAGCCGATCGCCGAGATCAACCCGGTGACGGTGACCGTCAACGCCTGCCGGACGCTGCTGACCGGGACGGCCACCCTCGACACGATCCTCCCGCCGCTGTTCTGGATCGCGCTCATCCTGGTGGTCTTCGTCCCGCTCGCCGTTCGCGCCTACCGCCGGGTCTGACCGCGCGGGTCATCGTCGCCCGCCGATGACGAGGGCGGCGAGCCCGAGGACGATCCTCGCGGCGCTCGCCCCGAGGAGGTCAGCCGGCCGGCCGTCGCCGACCGGCGAGAGCGATGCCGAGCGCGAGCAGCCCGATGACGAGGCCGGCGCCGCCGAGCAGCAGCGCCAGCCTGACCTGGTTGGCCGCATCGGCGTCCCTGGCGGCGGCCCCAGTGAGCTCCGCCACGGTCGGCAGCGTCGACGGGAACTCCCCGGCCGTCGCCTCCTGGACTTCGTCGAACCCGGCCGGGCTCGACGTGAACGACTCGTCCAGGTCGGTGCCTTCGATCGTCCCGGTGAGGTGGAACGTGTACTTCCCGGCGGCGGTCGGGATGAACACCGATTCGTACCAGCCCGGCTCGTCCACGCGCTCGGTCAGCGGGAGGTCGCGGGTGTCCGATCCGAAGATGACTTCGGCCTTGACCGTCTGGGCGAGACCCGGGACCGGCTGGCCGGCCTTGGTGACATGGAGCTCGAGGCCGCTCCGCTCTCCGACGTACACCGGTTCCGCGATGAAGCCGACGTCGAGCGAGTAGTCGCCGACGTCGCGCTCCTCGTGGGCGAGCACCGGCGCGGCGACGAGACCAACGAGCAGGCCCGCGAGGCCGGCGGCACCCAGCCGCCGGAGCGCTCTCCGACGGGGCACCGACCGAAGACCCATCATCGGGCCGATCATACGGTGCCCGCGGCGGGCAGGGCCCGAGGCTACGGAGCGGCCGACGGCCCGGGGCCCCACAGCCCGAGCCCGGCGGCCCGGGCGGCTCGTTCGGCGGCGACGAACCGGTCGGCGTACTTCACGTCCGGCGGATCGGTCTCGACCTGGGCGAAGCCCTGGGCGACGAGCTCGAGGTCGACCAGCGTCCAGCGGCCGCCGTCGTCGAGCCAGACGTAGCGCAGGAGCCGTCCGTAGCGGTCGGTCTCCGAGACGTCCTTCTCCAGGACGACCGATCGCCCGGCGACGAGGCCGGCGTTCGCCCGGCTTGCCTCGGGGCCCATCCACTGGACGGGCGTGTCCGGCTTGACCGTCTCGGGCGTGTCCATCCCGATGTAGCGGAGGCGCTCGTCGCGACCGCCGATGTGGACGATGATCGTGTCCCCGTCGACGACCCGGACGACCCGCGCCGTCTCGATCGGCCCGGTCGGCCGGAACCCCGATTCCGGGCCGCTCGCCAGGGTCGCGCCCGCACTCGCGCCGCTCGCCGGGGTCGTGCCCGCGCCGGCGCTCCCACTGGCGGCCGGGCCCGCCGAGGCCGGGCCGGCCGTCGCACCGTCGCAGCCCGCGACGAGGACCGCCGCGATCGCCACCGGGAGCAGCCAGTGCGCCCGCCACCCGTTCACGCGCCGACCATACCGCCTCGCGTTCACCACCGCCGCGCGCACTATGATGGCCGCCCGTGACCACCGTCCTCCTCGTCCGCCACGGTCTCACCGCGCTCACCAGCTCGACGCTCCTCGGCTGGACGCCGGGCGTCCCGCTCGACGACACCGGCCGGGCCCAGGCCACGGCCCTCGCAGCGCGCCTCCGTTCGGTTGCCCTCGATGCGATCGTCAGCTCGCCGCTCGAGCGCTGCCGGCAGACCGCTGAGCTCGTGGCCGCCGACCGGGACCCGGCGCCGCGGTTCGAGCTCGACGAGCGGCTGGCCGACGTTCGTTACGGGGACTGGACCGGCCGGACGTTCAAGGAGCTCCAGCGCGACCCGCTCTGGAAGACGATCCATCGCGATCCGTCGTCGTTCCGGTTCCCGGGCGGCGAGGCGCTCCACGAGATGGGCGCCCGCTCGGTGGCCGCCGTCCGCGACTGGAACGAGCGCCTCGGCCCCGACGCGACGTACCTCGTCGCCAGCCACGCCGACCCGATCCGGGCGGTCCTCGCCGATGCCCTCGGCCTCGCCTTCGCCGGCTATCTCCGGCTGGTCGTAGGCCCGGCGTCGCTGAGCGTCATCCGCTACGGCCCGGGTGGCGCCACCGTCCTCCGGGTCAACGACGCCGGCGGCGATCCGACCGACCTGCTGGCGACGAAGAAGAGGGTACCGGGGCGGCGCTCGGGTTCGAGCAGCACCCGCCAGGGCCGTCCCGGCCAGATGTCGTAGAGTCAGGCCATGTCCCGTCGCGTCTACACCTTCGATGCCCCGGACCGGTTCGTCGCCGGCACGATCGGCGAGCCCGGCAGCCGCACGTTCTTCCTCCAGGCGCGCAAGGGTGGCGACGTGGTCTCGGTCGTGCTCGAGAAGACCCAGGTCGCGGTCCTCGCCCAGCAGCTCGACGCGCTGCTCGACATCCTGGCCGACCGCGGGATCGAGAGCATCCCGGCCGAGGCCGACCCGGCGACTGCCGACGACGGACCGCTCGGCGAGCCGCTCGTCGAAGCGTTCCGGGTCGGCGAGATGGCGCTCGCCTGGGACGGCGACGACGATCGCGTGGTCATCGAGGCGGCGGCCCTCGCCGAGGAGGACGCCGACGACGACGCGGCCGACACGACCAGCGAGGAGCGGTCCGCCCTGGACGGGCCGGATCTCGTGCGGATCCGGATCGACGGACCGACCGCCCGCGCGTTCGTCGCCCGCGCGACTCGCGTGGTCGCCGCCGGTCGCCCGCTCTGCCCGCGGTGCGGCGAGCCGCTCGACCCCCAGGGTCACATCTGCGTCCGACCGAACGCCTACCTGAACTAGCCGTGGACGCGCTCCGGCTCCTCCGCGACGGGGAGCTCGAGGTGCGGGGCCGGCTGACCGTCTCCTCGAACGACGCACTCGTCGGGATCGTCACGGCCGCGACCCGCGACGGCGAGGCGGACGCGGTGCTCGGCGCAGCGGGCGGGCTCCTCGAGCAGCTGCGCGGCGGCGCGGCAGCTGAGCCGGGACGATCGCTCGCGGCGGTCGTCTACAAGCCGATCGCGTTCGAGCGCCCGTTGTGGGACTTCCCCGACGGGACGCTCGCCCATCGCGAGGTGGCGGCCTACCTCGCCTCGGAGGCGACCGGCTGGGGGATCGTCCCGCCGACCGTCCTGCGCGATGGGCCGGCCGGACCGGGCATGGTCCAGCTGTGGCTCGACGAGGACGCGGCGACCGACGCCTGGGAGCTCGTCGAGGCCGCCGACCCGCGGCTCCGGCCGATGGCCCTGCTCGACGCGGTCCTCAACAACACCGATCGGAAGGGCGGCCATATCGTCCCGGTCCGCGACGGGCCCGACGTCCATCTCTACGGCGTCGACCATGGCGTCTGCTTCTCGACCGATCCGAAGCTCCGGACGGTCCTCTGGGCGTGGCGCGACGACCGGATCGAGCCGCCCGAGCTCGACGTCCTCGGCCGGCTCCGCTCGGCGCTCGACGCTGCGCTCGGCAGCGCGCTCGGGGAGCTGCTCGACCCGGCCGAGGTCGGGGCGACCCGGGCGCGGCTCGACGCGCTCCTCGACTCGGCCCGCTTCCCGATGCCGTCGCCCGACTGGCCGGCCGTCCCGTGGCCGCCGTATTGACGCCTGCGACCCGGGTACCAACGGATCGCCGAGCCTGGTACGGCGGGGGTCTGGTCCCGATCCCCCATCCGTGGGAGCGTGGCGCCACGCCCGGGAGTGGGAAGTGCCGATCCGGTTCGAGGCTTATACGTCAGAGGGGGTTCGGCGGGGAGTCGTCGACGGCGAAGCCCGTCTCGGCGACATCATCGAGGTCGAGCGCGAGGTCCACGTGACATCGGGCCATCTCGCCCCGCTCGACGGCTCCGTGCCCGTCGCCGACCCGCCCGGCGGCATCCCGCTCGCGACCGACGACCTGTTCGTCGTCGTCGCGCCGGCCGACACCCCGGTCATCGTCCATCCGGCCTGGCACGACGTCCGCCTGATCGCCGGGCCGTACCTGGTGACCGGGCGGATGCCGACGATGCCGGGCTTCGATCCCGCCCGCGCGCTCGCCCGCCCGACCGGCTCGTTCGTCCTGCTCGACCACGTCGAGCTCGCCCTGGCGAGCAACCCCGACGGCGGCTCGATCGAGCACGGCCTGGCCTGGGTCAACCGCTACGTCGTGGAGCGGGTCGAGAGCGACCTCGAGCTCGGGTTCTTCTTCCCGGGCGCCGAGTCGGTGATCGTCCAGGACACCTACGTCCCCGGCGGGACCGAGCCGGGCCACGCTGCGCCAGCCGTCGAGCCCGCCGCCGAACCCGCGCCGGCCGCCGAGCCCGCCGCCGAGCCTGCGCCGGCCGCCGCTCAGACCGGCGGCGGATAGCCGGTGATCCGGCGGATCGACGCGTAGAGCGGTCGGAGCGCCGGGTACATCCGGCGATAGACCTCTCGGTACAGCTCGTCGTACAGGGCGTGGATCGCCGGGTCCGGATCGCGCACCTCGGCGAGCCGGGTCATCTCCGCGACCGCGGCCTCGAACGACGGATGGATCCCGAGCCCAACGGCGGCATCGATCGCCGCCCCGAGCGCCGACGTCTCGGACGTGTGCGGCCGGCCCGTCGGCAGGCCGAAGACGTCGGCCGTGAGCTGGACCGCCGCGGGGCTCTGTGATCCGCCCCCGGACACGCGCAGCTCGGTGAGGCGCGTCTTCGTCCGGCGCTCCGTCCGCTCGGCGCCCTCGCGCAGCGCGTAGGCGAGACCCTCGAGGATCGCCCGGTAGAGGTGGGCCCGGGTGTGGACGTCGCCCCAGCCGATGATCGCGCCCTTGGCCTCCGGTCCGGGGATCCGGACCCCCGGCGACCAGTACGGCTGGAGGGTGAGGCCCATCGAGCCGGGCGGGACGGCGCGGACGAGGTCGTCGAACAGGACCTCGGGCTCGACCCCGCGGTCGCTCGCCAGCGCCACCTCGCGGTCGCCGAACTCGCGCTTGAACCACTCGACCATCCAGTACCCGCGCATGACCTGGATCTCGAGGCTCCAGGCGCCGGGCACGGCGGCCGGATAGGGCGGCACGAGCGGGATCGCCTCGACGTAGCGCGTCTGGGTCGTGTTGAGCGTCGCGGTCGTCCCGTACGACAGCGCTCCGATCGACGACGCGAGCGCGCCCACCCCGAGGACCTCGCAGGCCTTGTCCGCTCCGGCCGCGATCAGCGGCAGGCCGGCCGGGATCCCGGTGGCCTCCGCCGCCGAGGTCGTGATCTCGCCGAGGCGTCCCGCGGGCGGGACGAGCTCGGGCAGCATCGCCCGGTCGACCGGAGCGACCTGCCACTTCCAGTCCCCCGCCGCCGCCCAGGCGAGACGCCGCGCGTCGAACGGCACGTAGCCGACCTGCGCCCCGACCGAGTCGACCGCCCGGCCCACGAGCCGGCGGGTGAGGAAGCCCGAGGTGAACAGGTAGCCGGCGGTCCGGGCCCACGTCTCGGGCTCGAAGCGGCGGATCCAGTTGACCTCGGCGTCGGCCTGGAACGCCGCCACGGTCTCGCGGACGCCGAGCGCCCGGAACGCGAGTCCCTTCGCGCCGCCGATCGGCGGCAGGCCCTCGGTCCGGCGCTGGTCGAGCCAGACGATCGCCGGACGCAGCGGATCGCCCTTCGCGTCGACGACGACGATCGACGCGCGCTGGGCGGTGAGGGCGACCCCGGCGACCGCGTCGCGACGCGCCGCCGGGTCGGCCAGGACGCGGCGGCACGCCTCGCCGAGGGCGCGCCACCAGACCTCGGCATCCTGCTCCGCCCAGCCCGGCTGGGGAGACGAGTAGGGCTCGTAGCGGACCCGGGCGACGGCGACGATCGCGCCGCGCGGATCGACGACCGCCGCGCGGAGGCTCTGCGTCCCGCAGTCGATCGCGAGGACGTGGTCGGCGGCGCCGCTCACGACGCCGGCGCGTCCTCGGCCGGGCGGCCGAGCAGCACGTCGGGGTCCATCAGCCCATCGGGATCGAACCGGGCGGCCACGTCGCGGAGGGCCGCCATCCCGAGCTCGCCCTTCTCGACCCCGAGGTAGGCCACGTGGTCCCGCCCGACGCCGTGCTGGTGGCTGATCGTGCCGCCGTGCTCGACGATCACGCGGCTCGCCGCCGTCTTGAGCGCCAGCCAGCGCCGGTGGGTGCCCTCCGGCCGAGGCGACTGGCGGAACACGTAGGTCACGTAGATCCCGGTCCCCGACGAGTAGACGTGCGACAGGTGGGCGAACGCATGGACTCGCTCGTTCTCGCCCTCGAGCCCGGCGTCGAGCGTCTGGACGAGCGCCGCGGCGAGGCCCGGGGCGCGGCTCCAGTCGATCGCGGTCTCCAGCGTGTCGACGGCGTAGCCCGCGTCCCACAGCGCGTTGCGCAGGTAGGGCTGGCGGAACCGGCTGGCATCCCAGCCGTGACCGAAGGCGGCCGGGGCGGTGACCGCGCCGTGCTTGCGCAGGATCTTCGTCGCCTCGCCGCTGGTCGCTTCGGCGAGCCGCGTCCGCCCCGCCAGCCCGACCAGCAGGAGGCACGGATCGGCGCCCGCACCGCGCCGCCGGATCCAGCGCATCGCCAGGCCGAGGCGCCGCCGCTGGCCGGCGAGCGCGAGCGTGATCTGCGTCTCGGCCGGCGTCGACAGGCGGACCATCGACAGCGGCAGCCGGGCGCCGCTCAGCTCGCGGACCGCCGCGAGCCCGCGCTCCCAGTCGGGGATGAACAGCGCGTTCGTGCGCTCGTAGTCGGGGACGGGGACCGAGCGGACCGTCGCCTCGACGAGGATCCCGAGGCGGCCCTCGGAGCCGAGCACGAGCTGGCGCAGGTCGGGACCGGCCGCCGACGCCGGGTTGGTCGGCAGCTCGAGCGTTCCGGCCGGCGACTCCAGCCGGCCGCCGGCGAAGAGCGCCTCGATCCGCCCGAACCCGAGCGAGCGCTGGCCGGACGAGCGGGTGACGACCCAGCCGCCGAGCGTCGAGTACTCCCACGACTGCGGCTCGTGACCCAGCATCCGGCCGCGCGCCCGGAGCGCGGCCTCGAGCGCCGGTCCGGTGACCCCGGCCCCGAACGACGCGAGCCCGCTCGTCTCGTCCAGCTCGTGCAACGCGGCCATCCGCTCGAGGTCGACGACGAGCACCGGAGGGTCGCCGCCGGCCGGCGGCCCAAGGTCCGCCGGCGACAGGCCGCCGACGACGTTCGTGCCGCCGCCGTACGGGACGACCCGCGCTCCGATGGCCCGGGCGTAGCCCAGCAGCCCGCGGACCTCCTCGGGCGTCGTCGGCCGGGCGATCCCGTCGGGGACGCGCCCGAGCTGGCCGCTCCGCAGGGCCACCCAGTCGCCGAGGCTCTGGCCACGGGCATGGCGGACCCGGTCCTCCGCCTCCGCCGAGACCAGCGGATGGGCGGGCAGGCGGCCGGCGGGAACCGTCCCCGCCACGTCCGCGAGGAGGGCGTTCGGGGTGGGACGGCCAGGACCGACGAGACCCTCGAGGTGGGCGACCGCCTCGCGTGGGACGGTCGGCTTGACCGCCTCGTCACCCCAGCCGTTCCAGCGTCGGGCCATGCGTCAATGGTGCCCCATCGACGCCGGCGCCGAGCGACGCGACGGCTGGCTCGACGTCCTCCGCCGGCTCGACCAGCGGGCGACCGGACGAACGGCCGGACGCGGACCCCCGAACGGGGGATGCCGCCGCCGCGGGGCGGCGGCTACGGTCCTGACGATGCCGCCGCTCGCCCCGTCTCCGACCCCCAGCGCCGTGCTCCTGCCGGCTCCCGCCGAGGCCTCCTTCCCGTGCTGATCACCCGCCGCGATCCGGGTCCGACGCCGGCGCCGCTGACCTGCCGTCAATGCGGACGCGGGCCCAGCCGGCCCGGCGCGACGATCTGCGGCCGCTGCGGGATCCCGTTCGGCGAGGCGCCCCGGGCGGATGCCGAGCTGCCGACCTGCCCCGTCTGCTACACGACCGTCCCCGACGACGGCCTCCTCCCGTCGCTCACCGGCAGCGGCCGGCGGGTCGCGATCGCCGAGCACATCGCCGAGCACGACCGCCACCCGGTCGGCGACGACGCCTGGCTCGAGTCGCTCCGCGAGGGCGACCGGATCCGGGTCGGCCGCTGGTACGCGCCGTTCGACCTCGTCCGGCGCTACTTCGTGACGGGCGCGCTCGACGGCGGGCGACGCCGGACGTTCCAGCACGACGCGGTCGTCAACGCGATGACCCAGCTGGCGCGCTGGGGCTCGGCGGCGAGCTCCGTGGTCGGCGACCAGGCGGAGTGGCGCGAGGCGCGCGACGCGGTCAGCGCGCTCCTGGAGCGGTACCACCGCCGCTGAGCGACGCGCCGGCCTCCGCCGGCGGGACGACTTCCAACCGGTAGTACCGCCCGACGGCGCGCACATGGCGCCGCGCGAGCCAGTACAGCACCGTGCCCGGGAACGGGTGCTGGCGGTAGGTGGCCGCGACGACCTCCGAGCGTTCGTCACCGGGCGGCAGCAGGATCGCCTGGACAAGCGTCGGTCCGAGCCACGCCGCGGCGACCGACGCCTGGCCGCCGGCCGCGTCGAGATCGCGCGTCCAGCCGCACTCGCCGTTCGGATGGCCGATGTACCAGTCACCGCGGACGCGGAGCAGGCCGAGCAGCACCGGGCGCGCGGCTCCGCTCCTCCGGCGGCGGATGGTCACCTCGACGGTGTCGCCCAGGCCGAACCGCCGGGTCAGGCCGCGGATCAGCGGCTCCATGAGCCGGAGGAGGCGATAGAGGCGGGGCCAGGCGGCGGTCCAGAACCGGGACATCCGCCGATGATGCGCCGTCAGCCCTCGCCGAGATCCTCACCCGATCGTCCGCCGTGGCGGGCCAGCCGCTCGCCCGGCAGGGCCACCGGCGGCCGCTGGCCGGTCGGACGTGGGCCCGCCGGCCGCTGACCCGCCGGCCGCTGACCCGCCGGCCGCGACGATGGGCCGGGGCGCTGCGCCGACCGGCCGGGACCGCGGTCGTCCCGTGGCCCGGCGTGCCTCCAGCGGTCGTCGGCAAGCTGGTGCCGCGGACCGGCCGGCTGGCGGTACGCCGCCGGCTGCGCATGACGACCGGCCTCGGGCGCGCGCCGGAAGGCCGGGCGGTTGGGCCGCTGTGGCGCAGGACCGCGACCCAGCCGCGGCGCATGACCCCGGGAAGGTTGCGGCGGTCGGCCGGCGCCCTGGCGCAGGAGGATCGGCTGGGGCCGGATCGATCGGTCGGGCTCGAAGCCCTCGACCACCTCGACCGCGATCGTCGTCCGCAGGAGGGATTCGATCTGCCAGAGCAGCTTCGACTCGTCGACGCAGACGAGCGAGATCGCGTCGCCGTCGAGACCGGCCCGGGCGGTCCGGCCGATCCGATGGACGTAGTCCTCGGGCGCCATCGGCAGCTCGAAGTTGACGACGTGGGGCAACGAGTCGATGTCGATCCCGCGCGCCGCGATGTCGGTCGCGACGAGGATCGCCACCCGGCCCGCCTTGAAGTCGGCCAGCGCCCGGACGCGCTGCGACTGGCTCCGGTTGCCGTGGATCGCGGCCGCCGCGATCCCGTCCCGGACGAGCTGCTCGGCGAGCCGGTTGGCGCCGTGCTTCGTGCGGGTGAACACGAGCGCCTGGTCGATCCGGCCGCTCCGGATCAGGTGGCTGAGGAGCTCGCGCTTGCGCTCGCGGTCCACCGGGTAGACGACCTGCCGGACGAGCTCGACGGTCGTGTTCCGTGGCGTCACCTGGACGTGCACGGGTCGATCGAGGATCCCGTCCGCGAGGCGCCGGATCTCGGTCGAGAAGGTCGCGCTGAAGAGCAGCGTCTGGCGGCGGACCGGGAGGAGCTCGAGGACCCGGCGGATGTCCCGGATGAAGCCCATGTCGAGCATCCGGTCCGCCTCGTCGAGGACGAGGATCTCGACCTGCCCGAGGTCGATCGTCCGCTGCCCGACATGGTCGAGCAGCCGTCCGGGCGTGGCGACCACGATCTCCGGACCCGCTCGCAGGGCCCGGACCTGGGCGTCGTAGCCGACGCCGCCGTAGATGACCGTGGAGCGGATGGGGCGATGACGGCCGTACGTCCGGACGCTCTCCTCGACCTGGATCGCGAGCTCGCGCGTCGGGGCGAGGATGAGGCAGCGGACCGGGGGATGGGCCGCGCCGCGCCCCGCCCGGGTCGACGATCCGTGGGGCGCCCCGGAGCCGGCCGGCCGCGTCGCGGCGGGCCGTCGCTCGGAGAGGCGCTGCAGGATCGGCAGCACGAACGCGGCGGTCTTGCCGGTCCCGGTCTGCGCGCCGGCGAGCACGTCACGCCCGTCGAGCACGAGCGGGATGGACTCGGCCTGGACCGGGGTCGGGACGACGTAGCCTTCGTCGGCCACGGCACGGAGAAGCTCGGGCGCGAGCCCGAGGGGGGCGAATGACACGGTGATGCTCCTGGCGGGCCCTCCCGCATCGGTTGCGGGGCCCGGTCAGGGCATGGGGTGGATCGGGATCGGACGGTGGGAAACAGGTGGCGCAGACCGGCGGCGCCCGTCGAGCACGAGGTGCGCAGCATAGCCGAGGTCGACGGATCGTGCGGGGCCGGGTCGGTCGTTGCGTCGTGGGCGGCGCCCTCGCGCGTCGCGCGGCCCGGCGTCGCGAAGCCGGCGATGAGCCGGCCCGACTACGATGGCCGGGTGCCCGACGCGTCCGACGACCTGCTCGCCGACCTCGATCCCGCGCAGCGCGAGGCGGTCCTCGCGACCCGCGGGCCGGTCTGCATCCTGGCCGGAGCGGGAACGGGCAAGACCCGGGCGATCTCGCATCGCGTCGCCTATGCCGTGGCGCACGGCGACGTGGCGGCCGGGCACGTCCTCGTGGTCACGTTCACCGACAAGGCGGCCGGCGAGATGCGCGAGCGGCTCGCGGCGCTCGGCCAGCCCGGGATCGCGGCGTCGACCTTCCACGCCGCCGCGCTCCGCCAGCTCCGCCACTTCTGGCCACGGGTGACCGGCGATGACCTGCCCGGGGTCCTCGAGTCGAAGGTCGCCCTGCTCGTCGACCTCGCCCGGTCGCTGCCCGGTGGCTACCGCTACGTCGCGGTCCGGGATCTCGCTGCCGAGATCGAGTGGGCCAAGGCCCGTCGGATCGACCCGGCCGGCTATGAGGCGTCGGTCGAGACGGAGGGCCACGACGGGCCGCTCCCGGCCCGCCTGTTCGCCCCGCTCTATCGCCGCTACGAGGCGACCAAGGCGCGTGCCGGGCGGATCGACTTCGAGGACATGCTCGAGATGACGGTCCGGCTCATCGAGGACGAGGCCGGCGTCGCGGCCCAGGTCCGGGACCGCTACCGATGGTTCAGCGTGGACGAGTACCAGGACACGAACGCGTTGCAGCAGGCGCTCCTCGAGGCCTGGCTCGGTGGCCGCGAGGACCTCGCGGTCGTCGGCGACGAGGACCAGACGATCTACACGTTCACCGGTGCCTCGAGCGCCTGGCTCACGGGCTTCACGGGTCGCTATCCGGACGCCCGGGTGATCCGGCTCGAGACGAACTACCGGTCGAGCCCGCAGGTCCTCGAGCTCGCCAACCGCCTCCTGGCCCGCGGGACGAGGCTCGCGCCGGGACCCCCGAAGCGCCTCGTCGCGACCCGGCCGAACGGCCCGCCGCCGCTGATCCGCCAGTTTGCGACGGGCCTCGACGAGGAGCGCGCGATCGCGACCGAGGCCGGCCGGCTGATCGCCGGTGGGGTCCCCGCCGAGTCGATCGCCGTGCTCGTCCGGACGAACGGCCAGCTCGTCGGGTTCGAGGCCGCGTTCCGGGCCGAGGGGATCCCGTTCCAGCTCCGCGGCGAGCGGTTCTTCGCCCGCCCCGAGATCCGGCGCGCGGTCGCGGCGGCGCGGGCGGCACGGCGCTCGACCGAGCCGACGACGGACGACGCCCGCGGCCTGACCGGTCGGCTCGCCACCGCCTGGGAGCGAGCGCTCGACTTCCGGCCCGAGGAGGTCCCGCCGGGCGAGGAGGCGCGCCAGCGGCACGCCAGCCTGCTCGCGCTGCTCGAGATTGGTCGCGAGGTCGAGGTGGCCGACGCGGGTGCCGGCCTGGACGGCTTCCTCGCCGAGGTCGACCGGCGCACGGCGGCAGAGGCCGAGGGAGCGCCCGGCTCGGGGGTCGAGCTGCTGACCTTCCATCGGGCGAAGGGGCTCGAATGGGATGCCGTGTTCCTGCCGGCGCTCGAGGAGGGGATCCTGCCGATCCGCCAGGCGACCGAGCCGGTCGAGATCGAGGAGGAGCGCCGGCTGCTGTACGTCGGGATCACCCGCGCCCGCGCCCACCTGTGGCTCTCGTCGGCTCGCCGACGGGACGGGAAGTCGACCGATCGGCGCCGCTCCCGGTTCCTCCTCGAGATCGCGGGAGCGGCCCGGCCGGCGGGCGCGCCGGGCGCCGGGCGCCGTGGAGACGCGGCGGGCCGCTCGTCCATCGCCGTCGGGCCGGGCGCGCGGCCCGTCGAGGGGACCGGGGCGGCCCCGACGTTGGGGGCGGACGGTCCGCCCGGGCTGTTCGAGGCGCTCCGCGCGTGGCGGCTCGAGCGGGCACGGGCCGATGCCGTGCCGCCGTACGTGATCTTCCACGACCGGACGCTGACCGCCGTCGCCGAGCGCCGCCCGCGCGACCTGGCCGATCTTGCCGCGATCCCGGGGATCGGCCCGGCCAAGCTGGACCGCTACGGCAGCGAGCTCATCGCGGTCGTCGCGGCGGAGGAGGCCACCGGCTGACCGACGGCCGAGCCGCCGGCGAGGGAGCCGCGGCGCGGCACCGGGCCGAGGGAGCCGCGGCGCGGCAGCGCCGGGCCGAGGGCGATGGCGCCAGGCTCCGTCCGGCCGAGCCGCTGGGTCTACAGGCCCAGGGTCGTCGAGCCCGGGTCGCCGTCGCCGGCTGCCGCCGACCGCGGCTCGATCGACCCGCCGTGCGCCGGCCCCGTGACATCGTCCGCGGCGACATCGGATGGGGCCCCGCGGGTGTCCGACACGCGCCGCATCGTCCGGGTCGCGCGACCGGCGATCCGGTCCCCCGTCGAGCGCGCCCGCTGCAGCCGCGCGCCGGCCGCGTCCGAGCCGACGAAGCGCACGGCGATCGCGGTGGTGATCGGGACGGTGAGCACGATCCCGATGCTGCCCACGAGCGTCCGGACGACCTCGACCGCGATGATCTCCTCGTTGAGCGGGAAGCCGAGGCCGCGGACCTGGATCGAGAACAGGACGAGCAGCGGCAGCGCCGAGCCGAGGTAGGCGAACACGAGCGTGTTCACCGTCGCCCCGAGGTGGGCGATCCCGACGTTCATCGTCCGTCCGAACAGCGCCCGGCGACCGATCGTCGGGTCGACGCCGCGAAGCTCCTCGACGGTCGCCGCCTGGCTGATGGCGACGTCGTTCAGCACGCCCAGGCCGCCGAACACGACGCCGGCCAGCAGCAGGCCGGACAGGTCGATCGTGTTCCCCGCCAGCTGGCCGATCGTCAGCACCTCCTCCGAGCCCTGGGCCGGGGTGAAGCGGGCCAGCGCCGTGACCACGGCCGCGAGGACGCCGGTGATGAGCAGCCCGGCCATCGTCCCGCTGATCGCCGACGCCGTCGTCCGCGACAGGCCCTGGGTGAGCACGAACGACAGGATCGTGACCGTGACCCCGAGCCCGATCGCCAGGACGAGCGGGTTCCAGCCGGCGAGCAGCAGCGGGATCAGCACGCGGATCGCCAGGACGAGGGACAGCCCCAGCGCAACGAGCGAGCGGAGACCGCGCCAGCCGGCCACGCCGATCGTGACCAGCGCGAACAGCAGGGCCAGGCCGCCGATCAGCGGGAGCCGCCAGCGGTCGATGACCGAGAACGAGGTCGCGCCGTCCGGCTGCGTGTCGACCGCAACGACGACCTCGTCGCCGGCGCCGTAGTCGGGCAGCTGCAGCTGCCCGGACGGCCCCTCGAGGTCGGCGGTCTCCTGCTCGCCGCGCCGGGGACCCTCGAGGAACTCGACCGTCGCCGTGGGGGCCTGCTGGTCGGTCACCGGCTGGAGGGCGACGATCCGGGCGTGGATCCGCTCCGACACGAGGCCCGCGGCCTCGGGCGGCGCGAGGTCGGGCAGGACGACGAGGATCGCCGCCACGGCCAGGAGCCCGAGCGCGAACAGGACGATCTCGCGGTCGGACCGACGCCGGCGCGGCTTCGGAGCCGGCTCCAGGGAGCGCGTCGCGGACGGCGGCGGATCGGCGATCATCGGCGGGAGCCTACCATCGGACGTGGCGGGCAGCCGATCGCCCGGTTGACAGAACAACCGTTCTGGTTCATGATCCCTTGGTCAAACGCCCGTGCGGCGTCGCAGGTCAGAGCATCCGAAACCTCCGCTCCCGCGACGCGCCAGGCGATCCAAACCACCAGCCACCCGATCCCGCGCATGCTGCGCCGGGTGGCCCAGCGGGACGGCGCCGGACCAGATGGGTCCGTGCGACGCCCGGGAACATCCGAAGGAACCATGCTTTCCCGATCCATGACCCATTCGACCTCGGCTCGTGCCGGGTCGATCCGCCGGATGCGCCGGCGGACCAGCGCGGCCGCCGCCGCCAATGCCGGCCGCATCTTCTGCTCGACGAACGGCTGCGCCAGCTTCCTCGAGCTCGATCCGGCCGCGAGTCTCGCGACCTGCCCGATCTGTGGCTTCACCCGCCGGGTGAACTGACCCGGCGATCGGCGGGCCGGAACGGCCCCGTTCCGGCCCACGACCCGGCGCGATCCGTGCGCGTTGCCGGGCGCAAGATGGCGTCCGGCGGGACAGCGGGTCCGGCCATCCCCGATCACGGAGGTCCCGTGCCGGCCGCCCCGACGCTCGATCGCTCACGGCTCGCGCGCCTGATGGACCGCGAGCTCGCGACGTTCGCCTCCGACAACCCACGCTCGATGGGGCTCCACGAGCGCGCGAAGGGCTCGCTCCTCGACGGCGTCCCGATGAACTGGATGATCAAGTGGGCGGGCGGCTTTCCGCTCTTCGTCGATCGGGCGAGCGGAGCGCACTTCCAGGACGTCGACGGACACGACTACGTCGACTTCTGCCTCGGTGACACCGGGGCGATGGCCGGCCACTCGCCGGTCCCAACCGTCGCCGCGGTCGAGCGCCAGCTCGGGCGCGGCATCACCCTCATGCTCCCGATCGAGGACGCGATCGCGGCGGGCGAGGAGCTGCGCCGGCGGTTCGGCCTGCAGTGGTGGCAGTTCACGATCACGGCCACCGACGCGAACCGGTTCGCGCTGCGACTGGCCCGCCACATCTCGGGCAGATCGAAGATCGTGGTCCACGACCACAACTACCACGGCTCGGTCGACGAGACGTTCGCCTCGCTCGACGAGCACGGGGCGGTTGTCCCGAGCCAGGGCAACACCGGCCCGGCCGTCGATCCGGCGCTCACCACGCGGGTGGTCCCGTTCAACGACGTCGCCGCGCTCGAGCGCGCCCTCGCCGATCGCAACGTCGCAGCGGTGCTCGTCGAGCCGGCCCTGACGAATGTCGGGATCGTCCTGCCCGATCCGGGCTACCACGAAGCACTGCGCCGGCTCACCCGCGACAGCGGGACGATCCTGATCATCGACGAGACCCACACGATCTGTGCCGGGCCCGGTGGAGCGACCCGCGCCTGGGGGCTCGACCCGGACATGCTGGTCATCGGCAAGACGATCGGCGGTGGCATCCCCGTCGGCACCTACGGCTTCACCGAGGAGGTCGGGCGACGGATCTCCTCGAGCATCGCGATCGAGGATTCGGACGTCGGCGGCGTGGGCGGCACGCTGGCCGGCTACGCCCTGTCGATGACCGCCGTGCGGGCGAGCCTGACCGAGGTGCTGACCGACGCCGCGTTCGAGCGGATGATCCGGCTCGGCGACCGCTGGACGGCCGGCGTCGCCGACGTGATCGCCTCACGCGGCGTCCCGTGGCAGGTGACGCAGCTCGGCTGCCGGGCGGAGTACCACTTCATGCCGACCGTGCCGCGCAACGGCGCGGAGCAGTTCGCGGCCGGTGACGTCGAGCTCGAGCGGTTCCTCCACCTCTACGCGATGAACCGGCGGATCCTCATGACGCCGTTCCACAACATGGCCCTGATGTGCCCGGCCACGACGGAAGCGGACGTGGACCGCCACACGGAGGTCTTCGCGGCCGCGGTCGACGAGCTGTTCGGCTAGCGGTTCGGGGGCGACGACGTCAGGTGCGTCGTCGGGCGAAGACGGCGAGCCCCACGATGCCGGCCGCGACCAGCCCGAACACGAGCAGCAGCGGGAGCGTCGAGTCGCCGCTGCTCGCCGGCGAGGAGGGGCTGGATGTGGGTCCTGGTGACGCAGCAGGCGCCGCCGCCGTCGCGACGGCGACGGCCGACGGGCTCGCCGACGGCTCGGGCGACGGCGCGCTGGTCGGTGACGCGGCCACTGCCGGCGTCGGCTTCGCGGTCGGCTTCGGGGTTACCGCCGTTCCCGTGACGATGACGGTGCCCGTGAACCCGTGCAGCGTGCACGTGTAGCGGAACGTCCCGGGCCCGGAGAAGGTGTGCCCGTAGCGCGTCCCCGGCTCCATGTAGGTCGCGCTCGCGAAGGTCGCGAAGGTCACGTTGTGCTGCGTGGTGCTGTCGTTCGTCCAGGTCACCCGATCGCCCGCCCGGATCGAGATCGAGCGCGGGCTGAAGGCGGATTCGCCGTAGGAGCCGGCGTTCTTGTCGACGATCCGGACGGCATGGCCGGCCCCGAGGACCGGTGCGCCGGCCCCGGCGAGCGCGAGCGCAACGATGACGGCGCCGGCGATCGCGGCCGGCACGACGCGTGGTGATCTCGGCATCGGCCAGCGGTACGTCCCCCTGACTCGAACGGATTACGATCGAGCGCCCGACACCGGGCCCGACCCGACGGGAGACCGAAATCGATCCGTTCGTTTGCGAGGAGAGTGCCATGCCGAAGCACGTCCCGGTCCTGCCCGGGATCCAGCCGTCGAGCTCCGCCTACAGCCAGGTGGTCGAAGCGAATGGGTTCGTCTTCGTGGCGGGCCAGGTCGGAGACGACAAGGCGACCGGGGACGTCCCGTCCGGCGGGGTCGAGGCCGAGACGCGGGCCATGTTCGGAAACGTCGAGCGCTGCCTGGCCGCGGTCGGGCTCGGGCTGGCCGACATTGTCAAGACGACGGTCTTCCTCGCCGACATGGGCGACTGGACCGCCTACAACGACGTCTTCCGGGAGCTCTTCCCCAGCGATCCCCCGACACGGGCGACGGTCGCCGTGGCCGGGCTCGTGCCGCCGTTCCGCATCGAGGTCGAGGTGATCGCCGCGCGCTGAGCCGGCGTTCGGTCGGTCAGCGCGTCGCGCCTCCGGGCGGTGGAGACGTGCTCCCGGGCGGGCCCGTATCAGGCGTCCCGGTCGCGCCGGGTTCGGCGGGTTCCCCGGCTGGGATCGTGGACACGACCTCGGTCGGATTGTCCCCCTCGGGGCCCGCGGGCGGCTCCGTCGCGGGCGGAATCCCCGCGGCCGCGGCCGCCGCGGTCCCAGGCGGTGGCACCGGTCCGGTTCCCGCCGGCCCACCGGCCGGGGGCGGCCCGCCGCCGGCGTTGCGCTGCGTCCACGCGTAGTACACGAGGCCGGCACCGGCCACTGCGGCCGCGATCAGCAGGAGGATCACGAGCGCCGATGGTCCGCCGCCTTCTCCGGAGGGCGGGGTCGGGGCGGGCGAGGCCGTCGGGACGGCGCTCGGCGATGGCGAGGCAGTCGGCGTTGGCGTCGGGCTCGCGTGATGTGGGTCGGGGACGGGGTCGGGGTCGGGGACGCGCTCGGTGTCGGGGTCGCAGCGGGGGTCGGGCTCGCCGTCGGAGCGGGCGTGGCCGTCGGGGCCGGCGTCGGGGTCGGGGTCGCCGGCGCGGGCAGTCGGGGTGGGTTTCGGCGTGGCCGTCGGTGCGGGCTCGGTCGTCGGGCTCGGCGTCGGCGCCTCGCTCGGGCTCGGCGTGGGCGCTTCCGTCGGTGCCTCCGTCGGCGCCTCGGTGGGCGTCGGGGTCGGGCGCGGGGGCACGGTCGGCAGCCCGGTCGGCACCGGCGGCAGGCTCGGCAACCCGGTCGGCAGCGGCGGCAGGCTCGGCAGCCCGCCGGCGCACGCCGCCACGACCAGGCCGAGCAGACCCGAGAGGAGCAGCGCGCGGAGCGACCGTCCGGCGGGCCGAGTCACCGCCTGATCCTACCCGACGTTGCCATTGACAGCCGACCTGGCACGGTGACCGGCTAGGCTGGACGCGACAGTCCAGCTCCGGAGGGTCGATGCAGAAACACCTCGACGGGACGATCGTCGTCAGCGCCACGGACCTCGTCGGGTACCTCGCCTGCGACCATCTCCTCACGCTCGAGCTGGAGCGGATCGCCGGATTGCGCGACAAGCCGGTGCGCTACGACCCGGAGCTCGAGCTCCTCCAGGAGCGGGGCGACCGCCACGAGCACGACCACCTCGAGCGGCTGCGCGCCGAGGGCCGGTCCATCGTGGAGATCGCGCCCGAGCTGCGGTCCGCCCGGACCCCGGACGAGCTGCGTGCCGCGGCCGCAGCCACCGAGGCGGCCATGCGCGACGGAGCCGACGTCGTGTTCCAGGCGACGTTCTTCGACGGGCGCTGGCGCGGCCACGCCGACTTCCTCGTCCGGGCCGACCGGCCCAGCCGGCTCGGTGCCTGGAGCTACGACGTCGCGGACACGAAGCTCGCCCGCCACGTCAAGGCGAGCGCCCTGGTCCAGATGTGCGTCTATGCCGACCTGCTGGCGGCGATCCAGGGCGTCCCGCCGGAGACGCTGACCGTGGTGACCGGCGACGGCGCCGGCCACGGCTTCCGCTTCGCCGACTTCGCTGCGTTCCACCGGCTCGTGAAGGCGCGGTTCGAGGAGCGCGTGTTCGGGGACCTCGGCCGGGCGCCGACCTACCCCGACCCGGTCGACCACTGCCGGGTGTGCGGCTGGTGGCCGACCTGCATCGCGCGACGCGAGGCCGACGACCACCTGTCGCTCGTCGCGGGCATGACGCGGACGGCGACCGAACGGCTGATGGGTGACGGGATCCCAACGCTCGAGCAGCTGGGCGAGACGGCGCCCTGGGCCGGCGCGCGCGACCTCAGCGCGGCGACGTTCGCGCGGCTCCGCGGCCAGGCCGCTCTCCAGCTCGCCGGGCGCCAGGCGGGCCGGCTGCTGTACGAGCTCCTCGAGCCCGATCCTGATCAGCCGACCCACGGTCTCGCCGCCCTGCCCGAGCCGTCGCCACTCGACGTGTTCTTCGACATCGAGGCCGACCCGTGGATCGGCGACGCCGGCCTCGAGTACCTGCTCGGCTGGTCCGAGGTCGTCGACGGCGTCGACGTCTACCACCCGTTCTGGGCGCACGACCGCGATGCGGAGAAGGCGGCCTACGAGCGCTTCGTCGACGAGGTGATCGCGCGGCTCGACCGCGACCCGACGATGCACGTCTACCACTACGCCGCGTACGAGAAGACGGCGCTCCGCCGGTTGATGACCCGCTATGCCACCCGCGAGGACGAGGTCGACCGCATCCTCCGGGCCGGCGTCCTGGTCGACCTCTACCAGGTCGTGCGCCAGGGGTTGCGTGCCTCGGTGGACTCGTACTCGATCAAGCGGATCGAGCGGTTCTACCTCGCCCAGCGCGAGGGCCCGATCACCCGGGCCGGGTTCAGCGTGGTCGAGTACGAGCGCTGGCTCGGCGACGGCGACGAGCAGCACCTGCGCGATCTCGCCGACTACAACCGCGACGACTGCGTCTCGACGCGCGGGCTGCGTGACTGGCTGGAGGACCGCCGGCGCGAGGCCGAGCGCCAGTTCGGCGTGGCCTTCGAGCGGCCGCCGGTCGGGTCGGGGCTGCCGGGCGAGGCGCAGGTCGCGACCGCCGCGGAGACCGAGCAGCGGGTGGCGCGCTGACCGCCGGGCTCACCGTGGACCCGGTGCGGCGGTCGAGCGACGAGGCGGCCCGCTGGCTGCTCGCGGCGCTGCTGGACTGGCACCGGCGCGACGCGCGCCAGGCCTGGTGGGACTACTTCCGTCTCCACGAGCTCCCGCTCGACGACCTGATCGCCGAGTCGGAGCCGCTCGGCGGGCTGGAGTACGACCGCGTCGTCGGCGAGCGCAAGCAGTCGCTCGTCCACCGGCTCACCTTCCCGCCGCAGGACCACAAGGTCAGCCGCGGGGCGGACAACTGGCAGGACGACGCCGGCCGGGGGGTCACGATCGTCGACGTCGACGACGAGCACGGCGTGCTCCTGATCGCGCGCGGCAGGAAGAGCGCCGCCCCTCCGCCCAGGGCGCTGCTCCGCGGCGGGCCGGTCGACGCCAGGTCCCTGCGCGATGCCCTGGGCCGGGTGGCCGACGCCGTGATCGAGAACGGCCTCGACGGGCCGGGGCCCTATCGCGCGATCCGCGACCTGCTGCTCCGCCGGGCGCCCGCGCTGGCCCCGGCCCCTGGCTCCAGCCTCGTCGGCGCCGACGAGCCGGTCCTCGACGCGGCCCTCCGGCTGGCGCGGGCGCTGCCCGACGCCGAAGGGGTGCTGGCGATCCAGGGGCCGCCCGGGACCGGCAAGACCTGGACCGGCGCCCGGATGATCGTCGAGCTGGTCCGGACGGGCCATCGGGTCGGCGTCTCGGCGCAGGCCCACAAGGCGATCACCAACCTCCTCGTCGAGACGGTGCTCGCCGCCCGGGAGGCCGGCGTCCCGATCCGGGCGCTCCAGCGGATCGACGGCGACGGCGCCGACCCCTTCGACGAGGTGGCAGAGGCCTCGAACGCCGAGATCGCCGCGGCCGTGGCGGCCGGCGCCGTGGACGTCGTCGCCGGCACGAGCTGGCTGTTCGCCCGGCCCGAGCTCGACCGGACGCTCGACGTCCTGTTCGTCGACGAGGCCGGCCAGCAGTCGCTCGCGAACGCGGTTGCGGGAGCGACCGCCGCCCGCGCGGTCGTCCTGCTCGGCGACCCGAACCAGCTGCCCCAGGTCAGCCAGGGCGTCCACCCCGACGGCGCCGGGGCGTCGGCCCTGGAGCACGTCCTGGGGACCGATCGCACGCTCCCGCCCGAGCGCGGCCTGTTCCTGCCGGTCACCTACCGGATGCACCCGCGGGTCAACGCGTTCGTGTCGGAGCTGTTCTACGACGGCCGCCTCGAGACCGACCCGGCCAACGCGGTCCAGGCGATCGGCGGGTCCGGGACCGGGATCCGCTATCGGCCGGTGGTGCACCCCGGCGACGCGTCCCGCTCGACGCTCGAGGCGGACGAGGTGGCCGAGCTCGTCGCCGGGCTCATCGGCCAGCCGTGGACGGACAAGCACGGGGTCACCCGGCCGCTGACCGGCGAGGACGTCGTGATCGTCGCCCCGTACAACGCCCACGTCGCCGAGATCCATGCCGCGATCGAGCGCCGGATCGGCAGCCGGCTGCGGGTCGGGACGGTCGACAAGTTCCAGGGCCAGGAGGCCCCGGTGTCGATCTTCTCGACCGCGACGTCGAGCCCTGACGAGCTGCCCCGGGACATGGAGTTCCTCTACTCGGGCAACCGGCTCAACGTCGCCGTGTCACGGGCGCGCGGGCTGGCGATCGTCGTGTCGAGCCCCGAGCTGCTCACCGTGGCCTGCCGGACTGCCGAGCAGATGAAGCTCGTGAACGCGTTCTGCCGGCTCGTCGAGGTCGCCGAGGAGCAGGGATCTGCGACCGGCTGACCCGGCCGGACGTCGCGCTCGCCGGCTCCTCAACCTCAGCCAGGCTTCAGCTCACCGGCCAGCAGGTCCATGAGCAACCCGTCGTGCCACGTCCCGTCGGGGCCGCGCTCGTACTGGCGCATGATCCCGACCCGTCGGAAGCCGAGCTTCTCGTAGGCCCGGATCGCCGGCTCGTTGTCGGCCGCGGGGTCGATGGTGAGCCGGTGGTGACCGCGCTCCTCGAACAGCCAGCGAGCGATCAGGCGGATCGCCTGGGGACCGATCCCCTGCCCCTGGCGTCGGGTCGTGAGGAACAGGTCGATGCCGGCGTGGCGGTACATCGGGATGGCCTCCTCGGCGGCCTGGATGTAGCCGATGACGTCGCGGCTGCCGGCGTCGAGGATGGCGAAGCCGATCTCACCCTCGACCGGCTCGGCGAGCCAGGCCCGGGCCGCCTCTGGGGGCTCGTTCCACCAGCGCGCCACGGACGGCTCGGCAAGGATCCGGACGAGGGCCTCGATGTGCTCCGTGGCGACCGGGACGACGACCACCGACCGGCCGACGAGCTCCGCGGGCAGCCCCTGCCGGAGCGATGACGCCTCGGCGGCCGACGCCGGCTCAGGCCGGTCCAAGCTCATCGGACACCCAGGCCGCCAGGACCCTGGCGCACGTTTCGACCTCGGCGAGCGGAACGCGTTCGTCGGCGCTGTGCGCCACGCGAACGTCGCCCGGACCGAAGATCACCGTGGGCGTCCCGCCTTCGTTGACCAGCAGCCGCATGTCGGCGCCATACGGCTCGCCCAGGAGCGTCGGACTCCGACTCGTGACGGCCTCCACTGCGCGGGCGAGCCCGGTCGTGAGGCGGTGGTCCGACGGGACGCGGGCCGAACCGAACCGGCCCCCGACGATCTCGACGGTCGCCGGATGGTCGCGCAGGAACGGGTCGTCCGCGCAGGCGGCCGCGATGCAGGCACGGAGCTCGGCCTCGGCCTCGCCGGGCGTCTGGCCGAGCCGGACGCCGTAGCGCCCGTCGGCCACGACCCGGTCGATGACCGTCGACGCCCAGTCGCCGCCGCGGACGATCCCCAGGATCGTCGGATACGGCAGCCCGAGATCCGTCATGAGCGGGTCGGTCTCGGCCGCGTTGCGGCGCGCCTCGTCCGCCTCGAGCGCGCGGGCGAGGACCCACAGCTTGTCGAGCGCCGACACCCCCTCGCGCCGTTGCGAGGCATGGGCCGCCCGTCCCGGGACGGTCAGGCGGAAGGTGAGCGCCCCGGCGTGGGCGACCACGACGTCGAGGTTCGACGGCTCGGTGATGACGGCGAGGTCACCGGTGACGCCGGCCCGGATCGCGGCGAGCATGCCCTGGCCGCCGTCCTCCTCGGACGGGACGAACGCGACGACGACCTCGCCGCTGAGCGCGGCAGCCGCCCCGGACCCGGCCAGCGCCCGGATGGCGCCGAGGATCGCCGCCACGCCGCCCTTCATGTCGCACGCGCCGCGACCGAACAGCACGCCGTCGCGGACCTCGCCCGCCCACGGGTCGACCGACCACGTCGCACGGTCACCCGGCGGCACGACGTCGGTGTGTCCGACGAGGAGGAGCCGGCGGCCGCCCGGTCGCCCGAGCCGGCCGACGACGATCGGCAGCCGGGTCCGCGGCATCTCCTCGCCCGGCCAGTCGGGATCGGCGCGGACCGCCGTGACGTCCGGCTCCAGCCGCTCGACGGCCACCCCGGGGATCGCCTCGAGCGCGCCCGCCAGCCAGTCCGCGACCGCGTCCTCCGAGCCGGTCACGCTCGGGATGCGGACGAGCGCCCGCAGGTCCTCGACGAGGCGCCCCGGATGGACGCCTGCGCCGCCCGGCGATCCGGCGCTCACCGGGACGAGCCCACCCGGCGCGCGACGAGCACGATCTCGCCGCCGTACGCCGGCGGCGATTCGGCGTAGTCGCTGTACTCGGCGATCGGCTCGAACCCGCTGAGCTCGAGCAGGTGCCGCAGCTCGTGGCGATACGTCCAGCGCAGGACGAGCGTCTCGACCTCCTCGCGGGTCACGTTCCCCTGGTCGTCGAGCTCGGCGAAGCGCCACCGCTCCGTGAGCCGCTGGGCGACCGGGTCGTTGGTGCGATCGAGCGCTGCGACCCGAACGAGGTGGCCGGTTTCCGGATGGCGGACCTCGTCGATCTCACGACCCGGCCAGCCTTCCGGGGTCAGCCGATCGAGCAACGGGTCGAAGACGTCGATCGCGAGGAGGCCGCCCGGGCGGACGTGACGATGGACCCGGGCCAGCGCGGTCCGCTGGCGCTCGGGATCGGGCAGCGCCATGAACACCCGGAAGGTGGCGAAGACGAGCCCGAACCGACGCCCGAGGGCGAAGTCGACCATGTCTCCCTCGACGAACCGAAGGCGCCGACGGACCTCGGCGGGCAGGGCACGGCGGCGTCGCTCGGCGACCGCGAGCATGGCCGTCGAGCGGTCCAGCCCGACGATCGTGTGCCCCGCCTCGGCGAGCGGGACCGTGACCCGCCCGGTCCCGCAACCGAGCTCGAGGATCGGGTCGCCGGTCGTGGCCGCGAGCCGGCGGAAGAAGCCGATGTCGTCGCCGCCGGGGATCTCGCGCTGGAGCGTGTCGTAGATCTCGACATGGAGGCTGGGACGGGCGTAGAAGGCCGTCTCGGCGCGGCGGGGTTCGCCGTCGCCCGGCCCCGTCATCCGGCGGGTTCGCGCCGGATCGGACGGGTCAGGCAGGTCGGCCCGCCCGAGCCGTTGATCCCGATCTCGGTCGCGGCGTAGGCGTGGACCTCGCAGCCCGCCGCGGCCAGGGCGGCGGCGGTGCGCGGGTTGCCGTCGGCCACGATCACGACCCCGGGCTCCACGGCGAGGACGTTGCAGCCGAGGGTCGCGAACTCGTCGTCGGGGACGGCGATCGTGTCGATCCCGAGGTCGCCGAGCAGCTCCCACAGCCCGACCGGCAGGAGCGGCGGGTAGATCACCGCGAGGTCGTCGGCGACCGGCGAGATGACCGACAGGAGATGGACCAGCTCGGCCGGACCCTTCCAGTACGGGAGGTCGAACGTGCGCACGTCGCCCTGGACGATCGCGTCGAGCTGGCGGGCGCCCTCGCGGTTCGTCCGCAGCGTCCGCCCGATGCACAGCAGGTCCGGCCGCAGCCACAGCGTGTCGCCGCCCTCGATCGTACCGGGCGCCTCGATCCGGGCGACCGTCGGGACGCCACGGGCGTTGAGCCAGGCCTCGACCAGCAGCTCCTCGCCGCGCCGGTTCGGCTTGCCCGGCCGGAGCGGGATCGCGCCGCGGTCGGTGACGAGCAGCGGGTCGAACGGGTAGACGAGGTCGGGCAAATCGCTCTCGGCCCCGAGCTCGTGGACGGTCGGGCCGAGGCTCGCGAGGAGCTCGCTGAAGGCGTCGTGCTGACGCCGCGCCAGCGCGAGGTCGACCGGGTGGCGGAAGCCGTGGGCCGGGTCGTCGTACGCCCGGCCGAACGCCGGACCCGGCCGCTTGACCAGCACCTCGACGAGCGGGTCGGTCATGCTCTGGGCGCCGTAACCGGCGAGCGCCTGGGCGGTCGTCTCCATCGCCTGCAGGATAGCCGTCGCGAGGACCGGTCGAACGCGAGACGCGCCGCCGGCTCGGGGCTCAGCGGCGATCCGCGGCCGTTCAGGCGCGGGCGATCCCGGCCAGCTCCTCGAGCAGGCGGTCGACCTCGTCGGTCGTGTTGTAGTGGGTCAGCCCGATCCGCAGGACGCCGCCCTGTCCGGCCAGCCCGAACCGCTCGATCAGGCCCGTGGCATAGAAGTCACCGTCCCAGGCGGTGATGCCCCGTCGCCCGAGGGCCTCGGCGGCGGCGCGCGGCGACGTCCCGGCGAACGTCAGGGCGGCGGTCGGCGTCCGCTCCTCCGAGCGGCGCGGGTCGGCGATCCCCCACAGCCGGATCGACGGGATCCGCTCGAGGCCGGCCAGGAGCCGCCCGAAGAGGTCGGTCTCGTAGCCCCGGATCGCCCGCATCCCGGCGTGGAGGTCGCGCCGACGGTCGGACCAGCCGGCCGGTTCGGCGGGATCGGGACGGCCGTACCGCTCGCCGATCGAGGCCAGGTAGGCGACCGCGGCGCGCGCACCGGCGATCCCTTCGAAGTTCTGGGTCCCGGTCTCGTAGCGGTCGTGCGCCGGCCGGATCTTGTAGCTCGGCAGCCGGTCGAGGACCTCGGCCCGGCCGTACAGGACGCCAAGGTGGGGCCCGAAGAACTTGTACACGGAGCAGGCGAGGAAGTCCGTCCCGAGCGCCTGGACGTCGATCGGGCCGTGCGGTGCCCAGTGGACCGCGTCGACGTACGTCAGCGCTCCGACTTCGTGGGCCATCCGGACGATCTCGCCGACGGGGTTGACCGTGCCGATGGCGTTCGAGGCGTAGCCGACGGCCACCAGCCGCGTCCGCGACGTCAGCTTGGCGCCGAGATCCTCGAGATCCAGGGTCCCGTCCTCGTCGACGATGTCGACCGTCCGGACGGTCAGGCCCCGATCGGCCGCCATCGAGCGCCACGGCCCCACGTTCGCCTCGTGATCGAGCGTCGTGACCAGGACCTCGTCGCCGGGACCGAGTGACGCGCCGATCGAGCGGCTGGCATGGAGGGTCAGGCTGGTCATGTTGGGGCCGAACTTGACCTCCCCGGCCGACGCGGCGTTGAGGAGATCCGCGATCGCCAGGTGACCGTCGGCCACGATCGCCATGCTCCGCTCGCTCGTCGCGAACGCTCCGCCGTCGTTCGCGTTCGAGGTCCGGTAGTAGTCGACCACAGCGTCGATCACCCGCTGCGGCACCTGGGTCCCGCCGGGCCCGTCGAAGAACGCCAGCGGCCGCCCGTCCTGCTCGAGCTCGAGGGCGGGGAACTCGCGGCGCAGCGCGGCGACGTCAAGGTCGGTCATCGGCGTCTCCTGTGTGGGGGGCGGCGATCGTAGCGCGGCGGCTCCGGAGCGCGGTTGCCGGGCGGCCGCGACCGTCGGTCGTCCCGGCACGCCGTCATCCGGGCGCCCCGAAGCGCGCCGGGTCGAGCCCGAGCGGCACGCCGGCGCCCCGGTCGAGGATCAGGTCGGCCACGCGGCGCCCGGACGCCGGGCCGGTCGAGATCCCCCATGGGCCGTGACCGGCGGCGATGAACGCCCCATCGAGTCCGGGGACCCGGCCGATGAGCGGGCGGCCGTCGATCGCGACCGGGCGCGCGCAGACCCGCGCTGCGCCCAGCGGCGCGTCGGCCAGGGCGGGCACGAAGCGGCGGCCCCGGGCGACCAGCCGCGGCAGCCACGGCGCCGGATCGGGCTCCAGCTTCCAGGAACGTCGAGCCGAGGGTCGACCGGCCGGCGGCCGTGACCAGGCTGAACTCGGGACGATCGCCGGCCACGTCGGGGCCGTCGCTGAAGACGCCGGCGCCACCGGCGCCGCTGCCACGGTCCGGGGTGGTCGCCGCGACGTCGCCGAGTGCCTCGTCCATGTCGGCCTCCTCGAGCACGTGCCGTGGCGGCGCCCCGAGCGCGACGTCGACCACGACGCCCCAGACCGGCCGGATCGGCCGCCAGGCACCGGTCGGGTCGACGAGCTCCGGCGACCATGGGCCGGCGGCCACCAGGACCGCACCGGCGGGGACGCTCGTGGCGTCGGCCAGCCGGACGCCCGTGGCGCGGTTGCCCACCCGGACGATGCCGGTCGCCGCTTGCCCGACGAGCAGTCGCGCGCCGTGCCGCTCGGCCAGCCGCGCCATCGCCCGCGTCGCGGCCGCGGGCGGGACCGGATAGCCGAGCTCGAGGCGGCAGGCGGAGACGTCCGGGGCGAGCGCCGGCTCGAGCCGGCTGACGGCCGCGGCATCGAGGAACGCCGGCCGGAGCTCGGGCCACGTCGCAGCGAGGTCCGCGGCCATCCGGCGTGGACCGGCGGGATCGAGGCCCACGAGCAGGAGCCCGGCCGGCTCGGCGGGGAACGCGAAGCCGAGGTCCGCGTCCGCGGCGAGGGTGCGGTAGGCCGCCACGGACTCGAGATGGAGCTCGCGCAGCGCGCGGTCGAACGGGTGCTGGACGACCCCGGAGTTGCGCCCGGACGCCCCGGCGCCGATGCCCGTCCGCTCGACCAGGGTGACGACCGCGCCGGCCTCGGCGAGGACAGCCGCGGCGGCCGTTCCGACGATCCCGCCGCCGATGACGACGACGTCCGGGACGATCGACCGACTGACGCTGGACACGGCGGGCAGCATATCCTGACCCGACCGCCCACGAGACCGTGCTGGAGCCGCCAATGGATCTGTGCCTGTACACCGACTCGGTGCCCGAGCTGTCGTTCGAATCGGCACTCGACCTCGCCGCTCGGACGGGCTGCGCGTCGATCGAGATCGCGACCGGTGGCCAGTCCTCCGCGCCCCATCTCCGGCTCGCCGAGCTCCTCGGGGACGCCGGTCGACGACGCTCGTTCCAGGACGCGATCACCCGGCGCGGGTTGCGCATCGCGGCGCTCAACTGCTCGGCCTGGCCGTTCCATCCCGTCCGCGGCGCGGCCGACGAGCAGCTCATCCGGGACACGATCCGGCTGGCCGGCGAGCTGGGGGTGGACCGGGTCGTGTCGATGTCGGGCTGCCCCGGGGACGGCCCCGCCGGGTCGACCATCGACTGGCTGTTCTACCCCTGGCCGACCGACGCGGTCGCCCTGGTGGAGCGCCAGTGGGCCACGGCGGTCCCGTTCTGGCAGGAGATCGCCGAGCTCGCGGCGGCGAACGGCGTCCGGCGGATCGCGTTCGAGCTCCATCCCCTGCACCTCGTCTACAACGTCCCGACCCTGGAGCGGATGCGGAGCGCCGTCGGGCCGGTCATCGGCGCCAACCTCGACCCGTCGCACCTGTTCTGGCAGCAGATGGACCCGCTGGCCGTGATCCGGGTCCTCGGCCCGGCAGTCCACCACGTCCATCTCAAGGACACCGAGGTCGTGGCCGGCCAGGTGGCCCTGGCCGGGGTCCTCGACCAGCGCCCGTTCGACGACCCGACGGCACGAGCGTGGGTCTTCCGGACGATCGGTCGGGCGCACGGTCCGGCGTTCTGGCGGTCGTTCGTGGCCGAGCTCCGGGCGGTCGGCTACGACGGTGCACTGTCGATCGAGAACGAGGATCCGTACCAGACCCATGTCGAGGCGGTCGAGGAGGCCGCGGCCTTCGCCCGACCCCTCGTGGCGGGCGGCTGAGCGCGGCCGG
This sequence comes from uncultured Chloroflexia bacterium, assembly GCA_963813705.1. Taxonomy (GTDB): domain Bacteria; phylum Chloroflexota; class Limnocylindria; order Limnocylindrales; family CSP1-4; genus Chersky-267. Next base: position 748,210 of record CAWFAH010000010.1, read on the forward strand.
CCGGCGAGCGGGTCGAGCGGATCAAGGCAGAGGCACGTGGACTACCGGCGGATGCCGATCGAGGCCGAGTCGCCCGAGGAGCTCGGCTATGCCCGGATCCGGGCCAACCTCGCCGAGAGCTCGGTCGCCGATACGCCGCTGGGCGAGCTCGGCGTCGAGCTCGATGCGCTCGTCCTCCAGTACGGCGACCATCGCGGCCGGCCGGGCCTGCGCACGGCGATCGCGGCGGGCGCCGCCGGGATCGGACCCGACCGCGTCCTCGTCACCCCGGGCGCCGCGGCGGCGCTGTTCATCGTCCACACCGCGCTCCTCGGACCGGGCGACGAGCTCGTGGTCGTCCGGCCGAACTACGCCACGAACCTCGAGACCCCGCGGGCCATCGGCGCCAACGTCCGCTTCCTCGACCTGCGCCACGAGGAGGGCTGGGCGCTCGACGTCGACCGGCTGGCCGCTCTCGTCACCCCCCGGACGCGGCTGGTGTCGCTGACGACGCCGCACAACCCGACCGGCCAGGTCCTCTCGCGCGACACGCTGCAGCGGATCGTGGATCTCGTGGAGGCCCACCCGCTCGCGCGCCTGCTGGTCGACGAGACGTACCGCGAGATGGCCTACGACCCGCCGCTGCCTCCCGCGGCGACGCTGTCCGACCGGGCGATCGGGGTTTCCTCGCTGTCGAAGGCGGACGGCCTGCCGGGGATCCGGATCGGCTGGCTGATGACGCGGGACGACGCCTTCCTCGAGCGCTGCCTCGCCGCCAAGGAGCAGATCCTCATCACCGGATCCGTCGTCGACGAGGCGATCGCCGAGGTAGCCCTGGCGCGCCGTCCCGAGCGGCTGCCGCGGATCCGCGCGGGCATCGACGCCGCGCTCGCGACCGTCCGGGCCTGGCTCGCCGATCAGGAGCTGTTCGAGTGGGTCGAGCCGCGTGGCGGCGTCGTCGGCTTCCCGCGCTTCCGGCGCGACGTGCCGGTCGACCTCGACGCGTTCTACCGGATCCTGCTGGAGCGGTACGGGACGGTCGTCGGACCGGGTCACTGGTTCGACCAGCCGCGGCGCCATTTCCGGCTCGGGTTCGGCTGGCCGACGCCGGTCGAGCTCGAGCAGGGCCTCGCGGCCCTGACCGCGTCCGCCGTCGAAGCGTGGACGGGACCTCGACCGGGTCCGGACCGTCGTCCGGGGGCCGCCCTCGGCAATGCCCTGCTCGAGATGGATCGCCAGATCTTCCGCGACGTCCCGCGGGTCGAGGAGCTGGTCAAGGGCGGCAGCGAGACGGTCGGGCTGGGGGCCGACGGCGGACTGACCGTCCGCCTGCCCAGCCGGGGTGACAATGCTGTGCCCGGCGGCGACGGCGAGGGTGCGACCGAGGATCCGGATCGGCCTCCGCAGCAAGGCTGAGCCGGTCAGTCAGTGCTTGCAGTCCGCCTCGGTCGCGAGCTGCGCCCCCGTCTGGTCGACGATCACCACCTTGGTCGTGGTGTCCAGGCCGGCCGCCTGGAGGTCCGGCTCGACGTAGGCGCACATGAACAGCCCGGCCATCCCGGTGCCCGCCCCCTTGAACATCGTGATCTTCAGGTTGTTGCCCTGGGCCTCCGCCGAGATCATGGCCGTTCCGAAGTCGGTGCCGATCTTGGCGATCACGGTGTCGTAGGCGGGGTTGGCTGCGCCGCCACCGTTGCCGCCGTCGCCCGCGGCCCCGGCCGTCTCGCCGCACGCGCCAACAAGGGCGGCGGCACACACGGTCAGGACGATCAGGCGGCCGACGGGTCCGAGGTGGGGGCTCCCGATCGGGGCGGGTCGAGCCATGCAACTCCCGACAGATCGGCGTCGCCGTTCGGCGATCGTTCCGGGCATGATAGGCGCGTCATCCGACCGCGGGAAGAGGGGAATCTCGGCGACGACGGTCGCCGCATCGGGTGGCGGGTCAGGCGACGGCCCGGGCGGGCGTCTCCGCGGCGACCGCGACCTCGTTCGCCGCGACGTCGATGTCGAGCCGGATGTCGCGACCCACGAGCCACCCGCCGGCCTCGAGGGCGACGTTCCAGTTCAGGCCCCAGTCCTCGCGGTTGACGGTGCCGCTCAGGTGGAAGCCCGCATGGCGCTCCCCGTGCATCCCCTGGACGATGCCGTTGAACTCGGCATCGAACGTCACCGGCCGGGTGATGCCCCGGATCGTGACGTCGGCGGTCACGGCGTAGGCGTCGCCCCGCGGGACGACGCGGCTGACGCGCGCGACGATCCAGGGGTTCGACTCGGCGTCGAAGAAGTCGGCCGAGCGCAGGTGCTGGTCGCGCGCGTCGAAGCCGGTCGACAGGCTGTCGGCCGCCACGCGGATCTCGCCGCTGGCCGACGTCGGGTCGTCCTCGTCGAGGCGGAGCTCGCCCTCGACCCGGTCGAACTTGCCACGGACCGTGGTGACCATCATGTGCTTCGCCGAGAAGGCGATGTCAGTGTGGGCCGGATCGATCGTCCAGGTGCTCATTGCTGTCCAGTTCCCTTCGCATCCGGACGCTGCCGTGGTTGGCGCATCCGTTCGTTGCTTGTGCAATCAACTATACGGCCCAAGTGATTGCATTGTCAATGAGTTGCGGAACACGCTATGATGCCCTGCAATGCGAACCACCTCCGCGCCCTCCGGGGCTCCCGTGTCGGCCCGGCCCCTGACCGCCCGGGACCCCCGCCTGGGGCCGTGGCGGGCCTTCCTGACCGCCCATGCCCTGCTCAGCCGGCGCCTCGACGACGACCTGCGGGCGGAGCACCAGCTCACGCTCGCCGAGTACTCGGCCCTGCTCCAGCTGGCCGAGGCACCGGGCCGGCGGCTCCGGATGAACCAGCTCGCCGACAGCGTCTTCCTCAGCCGCAGCGGGGTGACCCGGCTGATCGACCGCCTCGTCGCCGATGGGCTCGTCGACCGGAGCCACTGCGCCACCGACGGCCGGGGCGCGGAGGCCGTCCTGACCGACGTCGGGCTGGGCCGCCTTCGCCAGGCGAGCCGGACGCACCTCCGCGGGATCGAGACCTACTTCATCGGGGGCGTCGAGGCCGTCGACCTGCCGGTCATCGAGCGCTCGTGCGACGCGATCGGCGACCAGGTCCGGAACTGCGATCGGGTGGCCCCGGCGGTCGCCGACCCGGGATCCGATCCGGAGCGCCGGCCCGCTTGACCGGCGGACCCGGCCGATGCGGGCGGCGCCGGGCGTTCGCCCTCAGGCGGCGATCTCGCTGACGACGACCTCCGACACGAGGCGTTCGACCGCACCGGGATCGAGCCGTCCGGCCCCGCGCTCCGCGGCGTTGGCGGCCGCAGCGGCCGCTGCCAGCCGCAGCGCGTCGTCGAACCGGTCGCCGCGCAGCCGGCCGACGGCCAGGCCGGCCAGGAACGCGTCACCACTCCCGACCGGGAACGGCCCCCGGACCACGGGCGGGGAGACGGCGAGCCCGCGCCCGCCGCGCTCGACCGCCACCGCGCCGGCGGCGCCGCGGGTCAGGACGGCGGTTCCCGCGCCGGCGTCGACCAGCGCGCGAGCGAGGAGCTCGGCCGCAGCGTCATCGGCGGCGACCGGCCGGCCGAGGGTCGCCGCGGCCTCCGCCGTGTTCAGCTTGACCAGCCAGGGTGACGTCGCGAGGGCCGCCATCAGAGGCGGTCCGGAACCGTCGAGCGCCACGGGCACGCCGGCGTCGAGCGCGAGGCGGGCAATCCGGGCGATCGCGTCGTCCGGGGCCCCGGGCGGCAGGCTGCCGGAGATCGTCAGCAGGCCGGCGCCACCGGTCGCGAGCTCGGCCCGGACCGCGTCCTCGAGGCCGGCCCATTCCGTCGGCGAGACCGTCGGGCCGGCCTCGTTGAGCTCGGTCAGCGTCCCGTCGGCGGCATCGTGGATCGCCAGGCACGTTCGGGTCTCGCCGGACGTCCAGGCGATCCGGGTCGGGATCCCCTCCCCCGCGAGGGCATCGGCCATCCAGCGTCCGGCGTGGCCGGCGAGGAGGGCCACGGACGTCACCTCGGCGCCGAGGGTCCGGGCGACGCGAGCGACGTTCAGCCCCTTCCCGCCGGCGACCCACGTCTCGCGGGCCGGCCGGTTGACGGCGTCCCGGACGAGCCGGTCGAGCTCGTAGAGCCGGTCGATCGCGGGATTGGGAGCGACCGTGACGAGGCGCACGGCCGCTCAGCGACCCGCCGCCGCGAGCGCCGCCCGGGCCTGCTCGAGGGTTGGTTGCGCCGCCGTCCCGCCGACGCCGGCGCACGACAGCGAGCCGCAGGCGACGCCCAGCTCGAGGGCATCGCGGAGCGACCAGCCGGCCAGCGTCCCGTAGAGGAACCCGGCGTCGAACGAGTCGCCCGCCCCGGTCGTGTCGCGGACGTCGACCGGCAGCGCGCCGACCTCGGCGACCTCGTACTCCCAGCTCCCGCGCATGGCGACGGCGCCGCCCGCCCCGTGCTTGACCGCCAGCGTGAACGACCGCCCCGGCGTCCGCCCGTCGGTCGCCCGCCGGATGAGCTCGCTTGCCGCGGCCGGGGCCGAGGTCCGGGCCGTGATCCGGCGGGCCTCCTCGAGGTTGGGCAGGAACACGTCGGCGCTGCGCAGGAGCCGGTCGATCGACCCGTCCCAGGCGTCGCTCGAGTCCCAGTTCGAGTCGAACGAGGTCGTCAGGCCGAGCCCCGCCGCCTCGTCGAACAGATCGGGCAGGTCGGCGGCCAGCGCCGGTTGGAGATACGTGCTCCCGACGTGCAGGTGCCGGGCGGACCGCAGCAGATCGCGCGGCACGTCGTCGCAGCGGAGGGCGGTCATCGCCCCGAGCGCGGTCATGTTCGCGCGATCGTCGCCACGGCTCACGATGACGGTGGCGCCCGTCGGCAGGCCCGGGTCGATCCGGCAGCCGGAGACGTCGATCCCGAGCCGCTCGAGCGCGTCGAGCATGAACCGGCCGAACGCGTCGTCGCCGACGACGCCCACGAAGGCGGTCCGCAGCCCCAGCCGGGCCGCGCCGCAGGCCGTGATCGCCGACGAGCTGCCGATCTCGAGCCGGATGTCGTCGACGATCGTCTCGACCTGGCCGAATGCCACTCCGCTGGTCGGGTCGACGATCAGGACGTCGGGGTTGAGCTCGCCGACGACGAGCAGGTCGAACGCCTGGGCCCCGGTCACCCGGGGTACTCGCGGTACCAGCCCTCGGCGGGCTCGGGCGGCGGGTGGAACGGGCCCGGTCGCGCGTGCCACGGCCGGCCGACCTCGTCCACCAGCCGCGCCAGCCGGGCGAGCCGGTCGCGGCCCGTGCCGCGCAGGAAGCCGTCCCGCTCGGCCGGGGGCCGGGTCGCGGCCTCGGCCCACACGGATCGGCCGGCGGCCACGCCGCTCGCCCCGGCCTGGCAGGCGACCCGGACCTGGGCCTCGAAGGTGGCGTCGTCGACCCCGCCCGAGAGGAGCACCCAGGGGATCGGCGAGGCCGCGTCGAGCTCCGCGCAGGCGTCCCGCCAGCGTCCCTCGTCGGTCACGCCCGGATCGTAGGGGAACTCGGCCTTCAGGATGTCGCCGCCGAGCGCACCCAGCCGGCGCGCCGTCTCGACGACCACCCGCCGGCGCGCCTCGCCGGCCAGGGCGGGCGCGGCCGGGTCGATCGAGTACGACAGCGGCTCGACGAACAGCGCCAGGTCGGCGGCCCGGCAGTCGGCGGCCACCGACGCGAGGAGCCGCTCCTGGTCGGCCGCCGTCGCGGCGTCGGGGTGGTAGTAGACGAGCAGCTTCGCCGCCGAGGCACCGATCCGCTTCGCCTTGGCCGCGCTCCAGCCGTCGAGGACCCGGCTCGTCCGGGCCGTGGTCGGACCGGTGAACCCGGTCGCCTCGATCGCCACGAGCAGCCCGCAGCCGGGCGGGAGCGATCCGTCGACGACGGCCTGGGCGGCACCGATCTCGGGATCGAGCAGGATCCCGGTCGCTGCCCGTCCGACCGCGCGCACGACGGCGCGCTTGAAGTCGACCATGGCCTCGAACGTGACCGCCCCGGGATCGTCCGGTCCGAGCTCGCGCCGGAGGTTCTGGCGGTGGTCGAGGGCGAGGACGGCGAACGTGCCCCGATCCGAGGCGCAGGCGCGGATCCCCCGGATCCGGCCGATCGGCAGGTCCCCCGCGGGGTTCATCGTCCGCGTCCTCCACGCATCGGGGCGGCGCCGCACCGACGGGTGTCGCCCGCGCTAGCATAGAAGCGCCCGGCGCCCGCCGAGCTTCCCTCAGCTACGGACCCGGGAGCGTCGCGACCGATGACCGAACGGCCGCCCGTCGCGAGCTCGGCGCTTCCGTCGTTCGACGACCTCCGCACGTGGCGCGAGGCATCCACCTCCGACGAGGCGATCGCCGCCGCGCTCGCCGCGGCCCGGGCGTCCGAGCGCGACCTCGCGGCCGTGCTCGACGCGTCCGATCGGATCGTGTTCACCGGGGCCGGCTCGTCGTACTACCTCGCCCAGGTCGCCGCGGCGGTGACCCGCGAGCTCGGCGGCGGGGTCGCGGCCGCGGTTCCCCTGTCCGAGCTGCTCCTCCGCCCGGGTGGCGTCCTCGGCGGCCCGGCGGCCCGCCAGCCGATCGTGATCGTGTCGCGCTCCGGCTCGACGTCGGAGGCGGTCGACGTCGCCACTCGCGCGCGCGCCGGCGGCCACCCGACGATCGCGGTCACATGCCGTCCGCGCAGCCCGCTGGCCGCGCGGACCGAGCGGGTGCTCGTCTCCCCGGCCGGCGACGAGTCGGCGATCGTGATGACCCGCTCGTTCACGAGCATGCTGGCCCTGCTCCTCCGGGCGATCGCGGGGGCAGCCGGGGACCGGGTCCTCGCCGCGGACCTCGATCGGCTGCTCGAGCGCTGGCCGGAGGCGGTCGCCGCGGCCGACGTCGGCCACCGGCTCGGCTCGGTCGACCATCGCCGAATCGTCGTCCTCGGCGGCGGGCCGGCGCGCGGGATCGCGGCCGAGTGGGCGCTCAAGCTGACCGAGACGAGCCAGGTGCCGACCGACGCCTACGAGCCGCTCGAGTTCCGCCACGGGCCGATCTCGGTGTGCGAGCCCGGGGTGCTCGTCGTCGGCCTCATCGGCGGGCCGGGAGCGATGGAGGAGGCCCGGGTCCTGCGCGAGGCCGGCGGGTTCGGTGCCGAGACCTGGCTCGTCGGGCGCGAGGCCGCCGACGACCGGGGGCTGGCCGGCTGGATCTCGCTCGTCGGGAGCGGACTGCATCCCTGGGCGCGGCTGCCCCTCCTGCTCTACCCGGCGCAGGCGCTGGCGCTGACCCTGGCCCTCACCCGGCGCCGCGACCCCGACGCCCCCCGCCATCTCGGCCAGGTGGTGATCCTCGACCCGGCGTGAGATCGTGGCGCCGACGATGCGTGGCACCCTCCGAGTCGGGACGAGTGGATTTGCCTATCCCGCGTGGGCCCCGCGGTTCTACCCGGCCGGCCTGCGCGGCGAGGACCTGCTGCGGGCGTACGCCGAGCGCCTGACGGCGTGCGAGCTCAACAACACGTTCTACCGGCAGCCGAGCGAGGCCGCGATCCGGGGCTGGCTGGCCCGGACGCCGGAGACCTTCCGGTTCGCGGTCAAGGCACAGCGCGGCGGCAGCGCCCGGGCGCTGCTCGGTGACGACCAGGCCGAGAGCGTCGGCTGGCTGACGAGGCCGCTCGACGGCTTCGGCGACCGGCTCGGGACGGTGCTCTACCGGGTGCCCGGCGAGATCGTCCGGACCGACGAGCGCCACGAGCGGCTGGCGCGGCTGCTCGAGCTGTGGCCCGTCCGGTTCCCGCTGACCCTCGAGTTCCAGCACGGGTCGTGGCACGTCGACGAGACGTTCGACCTGCTCCGTGGGCATGGGGCCGCCCTGTGCGCCACCGACCTCGACGAGATGGACGAGCCGCCGATCGTCCGGCTCACCGGCCCGTTCCTCTACCTCCGGCTCCGGCGCACGGCCTACCGTGACGACGAGCTCGAAGCCTGGGCCACGCGGATCGTCCCGTTCCTCGATGCGGGGATCGATGCCTACGCGTTCTTCCGCCACGACGAGACCGGCATCTCGCCGGGCCGCGCGCTGGCGCTGGCCGAGCGGATCCAGGGATCACCTCTCGGTCGTCGCGAGTGAGTCCTCGGCCGGCGCGAACAGGACCACGATCTCCAGCCGCTCGACGATGTCGTGGAAGCGATGCGGCACGGTCGCCGCGACGTAGACCACCGAGCCCGGGCCGACGTCGCGGACCTCGTCGCCGACGGTGATCCGGGCCTTGCCGGCCATGACGACGTATACCTCGTCCTCGGTATGCGGCGACTGGCCGTCGACCGCCCCGGCCGCGAGCGTGTAGAGGCCGGCGCTGAGCGCCGGGACGCGCAGGAACTCGAGGTACGGCCGGCCGCCCGTGGCGCGCCGGTTCTCGAGGCTCGCGAGGTCGAATGCGTTCATCCCGCCGGGTCCTCCGCATCGTCGTCCGGGGCCCAACGATAGCCGGTGGACTACCCTGTCGGGATGACTCATGGTCCGCGCGGTGCCGGCGCGCTGCCGGTCCGTCACGCCGCGCTGGCCGCGGTCGCGCTGCTCGTGGTCGTCGCCTGCGGCTCGAGCGGGAGCCCGACCGGGACGACCGGCCCGTCGGCGGCGCCGTCGAGCCCGAGCCCGGCCGTCACCACGAGCCCGGGACCGACGATCGGGTCGAGCGCGACGCCGAGCGCGTCACCGCTCCCTCCCCCGAGCGGCAGCTTCGACCCGGCCGGCCTGTCGATCCGGCTGGACCCGGTCGTGACGAACCTGAACAGCCCGCTCGGCATCGTCAGCGCCCGGGATGGCAGCGGCCGGCTCTTCGTCGTGGAGCAACCCGGGCGCATCCGCATCGTGCGCGACGGTGCCGTGCTGGATCAGCCGTTCCTGAACATCATCCCGCGGGTCAGCTCCGGCGGGGAGCGCGGGCTGCTCGGGCTCGCGTTCGCGCCGGGCTACCCCGCCGATCCACGGTTCTTCGTCGACTACACCGACACGAGCGGGAACACGGTGGTCTCGTCGTTCACCGTCCCGGCCGCGACGCCCGACCAGGCCGACGCGACGACCGAGCGGGTCCTCCTCCACATCGACCAGCCGTTCGCGAACCACAACGGCGGGGCGCTCGCGTTCGGCCCGGACGGCGACCTGTACATCGGGATGGGCGACGGCGGGTCGGGCGGCGACCCGCTCGGCAACGGGCAGAGCACCACGACGCTCCTCGCCAAGATCCTGCGCATCCGCCCGGGCGCAGCCGACGGGTCCGGACCCGCCTACACGATCCCCCCGGACAACCCGTTCGCCGGGAGTGCCTCAGCCAGACCGGAGATCCTGGCCTACGGCCTGCGCAACCCGTGGCGGCTGTCGTTCGATCGCGCCACGGGCGACCTGTGGATCGGCGACGTCGGCCAGGGCAACTGGGAGGAGGTCGACGTCCTCCGGGCGACCGATCCGATCAACCCCGCCCCGAACTTCGGCTGGAACGTCATGGAGGGGCGGCACTGCTACAACGCGGCAAGCTGCGACCAGACCGGGCTGGTCCTGCCCGTCGCCGAGTACGACCACGGCCAGGGCTGCGCGATCGTCGGCGGCTACGTCGGCCGCGATCCCGCCGAACCGGCGCTCTACGGCGGCTACGTGTACGGCGACGACTGCTCCGGGAACATCTGGGTCGTCGACGCGGCGCGGCCGGAGCGGCAGGCGCCGGTACGCCTGCTCGACTCCGGCCACATGATCTCGTCCTTCGGTGAGGACGAGTCGGGAGCGCTCTATCTCACCGACCTGGCGGCGGGGACCCTCTTCCGGATCGTCCCGCAGCCGTAGCGGCTACTGGATCAGGAAGCTGACGGCGACCGTGACGGTGACCTCGTTCGTGCCGGCCTGGACGGGCGTCGGCACGCTCTTGTCCGGGGCCGCGAGCGCGCCGCTCGCGGAGTCGTAGGCGACCGGGTACGGGATCGGGGCGGCCGTCTCGCTGATCGAGGCCACGCCACCGATCGACACCCCGGCGCCCTTGGCGAGCGTGTCGGCCTTGGCCTTGGCCTGGGCCATCGCCGCAGCGCGGGCCTGCGCCTCGGCCTTCGCCGGGTCGTCGACCCGGAAGCTCACCCCGTCGAACGTGGTCGCGCCGGCGGCCAGCGAGTTGTCGATCGCGTCACCGACGTTGTCGAGGTTGCGGACCGTCACCGACACGGAGTTGGCGAGGGTGTAGCCGGTCAGCCGGGGCGGGTTCGTGTTCGTCGAGTAGTCGTAGACCGGCTGGAGCGACAGGATCGTCGTCTGGATGTCGGCGTCGGCGATGCCAAGCTTCTTGAGCGCGGCCACGACGCGGGTCATCGACTCGGCGGCGGCTTCGCGCGCCGCCTTGACCGTTGGCTTCGTGGCGCTCACGCCGATCCGCAGGTCGGCCACGTCGGGGCTGATCACCACCCGGCCGGTGCCGCTCACGCTGATCGTGTGCTCGGCGGTCGTGTCGCCGCTTCCCACGCCCAGGATCGGCCGTGGCGCGAAGGCCGGGCTGGCGATCGCGGCGACGAGGATCCCGCTGGCGAGGCCGATGGCCAGCCAGCCGGTACGGGGTCCGGGGACGCGAAGGGTGATCGTGGTGGTCGGCATCGAGTCTGCTCCGTCGGCTCCTGCGGCCGTCATGGCGTGGCCGCGTGGCCGTGAGACGTGGCCGGCCGTCCGGCGGTTCCCACCCCTGACATCCCCCGGTGGCAGGACGCACCGGGCGGCGCCGGCCCGAAGTGGCCCGGTCTCGATCTCAGGCCCGACGCGACGGATCGTGGCGGCGCGGCGGCGCCGGCCGGGTCAGAGCGCGAGCGGATCCGTCTTGTCGGGGTCGATCCCGAGCGCGCGGATGCCCTTGGCTGCCGTCTTCGGGTCCAGGCTGCCGGCTCGCGCCAGGCCGCTCAGGGCGCCCGCCGCGATGCTCGCTGCGTCAATCTCGAACAGGGCTCGCAGGGCCTCGCGGTCGTCACTCCGACCGAACCCGTCGGTGCCGAGCGTGATCGTGCCGGGCGGAAGCCACGGCCGGACGAGGTCGGGGACCGCCTTGAGCCAGTCCGACGCGATCACGACCGGACCGCCGTCGGGTCCGAGGACCTCGGCGACGTACGGCACCCGGGCCGGCTTGTCCGGGTGCAGCCGGTTCCAGCGCTCGACCTCGACCGCGTCGCGGCGGAGCTGCTGGAACGACGGGGCGCTGTACACCTCGGCCGCGACGTCGAAGCGCTCGCCGAGGATCCGCTGGGCCTCGACGACCTGCTGGAGGATCGACCCGCTGCCGACGAGGCGCACCCGCCCGCCGGCCCCGGCGACCCCGTCTGGCGCGGCGGAGAAGCGGTAGATCCCGCGCACGATCCCCGCGTCGACGTCACCGGGCTTCGGCGCCATCGGGTAGTTCTCGTTGTAGATCGTGACGTAGTAGTAGACGTCGTCGCCGTGGACGTACATCCGCTCGATCCCGTCGCGGATGACCGCGGCGAGCTCGTAGGCGTAGGCCGGGTCGTAGGCCCGGACCGGCGGCACCGTCGAGGCGAGCAGGTGGCTGTGACCGTCGTCGTGCTGGAGCCCCTCGCCGTGGAGGGTGGTCCGCCCAGCCGTCGCGCCCATCATGAACCCGCGTCCGCGGGCATCCCCGAGCGCCCAGGCCTGGTCGCCGGTCCGCTGGAACCCGAACATCGAGTAGAAGATGTAGAACGGGATCATCGCCACGCCCTGGGTCGAATAGGCCGTGGCGGCGGCGGTGAAGCTGGCCATCGAGCCGGCCTCGGTGATGCCCTCCTCGAGGACCTGCCCGTCGCGCGCCTCGCGGTAGCTCAGGACCAGCTCGGAGTCGACCGGCTCGTAGCGCTGGCCGAGCGCGGCGTAGATGCCGACCTCCTTGAACAGCGGGTCGAGCCCGAACGTGCGCGCCTCATCGGGGACGATCGGGACGATCCGCGGGCCGAGCTCCTTGTCGCGGATGAGGTTGCGCAGGATCCGGGCGAAGACCATCGTCGTCGACACCGGGGTCGGGCTCCCGGCCGCGAACTCGGCGTCGAACCCGGGTCCAACCGCGGGGAAGAGCTTCGCCCGGACGATCCGCTTCGGCAGCGACCCGCCGAGCGCGGCGCGGCGCTCCTGGAGGTAGCGGACCTCCTCCGAATCGGGGCCCGGGTGGTAGTACGGGGCGTCCTTGAGGGCCGAATCCGGGATCGGCAGCTCGAGCCGGTCGCGGAAGATCTTGAGCTCCGCCTCCGACAGCTTCTTCGCCTGGTGGGTGATGTTGCGCGCCTCGACGCCCGGGCCGAGCGTCCAGCCCTTGATCGTGTGGGCCAGGATCACCGTCGGCGCACCGCGGTACTCGGTCGCCGCCTTGTATGCCGCGTAGACCTTGCGGTAGTCGTGGCCGCCGCGGCGGAGCTTGGCGAGGTCGTCGTCGGTCAGGTGCTCGACCAGCCGGCGCAGGCGCGCGTCGGGCCCGAAGAAGTGCTCGCGGATGTACGCCCCACCGGCCACCGAGAACTTCTGGAACTCGCCGTCGAGCGTCTCGTTCATCTTCTCGACGAGGACGCCGTCGACATCGCGGGCGAGGAGGTCGTCCCACTCGCGGCCCCAGATGACCTTGATCACGTTCCAGCCGGCGCCGCGGAAGAGCCCCTCGAGCTCCTGGATGATCTTGCCGTTGCCGCGGACCGGACCGTCGAGCCGCTGCAGGTTGCAGTTGACGACGAAGGTCAGGTTGTCGAGGCCCTCGCGCGCCGCGAGCGACAGCCCGGCGATCGATTCGGGCTCGTCCATCTCGCCGTCGCCGAGGAAGGCCCAGACCCGGGATCCCGAGGTGTCCTTCAGGCCGCGGTTCTGGAGGTAGCGATTGAAGCGGGCCTGGTAGATCGCGCTGATCGGGCCGATCCCCATCGAGACCGTCGGGAACTCCCAGAAGTCGGGCATCAGCCGCGGGTGCGGGTACGAGCTCAGTCCCTGGCCCGGCACGACCTCGCGCCGGAAGTGGTCGAGCTGGTCCTTCGTGAGCCGGCCCTCGAGGAACGCCCGGGCGTAGATCCCCGGCGCGGCGTGGCCCTGGTAGTAGATCTGGTCTCCGGGAGCGTCGTCCTTGCCCCGGAAGAAGTGGTTGAAGCCGACCTCGTAGAGCGAGGCGGCGGAGGCGTACGTCGCGAGGTGGCCGCCGATCCCGGCGTACTTCGTGTTCGCCCGCAGCACCATCGCCACGGCGTTCCAGCGGACCAGCCGGCGGATCCGCCGCTCGAGCTCCTCGTCGCCCGGGAAGAACGGCTCCTGCTCCGGGCTGATCGTGTTGATGTAGCGGGTCTGGGTGAGCGGCGGCAGCCCGACATGGAGCTGGCGCGCCCGCTTGAGGAGCTTGAACATCAGGAACCGGGCCCGGTTCTCGCCCTCGTCGCCGACGACCTGGTCGAGCGATTCGAGCCATTCCGAGGTCTCGCGCTCGTCGATGTCGGGCAGCTGGTGCTTGAACTCGTCGAAGTACATCGGCTGGGACGGCTCCCTCTGGGCGACCGGTCGCGGCTCGGACCGGCCGGAGGGCACTGTAATCCGATTCGACCGGACCGTCCCGCAACCTTCAGGGCGGCGTCCGGGCGGGGCGCCGAGCGCCGCAGTTCCGTCCGGGAGGAGCCGCGCCGCCATCGTCCGGCGGTGCGAGGCGTCACCGGCGCGACGGCCGGTCGGGCGCCGGGGCCGGGGATACCCTGTATCCTCGCCACTCCGACGGCGAACGGGTTGCCTCCTCCGGCACGCAGCGCCGAGGCCGTGACCGTCGGACGGCGAAGTCCAAGGGGAGACCAGGCCACACCGTGACGCACGCGACGGCGACGCCGCCGGCGACCCAGGCTGGAGAGCCCACGGTTCCGGACGGCGTTCCCGCCCTCATCGAAGCGGCGTTCGACGCCCTCGACCGCGCCGGCGTGCCGTGGACCCTCCTGCGCGGCGAGCGCGAGCTCGCGGCGGACGGCGGCGACGTCGACGTCCTCGTGGCCGCGTCGGCGCGGCCGGCCGCCGAGCGCGCCCTCCTCGCTGCCGGCTTCGTCCCGCTCCCGAGCTGGGGCCGGGGCAGCCATCGCTTCCATCATGCCTACGACCCGGATACCGATCGCTGGGTCAAGCTCGACGTCGTGACCGAGCTCGCCTTCGGTCGCTACGCCGAGCTGCCGACCGATCTTGCCGCCGCCTGGCTCGAGCGCCGCGACCGGGCCGCCGGCCCGGCCCGGCTGGACCCCGACGACGCCTTCTGGGCGTTCCTGCTCCACGCCCTCCTCGATCGGGCCGAGCTCCGCCCGGATGACCTCGCCGGTCTCCGCGAGCGCGCGGTGGTCGCCCGCGCCGACGCCCCGGGCAGCCTGGCCGTCGCGCCGCTCCTGCCGCGCGGCTGGGACCCGGCCCGGGTGATCGCCGCGGCCCACGATGCCGATCCTGCTCGACTGACCCGGCTCGCCCGGGGCCTGCGCCGCCAGTGGCTGCGGCGCATGCCGGTCCGCGTCGTCGAGCGGGGGGTGCGCGGACGTCTCGCCCGGCGGGCGACGCCGCTCCTCCGGGCCGTCCGAGGACGCGGGCTCGGGGTGGCGCTGCTGGCCCCGGACGGCGCCGGAAAATCGACCCTTGCGACATCGCTCGAGACCTCGTTCCCGGTCCCGGTCCGGCGCGTCTACCTCGGGCTGTACGGTCACGGATCCGACGCCCGCTCACGCGGCCCCGGCGGGCGGTTCGGGCTTCCCGGCCGGATCGCCTGGGTCTGGCGGCGCTGGCTGGGCGCGCGTGGGCAGGAGGCACGGGGACGGATCGTCGTGTTCGACCGGCATGTCCTCGACCTCGCGGTCGCGCCACCCGGCGACAGCCGGAAGGTCCGCCTGCGGCGGTCGGTCCTGGTCCGGAGCTGTCCGCGCCCGGACCTGACGCTGATCCTCGACGTGCCGGGCGACGAGCTCTTCCGGCGCAAGGGCGAGCACGACCCGGCGAGCCTCGAGCGCCAGCGCGGCCGCTACCTCGAGCTGGCGGAGCGGCTCCCCCGCGCGGCCGTGATCGACGCCGCGGCCGACGCCGAGACCGTCCGCCGCCGAGCCGTCGGCGCGATCTGGGCGGCCCATGCGGCACGGGCGATGGCCCGATGATCCAGCCCGGCGCGGAGGACGGCGCAGTCGTCGCGAGATCGGTGAGCGATGCGGCTGGAGCGACCGGCGACGCCGCAGCGACGACCGACACGGCGGAGACCACGGTGGCGGCGGAGCCCACCGTGGCGGCGGAGGCCGTTGTCGACGCCGCCGGGGATGCCCCGATCGACCAGCTCGGAACGACGCACGCCGAGCGCGAGACGACGCGCCAGATCCGCGGCTCGAGCCTGCTCCTGATCGGGCGCTCGATCTCGCTCGGGATCAACTTCCTGACCCAGGTGCTCATCGTCCGCGCGTTGACGAAGACGGACTACGGCGCGTTCTCCTACGCCCTGTCGATCGTGGCCCTCGGGCAGATGGTGATCACCCTCGGGCTCGATCGGGGGGCGTCGCGCTTCCTGTCGATGTACGAGGAGCAGGAGGACCACGACCGGCTGCTCGGGACGCTGGTCGGGGTGAGCGGGATCATCCTCGGGCTGGGCACGCTGCTCGTGATCGGCGTCTACCTGTTCCAGGGCTTCATCGCGGGGACCCTGACGCAGGGCCCGAACGCGCTGCAGATCCTCCTGATCATGATCCTGCTGGCGCCGATCCAGGCGTTCGACCAGCTCCTGACCGGCCTGCTGACGGTATTCGCCAGCCCCCGCTCGATCTTCTTCCGGAAGTACATCCTCGCCCCGGTCCTCCGCCTGGCCGTCGTCGTGGCGCTCATCCTGGCCGGGACCGGGGTGTGGTTCCTGGCCGTCGGCTACGTGGCGGCCGGCGCCGTCGGGATCGCGCTGTACGTCGTGATCCTGTGGCAGGTCCTCGAGCGGCGCGGGATGCTCAAGAAGCTGCGCTCGGCGCGGATGCGGATCCCGGGCAAGGAGATCCTCGTCTTCGCCATCCCGCTCGTGACGACCGACATCGTGTACGCCTTCATGAACACGTCCGACGCGATCCTCCTCGAGCATTTCAAGGGGCTCGACGCGGTGGCGGCCTGGCGGGTCGTGCAGCCGGCGGCCGGGCTCAACCAGGTGGTCATGCAGAGCTTCGCCCTGCTGTTCACGCCGGCGGCCGCCCGGCTGTTCGCGCGCAACGATCGGGCGGGCGTGGGCGACCTGTACTGGCGGACGGCGATCTGGATGGCCGTCATCTCGTACCCGCTCTTCGCGCTCACGTTCGGGCTGGCGGACGCCGTCACCCTGACCCTGTACGGCCACCGCTATGAGTCGTCGGCGATCTACATGGCCCTGCTGTCGTTCGGCTACTACTTCAGCACCGCCCTCGGCTTCAACGGGCTGACCCTGCGGATCTTCGGGATCGCCAAGTTCATCGTCGTGATCAACGGGCTGTCGGCGGTGGTGAACATCGTGCTCAACCTGGCGCTCATCCCGCCGCTCGGGCCGCTCGGCGCCGCGATCGGGACGACGCTGACCCTCGTCGCGTTCAACGTGTTCAAGCAGCTCGGGCTGGCCTTCGGGACGGGGATCAGCGTGTTCGACCGCCACCACGCCCGGGTCTACGTGATCATCGGCGTGGTCACCATCCTCCTGGCCCTGTCCACGACGATGGTCCACCCGCCGCTGATCGTCCAGATCGTCCTGGCCGGGCTGGCGAGCCTCGCCGTCCTCGTCCTCAACCGGCGCTCGCTCCGGCTCGGCGAGACCTTCCCGGAGCTCGCGAAGCTGCCGCTCGGCCGCTTCTTCCTGTGACCGGCGCCGCACCCGTGATCGTCCCGCGATCCGGATCCCTGGCGCTCGCCCGGCGGCTCGACTGGCGGTTCCTGCTGTCCGACCCGGCCCTCGGCCGGGTGCTCCTCGCCGGCCGGCCCGACGACGCACTCGTCGCGGCGGTGGAGGCGTTCGCCGAAGAGGTTGTCCGCAACGAGCTCGACCAGGCCGACCTGGTCGTCGCCCATGCTCCGACCGCCTCCGAGCTCCGCGCCGCGGCCGACCGCGTCGGTCCGGGTGGCTGGATCGTGATCGAGCTCGTCGAGCGCTGGCGTCCGGGTCGCAAGAACGCCACGCTGACCGCCGGGTCGATCGAGGCGCTCGGCCAGCGGCTCCGCCAGGACGGCTTCGTCGACGTCGCGACGTACTGGGCCTGGCCCGACCACGCGGGCTGCCTCGAGATCGTCCCGCTCGACGAGCCGGCGCTCGTCCGGCTGTCCCTCGCCCGGCGCCGGGCGAGCCGGCGCGCCCGGCTGAAGGCGCTCGGCGCCGGGATCCTGTTCCGGATCGGGCTCGAGGCGGTGATCGTCCCCTCGGTCACGATCGTCGCCCGTCGGGCCGGACCGATCGTCGACCCGAGCGGCATGCTGGGACGGCCCGCGATCGACGCGTTCGTCTCGGCGAACCGGGTCCGGCTGGGGGTCGCCGGGCTCGGCATGGGCCGCCTCGCGAGCCTGCTCCTGACCCCGCGGTTCCAGGCATCGGCGCACGTCGTCGGGCTCGTCGCCCCGGTCGACTCGGGCCGGCCGGCGGTCGTCGTCAAGCTCCAACGGCTGGCGGGGCCGGCGCGCAGCCTGGCCACAGAGGCCGGCGTGCTGCGGGCCGTGACCGAGCTGGGGCCGGCCGGCGGCGCACGAGGCCCGCGGCTGCTGTCCGACGAGCCGATCGCCGGCCATGCGGCCCTCGCCGAAACCGCGCTCGACTGGCGGCCGCTCGACCCGCCGGAGGTGCGGCGCGACCGGCCGGATGCGATCCGACGCGTCGGTGCGTGGGTCCGCGGGCTGCGCCGGGCGGATCCACCGGCGGACCCCGATGATCGCTGGAGCCGGCTGCTCGAGCCGGCGCTCGAACGGCTCGAGCGTGCCCTGGCGGATGACCCCGCCGACAGCACGCGGGTCGCCCGCGCTCGCGAGCTGGCCGGCCCCCTCCGGACGACGGTGCTGCCGCTGGCGATCGAGCACGGCGACCTGGGCCACCCGAACCTCGTCCGGCTGGCCGACGGACCCGAGCCGCGGATCGGGGCGATCGACTGGGAGCTCGGGGAGCCCGCCGGCTGGCCGCTCGGCGACTTCCTGTTCTTCCTCGGCTACGTCGCCGTCGCCACCGCGGGACGGCAGCGCGACCGGGGCGCGATCCCCGCCGAAGAGCAGGCCGGTCTCGTGGTGGGCGCCTTCGGCGGACCGGATCCCTGGGCCGCGGGCGCCGCCGTGCGGCAGGCGGTCGCCGAGGGCATCGATCCGGCCCTGCTCGGTCCGCTCCTCGTGGCGACCTGGACCCGCGCCCTGGCGAGCGTGGGCGCGCGCCTCGACACGGCGCCGGACGAGGCCGCCGCGCTGCTCCGCGGGCATCGCTACCACGCCATCTGGCGTCGGGTCGTGGATGGCGCGGCCACGATCGACTGGTCGACCCGTGACTGACGACGCGCCGGTTCCCGCCGGCGTCGAGCTGCCGTCGGCGCCCGTCGCGGCCGGCGCCCGCAGCGGGCCGCGCGTGCTCTACCTCGTGAACGGCTTCCCGTGGCCGCTGACGAGCGGCTACCTCCGCCACTACCACCTGATCCGCGAGCTCAGCGCCCGCGGGCATCGGATCAGCCTGCTGGCGATCGTCGCGGGCGACTTCGACCCGGCCGATCGAGCCGCACTCGAGCCGTTCACCGAGCGGATCGTGACCGTCCCGTCACAGCGCGGGAGGCGCTCGCTCCGGCACCGCGTTCAGCGCCGGCTCGGCGCGATGTCGGTCGGCGAGAGCGCCGCCCGGCGGCTGCGCGACGAGGTCGTCGAGCTGCTCCGCGCGCAGCCGCACGACGTCGTCCTGTTCAGTGGCAAGCGGACCTACCCGGCGCTCGGCGCGACGGCCGGCCTGCCGGTCGTGGCCGACGTGTGCGACGCGACGTCGAGCCGGATCCGGGGCAACCTCCGCTACGCCTCGATCGGACGGCTGCCGCTCCTGCTGGCCGAGTACGTCGAGGTACGCCGGGTCGAGCGGGCGCTCGTCCGCCGGGCGGCCCAGCTGCTGTTCGCCAGCGTGCGCGATCGCGACGCGCTCGTCGACGACGGGGAGCGGGACCGGGCGACCGTGCTCCCGAACGGAGTCGATCTCGCGTTCTGGCGCCGCCCGGACGGGACGCCGCTGGGCCGCGACGAGATCGTGTTCACCGGGGCGATGGACTACCCGCCGAACACCGACGCGGCCCTGTACCTCATCCGCGAGATCCTGCCCCGGGTCCGCCGGGAGATCCCGGCCGTCCACCTCTCGATCGTCGGCCGCGACCCCGTCCCGGCGCTGGTCCGCGCAGGGGCCGTGGAGGGCGTCTCGGTGACCGGGCTCGTCCCGGACGTGCGGCCGTACCTCACGGCGGCAGCCGTATTCGCCGCGCCGCTCCGCTTCGGCGCCGGCATCCAGAACAAGGTCCTCGAGGCGCTCGCGATGGGCGTGCCGACCGTCGCCAGCCCGAACGGCGCTGCCGGGCTCGTGACGACCGACGGAATCCGGCCGCCCCTGACGGTCGCGCCGGCCCGCGATCCCGACCGGTTCGCCGCCGCGGTCGTGGAGCGGCTCCGCGCGACGGCCGCGGACCCGCGTCCATCCCCGGAGGCGCGGGCGTTCGTCGAGCAGAACTTCACCTGGCGACGGAGCGGCGACCTGCTCGACCGCGCGCTCCGCGACGCCGCGGCGGGCGGGCGCACCGTCGCCGGGACCGCGCCTCTCGCCGACGACCCTCCGGTGCGGTAGCCTCCGGGCGTGGACCCCGAACCCGTCGACCCGACCGAACCGTGGGCGAGCCGCTACGACGCCGCAACGGCGCTCGTGGTGGTCGACGTCCAGAACGACTTCGCGGACCCGGCCGGCGGCTTGAGCGTGGCCGGCGGCGCGGAGGTCGTCCCGCTGCTCAACCGCGAGATCGCCCGGGCGAGGGCCGCCGGGGGCCTCGTCGTCTACACCCAGGACTGGCACCCGGAGCACACCCCGCACTTCGCTCGCGACGGCGGGATCTGGCCGGTCCACTGCGTGGCCGGGACGTGGGGCGCGGAGCTCCACCCGGCACTCATCGTGGCCGGGCCGGTCGTGCGCAAGGGCGCCAACGGCGAGGACGGCTACTCCGGGTTCACGATGCGCGACCCACTCTCGGGCGCCACCGTCCCGACCGAGCTCGAGGCGCTGCTCGCCGCCAACGGCGTCCGGCGCGTCGTCGTCGGCGGGCTGGCAACCGACTACTGCGTCCGGGCGACGGCGCTCGACGCCGTCGCGCTGGGCCACCCGACCGCGCTCCTGGCCGCGGCGATCCGCCCCGTCGACCTGGCCGCCGGGGACGGCGACCGGGCGGTCGCCGAGATGGTCGCGGCCGGCGTCCAACCGCTCGAGGAGGAAGCTCGATGATCCGACGGACCGTGGCCACGGCGTTCGGCGGCCTGGCCGCCGCCGTCCTCGCCGATCGCTGGCTCGGCGGACTGTCCGTCGACGAAGAGGGTCACCCGGTCCGCGTCCCGATCCGGTCGCGCGTCGAGATCGATGCCCCGATCGCGGACGTGTGGGCGCGCATCGCCGACGTCGAGCGCCAGCCCGAGTGGATGACCGATCTCAAGGCCGTCCGGCTCGTGACCCCCGGGCCGGTCGGCGTGGGAACGCGCGCCGAGGGCACCGTCCGGATCCTCGGCATCCCGATCGACGACCCGATCGAGATCGTCGAGTTCCAGCCGCCCCACCGCTACGCGATCCGCCACGAAGGCCGGTTCGGCGGCAGCGGCCTGGTCACGCTCGACACGCTCGACGGCGGGCGGCGGACCCGCGTCGAATGGGCCGAGACGCTCGTCCCGCCGATCCTGCCGAACCTCGCTTCGCTCGTCCAGGCGCCGATCCTGGGTCGCGTCTTCCAGGCCGATCTCGACCGGCTCAAGGGCCTGGTCGAGGCCGCCCGCAGCGAGCTGGTCGTCGCCCGTGGGGCCGGCGACGGCGGGACGTCGGTCGTGCCGCTCGCCCCCGCCGGGCGACCGACGAACGGGCATGGTACGGCGGCGGCGGACTGACCGACGAAGCTCCACCTCGTCGACGCCACCTACGAGCTGTTCCGGGCCTACTACGCCCCGCGCCCGGCCGTGCTGGCCGCCGACGGCCGCGACCTGACCGCCACCTGGGGCCTCGTCGAGAACCTGCTGTCGATCCTTCGCGACGAGGGGGCGACCCATCTCGGAGCCGCCACCGACCGGGTCATCGAGTCGTTCCGGAACGACCTCTTCGGCGGCTACAAGACCGGGCTCGGGGTCGATCCGAGGCTGATGGCCCAGTTCCCGATCGCCGAGGCCGCGATCGAGGCGCTCGGGATCCGGCTCTGGCCGATGGTTGCCTTCGAGGCCGACGATGCCATCGCCGCGGCCGTCGCCCGCTGGGCCGACGATCCGGCGGTCGAGCAGGTCGTCATCTGCTCGCCCGACAAGGACCTGGCCCAGTGCGTCCGCGACGAGCGAGTGGTGCTCCTCGACCGGCGCCGCCGGATCACCTACGACGAGGCCGGCGTGATCGCCAAGTGGGGCGTCCGGCCGGGCTCCATCCCCGACCTGCTCGCGCTCGTCGGCGACGCCGCCGACGGCTACCCGGGCTGCCCGGTTGGGGCGCCAAGTCGGCCGCCGCGGTCCTCCTCCGCTACGGCACGCTCGAGGCCATCCCCGCCCATGCCGCCGACTGGGACATCGCGGTCCGGAGCGCTCCGGCGCTCGCGGCGACGCTCCGCGACCGGCGCGAGGAGGTGTACCTGTACCGCACACTGGCCCGCCTGAGGACCGACGCGCCGCTGTCCGAGCGGACCCCCGACGACCTGCGCTGGCGCGGTGCGCCGCGGGCCCGCTGGGAGGCGTTCTGCGACGAGATCGGGCTGGCCCGGCTGCGAGCGCGGCCTCACCGCTGGCTGGACGAGACCGGCAACTGAGTCAGGCAGGGGCGCGGACGAGCTCCAGGAGCCGGGCGTGGTGGGCCGGCGGGGCGGCGACCAGGCCGAACGTCCGCGTTCCGCGGGCGAGGTCGAACCATGGACCGCCGTCCGGGTCGGTGAGCCGCGCGCCGGCGCGCTCCGCGATCAGCCCCGCGGCTGCCACGTCCCACGTCGACAGGTTGAACGTCTGGGCGAACGCGTCGAACCGCCCGGCGCCGACGTAGGCCAGGGCGAGGGCGGACGAGCCGAGCCGGCGAGTGACCCGGATCGCGTCGCCGATCGAGGCGAGCCGCTCCGCCAGGCGCGGGCCATCGAGCGTCAGGCTGATCACGAAGTCGGACAGCGCGGCCTTCGTGCTCGCGCCGATCGCCGTGTCGTTGAGCGTGGCGGGACCCCCGGCGGCGGCTGCGAAGGTCTCGCCACGAATGGGGTCGCGGACCACCCCGACCGACGGGACGCCGTCGATCACGAGCCCGATCGACACGCAGAAGATCGGGATCCCGTTGGCGTAGTTGATCGTGCCGTCGAGCGGGTCGACGACCCACACCCGGCCGGACGCGCCCGTCGCGAGCCCGGACTCCTCGGCGAGCACCCCGTCGTCGGGAAAGGCGGCCCGGATCGCGTCGAGGATCAGCGCCTCGCTCAGGTGGTCGACCTCGGTCACGACGTCCTTCGCGCTCTTGTGGCGGACCGGCCCGGCCCGGCCGAGCCGAGCGACGAGCAGCTCGCCGGCACGGTCGGCCACCTCCGTCGCGAACGCGAGGTCGGTCGCCCGTTCGCGCGACTCCGCCGGGGCGTCCTCGATCACGGGCCGGTGCATTCGACGGCGAGCTGGCGGACGGTGCTCCCGAGCGCGGTGATCTCCTTCGAGAACGACACCGTCTTGCCCGGGTCGATCCGCGGGCTGACGATGAACTCGGCATCGGGCCCCAGGCCCGGCGAGCTCGGGTCGTAGACCCGGCAGGTCGTCGAGCCGGCGGTCGTGCCGAGGTTCTTCACGGTCAGGGTCACCGCCAGCCCGGGTGGCACCGACACGATGTTGCCGACCGAGCCCTGGAACGGGCCGATGCCGCTCAGCGCCAGCCGCCCGAGAACGGCCAGCCCGATCACCCCGCCGACGATCGCCAGGAACACGGTGCCGTGGGCCTGCGACGGCGCCGGCTGCTTGAGCCCGAGCGGGTTGCAGCGCTCGCACATCGACGTCCCGAGCGGGACGGTGGCGCCGCAGCGGACGCAGCTCTGGGTGAGCTCGGGGGTGGCAAGCGGGGCGGGACGGGTCACCTGCGCATGGTGCCACGGGGCGCCCGAAGGGACGGCCGAGGCGTACTCCCGCCTACCAGCGCCCGGCGGCGTCGACCAGCGCGTCGACGTCCGCGGTCGTCCGCACGGTCACGATCGCCCCGTCGGCGCCACGCTCGCGCCAGCGCGCCCAGGTCTCGGCCGGGGCGCGCAGCCACTCGGAATCGGCGAGTCGCTCGTCGCTCAGCCAGTCGCTGCCCTCGAAGCTCACCAGGAGCCGCTGGTTCGACCGGCTCCGCCCGCTCTCGTCGAGCGCCTCGAGGTAGGCCGGCAGGTGGGCGTCGAACTGGCGCTCGAAGGCGCTCCAGCCGTCGGCGATCCGCGCCGCGATCCGTGCCCCGCGCGCCGTCTCGCCGCCGATGATGATCGGCGGCGGCGGGTACTCGCCGACGTCGGCCACGGCGTCCTCGAGCGGGTAGAACGGCGACGGCCGGGTGACCGGCCCACCGGCCCACAGGGCCCGCATCACCGCGATCGCCTCCTCCATCCGGGCGACGCGCTCGGGGGCGTCGGGGAATGGGATCCCGAGCGCCTCGTGCTCGGCCGGATGGCCACCGATCCCGATCCCGAGCAGGAGCCGGCCGGCGCTGACGGTCTGGAGCGTGGTCGCCATCCGGGCGAGGACCGCCGGGTGGCGGTTCATCACGTTGACCACGAAGCTGCCGACCGTCGCCCCGCGAGTCACCGCCGCGGCCGCGCTGAGGATCGTCCAGCACTCCACGACGGGGACGGTCCGGTCGCCCTTGCCGACGAAGTGATCCCAGGCCCAGACCCCGGCGTAGCCGGCCTCGTCGAGCCGCCGGGCGTTGTCGAGCCACCAGCCGGGTGTCGAGCGGATCGTCCGGATCGAGACCCCGATCGGCAGGCGAGCCGTCACCCTAGAGGCCCGTCTCGAACAGCCGGATGTCCTCGGCGGAGATCGTGTGGCCGTCTCCGCGGGTGAACTGGAGCATGTCGCGGGCGCCGAGCGCGTCGAGGTCGGCCGGAAACCGCCCGATCATGTCGAGGACGACCTTCTGGATGCGCGCCGCGTTGAGCTCGAACACCTCGAGGACGCTCATCGCGTTGACCGCCTCGGTGCCCTCGTGGACGCCGGCGTCGTAGTCGGTGATCAGGCTGATGTTGACGACCGCCATCCCGAGCTCGCGGCAGAGATACGCCTCGGGGTACTGGGTCATGTTGATGACCTCCCAGCCGGCGTCGCTGAACCACTTCGACTCGCTCTTGGTCGAGAAGCGCGGGCCCTGGATCACGACCACGGTGCCCCGCTCGTGGACCGGGATGCGGTGCTCGCGGATCACCTCGATCGCGATCCGGCGAAGCTCCGGGTCGTAGATCTCGGCCGAGCTGACGTGGCTCACGATCGGGCCGTCGTAGAAGGTGTCGGCCCGACCAGACGTGCGATCCACGAACTGGTCGGCGACCACGAAATCGCCCGGGGCGACGGCGACCTGGAGGCTGCCGGCGGCGCACGGGCTGATGACCGCCTTCACGCCGAGCGCCTTCATCGCCCAGACGTTGGCCCGGAAGTTGATCCGGTGGGGCGGGATCGTGTGGCGCCGGCCGTGCCGCGGCAGGAAGGCGACGCCGCGTCCGCCGACGTCGGCCAGGAACAGGCTGTCGGACGGGGCGCCGTACGGCGTGTCGACCTTGATCTCGCGCACGTCGTCGAGGAGCGAGTAGAAGCCCGAGCCCCCGAACACCCCGATCTCCGCCTGGCCTGCCACGCCACCCTCCTCCGCCGCCTCGTCGTCGGGACCATCGTAGACGGACCACCGATCGCGGACCGATACTCGACGCATGGCCGTCGAACCGGGCGCCGAGCTCGAGCTCGCCGACTGGCGACGGCGCGTTGCCGAGCTCTACGCCGACGTCCGCCGGGTGAGCGTCGCGGAGCCGGAGACCGCCTGGCGCCAGTGGGTCGGGACGCGCGAAGAGCTCTTCCGGACGCACCCGCAGTCGCCGGTCCCGGCGGCGGACCGGAAGGGCTTCCGGGCGCGCCACTGGCCGTACGACCCGGCGTTCCGCTTCGAGGTGGCGCTCGAGCCGGAGCCGCCCGAGCCGGCCGGCGGGCTCGGCGGGGTCGGCCTGAGCCTGCCGAACAGCGGCGCCGACGTGCTCGCCTTCCAGCGGATCGGGAGCGTCACGATCCCGTTCGCGGCGGGCGAGCGACGCCTGAGCACGTTCTGGATGGAGGGCTACGCCGGCGGGCTCTTCCTCGCCTTCCGCGACGCGACGAACGGGACCGAAACGTACGGCGCCGGCCGCTACCTGCTCGACGCCGCCAAGGGCGCCGACCTCGGCGGCGATCCCGTCCGGGGAACGATGATCCTCGACTTCAACTTCGCCTATCAGCCGTCGTGCGCGTTCGATCCGCAGTGGGCCTGCCCGCTCGCGCCGCCGGAGAACCGCCTCGACCTGCGGATCGAGGCCGGCGAGCGGATGAACTGAGACCCTGTGGCCGATTGCGGTCCGCACGCGGATTCATCCCACACGATGCCCACTGCTGGGGAGCATGGGGACCCACTGCCATCGGACTCTTGACCCCGCGACCTCGGCCGCCAAGATGGACGTCTACGAAGCGCGCTAAGCGAAGGAGACGCGGATGGCGGGGTTCGTTCCTGGCCGAGACCGTCTCACGCTCGAGTCACTCCATCCCGACGAGGCGCGGAGGCTTCGGGCCCTCGACTCGCAGGACCACCAGGCGACGCTGGACGAGACGGAGCTGGCCGAGCTCGAGCGGGCGCAGACAGGTCGTGCCGCACGCCCCAGCCGGCCCAGTCTCCTCGACCGGCTCCTGCGCCGGCGCTGACTTCACGATCGTCAGCCGAGCAGGTCGGCGATCGACGGGAGGATCAGGTCGGCGTCGAGCTCGAGCTCGCGGCGGTCGCCGACTCCGGACAGAACGCCGACGACGAGTCTCGCTCCGGCCGCACGGCCCATCGCCAGGTCGGCGCGTGAGTCGCCGATCATCGCCGTGCGGTCCGCCGGGACGCCGGCTTGCCGGCAGGCCTCGAGGAGCGCGTCGGGAGCGGGCTTGACCGGCAGCCCGTCGTCGGCGCAGACGACGGCGTCCACCAGCCCGGCGACGCCGAGCCCGGCCAGGGTGGCCTCGGTCGGGGCGCGATCGTCGGAC
Source organism: uncultured Chloroflexia bacterium (assembly GCA_963813705.1). Lineage (GTDB taxonomy): Bacteria > Chloroflexota > Limnocylindria > Limnocylindrales > CSP1-4 > Chersky-267. The sequence goes on from CAWFAH010000010.1 coordinate 774,615, forward strand.
GTCACGACTGCGATCCGCCGGCCGCTCGCCCGCAGCCCGCCGAACAGCGTTGGCAGGTCGGCCAGCGGGTGCGCCAGGGCAACCGGGTCGGGCGGGTCCCAGCTGCGAGCGACGGCCGTCTCCGCCGCCTCGGGCGCGAGCCCGGCCTCGCGCAGCGTCGCGACGGTGAGGGCGCGGAGGTGACCCATGGGCGTGGCCGAGAGCGGCCCGCCCGGCACGATGCGGCCGGATGCCCGGTCGAGCCCGAGGGCGTGACCGAGCCGTCCGGCGAGCGCGGGATCGGTGGCCCGGGCGACCTTCGCCACGAGCTCGGCCGACCAGCCGCTCCACATCCGGTCGAAGTCGATCAGCGTGCCGTCCTTGTCGAAGACGACGAGGTCGACGCCCTCGAGGCTCGCTCCCGGGGGCCGGTCCGGTGCGTCCCCGGTCACACCTCGGCTTCGACCGGATCCGGTTCGGGCTCGTCCGGCGGCTGGTCGAGGACGAGGCACGCTTCGCGGGCGAACGACACCCGGACCGAGTCCCCGTACTGGGGCACCGCCAGGCGCGGGTTGTTGAACGTGTCGAACATGACGAGCGTGCCGTCCCCGAGCAGCATCCGGATCCGGACGACGGAGCCCAGGAACGTGATGTCGTGGATCGTCCCGGCGAGGTGGTTGTAGCCGGCCGGGCCTTCGTCGAGGTGGACGCGCTCGGGGCGCAGGGCGAGCGACACCTGCGTCCCGGCGGCGCCGGACACGGGCTTGGACGACTGGATCTGCTGGCCATCGATCGCCAGCGTGCCGGCTCGCCCGTCGACGATCGTGGCGACCACGACGTTGAGCGTCCCGACGAACTTGGCCACGAACGAGGTCGTCGGGAAGTTGTAGATCTCGAACGGGGTGCCGACCTGCTCGATGTGGCCTTCGCTCATCACGACCACCCGGTCGGACAGCGAGAGCGCCTCCTCCTGGTCGTGGGTCACGTAGACCGTGGTGATCCCGAGCTGGCGCTGGATCGTCCGGATCTCGTTGCGGAGCGAGATCCGGATCTTCGCGTCCAGGGCCGACAGCGGCTCGTCGAGGAGGAGCAGCTGGGGCTCGATCGCCAGTGCCCGGGCGAGGGCGACGCGCTGCTGCATGCCGCCGGACAGCTCATACGGGTACTTGTTCTCGCGGCCGCTGAGGTGGATGAGCTCGAGCAGCTCGCCGACCTTCTGGTCGATCTTCTGCTTCGGCTGCTTGCGCACGCGCAGCCCGAACCCGATGTTGTTGGCCACGTTCATGTTCGGGAAGAGGGCGTACGACTGGAAGACCATCCCGATGTTGCGCTGGTTCGGCGAGCGGCCGGTGATGTCCTTGCCCTCGATCGTGATCGCGCCGGCGGTCGGCTGCTCGAACCCGGCGATCATCCGCAGGGTGGTGGTCTTGCCGCAGCCGCTCGGGCCGAGGAAGGACACGAACTCGCCCTTGTCGACGTCGAGGTTGAAGTTCTCGACGGCGACGTTGCCGCCGGGGAACAGCTTCTTGATCCCACTCAGGCTGAGGAAGGCCATCGATCAGTCGACCTCGCTACGGACGTCTCGGTGCACGGCCGGCGGGCGGCCGGTCATCGGGTGCCGCCGATCTGGATCTTGGCCCGCCCGCCGCGGCCGACGAGGCTGATAGCGCCCATGGCGGCCCAGGTGATCGCGAAGCTCATCAGGGCCACGGCCGCCGGCTGGTAAGCCAGGTTGCCCGAGATCAGCTGGAGGTACGTGGCGAACATCGGCCGGGCGAGGAAGTTCGCGATGGTGAACTCGCCGATCACGATCGCCAGGGTCAGGAACGCGCCGCTGAGGATCGACACCCGCAGGTTCGGCAGGATCACCCGCCAGAGGATCGTCGGCCAGCCGGCGCCGAGGCTCTGCGAGGCCTCCGTCAGCGACCGGATGTCGATCGACCGCAGGCCCGTGTCCACCGCCCGGTACATGTACGGGAACGACAGCACCACGTAGGCGCACACGAGGAGCGCGTCGCTGCCGAGGTTCGAACCCGTGAGCGGGAGCGGCGGCTGGCTGTAGCGGGTGATGAGGCCGAACACGAGGATGATCGGCGGGACGACGAACGGCAGCAGCGTCACGAACTCGACGACCGGACGCAGCTGGGGCAGGCGGAGCCGGACCCAGAAGGCGGTCGGGACGAGCAGGCCCATGCTCACGATGATCGTGATGATGCCGATCACGAACGAGTAGCCGAGGGTCTTCCAGACCTGCGGGTCGTTGATCATGTCGGTATAGGCGGACAGGAATGGCTGGGCGCGGAGCGAGAACAGCAGCGTCCCGATGAGCGGCAGGAAGAAGTAGGCGAGGCTCAGGAACAGGAAGATCCACGAGCCGAGCGTCTTGCCCTGGAGCCCCCGGCCGGCCGGGGCGACGGCGCTCGCGGCCGGCCCGGACAGCCCCTCGAGCTCGTTGTGGAGGCGATCGACCTCGCCGGTCATCGCTGCCACCGCTCGGCGCGCCGCGACAGCCAGGTGTAGGCGAGCAGGGTTACGCCCATGATCCCGACCATGCCCATGGCCAGCGCGTAGCCGAGGTTCTGGTCCTTGAGCACGTCACCCGACAGCTGGCTGCCGATGAGGATCGTGACGAGCGGGATGAACCCGCCGGTCAGCGCAAAGGCGGTGGCCTGCGCCCCGAAGGCGTTGCCGAACATGAGGACCATCGAGCCCAGGATCGAGGGCATGAGGATGGGCAGCGCAATGTGCCGCCAGTACTGCCAGGTGCTGGCGCCCATGTTCTCGGCCGCCTCGCGCCAGTCCTTGCGCAGTCCGTCGATCGCCGGGGCGATGATCAGGACCATCAGCGGCAGCTGGAAGTAGAGGTAGACGATGATCAGTCCGAGCCGCGAGTAGATCGTGAAGCCGCCGCTGTAGATGTCCCAGCCGAGGAACTGCTTGAGGAAGACGGTGATGAACCCCAGGCGCCCGATCGTGAACACGAAGGCCAGGGCGAGCGGAATGCCGGCGAAGTTCGCCGCGACGCCCGAGAAGGTCATGATCCCCGTCCGGATCGGCGCCGGGAGCCCGCCGGCGATCACGGCGTAGGCCAGCAGGAAGCCGAAGAGCCCGCCGAGGACGGCCGAGACAATGCTGATCTGGAGGCTGACGATGTACGCGTTGGCGGTCGTCGGCCCGGTCAGGTGGGCGTAGTTCTGGAGCGTGAACTCCCCCTGCGCGTTCTGGAAGCTGCCCTGGATCAGCGACCAGGTCGGGACCACCAGGAACAGGAAGGCGAAGACGAAGAACGGGACCACCCCGAGCCACGTCCAGCGGAATCGTGAACGCCCGGCCCGCGCTGGAGGCGCGGTCCGGGCATCCACTGCGGCGACGGTGTTGCTCACCGCCACTCCGGGTCGGCGATCGTCTCGCCGGTCCCTACTTGACGGTCACGCCGACGGTGGTCGGCCAGCCGGTGGTGATGACGCTGGTGGCCGTGGTGATCTGGTCGAGCGTCGGCAGCTGCGTCCCGCTCGTATCGGGCAGCTTGGCCGCGACGTCGGCCGGGATCGCGTTGGCCTTCGTCAGGGCATCCATCCGGACCGGCGTGCAGTAGCCCTTCAGCCAGCCGATCTGGCCCTCGTCAGAGTAGAGGTACTCCTCCCAGAGCTTGGCGGCGTTCGGATGCGGCGCGAAGGCGCTGATCGCCTGCGCGTACATCCCACCGAACCGACCCGAGGTCGGCACGACGACGTCGATGTTCGGGTTGCCCTTGAGCGAGTCCTTGTCGGCCAGGGCGTTGTACGTCCAGGCGATCCGGATCGGAGTCTCACCCTGGGCGACCGTCGCCGTCTTGCCGATGACCGGGACGAAGTTCCCGGCGTCGTTGAGCTTCTTGAACCAGTCGAGGCCCGGCTGGGCGTTGTCGAGCGATCCGCCGTTGGCGAGCGCCGCGGCCCAGACGGCCGAGATGGCCTGGTTCGAGCCGGTCGGGTCACCCGCGAGCGCGACCTGGTTCTTGTAGATCGGGTTGAGCAGGTCGGACCAGTCCTTCGGCTCGGTCGTCACGACGGCCTGGTTGATCTCGAACGACAGGACGCCGTAGTAGTCGCCGTACCAGTACCCGTCGGCATCCTTGGCCGCGTCGGGGATGTCGTTCCAGGTCGACACCTTATACGGGGTGATCAGGCCCTGCGTCTTGGCGGGCGTCACGAGGCCGAGGCCGATGTCGATGACGTCCGGTGCGGCCGGGCCCTTGTTGGCCTTGTTCGCCGTGATGGCGTCGAGCTCCTGCTGCGAGCTGCCATCCGGGTTGAGCTCGTTGATCGGGATCCCGTACTTGGCGGTGAAGCCCGCCAGCAAGTCACCATAGCCACACCACGAGTGCGGCAGGGCAACCGTCGTGAGGCCGCCCTCGGCCTTTGCCGCGGCGATCAGGGCGGTGAGGTCAGCGCCCGAGGACGCAGCCGCGCTCGCTGGCGCACTCGCCGCGGTGCTCGGCGCGGTGGTCGGCGCCGTGGTCGGCGCCGTCGTGGCTGACGGACTGCTGCCCGTTGAGCTGCAGGCCGCCACGAGAAGGATGGTCGTGGCCCCGAGGGCCAGCAACCGGAATGCGCGCTGGTTTGGCAACTCCATGTCTCCAACTACCGTATTCGAGCCCTGTCCGGGCTCGTTCGTGGATGCCTGCCCTGGCGAGCGGAGAGCCGTGGACGCCTCCTCCTTGATGGCCCGGAACGGTGCTCCGCGGCAGGCGACGAGGTCCGGCGACCGGCCGGGGACCCGCGTCGGACGCATTGTTGCAGCCGCACGGTACGCCACGTCAAGGGACTCGTGTGAACGCTCTGGCAACGCTCGGTGATCGGTTCGCGACGCGGCCCTCGCGGCCGGTGCGGCAGGCCGCGTACCATCAGGCCATGGGAGCCCGACCGGCCGCCGACAACCCGGCGACGCTGAGCGCCGCCGCACGGGCCTTCCTGGCGGCGAACCGCTTCGCCGTGATCGCCACGATCGACCCGGACGGGGCGCCCCACCAGGCCGTGGTCTGGTACCGGCTGGACGACGACGCGCTCGTCGTTAACTCGGCCGACGGCCGCCGCTGGCCGGCCAACCTGCGGCGCGACCCGCGGATCGACCTGACGGTCGAGGACGGCTACCGCTACGTCCAGGTCCGCGGCCGCGTCACGGCGGTCATCGACGACCAGGCAATCGCGCAGGCCGACATCGCGGAGATGGCCCGGCGCTACCACGCCGGCGACGGTGACGAGGCCGACCGGCTGATCCGCGACCGGTTCACGAGGCAGCACCGGGTCAGCTTCCGGATCCGCCCCGAGCGCGTGGCGGAGGACCTGTGACCACGAGGTTCGGCGCCCAGCTCTGGTCGCAGGCGACGGACTGGCCGGGGTTCCGGGGGGCCGCCCTGGCGGCCGAGGGCGCCGGCTGGGACTCGCTCTGGACGTGGGACCACCTGCTGGCCATCCAGGGCCCGTGGCGCCAGCCGATCGTCGAGGGCTGGCTCGCCCTCGCGGCGTGCGCGGCGTCGACGACCCGGATCCGGCTCGGGCTGATGGTCGGCGCGAACACGTTCCGCAACCCCGGGCTGACGGCCAAGCTCGCGACGACGCTCGACCACATCAGCGACGGCCGGGCGGTCCTCGGGATCGGCGGCGCCTGGTTCGAGCGCGAGCACGACGCGTTCGGGATCGACTTCGGGTCGAGCGTCGGCGAGCGCCTCGACCGGTTCGACGAGGCGGTCGGGCTGATCCGCCGGCTGCTCGACGGCGAGACGGTCGATCACGAGGGCGCCTACCGGTTCCACGATGCCCAGCAGCTGCCGCGGCCGGTCCAGGCCCACCTGCCGATCCTCGTCGGTGGCTCGGGGCCGAAGAAGACTCTGCGCACCGTCGCCCGCCTGGGCGACGCCTGGAACACGGCCGGGACGCTGGAGGAGGTCGCCGCGCGCGACGTGATCCTGCGCGAGCACTGCGCGGCCGTCGGTCGCGACCCGGACACGATCGAGCGGACGGTCAGCTTCCCGATCGTGATCCGCGATCGCCCCGCCGAGGCGGCAGCCGCGTTCCAGGCCCTGCTCGACCACAACGGCGTCGAGGGCGGGGCGGCCGCGATGGGCATCCCCGTCCTCCTCGGCTCGCCCGGCGCGATCGCGGCCGAGCTCCTGCCCTACCTTCGCCTCGGCTTCGAGACCGTGATCGTCCGGCTGCCGGCCCCGTACGACGCCGAGACGATCGCCCGGATCGGCGAAGTTCGCTCCGCGCTCGACGAGCTCGCCCGGAGCGACCGAGCCGGGTGACCGTCGTCGTCCTCGCCGGCGGCGTCGGCGGCGCGAAGCTGGCCCACGGCGTCCAGGCGAGCGTCGGGTCCGCGCTGACGGTCGTCGTCAACACCGGCGACGACGTCGAGCGTCACGGGCTGCTCGTCTGGCCCGATCACGACACCGTCCTCTACACGCTGGCCGGGATCGCCGACCGCGAGCAGGGCTGGGGCATCGTCGGCGAGACGTACGCCGTGGCGACGCAGCTCGCGGTCTACGGCGAGGAGACCTGGTTCCGGCTCGGCGACCGCGATCTCGCGGCGCACATCGTCCGGACGCGCCCGGATCCGGGCCGGTGGGCGGCCGACCGAGGTGGCGCTCGGCCTCCAGCGCTCGCTCGGGCTCGTCGCCCGCATCCTGCCGATGACCGACGCGCCCGTCCGGACGGCGGTCCGGACCGACGCCGGCTGGCTCGACTTCCAGGAGTACTTCGTCCACCGCCACCAGGAGCCGACCGTCCACGAGGTTCGCTTCGACGGGATCGCGGCCGCCCGACCCTCCCCCGAGGTCGTGGCCGCGCTCGGGGCGGCCCGGGCGATCCTCCTCGCGCCATCGAACCCGCTGGTGTCGATCGGCCCCATCCTCGCCGTGCCCGGGATGACCGACGCGCTGGCGGCGGCGCGCAGGGCAGGGACGCCGATCGTGGCCGTGTCCGGCATCGTCGGCGGCCGGGCGCTCAAGGGACCGGCCGACCGGATGCTCACCTCGCTGGGTCACGAGGCGAGCGCGCTGGGGGTCGCCCGGCTGTATGCCAGGCTGGTCGACGGCTTCGTCCTCGACGCGATCGACGCCGACCTCGCGCCGGGGGTCGAGGAGCTCGGGCCGCGGACGCTCGTGACCGACACGGTGATGACCGACGACGACGCCCGGGCCCGGCTCGCCACCGAGATGCTGGAGTTCGCGGAGCGCCTGCGCCGGCCGGCGTGACCGGTCCGGCGGCCGAGCCGCGCGGCGCCTTCACCCCCGCGCGCCCGATACGATGTCGGCCATGATCGCCCAGCCGTCACAGGCCGACCTGAGCCGCCTCGTCGCGCTCGTCCCGGTCGCCTCGCTCGAGGGCGCCAAGTCACGCCTCGGGGACCGCCTCGACCCCGAGGAGCGCCAGGCGCTGGTCCTCGCCCTGCTGGAGCGGACGGTGGCCGCGGCCGACGGCGTCCCGGCGATCGCCTCGGTGGTCGTGGTCAGCCCCGACCCGACGGTCCTCCGGGCGGCCAGCGCGCAGGGTGCGACGCCGGTGCTCCAGACCGATCGCGGGCTCAACGAGGGCCTGACCTCGGCGGCCCGCTGGGCCGCGGCCGACGGGGCCACGGCGGTGCTCGTCGTCGCGGCCGACCTGCCGGCGATCTCGGCGCCGACGATCGCGGCCGTCGTCCGGGCCGCCGCCGAGCAGCTCGACCCGGCCCGGCGCCTCGTCGCGATCGTCGCCGACCGCCACGGGCGGGGCACGAACGCCCTGCTGGTCAGCCCGCCGGACGCGATCCCATTCGAGTTCGGACCGGACAGCCGGGCCAGCCATCGGGCCGCGGCCGCCGGCGTCGCCGCCGTGACGGTCGAGCTCGACGGTCCCCTGTCGCTCGACCTCGACCTGCCGGCCGACCTGATCATGGCCGAGGAGCTCGGGCTGTTCGACCCGGCCCATGTCGGCTGAGGGCGACGGCCGGCTGACCGTCGTCGCCCTCGACGGGATCCCCGAGATCCGGCCGGGCGACGACCTGCCGAGTCTGCTCGCGGCCCGGCTGGCCGAGCTGGCTGCGACGGGGCTCGGACCGCTCCGGGCCGACGACGTCCTGGTGGTGACCCAGAAGGTGGTGTCCAAGTCGGAGGGCGCGCTCGTCGACCTCACGACGATCGAGCCGCGGCCCGAGGCGCTGACATTCGCCGAGCGCTGGGACCGCGATCCGCGCCAGGTCGAGGTCGTCCTGCGCGAGGCGCGCCGCGTGGTCCGGATGGCCAACGGCGTCCTGATCACCGAGACGGCGCACGGATTCGTGTGCGCCAACGGCGGCATCGACGCGAGCAACGTCGGGCCGGACAGCGGCTCCGTCGTGACCCTCCTGCCGGTCGATCCGGACGGTTCGGCGGGCCGGATCCGGGAGGCCGTCCGCGCCCGGACCGCGGTCGACCTCCCGGTCGTGATCTCCGACTCGTTCGGGCGCCCCTGGCGGTGGGGCATCGTCGACGTCGCGATCGGCGTGTCCGGGCTCGCGCCGCTCGACGACCTGCGCGGGACACCCGACGCCGACGGCCGGGTGATGCGCTCGACCGTGCGCGCCGTCGCCGACGAGATCGCGTCGGCGGCCGAGCTCGCCCTGGGTAAGATCGCCGGCCGTCCCGCCGCCCTCGTCCGCGGCGCCCGGCCGGCCCGCGGCGAGGCCACGATCCGCGAGGCGCTCATCCCGTCCGAGTCCGACCTCTTCCGCTGACTCGTCTACGCTGCACCGGTCCGGGACCGAGCGCGCCACCGGCCCGCGGAAGAGGAAGTCACCACGCCGTGAAGCTCGGCCTGCAGATCAGCTCGTTCACCTGGCCGGGCGGCCCCGAGGCGATCGGGCCGGCCCTCGCCCGGATCGCCCGGACGGCCGAGGACGTCGGGCTGGACTCGGTCTGGGTGATGGACCACTTCTTCCAGATCCGGAGCATCGGCCGCGAAGAAGAGCCGATGCTCGAGGGGATGACCACGCTCGGCTACCTGGCCGGCCTGACCCGCCGGGTCCGCCTCGGGCTGATGGTCGGTGGCGTCCATTACCGCCATCCCGGGCTGTGGGTCAAGGCGACGACCACGCTCGACGTCGTGTCCGGTGGGCGGGCCTGGCTCGGGATCGGCGCGGCCTGGAACGAGAGCGAGAGCCGGGCCCTCGGGTTCCCGTTCCCGCCGCTCGGCGTGCGCTTCGAGCTGCTCGAGGACACGCTCAGGATCGCCCGCGGGATGTGGCAGGGCGAGCGCGGCAGCGAGGAGCGCTTCGAGGGGCGGCATTACCTCGCCACGCGGCTGCTCAACTCGCCCCAGTCGATCTCCCGCCCGCGGGTGCCGATCCTCGTCGGTGGCGGGGGCGAGCAGAAGACGCTCCGCCTCGTGGCCGAGTACGCGGATGCCACGAACGTGTTCGGCGACGGTCCGCGGATCGCCCACAAGTACGCGGTCCTGCGCGAGCACTGCGAGCGGATCGGGCGCGACTTCGACGAGATCGAGCGGACGACCAACCAGGACGTCGACATCCGCCTCGACGGTGCCGCGCGCGGCGAGCCGGCGGCCCGGGTCGTCGACCGCTTCGGCGAGCTCGCCGACGCCGGCGCGCAGCACGTCATCTTCAGCCTCCGCGACGTCCACGACGAGCGGGCGCTCGAGGTCATCGGGCGCGACGTGATCCCGCAGCTCCGCTCGCTCTGAGGCGGCCCCAGGACGTTCGGCCCATGGCCGGCGCGGGATCCCGAACCGACACTTCGGGCATATGAAGGCATGGGGCGATCCGCCGATCCGTCGGCGCGATGACCCGCTCGTTCGTCGCGGGACCCATGCGGTGGGACCGAGCCGCTTCGACAGCCCAATCGACCCGGGCCCGGCCGGTCCTGCCGCGGTCGGGATCCTCAGCCGCGGCGCGCGCTCCGACACCGACGGCCGGCCGCTCGACAGCCAGCCGACGCCGCTCCACGACTGGCTGTGGACCCGGCAGGCGGCCCGCTACCGGCGGCTCGGATCGAGCGCCGACCTCGGACCCGAGGCCATCGCCGCCGGCAGCGCGGCCCTGCTCCGGCTCGGCGAGACGATCGGCCCGCAGGAGCTGACCGACCCGGTGATCGCCGCCGCGTATCGCTTCGCGCGCAGTCGGGGTGTTCCGGTCAACGTGCCCCGGCTGCTCGTCGCCTATGCCGAGGCGGCCGACCGGGCCGACCGCCACGAGGGCTTCCCATGGGCCTTCGAGCCGGGTGGCGGACCCGGCTCGACGCTGTCAGACGACCTCGACGCGGAGCCGGTCCACTGGCGCCCCCGCGACCGCGCCCGGTTGCTGGCCGACCCCGAGGGCTACGCGCGCTGGTTCGTCGAGCCGATCGCCCAGGTCCAGGTGCTCGAGCTGCTCGCCGAGATCGCCCGCCAGGACGACGCCCAGGGCGATGCGGCGGGTCCGATCCGCAACGCGCTCCTGCCGTCGATCGAGGGCGGCTTCGCCCTGCACGTCGCGGCCGACGATCCGTGGCGCGACCTGTTCGCGCTGTGGCTGCTGACCCGCGCCCCGCATACGCTCAACGACCTGTGGTACCTCGCGACCGCGATCGCCTATCGCTACGCCAGCCGCGCCCGGCGGGTGGCCGGCCCGGTCGTCGGGACGGGCGCGTTCCGCGGCGAGCAGCTGGTCTCCGCGAGCGCCTCGCTCGGGTCGGTCCTGTGGCACCTGCGGGTGTACGCGACGCTCGTGCCCGAGCTCGTCGGGTTCGTCGCCCACAACGCCGCCCCGGACGGCGGCTGGGCCGATCCCGGCCAGCCCACGGACGTGCTGACCACGCTCGCCGCCGCCGATCTCCTGCTCGCCCTCGACCCCACCTTCGACCCGACCCCCACGATCGGCTGGTTCGCCCGCGCCCAGGAGGAGGGCGGCTGGTGGCGAGCGCTCGGACCCGAGGCACCGTGGCTGACCGCCGCCATCGTCGACTGGCTCGTCCGGGCGACCGGACCGGTCGTCGCCCGGTTCCGCTGGCCGGGAGCGCTCAAGCTCGACCTCGACCGGCGCACCCAGCTGCCGACGTACGCCTGGTTCGCCGACATGGTCCGCAGCGCCGCGGAGCTGCCGGGGCTGGCGGCAGCCGACTGGGACATCGCGTTCATCGACCTCGCCGGGTTCGGGGCATTCAACACGGAGTACGGCCAGGCCAAGGGCGACGAGGTCATCGGCGCGTTCGGCCGGGCGCTCGGGCAGATCCCCGGCAGCCGCGCGGTGCGCGATGGCGGTGACGAGTTCATCGTCGTGGGCGCCCCCGGTGACGAGGGCCTGTACAGCCGGCTGGACGCCTTCCGCGGCCGCTGGCTCGAGGAGTTCCGGGCGATCTTCGGTGACCTCGCCCAGCCCGTCCGGCCGCGGATCACCGTGTCGCGGACGCGCGGGTCGGAGCTCGTCGCCGCGCGCGAGCGGCTCGGCCGGCGGATCGGCGAGCTCAAGAAGGAGTCGCTCGAGCCGCCCGACGATGGGGTGATCGAGCGGAGCTGACGCGGTGCGGCATGGGCGCTTCCGGCATACCCCCCAGGAGTATCGTGCCCGTGCTACGATTGCGCGGGCTCACATCAATCGATCGCGCCACGGCGCAGGGACCCCTCCAGCAGATGACCGACGAAACGCCCAAGATCCCGCCAGCGACCGACCGGAACGGATCGGATCCCGGCAGCAACCCGTTCGGCGGCCTGGCGATCGACTTCGGCGGGTCCGCCGGCGCCGGACCGTCCGGTGGCGCGTCCCCGCTCGGTGGCGTGGCGCCGATCGCGTTCGGGTCCGAGGCGGCCACGATCCCCACCCCCGGCGGCCCGGTCGCGGGGGAGGACTCCGGCAGCCGGACCGAGTCGAAGGTCGTGATCGTCGGCTCCGGCCCGGCCGGCCTGACCGCCGCGATCTACGCCGCGCGGGCCAATCTCGCCCCGATCGTCCTCGCCGGCTCGGCGGCCGGCGGCCAGCTGATGCTCACCAGCGACGTCGAGAACTACCCCGGCTTCCCGGAGGGGATCCAGGGGCCCGACCTGATGGCCCGCTTCCGCGAGCAGGCGATCCGGTTCGGGACCCACATCGTCGACGTCGACGTCGAGCAGGTCGACCTGTCCGGGCGTCCGTTCCGGCTGTGGGCCCGCGGCGTGGAGTACCGCGCCGAGTCGGTCATCGTGGCGACCGGCGCCAGCGCGATCTGGCTCGGCCTCGCGAGCGAGACCCGGCTGCGCGGCCGCGGCGTGAGCGCCTGCGCCACGTGCGACGGGTTCTTCTTCCGGGACAAGGAGATCGCGGTCGTCGGCGGCGGCGACACGGCGCTCGAGGAGGCCAACTTCCTGACCCGCTTCGCGACGCGCGTCCACCTCCTCCACCGGCGCGACGAGTTCCGTGGCAGCAAGATCATGATCGACCGGGCCCAGGCGAACCCGAAGATCGAGATCCACACGAACACGATCGTCGACGAGGTCGTCGGCGACGCCCACGTCGAGGCGCTCAAGCTGCGTGACACGGTCACCGGCGAGCAGCGGACGATGCCCGCCGAGGGCCTCTTCGTGGCCATCGGCCACAAGCCCGACAGCGACGTGTTCCGCGATTGGCTCGACCTCGACGCGAAGGGCTACCTCATCGTCCAGGACCAGACCGCGACGAAGATCCCGGGCGTGTTCGTCGCCGGCGACGTCCACGACCATCGCTACCGGCAGGCCGTGACCGCCGCTGGGGACGGCTGCCGCGCGGCGATCGACGCCGAGCGCTGGCTCGAGAGCGAGGGCATCACCGAGGCGAGCACCGCCACGGCCTGGTGATCCGGTCGGGCGGTCGCTGATGGGGTTCGGGCGAGGCGGCGGCGGAGGTCGTGGCCGGGGTCGCTTCGGGGCACCACCCGAGGAGAGCGCCCCGATCCCCAAGGAGCGCCGCGCCAGGACGGTCCGCCGGATCGTCGTCTTCTTCCGGCCGTACCGTCTCCAGATCGCCGTCGTCGTGGTGGCGATCCTGGCGACCAGCCTGCTCGGGCTGATCAACCCGCTGCTGCTCGGCGTCCTCGTCGACCAGGTGATCGTCGGCAAGGACTACAGCCACCTGAACCTGTACGTCGGGCTGATGATCGTCATCCCGATCGTCACCGGCCTGATCGGCGTCGGCCAGGCCTACCTGAACAACATCGTCGGGCAGAGCGTGATGCAGGACCTGCGCAACGCGCTGTACGCCCATCTCCAGCGCATGCCGCTGCGCTTCTTCACCGAGACCCGGACCGGCGAGATCCAGAGCCGTCTCGCCAACGACGTCGGGGGAATCCAGGCGGTCGTCACCGACACGGCGGCCAACCTGACCAGCAACATCGCGGTCGCATCGAGCACGATCATCGCGATGTTCCTCATCAGCTGGCAGCTGACGCTGCTGTCGCTGGCGGTGACCCCGTTCTTCATGTACCTGACCTTCCGGGTCGGCAAGGTCCGCCGGACGGTCAGCACCGAGACCCAGAAGTCGCTGGCCGAGATGTCGGCGGCGACCGAGGAGACGCTCAGCGTCAGCGGGATGCTCCTGAGCAAGACCTTCGGCCAGCAGGCCGCCTCGATCACCCGGTTCCGGGACCTCAACAAGCGACTTGCCGCGCTCCAGATCCGCCAGGCGATGGTCGGGCGCTGGTTCTTCATGATCATCGGGGTGGTCTTCAGCATCACCCCGGCGTTCGTCTACTGGCTGGCGGCGACGCTGGCGATGAACGGCGACCCGACCGCGCCGACGGCCGGCCAGATCGTGGCCTTCACGACCCTCCAGAGCCGGCTCTTCTTCCCGCTCGGCTCGCTGCTCAACGTCCAGGTCGAGATCCAGGGCTCGCTGGCGCTGTTCGACCGGATCTTCGAGTACCTCGACCTCGACCCGGAGATCCTCGACGCGCCCGGTGCCACGGTTCTCGACCCGGCGACGGTCCGCGGCAAGGTCCGGCTGCGCGAGGTGTCGTTCCACTACCCGAGCGCGGCCGTCCCGGCGGCCGCGGCGCCGATCGACGAAGAGGGCGAGCTCGAGGACCTGGCCGCTTCGCTCGGGCCCGACGCCGCGGTCGCCCTGGCCGGCGTGGAGGGCGTCGGCGCCGGCCCGCAGCTCGAGGTTCCCGAGCTCCGGATCGTGCCCGGCTTCGCGCTCGAGGGGATCGACTTCGAGGCCGAGCCCGGAGAGCTCGTCGCGCTCGTCGGCCCGTCGGGCTCCGGCAAGACGACGACCACGTACCTGATTCCCCGGCTGTACGACGTCGACGAGGGAGCGGTCGAGATCGACGACCTCGACGTCCGCCGGGTGACCCTCGAGTCGCTCGGGCGGGTCATCGGCTTCGTCACCCAGGAGACCTACCTGTTCCACTCGTCGATCCGCGACAACCTCCAGTACGCCAAGCCGGATGCGTCCGAGGCGGAGCTCGAGGCGGCCGCCACGGCGGCAGCGATCCATGACCGGATCATCGAGCTGCCCGACGGCTACGACACGATCGTCGGCGAGCGCGGCTACAAGCTGTCGGGCGGCGAGAAGCAGCGGATCGCGATCGCCCGGGTCCTGCTCAAGGATCCCCGCATCCTCATCCTCGACGAGGCCACGTCCGCGCTCGACACCGTAAGCGAGCGGCTCATCCAGGCCGCGCTCGAGCGACTGATGGAGGGCCGGACGACGATCGCGATCGCCCACCGCCTGTCGACGATCCTGCGCGCCGACCGGATCCTGGTCTACGAGCGCGGCCACATCGTCGAGCGCGGGACGCACGCCGAGCTGCTCGCCCAGGGCGGGCTGTACGCGCGGCTGTACCGGGAGCAGTTCGAGACCGCCGGCCCGGAGCTCGTCGCGCGATGACGACGATCCGGACGGCGACGCTCCGTCACGAGGGCGGGATGCGCTTCGCCACGCTCACCGGGACCGGTCGCGAGCCGGTCTTCGGCGACCTGGCCGCGGAGGGCGAGCTGAGTCCCATGGAGACCGTGGTGGTGGCGCTCGCGGCATGCAGTGCCATGGACGTCGTGTCGATCGCGCTGAAGAAGCGCCAGTCGTTCACCCGCTACGAGGTCCAGATCCGGGCCCTCCAGCGCGACGAGTACCCCCAGGTGATCACCGAGGCGCACGTCACCCACGAGGTCGAGGGACCCGGCGTCAGCGTCGCCGCGATCCGCCGCTGCATCGAGCTGTCGGCCACGAAGTACTGCCCGGTCAACGCGATGCTGTCGGCCGGGGCGACCGTGGTCCATCACGAGTACCATGTGATCGGCACCGGCGCGCACCCGTTCGACGAGCGCGGCGAGGTGGTCGTCACCGGGCCCTACCGGCGACCGGACATCCTCCCGGACTGAATCGGCCGTCGTCCACGACCGTCCGCCGGCCGATGCCGCTGCATCAAGCGCCGCTTCGGCCCCACAGTCGCGGCGATCCCCAGACCAGGACCGATAGAGCGACGCCTGCCGCGATGAAGGCGGTCGCTGCTGGGTATCCCGGCAAGATTGCGCTGCTCGCACTGGCCGCGATCGCGGCACCGACAACGCCCGCGGCGAGTGCCACGCTCAGCCGACCCACAAGATGCGCGCGCCGAATCGAGGCTGGACGCCAGCCCGTCGCCTCGAGGATCCGCAACTCATCGGCCCGATCGCGTAGATCCACGGCCATCAAGACCGAAGTCAGCCCTATCCCGGCAACGGCGGTCAGTATCAGCAGGCCGAGCTGGTATGGACTGAGGAGCTGTCCCAGCGCTCCCGCAAGGAGGGTAGGGCCCACGCGTCGACCAGTGTCAACGACGGCGAGCAGTCCGATGCTCAGAGCCGCAGCGCCGAGGGCCAAGCCGCAGATCACCGTGATGCTCCGGATTGGACGCATGATCGTCGTGCGAACCCCGTAACCGACTACGCCACGGGCCAGACGCGGCAGTCGTGGCGCATCGAGCCAAGCGTCGCCGGCTTCATTCGTGATGTGGCTGAGCCGACGGAGGACCCCAAATGCCAGCAGGCCGTTGACGAGTGGCAGGAGCGTTGCGAACGCGAGACCCGTAGCGAGTCCGATCGGGTTCCGGCCCCCAGCTAGCCACCCGAGGATGGCAATCACGGCGATCACTCCGCCCGCGACAACGGCTTCGGCCGTCAACCAGCGCAGGATCTCAAGACGGGTCCAGCCGATCGTCGACAGTAAGGCGGCCTCACGGCGACGGGTCGTCAGTTGCATCATCCCGAGTCCGATCACGAACACGATGCCGCTGGCCAACGCAAGTCCAAGCAGCGCCAGATTCGTCGCGCTCAATCCAGCTTCGACGCGCTCGGCGGCACCGAGGGTGGTCCATCCTTGCCGCACGGTCCCAAGGTCACCCGGAGGGGTTAGGTTCAAGCGATAGCCCTTCACCGAGATCTCGACAGGCTGCGGAGATGACCCCGCGACGATGTCGACGCTGAGGCCCAAGGCACTGATCGCGCTCGCCACAGCTTCGACGATTGTGCGGCTCGCCGGATCGTACCCAGTGACCCCAGCCACCCGGATCCGGACGGCGTCGATCGGCGCCGGGCCGCGCAGCAGTTCGGCCCCGGCCAGATCCGTCACGGCCAAGGGTGGTACCTGGATGAGTCCGGCTGGCTGAAGTGTCGGCGCGAGCGGAATCGGTGAGGACAAGGCTGCCCCATCGGGACCCCGGACCAGGACGGTGTCGGGCGGGTCATATGCCCCGAGGGGTACATAGTTGAGAGGGTTCGTTGGGAGCGCGAGCGCGCCCAGATCGAATTCGCCGATCGGACCAAAGTGGAACGGGCGGTCATATGGGTTCGACCGGGTGAACCCGTTGTCGACGGCCAGGCGTGCGGCCGTAGCGGGCCGGAAGGCTGGTTCGGTCCCGACCTTCGCCACGAGGTCGCTGGCGGCCGGGGTACCCAGGGAAGCGAATGTTCCGTCCGCGCCTACGACTCCTGTCGGCTCGAGGCTGAAGGTCACAACGCCATCCCGAGGCTCGGAGGCGGTCTGGTAGGTGGGCCGTCCGACCAGAATCGACGAGTAGTCCGTGGGAGTCGACACGTCGCCGCCAGGTTCATGGCCGGTCGAGCCTGGCCAGTCGACGGTAAGGTCCGGCGGCAGGAATGGTCGGAGATCCGCCGTCACGTTGCGAGAAACGGTCCCAAGGTCTGTCTGACCGGGGCCGGCGACTGCACGAGCCTGAGCGATCCGCTGGCTCGGAGTGCCACCGCTCGGAGGGTAGGCATCGAGCGACCGACCGATCTGGATCGCGTGGAGATCAACGGTCAGCGGCGCGTAGAGATGGCTACTGACGATGACCGGCACGACAGGCCGGTCGCGGTCGAACGTGTTGCCATCGAATTCGAGCAGCTTGAGGGCCGCGTAGCTTGGCGGGATCAGGGACGTGTCGAATGTGTCGACCGTGAGGTGGTCTCGGTCCGCAAGCCGTCCGAAGACGTCAAGGAATCCGGCGGTCGGACCAAGAAGGGCACGCTCGGCCACAGGGTCGACGCCAAGCAGAGGTGTCTGGATCGCGAATGCTGGCGCAAAGGTGCCGTCGATTTCGTGACTGCCGTCCGGGTACTGGCCGCTGGAGAGACCGGCAAGGCCAACGGTGGCGAGGTTCGCCAGATCGGCATCTGGTCCCAGCAAGACATCGGCGGACTGACGATCGAGGACGATTGACGACTGACCGTCGGACGTACGCAGTGTCATCTCGATCTCGTAGAGGGTCGGTGCAGTCGGTGGCGGCCGGCGGTACATGGCCATTGCCGTAGCGGTGCCGCGCAGATAGCCGACGACGGACACCGGAGCGGCCAGCGCTACGTTCGGTATCGCCCTGATCCGCGCAAGCTGATCCAGGCTGATCCCACCAGCGCCTGCGAATCCAAGGAAATTCGGTTCGACGAGGCCGTTCGTGCGCTCCAGGTCCAGCTGCGATCCCGCTGGGCGCACGAGGATGTCGTAGGCGCCCCGCCAATTCGCATCAACCGCCGACGCGATCGTCACTCGTGCGGTGTCCGCCGTCTGTCCGCTGGCGAAGGCGAACCCGGCGACAAGGAAGACTCCGAACAGCTCTACCCGAGACCGTGCGAGCCGAGTCCAGGGCCTTGGCCGCGACGGTACCTGGGACCGGGTCACGAAGACGAGGTCAAGTGGACACCGCTATCTCAGCAGGGATTGCCACCTGTCTCTGTCGCGTGGCTGGTCTTCGACTTGGCGTTGTCCTGGTCCGAAACTCGAAGTGTCTGAGTGAACGTGTCCGTTGTACACGGGAAGAACGCGTGCGAATAGGCCTTACTTGTCAGATTCGTATTCACCAACGGCGGTGCCGACGATCCATCGCCGTAGGCAAACGTGACCCCATAGGGCGCGGTCCCGGACCAACTTCCCGTCCAGTTTGACGACACGCCGTGACCATGAGATTGCGTCGAGGGTGTGAGATTGATCGTCGTTACAGCAAGAACCGGACCAGCCGCCAGCACCGCCGACATCACGGCCACTCCTAGAGCCAGCCTGATGCGCCGCATCGTGCGCCTCCCCTCCTGTCGGCTCGAGGCCGCCACCATCAGGCGGCCGGCCGAGCGGACTCAAGGCCTCGACGGTACCGCGGCGGCCTCGTTCGCACAATCGGTCAGACTAACCAGAATGAGTAGGCAAATTGGTGCCCGAGCCCGTGACCAAGGCCTTGGGGCACCCCGGATGGACGCACCGGTGGCGGCGCTGTCTCTCGACAGCGTTTCTGTGACCTATCGGGGTCCAGACGGCCGCAGCGCCCTGACGGTTGTTCAGGATGTCACCTTCTCTGTCCCGGCGGGAGTCATGATGTGCGTCGCAGGACGCTCGGGATCAGGCAAGTCGTCGCTGCTGAACGTCGCAGCGGGTCTGATTCGCCCCTCGCACGGCGAGGTGTGGTGGGGCGACCTCAATCCCTTTGAGATCAGCGGCGACGCCAGAGCCAGAGCGCGGCGAACGTACGTCGGTTACGTGTTCCAGTCAGGGGGACTCGTACCAACACTCACGGCAGTGGAGAACATCGCCCTCCCGGGATTCCCCGAAGGCATCCATCCCGACGAATCCACTCGAGCCGCAGCGCTGCTGAAGGCGGTCGGGCTACGGGAGGATCGAGCGACTCACTTCCCGGCTCAGCTCTCCGGCGGCGAGCAGCGTCGTGTCGGCATCGCTCGAGCGCTGTTCGCCGACCCGTCCGTGCTGATCGTGGACGAGCCCACGTCCAATCTCGATCGGCGGACCGCCGATGACATCGTTGCGTTGATCGATCGCCTCCGTGAGCGCAGTCGAGCCATTCTCGTCGCGTCTCATGACGAACACCTGATCGATGCCGCCGACAACGTCCTCCGCCTCGCCTAGGTGTTCTTCCCAGCCAGGTTGTTGACGGGCACGCGGCTGATCGGCGGCTGTCCGGCGAGTGACCAATGCGGTCGCTCCCGATTGTAGAAGTCGAGGAAACGGGCCAGCAGGGCGATCCGCTCGGACGAGCTCACCGGGGCGCTTCCGCTCGTAGCGGACGACGGGTGGCCGCGGTTCGAGCCCGGTCGAGTCGGCCGAGGCCCTCGCGGCGCAGCCAGGCATAGACCGTCGAGCGGGCGAGACCGGCTTCCCAGGCGAGGATGTGCGGTCCGACCCGCAGTTCGCGCCGCCGAGCGCACAGGCGAGCGACGAGCTCGGGCGGGTGGGCCCTGGCCTGGCGATGCACCGCGCTCGAGCGATCGGCCAGGAGGCCGGTCCGCGCACGGTGCCACCACTTCGAGCCGGTCTGGCGGCTGATGCCCGCAGCCTGGGCGGCCGCCGTGATCGTCCAGCCCGCTCGGATCCGATCGACCAGCAGGGCTCGACCGTGCGGGGTCAACCGGGCGTTAGGATGGGCCATCGAGGGCTCCTTCTTCGACTGTGGCTTCGACACCAACAGCCGAGGATAGGGGCCCTCAGCCCGTCAACAACGTGATTGGGAACTAGAACTAGGTCTCGCCGCCAGATCGACCGACATCGCAGCCCGAGCGTTGGTCCTCCTGAGCTCGGCTATGTGACGCTCTCGAATGGCGGCGCGGTCAAGCCGCTCGCGTCCGGCCTCGCCGGCGTTGCATGACTATGCGGTAGCGTGTATAGTCATGCGTCCATGACGGCGATCCATCCCGACTTCCGCAAGTGGCGGCCACCCGAGAGCGGCCGGACGGGCCTGTGAGCGGGAGCCTCGAGGCGGCGGCCGAGGCGGATCGCCGGCCTGGAACCGTGCCCGAACCCGCACCCGGGCGTCGCATCCGGGTCGCCGTCGTCGGCGCCACCGGCTACGTCGGTGCGGAGCTCGTCCGGCTCCTCGACCGCCACCCCGCCGTCGAGATCGCCGGTCTCGTCGGCCGCGGCCGCGACGACGAACCCGTCGGGGCGATCCATCCCCATCTGGCCTCGACGCCGCACGTCATCGACGCAGACCTGCCCACCGCCGACGCGGTGTTCCTGGCGCTCCCCCACGGGGCGGCCGCGGAACTCGTTCCGGGGATTGTCGCCGGCGGCGCCACGGTCATCGACCTCGGGCCCGACTTCCGCCTCCGCAACGCCGCCGACTACCCGCGCTGGTACGGCTTCGAGCACCCGCATCCCGAGCTCCTGGGCGCCGCGGTCTACGGCCTGCCCGAGCTCCATCGCCACGACCTCGGCGGGCTCGTCGGCGCCGCGACGCGGATCGTCGGGTCGCCCGGCTGCTACCCGACCGCCACGCTCCTCGCGCTCGCACCGCTCGCCTGGACCGGGCTCATCGAGGATCTGGTGGTCGATGCCAAGAGCGGCGTCTCCGGGGCCGGTCGCGAGCCCCGGGCGGATCTCCACTTTGCCGAGGTCAACGAGAGCGTCCGCGCCTACGGCCTGGGCGGCCACCGCCACGTCGCCGAGATCGAGCAGGAGCTGGCCGACCTGACCGACGCCGCGCACCTGCCCGATGGCGCCAACCCGGGCGCGAGCGGGGTCGACTTCCTGCCCCACCTGATCCCGATGAGCCGGGGCATCCTGGCGACCTGCCACGTCCGGCCGAGCCGTCCGGTCGACCAGGCGGCGCTCGACACGCTGTACATGGAGGCCTACGCCGACGAGCCGTTCGTCGACGTGGTCGCCGACCCGCCGGCGACGCGACACGTGCACGGCAGCAACTTCGCCCGGATCCACGTCCGTTACGACCAGCGGACCGGCCGGATCGTCGTCCTCGGCGTGATCGACAACCTCGTGAAGGGTGCCGCCGGCCAGGCGATCCAGGCGTTCAACATCGTCCGCGGCCTGCCCGAGACGACCGGCCTCGAACAGCTCCCGCTCGCGCCATGACGACAACGGTCGATCGAGCCGAGTCCCTGGCCGCCCTGCCGTCCGACCTGCCCGGGGTCGAGCGCCGAGCGGTTCCGCCGCTCGGCTTCGCGGCCGGTGCGACCGCCGCCGGGATCAAGGCGTCGGGTCGGCCCGATCTCGCGGTCATCCTGGCGACGACCGGGCCGGCCGCGGTCGCCGCCACGTTCACCCCGAATGCCTTCGCCGCGGCCCCCGTCCGGCTGTCGCAGAAGCACCTCGACCGCGGCGTAGGCGCGGGCGGCGACGGACGCCACGGCTGGGCGCGGGCGGTGATCGCCACGAGCGGCTGCGCGAACGCGGCTACGGGTGCGGCCGGCGACGCCGACCAGCTCGCGGTCGCCGAGGCGCTGGCCACGTCTGCCGACATCCCCGTGGATGCGACCCTGCTGCTGTCGACCGGCGTGATCGGCACCCGCCTGCCACTGGACCGGATCCGCGCCGGCCTCGCCGACGTGTGGGCCGCCGGGCTGGCGACGTCCGAAGCGGGCCTCGAGGCGGCCGCCGTCGCACTTCGCACGACCGACTCGCGCACGAAGATGGCGACGGTCGAGCTCGGTCTGCCGGGTCCGGACGGCACCACCGTCCCGGTCCGCGTCACCGGCATCGCCAAGGGCGTCGGGATGATCCACCCCCGGATGGCGACGATGCTGGCGGTCGTGCTGACCGACGCGACCGCCGACCCGGTCGTCCTCCAAAGCCTCCTGCGCCCCGCCGCGGCGCGGACCTGGGACCAGCTGTCGGTCGACGGCGACACGAGCACGAACGACACGGTCTTCCTGCTCGCTTCGGGTGCCGCGGGCGCGGCCGCGATCACGGCGGGGAGCCCGGAGGCGGAGCGACTCGGCCGGGCGGTCGAGGCGGTTGCCCGCGACCTGGCGCGCCAGCAGGCGGCGGACGGCGAGGGCGCGACGACCCTCCTGACCTGCCAGGTGAGCGGGGCGCACGACGACGCGGATGCTCGGGCCGTCGCCCGGTCGGTGGTCTCGAGCAGCCTCGTCAAGGCCGCGGCCCACGGCCGCGACCCGAACTGGGGCCGGATCGTCGGTGCCGCCGGGAATGCCCGGCTGGCCGATGCGGCCGTGCTCGAGGCCAGTGGACTGTCGCCGGCCGATGCGGCTGCGCGCGGCGGCGGCCCGGCGACCGTTGACCCGGACCGGCTACGGGTCGCGATCGCCGGCAGCCTCGTATTCGACGGTCCTGCCGGCGGCCCGATCCCCTTCGACCGTGTGGCGACCCGCGCCGCGATGGACGGGCCCGAGCTGGTCGTCCGGCTCGACCTCGGCCTAGGCACGGGCTCAGGCGAGGCCTTCGGCTGCGACCTGACCGAGGCCTACGTGATCGAGAACGCGGAGTACACGACGTGAGCGCGAGTTGCCTCGTCGGCGGCCGGCCGAGTGCAGGCCCAGGCGGCAGCGAGCACGTGAGCGAGCGCACTCAAGCGTGCGTGAGCGAGCGAGCGGAGCTGCCAACGCCGGCATGTGCCGGCCGGACGCCGACCAATGAGTGAGATTCTGGTCGTGAAACTCGGGGGCACGACGATTGCCGAGCAGCGCCAGGTGCTCGACGAGATCGCGGCGGTGGCGCGCCAGCGGCCGGTCGTCCTCGTCCATGGCGGCGGCAAGCGGATCTCCGAATGGCTCGACCGGCTCGGCGTCCCGTCGACGTTCGAGGGTGGCCTGCGGGTCACCGACGCCGCCTCGCTCGAGGTCGCCGCGGCGGTCCTCCGCGGCGTCGTCAACAGCGAGCTCGTCGCCGGGCTGCGCGACCTCGGCGTCGATGCCGTCGGCCTGTCCGGTGTCGACGGCGGCCTGCTGATCGCCGAACGCGTGCCCGGGATGGGGCTCGTCGCGCACGTCGTGGGGCTCCATCGCGACCTGCTCGATTCGCTGCTCGTGTCCGGCCAGGTCCCGGTCGTGGCCCCGCTCGCCCGCGACGAGGATGGCATCGTCTGCAACGTCAACGCCGATGACGTGGCGGCCGGCATTGCCGCCGGACTCGGCGCCCGCCAGCTCGTCCTGCTGACCGACGTCGACGGCGTCAGCGACGCCGACGGCCGGCGGCTCGACAGCCTGACCGCCGGCGAGGCGGAGGCGCTCATCGACGCCGGCACGATCGCCGGCGGGATGGTGCCCAAGATCCGCGCCGCACTGGCCGCCCTCGGTTGGGACGGCGCCGAGGCGATCATCGCCGACGCCTCCGCGCCCGACGCGCTCGCCCGGGCACTCGGCGATCCGACCTTCGGAACCCGCCTGACCGCCAGCCGCTCGCCCCGGGTCGGGGCGGCCTGAGGAGACCGACGATGCGCAACGGAACGACCGCCGGGACGCGGGTCGATCGCCAGCGGGCCATCCGCGAGCTCATCACCCGGATGCCGATCGGCAGCCAGGGCGAGCTCGCCGAGCAGCTCGGCCGGCGCGGCTACGCCGTGACCCAGGCGACGGTCTCGCGCGACGTCAGTGAGCTCGGCCTGGTCAAGGTGCCGCGCGGCGACCGCCACGTCTACGTCGCGCCCGAGGACCTGGCCGTCCGGCCGCTCCGCTCCGACGACCGCCTCCGCCGGATCCTCGGCGACATCCCGGTCACGGTCGGCCGGAGCGGGCTCATCCTGCTGCTCGTGGCCACCCCGGGCACCGCCTCGACGATCGCCCAGGCCATCGACGAGTCGACCCTCGACGAGCAGGAGGGCACGCTGGCGGGCGACAATACGCTGCTCGTCCTGTTCGCCGACGAGGCCCGGCTCGAGCGCTGGCTGGAGCGGTTCCGGGCGCTCGAAGCGCAGTCCAGCGCACCGTCGGAGGCTCGCTCATGAAGAAGGTCGTCCTCGCCTACTCGGGCGGGCTCGACACGTCGGTCGCGGTGGCCTGGTTGCGCGAGCAGTTCGGGGCCGAGGTGGTGACCTTGACCGTCGACGTCGGCGGCGGCTCGCTCCGCGAGGGCGTCGAGCGGCGGGCGATGAGCGCCGGCGCGTCGAAGGCCTACGTCGTCGACGCGCGCGAGCGGTTCGTGACCGACTTCGTGTGGCCGCACCTCCAGGCCAACGCGCTCTACCAGGGCGTCTACCCGCTGGCCACGGCGCTCGCCCGGCCGCTGATCGCCCAGCTCCTGGTCGAGGTCGCCGCCCGCGAGGGCGCCGACGCGGTCGCCCACGGCTGCACCGGCAAGGGCAACGACCAGGTCCGTTTCGACGTCGCGGTCCACGCGCTCGATCCCGGCCTCGAGGTCGTCGCGCCGATGCGGGTCGGGATGGGCCTGTCGCGCGACCAGGAGATCGACTACGCGGCCGAGCGCGGGATCGAGATCCCGATCACGAAGGCGTCGCCCTACTCGATCGACGTCAACCTGTGGGGCCGCTCGTGCGAGACCGGCGTGCTCGAGGACCCGTGGGTCACGCCGCCCGCCGACGCCTACGAGTGGACCGTCGACCCGAGCGCCGCGCCGGCGCCGGTCGAGGTCACGATCGCCTACGAGGGCGGGGTGCCGGTCGGGCTCGACGGCGAGCGGGTCGGACCGGTCGAGCTGGTCGAGCGCCTGCACGCCCTCGGCGGCGCCCACGGCGTCGGCCGAATCGACCACGTCGAGGACCGCCTCGTCGGGATCAAGAGCCGCGAGATCTACGAGGCGCCGGCGGCCACGATCCTCCACGCCGGCCATCGCGCGCTCGAGGGCCTGGCGCTGACGAAGGACACCCTCCGCTTCGACGCGCTCGTCGCCGACGAGCTGGCCCGGCTGACCTACGACGGGCTGTGGTTCAGCGCCCTCCACCGCGACCTGCGCGGCTACGTCGCCTCCTCGCAGCGGGTCGTCAGCGGCGACGCCCGGATCCGCCTCGATCACGGGCAGGCGATCGTGGTCGGCCGGCGCTCGCCGCTGTCGCTCTACGACAAGAGCCTGGCCACGTACGACGAGGGCGACGCGTTCGACCACGCCGCCGCCGTCGGGTTCATCGAGATCTTCGGGCTGCCGCTCCGGGTCGAGGCGGCCCGCCACGGGGCGGTGGGGCCGGCACCACGGCGCCGCCTGGTCGTGGACGGATCCGCTCCTCGACTCGCTCCCGACGACGGTCGAGGAGGCCGAGGCCGCGCCGGCCGGCTGAGCGACCCACGATGGCCATCCCGGCCCGGATCAGCATCGTGACCCTCGGGGTCGCCGACCTGCCGCGGTCGGTCGCCTTCTACGAGGCGCTCGGCTGGGAGCGGGCCGCCTCGTCGATGGACGAGATCGCCTGGTTCCACACGGCCGACTCGAACCTCGGGCTGTTCCCGACCCGCGAGCTCGCCGCCGACGCCAACCTGCCCCCCGAGCGTGGTCCGTTCGACGGGGTCACGCTGGCCATCAACGTCGAGACCGCCGGGGACGTCGACCGCTGCCTGGCCGAGGCGGTCGCGGCCGGGGGACGGCTCCTCAAGCCGGCGACGACCGCCGACTGGGGCGGCCGGTCGGGCTACTTCGCCGATCCCGACGGGCATCCCTGGGAAGTCGCCCACAATCCGGGCTTCGCGATCGGGCCGGACGGTCGGGTGCGCATCGCATAGGTTCCGGGGCCCGCGACGGCCGAGGCGGGTCCGGATCGCGCTCTCGAACCCGGCCCTCTACCCAGTTACATGCAACCCATGACTGCCGAAGCGTGGTCGGCGGCGAGAAGCCCAGCGGAACGGCTGCCGTTCGACGCTTAGCCCCGATGTGCCCCCGTCGCAGGCATGGGCGGGATGGCCCTGCGCTTTAGTTCAAGAGCTGTCCCCTTGTCGGCGACCGCTGCGCTCAGGGCAGTCATGGAGAGCATGGACGGTGTGGGAGCGGGCTGGTCCTTGGGAGCGGGCTGGGCCTTGGGAGCGGGCGGGATCGCCGATGAGCATGGCCCGCCCCGAGTCGGGTCCCCATCATTCGCGGCCTTCCGGGCCGAGGTCGGTCGCTGGCGTCGTGACGCCCGGCGCCTGGCTTCCCGCCCGCTCGACGCTCGACTGGTCGATCGTCCAGTGGAACGCCTCGAGGTCGCGCTCGATCAGGAAGCGGTCGTCCTCGGGGTAGAAGACCGCGGTCGCGACGTCGTCGCCGGCGAAGCCCCGGATGGCGTCCATCGATTCCCACCATGACAGGATCAGGAACTCGGCCCGCTCGCCGTCGAGCCGGTGGAGCATGAGCGTGCCGCGGTTTCCGGGGGTCGCCTCGTACTCGGCGATCCCCGTCCGCCGGATGTACTCGGCATAGGCATCGGCGTCGGCGGCGCGGGTCGCCCCGCGCCAGGTCCGGACGATCATCTCCGCCTCCTGCGCACGAACCGCACGGTCCCGGGTCAGCCGCCGATGGGCCGAGCCAGGGCGGACATCGCGACGAAGGCGACGAGCCCGAGCAGCAGACCCGCCACGATCAGGAGCAGGAAGAAGACCGGCGACACGCGGCGGCGCCACGGGCCCTGGCTCATCCCGCCGCCTCGCGACGCAGCCGCGCGTAGCCGGGCTTGATCACCTCGTCGATGAGGCGCAGGCGCTCGTCGAACGGCAGGAAGGCCGACTTCATCGCGTTGAGGGTCAGCCACTCCATCTCGCCGAGCCCGATCCCGAACGCCGCGTCGAGCGCGGCGAACTCGCTCGACAGGCTGACGTCGCTCATCAGCCGGTTGTCGGTGTTCACGGTCACCCGGAAGCGCAGCCGGCGGAGGAGGTCGATCGGGTGATCGGCGATCGAGTCGGCGAGCCCGGTGTGGACGTTCGACGTCGGGCACAGCTCGAGCGGGATCCGGCGGTCCCGGACGTACGCCGCGAGGAGCCCGAGGTGGGCCCGGCCGTCGGCGTCGACCGCGATGTCGTCGACGATCCGGACGCCGTGCCCGAGGCGCTCCGCGCCGAGGTCGAGCGCCTCGCGGATCGACGGCAGCCCGTACCCCTCGCCGGCGTGGAGGGTCAGGTGGAAGCTGGCGTGGACGAGCCGCCGGAACGCATCGGCGAAGCGGCCGGGCGGGTAGCCCGCCTCGGGCCCGGCGATGTCGAAGCCGACCACGCCCTCGTCCCGGTGGCGGAGGGCGAGCTCGGCGGTCTCGAGCGCCCGGTCCGCCTGGCGCATCGCCGTGACGAGCGAGCGGACGATGATCGGGTTGCCGGCCGCCGCCGCTCGCTCGGACCCGCTCCGGAAGCCGGCGATCACCGCCTCGACCACCGTGTCGAGCGCGAGCCCGCGCTCAGTCGACAGCTCGGGCGCGTAGCGGACCTCGGCGTAGACGATCCCGTCGGCGGCGAGGTCCTCGGCGCATTCCGCGGCGACCCGGGCGATCGCCGCCTGCGTCTGCATGACCCCGACGGTGTGGGCGAACGTCTCGAGGTAGAGCTCGAGCGACTTGCGGTCGGCGCCGCGGCGGATCCAGGCCGCCAGCTCGTCGGCGTCGGTCGTCGGCAGCCCGGCGTAGCCGGTCTCGGCGGCCAGCTCGACGATCGTCCGCGGCCGCAGCCCCCCGTCGAGGTGGTCGTGGAGGAGCACCTTCGGGGCGCGCCGGATCGTCTCGAGCGACAGCGTCATGACTGGACTCTAGCGCCCCCGTCAGCCGCCGAGTTGGCTGCCCGGCAGGGCCGTGCCGCGTGGTACCGTCGGCGGCGACGGCGGGACCGGCCCAAGGATCCGCGCCGAGCCCGGCACCATAGGGAGGGAGATGCACCTGCATCGATTGGCGCTGCGCTCCGGCGCAGCGCTGCTGGCCGCCCTGCTCATCGCCGCCTCGCTTGGCAGCGCAACCGTCGGAGCCCAGGACCGCGCGGCCGGTCGCACGGCGGCCTCGCCGGACCGGACGACGAGCGCCGCACGGGTGGCCGCCCTCAAGCACGCGACACGGATCTCGGGCACTCATCGATCGTTCCAGGCGCGGCCCGCGGTCAATGCTCGCCGCCTCGCCCGGCATCCATCGAGCGGCAGGTCCACGGGCACGTTGCCGCTCCTCACCCGCACGCCGGCCACCAAGCCGGGGTCCGGGAAGCCCCGTGCCGTTGCCGCCGTCGCGCCGCCCCCGGCGAACGCGACGACGAATGGTGACCCCGCGGTCGCGCTCGCGCCGTTCGACGGGCTTTCCTCGGCGACGAGCCCCGACACGGCCGGGGAACCGCCGGACCCATGGGTCGCCGTCGGACCCGACCACATCGTCCAGGCCGACAACCTGGTCTTCCGGATGACCGACCGACAGGGAGCCGATCCGCTCGATGTGAGCATGTTCGACTTCTTCGGGCTGAGCAGCGGAATGGGCAACTCCGACCCGCACGTGATCTACGACAGCCTCCACGGCCGCTGGATCGCAACCGAGGTCAGCTGGGACTGCGACACCTCCGACCCGTCGGTGAACTTCGGTCACGGCTACCTCGATCTCGCCGTTTCGGAGACGACCGACCCAACCGGCTTCTGGGACGTCGGGGGCTTCATCTACAACGACCAGCTGCCCGACTATCCAGGACCCGGCACGTCGAGCGACAAGATCGGGCTCGCGAGCAACGTCTTCGACATGACCGCCGGCCCCGATTGCGTTGACGGGGCGACCCTCGCCTTCGACTCCGGTGACGTCCTGTTCATGGACTGGACCGACCTGCTCAACGGCGGAACGTTCGCCGTCGACGAATGGTTCAACCCCCACTGGTTCACCCCCCGGATGGCCGTGGAAGTCCCGGCCACGAATCCCACGCTCCAGATGGTGGTCGCCTACGACCAGGGCGGCGGTGAGACGAACGTCGCCTACCTGACCTACACCGGATCGGTTGCCGGCAACACGGGTGGTTTCGACGCGGGCTGGGACCTCACCCTCGGGGGCTTCCTCTCCCCCTTCACGGAGGCCCCGCAACCGACCCAACCAGGGCCCGACACGATCGACAGCGCCATCGACCTCCGGCCGACCGACGCGGTCTGGCAAGGGAATCGACTCGTCTTCGTTTCGACGTTCCCGTGCGGCACCGGTCCGCGGGACTGTGTCCGGGTGACCGAGCTGAACACCACCGGCGCCAACGGATCGGTCCTTCCGACGGTGACCCAGGACTTCGTCGTGGGCCAGACCGGCAAGGACCTGTTCATGGGCGGCGTCGGGCTGTCGGGCGATGGCACCCTCCACATCGGCTGGACCCGCTCCTCGAGCAGCGACAACCCGTCGTCTTTTGCGGCCCACCAGGTGCTGGGCGACGCCGCCAACTCGATCAGCTCGCCGGAGCTCCTCGCCTCGGGCAGCGGGGCCTACGGCGGCGAGCGCTGGGGCGACTACGTCGGCATCGCCCAGGACCCGCAGGTCCCCAACCAGGCGTGGAACGCCAATGAGTACTCGGGCGGCGCGGACTGGCTGACCAAGGTCACGCCGCTCCAGACGGCCGGGGCGACGTACGTCCCGATGGCACCTGCCCGGGTGCTCAACACGCGATCCAACGTGGGCCTGAGCGGGATGTTCAGCGCCAACAAGGCGCGGACCTGGCCGGTGGCCGGCGTCGCTGGCATCCCGGCCGACGCCGTCGCCGTGACCGGCAACGTCACCGTCACCGGTCAGACCGCCTCCGGCTTCGTGGCCATCACCGTCAATCCGAGCAACAGCCCGCCGACCTCGTCGATCAACTTCCCGAAGGGCCAGACCAGGGCGAACAACGTCACGATCCCGCTGTCCCCGAGCGGATCGCTGTCGGCAACCTATGGAGCGGCGGCGGGCAACAAGACGCACGTCCTCTTCGACGTGACGGGCTACTTCCTGGCCGACGACAGCGGAGCGACCTTCACCGCGATCAGCCCGGTCCGAGTCATCAGCACCCGCCTCGGAACAGGACTGAGTCGGACCGTTCCACAGTGGAACCCCGAGGACGCTCGTGATCGCGGCGGCACCAGCGGAGTCCCGATCACGGCGACGGCCGTCACCGGGAACCTGACCGTCGTCAAGCCGACCAGGGGCGGGTACGTCGCGATCACCCAGGATCCCGTTGCAAGCCCGCCAACGTCGACCCTCAACTTCCCGACCGGGACCACGTCGCGGGCCAACGGCTTCTTCGCGCCGCTCAGCGCCGGGCACGCGGTCTCGATCGTCTACAACGTCGGCAGTGGCTCGGCGACGGCCGACATGATCATGGACATCACCGGCTACTTCGTGCCGGGGACGGCCGGCCTCCACTTCTTCCCGCTGAACCCGTCACGGGCCCTGAACACACGGCCCACGGCGGTGCTGTCGGGGCTGACGGGCAAGTTCACGGCCAACGTGCCGCGGACCCTCGACGTCGACGGCCACTGGGGTGTCCCGGTCGGGGCGGAAGCGATCACGGCGAACCTGACCGTCACCGCCCAGACCGGATCGGGCTTCGTCGCGGTCACCCCCGATCCGGACGCGACACCGTCGACCTCGACGCTCAACTTCCCGGTCGGCGACACGATGGCGAACGGGCTCGTCGGGCCGCTCAACAGCTCCGGGAACAGCTCGTTCACCTACGTCTCCGGGTCCGGCAAGAAGACCGACCTCATCCTCGACCTGTCCGGCTACTTCGAGTAGCCGAGATCTCGCTCCGCGCTCGCCGCCAGCACCCGGCGGGCGCGGAGCCCACCACCTCGCCGAGGCCCCTGCCGTGACCCCCATCGTCGCCCGAGCCTCGAGCCACGGGGTCGACTGGGTGCTCCAGCTCGAGCGCGCCGACCTGCTGCCCGGCACCACCGCCAGGGGCACGGTCGCGCTCACGGCGGCGCACGGTGCCGACGGACGCGGGCTGATCGCCGCGCTCATCGCCACCGAGCAGTGGCGGTTCGACGAGACCACGACCGACATGAACGGCCGGCCGAGCACCAGGACGGTGACGAAGACGGTCGAGCTCCAGCGGCTCCCGGTGATGCTGAGCGGCCAGGTCAGCCTCGAGCGCGGAGAGCGCCGCGAGCTCCCCTTCGAGGTTCCCGTCCCGCCGCTCGGCCCGGCCACGCTCGAGGCGACCGTCAGCCGCCTGACCTGGGACCTCGAGATCAAGCTCGACCGGCCGAACGATGTCGACTCGTCGATCGTCGTGCCCGTCCGGGTCCTCCAGCCGACCGCCCTCCTCCGGGCCGGCGTCGTCGACGTCGCCGAGTTCGCGCTCTACGAGGCCGCCGATTCGGCGACCGACGTCGCCCGCGGGACGGTCGAGATCAAGCCGATGCCGATCTGCGTCGGGGCGCCGTTCGACGGGCACCTGACGATCGAGACGAGCGGCCAGCTCGACCTCCAGGAGGTCCGCGCCGAGATCCGGGTCCAGGTCAAGGCCACCGTGGCCGGCGGGCAGGACGAGGAGCTCAGGCTGTGGACCGGGCAGATCGTGGGACCCGGCCCGTTCGGTGGCGCCTCGCAGGTCCTCGCGTTCCGCGGCGACGTCCCCGCGACGTACCTGCCGACGATCGAGCTTCCGCACGGCCGGGCCGACGCCACGTTCCACGTGATCCTCGCCCGGGCCTGGAACCGCGACCCGCACCTGGTCCGCGACATCACGGTCTGCTCGACGACCGAGATCTGAGCCGGCGCCCGGGTCGGTCGGTCGGCGGCCCGGCGGTCGCGGCGCGGGTCAGCCCGCGCTCCACCGATGCCGCTCGGTTCGACGGGCTGGCGGCGGCGGCGATGCCGATCATCGCGACCTTCCACTTCAAGTAACAACGAGTCCGGCCGCGCCCGGGGAGTTGGCGCTCGGCGAGACCGCCAACGTCCCGGCGCGGCCGGATGACGCTCGCAAAGGGACCGCGGACGAGCCAGCCGGCGGAGGCTAGCGGGAGCGGTCGGACCCCCCACTGGGCGACGCCGCGTCGAGTCGGGCACGTGCGGCGGCCACCGCCGCCGCGACCCGCTTCGGAGCGGTCCCGCCGATCACGTCGGCCGACGCGAGCGCGGCGTCGATGCCGGCGGCGGAACGGAGCTCGGCGGCGATGCCGGGCTCCGCCGCGAGGCCCTGCGCAACCGGGTCGTCGGCGGCCTCGAGGCTGGCGCGGATCGCCGCCTCGGGAGCCGCGTCCAGGGTGGTGCCGGATCGCTCGGCATCGGCCACGAGCCGGCCGACGATCCCGTGGGCGGCCCGGAAGGCGACTCCGCGCCGGACGAGGGCGTCCGCGATGGCGGTGGCGGTGACGAAGCCACGGTCCGTGGCCGCGCGCATGCGCTCGCGGTCGATTGCCAGCGCATCGACGATCCCGGTCGCGACGTCGAGCGACGCCTCGAGCGTGGCCGCGGCGGAGAAGAGCGGCGGCTTGTCCTCCTGCAGGTCGCGCTGGTAGGCGAGCGGCAGGCCCTTGAGCAGGACGAGCACCGCCGCCAGGTCCCCGATCAGCCGCGCTGCGCGGCCGCGGATCAGCTCGGCCGGATCGGGGTTCTTCTTGTTCGGCATCATCGAGCTGCCGGTCGAGAACGCATCGGGCAGGCGGACGAAGCCGAACGCCGGGTTCGCCCACCAGGTGAGCTCCTCGGCGAAGCGGCTCAGGTGGACCATGGTCAGCGCCGCGGCGGCGAGGAACTCGACGGCGAAGTCGCGGTCCGAGACCGCGTCGAGCGAGTTGGCCGTCACCCCGTCGAAGCCGAGCTCGCGGGCCGTCGCCTCGCGATCGAGCGGGTAGCCGGCCCCGGCCAGCGCGCCGGATCCGAGCGGCGACACGTTCGCCCGGCGGCGGCAGTCGGCGAACCGGCCGCGGTCGCGCTCGAGCATCTCGACGTAGGCCAGCAGGTGGTGCGCGAGCAGGATCGGCTGGGCCGGCTGGAGGTGGGTCGTGCCGGGCAGGACGGCGTCGCCTTCCCGCTCGGCCAGCCCGACGAGGGCACGCTCGAGCCCGAGCAGCCCGCCGTCGAGGCGGTCGATCGTCCGGCGCAGCCACAGCCGCAGGTCGGTGGCGACCTGGTCGTTCCGCGACCGGCCGGTGTGGAGCTTCCCGGCCAGCGGGCCGATCCGATCCCCGAGCGCCGCCTCGAGGTTCAGGTGGACGTCCTCGAGCGCCGGGTCCCAGGCCACCGTCCCGGCCTCGACGTCGGCCCGCAGCGCGTCGAGCCCCGCGACGAGCGTCGCGACCTCGTCGGCCGTCAGCAACCCCGCCCGGCCGAGTCCGCGGACGTGGGCGATCGAGCCGGCGAGGTCGTCGAGGGCGAGCGCGGCGTCGATCTCGATCGAACGGGTGTAGTCGGCCGCCCGCTGGTCACCGGCCTCGTCGAACCGCCCGCCCCAGAGCTTCATCGTCCCTCCGTCCGCTGGCCGCCATCGTAGCGGCCGTCCGGACGGCAGCGCGGCCCGCCGGGCTCAGGTCTCCGGCTCGTCCTCGTCGGTCAGCCAGTGGACCGGCGGCACCGCCCGCAGCCGCTCCGCGGCCTCCTCGGCGGTCAGGTCGCGCTGCGACTCGGCCAGGAGCTCGTAGCCGACCATGAACTTGCGGACCGTGGCCGAGCGGAGGAGCGGCGGGAAGAAGTGGGCGTGGAGCTGCCAGTGGTCGTGGTCCCTCGCCGTCGAACGGCGCCTGGTGCCAGCCCATCGAGTACGGGAACGGATGGCGGAACAGGTTGTCGTAGCGGCTGAGCAGCTCGATCAGCGCGACCGCCAGCGCGTCGCGCGCGGCCGGGGCGAGCTCGGCGATGCGGGTCACCGGTCGCTTGGCCACGACCAGCGTCTCGAACGGCCAGGCGGCCCAGAACGGGACGACGATCTGCCACTCGTCGTTCTCGACCACGACCCGCGGCCCGCCGGTCTCCTGGGCGACGTAGTCGAGCAGGAGGCGCTGACCCGTCCGCTCGTGGTAGCGCCGCTGGGCGGCGTCCTCGCGAGTCGCCTGCACGGGCAGCGCGCTGCCGGCCCAGATCTGGCCGTGCGGGTGCGGGTTCGAGGCGCCCATCGCCTCGCCCCGGTTCTCGAACACCTGGACCCAGCGGTACGACCGCCCGAGCTCGGTGGTCTGGTCGGCCCACAGGTCGACGATCGAGCGGACGGCACCCTGCGACATCCGGGCCATGGTCAGGTCGTGGCGGGGCGAGAAGCAGATCACCCGGCAGGTCCCGCGCTCGCCCTCCGCGCGGAGCAGCCCGGTCTCGAGACGGGCGTCCGACGTGTCGGGGCGGAGGGCCGCGTAGTCGTTCGTGAACACGAACGTCTCGCGATAGGCCGGGTTCCATTCGCCGCTCGCCCGGACGTTGCCCGGGCACAGGTAGCAGCCCGGGTCGTAGGCCACGCGATGGATCGGCCGCCGGGCATCCCGGCTGCGTCCCTGGAGCGGCCGCTGGATCCGGTCGGTCGAGACGAGGATCCACTCGTCGGTGAGCGGGTTGTAGCGCCGGTGCGGCTGGGCCAGCAGGTCGGCGGTGTCGCCGTCTCGTGCCGGCGCCTCGATCGCGGGAGGAGCGACCGTCGCGTCAGCCACGAGCGGCCAGCCCGGCCGAGGCGGCCGGCGGGATCGGGCGGACGTCGCGCTGCGCCGCGGCCGGCTCGACGACCTGCGGACGGGCCGACGGTACCTCGGGCGGCCGGGCCTCGACGACCTCGCGGATGTGCGCGCCGAGCGTCTCGCGGGCCGCGCTGTCGAGGTGGCCATCGGTGATCAGCACGTCCGCCTGGTCGAGCGCGGCGATCGAGCTCAGCCCGACGACGCCCCACTTCGTGTGGTCGGCGACGACGATGAGCCGGCGACCGGCCGAGACCAGCGTCCGGTCGGTCTCGGCCTCGAGCAGGTTGGGCGAGGTGAACCCGGACCGTTCCTCCATCCCATGGACGCCGAGGAGGACGAGGTCGAGGTGAACGCTCCGGAAAGCGGACACGGCGAACGGCCCGACCAGCGCGTCCGAGGGCGTCCGCACACCACCGGTCAGGATGATCGTCTGGTCGGCCCGGCCCGACTCGTGGAGGACGTCGGCCGCCCGGGGCGAGTTCGTGACCACCGTCAGCCCGGGGACGTCGACGAGCCTGCGGGCGATCGCATAGGTCGTCGTTCCGGCGGAGATCCCGATCGCCGTCCCGGGTTCGACATAGCCCACGGCTGCGTCGGCGATCGCCTGCTTCTCGAGCAGTTGGAGCGACGATTTCGCGGTGAAGCCCGGTTCGAACTGGGCGCTGCCGAGGAGCGCCGTCGCACCGCCGTGGACCTTCTCGATGAGGCCCCGGTCGGCGAGCAGCTCGAGGTCGCGCCGGATCGTCATGTCCGAGACGCCGAGCTCGCGGACGAGGTCCGACACGCGGACGCCGCCATCCTCACGCACCCGCTCGAGGATGTAGGCCTGCCGCTGGCGCGCTAGCACCGCGCGACCCGCTGCCATGCTCGGTTCGCCTCGCTCATACGGCTGGGCGCCCCCGTGTCATCGGTCTCGTTGCTGTCTGCGTTCAGATTGCCGCAACCACCCACACAAGTCAACGCACAAGGCATCGAATTCTGATAGAACATGTTGGAATGTATTGACATTCTGGCTCGCACCAGCGGACAATCCATTTGGTCGTGTAGGTTTGTGTGCGAGGTTGCCGTTCGTCCGCAGGGATGCGGACCGGGGACTTGAAACTGGAGGAGCACCATGGCCGATCCCACTGCGCCGCGCTCGCCACTCGAAACGCCGTTCTCCCGCCGGACCGTCCTCAAGGGCGCCGTGGGGATCGCGGGCCTCGTGAGCGTGCCGGCGATCATCGCCGCCTGCAGCAGCGGCAGCGCCACGACGGCGCCGACGACCGCACCGACGTCCGCGCCGGCATCGGCGCCGGCCTCCGCCGGCGCGTCTCTCGGCGGCACGGTCCACATCGGGAGCTACCACACCGATCCCGGAGAGCCCGAGGGCCAGAAGGCGGTCGACGCGGCCTTCACGGCCGCGACCGGGATCGAGGTCAAGGAAAACATCGTCGACCACAGCACCTTCCAGAACCAGATCACCAACTACCTCGGCGGCACGCCGGACACGGCGTACACCTGGTTCTCCGGCTTCCGCATGAAGTTCTTCGCCGACAAGGGCTTCTCGGTCGCGATTGACGACCTGTGGGCCAAGGTGAAGGACAACTTCTCCGAAGGCTTCGCCAACTCGGTCGTCGGCAACGACGGCAAGGTCTACGGGATCCCGACGGACTACTACCCGTGGGCGGTCTTCTACCGGAAGAGCCTGTTCACCAGCAAGGGCTACACCGTCCCGGCGACCTGGGACGATTTCAAGGCCCTGTGCACGAAGATGAAGAGCGACGGGCTCACGCCGATCGCGTTCGCGGACCAGGAAGGCTGGCCGGCGATGGGTACCTTCGACATCCTCAACCTTCGCCTGAACGGGTACGACTTCCACGTCGGCCTGATGGCCGGCAACGAGAAGTGGACCGACCCGAAGGTCACGGCCGTCTTCCAGAAGTGGGCGGAGATCGCCCCGTTCCAGTCGAGCGACTACGCGGGCAAGAAGTGGACTGACGCAGCGACCTCGCTCCTCCAGAACAAGTCCGGCATGTTCCTGCTCGGGCTGTTCATGTCGAGCGTGTTCCAGAACTCGACCAATCCGGACGACATCAAGGATCTCGACTTCTTCCCGTATCCGACGCTCGGCACCCAGTACGACGCCGAGGCCGCGCTCGACGCCCCGATCGACACCTGGCAGATGGCGGCGAAGTCGCCGTACCTCCAGGCCGAGACGGACCAGGGCAAGGCCTACCTCGAGTTCTGGTCCAAGGGCAGCACCCAGGGCATCTTCTTCCAGCACCAGCCGGGTGTCATCCCAACCGGGAAGGATGCCGACACGAGCACGTACACCGACCTCCAGAAGAAGGCTGTCGAGGTCGTGGGCAATGCGAAGCGGATCACCCAGTTCCTCGACCGCGATACCCGCTCCGACTTCGCCGGGCCCCAGGGAATGCAGTCCTTCCTGCAGAAGTGGCTCGCCAACCCGAGCCAGGACATGACCGCCTTCCAGAAGTCGATCCAGGACTTCTGGGATCAGCTCCCGCCGCTCACCTGATGCGATAGCATCCAGCACACGGTGGCTGGCGAGAACTCGTCGATGACTCCGGCCCTGCCCGGCTCCGTGCCGGGCAGGGCCGTATCCGCACCTGCACCCAAGCGTCGCTACTCGATCCTGACCCGGCGGGACAAGGTCGTCCTGGCGCTGATGGTCGGGATACCGAGCGTCCTGTGCCTGTCGTTCATCTGGTTCCCGACCGTCCTCTCGATCCTCCTGTCGTTCACCAACTGGCAGGGGTTCGATGCCCTCACGGCCAAGAACTTCATCGGGCTCAAGAACTACCAGAACCTGTTCACCAGCTACCCGTTCTTCTGGCCCGCCGTCTGGCACAACGTCCTGTGGCTGCTCACGTTCGTGTTCATCGCGACGCCGATCGGCGTCTTCCTGGCCGTCCTGCTCGACCGCGAGATCCGTGGGACCCGGCTGTACCAGAGCGCGTTCTTCGTCCCGGTGGTGCTGTCGCTCGCCCTGATCGGCTTCATCTGGCAGCTGATGTACGCGCCTGATGGCTTCATCAACAGCATCCTCGGGCGGTCCGACAACCCGATCGACTTCCTCGGCAACCCGTCGATCAACATCTGGGCCGTGCTCGTGGCGGCCAGCTGGCGCCATGCCGGCTACGTGATGGTCCTGTACCTCGCGGGCCTCAAGAGCGTCGACCCGACCCTTCGCGAGGCGGCCGCGCTCGACGGGGCGAACCAGAGGCAGACGTTCTTCCGGGTGGTCTTCCCGGTCATGCGACCGATCAACATCGTCATCGTCGTGGTGACCGTCATCGAGTCGCTGCGCGCGTTCGACATCGTGTACATCATCAACCAGGGCAAGAACGGCCTCGAGCTGCTGTCGGTCCTGATCACGAACGCGAGCATCGGCGAGGCGAGCCTGCTGGGCTTCGGATCGGCGATCGCGGTCGTGCTCCTCGTCATCTCGCTGGTCCCGATCGTCAGCTTCCTCGTCCGGACCACGCGCGAGGAGCCGTCGTGAGCGTGGCACCCATCGCTGTCGCCGTGCCGGTCCCGAGCCATCGCCGGCGCCCGCGGGCGCCGCGGATCGTGCTCTACGTGTTCCTGACCGGTCTCGCGCTGCTCTGGCTCCTGCCGGTCGCCTGGACGTTCTACATCGCCCTCCGGCCCGTCGGCGATACGTTGGTCAACGGCTACTTCTCACTGCCCCAGACGATCAGCTTCCAGAACTTCATCGACGCCTGGAACCAGGGAAACATGGGTCAGTCGTTCATCAATACCGCGATCATCACCGGCTTCGCCGTGCCGCTCACGCTGTTCATCTCGTCGATGCTCGGCTACGTGTTCTCGCGGTTCAGCTTCCGGGCCAACCTGCTCCTGCTCATGATGTTCACCGCCGGAAACCTGCTCCCGCCGCAGGTCATCATCGTGCCGCTGTACCGGATCTACCTCCTCCTCCCGCTGCCCCAGCCCCTCAGCGAGTTCGGCCACTGGTACGACACTTACTTCGGCGTCATCTTCATCAACATCGTCTTCCAGACGGGCTTCTGCACGTTCGTCCTGAGCAACTACATGAAGACGATCTCGCGTGAGCTGACCGAGGCCGCGGTGGTCGATGGCGCCTCCCTGTGGACGACCTACCGCAAGGTGATCCTGCCGTTGTCGCGACCGGCCCTCGCCGCCCTGGCGGTGCTCGAGTTCACGTTCATCTACAACGACTTCTTCTGGGCCCTGATCCTCATGAACCACGCCGACAAGCGCCCCATCACCTCGGCCCTCAATCAGCTGTCGGGTGGGTTCTTCACCAACTACAACCTGTTCGCCGCGGCTGCCTTCATCGTCGCCGTACCGACGATCACCCTGTACCTCCTGCTGTCCAAGCAGTTCGTGCGCGGCCTGACGCTGGGCTCGACGAAGGGCTAGACCGGCCGAGGGATCGGATCGACCGGCGACAGGATCGGATCCGGATCGCGCGACAGCTCTCCGCCACACCACCGAACCGAGGATCCATGGGCTACGACATCCAACACGTCGCCGTGACCGGCGGCGAGCTGTTCTCGACGAGACGCGACGGCGACGGCCCACCGGCCGTCGTCCTGCACATGGGGCCGGGGCTCGGCGCGGAGATGGACATCGGCATCGTAGAGGAGCTCGACGGCGTGTTCGAGACGGCGCTGCCCCAGCAGCGCGGCCTCTCGCCGAGCACGCTCGCCGGCCCGCGCGACGTCGAGACCCACGTCGCCGACGAGATCGCCCTGCTCGATCACCTCGGCTGGGAGCACGCCTGGTTCATCGGCCACGGCTGGGGCGGGCATCTGGCCATGCACGTGGCCGTCGCCCACCCCGATCGGGTGAGCGGTCTCATCCTGTTCGCCACGCTCGGCGCCGTACCCGACGGCGGGCTCGCCGCCCTCAACGAGAACCTGGTCGCCCGACTGACCGCCGAGGAGCGAGCGCGCCTCGATGCGCTCATCGAGCGGCAGGTCGCCGGGGACGAGGATCCGACGCTCATGCGCGAGATCTACGGCACGCTCTGGCCGTCGTACTCGCCCAGCCACGGCAACGTCGCCGCGCCGGGAACGATCCGGATCGAGCAGCCCATCCGCGACCAGGCGGACACGATGGCCTCCGTCCGCGCCCACTTCGAGGCCGGCACGCTGGAACAGGGTCTCCCTCGCCTGGACGTGCCCGTCCTGCTGATCCACGGGGATGGCGACCCGATGCCGCTGAGCGCCACGACCGAGACGGCGGCGCTGCTCGGGAGCTCGAGGGTGAGCATCGTTGAGGGGGCGGGCCACTTTCCGTGGGTCGAACGGCGAGGCGTCGTTCGACAGCTAGTCGCGGACTTCCTCGCGACCGAGGGAGGCTGACGGAACCGGGAGATCAGCCCCGGACGAACCCGGCGCCGTCGGCCGCGCGCACGACCCAGACCCGCGGCCGGCGCCCGGTCCGCTCGGGGTAGTCGCGCAGGATCCGCGTCTCGAGCTCGGCCACGGCATCCGGCCGGACCAGCGTGATCGTGCAGCCGCCGAAGCCGGCCCCGGTCATCCGCGTGGCGATCACGCCGGGCACGGACGAGGCGATCTCGACCATCACGTCCAGCTCGGGTGAGCTGACCTCGTAGCGGTCGCGCAGCGAGGCGTGGCTGGCGGCGAAGATCTGGCCCAGCGCGTCGAGGTCGCCGTCACGGAGCGCGGCCTCGGTCGCGACCACCCGCTCGTTCTCCGCGACGATGTGCTCCGCCCGGCGAAGCGCCACCGGATCGAGCCGGGCTGCCTGGCGAGCGAGCATCGACCCGTCGACGTCGCGCAGCGAGCGGACACCGGGCTCGACTGCCGCGAGGGCCGCCACGGCCCGCTCGCAATCGGCCCGCCGGGCGTTGTACTCGGACGTGCCCAGAGTGCGCGGCATTCCCGTGTGGGCGACGACCAGGACGATGCCGTCGGGCAGCGGCACGGCGTGATGCTCGAGCGAGCGGCAGTCGAGGAGGACGGCCGCGCCGGCGATCCCGCCCGCCGACGCGAACTGGTCCATCAGCCCGCACTGCACGCCGACGTAGGCGTTCTCGGCCCGCTGGCAGATCCGGGCCACCTCGAGCGGATCGGCGGCCGGGCCATGCGGCCCCGACAGCGCCCAGGCCGTGGCCAGCTCGAGGGCCGCCGACGACGACAGCCCCGAGGCGATCGGGATCGTCGAGACGAGGACGCCGTCGAAGCCGGAGGTCGCCAGACCGGCGGCGGCCATCTCCCGTGCGCTGCCCGCGACGTAATCCAGCCAGCTCCCCGTCGGCGGGCCGATCCGGTCGAGGTCGAGCTCGCCGACCGCCCCGTCGGCCACGAGCGCCAGGCGGACCCGGCGGTCCGATCGCGGGCGCCGCGCGATCCGGATCTCGAGATCGATTGCAACCGGGAGAACGAGCCCCTGGTTGTAATCGGTGTGCTCACCCATGAGGTTGACCCGACCCGGTGCCCGGACCACCCCGATCGTCGAGCCGGGCGCGGGCGCGCCGAAGGCCGCGACGAAGGCCGTCCCGAGGTCGGTGCCGGGCGATTCGGCCAGCATGGGCTCCTCGTGGGGCGGTCCGGATCGACGCCATGGTAGTCGCGACGCCCCGTGGCTGGAGCGCGACGACCCCTGCGGCGTTTGAACCCCGCATGTTCAAATGGGCTGTGGAACGGCCGAACCTGGATCCCATTGGACCGGCCCCGGACGGATTTCGTTCCCCGCCGTGCTCGGGCGCCGGGCAAGTTGGGGGCCTCCTCCCGTCCGACGCGCCCCGCTCCCGCCCACTCGAACATCCCGGGTTCAACGGAGGCGTCCACGGCCGATCCGGGACGGCTACATGACGGTGGATGACCGGTTCGGCGGGCCACAATCGGGCATGATCCGGCGTCCCGATCGACGGCCCCGGCGAGGCCGGAAGCCGAACCCAAATTGGCCTATCCGTCTAGGCCAATACGGGCTATGATGCCCGCCATGGCGTCCCGACCCACCTCCCGCGACTGGCTGCTGTTTGGCCTGATCTCGTTCTTCTGGGGCAGCAGCTACCTGTTCATCAAGATCGGGATCGAGACGCTCGCGCCGCTCACCCTGATCGCCAACCGGTTGTTCTTCGGCAGCCTGGTCCTCGGGGGCGCGCTGCTCGTCTCGCGCCAGGCCATTCCGCGCGACCGGGCGACCTACGGGAAGCTCGTCGTGATGGCGCTGGTGAACATCGTCATCCCGTTCAGCCTCATCACCTGGGGCGAGCGCTACATCGACTCGTCGCTGGCGGCCATCCTCCAGGCCACGACGCCGCTGTTCACGATCGTCATCGCCTCGCTCGCGCTGTCGGAGGAGGCGATCACGCTCAACCGGCTGGTCGGTCTGATCGTCGGCTTCTTCGGCGTGGTCGTCCTGTTCAGCCACGGCCTGAGCGGCGGCTCGACGAGCTCGCTGCCCGGCGAGATCGCGCTGATCCTGTCGTCGGTCTCGTACGCCTGCGGCGCGGTCTTCGTGCGGGTCAACATGCGCGGCTTCCACCCGACCGTCCCGGCCTTCTTCCAGGTCTCGATCGCGTTCCTCATCACGACGCTGCTGGCGGTCGCGCTCGAGTCCCCGGTCCGGCTGCCGGACACGCCGCGGGCCCTGTTCGCGGTGGTCTGGCTCGGCGTGTTCGGCTCGTCGCTCGCCTACCTGATCTACTTCCGGCTGGTCCACGTCCTGGGCGCGACCCGGATGTCGCTCATCACCTACGTGATGCCGATCGTCGGGATCGTCCTCGGCGTGCTCGTGCTCAACGAGACGATCGACCTGCGCACGATCGTCGGGACGGCAATCATCCTCGGCGGGGTCGGGCTCGTGAACAGCCAGTGGGGCAACCGGCGGCTGTTCGGCCGGGTGCGCGAGGTGCCGCCCGCGGAGCCCGCCGGTCCGACCGCCGCGCCACCCGTCGAGCCTGCGGGCCCGGCCGCCGCCCCACCAACGGCACGCGACGCCACGCCGACCTGACCGGGCTCCCGCGCGGAGCGGCGCGGATCAGCCCTCGAGGGCCAGCAGGAATGCGCCCAGCACGATGAGCCCGGCCGCACTGAGCCGGGTCAGGCCGATCCGCCGCGAGGCGGCCTCGCCGAGGCGGAACGATCCCCAGCCCGAGACGAGCACGATCGCCGACTCCCGCAGCGGGGCGACGACGGCCAGCGGGGCGTACACGTAGGCGACGAGGACGAGCAGGTAGGCAACCACCGTGACGAGGCCGCCGATCCCCGCCCGCAACCAGCCCCCGTGCTGCGGGCCCGGGGCCGGCGGCGGCGACTCCAGGGCGTCCGTGGCCTCCGTTCCGGACACCGCGGCGGCCGAGGCGAGCGCGGCCTCGACTCCGCCGCGCCGACGCCGGTCGACGAGCGCGATTCCGCCGCCGAGGAAGATCGCGGTGAACGTCCAGATCAGCGTCGCATAGAGCCACGGCGGGATCTCCCGCGCGCCGACCCGGTCGACCGCCGAGTAGGCAGCGATCGACACGCCGGTCGCGACCGCGAGCCAGGCCGCCTCACGGCTGCGTGCCGAGAGCTGGTCCGACCGGCGCAGGACCGCCCACGGGCGCTGGAGGGCGAGGATGCCGACGAGCAGCAGGCCCACGCCGACCGCCCCGACCGGGCCGAGCCGCTCGCCGAGGAAGACGATCCCGATCGTCACCGACAGGATCGGCGCCGTGCCCCGCGCGATCGGATAGACGAGCGACAGGTCGCCGCGCGCGTAGGCGCCGGAGAGCAGCGAGAAGTAGACCGCCTCGAGGATGCCCGAGGTGAAGGCCAGGGCCCAGGCCTCGGTCGGGATCGGCGGGCGGCCCGTCGCCAGCCAGCCGATCGAGCCCGCCGGGATGAGCACCGCGGCCCCGACGATCATCCCCCGCCCGGCCGTCCGGAGCGGATCGTCGGCCGTCTTGAGCAGGATGTTCCAGCCGGCGTGGAGCACGGCCGCGCCAATGAGCAGGACGAACACGCCGGGCGGCATCAGCGACCGCCGCCCTCGGCCATCTCCTTGAGGATCCGCAGGTTGGTCTCGACCAGCGTCGCCGCGGACCCGCGTCCGAGCTGGACGAGCAGCCCGACCCAGCGGCCGCTCGCCGCGAGGTCGGCGGTCTCGACGACCCGGGTCCCGCCGCCCGCCCCCGGCTCGATCGTCCAGCCCCGCTCGAGCCGGATCCCGTCGCCCACGATGATCGTCCGGAAGCGGGTCTCGGGGCGCGCCTCCAGGCTCTCGATCCGGACGCTCGCCCGGAGGAGCCCGAGCCGGAGCCGCGCGGACCGGGTCGCCCCCGCGGCCGGCCAGCTGGGCGCCGCGGGACCGAGGCGGAGCTCGGGATAGAGCACGTCCTGGGCGGCCGGGTCGTGGAGCGTCGCCCAGACGATCCGCGGGTCGGCCTTGACGTAGGTCCGCCGTTCGACGACGGTCGGTGCGCTCACTCGGGGCGAGCGATCAGGCGCCGATCGGGTGCCAGACCGTCTTCATCTCGAGGAAGGCGGCGATCCACTCGGGGCGCTGGGCGGCCCGGTCGTCGGACCAGTCGAACCGCTCGTCGACGATCCCGCGCGGGCGGCGGGCGATCCGCTTGACGCTGTCGGCGGCGGTCGACTCTACCTCCGCCTGGGCGCCGGGGGCAACGCCCCACGTGTCGATCGCGTCGACGTCCACGTGGCCCGCGAGGACCGGGACGAGCTCCGACTTGAGGCCGGTCAGGAGGTTGACTACGCCGCCCGGGACGTCGGACGTGGCGAGGACCTCGGTCAGGGTGACGGCGGCGAGCGGCCGGCTCTCCGAGGCGAGGACCACCGTCACGTTGCCGCTGACGAGCGCCGGCGCGAGGCGGCTGATCAGGCCAAGCAGGGAGGACCGCTCCGGGGCGACGATCCCGACGACGCCGCTCGGCTCGGGGATCGTGAAGTTGAAGTACGACCCGGCGACCGGGTTCGAGTTGCCGAGCACCTGGCCGAGCTTGTCGGCCCAGCCGGCGTACCAGACCCAGCGGTCGATCGCGCGGTCCACGGTGTCTCTCGCGCGGGTGGCGGTCAGCCCCTCCCCCGCTCCGATCTCGGCGGCGAACTGGTCGCGACGGCCCTCCATGAGCTCCGCCACGCGGTACAGGATCTGGCCACGGTTCATCGCCGATCGGGCGGCCCACGGCTCGAAGGCCTTGCGCGCGGCCCGGACCGCGTCCCGGAGGTCCTTCCGCGACGCGCGGCAGGCATTCGCCAACGGGTCGCCCGACGGCGTCGAGACGAGGTACGTCCGACCCGATTCGCTCCGCGGGAACGCGCCACCGATGTACAGCTTGTACGTCTTGCGGACGTCGATCCGCTGGGCCGGCCCGGAACCCAGGCGCACCGAGGGCACGGTCAGCGG
Organism: uncultured Chloroflexia bacterium; assembly: GCA_963813705.1. GTDB lineage: Bacteria > Chloroflexota > Limnocylindria > Limnocylindrales > CSP1-4 > Chersky-267. The sequence goes on from CAWFAH010000010.1 coordinate 819,606, forward strand.
TCCTCCAGGCGAACGTAGGCCAGCAGCCCGTGGAGGCCGCCCTCGCGGCCGTAGCCCGACTCCTTGTAGCCGCCGAATGGGCTCGCGGGGTCGAACCGGTTGAAGGTGTTGGCCCAGACGACCCCGGCTCGCATCCGCTGGGCCATCATGAGGATCCGGCTGCCCTTGTCGGTCCAGATCCCGGCCGACAGCCCGTACGGGGTGTTGTTCGCCTTCTCGATCGCCTCCTCGGGCGTGCGGAAGGTGAGCGTCGAGAGGACCGGTCCGAAGATCTCCTCGCGGGCGATCCGGTGGCTCTGGGCGACGTTCGTGAACAGGGTCGGCCGGAAGAAGAAGCCCCGCTCGGGGAGGTCGCAGGCCGGCTGGTACAGCTCGGCGCCCTCGGCGACGCCCGCGGCGACGAGCTCGGTGATCTTGTCGAGCTGGGCCCTCGAGTTGATCGCGCCGACGTCGGTGTTCTTGTCGAGCGGATCGCCGACCCGGATCGTCGCCAGCCGGTCCTTGAGCTTGTCGATGAGCGGCCCCGCGATCGACTCCTGGACGAGCAGCCGCGAACCCGCGCAGCACACCTCGCCCTGGTTGAAGTAGATCCCGTTGACGATGCCCTCGATCGCCTGGTCGAGCGGTGCGTCGTCGAAGACGATGTTGGCCGCCTTGCCGCCGAGCTCGAGGGTGAGCGCCTTGCCCTGGCCGGCGATCCCCTTCGCGATGAGCTTGCCGACCGAGGTCGAGCCGGTGAAGGCCACCTTGTCGATGCCCTCGTGGCGGACGAGGGCCATCCCGATCTCACCCGGGCCAGTCACGATGTTGACGACGCCGGCCGGCAGGTCGGCCTGGCGGCAGACGTCGGCGAACAGGAGCGCGCTGAGGGGCGTCGTGCTCGCCGGCTTGAGCACGACCGTGTTGCCGGCCGCGAGTGCGGGGGCGATCTTCCAGGCGAGCATGAGCAACGGGAAGTTCCAGGGGATCACCTGGGCCGCGACACCGAGCGGCCGGGCGACCCGGCCGGGGAAGGCGTAGTCGAGCTTGTCGGCCCAGCCGGCGTAGTACCAGAAGTGGGCTGCCGCGAGCGGGACGTCGACGTCGCGGCTCTCCTTGATCGGCTTGCCCGAGTCCATGCTCTCGAGCACGGCGAACTCGCGGCTGCGCTCCTGGAGGATCCGGGCGATCCGGAACAGGTACTTCGCCCGCTCACGGCCGGGGAGCTGACCCCAGCTCTTGCCGGTGGCCCGGCGCGCGGACCGGATCGCCTTGTCGACATCGGCCTCCGTCGCGCGGGCGACCTCGGCAAGCGGCTGCTCAGTGGCCGGATCGACGGTCGTGAACGTCGCGCCGTCCGAGGCCGGCACCTCGCGCCCGCCGATGAACAGGCCGTAGCGCGGTCGGATCCGCACGATGTCGCGCGATTCGGGTGCCGGGGCGTACTCCCACGGGATCGCCTGGCCGTCCCCGAGCCCCCAGCTGTTGGGCGCCCGCGTGCTCGTGGCGGCCACGGCCCCGGCGCCCGGCCGAGACTCCGGCGTGGTGTCGCCGCTGGTTCCGGGCGTGGTTGCGGGCGTGCCCGACGGGCGGTCGGTCTCGGTCGTCATCGCCCGGCCATTATGGCACCGGGGCTCGTGCGCCCCGGGTGACGAGCTGTCCGGCGAGTGCCTTCTGGCGCTGATGCCTTGTCGCCGCATCATCGGGCCGCCCGCGAACCCATGCCCCGCCGGCGGCGCGCGCCGGTCGATGCGGCGACTCGCATCACCAGGGACAGCAGGTTCGGTGCAGAACCAGCGCGGGATACGCCCGGCGACGGTGAGGACACTCCGGCGCCATTCCGAGCCACTAGAGTCTGCGCATGTCGCCGACCGATCCGCCGGTGGCCTACGAGCGCCGGATCGTCAGCGTCCTGTTCGCGGACCTGGTCGGGTTCACCTCGCTCGGCGAGCGGCTCGACCCCGAGGACGTCGCCGCGATCCAGGACCGCTACTTCGCCACCGTCCGGCAGGCGGTCGATCGCTACGGCGGGCGGCTGGAGAAGTTCATCGGCGACGCCGCAATGGCGGCCTTCGGGATCCCGCGGACGCTCGACGACGATGCGGAGCGGGCGGTGCGCTGCGGGCTGGCGATCGTCGCGGCGGTCGAGCGGCTCGACGCGGAGCTGGACCTGGAGCCGGGCGCGGTCGCGGTCAGGGTCGGCGTGGCGACGGGGGAGGTCGTCCACGCCGAGGCGGGCCCGGACGCCGGCCGAGTGACCGGGGACACGGTCAACCTCGCCGCTCGGCTCCAGACCGCGGCGCCCGGCGGCGGCGTCCTCGTGTCGGAGACGACCGCACTCGCGGTCGCGGACGTCGTCGAGCTCGGGCCGCCACAGCTGCTCGAGCTCAAGGGCAAGGCGAACGCGGTTCGCGCTCGAACGGCCATCGGCACCCGGCCGATCCGCTCGCGCGAGACGGCGATGGGCGACCTGCGGGCACCGACCCTCGGGCGGGACGTCGAGCTCGGCGGTCTGCTCGATGCGCTCGAGCGGGTGCGGCGCGAGCCGGCGACGGAACGCTGGCTCGTCGTGGCGCCCCCGGGAACGGGCAAGACGCGGCTGCTCGAGGAGCTGGCCCGGCGGCGGCCGGCCGGCGTGGCGGTTCGACGCGCACGGTTCCGCCCGGACGACCCCCGACCCTACGGCGCGATCCCGGAGCTGGCCACGGGGCTGGTTGGCCCCGAGACGTTGGGCCGGCTACGAACCGGCGGGCTTGCCCCGGGGCGAGCGGCGGTGGTCGCGGCGGCGCTGGCGGAGCTTACCGGGGACGAGGCCACCGAGCACCGTGATGTCGCCGCGAGGACCGCTGCGTCGGAGCAGGGCGCGGCGATCGGCATCGACCGCGACGCCCGCTTCGAGGCGTGGCTCGACGGGTTCGACGTGCTCGCCGACGAGGTCGGAGAGCTATGGATCGTCGAGGACGCCCACTGGGCTCGCGGCGATGCCCTCGACTTCCTCGGGTCGGCGACTGGTCGCCTGGCGCGCGGCGGCCGGTTGATCGTCGTGTCGGCCCGGCCGTCGCTCCTCGAGCGTGCGCCGGCATGGAGCGCCGCGGGGCCCGGTGTGGGGCGTCTCGAGCTGCCCGGGCTGGCGAGCGGCTCCGCCGCGGCCCTCGTTCGGGCCCTCGTCGGGGAGGCGATCCCGGACGACCTCGTGGCCCGGATCGCCATCGCGTCCGACGGCAACTGCTTGTTCATCGAGGAGCTGCTCCGGACCTGGGTCAGCGTGGGAATCCTCGTTCGCGACAGCGCGGCGTGGCGGATGACCTCGGCCGGCGAGTCGATCGCCCTTCCGGCGACGGTGCACGCGGTCTACGGCGCCCAGCTCGACGACCTGCCACCCGCAGCCCGGCTGGCTGCCCGGCACGCGGCCGTCGCCGGACGGCAGTTTCCGGCCGACGCGCTGCCGGGACTCGGGGTCTCCGAACCGGCCGAAGCGCTGGCAACCCTCGACCGGCGATCCCTGATCAGCGGGCCGGCCGAGCTGCCGGTCGTCGGCCCCGGGTACGCCTACCGGCACGCGCTGTTGCGCGACGCGGCTTATGCGAGCCTCGCCCGGGCGGAGCGGGCCGCGCTCCATGCTGCGCTCGCCCGTTGGCTCGAGGCGACCGCGGGCGCGCGTGCCGAGGAGATCGCCGAGTCGATCGGCGGTCACTACGAGGCCGCGCTTGCCTCAACGCCTGCCCTGGCGACAACCGTCGCCCCGGGCCTCGACCGTCCGACGGCCGCAGCCCTTGCGGCCGGATGGCTCGAGCGAGCAGCGGCGCACGCGGGCAGCCAGGCGGCGCACGACGCATCGGCCGACCTCCAGCGCCGTGCGATCGAGCTCACCGCCGACGACCAGCCCGTCGACGCCGCCAGGCGCTGGCTCGAGCTCGGACGAGCGCTTCGCCGGGCGGGCAAGGCCGATGAGGCGGTCGCAGCGTTCGATCGCTCGCTGGCGCTCGCCCGCGAGCTGCTCGCCGGGGCCGACCCGGCCTCGGCGGCCCGGTCCACCGCCCGGACGGCTGTCGCGAGCGCGGGTTCCGAGCTGGCGGTGCTCGCCTACGAGCAGCTCCGGTTCCTCGACGCGTGGCGGCTCGCCGACCGGCTGCTCGCGGAGATCGGACCGCCCGACGACGTCGAATTCGGCGCGCCTCGTCATGGCCCGGGCCATGGGCCGGGCGGGCGAGACGAACGAGACCGCTGAGTGGATCGAGGACGCGACGGCCGTGGTCGCGACCTTCCGCGCGGCCGGTGACCGACGGCTCGAGCTGGAGGCATTGCTCGGGCTGGCTGCCGCCCGGAGCGAGGCGGGCCTCGCCGACGCCGACGACTGGCGGACCATCGCGACGCTTGCCCGCGAGCTCGGCGATCACGACGTCACAATCCGGGCGATCGTCAACACCGCCACCTACCTCATCGATGAGCGGCCCGTGGACGTGCCGTCTGCCCTCGGTCCGGCGCGCGAGCTGGCCGAGTCGTGGGGCCTCAGCGAGCGACTCGCCTGGATCGATTACGCCGACTCCGAGGCCGCACTCGTCAGCGGTGACTGGGAGCGCGGCATCGCGGCCGGCCTCCGCGCCTTCGAGCTCGGAGAGGCCCGCTCGTTCCACCGCGTCGCCGTGCGGACCCTGAGCGCCCTGCTGCCGATGGCCAGCCTGCGTGGACGCCACGACGTGGTGACCCGGGCGCACGACTGGTATGACCTTGCCGCCCGCCGATCGCTGCCCGATTCGCCGTACGGCCGAGTGCTACACGCTGCGGCCGCGACCTGGTTCGCCACGGCCGGGCTCATCCCGCCGCAGCTTCCCGATCCCAGGCACCTCGAGGACGGGCTTCGGCTCGAGCCGTCCGGTCCGGCCTGGCTCAGCTGCCTTGCCACGATCCTCGGTGCGTGGCGAACGGCGGGTCGGATCGACCTCTGCCGCGACGCCCTCGCGAGCATCGTCGAGGCGCAGCGCCAGGCCGTCCTCCCGTCGACGCTGGCCGACGGCGCGATCGGCGTCGAGCGGGCCATGGCCGAGGCCGCCGGCGGTGATCCGGCCGCGGTGGTGCGGCTCGCGCGAAGCGCCCTCGTTCCGCTCCGCGAGGTCGGCGCCGCGTGGTGGATCGCCCGTGCCCTGCGCACCCTGGAGCGCGTCGACGCCGCCACCAACGACGAGCAGCGCGAAGCCGCCGCGATCGAGCGCCGCCTCGGCCTGGGCGGGCCGGCCGTCTGAGCGAGTCCCTGTACGAGCCGGCCGCCGGCTCGAGGGGTCCAGCCAGAGGTTGGCCCGTGATGCCTGTCGCCGCACCGCCGGGTGATCCCCTGCCGTCTGGTCCCGGGCCTCGGCGGTGATGCCTGTCGCCGCATCGCCCGGGGTTCGCCGCATCGCCCGGGGCGCCACTCACGAGCCTGCATGACTTCGCCGAGCCGAGCCGCTGATGCGGCGACTCGCATCGTGGACGAGGGGCCGACCGGTCGGCCCACCGGGCGCCAGTCCCACCGCGCGATCCAGGAACCCGGTGCCGGTGTAGCCTTTCCCTGTCCGCTCGCGCCGGTCTGGATTGCCCCCCGATGGACCGACTCGCCAACACCCTGGAGCTCCTCGACGGTCCGCTCGACGATCGACGGGCCGTACGTGCGAACCTGCGCGACCTGCGCCGGATCAACCGGGTCATGGGCGGGGTCGACCTGAGCTGGCGCGCCCTTGCGGCGCTCGTCGGCGACGGCGCCCCGGCCGGTCGGGCCGGCGACGGCCAGCCGATCACGCTGCTCGACGTCGGGGCCGGCGGGGTCGACATCCCGGTCGCCCTGATCGATCGTGCCGGGCGCTCCGGCTGGCAGCTCGAGGTCACCGCGATCGACAGCCGCGCGGAGATCCTCAGCGAGGCGATCGCGACGATGCCCAAGCTCGTCGAGACTCCCGGGCTGCACCTCGCCGTAGGCGACGGGCGCGCCCTCGCGGACCCCGATCGGAGCCGTCACGTCGTCCATGCCTCGCTCGTGATCCACCACCTCGAACCGGATGACGCGGTCGCGTTCCTGCGCGAGATGGCCCGGGTCGGGGCGCGCGGGGTAATCGTCAACGACCTCATCCGGAGCCGCCTCAACTGGATCGGCGCGTGGCTGATCAGCCATCTCCTGACCCGCAGCCGGTTCACCCGCTACGACGCCCCGCTGTCGGTCCGTCGCGCGTACACGCTGGCCGAGCTCGAGGCGCTGCTCGTCGCCGCGGGACTCCGTCCGATCGCCCGGTTCCGCGGTCGGTTCGGCCATCGCTACGCGATCGCGGCCGTCGCCGGGCCGCGACCGTGACCCAGCCCACCGTTGACGTCGCCGTGGTCGGCGGTGGCCTCGCCGGTTCCGTCGTTGCCACACTGCTGGCGCGGGCGGGACGGGAGGTCGTCGTCCTCGAGCGGACGCCGGGCTATCGCTGGCACGCCGGCGGCGTGTTCACGTCGCCGGCGTCCGTGGCCGCGCTCCGGTCGATCGGCCTGCCCGACGACGTCCTCGGATCGGTCGCCCGGCCGACCCCCGCGATGCGGGTCGAGACCCGGCACGGCGTCCGCTTCCGGCTGACCTACGGGGACGACGGCTCGCTCGCGAGCGCGGCGGTCGGGCTCGACCGGGAACGGCTCGACCCGGCCCTCCAGGCGCTGGCCGCGGCCGCCGGCGCCGAGCTGCGGACGGGGGTCTCGGTCGAGCGGGTGGCCGTCGCCGGACCGCCGCCGGAGCCGCTGCTCGTCGAGGCGCGCGCTGCCGGCCGACAGGGCGACGCCTCTGCCACGCTGCGCGCCCGGATCGTGGTTGGCGCCGACGGCATCCGCTCCGTCGTGGCGCGATCCTTCGGGGTCCGCCGCGCACCGCCCTTCGCCGACCGGGTCGGGCTCACGTTCCACCTCGCCGATCCGAGCGGTCCGGGGCCGCGCGATGCGCGGATGATCGTCCTGCGCGACGGCTACGTCGGGATCGCCCCGGTCCCGGGCGGCCGGGTGAACGTCGGGATCGTGCTCGGCTCGAGCTGGCGCCGCCGGCTTGCCACCGATGGCGCCGAGCGCCTCGCCCGGGGCATCGTGAGCGACATCGCGGCCACCCCCGACGACCCCGCTGGCTGGCGGGACGGCGAGCGTCAGGACCCGGTCGCGGGCGCGGCGCCCATCGGAAATCGGGTCGCGCGGCGGGCGGGGCCGGGCTGGTTCCTCGTCGGCGACGCGGCCGGGTTCGTCGACCCGTTCACCGGCGAAGGCATCCACCGGGCGCTCGTCTCGGCCGAGCTGGCGGCCGAGGCCGTCGAGGCGACGCTCGACGGCTCGGCGTCGGCCGCGGCCGGCTACGAGCGGGCGATGCAGGCGCGCTTCCGGTCGAAGGATCGGGTCAGCACGCTCGTCCAGGCGTTCCTCGGCCGGCCGGTTTTGTTCGAGTACGCGGCGCGCCGGCTGGCGACGCGCGGGGCGCTGCGCGACACGGTCGGCCTGGTCATGGGCGACCTCGTGCCCGCCGAGCGGGCGCTCGACCCGCGGTTCCTCGCCGCGCTCCTGGCTCCATGACCCGCCGGGGCCGGGCCGGTCGGCACCGGGGGGCCGCCTGATGCGCTCGACGACGGCGATCGACATCGCCGCACCACCCGAGCTCGTCTTCCGGCTCGCCCGCGACGTCGAGCGCTGGCCACGCCTGCTGCCGCACTACGTGCGCGTCCGCGTCGTCGACCCGGACCCGCACCGGCCGCTCGCCGAGATGGTCGCCCGGCGACCGCTCGCCGGCGTCCTCGGCCTGGGGATCCCGGTCGTCTGGCGGGCCCGGACCTGGTCCGATCCGGAGACGCTGCGACTCCACTTCCAGCACGTCGGCGGGGCCACGGCCGGCATGCGGGTCACCTGGCGGATCGAACCGACAGCGGCGGGCTGCCACGTCTCGATCGAGCACGACTTCCGCCGGCGGCTCGGGCTCCCGCTGATCGGGCGTGCGCTGGGCGAGGACGGCCTTCCGATGATCGTCGACCGGCTGTTCGTCCAGCCGATCGCCGGGCGGACCCTGGCGACCTTCCGGGCGCTGGCCGAGGCGCTGGCCGCCGACGTCGGCACCGGACCCGGCTCCGTGACGAGGGATCCCCCGTGACCGGCCGCCCGACGAACGCGACCGGCCGGAGCGTCTGGATCACCGGGATCGGCCTGATCACCGCGATCGGGATCGGCGTCGACGCCTTCCGTGCCGGGCTCCGCGCCGGACGCTCGCCGGTCCGGCGGATCGATCGCTTCGACCCGTCGACGTTCCGCTCGCAGGTCGCGGCCCAGGTCGACGCATTCGACCCGCTCGACCACATGGACGCGAAGACGGCGCGCCAGCTCGACCGGTTCAGTCAGTTCGGGCTCGTCGCCGGGCGCCAGGCGCTCGCCGACGCCGCGCTCACGCCCGGCGAGAGTGGAGCGGCCGACCCGGACCGCACCGGGATCTACGTCGGGAGCGCGCTCGGTGGGATCGCCTTCGCCGAGGAGCAGCACGCCCGCTACCTCGATCGCGGCATCCGGTCGGTCAGCCCGACCCTCGCGCTGGCGGTGTTCGGGGGCGCGGCCCCGGCCAACCTCGGGATCGCGCTCGGCGTCCACGGGCCGATCCTGTCGACCGCGAACTCGTGCGCGTCGGGCGCCGTGGCGATCGGCGAGGCGCTCGGGGCGATCCGGTCCGGCGAGATCGACACCGCCGTGGCGGGCGGGTCCGAGGTGCCGCTGAGCCCGCTCGCCTTCGGTGCGTTCGACATCATCCGGGCACTGTCGGCCGGCTGGAACGACCGGCCGGCCGAGGCGGCGCGGCCGTTCGACGCCGGGCGCGACGGGTTCGTCATGGGCGAGGGTGCGGCGTTGCTCGTGCTCGAGGCGGCCGAGGTCGCGGCACGGCGCGGCGCCCGCCCGTACGCCGCGGTCCTGGGCTACGGCGCCAGCTCCGACGCGCACCACATGGTCCAGCCGCGGCCCGACGGCGTCGATGCGGCGCGGGCGGCGAGCCAGGCGCTGCGCGACGGCGGCGTGCGCCCGGACGAGATCGACTACGTCAACGCTCACGCCTCCTCGACGCCGATCGGGGACGTGGCCGAGGCCCGGGCGATCGCGGGCGCGCTCGGCGAGCGCGCCGCGACGGTGCCGGTGAGCGGCACGAAGGCACTGTACGGACATCCCCTCGGAGCGTCGGGCGCGATCGAGGCCGCGATCTGCGCCCTCGCGATCCGGGACGGCTGGGCGCCGCCGTCGGTCAACCTCGACACCGTGGACCCGGTCGTCGGCACGCTCCTGCCCGGGCTCCTGCGCTCCGGCCGGCCCGGAACGTATCGCCGCGTCCTGTCGACGTCCTTCGGGTTCGGCGGACTGAATGCGGCGCTCGTGCTCGGGGCACCCGACGGCGAAGGGGCGTAAGATCGCTCGACAACCGAATACGCCTCCGGGGAGCGCGAACGCGCTGAGAGTGTGGCGCAGGCCACAGACCCGCCGAACCTGATCCGGCTCGTACCGGTGTAGGAAGCAGGCTGATCACCGACTCGACGCCGTTCCCGGTCACCGGGACGGCGTTCTTCGTTCGAGTCGGAGGTCCGGTCCGCGTGAAACCGTCCAGGCTCATGGTCGCGCTCGCCGTCGGCGCGATCTTCGCGACGGCCTGCTCGGGGGGCTCCGGCCCGTCGACCGGAGCGAGCCCGACCGCGCAACCCACGACGTCGAGCGTTCCGAGCGCGGCCGGACCGGCGGGCGGGGCATCGACGACCCCACGACCCGAGACGGCGACGGTCCGGCTCGCGCTCGACTGGACCCCGAACACGAACCACATCGGGTTCTACGTCGCCCAGCAGGACGGCGGCTACGCGGCCCAGGCAATCGACCTGGAGTTCCTGCCCTACGCCAGCGCGAGCCCCGAGATCCTCGTGTCGTCGGGCGCCGCCGAGTGCGGGATCAGCACCCAGGAGGGCGCCACGTTCGCGATCGCCGCCGGCGCGAAGGAGCGGTCGGTGATGGCGATCCTGGCCCACACCGCGACGGCGATCGCCGTGCGCGACGACGGGGCGATCACCCGGCCGCGCCAGCTCGACGGCAAGCTCTACGCGGGCTTCGGGCTGCCCCAGGAGGTGCCCGAGCTGCAGGCGGTCATCCGCGCCGACGGCGGGAAGGGGGCGTTCCGGACCGCGACGCTCGACACCTCGGCGTACGAGGCGCTCTACGACGGCAAGGCCGACTTCACGATCATCTTCAACGCCTGGGAGGGGATCGAGGCGCACGAGCGCAACGTCAAGCTGCGGACCTTCGCGTTCACGGACTACGGAATGCCCGACTCGTACGCCGTCGTCCTCGTCTGCAACGATGACTGGCTGGCCGCCCACGGCGACGTCGCGAAGCGGTTCCTGGCGGCCACGACGGCCGGCTTCGAGGCCGCGGCGGCGGATCCCGACGGCGCGGCGGCCAAGCTGATCGCCGCGAACCCGGGCGTGTTCGACGCCAACCCTGCGCTGCCGCTCGACTCGGCTCGCTATCTGGCTTCGAACCAGCTCTACGGCACCGCCGGCAGCATCGGCCGGCAGACCACGGCGCAGTGGACGGCGTTCTCGGGGTTCCTGTTCGACACCGGCCTGCTGGCCGGACCGGACGGCAAGCCGCTGCCCGCGCGATCCGACTTCGGGACGTACTTCACGAACGACTTCCTGCCGTGAACGACACGCCGGCGGCGGCGTCGGCCTGGCGGCGGATCGGACCCGCCGTCGGGCTGGTCGCGTTGCTCGTCGTCATCTGGGAGCTCGGCTGCCGGCTGCTGTCGGTCAACCCGCTGACCCTCCCGACGCCGTCGCGCATCCTGACCGCTTTGTGGGACAACCGGGTCGTGGCGGCCGGGCACGCCGCCACGACGCTCGGCGAGACGATCGTCGGATTCAGCGTCTCGGTCGTGTTCGCCGTCCTGACCGCCCTGGCGATGGATTCGATCCCCGCGATCCGCCGGGCCGTCTACCCGCTGCTCGTGGCGTCGCAGACGATCCCGATCGTGGCGATCGCGCCGCTGTTCGTGCTGTGGTTCGGGATCGGCCTGCTGCCCAAGGTCCTCGTCGTCGTCCTCGTCACGTTCTTCCCGATCACCGTGGCCCTGCTCGACGGGCTCGCCGGCACCGATCGCGACGCGACGGACCTGCTCGAGTCGATGGGCGCCAGCCGGCGCCAGCAGCTGCTCAAGCTCCGCCTCCCCGGGGCGCTGCCGCGGCTGTTCACCGGTCTCCGGATCGCCGTGACGTACGCGGTGGTCGGCGCGATCTTCGGCGAGGCGGTCGGTGCCGTCGACGGGCTGGGCATCTGGATCGTGCTCTCGAAGAACCTGTTCCGGACCGATCTCGTCTTCGCGGCGATCCTCGTCACCGCGGTCCTCACCCTCGCGCTGTGGCTGCTCGTCGGGGCGATCGAGCGGCTGGTCATCCCGTGGTACCGCGACGCCCGGCTGGCGCGGTCGTAGGCCCCGGCACGAGTGGGAGCCCGATTTCGTGCCCGTGCGGGCGCCGAACACCGGGCCGTGCCCGCGGGCGCTGAACACCGGGCCGTGCCCGCGGGCGCTGAACACCGGGTGTTCCTACAGGCGGTTTCCGGCGCCGACGACCGCGCGAGCCAGGCGTCGCCACGCTCACCGACCGGCCGAGGGCAGACCATGCGCCTCCGTCTTGCACACCGGGTGTGCAGCGGCGCAGCTTCGATGGCGAAACGCGCCCATTCGAACGCCCGGTGTTCACGGGTGCGCGGGACCGCGGCTCGGCTCGGCTCGGCGCGGCTCGGCTCGGCTCGGCGCGGCTCGGCTCGGCGCGGCTCGGCTCGGCTCGGCTCGGCTCGGACGCTACGCCCGGAGGCGCCGGACCGCGGCTCCCGGCCACACCCCGCCGGCTCCCGGCCACGCCCCGACGGGACCCCGGGCGCGCCCTCAGTCGATCGTGAAGTGGTCGGGGCCCTGGTAGCGGCCCGTGCGCTCCTTCTCGATCTGCATCAGGACGTCGTTGAGGAGCGACGACGCCCCGAACCGGAACCGCTCGGGGGTCATCCAGCGCGGGCCCAGGGTCTCGTACAGGACCACCAGGTACTGGATCGCCTCCTTGGCCGTCCGGATCCCGCCGGCCGGCTTCATCCCGACCGCCTGGCCGGTGCCGCGCTCGAAGTCGCGGATCGCCTCGAGCATCACGAGCGTCACCGGGAGCGTCGCCGCCGGAGTCACCTTGCCGGTCGAGGTCTTGATGAAGTCGGCCCCGGCCGCCATGGCCAGGATCGACGCGCGCCGGACGTTGTCGTACGTCTCGAGCTCGCCAGTCTCGAGGATGACCTTGAGATGGGTGCCCGCAGCGGCGTCCTTGACCGCCACGATCTCCTCGAACACGGTCAGGTAGTCACCGGCGAGAAAGGCCGAGCGATCGATGACCATGTCGATCTCGTCGGCGCCCGCCTCCACGGCCTGGCGCGTCTCGGCGACCTTCACGTCGAGGAAGGTCTGGCCGCTCGGGAAGCCGGTCGCGACGCTGGCCACGAGGACGCCCGACGAGCCGAGCGTCTCGCGCGCCTCGGCCACGAGCGCCGGATAGACGCACACCGCGGCGACGTGCGGGATCGTGGCGTCGCCCGGCTGGGGATGCATCGCCTTGGCGCACAGCGCGCGGACCTTGCCCGGGGTGTCCTTGCCCTCGAGGGTGGTGAGATCCATCATCCGGATCGCCAGGTCGAGCGCCCACAGCTTCGACTGCTTCTTGATCGAGCGCTTGCGCAGCGCGTCGACCCGCTCGTCGACCCCGACCTGATCGACCGGGCTGACCCGACCGAGGAGACCCCCGAGCGAGCCGGCCCGGCCGTCGAACGCCCGGATCAGCTCGTGGGCGCGTTCGCGGGCGAGGCTGTCGTGGTGCTGGATGGCGGTCATCGGGCGGTCAGGATACACCGGCCGCCCGAGCCCGCCGGGTGCCGCGGAGGCGTTCTCCGCGGCCGCCGCTATCGGGCGATCAGTACACGCACTGGTAGCAGACTTGCGCGCTGGTCAGGATCGCGGAGCGGGACTCGCCGTGCGGGTTGACCGCGCTCAGCAGGATCGCCCAGTACGGGTCGGGGCCCTCCTCGTCGGCGCGGGTCCACGTCACATCGACCGAGCGGGCGTCCCCCGGCGCGGTCGCCAGGAGCTCGAGCTTCGAAGGTGGGATCTGCATCCCCGGCACGACGCACGGCGTGTCGTCGTTCTTCTTGGATTCGCGGATGCAGGCGGTGACGCCGTAGACCCGGAAGCCGGTCGCGACCCCGTCCGGCTCGGTCCAGGTCGCCCGGTACTGCTCGGTGATGGTGACCTGGTCGCTCGAGACGGTCTCCTTGACCAGGACGTACGTGGTGTCCGTCGGCTTCGGCGGCGCGGTCCTGGCTGCGCCGTTGCCGCCGCCCGCCGGCGGGGTCGGGGTCGCGGACGGGGAGGGCGTGACGACCGGGACGGACGATGGGGCGACGGTCGGTGCCGTGGTCGGAGCGACGGCCGTAACGGAGCCCCCGCTTGGAGCGCTCGTCGGGCCTCCTCCGGTCGACGATCCGCTGGTGCACGACGCCAGGACGATAGCGCTGACGACGAAGATGACTCGTCGACCATCCAGAGTTCGCATCGTTTCCCCCTTGCCGGGAACGCGTGCCGACCGTGCGTGCCGTTGGCTCGCTCGGCGACGATCGCCGGGATCGATCGGCCACTGCTGCAGACGCCGACCCGGCGCGGAATGAGACGCCAGATCCGGCAGTGTCGGGCAGATGACAGGCGACGGGCCGGGGGGGCCGGTCCGCCGGCGTCAGCGACCTGCGCGGACCCGCGGCAGCGGCGGGAGGCCGCGTCGCCCGTCGACGAGGTAGTGACGGAACCAGGCGCCGATCTGGACGAGGTTCTCGACCCGCCGGAACGGCGTCCCCGACCGGGTCAGCTCGTGGCTCTCGTCGGGCACCCGCATCATCCGCACCGGCCGGCGCATCGAGCGCAGCACGGTGAACAGCTGCTCGCCCTGACCGATCGGCGTGCGCAGGTCCTTCTCCGCGTGCTGGATCAGGAGCGGGGTGCGGATCTCGCGGGCATGGGTGAGCGGCGACTGCTCGCGGTACAGCTCGACGTCCTCCCACGGCGCCGCGCCGAACTCGAGCCGGCCGAAGCCGGGTCCGGCGATGTCGCCGGTGGTCATCTGGCTGACGAGGTCGTTCACCGAGCGGCAGGTGATGGCGGCCTTGAAGCGCTGGTCGTGACCGACGATCCAGCTCGTCAGGTATCCCCCGTACGAGCCCCCGGTCACGCCGAGGCGGTCAGGATCGGCGATCCCCGCCGCGACGAGATCGTCCAGCGCGGCCAGGACGTCGCGCGTCGGGCCCGGGCCCCAGTCGCGGTAGTTCGCGGCGCAGAACGCCTCGCCGTAGCCCTCCGATCCGCGCGGGTTCGTGAAAAGCACGCCGATGCCCGCGCCGGCCAGGCATTGGAACTCCCACGACGGCGACCAGCCGTACAGGGTCTGCGGGCCACCGTGGATCTCGAGCACGATCGGGGTCCGTCCCCGCGCCGGCCGGCCCGGCCGGGCCGGATCGGCCGCCGCCACGTGCCAGCCCTGGACCTGCCGGCCATCGGTCGTGGTCCAGCGCGTCGCCGGCTCGACGAGGGCGATCCCGTCGAGGGCCTCGCGGTTGAGCTCGCTGAGCTGGCGCAGGGCGAGCGGCCGGGCGACGCGCCGCGCGGGCACGTCGAGGAGGTAGACGTCGGGCAGCTCCGTTGGCGCCGACCGGATGACCGCGACCCGGGTCGCGCCGGCCCGACCCGCGACCGCGTCCCAGCCCGACAGGTAGTGGTGACCTTCGGTCAGCCGCTCGAGCGCCCCGTCCTCGACGCCGATGCGCCACAGCTCGTAGGCGCCTTCGACCGGGGCGCTGAACAGGATCGACCGGCCGTCGGGACCGACCCACAGGTGGGGTTCCTCGCCGATCGTGAGGTCGCTGTTCATCGCCGACCCCGGCATCAGGTCGTGCCGCGCCGACAGGTTGCGTCCGTCGCGCGGACCGCTTTCCGAACCGTCGGCGGCGAACAGCCAGATGTCGGTTCGGCTCCCCGCCGCGGCCGGGTAGCGATGGCCGGCCACGGCGAGCGTCCGCCCGTCGGGCAGCCAGGCCGGCATGTAGAAGTAGCCGCGCCCGCCGGTGATCCGGGTCCGCTCGCCCGTCGCGACGTCGACCACGAAGACGTCACCGCGCCAGCCGAGATCACGGTCGGCCGCCGGGTTCGAGGCGAATGCGATGCGCGTCCCGTCGGGCGACCAGGCCGGCTGCTCGATCCGCGAGGCCAGGTCGGTCAGCCGGCGCGCCTCCCCCGTCTCGACGTCGACGACCCATAGCTGCGGGACCTGGTGGTAGATGAAGCCGGCACCGTTGAACATCGACTGGAGGCGGTCGATGTAGTGGTAGTCCGATTCGGGCGGCGACCCCGGCTCGCGCTTCGGGCCGGCCTTCCCGCGCCGGGCGAGGTCGTCCTTCCGGGTCGCCCCACGGGAGGAGCTCAGCACCGCCAGCCGGCGACCGTCGGGTGACCAGGCGAAGCCGTCGACGCCACGCGGCAGGTCGGTCAGGCGGCGCGCCTCACCCGGACCGTCGAGCGGCAGGAGATGGACCTGGACCCCGTCCTCGCGATCGTCGGGTGCGCCCGGCAGCTCCTCGACCGCCAGGCGGCGGTCCGACAGGAACGCGAGCGTGCGGCCATCGGGCGCGAACCGCGGGTGGCGGTCCT
Organism: uncultured Chloroflexia bacterium; assembly: GCA_963813705.1. Taxonomy (GTDB): domain Bacteria; phylum Chloroflexota; class Limnocylindria; order Limnocylindrales; family CSP1-4; genus Chersky-267. Next base: position 835,351 of record CAWFAH010000010.1, read on the forward strand.
GCTTCGGCCCGATCGTCAGGCGGCGGGCGGGTGCGGAGCCGTCGGCCGGCGCGCTCCAGATCGTCCGCCGGTAGCCGTCCTTGGTCGGGGCGACCGACTGCAGCGTGAACACGACCCGGTCGCCAGCAGGCGACACGCGCGGGTCGGTCGCGATGCGGAAGGCGTAGAGGTCGTCCGGGCGCGGGGCGCGACGGTCGGGATCTGCCATCGCCCGGAGTCTAGCGGCTACCATCGCTCGACGATGGCCGATCGACGCTCACCCGCCGTGTCCGGGGCTGACCGGGGCTCGAATCCGGGCGCCCCGCTCGCGGCCGGGGCAGGCCCCCGGTGACCGCCGACCAGCTCAGCCTCCGGCTCGACGCCGACCGGCCGGGCCATCCGCGGTCGCTCCGGCCGATGCTCCCGCGCACGGTCGCCGAGCCGTTCGACGATCCGGATCACCTCTTCGAGCCGTGGTGGGGCGGCGAGCGTGCCCTCGCGTTCGTCGAGGTCGATCCGGGGACCGGCGCCGGCTCGGTCCGGATGGCCGATCGGCGCGGTCGCGACCGCGCCGCGGTGCTGCCCGAGCTGACCGGGACCGGCGGGCTCGTCGGGCGTCTCGGGGGCCACAGCGCGGTGCTCGACGGGTCGCTCGTGGTCGTCGACGCGCTCGGCCGGCCGGACCCCGACGCGCTGGCCAGCCGGCTGGCCGGCGGTGCCGGGGGGCTGGTCGTGTATCTCGCCTTCGACCTCGTCGCGCTCGACGGCGTTCCCCTCGTCGCCGAGCCGCTGGAGCGCCGGCGCGAGCGGCTCGAGCGGATCGTGGAGCCCGGCGGGTCGGTGCTCGTGGTGCCGGCGATCGCCGCCGAGGGCCGGGCGCTCCACGCGGCCGCGGCGGCGCAAGGCATCCCGGCGGTCGTCGGCCGCCACCGCCGGAGCCCGTACCTTCCCGGCGTCCGCAGCCGGCTGTGGCGGCTGGTCGCGACGACCGCAACCGGGGAGCCGGCCGCGCGGACCGAGCCGGCCGCCGTGCCCGCGGACGCCGGCGGGACCGTCCCGATCCTGGCCCTGATCCAGCGCCTGCCGCTCGATCCGGGCGACTGAGGCCGGCGCTAGTCGATCGCCGCCCGCGCGGCGCGAACGAAGTCGCGGAGCCCGGGGCGCTGGCCGTACAGGACCACCCCGGTCGCGTAGATCCTCGACGCCAGCCGGAGGATGAGCAGGCTCGACGCGACGAGGATCGCGACGGACAGCGCGACCTCGATCGGGGCCACCCGCCCGAGCATGATCCGGGACAGCATCACGAACGGGCTGGAGAACGGGACGAACGACAGGACGACGACGAGCGTCGAGCCGATCGACCCGAGCCCGGCGACGGCGGCGATGTAGCTGCCCATCGAGATGAGGCTGAGCGGGAGGGCCAGCTGCTGGACGTCCTCCTGGCGGCTGACCAGCGAGCCGGCCGCCGCGTAGAGCAACGCGTACAGGATGAAGCCAAGGACGAAGAACAGCAGGAACGCGCCGAGGATCGGCAGGGTCAGCCCCTCGAGCGGCGCCTCGCCGCCGACCGGGGCCGGGCCGAGGAACAGGCTGGCCAACCGGTCCTGGAACAGGACGACGAGGGCGGCCGGGACGATGATCGCGGTGTACTGGGTGAGCCCCGCGCCACCGACCCCGAGGACCTTGCCGACGAGGAGCTCGCGCGGGCTCGCGGCGCTGATGAGCAGCTCCATGACCCGGGTGCTCTTCTCGGCGGCCACGCTCGTCGCGACCCACATCCCATAGACGGTCAGGGTGACGAAGATGAGGACGATCAGGATCGTCGCGAGGACCGAGCGGCTGGCGACTGCCTGGGGATCGATCGGCTGGCCCGCCTCCGTTGCCCCGGTGGTCGAGATGACCTCGTAGGTCGGCATCCGGAACGGCACGGACTGGCCCTTCGGCGCCCGGGTCGTCCAGTCGAGCACGCCGGCGCCGAAGGTGGCGTACTGCAGGCCGAGGCTGCTGTCGCTGGCCGCCGAGCCCGACGTCAGGTAGCGGAAATCGAGACCGCCGTCCGACGCCCGTGAGATCGTCAGCAGGCCACGCAGCGAGCCCTGGTCGACCGCGGTCCGACCGGCCGCCGCGCTGGCGACCGGTTCGAACCGGTAGGGACGCTCCCAGGTGGCCGGGTCGGCCCCGCTCGGGGCCCGGTTCAGCGACGCATCGAGGAGCTCGATCGTGGAGCCGACGAGTGCCGGCTCGGATTCGGCGACGATCCCGATCCGGACGACGGTCCCCCGGTCGAGGTAGCGCAGCCCGATCGGCGCGAGCGCCAGGCCGACCGCCACGACCGCCAGCACGAGCGTGGCCGCGAGGAAGGTCCGCGTCCGGACCCGGTCGAGGTACTCGCGTCGGGCGATCAGGCTCGCGTTGCGTCGGAGGCTGCCGGCGGGCCGGGCGCCTTCCGGGGCGCTCACGAGGTCACCGGCGCCGGCCGCGCGGCCGCGGTCGGGGCGAGGTCCTCGGCGTCGCCGGGCCGGACGCCGACCCGCTCGATGAAGATCTCCTCGAGCGACGGGTCCGCGATCTCGAACCGGGCGACGCGCTCGCCACGCTCGATGGCGGCGTGGAGGATCGCCTGGGGATCGACCTCGCGCGGCACCGTCAGCTCGACATAGTCGGCGCCGGGACGGGTCAGCCGGACGCCCGGGAACGCGTCGAGCCAGGCCAGCCGGAGCGGGCCATCCGCACGCCCGTCGCCGTCGAGGGCCATCCGGACGACCTGGCGGCCGGAGGCGCGCTTGACGTCGCGCAGGGCGCCGCCGACGACGACCCGGCCGCGATCGACGATCACGATCGACTCGCACAGCGCCTCGACGGTCTCCATCTGGTGAGTCGAGAAGATCAGCGTCTTGCCCCGGGCGCGCATCTCGAGGAAGGCCGCCCGGAGGATCGACGAGTTGACCGGGTCGAGCCCGCTGAAGGGCTCGTCCATGATCAGCACGGCCGGGTCATGGACGATCGAGGCGATGAACTGGACCTTCTGCTGGTTGCCCTTGCTGAGCTCGTCCGTTCGCCGGTCGGCCGCATCGGGGATGCGCAGGCGCTCGAGCCACTCGCGGATCGTCCGGGTCGCCTCGTCCCGCTCGACGCCGTACAGCCCGGCGAAGAACCGGAGCTGGTCGATGACCGCCATCCGCGGGTAGAGCCCGCGCTCCTCGGGCAGGTAGCCCCAGGTGCGGCGGGGCAGGCCCGCGGTCGGTTGCCCGAGCCAGCTCGTCGACCCCGCGTCGGGCCGCAGGAGGTCGAGGATGATCCGGATCGTGGTCGTCTTGCCGGCCCCGTTCGCCCCGAGGAAGCCGAAGATGGCGCCCTGCTCGACCCGGAAGTCGAGCCCGTCAAGGGCGACGACCGGGCCGAACCGCTTGACGAGCCGGTCGACGACGAGGGCCATCGCCGGAGGATAGCCCGACCCGGCGGCCCCGTCTCCGGGACGATCGGTGCGGCGGCCCGGGACGACCGTGGCCGGCCCGGACGAGCGGCGCGAGATCGACGGCGTCAGGCGATCCAGCGGCTCCCCGGCCGAACGGTCCGGACGAACTCGGCGAGAAGCGCCGGGGCCACGGCGATGACTGCGACGAGGGCCCAGTCCAGCGCATCGAGCGGTGTGGCGTGGAACGCCGTGGCCAGGGCCGGGACGAACGGGATCGTGGCCTGGACGACGATCACTGCGAGGCAGGCGATCGCGAGGAAGCCGTTTGGCTGAAGGCGGTGGACGGGACCGCGGATCGATCGGTTCGCGTAGGCCCTGACGGCCTGGCTCACGACGAGCGCCGTGTAGGCGAGCCACCGGGCGTGCTCGAACCCGCCGCCGTGGTTGGCCATCAGGATCAACGCCGCAACCGCGCTGTAGCCGCCGGCCACGGTCAGCCGGGCGAGCAGCCCGTCGTCGAGGAGCGGCTGGCGGGCGACCCGCGGCGGGCGGGTCATGAGGTCCGGCTCGGCCGGCTCACGCTCGAAGGCGATCGAGGTCGACAGGTCGATAAACAGCTCGAGCCACAGGATCTGGAGCGGGAGGAGCGGCTGGTCGAAGCCCACCAGGGTGGCGATCAGCAGGAATCCGAGCAGGGCGACGTGGGTCGAGACGAGGAAGACGAGCCCCTTCTGGACGTTGTCGACGATCTTGCGACCCTCGGCGATGCCGTAGACGAGCGTGGCGAAGGCGTCGTCGCCCAGCACGAGGTCGGCGGACTCCCGGGCCACCGCGGTGCCACTGCCCATCGCGACCGCGACGTCCGCGCCGTGGAGGGCGGGCGCGTCGTTGACGCCGTCCCCAGTCACCGCGACGACCCGGCCGTCGGTTCGCGCGGCACGGACGATCCGCTCCTTCTGGTCGGGCGTGGAGCGGGCGACGATGTGGAGATCCCCGAGCTCCCGGGCCAATCGCTCGTCGGTCCAGCCGGCGAGCTCCTCGCCGGTCGCCACTCGGTCGAAGGCCAGCCCCGCGCTCCGGGCGATCGCGGCCGCGGTCCGCGGATGGTCGCCGGTCACGACGAGGGTCTGGATGCCGGCCCGGCGGGCCATCCCGAGTGCGTCGGCGACGCCATCGCGGAGCGGATCGGCAAAGCCGACGAGCGCCCGCACCGCCCATGGACCGGGATCGTCGCGCGCGGCAAGCAGGACGAGGCGCTCACCGGCCTCGGCTCCCGCGTCGATCGCCGGCTGCCAGCTCGTGGCATCCGGCGGGCCGGCAAGCTCGAGGACGGCCTCGGGAGCGCCGAGGGCGAGCTCCTGGATCCGTCCATCGCGATGCGCCCGCGTGCGGGCGATCGGACTCCCGTCGCCGGCCGCGACCGCGTCGAGGAGGTCGCCCGGATCGGGCGCCGGCGACGCGCCCAGCGTCGCGATCGCGCGTCCCAGCGCCGCGCTGAACGAGCCGAGCTCGACGCCGTCGTCCACGTGCCAGGCATCATCCTCGGCGCGCAGCGCGTCGACGAGGATCGCCCGGCGCTCGTCCGGAGACCGGATTGGGCCGGCACGATCGGCGATCGAGGCGATCTCGAGCCGGTTACGCGTGAGCGTGCCGGTCTTGTCGGTGACGATGAGGTCGATGGCCCCGAGCGTCTCCTCGGCGTTGAGCCGCCGCACGAGCACACCGCGGCGGAGGAGCCGGTAGGCGCCCAGGCCGAGGATCACCGCAAGCAGGACCGGCGGCTCCTCCGGGATCGCGGCGATCGCCGCCGAGATCCCCGCCAGGAGGTTCTCACCGAGCGTCCGGCCGCGGACGACGCCACTCAGCGTGACGAAGGCGATGAGCCCGATGGCGACCACGAGCAGGATTCGGACGAGCCGGTCAAGCTCGCGCTGGAGCGGCGACCGCCGGCGCTCCTCCCCCGCCAGGCTGCCGGCGATCCGGCCGAGCTCCGTCGCCGAGCCAATGGCCACGACGATCCCCTCGCCGCGCCCGCCGACGATGCTCATGCCGGCATGGGCCATCGACCCCCGCGCGGCGAGCCCGACGTCGCCCGGATCGGGTGCCAGCCGGCCCGGCTCGGGCACCGACTCGCCGGTAAGGACGCTCCGGTCGACGAGGAGACCGTCGGCCCGCCACAGCCGCAGGTCGGCGGGCACGACATCTCCGGTGCGCAGGAGGACCACGTCGCCGACCACGAGGCCGGCCGCCGGCACGTCGATCACGGTCGCGTCGCGCCGAACACGGCTCGAGGGAGCGCTCGCCTCGCGCAGCGCCTCGAGCGCCCGGTCGCCGCGGTACTCGGTGAACACATCGGCACCCACGATCGGCAGGAGGGCGATGAGGACCAGCAGGCCGTCGCGGACCTCGCCGACCGCGACGGCGAGGATTCCCGCGACCACGAGCAGGATCACGAACGGCTCGGTGGCCGAGTCGACCACCATCCGCCAGACCGGGCGAGCACGGGTGGCCTCGAGGGCGTTCGGGCCGCCGGCCTCGGCTCGTCGGGTGGCCTCGGCGGACGCCAGCCCGACCGCGGGGTCGACTGCCAGGCGAAGCGCAACCTGGTCGGCCGGCAGGGCGTGGGCGTCGGTGAGCCGGAGCGGATCGGTCATCGAGGTCGATTGTCCGGCGGCCCGAACGGGCGGCGCACGGGTCGGACGGCCCGAAGGCGACTCGAACCCGCCCGAGGATCGGGCCGAGACGCGGATCGGGCCCGGCCCAAACCTCTCGCTGGCCAGGGACCGGGCCGCGGGGCCTACAATCGAGCCGTGAACGTCGAGCAGCCGACCGCCGTCGCCGGCCCCGCGGGCGGCGCCGCCGGAGCCACCGCCCCGGCGACGATCCACGCCGATCGCTCGGCGGGACGCCTCGAGATCGTCTGGCGGGACGACCACCACACGACGTACGACGCGGTCACCTTCCGCTGGCTCTGCCCGTGCGCGTTCTGCCGCGGTGAGGCGGGCCTTCCCGGCTGGCTCGACACGGCGCCGGAGCTGACGGCCGAGCAGACGCGCCTGGTCGACCTCCAGCTCGTCGGCCAGTACGCCATCGCGCCGACCTGGGGCGACGGCCACCACACCGGGTACTACACGTTCGCCCTGCTCCGCGAGATGTGCCCCTGCGAGGCGTGCACCGCGCGGCGCGAGGCCGACGGACGGCCGACGATCGGCCGGCCGGACCATGGTGCCCACAGTCCCGGAGGGCCAGGATGATCATCGCCACGACCCCCTACGTGGCCGGCCACCGCGTGACCGAGACGAAGGGCCACGTGTTCGGCCTCGTCGTCCGCAGCCGCGGCCTGGCCGGCAACGTCGCCGCCGGGCTCCGCTCGCTCGTCGGTGGCGAGATCCACGAGTACACGACCCTGCTCGAGGACACCCGGCGCCAGGCGATCGACCGGATGGTCCAGAATGCCACGCTGACAGGCGCGAACGCGGTGATCTCGATGCGCTTCGACTCGTCCGAGCTGAGCGGGACGATGTCCGAGATCGTGGCCTACGGGACCGCCGTGGTCATCGTCCCGGACGCCGCGGCGACGGCGCCGACGCTCGAATGACCCACCCGTGACGGCCCTGTTCGCGGTCAGCCGGTCGATCCTGTTCGGCCTCTGCGCGCTGCTGTTCGTCTTCGGCGTCACATCGCTGGCCTCGAGTGGACCGGGCGAGGGCGGCTTGTTCCTCACGCTCACCGGCGGCGGCGGGATCATCGTCCTGCTGCTCGAGCGGACACGCTATCGCTCCGAGGGCGCCGACCGGTCGGGCGACGTCGTCGGCCCGGGCGGCGGCGAACCGCCCGGGACCCTGGATCCACGCTTCAGCCCGACGGGCGAAGTCTTCATCGATCCCGCCAGCCGGCGACGGATGCGGGTGTTCGCGGACCCGAAGACCGGCGAGCGGCGGTACGCTGACCGAGGACTGACGGCCGGCCCGATTGGGACGTCCGGGGCGGAGCGGGGCGGAGCAGGGCCCGTGCTACGCTAATCGGCCAGTCGCACGCACGATCCGGTCACGGAACGCCGGGTTGCTGGCCGCCACGGGGTACCAGATTCGATGTCCGCCGCACGGTCCGCTCAAGCCGAAGCCCGTCCCCCCCGGCTTCGACGCGTGCCGACCAAGGCCGGCCTGCGCTACATCAACCGCGAGCTGTCATGGCTCGACTGGAACGCCCGCGTCCTGTACCAGGCGAAGGACCCCCGGAATCCCCTGCTCGAGCGGGTGCGCTTCCTGGCGATCTTCGCCAACAACCTCGACGAGTTCTTCCAGGTCCGGGTCGCCGGCCTCCGCCAGCAGGCGGCCGCCCGCGCGGCCCACGTCTCGCCGGACGGCCTGTCCGCGTCGGAGCAGCTCGACCGGATCCGACCCGTGGTCCGGCATCTCATGGCCGAGCACTCGGCCGCATTCGCCGAGATCCGCAAGGCCCTCGTCGAGCAAGGGATCTCGATCGTCAAGTACGGCAAGATCCCGCAGCATCATGCGCGACTCCGGGAGCGGTTCATCGAAGAGATCTTCCCCGTCCTCACCCCGCTCGCGGTGGACCCCGGTCACCCGTTTCCGTACATCAGCACGCTGAGCCTGTCGATCGCGGTCGGGCTGCGCGATCCACTCAGCGGCGAGCGCCGGTTCGCGCGGGTCAAGGTCCCGCCGGTGCTGCCGCGCCTGTACGAGGTCGAGCCGGGAACCTGGGTCCTGCTCGATCAGATCATCGCCAACAACCTCGACCTGCTGTTCACCGGGATGGAGATCACCGACGCCCACATGTTCCGGGTGACCCGCAACGCCGACCTGGCGATCGAGGAGGACGAGGCCGGCGACCTGCTCCTGGCGATCGAGGAGGAGCTCCGCCGGCGGCGGTTCGGCGAGGCCGTCCGCCTCGAGGTCGAGCGAAGCATGCCGGCTGCCACTCGGCGGATCCTGCTCGACGGCATCCGGATCGGCGAGGAGGACTGCTTCGACATCAGCGGGATGCTCGACCTGACCGGCCTCGCGTCGATCGCGGGGCTCGACCGGCCGGACCTCCAGCTGCCCCCGTGGACCCCGGTCGTGCCGGCCCGCCTGCTCCCGCCCGACGAGGACGAGCCGGTCGACGTGTTCGCCGCGATCCGGGCGGGCGACATCCTCGTCCATCACCCCTATGACTCGTTCGCCGCGTCGGTCGAGCGGTTCATCGCCCAGGCCGCCGAGGACCCCGAGGTCCTGACCATCAAGCAGACGCTCTATCGCACCTCGGGCGACTCGCCGATCGTCCGCCACCTCATCCGGGCCGCGGAGCGCGGCAAGCAGGTCGTCGTCCTGGTCGAGATCAAGGCGCGCTTCGACGAGGAGGCGAACATCGTCTGGGCGCGCAAGCTCGAGCAGGCCGGCGCGCACGTCGTGTACGGCCTGGTGGGCCTCAAGACCCACTCGAAAGTGGCCCTGGTCGTCCGACGCGAGGGCACGGTCCTCCGCCGCTACGTCCACATCGGCACCGGCAACTACAACCCGCGGACGGCCCGCGGCTACGTCGATCTCGGGCTGCTGACCTGCCGGCCGGAGCTCGGTGCCGACGCGACCGACCTGTTCAACGTCCTGACCGGGCTGTCCCGGCAGGTCGACTTCCGGCGGCTGCTCGTCGCCCCGCACAGCCTCCGCTCGCGGATCCTGACCCTGATCGAGCGCGAGATCGCGTACGCCCAGGCGGGCCGCGAGGCGCGCATCGTGTTCAAGGTCAATGCCGTGGTCGATCCGGAGTCGATCGAGGCGATCTACCGGGCGAGTCAGGCCGGCGTCGACGTCGACCTGATCGTGCGCGGGATCTGCTCGGTCCGGCCCGGAGTCCCGGGACTCTCGGAGCGGGTCCGCATCCGCTCGGTGGTCGGCGAGTTCCTCGAGCACTCGCGAATCTTCGGCTTCGCCAACGGTGGCCAGCCCGAGTGGTACATCGGATCGGCCGACCTCATGGAGCGCAACCTCGACCGGCGGGTCGAGGCGGTGGTGCCGCTCGAGGATCCCGAGGCCGCCGCTCACGTCGCCGGGATCGTCCAGCTCATGCTCGCCGACGACCGCCGCTCGTGGCAGCTCGGGACCGACGGCGTGTGGCGGCGGACCGAGGAGCTCACGGGTGTCGAGGGCACGATCGACACCTTCGCGGAGCAGAAGCGAGGCGCCCTCGAGGCGACGCGCGAGGCGGCTACGCCACGTCGTCCCGGATCGGGGATCGGTTCGCTGGATCCGCGCGCATGACGGTCGAGCGACCGGTCGAGATCGAGCTCAAGTACGCGGTCGCCGACCGCGTCATCGGCGAGCGGCTGCTCAACGCCGAGACGCTCGCCGGCTTCCGGGCGACCGGCGCCGCGCGGCCGACGCAGCACGAGGACCGGTACATGGACTCGGCCGACGGCGCGATGGCGCGGGCCGGCTTCGCCACCCGGCTGCGGACCGCTGCGAACGGCACGATCGTGACGGTCAAGTCGATCACCGACGACGGCCAGGGCTCGCTCCACCGGCGGGAGGAGCTCGAGGGACCGGCCGACCGGACCACGGACGTCGCCGGCTGGCCGCCCTCGGCGGCCCGGTCGCTGATCCTCGAGCTGTGCGGCGACGCCCCGCTCGTCGAGCTCGTCACGATCCGCCAGCTCCGCCGCCGGCGCGACCTCGAGCTGCCCTCCGGCGAGGCCGCCGTCGAGCTGAGCCTCGACGAGGTGGACGTGGTCGCCCGCGGCCGGGTCGTCGAGCGGTTCCTCGAGCTCGAGCTCGAGCTGACGCGGGGTGGCCAGGCGGACCTCGGCCCGCTCCAGGCGCTGCTCGACGGTCACCACGGCCTGACCCCGGCGCCGGGCTCGAAGCTCGAGCGGGCGCTCGTTGCCGCACGGCGCGGTGGCAGCCGCCGGCCGGCACCCGGTCCACGACCTGCCGAGCCGGCCCAGCGCGCCGCAGGGCGCGCCACGATGCCCGAGGAACGGACCGAGCCCGCACAGGCTGCCGCAGAGCCGGCCCCGGCCGCCGCCGAGACGGCTCGCGCGGAGGCCGAGCCGGCGCAAGCCGCAGCCGAGACCGAGCCGGCGCAAGCCGTCATCGAGCCGGCGAAGACGCCCACCGAACCGGCGCCGGCTCCGCCTGCGGGCGGTGACAGCGAGGCGATCGAGCCGGACACGATCGCGCCGAGCGCGGCCGGTGCCCCGGAGGCGGGGTCGGGCACGACCGCCTCCCCGGAGGCCCAGGAGCCGGACATCGCCGATGCGCTCCAGGAAGACGGGGCGGAGCCCGCGACGTCCGTCGCCGACGCGTCCGAACAGCCGCCGTCGGAGGACGGTCCGGTCGAGGGTTCGATCATCGACCTCGACGTTCTCGAGGACACCCCGGAGCTGATCGACGAGGCCGAGGCCGTCGAATCGCTCGTCCTGGGCAGCCCGACGAGTGCCGAGCTGCTCGGCGAGATCCCGATCGGCAAGACCCCGGGGGTGACCGCGGAGGACCTCCACGCGGAGGCGGGCCGGAAGGTCCTCCGCTTCCACCTGGCCCGGATGATCGCGCGCGAGCCGGGAACGCGCGAGGGCGCGGACCCCGAGGAGCTCCACTCGATGCGCGTCGCCACCCGCCGGATGCGTGCCGCCTGGCGCGTCTTCGGCGACGGCTTCCGGGCCGAGCGGACACGGCGGTTCCGACGACGGTTGCGAGTCGTAGCGTCACGACTGGGCGCGGTCCGCGATCTCGACGTGCTCATCGAGGCGACCGAGGCGTTCGCTGCGACGTTGCCGGCGGGCGAGCGCGACGGCCTCGAGCCGCTCCTGGCCGGCTGGCGCGACCAGCGCGAAGGCGGCCGGCGGCTGCTCATGCAGGAGCTGGATTCGGGCGGACATCGGCGGTTCGTCGAGGACTACCGTGACTTCGTGCTGACCCCCGGCGCCTCGGTCCGGCCGGTCGATCCGACCGCCCCCCATCGGGTCCGCGACACGGCGGGATCGCGGATCTGGGACGCCTACGAGCGGGTCCGCGCCTTCGAATCCGTCCTCAAGTGGGCCGACGTCACGACCCTCCACCAGCTGCGGATCGAGTCCAAGCGGCTGCGCTACACCCTCGAGTTCGTCCGGGAGGCGCTCGGACCCGAGGCCCCCGCCCTGATCTCGCGGGTCGTCGCGCTGCAGGACCACCTCGGGGCGATGAACGACGCCGACATCGGGGCCCACATGGCGCGCAGCTTCCTCGTCGAGCACGCCGGCGAGCTGACCGACGTCCAGGCCTCCGCGATCAGCCGCTACCTCGTGTTCCGCGAGCGCGAGGTCGCGCGGCTGAAGCGGACGGTCGGCGTGCCGTGGCGGAGCGTGGCCGGGCTGACCTTCCGACGGGCTCTCGGGCGGACGATCGCCGCCCTCTGATCAGTCGCCCGAGACCGGTCGGGCGGGACGAGCGAGCCGGTCTCGCCAGGCGATCGGGTCGTCGAGCACGGCATGGATCAGCCCCTCGCGGATTCCCTGCTCCGACACCCGGATCCGATCGAGCCGATAGCGCGCGGCGATCGAGGCGAGGATCGCCACGCCGGCCGGCAGGATCCGCGCCCGCCGGGGATTGAGGCCGAACAGCTCCGCGACGTGCTCGGCGCGCTCGCGGCCGGCGATCGTCGCCGCGAGCGCGATCCCCTCCCGGTCGACCAGCCGCTCGCCCGTCCCCGGGCCGGTTGCGACACGCGCCACGCCGTAAGCCGTCCCGCCGACGGCGAAGGCCTCGCCGAGCTCGAGCTCCGGGGCCTGGGCGACGATCCGATCCGCCTCGCGTCGCAGGGCGGCGACCTGGTCCTGGGTCGGCGGGTCGTCGAGGCCGGCGAGCGTCGACAGGCGGGCAGCACCCAGGGGCAGCCCGACGATCCGCCGGATGCCCTCGGGTCCGGCGATCACGACCTCGGTGCTACCGCCGCCGATGTCGATGACCACCAGGTCGCCGTGCGGGGCGCCGCCGGTCAAGCCGAGCAGCGTGAGCGCCCCCTCCTCATCCTGGTCGAGGACGTGGACCGGGACGCCCGTCGCTCGCTCGATCTCCATGCACGCCCGGGCCGCGTCGGCCGCATGCCGCAGCGGGTCGGTGCCAACGAACACCGTCGTCCTGGCGGCGAGGCGACGGCTCTCCGAGGCGTACTCGACGAGCGCCTCGACGAGCGCGGTCCGCGCCTCCGTGCCGAGGAACCCCGCCGAGGCGACCCGCCCGCCGAGCCCGAGCAGCTCGGACTGGTCAAGGAGCGGGATGACCTCGGCCCCGGAGCGATCGCCGACGAGCAGGTGGACCGACGTCGAGCCGACGTCGACGGCGGCCGCGCGATCCGCCTCGATCACGCCTCTCGCTTCTCGGTCGAATTCGACGATCGCCCCGAACTCGACCGCCCGCGCGCGGGCGTGGCTCTCGGTCCAGCCGTCGGTCGTGGCCGCCGTCGCGGGCGACGCGCCGATTGCCTCGACGGGTGGATCGGCCGGCAGCAGGGTCGAGCCTCGGAGACCGCCATCGGGCGCCGGGGACGGCGATCCGACCGCATCCTCGTCGGTCGTCCCCGCGTGACCGATCGACTCCGTCTCGGGCGCCGGGGACCGCTCGGCAGGCGAGCTCACCGGCGGTTCGCCGGCGACGGGCTCGGCCGCGGACTCGCCGACGGGCTCGGCGATCGCCGGCTCGGGCGCCGGCGGGACCGACTCCCCGAGCGACGGCGGCGGCAACGGGATCGCCGCGATCGTCTCGTCGGTCGACGACTCCGGCTTGGGCGCCGGGGCGACGGACGGTGCGGGTGCGGAGTCGGAGGTCACGGCGGCAGGCGCCGGGTTCCGATGGGGCCGATGGTGGCGGTTGCGGCGCTTCGGTGCCTCCATCCCGACGTCGTCGTCGGCGACGTCATCGGCGAGCACAGCCTCCGGGGCCGTCGATGCCTCGCGGCCGTCGTCCGGCGCGTCCTCGAGGACGGGCGACGCCTCGCCAACCGAGTCCTCCGCCGGCCGGCGGCGCGGGCGATGGTGGCGGTTGCGGCGCTTCGGCACGTCGCCCGCGCTCGTGTCGTCGCCGCCGGCCGCCGGCTCCTCAACCGCGACCGGCTCGTCCGCGTCGGGCGCCCCTGCTTCGGCCGGCTCAGTGCCGTCGTCGGCCGCGGCCACAGGAGCCACCCCGGCCGCCTGGTCGGCGGCGGGCCGGCGGCGCGGCCGGTGATGTCGATTCCGCCGTTGGCTCGGGGTCGACAGCTGCGGCGGCTCGGCCGCCTCGTCACGGATCTCGGCGGCAACCGACGATGCCATGTCCTTGACGGTCTGGCCGGCCGACGCCCGCGCGTTCGACGAAATGAGCTCGGACAGCTCGGTCAGGAGCCCTTCGATCTGGCTGATCTCCGACCGTGCGGCCTCGAGCTGGGCAGCCCGTCGGGGCGCGTCCGGACCGGTCCCGTCGCCGAACTGGCGCAGTCGTTTCCGCTCCTCCGCCCGAGCGCGCTCCAGCCGCCGCTCGATCCGGTCGAGGAGCTTCCAGGCCCGCCGGAAGGTGCGCTCGGCTTCGTCGTGGCGACGCTTCGCGGATGACTTGGCCATGCCAATCGCCTCTAGACTGCAGCTGACCGCCCCATCCTGCCACCTTCGGGCGGAATGCGGGAGCCGCGGCGCGGATGACAGGTTGGGCCGCGGTGCAGCGACGCACCGGCCGGCGCCGCCCGGCAGGACTGCCCGGCGAGTCGGTTCGAGCCATGCGACCAGGGTTAACGGCACCTGAACCGGGCGTTTACCGCCGCGGGCGATGCTCGGCATGTGGCTGATCCCCTGTGCCTGGTCCTGGCGTCGAGCGGACCGGCCTGCGCGCTCCCAGCCGAGCTCAGCGGCTGGTCGGTCGAGGTCGTCGCGGACCCCGGGCAGTTCGGCGGGCGGCTGCTCGCCGCGCTTCCAATGCTGGCCGTGGTCTGCGCGCCACCCGCCGACGCGTCCGACCTCGCCTGGGTCATCGCCGAGCGCGTCCGCCGGCCGGAGCTCCGGGTCGTGCTCGTGGATCCGCCGGCGCGCGTGCGCGAGCGGCTGGAGGCGCTGGCCGCCGGCTTCGACGAGGCGTTCGCCGGCTCGATCGGGCCGCGCGAGCTGGCCGGTCGGCTCGACCTCCTCGCCGGCCGGGCCGGAGCGCTGCGGCCGACGCTGGGGCGGGTCGCGGTCGCACCGTCGTACCAGCTCGACCTGCTCGCCCACGAGCTGCTCCGCGACGGCCAGCGGATCCCGCTCCGGCCGAAGGAGTTCGCGCTCCTGAGCGAGCTCGCCCGTGAGCCCGGGGTCGTGCGCCGACGGCGAGAGCTGCTCGATCGGGTGTGGGGCGTGGAGACGGTCGTCGACCCGCGGACCCTCGACGTCCACATCCGGCGGCTCCGCCTGAAGATCGAGCCGACCCCCGAGCGACCGGCCCACCTGATCACCGTTCGCGGCGTCGGCTACCGGCTCGACACGCTGCCGCTGTAATCCAGCGTTAACGCAATGCCAAAGGGAGGTTGACCCCGGGCCCGGATGCTGGGGCGGCAAGAGTGCATGCCACTGCACGAAGTGATCCCCTGAGGAGGACACGACCGGTGACCATCACCAAGCGTCTCGCTGCGCTGACGATCGCGGCGGCGTTCGCTCTGGCCGCCTGCTCGAGCTCGGGCTCGACGGCAGCGCCGACGACAGCGCCGACAACGGCCCCGACCACAGCCCCCGCCAGCTCTTCGGCAGCGCCATCGACGGCCGCCTCGAGTTCGGCAGCCGCCGTGACGTATCGCTGCACCACGGGAGATGGCCAGCTCAACGGCGCCGGTTCGACGTTCATCTTCCCGCTCCTTTCGAAGATGGGCGACGACTACAACGCCAAGTGCGCGGTCAAGCTCAACTACCAGTCGATCGGCTCGGGTGGTGGCGTCAAGGCGTGGACCACCAACACCGTGGATTTCGGCGCATCCGACGCGTATCTCCAGGACTCGGAGATTCAGGCCGCTGCGGCCAATGGCGAGCCCGTGGAGATCCCGGTGACGTTCGGCGCGGTCGTGGTCGCCTACAACCTGCCGGGGCTGTCGCAGCCGCTGGTGATGGCGCCGGACGTCATCGCCAACCTGTTCCTCGGCAAGATCACGAAGTGGAACGACCCCGCGATCGCGGCGGCGAACCCCGGCGTCCAGCTACCCGACACGGACGTCAGCGTCGTCCACCGCTCGGATGGCTCAGGCACCACGAGCATCTTCACCAAGTACCTCACCAAGGTGAGCCCGGACTGGGTCACCACGGTCGGGGCCGGCGACCCAACGAAGTCCGCCGGGAAGACCGTCGAATGGCCGACCGGCCTTGGCGCATCCGGCAATGAGGGAGTCACCCAGGGGATCACCCAGACCGCCGGCGGCGTTGGCTACATCGAGCTGGCCTACGCCCTTCAGAACAAGATCCCCTTCGCCACCGTGGTCAACAAGTCGGGCAACCCGATCGTGGCGACCCTCGACTCGGTCGCAGCGGCAGCGAACCTGCCGAGCTACCCGGCCGACCTCCGGTTCGACCTTGTCGACACCGACGCCGCCCAGGGCTACCCGATCACCGGTACGACGTGGCTGATCGTCTACAAGGACCTCTCGAAGGTGCTCAAGACCCAGGACCGCGCGAATGCGCTCGTCGACTTCCTGTGGTGGGCGATCCACGACGGCCAGATGGACTCCGGACCCCTGTTCTACGGGGCGATCCCGTCGAATCTGCTGACCCAGGACGAAGCAGCGGTGAAGTCCCTCAACTGGGCCGGCACCCCACTCCTGCCCTGATCGCTTCACGGGCGCGGCCACTCGGGACGATACTCCCGGGTGGCTCGCCTGTTTAGGAGACGAACGCCGACGACATGACCAGCACCAACTTCCCTGCCGGCCGCCTCGCCCGGGCGCGAGGAGCCTCCAGCGACACGTGGTTCCGGGTCGCGCTGCGGCTCATCGCCCTCGCGGTCGTCGTCGTGATCGTCTGGATGATGATCGAAAGCTTCCAGCAGACGATCGTCGTCTGGCAGCAGTTCGGCGTCATCGGCTTCGTCACCGGCCTCCGGTGGGCACCATCGTTCGCGATCTACGGGGCCCTGCCGTTCATCTACGGCACGATCCTGACGTCCTTCCTCGCCATGGCGATCGCGGTGCCGATCGCCATCCTCATCGCGTTGCTGATCACCGAGGTCCTGCCCGCCCGGGTCCGCACGACCGTCGGAACGACCGTCGATCTGCTCGCTGCCATTCCGTCGGTCATCTACGGGCTATGGGGCCTCTTGGTGCTCATCCCCATCCTCCGGCCGTTCGAGGCGGCGATCGCCGGCTCGATCGGCAAGTACATCCCGTTCCTGTCCGGTCCGACCCCCGGGCCGAGCTACTTCGCCGCTGGGGTCATCGTCGCGATCATGATCGTGCCGATCATCGCCGCCGTCAGTCGCGAGATCTTCGCGTCCACGCCGCGCCTCCAGCGCGAGGCCGTCCAGGCGCTGGGCGGGACGCGCTGGGAGGTGGTGCGCAATGTCGTCCTGCCGATCGGCCGCAACGGCGTGCTCGCGGCCACGATTCTCGGACTCGCCCGGGCCATCGGCGAGACCATTGCCGTGACGATGGTCATCGGGAACTCGACGAGGATCGGGACCTCGATCTTCAGCCCCGGATTCACGCTGGCCTCAGTGATCGCGAACGAGTTCAACGAAGCAACCGAGCCGCTCCATTCAGAATCACTGATCGCGCTCGGCATGATCCTGCTCGTGATATCGGCCGCGGTGAATGGTGCGGCGATCCTCATCCGGCAGCGGTTCGCCAGTGGAGCGGGTCGTGTTGCCTGAGGGCCCGGCCATCCGATTCCGGCCGACATCGCGCAGCCGTCGGTGGAAGGATCGGTCCTTCGTCGGGTTCGGCTATCTCGCCCTGGTGCTGGCGCTGATCCCCCTCGCGGCGGTCCTGTTCTTCCTCGTGAGCCAGGGCATCCGATCGATCAGCCTCGAGTTCTTCACGAGCGATCCGCCCGGCGATCTGAATGCGAGTGGCGGCGGGATCCGCAACGCCCTGATCGGCACGCTGATGATGACCGGGCTGGCGACGCTCATCGCCGTTCCGACGGGAATCGCCCTGGCGGTGTTCTCGCGCGAAGTCGGCGGCAAGGTCGCCGGGGTCGGCAGGTTCGTCATCGACGTCCTGGCCGGGCTTCCGTCGATCGTGGTCGGGATCTTCGTCTACTCGTTGGTGGTCCTTGCGACCGGCCATTTCTCAGGGTACGCCGGTGCGATCTCCCTCGCCGTCATCGAGCTGCCCATCGTCGTCGTGACCGCAGACGAGATGCTCCGCCTGACGGACCGCCGGATCGACGAGGGAACCCGAGCCCTCGGACTGAGGCGCTGGCGATCCTTCCTCGCCGTGTTCATTCCGGGCGCGATGTCGGGCATCATCACCGGTGTCCTCCTGGCCGTCTCGCGTGCGATCGGCGAGACTGCGCCCCTGATCTTCACCGCGCTCGGGAACAACTTCTTCACCCTGAACATGAACGAACCGATGTCCGCCCTGCCGCTGCTGATCTATCGGAACGCGCTGAACTCGGCGTTCCCGGCCGCCCGCGACCGGGCGATGGGCGCCGCGCTGACGCTCGTCGTCATCGTCCTGGTGTTCAACGTCCTGGGCAAGTGGCTGGCTGGCCGGGCACGACCGAGCCAGGCCCGATGAACGACGATCCCGGTGTCAGCCGCCTGAGTGGAGCCGCAAACGTGCAAGCACCGTCCGAGACCATCGTCGAAGAATCGCCGGGATGATGCGCCGATCCCGATCGTCCTCCAGCCAACCGCACGCCCTGTGGAGATCGACACATCGGCGCCGGCCGCGCTGCGACTTGACTCCGTGAGCGCCTACTACGGCGAGCGACGAGCGGTCCGCGACATCACCATGCGCGTCCCGCGACTCGCGATCACGGCGATCATCGGCCCGTCCGGCTGCGGCAAATCGACCCTGCTCCGGTGCATCGACCGGATGCATGAGCTCACCCCTGGAGCTCGGGTGGAGGGCCGGATCGAGTATCACGGAATCGATCTGTACGGGAAGGACATCGATCCGGTGTCCGTACGCCGCACGATCGGCATGGTATTCCAGCAGCCGAACCCCTTCCCGACGATGTCGATCTTCGACAACGTCGCCGCGCCTGCACGGTTCAACGGCGTCGTGAAGGGCAAGGTCCGCGCAGACCGAGCTGGTCGAGCGGTGCCTACGCCAGGCCGCTCTGTGGGACGAGGTCAAGGACAAGCTCCGGGCGTCGGGGACCTCGCTGTCCGGCGGCCAGCAGCAGCGTCTGTGCATCGCCCGTGCTCTCGCGCTCGAGCCCGACCTGCTGCTCATGGACGAGCCCTGCTCGGCACTCGACCCGATCGCCACGCTCCAGGTCGAGGAGCTGATGTCGCAGTTGAAGCGGGACTACACGATCGTGATCGTCACGCACAACATGCAGCAGGCCTCGCGCGTGAGCGATCAGACCGCGTTCCTGACGATGGGCAACGATCGCGCCGGCTACCTCGTCGAGATGGATGTGACGACCAACATCTTCACCAATCCCAAGGAGCGCCTGACCGAGGACTACGTCTCGGGTCGGTTCGGCTGAGGAGGCTCGACGTGCCATCGGACAACGAACCCGCTGTGCCCGTGCGAGGGCTCCAGGACCAGGCTTCGGCGATCATGGCGGAGGCTCGACCCCAGGCCCGCGAGTCGCTCGACCGCGGCGAGCGCGAGATCAAGGACGCCGTCCTGCGGATGGGCGTCCTGGTCGAAGATTCGATCCTGGCGGCGCTCGACGCGCTGGTCCATCACGACGCCGCGGCAGCGCTCACGGTGATCCAGGAGGACCGCCGCATCAACGAGGCGCAGTTCCACCTGTCGTCGCTCATCGCGACGGTGATCGCGACCCAGCAGCCCGTCGCCCGCGACCTGCGCTTCCTGCTCTCGCTCGACCACGTCACCTACGAGCTCGAGCGGATGGGCGATCACGCCTCATCCGTGGCCAAGCAGGCGCGCAAGCTCGCCCCGTTCCCGCCCGTCGGACCGTACGTCGAGCTGCCGGAGATGGCCCGCCTGACGGCGTCGCTCGTGCGCGGCATCCTCGGCGCGCTCGTCGATATCGACGAGGTCGCGGCACGCCACGTCGCCGCGCGCGACGACGAGGTCGACCGGCTCTACCACCGCGTGTTCGAGAACACCCTCGCGGTCATGCGAGCGGACCCGGCGAACGTGGACCCGGGCACGCGGATCCTGTTCGCGGCCCACTACCTCGAGCGGATCGGCGACCGGGTCACGAACATCGCCGAGGACATCGTGTTCCTGGCGACGGGCGAGATCGAGGACCTCAACCCCTAGCCGTCGGGCAAGGCTCGCGCTTCCACGACCGGCAGCCGCCGGGAGGGCAGAGCCTGCGGCGCGAGGCTCGGGCCGAGCAGTCCGGCAAGCTCGCGGAAGCGGGCCACGGCCCGCGGCAGGATCCTGTAGTAGATCCACGTCCCGCGGCGCTCGCCGTCGATCCAGCCGGCCTCGCGGAGCACCTTGAGATGGTGCGAGACGGTCGGCTGGCTCACGTCGCAGCACGAGGTGAACGCGCAGGCACACACCTCGCCGGAATCGCTCAGCTGCCGCAGGATCGCCAGCCGGGTGGGGTCGGCGGCGGCCTGGAGGAGCCGGATGTCAGGGTCGGTCTGGCGTTTCACCGGGCCATTGTATTGACAAGTGCCTATCTTCACAAGTATCAATACAGCACACAGCGAGACGCGTCCTGTGAAGCGACCCGAGGAGCACCCGTCGATGACCACAGAGACCATTGCGATGACCACCGAGACCATCCACGAGACCGTCCGGGAGCACTATGCGGCCGCGGCGATCCGCGCCTCCCAGGGAACGTCCTGCTGCAGCGAGCCCGAGACGATCGGAGCCGGCCTCTACTCCGCGTTGGAGCGCGACGAGCTGCCCGACGCCGCCGTCCTCGCCTCGCTCGGCTGCGGCAACCCGACCGCGGTCGCCGACCTTCATCCCGGCGAGCGGGTCCTCGACCTCGGCTCGGGCGGCGGGATCGACGTCCTCCTGTCGGCCAAGCGCGTCGGTCCGACCGGCCGGGCCTTCGGCGTCGACATGACCGACGAGATGCTCGCGCTCGCCCAGCACAATGCGGCCGAGGCCGGGGCGACGAACGTCGAGTTCCTCAAGGGCCAGATCGAGGCGCTCCCGCTGCCCGCCGAATCGGTCGACGTCGTGATCAGCAACTGCGTCGTGAACCTGGCCACCGACAAGCCGGCGGTGTTCCGCGAGATCGCCCGGGTGCTCCGGCCGGGTGGCCGGATCGGGATCAGCGACATCGTCGCCGAGGACGCCCTGAGCCCGGTAGGAGCGCGCCGAGCGCGGCTCGTACGCCGGCTGCATCGCCGGCGCACTGTCCGTGTCCGAGTTCCGCGCCGGGCTCGAGGCGGTCGGGCTGACCGACGTCTCGATCACACCGTCGCACACCGTCACCGATGGGATGGTCAGCGCGATCATCAAGGCGACCAAGCCGGCCGACGCGCGCCCGCTGATCGATCTCGCGGCCCGGCGCGAGCTCCCGGTCGCCGAGGCCGGCTGCTGCGGCGGGGCGGGTTGCTGTTGAGCCTCGGGGTGTCCCCAAGCTCCATCGCTCGTCGTGATCTCGCCCGCCTGACCCTCGCCGCCACCTGCTGGGGTCTTGGCACGGTCGTCAGCAAGGCTGCGCTCGACGAGATGCCACCGCTCACCCTCCTCGCCATCCAGCTGGCAGCCAGCCTCACGATCCTGACGGTCGCGATGCGCGTCCGGCGTGTCTCGCTCCGTGGCGGTGGTCCCGCCCTCCTCGGCCGCCTCGGGCTCCTGAACCCCGGGATTGCCTATGCCCTGAGCCTGGCCGGCCTCGTGACGATCACCGCCAGCTTGTCGGTCCTCCTCTGGGCGCTCGAGCCGCTGGTGATCCTCTTCCTCGCGGCCTGGTTTCTCCATGAGCGGATCAGCCCTGGCCTGGTCCTCCTCTCGTTGGTCGCCATCGGCGGGATGACCCTGGTTGTGTACGACCCGGCGATGGGCAGCGCCGGGCTCAGCGGTGTCGTGCTGACGGTGGCCGGCATCGGCTGCTGCGCCGCCTACACCGTCATCACCCGCCGGTTCATCCCGGACGCGACGGAGACGAGCCAGGTCGTCCTCGCCCAGCAGGCGCACGCGCTCGGCCTTGCGCTGGTCCTCGTCGTGCTGGCCGCCGTCGCCGGCGGCTCGATGGCACCCGCCGCCCTGACGCCGTTGGGCCTCGCCAGCGCGATCGGATCGGGCGCCCTCTACTACGCCGGAGCGTATTGGTTCTATCTGGGTGCGCTGCGTTCCGTGCCTGCGTCGCTCGCGGCGACGGCGTTCTACCTCATCCCGATCGTCGGCGTCGCCGCGGGCGCGCTGCTCCTCGGCGAGCGGCTCGACGCCCGGCAGTGGGTCGGTGCCGTGACGGTCCTCGGCGCGCTGCTGGCCATCGTCCGGCAGCGGGGCACGCCCTCGGCCGAGCCGGCGTCCGCCTCACGATCGGCCGCTTGACCTTCAAGTGACTTGAAGCTGTAGGCTTCGGGGCGTGAACGTGTCCGAGATCGCCCGCCGGGCCGGGATCGCCGCGTCGGCGGTGCGCTGGTACGAGTCGGCCGGTGTCCTGCCGGCCGCGAGCCGCTCGCCGAACGGCTACCGCCAGTACGGCCCGGACGACCTCGCCCGGCTGCGCCTGGTCGTCAGCCTGCGACGCCTCGGCCTCGGTCCGATCGACGCGGGGCGCGTGGCCCGGCTGTGCCTCGAGCGCGGCTCGGTCGATCTCGACCTGGCGCCGTTCATCGCCGAACAGCGCGCGGCGATCGTGCGCCAGCGGATCGAGCTCGATCGGCTCGACGCCGAGCTCGTCGACCTCGAGGACACGATCGCGGCCGCCGGCCGGAGCCGGACGGTACGGAGGACCACTGCCATGACCGATGCGCCGATCCGGGTGCTGTTCGTGTGCACGGGCAACAGCGCCCGCAGCCAGCTGGCCGAGGCCCTCCTCGAGCGGCTCGGCGGCGACGACTTCGCCGTGTTCTCGGCGGGGACGAACCCGAAGGGCGTGAACCCGTACACGATCCGCGTGCTGGCCGACTCGGGCATCGACTGGTCCGCGGCCCGCAGCAAGTCGGTCGACGAGTTCCTGAACCAGCCGTTCGACTACGTGATCACGGTCTGCGATCGCGCCCGGCAGTCGTGCCCGGTGTTCCCGGGCCAGCACAACTCGCTCCACTGGGGTCTCGACGACCCGGCCGAGGTCGAGGGCTCGGATGCCGACGAAGCTCGCCGCCTTCAAGCGGACCGAGCTCGAGCTCGTCGGCCGGATCCGGCCGTTCGTCGAGGTCGCCCTCCGCGCCGCCGGTCGCAGCCGGGCATCGATCATCGCGAGGTGACGGCCCGTCGGTGCGGGTCGGCGCTCACGGGCGAACCGAGTGGCGGCCCTCGCCGGCCGACCAGGCGACCAGAGGGATCGCTACCCGTGCTCCAGGCGCGGCTGGATCGGGCGACGGACCGGCCCGGCTGATCTCGGGCCGAAGAGGCGGGGTCGCAGCCGGCCCGCTCCCCAGACCAGAGTCAACATCACCGGGACCTCGATGAGCGGCCCGACGACCGTCGCCAGTGCGACGGTCGGAGTGAAGGCGGTGATCGCAATGGCGATGGCGATCTCGAAGTCGCGCCCCGTCGAGTTGAAGGCGACGGCGACCGCATCCTCGTAGGAGAAGCCGAGCTTCGCGCTGACGAGGTAGACGACGCTGAACATCGTGAAGAAGAAGATCGCCATCGGGACGGCCATCTCCAGGACGATCTGCGGACGGCGGAGGATGAGGTCGCCTTTCAACGCGAACATCACGACCAGCGTGAAGAGCAAACCCACGATCGACATCGCGCTGAGCCCGGGCTTCAGGCGATCCATCGCGGCCTCGCCGCCACGCCGCACCACGATCTGCCGAGTGAGCACGCCTGCGATGAGCGGCAGCCCCAGGTACAGCACGACGCTCTGGGCGACGACCGAGACGTCGAAGCTGACGTCCCCGATGAGCAGACGGGCGTAGACGGGGATGAGGATCATCTGGATGACCGAGTTCAGGGCAACGAACACGAGCGCCATTGGAACGTTGCCCTTGGCCAGGTAGGTGAAGATGATCACCATGGCGATGCACGGCGCGAGGCCATAAAGGATGAGGCCGGTCCGCAGCTCGGGGTCCGATACGAAGGTGTTCGCCAGCAGGAGCATGAAGAATGGCGCCACGAGGAAGTTGAAGAAGAGAACGACGCAGAGCTGACGCGGCGAACGGAAGGCCCGTCCGATCTCCGTGACACGCACGTTCGTCATCGCCGGATACATCATCAGGAAGAGACCGATCGGCACCCCGAGGCTGATGGCGCTGGCGACCGTCGGTTCGAACGTCCCGCCGGCGATGGCCTTGAGCGCGTCGATCGGTGGCGTCAGGGCGAAGTCCGAGATGGATAGCACGTTGCCGATGGCGATGCCGATCGCCATGCTCACGACGACGAACACCGGCAACAGCCGGAAGTCCTCCAACCGGGCAAGGAGCCGGACGGTCACCGCCCGAGCTCGTTGACGGCCGCAAGAGTGAGCATCATGGAGAGCCTAGGGCTTCGAGTGGCTTGAAGGTCAAGCGGCCGCGTGTCGCTGACCCCACATCCCGGGTGGATGAGTCGCGCCGTGCTCGCGCGGGGTCGCGGAACGATCATTGAGACAGCCACACGGCAATGTCGCCGGCGGACGGGATCCGCCCGTAGGACATGACCTTGCCGTCGATCACGAGCCCCGGGGTGCTCATGATCCCGTACGTCATGATCTCGGCGTAGTCGGTGACCTTGACGACCTGGGCGTCGACGCCGGCGATCGCGACGGCTTCACGAGCGTTCGCTTCGAGCCGCTTGCAGTTGTTGCATCCGGGACCGAGGACTTCGATGGTCTTCATGATTGCGTTGCCTCCGTTGTCCGAGCGTGCGATGGCGCCTGGTTCAGTAGATGAGGAAGTTGAACAGGTAGCCGATCAACAGGATCCCGATCGTGACGATCATTCCGAAGACGGCGATGAGCGGCGTCTTGATGACCTTCTTGAGGATGACGAACTCGGGCAGGCTGATCGCAGTCATGGCCATCATGAACGCGAGCGTCGTGCCGACGGCCATCCCCTTGCCGAGCAGGGCCTGGACGATCGGGATCGTGCCGGCGGCGTTCGAATAGAGCGGGATCGCGAGGAGCACGACGAACGGCACCGCGAGCGGGTTGCCCGGCCCGCCGATCGCCACCACGAGCTCGGTCGGCACGAAACCGTGGATGAACGCGCCGATCCCGATCCCGACGAGGATGTAGGGCAGGATCCGGCGCACGAGGTCCCTGGTGTAGGCCCAGGCGTCGCGGATCCGATCCTCCGGGGTGAGGCGCATCTCGATTGACGTCCCGGCCGTGCCCTGGAGCGCCCAGACGTATTCCTCGACGTAGCGCTCCATGTGGAGCTTCCCGATCGCGAGCCCGCCGACGATCGCCACAGTCAGGCCGGCCGCCATGTAGACAAGGGCGATACCAGGGCCGAACAGACCCCACAGGAGCACCAGGGCAACCTCGTTGACCATCGGCGAGCTGATCAGGAAGGCGAATGTCACGCCAAGCGGGACACCTGCCTCGACGAAGCCGATGAAGAGCGGGACGGCCGAACACGAGCAGAACGGGGTGACGATGCCCAGCGACGCGGCGCCGACCGTGCCGGCGAACTCCCCACGCCCCGCAAGGGTTCCGCGCACCTTCTCGGGCGGGAAGAAGCCGCGGATCAGGGTGACGACCGTGACGATCCCGAGCAGGAGCAGGAGAACCTTGGGTACGTCGTAGAGGAAGAACGCCACCGCCTCGCCGACGTGGGTCCCTGGCTGGAGACCAAGGAGGTCGAAGGCGAACCACGCGGCGACCGGAGCCGCGGCGAACCACGCGACCAGCCAGCCGATGACGGCCGCGCCAACGACCGCGGGGAATGGCAGCCGGGTCGAGCGCAGCGCGACGGTCGTCATCCGAGCAGGGCTCCGATCGCCTTGACAGCCGAAGCGCAGGCCATCTCGTCCAGCTCGTAATAGACCCAACGGGCATCCGCCTGGTGTCGGCTCGCCCGGACGAGACCACCCTCGCGCAGGCGGGCAAGGTGCATTGACACGTTGTTCTGCCGCTCACCGAGCGCCGCGGCCATCTCGCACACGCAATGCGGCCCGTCGGCGAGGATCCGCAGGATCCCCGCCCGCGTCCGATCACCGATCAGCGCGGCCGCCGCGACGGCCTCGTCGACACGTGGCGTCGCAAGGGTGAGGCGCAGCTCGGGCAGCATCGGGAGCTCGCGATGGCTGGTCGACATCTCAAGCTTGATTGTGTCAACGAACGCTGAGGTAACGAGGGCCGTCGGTCACCTCTCGGGGGGCCAAGAGTCGGCCTCGTCTGGCGGCGACGGGCCGGGGGAGCGATTGCGTCGCCGACCGTCGAAGCATCACACTTGCGGCGTATGGTCACGATCGAGCTCCACCTCCTCCGCCACGCCCACGCCGGCGACCCCGCGAAGTGGCGTGGTGACGACGATGTCCGGCCGCTGTCGGCGAAGGGGCGCGAGCAGGCCGAACGACTGGGCTCCCTCCTGGCGAGGACCGGGTTCAGCACGGACGCGATCATCAGCTCGCCCAAGGCGCGCGCCCGGCAGACCGCCGAGCTCGTGGCCGCCCGTCTGGGCCGCGAGGTGGTGATCGACGATCGGCTCGGCCGGCCGCTGTCCCCGCAGACCGTCGAGGCGCTGGTCCGCGACGCCGGCAACCCCACCCGGCCCGTCCTCGTCGGCCACGACCCCGACTTCAGCGAGCTGCTCGCGCTGCTCGTCGGGACGCCCGAGCTGCCGATGCGCAAGGGCGCGATCGCCCGGGTGGACATCGTCCGGCCGATCTCGGTCGGCAACGGCGTCCTGCGCTGGCTGGTGCCACCGGAGCTGGTGCCGCCCGAGCGCGGCTGAGCCCGGGGCGTTAGGGCGGCCTCAGTCGCCCGTCGCCACCGGGAACGGGAGCGCGATCGGGTCACTGACCGCCCGGCTCCGGCCCTCGGCGTCGAAGCGGTCGAGCCCGAGCCCCGAGGGATCGATCAGCTCGGTCCGTCCGGTGAGCAGGAGATCGGCCGCCACGCGCGAGACGCCGGGACCCCACATCATCCCGTGACCGCCCGGCGACGCGACCCACAGGCCGTCGATCCGGCTGCCATTCGGCAACAGCCCGGGTCCGAGGATCGGCAGGTGATCCGGGGTGAAGTCGATCGTCGCTGCCCAGGCTCGGCGCAGGCCGAGGCCGCGCGCGGCCGGGACGAGCCCGTCGAGGCGCCGGCGCATCCGGCGCAGGTACGGCCAGTCGATCTCGCGGGCCGGGCCCGGCGGCTCGGCCGGGTTGCTCATCCCGAACAGGAGGCCGCCCTCCTCGAGCCGCCAGTACAGGCCGCGCGCCAGGTCGAACACCATCGGCTGGCGCTCGACGTCGAAGGCCGGTGCGGGCTCGGTCACCGCGACCTGGTGGCGGACGGCGCCGGCAGGGATGCGCAGCCCGGCCAGCCGGCCGACGTCGCGGAGCGATGGGCCGCCGGTCAGCAGCACTTGCCCGGCGTCGATCGGACCGGCCGTCGTGTCGACTCCGACCACCCGGCCGCGGAGGATGCGGACGCCGGTCACCGCGGTCCGCTCGCGCAGCTCCACGCCGGCGGCGGCCATTGCCAGCGAGTAGGCCCGCACGTTGCGCGGTGGGTCGATCGCGCCGTCGCTGTCGAGATAGCTCCCCCCGCGATGGCCGTCGGGGCTGAGCGTCGGGTTGACCGCACAGGCCACGCTCGCCGTGAGCCAGCGGACCGGCAGGCCCTCGGCCCGCTGCATCGCGACGCGAGCCCGTCCGTCGCGCTCGTCGCGGGCCGTGATGGCGATGATCAGGTAGCCGAGCTCACGGAAGCCCGAGTCGGTCCCGTAGCGAGCCTGCTGCGAGCGATAGAAGTCGATCGTCCAGCGCCCGAGCGCCACGGTGGCCGGCGTCCCGCCCTGTGCCCGGACGATGCCGGCGGCGCGACTGCTTGCACCCTGACCGGCCAGGCCACGCTCGACCACGACGACCCGGCCGGCACCCGCTTCGGCAAGGAACGTGGCCGCCCAGCCGCCGATCGTCCCGGCGCCGACGACCACGACGTCGGCTCGCTCTCGTCCAACCACTGCGACCTCCCGTCAGTCCAGCAGGGCGTCGCCCTCGACGCAGACGGCCGTGATCCCGAGCTCCACGAGCCGGCGAAAGACGGATCGCCGCGTCACCGTCCAGGCGGCGACCTCGAGCCCCGCCGCCCGCGCGGCGCGGAGCGTGCGGACCCCGACGGCGGACGCCTCCGCCGAGATCCCGACGCAGCCGAGCTCGGTCGCGGCGGCAATCGTCCCGGGGGCAAGGTCCAGCGCGTTGAGCCAGCACGGCCAGCCCGGGACGAGGTCGCGGACGCGACCGATGGCGGCGGGATCGAACGACGAGATCACCGCGCCGTGGAGCTCCGGGCCGCGACCGGCGGCGAGCACCTCGATGAGTTCGCGGCCGAACGCCTCCTTGAGCTCGACGTCGAGGAACGCTCGGCGCGGCAGCGCGACGAGCACGTCGGCCAGCCGCGGGACGCCGAGCCCCTCGAGCTCGGCGGCGCCGACCTCGCCGACGGGCTCCGGGCGGCCCTGGACGCGGGCGAGCGTGGCGTCGTGGACGACGACCGGCACGCCGTCCGCCGCCGCGCGCACGTCGAACTCGACCCCGTCGCAGCCCGGCAGCTCCGTGGCCGCCACGAGGGCCGCCAGGCTGTTCTCGGTCTCGGATCGGTGGTCGCCGCGATGGGCCAGCCGGAGGGTTCGCCGGGCGGCCATCAGCCGACCCGCAGGTGGGCCGCCAGACCGCGGTGGTCGGACGGGTAGAGGGTCGGGTCCTCGGCCGCCGGGCGGTCGAAGACCAGCCGGCAGTCGTCCACGGCGATCGTGCCGCGGACCCAGATGTAGTCGAGGCAGTCCGGGTCTCCGTCGGTGTCCATCGCCGGCGCCTGGAGGCCCGACGGCCAGGTCACCGCCGGCTCGCTGCCGTTCGCCTCGTGATGGGCCGAGCGGAAGCCGGCGGCGAGCATCCGGGCGTAGGCCGGCTCCTGCGGATCGGCGTTGAAGTCGCCGACCACGACCTGGGCGTCGACCTCGGGCGCGACGGCCAGCCAACCGAGGAGCGCCTCGGCCTGCCGGTCGCGTTCCGCCGCCGCGGGCACCTCGTGGTGGAGGTGGGTCACGACGAACTGGACACGGGAGCCACCCGGCAGCCCGACGACGACCCGGTGCGCCGCCCGGTTCAGGCCGAGGTCGAGCCGTTCCGGGTCGCTCGCCTCGAGGCCGGCGCGCACGAGCATCGCGTTGCCGTACTCGGGCCGCCCGGCCCAGCCCCGGATGGCCCGGTACTCGGCCGCCCCGGCCGCCGCGATGACCCGGTCCTGCTGGAGGACGTAGACGACCTCCTGGAGCCCGATGAGATCCGGCTGGAGTGCGGCGAAGTCGGCCAGAAGGAGCGGCAGCCGCTCGTCCCAGCGGTCGGCCAGGTTGAGGATGTTGAGCGTGGCGACGTGGAGCTGGTCCATCTCAGGCCGCGTCGGCGTCGAGGACCGGCAGGGCGAACGAGAAGGTCGAGCCACGGCCCTCTTCCGACTCGACCCGGATCCGGCCGCCGTGGGCCTCGACGACGTGCCGCGCGATCGACAGCCCGAGCCCCGTCCCGCCACCCCGGCGGCGCGCCTTGTCGGCCTTGTAGAAGCGCTCGAAGACGCGGGCCTGGTCGGCCCTGGGGATCCCGATCCCGTGGTCCTCGACGGACACCACGACCTCCTCCGCTGTCGGTCGCACCCGGACCGTCACCTCGCCGCCGTCGGGGCTGAACTTGACCGCATTGTGGAGGAGGTTGACCATCACCTGCCCGAGCCGGTCCTCCGCCCCGCGCACGGGTGGGACGGCGTCGGGCACGTCGGTCCGGAGCTCGACGCCCTGGCGCTCGGCGAACAGACGCAGCCGCTCGACGGAGGCGACGGCGAGACGTCCGAGATCGACCTCGTCGAGCATCACCAGCGGACCGCCCGACTCGATCCGCGACAGGTCGAGCAGCTCCTCGACCATCTGGACGAGGTGATCGGTCTCGACCTCGATCTTGGCGATCCGGTCGCGCATCCGCGGCGGGATGGACTCCCCCGCCCCGTCGGCCTCGCGGACGAGCGTCTCGGCCAGCAGGCTCACCGTGGTGAGCGGCGTCCGCAGCTCGTGCGACAGGTTGTCGATGAACTCGGCCCGGATGCGCTGCAACCGGCGCAGCTCCGACACGTCCTCGAGCACGAGCCAGACACCGCCAAGTGACGACCGGCGTGCCCGGATGAGGACCGTTGGACCATCGCCGCCTCGAAAGGCGAGCTCGCCACCGGCCGCTCCGGTGTCGCGTGCCGCTTCGACCATCACCTCGATCGCCGGCTCGATGAACACCTCGAGGGGGCTCAGCCCGATCAACGAGCCCGGTGCCCGGCCCAGGAGCTTGCAGGCGACCGGGTTCGCGGACGTGACGAGCAGGTCCTCCCCGACCAGGACGACGCCGACCCCGGTCGCGTCGAGCACGGTCGTCCGGTCGCTCTCGACGGCTGCCGCCTGGGCCTCACTGGCCAGCGATCGCTGGACGAGGCGCCGGATCTCCTCGTCAACGTCACCACTGTCTGGCCCGCCGCTCGACGCTTCGGCTGCGTCGAGCGAGCGTCGAATGTCGGCGACGGTGCGGCCCCTGCGAGCGGCGACCCAGACCGCGACGACGAGCATCCCCGCTCCGACGACGAAGATCCCGATCGCGAGCGCGTCCATGCGCTGAGCATTGCACACGCAGCGGCCGGAGAACCTCGTGACCCGACGTTCGATGCTGCGCGGCGTGGGTCGCGGCCGTGGGCCGCGGCGTCGCCGGACTCGGGAGGGCATGGCCGCCAGCCGAGATCAAGCGGAACGGTCTGCCCCCGTCCAGGCTCCGCCGTCGCTCGCATTCCCCGGTGATGCCTGTCGCCGCATCGGCAGTGCCACCCGGGCACATCGGCACCGCCGCCGGCCCGCCGTGGGGCCACCGCCGCCCCCACCGCCGGCCCACCGCCGACCCACGGCCGAACGGCGATCGCTCCGATGCGGCGACTCGCATCATGCCGGTGCCGCTGGTCCACGATCCCCCTTGCGCGCACGTCCTGCCGTTCGGATACTCGTCCCCTGCGCGCGGACCGTGCCCAGGTCCGATCGCGCGCCCCGAGGGAGACGCGATGGGGATCTTCGAGAAGGCCCGCCAGGCCGCCGAACAGGTGGCGGACGCCACGCGCCAGGCCGCCGACGAAGCGCGCCTGCGGGCGGAGGGCGCCGCAGCCACGCTGTCCGATCCGACGACCCAGGAGAAGGCGAAGCAGGCGCTCGACAGCGCGGGCAAGCAGACCAAGGTCGGCCTCGGTCAGGCCCGCCGCGGGATCTCGACCGCGATCGACAAGATCGACCCGAACATCCTCGCCGACATGATCATCAAGGCCACGTCACTCCAGGAGAAGGCCAACGCGGCCCTCCGCGACAAGGGCTCGCCCTACCGGGTCGCCGAGATCGGGATCGCGGCGAGCATCCCGCCGCAGGTCACCTTCTCGATCGGCCGGATCGACGATCCCGAGCAGGCGCCGCCCGCGGCCGACCTGATCGAGTCGACCGAGCTGCTCGAGGACTCACCGCTCGGCGACATGGAGATCATGTCCCTCGACGGGACGGTCGTCCTCGACCTCGAGGGCGCCGACGAGTCGGGCGTCGAGACGCCTGGAGCCGAGATGGGCGTCGAGACGCCTGGAGCCCCCGCGGAGGCCTAGCGCGAAGCTCGGGCCGGTCAGCCGGAGCTCGGGCCGGTCAGCCAGGCCTCGACGTCGGCGATCGGCCGGATCGTCCGCTCGCCGGTCGAGCGCTCGGTGACTTCCGCCCCGCCGGCCGCCAGGGAGCGCGGGCTGATCGTCACGATCCAGGGCATCCCGAGCAGCTCCGCGTCGGTGAACTTGACGCCCGGCGACTCGTCGCGGTCGTCCCACAGGAGCTCGCGTCCGGCGGCAGCCGCGCCGTCGTGGAGCCGGCGCGCGACCTCGTCGACCTGGGGGTCGCGGTTCGCGCCGATCGACACGAGATGGGCCGGGTACGGCGCGACCTCAGCCGGCCAGACGATCCCCTTGTCGTCGTGGTGCGCCTCGACGATGCAGGCCACGTTCCGACCGAGCCCGATCCCGTACGAGCCCATGACGATCGGATGCTCGACGCCGTCTTCGCCGAGGTAGCGTGCCCCGAACGCCTCGCTGTACGTTCGTCCCGAGCTTGAAGATGTTGCCGACCTCGATCCCGTTGCGCAGGACGAGCGCCGAGCCGCAGGTCGGGCAGGCGTCGCCGTCCATCGCGTTGTCGATGTCGGCGACAGGTCGGGCGTGAAGTCGCGGCCGGCGTTGACGTTGCGGATGTGCCAGCCGACGCGGTTGGCGCCGGCGACGAGGTTCGGCGACTCCGCGGCCAGCGGGTCGACGACGATCGTCGTCCCCGACGCGCCGATCGGCGAGCCGTAGCCGGGCTCCATGCCGGCCGCCTGGATCTCCTCGACCTGCGCCGGGCGGATGCCGCCGACGGCCTCGATCGCGTTGACGAGCTTCGTCTCGTTCACCTCGCGATCGCCGCGCACGACCGCCGTGACGAGCCGGCCGTCACCGGTCACGAAGAAGGCGGCCTTGGCGGTCTCTGCCGGATCGATCCGCAGGAAGGCGGCCAGCGCGGCGATCGTCGTCGTGTCCGGCGTCTCGACCTCCTCCATCGGCCGGGGCTCGCGCTGGGGCGACCGGAGGCCGGCGGACGGCGGCGACCTGACGGTTGGCCGAGAAGCCACAGGTCTCGCACAGCACCAGCACGTCCTCGCCAGCGGCATTGAGAACCATGAACTCGTGCGCGCCGGTGCCGCCCATCATCCCGACGTCGGAGGCGACCGGGATCGCCTCGAGCCCGAGACGCTGGAAGATCCGGACGTAGGCCTCGTACTGGAGCTGGTAGCTCGCCTCGAGCCCGGCGTCGTCGAGGTCGCAGCTGTAGGCGTCCTTCATCACGAACTCGCGGACGCGGATGAGCCCGCCGCGCGAGCGCGGCTCGTCACGGAACTTCGTCTGGAAGTGGTAGACCATCAGCGGCAGCTGGCGGTACGACTTGACGATGTCGGCGAGCAGGCCGGCCACGACCTCCTCGTGGGTCATGGCGATGACCATCTCGCGGCCGGCGCGGTCCTTGAACCGGGCCAGCTCGGGGCCGACGGCGTAGTAGCGCCCGGACGTCTTCCACACGTCGGCCGGATGGACGACGGGCATCGACATCTCCTGGCAGCCGATCCGGTCCATCTCCTCGCGGATGACCTGCTCGACCCGCGCCGTGACCCGGAACCCGAGCGGGAGCAGCGAGTACAGCCCGGAGCCGAGCTGGCGTACGTAGCCGGCGCGGAGCAGAAGACGGTGGGACGGCATCTCGGCGTCGGCCGGGTCGTCGCGGAGCGAGGCGAAGAAGAGCTTGCTCAGGCGCATGGCGGGTAGGATAGGGCCGCCCGCATTGGCGCGTCCGAGATGTGCGGGGTCCGGGTCAGGTCGGGCGCCGGAACACGTAGCCGACGCCGCGGACCGTATGCAGGAACAAGGGCGACGCGGGGTCCGTCTCGATCCGGCTGCGCAGCCAGTGGACATGGACGTCGACCGTGCGCGATTCGCCGGCGTAGTCGTAGCCCCAGACGTGCTCGAGCAGCTGGTCGCGGGTGAACACCTGCCCCGGATGGCGGATCAGGAAGGCGAGCAGCTCGAAGGCTTTCGGCTTGATCGGCACGGCCCGCCCGTCGCGCAGGATACGGTGCCCGGCGAGGTCCACCTGGACGTCGCCGAGGTCGACCGCCGCCGGGGGCTCGCTCTCGGCGACGCCCCGTTCGGTCCGTCGGAGGAGGGCCCGGATCCGGGCAATCAGCTCGCGCAGGCTGAACGGCTTCGTCACGTAGTCGTCCGCCCCGAGCTCCAGGCCGACGACCTTGTCGACCTCGGAGTCCTTGGCGGTGAGCATGAGGATGGGGACCGGCGACTCGGCGCGCACGATCCGGCAGACCTCGACGCCCGACAGCTCCGGGAGCATGAGGTCGAGGACGATCAGGTCAGGCCGGCTGGCGCGGAACTGGGTGAGCGCCTCGCGGCCGTCGGCCGCGGTGACGACGGTGAACCCCTCCGCCTCGAGGCCGTCGGCCAGGGTCTCGCGAAGGGTCGGCTCGTCGTCGACGACGAGGATCGTGCGTGCCATCTCCGCGAATGGTAGCCCGGGGTCGTTAACAATCGGTCAACGGCGGTGCGGACGCGCCGCGGGGGCGACCGAGATCGCGTCCGGCGGGCTAGGAGCTCGCGACCGGATCGGCGTCGAGGGTCGCGATCGCCGCGTCGAGGCGGAGCAGCGTCCGCTCGCGCCCCAGCGCCACGAGCGTGTCGAAGAGCGGTGGGGTGGCCGTCCGGCCGGTGACGGCGACACGGATCGCCATGAACAGGTCGCCCGCCTTCCAGCTCCGTTCGTCGGCCAGGGCGCGGAGGCGTGGCTCCAGCTCGTCGGCCTCGAAGGCAACCGGGGGGAGTCCGGCGATCGCCTCGCGAGCGGCGACCAGCCCGGCGCGCGCCGTGTCCCGGTCCCAGCGCTTGGGGACGAGGAGCGAAGGATCGAGCTCGAGGTGCTCGACGAACAGGAAGCCGACGAGGTCGCCGATCGCGCCGAGGACGGGTAGCCGCTCCTGGACGAGCGGGATGAGCGCCCGGATCTCGTCGAGGCTTGGCGTCCGGTCGATCCGGCCCGCGACGGACTCGGCTTCGAGGAACGGCTGGAGCCGCTCAGCGAGGTCGTCCGGCGTCAGCCGACGGATCCACTGGCCGTTGAGCCACTCGAGGCGCTCGCGGTCGAAGACCGCCCCGCCCTTGTGGACGTCCTCGAGCTCGAACCGGGCGCACAGCTCGTCGAGCCCGAGCACCTCCTCCTCGGTTCCGGTCGACCAGCCTAGGAGGGCCAGGTAGTTCACCAGGCCTTCGCGGATGAACCCCTCGGCGATGTAGTCGCTCAGCGCCGTCTGGCCCATCCGCTTGCTCATCTTGGTCCGGTCCGGGTTGAGGATGAGCGGCAGGTGGGCGAACGCGGGCACCGGCTCGCCGAGACCGCGGTAGATGAGGACCTGCTTGGGCGTGTTGCTCAGGTGGTCCTCGCCCCGGATCACGTGGCTGATCTGCATCGCGGCGTCGTCGACCGTGACCACGAAGTTGTAGAGCGGGGTTCCGTCGGCCCGGACGATGACGAAGTCGCCACCGAGGTTGGCCACGTCGATCTCGACGCGACCTCGAATGAGGTCGTCGAACCCGACCACCCCCTCGCCGACCCGGAGCCGGATGGCCGGCCGACGGCCCTCGGCCTCGAACGCGGCGCGCTCCGCGGGCGACAGGCGGGCGCAGCGCCCGTTGTAGCGCGGCGGGAGCTTGAGCGCCTCGAGCCGCCGGCGCTCGGCGTCGAGCTCTTCGGCGGTGCAGTAGCACGGGTAGGCGAGATCGGCGGCGAGCAGCCGCTCGGCGGCCGCTGCGTAGAGCGGCAGGCGCTCCATCTGGCGATACGGGCCGTACGGGCCGCGGGCATCCTCGCCGGCGACGCCGGGCCCCTCGTCCCAGGCCAGTCCGAGCCAGTGCAGCCCGTCGAGGATGTCCTTCTCGTAGGCCAGCGAGGAGCGCGCCACGTCGGTGTCCTCGAGCCGCAGCACGAACGTGCCGCCGACGTGCCGGGCGAACAGGAAGTTGAACAGCGCGGTCCGCGCGGTCCCGATGTGGAGCGGTCCCGTCGGGCTCGGGGCGATGCGCGCCCGGGGGGCGCCGGGCTCGGACGGGCGGCTTCGATCATCACCCAATTCTACGGGCGCAAGCGGATCCGCCGCCGCGAGCGGTCGTTCAGGACGCCGTACGCTTGTAGACTAGGTCCGACAGCGCCGGGAACGGGCGCGGGCTGAAGACCGCCTCGATCGGCAGTCCGAAGTGGTCCGCGATCGTGAAGGCGAGTGCCAGGCTCGGGTTGTACTCGCCGCGCTCGAGGTACCCGATAGTCTGGTAGTTGGCGCCGACGGCCACGGCAAGATCCTGGCGGCTCAGCCCGCGCTCGGCGCGAAGCACGGCCAGGCGGTTGTGGAGGATCGGCTCGGTTCGATCGGCCGACTTCGGCATTCAGTCGTCCTCCGGCATGTCCGGCTCGAGCCACGCGAGGGTGGCCACCGGCACGAGCGGGATCAGCGTCCCGGTGCACAGCGCGACGGCGGTCATCAGGTTGGCGTCGAGCGTCACCGATCGCTCGAGGCCGAGCACGAGGATCGCGAGGATCGCCACGATCACAATCGCGACGGTGCTCAGCAGACCGTAGCTGAGTGCCCACGCGCGGTCGCGGAGCTGGCGCTGCCGCTCATCGAGCGTGGAGGCTCCGAGGTTGGCCCGATCCCGGACGAACCCGTAGAGGACGAGCGCACCGACGGCCGTCAGGCCGATCAGCAGGAACGACACAGGCCCCCAGACGAAGCTTGGAATCGTCGTCCCGAGCCAGAACGACGACCAGGCGAACATCGCCGGGAGGCCGGTCAGGGCGGCGACCGCGATCAGGCGGCGCGTCCGCTGCGAAAGGTGGTCGACTCGGCTGGTTCGTGGGTGCGGGATCGGTCCGGGCATCATCGATGCATCCTTCCGGTACAGTGCTGTCTCAACAGGACGGAATGTAGTACTTATACAACACTCTGTCAAGACGCAAGTTCGGAAGCAGTCCGATGCGTCGCGGGTCAGGCGGTCGCGCGCGCCGGCACCCGGTGGAACAGCGCCGGGTCGGCCTCGCCGGGCAGGACCCGGATCATGGCCGCCGGTCGCAGCCCGAGCGTCGCCCGGCCGCGCGGGCCCTCGAGCGTCAGCGAGTCGAGTGACTCGGAGCGGGCGAGGATCGTGACGTGGGCGCCCGGCGTCAGCGCCCGGGCCTCGAGGTACGACAGCAGCCCGGCGTCCTCCTCGGCCTCCTCGGTGATCCGGTAGATCGTGGCGCGATCGCCGGCCTCCGTCGCGCTGAGCAGCACTCCGGGCGGCCGGCGCCGGGCGGTCGCGGCATCGATCGGGTTGCCGTGCGGGCAGGTCTCCGGGTGCCCGAGCATCTCGTCGAGCCGCGCCTCGACGCGCGGCGAGATCGCTCCCTGGAGGCGCGCCGCCTCCTCGTCCGATTCGGCCCAGCCCAGCCCGACGACCGCGGTCAGGAGCCACTCCAGGAGCGCATGCCGGCGGAAGATCCCGTCGGCCGCCGCGCGGCCCGGGTCGGTCAGGACGAGCTCGCGTCCGCCCGGTCCACCGGCCTGGGTCACGAGTCCGTCCGCCCCCAGCCGGCGGAACATCTCGCTCGCGGCCTGCGTGCTGACGCCGAGATGTCGGCCGACCTGCGCGGCGGTCACGCGATTCCCGTCGACGGCCATGACCCGCAGCGCCAGGAGGTACTCCTGGGCCGCTCCCGAGATCTCGTTCGGCTGGTCGGTCCGACGGCTCACCGGAGCATGGTACGGGCGCCGCGCCAGGGCGGCAGGTCGACCCGGCCGCTCAGCGCGAGGAGGACGCCACCGACCCAGGCCAGGATCAGGACGACGGCGAGCGCTCCGGCGGTCCCGCTCGGCGTGTGCGCCCCACCGATCGCGAGCAGGACCGGGGTCCCCAGGAGGCCGACGACGAAGAACGCTGCGGCGCCATACACGCCGATCGCGCCCAGCCGGGGCACCGCCACGAAGATGGCGATCAGGAGGACGTCCACTGGCCAGAACCCAGCCCGCAGCGGATCGGAGCACACCAGGCCGTTCGCGCCACAGGCCGGCAGGGCATCGCTCGCTGCGGCGAGGGCCACGCCGAGCGGGATCCAGGCGATGAGCGCGAGGGCGACCCGGCCGACCAGCGACCGGCTGAGGCGCAGGATCAGCGGTGGCGGGTCCCCGGCCGGGTCCGACCGGCGGGGCTCGGCGCCACCGATGGCTCCCGGCCACGGCCCGCCCGGGGTCGACCGGGCCGTGGCGCCAGCGGCGGCCTCGCCCGCCGCGCCGTGGGAAGGGGTCGACACCGAGCCGCCGACCGATCGACCAGCAGACCGCGGCGCGGGTCCGTCGGCGCTCGTCGAGGCTCCGGCCCCGGCCGGACGGTGAGAGGTGGTGGAGCCAGGTGCCGTGCCCGCGTCCGGCGGCGGCCCGTCGGTTGCCGGCGCTCCCGGGGCGGGCGACGGATCCGGGTGTGCGGACTCCGACGGCGACGCGGTCGTGGCGTCGCCTCCAGCGTTCGGCGTCTCCGGCCGGGCCGCGCTGGCTCCCCGCATCGACCGGGCCAGGTACTCCGGGCCGTGCTTCCGCGGGTCGGCGTACTCCTTCGGGTTGAGCGTCCAGTAGGTCCCGCTCCCGGCGCCGTACCAGGTCGCCCCTTCCCAGGCCGGGGTGAATGGCTCCTTGTCGGCGCCGTCGTAGCTCGTCGACCCGATCGTGGCCTTCGGGCGACGCGTCGACCGACCCGCGCGACCGCCGCCGCCAGTCCTGGCGCCGGCGGCGGAAGAGTCGTCGCGCGCCCGGCCCGGGCGCCCGGTCGCGCCGCCATGCCCGGCGCCGGCTGGTCCGCCGGGATCCGTTCGGCTCCCCGCCCCGGCCGTGCTGCTTGCGGCAGCGCCACCCGCCGGGCCAGCCGATGGAGCCGCACCCGCACTGCCAGCAGCTCCGGCCGCCCGCCGGGTCCGGGCACGGTAGGCCTCGCGCGTGGCTCGCGCCCGGGTCGGATCGGCCTGCCACGACGGCGGCGGCGGCCCGGCCGGGCGGTCGGTCGTGGCTCCTCGTCCAGCGGTTCGCGGGCGGCGCGGATCGACGAGCAGCGCCTCGTAAGCGGCCTGGATCGCGAGGAACCTGGGCAGGGCACGCTCGCCCGCGGAGTCGGGGTGGTAGAGCTTGGCCAGGTGGCGGTAGGCGCGCTTGATCTCGGCCTGGCTGGCGCCGGGCGTGAGACCGAGCGTGCGATGCGGGTCGATCGCGGTCATCGGCTCTGCCGGCGCGCCTGCCGGGGCGACGACGGACGGGCAGCCGAACGGATCATCGTCGCCCTCAGCCGATCAGCTCGCCGACGGGCGCGAGCTCGAACTCGGGGATTGCCTCGGCGCCGACCCGGCCGTGGGGGTCGAGCACCACGGGCCGGTGGTAGCGAGCGAGCTCGCGGAGCGGCGCACCGTCGAGGACGCCGGCCTGGCGGGCGGCCTCGATGGTGGCGGCCCAGGTCCCCCGGTCGTACCCGTCGCCGTCCTCGATCTTGATCGCCATCCCCGTGGCGCTGCTGGCGCCGATGCCGTTGCCGGGCCGAGCGCCCGCCAGGATCCCGAGACCCCGGAGCGCCTCCATGCCGCCCTTGCTGATCACGCGGCCGGGAACCGCCTTCATGAGCGAGGTGTCGAGCCGGTCCCGCGTGCCGCCGACCATCTCCGGGTGGGCGAGCATGGCGTCGCGGATGATCGTGAGCGCCGCGCCGTGCTCCGCGCGGGCATCGCTCGACGGCAGGGCGGACGGATCGGCCAGGAACGCGTAGGCGCGGGCGACCGCATGGAGCGGGAACGCGTAGGTGGCGATCCCGCACCCGTCGATCGCGGTGACGAGCCGGTCGAGCCGGGTTCCGAAGGCCGCCGCGACGCTCGCCCGGTAGGCGACCTGGGCGGGGTGGTCGTCGTGCCAGTAGCCGTCGGGCGGCCAGCCGCGCAGCCGCGCCAGGAGGAGCATCGACGAGTGCTGGCCCGAGCACATGTGGCGGACCGGACCGGCTTTCTCGCCGTCGCGCGCGAGCCGTGCCGCCGTCAGCGTGTCCAGCGGCATGCCCTCCGATCCGCAGGCGAGGGCGGTCTGGCTCACGCCGGCCCGGCGGTACATCCCCTGGATCGTCCGGACGTGGATGTCCTCGCCGGAGTGCGAGCTGGCCATGATCGCGATCTCGGGCGGAGTGAGCTCGAACGCCTCGATCCCGCCGGCCTCGAGGAGGGCGAGCAGCCCGAACGGCTTGACGCACGAGCGCAGGGTCACGACGCGGTCCGGATCGCCGAGCAGGCGCACGATCCGGCCGGCCGGGTCGACCTCGACCACGTCGCCGCGGTGGACGCTCTCGACGATGCCGTTGCGCGTCTGGCGGACGAGGATCGGCGGGGCGCCGCGGCGAACCGCCGGCGAGGGCCGGGCCGCCGTCGAGCGCGAGCGGGCGGCGCTCGATCGGGTGATCGTCACGTCGGTCGATGGGTCCTCCGGCATGGGCTCGGAAGGCGAGGATACCGCGCCGCGGCCGGGCACACGGTGGCACCGACGGGTTCGCGGCCCCGGACCCGGTGCTACGATGCGATTCGGCCCACGATCGACCCGGAGGAGGCCCGGTGACCGACACCAAGCCCGTCGCGGCTTCGCCGAGCTTGCACGTCTCGACCCACCCGGCCGTGCTCCACAAGCTGGCGATCCTGCGCAGCACGTCGACCGAGCCGAAGAAGTTCCGCGAGATCGTCCGCGAGCTGTCGTGGCTGCTCGGCCACGAGGCGCTGGCCGACGTCCGGGTGCGCCCGATCACCGTCGAGACGCCGCTCGAGACGACGGCGGCCTTCGAGCTGGCGGACCGGATCGGGCTCGTCCCGATCCTGCGCGCCGGTCTCGGCATGGTCGACGCGATGCTCGAGCTGATGCCCACCGCCGAGGTGTGGCATCTCGGCCTGTTCCGCGACGAGCGAACGCTGCGCCCGGTCGAGTACTACAACAAGCTGCCGGACTCGGCGACCGTGGACCTGTGCCTGATTCTCGATCCGATGCTGGCGACGGGCGGCTCGGCGACCGCGGCAATCGAGGTCCTGAAGCGCTGGGGCGCGACGCGGATCAAGCTGATCAACCTCATCGCCGCGCCGGAGGGGGTCGAGGCGGTCAGCAGGGCCCACCCCGACGTGGCGATCTACTGCGCCGCGCTCGACCGCCAGCTCAACGAGAAGGGCTACATCCTGCCCGGGCTCGGTGACGCCGGCGACCGCCAGTTCGGGACCGGCCACTAAGCCCGGCGGGGCGGGCTGCCGGTGAAAGCCGGTCGTTTCGCGCCTCAGCTGCCCGTCCGCGGATGTCGCCAATCAGAGCGTCGCCCGCCGGCGCCGCCCGCCCGTGTCGGCCCGGGCCTTCGACGGCGGGCGACGGTCGGCACCTCGAGCCACCCCTCCGCGACGGCTCTCGCCGACAGCTCTGCACGCGACTCAATGCCGAGGCGCTCGAACACGCGCCGCAGGTGGCCCTCCACGGTCTTGGTCGCGATCCCCAGCGCCGCGCCGATCTCGTCGTTCGAGCGGCCGTCGACCACGAGCCGGGTGATCTCCTGCTCGCGGGTCGTGAGCGTCGGGTCGGTCGCCTGGGGGCCGGGCGCGGTCGCGACGGGCTCGCCAAGCGCCGCCGTCCGGATGGCGGCCACGAGCTCCGGCATCGGCGCGGTCTTGAGCACGAGCGCGGCGGCGCCGAGCCGGTACGCCGCTGCCGCGTACTCGGCCTGCGCGAACGCGGTGAGCACGACGACGGCCGGCCGCCCAGCAGCGTCGCGATGGCGCTCTAGGAGCTGGAACCCGGTCTCCTCCCCGAGGCGGATGTCCAGGAGCAGCACGTCCACGAGGGCCGGGTCCAGGAGCGGCTCGGCGAGGTCGAGTGAAGC
Organism: uncultured Chloroflexia bacterium; assembly: GCA_963813705.1. Lineage (GTDB taxonomy): Bacteria > Chloroflexota > Limnocylindria > Limnocylindrales > CSP1-4 > Chersky-267. The sequence goes on from CAWFAH010000010.1 coordinate 876,651, forward strand.
CGCCGTTCCCACGATCTCGATACCAGCGTACTCGCGGAGCAGCGCGGCCATGCCGTCGCGGACCACGGGGTGGTCGTCCACGATCGCCACGCGGATGCTGCGGGACTCGGCCGTCATGTCGCCGACGCCCGAGCTCCCTCGCCCGCCGGGTTGCCGGCACCGCCGGACCAGACGACGCGGACCCGGGTCCCGCCCCCGGGCCGGTCGGCGACCGCCAGCTCGGCCCCGAGCTTCGCCGCGCGCTGTGACATGGTGAGGAACCCGAGGTGGCCGGGGCTGGCCGGCCTCGCCAGTGCGTCCTCGCCAACGCCGGGACCGCGGTCCTCGACCTCGAGCTCGGCCCGGCCCGCCTCTGAGAGGAGGCGCACCGTGATCGGCGGGCGGCCGTGCTTGATGGCGTTGGCGACAGCCTCCTGCGCGATGCGGTAGAGCCCGAGCTCGACGTCGTAGGGCAGACGCTCTTGTCCGTCGTAGCGCACGTCGATGTCGATCCCCGATGCCCCCCGAACCTCGCCGACGAGCGCCTCGAGCGCGGCCGCGAGCCCGAGGTCGTGGATCACCGGCAGCCGGAGGTCGGCGCAGATCGCGCGCAGCCGGTCGATCGCGGCGCGCAGCGTGGCGGCGGCGGCGTCTTCGCCCGCCCGGTCGAGCCGGTGGACCAACATCGAGAGGTCCTGGATCACGTCGTCGTGGATGTCCGCGGCGATCCGCGCGCGCTCCGACTCGCCCTCGTCCACCACCAGGCTGCGGTCGCGCGCCTCCCGGGCGGCCTCGCGGGCGACGGGAAGTACCGCGACGACCCGGGTGATGCCTACGACGACGAACCAGACGACGAGCGGCTGGAGGAACGGCGTGCTCGTGAGCGCCGCGAGCGGGGCGAGCGCGACCGCGGGCAGCGTCGCGAGGACGGCGATGTCGCCGGCGCGGAGCACCGTCGCGAGCCGGCTCGAGCCGGTCAGGCGCCCCGCGTCGCGCCGGAGCTGCGCCGCGAGGACGAGCGCAGCCACGAGCGGCACCGCGGAGGCGAGGGCCCAGCGCAGGATCGATACGACGCCGCGCTCCATGCCGAGCGTGACCGCCGCCGCGCCGACGAGGGCGGCGGCCAAGGCAAGGACGGTCGAGCCGAGCATCGCCCGGCGCCGCGCCCGTGGCGCGGCGATGAGCCGGGCGAAGGCCGCGGCGGCGACGAGGACGGCAGCGGCGACGAGCACGCTCGTGAGCACGACGAGGAACGGGATCAGCGTGAGGTACGCGGGCAGCAGGAACAGCGGCGAGGCCGTGGCGGCGAGGAGCGGAGCCTCAACGCCCACGGCCGGCTTTCGGGCGAACCTGCGGTAGCCGAACCAGAGGAGTCCCGCGAGGCAGAGCAGGCCGGCGGCGATGAGTGCCAGCGAGCTCGCATAGAGTCGTTGGATGGCCCACCAGGGCTCCCAGGTCTGCGACCCGCCGTAGAGCGGCGGGAGCGGTGACGGCAGCTCGCCCGGCTTGGCCATGAACACCAACCCCGGCACCATCGCGATGGCGGCCTGCTGGGCCCCCTCCGCTCCGGGCACCGTGTAGACCTGCTCGCCAAGCCCGCCCCCGATCTCGGCCTCTTCGACGCTCAGGACGATGAACCCGGGCTCCACGCCGTCGTGCCAGGCAAGGCCGCCGGAACGCACGGAGGCAATGATCAGCGTCTGCTGGCCGGCGGCGTCGTGCGAGAACCCGTAGGTGAACCCGGGGTCGACGGCTCCGTTCGCGTAGGCTGCAATGCCCACGACCGCCGAGGCGGCGAGGATCGCCAGCGCAAGCAGGGTTAGAAGCGGCTTCATGCCTGGGACGCTAGCACCGCGACGCCCGCCCGAAACGACGGGATATCCCTCCCGCAGCCGACTCGCCGACGAGGGCTCCACAGCGCTGGTCCGCGGCCGTGAAGGTGGTACGCACCGAGTGGTCGAGCACGCGTCTGCCCAGCTCGGGCCCGGCGGCACCGGCGCGGTCTTGGACCTGCCCTCACTACCACGCGGCCGGGAGCCGCGCGACGTGGTCGATCAGTCGGCGTCCAGCAGCTCGAGCACGGGAGCCATGGCCTCGAGCGAGCCGGGCGTCTGCGGCTGGAGCAGGAGCTCGAGCTGAGTGAAGCCGGCCGCCCGAAACGACCGGAGCGCGTCGGCGATCTGCTCGGCCGAGCCGCCGATCATCGTGCCAAACATCCCGGTCGAGCCCGCGGGCTCCATCGGCGCGACGACCACCCCGGCCGAGCGGCCGACCGACCCCGGGTCACGGCCGACCTCCGCGCACGCCTCCTCGAACGCGGCGACCCGCGGACCGAGCTCGCTGACGTCGCTCGCCTCCTCCGCGTAGCAGCTCCACACATCGGCCAGCCGCGCGGCGTGGCGGTAGCCCTTCGGTCCGTGGCCCGCGAGCACGATCGGGATCGCGTTCGGGCGCGGACCCGGCGGGAGCTGAGGCAGGTCGCGCGCGACGTGGTATTGGCCCTCGAAGTCGGCGCGACCCATGCGGAGCAGCGGGACGACGATCTGGAGGGCCTCCTCGAACCGGTCGTAGACGTGGTCCTCGGGTAGCCCGAAGGCGCGGGCGCCGCTGCCCGCGTGGCCGGCCCCGAGTCCGAGGACGAACCGGCCGCCGCTGATCTCGTCGATCGTCGCGGCCGCCTTCGCCGTGATCCCGGGGTTGCGGTGCAGCGACGAGAGCACCCAGGTCCCGATCTTGATCCGGGACGTCGAGGCGGCGATCGCGGCCGGGATCGCGACCCCATCCCAGAAGCCGAATCGCGGCCCGTCCTTGACCATCCGCCCGATCAGCTCGTCAGGCGTCCAGACGGTGTCGAAGCCCATCGCCTCGGCGCGGACCGCGAGGTCGCGGAGCTCGGGCCAGCCGACCGTGGATCCGTCGGTCGTGGATCGCCAGCTGCTGAGCACGACGCCGATCTCGAACGAGCGCATCAGGACCTCGACGAGCGGGGCGAGGATCGCAGTCTAGCTGTCGTCGAAGACGGTCAGCGCGGCACGATCCGCAGCGTCGATCGGGCGGCCTCGGGCGAGACGACCGTCCCCACCATCCGCGCTCCGTAGCGGTCGTACTTGGCGTGGTAGGCGTCGGAGAGCTCGGCGTCGATGCCGCGATCGGGCTCCACGAAGGCAACCTCGCGCTCCACGCCCGTGGCCCGGATGCGACCCTCGCCCGCTGCCTCCGCCCGCACGAACCAACCGTTCTCGGGACCGTAAGCCGAGCGCACGTAGACGTCGTCCCCGACTCGAGCCACCCAGATCGTGACGAACCGCCGCAGCGAGCCGTCGGCCCGTCGCGAGGCGAGCTGGATCTCGTCGGCGCGGCCGATCCGATCGAGCTCGTCCGGGGTCCATCCGCTCACGCCGGGTGGTCCCGGTCGGCGGCGCCGTACTCTTCGTCCGTGACGAGCGCGCCCCACTCGCTCTCGGGGCCCTCGGCGGGTGCCTCCCAGATGGCGAGGTGGGTCATGAACCGGTCGGGCGCTGCGCCATGCCAGTGCCATTCGCCGGGTGGCGTGTTGACCGTGTCGCCGGCGCGGATCTCGATGACGTCGCCGCCGCGGGCCTGGATCCGGCCGACGCCCTCCATCACGTGGACCGTCTGACCGACGGCATGGGCGTGCCAGGCATTCCGCGCGCCCGGCGCGAACCGGACCACGTTGACGCGAACTCGCGAGGGCTCCTCACCACGGGCGATGACGTCGTACCACGCATCACCGGTGAAGGTCTCCGCCGGCGCCTTGACGGTCGGCTGCGATGGTCGGATGTGCATCGAGGCGTCCTCCTTCGGAATGGATCACAGCATGCACCAGCGTGTCCTCGTGGGGGTCCTGGGCTATGCTCCCGGGACGCTCACCACGGAGGCTCGCGATCCCATGACCCTGTCCGGAAGGACGCGCCGGCGCGGCGCCCGCGAGTCCGGCGCCGACGACCCGGCTGCCCGGCGCGGCATGAACGCGGCGGCGGTCGACCCACTCGCGTTCCCGGACGTCGCCGCGCGCCGCTCGGCCGACGGCGGCGTCGCGGCCGCGCGCTGGCAGGCGCTGCTCGACGAGGGCGGCCCGATCCTTGCCGACGGGGCGATGGGCACCATGCTCTTCTCGGCCGGTCTGCAGTTCGGCGACCCGCCCGAGGTCTGGAACCTGACCCAGCCCGACATCGTCCGGCGGATCCATCGGGGCTACCTCGACGCAGGCTCGCGGATCCTGCTCACGAACACGTTCGGCGGGACCCGGCTCCGGCTTGGGCTGCACGGTCTCCAGGACCGGGTCGACGACCTGAACCGGACCGCGGCCATCCTCCTCCGCGCCGAGGTCGACTCGGCCGGCGGGACCGCCCTCGTGGCCGGCGACATCGGCCCGAGCGGCGAGATCGTGGCCCCGCTCGGATCGCTCGACTACGACGAGGCCGTGGACGTCTTCGCCGAGCAGGCGGCGGCGCTCGTGGCGGGCGGCGTGGACCTCATCTGGATCGAGACGATGTCGGACCTGCAGGAGATCAAGGCCGCGATCGAGGGCGTCCGCCGGGTGGCACCGGCGATCCCGCTCATCGCGACGATGACGTTCGACACGCGCGGCCACACGATGATGGGCGTCTCGCCCGAGCAGGCGGTCGTCGCGCTGCGGGCGTGGGGCGCCGACGCGATCGGCGGCAACTGCGGTAATGGCCCGGACGAGATGCTCGGCGTGGTCGAGCGGATGCACGCGGCCGATCCCGACGTCCTCCTCGTCGCCAAGTCCAACGCGGGGATGCCCGAGCTCGTCGACATGCGCGCGGTGTATCGCGCCGACCCGGTCACGATGGCCGGCCAGGTGCTGGCGATGCGCGACGCCGGCGCCCGGATCGTCGGTGGCTGCTGCGGCAGCACGCCGGACCACCTCGCCGCGATCGCCGAGGCGCTGGCCGCCCGTCGCTGACGCGGCAATCCGCGAGGACGACTAGGCCGGCTGCGCCTCGCTCTGGTCCCGCCGGAGCGCCTCACGGACCTCGGTCACGAGCTCGAAGTAGCGCGAGATCTCGCGCGTCTCGACCGACCGCGGCTGCGGCAGGTCGACGGTCACGAGCCGGCTGATCCGGCCCGGCCGGGCGCTCATCACGACGACCCGGGTCGACAGGAAGACGGCCTCCGGGATCGAGTGGGTCACGAACAGGACCGTGGTCCCGGTCTCGCGCCAGATCCGCATCAGCTCGAGGTTCATCCGCTCGCGGGTCATCTCGTCGAGGGCCCCGAACGGCTCGTCCATGAGCAGCAGCTTCGGGTCGAAGGCCAGCGCCCGGGCGATCGCGACCCGCTGCTGCATCCCACCCGACAGCTGCCACGGGTGCTTCGTCCCGAAGCCCTCGAGCTCGACGAGCCGCAGGAGCGCCGCCGACCGGCGCTCGCGCTCGTCCCTGGGGAAGGCCATGATCTCGAGCGGCAGCTCGATGTTCCGGGCGATCGTCCGCCAGTCCATGAGCACCGGCGCCTGGAAGACCATCCCGTACTCGCGGTCGAGCCGGGCCTGGCGGGCATCCTTCCCGTTCACCCGGATGGTGCCGGTCGTGGGATCGATGAGGTCGCCGACGATCCGGAGCAGCGTCGACTTGCCGCAGCCGGACGGGCCGATGAGGCTGACGAACTCGCCGGCGGCGATCGTGAGGTCGATCCCGTCGAGGGCGGTCACGGCGTGCTCCCCCGCCCCGAACACCTTGCCGATCCCGGCCGCCTCCACGACCGGTCGACCGGGTGCCTCGGGGACCCTGCCGGCGGCCGCCGTGGCCATCGGTCAGGCCCGAGCCCGGGTGCGCACGGTTCAGCCCCGGACGGCTTCGTCGGCGATGTCGAGGGCGCGGTCGACGATCGCGAACGCCTCGTCGAGCTGGGCCTCGGTGATGCACAGCGGCGGGTTCGTGTGGATCGAGTTGTTGGCGATCATGGTGTACAGCCCGTTGGCCCGGAAGAACGAGCCGATCGCCTTCATCTCGTCCGAGGTGCCGTTGAACCCGGTCAGCGGGACGTACGGATCGCGGCTGCGGACGAGGTCGATGATCCCGAACAGGCCGAGGCTGCGGTGGGTGCCGACGCTCGGGTGGCGGGCGTAGAGCGCCTCGTGGTGGCGGCGGAGCACGTCGCCCATCCGTCGGGCGTTGTCGATCAGGCCGTCCTCCTCGTAGACGCCGATCGTGGCGACGGCCGCCGCGCAGCTGATGGCGTGGCTGCTGTAGGTCAGCCCGCCGTAGTACATCTTCGTCTCGAACGCCTCGGCGATGTGCCGGCGCATCGCGACGGCCCCCAGCGGCAGGTAGCTCGAGGTGAGGCCCTTGGCCATCGTCATCAGGTCCGGCACCGTGTCCCAGTGGTCGATCGCGAACCAGCGACCGGTCCGTCCGAAGCCGGCCATGACCTCGTCGGCGACCATCAGGATCCCGTAGCGGTCGCAGATCTCGCGGACGCCCTGGATGTAGCCGTCCGGCGGGATCAGGATCCCGTTCGTCCCGACGATCGTCTCCAGGAAGACCGCCGCGATCGTGTGCGGACCCTCGTAGACGATGACGTCCTCGAGGCCCTGGAGGCTCTCGGCGACCGGTCGCGGCTCCTTCTCGCCCCAGCGATGGGTGTCCGGATAGCGAACGACGCCCCAGATCCCGGGCTCGTTGGCCCAGCGGCGCGGGTCGCCGGTCAGGGTCATCGCCCCGAGGGTCGCGCCGTGGTAGCTCCGGTAGCGGGCGAGGATCTTCGTCCGGCCGGTGTAATGGCGGGCGAGCTTGATCGCGTTCTCGATCGCCTCCGCCCCTCCGAGGGTCAGGAAGACCTTGTCGAGGTCGCCGGGCAGGATCTCGGCGAGCTTCGCCCCGAGCCGCGCCCGGGGCTCGGTGGCGAACGCCGGCTGGACGTACTGGAGCTTGGTGGCCTGGGCCGTGATCGCGTCGATCACGCGCCGGTCGCCGTGACCGATGTTCACGCTCATCAGCTGGCTGTTGAAGTCGATGATCCGCTGGCCGTCGGGCGTGTAGAGGTAGATCCCCTCGGCGTGGTCGATGGCGATCGGGTCGATCGCGCCCTGGACCGACCACGAGAAGAAGGTGTGCTCGCGCGACAGACGGACGATCTCCTCGGCGGTCATCGCGCCAGCGGGAACGGTGGAATGCAACGCACACCTCGCAGCGAACCCGTCCCGCGGCGGCTCTGCGCGGCCGGCCGGGCTCCTCGGCGGAACGATCCCTCGTATTAGATCACAGCCTTCGGGCACCGGGCAGACGAAGACGCGACGGCCGGGCCGGCCGTCGCGTCGTGGCGCACGGGAGCGTGCCTCGGGGCACGCCCACGCTCAGATCAGGCGGGCGATCGTGAACGGGTTCTCGAGCGGGTGCCGCCGATAGTGGCCGATCCAGATCCGGCGCACGCCGAGCTTGTGGCCGGACCTGTTGCCGAGGAACGACAGCGTCGACGCGCAGGCGGTCCGGAAGTTGAGCCCGTCGATCCGGCCGTAGTTCACGAACCGGTAGGTCAGGCTCAGCTTGTCGGCGCTCAGCGTGAAGTGATCGTTCTTCTCGAGCAGGACGCCATGGACGGTGATCGGCTGGTCGGCGCTGATCGTGCCGCTGAAGACAACCCGGCGCGAGCCGACGTGGGTCACCCGGAGGTGCCAGCCGTTCGCGTCGTGCCAGATGTAGTCGCCCGCCGCCGAGCCGGCACTGAAGCGCGGGCGACCCTGGACCGACGCCGGCCAGTGGCCGTCGGTGCAGGCCGCAGTCGTGGCGGTCAGTGTTCCGGCCGCCGGGGCGGGGTCCGCCGCGGCTGCGGCGGCGGGGGCGGCGAAGGCCAGCCCGAGGCCGCCGAGGCAGAGCATCGCCGAGGCGATCGAGCGGCGCAGTCGCCACCCGACCGAGGGCTGTCGGTTCGACATCGTGTCCTCCCGGTTCGCGGAATCCCGATCTCCTCGGGCGTGGTCGGGTCGACCCTAGGTTGTCGGGCGTGGCCCGTCGCCGTCCCGGGCCGCCTCGTCTGTAAGCCGTCGGTAAGCCGCCGGACGGGACGGTGCGGTCGGCTCCGGCGACGGCGGCCCGGGAGCCGACCGGTCAGCCGGCGACGATCTCGAGGTCGCTTGCCCCGCCGCCGAACGAGATCTCGTAGCGATCGGCGGCCCGGCCGTAGTCGTCCGAGCGGAGCTCGAGCTCGCCGGGCGAGGCCTTCGTCTGTCGATCGTCGAACCGCAGGCGCGACACGCCACCGCGGATCCGCAACGCCACCGGGACGCCCGCCGGGCGGTCGAACCGGACGTGGCTCGCGCCACCGGCCATTGCCAGCCGGACGGTCCCGTCCGGACGCGGCAGGCGGATCCTGACGTGGTTCGCGCCACCACGCACGGTGAGTCCGGCGAGACGGAGCGGCCGGAGGTCGCCGTCGAGGTGGGTCAGGCCACCGTCGATCTCGATCGTCCACGGGAGGGTGCCGGCGAGGGCGATCCGGGCGGACCGGCTGCGGACGTCGAGGAGCCGCCGGCGGTAGCGGATCGAGACCAGGCCGCCGCCCGTCCGGATCTCGGGCAGCGGCCCGACGAACCGGGCCCGGACGAGCTCGCCGGGCTGGCCGAGCCCATCGAAGGCCAGCCTCGACGCGCTGCTCTCGACCACCACCCGCGCCTGCTGGCCGAGGGCCGCCGCGTTCATCGACAGGCGCGGTGCCCCGGTCACGAAGACGAGCCGCCCGGCGGTCGCCTCGCCGAGCGGCGCGACATAGGTGTCGCCGATGAACCCGCCACGGACGGTCGCGCGGGCGCGCACGGTCTCCGACTCGAGCGCCGCGGCGACCCCGGCGAGGTAGACGTCGAGCGCGGCCCGCTGGGCCGGCGACCAGCCGCCGAGGAGCTCCGAGGTCGCCCCGAGGAACGACGCGTACTCGGCCGTGATGGCGACCGCCCGGCCTGGGTCGACGCGCACGACGAGCCGGCGCCGGTCATCCGGGTCGGGCTCCCGCCGAACGATCCCCCGCCGCTCGAGCCGATCGAGGACGCCCGTGATCGCGCCGCTCGTCAGCCCGGTCAGCTCGGCCAGCCGCGTCGGGGTGATCTCGTCCTCGCCGATCGCGAGCTCGAGGCACTTGAGGTCCGTCGCGTTGATCCCGATCCGTTCCGAGACGGCCTCGTGGAAGACGACGGCGCGGGCGACCAGCCGCCGCCAGGTTTCGCCGGGATCGGTTCTCGCTGTTGACATCGCGGGCTCCATTGTTCATTCTGTCAGTATCTTAGTCGCTAAACGACTTAGGAGGTCACAATGATACCTCGCCAGTCTAGCGCCGGGGCGGCGATCGCCGCCGAGGCCCTGGTCAAGCGCTACCCGGGCGACGTCGTCGCCCTCGACGGGATCAGCTTCGCCGTCGAGCCGGGCTCGGTCTTCGGCCTGCTCGGACCGAACGGCGCCGGGAAGTCGACCACCGTCAAGATCCTGACCACCCTCGCCCGGCCCGACGGCGGCTCCGCGACGGTCGCCGGGATCGACGTCACCCGCGACCCCGTCCGCGTTCGGCGCACGATCGGCGCGGTCGGGCAGCGGATCGCCGTGGACCCCGAGGCGACCGGTCGCGAGAACCTCGTCCTCGAGGCGCGGATCCACGGCCTCACCGGCGCCCCGATGCGCAGCCGGGTCGACGAGCTGCTCGGGCGGTTCGACCTCGTCGAGCCGGCGGACCGGCTCGTCAAGGGCTACTCCGGCGGGATGCGCCGCAAGCTCGACGTCGCGATGGGCCTCGTCCACCGCCCGACCGTCCTCTTCCTCGACGAGCCGACGACCGGCCTCGACCCGGCCGCGCGGGCCGAGCTGTGGGCCGAGATCGGACGGCTGACCCGCGAGGATGGGTTGACCATCCTGCTGACGACCCACTACCTCGAGGAGGCCGATCGGCTGGCCGGCCGGCTGGCGATCGTCGACCGCGGCCGGATCGTGGCCACCGGGACCCCGGACGAGCTGAAGGCCGAGCTGCACGGCGACGCCATCCTCGTCGAGCTGAGCGAGCCGGCGGGCGGGCTCCGCGCCGCGGCCTCGCTGACCGGCATCGCCGGCCTCGACGCCCCGGTGGTCGACGGGCGCTCGCTGCGGGCCCGGGCGACCCACGGCGCGGCGCTCGTTCCGGCCGTCCTGTCCGCCCTCGACGCGGCCGGCGTCCCGGTCGCCTCGATCACCGTCGCGCGCCCGTCGCTCGACGACGTCTACCTGCGCCATACCGGGCGGGCCTACCGCCAGCAGACCGAGGAGTCCTACGCGTGACCGCCATCTCGCAGACCCTGTACATGACCCAGCGCCACAGCCGGGCGCTCGTCCGCCAGCCGTACTTCCTGGCGATCACCCTGACCCAGCCAATCATCTGGCTGCTGCTGTTCGGGGCGCTCTTCCGGAGCGTCACGGAGATCCCCGGCTTCGCGGCCGGCGGCTCGTACCTCGACTACCTGATGCCGGGCGTCGTGGTGATGACGGCCCTGTTCTCGAGCGGCTGGAGCGGGATGGGGATCATCGAGGACATGGACCGCGGGCTGATGGACCGGTTCCTCGTGGCGCCGATGCATCGGAGCGCCTTGATCGGCGGGCGGGTCGCCTACGAGGCCATCAGCCTCGTCCTCCAGTCGCTGATCATCGGCGGGCTGGCCTTCCTGCTCGGCGCCCGGTTCGGCGGCGGACCGCTCGGCTTCGCCGTCCTCGTGCTGAGCGCAGTCCTGCTCGGGGCGGCCTTCTCGGCGCTGTCGGACGCGTCGGCGCTCGTCCTCCGCCAGCGCGAGTCGGTCATCGGGCTCAACTCGTTCCTAGTCCTGCCCCTGACCTTCCTGTCGGCAGCGTTCCTGCCGCTCGCCCTGGTCCCGGACTGGATCGCGACCCTGGCCCGGATCAACCCGGTCAACTGGGCCGTTGAGGCCGGCCGGGCGGCGCTGCTCGCCGACGCCGACTGGAGCTTCATTGTGCCGCGGCTCGTCGGGCTGGCCGTGGTCGCCGTCGCCTGCCTCGCGCTCGCGACGCGCGCGTTCCGGAGCTACCAGCGGTCGGCCTGACACCGGCACGACGCCACAGCCCGCTCGACCGGCCCTCGTGACCGGTCGGGCGGACGCCTCGTCCGGCGGTGTACGCTCGGGCCCTCGAACCGCCACCCAAGACGTGAGGACCCGAGATGCCGCGCAACGTCCGAGGGGCGCTCGTCCAGGCCACCTGGACCGGCGACAAGGAATCGATGATCCAGAAGCACGAGGGCCACGCCCACGAGGCGGCCAGGCAGGGCGCCCAGGTGATGCTCTTCCAGGAGCTCTTCTACGGGCCCTACTTCTGCCAGGTCCAGGATCCCCAGTACTACAGCTACACCGAACTGATCCCGGACGGGCCGACGACGAAGCGGATGCAGGACCTCGCCAAGCAGACCGGGATGGTGCTCGTCGTGCCGATGTACGAGGAGGACGCGACCGCCTCGGGCATCTACTACAACACGGCGGCGGTCATCGACGCCGACGGGACGTACCTCGGCAAGTACCGCAAGACGCACATCCCGCACGTGAAGGGGTTCTGGGAGAAGTTCTACTTCCGGCCCGGAAACCTCGGCTACCCGGTCTTCGAGACCGCGGTCGGCAAGGTCGGCGTGTACATCTGCTACGACCGCCACTTCCCGGAGGGCGCCCGGGCGCTCGGGCTGAACGGCGCGGAGATGGTGTTCATCCCGAGCGCGACGAGCCGCGGCCTGTCCGAGTACCTGTGGCGGATCGAGCAGGTCAGCCACGCCGTCGCCAACGGCTACTTCGTGGGCACGATCAACCGGGTCGGCATCGAGAAGGACATCGGCGACGACGACTTCTACGGCCAGAGCTACTTCTGCGACCCGCGCGGACAGTTCATCGGTGACGTCGGGAGCGCCCACGACGAGGAGCTTCTCGTCCGGGACATGGACCTCGACAGGATCACCGAGGTCCGCCAGACGTGGCAGTTCTTCCGCGACCGCCGGCCGGACGCCTACGACGACCTCGTCCGACCCTAGCGAGCCCTGACCGGGGCCGGGCGAGGCAAGCGGCCACCCGCGCACGCGGCGGTGTACGCTGCCCCCTCCGGCCCACGACACGGGAGAGGCGACCGTCCGATGCAGTTCGGATTCACGCTCAAGCCCGACCACTCGATCGAGCGCACGCTCGAGCTCACCCGCCAGGCCGAGGCCGCCGGCTTCGCCTACGGCTGGCTCTTCGACTCGCACGTCCTGTGGCGCGATCCCTATCCCCTGCTGACCCTGATGGCCGAGGCGACCACGACGCTCCGGCTCGGGACGTGCGTGACGAACCCGGCGACGCGCGAGCCGTCGGTCACCGCCTCGGCGCTGGCCGTCCTGAACGAGCTCAGCGGCGGCCGGATGGACCTCGGGATCGGGCGCGGCGACTCGGCCCGCCGGGTGCTGGGCAAGGGCCCGACGTCGATGAGCGACCTCGAGGAGGCGGTCCACGTGATCCGCGCGCTCGTCGAGGGTCGCCCGGTCGAGTACGAAGGCACGATGCTCGAGCTGACCTGGACGCGCGGCGACCGGCTGCCGGTCTGGATCGCCGGCTACGGGCCCGTGGCGCTCAAGCTGACCGGCCGGATCGCCGACGGGGCGATGCTCCAGATCGGCGACCCGGATCTGATCCGCTGGTTCGTCAGCCAGGTCCGGGCGTCGGCGGAGGAGGCCGGCCGGAGCCCGGACGCCGTCCGGGTGATGGCCGCGGCGCCGGCCCACGTCGGCGACCGGGCCGCCGCCCGCGACCGGGTGCGCTGGTTCCCCGCGCTCGTCTCGAACCACGTCGTCGACCTCGTCAACCGCTACCCCCGCGAGAACCTGCCCGAGGAGCTCACGACGTACGTCCGCGGCCGGGCCGGCTACGACTACCGCCACCACGCCGAGGTCGGCAGCACGAACGCCGGCTTCGTGACCGACGAGATCGTCGACCGGTTCACGATCATCGGCACGGTCGACGAGCACCTCGACCGGCTGCGCGCCCTCGCCACCGCCGGGGTCGACCAGTTCAACCTGTACCTGATGAACGGCGACGAGGAGGAGCAGCTCGAGATCTACGGCCGCGAGATCATCCCGGCGCTGCGGGACGTCGCGGCGGCAACCGGCTAGGAGGCCCGATGCGCACGCTGATCAGCAACGGCACGATCGTCACCGCCGACGGATCGTCGGTCGCCGACGTCCTCATCGACGGCGAGCAGGTCGCCGTCATCGGCCGGGACCTGGCCGCCGCCGGACTGACTGCCGATGAGACGATCGACGCGACCGGCCGGTACGTCATACCCGGCGCGATCGACGTCCACACCCACATGGAGCTGCCGTTCGGCGGCACGTTCGCCAAGGACACCTTCGAGACGGGAACCCGGGCGGCGGCCTTCGGCGGGACGACCACGATCGTCGACTTCGCCGTCCAGTCGCGCGGGGCGTCGCTGCGCGAGGGACTCGACGCGTGGCACGCCAAGGCCGAGGGCAACGCGGTCGCCGACTACGGCTTCCACATGATCATGAGCGACGTCAACGACGAAACGCTGGCCGAGATGGACACGCTCGTTGCCGAGGGCGTCCCCGACTTCAAGCTGTTCACCGCCTACCCCGGCGTGTTCTACAGCGACGACGGCGCGATCTTCAGGGCGCTGCAGCGCACGGCCCGCAACGGCGGGCTGATCATGATGCACGCCGAGAACGGGATGGCGATCGATGTCGTCGCCGCCGACGAGGTCGCGGCCGGGCACACCGCCCCGTACTACCACGGCGTCGCCCGCTACCCGATCTTCGAGGGCGAGGCGACGAGCCGGGTGATCCGGCTGGCCGAGGCGGCCGGGGTTCCCGTCTACATCGTCCACCTGTCCGCGCGCGAGGCCCTCAACGAGGTCCGCCACGCCCGCGACCGCGGCGCGCTGGCGTTCGCCGAGACCTGCCCGCAGTACCTGTTCCTGACGCTCGACGACATGGGCAATGGGTTCGAGGGTGCGAAGTTCGTCTGCTCGCCGCCGCTCCGGCCGGCCGACCACCAGGCCGAGCTGTGGACGGGGCTCGTGAAGGACGACCTGCAGGTCGTGTCGACGGACCACTGCCCGTTCGACTTCCACGGCCAGAAGGAGCTCGGCCGGGGCGACTTCCGGAAGATCCCCAACGGGCTGCCGGGCGTCGAGGACCGGGTCGACCTGCTCCACGACGGCGGCGTCGTGGCCGGGCGGATCTCGCGCGAGCGCTGGGTCGAGCTCGTCTCGACCGCCCCGGCCCGGATGTTCGGGATGTACCCGCGCAAGGGCTCGATCACGGTCGGGGCCGACGCCGACCTCGTGGTCTACGACCCGAACGCGAAGCGGACGATCAGCGCGGCGACCCACCACATGGCGGTCGACTACTCGTGCTACGAGGGCCGGACCGTCCAGGGCCGGGCCGACATCGTCCTGTCGCGTGGCTCGGTCATCGTCCGCGACGGGACGTTCACCGGGCGGGCGGGGCACGGACGGTTCGTCAAGCGGGATCCGGCCGACTACGTCCGCCGGGCCTGAGGTCGGCGCTACCGCCATTCGGAGCCCGGCATCGGACTCGGGCGGCCATCTCGAGTCCCGGCGGTGCAAGTGCGGGGACTGCGGCGCATTCCGTCATCGCTCGCCCGGCCGACGCCATGGGTAGAGGCGGGTCGTCCCGACGTCGGTCCAGACGAGCCCGGCCTCCTCGGGTGCCGCTTCGCCCAATGTGAGCGCGCGCCACGGACGCCCACGGTCTGGCCGCGCAGTACGTCGCCACGCCGGGCAACGTGCCGAGTCCGGGAAGACGCTGAGTTCCGGTCGGAGGCCTGGGGGCGTCCCGCGGCCCGGACGTAGCGCGTCCGGGGACCGGGGCCCGACCTTAGCGCGTCCGGGGACCGGGGCGCGACTAGCGCGTCCGGGGGAACCCGAGGTCGACCTTCGAGCTGCCCGGGTCCGGCCAGCGCTCGGTCACGACCTTGGTCCGGGTATAGAACTGGATCCCGTCGGGGCCGTACATGTGGAGGTCGCCGAAGAGGGACGCCTTCCAGCCACCGAACGAGTAGTACGCCACGGGGACGGGGATCGGGACGTTCACCCCGACCATGCCCGCGTTGACCTCGAACTGGAACTGCCGGGCGGCGCCGCCGTCGCGGGTGAAGATCGCCGTCCCGTTGCCGTACGGATTGTCGTTGATCAGGCGGACCGCCTCGTCGTACGTGTCGACGCGGACCACCGTCAGGACGGGGCCGAAGATCTCGTCGCGGTAGCAGTCCATCTCCGGCGTGACGTCGTCGATGAGCGAGACGCCGAGGTAGAAGCCGGGCTCGCGGAAGGCCGGGTCCTGCCGCCCGTCGACCACGACGGTCGCGCCCTGGGCAGCCCCGGAGTCGAGGTAGGACGCGACCTTGTCGCGGTGCTCGCGGGTCACCAGCGGGCCCATCTCGGAGGCCGGGTCGGATCCATCGCCGACCTTGATCTTCGGCAGCCGCTCGCGGATGGCCGCGATGAGCGGATCCGCCGACGCGCCCACGGCGACGAGCGCCGAGATCGCCATGCAGCGCTCGCCGGCCGAGCCGTAGGCGGCCGACACCGCCGCGTCGGCGGCCATGCCGATGTCGGCGTCGGGCAGGACGATCATGTGGTTCTTCGCCCCGCCGAGGGCCTGGACGCGCTTCCCAGCGCGGGTCCCCGTCTCGTAGATGTAGCGGGCGATCGGGGTCGACCCGACGAACGACACGGCCTGGATGGTCGGGTGCTGGAGGATCGCGTCGACGGCCACCTTGTCGCCGTGGACGACGTTGAAGACACCGTCGGGCAGCCCGGCCTGCTTGAGCAGCTCGGCGATCAGCATCGACGCGCCGGGGTCCTTCTCGGACGGCTTGAGGACGAAGGTGTTGCCGCAGGCGATCGCGTTCGCGAACATCCACATCGGGACCATCGCCGGGAAGTTGAACGGGGTGATCCCGGCGACGACGCCGAGCGGTTGGCGGATCGAGAACACGTCGACCCCGGTCGAGACCTGCTCGCTGAAGCCGCCCTTGATGAGGTTCGGGACGCCACACGCGAACTCGATGTTCTCGAGGCCGCGGGCGACCTCGCCGAGCGCGTCCGAGGTGACCTTGCCGTGTTGCGCCGTCAGCAGGGCCGCCAGGTCGCGACGGTGCTCGTCGACGAGCTGGCGGATCCGGAACAGGATCTCCGAGCGGCGGGCCAGCGACGTCGCGCGCCAGCCGGGGAACGCGGCCGCCGCGGCGGCGACCGCCTGGTCGACCTCCTCGACGCTGGCGAAGTCGACGGCGTGGGAGCGAACGCCCGTCGCCGGGTTGTAGACCGGGCCCTCGCGGCCCGACGTGCCGGGCACGATCCGGCCGCCGATCCAGTGGCTGATCCGGGACGGTGCGCTCGCGGCGGCCGCGCCGTCCGCCCTGGGTTCGGCGATCTGGGTCATGAAGGGTCTCCCTTCCGCTCGGTTCGGGCCTCGAGGATACCGCTTCGGCCTCAGAACCGATGCCGGGTCTCGGGGTCGGGCCAGGCCAGCCCGGGCTCGGCCGGCTCGATCACCGCGTCGGTTCGCGGCGTGCGCGCGGCGCGGACCGCCAGCACGGCGAGCACGACGATCGCGAGGCCCAGGATCGCCAGGTCGATCACCTGCTCGGCCTTGAGCGGTCCGACGACCACCGGGTCGCGCCAGGTCGCGGCCACCGCGAAGCGGACGACCGCCCAACCGCCGAGGGCGACCGCGAACAGGCGGCCGTCGGCACGACGCGATGCTCCGAGCGCCCAGGCCACGGCCAGGACCGCAGCCAGCGCCGCGACGCCGAGCGCCTCGAGCGCCTGGGCCGGGATCGACGGGATGTCCGGGCCGAGGCTGCCCCATGGGCCGGGCCCGAGGTAGCGGGTCGCCCAGTCCTCGACCGCGGGCAGGCCCTGGCCGCTGCCGCCGAGGATCTCGGCGGCCTTGCCCAGCCCGAGCACGACCAGCATCGGCAGGACGGCGATGCCATACCAGCGGCCGACCGGGGCATCGAACAGCCGTGCCACGAGACCGCCGGTGATCGCGCCGAGCACGACTGCGCCGGACAGGGCCAGCCCGCCGGAGCCGGGGTCGAGGACCATGCCCGCGTTCGCCCGGTAGTAGTCGAGGTGGAGGGCGACGAATGCGAGCCGGCCGCCGACGACCGCCCCGGGGACGATCCCGAGGGCGATGAACAGCAGGTCGTCGCGGCGGAGGTGGCCACCCGCCCCGGGTGGGTCGTCGGGCAGGGCGGGCAGCCGCGCCCGACCGGCGAGCACGGCCGCGGCCACGAGCGCGACGAAGATCGCGACCGCGATCCCGATCGTCTCCCACCGCACGTTCCAGTCGCCGATGTGGGCCAGGGGGTCGAACTGGAACGTGATGACGGACAGCGGCACGGCGGCAGTGTAGCGGTCGCGGCTGGCGCCGGGTCATGGCCGGCGCCGGGTGTCGGCTGGCCGACACCCGGCCTGTCCGCGCGTTGGTGCCTCGTGGCCGGGGGCAGGCCGATAGTCAGCCGCAGCGACGTCGGATGGCGATCCGGCTCAGACCAGAAGTCGGGGGGCGGCGTCGCGAGCGATCGTCGGGGGGCCGGCTCTGGGGGCCGGCGCGATCGTTGGACTCGTCGCCGCGGCCGGCGCGCGACCCCGCAGGGGGGAGGTCGGGCATCGGCCGGGGCGACGACCAGCAGACTGCGAGCGGAACCGTGCGACAGCCAGCGCCGGCGACCCACGCGAAGGGGGTCGACCGGCTCGGGGGGACCTCCAGCGATCTCGAGCGGCCGGCCGGGCCGCTCGAGATCCGGCTGCTCGGGCGGGTCGAGCTGGCGATCGACGGCGCGGAGATCCGGCTGGCCGCCCGCGGCGCGCAGGCGCTGGTGGCCGTGCTCGCCCTGAAGCCCCGGGTCCGCAGCCGCGAGGCCGTCGCGGCGGAGATCTGGCCGGACGGCGAAGGATCCGGCACCTCGGCGTCGCTGCGCCAGGCGCTGTGGCTCGTCCGCTCGTCATTCCAGGCAGCCGGCGTTCCGATCGAGCGCTACCTGGCGATCGACGCCGAGGTGATCGGCTTCCAGCCGTGTGCCCCGATCGAGCTCGACGTCGCTCGGTTCGAGGCCGCCCTTCGTGACCCCGCCGGCGGGATCGAGGACGCCATCGCGCTCTACCACGGCGACCTCACCGAGTGCCTCGGGCTCGAGTGCTTCGCGGTCGAGCGCGAGCGCCTGTCGGATGCCTACGAGGACGCCTTGGCGGTCGCCGCCGAGCGCCGTCTGGCGGCCGGCGACCCGGTCGGCGCCCGCGACCTCGCCGACGCGCTCCTGGCGCGCGATCCGCTGCGCGAGGAGGGTCACGCAACGCTCCTGTGGGTCCACGGAAGGATCGGGACACGCGCCCAGGTCATCCGGCAGTACCGCCGGCTGGCCGGTCTCCTCCGCGACGAGCTCGGCGTGGCGCCGCTCCCGGAGACCGACGCCGTCTACGGGGCCGCCCTGGCCGAGGCGGTCGAGCGATCCCGCCTGCGCGCGGCGGCGATCGCGTTCGGTCACGACGGCGGCGGGTCGGTTCGCGGGGCGCCGCGTCGCCGCGATGGCGGGCTCGTCCCGACGATCGCCCACCGCTGATCCGGGCCCGTGGGAAACCGCCCGCGCGTGGCGGCCGTCTCGTACGTGTCAGACTCCAGGCGTGATCCTCGAGGGACCCATGTCACGGCGCTCGCTCATCGTCCTCGTCCTGCTCCCGCTCCTCATCGCCTGCTCCTCGGCGGCCGGCTCGCCGGCCACCGGCACGGCCGTCCCCAGCGCGACGGTCGGGCCGTCGCCGCCCTCGGCCCCGTCGTCCGAGCCGAGCCCGTCGTCGTTCCAGTCGGCCCCGCCGACGAGCGCCCCGGTGACCGGTGAGGTCCCGGCGCCGATCATGGCCCAGGCGACGAGCGACCTCGCCGGGCGGACCGGGCTCGATCCGGCCACCTTCACGGTGCTCCGTGCCGAGCAGGTGATCTGGGCCGACGGCTCGCTCGGCTGCCCGGTTCCGGGCCAGGCCTACATCCAGATGCAGCTGCCGGGCTACTGGATCGTCCTCCAGGCCGGCGGGAAGACGTACGACTACCGGGCCACGACCGCGGGCACCGTGAGCAGCGTGCGGTTGTGCGACCAGCCGAACCCGAAGCCGCCGTCGGGCTGATCCGCCGGCCACGCTCCGGGGGCCCGTACCGCGGCCGGCCACGAGGACGAGGGCCGCGAAGGACCCTCATCCGCTGGCCCACTGGACGCGGACCGGCGCCCCGGGCCGAAGCCGGGGCGCCGGTGGTTGCGGTCGTGGCGGAGCGGGGCTGGTCCGCTCGCCCCTACTGGCGGTGGATGACGATCGGGACCGACATCGCGTTCGGGGCGGTCGTCGGACCCAGCTGGAGCTCGCCGAAGTAGTCCTGGCCGGACGTCATCGTCTTGCTGAACGCGACGTGGAGCGTGATCGGGGCTCCGGCGGCCACCGGCCCGGCCGGGACGCCGGTCACTGTCAGGTCGGTGCCCTGGACGGGGTCGATCGTCAGGGGGAAGGTCGGCGACCCGGCCACGGCGAACCCGTGGACCCAGGCCTGGTAGTTGCCGTCGGGCGGGTTGACGAGGGTGACGCTCTCGTCGCCCGTGCCACCGGCCGACGCGCCGATGATCTCCGACAGGTCGAACGTCCCGTCGTGGTTTGCGTCGTAGACGATGTACAGGTCGACGTCGTTCGCGGCGAGCGCGGTGGAGATCGTTGCCCGGGCCGCGTGGGCCAGGCTGAACGACTTCTTGACGCTGGCCGTCGACGGGTCGTTGGGATCGTCCTGGTGGGCGGTCTCGGTGGTCACCGACGGCTGGCTCAGGCCGAACGCGTCCGCGGCCAACCCGGGCAGGGCCACGCCCGAGCTGAACGTGACGTCGAACGCCCCGCTGTCGGTGGTCGCGTTGAGCGACACCGCGGCAGGCGACACGGTCGCCGCGCCGAGGGTGCTCGTGAACGGCACGGTGAACTTGTCACCGGACCAGCCGGTGCCGTGCTGGACGAGCGCGTGGAGCCCGCCCGAGGCCGGGCCGGCCACCACCTCCTCGGCCCCGCCGGTCGCCGTCTGGAACGTCCAGACGCCGGCGCCGGTGTTCGTGTTGGCGCTCTTGCCGACCGTGTCGAGGATGTACGGCGCCCCGTCGGCCGTCCCGGGCGGGAGCAGCTGGTAGGCGTTCTCGGACGGCCCGAAGATCAGGGTGTCGAGGTCGGTGAAGGGTGCCGTGTCGTTCCAGGTCGTGTCGGACAGGAACAGGGTGCCCGGGGCGACGTCGGTCGGGACGTCGAAGTAGAAGAACCGCCAGTCGCCCGATTCGGCGCGCCAGCTCCAGTCGTTGGCTCCGAACACCGAGCCGTTGTCGTAGGTCAGGTTGCGCTGGGCATTGGCCACCGCAGTCCCGCCGAACTTGAGGCTGCCGGTGATCGAGCCGTCGGAGGCCTGGGTCACCTTGGCCGGGACGGTGACCGCCACCGGCACGACGCTCTCCTGGTTGCCGCGGCGGACGACGACCGCGCCCTCGTACATCCCGGCCGGCGTGCCCGTCGGGACGTGGATCCTGGCGTTGAACGCCCCGTGGGCCGTCTTCGGGGTGGTGATCCACGACCAGTCGACGTTCTTGTAGAAGTCGATCTCGAACGTGAAGTGGGTGTGCGGCAGGGCGAGGCTCCGCTCGGGATGGGCCAGCCCCAGGAACAGCCCGCTGTGCATCCGCTTGGCCGGGTCGCGGACCATCACCTGGAGGGCGTCGTTGACGGTTCGCAGGTAGGTGAACCGCTCGTACTCGCCCTTCTGGATCTCGGAGTGCTTGAAGTCGATCAGCGGGTCGCCGTCGATGTCGGTCTGCGCCGAGTCCGTGTGGTTGACGACGCCGTTGTGGTTCTTGTCGGTCCACAGCCGGCCGTCGTGGTTGATGTCCGTCCAGTCGTAGGCGAGCAGCGTCCAGCGCTGGTCGTTGACGGAGTCCGCGTTCGGGTCGAACTCGGAATGCGGGTAGATCGCCCGGATGACCATCAGGTCGGCCGACGGATGGGCCTTGACCTGGCTCGTGAGGTTGATCAGGTAGTCCGGGGCGTTGAAGCTGTTCGGGCTCTCCTTGCCGACGCTGGGCGAGGTCCAGTGGACCGTCGTCGAGGCGATCCGGGTGAGGTAGCGGTCCGAGATCTGGTAGCTGCCCGGACCGTCGAGGGTGAACGTCTGGCTGGCGGTGCCGCCGGCCGGCAGCAGGTGCGGGAAGGCGGCGAACGTGTCGCCCCGGTAGTCGCCGGGTCGCCACTCGTCGGGCGTCACCACGACCCGCTTGCCGAGCGTGGCCTTGACGGCCTCGCCCGCCTGGACCGAGCCCGAGCCCTGGGTGAACGAGTCGTAGCCGAGGTCGAGGGCCGACGACTTCAGGATCGCCCTGGCCTGCAGCGCGAAGCCGTCGGGGATCGGCCCGAGCTTCCGCTGAGCCTGGTAGACGAGGGCGGTGGCGCCCACGACGACCGGGGTCGACCGGCTCGTGCCACCCCAGGTGGCCCAGGCGCCGGCCCCGTTGAGCACGTCGTTGAGGGTGAGGTCACCGGGCGAGAAGGCGCCGTCGCCGACGACGTCCACGCCGGCCGAGCCGGTCGCCCCGGGACCCCGGTCGGACCACGGGATGACGTCGTTGTCGGTGATCTGGGAGGCGTTCTTGATCGAGTCCCAGCCGGTCCCGCCGAACTGGGTCGAGGCGCCGACGGCGATCCCCGTGAACGGCTTGGGCGGCGTGGTAGTGCCGTAGCCCGGCGCGCCGTTGCCCGTCGAATGGACGGCCGTCGTCCGGACGCCGAAGGCCTGGCTCCAGAGCGCCGCCTCCTGGCTCGCCGCGTCGAAGCCGTCGTTGTCGGCGTCGCTGGTGCCGTACGAGTTCGAGATGACGTCGATCCCGTCCTGGTTGGTCAGGAAGTAGGCGAACTGGGTCGAGAAGTCGAACCCGAAGTAGATGTCGCCCATCGGGGCGGCCTTGGCCTTCGGGGCGCCGCCGATGACGGCACCCGGGTAGGTGTGACCGGGGGCGTGGACGTCGGCGAACGTCGGAGCGCCGGCGTTGATGACGCCCTGGCCGACGACGTTCGAGGCGGTCAGCGTCCCATGGCCCTCGATGGCGGGGTCGAAGTCGCCGGTCCAGGCGAGCATCGCGCCGGGGGCGAACCTGAGGTCGAGGCCGAACGACTCGGGGCCGCCCGGCAGGGCCGTCCCGGTCGTCCCGTCGGAGATGTAGTAGACGAGGCCGCCCGACAGGTCGGTGTAGCCGTCGCCGTTCATGTCCCGGTAGGACACAGGTGACGCCTTCGTGACCGGCTTCTCGTCGCTGAAGTCGTGGTCGTCGTTCAGGTCGACGTAGACCGTGTCGTAGACGCCGGCGACGTTCGGGTCGGTGACCAGGAAGGCCGGCCGCTCGCCGTACAGCCCGAGGAGGTGATCGTCGGGATGGCTGCCCAGCCGAACCGAGCCGGACTTCGTCCAGGCGGCCGGGAAGGTGTACGTGTGGCTGGCCGTGCCGTCGGGCGCCGCGAAGTTGCGCGACGGGCCGGTCCGGGTCGCGAAGGTGACCTGGAGCTGGCCGGCGCCGGCCGGCGTCCCCGTCGCCGCCTGGGTCGGCGTGTACCAGGTCAGCCCCTGGTCGACCTGGCCCGGGTCGACGAGGAGGATCAGCGTGTCGAACGGGTCGTAGGCCTGCGGCCAGCCGGAGGGACCGGTGAGCCAGGTGCCGATCAGGTCGGGATGGCCCCAGTCCGAGCCGCCGTCGAGGATCGAGACGGTCGTGCCGGTGCCGTCGTAGCCCATGTTCCAGGCTTCGGCGAAGTCATGCGTCTTGGCGTCGAGGAGACCGAGCTTCTTGAGGGCGTCGAAGTTCGAGCCCTTGAGCGGCGGCGCCTCTGGGAACGGGACGTCGGTCGCCCGGATCCGGCTGAGGGCGAGCCGGCGGGCGGCCGCGCTCGGCGCCTTGCGCCCGATGTCCGGGTCGGGGTTGCCGAGCGGCTGGCCGGTCTGGGTGAGCTGGACGAGGTTGACCTTGACCACGTTCTTCTGGCCGGCCAGCTTGGGCAGCTGCTGGACCTTGATCCGGCCGACGACCAGCGCGGCCATGCCGTTGGGCGTGCGCGCGGCGTGCGCGTTCTGGAGGGTCGCCATGGCCTTGCTCGGGTTGCCGAGCACGGTGGCGAAGACCGCGACCGTGGCGTTCGAACCGTGGGCGAGGGCGGTCCGGAGCTTCGTGTCGAGCTTGCCCTTGGCCTGGTCGTCAAGCGAGTGGACGGCCGGCGGGATCGCACGGCGGGCCGGTGGACCGGCCAGGGCGGGCGGAGCGAACGCCCCGACAAGC
The DNA here is from genome assembly GCA_963813705.1 of uncultured Chloroflexia bacterium. Lineage (GTDB taxonomy): Bacteria > Chloroflexota > Limnocylindria > Limnocylindrales > CSP1-4 > Chersky-267. The sequence continues at coordinate 900,019 of CAWFAH010000010.1, forward strand.
AGGCTCAGCGAGGCGAGCAGCACGACCAGCCGCTTCATCCGAACTCCCTCCTCCACGGTGCGCCCGCGAGCAACCGCCGGCTGGGCGCCGTCGAGGAGCGTCGCGGGAAGCGATCCGTAAGCAATGCCGACCGGGCAGCGCGGCCGGCGAGCGTGGGCTGACCGTACAACCCGGGGTTGCGGCTGGTCAACGGTACCTTTGCACCGGACCGCCTTGTGGTGCGTGGACGCACCACAAGGTTGTGATCGCCCGGGCGGGGTCAGGCGGGCAGCGACCCGACGAGCTCGCGGACCGCGGCCGCCGAGCGCTGGAAGGCCGCCCGCTCGTCCGCCGTCAGCTCGATCTCGAAGACGCGCTCGAGGCCGCCCTCGCCGAGGACCACCGGCACGCCGACGAACAGGCCGTCGACGCCGAACTCGCCCTGGAGCAGCACGGCGCACGGCAGCACGCGCTTCCGGTCGAGCAGGATCGACTCGACCATCTCGAAGGTGCTGGCCGCCGGGGCGTAGAAGGCCGACCCGGTCTTGAGGAGCGCAACGACCTCGGCGCCGCCGTTCGCCGTCCGATCGCACAGCGCCTTGACGCGCTCCGCGCTGAGCAGCTCGGTGATCGGCACCCCGGCGACCGTGGAGTAGCGCGGCAGCGGGACCATCGTGTCGCCGTGGCCGCCGAGGACGAACGCGTGGGTGTCCTCGACGGACACGCCGAGCTCCTCGGCGATGAACGTCCGGAAGCGGGCCGAGTCCAGGACGCCGGCCATCCCGAGGACCCGCTCGCGCGGGAACCCCGACGCCTGATGCGCGACGTGGCACATCGCGTCGAGCGGGTTCGTGACGATGATCAGGATCGCCGCCGGGGAGTGGCGTACCGCCTGCTCGACGACCGAGCGCACGATCCCGGCATTCTTCGCCAGCAGGTCGTCGCGGCTCATCCCGGGCTGGCGGGCCAGACCGCTGGTGACGACGATGATGTCGCTGCCCGCCGTGTCGGCGTAGTCGTTCGTGCCGACGATGCGGCGGTCGTGGCCGACCACCGGCGCGGCTTCGGCGAGGTCGAGGCCCTTGCCCTGGGGCAGTCCTTCGACGATGTCGATGAGGACGACGTCGGCGAGACCGGCCTCGGCGATTCGCTGGGCGGTCGTGGCGCCGACGTTCCCGGCGCCCACGACGGTGACCTTGTGGCGGGACATGGCTGGCTCCGCTGCGTGGACGCTGACGTGGTCAATTCTAGATTGGGCGCCGGCGGATCCGGGCCGGGCCGATCGGCGCCGGGTTCGTGCAGCGCCCGAGCGGTGGGGGCTAGCCGTCCGCCCGCGGACCGGCGGCGCGGACGGCGTCGGCGACGCCGTCGTGGTAGTGGGCGAAGTTCTCGGCGAACATCGCCGCGAGCTTCCGTGCCTGCCGGTCGTAGGCCGCCTGGTCCTGCCAGGTCGTCCGCGGCTGGAGGAACTCGCTGGGCACGTCGGGGCAGCTGGTCGGGACGGCGACCCGGAAGATGGGGTCCTCGACCGTCGGGACGTCGTCGAGCCGGCCGTCGAGCGCGGCCCGGACCATCGCCCGGGTGTGATTGATGTTCATCCGCTCGCCGGTGCCATAGGGACCACCCGTCCAGCCGGTGTTGACGAGCCACACCGGGACGTCCCAGCGGCCCAGCCGGTCGACGAGCATCGCCGCGTACTCGCCCGGGTGCCGGGGCATGAACGGGGCGCCGAAGCAGGCGCTGAAGGTCGCCCGCGGCTCGCGGATCCCGATCTCCGTGCCGGCCAGCTTGGCGGTGTAGCCGCTGATGAAGTGGTAGGCCGCCTGGTCGTGGCTGAGCCGCGCGATCGGCGGCAGGACGCCGAATGCGTCGGCGGTGAGGAGGACCACGTGGCGGGGCTGGCCGGCGATCCCGGTCGGGTCGGCGTTGCCGATGAACTCGAGCGGGTAGGCGCCGCGGGTGTTCTCGGTGAAGCGATCCGAGGCCAGGTCGAGCCGGCGCGTCCGCGGGTCGAGGTCGACGTTCTCGAGGATCGTCCCGAACCGCTTCGTCGTCTGGAAGATGTCGGGCTCGTACATCGGCGACAGGCGAATCGTCTTGGCGTAGCAGCCGCCCTCGAAGTTGAACACGCCGGCGTCGCCCCAGCCATGCTCGTCGTCGCCGACCAGGCTGCGCAGCGGATCGGCCGACAGGGTGGTCTTGCCCGTCCCGCTCAGGCCGAAGAAGACGACCGAATCGCCCTCTGGCCCGACGTTCACGGCCGAATGCATCGGCAGGACGCCCTCGTCGGGCATCAGGTAGTTCATGACCGTGAAGGCCGACTTCTTGATCTCGCCGGCGTACTCGGTGCCGACGATGATGATCTCCATCCGGCGCAGGTGGACCAGGATCGCCGTCTCGGTCCGGGTGCCCTCGGTCGCCGGGTCGGCCCGGAAGCTCGGCACGTCGATGATCGTGAAGTTCGGGGCGAAGCCGGCCAGGTCGGCCGCCGACGGGCGGCGGAACAGGTTCCGCGCGAAGATGCTTGCCCAGGCGGTCTCGGTGTAGACGCGCAGGCTGCGCCGGTGCTCGGGCGCGGCGCCGATGAAGCAGTCCTGGCGGTACAGGACCTTGTCGTCGAGGTAGGCGACGAGCCGGGCCCGCAGGCGGTCGTAGTCGGCCTCACTGATCGAGCGGTTCACCGGACCCCACCAGATCTTGTCCCGGCTCGACGGCTCGTCGACGATGAACTTGTCCTCGGGACTCCGGCCGGTGTGTGTGCCCGTCCGCACGACGAGCGGACCGTCCGCGGCGACGAGCCCCTCGCCCGCCCGGATCGCGTCCTCGTAGAGCTCGGCGGTCGACAGGTTGGCGCGGACGGTGCGCCCGAGCTCGGGCGCGGCCGTGGTCGTCGGGGTGCGGGTACCGGTCATCTGGATGGTGCGCTCCCTGTTCGGCCTCGGGGCGGGTCGATCCCGCGCCCAGTCATGGGCCATCGGTTTCGACCGGCCGCGCGTGCCTCGGGCCGGGCCGCTGAACGGTCCGGCGGAGGGAGTCGGCTTCCGCAGTCCGGGGCATGGTAGCGCGGATCCCTGGTTGCGGCAAGGTTGCAGCCTCGTTGCAGCGCCCGCGGCGTCCGCCGCCGATCGTGGCGCCCCGACCGCCCGCCACCGGTATGATCCTCGCGGCGAGATCCGCCGACCGAGACGCGACCAGGAGGTCCACCACCGAGTTGCCAGGCCCGAAACGCAAGACCGTCTATCGGAAGCCGCCCCCGCCCAAGCCACCGATCCCCGGCGTCACGGCTCCCGAGCCCTACGTCAGGCCAACCGTCGCCGAGATCAACACGGCGGCCCGCCATGGTCGGACGGACCTGGCGGTCGGCGACCGGGTCCGCATCACGGGGAGCGGGCTGTACAGCGGTGAGATCGCCGTGATCGAGCGCTTCGCCGGCGCCGTCATCCCGACCGCGCAGGTTCGGACCGAGGGCGGCGGCTCCCGCCAGGTTCGCACGATCGATCTCGAGCCGGTCGACTAGGGGACGCTGCCGGCCGTCGCGGCCGGACCCCGATCAGACGCCGGTCCGGGCCTCGATCCGGCCCTCCCGGACCGCGACCACGAGGGCGGCGTGGTCCTTCTCGTTCTGGTCGGCATAGCGCTCGCCGAACGTGGCGAGTGCCTCGTCGAACGACTTGCTCGTTCCCATGTAGCCGGACAGCATTGCGGCATCGCCCGACCGCGCGTGGGCGCGGGCGAGGGCCATGCCGGTCGCGGCGGCGTAGGCCTTCATCCGGGGCGGATCGAACGTCTCGACGAGCGGGGTGACCTTGGCGTCGCGCAGCTGGCGCATATAGAACTGCCGGTGGCGCTCCCCGGAGCCGGTGAACCAGCCGAGGAAGATGTCGCTGGCCGACTGCATGAGCCGCTGGCCGATCACCACCCGCTCGCCGTGGTGCTTGATCGGGAGCTGGCGCTCGTACGGCTCGAGAACCGATGCCCGGGCCTCCTTGAACTGGAGGAAGAGCGGGTCGCCGGAACCGGACATCATCAGGGCGATCCCGCAGAACGTCCCCACGCTGCCGACGCCGACGACCTTCATGGCAACGTCGGCGAGCTTGAACCGCTCGATGAGCAGCAAACGCTCCTGGGGAAGCGATGCCGCGTAGTCGGCGATCGCCTGCTCGGCGACCTTCGCGAAGTCCTCATCGCCGAACTCGAGCGGGTGGTAGAGCAGCGGCGGGTCGTCCTTGATCCGGGGCCGGTCGCCGGACTGGTACGCCAGCTTCGCGTACTCGCGGGCATGGGCGCTCCGGTCGGCGGCGACCTGGAGACGCTTCAGCGACGGCTTGACGTCGAGCTCGGCCGAGGCCGCCTTGTAGAGGTCGAACGGGTCGAGCGACGAGTACCACACGTCGAGGACCGGCTGGGCCGCGAACTCGGCCATGCGCTCCCGATACACGCGCGCCGCGTTGAGCGCCGCGGCGCGAGCGTCGTTGGCCGCGAAGCCGTTCGCGCGCCCGGCCACGACGAAGCTCGCCACCAGGCGCTTGACGTCCCAATCGAACGGCGCGATGGCGGTCTCGTCGAAGTCGTTGATGTCGAACGCCATCTTCCGCTCGGGCGTCGCGAATGCCCCGAAATTGAGGAGGTGCGCGTCGCCGCAGGCCCAGACCCGCAGGCCGGGCGACGGGCTCCGGGACAGGTCGGAGGCCATGATCGGGGCGGCGCCGCGGTAGAACGTGAACGGGGTGGCCAGCATCCGACCGTAGCGGATCGGGATCAGGTCCTCGACGCGGCCCTTGCTCGACTCGATCAGCAGGTCGACGGGATCGGGACGATCGTCGCCGGGGTCCCAGACCGCGAGGTCGCTCCGACGACAGCGCTCGCGAAGCGCCGCCCCCATCGCCATCCGCTCGGCCATCGGGCGGCTGAAGAGCTGGTCGCGCAGCTCCACGCCGGTCGGAAGCGGTGGTGGGCGGCGGTGGCTCGCCTTCGATCCGCTCGGGGGCTCCTCGGTCGTCATCGTGGTCCTTGCCTTCCTCCCGGGGTCGGGAGCCGGGCTCCCAGGGTGCATTCTGTCAGATCGGGGTCAGGCCTCGTCGAGGGCGCGACCGAGATCGGCGACGAGGTCCCCCGCGGCCTCGATCCCGACCGACAGGCGGATCAGCGCATCGTCGACGGCCAGGGCGCTCCCGGCCACCGAGGCATGGGTCATCACCGATGGGATCTCGATCAACGACTCGACCCCACCGAGTGACTCGGCCAGGGTGAAGATCCGGGTGGCCTCGCACACGGCGATCGCCCGGGTCCGGGCGTCGCGATCGTGGCGGCCGCCGGACCGCGGGGCGAAGCTGACCATGCCCCCGGCGAGGCGCATCTGGCGAGCCGCGAGCGCGGCCTGGGGATGGGCCGACGGGCCGTCGGCCAGGCCCGGATAGCGGACCCAGGCGACGTCGTCGCGCGCAGCCAGGAATCGGGCAACCACGGCGGCATTCGCCGAGTGGCGCTCGATGCGCAGGGCGAGCGTGCGCAGCCCGCGCAGGACGAGGAAGCAGTCGAACGGACCGGGCACCGCCCCGAGCGCGTTCTGGAGGAAGCGCAGCCGTTCGGCCAGGTCGTCGCGGTTCGTGACCGCGATTCCGGACACGGTGTCGGAATGGCCGGCGAGGTACTTCGTCGAGGAGTGGAACGCGATGTCGGCTCCCAGCGCGAGGGGCCGCTGCAGCGCCGGCGACGCGAACGTGTTGTCGACGACGAGCAGCGGCCGCTCCGAGCGCGCGCCGCGGTGTCCGTCGAGTCGCTCGGCGACGGCCTCGATGTCGACGACCTTGAGGTGCGGGTTCGACGGCGTCTCGAGCCAGACGACGCGGGTCCGCTCGTCCAGACCGGTCTGCAGCGCGGCGGCCGGATCGGAGGCGAGATCGAGCCAGCTGGTCTCGATCCCGCGCGGCCCGGCGACCCGCTCGAGGAACCGCCAGGTCCCGCCGTAGACGTCGTCGCCGGCGAGCACGACCTCGCCCGGCGCCACGAGCTCGACGATGGCGGCCGTGGCCGCCGATCCGCTGGCGAAGGCGATCCCGTGGCGGCCGCCCTCGAGCGCCGCGACGGCCCGCTCGAGCCGCTCGCGGGTCGGGTTCTGGGTGCGCGCGTACTCGTAGCCGCGGGTCGGCCGCCCGACGCCCTCCTGCGCGTAGGTGCTCGTCTGGTAGATCGGGGGTGCGACCGCGCCGGTCAGCTCGTCGGGCTCCTGGCCGGCGTGGACCGCGAGCGTCTCGAACCGTGGCTCGTCCATCGTGGTCAGCCGCCGAGCGACGGGTGGCGAGCCAGGTACTCGAGCAGGTCGAGCTTGGTCACGATCCCGACCGGTCGCCCGTCCCGGACGGCGAGGAGGGCGGGCGCGCCGCCGGTCAGCTCGCCGAACGCCTCTGCCAGCGAGGCATCCGCGCCGACCGTCGGGAGTGGCGGGTCCATCACCTCGCCGACCGTCCGCTCCACGGCGCCGGGGTCGCGGAACGCCCGCTCGAGCAGCCCCTTCTCCGAGATCGCCCCGACGATGCCGTCGAGCGCATCGCCGTCGGGCGCCTCGGACACCGGCATCTGGCTGATCCCGTAGTCCTGGAGGATCGAGATCGCCTGGCCGACGCGCTGGGTCGTCCGGGCGATGACGAGGTCCGGCAGCTGGGGTCCGTGGTGGCGGCCCGCCAGGAGCTCGGCGACCCGGGTGACGGCACCGGGCCGGTCCATGAGCCCGTTGGCGCGCATCCATTCGTCGTTGTAGAGCTTCGACAGGTACGACCGGCCGCCGTCGGCCAGGATGACGACGATGACCCGCCCGGGGGCCCCGGCCGGATCGTCGGCCATCACCCGGCGCGCCTCGTCGAGGACGGCCACGAGCGCGGTGCCCGACGACTCCCCGGCGAGGATGCCCTCCTCCCGGGTCAGCCGGCGCGCCGCCGCGAACGCGTCGCGGTCGGACACGCGGACCCAGCGATCGACCATGGACGGGTCGTACGTCCCGGGGAGGAAGTCCTCGCCGATCCCCTCGGTCAGGTACGGCCGGGCCGTGTCCCCCGACAGCACGCTGCCCTCCGGATCGGCGCCGACCACGACGATCCCCGGGTTGCGGCCGCGCAGGTAGCGCGCCGCGCCGGTGATCGTGCCGCCGGTCCCGGCGCTGGCCACGAGGTGGCTGATCCGGCCGTCGGTCTGTCGCCACAGCTCGGGCCCGGTCGTGGCCTCGTGCGCGTTCGGGTTCTCCTGGTTCCAGTACTGGTCCGGCTTGAACGCGCCGGGGATGTCACGGGCCAGCCGGGCGGCCACCGAGTAGTAGCTCTCGGGGCTCTCCGGGGCGACGTTCGTCGGGCACAGGACGACCTCGGCGCCGTAGGCCCGCAGGAGCTGCTGCTTCTCGGTCGACTGCTTGTCGGCCATCACGAAGATGCAGCGATACCCCTTGAGCGCCGCGGCGATGGCCAGGCCGTGACCCGTGTTCCCGCTCGTCGGCTCGATGATCGTCCCGCCCGGACGGAGCGACCCGGCCCGCTCGGCCGCCTCGATCATCGGCAGGCCGATGCGGTCCTTGACGGAGCCGCCCGGGTTCATCGTCTCGAGCTTGGCCAGGATCAGCGGCTGGCGATCGGACGGGCCGAGATCGCGGGTGACCCGGGTCAGGCGGACGAGCGGCGTGTTGCCGACGAGCTCGAGGATCGATTCGGCGTAGTCCATCGGGCCCGAGTATGGCGGAACGGCTAGCCGGCCGGGCCGGCGTCCGCCGTCGGTTCGGGACCCGTTGTGGCGTCGCCGCCGGCCGCTGGATCGCCGCCGGCCGCTGGATCGCCGGGGCCTGCGGGATCCTCGGCCCGCGCTGCCGGGCCGCCGGGCTCGGCCAGCGCCGGGTCGTCGCGATCGAGCCTCCCCTTGCGCAGGAGCAGCCAGGTCAACCGCTCCCGCAGGCGGCGCGGGTGGTTCGTCGGGTCGATCGTCCACGGGTACAGGGCGGCGACCGCCGGGCCGAGCCGCTCGGCGAAGCGGTCGCTGAGCCGGCGGGCGAGGTCGAGCTCCTCGCGCGAGCCCTCCGGCGGAAGCACCCCGTCCCAGGTCCCGCCGAGCAGGTCGCGGACGGTGGTCGGCGGGAGGATGCGAGCCGCCATCCGCCGGCCGAGGTAGAGCTCCTCGGTGCCGGCGATGGCGAGCAGCAGGATCGGCGCGGCGGTGCGCAGCGCGATGAGCGCGGCGCCATTCCGGAACGGCCCGATCCGACCGGCCGGTCCGCTGATCGTGCCCTCCGGCATCTGCGTGAAGACCGCGCCGTTGGCGATCACCGCCCGGGCCGCGACGACGTGCTTGTCGACCCCGACGCCGCCGCGCCAGACCGGCAGCAGGCCGCCGATCCGGTGGATCAGCCGCTCGCGCCAGCGCGGTCCGAAGGCCGATGGGCCGGATCCGAGGAACCACACGCGCGGCTCGAGCGGCAAGGCGTAGAGCACGACGAACGGGTCCATCCAGCCGCGGTGGGCGGCGGCCACCACGAGGTACCCACCGCGGCGCGGGACGAGGTCGCGCCCCTCGACGTCGACGTGGAAGCGGAACGCGCCGAACAGGACGATCCGCGCCACGACCGCCAGGAACCGGACGAGGAGCCCGGCCCGGGCCTCGGGAGCCCGGCCGAGCCAGTCGAGACCCTCGGTCGCACCGCCGCGTGCAGCGGCCATCGCCTCGGGCGCGATCCGGCCCGGCGGCGGCCGGTGGCGACCCCGTCGCGGTCCCCCGGATGCGCCTCCCGGCGCGTCGGTCACGTGGTCGCGCTCTCCGGGCCGTCCGGGTCGTCGCCGGTCGCCTCGGCCGTGGAGTCCGGGCCGTCCAATTCGGCGTCGTCAGCCGTCGCCTGCACGTCCGCGGTCGCCCGCTCGGCGGCGGCCCGCTCCTCGGCCTCGATCTCGCCCACGCTCGGGCCCGGCAGGAGATGGCGGGCGACCAGGACGGTCACGGCGATGACGATGGTGATGCCGGACACGATCTGCGCGGTGGGAGTGCCCGCCAGCGTCCAGTTGTAGCCGGCGCGCAGGAACTCGAGCAGGAACCGGGTGATGCTGTACCAGATGAAGAAGACGAGCAGCAGGTCACCGGCGCGCAACCGGTTCGAGAAGCGTCGACCGAGCCACAGCAGGAACGCCAGCCCGACGACCGCCGAGAGGGACTCGTAGAGGAACAGCGGGTGGAAGTGCTGCCCGAGTGTCGCGTTCGGATCCGAGCCGGGCGGACAGGCGAACTCCGCGACCCGGTTCTTGCACTGGATGGCGATCCCCCACGGCAGCGTCGTCTGCGGCCCGTAGAGCTCCTGGTTGAAGAAGTTGCCGAACCGCCCGATCGCCTGCATCGCGAAGAGGGCCGGCGCCACCACGTCGGCCCAGCGCCAGAACGACTGCCGCTTCCAGCGGATGTACAGCCAGGCGGCGATCGTTCCGGTGAGCAGGCCCCCGTAGACGCCGAGCCCGGTAAAACCGGCGAACTCGTAGCCGCCGCCCGCCGCCCGCCGGATCGGCAGCAGGATCGTGATCGGGTCGTCCTTGTAGAGCACCCACTGGTCGATCACGTGGTAGAGGCGTCCGCCGATCAGCGCGGCGACCGCGACCACGATCAGCCCGTTGATGATGATCTCGCTGTCGAGGCCCCGGCGGCGGGCCTCGTGGACCATGACCTGGTACGCCGCCAGCAGGCCGAGGGCATAGCAGATCCCGTACCAGTAGATGGGCAGCGGCCCGAGCTGGATGGCGATCGGGGCTGGGGTCAGGTCGATCACGGCGGCCCGAGTGTAGCGGGGTCGGGCGGGATCGGTCCGCCACGCCGCGCGGCGTCGAGGCCCGCGACCCGGACCGTCCCTATACTGCGCCCGATGCCCCTCACCGTCGTCCGAGCGAGCCGCCCGGCGTGAACGCCGAGTTCCAGTGGTGGCTGCTCATCCTCGGGATCGTGATCGGCGGGGCCCTCGTCTACCTCGTGCTCGCGGACGTCCAGGGTGATCGCGCCGGCGAGGACCCGGACGAGGCCGACGAGTCGGATCTCCCCGATGGAGAGCCCCTCGAGGAGCCGGTGGCCGGGGCGCCGGTGGCCGACGCCGGGCGCAGCGGGCGCGCCTCAGTCGCCAACGACCCCGACGTGGAGGGCGACCGCGCCGAGGCCGAGACGCCGATAGCCGACGCGCCGTAGGCCAGCCCGGGTCATCGTCCGGGCCAGGGCGTCCGGATCGGGGAAGCCGTCGAGCGAGGCCGGCAGGTAGCGGTAGGTCGCCCCGTGGCCGAAGGCGGCCGCCGCGAGCGGCGCGAGCCGGCGGAACGTCGCCAGGTAGGTGGTCGCCCAGGTGCGCGAGCGCGGGACGGTCAGCTCGAGGCAGACGACGCGCCCGCCCGGCCGGACGACCCGGGCGAGCTCGCGGTAGCCGGCTTCGAAGTCGGCCAGGTTGCGCAGGCCGAAGGCGATCGTGGCCGCGTCGAACGAGCCGCTGGGGAACGGAAGTGCGAGGGCGCTGGCGACGAGGTACTCGACCTGGACGAGGTCGGTCGAGGCCTGGCTCGCCGCAGCAACCATCGCCGGCGCGAGGTCGACGCCGACCACCCGGCCGAACGGTCCCACCCGGGCGGCCAGCGCGCGGGTCAGCTTGCCTGTCCCACAGGCGACGTCGATCGCCGAGTCGCCGGGCCGGAGGTCCGTCGATGCCAGCGCCGCCTTCCGCCAGCGGCCGTCGGCGCCCGCCGTCATGATCGTGTTCAGCCGGTCGTAGACCGGGGCGATGTCGTCGAACATCGCCGCGACGTCGGCCTCGGGCACCGGGTTGCCCGAGCGGGCCGCCGCTGCGGCCGGCATGGGGTCCGGGCCCGGCCCGGTCGGCGACGCCACGGGATCAGCTCTGGCCGACGGTCCCGACGAGCACGTCCGGCGCGACCGGCTTGCCATCGGCACCGACGAGGGTCACCCCGAACGTCGTCCCGGGTCCGGCCGTCTTGATCGCGTCGGACCAGCCGGCCCAGTAGGCGAGGCCGCCACCGAACTCCATCCGGCCCATCCGCGTCCGCGTGCCATCCGGTCGGCTGACCCAGCAGGCCAGCTCCTGCCCGGCGGCCGGGACCGACAGGCCGGGTGCGCTGACGACCAGCTCGCTCGTCCCGGCCGAGAAGAGGAGCGTGCCGGTCGGGCCGGACGTGGCGGTCGAGGCGAGCAGGACCCGGGTGGCATCGGGCTCGCCAGTGATCTCGAGCGTCGCCGTATTGAGGTCGGCGAGCGCCTCGGCCTGCGATTCGAGGTTCTGGGCCAGACGCACCGTGAACAGGCCGCCGCCGATCAGCACGACGGCCATGGCCGCGGCGATCGCGACCGGCCAGCGAGCGACTCGCCGATGCCGCGCCAGCGCGACCGGCTCGGCCGTGGCCGGGACGGTCAGCGGGGCTGCGACGGCCGGAACCGATGTCGCGACGGCCGTGGGAACCGAAGCAGGTTCGGCCCCGCCTCGCGACCGACCCGTGTCCCGGACAAGGGCGAGGGTGCGTTCGCGCAGCCCGTCGGGCGGCATCTCCCGGGCGACCTCGCGCAGCCGCGGTGCCAGGATGGTCAACCGCCGTGCCTCCTCGGCGCAGTCGGGGCAACCGGCGAGGTGACCGGCGACGGCGGCGGCCTCGACCGTGTCGCCGGCCGCGAGCCGATCGAGGCCATCGGGTTCGAGCGCGGCCAGCTCGAGCTGCTCCCGGACGGCAGCGTGATCGATCACGACTGGACCCTCACGGGCTGCTCGGCGGGTCGGTCGCCCGACGGCGCGGGGACGGGTGCCAGGTCCGGGCCGAGCGTCGTGCGCAGCCGCAGGAGCGCGCGCCGGGTGCGCGTCTTGACCGTTCCGAGCGGCCAGCCGAGTCGCTCGGCGATCTCGGTCTGGGTCAGCTCGTCGCGGTAGGCGAGCAGGAGGACCTCCCGCTCGGGTGGGCTCATGCCGGCCAGCGCGTCGCGCAGCGTCTCGCGCAGCTCGGCACCGGCCAGCTCGGCCTCGGGCCCGCGACCGAGGGCGGCACCGCCGACGACCTCACCCGTGCGCGCCACCCGCTCGAGGGTCGCGGCGTCGGTCTCCTCGCCGATCCGCGCGGCGGCGATCGGCACGATCGTCGGCCGTCGCCCGGCCGCGCGCAGGCGGTCGACGGTCCGGTTGCGGGCGATGGTCAGCAGCCAGGCCGCGAGCGACCCGAGCGTCGGTTCGAATTGTTCGGCTCGATTCCACAAGGCGAGAAAGGTCTCCTGGACGACGTCTTCGGCGAGTTGGCGATCGGTGGTCAACCGGGCCGCAGCCGCATACACGGCGCCGGCGTGCCGGTCGTACAGCGCCGCGAAAGCGTCCTGAGAGCCGGTGACGACCTCGGCCACGAGCCGCGCATCCTCGATCGGATCGGTTCGCGATCCCGACATCGTCTACGTCCCCTGACCGCTTCCGGTTTCACGCTCGAGGGGCAACGGGCGACCCTCGAACGCCGTCGAGAAGACGATCTCGGTCTCGCTCGTGTAGACGTGGCCGATCACCTGGATCCGCTGCATGACGCGCTCGAGGTCGAGCGTGTCTACGGCCCGGATCTTGAGCAGGTAGTCGGCCTCGCCCGCGACATGGTGGCACTCCTCGACCTCCGGGATCGTCGCGAAGTCCGTGGTCAGGTCGGTCGTCGACGTGCCCGGCGACTGGCGGATGCGGCTGAAGGCGAGGATCCCGAACCCCGCGGCCATCGGATCAACCCGGGCGCTGAAGCCGCGGATGATCCCGCGCGACTCGAGCCGCTTGACCCGCTCGTGGGCCGACGGCGCGCTCATCCCGGCCGCGGCACCCAGCTCGGCGTACGAGGCGCGGCCGTCCCGCTGGAGGAAGCGGAGGATCTTCAGGTCGTTTCCGGTCAGTCGATCCGTGGTGCCCAAAGGTCGATATCCGTTAGGTCTAGTGCGTTTGCGGCTGCTGTTTTGTTAGGCTAGAATAGACGTGCAAGTCCTGATCATTCGAAAGGAGGCCCCGACCATGCTTATCGTGTTCGGCCTCGCCGTCATCTCCATCTTCGCGGTGCTCGCAATCCTCGTGGAACCCGACAAGGGCGACCGCAAGGCGGGCGATCCGCGCAACAACCTGCCCATCTGGGCGCTGATCGGCCGGCGCTAGGCCGCCAGCCTACCAGTCCCCCGCCGGAAGGCGCCGTGGACGGTTCGCGAGCGTTCCTGCCGGTCGGTGCGCCTCGAGGCAGCTGACCCCGGCCGGCCCGACGTCCGCCCGGTGGCTCGTCCCGGCCGGGAGCTCGAGCCGATCCCCGGTCGCGAGCTCGACCCGCTCGCCCGAGCCGGGCAGCTCGAAGACGATCGAACCCTCGGCCACGACGATCACCTTGTCGTAGTCGTGGCTGTGGGCACCGTACCGGTCGCCCGGTCCGTTCGACCAGCCCTGCGCCAGCAGGCCCTCGCCGGCCAGGCGGGCCAGCAGCTGCTCGTCGCTCATGCGGGGTCCTCCGTCACCCGGCGGTGCGCTCGGCGCCGGCGGCTCCGGCGGACGCCCGGTGAGGTCGCCGGCCTGCGCCCGCCACGCCTCGTCGGCGGCCCGGGGATCGTCGCCGAGCGACGTGGCCACGATCAGGAAGGCCACCCCGAACAAGGCGCCGGCCCCGACCGCGATGAAGCCCGGCCAGCCGATCCAGAGCAGGAAGATCACGGTCACGACGGCCGCCGCGGCGACGGCTCCGGCGACCTTGCTGAGCGACGGCATCGGCTGGGCGTCCGCGGTCAGCTGACGGTGACGCCGATCAGCCGGCCGACGAGGAAGGTCACGCCGGCCGCTGCGGCGCCGATCGCCACCTGGCGCAGCCCCGAGAAGATCGCCCCGCGTCCGGTCAGCAGGCTGACGCCGACGCCGACGGCGAACATCGCGATCAGGCTCAGCACCAGGCTCACGGCGATCGCGGCCGTTCCGGGGATCAGCAGGAACGGGAGCACCGGGATCGCGGCGCCGACGGAGAACGCCACGAACGACCCGCCGGCGGCCCCGAGCGGCGAGCCCAGCTCGTCCGGATCGAGTCCGAGCTCCTCGCGGATGAGCGTGTCCAGGGCCTTTTCGGGATCGGCGAACAGCCGCCGGGCGATCGCCGCGGCCTCGGTCGCGGTGAACCCCTTCGCGCGGTAGACCGCGGCCAGCTCGGCCTCCTCCTCCTCGGGCATCGCCTCCAGCTCGGCCCGCTCGAGGGCGATCTGGCGCTCGTAGAGCTCGCGCTGGGACTGCATCGAGATGTACTCGCCGGCGGCCATGCTGAACGCGCCGGCGAGGAGACCGGCGATCCCGGCGAGCAGCACGAACCGGAGGTCGCCGCCGGCCGCCGCGCCGGCCACGCCCATGACCAGGCTGGTGTTGCTCACGAGCCCGTCGCTCACCCCGAAGATGACCGCGCGCAGGGTCCCCGACTGGCCTGCCCGGTGCCAGCGCTCGTTGCGACCGATCGCATCAGCGTCGCGCTCGACGCCGATCGCGGCGGCCGCCCCACCGGCCGGCACCGGGAGCGGCGCCCCGGCGTCCAGCCGCTTCCAGATCTCGGCATGCTCGCGCTCGTCGGCGGCGATCGCCAGGACCTCGGGGGTGGCCTGGCCCTCGTAGGCGCTCTCCTCGTCGCCCTCGAGGGCCTGCACGAGGTCGCTCACCGCGCGGGTCCCGAGGAGCCGGGCCAGCACGATGATCGCCCGAACGCGGAGCCGCGGCGGGCCCGGCGGCGGGACCTCGACGCCGAGCTCGCGGAGCTTCGACGCCCAGACCTCGGCGTGCCGGCGCTCGTTGCCGGCGATCGTGCGGAACGCCAGCGCCCGCCGTGGCTCGCGCTCGATCTCGGACAGCGCGTCGTAGAGGACGATCGCGTCGCGCTCGAGCTTGAGGTTGTCGAGGCTCTGGGCGGTATCGAGCGGCGGCATCGTCGTGATGGTAGCGACGTTCCCCGGGCGACGCCGCTCTAGACTGGGCGGCGTGAGCCTGCCCGACCTGCGTTACCTCTCGGCCGCCGACGTCGCGACGGCGCTGCCGTCGCTCGACGAGCGGCTCCGGCTCGCCGAGCGGACACTGATCGCGCTGGCCGACGGCTCCGCGGAGCTGCCGCCCAAGATCGCCGTCCATCCCCGCTCGCCGTCCTCGTTCGGCCACGCGATGCCGGCCTTCCTGCGTGGCCGCGATCCGGACGGCCGCGACGACCTGCTCGGGCTCAAGTGGGTCACCGGCTATCCGGCCAACAGCGATCACGGCATGGCGTCGATCAACGCGACGGTGATCCTGAGCGACCCGGCATCCGGGATCCCCGCGGCGATCCTCGACGGGGCGGGGATCACGGCGGCCCGGACGGCGGCGATCAGCGGCGTGGCGATCCACCACTTCGCCCCCGAGCCCGCCGCCGGTGGCGGCCACCGGGTCGCCCTCCTGGGCGCGGGGGTGCAGGGCAACAGCCACGTCCCGATCGTCGGGCACGTCCTGCCCGGGGCGGAGCTCACGCTCTATGACCGGCACCAGGAGCGCGCCGAGGCGCTCGCCCGGATTGCCCGGACGACGCCCGGGATCGCATCGGCCAGGCTGGCGGCCGGCGAGCGCGAGGCGGTCGAGGCAGCCGACGTCGTGATCAGTGCCGTGTCGTTCGGACCGGTTCGCCAGGTCATGACCCCCGACTGGCTGGCACCGGATGCCCTCGTGGTCGCGGTCGACTACGCCATGACCTGCTCGGCGGCGGTCGTCCTCGAGGCGGCCCTGTTCGTCGTCGACGACACGGGCCAGTTCCTGGCCAACCGCGACGCCGGCCAGTTCGACGGCTACCCCGACCCGACGACGACGCTGGGCGCGGCGATCCTCGACGGCGTCACCCGGCCGGCCTCGGGCCGGGTGGTCGCCAGCCACCTCGGCACCGGGCTCGCGGACCTCGTCTTCGGGCAGGCGATCGTCGAGCGCGCAGCGGCGCTCGGCCTCGGCACGACCCTCGTCCGCTGATGGCGAGCCAGCCGGACCTGGTCGTGGTCGGTGCGGGCGTCATGGGCGCCTGGACCGCGTTCTGGGCGCGACGGGAGGGTCTCGACACGCTCCTGGTCGACGCGTGGGGGCCCGGCAACCCGCGCGGGACGTCGAGCGACGAAACCCGGATCAGTCGCGCGTCGCACGGCCGCGATGCGTTCTTTCCCCTCTGGTCGCGCCGAGCGCGTGAGCTGTGGATCGCGTTCGGCGCGGAGTGGGGCCAGGAGCTCTTCGTCGAGGCCGGCGCCCTGTGGTTCGCCCACCGCGAGGACGGCTTCGAGGCGGCGTCGCTCGAGACGCTCGGCCGGCTCGGGATCCCGATCGAGCGACTCGCCCCGGACGAGGTCCGGGCGCGCTGGCCGCAGGTCGGCACTGACGACCTGGCGTTCGTCGCCCACGAACCCGAAGCCGGCGTCGTGATGTCGCGGCGTGCCGTCCTCGCCGTCGCGGCCGCCTTCGAGCGGGCGGGCGGCCGTTCGAAGATCGGCGCCGTGCGGCCCGGTCGGGTCGACGGGGACCGGCTGGTCGACGTCGTGGCCGACGACGGCGCGCGGATCGCCGCCGGGCGGTTCGTGTTCGCCGCCGGGCCGTGGCTGCCGACGGTCTTCCCCGAGCTGCTCGGCGGGCTCGTGTCGGTCACCCGCCAGGACGTGCTGTTCATGGGGCCGGCCGCGGGGGACGAACGCTTCGGTCACGACCGGCTGCCTGCCTGGGTCGACTACGACGACGCCTACTACGGCGTGCCGGGCATCGACAACCGGGCGCCCAAGATCGCCGCCGACGGTTACGGTCCGGCGTGGGACCCGACCCGCGGCGAGCGCGTCGTGGATGACGGCTCGATCGTGGCCGCGCGCGCCTTCCTCGCCCGGCGGTTCCCGGACCTCGCCCGGGGACCCGTCGTCGAGACACGGGTCTGCCAGTACGAGACGACTCCGGACACCCAGTTCGTCATCGACCGCCACCCGGACCTCGCGAACGCGTGGATCGTGGGCGGCGGCTCGGGCCACGGCTTCAAGCACGGGCCGGTGATCGGTCGCCACGTGGTCGACCGGCTTGCCGGAGCGCCGCTCGCGCCGGGCGAGGAGCGCTTCTCGATCAGCCGGCCGCGAGGCGCCCCGACCGGGCTGCGGAGCGGCTCGACGGCGAGCGGCTACCCGTTGACGGGCAGCGGCCCGTCGGGGACCTCGATCGACACGCGACCGGACTCGACGACGACGGGGTAGCGGACGATCGGGAGCTCGGCCGGCGGGTCGAGCGCGTCCCCGGTGTCGAGGTCGAACCGCGAGAGGTGGAGGGCGCAGGTCAGCGACCCGGCGGTCAGGAAGCCCTTGTCGAGCTCGAAGTACTCGTGGCTGCAGATGCCCTGGAAGGCGCGGATGTCGCCGTCCACGTTGACCACGATGACCGGATCCACGCCGTCGACCCAGGCCATCTGCATCGTGCCCGGAGGGACGTCGTCGACGGCCACGAGATCGACCCGACGGGTCATCGACCGACTCGCCGGATCACGAACCGGCGAACCGGCCCGGATCCGTCACGCCGCGCCGGCGACCGCGGCGGCCGACCCTGCCAGCCACTTCGCCTCGAGCAGCTCGCGCAGCCGGTCCTGGGCCTCGGCCAGGGGGACCCGGGCGACGACCGGCTCGAGGAAGCCGAGGACGATGAACTTGCGCGCCTCGTCGGGCGCGATGCCGCGGCTCTCGAGGTAGAAGAGCTGGGTCTCGTCGATCGGCCCGACCGACGACGAGTGAGCGGCCCGGCGGCAGTCCGGCTGGTCGATCTCGAGGCTCGGGATGGCGACGGCGCGGGCCTTCTTCGACAGGTTCATCCCGAACTCGCCGAGGAAGCTGTCGGTGCCGACCGCGGTCTTGTCGATCACGATCAGGCCCTTCATGTAGCTCCGCGATGCGTCCTGAAGCGCGCCCTTGCTCAGCAGGTTGCCGGTCGTGTCCCGGCCGATGTGGCGGGTGTACGAGGTCAGGTCGAAGACCTGCTCGCCCGAGCCGAACACGATCTCGACCTGCTCGACCGACGCGCCGTCGCCCTCGAGGCGGTTGTCGACCCGGGACCGGACGAGCCGGCCACCGAGCTGGGCGAGCGCCCAGTGGAGCGTCGCCGACGGGCCGATCGTGGCGTGCCGGTGCTGGAACGCGATCACTCCGTCCGGGAGGTCCTGGATGGAGGCGACCGACAGGCTCGCGGCCCGCTCGAGGACGACCTCGAGGGTCCCGCCGAAGAACGCCTGGGGCACGGGCTCCCCGGCGGCGCAGTCGATCGCCGGACCCGAGGCGACGAGCTCCTCGACGATCGATGCCTGGGCGTCCTCGCCGATCCGGACCAGCGTCCGCGACACGAGCGCTCGACCGGGGTTGCCGACGGCCCAGCGGATGAGGAACGGCGGCTCGAGCCGGACGCCGGCCGGGACGACCAGCCGGACCCCATGGCTCCAGAAGCCGCGGGCAAGCTGGGCGAGCTTGTCGTCCGTCGGGAGCGTCGGTGTCCCTTCGAGCTCGGCGCGCAACCCGTCCGGGTCCCGCTCGAGCGCGGCGGCAAAGGTCTCGAGGATGACCCCGGCGGCCATCGACTCGGGCGACAGCGAGAGGCTCGCGACGCCGTCCTCGCGGAGCTCGATGACGCCGGACGTGGTCGAGGCCGGCAGCCCTGCCGGTCCGGTCGCGGACGTGACCTTCGCAGGGGCCGCCGCCGTCCGGACGTAGGGCTCGACCGTCATGAGCTCGGCCGGCCGAAGATCGACGTACGGCGTGTACAGGCGATTCGCCTCGACCGGCAGGGCCTCATAGGCCGCCAGCGCGGCCAGCCGCTCGTCGCGCAGCCAGTCCGGCTCGGAGCGCTCCGTGGCGAGCGCCTCGGCGAGCTCGCGGTCGGGGAACCGGAAGGGGATGTCGGCGGTCCCGCGGCGGGACGGCCGGCTGGGTGCGGGCGTACCGTCTCCGGCGGCCTCGGCCGTCGGGACGGTCATCCGAGCGACCCCTCCATCTCGAGCTTCACGAGCCGGTTGAACTCGATGGCGTACTCCATCGGGAGCTCCTTGGTGAAGACCTCCAGGAAGCCCTGGACGACCAGGTTCTGGGCCTCGTTCTCGGTCAGCCCGCGGCTCATGAGGTAGAAGATCTGATCGGCGCTGATCTTCCCGACGACGGCCTCGTGGGTCATCGTCGTGTCGTCCTCCTGGATGTCGATGTAGGGGTACGTGTCGCTCCGGCTGATGTCGTCGAGCATCAGGGCGTCGCAGCGGACGCTGGCGACGACGTTCGTCGCCCCCGGCGACACCTTCAGTTGGCCGCGGTAGGTCGCCCGGCCGCCGTCCTTCGAGACCGACTTGCTGACGATCCGGCTCTTCGTGTTCGGCGCCAGGTGGACGGCCTTGGCCCCGGTGTCCTGGTGCTGGCCCTTGCCGGCGACCGCGACCGAGATGATGTCGGCGGTGGCATTTTCGCCGCGCAGGTAGATTGCCGGGTACTTCATCGTCAGCCGGCTGTTGTGCGCAAAGATGCCGTTGGCGATGAAGTTGGCCGTCCCCTCGACCTCGATGTCGTACGTCTTCTCCTCGCCGGCGAACTCCATGGCCGCGATCGGGACGAAGTGGACGGGGCCGTCCAGGATCTCATCGCCGAAGTACAGGAAGTAGTGGGTGTAGACCTTCTCCTCGCGGCCGAGCGGCTTCTTCTCGCGGCGCGTCCATTCCGAGATCTTGAGCGGATTGAGCCCGGCCGAGATCGCGAGCTGGCGGACCTGCTCGAGGAGCTCGCGGCTGGCGCTCGTCACGGAGACGTTCCTGTGGCCCGGACGCATGTACCCGTCGGCGGCGATATAGCCCTCGATCAACGCTCGCTTCTGGCTGTGCGGCAGACGGAACACCCAGGCTGGGATGCGCTTCGAGTGCGCGTTGCCACCGAATCCGGCCGCGAGGAGCCAATCGACGAGCGGCGCTGACGCGACGCGCAGGACGATCCCGCGAGCACGACTGGCCTCGAGTCCGAAGATGTCACGCACGAGCGCCTTGACGTGCTCGCAGGCCGGATCACTGTCCGGGACAGCAATGGCGATCCGGTTCGGTCCATCAAGGAAACCGTCACCCAGGTAGAACCCAAGGAGCCAGAGCAGTTCGTCAGTCGATTCTTCGGGCGCCCGGAACGGCTTGCGGCTGCGCGGCCGGACGGCGACAGGTTCGAACCGATGCGGCTCGCCCCGGTCGGGAGGCTGGCCGACGACCGCGAGCTCATCCCCCTCGACGATCGAGGCCAGCGGGAGCCAACCCACGCGCCGGGTGCGCCCGGTCTTGCGCATGACGAGGAAGGGGTGATTCGACGTCGCGCGAACGCGACGATGGTTCTGGAGCACGAGATCGAAGACCGGCTCGGGCGCGTTCTCACGGGTCGCGAGCACCCTGCTTCGGGCGATCTCGAACTCAGGCGTCAGGGAGTAGACGGGATCGCTTGGCTTGATCTCGGCGATCGGGACGACATCGTTGTTCTTGAGGACGAGCGTGTCGCCGGTCAGGCAGCCGGTGTTTGCGTCGATCCACTCGACCGTTGAATTGGCGTGAGCGTGGGCCCGCTTGGTGACGAGGTTGTAGACGTCGTTCGACCAGTTCTGGATCGTCGTGTAGCGGACCTTGGCGCCCGGCAGTGCGATGACCTCAACAACTGCCGCGTGGAGCGAATCAGTCGCATATATCGGGGCAGTACAACCCTCGATATAGTGCACCTTCGCCTTTTCGTCTACTATAATCAGCGTCCGCTCGAATTGTCCAGTGTTTTCGCCATTGATCCGGAAGTAGGCCTGGAGCGGGAGCGGGACCTCGACGCCCTTGGGCACGTACACGAACGACCCGCCCGACCAGACCGCGCTGTTGAGCGCGGCGAACTTGTTGTCCTCCGGCGGGACCACCGTGCCGAAGTACTTGCGGAAGAGCTCGGGGTACTCGATCAGGGCCTGGTCCGTGCCCATGAACACGACGCCGATCTTGGTGAGCTCCTCGCGGACCGAGTGGTACACCACCTCGCTGTCGTACTGCGCGCCGACGCCGGCCAGGAACTTGCGCTCCGCCTCGGGGATGCCGAGCTTCTCGAACGTCTGCTTGATCTGCTCCGGGACGTCGTCCCAGGACTTCTCCTCGCGCTCGGACGGCTTGCGGTAGTAGACGATCCGGTCGAAGTCGATGTGGGTCAGGTCGCCGCCCCAGGCCGGCATCGGCCGGGTCAGGAAGTGGTCGTACGCCCGCAGCCGGAACGCGAGCATCCAGTCCGGCTCACCCTTGATCCGGCTGATCTCCTCGACCGTCTCCCGGGTCAGGCCGCGCTTCGTCTGCTGGAGGTAGACGATGTCGTCCTTGAAGTCGAACTTGGAGCGGTCGTTGTCGACGACGGGCTTGGTGACGGCCATGCGGCGCATGCCTCCGGCGGCGGGTCTGGGGATTCCCTAATTCCGACTCATATTATCGGAATTGACGGCGATTCCGTCAACGCGCCGGTCGCTGCGCACGATGGCCGGAAGGAGGGGGCGGCTCCCCGGCCCGGGTCCACTACGTCCCGCGGTACGCCGAGTACTCCTTGCGACTGGAGAGGAACCCGATCCCCCACGTCCCGAGATCGGCGCACACGGCCGCGATGAGGAACACCCAATTGAGGGGGCTGAGGCCGTTTCGCTGGACGAACCCGTAGATGAAGGTCGTCCACGGGAGGACCAGGAACCCTCCCAGGAGCCAGACCGGGGAACCGAAGACCGACCCCCAGTAGGCCGCGTCGTTGTACCAGCCGACGAAGAGGAGCAACCGGGGCACGACCGCCCCGAAGATCGCAAGCATGACTCCCGCCTTCCTTGGAGGTCGTGTCGCACAAGGTCCGCACGACACGACGTCTGCCCAGCCTACGGCAACGATGGCCGCGCTCCGATAGGACCTTCGGCCCGGACTGCCGCGAGCCCTCGCCCGACAGTTCGGCTGCGCGGCCCGTGCCGCGAGAACCCACCGGGTGGACGCAATCCTGGCGGGCGCTCACGATGCCAGTGGCGCCTCGACCCGGACCGTTTCGCGCTCGTCCTTGTGCTCGTAGACCGTCGCGAGCGGGTCCTGGTGGCCGAGGAACAGCCACGCGATCGCGCCGCCGGCCATGGCCACGACCGCGCCGAAGACGAGGGCCACCCGGACGCCGGTCGTGTAGGCCTCGGCGTACGGAGCGATGCGACCCGCGTCCACTCCGTGCGAGAGCGTGGCGAATGCCGGCGTCCCGACGGCGGTCAACAGGTCGCGGAACCCGCCGAGGGCCGCGTCCGCCTCGGTGGCGGACAGGCCGCTCAGTGTCGCGCTGAACGCGGCGAGCGCGGCCTGCGCCACGATCGCCGTCACGAGGACGATCCCGATCCGCGTGCCGACGGCGATCGACGCCTCGTTCAGGGCGGCCGCGGTCGCCGGCAGGCCACGCGGGACGCTGGCGAAGATGATCGCGGTGCGGACGGTCGTCGCGACGACGAACCCGGCGCCGACGAGAAGGCACGGAACGATGAAGCCGAGGTAGCCCGCGCCCGGTGTCGCGACGAGCGCGAGCACGAGGTCGCCGAGCCCGACGGCCAGCACCCCGGCCCCGACGAGCGTCCGCGGGGCGAAGCGACCGAGGAGGATCCCGGCGACCGGGCCGGCCAGGACGAGCCCGGCGAAGAGCGGGCCGAGGGCGACGACCGCCAGGAGCGGTCCGTAGCGCAGGATCAGCTGGAAGAACAGCGGCAGCTCGAGCATCGGGACCGTCTGGGCGAGCGCGAGCACGAGCCCGACGAAGACCGCGATCGCCACCGGCCGGCGCCGAACGTTGATCGTCCCGGTGCCACGCCGTCGACGGTCGTGGGCGGCGGCCCCCGCGAGGGCGGCGCCACCAAGGAGGATCAGGGCCCAGCGAATGGGGTTGTCCCAGCCGCTCCCGAACCAGATGATCCCGGAGGTCAGCATGATGATGCCCAGCCCCCACAGGGCCGTCGCGACCACGTAGGGTCGCTCGACGACGGTCGGTCGGGCCAGGTCGGGCAGGCGGCCCCGGGCGATCGTCAACGCGATCAAGCTCGCCAGGATCGCGGCGGCGAACGCGGGCCAGCGGGTGTCGGGCTGTAGCTGGAGCAACGTGGGCGCCAGGCCCTGCGATGCCCCGTAGGCGCCGTAGGCCAGGCCGATCGCCGTGGCGCGAGCGACCCCGCGGTAGCTCGTGGCGACCGCCGCGAGCGAGACCGGGATGACGAACGAGGCGGCGGCCGTCCCGGCGAACCGGCTCGCCACGAAGATCGAGCCGTCCGGTGCGATCAACGAGATCGCGCTTGCGACGAGCTCGACGAGCAGCCCGCCGAGGACGATGGGACGGGCTCGCCGCGAATCACCCAGCACGCCACCGACAAGCAGGAGGGCGGCCCCGACGACGGCTGCCACGAGGCTTACCGCCTCGAGCTCCGGCCGTTCGCGGATCGCCGCCTGGACCGACGGCAGCGAGGCGCTCCAGACTTTTGGATCCAGGCCGGCAGCGAAGAGGGCCGCCGAGCCGGCCAGCAAGGCGTTGCGCGCCGCAGGCTCCGCAAGGACGTCGGCAACGAAGGTCGGCAGCGGTGGTGTGCGCACGTGATGGGCTACCCGCACCGTCTGTCGCCGGGGCAACGGCTCACGATCGCCGTCCGAAGATCGCCCCGAACACGCCGCGCAGGAGGCCGAGCGCCGCGGCGATGGCGAACACCACGATCAGGCCGATGATCAGGACCGGCCAGAGCGGCCACGGCACGACGACGAACAGGACGATGACGAGCAGCCCGACGAGGACGCAGCCGAGCACGCCCGGAGCCGCCTAGCTCGCCGCGACGGGCGCTGCCGACTCCGGCGCCGCCGCGACCGGCGCGGGTGTCGCGGCCGTGCGACCGAGCTCGATCCCGATCGACTCGAGCCAGCGCCGGATGTTGCGGTAGATCGCCGGCGCCCCGAGCGGGATCGGCTCGTCGAGCTCCCACTCGGTCGGGTGGAGGATGAACGGCTCGGTCTGCGGACCGCCGAGCCCGCCGTGCGATCCGATCAGCTCCTCGAACGCGGCCACCTCGCCCAGCTCGGGGTCGTACTGGCTGATGAGCAGCAGGTCCGGGGCGTGGGTCATCGCGTCCTCGCGCTTGAGGCTCATGATCGTGTGCGGCCCGAACAGGGCCGTCGGGTCGTCGCCGTCGACCCGGTCCTGGTCGAGGTAGCGCACGCCCTTCGGGCCGAGCACGACGGCCCCCTGGCTTGCCGTGCGGACCATCAGCATCGCCACGCCCGGGTGCGCGGCCAGCGTCGTGACGAGGTTCGGGTGGAGCTCCTCGAGCTCCTCGGCCGTCAGCCGATGATCGTTCCCGGTGAACCAGACGAGACCGAGGTTGCCCGACCCGACCACCACGATCGTCGACTCGTCGGCCGGCGGGGGGAGCTCCTCCTGGTCGAGATCGACGACGCCGTCGGTCGTCCGGCTGGCCAGCGCGGCCCGGGCGACGGTGGGGCCTACCCCGCGGCTCCGGGTGATCTCGGACAGGAACGAGTTGACGAACGTCGATCCCTCGGCCTGGGTCGTCGTCTGCACGACGGTTGCGCGTCCGCTCATCAGGTCGCGGACCACCTCGCCGAGGCTCTTCCCGTAGCGCTGCTTGAACGTGGCGCCGAGGCTCTGGCCGTGGTCCGACAGGACGATGAACCGGTACGGGCGGGGAGCATCCTCGGCCGCCTTGGCGAGGACCGCGATCGCCGCGTCGACGCCGTCGAGCGCCTCGAACGACTCGACCCGCTCGGGTCCGCAGTGGTGGGCCAGCTCGTCGTAGTCGGTGAAGTCGCAGTAGATGACGTTCGTGCCGCGGTACATCTCGTCGATGACGAGCGACGTGTTGACGTCGCGCAGGAAGACGTTGCTCGCGGCGCGCATCCCCGCGTACTTCATCCCCCGGTGCATCTGCGGCTGGATGCCGGCCCGCCGGGTGCGCCGCGCCTGGACGAGCTCCTTGATGAACTCGCCGAGGAACAGGGTGAACGAGCGGAGGTAGCCGGTCGGGCTGAAGAAGAAGCCCATGAACGCCTTGCTGTCGCCGATCCCCTGCGATTCGTCCTTGATCGCCGCCGTGGTGAGGTAGGAGCGCGTCGCATCGCCGGTCATCAGGTTGCAGATGCTGGCGCCGTTGTTCGACAGGAGGCCCTCGCCGTTCGACAGGCGCCGGACGATCTCGCCCGCGTCGACCGGGTTGCTCGAGACCATCAGGTGCTGACGATCGCGCTCGTACCAGCGGAAGGCGGGGATCCCGTCGTTCGTCCCGTGGAGGATGCCGGCCTGGGAGGCCGAGGTCATCGACGGCAGGATCGCCTCCCAGCGCGACAGGGTATGGCTCTTATCGCGGACCCAGCCGGCCATCGTGTTGACCGAGCCGGCCCGGATCCGACCGGCCAGGATCGGGTAGGCGAGACCGTCGATCTGGAGGATGACGACGCCCGGCTTGTCGCTCTTCGGGCCGGCTCGCTGGACGAGCAGGCTCTGGACGAGCAGCCCGTAGAACGACCCGCCGCGGTCGACCCCGAGGATGGAGGTGAGGATCGTGTTCACGATCGCGTACACGAACGACCCGACGAGCGCGGTCAGGAACGCGTCGACGTGGACGCCGGGCGACCACTGGGCGACCACGAGGAAGGCGACCACCTGGAGGACGAGGACGAGGACGCCGGTCAGGATGAGCGAACGGGCGGCCACGAACGCCAGCAGGACGGTCCGCACGACCGCGTTGAACAGCGCCATCAGGATCACGGCGAGGACGGCGGCCCACAGCGAATCGAGGGTGATCCTCGGGAGCAGCCACGCCGTGATGACGAACGAGACCGTCGCGACGAGCAGGGTGAGGATCAGTCGTCGGACGAGCGCCCACGGGCCGCCGCGCCACTCCCAGAGGACCCGCAGCTGGGTCCGGTACAGATCGAGCAGGCCCATCGGTTGGCTCCCTCGCGGCCGGTACGTCGGTTCGACGAGCCCTGAGCATAGTCGAGCGAATCCCGGCCAACGTCACCCGAATCGGGTGGTTCCGCGGCGCGGGCCAACGGGTACGCTTGTCCCGTGAAGGCCGTTCGGCGGGTCCCGTTCGGGGTGTGGGTGGTGGCGATCCTCGAGATCGTCCTGACCGGGATCCTGTTCCTCGACGCGACCGGGATCCGCCCGTCGAACAGCACCAGCATCCTCGCCCAGCTCGGTGGGACCGGCGGTCCGCTCTCGTGGGCCATCGGCGGCCTCGCCGTGGTCGGGGTCGTCGCTGCCATCGCGCTCCTCCGGCTGATGCCCATCGGGTTCGTCGCGACGACGCTCCTGGCCGGAACCGGCCTCCTCAACGAGCTCGGCTCACGGCTCAGCGGCCACACGGACGACCTCCGGCTCGGGATTCTCGTCGTCGTCGTCCTCTACCTCAACCAGCCGGCGGTGCGGGCCGTGTTCGGCCGCGATAACCCGGCCGAGCGGGCCCCGACGCCACGCGGAGCGGAGGGCGAATGACGTCCGACCTCGAGCTCCTGCGCGCCTACGAGCCGGTGATCCAGTACACCGAGGGGGAGCTGTTCTTCCCGACCGCCGTCGAGCCGTACCTGGCCGAATGCGACCTCCTGGTGGGGACCGCCGCCGGTCACGCCCGGCTGCTCATCCCGCGGGGCGAGCTCGATGCCGCGACGCTCGCCCGCCAGGTCGCCCCGCCCGGGGAGACGCTGTTCCTGCGGCTGGTCCAGGAGCCGCTCGGTGGCCTGGCGCTCGCCCAGTGGTCACGACGACCCGACCACCCCGTCTTCCGGGCGCCCGGACGGCTGGCTCGGGTCGGGCTCTTCGCCCGGCTGGTCGACGCCGGATTCAACGCCTCGCTCCTCCTCCGCGGAACGGTCCCTGGCGGGACGGCCGCGGCGGCGTCGGTCAAGTACGAGGCCGCCCGGGCGCGTGACCCGCGCTACGTCTACCACGGACGGGTCGTCCGGCGGGGCGGCTGGATCGTCCTCCACTACCTGTACTTCTACTTCATGAACGACTGGCGATCGACCTTCGCAGGCGCGAACGACCACGAGGCCGATCTCGAGCAGGCCTTCGTCGTGCTCGAGGACGCGCCGGAGGGTCCGCGCCCGATCTGGTTCGGCTGCGCGGCCCATGACTACTCGGGCGACGAGCTCCGCCGGCGCTGGGACGACCCGTTCATCACCCTCGTCGGGGACCATCCGGTCATCCACGCCGGGGCCGGCTCGCACGCGGCGTACTTCGAGGCCGGGGAGTACATCACGACGGTTCCCCTGCCAGCGTTCCGGGGGCTCCGCGGGCTGTTCGACGGTCTCCGTCACGTCTGGCGCGACACGCTCCGCCAGGGCGACCCGGGTGACCTCGGGGCACGGGTCGAAGCGGCGCTGAGCATCCCGTTCATCGACTACGCGCGCGGCGACGGCCGGGCGATCGGTCCCGGGCAGACGTCCGAATGGTCGGTCGTCGAGGTCGACGACGACGTCCCGTGGGTCGACGGCTACCGCGGCCTGTGGGGCCTCGACACGCGCGACCGCTTTGCCGGGGAGCGGGCGCCGGCCGGTCTCAAGTACACCCGGACCGGGTCCGTCCGGCCGTCGTGGAACGACCCGATCGGGTTCCTCGGCCTCGACAAGGTGGCGCCGCCGTTCGCGGTCGTCGGCGCGATCGACGACCGGCGCGCCGAGCTCGACGACGAGGCCGCAAAGCTCGACGCCGAGATCGCCACGGCGGCCGACGGGATCACCGGCCGCGACCAGGCCGTCAAGGCGCTGGCGGCCGACGGGGCGCTCGTCAAGGCCCACGAGCGACGGGCCGCCGAGCTGGCGGCCGAGGAGGCCGAGCTCGCGCGGCTCCGCGCCGGGCGGGTCGAGCTCGACGACGAGCGGGCCGCCCTCGACCATCGTCGCGCCGCCGCCCTCGCCGGCGAGCGGGGTGACCCGCGGGCCCACCTCCACCACGACCACCACCCCCAGACGACCGGCGACCAGCATTACGGCCGCCTGGTCGAGTTCTGGTCGGCCGTGAGCGTGGGGCTCGGGATGATCGCCCTCATCGCCCTGCTCTTCGTCGTCCATCTGCCGATCTGGGCCGGCATCGTGCTCGCCGTCGGCGGCTACCTCGTGCTCGAGGCGGCCTTCCGCCGTCGCCTGGTCGACCTGCTCCTCCGGATCACGCTCGTGCTCGCCCTGCTCGGCGCGGTGATCCTCGCCGTGACGTATGCCGTCGTGATCGTGGTGCTCGCGATCGTCGGCGTCGCGGTCCTCACCCTGATCGACAACATCCGCGAGATCCGCGCGAGCTAAGGAGCCCCGTCATGCCGGACATCGAGCAGCCATCCGCCGCACCCGTGGCGCCGCGGCGACGGCGCCCGAGAGCCAGGGCGATCGCGGCCGTCGTCCTCGGCCTGCTCGCCTGTGTCGCCCTGGTCGCCACCACGACGATCGGCTGGATCCACCAGGTCGCCCTCAACACCGATCGGTTCGTCGCCCTGACGTCGGCCGTCGTGGAGGACCCGGCGGTCATCGACTCGCTGAGCCACCGGGTGAGCCAGCAGGTCGTCGTCGCGCTCGACGTCGAGGGCCGGCTGGCGACCGCCCTGCCGGGCAACGCCAAGCTCCTTGCCGGGCCGATCGCCGGTTCGGTCGAGGACCGCCTCCAGGTCGGGCTCGCCAACCTGATGCAGACCGAGGGCTTCCAGCGGGCGTGGGAGCAGTCGACCCGGTTCGCCCACCAGCAGATCGTGGCCATCCTGCGCGGTGATTCGACGGTCATCACGATCGACAACGGGGTGGTGACGCTCAACGTGTTCCCGCTCGTCAACGGCGCGCTGGCGACGCTCCAGGCCGAGGGCGTGATCCCGGCTTCGGTCACGCTGCCCGAGCTGTCGGCCTCGTCGACCCCCAGCGTGGCGCGGACGGCGCTCCAGTCGGCGCTCGGGATCACCCTCCCGGCGGACTTCGGGACGATCGCCCTGGTCCAGGCCGACCGACTCGAGGCCGCCCAGACCGCGGTTCGCGTGTTCGACCTCCTGGTGATCGTGGCGATCGTGGTCACGATCCTGCTGTTCGTCGCCGCGGCATACATCGCCCGTGACCGGCGCCGGGCGGTGATCCTCCTCGGGGTCGGGGCAGTGATCGCGCTCCTCGTCGCCCGGGCCGGCCTGCGCGGGCTCGAGAACGCGATCGTCGACTCGGTGGCCAACGCCGACGGGGCGGTGATCGCCCGCGGCCTGTTCGACACCGTGCTCAACGACCTGTTCGGGCTGATGGTGATCGTCACGGCGATCGGCGCGGCGGTCGCGATCGTGGCCTGGCTGATCGGACGGCGGGAGCAGATCCGCGAGCTCGCCGGGTCGACCGGCTCGGTGGTGCGCCAGAAGACGGCCGCGGGGACCGGCGCCGCCAAGGCGATGGCCGCGTCGGCCTCGGACCGCGCCGGCGGAGCGGCGGCGGGTGGTGCGGCCGCGGCGGTGCCGGCGACCGTGGTGGCCCGGACCTGGGCCCGTGCGAACCTGCGGCTGCTCCGGCTGTCCGGGATCGCCGTCGCGGCCGCCTGGCTGGCGATCATCGCCGTCGGCTGGGAGCCGGTCGTCGTGATCGGGGCGCTGCTCGTCCTCTTCGAGGTCGGGCTCGAGCCGCTCCTGGGCGAATCGGCCGACGGCACCGAGACAGCCGCCGAGGCCGGCGCCTGACGGGCCTCCGACCGGCCGGCGTCGTCAGCCGAAGCGGGCGCCCTCCGGGTCGAGCACGTAGGTCGGGGTCGACCGGACCTGGGCCAGGATCCCGGCGATCGCGACGACGACGAAGACGAGGATCCACAGCGTCGACTGCTTGACGATCGCGTCGACCGGGCCCTGCTCGAGGTCGGACAGCTTGATCGTGCCGAAGATGAGCAGCACCCCGGCGACCGCCGTGGCCGCCCCGATCACCGCCGTGAGCACGATCACCAGGTACTTCGGGACCGCCAGGAGGACCCCGGCGATCGCCAGGACGATGGCCGCCCCGGCGGCGACGATGAACTCGAGGATGCCGCCGCCGAGTCCGATCGCGTTCATCAGCGCGGCCCCGAGCGCGGCGCCCACGGCGCCGCACAGGATGATGACGTCGATGATGAAGAAGAAGTAGGCGAGCAGCCCGAAGGCCACGCCCCCGACCAGGCCGACGACCCAGCCGGTCACCGTGCTCAGGAACCCATCGCCGAACAGGGCCGTCACCGCGGCCGAGCCGACGTAGAAGCCGGCGACGAACCCGAAGATCGGGAGCAGGATCAGGAAGAACCGGTAGCCGGCGACGACGAGCCCGGCTCCGATGAGCAGGGCGACGAGCCCGACGACGAGCGTCTCCAGGGTCATGACGAGCAACCTCCCTCAGCGGTCGAGGGGATGCTAGCGCCCGCGACCATGCCGGGACAACCCGCGGAGGCGGGCCGGTCTGCCGGTCGCCGCTGCCCGGTTCAGGCCGGCGTTCCCTCGACCGAGCCCGGGAGCGACTCCGCCGTCCTCGCCTGGACCCGTCGCTTGAGCCCGTCGACGAGCGAGTAGAGCACCGGGATGACGAGCAGGGTCAGGAACGTCGAGGTGAACAGTCCACCGATGACGACCGTTCCGAGCTCCGCCGCGATGATCGAGCCCTCGTTGAACCCGGCCGCCAGCGGGATCAGGGCGAGGATGGTCGCGATCGCGGTCATGAGGATCGGCCGCACACGGGTCTTGCCGCCCTCGATCAGGGCGTCGTGGGTCGAGTACCCGCGCGAGCGGAGCCGCTCGACCAGGTCGAGCAGCACGATCGCGTTGGTGACCACGATCCCGATCAGCATCAGCATGCCGATCAGCGCGCTCACCCCGATCGGCCGGCCCGTGACGAACAGCGCGATGAAGGCGCCGATGGTCGCCAGCGGAAGGCTGAACAGGATGATGAACGGGGTGACGAGGCTGTTGAAGAAGAGGACCATCATCACGTAGACGAGCAGGATCGCGACGCCCATCGACGCGAACAGCCCGCCGAACGCCTCGCTCTGCTGCTGGGTCACCCCGGCGAGGCGGACGTCGACGCCGGCCGGGATGGCTCCCGACGCGGTCAGGCTGTCGATCGACTTCTGGACCGCCAGGCTCACGGCCCCGGTGTCCTTGCTCGTGATCTGGGCGGTGATCGAGGCGGCGGGCGCCTGGTCGATCCGGGTGATGCTTCCCTGGGCCTCGACCTGGTCGACCGAGGCGATGCTGCCGAGGGGGACCTTGCGCGCCGTCCCGACGGGGAGGGCCTTGAGGTCGTCGAGCGAGGTGGTCGCCGCCGGATCGAGCTGGACGACCACCGCGGCCGTCTCGCCGCCGTCGAGCGACACCGTCGTCGCCGTCGTCGGCGAGAGCGCGCTGCGCACCTCGGCGGCGATCTGGGCGGCCGTGGAGCCGGCCGCGATCGCCTTGTTCGGGTCGACCGTGACCTGGACCTGCGTGTTCGCCTTCGCAGCATCGCTCCGCAGGTTGCCGAGGTCGGTCCGCTTGGCGAGCTCGGCGATCACGGCGTCGCTGGCGTGCTGGACCTGGGTCGGGTCGGCGCCGCTGACGATGACGTTGAGGTTGTTGGAGGTGAACCCGGCCGCTTCGCTGATATGGATCTCGTAGCCGTCCGTGCCGACCGGTGCCAGCGCCTCGTCGAGCGCCGTGGTCTCGGTGGCGAGGTCGGTCGTCGGGACGAGCCGGACGGTGATCGTCGCGCTGTTTGCCGGCCGGCCGCTGAACGCCGCGAGGAGGGTCGCGAAGCCCGTGGCTCCTTCGCCCGGGACGGTTGTCTGGACGAGCTCCACCTCGGGCCGGGCACGGAGGATCGCTTCCGCCTTGACCGCCTGGTCGAGGACCGCCTTGGAGTCGGTCCCCGTCGGCGGCGCCACGGTCACGGCCAGGATCTTCTCCGAGCCGGCGTTGATGAACTGCGTCGGCAGGCTCGGCACGAGGGCAGCGGAGGCGACGAAGAGGATGCCGGCGACCGCGAGGACGGCCCATTGGGTGCGCCGGTTGCGGAGGGCCGCCGTGATCAAGGGCACGTAGGCGTGGACCCAGATCGAGCGCTTCGGCTCGCCGGTCTCGTCGACGCTCACCGAGACTCGCCCGATGAACAGGAAGGCGAGGACCGGGACGACGGTCAGGGCACAGATCAGGGAGGCCAGCAGGGCGAACGTCACGGTGAGGGCGAAGGGCAGGAAGAACTGGCTCACCAGGCCGCCGACGAAGCCGAGCGGCAGGAAGACGGCAACGGTCGTCAGCGTGCTGGCCGTGATCGCCCCGGCCACCTCCCGTGGCCCGCGCGTCACCGCCGTCAGCCGGTCCTCGCCGAGCGAACGGTGGCGATAGATGTTCTCGAGCACCACGATCGCGTCGTCGACCACTCGCCCGACGGCGACGGCCAGGCCGCCCAGGGTCATGATGTTCAGGCTGATCCCGGTCAGCTGCATGACGACGAGGGCGGTCAGGATCGACAGCGGGATGCTGATCGCCGCAACGAGCGTGGAGCGGAGGCTGCCCAGGAACAGGAAGATCGTCGCCACGGCGAAGATCGCGCCCAGACCGCCCTCGCGCAGCAGGCCGTCCTGCGACTCCTTGATGAAGGTCGACTGGTCGGACACCGTGGTGACCGTCACCTGCCCCTGGTGGGCGGCGGCGACCTCCGCCAGCTTGGCCTGGACGGCATCGGCCACCTCGACCGTGTTCGCCGACGACGTCTTCGTGACCGTCAGGGTGAGCGCCGGCTGGCCGTTCGTCCGGGCGAAGCCGGTGCTCGCCACACCGGCCTGCTCGACGGTCGCGACGTCGCTCAGCCGAACCGGAGTCGGGACAGTCGGCGCCGCGGATGGCTGGGGAGCGGACGACGCGCCCGCGCCGGGGCTCCCGCTCGCGGCCGGCGAACCGGTCCCCGTCGACGACGGGACGCGGAACCCGACGACGAGGGCCTCGAGGTCCTGGACGGAACGGAATGTGCCGTTCGTCGAGACCGGGATTCGGCTCGCCCCGGCCGAGATCTGGCCGGACGGGACGGTCAGGTTGTTGGCCTGGAGGAGCTGGACGACCTGCTGGCTCGAGACGTTGGCGGCGGCAAGCTTCGCCGGGTCGAGGGTGATCACGACCTGCTGCTCCAGACCGCCGGTCAGGTCGGCCTGCGCGACGCCCTCGACCGACTGGACGGCCGGGACGATCTCGCTCCGGGCGATGTCCGCGGCGGCCGTCAGTCCGTCCTGGCTCGTCGCCGCGATCGAGGCCACGACCACCGGCGACGAGTTGATGTTGAACGCCGACACGTCGGGCGTGACGTTCGCCGGCAAGCCGGCCCGGGAGAGGTTCTCCTGGATCGTGGCCACGGCCTCCTTGACGTCGGTTCCGAAGCTGAACTGCGCGACGACCAGGGCGATCGAGTCGGCCGACGTCGATTGGAGGCTCTCGAGCCGGGCGACGCCGCCGACCGACCGCTCGATCGGCTTTGCCACCTGGTCTGCGACGTCCTCGGCACCGACCCCTGGGTAGGTCGCCACGACCGTGACGACGGGAAAGTCGATGTTCGGCAGGAGCTCCTGCTGGAGACTGCCCCACGCGGAGATCCCGGCCAGGAACAGGCCGAACGCCAGCAGGAGGGTGACGCTGCGCTTGGCGACGGCCAGCTCGGACAGGCGACTCATGAGGGCTCCTTCGATGTGGCCGCGGTCGGAGCCGTGGCGGACGCGGGGGCGGGGACGGCCATCTCGGTGACGGCTTTGGTCAGGATGCGGATCGAGCGGTCGACCGTGGCCAGGTCCGCGGTCGCCACGCGGTCGAGCATCGCTCGCATGTGCCCGGCGTTCAGCTCGCGCATCCGATCGAGGCTGGCGGCCCCGACGTCGGTCATGGTCAGGAGGACCTGGCGGCGGTCGGCAGGGTCGTCGCGGCGGTCGACCAGGCCCGCCTCGACGAGCCGCTCGACGAGGCCGCTGGCCGTCGACACCGTCACCCCGAGCCGGGCTGCCAGCTCGGACATCCCGAGTGGCGTGGACGCCTGGACGAGGTAGAGGACCTTGGCCTGGGACATCGTCATGCCGACTTCGGTGAACTCCGGGGCATGGGTTGCGGCCATGCGCTGCATGAACGCGTCGAAGCCAGTCATCACGTTCGCCAGCAGCGTGGCGCGGTCCGGGCTGTCATTCGGTGTCATCTGATCATTCGGCTCTTACGAACGGTTTGGTCCGAGCGAACTCTATCCGGTCACGACGAATCTCGCAGCCGGACCAATTCCTGACAGTCCCTGACCATCGTGGCGGCTACCATCGGGCCGGTGACCGAGCCGATCTCCATCAGCCTGCGCGTCGCCCGCCGCTTCTTCGCCCTCCGCCACCTGCTTGCCCCGCCGCGCTCGCTGCCGGCCCGGCCGGAGAGCGTCCTGGCGGTGGTCGATCGGCTCGGGTCGCTCCAGTTCGATCCGCTCGACGTGGCCGGCCGGAACCACGACCTCGTGCTCCTCGCCCGGATCGCGGGCTACCGCCGCGCGTGGACGGACGCGCTGCTGTACGAGGAGCGACGGCTGTACGAGACCTACAACAAGGGGCTCAGCCTGGTCCCGACGGCCGAGCTGCCGTGGTTCCGGGTGACCTGGGACCGCCAGCGGGTCGACCACGAGGGCGGCACCTTCGACGAGCACGCCCCGCTCGTCGAGGAGCTCCTCGGGCGCATCCGGCGCGACGGACCGCTGAGCGCCACGGACGTCGAGACGCGAGCGAGCATCGACTGGTACTGGCGCCCGACGAACCAGGTCCGGGCGATCCTCGAGGCGCTCGCCGAAGCGGGCATCCTCGCCCTCCGCCGGCGCGACGGCAACCGGCGCGTCTACGACCTGGCCGAGCGGCTCTTCCCGGCCGACCTCCTCGCCCGGCGCGAGCCGGTCCGGGACGCGTTCCGCCACAAGCTGCTGTCGCGCTACCGGGCCCACGGCCTGCTCGGCCCCTCGGGGAGCGCCGAGATCTGGCTGGGAACGATGCCGCGCGTCGAGATCGGGATGGAGGGCGGGCTGCCGCTCAAGAGCGCGGCCCGGAAGGTGCTCCACGCCGAGCTCGCCGAGGCCGGGGTCCTCACGCCGGTCGCGATCGACGGGTTCAAGGGGCCACGGTTCCTGCTCACCGCCGAGCTGCCGATCCTCGCCCAGGCCGAGGAGGAGGTCGTCGCCGAAACGGACCGCCGCAACGGACACGGCGCGGCGGACGGGACCGGCCGGGCTGACTGGGCGGTCGGGCGGCCCGGCGGCCACGATCCCGGCGTCGCCTTCCTCGCGCCGCTC
Source organism: uncultured Chloroflexia bacterium (assembly GCA_963813705.1). Taxonomy (GTDB): domain Bacteria; phylum Chloroflexota; class Limnocylindria; order Limnocylindrales; family CSP1-4; genus Chersky-267. The sequence goes on from CAWFAH010000010.1 coordinate 935,316, forward strand.
GACCCGTACGTCTGGGACCGCGACTTCCTGCGCGCCCTCCACGGCTTCGACTACGTCTGGGAGGTCTACGTCCCGGAGCCGAAGCGACGCTGGGGCTACTACGTCCTGCCGATCCTGTACGGGGACCGGCTCGTCGGACGGACCGAGCTGCGAATCGACCGGAAGGCGGGCGTCCTGCGCGTCCTGGGCCTGTGGTGGGAGACTGGGTTCGACCCGCTGGCGCAGCCCGAGTTCGCGGACGCGTTCACGGCCGCCCTGGTCGCCCACGGCCGGTTCGGGGGAGTGGCGCGATACGCCTTCCCTCGGACCCACGCCCATCGCCCGTTCGTCGCGGCGATCCGCGAGCGGACCAGCACGGAGGCACGACCATGACCGCCATCCGCACCGCCGAAGCCGCCTGGGAGGGCGACCTGGCCTCCGGCCGGGGCACCGTCAGCGCGACGTCCAGCGGATCGTTCCGCGACCTTCCCGTCAGCTGGGCCGCCCGGACCGAGGCGCCCGAGGGCAAGACGAGCCCCGAGGAGCTCCTGGCGGCCGCCCACGCCGCCTGCTTCGAGATGGCGCTGTCGGGCGCACTGGGACGGGGCGGCACGCCACCCGAGCGGCTGACCGTCACGGCGGCGGTGACGTTCGACAAGACCGACGCCGGCTGGCGGGTCGTGTCGAGCGCGCTGACGGTCCGCGGCCGGGTGCCGGGGATCGACGCCGCCGGGTTCCGCGCCGCGGCCGAGGCGACCCGCGACGGGTGCCCGATCTCGCAGGCGCTCAAGGGCAACGTCGCCCTGTCGGTCGAGGCGTCCCTGGAGGGATAGGCCAGCGGCGGGCCGCGGTCACCCCCTGGCTGCGAGCGTCAGGATCCGGGCCGGGTTGTCGACCGTCAGCGTCCGGATCGTCGCCTCGTCGAACCCGGCATCGCGGAGTCGTGGCAGGAACTGCTCGTGGAGATACACGTAGCCGTTCCCGCCGTAGGCCTTGAGCTGCGCGTTGTGGCAGACGTCCTGGCTGAGCAGGATCCGGTCGGCGTGGCCGCGGGCGACGAGCTCGCCGAGCAGGTCGATCGTGCGCGCCTCGCCGTGCCGCTCCATGACCGTGAAGCTCATCCCGAGGAAGTCGAACTCGAGGTTGGCGCCGCGCCGGACGATCTCCAGGTAGTGGTCGAGGACCGGGTACGAGTCGGCGTGCCCGATCACGACGCGGGCCGGATCCAGGCCCTCCTCCTCGAAGACGCGGAGCTGGTCGAGACCGACGGGCGACAGCACGGCGTGAGTCGTGATCGCCATGCCGGTTCGCCGCGCGGCCCGGGCGCAGGCCCGGTGGACCCGCTCCTCCTGGGCGCTCAGCCACGGCTTGTCCGTCCCGATCTCGCCGATGATCCCGGGCCGGATCCCGGTCCCGGCGACGCCGTACTCGAACTCGCGGACGAGCTCCTCGGCCAGGTCGTCGGCGGTCCGCCGGTCGACGCGCGCTTCGGCCGGGTAGTAGGCCGTGCGGTACCAGCCGCAGCCCATCACGACGTTCAGGCCGGTCGCCTCGGCGTAGCGGCGCAGGCGCTCCGGGTCGCGCCCGACCCCGGGCAGGGTCAGGTCGACGAGCGTCCCGCCGCCGGCCGCCCGGAACGCCTGGAGCTCGGGCAGGACGACAGCGTCGTCGACGGTCAGCTCCCAGTAGTCCCAGCGGTCGGGCACGTGCCACAGCGCGATCCCGGTGTGCTCGTGGGGCAGGACGAACCCGAGCGCGTCGGACGGGACGCGGCCGCTGACGGTCTGGACCTCGGGCATGGTCCGATTATCGGGGCTGCGCGGCCGGCCTACGAGGCGATGTCAGCCTCGCCCGGGGTCGCGGGCACGAAGCGGAACGGCTCGCGCGGCGGCGGCGCGATCCGGGGTCGCTCGGGGAGCACGGCCGCGCCGAGGAGGAGATCGAGGAGGGCGAACGCCCGGCGCTCGGCGTCGGCGCGCCGCCACGACGCGCCGTCCTCGACGCGCTGGAGCACGAGGCCGTCAAGCAGCGCGCTGTAGCCGAGGGCGACGGCCTCGACATCGAGCCAGGCCGGCAGCTCGCCGCGGGCCATCCCGTCGCGCAGGAGGAGCTGGCCGACGGCGCCGATCTTCTCGCGCCGCCGGATCAGGGTCTCCCGGACGGTCGGTGCCTGGCCGGCCTCCGCCCAGGCCTGGACGAGGTAGGTCGCCTCGCCGGGCTCCTCCGGGTCGCCGGTGTCCACCGAGTCGATGAAGAAGCCGATGGCGATCGCCAGCCGCTCCGCGGTCGACCCGCCGCGAGCCAGCCGCGCGCCGAGCTCGTCGAAGCCGCGGTCCATCGACAGCGAGCACGACGCGAGGAACAGCTCGTCCTTGCCCGAGAAGTGGGTGTAGATCGCGCCGACCGACAGGCCGCTCGCGCGCACCACGTCCTGGATCGTGGCCCGGTGATAGCCGCGCTCGCTGAACACGCCGATGGCGGCGCGGACGATCCGGTCACGGACCTGCTGCTCGTGGGCAGCGCTGACCCTGGGCATCGCGGCTCCCTTGGAGAACGAACGTTCCCTTGGAGTGTAGTCAGACGTGCACGATCAGGTCAAGGCGATCGTCGGTTGACAAGGAGAACCGCGGTTCTTTATGGTAGCCGTCCGCCGTGCGGCCGCCCTCGGCGCCGCGTCCCGGACCTGGAAGGACCATCCGATGTTCACTCGCTGGGGAGCCTTCGTCTACCGCTTCCGCCGGCCGGTCGTGGTCATGGCCGTCGCCGTCGCCGTCGTCCTCGGGGCGTTCGGGCTGCAGGCGTCGAGCCACCTCAGCTCGGGCGGCTGGCTCGACACGTCGTCGGAGTCGGCCCGGGTGGACGACACGCTCGCCCGCGAGTTCGGCGTCGGGCGGAGCAGCCTGATCGTCCTCTTCCGCTCGACGGCGTCGAGCGACGCGACGTCCCCGGCCTACCAGGCGGCGATCGCGCAGACGGTCGCCCCGCTCCGCAGCGACCCGAACGTTGCCGGCGTCGTCGGGTACGCCGAGACGCACGACACGCGGTTCATCAGCACGGACCGCAGCGCGGCCTACGTCGTCGTCCAGCTCAACGCCACCGACGAGGGCTCGGTCGGGCTGGTCGACCAGCTCCGGGCGAAGATCCAGCCGCCGGCGGGCTACACCACCCAGCTCACCGGCTACGCCCCACTGACGAAGGATTCGGCGGCCCAGTCCGAGACCGACCTGCAGCGTGCCGAGACCGTCTCGCTGCCATTTGCCGCGCTCATCCTCCTGTTCGTCTTCGCCACGGTCGCGGCGGCGTTCATGCCGCTCCTGATCGCCGGGCTGGCGATCCCGACGACGCTCGGCCTGATCTACTTCGTGAGCCAGCAGGTCCAGATGAGCATCTACGTGCTGAACATCGCGACGATGCTCGGGCTCGCCCTGTCGATCGACTACTCGCTGTTCGTCGTGAGCCGGTTCCGCGAGGAGCTCGCTCGCGGGCGGACGGTCGAGGAGGCGGTCGAGAAGGCGGTCGCCACGAGCGGCAAGGCGGTCACGTTCTCCGGCTTCGCCGTCGTGATCGGCCTGTCGGGGCTGCTCCTCTTCCGCGCCTCGGCGATCGCCTCGATCGGGATCGCCGGCGGCCTCGTCGTCGCCAGCACCCTGTTCTTCGCGTTGACCTTCCTGCCGGCGATGCTCGGCATGCTCGGGCCGCGGGTCAACGCGCTGAGCCTGCGCGGCCTGCTCGGCCGGCGGATCGGGCCGCCGCGCAGCCAGCTCGACGGCTGGTGGGGTCGCGTCGCCCGCCAGGTCATGCGCCACCCGGTGCTCGTCCTCATCCCGACGCTGGCCTTCCTGTTCGTCCTCGGCTCGCCGTTCTTCCGCCTCCTGCAGGGCGTGCCGGACGCGTCCGCCTACCCGGCCGGTCTCGAGAGCCGCGACGCCTACGTCGCGATCCAGACCGAGTTCCCGAAGGGCGAGACGAGCCCGATCGTGGCCCTCGTCACGGTCCCCGGCGATCCGACGACGCCCGACAACGCGCTGGTCCTGGCCCGCTATGCGGCGGCGCTCGGGGCCGTCCCCGGGATCGACCACGTCGAGGGGGCGTACGTGCTCACCGACCCGGCGACCGGCCGGGCGATGACCGCGGAGCAGGTCGCGGCGCTGTACGCCCTGCCGGCGGCGCAGCGGCCGCCGCAGGTCGCGGCCGCGCTCGAGGCGCTCCAGAAGGCGTACGTCCGCGGCTCGACGGTCCGCTTCGACGCGATCAGCCCGCTCGACGCCGCCACCCCGACCGCGACCTCGATGACGAAGGACATCCGCGCCGTCAGCGCCGGCGGCGGGGCGACCGTCGCGATCGGCGGCCAGGCGGCGGCCGGCTACGACTTCCTGCAGTCGCAGGCCGAGCGGATGCCCTACGCGATCGGGCTCACCCTGGTCGCCAGCGCGTTCGTCCTGTTCCTCCTGTTCGGGTCGATCGCGATCCCGATCAAGGCGGTGGTCATGACCCTGCTGTCGATCAGCGCGAGCTTCGGGGCGCTCGTCTGGATCTTCCAGGAGGGCCACTTCAGCGACGCCCTCAACTTCACGCCGCTCGGCTACACGATCGCCGGCAACCCGATCATCATGTTCAGCGTGATCTTCGGGCTGTCGATGGACTACGAGGTGCTCCTCCTGTCGCGCATCCAGGAGGCGTACCGGCGGACGGGCGACAACACCGCCTCCGTCGCCGAAGGGCTCACCCGGACCGCCGGCGTCATCACCGGGGCGGCCCTGATCATGGTCTCGGTGTTCGCGGCGTTCGCCCTGGCCGACATCATCACGATCAAGAGCATCGGGGTCGGGATGGCCATCGCCGTCCTCCTCGACGCGACGGTCATCCGGGTCCTGCTCGTGCCGGCTACGATGCGCCTGCTCGGCGACTGGAACTGGTGGGCCCCGGGTCCGCTCAAGCGGTTCGCCGACCGGCTCGGCTTCGACCACGTGGAGGACGAGCCCGGTGAGCCGCCGGCGCCGGGATCCCGGCCGACCCTCGAGGGCGTGACCGGATGACCGGCGGGCCACCGCCGGGCGAGCCGCCGCCGGTCCTCCACGGCGAGGTCCAGGAGACCGGCCCGTCGTTCGACCGGGACTCGTTCCGGTTCGACTCGCGGACCTGGACCTGGGGCGACGAGGACGTCCGCCGGGGCCTGCCCTGGATCGGCGTGTTCCTCGTCGTGTTCGGCGGGATCCTGCTCCTCGGCACGGCCTACCCGGACGCCCACATCCTCGGCTCGGCGCTGACCACGGCCCTCGGGGTCGCGCTCCTCGCGTCGTGGGCGACCGGGCGCGGCTGGGGGCTCTACCCGGGCCTGCTGATCACGGCCTACAGCCTGCCCGGGCTGCTCGTCGACCTCGGCGCGCTCCCGGCCGGCGGCGGCTACGGCACGTTCCTGTTCGGCGTCGGGCTGCTCGGCGTCGCGGTCGTCCGCTGGGTCGGCCGCCACACCTGGGGCTGGCAGCTGGTCGTCGGCGCGATCCTCGCCCTCGCCGGCGGCTCGGAGATCGCCGGCCGGCTGTTTCCCGGTGCGCCGACGCTCGGTGACCTGCTCGGGCCGCTGGTCCTGATCCTGCTCGGGCTGGTCATCCTCACCCGGGCGGTCCGCCGCTAGCGTCGGCGCGCCCCGCCAGCGCGGCGTCGAGCGCGCCGGCCAGCCCGCGGGCGATCCGCTCGAGCTCGTCGTCCGTGACGACGAACGGCGGTCCGAGGAGGATCGAGTCGCCGTCGACGCCGTTGGCGAGCCCGGTCCCGCTGTACAGCAGCAGCCCGTCGGCCCGGGCGGCCCGGACGACCCGCTCGGTGAGCCGGTCGGCCCGCGGGAAGGGCTCGCGGGTCGACCGGTCGGCGACGAGCTCGAGCCCGATGAGCAGCCCGCGGCCGCGGATCTCGCCGACGTTGGGATGCTCGGCCAGCCGCTCGTCGAGCAGGTCGCGGAGCCGGGCGCCCCGTTCCGCCGCGGCCTCGACGAGCGACTCGGCCTCCAGGATCCGGAGCACCTCGCGGGCGACGGCCGCGCCGACCGCGTGGTGGCTGTACGTGAAGCCGTGGACGAACCCGGCCCCGGGCGCCGTCACGGCGTCGTACACGGCGGCCGAGGCGGCGACGAACCCGAACGGCCAGTAGCCCGAAGTCGCGCCCTTGGCCGCCACGAGGATGTCTGGCCGGACGCCCCAGTGGTCGAGCCCGAACCAGCGCCCGGTGCGCCCGAACCCGGTCATCACCTCGTCGGCGATGAGCAGGACGCCGTGCTGGCGGCAGACCTCGGCGATCGCCGGCCAGTAGTCGTCGGGCGGGACCGCGGCGGCGAGCGTGGCGCCCACGATCGGCTCGCCGACGAACGCCGCCACCGTCCCGGGCCCCGCGGCGTCGATCGCCCGCTCGAGCTCCACGGCGAGCTCGGTCGCGTCCCCCAGCGCGTTCGCCCCGGGCTGACCGGCTCGGTACGGGTAGGCGGCGCTCAGGTGGCGGAACCGGCCCAGCCAGCCCTCGTACGGCCGGCGGAGCGGCTTGCGTCCCGACAGGTCGAGCGCCCCGATCGTGTTGCCGTGGTAGCTCCCCCACCGGCTGAACACGACGAGCCGATCGGGCTCCCCGCGCGCGAGGTGGTAGGCGCGGGCAAGCTTGAGCGCCGTCTCGATCGCCTCGGAGCCGCCGGACACCGGGTAGATCGCCGGGTCGTCGAGCGGCAGGTGCGGGCCGAGCTCGGCCGCGTAGGCCTCGAGCGGCTCGCTCGTGAAGGCGCTGCCGTGGGCGTAGGCGAGCCGGCCGGCCTGCTCGGCCATGGCCTCGGCGACCGAGCGACGGCCGTGACCCACGTTGACGACGATCGCCCCGCCCGCCGCGTCCAGGTAGGCGCGACCGGCGGCGTCCCAGATCGTCGACCCCTCGGCACGGACGGCGACCGGGGGATCCGGATCGAGCGAGCGGTGGAAGACGTGGCCGGTCACGCGCCGAGTCTAGCGGCCCGCGCGCGGCCAGAACCCCTGCCGGAGCCGGCCGGGAATCGGCGCGGCCGCCGGGTGAACCGGCGGCCAGGAGATCGCGCCGGCGAACTAGACGCGACCCTTTGGAACGGTGTGCCAGTAGGTCTTGTTGAAGACGATCTTGCCGAGGTGCCACAGCCGGTTCGGCTTCGGTGGCTTCGGCGGGTGGTCGTAGTCGAACTGCAGCAAGGTGCCCTTGCCGTCGCCGATCTCGAAGAAGCACATCACCTTGCCCTGGTAGTCGACGTGCTTGCCGGCCGGCTCGCGACCCTCGACCGCCGCCGCGATCCGCTCGGCGACGACGGGCGCCTCGAAGTGGGCCGTCGACCCGGCCTTCGAGAGCGGCAGGTCGGTTGCATCGCCGAGGGCGAAGATGTCCTCGTGACCGCCGACCTGGAGCGTGTTCCGGTCGGTCGGCAGCCAGCCGCCGGGCGCCGGGGCGAGACCCGAGTCGATGAGGTACTGCTGGCCCTTGTGCGGCGGGACGAGGATGAGCAGGTCGTAGGGCAGCTCCTCGCCCTCCAGGCTGAGGACGACCTTCCGCTCCGGGTCGATCGCCTCGACGTTGAAGAACGTGTGGAGCTCGATCCCCTTCTGCTCCAGGATCGGGGTGGCCATCTCGCTGACCGATTCGATCGTGAACGCGCGCCCGATCGGCGAGCAGAAGTGGAGCTCGCTCTTCGAGCGCAGGCCGCGCTCGCGGAGCTCGGCCTCGATGAGGAAGGCGACCTCGAGCGGCGCGGGCGGGCACTTGTACGGCATTCCGGCGATGCCGATGACGATCCGTCCGCCCGTGAACGCGTCGAGGGCGGTCGCGCAGCCTGGCGGCGGCCGCCGCGGTGTAGAAGTGCTGCGCCTCGGTGTCGAAGTGCTCGATCGACTCGGGCACGATCCGCGACCCCGTGGCGAGGACGAGCTGGTCGTAGAGCAGCTGCAGGCCGTCGGTCAGCGTGACGATCCGCGACGTCGGGTCGACCGTGGCGATCTCGCCCACGATGAGCTGGACGCGCCGGTCGAGCAGCGAGCGCTCGGGTCGCTTGAGGTTCGCGGCGCGCTCGCCGCCCATGGCGATGTACATGAACCCGGGCTGGTAGACGTGGCTGCCGGTCTGGTCGACGACGGTCAGCTCGACCTCTCCGCGATCGATCCGCTCGCGGAGCTTCTTGACCAGGAGGTTGGCGGTCAGCGTGCCACCAACCCCGCCGCCGAGGATCAGGATCCGGTCCATCGAGCTACCGCACCTTCTCGACGATGATCGCGTCGTACCCGTCACGGGTCTCGACGGAGATCAGCCGGTGGCCGGCCTTCTCGATCCACTTGGGGATGTCGATCCGGCTGCCCTTGTCGGACGAGCGCACCTCGAGCACGTCGCCGACCTGGCCTTCGCGGATCGCCCGGATGAGCTCCATCAGCGGGCCCGGGCAGAAGCTGCCCCGGGCGTCGATGGTCCGGGTGATCGTGGGGATCTCGAGCGTGTCGGTCATCGCGGGTTCCATGCCTTTCGGTCTGGGTCGGACGCGCAGGCCCGACGGTTCGTTCAGATGAACAGCGGAGCCGAGCCCTCGGTCATCAGGCCGATGACCGTGGCCGCGCCGACCGGCTCGGCCATGCCGTCGATCATGTCCTCGGGCTTGAGCCCGAACATGTCCATGGTCATCTGGCAGGGGATGAACTCGACGCCCATGAGCTGGGCGGCCTCGAGCAGCTCCTTCGGGCTGGCGACGTGGTACTGCTTCGCCAGGCGGCCCATCATCCAGGGGCCCATCCCGAGGAAGTTCATCTTCGACAGCTTGCGATGGCTCATGCCGGGTCGCTGCATGGCCGACAGCATCTTCTGCATCCAGTTGTCGCCGGTGATCCGGCGCTCGTCCTTGACGAAGGCCTGGAGGCCCCAGAACGTCACGAAGACGCGGGTCTTGACGCCCATCGCCGCCGACGTGGAGGCGAGGATCGTCATCGCCCAGACCTTCTCGAGATCACCGCTGTAGTCGATGATCAGGACGTCGCGCAGCTTGGACTCCGGTTCCTGGACGACCTGCGGGACCGGCTCGGGGATCGGCGTCTCGCGAACGGGCGCCTCCGCGATCATGGTCATGGTGCGTTCCTTTCGCTCAGCGGACGCGGATGACGAAGCGGTAGACCGCCCCGTCGGAAGTGGACTCGAGGAGCTCGTTGGCGGTCGTCTTCGACCAGGCGGCGAAGTCCTTGATCGAACCCGGGTCGGTCGCCAGAACCTCGAGGGCCTGGCCGGAGGCCATGGTCTTCACGGCCTGGGCCGTCTTGACGATCGGCAGCGGGCAGGACAGCCCGCGCGCGTCGACGGTCTGGGCGATCTCGACGATCGGTGTCATGGTCGGCAACTCCCTTCGGTGGTGACCGCGGCTCCGGCGGTCAAATGAACACGACCTGGCCCTCGCCGGCGTTCAGGTAGAAGGCCGTCACGCCTTCGACCCCGTCGACGAGCGGATCGAGATCCGTCTGCTCGAGCCCGAGCAGGTCCATGGACAGCGAGCACGCCTCGATGTCGATCGAGCCGAGCTCCTTGGCCATCCGCAGCGTGTCGGCCCAGCTGGCCTGGCCGGCCGTCCGGAGCGCGTCGACCTGACGGCGACCCTCGTCGCCGGCCTCGGGGGCGAGCCCGTGGTCGCGGCCGATGCGGTCCGCCCGGAAGGCGTCGAGCGCCCAGTACTGGAGGAAGACGTTGACCGGCTTGCCGAGCGCGGCGGCGCCGGCGGCAAGGACGGAGGCGGCCTGGAGCCGATCGTCGGTGCCGGAGAAGAGGACCAGGTTCAGGGGCTCGTCCATGGTTCAGGTGACCTCAGCTGACGATTGAGATGGCAGGGTGCTTGCGGACACGGGCCGGTTGGCCGGAACCCGATCGTCGGGCGCCCGCCGCGGGGCCTGAGGACGGCGTTGCCGGCGCGTCGTCGGGCAGCCCGGCGAGCCGGCGGATGCGCCGCTCGAGGACGCCGCGCATGATCGAGCAGGCGACCATGACGTCGGGGTCGGCCAGGCGGTAGCGGACCTCACGTCCGTCGCGCTCCGCCTCGACCACGCCCGCGCTGCGGAGCAGCGCCAGGTGCTGGGAGGCGTTGGGCTGGGTCATCCCGAGCTCGTCGGCCAGCCGGCCGACCTCGCACGGCCCGTCGGCCAGCCGGTGCAGGATCTCGAGCCGGCGCGGGCTGGCGAGCGTCTTGAGCACTTCGGCCTGGAGCGAGTTGATGTCGTCCATGGCCCGAGCATCGACCTATGCGCAGATGCTGATGAGTGCCGCCCGGCCCGGGCCGGGGGGCCGCCGGTCATCCGTGCGGCAGGCCGGTCGGCCGGCGCGGTTCGGCCGTGGCCACGGCCTCGTTCGTGGCCGTCGGCCACTCTCCGTCACCACCTAGCGGTCCGCGTGGTGCGTGCCGGGACCCGGCCGGGGTCCGGTCTCGGTCCGCGTGGTGCCCGGCCGGGTCCGGGTCCCTCGTATCATCAGCGAGCAATGGGGGCGCTGCATGATGTCGATCGGGGCCGCTCGAACGCGGCGGGCCGATCTCCGACTACCCGCGCTGCTAGGTGGCGATTGGTCGACCGCGCCGGCATGCGCCGACGACGCGAGCAGCGGCAGACTCCGATCGAACGCGGCCGGACCCCGACCGGTCTCACTCGGCCGAGAGGTCAGACGGTGGCTGCCGTCGAATGGCTCTCGGTGGCGTCCAGCAGCGGGACGAGGAACCGTTCCTCGCGCTCCACGTGACAGTGGATGAGCGCGTGGAGGGCGTACAGCCGGGCGCGGATCTCGCCGAGATGGCGGTGCGTCGGCTCGCGCCGGAGGAGCTCCCAGTCGATCTCGAGCCGATCGATCAGCTCGCGGATCTGGCGGTGGTCGAAGCGCATCGAGCGGGTCACCCAGGGCGTCCCGGCGATCCGGTCGAGCTCGGGATAGAGCCACGAGTCCTCCCAGTCGCAATGCGGCAGGAACGACTTGTGGAGCCAGTCGAGGACGCTGCGCAGGGAGGCCGAGAGGTCCGGCGCGGCCAGGCTGCCGGCCAATCCGGCGACATCGTCGATCCGGCCGATGCCGGGCAGCATCTCACGGTGCTCGCTCTCGACGAAGCGGCGCTCGACCTCGGCGCCGTGGCGCAGATCCATGGACATCGTCGCCTCCCGGGCCGTCTAACGTCGACCCTGCTCGCCGGTCCGGAACGGCCGATCGAGTGACCTCATGGTCGGCCCGGTGAACGCGACCAGATAGGGCGATGAGTCACGACGGCCGGGTCGGTCCGGCCCGTTCCGGCGTGCCGCACGCCCCCCGGACATGCGGCCCGCAGCGTGATCGGGTCAGCGCGCGGTGGCGCTCTTCGGGACCCAGCCGGACCGGCCACCGAACGTCAGCACCTGGAGCCAGGTGCGGCCGTGCACCGGGTGCCGGGCGAGGACGACGAACCGGTCCCCGGCATGGATCCGGCCGACGGCCGATGCCGCCGAGCCCGGCGCTGCCCGGAGCACGACGGTGCGGGTCGCGTGCCGGACCGTGTGGAGGTGGCGGGCGAGATCGAGCTCCCAGGCCGGCCGGACGATCCCGGCGAGGTGGGTGTGGAGGTAGGCCGTGAACGGGGTGAACATCGCGTGGACCCGGTGGACGCGGACGCCCTGGATCAGGGCGCTGATCGCGCGACCCCCGCCGATGTAGACCCCGACATGGCTGCCGTTGCCCCAGATCACGAGGTCGCCGACCTGCGGGGCGTGGCGCGAGGCGAGGCCCCGCCGGCGATAGGCCAGGTAGATGGCGCGCGCGCTCGTGCTGCTGACCTTGCTGCCCAGCCCGGCCTCGTGGAACACCCGCCACATGAGCCCGCTGCAGTCGAACGCCCCGGGTCCGGTGCTGTCGTACCGGTAGGGGGCCCGGAGATGGCTCCGCGCGAAGGCGATCACGACCGCCGCGGCCGGCACCTTGGCCGGCGCCGCCGGCTTCGCCGCGGCGGCGGCGACCGGCGGAGACACCGAAGCGATCGTTGACGGGACGAGCTCGCGGGTGCTGTCGAGCAACGACGGCGTGAGCGCGTCCGGGCTCGGCGACGGCTCACCGGTCGCGGCCGCGACGGTCTCGGGGAGGACCGCCGATGCGACAGTGGCGTCGGTCGCGGTGCTCGAGCCCGGAGCGGCGGCTCCGGCGAGGACCGCCTGGCCGGGCAGGGCGGTGAGGAGGATGACGGCGATCAGGGTCGTGGCAGCGAGCGCCCGGAGGCGCATGGGGATCCGGCTCAATGTGCTCCTTTCCACCAGGACATCGCGGGTGGCGCGATGGCGATGGGCTGGGCCGCACGAAGGCAGGGGCACCCCGGTTCTGGCCGCAGGGCGGCGGCAGATGGGAACGGGCGCCAGCGGGGCTGGCGTCGGGACGACGACACACGGTCGGCCGTTCGGGCGGCGTTCTTCGGTTGTCGTGTCCCGTTCGGAGGGTCGCGTTCCGGCGGAGGATACCCGGGATCGGGGTTCTGTGCACCCGGCGCGACGATCCAGTGGTGCATCCGGGCCACGACATCGGAGCCCACGGGCCGGAACCGGACGCCGCGGCGCGGTGTATGAAGGCTGCAGGCGAACCGTGGGAGGGCCGTCCGACGGAGGAGTCCGAGCTCATCGAACGCGCGCAGCGAGGCGACGCGATGGCCTACGAAGACCTGGTCCGGCGCCATCAGGACGCGGCGCTGCGGACGGCCGGCCTCGTCCTGGCCGGCGCGGCCGAGACGGAGGACGCCGTCCAGGACGCCTTCGTCAAGGCCTACACGTCGCTCAGCCGGTTCCGAGCCGGATCGCCGTTCCGGCCGTGGATCCTCCGGATCGTCGCCAACGAGGCGCGCAACCGGCGGCGATCTGCGGGACGGCGGACCGGGCTCGCGCTGCGACTCGCTGAGGATCGCCCCTCGGACGGCGCGGCTCCGTCGCCCGAGGCGGCGGTCCTCGCCACGGAGCGACGAACGGCGCTCCTCGGGGCGATCGCCGGGCTGAGCGTCGACGATCGGCTCGTCCTCGGGTATCGCTACTTCCTCGAGCTCGGCGAGGCCGAGATGGCCGAGGCGCTCGGGGTTCCGCGGGGAACCGTGAAGTCACGCCTGTCCCGGGCGCTCGAGCGGCTGCGTCGCGAGATCGGCCCGACGTCGGTGCTCGCCCCGCGGCCCGGGACGGAGGACGAGCGATGACCGCGCGCTGGGATCCCGGGCTGGACGGTGAGCTCGAGGCCGCCCTGCTCGACCTGGCCCGTGCGATCGCCCCGGTCCCGGCTCCGCGGCTGGCCGAGACCGTGCGGCGCCGGATCGAAGGCCGGCCGGCGCCGGGGGCGGCCGGGCTGCCCCTCGGCGCCCGGCTCGCCGCATGGGCGGAGCCCCTCGTGGGCCGCCGGCGACCGCTGCGCCGCGGACTCGTCCTCGCGCTGGTCGCCCTGCTCGTCATCGCCGGGGTCGCAGCCGCGATCGGGTTCGGGCTGCCCGGGCTGCGCATCGTCATCCTCGGACCCGGACCGTCGGGGACACCGGCGGCGACCATCGCGCCGACCATCGCGGCGACCATCGCGCCGACACCGGCGACGACGCCCGCTCGGTCGCCCGGGTCGCCCCCGCCGAGCCCGTCGCCCACGGCGCCGCCGCTCGACTCGCTCGGTCTCGGCCAACGGGTGGATCCGGGCGGCCTTGACGCCGCCGCCGGCCGGCGCGTCCTGCTCCCGTCCCCGGCCGAGCTCGGCGCTCCACTCGCGGCGTTCGTCCGCGGCACGCCGCCCGACGCGATCGTGACCGTCGCCTACGGTCCGGCGCCGGCGATCCCGGCCGGCTCGCTCGCGCCCGTCGACGCTGGCGGGCCGGTTGCGATCCTCGTGACCGAGCTGCCCGGGACCACCGACGGCGCCTATCTCCAGAAGATGCTCCCGGCCGGGACGACGATCGACCAGGTCGGGGTCGGCGGGCACGCCGGGTTCTGGATCGCCGGCCGGCCGCACGAGCTGCTGTACGTCGCCCCGAACGGCGACGTGCTCGACGAGCCCGCGCGCCTCGCCGGGAACGTGCTGGCCTGGAACGACGGCGCCGTGACGTTCCGGATCGAGGGCGCGCCCGATCTCGCGACCGCCCAGCGGATCGCCGCGACGCTGCGCTGACCCGGGGAACCGGCCGACGGGCGCCGGTGTAGATGGGGCAGCGGACGCCGACCGGCGCCCGACCGGCGATCCCGGCGACGAGGACCACGACGATGCGATCGAACCATCCGACGATCTGCCGCCCACTCGGGGCGGCCGCCCTGCTGCTTGCCCTCGCCGGCGCATGCACGAGCACGAGCACCGCGTCCGGGAGACCAACGACCGGCGCATCAACGCCGGGTGCGGCCGCCACGCCGCCCGCGACCGCCGCCGCACCGGCCGCCACGGCCTCGGCCGGCGCGGAGGCCTCGACCGACGCCTGGCTCGCCGTCGGCCGGAAGGGCGCCCGCGACCTCGAGGTGATCCTCGCCAGCAGCGGCGACCGCATGTTCGACGCGCTGCCGGCCGGCGTGCCGACCCAGCGTGACTGGGGCCGGCTGGTCGTGGCCCGGCCCGACGGGACGAAGACGCGGGTCGAGAGCCTCGCCGTCCAGCCCGGCTTCGGCGGCCCGTCGACGACCCTCGACGGCGCCTGGCGGCTGCCGACGATCGGGCCGGACCCGGTCCCGGTCGGCGTGTCGGCCAACGGGCGGACGATCGTGCTCGTCGAGGCCGACCGGGCCGCCGGCGCGGGGACGAGCCGGTTCGCGATCCTCGACCAGGGCGTCGAGGGACCCGCCCGGGTGATCGCGCTCAAGGGCCGGTTCGACTACGACGCGCTGTCGCCGGACGGACGGACGCTGTACCTGGTCGAGCACCTCGATGCCGCCGCCGGCGGTACCTACCAGGTCCGTGCGCTGGACGTCGCCAGCGGCGCCCTGAAGGACGGGGTCGTCGTCGACAAGCGCAACATCGACGAGCAGATGGCCGGCTATCCGCTGGCCCAGGTGCGACGCGACGATGGCTCGGTGTTCACCCTCTACCGTGGCCTCGAGCACCCGTTCATCCACGCGCTCAACACGACGGACGGCTGGGCGCTGTGCATCGACCTGCCGGCGACCGGGGCGATCTCCGAGGTCGCGGCCGGTGACTGGGGCCTCGCCCAAAGTGCCGATGGAGGCTCGCTCTACGCGGCCGATGCCACCCTGGGCCTGGTCCTCGAGGTCGATCCGGTCGACTACGCGGTCCGGCGCTCGACGAGCGTCAAGCCGCTCGCCGGGAGCGGGATCGTCCTGACCAAGTTCGGCCACGAGGAGAGCGGCCCGACCGGTCGCCGCGTCGTCGTCGCCCCCGATGGCAAGACGCTCTACGCGGCCGGGATGGGCGGGATCCTGGCGATCGACACGGCAACGCTGAAGGTCCGCGCGACCCTCGTTGAGGGCACGGCCGTCAACGGCCTGGCCGTGACGACCGACGGCGGCACGCTCTACGCACTGCTCATGGACGGCCACATCGTCAAGCTGGACGCGGCATCCGGCCGGCGCCTGGCCACCGTCCCCGGCGACGGCTACGACCGGCTCGTGGCCGTGGTCCCGTGGTGACCGGGCAGGCAGAACGGCCGCCGGCCGCCGCCGAGCAGGCCGCTAGGGGAGCCGGCGCAGCGCCGGGACGCCGGACAGGGCAGCCGCGGTCAGGGCGAGCAGCCCGCCGCTGATTGCGACCGAGATCGGCGCCCCGAAGGCGACCGCCGCGGCGCCCAGCCCGAGGTGGCCGAGCGGCCCGAACCCGATGGCGAAGTACCAGACGCCCATCGCCGATCCGCGCTCGTGGTCGTCGACGCTGCGCTGGATCAGCGACTGGCCGAGCGTGTCGAGGGCGGCGGCCGCGGCGCCGACCGCGAGCAGGATGACGAGCGACAGCGCGAATGAGGCGCTGAGGGCGAACGCCACGAGCGCGACGCCCAGCCCGAACGCGGTCGACAGGAACAGCCGACCGCCGCGGCCGCGCAGGCCGAGCCGGGCGAGCAGGAGCAGCCCGGCGATGGCCCCCGCGTTGCGCGCGGCCGCGAGCGCGCCGAGCCCGGTCGCGTCGGTGTGGAGCACGTCCCGGGCGAACGACGGGAAGACGGTCAGGCTGGAGAAGCCGAACACCTCGCCGACGACGACGACGAGCGCAATCAGGGCGACCAGCCGGTTGCGGGCGATGAGGGTCATCGACCGGCGGAGGTCGTGGATCTCGGCCGGGCCCTCGCGCGCCCGGCGGGCGCGCAGGCCCGCGAAGAACAGGATCGCGGCGGCCACGGCTCCCAGTGCGGCCGCCATGAGGAAGGCGCTGCCCGCGCCCAACCGGTCGATCGCGACGCCACCGGCGATGGAGCCGACGAACGCGAGCAAGTAGAAGCCGAGGTTGGCGAGCGCGATCGCATTCGTCGCGCCCTCGCGACCGGCCAGGTCGAACGCATAGGACTGGCTGGCGGTGCCACGAATCGTGTCGAGGATGCCGAGGACCAGGCTCAGGACGAGCAGGCCGGCCAGGTCGAGCCGCCCGCCGCCGGCCAGGGTCGCCGCGCCGAGCATCGGGACCACCGCGATGAGGTAGACCGTGGTGAGCACGGTTCGCCGGTCGAACCGGTCGACGAGCCCGCCGAGCGGGATCCCGAGGATGAGCGACGGAGCGAACCGGGCCGCGAACGTCGCCCCGACCGCGAGCGCCGAGTTCGAGACCTCGAGCGCGAGCCAGCCGATCGCCACGAGGCCCGCCGACACCGCCACGGCGTTCGTGGCCCCGCTCAGCCAGAGCGCCGGATAGCCCTGGACGCGGAACGCGGCCAGCGTCGGCCCGGCCACGAGCGCCGCCCGGGACCGAGCCCGCAGGCCACCCGGGACCTCCGGCGGGACGCTCAGTCCGCCTCCCCGACCTCGTAGGTCTGGAGCCGCCGGACCGCGATCAGCAGCGCGAGCGCGGCGACCGCGACTGCGAGGATGACCGCCGAGCTGCCGGGCAGCAGGTCACCGGCCGCCGCCCGCTGGCCGCCGGCGATCGCGTCGGCGATGCCGAGCGCGTACTGGCGGATGCTGAACGTTCGCGTCCCTTCGAACAGCCCGGCCAGGATCCCCTCCCAGACGAGGACGTAGATCAGCCCGATCGCGAGCGCCCGCGAGGTCACCAGGCTGAGGGCCAGGAAGACGACCACGTACAGGATGGCGGCGACCGACGCGCCGACGGCGTAGCCGACCGCGGCCGCCGGCCCGGTTCCGGTCAGCCCGTGGATGATCGCAGTCGCCAGGAGCGCCGACGGCGCCGCGATGGCCACCGCGAGCCCGGCCGCCACGATCACCTTGGCGACCACGATCTGCCAGCGCGGGATGGGCTTGGCGAGCAGGTAGATGGCGGTCCCGTCGTCGAGCTCCGAGCCGAGCGCCGACGTCCCGAACACCAGGGCGACGAGCGGCACGATCGTCGAGATGACGAGCCGATCGACGACCGCCGCGGTCGTCCCGTCGAGGTTCGTGACCCGCCCGGACGCGCGGACGAGGAGGGCGACGAGAACCGGCAACAGCCCGAGCAGGCCGACGAGGATCACCCGGCGGCGGCCGGCGAGCGAGCGCACGGTCAGCCCGGCGATGACCCGGATCACCGCCGCACCAGGTAGCCGAAGACGCTCTCGAGGTCCTCGTCGGTCGGGCGGACCTCGCGGAGCGTCAGCCCGGCGTCGCGGGCGATGACCGCCAGGGCCCGGGTGAACGCCGCGTAGTCCGAGGTCCGGACCGCGAGCCGGCCGTCGGTCAGCTCGACCCCGTACACGGCGGGATGCCCGACGAGGCCCGCCGCCAGCCGGCGGTCGTCC
Organism: uncultured Chloroflexia bacterium; assembly: GCA_963813705.1. GTDB lineage: Bacteria > Chloroflexota > Limnocylindria > Limnocylindrales > CSP1-4 > Chersky-267. The sequence goes on from CAWFAH010000010.1 coordinate 953,137, forward strand.
GACGAGTGGATCGTGAACGTGTGCGGCCGATCGGTCATCAGGCGGCGGATCTCGCGGAAGTCCCCGGACGCGGCCAGCCGTCCGGCGACGATCACGAGCACGTTCTGGGCGAGCCGCTCGACCTCCTCGAGGATGTGCGAGCTGAACAGAATGGTCCGTCCCTCGCTCGCCATCCGCCGGAGGAGCTCCATCATGTGCAGCCGCTGGCGCGGGTCCATCCCGTTGAACGGCTCGTCGAGGAGCAGGACCGGCGGCTCGTGGACGAGGGCACCGGCGATCTTCGCCCGCTGGCGCATCCCCTTCGAGTACGTCCCGATCGGGCGGTCGGCGGCGTCGGTCAGCTCGACCGTGGCGATCGCCCGGGCCGCCGCTCCGTCCGGGTCGGGCATCGCCTGCAGCCGGGCGTTGAGCCGGGCGAACTCGCGGCCGGTCAGGAACGGGTAGACCGCCTCGCGCTCGGGCACGAGACCGATCCGCCGGTAGACGTCCGGGTCCCGCCAGGCCGGCTGCCCGTCGATCACCACCCGCCCGGCCGACGGCCGGAGGAGGCCCGAGATCATGTGGAGCAGGGTCGACTTCCCCGCCCCGTTCGGTCCGAGCAGCCCGGTGACCCCGGGGCGCAGGGTGAACGAGATGTCGTTGACGGCGACGACGTTGCCGTACCAGCGCGACACGTCCTGGAGCTCGACGGTCGCCGTCGGGTCGAGCGGGCGGGGCGGACGCAGGACGGCGCCCGAACCGGCGGCCGGTCCCCACAGCGGAGCGCGCTCGTCGGTCACGCCTGGATCCGCAGATAGCGCCAGACGAGGGCCAGGCTCGCCCCGATCCCGAGCGCGACCGCCCCGAGCGTCAGCGCCTCGACCGGCACCCCGGAGTTGGCCGTCGCCTGGCCGTTCGGCGCGACGCCGAAGAACCACGCGTTCGTCCCGTCGAGGAGCGACCCGACGTCGAGCAGGATGATCCACTGGGCGGCGCCGCCGACATCGAGGCCGATCACGATCGCGGCCACGATCCCCGGGATGATGAACACGCCGAAGATCGCCGCGGTGGCGTACGCCCGGCGCGGGGTGATCGAGGCGATGAGCAGCGCCAGCGACGCCGTCACGACGGCGATCACGAGGGACGAGCCGAGGATGGCCGGCAGCGCCCCGACCTCCTTCCCGAGCGCCGCGCCGATGTCCGGGTCGAGGAGGATCGCCCCCACGCCCAGGACCGCCTGCGGCACCAGGACGATCGTCAGGACGCCGATGCTCAGAGCCGTCAGCTTGGCGGCCACGTAGTCGGTCCGCCGGAGCGCTCGCGAGAAGTACAGGGTCAGGACGCGGTAGCGCTGATCACGACCGAGCAGCTCGGGCGCCTGGGCGGCCACGAACAGGACCGGGAAGGCGGCGATGAGGCTGAACATGCCGTCATGGCCCGGGATCACCGGCAGCTCGCCGACGCCACTCCGTGACGCCAGGGCACGGACCCCGACGAGGACGAGGGCGATGAGCGCGGGCAGACCGACGCAGATCAGCGGCAGGACCTTCGCCCGGCCGCTCCGGCCGATCCCGAAGACGCTCCGCGTCGAGTAGCGCGCCAGCGCCCCGACCGCGTGGCGACGGCCGAGGCGCGGGCCGTCGTAGCCGCGGTAGCCGAGGTCGTAGATGCTGCCGGTCGTCATCGGCCGGCCTGTCCGCCACCGGCGTCGGCCGCAGGTCCGCCTGGAGCCGGCCCATCGGCAACCATCGCCGGCCGGGCCGCGTCCCCACGGTCGGGCGGCTCGGTCGGGCCGCCGTCGCGGAACAGGTCCTCGAGGCTGTGGCGGCGGCGCTCGATCCGGACGAGCGGGAGCCCGAGCTCGGCGACGGCGTCGCGGATCAGGTCATACGGCTCGCGGTCGTCGAGCGCGATCTGGACCAGCCGGCCGTCCGCCGCCGTGGCGAGCACGCGCAGGCCGCGGTCGCCGAGCCGGGCGGCGAGGGCGTCGCGGCCCTCCTCCACCTCGACCGTCAGCACCCCCGTCTCGGTCGTGAACTCGGCGAGCGGCGCGGCGCGCAGGAGCCGGCCGGCATCGATCGCGACGAGGAAGTCGCACACCTCCTCGATCTCCCCGAGCAGGTGGCTGGCGAGGATGATCGCGATCCCGAACTCGTGACCGGTCCGCTCGATGAGCCGGAGCATCTCGTCGCGGCCGGCGGGATCGAGCCCGTTGGTCGGCTCGTCGAGGAGGAGCAGGCGGGGATCGTGGACGAGCGCCTGGGCGAGCTGGACGCGCTGGCGCATCCCCGTCGAGTAGCCGCCGATCGGGCGGTAGCGCTCCTCGTACAGCCCGACGTGGCGGAGCACGTCGGAGGTCCGCTCCCGCGCGGCCGCGCCGGGCAGCCCAGAGAGCTGGGCGAGATGGGCCACCAGCTCCGTCGCGCTGATATCGGGAGGCAGCGCGTTGTGCTCGGGCATGTAGCCGACGTACTGGCGCAGCGCGGTGCCGTCGGCGACCGGATCCATGCCCAGCACGGCGATCCGGCCGCTCGTCGGCGGCAGCAGCCCGAGCAGGATCTTGATCAGGGTCGACTTGCCCGCCCCGTTGGCCCCGACGAGGCCGATGATGCCGGGCCGGATCTCGAGGCTCAGGTCGTCGAGCGCGGTGACCGTGGCGAATCGCTTGGTCAGCGCTTCGACGTGGACGATGGGCGCGCCGTCGTCGGGCAGGTTTCGCTGGGCCGTCACCGGGTCATGGTAGCCGCCGAACGAGGCCGTCTGGCCGCGCTCGCGCCGGCCCGGATGCCGCGATCAGCGCGCGACAGGGCCCGGTCGGTGGATCAGGGGGTGATGCGGCCGCGCTCGGTGGTCGTGTGCGAGTTGGTCGCGGCCGCTCAAGCGAAGAGGATGGGCGCCGGGCGTCCCCTCCGGCGCCCATCACAGCGAGAGGATGCGACGGCTCGCCGCGTCAGGCGAGGGCCGAATGGCCCGGTCGCAGACCCAACGTTCGGCCTGTTCCGCGCCGCGAGGATCCGGCCTGGCTGGACTCTCCGGCCTACAGCTCGTGGAGCCGGCGGGCGGCGGCGGTCAGCTCGTCGCGGAAGTCCGGGTGGGAGATCGCGATCAGTCGCTTGGCCCGCTCGCGGAGGCTCTGGCCGTAGAGCTCGGCGACGCCCCACTCGGTCACCACGGTCCGGACGTGGGCGCGCGTCGTGACCACTCCCGCCCCCTCCTGGAGGGCCGAGACGATCCGCGAGGTGGACCCGCCGGCCGCCGTCGACGGCAGGGCGATGATCGCCCGACCCTCGGGCGCCAGGGCCGCGCCTCGGATGAAGTCCATCTGCCCGCCGACTCCGCTGTACATCCGGTGGCCGATCGAGTCGGCGCAGACCTGGCCGGTCAAGTCGACCTCGATCGCCGAGTTGACCGCGGCCATCCGGCTGAAGCTCCGGATCACGGCCGTGTCGTTCGTGAAGTCGGTCGGCCGCATCTCGACCATCGGGTTGTCGGCGACGAACGCGTAGAGGCGAGGCGTGCCCATCATGAACGTGGCCACGATCTTGCCCCGGTTGCGCTCCTTCGCCCGTCCGGTCACCACGCCGGCCTCGACAAGGTCCACCACGACGTCGGTCATCATCTCGGTGTGGACGCCCAGGTCGCGCTTGCCGAGGAGGGCGCGACCGACCGCGGCCGGGATCGCCCCGATGCCCATCTGGATCGTCGCCTGATCGGGGACGAGGTCGGCCACGTACTCGCCGATCCGCTGCTCGACCTCGCCGATTGGGAGGCCGTGATAGACGTAGGGCGGGACGTCGACGTCGACGGCCAGGTCGATCTGGTCGACGTGGACGAAGCTCTCGCCGAGCGTCCGCGGCATCGCCCGGTTGAGCTGGGCGATGACGGTCGTGGCGGAGCGGATGGCCGCCTGCATCGCCTCGACCGAGGTGCCCAGCGAGCAGTAGCCGTGGGCGTCCGGTGGCGACACGTTGATCACGACGGCGTCGAGCGGGAGCAACCCGCTCGCGAGCAGGTGGGGTACGTCGGACAGGAAGATCGGGATGTAGTCGGCCCGGCCTTCGGCCACCGCCGCGCGGGCGTTCGGGCCGATGAACAGCGCCCGGTGCCGGAAGTGACCGGCCATCTCGGGCGCGAGGTGGGGTCCAGGCCCCTCGCAGTGGAGATGGACGATCCGGACGTTCTCCAGCTCGGGGGCCCGCGCGACGAGCGCGTCGAGCAGCACCGACGGGGTGGCCGCCGCGCACTGGAGGTAGATCTGCTGGCCGCTCTGAATCCCCGCGACGGCCTCGGCGGGATCGACGATACGCATCCGGGCGAGTGTAGGGCCGCGGCGGGGCCGCTCGCGGGGCCTGACGGACCGATCGCGCGGGCTGGTCGGCCCCGTCGACCCGGGACGCCGGCCCACCCGCTCCCCGGGCCGGCCGGTCCATCCGGCGCACGGTTCGCGGCTCAGGGACCGGGCTCAGCCCTCCCCGGAAATCCGGTGCTTGGCGACGAACGCGGCCGCCTGGGCCCGGCGCTCGAGGTTGAGCTTCGAGAGGATCGAGCTCACGTAGTTCTTGACGGTCTTGTCCGACAGGAAGACGTCGGCCGCGATCTCCTTGTTCGTCTTGCCCTCGGCGACGAGCATCAGGATCTTGCGCTCCTGCTGGGTGAGCGCCGCCAGCTCGTCGTTGAACGTCCCGGTGGCGATCCGCCGGACCCGCTCGAGGACCTTCTCGGTGACCGCCGGGTCGAGCAGCGACTCGCCGCGTCCCACGGCCTCCAGCGCCGCAACGAGGTCACGCGCCCGGATCTGCTTGAGCAGGTAGCCGCTGGCACCGGCGATGATCGCCGACAGGACCGCTTCCTCGTCGGGGTAGCTGGTCAGGATGACCACCCGCGTCGCCGGGAGCTCGGCCCGGATCTCGCGGCAGGCCTCGATCCCCGAGCCGTCGGGCAGCCGGACGTCCATGATCACGATGTCGGGCTCGAACTTGCGGGTCATCTCGAGCGACTCGGCCACGGTCCCGGCTTCGGCGACGACCTGGAACGCCTCACGCCGATCGAGGACCGAGGACAGGCCCTGGCGGACGACCTCGTGGTCGTCGACGATCACGAGGCGGAGCGGTCGCGCCGGGGTGACATCGCGGGGAGTGGTCTCGGCCACGGGCGGCTCCTCGATCAGCCCGGGACCCGGGACCCGGGACGCGGGACATGAACGATGATACGCGTGCCCACCTGCGGCTCGCTCACGACCTCCAGGCGGCCACCGGTGGCCGTCGCCCGCGAGCCCACGTTGACGAGCCCACGATGCTCGTCCGAGCGCCCTGCCTCGGGGTCGAAGCCCGCCCCGTTGTCGGCGATCTCCAGGACGATCTCGTCCGCGTTGTCGGGCGGCACCGCCAGCGAGACGTGGACCCGGCTCGCGCCGGAGTGGCGGGCGACGTTGCTCAACGCCTCCTGGGCGATCTGGAGGAGCTGGATCGTGACCTCGGCGGGCAGCTCGGCGTTGAGCGACTCGTCGGCGGTCAGCTCGAGATCGATCACCGTGTTCAGCCGGAACTCGTCGGCGACCGCGGCCAGACCGCCGACCAGCCCCACCTCGGCGAGCCGTTCGGGTCGCAGCCCGAAGATGAAGTTGCGGATGTCGCGGATCGCGAGATGGATCCCGTCGATGCCGCGCTCGATCCGGGCCCGGGCCTCCGGCGGGTCGGTGTCCATGAACTCCGGGACGTCCTCGAGCGACAGGCTGACGCCGTACAGGCTCTGGATGATCCCATCGTGGAGGTCCTGGCCGATCCGCTCGCGCTCCTCGACCACCGCCAGCCGCTGGATCTGGTCGTGGAGCCGGGCGTTCTCGATCGCGATGCCGGCGTGGCGGGCGAAGATCTCGACGACCGCCTGGTCGGCCGCGCTGAACTCGGCGGCGCCGCGCTTGTTCGTGAGGTAGAGGTCGCCGAGGACGCGCCCGCGAACGTTGATCGGGACCCCGAGGAACGAAACCATCGGCGGATGGTTGGGCGGGAACCCGTAGCTCCGCGGGTGACGGGCGATCTCCGGGATCCGGACCGCGACGCTCTCGTGGATCAGCAGGCCCAGCAGCCCGTGGCCGCGCGGCAGCGGGCCGATCCGCTCGCGCGCCTCGCGCGACAGGCCGCTGGTCACGAACCGCTCGAGGACGCCGCGCGAATCGGCGATTCCGAGCGCCGCGTACTCCGCATCGACGAGCTCGCGAACCCGGTCCACGATGAGCTGGAGGACGCGCTCGAACGACAGGATGCCGGCGATCCCGCGCGTGGCCACGTCGAGGGCGTCGGCGAGGTCGAGGAGCTCCTCGCGCGAGAGCCCGAGGGAGCGCAGCGGGTTGGCCGACGCGAGCTGATCCGGGTCTGGCATCGCCAGAGCCTAGCAGCCCGAACAGCCCGGTTCTGCCGTCCGGCCCGGGAGGGATGGGCCGGACGTCACTTCTGCCTGACGGCGCCGGCGGCGACACTGACCGACCATGGGCAGCACGACCGTCCCCCAGCTCCCGCGCACCCTCGAACCCGCACCGACGGCCGCGTCCGAGCCCGCCTCGAGCGCGCTCGGCCCGGCGGACCAGCCAACCGATGGACCGATCCCGTCGGCCCTGTCGCGGCGCGGCTTCCTGCGCGGCGCGGCGATCGCCGGCGGCGGGCTGGTCGCTGCGACGCTCGCCGCCTGTGCGCCGGGCGGCGCGCCGAGCTGGACCTACGGCCCCGGCTCGAGCGCGGCCGCGGGCGCGGCGAGCCCCAGCTCCGCGGCGAGCCACCACGAGTCGCCCAGCGCGGCCGCGACCGCCGCGGCCTCGGCCGCCGCTTCGCCCTCCTCGTCGGCGACGAGCGGAGAGCCGATCCCGGCGGGCTGGACCCAGCACGACCTCGATGCGCGGACGGTCATCCGGCGCTACGTCGGGGATCTCGCCCCGGCCTTCAAGGACATCTACGGCCCGGCCGTGTTCGCCAAGCTCGCCGAGATCCTCGGCGTCGCCGATGGCTACCCCGAGCTCCAGAAGAAGCCGGCCTTCGTCCAGGTCCCGAACCTCGTCCTGACCGACGCCCTCCAGCCGCTCATGCCGACGGTCGAGAACGGGGTCAAGGTGTTCAACCTGACGATCGACGAGATCAGCCAGCAGATCGACGAGATGAAGCCGCCGGTCGCAGCGCTCGGCTACAACAAGCAGTGGCCGGGCCCGACGATCCGGGTCAACCAGGGCGACAGGGTCAGGGCCGTCTTCACGAACAACCTCAAGGAGACGACGAGCGTCCACTTCCACGGGGTCGAGCTCGACGACTTCTTCCAGGACGGCATCCCGTTCGTCACCCAGCTGCCGATCACTCCGGGCGAGACGTACACGTACGAGTTCACCGCCCGGACCGCCGGATCGCAGATGTACCACTCGCACCACAACGCGACCGACCAGGTCGGGCGCGGCCTGCTTGGGGCGTTCATCGTCGAGCCGAAGGACAACCCGGTCACGTACGACCGGGAGTACGTCTGGATCTCGAACGACTCGCTCGGCGGGTTCACGATCAACGGCCACGGCTTCCCGGCGACGGTGCCGGTCCTCGCCGCGGTCGGCGAGACGGTCCTCGTCCGGTTCATGAACGAGGGGATCATGATGCACCCCTGGCACAGCCACGGGTACGCCATGAAGGTCATCGCCCGCGACGGCCATCCGCTCGGGTCGGCGGCGTTCTCCGCTGACACGCTCGGCGTGAACCCCGGCGAACGGTGGGACGCGACGCTCACCGTGGACCGGCCGGGGATCTGGGCGTTCCACTGCCACATCCTCCCCCACGTCGAGGGCGCCAGCGGGATGTTCGGGATGGTCAACACCCTGATCGTCGTTCCCGAGAAGGCCCACGTCGACGCCATCGTCAAGGCCCTGGTCAGCTAGCGACCGAAGATGACGAACATGACGCCGCCGGGGGGAAACGCGGACGGGACGATGGCCCGGTTCGGGAAGATCCTCCTGGCCACCGACCTGACCTCGGCGTCGAGCTCGGCGACGGAGGAGGCCGTCGAGCTCGCGGTCCGGCTCGACGCGCGCCTCCTCGTGATGTCCGTCCTCGAGACCGGCAAGGGTGGCATGCCCCGGCGCGGCGTCCGGCCGGAGGTTCGCGATGCCCGCTCGCGGGAGATCCAGGCCGTCGTCGGCCAGGCACGCGCGGCGGGCGCCGATGCCAGCTTCCTCGTATGGGAAGGCGAGGCCGGAGAGGCAATCACCTCCGCGGCCGAGGCCGAGCAGGTCGACCTCATCGTCGTCGGCTCGCACGGACGGAGCACGGTCGGCCGCTTCCTGCTGGGCAGCGTGTCCGATCATGTCGTCCACCACGCCACGTGCCCGGTCCTCGTCGTCCGGGCCCCCGAGGACCTTCCGACCCCGATGGGCTGAGGCGCGACCACGGGCTGTTGCGCCGGCCCGGGTTGTGGCACCGGCGCGGGCCGTGGCATCGGCGCGGGTTGTGGCACCGGCGCGGGCGAGGCGTTCCGCGGGCTACCTCGTGTACGTACCGTCCGGGTCGAGCTCGACCCGGATGAGCCGGAGCTCCTCGGCGGTCGGCTCGGGGGTCGTGGTCAGTTCGGGCGCCACTTTCGGCTCCCAGCCGATCGTGTCCCGGACGGCGTCGACCGTCGCGCCGGGATGGAGGGCGTCGAGCCGCATCTCGCCGGTCTCATCGAAGTGATAGACGGCCAGGTCGGTCACCACCACGCTCGGTCCGCTCCCGAGCCAGCCCTGTTCGCGTCGGATCGACGCGGCGCCGGCCGCGCCACCGAGGTTGCCGGGGCTCGTCCGGAAGTCGATCCGCTCGACGAACGAGCGCTTCGACTGGCGCATGATTACGAACACCCGGCGCGCGTTGATGGCGATCTCGCAGGCACCGCCCGAACCGGGCAGCCGCGTCAAAGGATGGGCGTAGTCGTCGCCGATGACCGTAGTGTTGATGTTGCCGAACCGGTCGATCTGTGCGGCGCCCAGGAAGCCGACGTCGATCAGCCCGCCCTGGAGGTAGTAGCTGAACAGCTCGAACATGCTCGTGACCGCGATCGCCCCGCTGACGATCGTCGGGTCGCCGATGCTGAGCGGCAGGCGCGCCGGCTGCGCCCCGAACACGCCCGCCTCGTAGACGAGCTCGAGATCGGGGGCGACCGTGCGCTTGGCGAGGTTGACCGCGATGTTGGGCAGCCCGACCCCGACGAAGCAGACCCGCTGGCCGGCGAGCTCGCGGGCGGCCGCCACGATCATCATCTCGGACCTCGAGAAGGGCGCGCCGGTTCCCGCGTTCCGTTCAGTCATGCCGCACCGGTTCGCCGGTTGTCCTGACCCGCGGGCGCGTGCGTTGCCGGAGCATGTTGCTCGTGATGCCTGTCGCCGCATCGGCGGGCCGGGCCGGCGGGACTCGGGCCGGGCGCGCCTCGGCGGTCATGCCGGCGTCGCCAGGCCGGACGCCGCGGGCCGTGGCGCCTCTGGACCGCCGAACCTGGGACGTTCGAATGGGCGGTTCAGAGGTGACCGACCGCCGGATCGTTCGCCCGGTGTTCCATCCGGCGGCCGGCACCCCGATCTGCCCCGCACCTGAACACCAGGCGTTCGAACCGCGACCCGGCCAGGGGTCCAACCGCCCGTCGGAACACCCGGCGTTCGGCGGAGGCCCCAACGGGAGCCGCGGGCCCACGGGCCCAGCGGTAACGCTCAGGCTGATGCGGCGACTCGCATCACCGACGAGGTGCCCGGACGGCGCGATGCGGCGACTCGCATCACCGACGAGGTGCCCGGACGGCGCGATGCGGCGGAAGCTCGCATCACCGACAGAGGTGCCCGGACGGCGCGGAAGGCGGGCTCCACGCGGGAGGCCGGCGGGCGTTCGCGGGGGCCAGGGCCGGCGAGCCGGCCGCCGGGCTCATCGGTACTGCCCGTAATCGACCGAGCCGGACGGCGCCGAGCCGCTCGGCTGGAGCGCCGCGACGCGCTCGGAACCGAGCTTCGCGACGTAGTCGGCACGCCCGTCGAGGCCATAGACCCAGTCGCCCAGCCAGGCCTGGATCGCCGCCTCGTCGCGGCTGATCGGATCCCAGTCGAGGTAGAACCGGTTGTCGCGGTCGTAGGCGCCCTGGACGTACGACGGGTGCGCGCCCCACGGCTCGACGACGACGGCGTCGACGATCAGCCCGGGGATGATCGTCCGGTTCGGGTCGGCCCGGACGACCGCCTCGTCGACCAGCTCCTCGACGACGACGATGACCCGCTCGGCGGCGAACGCGGCCTCCTTCTGGCAGCCGAGGAGGCCCCAGACCTGGGTGTTGCCGGCGGCGTCGGCGCGCTGGGCGTGGATCACCGTGACGTCGGGGCGGAGCGGCGGGACGGCGTAGACGACCCCGTCGCCGTACGGCGAGGCGATCTCGCGGATCAGCGGGTTCGCCTTCGGCAGGTCGGTCTCGAAGTAGCTCCGGAGCGGGTAGAACGGCAGGTTCGCCGCCCCGGCCGTGTACCGCCCGACCATCCCGAAGTGGCTGTACTCCTCGATCTCGAGGGGTGCCGGGTCGGCGTCCTCGATCCGCCGCCGGATCGCGTTCAGCCCACCGACTCCCGGGTTGCCGAGCCAGCTGAAGATGAGCTTCCGGGCCACGCCGCCGGCGACCATCTGGTCGTAGATCAGGTCCGGCGTCAGGCGGGCGAGGGTGAGGTCGCGCTTCCGCTGGCGGATGATCTCGTGCCCGGCGGCGAACGAGATGAGATGGGTGAAGCCCTCGATCGCCACGGTGTCGCCATTCCGGACGAGCTCGGCGACGGCGTCGCGCATCGTCGCGACCTTGGAGCTGCTCACGGTCCGATTATCGCGGGCCTGCCGCCCAGCCGTCGCTCCCCCGGCGACACGGTTTCGTACGATGTCGGACGGGAGTGCGGTCGGACGGGAGTGTCGCGGCGACGCGGGAGATCGCCGCGCGGAGGGAACGGGAGGGTCGCCGGGTGGCCTCGGTTCAACGCGCCCAGGCGGGCTGGGCATCGCTCGCCCGGGGGCTCTTCCTCGTGGCGATGGCCCTGTTCGTGATCACCGTCGCGATCGGCATCGTCAACGGGCTGGACCTCTACACGTTCGACCACAACCAGCTGCTGACCCACGTCCACTCGGGGACGCTCGGCTGGATCACGCTCAGCCTCGTCGCCGGTACGTTCTGGCTCGTTCGCGACGGTGACCGCCGGCTCGCGGCGACGCTGGCGATCCTGATCCCGATCTACGTGGCTGCGTTCTACTCGGGCAGCCTGCCCGCCCGCGCCATCACCGGCACGGCGCTCCTCGTGGCGATCCTGTGGCTCGTCGGGTGGGTCTGGCTCGCCGTCCGCCGCGAACCGACGATCCCGCTCCTCGCGGTGACCCTTGGGCTCACCTCCTTCGCCTACGGCGCGATCATCGGCGTCCTGATCCAGATCCAGCTCGCGAGCGGGACGAACCTGTTCCCCGGCGGGGCGGACGCGATCGGCGCGCACGCGGGAACGATGGTCTTCAGCTACCTCATCCTCGTGGCGATGGGGCTGCTCGAGTGGCGCGTCGTCGGCCTGCGCCGGCGCTCGCGGACCGGGCTCGTCCAGATCGCCGCCCTGTTCGGCGGCGGGCTCCTGCTCGCGCTGAGCCTGCTCTTCCTCGACGCCGCCGCGGTCCAGGCGGTCGGCGGCATCTACCTCCTGGTCGAGGTCGTGGCCGTCGCCCTGTTCACCGGCCGGGTCGTCCGGCACGCCGTGCGGATCGACTGGCGTGCGGCCAGCCCGGAGCGCCATCTCGCCGCATCGGCCGCGTTCGTCCTGGTGGCCACGGCGATCTTCCTGTACGTCGTCTTCCTGTTCATCTCGACGGGCGACCAGTCGAAGATCCCGGCCGGCGTCCTGATCGCCAGCGACCACGCCGCGTTCATCGGCGTGATCACCAACCTGATCTTCGGGCTGGCGCTGCGGCTCGGCACCGACCGGCGCGACCGCTGGCCGTGGGCCGACCAGGTCGTGTTCTGGGCGATGAACGGCGGGCTGCTCGTCTTCCTCGCTGGGACTGATCGCGGTGTCGCCGGAGCTCAAGCGAGTCGGCAGCCCGATCATGGGCATCGCCATCCTCCTCGGCCTGGCGACGATCGCCGTGCGCCTCTGGTCGTCGGACCTGCGCGAGGCCGACACGGTGGACGAGATCGCGGTCTCCTGACGGCGTTCCGCCGCCACCGGCAGGCCAGCCGTCAGCCGCCGACCTCGCCATCGTGCATTGCGCCGGCTTGGGCGGCCTCGCGACCCAGCGCCGCGCCGCGCTGAGCCACGTCGGCAACGGCCTCGCCGAAGATCCGCAGGGCGGTCGCCATCTCGGCGGCGCTGACCGTCAGGGCGGGCGACATCCGGACGCTCTTCCGGCCGCACTCCAGCACGAGGAGCCCGCGCACGAAGCAGGCCCACTGGACCTCCTCGGCGTGCTCGGGCGTGTCGAGCTCGATCCCGATCATCAGCCCGCGACCGCGGACGTCGACGATCAGGCCAGGGTGCCGTACGGCCAGCCGGCGGAGCCCCGCGAACGCCTCCTCGCCACGGGCGGCCGCGTTCTCCACGAGGCCGCCCTCGAGGAGCTCGATCGTGGCCAGGGCGGCCGCGCAGGCGACCGGGTTGCCGCCGTACGTCGAGCCGTGGGCACCGGGGCCCCAGGCCTCGAGGATCGACGACCGGGCGACGAGCGCGCCGAGGGTCATGCCGCTCGCGATCCCCTTCGCCGCGAGCAGGATGTCGGGCTGCACGCCCCAGTGCTCGACGGCCCACATCTTCCCGGTCCGCCCGGCGCCCGACTGGATCTCGTCGGCGACGAGGAGAATCCCGTGCTGGTCGCAGATCGCGCGCAGCCCCTCGAGGAAGCCGTCCTCGGGGACGATGTAGCCGCCCTCGCCCTGGATCGGCTCGACGACGATCGCCGCCACCTCGTCCGCCGGCGCGAGCTTGTCGAACAGGACCTCGTCGAACCAGCGCAGGTCCTCGACCCGCCCGAACGGGGCGTGGAAGACGCCCGGCAGGAGCGGCCCGAAGCCGGCGTGGTACTTCGCCTTCGAGGCAGTCAGGCTGACCGAGCCGTAGCTCCGGCCGTGGAAGGCGCCAAGGAAGGCCACCACGTAGGGGCGGTGCGTCGCGTAGCGGGCGAGCTTGATCGCCGTCTCGACGACCTCGGTGCCGGAGTTGCCGAGGTAGACGCGCACCGGGCCGTCCATCGGGGCCAGCCCCGCGATCCGCTCGCACGTCTCGGCGTAGATCGGGAGGTAGAAGTCCGAGGCGCTGAAGTGGATCAGCTCGGCCGCCTGCTCCTTGATCGCCGCGACGACCTGGGGATGGCTGTGCCCGGTCGAGTTGACCGCGATCCCCGCCGCGAAGTCGAGGAACAGGTTGCCGTCGATGTCCTCGACCGTCAGGCCCTCGCCGCGAACCGGCACGATCGGGTAGGCGCGGGGCAGGCTGGGCGAGGTCCAGGTCTCGTCGTAGGCGACGTGGGCGCGGGCTTTCGGGCCGGGAATCTCGGTGACGAGGTCGGGAACCGGCCGCGCCTGAGCGAGCCGCGATGCCTGGGCCAAGGGACACCTCGACGCATAGGGTTTATGCAGACTGGATACTCGAGCCAGTCTATCAGACGGCCCGCTAGGATTCGGCCGTGAGGCCGCCGATCCGCTTCGGGCTGTTCATGAGCCAGGCCGGCCGGACCTGGGACGAGGTCCTCGACGGCTTCCGGCTCGCCGAGGACCTCGGCTTCGACCATGGCTGGCTCGTCGACCACCTCGTGGACACGGACCACGGGCCGGGCGTCCCGGTCCTCGAGGCGTGGACGCTGCTCGCGGCGCTCGCTGCACGGACGAGCCGGATCCGGCTGGGCGTCCTCGTCACGAGCAACACCTTCCGCCACCCGGCCCTCCTGCTCAAGGAGGCCGTCACGGTCGACCACGTCAGCGGTGGCCGGCTCACCCTCGGCCTCGGGTCGGGCTGGAACGTGGACGAGCACCGGCGCTACGGGATCGACCTCCCGGAGCCGAAGGAGCGGGTGGACCGCCTCGCCGAGGCGGTCGAGCTCATCGACCGCCTGCAGCGCGAGGAGCGGACGACGTTCGCCGGCCGCTTCTACCACGTCGACGACGCGCCGCTCGACCCGCGGCCGCTGCAGCAACCCCGGATCCCGCTGCTCATCGCCGCCCACCGGCCGCGCATGCTCCGCCTCGCGGCGCGCTACGCCGACCAGTGGGACACGTTCCCGACGATCCCCGGGGCGTCGACCGACGGCGTCGCCCTGTCGATCGCCGAGCAGTCCGCACTTCTCGACGCCGCCTGCCGCGAGCTCGGCCGCAACCCCGACACGATCCGTCGCTCGACCTGGGCCGAGTGGGCCGACGTGCTGGTCACCACCGGAGCGTTCGAGGCGTTCGTGGAGTCGCACCGCCGGCTGGGCTTTACCGACTTCACCGTGGTGCTGCCGCCGCCGGGCCGGCGCAACGTCCTCGAGGCGGTCGCGCGCGACGTGATTCCCCGGCTGCGCGTGGAGGACGTGGCCGCGCGCTGACATCGGGGCGCGGAGTCGCGGCGGTGCGGTCGCACGGTACCGACGGCTCGTCGGATGGCCCGAAGGTCGTAGGCGGGAATGGTCCACCCGCTGGCCCGTACGACCTATCGCCATGCGTTTGGATGGGGACTAGGCTCGTCCGGTGACCTCCGCAGCATCCCCCAAGCGTCGGATCGCGATCGGGTCGACGTTCACCCTCTACGCGGTGCTGGGCGTGACACCCGACGCCGACCCAGAGACGATCCGCAACGCCTACCGCGAGCTCGCCCGTCGCTACCACCCGGACGCCGGCGGCGACGCCCGCTACATGGCCGCGATCAACAAGGCCTGGGGCGAGCTGCGCGACCCGGAGCGGCGCGCGGCGTACGACCGCAAGATGCGGCTCGACCGCCCGGTGACGGTGTCGCCCGCCCCGCGACCCGAGGCCGCCAGCGCGGCGAGCACCGCCACACCCGCCGACGTCGCACCGCCGCCGGCCCCGGCGGCGCCGCGGGCGACGTCGAGCTCGGGGACCATCCTCGACTTCGGACGCTACGAGGGCTGGACGATCGGGCAGCTCGCCAGCCGGGACCCGGAGTACCTGCTGTGGCTCGAGCGGACGCCGATCGGCCGCCCGCTGCGGGCCGAGATCGAGGCCGCGCTCACCGCTCGACGCTGACGGCGGGCTCGTCCGGGCCGCGTCGCGCGCTAGTCGACGATCGTCTGGCTCTGCTCGCGCATGAACTGCTGGACGTAGTAGAAGCCCGCCGCCGGCCTTGCCCGTCGCGGTGCTGCCCTTCCAGCCGCCGAACGGCTGGATGCCCGGCCAGGCGCCGGTCGTCGCGCCCGCGCGCCGGTTGACGTAGACCACGCCGGCCTCGATCTCGTCGAGGAACTTGTCGACCTCGTCCTTGTCCTCGGAGTAGAACCCGGCCGTGAGCCCGAGGTTCGTGTCGTTCGACAGCGCGAGCGCCTCGTCGATCGAGTCGACCGGGGCGACGGCAGTGAACGGGATGAACAGCTCGTCGCGGAACAGCCGGTGGTCCTTCGGCAGGTCGAGCGCCACCGTCGGAGCGACGAAGAAGCCGGCGTCGAGCCCGTTCTCGGTCACCCGCTCGCCGCCGATCGCGAGTCGGCCGGCCGAGCGCGCCTCGGCGACGGCCTGCTCGTACCGCGCGACGGCCCTGGCGTTGATCACCGGGCCCAGCCAGTTGCGCCGGTCGGTCGGATCGCCGATCGTGATCGCCTCGGTCTTCTCGACCAGCCGGCGGACGAGCTCGTCGTGGACCGGCCGCTCGACGTAGACCCGGCTGTTCGCCGAGCACTTCTCGCCCGAGAACCCGAACGCCGAGCGCATGATCCCCTCGGCCGCCTCGTCGAGGTCGGCATGGCGCGACACGATCGCCGGGTTCTTGCCGCCCATCTCGACGATCACCGGCTTCGGGTAGGTCCTGGCGAAGCTCTTGTAGAGCCCGAAGCCGACCTCGAACGAGCCGGTGAAGATGACGCCGTCGACGCCGGGGTTCGTCTGGATCTCGTCGCCGACCGTCTCGCCCGCGCCCATGACCATGTTGAACACGCCCGTCGGGGACGCCCGCGTCGCGCATCGCCCGCAGGAGGCAGGCGCCCGACAGCGGCGCGTCGGACGACGGCTTGTAGACGACCGTGTTGCCGGCCACGAGAGCCCCGCCGGCCGGCCCGCCCGACAGCGCGAACGGGAAGTTGAACGGGCTGATCACGCCCCACACCCCGTACGGCTTGAGGACCGATCGGGTGTGGACGGTCGCGTCGCCGAGGTTGCCCATCGGATCGTCGAAGCCGTGGTTGCGCTCCATCATGTCGCACGACCAGCGGATCAGGTCGGCGGTCTCCTCGACGTCGCCGAGCGCCTCGAGCCGGTTCTTGCCGACCTCCATGGACAGCAGGGCGCTGAACTCCATCTGGCGTTCGCTGATGACGTCGGCGACCCGGCGCAGGATCTCGACGCGCTCCTGCCACGGCCGGCGCCCCCAGGCCGGGAACGCCGCCCGGGCCGCGGCGATGGCGTCCTGGACGTCCTTGCGCGATCCCTTCGCGAACGTCCCCATGACCGAGCCGTCGATCGGGGAGCGCTTCTCGAAGGTGCCGTCGCCGTCGCGCTCGGCGCCGCCGACGAAGTTGCGATAGGACCCGCCGAGCATCGTCCGCGCCTTGGCGAGCCCCGCCTCGTACTGGGCGTGAAGCTCCTCGTTGTCGTTGCGCAGCGTGGCGTAGGTGATCTTCAGGCGGGGCTTCGCCTCGGTCGACATCGTGGTGCTCCTGGTTTCGTGATCCGCGGGCCGAGCGTGGTCCAGTGACCTTCCAGTGTAGCCGGAGCGACCGGCTCAGCCGAGCGCGGCGACCACCGCCCGAAGGTCCGCGGCGATGGCGTCGGGCCGCCCGCCGCGGGCCGCAGCCGCGGCAGCGACGTCGCCGAGTCCGTGCTTCCCGGTCAGCACCAGGACGGTCCGAATCCCGAGCCGCCGGGCGGCCTGGATGTCGGACCGAAGGTCGTCGCCGACCATCACCACGTCGTGCCGGACGAGCCGTCGTCCGCCCCCCGCGCGGACGGCCGCGTCCAGCTCGGCCGTCGCCTCGCGGAAGAACGCGGCGGAGGGCTTGCCGAGGATCCGGGCCGGCTGCTCGGTCGCGAACTCGAGGCCGGTCACGAGGGCGCCCGAGTCGAGGGTCGGGCCGGCCGGCGTCAGCCACCACGGGTTGCGGTGCATCCCGATCAGCTCGGCGCCGCTGCGGACGAGCCGGAACGCGCGGTTGAGGTTGTCGAACGTGAACGCCTCCGGCGCGTCGCCGATGACCACCGCCGCGGCGCGCGCGCCCGGCGCGTCGGCCTCCTCGGCGGTCAGCAGGCGCTGGCCGGCGAACTCGGTCAGCGCGTCGGTCGAGGCCATCACGAACAGCCGCTCCCCGGGGTGGCGCTGGCGGGTGTAGGCCGCGCTGGCCGACAGCGCGCTCAGGATCCGGTCCGCCGCGATCGGGGCGCCGAGACGGTCGCCCCAGCGCGACAGGCTGGACCGGCTGACGAGCGAGGTGTTCGTGACGATGCGGTACGGGACGGCCCGGGCGTCGAGGGCGGCGAGGGCGGCACCCGCGCCGTCGATGAGCGCGCCCTTCAGGACGATCACGCCGTCGAGATCGAGCAGCAGCGCGCGGACGCCGGCGAGGGCGACCCGCAGCTCGGCCGGCGTGCTCGGGGAGGTCATCGCCACAGCGTACCCGTCTGCTACCCTCGGCCGATGGGACTGCTCGACGGCAAGCGGGCGCTCATCTTCGGCGTCGCGAACGACCACTCGATCGCCTGGGGCATCGCGAAGGCGCTCCACGAGCAGGGCGCGACCGTCGGGTTCAGCTCGGTCGAGAGCCTGATCGAGAAGCGTGTCCGGCCGCTCGCGACGTCGATCGGGTCGACCTTCGTGGAGCCGTGCGACGTCCAGTCCGACGAGCAGATCCGGGGCGTCCTCGCGAAGTGGGGCGGGGCCTACGGCCGGCTCGACATCCTCGTCCATGCCCTGGCCTTCGCCCGGCGCGAGGACCTCGAGGGTGCCTTCGTCGACACGTCCCGCGACGGCTTCGCGCTGGCGCTCGACGTCAGCGCCTACTCGCTCGTCGCGCTCGTCCGCGAGGCGCGCCCGTTCATGGATCCGGGTGCGAGCGTGATCACGCTGACCTACTACGGCGCCGAGAAGGTCGTCGACAACTACAACGTGATGGGCGTCGCCAAGGCCGCCCTCGAGGCATCCGTCCGCTACCTCGCGGCCGACCTGGGGCCCGACGGCGTGCGGGTCAACGCCATCAGCGCCGGACCGGTCCGCACGCTGGCGGCCGCCGGGATCGCCGGGTTCAAGAAGATGTACGGGTCGTTCGCGGAGGTCGCTCCGCTCCGGACGAACATCACCCCCGAGGACGTCGGCCGGACGGCCGTCTACCTCGCCGGCGACCTGTCGAGCGCCGTGACCGGCGAGGTCATCTACGTCGACGGCGGGTTCAACATCCTGGGCGTCCCGACGGCCGACTGAGCCGGCCACAGCCGGACGCCGCGGCGTCGCGCGTGGCATCCCGGTCCGCCGAACGGTGAGCCGTTCCGGGTATCGTCCAGGGCATGGCCCTGCGAGTCGTCCTCGGTCACGGCGCGTCCGGCACGGCCGCGAGCATGGCGCCCTTCGTCGAGGGGCTGCGTGCCCGCGGGATCGACGCGGTCGCGGTCGACCTGCCGCGGCGCAAGGCGGAGGATGTCGTCCCACGCTGGCTCGAGCTGGCGCCGCCGGGACCCGGGATCGTCGCCGGCGGCCACTCGTTCGGCGGGCGCGTGGCCAGCCTCGCCGCTGCGGCGGCCGGCGAGACGGGCGGCTACCGCGGGCTCGTGTGCTACTCCTACCCGCTCCATCGGCCCGGCGCGCCCGAGCTGGGGCCGCGAGTCGCGCACTGGCCCTCGATCGCCTGCCCGGTCCTGCTGCTGTCGGGCGAATCCGACCCGTTCGCGCGGATCGACCTCCTGCGGGCGGCGGTCCCGCTGCTCCGTCACGGCGAGCTCGTCACGTACCCCCGGCTCGGTCACGGCCTGAAGCCGGTCCTCGACGACGCCCTGGACCGGACGGCAGCGTTCATCCGCGCCCTGCCCGCATGAGCGCGCGGGTCGGCATCGGTCTGGTCGGCGCCGGGCGGATGGGCTCGGTGCACGCCCGGCTCATCGCCGGCGGCATTGCCGGGGCGCGGCTCGCAGGGATCGCCGATGTCGATCGCGCGGCGGCGCGGCGGCTGGCGGCCGAGGTCGGCGACCCGCCCGCCTACGGCTCGCTCGATGAGCTCCTCGTGGCTCCCGGGATCGACGCCGTGCTGATCGCCATCTCCTCGCACCGCCACCTCGACGCGATCCGCGCTGCCGCGGCGGCCGGCAAGGACATCCTGTGCGAGAAGCCGATCGCGCTGACGATCGAGGACACCGATGCGGCCATCGCGGCGACGGACGCGGCCGGCATCCGGCTGCAGGTCGGGTTCATGCGCCGCTGGGACCCCGACTACGCCCGGGCGAAGGAACGCCTGGCCTCGGGCCGCTACGGACGACCGACGCTGTTCACCTCGCTCCAGTTCGACCCGGCGCCGCCGCCGCTCGCGTTCGCCGATCCAGCCGTCAGCGGCGGGATCATGGTCGACATGGGGATCCACGAGTTCGACCTGGCCCGCTGGCTGATGGCGGACGAGGTCGC
The DNA here is from genome assembly GCA_963813705.1 of uncultured Chloroflexia bacterium. GTDB lineage: Bacteria > Chloroflexota > Limnocylindria > Limnocylindrales > CSP1-4 > Chersky-267. Next base: position 972,893 of record CAWFAH010000010.1, read on the forward strand.
CGAGGTCCACGCCTACGGCAGCGCGATCGCCAGCCCAGCGTTCGGGGCGATCGGCGATGCCGACACCGTGGCGGTCGCGCTGCGCTTCGCCGGCGGCGCGCTCGGCAGCGTGCTGCTCGCCCGGTCCACGACCTACGGGGAGGACGTCCGGACGGAGGTCCTCGCCACGAACGGCTCGGTCTGGATCGGCGGCATCCCGACGACGCCGGGCGCTTCGAGCGGTGGCCTCCCGCGCGCTGCGGGCGGGCCGTGGACCGGCGCGCTCGCGACCGATACCCTCGACCCGTCGATCCCGCGGTTCGAGCGTGGCTACGCCGATCAGACCCGCGGCTTCGTCGAGGCGATCGTCGCCGACCGTCCCGTCGCGGTGCCGGCGTGGGAGAGCCGAGCCGCGCTCCGGATCGCCGTGGCAGCCGATCGCTCGATGCACGAGGGTCGCCCGGTAGCGGTCGCCGTCGGGTGACCGGGCTGCAGCGCGGGCTTGTCCCGCTCGGCGCGGGTGCCTATCGTGCCGTCATAGGAAGGAAGGATCCCGCCATGGACGTCGCGACCGACACGCCGCTCGCCCGGATGACCCGGACCACGCCGACCGAGTACTGGAACAATTCGCCCGCCGTGGCCGAGCTCGAGTACGCGATCGCGAACGGGGCGGTCGGGGCGACCTCGAACCCGACGATCGTCGGCGAGGTCCTGCGCAAGGAGCTCGACGCCTGGCGGCCGCGGATCCGTGAGCTGAGCGAGGAGCGCCCGACCGCGACCGACGTCGAGGTCACCTGGGCGGTCGCCGAGGCGATGGCCGTCCGCGGCGCCGCCCTGCTCGAGCCGATCTTCGTCCGCGAGCGCGGGCGCAAGGGCCGCCTGTCGATCCAGACGAACCCGACCTTCCATCGGGACGCCGAACGGATGCTCGACCAGGGTCGCCGGTTCGCCGGCCTGGCGCCGAACATCCAGGTCAAGTTCCCGGCGACGAGCGCCGGGCTCGAGGCGATCGAGGCGGCCACCTTCGACGGCATCTCGATCAACGCGACGGTGTCGTTCACCCTGCCGCAGGCCCTCGCGGTCGGCGCCGCCGTCGAGCGCGGCCTGGCCCGCCGCGAGGCCGCCGGCCTGGACGTGGCCGCGATGAGCCCGGTCTGCACCCTGATGATCGGCCGGCTCGACGACTGGGTGAAGGCGGTCTGCGAGCGCGACGACATCGTGGTCGACCCGGCCGCCCCGAACTGGGCGGGGATCGCCGTGTTCAAGCGCGCGGCCGGGATCTACGCCGAGCGGGGCTACCGGACCCGACTCCTGGCGGCGGCCTACCGCCATCGCCTCCACTGGACCGAGCTTGTCGGCGGCGATGTCACCCTGACGATGCCTCACCAGTGGCAGGTCCGGTTCAACGCGTCCGGGATCGACGCGCCCGCCCGCTTCGCCGAGCCCGTCCCCGCCGAGATGCTCGACGACCTCCTGGCCCGCGTTCCCGACTTCGGGCGCGCCTATGAGCCGGACGGCCTGAGCGTGGCCGAGTTCGACACGTACGGGGCGACGGTGCGGACGCTGCGGGCCTTCATCTCGAGCTACTGGGACCTCGTCCGCGCCGTCGACGAGCTGCTGCTGCCGAACCCGGACGTGCGCTCGGCGCGGTGAACCGGATCCGGCTCACCCCGACGGAGCGGCGATTCCTCGAGTCGACCCGACGCATCGTGCTCGTGACCGTCGACGTGCACGGCCGGCCGCGTGCCGTGCCGATCTGCTTCACCGTCGCCGACGAGCCGGACGGGACCGTGGTCTGGAGCCCGATCGACGAGAAGCCGAAGCAGTCCGGCGATCCGCGCGACCTCGCCCGGGTGCGCGACGTCGCCGAGCGACCCGAGGTCGGCCTCCTGGCCGACCGCTGGGACGAGGACTGGGGCCGGCTCGCCTGGCTCCGCCTCCGGGGCGCCGCGGCGCTGGTCGAACCCGACGGCGCCCCGAGCGACCGCCGCCCGTTGTGGCCCGGACCGCGCGCGATCGCCGGGCTCCGGGCGCGCTATCCGCAGTACGCCGATCACGACCTCGAGTCGCGGCCGCTCATCCGGATCGAGCTGTCCGAGTCGCTCGCCTGGGGCGATCTCGGCGCGCGGAGGCGGACCCGCGGCCGGCGGCTGACGGCCCGGCGTCGACCGCCGCCCGCGACCCGGCGCCGAGTCGAGCGGCCTGCCGGCGGCGTCCAAATGGCACTGGCCGGCTCGGGCTCGGCCAGGACGACACTCCCGGGATAGGGAGGTACGACCGTGCGCAGGCGATCAACCAACCCCGAGCTCGGTGCGCTCCTGATCGGGGCCATCCTGCTGCTCGTCGGCGGCTACTACCTGCTGACCAGCACCCTCGGGCTCGCCCTGCCCGAGCTCAACTGGGACGCAATCTGGCCGCTGTTCGTCATCGCCCTCGGGATCGGGATCCTGTGGCGGGCGGTGGACACGCACGCCGCCGATCGTTCCTGACCCGCTCGGCACGGTCCTGGCGCGGTCCTCGCGGGACCGGCACGGACCGGCCAGTCGCGCAACGCGGCAACGACGACACCGCCCGGGGCCGTTTGGGCCGCCGGGCGGTGGGGTGTTGGGCTGCGAGTGTCGGTCGAGACCGACCGGTCGGTCAGACCGGACCGCGTCCGACCCGGCGCGAGCCGGTCAGGAAGCCGGCGATGACGACGACGATGATCGCGCCCACGACCGAGATGACGATCGTGCTGAGATCGAGCGGACCCTGGATCGGGTCCTTCACGTTCAGGAGCACGCCGGCGAGGAAGCCGCCGAGCAAGCGCGCCGACGACACCGAGCACGATATGGCCAATGATCCCGAGCCCCTCGTCGCCCTTGACGAGGAACCCGGCGAGATAGCCGGCGATCGCGCCAAGCACGATCCAGGCGATCAGGTTCATGTGTTGACCTCCGTCGTTGTCGGGCCGGGGTAGCCGCAGGGTCGCGACCGGCCAGGGCCGTAGCGGCACCTTGGCGGGCGGCTCGTTTCGGCGACGGCGTTCGGAGACCGGCGGCCATTGCGGTTCGATAACGACCGCGGCTCCCGAACGGCCGCGCGAACCCGGCGCGGCGCTCCGCTCATGCCGATGCAATGCCCGACCCCGGGCCTGTGATGGGGACCGGTCCCCCGAGGTGCCACCGTCAGATGCCCCCGAGCCGGAGTGCCGGAGGCCACCGACGGAGGTTCAACTCCGATGAACGAAGAGCGAACCCTGGTCCAGCGGACCGACGTGGAGAGCGGGCTCCCGGCACGGCGGACGGTCGTCGATGAGACCATCCGCCGATCGCCGAGCGGCGCGGAGGTCGCACGCCGGATCGTCGTCTTCGCGTTCGGCATCGTGCAGCTGCTGATCGTCCTGCGGATCGTCCTGCTGCTCGTCGGTGCCGATCGCGCCAACGCGCTCGTGCGCGCGATCTACGACGTCAGCGGCGTCCTCGTCGCCCCGTTCGAGGGCATCCTCCGGACCAACGCAATGTCGGCCGGTGGCGCGGTCCTCGACGTGTCGGCGCTGGTCGCCCTCGTCGGCTGGACGATCCTCGAGCTCGTGATCGTCGCCGCGATCGGGATCGCCCGGCGCGAGCCCTGAACCGTCGGCGAACGAGCGCGGCAGCGGCTCCGATATGGCGCTGTAATGCGGCGCCGGACTCGGCGCGCTCGCGCGTCAGGCCCGGTCACGCCATCGTCAGCGTCGCGAGCAGACCGCCTCCCTCGATCCGGTCCGCTCCTGGGCCCGCCCCTCCCTCGGGGGCGGGCCCGCCCAGAACGACCGCCCGATCTCCTCCCTCCTCAGATCGGGCGGTCGTCGGTGTCCGGGCAACCTGCCACCAGTCCCCGGATTGGCTGCCGTCGTCAGGTCGCTGGGCCGGCGTCGGGTGCCCGGGGCGGACGGGCCGACCCACCTTGCGAGGGGGCTGCAAGCGACCGCCCGGCGGCCCGAGCGGCCGGCGCAACTCGGGCCACGCGACCGTTGCGGAAGACGGCCGGGGTTCCCGGTCGACCCAGCCCAGGAGGTTCGCAACCATGGACCAGGCCAAGAAGACGTACCGCGACGTGGAGACGGACGCGAAGGAGACCCTGCGCGACGTGGACGGCCACGACCTCAAGGACGACCTCGGCAACGCTGGCGACAAGGTCCGCCGGGATCTCGGCAATGCCGGTGACGACCTCCGCGGAGGCATCGACCAGACGGGCCGGGAGATGGACCGCGAGGAGGAGCCCGCGACCACTCGTCCGATCGACCGCTGAGCCTGCGGGCGGCCCGGCCGAGCCCGCGCCGGGCCGCCCGTTCTCCACGGCGCCTGCAATGCCGCTGCAACGGATCCGCGGCGGAGCCGCGCGTGCGAGTGACGACCGGGCTGCCATGCTGCCGCGGGGCCGGCCCACGTCCCTGGGCCGGCCTACCTCCAGGCTCGCAGGTCCCCGATCGCGGTACAGTCCGCTGGAGAGGAGCCGCATGAAGAACCAGCCCCTCGTGCTCGTCGCGGACGACGAGCCGCGGATCACGAAGCTCGTCGCGGTCACCCTGACCGACGAGGGGTTCCGGGTCGTGACCGCCGACGGCGGCGAGGAGGCCCTCCGGAAGGCCGAAGAGATCCGGCCGGACATCGTGCTGCTCGACATCGTGATGCCGGACCTCGACGGCATCGAGGTCATGCGCCAGCTGCGCGAATGGCGGCCCGTCCCGGTGATCCTCCTGACGGCGAAGGGCTCGACGGCGGACAAGGCGAAAGGGCTCGACCTCGGCGCCGACGACTACATCGCCAAGCCGTTCCATCCCGACGAGCTTGCGGCCCGGGTCCGGGCCGTCCTCCGCCGGGCCGCCGGCGTCACGCCGGGCGGCGGGATCGTCCGGATCGGTAACGTCGAGATCGACCTCGAGCGCCGGTTCATGACCCGCGACGGTGAGCTCGTCCAGCTCAGCCGGACGGAGTGGCTGCTGCTCCAGCACCTGGCCGCGAACGCGGGCAAGGTCGTCCTCCACAGCGAGCTGCTCACGAAGGTCTGGGGGCCCGAGTACCGGGACGACCTCCAGTACCTCCGCGTCTGGGTGAGCCGGGTCCGGCGCAAGCTCGGCGCGGCCCCCGGTGAGCCCGGTCCGATCACGACCTTCCAGGGCATCGGCTACGTGCTCAACGTCGACGAGGCCCCACCGCTCGAGCTCGTCCAGCCGGCGACTGCGGCCGGTCATGCTGGCTGAGTCGCTGCCCAACACCGGGACCGGGTCGGGGATCCTCGTCGCGCTCGAGGTCCTCATCAACGACGACCCGATCGATCCCCGCCCGCTCGACGAGGCGCTCCCCGCCCTCGAGCGACTGGGCTGGGTCGGGCGGCCGGTGATCCTGGCCGGGCGGACCCTCCTCGGCCGGCGCCTGCCGGATGGGCCGGCGGACCGGACGGCCTGGGTCCGGACCGTCCTCGGGCGGCACGAGCTCGACGTCGCCGGCTTCGACGAGCCGGCCTCGGACCGGCCGGGCGACGACGCCGATCGGCTCGCCGTCGAGGCCTGGTCGGACCTGCGCCGGACGTGGCGCGCCGACTGGCTGCTGACCGCGCGCCCGACGAGCGTGGGCCCGGCCCGCCGCGCGGGCCTGTCGGTCGCCCGGATCGGGCCGCGAGGCCGGGCGATCACGGAATCGGTCGAGCGGCCCGACCACGAGGCGCGCGACCTGCTCGACGCGGTCGGGCACCTGCTCGTCGGTGATGCCTTCGCGGTCGACCACCCGGGCTGACGCACCGGAGCGGACGACGTCTACGCGGCGCGCCGGGACGAGCAGGGCTCCGAGATCGTCGTGATCGTCACGGCCTGGCGCGACTGGGCCTCGCTGACCGCCGCGCTCGGCGACGATCCGGCCAGGCCGTACCTGCTGACGCTCGAGTCCGGGCTCGTGGACGAGGTGACGGTCGAGCACTTCGAGGGGCTCGATCTGCCGGGTCGCTCGGCCGGCGGCAACCGAACGTCCGAGGCAGCAGCACCGGCTGCGTCCCCCGTGGGGTGACCCACAGGATGATCACCGCGTCATAGGCCGCGGCGTCGGCGGCGAGCTCCAGGATCTCGTGGGCGTCCATCCGTCGATCGTGGACCGCTCGCCGTCTCGCGGGCATCGCCCGATGGGACCATGACCTTGCGGCCATGTCGTCGGCGCGGCGCCGGTCGGCGGTCCGACCGGCGACAGGTGGCGGTCCCGGCCTCAGACGCGGACGGGCTCCCCGACGCGGGCCCGCCGCGGCACGGCCTCCGCCGCGGCGGCCCGGGTGAACACGCTGCGATAGGCGGCCCCGACCGTGGGCCAGGTCATCGTCCGCCCGAGGGCGTAGGCGCGCCGTGACAGCGTCGCCCGACGCTCGGGGTCGGTGAGCAGGTCGGCCAGCGCGTCGCCGAGGGGACCGGGCGAACCCGGCGGGACGAGCACGCCGCGACCCGGGCTGAGCAGCTCGCGCGCGTACGCGTACGGCGTGGACACGATCGCGAGCCCGGCCCCGAGCGCGTACGACAGCGTGCCCGACACGATCTGGTCGAGGTTGGGGTATGGGGTGACGAAGACATCGCTCGCCTGGAGCCAGCGGCCGAGCTCGACGGGGCTGACGAAGCGGTCCACGAACCGGACCGCCTCGCCGAGCCGGAGCGCCTCGACCCGGGACTGCAGTGTCTCCCGGTAGCGCTCCCCCTCTCGTCGGAGCAGGTCGGGGTGCGTGGCCCCGAGGATGACGTACAACGCGTCGGGGACGACCCGCCGGACGGCCGCCATCGCCTCGATGGCCGTTTCGTAGCCCTTGCCTGGCCCCACCAGCCCGAAGCTCAGGATCGTCGGCCGGTCCGGCAGCCCGAGCTCGGTCTTGCGCTGGGCCGGGTCGACCTTGGGCAGGTCGGGCACGCCGTGCGGGATCACCTGGATCCGGACGGGCTCGAGCCCGTAGCGGTCGACGAGCAGGGTCGCCGCGCCCTCGGACATCACCACGTTGGCGGCGGCGCGCCGGCCAATCTCGTGGATCGCGTGCCGCTGCGTCTCCGATGGTCGGCTGAGGACGGTGTGGAAGGTCGCCACGAGCGGCGTCCGGAGTCGCTCGACGAGCTCCAGTACGTGCCCGCCGTCCGGCCCGCCGTAGATGCCGTACTCGTGCTGGAGCGACAGGACGTCGGCCCCCCAGCCGTCGATCGCGACGGCCGCGCTGCGGTAGTCGGCGACGTCGTGGTCGCGGATCGTCGCCCGGACCTCCGGCGGCTCGAGCTGCGACGCGTCCAGCCCGTCGTCCTGCCGGCCGAGCGCAAAGACCGCGCCGCCGGCGCCGACGGCCGCCCGAAGGTTGCGCGTGAACGTGGCGATCCCGCAGCGGCGCGGCGGGTAGGTGGAGAGGTAGGCGATCCTGGGGTCCACGCGAGCTCCTGACGGGCTGGGATCGGCCCGGCCGGGACGCCTGCGTACACCCCGCCGGCCGATCGACCTCTACGTTCGCCGCGGGCGCGTTGCCCAGGGGTCGCAGAGCGTGGGAGGAGGCTTGCGGAAGCGTGACGCCGGGCGTCCGACATGAGGTTGAAACCTTGACGCGATCGCGGTCCCGTGCGTTCATTCGACGGATGACCCCCGTGACCACGCCGCGGCGCGACGGGGCCACCGAGCTCGACCACCCTCGCCGAGGCCTCGGCTGGCTCCAGCGAGACGAAGGCTGGGCGCCGGGCGAAGGCGCGGGCCGCCTGGCCGCGGCGATCCTGATCGCGCTCGTCGCCGTCGGCTTCAAGGTGGCCGTCGTGCGCGGGCTGGGTGGCGAGCTCGGCTACCTGTCGTACGTGGGCGCGGTCGTCCTCGGCGCCTGGGTTGCCGGCCTGCGCGGCGGCCTGATCACCACCGCCATCTGCGCCCTGGCCGAGATCCTGCTGTTCAGCGGATCGGTGGCCGATGCCAGCGGCTCCGAGCAGGCGCTTCTCCACGTCGCGCTGTTCCTGTTCGACGGCGCCCTGGTCAGCGTGATCACCTCGGGGCTGCGCCGGGCGACCTACCGGGAGCGGACGGCGCGCGCCGAGCGCGAGGTGCACTTCCAGGCCGAGCTCGCCGCGCGCGAAGCCGCCGAGCGGGACCAGGCCGCCCTGCTCCGGCTCCAGACGGTCACCGCCAGCCTCGCGGGAGCGGCGACACCGTTGGAGGTGGCGGACGCGATCCTCGATCGCGGCCTCACCGCGCTCGGGGCCGACGCGGGTGGCGTGAGCCAGTTGAGCGCCGACGGCACGGCGCTCGAGCTGATCGCGGCGCGCGGCTACCCGCCGGCCGAGGCGCAGCCCGGCCGCCTCTTCGAGCTGGACGGTTCGACTCACCTGGCCGATGCCGTCCGGACGGGCCGGCCGATCCTGCTGGGCAGCGCGGCCGAATGGACCGCCCGCTACCCGGCCAGCCCGCCCCATCCACTGGCCGGATCGACCGACGGCGGCGCGATCGCCGCCCTGCCCCTGATCTCCGGCGGGCAGCTCATCGGCGGGGCGGTGTTCCGCTTCGCCGCGGCCCATGACTTCGACGACGGCACGGGCGAGCTCGCGGTGCGGCTGGCCGAGCAGGGAGCCCTCGCCCTCGACCGGGCGATCGCGTACGACCGCGAGCTGCGGGCGCGCGCCGCGCTCGAACGCGGCCAGGACCGGCTCGCCTTCCTGGCCGAGGCGAGCGACCGGATCGGCGCCCGGCTGGACATCGCCGCCGGCCTCGACGAGGTCGCCCGGCTGGCCGTGCCGGCCGTGGCCGACTGGTGCGCGATCGAGCTGCTCGACCTCGACCGTCCGCTGCTTGCCGTCGCAGCCGGCGACGAGCGCCGCCGGGCCGCGATCGCGGATCTCGCCTCGATCGCTCCGCGCAGCCTCGGACCATGGCTGGCCAGCGACGCGGTCGAGGCCGGGGCGGCGATCGTGACGATCGAGGCGAGCTGGTCCGAGCGGCTCACCGATCCGCGAGCCGTCGCCCTGCTCGCGGAGCTCGAGACGAAGACCTGCCTCGTCGCGCCGATCCTCGGACCCGCCGACGCACCGGTCGGCTCGATCGTCCTGGGCGCGGCCCGGCCGGATCGCTTCGAGGCCGACGACCTGGCGCTCGTGCGCGATCTCTCCGGGCGCATCGGCTCGGCAGCCGGGCACGCCCGGCTGTTCGGCGCCGTGGACCGGTTCAAGGCGACCGTCGATGTCAGCGCCGACGCGGTGTTCATGTTCGACCCGCAGACCCTCCGCCTGACGTACGTGAACCGTGGCGCGTCCGAGCTGGTCGGCCAGCCGCCCGACGCGCTCATCGGCTCGAGCGTGCTCCGGCTCCAGCCGTCCGCCGTCGCCGACCGGTTTCTCGAGCGGATCCGCCACCTGCGCGACGAGGCCGACGCCTCGACGACGTTCACCGGGACCGTCGCCCGCGGCGACGGCGGCGAGGTCCCGATCGAGGCGTTCATGCAGGAGGTCACCCTGCCGGACGGCGGGACGACCGCGATCCTCACGGCGCGCAACGTCAGCGAGCGGATCGACGTCCAGGCACGGCTGACCAGGATCGCCGGCGACGAACGCCGCCAGGCCGCCGAGCTCCGGGCCGTCATCCAGGCCATGGGTGAGGGCATCCTCGTCGTCGATCATCGGGGCGGCATCTCGCTCGCCAACGATGCCGCGACCGACATCCTCGGCGAGCTGCCGAAGACCCTCGTCGAGCTCGCCTCGCGGCTCGGCGACGACGCGATCGATCCCCCGACGACCGAGCGCTCCGAGGTCGAGGCCGACGGCGAGCCCCGCACGGTCGCCCTGGCCGACGGACGCTGGCTCGAGGTCTCGACGTACGCCGCGGACCTCGGCGGCGGGCTGATCGACGCGGCCGGACCGTCGCGGATCGTCGTTCTTCGCGACGTGACCCGCGCCCGCGACGCCGAGGCCGCGCGGGAGGCCTTCCTTGGCGTCCTGTCGCACGAGCTGCGGACCCCGGTGACGACGATCTTCGGCTATGCCAAGGTCCTCCAGCGATCGGCCCGGCGCGAGGACCGCGACGAGATGCTCGGTGACATCGAGGTCGAGGCCGACCGGCTGTACCGGATCGTCGAGGACCTCCTCGCGCTCAGCCGGGTGGAGGGCGGCGGGCTCGCGATCGAGGGCGAGCCGTTGCTGATCCAGCATCTCGCCGGGCCGGTGATCGACTCCGAGGCCCAGCGCTGGAACCGGATCCAGTTCGAGACCGACCTCCCGCCCGGCCTGCCGGCCGTGTTCGGCGAGCGGACATACGTGGAGCAGGTCCTCCGGAACATGGTCTCGAACGCCGGCAAGTACAGCCCGCCCGACTCGGTCGTCACGATCTCGGCCTCGACGACGCCCAGCGAGGTCCTGATCCGGGTCCTCGATCGCGGGGCCGGGATCCAGGCGGACGAGGCCGAGCGGCTGTTCGAGCTCTACTACCGCTCGCCGGCGACGGCCCGCAGCGCCGCCGGCGCCGGGATCGGGCTGTACGTCGGTCGCGGCCTGATCACGGCGATGGGTGGACGGATCTGGGCGCGCCCGCGGTCGGGCGGTGGCTCGGAGTTCGGGTTCAGCCTGCCGCGTTGTGACGAGGACCCCGTCCCGACCGCGCCGGAGGGCGCCGTTGCCGGCGTTTGATCGCCACCCGTCGCCGTCGGCTAGAGTGGGCTGCGCGTCAGACCCCGGCTGAGGGATCCGTCCAGGAGGCGATGGTTGCGGGTTTCCCCGCGCGAGCTCAAGGCAGTCCGCGCGAACGGGATCGTCACCCGCTACGCCGCGCTGGGCCAGGCGGTCTTCATCATCGCCGACCTGCCCGATGGCGGAAGCGCCGGGACCTCGATCGAAGCGCCCTGCGAGCTCGAGCACTGGGGTCTCGTCCTGCACGGCTCCCTGGTCCTCGAGTCGACTGGGCGGCACGCCTTCGCGGCGGGCACCGCCTTCTACGTCCGACCCGGTTCCCCGGCTCACCACTTCACGACCCGCAGCCGAACCGTCGTCGCCGGGTTTGCGCCGCTGACCGAGCCGCTCGACGACACGCCGAAGGCCCTGCGGGCACGCGGGATCGAGGTGATCCGGCGAGCCCCGACGCCGGTCGCCCCGCCGGAGACGGTCCGGGTCAAGGGCAGCCCGACCCGACGGACCTCGGTCGGCCAGATCGAGACCGAGTCCGGGGTGATGGGCGCCTGGCTGTTCACGCGAACGACGTTCGGCCCGCTCAGCGGCTACACCGACGGCTGGTGCGACCTGCCCCACTGGGGGCTCGTCCTCGGCGGCGACCTCGTCCTGCGCTGGGAGGACGGCGCGCTCGAGCTCCTCGGACCCGGTGACGTGTTCCACGCGCCGGCGGGCGCGCCGGGTCATCGGTTCGAGGTGGCCGACGTGGCCACGATGATCGACTACACGCCGATCTCGGCGATCGACGACGAGCAGCGTCGCCGGGCAGCGCGGACCGTCGTCGCCCGGGCCGCCGGGCAGCGTCCGCGCACGCCGCGGGCGCCCGAGCCGGGCGAACCGGCGCGCTCTCGCGCGCGGCGCCGATCCGCACCGGACGACGCGCTGGGGGCGGGCACGGTCTGACCCGCGGGCCGGCACCCCCGGCCCCGCCCGCAAGTTTCCTGCAACCCGGCATCCGCGACCGCGCGGACCGCTGCAACCGCCCGGCATCGATGCTCGGTGGGACCACGTGTCGCCACGGAGGCCGCATGGACGCCCTCAGCCTGCTGCGCCGCGATCACCGCGAGCTCAAGAAGGTGCTCGCCGAGCTGGAACCGACGACGGACCGCGCGGTGCGGACCCGGACGCGGCTGTTCGCGCAGCTCGAGCGGGAGCTGATCGCCCACGAGACGATCGAACAGGAGCTGTTCTATCCAGCGCTGCAAGCCCGGCCATCGGCGGCCGCCACGGCCCGGACCCACGAGCGGCATGACGTGGTCGACGAGCTCGTCGAGCCAGTGCGGCGAATCCCCGTGTCCGATCCGACGTGGAGCGCCCAAGCCCGTCGCATGAAGGACGGACTCGAAAGCCACTTCCTCGAAGAGGAGAGCGAGCTCTTCGAGCTTGCCCGCCGGACGTTCAGCTCCGCCGAGCTCCAGGAGCTCGGGCTCCGGATGGCCGACCGTCGGGCGGCGGTCGTCCGCGAGCTGTCGGACGGCCCAACGCCGCCGAACCCCTGAACCCACGACGAAGGAGAGACGATGACCAGTGACAACGGTCCGCGGGCGACGCTGATCGCCGATCAGGTCGGGCAGGTCGGCCAGCGCCTGCCCGACGTCTTCGAGTCCGTCCGCGACGGCGCGCTCGAAGGCGCCCGGACGATCCAGGCCCTGCCCGATGGCAACCAGCGCCTGCTCGCGGCGTTCTCGCTCGGGCTCGGGCTCGGCCTGTCGCTGGCCGGCGCACCCCGGCTCGCCGTGGTGGCGACGCTGGCACCGGCCATCGTCGTGGCGGCAACGATCGTCGGCAACGACGGGGGCAAGGGCCACAAGGGCGGCTAGGCCGGCGGTTCGTCCCGCGCCGCGCCCTGCAACACCCCTGCAAGCGTGGCGTCCGCCGACGGTCACACGCCTGCAGCCGGGCGCTCCCTATCGTCCACCCGAAGGCGGGCCCCACGGGCGGTCCGCGATCCCCAGGAACGGCCGCTCCAGGCCGCCGAACAACGAGGTGTTTCATGCTTCGCCGGATCCTGCTCGCGCTCACCCTGACGTTGACCGTCGGCGCCGCCGCGGCCGCGTGCAACTCCACGACCTCCACGCCGACCCTGGCGCCGACGCTCGCCCCGAGCGAGGCGCCCGCCGCGTCGCCGAGCGAGTCGATGCCGGAGACGTCGCCGGCGGCCTCTCCGTCGGCGTCGTGACCGACCATCGCTTACCCGCCCACGACGGCGAGGCCTCCCTACCGGGGCCTCGCCGTCGCCCTGCCTCCGGCCAGTCCGGCGACGGTCGTCGACTGTGATGCCGCTGGCATGCCCGTCGACGGGGCGGCAAGGCCGTGCCAACCCGGACACGTCGAGGATGGATCGAGCGGCAGCGACCCGGTCCGGGGGATCGAGCGTGCTCGAAGGGTCGCTCCGCTCCTCCCGCCGCACACAGGAGCAGGTGCCATGACAGGACGAACGATCATCGCCGGGCTCACCCAGCGTGGAGCCCTCGGACGCGCGGGCACGACCCGCGAGCTCGACCTGCCGGATCCGCGCGACGCCCTGCGGCGAGTCGATCTCGCCGGCGGGCTCGAGCTCGGGCGCACGCTCGCCCACGAGGCGATCGGGTCGCTCGGCGAGGCGATGCCGGTCGTGCGCATCGAGCGTCGCTCGAGCCGGTCGCGCGCCCGTCGCTGGGCGATCGCCGTCCTTGCGATCGGCCTCGTGGCGATGGCGACGACGATGGCCGCCAAGCAGGCCCAGCGACGGGCCATGACGCGCTCGATCGAGCGCTGGCGGCTCGACCGGGAGGCGCTCGATCGAGCGGCGAACGAGGGGATGGGGACCGCGGTCGGCGCGCTCGGTTCCGCACTGGAGGCGACGCGTCGCGTCCCCGTGACGATGGAGATGGCCGGGCCGGACGAGGACGTCGGCGCCGACGTCCGCTCCGCCCCCGACGAGCTCGCCGAGCCGCTCGCCGCGCGATCGACCGGCGAGGCCGTCGACCAGGAGCGGGTGGCCCGGACGGCGATCGGACAGGCGACCACCGGGATCGGGATCCCGCGCGTCTGATCGGGCCGCTGCCGCGCCGGGCGGCCGCAGTCGTCTAGCGCGACCGCCCCCGCGCGTCGACCGGCCACACGTCGACGATCCGGCCGGCGCGGACGACCACGGTCTCGGGGTGGTGGTCGACGACCGGACAGACGTGGTTCGGGAGGATCGGGACCACGTCGCCGAGGCGTCCGCGGTTCGGCCCGAGCGGCTCGACGTAGCCGTGATAGTCGTTCACCGCCCGCAGGATGCCGGGGAGCGTCGGGAGCAGCGCGAACCCACGTGCACCGGGCGCGCCGTCGCGTGACAGGGCCTTGGCCCCGGCGTCGACGATCGCGCCGCCCGGCACGCCGAGGCTGGTGATCGTGCCGGCCACCCAGAACGCCACGTCGTCGGGCTCGCACGAGCCCAGCCAGACCTGGCCGCGGTCGTAGTAGACGTAGGTCCCCGGGCGGATCTCGGTGGCCGGTGCCGCGACCCCGTGGGACACGGTCGGCGTCGAGCCGACGCTCAGGACGGGGGTCTCCAGACCGGCCGCACGAAGCGCCTCCGCGGCACGGCGCACGACGTCGGCCTCGTCCGCGGCCGCCACGGCCCGTCCGGCCTCGTAGGCATGGCCACCGTGGGTGAAGACGCCCACCGGGCGAAGCCCGGCCCGCTCGGCGGCCTGCGCGATGGGGACGACCTCGTCCGGGGTGACCCCGGCGCGCCGCTCGCCGCTGTCGAGCTCGACCACGATCTCGAGCGGTCGCGCCGAGCCGGCCACGGCGCGCGCGAGCGCCTCCACGGCCTCGACGGAGTCGACGCCCACCCGGAGCGCCACCCGCTCGTGGAGATCGCGGATCCGGCGCGCCTTGTCGCCGGACGGCCAGATCGTGTAGGCGAGGAACAGGTCGTCGAAGCCGGCGTCGGCGAAGACCTCCGCCTCGCCGATCGTCCCGACGGTCAGGCCGCGCGCGCCCGCGGCAACCTGGAGCGCGGCGACCCGGACGCTCTTGTGGGTCTTCGCGTGGGGGCGCAGCGCGACGCCGGCCGCATCCGCAACGGCCTGCATCCGGGCGATGTTCCGCTCGAGCCGGTCGAGATCGACGATCGCGCACGGCGTCTCGAGCCCCGCCGGGAGCTCCGGCGGGACGATGAGCGAATCGGGGACGGGCAGGGCGGCGGCGACCGTCATCGCGGCCACGATACCCCGCATGCGGCCGCGGTTCGCGCCGGTCGCGGCCCGACCGCGCCGCCGGCAGAGTAGTCTCCGGGGATGAGCCTCGACCGCCAGCGAGCCATCGCGATCCTCGACGACGGGCACCGCTCGATTTACGGGCTGATCGCCGGCCTGCCGGCCGCCGACCTCGAGCGTCCGGCGACGATCGGCGGCGGCGACTGGTCGATCCGCGACCTCGTCGGCCATCTGACCGCCTGGGAGGAGCACGCCCTCGAGGCGCTCGCGGCCTGGCGAGCGGGCCGGCCGGCGCCGATCCAGCGTGCCCTTCGCCAGCGCGGGCTGAACGCCGTCAACGCGGAGAGCGCCGGCGCGGACCGCGAACGCTCCACGGCCACGGTCCTCCGTCGCTCGGAGGCCGTGCATGGGCGGCTCGTCGAGGCGCTGACGGGGCTGTCCGATGCGGACTGGGTCGCCCCGCCGACCCGCCGCTCCCGGCGCGGGCTGGGGTCGGTGGTCGGCTCGATCGTGGGCGGTCCCGGAGGGCCGTTCCGGCACGCCTGGGCGCACCTCACCGACCTTGAACGGGCGGTCGAGGCGCTCGAGGGGCCGGCGGGCTGACGGACGTCCTCGCTGCACGCCCCGCCCGGCTCGCGTCGGATCACGGACCGGGCTGCCGCACAGGTGGTGGTCGGCTGACGACGCGGGCTCGCGGCCCCGCGCAGCGGGCCCGGATCGAGCGTCAGTGGCGACGGATGAGCGTCAGGCGCGACCGACGAGCGTGGCCCCCCAGGAGACGGCGCGGTCCTCCTCGCCGGGCGCGAGCGGACCCTCGCTGTGCTCGATGAAGAAGCTCTCGCCCGGTCCGACGGGTCGCCCACCGTGCTTGCGGAGCCCGTCCTCGATGACCCCGGACGCGGCGCCCGTCAGCCAGCGCGGCTTGTCATAGCGGGTATCGAAGGTCGCGCAGCGGGTCCCGGGCAGGTCGGGCAGCCGGCTGAGGAACGTCTTCATCGCCGGCGTCGCGCCGTGCGCCTGCGTCGGCCCGCCGACGATCATGAGGTCGACCGACGGGTCGATCTCACCCGCGGCGCCCGCCGGCTCGACGGTGACCTGGTGGGTCGATCCGACCCCGGCCGCGATCGACTTCGCGATCCGCTCGGTGTTCCCGAACTTGCTGTCGTAGACGACGAGAATCTTCATGGCGACCTCCGCACCGATGGTGCGACGGCGCGTAGCCGGCCCGCATCGGCCGGACGGCCCGATGTCCCCGGCCGGTCGGCCCGGACCGCCGGCCGCTACTTCAGCCCGGCCAGGATCTTCTCGACCAGCGTCGGATCGGACGACGACAGGATGACGACCGCGTCGCCCTGCTCGTACACGTAGTCGAGCGCGCCCTGGTCGCCGTAGTCGATCGCCAGGACCTGCTTGCCACCGATCGTCTTGTTCGTCGTCGTGATCCCCGACGCGTTGGCGCCGAGCCAGCTGGCGACGAGCTCCTGGCGAAGCTTGGACGCGGCGATCCCCTGCACGCGGAACGCCGTGAAATCGGCGTCGACCGTCGAGGTCGGGTCGTAGGCCTCGGCGATCTCGAGGTCGTCCGGCTTCTTGCCGTTCGTGCTCAGCCACTGGAACAGCGCGTCGCTCGTCGGGTCGCCCGACAGGGCGTCGGTGGCGGTCGTGCTCTGGCTCGACAGGGCGGTCCCGTCGACCGTCTTGGGCAGGATTCCCTCGAGCGCCGGGTAGGCGTGCGCCTCGGTCGGGGTCGGCTCGGGCACGTCCGAGGCAAGGCTGTCGGACGGCAGCGCGCCCTCGTCGCTCGAGGTGGCCTGGGGCGGTGCCGATTCGGCCACGTTCGCCTCGGCCGTGACCATCGCGTCGTCGATCGCGGAGGCCGCCTGCTCGAGATCGGTCGATGCCATGCCCTGCGCCGCGATCGACGCGACGAGCGGGCCGCGCCGGATGTAGACCGAGGTCGTGGTCCCGCTGGCGTCGACCGTCGCCAGCGCCTCGTCGCCGATGTCCGAGAACGGCAGGTCGCTGCCGCCGAGGGCGAGGTCCGAGTCGTGCGACCGGGTCACCGCCAGGTGGCCGTCCGTGCCGAAGCAGCTGACCCGGACGTTCAGGGCCGGCGGCGCGGTCTGCGTCCCCGAGGCGGCGGGGCCGCTGAAGGAGGCGCCGTAGCCATCGGTGTAGAAGCCGCTCGCGGTGATCGACCAGCCGGCCGGCAAGGCGTCGCTGGCCGGGAGCGCGTTCCAGGCAACCGTCCGGCACGACCCTTCGGCCACGGGAGCCGGCTTGGTGAGCGTCACGAACAGCGCCGCGCCACCGACGACGAGCGCCAGCCCGCTGAGCAGGGCCACGATGATGAGCGGGCTGCTGGACGACCTTGCGGCCGGTTCGGACCGCCGGCGGCGCCGGCCACCGCCGATCCCGCGTTCGTTCGGACCGGCGGCCGCATCGGGCGGACGGGCGGGCGGGTCGGGCGGGCGGTCGGTCGGGTCGCGCGGAGAGGTCATCGTCAGCCCCATGGACCGCCCAACTCTGGCCGGCTCACCTGAGAGGGTACTGACACCGCGCCGTTTCTGCCCGCGCGGCGCC
>CAWFAH010000011.1:0-1096700 GCA_963813705.1 uncultured Chloroflexia bacterium
CCGGCGGCGCAGGTCGAGGTCATGGGCTGCACGGTCGCGGTCGAGGCCCGCGAGCTGCCGGCCGATGAGGCCGCTGCATGGTGGCGACGGATCCTCAGCCGCGATCCCACCTACGAGCGGTACGCCCGGGCCACCAGCCGCCGGATCCCGATCCTCCGACTGGTACCGGTAGCCCGCGAGTCGTGATCCAGCCCGCGTGCCGAATGGCCGGATAGCCAACGCCCGCCGGACGGGCCGGGTCTAGACTGCGGGCGTGGCTGCCTGCCCGAGCTGCGGTGTCCCGCACCCCGAGCGTGCCAGGTTCTGCGCCGAATGCGGGGCCGCCCTGGCCGCTCCGTCGCCGCGCGAGGTCCGCAAGGTCGTCACGGTCCTGTTCGCCGACGTGACCGGCTCGACCGCGCTCGGTGAGCGGCTCGATCCGGAGGCCGTCCGGAAGGTCATGGCCGGCTACTTCGAGACCTCCCGCGCGGCCATCCAGCGCCACGGCGGGACGGTCGAGAAGTTCATCGGCGACGCGGTGATGGCGGTCTTCGGAATCCCGGCGGTCCACGAGGACGACGCACTGCGTGCGGTTCGCGCCGCAGACGAGCTCAGTCGCGCGCTTCGGACGCTCGACACGGAGCTCGCGTCGAGCGGGGTGGCGCTCGGCGTTCGGATCGGGATCGAGACAGGTGAGGTCGTCGCCGGCGTCGGCAGGCCGGACACGACGCTCGTGACCGGCGACGCCGTCAACGTCGCCGCCCGCCTCGAGCAGGCAGCCGGCCCCGGCGAGGTCCTGCTCGGCGCCGGCACGCTCGACCTGGTCCGTGACGCAGTCGTCGCGGAGCCCCTCCGGCCGCTCGCGCTCAAGGGCAAAGCCAGTCCGGTTGCCGCATTCCGGCTGGTCTCGGTCTCGGCGAGAGTCGTCGGTCGAACCCGCCGTCGGGATCTGCCGATGGTCGGCCGGGAGCGCGAGCTCGCCAGCCTCCGCGGGGCGTTCGAGCGGGCGGTCGTCGATCGATCCGCCCGGCGACTGACGGTGTTCGGCTCCGCCGGCGTCGGCAAGTCCCGCCTCGTCCGCGAGTTCCTGGCGCGTGTCGGGTCGTCGGCGATCGTCGTCCGGGGCCGCTGCCTGCCCTACGGCGAGGGCATCACCTATTGGCCGATCGCCGAGATCGTCCGGGCGGGCGCGGGGATCGACGATGGCGACAGCGCCGAGGCCGCTCGGGCCCGACTCGACCGCGTCTTCGGCGACGAGCCGGGCGCCCGACTGGATGCCCAGCGGATCGCCGGGATCGTCGGCCTGGGCGGCAGCCCGGCCGAGCAGGACGATCTCTTCGCGGCGGTCCGGAGGTTCCTCGAGCGGCTCGCGGCGGACCGCCCGCTCGTGGTCGTCGTCGATGACGTCCACTGGGCCGAGCCCACGCTCCTGGACCTGATCGACGATCTCCTTGCCCGCAGTCATGGCTTCCCGATCCTGTGCGTCGCGTGCGCCAGACCGGACCTGATCGAACGTCGCCCGGGCTGGGCCGATGACGCCAACCAGCCGTCGCTCGTCCTCGAGAACCTGTCCGCCGAGGTCGGCGCCCAGCTCCTCGCCGGGCTGCTGCCCGGCGCCCATCTGTCGGATGCGATCCGGACGCGGCTGGAGGAGGCCGCCGAGGGCAACCCGCTCTTCGCCGAGGAGCTGGTCGGGATGCTCGTCGATGACGGCCTGGTCCGCCCCGAGGGCGGTGTCTGGGTCGCGACGGCGAGCCTCGAGACGGTGCGGATCCCGCCAACGATCAACGCGCTCCTCGGTGCACGGCTCGATCGGCTGGCTCCGGACGTTCGCGCGGTCGCCGAGCGAGCCTCGGTCATCGGCCGGGCCTTCGATCGGGCCACGGTGATTGGCGTGTCGCCCGAGACCGAGCGTGACGCCGTCCCTGGCCATCTCGCAACGCTGGTCGGCACCGAGCTCGTGGTGCCGCTCGACGGTGGGTCAGCCGACCCGGAGCAATTCCAGTTCCGGCACATCCTGATCCGGGATGCCGCGTACGCAGCGCTTCCGAAGGCGAGCCGAGCGGGCCTCCACGAGCGCCTCGCCAGCTGGATCGAGCAGGTCTCGGGTGATCGACTCGGTGAGGTCGAGGAGATCGTCGGCTACCACCTCGAGGAAGCCCACCGGTATCACGCGGACCTCGGGACGCTGGGCGAGCGGGGCGACGAGATCGCCGGCCGGGCCGCCCGACACCTTGCCGTCGCGGCCCAACGGGCGGTCGCCAGGAGCGATACGGCGGCGGCGGCCAACCTGCTCACGCGCACCGCGGCGCTCCTCCCGCCCAACGATCCGGCCCGCGGTCCCTT
The DNA here is from genome assembly GCA_963813705.1 of uncultured Chloroflexia bacterium. Classification (GTDB taxonomy): domain Bacteria; phylum Chloroflexota; class Limnocylindria; order Limnocylindrales; family CSP1-4; genus Chersky-267. Next base: position 2,326 of record CAWFAH010000011.1, read on the forward strand.
GCTCGTCGACCTGGGCCTCGCCCTGCGGGAGATGGGCGAGCCCGATCGCGCGGAGGCCGTCCTGGCCGAGGTCATGGCCCGGGCCGAGGCGTCGGGCGACGCGTCGATGCGCGCGCACGCGATCATCCAGAGGTGGCTGGCGTACGACGCGACGCACGGCCGGATGGCGGAGGCCGAGCGGGAAGCCCGCACCGCGCTCGCCCTCTTCGAGGCGTCGGGTGACGAGCTCGGTCAGGCGCGCGCCTGGCGGCTCCTGAGCGAGGTCCACTGGGCCGACGGCCAGGGGGCGGCAGCCGAGGCGGCGACCGAGAACGACCTGGTCCACGCTCGACGATCGGGCCGGCCGCGGGAGCAGACCGAGGCGTACTGCATCCTGAGCGGCATCCTGTTCACCGGCCCTGTGCCGATCCCCGACGCGGTTCGGCGGTGCGAGGAGATCCTCGAGGACCAGGCCGGCAACGGTGCCGTCGAGGGCTGGATCTGGCATGGGCTCGCGCATCTCCGTGTCCGGCAGGGAGCGTTTGCGGAGGCCCGACGGCTCGCGGCGCAGTCCGACGCAGTCCTCCGCAAGCACGGCCAGTCCTACGAGGCCGCGATCCAGTCCGAGCTCACCGCGGACGTCGAGCTGGTGGCGGGTGATCCCGCCGCGGCGACGCTCGCGCTCCGAGACGGCCTCGAGATCACCGAGCGCGCCGGGCGACCGAGCCTCATGCTGGCCGCCTTCCTCTCGCGGGCTGCCGTGGAGGCGGGCCAGCCGGACGTCGCCGAGGCTGCGGCGGAGCAGGCGATCGACGGGGGCGGCTGGATCCGGGCGATCGCCCAGGGCGTGCTCGGCCGGATCCGAGGCCTCCAGGGGCGGTACGCGGAGGCCGACCTCCTGACCCGCGAAGCCGTCGACTACTTCGAGGGGACCGACTTCCTGACCTTCCATGCCCGCGCCTGCCTGGACCGCGCCGACGTCCTGTGGCGATCCGGGCGGCGAGCGGCGGCGATCGAGGCCGCCACGACGGCCAGGGCGCTCCACGAGCGAAAGGGCAGCCCCGTCGAGGCCGCGCAGGCCGAGCGACTGCTGACCGAGCTCAGGGCGCAGCTGTCGCTCCAGACGAGTCCGTAAACGATCGGGCCGAAACCTTCCCGGTGATCCTGCAGCCGGCGGCCGCCTGAACGTCGCACGTCGCTCGCAAGGGATCGGGTCGCAATGGCGGACCGGCCGCCCAGGCTCACTTGGTCGGGAGCGGGAACCCGGGCAGGAGGCTGGGGAGCGGGAGGCCGCCCGGAACGGGGAGGCCGGACGGGATGAACTGGGTCACGTCCTTGGGCAGGAGCGGACCGAGGACCGCGAGGACGAACGGAACCGTCGTCTCGCGCAGGATCTGGACCGTGGTCGACGCGTTGAAGGCCGCCTCGAAGTTCTTGATCAACCCGAGCCCGGGACTGCCGCCGAAGATGCCCTTGGGGCCGAAGTAGGTGTCCAGGATCACGATGACGACCGACAGGATCAGGATCGCCTCGACGCCGCCGAGGATCGCGCCGAGCGCCTGGTCGAGCTCGCGTGAGATGCCGCTGACGGCGACCTTCGAGAGGACCGGTCCCGTGATCACGTTGAAGACGACGACCAGGGCGGCGAAGGCGATGGAGTAGCCGATCATCTCGAGGTACGACTCGGGGACGTCCTTGAAGATGCCGCTCAGCAGCGCGCCGATCGGCTGCCGGAGATAGGCCCCCAGGACGAAGGACAGGGCAAGGAACCCAAGGCCGGCCAACCGGCGCAGGAAGCCGGTCCGCCAACCGCCGACGATGTAGCCGCCGATGAACCCGACGAGCAGGACGTCCATCGTTCCTCTGAGTGAGCCCGGTCATCGTATCCGCGGGGTCGGGGGTGTGTGTCGTGACAACGGTCACGCGGTTCACCGGGGCATGCGGGCCGTCGCGGCGGGCTGGCCCCTCAGGATATCAGCGAGATCTGTCCGGTCGTCCGATCGATCTGGATCGGCAGCGCCGCGAGTGGCTGATCGGTCGGTCCAGCCACGGCGCGGGCGCCATGCGCCGGGTCGAACGTGGCGCCATGGCATGGACAGATCAGCATCCCTGAAGACGGGTCGTAGCCCACGGGGCAACCCGCGTGGGTGCAGGTCCGATCAAACGCGACGACCTTGCCGCTTGAGAGCAGGAGGACTACGCCGGGATCGCCCGTCGTCGGGTCAGTGAACCCGATCGGCTGGTCAGTCCGCAGGTGCGTCAGGTTGCCGATCGGGGTGCCGCCGCTCGATGCGGCCGGTGCCTGGGCGGGGGATGTGGGTGTGGGGGCCCACCGGCGCAGTCTGGAGGTCGGACGGCCCGCTCGAAGCTCCCGGGGAGGACCCGAGTGCCGCTCCGTCCCGACCCCGGACGATGGGCCCGAGGACCGCCCCAACCGAGGCCAGGACCAACGCCACGCCGCCGATCAGCCCGGCTTCGAGGACTGCCCGCCGCGTCACGCCATCGACGGCTTCAGGGATGGGCCGTCCGCGGGCCGCCGCGAGACGGCGTCGTCGCTGCTCGCGCGGCGTGACCGTCGGGGTGGCCCATGGCAGCCATGCGTGGATCGTGAACATCCCCCCGGTCCCGGCCAGGGCCAGGGTGATCCAGCCGAGGGCGTAGGGAAGATCGGGGCCGTAGTAGTACGGCTTGATCGCCCACGAGGCCGTCAGCCAGAACAGGATCGCCAGCGCCGCCCCGGCTGCCGCGCAGGCCCGGAACAGGAGACCGGTCAGCGCACCGACACCGATGGCGATCTCGAGCAGGGCGATCCCAGCACCGACCGCGATCGGGAAGGGCTGCCCGAAGGCGATCACCAGCGGTCCGAGTGGCGATGTGTGCGCGAAGGCGGCCATCTGGGCGCCGACGGAACCCGGTCCGGAGCCGCTGAGGAAGGCCGGATCGATGAGCTTGTCGAGACCGGCGTACAGGAACGTGACGCCCAGGAAGATCCGGAGCGGAACGAGGGCGATCCCGGCGACCCCCGGCCGGGTTGGGGCCTCGATCACCGCTCGTGCGCTGTCCGCCCACGACGTCTCGTCTCGCGGCGCAGCGGGATCCCAGGTTCGGTCACGCGCGACGTACTTCTCGTCGCGGGGCGATCTCCGACGCTGGGCGCGATCGCGCTGACTCATCCGCCTCCATCGCTGGCTGGAAGGGCAGGATGGCCGACGAACATTGGCTCAACATGAGCCTCGGCGATGGAGGCGGAGGCCAAGGAGCCCACCGAGCACAGGCGCCTGCGGTCAGTCGGGGAGACCGGCCCTGCTGGTCCTTCGCCGCCAGGATCGCGCAGCTGGCAGAGGGTCCGCTTCGCCGCTGATCAGTGAACGCGCGACTCCAGGCCGACCCAGAACGGCTCGCGCAGCTCCGCCTTGAGGATCTTGCCGGTGCCGCCCTTCGGCAGGGCGTCCCGGAAGTGGATCTCCCGCGGCACCTTGTGCGCAGCGAGGCGTTGGCGGCAGAACACCCGGAGCTCCTTCGGCGTGACCGTGGCGTCCGGCTTGAGGACGACGATGGCGACCGGGACCTCGCCCCGCTTGTCGTCCGGCGCGGCGACGACCGCGCTCTCCAGAACGGCAGGGTGGGCGCCGAGCGCGACCTCGATCTCGACCGACGAGATGTTCTCTCCCGAGCTGATGATGATGTCCTTGGAACGGTCCCGGATCAGGAGGTAGCCGGCCTCGTCGATCGTGGCCATGTCGCCGGTGTGGAGCCAGCCATCCCGGACCGTCGCCTCGGTCGTCTCGGGGTCCCGGTAGTAGCCCTCCATGACCGTATTGCCGCGGACGACGATCTCGCCGATCTGCTCCCCGTCGGACCGTACGTCGATCCCATCGGCGTCGACGACGCGGATCCGAACACCGGGGATCGCCCAGCCGGTCATCGCCTGGCGTTCCTGGCGTCGGCCGGCCGGCTCGCTGTCCGTCAGGACCCGCCTCGGCTGCGCGAGCGTGATGATGGGTGCCGTCTCGGTCAGTCCGTAGCCGACGATCGCCTGCGTCCCGAGCTCCAATTCGAGCGCCCGCACGAGGTCGGGCGACGCGGGCGATCCGCCGATGATCAGCTGCCGGAGGCTCGACAGGTCGTAGCGCGACCGCTCCCGGCTGTTGAGCAAGGCGTTGAAGATCGTCGGCACGGCGAGCAGCCTGGTGACGCGGTGGCGCTCTACGAGCCCCATGAGGGCGCCCGGGTCGAACCGCCGGAGCATGACGTGGCGTCCCCCGATCATGGTCAGGAAGTGCGGCGTCCCCCAGCCGTTCACGTGGAAGAGCGGGACGACGTGGAGGACGACGTCGTCCTCCGTGAAGCCGAGGGCGACCTGCGCGGCGAGGCCGTGGAGGTACAGCTCGCGGTGGGTCATCGCGACGCCCTTCGGGAGACCGGTCGTACCGCTCGTATAGAAGAGCTCGGCGAGCGCGTTCTCGTCGATCTCCGGATGGAGCGGGTCCGGTGAGCCCGAGGCGAGGAGGGCCTCGTACTCGTGCTCGGCGGTCCCGCCCGGCTCGCCGTCGAGGATGACGAACGTCGGCCGGGTCGCGAGGCGTGGACGAAGGTCCTCGACGAGTGGCGCGAAGTCGTGATGGAAGAAGACGACCTTCGATCCCGCGTGGTCGAGGATGTAGGCGATCTCGTGGGGCGCCAGCCGGATGTTGATCGGGTTGAGGACGGCGCCCGCCTCGATGACGCCGTAGTACGCCTCGAGCAGGTGGTGCGTGTTGAAGGTGATGAACGACACCCGGTCACCGGCCGTCACGCCCAGCTCGAGCAGCGCGTTGGCCAGGCGGTGGGTGCGGGTGGCGAACGCCCGGTAGGTGAACTGCGCCTCGCCGTCGATGACGCCGATCTTGTCGCCGAAGAAGGTCGCCGCGCGGTCGCGGAACTCGAGGACTGAGAGCGGAACGAACATCGGGGACCTCCCTGCGCTGGGACGCGACAGCGGAGAACCGCCCAGCGAGCTCAGGCGCCGCCTAGCTACCCCGGCGCGGTCGCTCCAAATCCTTTGGCGGACGGGGCTCATGGCCTGGACGTGGCGGGCGAGGCTTGGTACCGGGGGCCATGTCAGGCCGACGCTGCTCGGGGCCACGCGCTCGGGCAGCTTCGACCTCGATCGCGAAGGAGCGCGCGATCGCCGGGGGGAGGCTCCCGACCCACGCCGCCTCGATCTCGCGGACCCGGGCGGTCTCCTCGTCGCGTCGTCGGCGCTCGCGTTTCGAATGCTTCGTCATTCGGACCTCGTCATGTCGAGCCGCCGGCGGCCCGCTCTGCGAGGCAGTATGCGCTGACGGGTGATCCATCCCTCGGCCAACGGACACTGCCACCGGTCGATCGGTCCTTCGAGGCGTCTCGTGATCATCGATCCAGTCACCGAGGCAGCAATCGAGCGGAGCTTGGCTGCTTCGAATCTCCGCGGCTGCCGATGCCGTCGGGACGTGAGGTTCGGGGGGACGATGGCGCGAGTGTGGACCGCGTCGTAAGTCGAAGACCCTAGCGCCAGCCGAGGTCCGGAGCCACGTACTTGAGGATGCTCTCGATCGCGTGGGCGTTGTACTCGACGCCGAGCTGGTTGGGGACAGTCAGCAGCACGGTGTCCGCTGCCTGGAGGGCCGTGTCCTGGGCAAGCTCCTTGACGAGGATGTCGGGCTCCGCCGCGTACGACCGTCCGAAGATCGCCTTCGTCTGGGCGTCGAGATAGCCGACCTGATCCACCTCCTGATTGCTGCGCCCGAAGTAGGCGCGGTCCCGGTCGTCGACGAGGGCGAAGATGCTCCGGCTCACCGAGACCCGCGGCTCGCGCTGATGTCCGGCCGCCGCCCAGGCCTCGCGGAACAGGCGGATCTGCTCCGCCTGGAGCTCGTGAAACGGCACGCCTGCGTCCTCGGTCATGAGGGTCGACGACATCATGTTGAGGCCCTGCTCGGCCGCCCACTTCGCCGTCCCACGCGATCCGGCACCCCACCAGATCCGGTCGCGCAGGCCGGGCGAGTGCGGCTCCGGGCGGAGCAGCCCCGGCGGGTTGGGGAACATCGGGTGCGGGTTCGGCTCGGCGAACCCGGCGCCGGACAGGACCTGCAGGAAGACTTCGGTGTGCTGGCGGGCCAGGTCGGCGTCGGTCTGGCCGTCGGGTGGCGCGTAGCCGAAGTAGCGGAAGCCATCGATGACCTGCTCGGGCGAGCCGCGGCTAATCCCGAGCTGCAGGCGACCGCCCGCGATCAGGTCGGCGGCGCCGGCATCCTCGGCCATGTACAACGGGTTCTCGTAGCGCATGTCGATGACGGCCGTCCCGATCTCGATGCGCTTCGTCCGGGCGCCGATCGCTGCCAGGAGCGGGAACGGCGACGCAAGCTGTTGGGCGAAGTGATGGACGCGGAAGTAGGCACCGTCAGCGCCCAGGTCCTCAACCGCCTCGGCGAGCTCGATCGACTGGATGAGCGCGTCCGACCCCGACCGCACCTCCGAGTGGGGCGAGGCCGACCAGTGCCCGAAGGAGAGAAATCCGATCTTCTTCACGTCGTGGCCGGCGTGGCCTGCCCGTCGCTTGGCGACGTCGACGCCGCAGCGTCCGCTGCGGCGACCGTGGCGTCATCGAGTTCATGGATCTCGATGGTGCCGCCCAGGGAAGCGAGTTCGGAGGAGATCACCGCAGCGCTCGTCTTGTCGGTCATCACGCCGAGCGCGGCCTTGCCCCCTTGCAGCTCGCGACCGAGGCGCTCTCGATCGTCGTTGGAGATGCTCAGGCCCTTGTGATGGAGTGCGCCGAGGATCCCGCCGCCGATGATCCCGGCAGCCATGCCGACCGGGGTAAGCATCGCGAGGATGAGTCCGATCCCGGCCCCCGCCCCGATGCTTCTCGGGCCGAGCTTCTCGGTCTTGAGGTTGCCGTCCACGCCCAGCACGAGGACCCCCATCGCCTGGACCCGATGGAGGTCGATCATCTTCTCCGCGGCCTCGCCGTCCGCCCACCGATTCAACCCCTCAGCGGCAGCGTCCGCGGACGCCTCGTCGTCGAAGATGGCCAGGACCAACTGTCGGTGCATCGTCATTCCTCCTCCGCCATTCCGAGCCGACTCAGCGCCTTCCGCTCTGTGCGGTCTGAGCACGAGCCCGTCCAGCTCGGTGTCACGCTCAAATAAGACCTTTCGAGGGGCCCAGCGCCTCCTTGTCTTCCGATGGGTCGGAACAGGGGCCGTGACCGGAACAGAGAGGACGGCTCCGATGGAGCCATCCTCTCAGACGTTCGTCTCCGGCTGCTGAGCTTGCCGGGGGCCGGACGGGCTCAGCTAGCTGACGAACCTCCGGCCTTGGCGGCCTGCTTGACCGCGGCGGCGGTCTCGTCGCTGACCGGAGCGGACTTGACCACCTTGGCGTCCGGGATCGTCGCCTCCACGGCATCGACCGCCGTGATCGACACGAGCGCCACGATGCCCGAGGTGCCCGGGGCGATGACCGAGGCAAGCTCGTCGGCCACGTCGCTCTTCATGAGCACGTTGCCCGCCTTGCCGACGGCCGCACCCGCGACGCCGACGGCGACGGCGCCGGCGAGGATGGTCGGCGGGAAGATGAGGCCGATGACCGCGCCGCCGACGGCACCCCACAGGAACCCGTTGCGGGTCTTGTGGTCGGTCATCTTCTGGATGTGGACCTTGCCCTGGTAGTCGGCGTTGGCGACCAGAACGCCGTCGATGTCGACGGCCCGCTTGACCTCGGCGTCAAGCAGCGCGTAGTAGGCCGCCTTGGCGGAGTCCATGTCGGCGAACTGGGCGACGACGATCGCCTGGTTGCCCTGCACGGCAACGGCCCCCAGCGCCTGGACGCTGCCGTCGTCACCGACCACGGCCGCGGCCGCCTCGACCGGCTCGTCCTGATGGGCGGCCGTGTCCTTCGTCTCGGTCATCTCACGATCTCCTTAGTTCTCTATCCCTGCTTGCCCCGCGTGGGGCGATCGATCTCGCTCGGACGGGCTCAGCTCACGCCGGCCCCAACTTGCTCTGCGGCGAGGACAGAGGCGAGCGCCTCGTCGGCGGCTCCCTGCTCGATCATCTGCGCCGTGACGAGCGCGTCGACGGCCTCCTTGGCCGCCTCCCGCTCGATCAGATCGGCCGCGATGAGCGCGCGGACTGCGCGCAACGCCGCAGCGGCCTCGATCTCATCGGCCGCGGCTACAGCCTCCTCGGCCTCCTCCGTCGCCCCCTCCTCGACGTCGAGGGACATGCGAACGACATTCTCGGCCTCATCCTTGGCGGCCTCCTCGATGAGCTCGGCTGCGAACAGCGTGTCGACGACGTCCTCGGCGGCGGCATCCTCGACGGCGAGCGCCGTGGCGACGACATCGGCGGCTTCTGCGATGGCGGCCTCCTCGATGAGCTCGGCCTCGACGAGCGTCTGGGCGATCTCCATCGCGGCGGCCAGCTTGATCTCCTCGGCCGCCTCGATCGCGTCCTCGGCCTCCATCTTGACGCGCAGCTCGTCGCCCACGATGGCGAGGGCGTCGGGCGCGATCATCGCCTGCATCAGCGTCCGGCCGCCGGCGTCCACGATCGCGTCGCGGAGGCTCGCCGCCCAGTGGTGCTCGATGACGAGGATCGCGGCGGCGCTGCCGGCGGGGATCGAGTCGGCGAGCTCCTGCATGCGATCCACCGAGAGGCCGGCGTCGCGCTCGGCGACGGCGAGGGCGCCGAGCTCCGCGCCCTCGACCATGCCCTCGAGCCACCACCCGCATGAAGCCCGATCAGCCCGCCGGCGATCGCGCCGAGACGCATCCGCTCGTCCTCGGACAGGTCGGTCAGGTGCATCGAGTTCTCGATGTCGCCGTGCCGGTTCTTCTGGACGAAGATGACGTCGACGAGGCGGATGACGCCGCGCTTCCGCGCCCGGCGCAGCTCGGCCATGATCCGGCCGGTCGCCTCGAACTTGTCGAACCCGACCACGAACACCTGGATCGGGCCGGTCACGTGCTTGTCTGCCATGTCTGCTCTCCTTCGACTTCGTTCCCTAGGGTCCAGCGTCGGTCGCCTCGCCGGAGGGGACCTCGCGTCGTTCGCTCAGGCTGGGCTGGCGGGCGCGTCCTGCGACGCCGCCGCGGTCGCGGCAGCCTTGATCGCCCCGGCGGTTTCCTCGTCGACCGGGACCGTCTTGACCTGCTCGGCCTTCGGCATCTTCTGGGCGACGGCGTCCGCATCCATCGACGAGACGAGCGCGAGGATCCCGGAGGTGCCTGGGGTGATGACGTCGGCGAGCTCCTTCTCGACCTCGACCCGGTGGTGGAGGTTGCGCGCCTTGCCAGCCGCAGCGCCGGCGATACCGAGCGCGACGGCGCCACCGACGATCGTGGCGGGCAGGAAGATCGCCGCGACGATGCCGCCGACGATGCCCCACTTGAGGCCCGTCCGGGTGCTGTGATCGGTCATCTTCTGGACGTGGAGCTTGCCGCCCTCGTCGGCCTTGACGACGAGTACGCCGTCGACTTCGAGCAGTCCCGCGACCTCAGCGTCGATGAGGTCGTCATACGTACTCATCGCCAGCGTCCGGTCCGCGAAGCGGGCGATGATGAGGGCATGAAGCCCCTGGGCCGCGACCGCGCCCTCGGCAATCACCCCGTCCTCGTCCGCCACCTGCGCCCCCACGACGACCGTGTCGTCGGCGTCCTCGGTCGTTGTCGTCTCGGGGATCGTCTGTTGCTCGGTCATCCGGGTACCTCTTCTCCTGCGGTCGAAGCGAGCACTCTCTCGCGCAGACCGCACGCCTGCCTGATCGTCAACACGCTAGACGGCGCCGCGACCCGCCGCATCCTCCCCGTCGGAGGAAGGACTCTCGCCAACGGGCGATGGCCGCGAAGGGCTGTCGCCCTTGTGCGCGACACGGTGGATGCGACAGTCAGGTGGTGCCCAGCGGGATTCCGATCGAATTCGAGCCACTGCCGGATATTCCGATAGATGGCCGGGGCACCGAGGGGCACGTCCTCGTCGAGGGACCAATCGACCGGATGGAGGATGAACGGCTCGGTCTGAGGACCGCCCAGACCGCCGTGTGAGCCGATCAGTTCCTCGAACGCAGCGACCTCGCCGAGCTCCGGGTCGTACTGGCTGAGGAGGAGGATGTCAGGCGCGTGCGTCATCGCGTCCTCGCGCTTGAGGCTCATGATCGTGTGCTCACCGAACAGGACGGTCGGGTCCTCGTGCTCGACACGGTCCTGGTCGAGGAATCGGATGCCGTTGCGATCGACGGCCATCGCGCCGTGCTCGGCTGAGCGGACCATGATCAGCCCGACACCGGGATGCTCGACGAGCGCTGTGAGGAGCCCGGGGTTGAGCTGCTCCATCTCCTCGACAGTCAGCCGATGGTCGTGGCCGGTGAACCAGACGAGACCGAGATTGCCCGAGCCGACGACCACGATCGCAGATTCCGCGGCAGGGGGCGGGATCTCCTCCTTGTCGAGGTCGACGACGCCGTCAGTCGTACTGCCCGCGAGCGCGGCCCGGGCGACAGCGGGCCCGACGCCTTTGCTCCGGGTGATCTCCGACAGGAACGAGTTCACGAAGGTCGATCCCTCGGCGGTGGTCTTCGTTTGGACGAGCGTGGCGCGGCCGCCCATGAGGTCGCGGACCACCTCGCCGAGGCTGGCACCACAGCGCTGTTTGAAGGTCGCGCCGAGGCTCTGCCCGTGGTCCGAGAGCACGACGAAGCGATATGGCCGGGGCGCGTCCTTGGCTGCCTTCTGGAGCGTGCCGATCGCCCGGTCGACTCCGTCGAGCGCCTCGAAGGACTCGACCCGCTCGGGTCCGCAATGGTGGGCCAGCTCGTCATAGTCGGTGAAGTCCGCGTAGATGACGTTGGCGCCGCGGTACATCTCCTCGATGATCAGGGAGACGTCGACGTCGCGGAGGAGGACGTTGCTTGCCGCTCGCATGCCCGCGTACTTGAGACCGCGGTACATCTGGGGCCGGATCCCCGAGCGGCGCGTCCGTCGCGCCTGGATGAGCTCCTTGACGAACTCACCCACGAACAACGTGAACGAGCGCAAGTAGCCGCTCGGACTCAGGAAGAAGCCGAGGAAGGCCTTGCTCTCCCCGAGCCCCTGCGATTCGACCTTGATGGCTGCGGTCGTCAGATACGAGCGGGTGGCGTCGCCGGTGACGAGGTTGCAGATGCTCGCGCCGTTGTTGGAGAGGAGCCCCTCCCCGTTCGAGACCCGTCGGACGATCTCGCCCGCGTCGACCGGGTTGCTCGACACCATCAGGTGCTGGCGATCGCGCTCGTACCAGCGGAAGGCTGGGATCCCGTCATTGTTGCCGTGAAGGATGCCGGCTTGGCCCGCCGAAGTCATCGACGGCAGGATCGCCTCCCAGCGCGAGAGCTTGTGGCTGCCGTCGCGGACCCAGCTCGCCATGGTGTTGACCGATCCGGCGCGCATCCGTCCGGCGAGGATTGGGTGGGCCAAACCGTCGATCTGGATGATGACAAGACCGGGTCGGTCCGATGGTGTTGCCGCTCGCTCGAGCATCAGGGACTGGATGAGAAGGCCGTAGAAGGAGTCTCCGCTATCGATTCCGAGGATGGCCGTGAGAACGGTGTTGAACATCGCATAGATGAACGAACCGAACAGTGCCGGGACCAATCCGCCGACGTGGACTCCGGGAACCAGATTCGCTGCGACGAGGAACACCAGCACCTGGAGCACGAGGACGACGATCCCGGTCAGGACCAGCGAACGCGGAGCCACGACCGCCAGGGCGACCGGTCGGATCAGGGCGTTGAACAGGGCCATCAGGATGACGACGAGGACGCCGTCGAGGAACCGGTCGACGGTGATGTTGGGCGCCAGCCAGGCCGTCACCCAGAACGCGACGGCCGAGACCAACAGCGTGATCAGCAGACGCTTGAGGAGCGCACGCCTCCCACCGCGCCACCCCCACAGCACCCGGAGCTGCGTCGAGTACAGCTGCGTGAGGTTCATGGATAGCCTCTCTCGAGCCGTCGCAAGGTCCTGGACATTGCCTACTATTGGCCGTCCAATGGCGGTGGCTTGTCGCGTCGCCTTGTCCTGCTCGCCAGCTAAGGGGCCGACGCCGCCGCGACGCCCCGAACGACGCGCTGGCAGGTCGACCTCGCGGTCGTCCACCAGGTCGCCAGCACGCTACGAGGCGTCGTAGGCCGGCCGCATCCTCCTCGTCGGAGGAAGCCCCAGACACGCCAAGGGCCTGACAACCGCGCAGTACGACGGGGTAACCGCGGAGCGCGACGCCGCTGGACCGCGGGCAGGTCTTTCGAATAGGATGCCCACCTTGACGAACGGGCCGGTCGCTGGACCGCGCCGCCAGCCGGTAGACCGCATGCCCCCTTCCATCTCCGCCATCGACGATGAAGCGATCGAGCGTGGAAACCGCGCACGCGGCGATGGCGCCCCAGGTCTGCCCGATCCTCTCCTCGCGGCCAGGCTTGTCATGCCGCGCAGACATGTCGGGACGTTGCGCCGCACGAGGCTGCTCCGCCAGCTTCGGTCCGCCCGGGACCGACCCGTTCTCTCCATCGTGGCGCCACCCGGCTACGGCAAGACGAGCCTCCTCGTCCAGTGGGCGACGGAGAACCCCGGACCGGTCGCGTGGCTGACGGCCGATGACCGCGACAGCGACCCGGTCGTGTTCCTCACCGACCTCGCGACGGCGATCGACCGCCTCGAGCCGGTCGGTCCGGAGCTCTTCGGCGCGATCGCGTCGGCCGCGCTGTCGAATCGGACCGTGGTCGGGCGATTGCTGGCCGCGATGTCACGACCGTCCGAGCCCATCGGGATCGCCATCGACGACGGGCACCGGATCACCTCCCGAGCGTGCCTCGACGTCCTCGCAGAGCTGATCTCGAATCTGACCGAGGGGTCACAGGTGGCGATCGCGGCAGGCACACGAATGCGCCTCCCCTTCGCCCGCTGGAGGGCCGATGGTTCCCTCGTCGAGATCGGTCCCGATGATCTCGCGATGGACGAGCGCGAGGCAGCCGGGTTGGGTCGCGAGCTGGGCCTGCGGCTGTCGACCGACACGACGAACACCTTGCGGCGACAGACCGAAGGGTGGCCGGCCCTGTTGGCACTGGCCGCGCTCGATGCCCGGAAGTCCATGCGGAGCCCGGACTCGATCGACGCCAGCTCCGATGACCTCGTCTCCGAATACCTGCGGTCCGAGGTCCTCGAGCGCCGCTCCGAGGTCGAGATCGCGTTCCTGACCCGCACCTCGATCCTCGAGCGACTGTCAGGGCCGCTCTGCGAGGCCGTGGTAGGTGAACGTGGGTCAACGGATGCCCTGCAGCACCTTGCACAGTCGACCCTGCTGATCGACGATTACGGTGGAACGTATCGCTACCACACGCTCCTGCGGGAGTTCCTCCGACGTGAGCTCGCGGTTCGCGAGCCACAGCGCGTGACCACGCTGCACCGGCGAGCGGCCACCTGGTACCAGGCGAACCACGCCCTCGAGCCCGCCATCGATCACGCCTTCGCGGCGGGCGATCTCGAGCTCGCCGCGGCGCTCGTCGGCAATGGCTTTGGCTTGTATCACTGGTCTGGCCGTCGAGCGACGATCCGGGCATGGGCGATGCGTTTTGGCGCCGCCGCACTCGAGGCACGCCCGTGGCTCGCCGTGCTCGCGGCCTGGGAGGAGATGGCGGCGGGAGATGTCGGTGGCACGGTGCGCTTCGCGGACATCGCCGAGCGTGGAACGTTCGAGGGCAGGCCGCCGGACGGCACAGCCTCCTTCGAGGCCGGCCGCGCGATGCTCAGGGCCGCCATGGCCCGCCAGGGCGCCGAGGATGCGCTCGCGAATGCGACCTGGGCGGTTGAACTCGAGGGGGACGCCGGCTCCTGGCGGGACTTCGCGCTCTGGCAATTGGCCATCGCGCGTCTCACGATGGGCGATCGCGATGGCGCAGACACGGCCTTCGCCGAGGCGATCGTCGCTGCCCGGGCTGAGGGCCACGATGCGATCTGCTACACGGTGCTCGGGCACCGCGCCCTCGTGGCCGCCGAGCGGGGCGCCTGGGATGCCGCCGCTGCCCTCGTCGCGGAGAGCGACGCGATCGACCCGGCACCACAAGTCGAGGGGTACTTCTCGAGCGTCCCGTCTCGCGCCGTCCGAATCGGATTGATGATCCACGGCGGTGACATTGCGGGGGCGCGTCGCGAGCTCATTCGCGCGACGGGCCTGCGACCACTCCTGTCCGTGGCGGGTCCCGGCGGAGCCGTCCAGTGCCTTGTCGCGTTGGCCCACGCTCACCTGGCGGTCGACGACCCAGTCGGTGCGAGTGCCATCGTCACGCAGGCACGCGATGTGCTCCGCGATCGCCCTGACCTCGGTGTCCTGCCTGCCGAGGTGGACGCGCTCCAGGCGACCTTGGCGACACGGGCCCTCGAGGCGCCGCCAGGGTGCCACGGGCCTTACGGTCGCGGAGCTCCGTGTCCTTGGCCTCCTGCCCTACTACCTCTCCTTCAAGGAGATCGGGCAGCGACTGGGGGTCAAGGAAACGACGGTCAAGTCACAGGCCCTCGCGATCTACCACAAGCTTGGCGCGGCGACCCGCAGCGACGCTGTCGACCTCGCCGTCAGCGTCGGGCTCCTCGAGCACTTCTGGCCGGTGGCACCGGCCGTGCTTCCGGGGAGAACCCCTTCCTGGGACTGACGGCGGGCGAGATCGAGCGTCTCCTCCGACGGGGAGGATGTTCCCGTTGTCGGGAATGACCCAAATTGAAGGTGCGCTCGACCCATTGCAAGCGGTCGTGAGGCCACGGGCGTTCAGTCCACCCATGACGGTGAGCTCCGATAGTGACCACGTCGATGACTGAGGCCGCGTCTCCGAGCGGCGTAGCGGATCCAGGGCCGGATGCGAGTCCCGCCACGCCCGGAGGTGATCAAGCCACTCCCCACGGCAGGCCGGCCCCGGGACATCGCCGTCGGCCGTCGGCCGTCACGGTCGTGGCGGTCACCTACCTCGTCCTGTCGGTCGCCTGGGCGGTGATCGCGATCAATGCGCTGATCTCCGCCCACATCCTTCTCCCACCGAGCGGTGGTGTCCTCGACATGGAGTCACTGCGGAGCGGCTTCACGCTCGTCGGCGGCATCGTGGCTGTCCGGCAGGCGGCCGTCGGCGTCACCGCCTTCGTCGCCGGCATCGCGCTTCTCCGGATGCACCCGCGCGGGTGGCTGCTGGGCATGATCGCCGCGGTCATCGTCCTTGGTGTGCAGCTCGTGTCCTGGTACGACGCGACGCCCAACTACATCCTCATGACCTTCGCGGTCGCCGTCGTCCTCCTCATGAACCAGGCCGAGGTGCGTGACGCCTTCGGCGAGGAAGCGCAGACGTGAGCGAGGTCGCGATGACCCCTGACCCCGCCGCAACCCACTCCGGTCCTGCTGCGGTTACCACGGAGCCCGCCGCCGATGGGGCAGCGGACCTGGCGCTCCTGCGTCGCTACGAGCCAATCGTCCACTACACGAAGGGCGAGCTGTTCTTCCCAACCGAGGTGGACGAGTACGTCGCCCGGAGTTCGCTCTGGGCACACCGCCCGAGCACCGGCCGCAACGAGCTCCTCGTGCGCGCCGGGAGCCTCTCGGTCGACAACCTGGCCAAGCCTCGCACGACTGAGTTCGGCGCGGTCGAGTTCCTCCGGCGGGTCGAGGACGTCGACCTGGCGACGCAGGCCCGTGCCTTGCTCGCCGGATCCGCGCAGGACCTGCCCGAATCAGAGCGGTTCCACCCCGGAGCTGGCCGCCTCGCACGAGTCGGCTACGTCTCCCGCCTGATCGACGCCATCTTCACGCTCAGCCTGCTCGTCCGGGGTCATACGCCGGGGGCCGTCGTGGCGGCCTCGGCGCGCGCGTACCGCGCGGCCCTCGCCGAGGATGAACGATACGTCTACTACGGCCGGGTCGTGCGAGGGGGCGGATGGGTCGCCCTGCAGTACCGCTTCTTCTTCTACTTCAACGACTACCGCTCGACGTTCGACGGCGTCGATGATCACGAGGCCGATTGGGAAATGGCTCTCGTCTATCTTTCGACTCGTCCGGACGGGGAACTCGAGCCCGAGTGGGTCGCCTACGCGTGTCACGACTTCAGTGGGGACGATCTGCGGCGGCGCTGGGATGACGGCGAGGGCCTGATCCGGGTGGGCGACCACCCGGTGATCTTCGCCGGCGGCGGGTCCCATGCCTCGTACTTCAAGCCTGGCGAGTACATCCTGCAGATCGAGCTGCCCATCACGAAGTCCCTGCGGCGGGTGGGCGCGGCCCTGAGCCGCTTCTGGAGCGGGACCCTGCGCCAGGGTTCGGCCGGGCGCGGAAGTCTCAGCGTGTTCACAGTGCCCTTCGTCGACTATGCCCGCGGCGACGGCCTTTCCATCGGCCCTGGCCAGGCGAAGGAATGGACGCCGGTCAATCTCGACCCCGTCCCCGAGTGGGTCACGAAGTACCGAGGGCTGTGGGGCCTGTACACAGGGGACCAGCTTGGGGGGGAGGATGCGCCCGCCGGCCCGATGTACAACCGCGACGGCACCGTGCGTCAGGCCTGGTACGACCCGTTCGGGTTCGCGGGCCTCGACAAGGTCGCCCCGCCGGGCGAGGTCCGATCGCTGCTCGAACGCCGGCGGAGTGATCTGATCAATGCCAACGACGCGCTTGCGGTCGAGATCGAGGCAAAGACGGATGAGCTTCGGCTTGAGAACGAGGAGCTGGCCGCGCTCGAAGGCAACCCGTACGTCGAGCGCGAGTACGACGACGTATCGGCACAGGTCAAGCAACTCGTGGCGGACCTCCGAAAGGTCCACCGCGCATACGCGGAGAACACGGCGAGCCTCGAGGCGATCGACCTGCGGATCCAGCGCCTCGCCGATGGCGCTACCGACGACCCGAAGACTCACATCCGGCATGCCAACGAACCCTCAACCTCCCGCCAGGCTCGCTACGGCCGAGCTGCCGAGGTCTGGGCCGGTATCAGCATCGGGCTTGTCCTCATCGCGTTGGTCGCCGTCGTCGCGTTTGCGCCCTCCGAGTTCGTGCCGACCGCGGCCTTGCTGATCGGTCTGATGCTCTTCATCGACGCGCTGTTCCGGGGCGTCGCCGAGCAATTCGTGAACACGCTGGCCGTGGTGCTCGCCGTCGCCAGCGCGGCGATCTTGCTGTGGACGTTCTGGCAGCTCCTCCTGCTGGGGCTGCTCCTGGTGGCCGGGATCTACCTGACCTGGGACAACCTTCGGACGGCCAGCGAGTGATCGGCTCGCAGCCCGCGGCTCAACCACCGCTCATCCCGATCTGGCTGAGCAACGCGGCCGCGATCGGCTGGCGCGTGCTGGTCGTGTTCGCACTCATCGTCGTCCTCGCCGATCTTGCCGTGATCCTTGGGACCGTCGTCGCCTCGATCCTGTTCGCCCTGATCGTCGCCGTCCTGTTCGCGCCGGTCGCGACCCGGCTCCGCGATCGAGGCTGGTCCCGGACGAAGACGGCGGGCGGCGTGACCCTCCTGGCGATCCTCGTGATCGGCCTCATCGTGATCCTGCTCGCGATCGCAGTCGTGCCGCTCGTTCCCGGAATTGTCGAGGCCATCCAGTCGGGCCTGGCCAGACTCCAGGCGGACGCGAATGCAAGCGGCCAGGGCGGCCAGCTCGGCGTCACAATCGGCCAGGCGCGATCGAATGCGGAGGCGTGGATCGGCAGTCATCTGGCGAGCGTCGCGTCATGGTTGGCTACCGCCGTCACCGTGACGATCCTCGGGAGCATCCTGACCTTCTTCCTGCTCCAGGACGGCGACAAAGCCTGGGCCTGGGCGCTCCAGGCGACCGGCGATCGCCGAGGTGAGGAGATCACCTCCAGCGGTGACGCCGCGCTGAGGGGAGTCGGGGTCTGGCTCCGTGGGACCGCAACGCAGGCGGCGATCGACGCGGCGACCACGTTCGCCTTCCTATCACTGCTCGGCGTCCCCGCCGCTCTGGCCCTGTCGATCTTCGCCTTCTTCGCCGGCTTCATCCCGTATCTCGGCGGCCTCCTGCTGATGACCGTCCTGCTCGCCGTGACCTATGCCTCAGGCGGCCTGGCTGCCGCCGGCGCCATCTTCGTCGCGGTCATTCTGGTCCACGTCCTCCAGACCTCCGTCGTCGCTCCGAGGGTCTTTCGGGGGGCGGTCCGGATGCCCAGGGCTGCTGTGCTGATCGCCCTCCCGATCGGGGCGACGATCGCTGGGTTCGTTGGCCTGTTCCTTGCCGTCCCGGTCGTCGCCTTCGGATATGCCGTGTCGGGTTCCCTTATCGACGTCATCGACATGGACGTGACGGGTGCTCCTGCCGAGTCGACCTCGATCGTGCCCCTGTGGCTGGACCGTCTCGCGCAATGGAGCTGGCGAGCCCTCATCGGGCTCGCGTTCCTGGGCGTGGTGGTCCTCCTCGCGGTCCAGGTCCCGCTCGTCCTCATCCCCGTGACCCTCGCGATGATCCTCGCGGCGACGC
The DNA here is from genome assembly GCA_963813705.1 of uncultured Chloroflexia bacterium. Classification (GTDB taxonomy): domain Bacteria; phylum Chloroflexota; class Limnocylindria; order Limnocylindrales; family CSP1-4; genus Chersky-267. The sequence goes on from CAWFAH010000011.1 coordinate 20,816, forward strand.
TCTCCCCGATCTACCGCCTGCTCCGGGCCCGGGGCTGGAGCCCGACGGGCGCGGCCGGGACGGTGACCGTGGCGTCGGTCGTCATCACCACCGTCGTTGTCGTCCTCACGGTGGTGAGCCTGGCGACCCAGATGGGGCCGGTCGTCAAGGCCGCGAGCGACGGTGCCGGGCAGGCGGCCGCCTCGAATCCCCAGGTCCTGGCCTGGCTGCAGCCTCTGGTCTCGAGCGCCTCCGACTTCCTCGCGCAAGCTGCCCAGGCGGTCCTCGCCGGTTCCGTCGGGCTGGCCGTGGTCGTCGTCATCGGCGCCCTGCTGACCTTCGACTTCATGCGCGACGGTTCCAGGTTCTGGTCGTTCGCAACCTCCCGCCTCGCCGCGTGGCGTCGGACCGAGGTGGATTCCGCGGGAGGTCGGGCGGTAGGAGTCCTGGGCGGCTACATGATCGGGACCGGCGCGATCTCGCTCTTCGGGGCGGCCACCCAGTTCTTGATCATGGCGATCCTCGGGATCCCGCTCGCGCTACCCCTCGCGGTGCTGTCATTCTTCGGCGGGTTCATCCCGTACATCGGGAGCATCCTGACCACGACCTTGGCGTTCTTCGTCACCCTGGCCCTCGGGACTCCGCAGGACGCCGCGATCATGGGTGTCTACACGGTCGTCTTTAACGTCGTCCAGGGCAACTTCGTGGCGCCGGTGGTCTATGGCCGCGCCGTCAACATCCATCCGGCGATCGTCCTGCTGGCAATTCCCGCCGGCGCGGCACTGGCGGGAATCGCCGGGATGTTCCTCGTCGTGCCGTTCATCGGAGTGGTCGCGACGACGTGGAGGACGGGACTCCTGGTCCTGGGCGACGGCCCTCCACGCGGGGTTGTCGGCCGTGACGCCGAGGGGTCGGACAGTCCGCCCATCGCAGTCCACCCCGATCAGGACCACGGCGGCCTGAGCCCGGCTCGTGGCGAACGTGAGGAGTAGTCAATGAAGGGACGGTCGGCCCTGATCGCCCTGGCGGGCGCGCAGTTCGTCATGGTCCTCGACCAGACGGTCATGGGGGTCTCGATCAGTCAGCTGGTCGCCGACTTCAACACGACCGTCACGACGATCCAGGCGATCATCACCCTGTACTGCCTCGTCATGGCCATGTTGATGCTCGCGGGCGGCAAGGTCGGCGACATCATCGGGCGCCGCCGCGCCTTCAAGATCGGCCTCGTCATCTACGGCTGCGGATCCGCCATGACCGCGCTCGCCCCGACGGTAGCGATCCTCACGCTCGGCTGGTCGATCCTCGAGGGCATCGGCGCCTCCCTGGTGCTGCCCGCGATGGTCGCGCTGATCGCCGGCAACTTCGAGGGCAGGGATCGAAAGGTCGCCTACGCGGTCATCGGCGGCGTCGCTGGCGCCGGCATCGCCGTCGGCCCGATCGTCGGCGGCTGGGCCACCACGGTGCTCAGCTGGCGGGTCGTCTTCGCCGGCGAGGTCGTCCTGGTGATCGGGATCTTCGCCATGACCCGGTTCGTCGCCGACGCCCTCCGGAGCGGGCCCAAACCCCGGCTCGACGTCGTCGGCGCGGTCCTGGCTGCCGCGGGTCTCGGGCTGATCGTCCTGGGGACCCTCCAATCCAGTGTCTGGGGCCTGATCCAGCCGAAGGACGCGCCGATCGAGCCGTTCGGCCTTGCGCCCACGCTCTTCGTGATCGCCGCAGGCGGCGTCGTGCTGTGGGCGTTCGTGGGTTGGCAGCGGCACCGCGAGGCGATCGGGAGCGACCCTCTGGTCCACCTCGACCTGCTCAAGATCCTGCCGCTCCGGTCCGGCCTCGCTGGCCTCTTCACGCAGAACCTGCTCCTCATGGGCGTGTTCTTCACCATCCCCCTCTACCTCCAGCTGGTCCTCGGACTCGACGCCCTCCAGACAGGCCTCAAGATGCTGCCGGTCTCGATCGCGATGTTCGCGGCGTCCGCCGTGGGGTCGCGCCTGTCGACCCGCTACTCCGTGCGTTCGATCACGAGAGTGGGGCTCATCCTCTCCGGCATTGCGTGCGTGATGTTGCTCGCGACGATCAAGCCCGACCTGGCCGACCTGGCGTTCGCTGCCTCGATGGGCGTGCTCGGTGCCGGGATGGGGCTGATGGCGTCGCAGCTGGGCCTCGTGGTCCAGTCGTCGGTCGACGCCTCCGGCCGCGGCGAGGCCGGCGGCCTGCAGTTCACCGGGCAGCAGCTGGGCTCATCCCTCGGGGTCGCTCTTATCGGCGCGATCGTCCTGGCCGGCCTGACGACGACGTTCGTCTCGAGCATCCAGGCCGACCCACGCATCAGCGCCGAGGTCGCGGGACAGGTCGGGACCGCGGTCGCCTCGGGGATCGACTTCGTGTCGTCCGCGGCCGTCGAGTCTGCCGCTCAACAGGCGGGGCTCGACGCCGCGACGACCGCCGCGATCGTGGACGACTACGAGCAGGCGCAGCTCCGTTCGCTGAAGGCCGGCTTGCTGGCGGCGGCGCTCCTGGCCCTCGTCTCGCTCGCGTTCACCGGGGGCCTGCCGGGGAAGGTGCCAATCGGCACAGGAGCACCCGACCGTCGATGCGGTCGACCCGGACGCGGCCGCGCCGGCGGCGGCAGCATAGCCGCGGGTCGGGCGGGCTCGCCGGTCCCGGCTCGCCACCGCCTCGCGCCCGGGACTCCTCACGGACCCTGCCGCCCGGCGTTGGTCCGGCCTGGAACGCTCAGGTGAAGGCGTTGACCGCCCGTGCGATCACCAGGCCGACGATCACGAACGAGATCAGAGCCTGCGACCCCATCGCCACCTTGGCCCAGTGGACCAGCGGCAGCGTATCCGTCGGGCTGAAGGCGTTGGCGGTCGTGAACCCGAGATACAGGTAGTCGAGGAACTCCGGCCGCCAGCCCGGTCGCGCAAGCTCCGGATTCAACTGCTGCGGAAAGGCCAGGTCGGGATACCGCGGCAGCCCGTGCGCCCGGACCGCCGGTCCACCGCCGTCGAACTCCCAGTACAGGAACGCGAACGCGACGTTGTTACCCAGCCAGACCTTCGCCCCCGCGAGCAGCAGCTGGTCCGCCTGGCTGGTGATGGGGGATCCCGTCAGGAGGTCGTACAGGAGAAGAGCCGTCGCTCCGAAGGTGCCTGCGAGGATCACGACGACGAGCGCGATCGACGTCCGGCGCTGCCAGGGCCCGGTTCGGTCGATCCGTCCCGGATCGCCGAGGATGAGCGCCAGGAGCAGCAAGCCTTCGAGCGCGGCAAGGATCCAGCCGGGCACGATCGACAGCCGCGCCGGTGCGATGAGGGCGGCCGCCATGAGGACCAGCACGGCGATCGCCATCGGCCAGCGGGACTCGCCGATCTCCGCCCCGGCGACCGCTGTCGCTGATGGGTTCGGGCCGTCCTCGTGTCCCGTCGTCATCGCCCTGACCGATGCGGCCAAGGGCCGACCCGGCAGGTGATTCGACCAAGCCGTCCAGGCCGCAGGGAGATCATCTGCCCGTTCGCCCCGCCCGCGTCGTGGATCATTGCTCGGGCGCCCACCGCCGCCGGCCCGACCCCGAAGGCGCCACGTTCTTCGTTGAACAACGGACCTCGCTGGAGGCAGGGCCAGAGGCGATCGATCGCACCGAAAGGTCGTACCAGGTCGACCAGGTCCGTCCTTGACCGTCCGGCGCTGTCGCGTGCGAGCTGCCGATCGAGTGGATCATCGCGGACAGAGTAAGGCCCGGACCGACGAGGACCACTCGACGGCGGACGTGGGGTGTGGCGATTGAGGACGCATGCGATTGATCTTCGTGGTGGGATGAGGCACGGCATCCTGTGGTGGGCCTCTACCATGCTGCCATGGAGCCGGATGAAGCTCGCGACGAGGTCCCGACCGACCAGCACGCCCGTCACCCGACGGGCCAGGGTCGCGGGTCGCGAACCTCGAACGTCCTGCCGCTCGACCGCTTCAACGCCTTCACCGATGGCGTCTTCGCGATCGCGATCACCCTGCTCGTCCTCGAGCTGACCGTCCCGGCCGCCAACGGTCGCCTGCTTCCGGCCCTGGCGGATCAGTGGCACGAGTTCCTCGGCTACCTGATCAGCTTCGTGTTCATCGGCGGGATGTGGGTCAGCCACGCCGGGATGACCAAGCTCATGCGGCAGGCCGACACGCTGGCCTACGGCATCGACCTGCTGATGCTGCTGTTCGTCGGCGTGCTCCCGTTCTCGACCAACCTGCTGGTGACTCACCTGTCGGGTCCGGACGTGGAGGCCGCAGTCGTGATCTACGGGGTCAACGTGCTCCTGGCGTCGCTGTTGCTGAGCCTGCTCATGTTCTACATCGCCAGCGAGCGCTCGCTCGTCGTCGATGGCGTCGCCGACGAGACGCTCGATGCGAAGGTCCGCCAGCGCTGGATCGTGATCGCACTGAACGTCGGTGCCATCGCCCTGGCCGTGTTCCTGCCGCTGGCTGCCGTCGGCCTCTATCTGGTCATGACGTTCCTCGCTCTGGCGCTCCCGTTGATCCACCTTCGCCGGCACCGGCGTTAAGGCGGGCGTCGACGAGGCCGCCCGAGGCACAGATCACGCCGAGCAGGACGGTCATCGCAGGAGGCCGCGCAGATACGCGGCGAAGTCGGCGAGGACCAGACCGTGGCCCGGTGGCCGGGGCGCCGGCGGGCACTCGGAGCGCTCCCTCGAGCATTGGTCCTCCGACGGGGAGGATGCGGCCGGCCGCGACCCAGCCTAGCGTCTCTTGCTCTCCACGCCAACCAAGGAAGGTACCGATGTTCAGTCGCATTCGCCTCCTCGCCCCCGTGCTTGTCTTGACATTCGCCGTCGCCGCTTGCGCTGGTGCCTCGTCGCCAACACCGGGCACACCAACGACGCCGGCCGCGCCGGGGACGTCGGCCGTGCCTGCGGCGTCAGGTGCGGCCGCGATCTGCGCCGACGCGGCGCATCTGCGCGCCTCGATGACCGCCCTCACCAATCTCAAGCTCGCCAGCGTCGGCGTGAGCGGCGTGACGGCGGCGCTCGCTGACGTGCAGGCGGCCACTCAGGCCCTCGGCGTGTCAGGGCGCGAGCTCATCGGTCCACAGGTCAGCACTCTGCTGGCCTCCGTCCAGGCGCTCCAGACTACGCTGACCGGGCTCGGCGATCAGCCGAGCCTCGGCGCCAAGCTCGTTGCGATCAAGACGGCGATCGACCAGATCACGACGGCAGCTGCCGACGTCGAGTCCGCGCTCGGAACGACTTGCCCAACGCAGTAGGGCGCAATCGGGCTCGAGACTGGAGCTTGCTCACCGCCAGACCACCGGCCCGAGAGAGGCCGGTGGTCTGGTCGGCGTGCGGCTCGGTCAGCTCGCGATCGTCTTTGCCTTCAGCGAGTCGTACTCTGCCTGGCTGATCGAGCCGGCATCCTTGAGCTGCTGCAGCTTGGCCAGCTCGTCCGCGGTGGAGACGCCGGCAACGGCCTTGTTCGCCGCGTCGGCTCGGGCCATCATCTGCACGTCCCCGGGCGTGACCTTCGGTCGGGCGATGATGTAGATCAGGCAGCCGAGGAACGGCAGGATGAAGATCAGAAAGATCCAGCCGGCCTTCGCCCCGCCGTGGATGTCCGTCCGGCGGAAGATGTCCGAGAAGATCGCGATGAAGACCCAGATCGCGAGGATCAGGAAGAACACCTCGATCGACCAGAGGAGGAAATCGCCCAGGCTGTTCATGGGTAGCTGCTCCTTCATGCGGGTGACCGACGTCAGGTCGGTCTGATCTGGGGGAACCCCAAGCTCGTTATGGATAAGCCACGTCGCATGCCGGCCGCATCCTCCCCGTCGGAGTACGGGCGCGGCACGGGAGCGTTCCATGCGGATTCTCGAATCGTGCTCGGCGACGCCGCTGCCGACGGACAGGGAGGGCGCAGCCCCGGGGCATTACCCATCGAACGGAGCGCCCACACGCGCCTGACGGTCCCCGAGATGGGGCGTGTCCTCCGAATGGGAGGATGCCGCCGGCGTCGCGAATCCCTCACATTTGAGCCCGTTCTTCCCGCGGCTTGACCCGAGGACATCTGCAGTGACCGAATCTGCCAAGACCGTGCGAGGGTCGCACAGGACGACCCCGGACCACGAGACCGCAGCGGGATTCGACGCTGCCTGGCAGGCCGAGCTCCCGGCTCAGGGCCCCTCCTGGACGGCTCGACCCTGGGTTCCACCGAGCGAGCGAGGTGCGACGGGCAGGGCCGCCCGCAGACGTGTCCCACGGGTGAGCCACGCGGCCTTCGAACCCGCCCCCGACCGCGACCCGATCGCGATCCTGGCCGCCCAAGAGGGGGACCGGCTCCAGGACCTCGTTCCCGTCCGCCACGAGCGGATGGCTGAGTCGGCGTTCGCCTACTACCGCGGGACCGCAGCGGTGATGGCGTTCGACCTCGGGACCACCCCCCGCTCGAACATCCTCGTCCAGGCGAGCGGCGACGCCCACCTAAGCAACTTCGGACTGTTCGCCTCGCCGGAGCGGACGCTCGTCTTCGACGCCAACGACTTCGATGAGACGCTGCCCGGGCCCTGGGAGTGGGATGTCAAGCGGCTCGCCGCAAGCATCGTCATCGCTGGCCAGGCGCGGGGCTTCAGCGTCGCCCAGAATCGTGAGGCGGCGCTATCCACGGTCCGCAGCTATCGCCACTGGATGGCCCGCTACGCGGGGATGAGCCTCATGACCGTCTGGTACACCTCGATCACCGAGGCCGACATCCGGGAGGCCGCCGAGGCGACGGGAAGGCTCCAGGGCCGAGAGGGCGCCACTCGGCGAAAGAACCTCGAGGCCATCTTCAGCAAGGCCCGCCAGCGCGACGGGATGCACGCCTTCGAAAAGCTGACGGCAGTCGTGGACGGACGCCGGGTGATCCTCGACGACCCGCCCGTCATCACCCACGTGGACCTCGATGGAATGGGCGGCCCCAAGGCCCTGGAAAAGGTCTTCACCGACTACCGCGCGACGATGCCCGAGAACCGGCGCGACTTCCTGGAGCGTTATCGCTTCCTGGACTTCGCTCTCAAGGTCGTCGGCGTCGGCAGTGTCGGGACGCGTTGTTTCGTGCTCGTCCTCCAGGGGCGTGACGAGAACGACCCGCTCATCCTCCAGGCAAAGGAGGCCTCCGCATCCGTCCTCGCCCCCTTTGTCGACCAGGGCGGGCATGCCAACCATGCCGAGCGGGTCGTGGTCGGTCAGCAGCGCATGCAGGCGACCCCCGACATCCTCCTCGGCTGGACCCGGGGACCGGGCGGCCGCGATTTCTACCTGCGACAGCTCTGGGACATGAAGGGCTCGGTCGACATCACCTCGATCGAGCCTGCCGGTCTCGGCTTCTACGGCGCGGTCTGCGGTTGGTCACTCGCGCGGGCCCACGCCGTGACCGGCGACGCCGTGGCGATCTCGGCGTACCTCGGCACGAGCGACAAGTTCGACGGGGCAATCGCCGACTTCTCCGAGACCTATGCGTCCGTCAACGAACGGGACCACGCGGCTTACGTCGCAGCCATCGAGGCTGGGAGGGTGTCGGTGCCCGCCGTCTCCTGACCGGTTTGCCACGCCCGGGCGGCCTCCCGCTTCGAGGCTCGACCGACCGATCCTGAGTTGGACTCGGTCGCATGAGCCAACGTCCGTTGCGCGGAGGCGTGGGATGGCCATTGTCGTGCCCAAGTTGAGACGGAGGCTTGAATGTCGAACGTACGATCGCGAGAGGCCTGCCCTCGGTGCGGCGAGCATCGCCTCGCCCTGGTTTCGACGCCCGAGATCGACTTGACGTCGTTTCAGGTGGCCAACGAGACCCTCGGCGTCCCGACCGATGTGCGAACCGAGGATGTGCCAGGCATCGAATGCCTGGCGTGCGGAAGCCAGTGGCCGGACCTTGACACCTTCAGGGCGGAGCAGGCCGGCTGAGCCGCTCGCCTTGGGGGCGCACCGGTCCGCCTCGAGTTGGCGACGCCTCGAGGCTTCGCTACAATCGAGCCCTCCCGAGCGGGAGTAACTCAGCTGGCAGAGTGTCTGCTTCCCAAGCAGAATGTCGCGGGTTCGAATCCCGTCTCCCGCTCCAACTCTTCGGTTCTGATCTCGAGAAGACACCCTCACTGGGTGTCTTCTCCTGTTCCAGGGGCCCCTTGGGCTTGTGAGTGCCGCTATTTCCTGAGCGCTGGGTCGCCGACCTAGGTGGACGAAACAGCGCTCGGATTGACGGTCTGCCACGTTGATGTCTGACCCGCAGGCTCGGCAGTGGTTGCAGACGGGTTGAAGCCCCTGGCGATCAGCCAAACGGCCAGGACCATCTCCTGCACGGCGATGGGAAGCGCCAGGATGACCTGGGTCGTCGACATCGGACCCGCACGACCGAACAGGACGAGCAGGCCGGAGACCATAACCAACGTGATGCCGATGATTCCCCAGCCGGACAGCCATCGAGGGATGAGTCGCGATCGGTAGAGCACCACGTAGTACATGAAGGCCCCGAGGCCAAACGTCAGCACGGCCGCCACTGGGCCCAGCCAGTCACGTGCTGCCAACAGCAGCGCACCCGGAACCTGGAAGGCCGATGAAGCCGCTGCCCCCGCCTTCGCGGTCTCCTGGCCCAACGTCACCAGCAGGAGGAGGACGACGACGAGGACGACGTAGAGCGTTCCCTCGATGAGCCTGAAGCCAACCGATCCCAGGGCCAGGCCCTCGTCGTGTCGCTTCAACACCGGGTACAGCGCAATCGCAATCGCCGGGCACGCAGCGCCCCCGATGAACTGAAAGAACACTCCCCACAGGACCTGGTCTTCGTTGGCCGAGATCCTGGTCAGGTAGTCCGGAGCGCTGAGAATCGGTGTCAGGAGCGCGCTGCTAGCCAAGGCTCCAACGGTCGCGATGATGAACATGACTCCCGCAACGACGGCGATCCTTCGGTCATTCATCTTCTTCTCTCCTCTCCTGGTGGCGGGCCACCGGCCCGCCGTAGTGTGGGTTACGCCTGACGGTTCAACTCGACCACAAGGCCGGCTCGCCCGTGGCCTGGTCGATTCGCGCTACGAGACCTCGCGCATCATCGTCTCGATTGAGGCGACCGAAACCCGCACGGCGGCCAGGTCGGATTGCATCGCCGCCTGCACGTCGCGCGACTCCTGGGCAAGCGCCTCGAACTTCTCAGCGAGGGCCCGGTACTCCTCGTGCCCCTTCGCCTTGGCCTGGGCCATCTGGAGCTCGTGGCGCCGGCGTGTCGGCCCGCCGATTGCGACGCCCGCCGCGAAGATAACGAACATGATCAAGATCGCCGCCGGCCAGTCGAGTGTCATGGCTTCCTCACTTTTCCTGTGGGCTCGTTGTGCGAGCTGAGCGTCCTCGCCGCCTCCGTGACGCGCCCTGGCGTCAGGTGTTCGTCGAAGTCCGCCACCTCGTAGTAGCGCAGCGCCTTCCCGTCATCCGAGATCTCGTGGCGTCCGACCACGAGCCCCGCCCGCTCCAGGGTCTGCAGATGCATGTGGAGCAACGGACGGCCGATGCCGAGCTCACGGGCCAGCTCACTCACGTAGCTCTGCCGCTCGCTGAGCGCCGCGAGGATCCGCAGGCGGTGAGGGTTCGCCAGAGCGTTCAGCATCTGCAGCAGCTGATCGCCTGTCTGGTCGTCCGTCATGTCCCTCCTTCATGTGTCAGGCTACTCTGACATATGAGCGGTGGGAATGTCAAGACCCACTCTCGGTGGAGGTACGACCCTGCGCCCGCACGCGCGTCGGGGCTCGCCCCGACGATCGCGTTCGCGACGGCGACCTGCCCTACGCTGATGCGGCCCAACCAGGTCAGTCGCGCCTCGGCGCGCGAGATCGTCGGGCGCTGCGAGTCTGGGCACGAGTGGTCGGCAGCGGTCGTCCTCCGCGCACGACAGGGCGCGCAGCATGTTCCGGACCCATCGTGTCATCGGATTCTGCATGGGGCGGAAGGGGACGGCACCGGTCTGTGGAGCCGGTTGGCGGCGGCCAGGGTCTATCCGGCTCTTGTATCACGCCCGCGGCGGCATGGACGATCGCGATCGCGGCCCGATGACCCCGCCGCCGGTGGCAGCTTCGCGACCGGATGCCGCAGAGGAGACGTATGCCACCCGAGATGCGAGCCTGTCGCCCGGGCCAGCCCGCCGGGGGTGAGGCGTGACGACGAGCGAGTCGCCCCAGGGCGCCGACACGTCCGCCCGCGAACGGCTGGCGCTGGACGTGGGGCGTTGGCTCGACCAGCACCTCACGCCGCTCGGCGTCACGCTCTACCGCATGACGAAGGGCGGCATCACCCGGCCGTGGAAGGTCGACGCCCTGCTCCTGACGACCCATGGACGGCGGAGCGGGAAGGAGCGGACGGTGGTGCTCCAGTTCTTCCGCGACGGCAACACGATGCTTCTCGCCGCCACCAACGACGGCGGCTCCAGGCACCCCGGCTGGTACCACAACCTCGTTGCGTGCCCGTCTGCGCGAGTCGAGATCATGGGCCGTGCCTTCGCCGTCCGCGCGGAGGAGCTGGCGCCTGACGAGGCGACCGAGGCGTGGACGCGTATCCTCCGGCGGGCGCCGAGCTACGAGAAGTACCTGCGCGCCACCACCCGCGTCATGCCCGTCATCCGGCTCAGCCCGATCGAGTCGGCACTGCTCCGAGCGGCCACCTGACGGGCGACCCGCCACCGGCTCGCTGTGGGCGGACGACAGCCCGGCACGATCGACGCGCCAGAGCGTCCCGCGGCTCGCCGTGTCGCTCGTCGTGCTCGGGGGAATCGTGTGGCTGTTCAGTGCCGTCGCCTACAGCACGGTCGTCGTGACGTGCTTCTCCTGCGGCTCGGCCGTGGTCGCGGCGGGGGTCGACACCTCCGACTACTCGGCGGGCGCGATCCGAACGCTCGCCTGGGACGCGCTCTACGCGAACCTCTAGGTGGCGATAGTGGGCCTGCTGGCCGTCCTCGTCGGCCTCACCGCATTCCGACGAGGGGAGCGCTGGGCGTGGGCGGCGATGGCGATCTTCGCTCTCGCGGGCCTCCTGACCGCGGTCCTCGACGAGCTTGCCTGGGGCGGCTGGTACACGTTCCTGTTCCTCGGCCTGCTCCCGACCCTCGGCGTCGTGCTCGCCGCCCCGAGCGTCCTCAGCGAGCACCGCTCGCGACACCATAACTATCGGTGAGCCGCTCACCCCTCCACGCTCGTGCCACAACGCTCACGAGCTCAGGACTTCCCAAGCAGAATGTCGCGGGTTCGAATCCCGTCTCCCGCTCCACGACTCCGCGGCGTGCGCGCCCGACGCCCTCCGGGCGCGCCAGAACAACAAAGTCGCGTCGACCGATCTGGCCGGCGAGGTCCTGCGACTGATCGGTGCCCCCGACCCTGCTGATCGTCGGGGCCCACGAGCACCATGTGCTCGAGGTCAACGAGCGCTCGCTTGAAGAAATCACCTGCCCGAAGAAGCTCGAGATCGTCCTGGGCGCGACGCACCTGGTCGAGGAGCCATGGACGCTCGAGCGGGTCGCCCGATACCTCGCCGGGTCTGCCGCAACCTGACCTCGGCGCGGAAGCGTATCGTGCGCTCGTGGCGAGACCGAGGGCCGGAGCCATCCGCGTGCTGCCCACCGGCACCCTGACCTTCCTGTTCTCCGACATCGAAGGGTCGACGCGCCTGGTGCAGGCCCTGGGCGCCGGGTACCCTGCGGTGCTGGAGCGGCACCAGGTGCTGCTCCGCGCGGCATTCGACAAGGCGGGGGGCGTCGAAGTTGCGACGGAGGGCGACTCGTTCTTCGTCGTCTTCCGGAGTGCGCTCGCCGCCGTGGGGGCGGCCGCAGCCGCCCACCGCGCCCTTGCCACCGAACCGTGGCCGGCCGACGCGGGAGGAGTTCGCGTGCGGATGGGCCTACACACGGGCGAGGCGATGCTCGGCGGCGACAACTACGTGGGGCTCGACGTCCATCGCGCAGCTCGCATCGGTGCCGCCGCTCACGGCGGACAGGTTCTCATCTCGGACATGACCCGAGGACTCGTGGCGGGGTCGCTGCCCGCGGATCTCAGCCTGCGCGACCTCGGGGAGCATCAGCTCAAGGACCTCGATCAGCCGGAGCGGCTCTTCCAACTGGCGGTCTCGGGCTTGACGCAGGAGTTCCCGCCCCCGCGCACGCTCGAGACCCCTGCCAACCTCCCGCCCCAGATGACCGACTTCATCGGTCGCAGGCGGGAGGTGCAAGACGTTGCCGATCTCGTCCGGCACTCCCGCCTGCTGACACTCACCGGGCCCGGCGGGACCGGCAAGACCAGGCTCGCCCTGCAGGTCGCGTCGCAGCTGCGCTGGGAGTTCACCGGCGGCGTCTTTTTCACCGACCTATCCCCACTCACCGATCCTGCCCTCATCCCCACCACGATCGCCTCCGCGCTGGGCGTCCGTGAACAGCCTGACCGACCGCTCTTGGCCTCCCTGCAGGCCCATCTGCGAGATCGGCGCTTGCTCCTGGTGCTCGACAACTTTGAACAGCTCCAGGCGGGTGCCCCGCTGGTGGCCCAGCTTCTCGAGGCAGCGCACGACCTGGTCGTGCTGGCGACCAGCCGCGAGGTGCTGCACCTGCGTGGCGAGCAGGAGTATCCCGTCCCGCCCCTGGGCCTGCCCGATGCAGCGAGCCTTTCGCACCTCGACGCCCTGACCCAGTACGATGCGGTGGCGCTCTTCATCCGACGCGCACAGGCTGCGCGCCCCAACTTCGAGATCGACAACCTCAACGCGCCGGCGGTCGCCGGCATCTGCGCGAGGCTGGATGGCCTGCCCCTGGCCATCGAGTTGGCCGCAGCCCGGGTCAAGCTGCTCGACCCGGAGGCGATCCTCCGCCGTCTGGAGGGAAGCCTGTCGCTCCTGACCAGCGCCTCGCGCGATCTCACCGAGCGACAGCGGACGCTCCGCGGAGCAATCGATTGGAGCCACGACCTGCTGGATCCAACCGAGCGCATCCTCTTCCGGCGGCTCGGCATCTTCCTGGGTGGCTGCAGCATCGAAGGCGCGCAGGAGATCTGCGACGGGGACGGCCGACTTGGCATCGACATGCTCGACGGGCTCACATCGCTCACGGACAAGAGCCTGCTGCGGCGCCTGAACCCCGTCGACGGCGAGCCGCGCGTGGGTATGCTCGAGACGGTTCGCGAGTACGCGCTGGAGCGGCTGACCGAGAGCCCGGACTGGGAGGTCGTGCGCCACCGTTATCAGGATCTGTTCGCTGCGCTGGCGCTGCAGTCGGCCGGTGAGATCATGGGGCCCGATCAAAAGGTATGGGCCGATCGGCTCGAGAGCGAACGAGACAACCTGCGTTCTGCCCTCCAACGCCTCGCCGACGACGGCCTGACGGAGCGCGCGCTCGACATGGGCGCCGCCCTCTGGCGGTTCTGGCAGCTGCGCGGCAACCTCGCGGAGGGGCGCGCGACGCTCGAGGAGCTCCTGGCCCGCCCGGACGCCAGCGTGCCGACCCTGGGCCGGGCCAAGGCGCTATCGGCCCTGGGCGGCCTCGCGTACTGGCAGTCCGACATGGCGGCGGCGGAACGCGCCTACGTCGAAGAGCTGGCGATCGAGCGTTCGCAGGACGACCCCGCAGGGCTCGCCGAGGCGCTCTACAACCTCGGCTTCGTGCGGGCCATCGCCGGGAAGCACGCCGAGGCACGGACGCTATACGAGGAATTGCTTGAGATCGCCAGCCGCATTGCTGACCAGCCTAACGTCCTGCGCTACCAGGAAGCGCTCGCCTTCCTCATGTTCCACATGGGCGAATTTGCCGCGGCGCAGCAGCTACAGGAGCAGAACGTGGCAGCCTTCAAGGCCACGCAGCAAACATTCCGCGCGGCGGTGGGAACGGGCTTCCTGTCCTACCTCGAGGCGAGGGACGGCCGATATGGAATCGCACGCGCAATGCAGCACGAGGCGTTTGGCGTCTTCCGCGCGGCAGACGACAAACACTGGATGGTGCGCGAGCTGATGGTGGCCGCGGCGTCGGCCGTGATTGTCGGCGACCTGACCCTGGCCGCGCAGCTGTGTGGCGCCTACGACGTGCTGCGCGAGCCGCTGGGCGGAATCGCCACTCCCATCGAGACCCTCAACCTGCCGGATCCGATGGTCCAGGCCCAGGAAGGATTGGGTCAAGACGCCTTTGCCAACGCCTACGCCGCCGGACGGGCGATGACCCTCGATGAGGTCGCTTCGCTACTGGGATAGGGTCGGTACGCGCGGTCCGCGGCGAACAGCCAACGATGCTTGCATCGTCTCGAGCTGACCGCGGGCGTGGGACACGACCCTCTGGCTACCGCCTGTTCGCTCTCAGGTCGGTGCTGCTCGCGACACCATAACCCTCGACGAGTCGCTCGCCGCTTCACGCTCGTGCTACTGCGCTCACGAGGTCAGGACTTCCCAGGCAGAATGTCGCGGGTTCGAATCCCGTCTCCCGCTCCATTCCTCCCGTCTGGTCGGTTGCGGGAGTCATGTGGCCGGGCATCTCGGACCCCAAGCCACGACGCCATGACAACACGCGACTCGCTGGCTCTTCCACTGCGTTCACCGGGTCTCGTTGAAGATGAGTCGTCGGGCGTTGTCGATGTAGACCGCCCGGAGCACGTCGTCGGGCAAGCCCAGACCCTGGATCTGCCAGCGCCCCTGGCTGCCCGGACCGCCGTCCGGGTCGTAGGGGAACGACTCGTCTCGCGTCTCCAGGAAGCGGGCGTAGACGGCCCAGGCGGCCGCATCGGGAGGGGCGTCGGTCCCGAACAGGACGCGATCCGGCCAGCGCAGGATGAGGTCCCGTGCCGAGTACGGCTGCCGCCCGAGCTCGGCGCTCCGCGCCGCGATGTCGACGTGCCAGTTCGGGTACGCGGCGAGCATCCGATCGACCCGGCCCAGGTCCTCCGCCGCGCAACCGACGTGCGCCCCGATGAAGGTGGTCCCGGGGTGCCTGGCGACGACCGCCTCGAGACCATCGATGAGCTCGTCGAAGGGCGGGAACCCGTCCATCTCCGGTCGCCCGCGGGGACGGGTCGGCCAGAAGTGCCACTCCGGATGCGCCCGCAGCTCCTCGTATCGCTCGTTCTCCGCGTCGAGGGGATCGAAGAACGCGATGGGGTCGGCGACGTGGATGGTCACGGGCAGGCGCAGGGCCCCGGCCACCGCCCACAGCGGATCGATCCGCGCATCGTCCACCGCGACGAGGCGCCCGGTGGGGTCCCGGGCACGGAGCCCGAGCGTCTTCCAGACCTTGAGGCCGCGCACGCCCGCGCGGGCGGAGACACCCAGCCGAGCCGCTTCGACCTCTCCGAAGTCGGGCCGCTCGGCCCACATCGCGTACTCCAGTCCCGCGAACACGGCGACCCGGTCGCCGAGCGGCGCCCAGTGCTCGAGCTCCCGTCCGAGAGCCTCGCCCCACCCACCGTCGAGGTCCACGATCGCCGCAATGTTCGAGGCGTCCAGCGCGGCGGCGAGCTCGGCCGGGGTGCGCCGGTCCCAGCCCTCGGAGAACGGCGTCGGACCCAGGTGGTTGTGGGCGTCGATCGCGGCCTGGGACGGACGCGGAGGGCCGCCGGCCGGATGCGTCCGGAGCCGGGAGCGTGGCCGGTAGTCGGCCAGGCGGAGATCGTCGGTGATCTTCCCGGGCGGCCCGTCCACGCCGCCTCCTTACCCCTTGAGCCCGGACAGCGTGATGCCGCGCACGAAGTACTTCTGGGCGACCACGAAGAGGACGACCATCGGCAGGAGGCTGACGAGGGCGCCGGCCATCATCTCCGGCCACTTGCCCACGAACTGGCCCTGGAAGAAGGCCAATCCGACGGTGGTCGTGTAGCTGGGCAGGTCGCGCAGGTAGATCAGCGGGTCGAGGAGGTCGTTCCAGCTCCACATGAACTGGAAGATCGCGAGGGTCGCCAGGGCGGGCGTGGCGAGCGGGACGTAGATCCGGATGAAGATCTGCCACGGGTTCGCCCCGTCGACCCGAGCCGCGTCGGCCAGCTCGTTCGGGATCGCCAGGAAGAACTGGCGCATCAGGAAGGTGCCGAAGGCCCCGCCGAAGAACGCCCAGACCCACAGCGGCAGGTTCGTGCCGATCCAGTTGCCGCTCTCGCTGAAGGGCAGCGGCAGGTAGCGGTAGAGGATGAAGTTCGGGACCAGGACGATCTGGAACGGGATGATGAGGGTCGCCAGGATCAGCGCGAAGAGGATCCGCTTGAACCGGAAGTCGAGAACCGCGAACGCGAACCCCGCCATCGAGCAGGTGATGAGCTGACCCGCCGTCGCCAGCGAGGCGATGACGATCGAGTTCTGGAAGAACGTCCCGAACGTCACGCCGGGCAGGGCGAACCACATCGTCGTGTAGTTCTCCCAGTGGAGCCCGGTCGGGAAGGTGAGCGGCGCACTGGAGAAGACCTCCGACCGGGTCTTCAGCGACGTCGTCAGCATCCACAGGAAGGGGATCATCATCGCCACGCCGCCCAGCACCAGGGCGACGTACATGGCGCCCGTCCGGGCCCGCTTGCGGGCGACTCGCCGCGTCGGCCGGCGGGCGGGACGGGTCGTCACGGGCGATGCGCTCACCAGGGCCCCCTCACTGGTAGTGCACCCAGCGGTCCTGGGTCCGGAAGTAGATGATCGTGGCCACCGCGACGATGAGGAACATGATCCACGAGGCCGCACTCGCGTAGCCCATCTTGAAATTCCGGAAGCCAGCCTCGTAGATGAAGTAGACGAGGGTGATCGTCGCCTCGCCGGGCTTGCCGGGGTTCGCCATCACGTAGACCTGGTCGAACACCTGGAAGGCGCCGATGAGGGACAGGATCCCGGTGAAGAAGATCGCCGGCGTGAGCAGGGGCAGGGTGATCTTCCGGAAGCGGCTCCACCGCCCGGCGCCGTCGACGCTCGCCGCCTCGTAGTACTCGACCGGGATCGCCTGGAGACCGGCGAGGAAGATGATCACGCTGGCCGGGAGCCCCTGCCAGACGCTCATCGCGATGATCGAGGGCATCGCCAGGGTCGGGTCGGCGACCCACCGCTGGGGCGGGATCCCGAAGATCCCGATGATCCCGTTGAGCAGACCGCTCGGGCTGTAGATCCAGAGCCAGACCAGGGCGATGGCGGTCGCCGACGTGACGAGCGGGAGGAAGTAGGCGGTCCGGATCCAGGCGATGCCGCGGATCGCCTGGTTGAGGGCCGCGGCGAGGCCGAGGGCCAGGGCCAGTCCGATCGGCACCGAGACCAGGGTGTAGAAGACGGTGTTCCGGAGCGCCTTCTGGAACCGGTCGTCACCGAGGAGCGTGATGTAGTTGTCGAGCCCAACGACACGCGGCGGGGTCAGCATGTCCCATCTCGTGAGGCTGATCCCGAGGGCGGCCAGGATCGGCCCGGCGGAGAGGACCGCCAGGCCGATCAGGGTCGGGGCGAGGAACAGCCACGCCCAGCGGGACTCCCGCGCCTTCGGGCCGCCGCGTGACCGCTGCCGGCCCGCCGCGAAGACGCCGCGGTCCCGGGCCCTGAGCCGCGCGAACGCGGTCACCGCGACGTCCTGAGGCGCAGTTGGAGCGGGCCGGCCCTCACTGGCTCAGGAGCGTCTGGAGCTTCGGCGTCACCTCGTCCAGCGCGGCCTTCGCCGACAGCGAGTTGTCGTTGAAGACCTTGGTGTCCAGCTCGTCCTGGAGGGTTGTGTTGAACTCGTCGTAGCCCTTGAACGACGGCTTTAGGTGAGCGTACGCCAGCGCCTCCGCGAAGGTCTTGCCGCCGTCGAAGGACGTGGCGTACTGCTCGGTCAGGACCTGCTTGTTGGCCGGCATCGAGGCCTTCAGCGAGGCGATCATCGCCTGGAGCTGCGGGCCGGTGTAGCACTTCACGAACTCCCACGCCGCATCCGGCCGACTTGGTGCCCTTGTAGACGACGACCCCGCTCGGGTTGACCGAGGTGGCCTGGCCGGCCGGGCCCTTCGGCAGCGGCGCCACCCCGAAGTCGATCCCCGCCGCCTGGTGGGTCGGGACGAGCCACGAGCCGTTGGCCTCCATCGCAGCCTGGCCGTTCTCGAACATGTCACCCGTGCCACCGGCCACAGGCTGCGCCATGACCTTGTCCTTGTAGATCAGGTCCTGGAGGTACTGGATGCCCTGGGCCGCCTGGTCGGTGTCGATGACGACGGTCTTCTTGTCCGGGCTGAGGATGTCACCACCGGCCTGCCAGACGAGCGACGACCAGTAGGTTTTCCATGTCCGAGGTCTCGGTGTAGAAGCCCCACTGGGAGGTTGTCCCGCCCGTGGTCTTGGTCAGCTGCTTGGCGACATCCGACGAGCTTGGCCCAGTCCCAGGTGCCGTCCGGGTAGGGGATGCCGGCCGCGTCGAACATCTTCTTGTTGTAGAAGAGGGCGATCGTGTTGAGGTCGCGCGGCAGCCCGTAGAGGTGGCCGTCGGGAGCCGTGAAGTCCTGGACCGCAAGGTCGACCAGCTGGCCCGTGTCGAAGCCGTCGCGGGCGATGAGCGGGCTGAGATCCAGGAGCTGATCCCGCGTCTGGTAGTCGGGGTACAGGGGACCGTCCATCAGGAACACGTCGGGCGCGTTGCCCCCGGCGAGGTCCGGTCTGCAGCTTGGGCCAGTAGGAGTCCCAGTCGGACACGCGTGACCTTGACCGTGATGTTGGGATTCAGCGCCTTGAAGGCATCCACGATCTTCTGCTGGTTGGCGAGCTCGGTCGTGTCGCCCCACATCGCGTAGGTGATCGTGGCCGGCGGGCCCGGCGTACGTCCCGCAGGCGGCCGCGGCGGCGGACGGGGCCACTGATCCGCCAGAGGCCGCCGGCGCGCTCGCGGCCGCCGAGGGCTGGCCCGCGCTGGCCGTCGCTGCCGCTGGGCTCGCCGTGGTGCCAGTGCCGCCACAGGCCGCGGCGAGCAGGGTCACGGCCAGCAGGGTCGAAGCCCGCGCGGCGATCGACCGCGGACGGGGGGCGATCGGATCTTGCGCATGGCCACTCCTCCTTGGGTCAGGACATCCAGTCCGGGGCGGTGCCGCCGAGCCATCCCGGCAGCCATTCCGCCTCCGCGTCGATGAGCTCGTCGGTCATCCGCCAGGCCTCGTCGAGCGTCAGCCGCGCCTGGACCAGGGGATCGGTGAGCACCGCGTGGTAGATCGAGGTCGCGATCCTCGCCGAGCGAGGCACGCACCGTGAGGTCCTGGGTGTCGACCGCCGGCCGGGTATACGTCGCGCACTGCGGCGGCAGCGGATCGACGACGGTCGCGGTGCACCCCGAGCCCATCCACGAGCGCCGGCACCTCGACGCACGCGTCGGCCGCCAGGTTCGGGATGAGGCGGCCACCGTCGTTGGGGACGTTGGCCATGATCCGCGACGGCTCGCCGGTGAGCATCGAGTGGATGATGACCGCGGCGTACTCGCCGCTGCGCTCGATCTCGAACGGCTCGCCCTCGTCGAGCCGCCGCTTCGTCTCGGCGTACTCGTCCAGGTTGTGGGCGACCCGACCGAGGTACTCGCCGATCGGAACGTGGAAGCGCTCGACGAGATCGCCCTTCGGGATGAACCACGGGTTGTATTCGGCGTGGTGCTCCGACGACTCCGTCGGATAGCGGCCGAAGCGGCGGAAGAGGTCCGCTCGGACGAGGTCGCCGTCGGGCACCCGGCCGGCGTCGACAAAAGCTCGGAGGGCCGGGTAGAGGTCTTCGCCCCGATGCTCGAGGCGAGTGATCCAGGCGACGTGGTTGACGCCGGCCGCCTCCGCCGTCGATCTCGTCGGACCGGGCACGCCGAGGTATCCGGCCAGGGTGTCGATGGTCCAGTAGACCGAGTGGCACAGTCCGACCGTCGGGAGGCCGATGGCTTCGTCGACGGCCCGGACGAGCATGGCCATCGGGTTCGTGTAGTTGAGGAACAGGGCATCGGGGCAGACGTCGGTCATGTCGACGGCGATCCCCAGCATGACCGGGATCGTGCGCAGGCCGCGGAGGACACCGCCCACGTTGATCGTGTCGTTGATGGTGTAGCGGAGCCCGTAGCGCCCCGGGATGTCGAAGTCGAGCTGCGTCGCGCGCGCGCCGCCGACCTGGATCGTGTTGATCACGTAGTCGGCGGCCGTCCAGCGCCTCGCGCCGATCGAGGCGAGCCTCGGATGCTCGGGGTAGCGCCCAGCGCATCGGCGGTCCAGCGCGCCATCCGCTCGGCCGTGGTGAGCCGGTCCGGATCGATGTCGTGGAGCACGATCTCCGCGTCGCGAAGCTCCGGGTACGAGAGGATGTCGCCGAGCAGGTTGCGGGTGAACTCGACGCTGCCGGCACCGACGAGCACGATCCGAGGCATCAAATCCCCTCCCCGACCCCGACGATGTGCCGGAGGCCCTGGCTGTGGTAGCGCTCGACCCAGCCCGGACGGTCCGGGTCCTGACCCCGCCGGCGGGCGAGGGCGAAGGCGAGCAGCGCGACGGGCGGGACGGCGGTCAGCGGTGCGTGATCCTCGGCCGCGGTCTCGGGGATCGGCAGGAGGACGGCGCCTGCGACGGACGAGCGCGGGGCGACCTCGATGACCCGCGCTCCCCAGCCGGCGGCATGAGCCGTCACGTCCAGGGCCGCCGCCCGACCGGGTCCGTCCGGGATGAGGGCGATGACCACCGAGTCCGCGTCGATGATCGTGGCGACCCCGGAGGCCATCTCCCAGGACTCCGTGCCCTCGGCGTGGACGATCGCCATCTCCTTGAGCTTGAGCGCGGCCTCGAGAGCCGCCGGGTGGGCGGCACCCGCTGCCGACGACGAACAGGTGACCGGCCTCCGCGAGGGAGTCGGCGAGTTCGACGACCCGGGGTGCGGCGGCCTCGATGGCGGCTTCCGCGTGATCGGCGGCGAGGCCGATCGCACGCCGGATCTGGCTTGCGCGCTCGCCGTCGAGCAGCTCGGCGAGCACGAGCTCGGTGGCGACGAGGGTCGCGACGAAGGTCTTCGTCATGACCGGGACCTGGCTCGGTCCGCCGGCCGATCGGACGACGTGGTCGGCGACCCGGTCCAGGGTGCTCCCGGGCACATGGACGACCGCGACGGTGGGGATGTGGCCGCGAAGCGCCTCGACGACGCCGACGACATCGCGGAACTCGCCGGAGGCGGAGATGCCCAGGACAGCGTCACCGGGTCCGAGCTTCGGCTGGTACGTCCGGAACTCCCCGGCCGTGAGCGGGACGACGATGGGGTCGTCGGGACCGGCATGACGACGGTAGAGGGTCGCCGCGGCGAGCGACGAGTGGTACGACGTCCCGTTGCCGATGACGTGCAGGCGCCGGACCCCGCCCTCGCGCAGGGCCGAGGCGGCCGTCCGCGCCGCGTCGAGGCTGCCATCCAGGGTGCTGCGGATCGCCGCCGGCTCGGCCGCGATCTCGGCTGGGATGACGCCATCGATCATGCTGTGAGAAGGCTCCCTTCCGGGGACGAGACGAGGATCACCCGGATACCTAGCCCCTCCAGGGCGGCAACCTCTCGGGGGTCGGCGTCCGTGTCGCTGACCAGGGTGTCGACCTGGTCGATCCCGAAGAGGTAGGCCGGGGCGACCGCGCCGAGCTTCGAGCTGTCGGCGAGGACGACGCAGGCCCGAGCAGCCCGACGAAGGGCGCGGTCCGTGAGGATCTCGGGGATCGAGTCGTTCATGAGGCCGTGCTCGGCGCTGAGGGCTCCGATGCCCATGAAGAGGGCGTCCGCCCGCAGCTCGAGCAAGACGATCTCGGCAAGATGGCCAAGCATCGAATGAATCCCGGGACGGACCACGCCGCCCAGGACGACCAGCTCGATCCCCGGTCGGTCGATGAGGATACCCGCGACGTCGAGGGCGTTCGTGATCACGGTGAGCCGCCGATCGACCAGGCGTCGTGCCAGCTCGAGCGCCGTCGTCCCACTCGAGATCGCGATCGTCTGACCGTCCTCGACGAGGGTCGCTGCTGCGGCGCCGATCGCCCGCTTCGCCCCGATGCCGGGAATCGAGCGGATCACGCCCGGGCACGCTCGTGCTTGCCGCGGCGCCCCCGTAGGTCCGGACGAGAGCGCCATCGGCCGCCAGTCGGGCGAGGTCGCGGCGGATCGTGGACGGGGTCACGCCGAGGTCCACGGCCAGCGTGCCCACGCTCGCCTGGCCTTCATCATTCAGGCGAGCGAGCAGCTGGGCACGGCGGGCGCTGCTCACCATGCGCGAATGCTGCGCATGATTCGCGCAGAATGTCAAGATGGATTGCGCGGTCAGCGTATGTTTCGGGTTGCTGCCGCGCAGAACGCGCCATCCGCGTCCGCCAACTAGGACTCCGCGCCTGCCGGCGCTCGGTCGCGGACGGCGCTCGTGCTCCGGGATCCCCACAGCTCCGCGACGAGCCACGCCAGGAGCACGGCGAGGAGGCCGTTCCGGACCACCAGGGCGAGGATCCATGGCGGCTCGAGCTGCATGAGCCCCGGGTAGTCGACGGTGTAGATCGCGGTCGACAGGGCCGCGATGGCGAGGACGAGCCAGCGCATCCGGACCGGCAGGAAGGGCGCGAACGGCACCAGCCAGATGACGTACTGGACCGACAGGACCTTGCTGCCGACGAGGAGGGCTGAGATGGCCGCCACGGACGCCAGGACGATGCTCGGTCTCGGCACCACCCGGCCCAGCCGGTCCGCGTCGAGCCGGAACCGTCGGAACGCCACGAGGACGACGACGCCGAGCAGCACCACGAGCACGATTGGCGAGGCGGCAACGAACAGGTCGGAACCGCTCGACTCGACCTGGATGGTCCCGAACCCCCTGCCGACGTCCACGGGTTGACCGAAGAGCACGTGAAGGCCCATGAGCAGCCCGGCTCCGAGACTCTCGATCTGGAGGCCACGGTCAGCCTGGTAGGAGAGCCACTGGAGCGAGTCCGGACCAGCGAGCGCCCAGGCTGCGGCCATGACGAGGACCACGACCGATGAGCAGCCGACCAGGAGACGCACGAGCCCGGGCCGGTCGCGCCTGGCGATGGCCCACACGCAGAGGACGGGCAGGACCGCGATCGGATAGAGCTTGAGCATCGTTCCCAGCCCGAGGGCGACACCCGCCGCACCGGGCCGGCGGTCGACCACGAGGACTGCGACCAGGACGCACAGCACGGCCCACAGGTCGTATCGAAGGGCGACCGATGCCCAGGAGACCGCGACCAGGGCCGCCCACCACACCAGTGCGGTCCGTGACGCGCCGGTTGTCCGGTAGATCAGCCACCCTCCACCAGCGGCCAGGACACCCTCCATGAGGGTGAACCGCCAGAGGTAGTCGGCCTCGGTGAGCCCGCCGGGTGGCGCCACGAGCAGCGGCAGGATCATCGGTGCAAGGGCCAGCGGCGGGTACTCGACGTGGAAGTCGCGGTAGGCGATCGATCCCTGGAGCAGGCGCAGGCCGTACTCGCGGTAGATGGTCAGGTCGCCGGCGAAGCCCAGCCGCGCCGGCTCGGGGACCAACCAGACGATCAGGACGAGCAAGCCAAGGGGCGCGAGCACGAGCGCAACGATCGGAGCGCGACGCGGGTCAAGGCGGGTCAGCACCCGGACATCATGGCCCGCTGTCGGGTCGAAGGCGGAGTCTCTAGCCAGCTCGGATCCGATCCACAGGTGCCACGGCGAGCCGCCTCGCGGGCGACCACGTCGCGGCGGCGTTCGGCGCTCAGCCGGGCATCACTGGCGCTGCCGCATCGCGCGTCGTCCACGAGTGGAGCGTGTCCATGTAGTTGGCCCGCTCGTAGGCCGATGGATCCTCGACCGTGGCCTGGTTCGCGCTGCCGCGGAGCTGCGCGACGGATTCGTACTCGCGTTGCTCCATCCAGGCCACGATCTCGGCCTCCACCGTGTGGACATGGCCGGGCCCGTTGTCGAGCAGGGCCGAAGTCATCATCGTGACGTCGGCGCCGACCATGAGGGCCTTGATCGCGTCGGTGCCAGTGTGGATTCCGGAAGTGGCCGCCAGCGAGACGCCCGGCGGCAGCTGCGGACGCAGGATCGCGATCCAGCGCATCGGCAGGCGCAGCTCGGACGGACGGCTAAGCTCGAGGCGGGCGACGATGTCGAACGACTCGAGGTCGAGGTCCGGCTGGTAGAACCGGTTGAAGAGGACGAGGCCGTCGGCGCCGGCATCGACGACCCGGCGGGCGAAGCCCGAGAAGGCCGAGTAGTAGGGGCTGAGCTTGACCGCGAGCGGGATGTCGATCGCCGCACGGACGAGGCCGATGAGCTCGAGGTCCCGGGCCTCAAGGTCGAGCGCGGTCTTCGACGGGTCCGCCGCGACGTGGTAGAGGTTGAGCTCGACCGCGTCGGCGCCCGCGTCCTGCATCAGGCCGGGCATAGCGGACCCAGCCACCCGGGGTGCTGGCGTTGAGGCTCGCGATCACGGGGACGGCGACCCGCGCCTTGATCCGCCGGAGGCGGTCCAGGTACTGATCGCCGGTTCCGGCGTACGAGATGATGGCCGGGAAGTAGTCGAGGGCCTCGGCGAACTGGTCGCTGCCAGCCTCAAGCGACCGGTCGAGCTCGAGCTCCTCGTGCAGGATCTCCTCCTCGAAGAGCGACGGCAGGACGATGGCTGCGGCGCCGGCCTCGACGAGTCGGGCGGCGCTGTCCGGGTCGCGCGTGAGGGGTGAAGGGGAGGCCACGAGCGGCGAACGCAGCTCGAGGCCGAGATAGCGGGTGCTCAGATCGACGGTCACGCCTCGTCTCCCATGTCGGTCGGCTCGGCCGGACCGCCCTCGGGCTGCGGCAGCGAACCGGGGCCGTGATGGACATGCGGCACGCTGCGGTGCATCGCGGCGAGCTGCTCGTAGTAGCGCCAGCGCTCGTCGACGTCGGCCTGGCCGAGCTCGGCGAGCTCGGCCGCTCGCTCGGGCTTCGTGCGGGCCAGGATCGCGAACCGGGTCTCGTCGGCGACGAAGTCGCGCAGCGGGATCGACGGCTTGGCCGAGTCGAGCTTGAATGGTTGGCCTTCCTCGATGTCGCTCGGGTGGAAGCGGTAGAGCGGCCAGTAGCCGCTCTTGGCGGCATCGCGCTGGTGCGACATCGACTTGCTCATGTCGATGCCATGGGCGATGCACGTGCTGTAGGCGATGACGAGCGACGGCCCTGGCCAGGCGTCTGCCTCGAGCAGGGCCTTGGCTGTCTGGGCGTCGTTGGCGCCCATCGCCACCTGGGCGACGAACACGTCGCCGTACGCCCGGGCGACGGCGCCGAGGTCCTTCTTGCTGCGTGACTTCCCGGCCGCAGCGAACTTGGCGACGGCGCCGCGCGGCGTCGCCTTCGACGCCTGTCCGCCGGTGTTCGAGTACACCTCCGTGTCGAGCACGAGGACGTTGACGTCCCGGCCGGAGCTCAGGACGTGGTCCAGCCCGCCGTAGCCGATGTCGTAGGCCCACCCGTCGCCGCCGACGATCCAGATGCCCTTGCGGACGAGGTCGCCGGCAAGGGCGAGCAGGTGTCGGGCGTCGGCCGCGGCTGCGTCGTCGACCCGGCCCAGCGCCTCGCGGAGCTTCTCCACTCGGTCGCGCTGGAGGGCGATGCCGGCCTCGGTCGACTGGTCGGCATGAAGGAGGTCGCGGACGAGGTCCTCGCCGACGATCGGCGCCAGCCGCTCGAGGAGCGTTCGGGCGTGGTCGGTCTGCGCGTCGAGCGCGAGGCGCATGCCGAGCCCGAACTCGGCGTTGTCCTCGAAGAGGGAGTTGTTCCAGGCCGGTCCGCGGCCCTGGGCGTTCACCGTCCAGGGCGTGGTCGGCAGGTTGGCGCCGTAGATCGACGAGCAACCGGTGGCGTTGGCCACGATCATCCGGTCGCCGAACAGCTGGGAGACGAGCTTGAGGTACGGGGTCTCGCCGCAGCCGTTGCACGCGAGCGAGAACTCGAACAGCGGCTCGAGCACCTGGGCGCCCTTGACCGTGTCGTGGGCGATGAGGCTACGGTCGAGCGGCGGGATAGCCTGGAAGAACTCCCAGTTCGGGCGCTCGGCGTCCCGGTGGGCGTCCGCCGGCTCGAGGTTGATCGACTTGTGCCGAACCTCCGTCTTGCTCTTGGCCGGGCAGACGTCGACGCAGACGCCGCAGCCGGTGCAGTCGTCGGGCGCCACCTGGATCGTGATCCGGTGGTCGACGAGGTCGCGCGACTTGAACTCCTTGCTCTGGAAGGCCGGCGGGGCGGTGGCGACGGCAGCCGCCGGGAAGACCTTCATCCGAATGGCCGCGTGCGGGCAGACCATGGCGCATTTCCCACAGTCGATGCAGATCGACGGGTCCCAGATCGGGATCTCGTGGGCGATGGCTCGCTTCTCGAAGGCAGTCGTGCCTGTCGGGAACGTGCCGTCGACCGGGAACGCGCTCACCGGCAACAGGTCCCCTCGACCCGCCATCAGCTCTGCCGTGACGTTCCTGACGAACTCCGGCGCGCCGGCCGGGACGACGGGCGGGATCGGGGCGCCGGTGACGACCGTGCCGAGCGCCACCCGGCTCAGCCGCTCGATCGAGCGGTCGATGGCGGCGAAGTTGCGCTCGACGACGGCCTGGCCGCGTTTCGCATAGGTCTTCTCGACGTTCGCCTTGATGCGAGCGATCGCGTCGGCAGCCGGGAGGACGTTGGCGAGGTGGAAGAAGCAGGGTTGCATCACCGTGTTAATGCGGTTGCCCATCCCGACCTCGGTCGCGACGGAGAACGCGTCGATGACCCAGAGGTCGATCGACTTGTCGATGAGCTGCTGCTGGACCTCGCGAGGGAGGTGGTCCCAGACCTCGGTCGGGCCGTACGGCGAGTTCAGGAGGACGGTGGCGCCGGGCTTCGCGAGCCCCAGCACGTCCGTCTTCTCGAGGAGCCCGAACTGGTGACACGCGACGAAGTCCGCGGCGTCGATCAGGTAGGCCGACCGGATCGGCTCGGGTCCGAATCGCAGATGCGAAACCGTGAGCCCGCCGGACTTCTTCGAGTCGTAGACGAAGTAGCCCTGGGCGTGGAGATCGGTCCCCTCGCCGATGATCTTGATCGAGGCATGGTTGGCGCCGACGGTGCCGTCCGAGCCCAGGCCGAAGAAGACCGCCTGGACCTCGCCTGCGGGTCGCGGCCTCCGGAATTCGGTGTCGATCGGCAGGCTGAGGCGCGTCACGTCGTCGTAGATGCCGATGGTGAAGTGGCGCTTCGGTCGCTCGCTCGCGAGCTCGTCGAACACCGGCTTGACCATCGCCGGCGTCACCTCCTTGGAGGCGAGGCCGTAGCGACCGCCGATGACCGAGGGCATCGTCGCGAACGGCGGGTCGTCCGCGTCCATCCGCTCGGCGATCGCGGTGACGACCGCCTGGTAGAGCGGCTCACCGACCGCGCCGGGCTCCTTCGTCCGGTCGAGGACCGCGATGGCCCGGACGGTGGACGGCAGGGCGGCCATGATCTGGTCGACGGGGAATGGCTGGAACAGGCGGACCTTCAGGACGCCGACCCGCGCGCCCGCGGCGTTCAGGGTGTCGACGGTCTCCTCGACCGCGCCGATCGCCGAGCCCATCACGACGACGACGCGATCCGCGTCCGGGGCGCCGTGGTAATCCGCCAGGGCGTAGCGGCGACCAGTCCGCGCGGCGAGCTCGTCCATCACTTCCTGGACGATGCCAGGGACCGCAAGGTAGAACGGGTTCGACGCCTCGCGCGCCTGGAAGAAGACGTCCGGGTTCTGGGCCGTGCCGCGCACGACGGGGGCATCGGGCGTCATGCCCCTGGCGCGGAAGGCCAGGACATCGTCGTCGCGGACGAGCGCCCGCAGGTCGTCGTCTGTGAGCAGCGCGATCTTGTTGATCTCATGCGACGTCCGGAAGCCGTCGAAGAAGTGGAGGAACGGCACGCGGGCCCGGAGGGTCGCCGCATGGGCGACGAGGGCGAAGTCGTGGGCCTCCTGGACCGAGCCGGCGGCCAGCATCGCCCAGCCGGTGGCCCGGGCATGCATGACGTCGCTGTGGTCGCCGAAGATCGACAGAGCGTGAGTCGCGATCGTCCGCGCCGCCACATGGATGACGGCGGGCGTCAGCTCGCCCGCGATCTTGAACATGTTCGGGATCATCAGGAGGAGGCCCTGCGATGCCGTGAACGTCGTCGCGAGGGCACCCTTCTGGAGCGCCCCGTGCATCGCGCCGGCCGCCCCGCCCTCGGACTGCATCTCGACGACGTCGGGTACCGAGCCCCACAGGTTGGGCCGCAGCGCCGCCGCCCAGTCGTCGGTGTGCTCCGCCATCGGCGAGGCCGGGGTGATCGGGAAGATCGAGATCACCTCGCTGAGCGCGTAGGCGACCCGAGCCGCCGCCTCATTGCCGTCGAGGCAAACCCATTCCTGGTCCATCTGCAGTCCTTGGCCTCTCTGACGGATCGCGCTGGACGCTGTGCCTGGCACGGAGGCGAGACCGGTTGCGCTTGACCGTCATGCGCTGCCCGCGACAAGAGCGCGAAACAGCCGACGATCTATTCTTGCCGCCCGCTCGACCCCCGGGACTGTGCCGGACGGCTCAGCCTGGGCGGTCCACAGGGTCCGGTCCCGGCCTGCCGCCGGCTCGCGCTCACGCGCGTGAGACGTCCCGACCGCCCCTGGCGAGCAGGCCGGACGGCCCCTCCGAGCCGAGCCGCCCGCGTCGGCGGGGCCTTCTTGAAGTCATCTCGATAGACTCGCCCGGTGCAGTACGTCGAGATCGCGGGCCTTCGCACCTCCCGGATCGGGCTGGGCACGTGGCAGTTCGGCTCCCGCGAGTGGGGTTACGGCGCGGCCTACGCGGCCGAGGTCGCCCCGGCCCTCCTGCGCCGCGCAGTGGAGCTCGGGATCACCATGATCGACACCGCGGAGGCGTACGGTCCGGGACGCTCGGAGCGGATCATCGGGGCGACGCTCGCGGTCCTGCCTCCCGAGGGGCGCGACAGGCTCGTCGTGGCCACGAAGTTCCTGCCCATCGCCCCGGCCGAGCCGATCCTCGCCTGGCAGGCGGCCGGCAGCCGGCACCGGCTCGGGGTGAAGGCGCTCGATCTCTACTACGTCCACTGGCCAAACCCGCTCGTCTCGCCGCGGCGCGTGATGCAGTCCCTTCGCCCGCTGCTGGCCTCGGGCGTCGTGCGGCGGGCCGCGGTCAGCAACTACTCGCTCGACCAGTGGCGCGCCGCGGAGCACGCGCTGCGGGCCCCGCTCGTGGCGAACCAGGTCCGGTTCAGCCTCCTGAGCCCCGGCCCTGCCAGGGACCTCGTGCCGTACGCGGCTGCCCATGACCGCATCGTCGTCGCCTACTCTCCGCTCGGGCAGGGCCTGCTCAGCGGGGCAGCCGCGGGCACCGTCCGCGGGATGCGCAGGATGAACCCCTTGTTCCGGCCCCGCGGCCGGGAGCGCCTGGCCCCGCTCCGCGAGGCGCTCGACGAGATCGCCGCCGCACGGGACGCGACACCGGCGCAGGTCGCCCTCGCCTGGGTGCTCCACCACCCCAACGCGGTGGCGATCCCGGGCGCCCGCACGGTCGAGCAGCTCGAGGAGAACGCCGCGGCCGCGGACGTCGTGCTCTCCGACGCCGAGTTCGCGCGCCTGTCGGGGGCGACGGAGGCCCTGGCGGCCGGCCCGCGGTCCTGACCTGCCAGCCCCGGGCGCACGGTCGGCGGCGTCTCGACGGCAGTGGCGAGCCCTGGCATCCGGGAAACCTGGTCGGCCCGATGATGCCGTGCCACAGTGCTCCTGGTGGTTGACGTCGCTCGTCGGAGCCTGAGAATCCCAAGGCATGCAAGCGACGCTGACCGATCGCGTACCCGCGGACGAGCGCCTGCCCGAAACCGGACACGGCAGGCCCGCGCGGCAGGGCGGTCCGGCGTCGACCTCCATACCGGCCGCTTCGTGCCGAGCCTGATGCCGCCCACGACGACCCGAACGACGACGTTCCTTCTCACCGACATCGAGGGGAGCACCCGGCTCTGGGAACAGCGCCGGGAAGCGATGGCGGTCGCCCTCGAGGTGCACGACTCCATGCTCCGGTCAGTCGTGGAGAGCGCCGGCGGAACCGTCGTCAAGACGACGGGCGACGGACTGCTCGCCGCCTTCGACCGGCCCGAGTCTGCCGTCGGCGCCGCCCTGGAGGGTCAGCACGCGCTCGACCGACACGAATGGCCAGGGACCGGCCCGCTCCGGGTGCGGATGGCGATCCACTCCGGGAGCGCCGACGTGCGCGACGGCGACTTCTTCGGTCCGGCCCTCAACCGTGTCGCCCGCCTGCTTGCGATCGGGCACGGCGGCCAGGTGCTCGTGTCGGGCGCAACGGCGATCCTCGTTGCGGACGGGCTGCCGCCGGAATCCGAGCTGATCGACCGGGGCGAGCATCGTTTGCGCGACCTGCACCGGTCTGAGCACGTCTACCAGCTCGCGGCGCCGGGTCTGCGCCGGGAGTTCCCGCCGCTTCGATCCGCCACCCAGCTCGAGACCAACCTGCCGGTCCAGGTCACGTCCTTCGTGGGCCGCGAGCGAGAGCTGGCCGATATTACCCGGCTGCTGGCCGCCGGCCACCTCGTCACCCTCGTTGGGGTCGGTGGCACCGGCAAGACTCGGCTCATGCTCGAGGCCGCGGCCCGGACTGACCGGTATCCCGGCGGCGCCTGGCTCGTGGAGCTCGCCCCGATCAGCGACCCCGGCCTCGTGGTCGAAGAGGTCACCCGGGCGCTCGGTGTCCAGGACCAGTCCGGGCGGCCGCTGATCGACGCGCTCGTGGACTACCTCCGCTCCAAGGAGCTGCTGCTGCTCCTGGACAATTGCGAGCACCTGATCGGGGCGGCAGCGGATGTCACCCACCGGCTGCTCGAGAACTGCCCCGACCTCACCATCCTCGCGTCAAGCCGCGAGCCGCTTGGCGTGGCGGGCGAGGTCGTGTTCGCCGTGCCCTCGCTGGCATTGCCCGACGCGGTGGCGACCCACGAGGGCCACGTGGTGATGGATCCGGCGCAGCTCGAGCGAGCCGCCGGATCAGATGCCGTCCGGCTATTCGTCGATCGCGCCGCCGCGGTGCTGCCGTCGTTCACACTCGACGCCGCAAGCATCCCGGCCGCGGTCGAGATCTGCCGCAGGCTGGACGGCATCCCGCTGGCCCTGGAGCTGGCGGCCGCCCGCGTCAACGTCCTCTCGGTCGCCGAGATCGCGCAGGGACTCGGTGACCGGTTCCGGCTCCTGACCGGCGGGCGACGGACGGCGGCACCGCGGCAGCAGACGCTCCAGGCCGCCATCGACTGGAGCTGGAGCCTGCTCACGGAACCCGACCGCCGGCTGCTCCGGCGGCTGTCCGTCTTCTCGGGCGGCTGGACGCTCGAGGCGGCCGCCACGGTCACGACGGACCCGGCACCGGGCGGCGCGACATCGGGAGGCGGCACCCTTGTCCGGCTGGCGACGCTGGACGGTCTGAGCCGGCTCGTCGACCGCTCGCTCGTCGCCGTCGACCGCGAGGGGAGCACCCGCTACCAGATGCTCGAGACCATCCGCCAGTACGCCGGCGACAGGCTGCTGGAGGCCGGGGAGACGGTCGAGCTTCGCGACCGGCAGCTCCGTGTGTTTCGGGAGCTCGCCCGGGAGGCCGAGCCCGGCCTCCTTGGGCCGGAGATGGTCGCCTGGCTCGCTCGCCTGGACGCGGAGGTCGACAACCTCCGCTCGTCACTCGACTGGGCGTTCGAGACGGACCCCATTGCCGCGCTCGAGATGTGCGCGGCGCTGACCCCGTACTGGCGTTCGCACCCCGCCGGGTCGGAGGGTTTCGACCGCCTGATGCACGCCGTCGCCGTTGCCCGGACCCTCCTTGCCGGCCCGTCGCCATCACCGGAGCTCCAGGCCCTGGCCGGCCACGTACTGGCGCAGGCTGCGCTGGCGACGGCCGCCTACACCGGTGGCGGGGCGTCGGACCTGGTTGGCGAGTCGATCGTGATCGCCCAGGCGTCTGGCGACCAGGCGGCGATTGCGGATGCCCTCGTGTCTCGCTTGACGTACCTCGCGATCCGGGCGACCGAGCCGCTCCCGCCGGGCGCCATCGAGGAGGCGATCCGGCTGGCCGAGGGATCGGGCGACCGCATCCGACTCAGCGCCATCCAGGCCGGGGCGGCGATGCAGGAAGTCTGGACGGATCCGGCGGCAGCCGAGCGACGGCTCGAGGACGCGGCGGAGATCGCTCGAGGAACCGGCAACCCCTACGCGATGGCGAACGTCGCCCAGATCCGCGGCAGGGTCGCCAGCATCTCGGGCCAGTTGGCGGACGCCCGCCGGCTGTTCCTAGAGGCGGCCGGGCAGTTCCGGGTCATCGGTGATCGCAACATGGAGCTGGTCTGCCTGAGCGAGGTTGCCCACGCCCTGCGACGCGACGGCCTGCTCGACGAGGCGGAGGAAGCGTACCGCGAGACCATCCACCGCTGGCAGCACGGTGGCAACCGCGGGGCGATCGCCAACCAGCTCGAGTGCTTCGGGTACATCGCGCTTGCGCGAGGGGTTCCGGTGCGGGCGGCCACGCTCCTCGGCGCGGCGGAGGTCCTGCGGGAACGTGCCGCGGCGCCGATGCCGCCGCAGGAGAGGCCGGCGTACGACGCCGAGATCGACCGATTGCGCGGCCTGCTGGACGAGGGCGCCCGCGCATCCGCGTGGGCTGAGGGACAATTGATGACCTCAGACGAGGCCGTGGCGTTCGCGCTCTCCGAGTAGACCGGCGATCCCGTCTGTCGCGAAACGCTCTTCGCGAACCTCGTGCCTGTGCACGTGGTGGACGGCCGGTTCCCGTGCGGCTAGCGTTCCCGGCCATGACGGACGACGAGCTGATCGCTCTCGAGCACGAGAACTGGATCGCTTACCTGACGGGCGTCGTGAGCTGTACGTCGCAGGCCACCGTGACCCGCGCCGGCGGGGTGGTCACGATCCTGACCGGCCTGCCGTTCGATTGGTTCAACCAGGTCATGGTTGAACACGAGGAGGCGACACGAGACGGCGTGCTCGCCGGGGTGGCCCGGGCGCGCGAGCAGGGTGACCCCTTCGTCGTTCGCCTGCGTGGAGGTATCGATGATCGTTTCGTCCGGCTCCTGGCCCAGGCGGGGCTGGAGCCCGAGGGGGAGGAGGCCTCGACGCCCGGCATGGTCGCGTTCCCGATCGACCCCGATCGCATCGCCCGACACGCGGCTCCCGAGCTCGAGATCTGCAGGGTGACCGAGGCCATCGGCATCGACGTTCATCGCCAGGTTGTGACCGCTGGGTTTGGCTCAGATCGTGCGGTCGCCCGGGGAACCGCGTGCGCGGACCTCCTCGATCGGCCAGAGTGCGTCGTCTACGTCGGTTACGCGGACGGCACCCCAGTCGCCTCCGGGCTGGGCTGGCGAAGTGGGCGGACCATCGGCGTGTACAGCATCGCAACCGTTCAGTCAGCGCGGCGACGCGGGTACGGGGCGGCGATGACGGCACACGTGGTGGCGGACGGCGTGAACGCCGGCTGCGACGTGGCGGTGCTCCAGGCAAGCGAGATGGGGCGCCCGATCTACGAGCGCCAGGGCTTCCGAACGGTCGTCAGGTACTTCGCCTATGTCCAGGCCGCTCGGCCCGTAGCTACCAACGAGAGTCGCCAGCCCGGAATGAGGTCCGCCACGCCCGATCGGCGGGCGTGATCGTGCTGACCTGCGCACCCTCCTGCTGCTGTCCCCGCGCATTCGGTGGTAGTGTCCGCATCAAGAGGCTTGAAGCGGGGATCAGCCCCCGCGAGCACATCGGACGAGCTGTCACGTGACGCCGTATTGCGAGCACTTCGAGCCCGACATCCGCGTTGCCGCGCCCCTCAACGTCTGTTCCGCCTGTGTCGACATGGGCGGCACCTGGGTCCATCTCCGGCAGTGCCTCACCTGCGGGCGGACGAGCTGCTGCGACCTGAGCCAGAACCGGCATGCCACGGCCCACTTCAATGAAACGGGCCATCCGATGATCCGGACCGCGGAGCCGGACGAGGACTGGAGGTGGTGCTATGAGGACGACCGCCTCTACCAGCCCGGCTCGAGGGTCGAGGAGGACGCCACGCCGTGACCCGTGCGCCTTGTCCCACGGCAGACCCTGACCGATGGCAGCCCCCGCGCCGGCACGCGGACCGGATCGCTCCAGCCAGCCGAGAGAGGTTTCCATGACCGAGACTGTCACGCCCGGCCCGCGCGGGCCGCTGGCCAGCGTTCTTGCCGTGCGCAGGGGGAAGGGCCACGGCGAGGGTGGCGGCCTCGAGTACCGGGAGGCCCTGATCTACACGCTCGGCAAGGCCGCCGAGCTCGAGCACCTGATCATGCTCCAGTACCTGTTCGCGGCGTTCTCGCTCAAGCAGAACGTCAACGAGGGACTCTCGGACGAGACGCTTGCTGCGATCCAGCGCTGGCGGAAGACGCTGCTGACGATCGGCGAGCAGGAGATGCTCCACCTCGCGCTCGTCCAGAACCTGCTGACGGCCGTCGGCGCCGGCCCACGTCTTGCGCGCCCGAACTTCCCGATGCCGGCGTACAGCTACCCGGCCGGCGTGCGGATCGAGCTCGTGCCGTTCAGTGAAGCAGCCCTCCGCCACTTCGCCTTCCTCGAGCGACCGGAAGGGATCGACATCGAGGATGCCGAGGGCTTCGAGGCGATCGCGCAGGCCGTGGCGCTGCCCCACGACGAGGGGGACGAGATCGTGCCGCACCTGCAGGAGTTCGACACGATCGGCCAGCTCTACCGGTCCATCCAGGCCGGCCTGGAGCACCTGGCCGATCGACTTGGCCCGGAGCGCCTGTTCATCGGGCCGGCGAACGCGCAGGCGAACGAGGAGCACTTCCGCTGGCCGGAGCTCGTGGCGGTCACCGACCTCGCATCAGCGCGGCGAGCGATCGACACGATCGTCGAGCAGGGCGAGGGAGCCCGCGGGGAGTGGCGCGATGCTCACTTCGGGCGCCTCCTGGGGATCCTCGACGAATACCTCGAGATCAAGCGCACAGACCCGGGCTTCGAGGCCGCCAGGCCGGTCGTGGCGGCGAACGTCCGACCGCAGGCGACCGGTGTCCAGGTGCCGCTCATCACCGATCCGGGAACGACGCGCTGCATGGACCTCCTCAACGTCGCGTACGAGGTCCTCCTCCAGCTCCTGTCCCGCTACTTCGCCCACACGGATGAGTCGCCGGAGCAGCTCGGAGTGCTGGCCGATGTCTCGGTGGGCCTGATGTACTCCGCGATCAGGCCGCTGGGAACCGTCGTTACGACGCTGCCCGTCGGCCCGGACCTGGCCGGCGTTACTGCGGGCCCGGGGTTCGAGCTCTTCTACCAGGTCGACTACCTGCTGCCGCATCGGGAGGCTGCATGGGTCCTGATGGAGGAGCGACTGCGAGATGCGGCCGCGTTCGCGGTCCGCTGTGGGGAGCTGTGTACGCCCGCCTTGATGGAACCACTGGCCAGGGTGGCGCGGTCGCTCGAGAAGTACGCCGACCAGCTTCTGGCCGCGTCTTGAGGTCGCGCCGTCTCGGCCGGAACGCCGCGGCCTCATAATCCGCCCCATGCTGGGCGAATCGACGTCCACCGAGCGCGGCACGGCCACCCGGGCGGCCGACGGCAGTGCGCTCGACCCCCTCGTCGGGCCGCAGTGCTCGCTCGCGGTCCAGCTGCGCCGCGCGACGGGCGCGGTCATCGGGCGGAGCGCCGAGCTCGATGCGGTCGCCCAGGAGTTGCGCGACGCCTCCGGCCGCCTCGCCGCGGTCACCCTGGAGGGCGAGCCGGGCATCGGCAAGACCCGTCTGCTGCTGGCCGCGAGCGAGCTCGCGTCGGCCAGCGGGTTCACCTGTGTCGCGATCACGGCCGACGAGGAGATCCGCGGCCCGTTCCTCGTCGCGCGGAGCCTGTTCGCCGCCAGCGCGATCCAGAACGCGGCGGCGGGAACGCCGGCGGAGGCTGCCGTCAGGCGGGTGGTCGAGGCCATCTCCGGGCGAGACGAGCCGGGGTTCGAAGGCCTGTCGCCGGACGCGAAGCTCCTGCGGGCGTTCGACCTCGCGGGCGTCGCGATCTCGACGCTCGCCGGGATCCATCCGCTGGCGCTGCTCATCGACGACGTCCAGTGGGCCGACGACGACTCCCTCCGGCTCCTCCGCTACGTCGTCCGGAGCGACGCCGATCGGCCGGTCTTCCTGTTCCTCACGATTCGGCCGGACGAGTTCGCGTCGGTCACCGAGGCGGTCAATTTCGTCGCCGACATGGAGCGGATGGGCCTCGTCCGACGGTTGCGGCCCGGGCGGTTCAGCTCGGTGGAGACCGCCGAGCTCCTCAAGCGTGTCCTCGGCGGTCCGGTCGAGGCTGCATCCGCGGCCGCCGTGCAGGCGCAGTCGGAGGGCGTGCCATTCATCGTCGAGGAGCTGGCCCGCACGCACCGCGAGGCCGGCACCTTCCAGCAGATCGATGGTGAGTGGCGGCTCGGCCGTAGCGCGGCGCGGCTCGTCCCGTCCGCGGTGCGGACGCTCATCGATCGCCGTGCCGCGCGACTCCCGGCCCGGACACGGGCTTCGCTCGGCGACGCGGCGATCCTTGGCCGCAGCTTCAGCCTTCGAGACCTCAGGGCGATCCGGATGCGGGTGGGTGACGGCGAGGTGGCGTCGGAGGCGGCGACTCGCGACGGCGCGGCGCCCGGTGAGCCGGCTTCCCAGGACGGGGCGGCGGGATCAGGCGACGGTGCCGACTCGCTTGCCGACGATCTCGGCCCCGCCGTCCGGGCCGGCCTGCTGCTCCCGCAGGCGCAGGGCGAGCCCGCGGACTACACGTTCACGCACGAGCAGGTCCGCCAGTTCGCCGCGAACCAGCTGTCGGCGGCCCGTCGCCGCCAGGTCCATGCAGCAGTCGTCGACCTGCTGCTGGAGGGTGGCGACCCGGCCCCGGCCGGCCTGCCGATGCTCGCCCAGCACGCGCTCGCGGCCGGCGACACCGGGCGGGCCGCCCGGTTCTCGATCGACGCGGCAACGGCCGCCCTCGCCTCCAACGCCCCCGAGGAGGCACTCCGGCTCGTCGAGCAGGCCCTCCCGGTCGTGTCGGCGCCGGCCGACCGGCGGGTCCTCCTTGCGACCCGGGACGACGCCCTGGCCGTCCTCCGCCGGACGGGTGAGCGGCTGGACGGCCTGACCGAGCTGGCCGCCCTCGCCGAGGCGATGCGCGATCCGAACGTCGAGCTCGACGTGCAGCTCCGGCGCGCATCGGCGTTGCGCATGAGCCACGACGAAGACGCCGCCGCCGAGCTGGCCCGCCGCGTCCGCGACCGGGCCGCCGAGCAGGGCGACGGCGCCCTCGAGCTCCGGGCGTCGATCGAGCTGGGCCAGGCGCTCCTGCGGAGCCCGCTGGGTGAGTCGTTCGGCGCCGCCGCGGTCGAGACCGACCTCGACGGCTCCGAGCAGGCCTATCGCCGCACGATCGAGCTGGCGGAGCAGCTCGGCGACGAGCGCAGCCTCGCCGCCGCCCTCCGAGAGATCGGGATGATCGACTTCGCGCGCGGGCGCGCGTGGTTCTCCGGCGAGGTCCTCGCTGGTCGTGCGAACGAGGTGCTCGCGATCCTCGCGACGGGCGCCAGCGTCGAGGAGCTGCTCCTGTCGACGCCGATCGGGCCGCTGTTCGTCGAGGCCACCCAGGTCCTCGAGCGGGCGCTGGGCATCTTCGAGCGGCTCGGCGACCGAACAGGCGTCATGTCGACGGTCATCGCCATGGCCTACGCCCAATACGGGCCGGTCATGCACCTGACGTCTTCGGCGCGGCATCTCGAGGAGATTCGGCGCGTGACGAGTCGCCTGTCCGCGCTGGTCACTGAGAGCGAGCGGGCCCGCCTGGACCTCCAGATGCTGTTCGGTGTCCACGTGTACGCCAGGGCCAAGGTGGTGCCGGACCTGGCGCTGTCCCGCGGCGAGGACGCCCATCGGGCGGCCAGGCTCCAGGGCGACCGGACCATCGAGTTCCTCGCCGCCGGCGGCGTGGCCATGAGCCTGCTCGAGCTCGGCGACGTCGACGGGGCGGAGCGATGGATCGGCCTGGCCGCCGCCGCGGCGTCCATGACCCCGTCGCGACCGCGCGCCCGACAGCTCGAGACCTGGCGCGGCTTGGCCAGAGCGGGTGCGGGCGACGCGGAAGGGATGCGCCGTCATCTCGAGCGCGCCGTGGCGCTGGCGACCGAGGGCGGCCGGGCATCCGCGCGGTGCGAGGCCCTGGCCCGCCTCGCCATCGAGGCGGCGCGGCTCGTCGGGGCCGGCTCGTCCGGCGACTCGCCTGCCGAGCGCGACCCATCGGAACCGGCGCTGGTGGAGCTGGTCGAGCAATCGGCGGCGCAGGTGAAGGAGCTGTTGCCGCTCCTGCCGGGTCACGCGCCGTGGGGCGCGCAGGCCGACGCCGCGCTGGCCACCGTCGCCCTCGTGCGCGGCGACCTCCCGGGCGCCGCCAGAGACGGCGGCGCAGCCCTCGACGCCCTCCAGGCCGGGCTCCACGAGGACGTCAGCCTGGAGATCGTGATTCCGGCAGCGCGGGCACTGCTCGCCGGGGCGCCGCCGGAGGTCCAGGGTTTCGTTCGGGGCTTCCTCCAGTCGACGCTGTCCAAGATCGCACAAGGAACGGCGGACGAGGCGATTCGTGTCCGCTGGCTCACCGGGCCCGTCGGGCGCGAGCTCGTCGAGCTGGCCGGACCGATGGACGGGCCGCCCGATGCCGCCGCCCGGGCCGGCGAGGCCGTAGCCGCCACGCCGGCTTCGGCGGCAGCTGCGGACGCGCCCAGCCTGGACGATAGCGAGCGCCGGCTGCTGCAGCTCCTGACCGAAGGCCGGACGAACGCCGAGATTGCTGCCGACCTCGGCGTCGGCGAGGACGAGGTGGCCCAGCGCCTGGCGCGATTGCAGGCTCGGCTGGGAACCTCGAGCCGCGCCGAGGCGACCTCGCTGGCGTTCCGCGGGCTCGCCACTGTGGGGTCGGGCTGATGGCCGTCCGGGCGCGGGTCGACCGCCACAAGTGCATCGGTGCGGGGAACTGCATCACCCTCGCCCCGACGGCCTTCGACTGGCTGGCCGGAGACTACGGCAAGAGCGACGTCGTCGGGGAGGACACGATCGACGAGGAGGTCCTTCGGGCGGCCGCGTTTGCCTGTCCGACGGCGGCCGTCATCCTCGAGGACGTCTCTGAGCTCCTGCCCTGGCAGCTGCGTGGCAAGGACGGCCCGGCCCGGCGGGTCCTCCGGACGTTCATGTTCACCGACATCGTCGGCTCGACGAACCTCGTCGAGGCGCTCGGCGACGAGGCGTGGGAAGCGATTCTCCGCTGGCACAACACGGCCCTCCGTGAGGTGTTCACCGCCCACAGCGGCGAGGAGATCTCCACGACCGGCGACGGGTTCTTCGTCAGCTTCGACTCGCCGGACCTTGCGGTGGCCGCGGCGATCGCGATCCAGCGGCGACTCGCCGAGCACCGCTCCACCCAGGGCTTCGCGCCCCAGGTCCGGATCGGCCTCCATGCCTCCGATGCGACGCAGGTCGGCGGCGATTTCCACGGCAAGGGCGTGCACGAGGCGGCCCGGATCGCGGCACTTGGCGGGGGCGGCGACATCGTCGCGAGTATCACGACCGTCGGCGAGTCGTACCGGTCCTCCGACCTCCGGAGCGCGATGCTGAAGGGCCTCTCCGAGCCGATCGAAGTCGTGAACGTCGACTGGCGCTGACGGCTGCATCGCCGCATGGGCGCGGCCGCATTCGTGGGTGGGGCTGCGACGATCACCGGTGGCGACGGTTTCGAACTGGCTCATCGCTGGCGATCGTACGCGTCAGTCGATCGGTCGAGCTCGATCGCCGGCTTCAGCGGTCGGACGGAGGCGGCTCGCCGTGATGCGAGTCGCCGCATCAGGCCATGCGCCACGCGTGCAGCCCGGCGGTTCGGTCGCGTGGTGCCGGTCGAGGGCCCTGCGCGACCGGACCGGAGGCCGCATGATGTCACGGTCTCCACGACCGCCATCACCCAGTGCAGGCCGTCATGCCCCGATTGCAGGCGAAGAGCTTCGCCGTCCCCGACGACCTCCGAACGATGACGAAGGTCCAGTTCGCAACGGTCGGCCTCGACGACGCCACCGTGGGTCACTGTCGCTTCGAACCCGGGTGGCGCTGGTCGACCGACATGGGACCGGTCGTCGGGGTCGCGTCCTGTCCGATCCGCCATCTCGGCTACTCGATGTCCGGGTCCGTCCGCGTCGTGATGGACGACGGGCAGACGCTCGACGTCGGGCCCGACACGGTGTTCGACATCCCACCGGGTCACGACAAGTGGGTGGTCGGGGACGAGCCGTGGATCACGATCGAGTGGGGAGCGAGTGGTCGGGCGCTGGACGCTGCGCTCAACGAGAGCGGTGCGCGGTCCCTCGCGACGGTGCTCTTCACGGACATCGTCGACTCCACCGCGCGGGTCCAGCTGATCGGCGACGCTGCCTGGCGTGACCTGCTGGCGGCCCACAACGGCCGCCTCCGCGAGCAGCTGAACATCTTTCGCGGGCGCGAGGTGAAGACGACCGGCGACGGGCTCCTGGCCGTCTTCGACAGCCCGACCCGCGCGGCCCAGTGCGCGCTCGAGATCACGCGCTCGGTCCGGGCGATCGGCCTCGAGATCCGGGCCGGACTGCACACCGGCGAGATCGAGCTCGTCGGGGACGACGTCCGCGGGATCGCCGTCCACACGGCGGCGCGGATCCTCGCGCTGGCGGGCCCCGGCGAAGTGCTGGTGTCGTCGACCACAGCCGGGCTGCTCGAGGGCTCGGACCTCGTCCTCGAGGGCGCCGGCCTGCACGAGATGAAGGGCCTGTCCGGAACCCGTCAGGTGTTCCGACTCGTCGCGCGGCAAGGGTCGTAGCCGCCGTCAACCGATCTCCACCCGCCGGCGCCCCGATGACCTGGGCGACGCCGCGCGGTAGCCCACGGCGCGGATCAGCCGTCCCCGAGGGGTGCGTGGATGCACCCGATTAGTACTTCCGGCGGCGCCGAAACCCCCCATTCGTACCGCCCCGATGCTAGCGTCAGGGACGAGGGGGGCCTCGGGGCCACGCCCGCACGACGGCGCGGACGTCAAGGGATGGCCGGTCCGGGACAGTGTCCGGGCCTGCAGGGGGGATTGGCATGTCGGGTTTTGAGCGCATCCTGAAGCGTCGCCGGGAGGCGGACGAGGCCGAGCTCGACGACCTCCGGCTCGTGGTGCTGGCTCGGCTCGCTGCTGCGGACGACGACGCGGCCATTCATCCGCGGGCCTCCGATCAGCGGCCGGTGATCGTGAGGCGAGCCAACGGCACCCCGCCGGGCGGATCGATCGCACACTCGGTCGACGGAGCGGGAACCCAGACGACGTCGAAATGGCTGCTGGTTGCACCGCTCGAAGACCAACGTGCAGATGCCGCGGCGAGCGTCGCGCCACCAGGCGCGGACGTTCAGTCCGCCCCCGACGACGAGCCGCGCCGCCTTGTGAGCATTGCGGGTCGTTCGAACATGGCCCATGCGGCGAGCGAGCCCGGGGCCTTCCCTCCGCCGATCGAGGCCGGGCCCCCGGCCCAGGGCGGAGTCGACTCGCTCGACGAGGCAGTGGCCGCCGGGGCCGCGCCGGAAGAGGCGCGCATCGCCGGGGCCCAGATCGCGCCCGAAGCGCTCTTCGCGGCGGGTCCTCTGTCGGAGGTCCTTGACGCCGCCGACCCAACGGTTCCCCCTCAGCCGCGGCGGAGGCGGCGGCCCAGCCGCGCGGCCACGACCGAACGGCGCCCGGCCGGCGCCAGGAACGGGGCAACGCCCGTCGCGTCCCCCGATCCGGGTGCCGTTGAGCCGACTGCCTGCCCGTATTGCGCGGTTCTTCTGGACCGGCCGCCGGAGACGGACGATCGATGCCCCCGCTGTCACCAGCGGATGATCGTGCGAGCGGTCGGATCCCGGGTGGCCATTCTCGCCGAGGCCGTGCTGCCGTTCTTCGAGGCGGAGCGCCTCAACGAGGAGCGCTGGGCCAGTGACCGGGACCGCTGGCTCGAGCTCGCCCGCGCGAACGGGGCGGACGGCGATCAGGCACCGCATCTTGCCGGAGAGCTGATCTCGGAAGCTGACAGTGCTGCGGCGCGAGCCTGGTACATGGCGAGCGCCGATCGAGCGTTCCGGGTCGCAGAGCGCGATCGCCAATGGGACGAGGCCGCCAGGATCCGCTACGAGCAGGCGGGCGCCCTGTCCCGGATCGCCGGCTCATCGGTGCCGCCGTCCGACGAGATCCTCATGCTCCACCGCGATGGCATCGCAGCGGACCTGCAGGCGATCGGCGAGGTCGCCAGGGACGCGGAGGTGCGCGGAGAATCGTGCTGCGAGGCCTGCCGGTCCGACGACCGCCGAGTCGTCCAGATCGCCGAGGAGCTGCGCTCGCCGACGCTGCCGCACGAAGGCTGTCCGGACGGCCTGTGTCGGTGCCGCTGGTTCCTCACGACGCGGGACCGGGAGCTCCTCGCCGCGCTCCTTCGACGCCAGATGGGGGCCGATCGAGGAACCGTCGATCCGCCTGACGATCCGGAGCGGAATGACGCGCTGTCGGTGAGCGCCTGAGCGGGGCTGCGGCCGGGCTACGCGCCGAGGCCCTCGGCCTCGCCATACGCCCACAGGTCGAGGGCGTCGAGGTCGATGACGTCCATTCCATTCGTCGCGAGGGCGCCCGCGATCTGGGCCCGATGCTCGGTCGCGTGGTGGATCGCCTGGCCGACGATCGTCGAGCGCGCCCGCTTCTCTGACCCGGGGTCGGCGTACCCAGCCTGGCCGTCCGGCAGGGCCGCCTGAGCGCGAATGCGGGCGTCGTACCCGGCGCACCGGGCGGCGAGCTCGGCGACCTCGGCGGCCGTCCTCGGGGGACTGGCACCTTCCGGGCGCGCCACGCCCTCGAGCCGGGCGGCATACCGTTCTGCCGCGGTCTCGATATGCTCGGCGATCCGCGCGACCGTCCATTCGTTCCGGGGAGACGCAAGGGCCAGCGCTTCGTCGGGCAGCTCGGCAAGCCGGGCGAACAGCGCTGCATTCGCCCACGCCATGTGACGGAGGAGCCGGTCGAGGGTCGGGTCGGCGGTTGGGTTGCTCATCGCGAGATCGGGACCTCCATCACCGTGGCCTTGCGTTGATCTCGTCACCGAAGCGCGAGTATGAACGCCGGCGCAGCTGCTCGTCGCGGGTCGGACACCGTTGCCCGCTCCGGCCTTCGCTCGCGGAGCGCGGCGGAGCCCTCGCGCGGAGTGCACCTCGGCCATACTCCGGCGATGGCCGCCCGGACCGGGAACGTCACGTTCCTGCTCACCGACATCGAGGGCTCGACGCGCGCCTGGGAGGCCAGCGAGGCGGACATGCGGACTGCCATCGCCCGCCACGACGAGCTGCTGACCCGGTCCATCCGCCAGCACGGCGGCGAGGTGCTCACCGAGCGTGGCGAGGGAGACAGCTTCTTCGCGGTCTTCCCGGTGGCGACGGGCGCCGTCGCCGCCGCGCTGGCGATCCAGCTGGCGATCGCCGGCGAACCGTGGCCCGAGCGCGCCCCGATCAGGGTCCGCGTCGCGCTCCACACCGGGGAAGCAGGCCAGGACGTCCGCGGCCCGGATGTCAATCGCTGCGCCCGCCTCCGGGCGCTGGCCCACGGCGGGCAGGTCCTCCTGTCGGCGACCACCGCCAGCCTCGTCCGTGACCGGCTGCCGGACGACGCCACGCTGCAGGACCTTGGCCAGCACCGCCTGCGCGACCTGACCACGCCGGAGCGGGTCTTCCAGCTCGATCACGCCGGCCTGCCGACGGCGTTCCCTGCCCTCGCCTCGCTCGACGCGTTCCGGCACAACCTCCCGGTCCAGCTGACGAGCTTCGTCGGCCGGAGGGCCGACCTGGCGACCGTCATCGACCTCGTCCACGGACACCGCCTCGTCACGCTGATCGGAGCGGGCGGCGCGGGGAAGACGCGGCTCGCCCTCCAGGCCGGCGGTGACCTCCTCGAGACCTTCGGCGACGGGGTGTGGTTCGTGGACCTCGCACCGCTCACCGACCCGTCGCTCGTGTCGGCCGCGGTAGCCGAGG
The DNA here is from genome assembly GCA_963813705.1 of uncultured Chloroflexia bacterium. Lineage (GTDB taxonomy): Bacteria > Chloroflexota > Limnocylindria > Limnocylindrales > CSP1-4 > Chersky-267. The sequence continues at coordinate 64,867 of CAWFAH010000011.1, forward strand.
CGGCCGGCGTCGCCGAGATCCCTGGCCGTGTGCTGACGGACACGCTGGCCGACCACCTCGGCTCGTCCGCGAGCCTGGTCATCCTCGACAACTGCGAGCACCTCGTCGATGCCGCGTCGCGCCTCGTGGACGACCTCCTCCGACGCGCGACCGGGTTGCGCGTCCTGGCCACCAGCCGCGAAGCGCTGGGCGTGCCCGGCGAGCTGGCCTGGCGCGTCCCCTCGCTGACGGCGCCGGACCCGGGCGAGTCGCGCACCGCGGCATCCGCCGGACGGTTCGAGGCGGTCCAGCTCTTCCGCGACCGCGCCGAGGCCCAGCGACCGGGCTTCGCCGTCACCGACGACAACGCCGACGTGATCGGCCACATCTGCCGCCGGCTCGATGGGGTGCCGCTGGCCATCGAGCTGGCCGCCGCCCGGGTCAACGTGCTCGCCCTCGACGACCTGGCCACCCGCCTCGAGGATCGGTTCCGCGTCCTGACCGGCGGCAGCCGAACGGCGCTCCCCCGGCAGCAGACCCTCCGCGCGACGGTCGACTGGAGCCACGATCTCCTCGGCGAGGCGGAGCGGGTGCTGTTCCGCCGCCTTGGCGTCTTCAGCGGAGGCTTCGAGCTCGCCGCCTGCGAGGCGGTCTGCGGAACCGATCGCCTGGCCGACGAGCCGGTGCTCGACCTGCTCGCCGGACTCGTCGACAAGTCGCTCGTGATCGCCGACGCGGACGAGCCCGGCGGGGTGCGCTATTCGATGCTCGAGACCCTTCGCCAGTACAGCCTCGAGAAGCTCGAGTCCGCCGGCGAGGCCGACGCACTGGCCGGCGCCCACCTGCGCTGGTTCGTCGACCTGGCCGAACGCGCGTACGCGGGCCGGATCGACGCCGAGGGCCCCTGGCTCGGCCGGCTCGAACGAGACCTCGACAACCTGCGGGCCGCACTCGACCGCGCCCGAGTGGTGGATCACGACGTCGAGCTCCAACTGGCCGGCGCGCTGTCCTGGCTGTGGTACCTCCACACCGAGCACGGCTCCGAGGGTCGGGCCCGCCTGGCGCATGCGCTGGCCGGGCGGGACGAGCGGAGCGCGGTCCTCGCCCGGGCGCTGTCGGGCGCGGCGATGACGGCGAACTGGGCCGGCGATCCGACGGAGGCGGCGGCCCTCGCCGAGCGGGCGATCGGGATCTGGCGCGCCCTCGGCAACGAGCTCGAGCTCGGGCTCGCGCTCGAGGCGCTCGGCTGGGCCCGGTTCTTCAACGGCGACGTTGACGGGGCCCTCGCTCCGATGGAGGAGTCCGTCGCGTGCATGCGCCGGATCGGTGACCGGCGACTCATCAACCGGGCGAGAGTCGGCCTGGGACAGATCCTGGTCCCGCTCGGTGACGCACAGACAGGTGAGCCGCTCGCGAAGGAGACCCTGGCCGTGGGTCGCGAGCTCGATGCGCGCCGCGACATCCACTACAGCCTCCACTACCTCGGCGATTACGCGCTCCTTCGCGGCGACGGGACCGAGGCCGCCGGCTGGTACGTCCAGAGCATGGAGGCGGCGCTCGCCTACGGGAACGTCGCCGAGGCCGCGCTGGAGCTGGAAGCCCTGGCCATGGCCCTGGGCTGCCAGGGGCGGCCCGAGGAAGCGGTCCGGCTGGGAGCGGCCGCTGCGACGCGGATGGCGGACCTTGGCTTCGACACCTCGGGTGTGGCTTGGTGGAGCCGGCTCAAGGAGCGCCACCTGGGGGAGGCCCGGGAAGCACTCGACGAGTCGATGACGATCGCCCTGGAATCCCGGGGCCGGGTGATGGGCTGGGAGGCGGCCCGAGCGGAGGCGCTCGCTGCGGCCGGCGAGACGACGCCGTAGGCCGAAGGCTCCGGACACGACGGGTCTGACCAGCCCACGCCATGGTGCGTCGACACCGCACCAGCCAGTCACCTGCAGCGACGATCACCGCGCCCATCACGGCCACTCCGGCCTCGACGGATCGAGCATCCGCGAGCGACGGCAGCCCGACCCCGCCCGTGCCGTCAATGGTGGAGCGACCGCCGCCCACGACCCGCATCGGTCCGTCTTGACGCCATGCACACGAGTGCATACACTCGATTGCAGTCGTCCTGAGGCCGGTCGATGCGAGGTGAGACGCGATGACCGGTTGGCGCGGCAGACCGGTCGTGAAGCCGAGCAATCGGCTGGTAAGCCGAGCAATCGCCTGGTAAGCCGAGCGCAGCGGGTCGAGGAGGTCCGATGAAGGCCCTGGCGGACCGCGAGGCCTGGTTCGTCACCGGCAGCCAGGCGCTCTACGGTGACGACATTCTTCGGGCAGTCGCGGCGCACGCGACCGAAATCGCCCGCGCGCTCGACGAGAGCGATGCCGTCCCGGTCCGGATCGTGCCTCGGCCCGTCGTCACCGACGCGGACGCGATCCGGGCGGTCTGTCTCGAGGCAACTGCCACCCCCCAGTGCATCGGTCTCATCGCCTGGATGCACACCTTCTCTCCGGCCCGGATGTGGATTCCGGGTCTCATCGCCCTTCAGAAGCCCCTGCTCCACCTGCACACGCAGCACAACCGCGATCTCCCCTGGGCGGAGATCGACATGGACTTCATGAACCTCAACCAGTCGGCCCACGGGGACCGCGAGTTCGGCTACCTGGAGACGCGCCTGCGGCGCAGCCGGACCACGGTGGTTGGCCACTGGGGCGATCCGGACGTGGTCGCCCGGATCGGCGCCTGGTCGCGGGCCGCCTGCGGCGTTCACGAGCTCCAACGGCTCCGCCTCGCCCGGTTTGGGGACAACATGCGCAGGGTCGCCGTGACGGAAGGCGACAAGGTCGAGGCGCAGATCCGGCTTGGCGCCAGCGTCGAGGGGTACGGTGTCAACGACCTCGTCGCCGCCGTGCGCGCCGCGCACGACGCCGACGTCGACCGGCTCGTCGACGAGTACGACGCGAGCTACGACATGGCGCCGTCACTCCGGCCCGACGGCGAGCGCCGATCGGCGCTCCGCGAGGCTGCCCGGATCGAGGTCGGCCTGCGGACGTTCCTGACAGCGGGCGGCTTCGGCGCCTTCACGGACACCTTCGAGGACCTCGGGGACCTCGTTCAGCTCCCGGGGATCGCCGTCCAGCGCCTGATGGCCGACGGCTACGGCTTCGGTGCCGAGGGCGACTGGAAGACGGCCCTCCTGGTCCGGGCCATGAAGGTCATGGCGACCGGCCTCCCCGGCGGGACGTCGTTCATGGAGGACTACACGTACCACCTGGACCCGGACCGGCCGCAGGTCCTCGGAGCCCACATGCTCGAGGTGTGCCCGTCGATCGCGAACGGAACGCCGTCGTGCGAGATCCATCCCCTGTCGATCGGCAACCGGTCGGACCCGGTGCGCCTCGTCTTCACGGCCCGGCCCGGCCCGGCCGTGGTCCTGGGACTCCTCGATCTCGGCGACCGGTTCCGGCTCGTCCTCAACGAGATCGAAGTGGTCCGGCCGCCCGAGGACCTGCCGCGGCTGCCCGTCGCCCGCGCCCTTTGGGAGCCTGCGCCCGGGCTGAAGGTCGCGGCCGAGGCCTGGCTGCTCGCCGGCGGTCCCCATCACACCAGTCTGAGCACCGCCCTCGACCGGACCCAGCTCGAGGATTTCGCCGAGATGACCGGCATCGAACTGGTCGCCATCGGCGAGGCGACCACCACGAGCGACATCAAGAAGGAGCTGCGCTGGAACGAGGCTTACTTCCGCCTCGCCCGCGGGTGATTGACCGCGAGCGGGCCCCCGGTCGGCCGCGCGATACGGACATGGGCCGCCGTCGGCCGCGACACCGGCCTGCGAAGAAGGGAGGTTCTGCCCCTGGGAGGAGACGGCGAACCGATTGATGACGGGGCATTGGACAGGAGTCGTGGAGGATTGGGAATGATGAGACAGGGCGTTCGACGCGCTGGGCTGGCGATCGTCGTGATCAGCATGCTCGTCGTGTTGAGTGCGTGCAATACGTCGGCGTCTCCGTCGGCCAGCGCAGGCGCGGCCGGTGCCGCCAGCGGGCAGTTCTGCTCCGGCGTGAACCTCGTGTTCTTCCCCGGTGGCACGGCGGGCGGCGGCTTCGAGACGGTCGTCTACAACGGAGCGAAAGCGGCCGAGGCGGCGTTCGGGCCCAAGGTCACGTACCAGTGGTCCGACTGGGACCCGAACAAGATGATCACCCAGTTCCAGCAGGCAATGGCGACCAAGCCGGACGGCATTGCCGTCATGGGTCACCCCGGTGACGATGCCTTCGACCCGCTCATCAAGCAGGCCGAGGACCAGGGCATCCTCGTCACGGTCATGAACACCGAGCTTCCGAAGGCCGAGGCCGCCTATGCGACCAAGGGCCTCGGCTATGTGGGTGCCGTCCTTCACGATGCTGGTGCGGCGCTTGCCGACGAGGCGATCGCGCGTGGCGGACTCAAGTCAGGCGACCGCGCCTTCGTCTGGGGTCTCAAGGCCCAGGCCGGCCGTGGCGAGCGCACCCAGGGCATCATCGATGCGCTGACGAAGGCTGGCCTGACGGTCGACTACCAGGAGATCGACGACGCGACCAACAAGGATCCGGCCAACGGGACGGCGACCTTCACGGGTTACGTCTCGTCGCATCCTGATGTCAAGGCCATGTTCATCGACCACGGCAACCTGACGTCGACGATCCCGACCTACATGAAGGCCGCCAACCTCGCCCCCGGCAGCGTCTACATGGCCGGCTTCGACGCGTCTGCCTCGACGGTCCAGGGGATCAAGGACGGCTATATCAGCCTGGTCATCGACCAGCAGCAGTATCTCCAGGGGTTCGAGGCCGTCCAGCAGCTGTGCCTCGCCAAGAAGTACGGCTTCAGCGGCCTGTTCATCAACACCGGCGGCGGTTTCATCGACAAGTCCAACGTCGACGTGATCGCCCCGCTCGTCCAGCAGCAGATCCGGTAAGTGGGGGTCCGTCCCGGTCCAATGGGTGACCAGGAGGCTGGCGGGCGCGAGATCGCCCGCCAGCCGTCTCCGGCGTCGCCGCTCCGCCTCGAGCTCCGCGGCGTCTCCAAGTCGTTCGGTGGGGTCCACGTTCTCGAGGACATCGACTTCCGACTCGGCCCAAGCGAGGTCGTGGGCCTGCTCGGCGACAACGGCGCCGGCAAGTCCACCCTGATCAAGATCATCACCGGCGTCCATCAGCCGGACCACGGCGAGATCCTCTTCAGCGGCCAGCCGGTCCAGGACCTCACCGTTGAGAAGGCCCGCGGGCTCGGCGTCGAGACCGTCTACCAGGAGCGGGCGCTGGCCGATCAGCAGCCGCTCTGGCGCAACATCTTCATGGGGCGGCCGCTGACCTATCGGCTCGGCTTCCTGCGGGTCGGCGAGATGCGCCAGATCACCCACGACCTCATGGGCGAGTCGATGGGCTTCACCTCGGCGTCGTTGACGCCGAATACGAGCGTCCTGGGCCTGTCGGGTGGCGAGCGCCAGGGCCTGGCAATCGTCAGGGCCCTGTACTTCGAAGCCGACATCATCATCCTCGACGAGCCGACGATGGGCCTGTCCCTCAAGGAGACCGAGAAGCTCCTTGGCTTCGTCGAAGGCATTCGGGCCGCGGGCAAGTCGGCCGTCTTCATCGACCACAACATCTTCCACGTGTATTCGGTGGCCGATCGGATCGTGGTGCTCGATCGCGGACGGGTCGCCGGCGAGTTCCCGACGTCGCGCTACTCGCTCGAAGAGCTCATGAACATCATGCGCGAGGTCGCCGAGGGCGGGACCTACACCGAGGCCGAGCGGTACCGGACGCCGGGTCAGCCTGCGTCGGAGCGTGCCGGAGGGCTCACGTGACCGCGCGGCCCGCCGCGCTCGAACCGCGGCGGAGCAGCCGTAGCGCGTTCCTCGCGTCCTGGGCATCCCAGATCGGCATCACCGTCGCGTTTCTCGTCCTGTGGATTGCCTTCGTCGTCCTCGCGCCGCGAACATTCCTGAACTCACCGATCTACCTGTCATTCGCCCAGACCACGCCGTTCTTCGCGATCATGGCCATGCCGCTCACGATGGTGATCGTTGCCGGCGACATCGACCTTTCGTTCCCGGCGGAGATGTCCCTGGGCATGGTCGGCTTCGTGGGCGCGTGGCAGGCCACCGGCAGCGTCGAGCTCGGCGTCGCTGCGGCGCTCGGCGTCGGCGTTCTGTGCGGCCTGTTCAATGGATTCTTCGTGGTGGCGATCGGGATCCCCTCGCTGGTCGTCACGATCGGGACGCAGTTCCTCTTCCGCGGCCTCGCCCTGGTCCTCGTCGGCGGCAGGCAGTACCCGCTGGTCGCGACCGAGTCGTCGCCCGCGTACGAGGTCCTCGTCGGCAAGCTGTTCGGCATCCCGATGGAGTTCTACTGGCTCGTCCTGATCTCCGTGGCCGCGTGGGTCCTGCTCAACCGGCACCGATTGGGTCAGAACGCGTATGTCACCGGCGACAATGCTCAGGCCGCCGGGCTCATGGGCATCCCGATCGGTCGGACGCGGATCGTGCTCTTCGTCCTCGTTGGCCTCGCGGCCACGTTCGCTGGAGTCCTCAACAGCCTCCAGGTCGTGAACTACTACCCGTCGATGGGCGACGGCTACCTGCTGCCGACCCTCGCGGCGGTCTTCGTCGGCGGGACGTCGGTGTTCGGTGGTCGCGGCAGCATCTGGGGCACGGCCCTTGGTGCGTTCATGATCGGCGGCATCCAGGCCGGTCTCGTTGCCATCGGGCTGAGCGACTACTACCCCAGCGTCGTCTACGGCGCGGTGATCCTGATCTCGGTCTCGATCCACGCGCTGCTCCGGCGGCGCTTCGAGTACTGATGGACGAGACGAAGGTGCCGACGAACTCGCCCGACGCCGCCAGGTCGAGCTTGCCTCGCCAGCGAGTGACGCGCGCCAGGGCACCGACGATGCAGGACATCGCGATCGCGACTGGAGTCTCCCGGAGCACGGTGTCGCGGGTCCTCAATGACGCACCGCTCACGGTGCCGATCGCCCAGAAGACGCGCGAGCGGGTCCTCGCTGCGGCCCGAGCCCGCGGCTACCGGCCGAACCCGCTGGCACGGGCGCTCCGAGGAGCGCCGATGATGCTCCTGGGGGCGATCGTCCGCGACATCACGGACCCGTTCTTCGCGGGTGCCGTCGAGGCGGTCTCCAGCGCGGCCCGGGCCCGCGGCTACAACATCGTCCTCGGCCTTGCCCACGCCCGGGCGACGGAAGCGTTGGAGCTGGCCGCGATCCTCGAGGCGCGCCAGTGCGACGGGATCCTCCTCCTCGGCGACATGGGTGACCAGCCCCGGCTCCTCGCCGACCTCCGCGCATCCCATGTACCGGTCGTCACGATGTGGCAAGGCACGAGGCTGGACCTCATTCCGAGCGTCCAGGTCGACAACCGCCTCGGCACCCGGATCGCGGTCGAGCACCTTATCGGACTCGGTCACGAACGGATCGCCTTCATCGGCGGACGCCTCCTCGGCGACATCCGCGAGCGACAGGCCGCCTACACCGAGGCCGTGTCGCCGATCCTGGGCGAGATCCCCCAGGCGTACCTCCAACACGTCGCGAATACACCCGAGGGCGGTGAGGCGGCGCTTGGCGCGCTCCTGCGCCTGTCACCCCGGCCGACAGCGATCGTTGCTTCGACCGACGTCCTCGCGATCGGGGTCCTGCGCGCCGCCCTCCTCCGCGGCGTGCAGGTCCCCGACGATCTGTCGGTCGTCGGGTTCGACGACATTCCGATGGCAAAGTCCACCGTCCCGGGTCTCACCACGATCCGGATGCCAATCGCGGCCATGGCCGCCGAGGCGGTCGCCCTGGCCGTGGGCCAGAACGGCAGCGGGCCGGGCGAGCCGGACACGGGCACGGGCACCGACGGCGGCGTGCCGAGCCTGCACAATCGCCGCCCAAGCGCCGGCCCCGGAGCGAGCGGCGCGACGACGCAGCGCCGGGGCCCGTCGACGGTCCGCGTGTTCCCGCCGTCCCTGGTGATCCGCCAATCCACTGCCTCGCCTGCCGCCCGCGCGGAGACGTCCCAGGCGGGCTCGCGGGCCGAGCAGGAGCAGGCGTCCTGAGCCTCGACGACGTGACCGGCGGGACCGCCGGCGATGGGCTCAGCCGGGCGCCGGGGAGGATCCGATGAACGAGCGTCGGGACGGCGCCGCGACGATGATCGCATCGGGCGGGGCCATCCTTGGGATCGAGCTCGGCTCGACGCGCATCAAGGCGTCGCTCATCGCGCCCGACACGACGCCCCTGGCGTCGGGCTCGTTTGGCTGGGAGAACCAGCTCACGGACGGCGTCTGGACGTATGCCATGGAGGACGTCTGGACGGGCCTGGCTGCCTGCTACGCGTCGCTTGGCCAGGACGTGAGGGCCCGCTATTCCGTGGAGATCGCGGCCGTGGCGGCCATGGGCGTCAGCGCGATGATGCACGGCTACGTCGCTCTCGACGTCGAGGGGCGCCTGCTGGTGCCGTTCCGCACGTGGCGGAACAACATCACCGGGCGGGCCTGCGCCGAGCTGACCCCGCTGCTCGACTTCGCCGTGCCGCAGCGCTGGAGTATCGCCCACCTGTACCAGTCGATCCTGGACGAGCAGCCGCACGTCACGCGGATCGCCCACCTCACCACGCTGGCCGGCTACGTCCACTGGAAGCTGACCGGCCAGCACGCGATGGGCGTGGGCGAAGCCTCGGGCATGTTCCCGATCGACTCGCAGAGTGCCGACTGGGACGCAGCGCGGGTGGCGACGTTCGACGCCCTGATCGCCCCGCGCGAGCTGGGCTGGAAGCTCCGCGACATCCTCCCCGACGTCCTGCCCGCCGGCCGTCCGGCCGGGAGACTCACGGCCGAGGGCGCGAAGCTGCTGGACCCGAGTGGGCGGCTCCCGGCCGCCATCCCGGTGTGCCCTCCCGAGGGCGACGCCGGCACCGGCATGGTCGCGACCAATGCCGTGCGCCCACGTTCAGGAAACGTCTCGGCGGGCACGTCGATGTTCGCGATGATCGTGCTGGAGAAGAGCCTGGCCCGGGTTCACGAGGAGATCGACATCGTGGTTACCCCCGGCGGCAGGCCCGTGGCGATGGCTCATGCGAACAACGGGTCGTCCGATCTCGATGCCTGGATCGCCCTCTTCGGGAGGGTCGCCGAGATGATGGGAGGCGAGGCGCGGCCGGACGAGCTCTATGCCAGGCTCCTGCCGCTGGCAGCGCAAGGCGACCCGGACGCAGGCGGCCTCCTGACGATCAATTACGTGTCGGGCGAGCACATCACCGGGTTCGCCGAGGGCCGCCCGCTGTTCGCCCGCACCCAGGGCAGCCGGTTCAGCCTGGAGAACTTCGTCCGGGCGATGTACTTCGCCTCGCTCTGCGCTCTGCGGACCGGCATGGACATCCTCACCGAGCAGGAGGGCGTGGTCATCGAGGAGATCCGCGGCCACGGCGGCTTCTTCAGGGGCGGCGACACCGGCCAGCGGATGATGGCCGCCGCGCTCGGGGTCCCCGTCAGCATTCCGGCGACCGCCGCTGAGGGCGGGGCCTGGGGGATGGCCGTGCTGGCCGCCTACATGCTCCGGCTCGACGCCGAGCAATCGCTGCCCGACTACCTCGACGAGCACATCGCGGCGAGCATCGGCCGGCCCGTCCTGCCCGACCCGCGCGACGTGCAAGGGTTCGCCGTCTACTACGCTCGCCACCGGAAGGGACTGTCGATCGAGCGCGAGGCCGTGAGGGCGCTGAGCTGACGGGGTCGCCACGAGCCGACAAGTCACGTCGCCTCAAGTTCGGCGGCGCGGACTCCATCCCGACCGGTGGGATCCTCATGGCGACGGTCCCGACCCGAGGTGAGGCAACCCTGTACGGGCGGATCGGCGACGCCTTCGCCTACCTGTGCCTGCTCGCCCTGGTCGGCCTGACGACCTACGCCCTCATCCGCGGCAGACGGACCGTGGCAGTGAGCCGACCGGTATCCGTCTAGCGGCCGGGCAGGTTCCCTACTCCGCGAGGGCCCGCTCGATCCGCAGGTCCGGGACGATCCACACGGACACGACCGTGGCATACAGCAGCACCGCGATCGCGGGCACCACGAGCGCGACGGGGATCGCGATTGCGTAGAGCGCCGGCGAGATCATGCCCTTCCAGTCGCTGCCGACCGCCCGGGCCAGGGTCGGCGCCTGGCCGGCGGTTCGGATCAGGGCATGAACCAGGACGAAGTACGCGATCGCCGCCGCCAGCGAGACGACGCCGTAGGCAGACGTCGGCACGGGATCGAAGTCGGTCTCGCCCATCCAGGCGGTCGCGAACGGAACGAGCGAGAGCGTGAACAGCAGCGCGAGATTCGCCCACAGGACGCGACCGTCGACGACCCGGGCGGCCTGGAGCAGGTGGTGGTGGTTGTTCCAGTACGTCCCCAGCAGGGCGAAGCTCAGGACGTACGACAGGAAGACGGCCGCGAGCGGCACGAGATCGGCCAGGCTCGAACCCTGGGGGACCCTGAGGTCGAGGACCATGATCGTGATCAGGATGGCGACGACACCGTCGCTGAACGCCTCCATCCGGTTCTTGCTCATCTCGGAAGCCTCGTTCGCGGCCGTGGCACGACCTGACGACACCTTACCGACCGCGACCGGCCCCCATGTGGCCGCCGCGCCGCTACAGTAGGTCGGTGGAGGCGCACGACCTGGTCGAGGCGGCCCAGCGCAGCGATGTCGGCGCCGACCAGTCCACCGGACCGTCGCGGTGACGCATGAGTACGTCGTGGCAGTCGGCGGGGTGATCCCCGGCTCGCTCGATGCCGACGATCGGCCGGCGACGGCGATCGCCTGGGCGGCCGACCGGATCCTTGCCGTCGGCGCAGACGGGCCGGTGCGGGCCATCTCGCGCGGCGACTCGACGTTCCTCGACCTGGCCGGCTGTGTGGTCACGGCCCTCGAGGCCACGGTGACCCTGGAACCCGGCGCACCGGCGAACCTCGCGTTCTGGCCCGCCGATGCGACGAGCACTGGGAGCGACCAACGAGCCGTTGCGGTGCTGCGCGAGGGCGTCTTCACGACGGGCGACCCCCGACGCGGTCCGTTCGGAACCCCGTCGGGCTGACGGCTCGTCCGGCGCGTGCCACCGGCCGCCGCCCTCGTCCCGGGCCCGGCCCCGCGAGACCTAGCCGACGATCGCCAGCGGCTGCAGCCCGGCCAGCGGGCCATCCGGCTTCGGGGCGGCCAGCTCGGGCTCAGCGCCGCCACCCGCGTCCCGCGCCGCGAGGACGTCCGCGAGCTGGGCGACGAGGCTGGGGAGGCCCGACTCGAGGGCCGCCCCATAGGCCGGCCCGATGTCCTGCATCAGCACCTTCTCGCGGCGGGTCTTCGGCGCCGCGTAGCGGAAGTGGACCGTGGTGCCGGTCGGGGTCGGCTCGAGCTCGATCGTGTGGAGCAGCTTGATCGGTCCGCCCGGGGTCTCGAGGATCGTCCGGTCGGTGACGTAGTCGTACGGGCGCCAGTCAAGGATCTCTTCGACGACCGCGTCCTTGCCGTGCCTGCAGTGGTTGGCCGAGCCCGGCCCGCGCCGGCCGCCCGTCGCCCCCTTGACCGTCACCTCGGTCACCCACGGCTGCCACGACATCCGCTGCCCGGGCGTGGTCAGGAACTCCCACGCCACCTGCGGCGGCACGCTGGTCGGCACCGACACGACGAGGATCGAATCGTCGGGGCTGACGAAAACGCGCCCGCGCGCCTCCTCCTCCTGCCAGCGGCCGTCGAGGTCGAGGACCCAGCCGTGAACGTCGCCGATCCGATCGTAGGTCTCGGTATGCGGCCGCATCCCGAGCGCCGCGGGGTCGAGATCTGACGCATCGATCGCGGCCTGGCTGATCAGGGCGTAGGCGCCGATGCCCAGCCGCTCGACGACGTCGTTCTTGAGCAGCCGATGGACGACGATCACGTCGGACCCGAGCAGCTCCCTGCGCCCGGCGACGGTCTGCTGGATGGCGGAGCCGTGGTGGACGACGAACTTGAGGTCGAGATCCGGGATCCGCACGCACGCATCGCACGGGCAGGAGGTCGCCTGGCGGACGTCGCGGCGGCGCCGGCGGAACCCGAAGTAGCAGCGCTCGATCGTGTCCAGGAGCATCGACCCGTCGAGCCGGTCGGCCGTCGAGAAGGTGAACGCGGCGTCGCCCTCGAGCTTTGCCAGCCGGAAGGTCGGGCGGAGCGCGGTGACGATGGCCCCGATGAGGTCGGCCAGGATGTCCTGGGCGTGATCGAGCTCGACGTCGCCGAGGTAGCCGGTGTACCCGGAGATGTCGGCGATCAGGAACCAGGTGGGTTGCGCACTCGAGAGCATCGTCCCTCGCCTGTCCCTCGTCGATCTCCCGCGGAAGGTCCGCATCGCGTCGCCGGGCTCGCCTACCGTAGCTCCCTCCGGAGCGCGCTGTCGACCGTGGGGTGTGGCGCGGTTGATCATGGCCCGAGGCTCGAGCCCGACCGCCTGCACGGCCGGCCCTCGGTCCGCTAGGCTGATCGCGATGGAGCAGCCCCGGCGCTCGATCTGGGATATCGTCTCGCCCCGCGAGGCACGCCTGCTCTTCTGGCTCGTGACCCTCGCCCTGATCGGCGCGGTCGGGACGCTGGGCGCCGACCTGACGGCCAAACTGGCCGAGCCGGCCGTGATCCTGTTCATCGCCTGGCTGATGGCCTACGTCCTCCAGCCGGTGGTCGACCTCGTCCTGCGCCACCTGCCCATCAAGCGCCGCGGGCTGGCCGTCGCGATCACCTACATCCTCACCGTGGCGATCACGTTCGTGGTCCTCCTGGCGGCCGGACTGGCCCTCCTCCAGGCCGCGGTCGCGTTCGTCGACCAGCTGCCGTCGATCCTTCGTCAGGTCGGCGACGCCCTGCGACCGATCCTCGAGCGGCTCGGGATCAGGCTGCCCGGTGGCGCGGATGTCGTCTCGGCCGTCCAGGGCTTCCTCGTGACGTATGGCGGTCAGATCGCCGACGCGGCGCGAGCGGCGGTCATCAACCTGGTTGCGCTTGTCGCCAGCCTGCTCACCGCCATCATCATCTCGGTGGGCCTGGCAATCGGCCAGGTCTCGCTCTTCGGCTGGCTGCGGACGTTCCTGCCAGAAAGCACGTACACGGATCTGACCGCGCTCGAGCAGGCCATCGCGGTCGCGTTCGGCGGGTTCGTCCGGGGGCGACTGCTGATCGGCGCGATCTATGGCCTGGTCGTCCTCGGTGCGGCCTTCGTCCTCGGCGTCCCGTACGGACCATTGATCGCGGTCATCGCCGGGCTGATCGTGTTCATCCCGTGGATCGGACCACTCATCGGCTGGGCGATCCTGCCGGCGTTCGCGCTCATCCTCGCCCCGACGGTCGTCGTACCGTGCCTCGTCGTCAGCCTGATCGGGGCGGTCGTCATCCAGGTGGTCGTGACGCAGCTGGTCATGGGAGCCGCGGTGAAGATGAGCCCGGTCGCCGTATTCGCGGTGGTGATCATCGGCGCGTCGCTGGCCGGGATCGCAGGGGCGATCTTCGCCATCCCGGTCGCGGCATCCATCCTCGCGATCACCGACTACCTCCGCCGCCGCGACGTTCTGCTGCGCGCGTCCGAGACGAGCGCACCGGCGCCCATCGAGGCACCGGTGTCGCAACCCGGCTGACCGATGGCCGATCCGCCCGCCATCGACATCATCGCCAGCGACGCCCCCGAGCGACAGCGCTTCGAGGCGCATCTCGATGGGCAGCTCGCCGGCATCCTCGACTACGTCGTCGAGTCCGGCCGGATCGATCTCGTCCACACGGAGGTTGCCGCGAGCTACGAAGGACGCGGGATCGGCGCGGCGCTCGCCCGGTTCGCGCTCGACGAGGCACGCCGGCGCGGCCTCCGGGTCATCGCCACCTGCCCGTACGTCCGGCGCTACCTGGCGAAGCACCCGGAGGATCACGACATCGTCGTCGGCCTGTCCGGGGGCTGACGACGCCGTCGCCCCGGCCGCCCTACGCCGGTGGCGCCTCGGCGAGGCAGTACAGCTGCCGCGCCCCGGAGACCCCCTTCAGCTCATGGGCGCCCGCGTCGACGAACCTCAGTCCCGAGTCCGCGACGAGCTCGCGGGTGGTGCCCGACACGTAGACCTGGCTCGGCCCGGCGAGCGCCATGACCCGCGCGGCGACGTGGACCGCCAGCCCGCGGACGTCGCCGGCGGCGATCTCGACCTCACCGGTGTGGATCCCCGCCCGGATCGTGAGGCCGAGTGCCTTGGCCGCAAGGCAGATCGCGGCGGCGGCCCGGACCGCACGCTCGGACCCGTCGAACAGCGCGAGCACCCCATCGCCCGTGGTCTTGATCAACCGGCCGCGGTACCGATCGAGCTCGAACTGGATGCTCTCGTTGTGCATCGCCACGAGCTCACGCCAGCGGGCCGGACCGAGCGATTCGGCCAACGCGGTCGAGTCGACGATGTCGGTGAACAGGACGGCGCCGAGCACCCGCTGCGTCTTCTCGTCGACCCGCGCGAACGAGCGCACCCCGGCGACGTCGTAGGCAACGAAGGCCTCGTCGCCGATGACCCAGCCGTCATGGCCGGGCGGGATCTCGAAGACCATGCCCGGCCCGATCTCGCTCGTGCTGCCGTCTTCCATCCGGTTGCCGAGCCGGCCCGAGATGCAGACGCCGACATGGTGGTACTGGCAGAGGCTCGTCCCGGCGATCGGCTGGACGTGCTCCAGCCAGTGCCAGCCCGGCTGCAACGTCATCCGGCCGATCACGAGGTCGTCCAGGTTGTAGATGTCCACTTGCCCGAACGGGGTCGGCCGGGTCTCGTCCGGGGTTTCAAGCGACTTGGCCTGGAGACGGGGCACGGGTGGGTCCTCGAGCCGCGGGGTCGCCACACGGGCGCCGTCCGCCCGGGGTCGCGTACGACCGATGATGCGTCATCGCGCACCTCGTCGGCACCTCCCGTCGGCAGATCGGTCGCAACCGGAGCCGGCATTCGGGCCGATCTTGCGCTCCGAGTGCGCTACCCTCTTGCCCTAATCGTCCTGGGAGCGGCCTCCGTGATCTGCTCGACCTGCGGCACCGAGAACGATGTCGGACGCAAATTCTGCATCGAGTGCGCGTCGCCGCTCGCCGCCGGTTGCCCGAATTGTGGAACGGCGAACCCGCCCGCCGCCAAGTTCTGCGGCGAGTGCGCGACGCCCCTGGCCGGCCCGACGATCGCCCGCGTCCCCACGGCCGCAGCCGCGCCGACCGAGCGGACCTCCGGCCCGATCTCCGAGCGCCGGCTGGTGTCGGTCCTGTTCGCCGACCTGGTCGGGTTCACCCCCTTCGCCGAGGAGCGCGATGCCGAGGAGGTCCGCGACACCCTGTCGCGCTACTTCGAGCTCGCCTCGGACGTGATCGGCCGCTACGGCGGCACGATCGAGAAGTTCATCGGCGACGCCGTCATGGCCGTCTGGGGGGCACCCGCCGCCCACGAGGACGACGCCGAGCGGGCCGTTCGTGCCGGCCTCGAGCTCGTCGATGCGGTCCGGTCGCTCGGCCCCACGATCCAGGCCCGGGCCGGGATCCTCACCGGCGAGGCGGCGATCACGATCGGGGCGACGAACCAGGGGTTGGTCGCCGGGGACCTCGTGAACACCGCGGCACGTCTCCAGGCAGCGGCCCAGCCGGGAACGGTGCTGGTCGGCGAGGCAACCCAACGGGCAGCGTCCCGGGCGATCGCGTTCGAGGAGGCCGGCGAGCAGGCGCTCAAGGGCAAGTCGGCCCCGGTCCCGGCGTGGCGCGCGCTGCGGGTGGTCGCCGAGGTCGGCGGGCGGAACCGGAGCGAGACCCTCGAAGCCCCGTTCGTCGGTCGCGACGACGAACTGCGACTGCTCAAGGAGCTGTTCCATGCCACGGCGCGCGAGGGCCGCGCACGGTTGGTCAGCGTGGTCGGGCCGGGCGGGATCGGCAAGACCCGCCTCGCCTGGGAGTTCCTCAAGTACCTCGACGGCCTCGTCGAGACGGTCTGGTTCCACGAGGGTCGCAGCCCGGCCTACGGCGACGGGATCAGCTTCTGGGCGCTCGGCGAGATGGTCCGGCGGCGCGCCGGGCTGCTCGAGACGAGCGATGCGGCGACGACCCGGGCCGGGGTCGCGAAGATCGTGGCCGAGCACGTCCCGGACGCCGACGACCGGCGCTGGATCGAGCCGGCGCTCCTGTCCCTGCTCGGCGTCGAGACGGGCGTCGGCTCGGAGCAGCTGTTCGGCGCGTGGCGGACGTTCTTCGAGCGGCTCGCGACGACCGCCCCGGTCGTCCTCGTCTTCGAGGACTTCCACTTCGCGGACACCGGCCTGATCAACTTCGTCGACCACCTCATGGAGTGGAGCCGGCACGCGCCGATCTATGTCGTGACGCTCAGCCGGCCGGAGCTCTTCGAGAAGCGGCCCGACTGGGGCGCCGGCAAGCGCAACTTCACGTCGCTCTATCTCGAGCCGCTCCCCCCGTCCGCGATGCGCGAGCTCCTCAGCGGCCTCATCCCCGGGCTGCCCGAGGCCGCCGTGCGCGCGATCGTCGCCCGGGCCGACGGCATCCCGCTCTACGCGGTCGAAACGGTCCGCATGCTGCTGGCCGAGGGCCGGCTGGCGCAGGAGGGCGACGCCTACCGACCGACCGGGGACCTGGACGACCTCGCCGTCCCGGAGACGCTGACCGCGCTGATCGCGAGCCGGCTCGACGCCCTGGAGCCGGCCGACCGCGCGGTCCTGCAGGATGCGGCCGTGCTCGGGCAATCGTTCACGCTCGCCGGTCTCGGCACCGTGTCGGACATCGCGGAGGCCGACCTCGAGGGCCGGCTGCGATCGCTGTCCCAGCGCGAGTTCCTCCGGGTGGACGCCGATCCGCGCTCGCCGGAGCGGGGTCAGTACGCCTTCGTCCAGGCGCTGATCCGCGAGGTCGCCTACAACATGATGGCGCGCGCCGATCGCAAGACCCGCCACCTCGCGGCGGCCCGGCACTTCGAGGCGCTCGGCTCGGACGAGCTCGCCGGGGCGCTCGCGAGCCAGTACCTCGCGGCGCACGCGAACAGCCCCGCCGGTCCGGAGCGAGAGGCCCTCGCCGGCCAGGCCCGGATCGCCCTCCGCGCGGCGGCGGATCGGGCGGCATCGCTCGGCGCCCACGAGCAGGCCCTGCGGTTCTGCGAGCAGGCGCTGACGGTCGCGTCCGACCCGGCCGACGAGGCGACCCTTCACGAGCGCGCCGGCGAGGCCGCTGCCGCCGTCGCCCGGGTCGAGGACGCGGCGGCCCACTACCGCGCCGCGATCGAGCTCCGGGCAAGGCTCCGGGATCGCGGCGGCGAGGCGCGCGTCACGGCCTCGTACGCCGGCACGCTGCTCGTCGCGTATCGCTTCGACGACGCGCTCTCCATGCTCACTGAGGCGGCGGACCGGTTCGCCGACCTGGCCGACGATCCTGGGGTCGCCGCGCTGAACGGCCAGCTGGCCCGGGCGTACTTCCTCACCGACGAGAACGCGCAGGCCGTCGAGGTGGCCGATCGGGTGCTCGCCGTGGCGGAGCGGGCCAACCTGATCGACCTGGTCGCCGATACCCTCGTCACGCGTGGCTCGGCGCTTGCCGGCGACGGCCGCAAGTACGAGGGGATCGGCGCGATCGAGGCGGGTCAGCGGCTGGCCGCCGCCCACGCGATCTTCGACACCGTCGCTCGGGCTCTCAACAACCTGTCCTCGTTCCTGGAGGACGACGACCCCCGCGCCGCGCTGGAGGCGGCGCGCGAAGGGCTCGCGCTCGAGCACCGGCTCGGGCGAAGGTCGTTCCAGGTCCTGGACAACGGCGTCACCGCGGCCTACCGCACCGGACAGTGGGACTGGGCCCTCGCCGAGCTGGAGCCGATGCTCAGCGAGGACATCGATCCGGTGATTCGCCTCGTGGCCATCGGCGACATGGCCCAGCTGCGGGCGTCGCGCGGCGAGGTCGTCGACCGCCTGCTGGCCGATGCGGAGGCGATCCCGCCACGGTCAGGTGACCTGGTCAAGCCAGCGACGATCGCCTATTCCCACGCCGCCGTCGGGTTCATCGGGGGCCGCTTCGACATCGGTCGACGGGAGGCGCTCCGGTTTGGCGAGATCTTCCCGGCGGGCACCGGCGAGGCGTCGGTCCTGGCCGCCCATTGCGACATCCTGGCCGGCGATCCGGGACTCGCCCGGAAGGATCTCGCCCTCCTCGAGGCGACGCCCCGCCACGGGCGAGCCATCGACAACGATCACGCGACGATCCTGGCCGGGATCGCGGCGCTCGAGGGGCGCACCGCCGAAGCGATGACCGTCTATCGCCAGGCGCTCGGCGTGTGGCGCGACCTCGGCCTCGTCTGGGACGAGGCGATGTGCGCGATCGACATGGCCACCGTCCTCGACCCGTCCGACCCGGAGGTCGTGGCGGCAGCCGAGACGGCACGCTCGACGCTGGTCGGCCTGGGGGCCACGCCGTTCGTCGAGCGACTCGACGCGGCCCTCGCGCGGTCGCGACCCACCGAGCCGGCCCGCGAGCGGTCCGCCGAGAGCGCCCGGAGGACGTCCGCCCCGTCGTGACGTGCACGACCCGGACGGCGGTCCTCGCCTGACGCCGGGTCAGCCCTTCGGCTGGACGACCGCCAGCACATTCCCGCTCGGATCGATGAACCAGGCCGCCCAGGAATGGCCCATGTCGGCGACGCCATCGACCGTGACCGGGTCGGGTGCGGTGTATGCCTCGACGCGCACGCCACGCGCGCGGAGGTCGGCGACCGCGGCGTGGATGTCCGGGACGCGCCAGGCCATCTGGGTCTGGGTGTCCGAGGTTCCGACGGTGCTGCTCGTGACCGCCAGCTGCGTCCCGCCGCCGGAGCGGAAGACGATCCGGTCGCCGGGGTCCTCCCGGGCGACCTCCAGCCCGAGCGTGTCGCGGTAGAAGGTCCGGCTCGCGTCGAGGTCGGTCGACAGCAGGATCGGGAAGACCGGGTAGTCGCTGAGCACGCGCGTCCTCCTGGCTGAGCCCTGTCGGAGATGTCCCTGCGAGTATGCCCGAGGGCCAGGCGGCGGCCCGGACCGTCGCCTGCCGACGAGCGTGGGACGCGCTCGGACGGGCCCCCTGGCGAGGTCGTCACCAGGCCAGTGCAACCGATACAACCCGTGGTACGCTCGCGCCTCGGCGCTTCAGCGAGCACGAGGGAGCGGTGATGGACGACGTCCCCAGCGTGGGGATCCTCGGCGCCCGGCTGGCCAACGCGGCGAAGATGACCGCGGCCGAGCCGGGCGCGGGCCGGGCATGACGGCGTCGCGACCGACCACGGGAGAGCTGCGGATCGGCGTCGTCGGCGCCGGGACGATCGCGGGGGCCCACAGCGCTGCGCTCGTCAACGTGCCCTACCTGTTCCGTGACCTGGCGCTCCGTCCGAGGCTTGCGGCCGTCGCCGACATCAACGGGACGCTGGCCCGCGGGCTCGCCGACCGCTGGGGCTACGAGCGGGTCGCCGACGACTGGCGCGGACTGGTCGAGGCCGCTGACGTGGACCTCGTCGTGGCCTGCCTCCCGCCGGCGGCGAACAAGGCAGTCGTGCTCGGGGCCGCCGCGGCCGGCAAGCACGTCGTTTGCGAGAAGCCGCTCGGGGTCACGGCCGACGACGCGGCCGAGCTCCTGCGCGCCTGCGAGGCGGCGGGCGTCTTCCACGGGCTGGCGGCCGGCTATCGCTGGTCGCCGGCCGTGCGCGAGATCCGTGAGCTCATCGTCTCCGGTCAGCTCGGTGAGGTCCGCAGCCTGCGTGCCTCGTTCATGCTCGACTACGCGGCCGACCCGGACGTCCCGCTGCTGTGGCGGTTCCGCAGGGACCTCGCCGGCGGGGGGATCGCGATCGACACCGGCTATCACCTCGTCGACTGCGCGCGGTTCCTCGTCGGCGAGATCGACAGCATCCAGGGCCTGTCCGCGACGTTCATCGGCGAGCGACGCCTGCCGTCGGCCGACGCCGTTGGCAATCGGGGCGCAGGATCGGCCGACGGAGACCGGGCGGCGACCGGGACCGTCGACGTGGAGGACGCCGCCGCGGCGCTGGTGACGTTCGTCGGCGGCGGCTACGGCGTCCTCGAGACGAGCCGGGTCGCGACCGGGCGGCGCGTCTCGCTCCGGCTCGAGGTGTTCGGATCGCGCGGTTCGGCCGATTGGGACCTCGAGCGACCGGACGAGTTCCAGGTCTGCCTGCCGGGTGACGCCGGGACGTTCGGGTTCCGGCGGGTGCTCGTCAACCCGACCCATCCGGGTGCTGCGGAGCTGCTGATCGCGGGCACGGACGGGACGTCGATCGGCTGGCTCGGCTTCGAATGCGCCATGTGGGCCGAGTTCCTGACCGCGATCGCCGAGGGCCGGCCCGGGCACGCCGACTTCCGCGACGGCGTCCGCGACAACGCCGTGATCGACACGCTGTATGCCTCGGCGGCGACCGGGACCCGGACCCCGGTCGTCCTGCCGGCCGGTACCCCGTGAACGGATCGGAGCAGACGTGACGACATCGGACACGACGCGAGCCCCCTCCCCGTCCGCCGCGGCCCCGGCCGGCAATTCCGGATGGCCGGTCCCGACGGCCGCGTCGCGCGCCCTCTTCGAGCGCGCGAACGCGGTGTCACCCGGGGGCGTGCAGGGCGAAGGTCGGAGCGCGACGCCGTATCCGCTGTTCATGACCCGGGCCCAGGGCTCGCGGATCTGGGACGTCGACGGCAACGAGTACGTCGACTTCCACAACTCGTTCGGCGCGGTGCTCCTCGGCCACAACGACTCGCGGATCAACCGCGCCGTGGTCCGGGCCATGGACGAGCACGGCGTCTCCTTCTCGGCGGCGAACCCGCTCGAGGTCGAGCTGGCGGAGCGCCTCGTCGGGATGATCCCGTCCGCCGAGCGGGTCGTGTTCAGCTGCACCGGGACCGAGGCCACCTACCACGCCATCCGGCTCGCCCGCGGCTTCACTCGCCGGGACCGGATCCTCAAGTTCGAGGGCAACTACCACGGCTGGCACGACTACGTGGCCTGGAGCCACCACTTCGCGACCGACGAGGGCGGCGCGGTCCCGACCCCCGTCCCGGCGTCGGCGGGGATGCCCGCCGCGATCCGCGACCTGGTGATCGTCCGCGAGTACAACGACGCCGCCGGCGTCCGGACGGTCCTCGCCGAGGAGGGCGACACGATCGCCGCGGTCATCATCGAGCCGGTCTTCCACAACGCCGGCGTGGTGCTGCCCGAGCCGGGCTTCCTCGAGACGCTCCGCGCGGCTTGCACGGCGGCCGGGACGCTGCTGATCTTCGACGAGGTCATCACGGGCTTCCGCCACGGACCGGGCGGTGCCCAGGCCGCGCTCGGCGTCACCCCCGACCTGACGACGATGGGCAAGGCGATCGGGAACGGCTTCCCGATCTCCGTCCTGGCCGGTCGCGGCGACGTCATGGATCATCTCGGCCCGAAGGGCGACGTCCTGTTCGCGGGCACGTTCGCCGGCCACACCCTGAACACCGCCGCGGCGCTCGCCTGCACGGAGGTCGTGCTCGAGGGATCGATCCACGACCATCTCCGGTCGCTCGGCTCACGCCTGACCTCGGGAATCCAGGCCGCGATCGACGAGACCGGTGCGCGGGTCCAGGTCCGCGAGATGGCCGGCGTCTGGACGATCTACTTCACGGACGAGCCGATCCGCCGGTTCCGCGACTTCGCCCGGTTCGCGATGGACAAGAACCACCCGGTCCAGCGGGCCTACCGCGACTGGCTGCTCGAGCACGGGATCTACGTCCACCCGCACTACATGATCCGGGGCTTCCTGACGGGCGCCCATACGACCGACGACGTCGACCGGCTGGTCGAGGCGACCGCGTCCTTCCTGCGGGCGCACCGGGACGTGCTCGCGGCGCCGTCGAGCTGAGCGAGGGAGATCCGAGCTGGCCGCCTGGTTCGGGCGGCGGGCCGACGAGGCGCGAACCGGGGCCGGTCAGAGGCCGAGCGCGCGCAGGTACTCGCGGTTGGTGCGCTGCCCGGCGACGACCGACGCGGGCGTGTCCGACGAGCGAAGCGCCTGGTCCTGCTCGATGACGAGCCAGCCGGCGTAGCCGTTCTCGCGGAGCTGGGCGATCACCGCGTCGATCCCGGCGTCACCGAGCCCGAGCGGGCAGAAGACGCCCCGGACGAGCGCCTCGTCGAGGCTCCCGCCCTCGGCCTTGACGGCGTCCATGATCGAAGTCCGGCAGTCCTTGATGTGGACGTGGCGGATCACGTCCCGGTAGTCCCGGGCCGCCTGGACCGGGTCCGCCCCGCCGAACCGGAAGTGACCGGTGTCGAGGCACAGCCCGAGCAGCGAGGGGTCGATCGCGTCCATGACCCGGGCGATCTCGTCGGCCGTCTCGATGTAGGTTCCGGCGTGCGGGTGGAGGACGGGCTCGAACCCGGCCGCGCGGCAGGTCTCCGCGACCCGGTGGAGGTTGTCGACGAGCGTCCGGAAGCGGGCTGCGTCGAGCCACGTCTCAGGGTGCTGGGCGATCCGCCCCGACAGCGCCCGGCGGTCGGGCTCGTCGAAATGGTCGGACAGCACGGCGAACGGTCGCGACCCGTCCGGCGAGCCGTCGGCCATGAGCCGGAGGGCATCGCGCAGCCACGCCCGGTCCTCCTCGACCTTCTCCGAGCGGCTGAAGTGCTGGGGCAGGAACGCTCCGACGAGCTCGAGGTTGCGCGACGAGAGCCGCTCGCGGACCAGCGCCGCGTCGCCCAGGTAGCCCGGGTACCCGAGCTCGGTCCCCGCGAACCCGATGTCGACCATCCAGTCGAGCATGTCGTCGGGCGCCGGCATCCACGCGTCGTCCTGCATGATCTCGTCGACCCCGAACGACACGGGGGCGCTGGCGATGCGCATGCCGGCAGCGGTCATGGACGGCCTCCTCGATCGGTCCGGGTCAGGGCTTGATGACGATCTTCACGGCCTCGCCGGACCGCAGCCGGGCGATGCCGGCCGCCGTGTCGTCGATCCCGATCGTAGCCGTGATCATCGGGGCGAGGTCGAGCTGGCCGCTCTCGACCAGCCGGATCGCGGCCGGGAACGTGAAGTTCGAGATGTAGGAGCCGAGGATCGCCAGGCCCTTCTCGACGATCTCGACCTGGTGGACGGGCGGCCGGGCATTTCCGTTCATCCCGAAGATCACCACCCGGGCAGCCATGCCGGCCGCCTCGATCGCCTGGGGCAGGACGCTGCCCACCGCATCGACGACCACGTCGGCGCCGGCCGGCAGCAGCTCGGCGCGCCGTGCCGCCCATTCGTCCGGGGTCAGGACGACGTCCGCGCCGACCGCCCTGGCCACCGGCGCGCGATCCGGGCTCGGTTCGACGGCCACGATCTTCGCCGCGCCCGAGGCGCGGAAGACGGCGATGAACAGGCAGCCGATCGCCCCGGCCCCGAACACGACTGCCGACTCGCCCGGCCGGATGGCCGCCCGGTTCGTGCCGTTGACGACGCAGGCCAACGGCTCGACGAGCGCCGCGAGCTCGGCCGGAACGGCATCGGAGATCGCATAGACGCTGTTCGCCGGAGCGGTCACGTAGCGGGCGAGGGCGCCGTCGCGGTGGACGCCGAGGGCCACGATGTTGGTGCAGTTCGCCGGTCGTCCGGCACGGCACGAGTCGCACGCCCCGCACTTGGGGTCCGGATCGCACACGACCCGGCCGCCGAGCGGCACGTCGCGGACGGCCGAGCCGACCGCGCGGATCCGGCCGACGAACTCGTGGCCGATGATGACCGGCGGCGTCGACGGGTGGCCCGGCGGGACGTTGATGATCTGGACGTCGGAGCCGCACACGCCGCAGGCCTCGACCTCGATCAGGACCTCGTCGGGGCCGGGCACCGGGTCGGGCACGTCCTTGACGACGAGCCGGCCCTCACCCTCGAAGACGGCAGCGCGCACCGGGCAACCTCCTTCGCGGCCCGCAGGACCGCAGCGTCGAATTCGGCGATGGGGCGGCCGGCCGCCAAGCGCGCGGCGGTGTCGGTCACGCCAGACCGTCGCGCACGAAGCCGGCCAGCCGCTCGAACGTCTCGGCGTCGAGCGGACAGGGCTGGTCGATGATCGCTTCCTCGGCGCCCGCGGCGCGCCATGCCCGGAACTGTCCCGCGACGACCTCGGCCGTGTCGGCCAGCGACGAGCTCTCGGCCCAGCCGTGTGCCTGGTCGGGCGAGCCGCCGAACCGGCCGAGGATCGCGGCCAGCGCGTCGACGGCCTCGGCCCGGGTCGCCCGGATGCACACCGGCGGGACGCCGACGGTCCGCCGGATCGCGCGGGGATCGCGGCCGACCTCGGCGCACCAGCGGTCGAGGACCGCGTTCTTGTGGGCGAACAGCTCGGGGCTTCCCTCGCCGTTCCAGATGTCGGCGTCGAGGGCGACGATCCGCAAGGTCCGCTTCTCGCCGCTGCCCGCGACGAGGAGCGGCATCCGCGCCTGGACCGGCGGCGGATCGTTGCGCATCCCGGCCGCCCGGATCCAGCGGCCGTCAGATGTCACGGCCTCGCCGTCCAGCATCCGCCGCGCCACCTGCGCGGCCTCGCCCAGCCGGCCGATCCGGTCGCCGAGCCCGATCTGCTCGTAGCCGAAGGCCTCGATCTCCGGCTCGTGCCAGCCCGCCCCGATGCCGAGGATCGCCCGGCCGCCGGTGGCGTGGTCGAGCGCGGTGGCCATCTTGACCGTCAGCCCGATGTTCCGGTAGCCGACGGCCGAGACCATCGTCCCGAGCGGCACGCGGCTCGTCCGCGCGGCCCAGCCGGCGAGCACCATCCAGCCCTCGAACACGGGGCCCGGCGGACCGATGATCGGTCCCGCCGCGTCGCCGAGGACGGGCATCAGGTGGTCGTTCGCCCACAGGCTCGCGAAGCCGAGCGCCTCGATCCGCTCGCCGGCGGCCATCAGGTCGGCCCAGTCGACGCCCATGCTCCAGGTCTGGAACCCGAGACGGATCGGGTCGCCGGGCGCGGGCGGCGGTCCGAGCAGGCTCGATCCCTGGGTCGACGGTCCCGACGGGCCGGTCACGAGCCGGATGGGTTCGGTCGGGTCGTGGACCCGGCCGCATGGGCCCGGGCCCGGTGGCTCACGCTTCGCCCCGGCGCCGGAGCCGGCGACCACCGGTCAGCAGCAGCGTGCCGACCAGGATGGCCCCGAGCGTCACGACCAGGATGACGGTGGCGATCGCGTTGACCTCGGGCGTGACCCCGAACTTGATCTGGGTGTAGATGTACAGCGGCAGGGTCTGCTGCGGGCCGATCGTGAAGAAGGTGATCACGAACTCGTCGATCGACAGGGTCACGCACAGGAGGGCCCCGGCCAGGATCGCGGGCGCGATCAGCGGCAGGACGATGTGGCGCAGGGTGCGCCATGGGCTCGCCCCGAGATCGGCGGCGGCCCATTCGAGGCGGCGATCGAAGCCCTGCAACCGGGAGGCGACGATCAGCACGACGAACGGGATTGTGAACACCAGGTGGCCGGCGACCACCGTATACAGGCCGAGCTGGAGGTGGAGCGCCTGGCGGAAGAAGATCAGCAGCCCGATCCCGATCAGGAACCCCGGGATCATGATCGGCAGCGTGAATCCGAGCCGGAGGGTCCCGGGGGCGCGCACGCCGCCGCGGACGAGCGGGAAGGCGACCATCGTGCCGATGATCGAGGCGATGATCGTCACGACGATGGCGATCTCGACCGAGGTGAGGAGGGCCTGCTGGATCGAGGTGTCCGCCGCGAGCACCTGGTACCAGTGCAGGGTCAGGCCGGTGATCGGCAGGCCCGGCGTCGCGGCGACCTCGAACGAGAACAGGATCAGGAACGCGATCGGCAGGTAGAGGAAGGCCAGCACCGCCCCGGTCAGGATGATCAGCGACCAGCGGGTCTGCCGGGCGAACCGGCTGACCGGCATCGTCTCGAGCGGGCTTGCCCGCCTAGCCACTGGTGACCACGTCCTCGACCCGGAACGACTTGCGGAACACGATCATGACCACGGTCACGAAGGCCGCGATGATGATCGCCAGGGCAGCCCCTTCCGCGAACTGGGCCTGGCGGAGGTAGTTCACGACGAGGTTCGCGATCAGGCTGCTCTGGGCGCCGCCGACCAGCGTCGGCGTCAGGAACTCGCCGAGGATCGGCACGAACACGAAGATGCAGGCGGTGATGATGCCGGCCCGGATCTGCGGCAGCAGGATGTGCCGGAAGGCCTGGTCCGGCCGCGCCCCGAGGTCCTGGGCCGCGTTGAGCTGGGTGAAGTCGAACTTCTCCAGCGAGGCGTAGAGCGCCAGGACCGCGAACGGGAAGTAGATGTACGTCAGCACGACGAACACGCCCGGGTCGTCGTAGTTGAACAGCTCCGAGGGTTGGCTGATCAGTCCGATGCCCATGAGGAACTGGTTGAGGGCACCGTGCTCGCCGAGGATCGCCTGCCAGGCATAGACGCGGACCAGGTAGCTGGTCCAGAACGGGACGATCACCGCGAGCAGGATCGCCCGCTGCATCCAGCGGCCGGTGTAGCGCACGAGGAAGTAGGCGAACGGCAGGCCGATGGCGAGCGCCGCCGCCGTGACGAGCGAGCCCATGATCAGGGTCTTGAGAAACGTCCGGAGGTAGGTTCCCTCCGTGAAGAACCGGGCGTAGTTGTCGAGGTTCCACTCGGGCACGAGCTTGAAGTCGTTGTTCGTGTGCCACAGGCTGAACACGAACATGATCCCCATCGGGACCAGGAAGAGGAACAGGAGCACAGCGAGGCCCGGCAGGGCGGGGACCGCCCTGCCGAGTCGCGTCACAAGCGAGTTCGAGACGCCCGCGAGCGGGGCCGAGCCGGCCCCCTCGCGAGCCTCAGCCGTCATGCCTCGTGTCGCCGTGTCCGGCCGTCGGCTACGCGCCGAAGACGTCGTTGAACGCGGCGATCACCTTCTGGGTCGAGGTACCGGGGCCCTTGAGGGTCATCGTGTTGACCGTCTCGGGCTTGTTGTAGAGCAGGTGGTCGGCCAGCTCCTGCTGGCCCTGGTTGATCAACAGCTTGTAGGCCTGCTCGTTGAACAGCGGCCGCCGGTTGATCATGAAGTTGGCCGCGACGTACTCCGCCTGCTCGTGGACCTCGAGGAACGGCATGAGCAGGTTGTTGTTGGCGCCGCCGTGGACGAGCATCTCGCTGTCCATCCAGCCGATTGAGCCCTCCTTGGGCGTGAACGTGGTGAGCTGCGGGCCGCCCTGGTCCATGACAGCGGTGTCGGCACCGAGGTTGATGGTCGCAATCCAGGCCTCGCCGTTCTTGAGCGCGGCGACCGTGTCGGTGGCCTGCGGCGCGAGACGCAGGATGTTCGGCTTGAGCTGGACGAGCAGCGCCTTTGCCTGGGCGATCTCGTCGTCCGTCATGTTGTAGGGGTCCTTGACGCCGGCGGCCTTGCCCATGTAGGCCATGACCTCGACCGGCTGGTCCTCGACGACGACCCGCTTCTTGTACTTCGGGTCCAGGAGGAGCTGCCACGAGTCCGCGCCCGAGGTCACGTGGGCCGGGTCGTACGTGATCTGGATCGGCGCCCAGCCGTTCGGGTAGCCGAGGTAGCCGGCCGGGCTGGTCCAGATGTCGAAGGCGCGGGCGACCGAGAACAGCTGGCTCGACACCTTCAGCGAGTTGATGTCGAACGCGTCGATCAGCTGGGTCTCGTAGTAGTGGGGCACCCACAGGGCGTCGCCGGAGACGAGGTCGACCTGGCCGCCGACCTGCTGGATCTTGGTGTAGGCGTCGATGTTGTCGCTGAAGCTCGTGATGTTGGCCTTGATCCCGATATCGGCCGCGATCTTGTCCATCTCGGCCTGGTACCAGTGGTCGCCCCAGGTGAGCCAGTTGAACGTGCCGGTCGGCCCGGGGGTCGGAGAGGCAGGCGCCGCCGATGGACCCGTCGACGCGCCGCCGGCCGCGCTCGGCGCGGTCGTGGGAGCGGTCGTCGCGCCGGACGCCGAGCAGGCGGCCAGGAAGGCGGCGAGGCCTGCGGTCGTTCCGGCCGCTCCGGCCAGCTTGAGGAACGTCCGCCGGTCGAGCTGCCTGGTCAGTTCATCCATTCCATCCTCCTCCTCATGGTTGGACTACTCGCGGATCAGAGCGGCGTTCTCGGCGCGCCACCATACGCATACCTCCTCACCCAGATCTCGCTGTGTGTCGGTGGTCGGGTCCCGGGTCCCGTGCGGCCTGACCACCACCACGTCTCCGGCATTGGTGGCGACGGTGATCCGCGTGTGGTTTCCGAGGAAGGCGACGTTGACGATCCGGCCGGTCACCGCTGCGGTCGGGTCCGCCGGGTCGATCGACCGGAGGGCCAGGAACTCGGGCCGGACCATGAGCGTCGCAGGTCCATCTGTGGCGTCGGCCGGCGCATCGACGGTGGCGCCCCCGGTGAGCTCGAAGCGGGGGGTCCCGTCGCTCCTCCTGACGGTTCCCTCGAGGAAGTTCGTATCCCCGACGAAGTCGGCGACGAACCGGTTGGCGGGCCGATCGTAGACCTCGCGGGGCGAACCCGTCTGGAGCACGTTCCCGTTCGACATGATGGCGATCCGGGTCGCCATCGACAAGGCCTCTTCCTGGTCGTGGGTCACGAAGACGAACGTCGTGCCGACCTGGCGGTGGATCCTGGCCAGCTCGGTCTGCATCTGTTTGCGCAGCTTGAGGTCGAGCGCGCCGAGCGGCTCGTCGAGCAGGAGCACCGCCGGCCGCTTCGCCAGGGCGCGGGCGAGCGCCACCCGCTGCTGCTGACCCCCGGACAGCGCCGACGGCAGGCGCCGGCTCAACCCGGCGAGGCCGACGAGCTCGAGGTACTCCTCGGTCCGCTGTTTGACCTCCTGGCTGGAGTGCTTCTCCATGCGCAGCCCGAAGGCGACGTTCTCGGCGACCGTCATGTGCGGGAAGAGCGCGTAGTTCTGGAAGACGGTATTGACGTTCCGCTTGTGCGGCGGCAGGTCGTTGACCGTGCGTCCCTCGATCAGGAGGTCACCCGAGCTGAGCGGGATGAACCCACCGATCAGGTTGAGGGTGGTCGTCTTGCCGCAGCCCGATGGCCCCAGTAGGCAGAAGAACTCGCCCGCGGCGATCGTCATCGACACGTCGTCGAGGGCGACCGCCTCGCCGTAGCGCTTGGTGGCATGGCGGAGCTCGATCGCGGGCGTCGACCCGATCGCGGCCGCTGGCCCGGCCACGGCCGGGGGCGCCACGGACGTGCTCGAGGTCATTGGCGCCGGTGGTCTCCCAGCGCATCACCCGGCAGCGGGCGTCCCCCGTGGCGTCCGGTGCTCACGCCTTCGTCGACCCGGCTCGGGCCCTGGCCGCGCACAGGACCGCAGGACGCGCGACTGCCATCGGGGATCCCTCTTGTGCAACCGTTTGTACGATGCTAGCGTCAGGCCCATGGCCCGTCAATACAGGGAATCGCGAGCGGCGGCGCGGCCGGCGCGATGCCCCGCCTGATGCCGCGCTCGAGCCCCCTCGCCCGGACGATCGACCTCGATCCGGTCCGCAATCTCACCGTCCGGGCGGCGTCGCTGCGCCTCCACGACGGGTACGGTCCGGCGCTCCGGCGCCTTCCCACCGGCCGGCAGGTGTTCCACGGGCTGCCGTTCGACCTCGGTTCGCCCCGCCGGTCGCGGCGCTGGATCGCCGTCGACCGACCGCTGACCCTTCCCCTCGGCGGTGACGCGCCGGCCAGCCACGTCATCGTGGCGCACCTGTGCGACACCTGGCGCGACGATGCCGGGCGGCGCGGGGCCGGGCTGCCGGTCGGTCACGTCGTCCCGGTCGGCGAGCCCCTCGCGCGCTACACCGTCGAGGATCGGAACGGCCGCACGTGGAGCCGGGAGGTGCGCCGCCGGTTCGAGGTCAACGACGGGCTCCTCGGCTGGGGGTCCATGGCCTTCGCGGCGGTCAGCCATCTCGACAACGAGGCCGTGGACTGGCGCGGGCCGCACCCGGTGCAGACGCCCGGGCGGTACGCCCCGGCCGGCCAGTCGGGCTCCCTGACGATCATGCCGGGGACGTACGGGGCGAACCAGGTCGGGATGACCGACTTCGTCCCGAGCGCGACCGACGACGCCCTGCTGTGGCTCCATGCCATGGCGCTCGACCCCGGGACCCGACCCGTCGCGCTCCACGTCGAGCCGGTCGCCGGCGGCCGGCCCGGAAGCCTGGTCGTCCTCGCCGCCGTGACGCTCTTCCACGGCACGGCCAACCCGCTCGTCCGGGGGCCGCGGTTCCAGGTCGCGGTCGGCGGTCTCGGGGAGCGCGCCCCGGAGGTCGATCTCGGAACGGTGATCCGGTCGACCCCCCGGGGACCGGCGGCCTCCAGGCGCGGAGCGGGCGACGCGCCGGTCGCGGGCTGGGGGTCACCACGGGCGCCGGCGGGGCGGCCCGGCGCGGACGACCGGGTGGTCGACCTGGCGATCGCGCCCGACGCGATCGTCGACCTCGACGGCTGGGCCGTCCCCGGCCGGGCGCTGCTGGACGGTCGCTCGCTCCGCGATCCCGGCGGGCGGCGCTCGATCGAGCCGCTGCCGACGCCGCGAGTTCCGGTGGATGTCGAGCTCGTCGACACGGCATCCGGCGAGCCGCTGCCTGGACGGGTCCGGTTCACCGCGGCCGACGGGCGCTACCTGCCACCCGACGGCCATCGCGACGAGGTGAACCCGGGCTTCTTCGAGGACACCGGCGCCGACCTGGTCCTCGGCTCCGCGACGTACGCCTACGTGCCCGGCCGGTTCTCCATCCATCTGCCCGCCGGCCGGGTCGAGGTCGAAGTCGTGGCGGGCTTCGACCGCCGACCGATCCGGACGACGGTCGAGGTCGACGGCTCGACCGGGCGGCTCTCGCTCGCCCTCGAACGGACGGTCGAGCGCCCGCCCGGACGGTGGATCACGGCCGACAGCCACGTCCACTTCCTCGCCCCGTCGACGGCCCTGCTCCAGGCGGCCGCCGAGGACGTGGACCTGGTGAACCTCCTGGCCGCCCAGTGGGGTGACCTGTTCACGAGCGTGACCGACCTGCCGTGGGGCGCGACGACCGACCCGTCCGGGCGACGTCTCGTCGTCGTCGGCACCGAGAACCGGCAGAACGTCCTCGGCCACCTGGCGCTCCTCGGCGCCCGCCGGCCGACGCTGCCGCTGGCCAGCGCGGGGCCACCCGAGGGCCGGATGGCCGGCGCGCTCGACACCCTGCTCGCGGACTGGGCGGATCGCTGCCACGCCGCCGGCGGGCTCGTGATCGGAGCGCACTTCCCGCTGCCGTATGCCGAGATCGCGGCCGACATCGTCAGCGGCAAGATCGACGGGCTCGAAGCCCAGGCGCTGTCGCCCGGCCTCGACGATCCGGCGATCGTGGAGTGGTACCGCTTCCTCAACCTGGGCGAGCGGCTGCCGATCGTGGCCGGCACCGACAAGATGTCGGCCGAGGTCCCCGTCGGCGCGGTCCGGACGTACACCCACCTGCCGGCCGACGACGCTCTGTCGTTCGACGCCTGGGCCGCCGCGGTCCGGGCCGGCCGGACGTTCATCTCGTCGGGCCCGGTCGTCGAGCTCGCCGTCGACGGGCGCGAACCGGGCGACACCGTCGAGCTCCGTGCGCCGGGTCGGGTCGAGGTCGTCGCCGTGGCCCGGGCCGCCCAGCCCGTGATCACCGACCTCGAGCTCGTCGTCAACGGCCGGATCGTCGCCGCCGTCAGCGCGGTGGCCGGATCGACCGAGCTCGCCGTCCACGAGACGATCCCGATCGACGCCGGCTCGTGGATCGCGGCTCGCTCACGGAGCGCCGCGGAGATCCAGTCGGCGTTCACGAGCTCGATGGCCGCCCACACGTCGCCGGTCTACGTCGAGGTCGCAGGGCGGCCGCTCGTGCCGGCGGCGGACGACGCGCAGGTGGTCGAGCAGGTGATCCTCGGGGCCCGGACCTGGGTGTCCGAGCTGGCGGCGGTCGCCGAGCCGGCCGAGCGGACGCGGATGGTCGCCTTCCTCGACGCGAGCCTCGAGACGCTCCGCGCCCGGCTGGCAGCGCGGCCGCGCTGACCGAGCCGCCGACCGGCGTGGCGATCGGTCAGTCGCGGGCGCGGGTGCTCTCGCGGACGACGAGCTCGGGCTCGAGCCGGCGGCCCTCGGGCGGTGCGCCATCCTGGATGGCCCGGATGAGCGACGCGGCGGCGAGCCGGCCCATCTCGCCGGACGGGGTGGTGACCGTCGTGAGGCGCGGGTTGGAGATCGCCGTCGACGGGATCCCGTCGAAGCCGACGATGGCCACGTCGTCGGGGACCCGGATGCCGAGCCGCCGGAGCGCGTCCATCAGCGACAGCGCCAGCTTGTCGTCGTAGCACACCAGGGCCTCGGGCAGCTCGGTCGCGATCGCCTCCGCCAGCGGACCCGGCTCTCGCCAGGCGTCGTCGGAGGCCGGGAAGGTGCGCGGCGCGGTCCGGACCCCGCGGCTCTTGAGCGTGGCCGCGACGGCCGCGGCCCGGAGCGAGTTCGAGGCGCCGCCCTCGCCCTCGACGTAGGCGATCCGGCGATACCCGCAGTCCACGAGGTGGTTGACCGCGGCGCGAACGCCGTTGGCGTCGTCGGTCAGGATGACTCCCGGTGAGGCTGGCCCGTCGCGGCGGGGCAGCGAGCGATGATCGGGCTGGACGATCACCAGGCGGGCCGGATCCACCCGCTCACGCCCCTCGCGCGGCGAGATCGCGCTGGATACGATCGCCACGCCGTCCGCGCCGTGCTCGGCGAAGACCTTCAGCGCGAGCCGCTCGCGGTTCGGCGTGTTGTCGCCGGCGACCATGATCACGCAGTAGCCGCTCCGGCCCGCCTCTTCCTCGAAGCCCGAGGCGATCTGCCCGTGGACCGGGTCGCTGAGGTTGGGGATGAGCAGGCCGAGCGTCGAGGTATGACGCATCCGGAGACTGCGCGCGGCGGCGTTCGGGACGTACTGGAGCTCGGCCGCGGCGCTCTTGACGCTCAGCCGCGTGGCCTGGCTGATCCGCGGGTCGTCGGCCAGGGCGCGTGACGCGGTCGAGTCCGAGACGTTGGCCCGGCGGGCGACGTCGCGCAGGAGGACCCGCCGGCGCAGGCCGTTGCCCGACGGACCCGTCATCGAGCGTCCACGGAGACGCGATCCGGGGGCACGCGGTCGCAGGAGGCCGGCGTCGACGGCTCGTGAGCTCCGGTTGCCACGCGCCTGTCGGGCGATCCACGCACGGGCTGTTCCCTTCGCTCCACGCAACCGGTTGCATTGCGAACGTAGCATCGGGTCGGAGGTGGCGTCAACAGGTTAAGGACCTCCATGGGCGGGCGGCGGCGGCGCCGGCGACCTCGCAGAACGAGCGTCCAGCGGCCGTCAATCGCGGAGCGTCTCGCGGAGGACGTCGAGCAGGCCGGCCGCGATCCCGAACGGGTCGTCGGACTCCCAGTGGAGGGGGCTGTAGAGCTCGTTGTCCCACCAGCCGTCGAATCCGGTCGAGCGGATCGCGTCGGCCCAGGCGCGGAGCGGGATCTCGCCGTCGCCCGGCCACACCCGTCGCGAGCGCTGGTCGGGCGTCCCCGATCCGGGCGGCCCGAGCGAGTCCGAGAAGTCGACCCCGAAGATCAGCCGGCGGTCGAGCCGGGCGAGGTCGTCGGGGTTCGTCCCGCTCTGCCACAGGTGCCAGAAGTCGAGGACGAGGCCGACGTTGTCGCGCTCCGCGGCATCGATCGCGGCGACGGCCTCGGCCAGCGGGGCGAGCGGAGTCCAGGCGAGCGGCTCGAGGTAGTAGCGGATCCCCCGCTCGGCGCCGAGGTCGGCGACGGCCCGGATCGCCGCGGCGGTGACCCGCCGACGCTCCGCGGGGGACAGGTCGCCGGGACCGCGGTACGCGCCGCCCGGCCGGACCGGCCCGCTCAGGAGCTGGACCTCGGTCGATCCGATGTCGGCGGCGAGCTCGGTCAGCACCTCGGCCTCGCGGAGCATGGCGGCGCGATCCGCAGGCGACCATCGCTCGACGTCGGGCAGGGCGCCCAGGTTGACCGGTGCGAGCCCGGCCAGCGCCTCCCGGAGACCGGCCATCGGGTACCCCTCGCCGAGGTAGCGCCGGATGTGCTCCTCGCGCAGGAACACGCCGTCCCAGCCCGTCTCGCGCGCGAGGCGAACCTGCATCCGGACCGGCAGGTACATCGTCGAGTTCGAGTTGTAGACGAGCCGCATCGTCACCTCACCCCGGGATGCTGGACGCGCCGAGCGCGCCGAGCAAGCCGATCCCGACGACGACCAGGGCGATCCCGGCGAGCTGCCGCCGGACGAGCCGCTCGCGGAACAGGACGTACGCGGCGACGGCCGCGATCGGCGCGAACATCGAGGCGAGCACGGACGTCACCGCGATGTCGACCCGCGCCCCGATCGCGAACGCCGTCAGGCCGATGATCTCCACGGTCCCGCACGTGACCAGGAGGGGCAGCGCCGAGCGCGGGATCGACCTGCGCCCGGCGAGCACGAGCGGGATGCCGACGACCAGCAGGCCGAGCACCCGGCCGGGGAGGAGCACCCAGGGGATCGGGAGCGTCGCGCTCGTCAGGCCGGTCAGGAACAGGCCGCTGCCGAACATCGTCGCGGCCAGCGCGGCGAGCCCGGCGGCCCGCAGCGAGCGGGCGCGGCCGATCGGCACCCCCTCCTCGAGCTCCTGTCCGCCACCCGCCGCCGCGAGCACGACGCCGACGGCGACGATCGCCAGGATCGGCCCCGAGCCCGGTGCGAGCTGCTGGCCGGCCAGGACGGAGATGACCGCGGCGATCGCGCCCTCGGTCGACGCGATCGTCGAGACCACCGCGACCGCCCCCACGGTGTAGGCGGTGTAGGCGAGGAGCAGGCCGGCGACGTTCACCCCGCCGGCCGCCAGGGGCAGCACGAAGACCCTCGGCTCGACGGCGGGCAGGGGCGTCGCCAGGAGCGCGACCGGGAGCAGGATCGCGCTGCCCACGAGCATCACCCCGGTGACCGTCACCTGCGGGCCGACGAGACGGCTGGCCCGCGCCGAGACGAGGACGGAGACCGCGAACGCGAACGCCGCGCACAGGCCGCCCAGGATCGGGGTCATCGGGCCGGTCCTCGGTCAGGCGCGGCCGTCGGGCAGCGGCCGGGCATGACGCTCGGCCACGGCGCGGCAGCGCTCGAGGGCGGCAACGCCGCTCATGGCTGCGACCCGTCCGGCCTCGTCCGGGTCGGCGGCCAGCGCCGGGCCCCAGATCCCGCGTCCCGCCAGGAAGCCCGAAGCGCCGGCCTCCCCGGCCAGCCGGATCTGGACGAGGAACGCCTCCGTGTCGACGCCGGCGCCGAGGAGGACCCACGGCGTGCCCGCGCACGCCTCCGTCAGCCGCCGGCAGGCCGCGCGGCCGGCCTCCTCGCCGACGGCACCGATCTCCGGCAGGGGGAACGGCAGCTTCAGCAGGTCGGCGCCGAGCGGCTGGAGCCGGGCGACGGAGCGGGTGACGAGACCCTCGTAGGCCGCGGCGTGCTCGGCCGGCGCCTCCGTCGACCGCCGGTACACGACGGGCTCGATCACGAGCGGCAGGCCGAGCGCGTGGCAGGCATCGGCGGCGGACCGGACCACGGCATCCTGATGAGCGCTGGTCGGCTCGTCGTCGGCGCGGTACGGCACCAGCAGCTTGCACGCGTCGGCGCCGTAGCCGAGCGCGATCGCCGGCGAGAAGTTCGCCAGGAGCGTGGTGATCCGCTCGTCGCCGCCGGCCTCGTAGCCCTGGGCTTCGAGCGGCATGATCAGCCCGACCGAGGCGGGCACGACCCCCTGCTCGAGGGCGAGGCCGCCGAGCTCCGCGTCGAGCATCACCGCCGTGGCCGCCGGCGCGAGGGCCGCCGCGAGCCGCAGCTTCAACCGCCGCAGGTCGTCGACGGACAGCTCGCCGAGGCCGCGCCGCTCCAGCGTCACGCGCAGGCTGTCGCGGTGATCGATCGCGATCCCGGCGACGATGCCCGTCGACCCGCCGAGCCGGAGCAGGCGGCGGCGCCGGCCGACGAGCGCCGGGCCGGCCGGCGCGCCGTCCGTCACGGCGTCCCGCGTGCCGTCATGGCGTGACGAGCGGGAGACGCGGATCCGCCTCCATCGTCGGCCACAGGGTGCGCACCCAGGCCAGGTCCGGATCGTCGGTGTTGGCCATCGTCCGGCGGTCCCCGGCGAGCACGTTGAGGTAGTAGGCGTCGTAGCCCTGGGTCGCCACGAACGGGTGGTAGCCCTGGTCGACGATCGCGAGGTCGCCGTCGCGGACCACCATCAGCCGGTCCCGCGAGCCGTCGCGGTGGTACACGCGCTGGATCGCCCAGCCCTCGGGCCGGCGCAGCTGGTAGAAGTAGGTCTCCTCGAGGACCGCCTCGCGCGGCGGATCGTCGACGTCGTGCCGGTGCGGGGGCCAGCCGGACCAGTTGCCGGACGGCGTGAACACCTCGCACACGAGGAGCCGGTCCGCGGGGAAGTCCGGCATCATGATGTTGTTGATCTGACGCGTCGCGTTGCCGCGGCCGCGGATCTCGATCTCGACGTCCCCCGGCTCGACGACGATCGGCACCGCCGAGACGCCGGACCGGCCGGTCAGCGGCGCCTGGGCAACGGCAACGACGGCGCGCATCCCGGGCAGTGGACGACCGGTGATCGTCGTCGCCGCGCCGGCCGGGAGATAGGCGCTCCAGGGCATCCCCTCGAAGACGGATCGCCGGCCGGGGAGCCGGAGCGGGCGATCGCCGTCCCGGGTCACCTCGACGCCGCCGCCGGAGATGGTGACGATCGCCGCTTCCTGCTCCGGTCGGTCGAGCCGCATCGTCTCGCCGTCGCCGAGCCCGAACGCCCGGAACGACAGGTAGCGCCAGCCCGACCGCTCCGGGTCGCAGGCGACCGACCCGTCCGGCCCGGGCCGGATGTGGAGCTGCTCGGAGGGGATCCGCATCGGCAGCTTGGCCGGATGGATGACGACGCCCGGCGGCGGATCGTTCGGGGTCATGGCCGAGCCTCCTTCGATGCCGCCGGGCGGCGCGCCAGGAGCGCGTCGATCTCGGCCGGCGACGGCATGGACGTGCTGCACATCAGGCGCGAGGCGACGATCGCCCCGGCGGCGTTGCCCCGTTCCAGCGCGGCCACCGGGTCGAGGCCGGCGAGCAGGCCGGCGGCGAACGCGGCGGCCAGGGCATCGCCCGAGCCGAGCCCGCAGACGACCTCGACCGGGATGCCGGCGACCGTCCGCCGGCCGTCGCGGGTGATCGCCGACGCCCCGCCCGGCCCGTGTTTCATCGCGATGAGCCCGGGACCCAGCTGCAGCGCCGCGTCCGGGTCGAGGCGGGTGGCACGGAACTCGTCGTCGCTGCCGATGAGGACATCGGCATGGCGGGCGGCCTGCTCGACGAGCGCCGGCGCGTCGGCCGGGTCCGACCACAGGCCGGGCCGCCAGTCGAGGTCGAGCGTCGTCCACGATCCGGGTCGCCTGGCGCGCGACGCCGCGCGGAGCTCGAGGACGCGCAGCGTCGTCGAGCGGGCCGGCTCCGTCGCGAGGAGCGTGCCCGAGACGATGACGAGCGGCGCCCGTTCGAGCGTCGCCAGCGGGAGGTCGTCGAGGACGAGCAGGCTGTCGGGGGCCGGGGACGGGCGATAGAACGTCACGGGGAACGTCTCGGGCGGCCAGGCCTCGAAGAACGCGACCTGGGTCCGCGCTCCCGGACGGGTGACGAGGCCGGCAACGTCGAGGCCCTCGCCGGCCAGGAACCTCCGGACGTGCTCCCCGTGGCCGTCGTCGCCGACCGCGGACAGGATCGCCGTCGGGACGCCGAGCCGGGCGAGCCCGGTGCCGATGTTGCCGGCGAACCCGCCCACCGCCCGAACGAACGACGGCGCGGTCGCGATCGAGCTGCGCGGCGTGGCCGGGCTGAAGTCGACCCCGACGCGGCCGAGGACGACCGCCGCGATCACCGACCGGTCCCCGCGGTCATCGGAGATGCTGGATCACCGCGTCCCGGAAGGTGCGGCCGACGGCCCGCGCCTCGTCCGCGCCGTCGCCGATCCGGAGCCCGAACGGGGCGAGGTTGGCGTCGCGGACGCCGATCCCGATGCTGATCGAGCGCTCGAGCAACGCGTCGGTCCGGGGCAGCATGCCGGCGTGGTACTCGCCGTGCGGGTGATCGGTGTGGTCGCAGTCGAACGGGCAGCCCTTGCCGGTCACCGTCCGGCGCTCGAGCAGGTGGTTCATCTTGCTGTAGACGTGCCAGCCCGACTCGGACAGCTGGATCGAGCCGACCGCACGGGCGACGTCGGCGGCGATGTCGGCGCTGGGCAGGACCACGACGAGGTGCGTCGCCAGGTCGCCCGCCGGATCGGGCAGCGTCCGGTAGCCGATGTCCGGCACCTCCTCGAGGATGTCCTGGACGATCGCCTTGTTCTCGCGCAGGTGGGTCACGATCGCCGGCAGCTTGCGGACCTGGGCCCGGAGCACGGCGCCCGACAGCTCCGTCATCCGGAAGTTCATCCCGAGGAACGGCCGGGGGGCGTACTTCGACTCGAGCCGATCCGGAGCGTGGCCCTGGTCGTGCAGCGCGAAGCAGCGCTCGTACAGCGCCTCGTCGTCGGTGACGATCATGCCGCCGTCGCCGCAGGTGATCGTCTTGTACTCGTTGAAGCTGTAGGTGCCGATGGCGCCGATGCCGCCGACGCCGCGACCCTCGTAGGTCGCCCCGAACGCCTGCGCGCAGTCCTCGATGATCGGGATCCCGTGCCGGTCGGCGACCGTCTTGAGCTCGGTCATCCGGGCCGGACCGCCGAGCATGTGGACGACGATGATGGCCCGGGTCCGCGGCGTGATCTTCGCCTCGACGTCGGCCGGGTCGAGGTCGAACGACTGGTCGACCTCGGCGAGGACCGGCGTCGCTCCGGCGTAGACGATCGCCGAGATCGAGGCGACGAACGTGAAGCCCGGGACGATCACCTCGTCGCCCGAGCCGACGCCCAGCGCAAGCAGCGCGATCCACAGCGCCGCCGATCCCCCGCCGCTGAGCCCGAGCCCGTAGCGCACGCCGGCGAGCCCGGCGATCTCCTGCTCGACGCGATGGACCTTGGCGCCGAACGCGGGATCGTCCGACGGACCGTAGCGGCTCAGGTAGCGGCTCGACAGCACCTCGAGCACTTCGGCGGTCTCTTCGTCTCCGATGAGCTCGACCCCGGGTCCGGGCATCCTTTGCTTCCTTTCTACTGGGACGGCGGCGCGCTGGTTGGGCGGCCCGACCGCGATGCGGGCGACGAGGTCAATTGAGCTCCGTACGTTGCAGCCGGCGGGCGCTCTCGTAGGCGTCGCGCGCGGCGTGGACGGCCGGTCGCTCGCTTGCCGCGGCGACCGGGACGTCCCACCACGTCTCGAAGGTGGGCATCCGCTTCTCGGGCTCGGCCGGCACGACGACGACCGTGACGCCCGCGGTGTCGCGGGCCCGGGCCAGGCCGGCGCGCAGCTCGTCCGCCGTGCGGGCGAGGACCGCGGTCGCCCCCATCGCCGCGGCGTGCCCCCGGAAGTCGACCGGGACGTACGGACCGGTCAGGCGGCCAGCGACCGGATCCCGATAGCGCAGCTCGTTGCCGAAGTCGGGCACGCCAACCGACCGCTGGAGGGCGAGGATGCACTGGAAGCCGTGGTTGTCGACAACGACGATCGTGAGCTTGAGGCCCTCCGCCACGGCCGTGACGATCTCCGAGTTGAGCATGAGATAGGACCCGTCACCGACCATCACGACCACGTCCCGGGCCGGATCGGCCAGCCGGACCCCGAGCCCGGCCGCGATCTCGTAGCCCATGCACGAGTAGCCGTACTCGACGTGGTAGGCCTTGGAATCCTCGGGCCGCCACAGCCGGAGCAGGTCCCCGGGCAGGCTGCCCGCCGCGCAGATCACCGTGGCATGACCCCCGACGGCGTCGTTCACGATGCCCACGATCTCCGCCTGGCCGAGGTCCCCGGCTTGTCCGTCGGCCGAGCGCAGCCCGGTCACGATGTCGTCCCACTCGCCCTTGAGCCCTGCCACGCGCGACCGGTACGCCGCCGCGGTCCCGCCGTAGCCGGCCGCGCTGAGCGCGGCGTCGAGCGCACGAATGGCCTCGCGGGCGTCCGCGACGACCGGGACCGCGCGCAGCTTGTGCGCGTCCATCGGCGCGACGTTGACGTTGACGAAGGCCGCGTCCGGGTTCTGGAACGTCGTTTGCGACGCGGTCACGAAGTCGCCGAGCCGGCTCCCGATCGAGAGCACGAGGTCGGCATCGTGGGCGAGCCGGTTGGCCGCCAGCCCGCCGTTCGTCCCGGCAGGCCCGACGTTCATCGGGTGGTCCCACGGGATCGCGCCCTTGCCCGCCTGCGTCTCGGCCACGGGGATCCCGTAGCGAGCGGCGAATGCCGCCACGTCGTCGCTGGCGCCCGAGTAGATCGCGCCACCGCCGACGACGATCAGCGGTGCCTGCGCGGCGCCGATGAGCCGGACCGCGTCGGCGATCGGACCGGGCTCGGGCGCCGGGCGGCGGACGTGCCACACGCGCGGCTCGAAGAACCGCTCGGGCCAGTCGAAGGCCTCGGCCTGGACGTCCTCGGGCAGCGAGATCGTGACCGCCCCCGTCTCGACCGGGTCGGTCAGGACCCGGAAGGCCGCCGGGAGCGACGCCAGGAGCTGCTCCGGGCGCGAGATCCGGTCGAAGTAGCGCGACACCGCGCGGAAGGCGTCGTTGGCGGTCACGTCCCGCTCGTTCGGGTGCTCGACCTGCTGGAGCACCGGATCGGGTGCCCGGTTGGCGAACGCGTCGCTCGGGAAGAGCAGGACCGGGATCCGGTTGACGGTCGCTCCGGCGGCGCCGGTGATCATGTTGGTGGCGCCCGGACCGACCGATGAGATGCAGGCGAAGGTGCGCAGCCGATCGTGGTACTTGGCGAAGGCGTGGGCGATGTGGACCTGCGCCTGCTCGTTCTGGGGCCGGTAGTACGGGAGGCCGACGGCGTCTCCGTACTCCTCGATCGCCTGGCCCAGCCCGGCGACGTTGCCGTGCCCGAAAATGCCCCACACGCCGGCGATGAACCGGTGCCGGCGGCCGTCGCGCTCGACGTCCTGCGCCGCCATGAATTGAACGATGGCCTGACCCACGGTGAGCCGGACAGTCCGCATCGTCCTCTCCTTGCGCAACCGATTGCAGGGACGGTATCATCAGGCCTCCTGCCACGTCAACACGGGCCGAGGTCGAGGATCGCGCCGATGACGCTGCACCGGGTCCCGCCCGCGACGCCCCTGGCGCGCACGGTGGACCTCGGCGCGACGTGGAACGCCGGTGACGGCGACGTGGCCGCCCGGCTCCATCCGCAGTACGGACCCGCGCTCGAGCGGCTCCCGGGCGGATCGGCGGTGTTCCGCGGCCTGCCCTTCGCGCTGGCGCCGCGCTCGGCCGAGAGACGCTGGGTCCTGATCGACGAAACGGTCACGATCGATCTGCGTGGCGAGGATCGGCCGGGTTCGGTCAGCGGTGCCGCCAGCCACGTCGTGGTGGCCCACTTCGCCGACAGCTGGCGGGACGCCACCGGGAGCCGGCCACCCGGCATGCCCGTGGGTTGGGTGCTCCCGGCCGGCGAGCCGCTCGCGAGGTACGAGCTGGCGTTCGCCGACGGCCGCACGCGGGCCATCACGGTGCGCCGCCGGTTCGAGGTCGCCGACGGGATCATCGGCTGGGGGTTCCTGCCGTTCGAGGCCGTTGGGCATCGGTCGGATGCGCCCGTCGACTGGCGCGGCCCGCACCCCGTCCAGTCCCCGGGCCGCTATCCGCCCGCAGGGCACGCCGGCCCGCTCGGGATGCTCCCCGCGGCGTGGGGTCCCGCGCAGACGGGCGTCGCCGACTTCGTCCCGACCCCCGACGACGACATCACCTACTGGCTCCACGCGATCCCGCTCGCGCCCGGCGAGGTGCCGCTGAGCCTCCGGCTCGTCCCGCTCGGCGACCGCCGTCCCGGCACGGCCGTCGTCCTGGCGGCCGTGACCGTGTTCCATGGCACGGCCAATCCCCTCGTCGCGACGCCGCGTCGCCAGCTCCGGATCGAGGGGCCCGCGAGCGAGGGGTCCGCGACCGAGCTGCCCGAGATCGACCTCGGGGTGATCATCCGCTCGCTCCCACCGGCTCGCGCGA
The DNA here is from genome assembly GCA_963813705.1 of uncultured Chloroflexia bacterium. Classification (GTDB taxonomy): domain Bacteria; phylum Chloroflexota; class Limnocylindria; order Limnocylindrales; family CSP1-4; genus Chersky-267. Next base: position 107,051 of record CAWFAH010000011.1, read on the forward strand.
CCGACGATGACGGCGGCGCCGGCGATCGCGGACCGATCGGCTGGGGCCGGCCGCGGGTCCCGGCGGCCGGCACGACCGGTGGGGCGGCCATCGTCGACCTCGCCGCGACGCCGGATGCGCGGATCCGGGTCGGCGACTGGGAGCTGCCCCTCGCGGAGCTCGATCGGACCGGATCGGCGGCCCACGAGCGAACGGTGATCCGGGCGCTGCCCGCGGCGACGGTCCGCGTGGACGTTCGCGTCAGCGCGGACGGGGCTCCGACCCCGGCGCGGGTGCGCTTCGTGGCGGCCGACGGGCGATACCTCGCCCCGCTCGGCCATCGCGACGAGGTCAACCCGGGTCTCATGGAGGACAGCGGGGCCGACGTCCTCCTCGGTTCGGACGCCTACGCCTACGTCGCGGGCACCTTCCAGGTCGACCTCCCGCTGGGCCCGGTCGAGGTGGAGGCGGTCAAGGGCTTCGATCACCGGCCGCTGCGGACGCGGCTCGACGTCGGACCGGACCGTCGCGAGCTGACGCTCGACCTCGAGCGGGCGATCGACCTTCGCGGCGAGGGCTGGCTGACGTCGGACTCGCACGTCCACTACATCTCGCCGTCGACCGCGCTCCTGCAGGCCGCCGCCGAGGACGTGGCGTTCGTCCACCTCCTCGCGACGCAGGCCGGCGACGACGTCACCAACGCGCAGGACCTCGCGTGGGGATCCCGGCAGGACCCGTCGGGCCGTCACGCCGTGATCGTCGGGACGGAGAACCGGCAGAACCTGCTCGGCCACCTGGCGCTCCTCGGGGCGCACCGGCCGGTCCTGCCGATGGCGTCCGGCGGCGCCCCGGAGGGGCGGCTCGGCGGCGCGGTCGACGAGCTGCTCGGCGACTGGGCCGACCGCTGCCGCGCGGCGGGCGGGCTCGTCGTCGGGGCGCACTTCCCGTTGCCCTATGCCGAGATCGCGGCGGACATCGTGAGCGGCCGGATCGACGCCGTCGAGATGCAGGTCTTCGCGCCGGGGCTCGACAGCCCGCCGATCCTCGAGTGGTACCGCTTCCTCAACTGCGGCTACCGGCTGCCCGTCCTCGGCGGGACGGACAAGATGTCCGCCGAGGTCCCCGTCGGCGCGATCCGGACCTACGCCCGCCTCGGGCCCGACGAGCCGCCCTCGTTCGAGGCGTGGGCGGCCGCGGTGCGGGCCGGCCGCACCTTCGCGACCTCGGGGCCGGTGCTCGGGCTGGCGGTCGACGGTCACGAACCCGGTGCCACGATCGCCCTGCCGGCGGCCGGTGGTCGGCTCGAGATCCGCGCCCGGGCGCGCGCGGCGCAGCCGGTCGTCAGCTCGCTCGAGGTCGTGATGAACGGGCGCGTCGTGGCCCGCGAGGACGCCCCGGCCCCCGTGGCGGACCTGGAGCTGGCCGCGACCATCGAGGTGACGGCCGGTGCCTGGATCGCGGCCCGCTCGCGGAGCGACCACGAGGTGTGCTCGGCGTTCGCGACGGCGATGGCCGCCCATACCTCGCCGGTGTACGTCGAGGTCCCCGATCGACCGCTGTTCGACGCCGCCGACGCCGCGGCCATCGTCGAGGTGATCGACGGCACGGCGCGCTGGCTCGAGCTGATGGCGGCGGTCGCGGACCCGGCCGAGCGAGCACGAATGGTCGACCGGATCACGACCAGCGGCGCGTCACTACGCGACCGCCTGGCACGCACGAAGCGGGAGGATGCCTGACGTGAGGATCGCCCTCGACCCGTACATGCTCCGGGATCGCCCCTTCGGGGAGGTCTGCCGGATCGCGGCGGACATCGGCTACGACGCGATCGAGCTGTCGCCGCGGCCCGACTTCATCCCCTTCTTCACCCATCCCCGCGCGGACCGGGCGCGGGTGGCCGAGTTCCGGGCCGCGCTCCGGGACACGGGGATCGAGCTCGCCTCGATCCTGCCGCTCTACCGCTGGTCGGGCCCGGACGAGGACGAGCGCCAGGCCGCCGTCCGCTACTGGAAGCGGGCGATCCAGCTGGCGGTCGAGGTCGGCTGCACGACGATGAACTCGGAGTTCAACGGCCGCCCCGACCAGCCGGCGCGGAGCGAGGCCCAGTTCTGGCGGTCCATGGAGGAGCTGCTGCCGATCTTCGAGCGCGAGGGCATCCAGCTCAACCTGGAGGCCCACCCGGACGACTTCATCGAGCGCAACGAGCCGGCCGTCGATCTCGTCCGGGCGATCGACTCGCCGGGCGTCGGCTACGTCTTCTGCGCGCCGCACACGTTCCACCTCGGCGACGACATCGGCGCGATGATCGCCTACGCCGCGCCGGTCCTCCGCCAGGTCCACATCGCCGACGTGCTCAACCACCGGGCCTCGTCCGGGCTCCGCTACATCGTCAACCCGCCCGGGTCGACGGCCCGCGTCCACCAGCACCTTGACATCGGCCAGGGCGAGGTCGACTTCGACGCCTGCTTCCGCGCGCTGCGCGCCGTGGGCTTCGACGGGATCCTGACCAGCTGCGTCTTCGCCTGGGAGGAGCGCGCCGTCGAGTCGTCCCGGTTCATGCTCGAACGGATCCGCCACCACCTCGATGCCGCGCTGGGCGACGCGGCCGGCGACGCGGCGGGCTGAGACCGCGCCGATTGCTCAGAACGCGACCGGCAGGCGCTCGAGCGCCCGATCGGTGGGCGTGCTGATCCGGGTGACCGGGCCGTCGACGGCATAGTCGGGGATCCGCCCGAGCAGCGCCTCGAGCGCGATCCGTCCCTCGAGCCGCGCGAGGGGTGCCCCAAGGCAGTGGTGGATCCCCTCTCCGAACGCGACGTGTCGTTGCGGCTGGCGGGTGACGTCGAGCCGGTCCGGATCCGGCCAGCGGCGCTCGTCGCGATTGGCCGACGCCCAGATGAGATGGACCTTGGCCCCTTCGGGGATGGTCGTGCCCGACCAGTCCACGTCGCGCGTCGTGGTCCGGACCAGCGTCTGGATCGGGGCGTCGAAGCGGAGGAGCTCTTCGATCGCCGCCGGGAGCCGCGCGGGCTCGCGACGGATGAGCTCGCGCTGGTCGGGGAAGCGTTCCAGGTGGAGGAGCGAGTTCGAGATGAGACCGGTCGTGGTCGTGATCCCGGCGATGAACAGGAGCATGCAGCCGCCGATGACCTCGTCCCGGCTGAGCTCGCCGGCCCGCTCGGCGGCGACGAGGAAGCCCAGGAGGTCGTCCCGCTCCGTCCTCCGCCGATCGTCGGCGGCCCGCTCGAGGTAGGCGCGCATCTGGTCGCGCGCGTGGATCGCCGTCGCCGGGAGCTCGCGCTCGCCGGTCACCCGGTCGAGCATCCTGGCGAACCACTCCAGCAGCTGGGGATGGTCGTCGTCCGGGAAGCCGAGCCAGCTGAAGACGACGTGCGCCGGCAGCGGCCGGGCGAAGTCCTGCGCCAGGTCGGCCGATCCCGCGTCCGCGAAACTGTCGATCAGGTGGTTCGCCCGGACGCGCGCCGCGTCCTCGAACCGGAGCCGGATCTGCGATGGGCTGAACGCCAGGCGCACGGCGCCGCGCAGCCGCGTGTGGAGCGGTGGATCGGCCGCGGCGATGTCACCCGCGGGCTCGAACAGCTGGTACGTGTCATCGGCGTCGTTGCCGGTCCCACCCGCCTGGCTCGAGAACGTCTCCCAGTCCTTGGCGGCAGCCTGCACGTCGTCGAAGCGCGACAGGGCCCAGATGTCGCGATCCGGGTTCCGATACAGGGCCGCTTCGTCACGGAGCCGGCGATACACCGGGTACGGATCGTCCGCCTGGATCAGGGGATCCCATTCGACCCGGTCGTCGCCCGGGCGCCGCACCGACTGGACCATCCTCGACCTCCGGTGGCGAGCCTGTGCATTCGTTTGCACGGCGCATGCTACACCGCCGGACGCAGCCGCTGGCCGTTCCCTGGAGCCACCACCCTCACGCGTCGATGCAGGCGTACAGGAAGCGGCGACCGGCGATCCCCGGATCCCGCACCTCGAACCGGTAGGCGGCCGGTGGCAGCACGCTCGGTGGCGCCGAGGCGAAGAGGATCGTCCCGCCGGGGCCGGTGCTCGGAACGGCGTACTGCCGGCCCTCGGTCATCCCGCCGAGCCGGACGACGAGCGGTGAGACGTGATGGACGGCGATGCCGCTGCGACCGAGCACGGACACGGTCACCGTCGCCCGTCGGTCCATGCCCGGGAACGTGACCCCCACATAGGCGACGCGGCCGGCCGGCAGGTGGACGGCCGGTCGATAGCGGGGATTGCCAGGCCCGAGACAGGGGTCGTCCGGGTGACCGGGGCGTTCGACCGGCGAGCTCGTGTAGCTGGCTCCCTGCTGGAGGACGATGAACGGGCCGTCCGGCGACCAGGTGGCACCGCTGGCGTGCTGGATCGACGGCTCCTCCGTCGAGGACAGAGCGTCGGGCGCGAGCAGGGCGACGACGGTCCACTCGTTGTCGGTGAGCGAGACGTAGGCGTCGATCGCCTGGCCATCGGCGGTCGGGACCGACGAGGACGGAGCGGTCGGCGAGCCCGGGGCCGAGCCGGGTGCCACGGCAACCGGGGTCGTGGGCCGGTCCGACGGCCGGGCCGCACTCGGGCTCCGCCCCCACGGCTGCCACACCAGGACCAGGACCACGGCCAGGATTCCGACCGCCACCGCGATGGGCCGGCGCGGACCGCTCGTCCGAAGGCGCTGGACCGGCTGATCGATCCCGCTCGGCTCGCTGATCGCCGCCTCCCCTCCCCGCCTGTGGTCCCGGCTCACCGTACCGTGCCCGACTCGCCGGCGCCGAGACCCTCACGATCTCAGGTTGGCACGATGTCGTCCATGGCATCGGAGCCGAGGCCGTCCTGGATCCGGTGGAGCAGCCCGATGTAGGTCCGGAGCTCGTCGTCGGACATCACGGCCAGCCACGCCTTCTCATTCCGGTGGACGAGCGTCCGCAGCTCCTGGACGACCGTGAGCCCAGGGGGCGTGATCTCCACCACGAGGCTCCGCCGGTCGGTCGGGTTGGCGGATCGCCGGACGAACCCACGCCGTTCGAGCGAGTCCAGCAGACCGGTCACCGTCGCGCGGGTCACGATGAGCCGCTCCCCGAGCTCCGAGGGCGACATTGAGCCACGGTCGCGGAGGATCCCGAGGACGAGGCCCCCGGCGGCGCTGACGCCGAGCGGACGAAGAAGGCGCCCGATCCGGTCGAACAGGACGTCGGCCGTCCGGATGGTGTTCATGACCGCCTCGGTCGCCAGCACGTTCGCGTCGGGCGTCTGGTCGTAGAAGTCGTCGGGCATCTGGATCCTGGCCATGAGGACATGATATGGGTATTGACAATACGGCGCCTAACTATAAAGTAAGGCCCCTAATGACCGGTCGAACGGCGCGGTCGAGTGAGCGGAGGAACCCCGATGGCGAAGGTGATCGTCCAGCACCAGGTGGCCGACTACGACCGCTGGCTTCCAGTGTTCGCTGAGCACGAAGCGGTCCGCCGTCAGCACGGTGCGACCGGCCACACCGTCAACCGCGACGTCGCCGATCCGAACTCGGTCGTGATCGTCAACAGCTTCGCGACCCTCGATGGCGCACGGGCCTTCTCGCAGGACCCGTCGCTCCCGGCGGCGATGGCCCGCGGAGGTGTCCAGGGCCACCCGCAGGTCTGGATCGTCGAGGAGGCCGACGCCGCCCAGTACTGACCGTCCGGCTGGGCCACATCGCCCAGCTCGGGCCGGCGCGCGGCGCCTGGTTCCGCGATCCGGACGGGACTTCCTGGGCCTGCGCCAGGGCTAGCCGGCGCGACCCCGGTCGGGGCCGCCAGCGGAGTGCGCCTATAGTTGGCCGGCGGAGGTTGGCCTTGCTCACGATGGCGGTCGGTCACAGCGACGACGTCGATCCGATGGACGCGATCGCGACCGTCATCGACCAGTGCCGGACCGCGCTCGACGGGCACGCGCCGCAGGCCGGGATGCTGCTGTCGGTCTTCGAGAGCTTCCGGCCCGCGATCGTCGCAGCCGTTCGCACGGCGTTTCCGGGCGTGAGCATCATGGGCTCGACGTCCGCGGCCGAGGTCTCGTCAGATCGGCGGCTTCCTCGAGGACTCGATGACCCTCGCGCTGTTCGCGTCGGACGCAGCCGACATCACCACGGGCCTCGCTGGCGGCCTCGGCGTCGACGCCGACGCGGCGTGCCGGGCCGCGGTCGGCGAGGCCCTCGCCGGCGACGACGCGCGAGCCGGCCCTGTGCGTCCTCTTCGCGGAGGGCTTCGTCGAGGATCCCCAGGTCACGCTCGACGCGATGGCTCAAGCGCTGCCGCCCGGGGTGATGATCGTCGGGGGCGGTTCCGCCCGCCGCGACCTGGGCACGATGACGCCAACCGACCAGTTCTGCGACGAGCGGGTCGTCCAGGACGGGGTCGCGGTGCTGCTCTTCTCGGGCGAGGTGGCGTACTCGATCGCGGTCGGGACCGGGTTCCGGACGCTCGGTCCGCCGGGAACCGTGACCCGGGCGGTCCGTGGGCTGGTCGAGGAGATCGACGGCCGGCCGGCGATCGACTTCCTGGCGCCCTATCTCGACGTGACGGGTCCCGCCTCGTTCGGCAACCCGCTCGCCGTCGTCGAGCAGGGCACGGATCGGTCGTACCTGCGGGCGATCGTTCGGTCGGACCCGGCCTCTGGCGCCGTGACCCTGTTCGGCTCGGTCCCGGTCGGTGCCAGCGTGCAGCTGACGACGGCGAACCCGGACGACATCCTGGCCGGGACGCGGGACGCCCTGGCCCGGGCGACCGCCGACTTCCCCGCCGGCGCGCGACCGGAGGCCGCGCTGATGTTCTCGTGCATGGTCCGCAAGTCGCTCCTCGGGTCGCGGACGAGGATCGAGGCCGAGCTCGCGAGCGCGGCATTCGGATCGACGATCCCGCTGGTCGGGCTGTACTGCGCCGGCGAGATCGGCCCGATCCGGGGCGACGCGACGAGCCAGTTCCTGAACGAGACGTTCGTGACGGTCCTCCTCGGATCGTGAGCGACGCGCCCGGGACCGATCCCAGCGCGACGCCGGAGACGCTGCGCAAGGAGAATGTCCGGCTGGCCCGCCGCGTGAGCCAGCTCGAGTCGACCCTCCAGCAGATCGAGGCGATCCGCGACACCAACGCCCGCCTGCTCGACCGGATGCGCGGTGAGCTCGAGATCGAGCGGACGAGGTCGCACACGCTGCTCCTGAACATCCTGCCCCAGCCGATCATCGACCGGCTCAACGCGGGCGAGCAGCTGATCGCGGACCGCTACGACGACATCTCGATCGTGTTCAGCGATCTCGTCGGGTTCACCGAGATCTCCGGCGGTCTGCCGGTCGACACGCTCGTGTCCTCGCTCAACGAGCTGTTCTCGGCGTTCGACGCCGCGTGTGCCGAGCTCGGGATCGAGAAGATCAAGACGATCGGCGACGCCTACCTCGCCGCGGCCGGACTGCCCGGCACGAGCGACGATCACCCGCGCGCGGCGGCCGAGCTCGCCCTTGCGATGCGGGCAGCCGTCGATGCCGCCGGACCGCCCTGGCGGATCCGGATCGGGATCAACCGCGGCCCGGCCGTCGCCGGGGTCATCGGAACGACGAAGTTCGTCTACGACCTGTGGGGCGACGCGGTCAACGTCGCCAGCCGGCTCGAGACGACCGCGTCGCCGGGGCGGATCCAGGTCTCGGCGTCGGTCGCGGAGGCCCTGGCCGGGGCCTACGAGCTGGCCGCGCGCGGCGAGATCGAGCTCAAGGGCAAGGGCGCCACGCCGGTCTTCGAGCTCGTCGGCCGGCGCTGACCCGCGCTCGGGCGGTCGAGCACGTCCGGGGTCATCCCGCCGTGGTGCCGCCGAGCCGCCGACGGTCAGTGGACGCGCGACTCGAGGCCGGCCCAGAACGGCTCGCGCAGCTCGGCCTTGAGGATCTTGCCGGTGCCGCCCTTCGGCAGGGCCTCCCGGAAGTGGACCTCGCGCGGGACCTTGTGCGCCGCGAGGCGCGTGCGGCAGAAGGCGCGGAGCTCCTTCGCGGTGAGGGCTGTGTCGGGCTTGAGGACGACGATGGCGACGGGCACCTCGCCGCGCTTGTCGTCGGGCGCGGCCACGACCGCGGTCTCGAGGACGGCGGGATGGGTCGCGATCGCCGTCTCGATCTCGACCGACGAGATGTTCTCGCCGCCGCTGATGATGATGTCCTTGGAGCGATCCTTGATGAGGACGTAGCCCGCCTCGTCGATCGTGGCCATGTCGCCGGTGTGCAGCCAGCCGTCACGGATGGCCTCCGCCGTCGCGTCGGGCTCGCGGTAGTAGCCGTCCATGACCGTGTTGCCCCGGACGACGATCTCGCCGATCTCCATGCCGTCGGGCCGGACGTCGCTCCCGTCGCCGTCGACGACGCGGATCCGGACGCCGGGGATCGCCCAGCCGGTCATGGCCTGGCGCTCCTGGCGCCGCTCGGGCGGCTCGAGCTCGGTGACGACGCGGCGGGGCTGGGCGAGCGTGATGATCGGTGACGTCTCGGTGAGCCCGTAGCCGACGATCGCCTGGACTCCGAGCTCCAATTCGAGCGCCCGGACGAGGTCGATCGACGCGGGCGACCCGCCGATGATCAGCTGGCGGAGGCTCGACAGGTCGAAGCGCGACCGGTCGCGGCTGTTGAGCAGGGCGTTGAAGATCGTCGGGACCGCCAGGAGCCGGGTCACGCGGTGGCGCTCGACCAGCCCCATCAGGGCCCCGGGGTCGAACCGCCGGAGCATGACGTGGCGTCCGCCGATCATGGTCAGGAAGTGCGGCGTCCCCCAGCCGTTGACGTGGAACAGGGGCACGACGTGGAGGACGACGTCGTCCTCCGTGAACGCCAGGCCGATCTGCGCCGCAAGGCTGTGGAGGTACAGCTCCCGGTGGGTCATCGCCACGCCCTTCGGGAGGCCGGTCGTCCCGCTCGTGTAGAAGAGCTCGGCCACGGCGTTCTCGTCGATCTCGGGGTGCAGCGGCTCCGTCGAGCCGGAGGCGAGCAGCGCCTCGTACTCGTGGGTGGCGAGGCCGCCCGGCTCGCCCTCGAGGATCACGAACGTCGGGCCGCTCGAGAGTCGCGGACCGATCTCCTCGACCAGCGGCGCGAAGTCCCGGTGGTAGAACACCACCCGTGATCCGGCGTGGTCGAGGATGTAGGCGATCTCGTGTGGGGCCAGCCGGATGTTGATCGGGTTGAGGACGCCACCGGCCTCGATCACCCCGTAATAGGCCTCGAGCAGGTGGTGGGTGTTGAAGGTGATGAACGACACTCGATCGCCCGGTTCGACACCCAGCTCGACGAGCGCATTCGCGAGGCGGTGGGTGCGCGTGGCGAACGCCCGGTAGGTGAACTGCGCCTCGCCGTCGACGACGCCGATCCTGTCGCCGAAGAACGTCGCCGCGCGGTCGCGGAACTCGAGGACCGAGAGCGGCACGAACATCGCGGACCTCCTGTCCGGCACGGGGCGGATTCGACGGCATCGCGAGCGGGGGCGCTGCCGCTGCCGGCGACCATCGGGGCCGGCCGGGCCCGACCCGTCGCGCTGTCACGATAGCAGCGGCGACCCCACACCCGGCAGCGGAATGCGACCATGGGTCCGACGCAACGGCAACGGTCATCGAACCGAGGGAGGACGGTCATGCGCTTCCGTACGACGCTCCTGCAGACCGGCACGACGGCGACCGGGATGGTGGTCCCGGGCGAGATCGTCGAGGCGCTCGGCGCCGGCAAGCGGCCACCGGTCCGGGTCACGATCCATGGCTACACGTACCGCAACACGATCGCCGTCATGGGCGGGGAGTACATGGTCGGGGTGAGCGCCGAGCATCGCGCGGCAGCCGGGGTGGCCGGCGGTGACGAGGTCGACGTCGACATCGAGCTGGACACGGCGCCGCGCGAGGTGACGGTCCCGGCAGATCTCGCCGCCGCGCTCGACGCCGAGCCCGCCGCCCGCCAGACGTTCGACGCCCTGTCGTACAGCAACCAGTCGTGGCACGTGCTCCAGGTGGAGGGCGCGAAGACGGACGAGACTCGCCAGCGCCGGATCGCGAAGTCGGTCGAGATCCTCAGGACCGGCCGGCCGCGCTGAGCGCGTTCCGGCGGCGGGTCAAGGCAGAGGTCGCCAGGCCCGGCCGAGCAGGAAGGCGAGCGCAGCCAGGACGAGGCTGACCGCCACGAACGCAACGCCGACCTCGACGACCTCGTGCTTGGTGATGAGCGACGTCGGCAACCCCTGGAGCACCGCGTTGAGCTCGCCGGCGCTCTCGGCCGGGTAGTAGCTCCCGCCGGTCAGGTCGGCGACCTGCTTGAGCGTCGCATCGTCGATCCCCCGCCGGAACCCGCCACCGCCCGGCGCGCCGCCGCCGGAGCCGCCGCCGAAGCCGCCGCCGCCCTGCGGCTCGCGACCGAGGAACTGCTGGGCGCAGGCCGCGGCGAAGCTCCCTCCGTCGGCCGTCCCGAACCCGATCGTGTAGACCCGGACGCCGCGATCGGCGGCCTGCTGGGCCGCATCGAGCGGATCGGGCCCGGCATTGCTGACGCCGTCGGTGAGGACGACCACGATGTCGGGGGCATAGGCACCCTTCGGCACCGGCGTCGGCGGGACGCCGGGCCGGCCGTCGATCTGGCTCTGGGCGACCGATGGGTCCACCTCGTTGATCGCGTCGATCGCGGCCAGGATCCCGCTCCCGATCGCCGTCCGCCGGCCCGTCGTGAGGCTCTGGATCGCGTCGAGCAGGAGCTCCTGGTCGTTGGTGGGCGGCTGGACGACCTCGGCGAAGCCGCTGAACGCGACGATCCCGATCTGGGTCGTCGACGACTGACGCTGGACGAACGCAGTCGCGGCTGCCTCGGCGGCGAGGAGCCGGGTCGGGTCGATGTCGGTCGAGCACATGCTGCCCGAGACGTCGATCGTCAGGATCACCGTCGTCTTGTTGACCGGCACGCTGACGATCGCGACCGGTCGCGCCAGCGCGATCACGAGCCCGCCCAGGGCCACCACGAACAGCGCGAACGGGAGGTGCCGGCGCAGGCGCGACGAGCGTGGGAGCGCATCGCGGACGAGGGCGAGGCTGGAGTACCGGGCACCCGATGGCCGCCGGCGACGGAGGCTCCAGACGTAGACCGCCACGACCACCGGCAGGAGACCGAGGAGGACGAGGAAGCCCGGCCAGAGCAGGTCCATCAGGATCGTCCCCGAGCGCCGACGCGGAGCGGCGGCCGCATCACGGCAGCCGTCCGAGCCAGGCCAGCGAGAACAGCCCGCCGACCGTCAGCAGGATCACGCTCGCCCCGGCGAACAGCGAGGTGATCTCGATCGCCTCCGGCTTGACCACCAGCCGCGTGTCGAGGTGGTCGTAGATCGAGGCGAGGTCGGCCGTGCTGGCGGCGTTGTAGTACGACCCGTCGGTCAGCTGGGCGATCTGCTGGAGCATCGGCTCGTTGAGCTGGGTGTGGACCTTGAAGCCGTTGAGGTCGAGGGTCGTTCCCGCCGCGCTGCCGATGCCGACCGTGTAGATCCGCACCCCGCGATCCGCGGCGGTCTGCGCCGCGGCGACGGGGTCCGGCGATTCGTTGTTCTCGCCGTCGGTCAGGAGGACGATGACCGCCGGCGCGTGCGTTCCCGCCGGGACCGGCGTCGGGGACGGGGTCGGCGCCGGCGAGCGGTTGCTGTAGTAGTTGTTCGCGTTCGGACCGGCGTCGGCCAGCGCGATCGCGTTGAGCGAGGCCAGGATCCCCTGACCGAGCGAGGTGCCCTTCTGCGGGGTCAGCCGGGCGATCGCGGCGAGGACGCTCGCCTGGTCGCTCGTCGGCGCCTGGACGGCGATGCCCGCGTCGCTGAAGGCCACCACGCCGACGACCACGCTCGACGGCTGGCGCTGCACGAATGCCTCCGTCGCGGCCTTTGCGGCGTCCATCCGGGTCGGCTTGAGGTCATCGGCGGCCATGCTGCCCGAGACGTCGAAGGCGAGGATGACGGTCCCCTCCTCGCGCGGCAGGTCGACCGTGCTCTGCGGCCGGGCCATCGCGACGGTCATGATCGTGATCCCCGCCAGCAGCAGGATCGCCGGGACCCGACGTCGCCAGGCGGCCGGCCCCGGCCCGGCCGGGCGGGTCAGCCCGAGGCCGCCGTGGTCGGCTGCTCGTCGCCGGCGCCGCTCCTCGAGCGCCCGGTAGCCGAGCAGCCCGAGCGGGATCAGCACGAGGAGCAGGAGCATCGGTGGCCAGATGAACGTCATCCCCTACCGCCGTCGTCGCTGCCGTCGCAGCGTGGCCATCCGGACGATCGCCCGGACGAGGTCCTCGTCGGTCGACAGGGTGACCGCGTCGACGCCGGAGCGCTTGAACGCGTCGCTCACCGCGGCCTCGCGCGCGGCGGCGGCCTCCTGGAAGCGCCGCCGGAAGCCGCGGTCGTGGGTGTCGACGTAGAGCTGCTCGCCGGTCTCGGCGTCCTCCATGATCAGCGGGCCGACGTCGGGCAGCTCGACCTCGCGCGGGTCGAGCAGCCGCACCGCGAGCACGTCGTGGCGACGGTTGAGCTGGTTCAGCGGCCGCTCCCAGCCGGGGACGCTGATGAAGTCCGAGATCACGAACACGAGCGAGCGGCGCTTGATCGCCCGCGCCCCGGCATCGACGAGCGGGGTCAGGTCGGTGAACGGCGCGCCGGCCAGGCGTGGCTGCCGCTGCAGGTCGTCGATCAGCCGGAGGACCTGGTCCCGTCCGCCCCTGGCCGGGATCGTCCGATCGACCTCGCTGCCGTAGAGCATCGCCCCGACCCGGTTCCCGCGCCGGGTCAGGAGCCGGGCGAGGGTCGCCACGAAGTCCACGAGGACCGTCCGCTTCTGGCGCTCCGCCGCGACCGTCCCGAAGTCGACCGACGGGCTCAGGTCCAGGAGGAACCAGGCGGTCACCTCGCGGTCCTCGTGGTACTGGCGGAGGTACGTGGCGTCCATCCGGGCGCTGACGTTCCAGTCGATGTAGCGGACGTCGTCGCCCGGCTGGTACTCGCGGATGTCGGCCAGGTCGATGCCCGAGCCGTAGAACAGGGTCCGGTAGTCGCCCTGGAGCAGCCCGTCGAGCCGGCGGATGACCTGCCAGTCGAGCCGCTGGAGGACGCGTTCAGGCGCTGGCGCGGACGTTGGACGCCTCCCGGAGCGGGACCACGGGCGCCGGGATCCGGTTGAGCACCGTGGTCAGGACGTTGTCGCTGGTGATGTCGTCGGACAGCGCCTCGAATGTGAGCACGAGGCGATGGCGCATGACGTCGCGGACCATGTCGGTCACGTCCTGCGGCAGCGCGTAGTCGCGCCCGCGGACATAGGCCAGGGCGCGGGCGGTGAGGATGAGGTTGATCGACGCGCGCGGGCTCGCCCCGTAGGCGACGTAGCGCTCGAGCTCGGGCATCCCGTGCGCCTTCGGATCGCGCGTCGCCGTCGCCAGCCGGACGGCGTACTCGAGCAGCGCGGGATCGACGTAGACCCGGTCCGCCTCCTGCTGGAGGCCGCGCAGGCCCTCGGTCGTGAGCACCTCCTGGACCGGCTGGGCGGGGCCGGTCTGACGCTCGACGATGGCGAACTCCTCGGTCGGGCTCGGGTAGCCGACGAGAACCTTGAGCATGAACCGGTCGACCTGCGCCTCGGGGAGGGCGTAGGTGCCCTCGGTCTCGATCGGGTTCTGGGTGGCCAGCACGAGGAACGGGTCGGGCACCCGATGCGTCTCCCGGCCGATCGTGACCTGGCGTTCCTGCATCACCTCGAGCAGCGCGCTCTGGACCTTGGCCGGCGCCCGGTTGATCTCGTCGGCGAGGAGCAGGTTCGTGAAGACCGGGCCGAGCGACGTGCTGAACTCGGCGGTCTTCTGGTTGTAGATCCGGGTCCCGACCAGGTCCGCCGGAACGAGATCCGGCGTGAACTGGATCCGGCGGAACTCGCCGCCGACGGACTCGGCCAGGGTCTTGATCGCCATCGTCTTGGCCAGCCCGGGAACGCCCTCGACGAGGAGGTGGCCGCGGGCCAGCAGCGCCACGAGCAGACGCTCCAGGAGGTGATCCTGGCCCACGATGACCTTCTTGACCTCGTACAGGACGCGCTCCATCGGCAAGATCCGCTCGATGTTCGGCTCCTGGTCCACGGGCATCGACCTCCTCGAAGTGGTACGAGCGACCGGTCGGTCGCGGTTCGGCGAGCTAGTACGGCGGCAGGCCGGCGGCGCCGCCGGCAACGTCGATCGGCACGGCCAGGCCGATGCCGACGAACACGTCCTCCTTGGTCGGGTTGATCAGCGCGGCGACGATCCCGATCACCTGGCCGTCGCGGTTGACGAGCGGGCCGCCGGAGTTGCCCGGGTTGACGGCTGCGTCGACCTGGATCAGGCCGTGCAGCACGACGTCGCTCGTCGGCAGCTTGAACGATCGATCGAGGCCGGACACGACGCCCGAGCTCATCGAGCCGTACAGGCCGAACGGGTTGCCGACGACGTACGCCTCGCTCCCGATCTGGACGGCGTTCGGGTTGCCGAGCGTCGCGGGCACGAGATCGGACGGCGGGCTCGTCGCGCGGAGGACGGCGATGTCGTTGGCCGGCTGGGTCGACGCCACCTCGCCCGGCGACGTCGAGCCGTCGGCGAAGGTGAGCTGGATCGACGACGCGTCGGCGACGACGTGGAGGCTGGTCAGGATGTCGCCGGCCGAGCTGACGACGACGCCGCTGCCGAGGTGGCCGGTGTCCCCGGGCTTGGCGGCGGTCGTCTTGGTCTCGACCAGCACGAGCGACGGCTGGACCGCCTGGTACGCCCCGAGCGAGAGCGCGGGGGCCGGCGTCGCTGAGGCAAGAGCCTGGCTGATGCTGTCGGTCACGTTCTGCTGGGTCAGCGGCGCCGGACCGGGAACCAGGATGCCGTACAGCCAGACCGCGACGAGCGCCGCCGCGATGCCGCCGGCGAACGGGATCGCCCGCCGCACGCGGCGTCCGATCCGGCGAGCACGCGACCAGCGGGCCGTGCCGCCCTCCGGAGTTGATTCGGCCGTTTTGGTCATCTCGCGGGACGTCTCCGGGTCCGTGGATCCGGCGGAGGGACGCTTCGCGACCGACGATCGGAGGAGTCCCGCCGAGGCCGGGGTCAGGGAGCGGACTGGCTCGGTGGTCAAATGGCGACCGGTCACGGGCCGATCGCCGGACCAGTCTAGCGCGATCGTCTTCGAGGACCCTGAGAGCGTCCGAGGGCCCACCAGGCGTTCCGGTCGGCAGGCGCCCAGCCGCGTCGGCTGGGCTTCGCGACGCGACGCCCGCGCTGACGGTCCGCTCCGCCACGGAGATCGCGATCGTCGTCGTCGACGCGTCGGGCGGCCAGCTCCATGGCGGATCGACGCTCGAGGACCTGGCGGCCCTCGATTTCGGGCTCGTCGATCCGTTCCAGGGGCCCGTCTTCGTCGAGGTCGTCAACCGCCCGAACTGGGTCGTCGCCGCGTTCCTGCCGCGCGACCTGTTCATCTGATCGATCCGCCGGCGGGCTGCGGCGCCGGCACGGTCGCCGACGCCGGATCGGGGTGTTGGGCAGTCGACGGGCGTGAGACGATGCGCTCCGCCGGGGCGGTCCGGCGGGAAGGGCCGGGCTCCGACAGGCCAGTCTGGCCGGGGCCGGGCAGCAGCGTGGCCGACGGGTCGCACAAGGAGAACCGGATGACGCTGGTCACGGGCTCGGATCCCCGAGATCCCGACGCATCGGGCATCGTCCCGATCTGGCTCGCCCATCTGGGCGGGCTGAGCTGGCGGCTCCTGGCGATCGGCGGACTCGTCCTGGTGGCGTTCGTGCTCGCGGCCCAGCTCATCGTCGCCACCGCGTCAGTGCTCGTGGCCGCGATCATCGCCGCGACGTTCGCTCCGTGGGTTCTCCAGCTCCGGAGCCGCGGCTGGTCCAGGACGCGGGCGGCCGGCGTGGTTACCCTGGGGGCCGTGCTGGTGATCGTCGGCGGCGGTCTCCTGATCGCGTTGGCCCTCGCCCCCGACGCGGTCGCCGTCGCCCAGAACTTCCAGGTCGGCATAGAGCACCTGAAGCAGACGCTCACCGATGCGAGCGTCTCGCCCCAGGTGATCGACACCATCGACCAGGCCCAGATGAATCTCCAGACCTGGCTCTCCGACAACCTCCAGGCGATCGCAAGCTCCATCGCGACCGCGTTCACAATTCTCCTGCTGGGCGTGTTCCTGACGTTCTTCTTCATGCTGGACGGCGACCGGGCCTGGGCCGCGGCGCTCGCCTCGGTAGGCACCCGTCGCCGGGACAAGGTCATGACCAGCGGCCACGACGCGCTGGAACGGGTCGGTGGCTACCTCCGCGGCACGGCGATCATCGCCGGGATCAACGCCAGCACGGACTTCGTGTTCATGGTCATCCTCGGGGTCCCGCTGGCGGCGCCGCTGGCCGTGTTCGTCTTCTTCGGCTGCTTCATCCCGATCCTGGGCGGCATCGTCACGACGACCGTCCTCCTGCTCGTGGCCTACGCCGCGCTCGGCATCCAGCCGGTGATCGTCTTGCTCGTGCTGATCACGATCCGGAACATCATCCTCGGCAACTTCGTGATCCCGGTCGTGTACGGCCGCACGGTCAAGATCCACCCGGCGCTGGTCCTCATTGCCCTGCCGGCCGGAGCCGCGGTGGCCGGGATCATCGGGCTCTTCGCCGTCATCCCGGTGCTCGCCTTCTGCCTGTCGGTCGCCGGTGCCGTGACGGCCGTCCTCGATGTCGAACCGTCGCGTCGCGCGCGGTCGACGTATTACATGCCCGCCTGGCTCGATCACCTCGCCCAGTGGAGCTGGCGAATCCTGCTGGCCCTCGGCGTCGGGATTGCCGCGATCGAGATCGCCGTGCTCGTCCCGACCGTCGTCGGATCGGTCCTTCTCGCCACGATCGTGGCGGCCACGTTCGCGCCCCTCCAGAACGCGCTGCTCCGGCGCGGCTGGGGCTCGGCCCGGGCCGCACTGACGACCGTGCTCGGCGTCTTCGCCGTGATCACGGCGATCCTCATCCTGACTTTCGCCACGCTCATCGCCCAGGCGGGACCGATCATCGACTCCGCCCAGCAGGGGGCGGGCACGGCCGACGCCTCAGCCGGCACGACCGATGCCCTCGAGAAGGTCGTCAACTCGATCGGGAGCGGATTCCTGTCCAACATCGCGGCGATCGTGTCGGCCGCCGCGAGCCTGGTGGTGATCGTGGTGCTCGCGATCCTGCTGTCGTTCTTCTTCCTGCGCGACGGCCCGCGGTGGTGGGCGACGTTCACCCGGCGGCTGAGTGACTGGCGCCGCCACGAGGTCGACGCGGCCGGGACGCGCTCGATCACGGTCCTCGGTGGCTACATGATCGGGACGGGCGTCATCTCGGCGGTCGGCGCCGTCTCGCAGTTCGCGATCATGGCCATCCTCGGGATCCCGCTCGCCCTGCCGCTGGCGGTCCTGTCCTTCTTCGGCGGCTACATCCCGTACATCGGCAGCCTGATCACGACCGGCCTGGCATTCCTCGTGACGCTCGCCGTCGGGAGCACGACCGACGTGATCGTGATGGGGATCTTCACCGCGGTGTTCAACATCGTCCAGGGCAACGTGGCGGCACCGCTGGTCTACGGGCGAGCGGTCCACATCCACCCGGCAATCATCCTCATCGCGATCCCGGCCGGTGGCGCCCTGGCCGGGGTCATGGGCATGTTCCTCGTGGTCCCGGTGATCGGGATCATCGCGGCGACGTGGCGGACCGTCCTGTTCGTGTTCGGCGACGCCCCGGAGCCGGACACGACGACGGGAACGCCATATCCGGTCGAGAGCTCGCCATCCGGCCCGGCGACCCAACAGCCACCGGAGCTCGGTCCCGCGACCGCCACCTGATCCGCGCCGGACCCACCGGCGATCGAGCTCCGGCGCTCGGGCTAGCCCTCGAGCAGGCCGAGCTTGCGCGCCCGCGCGACGGCATCGCTCCGCGACGACGCCCCGAGCTTGCGGTAGATCGAGATCGCCTGGGTCTTGACCGTGTTCGGCGAGAGCACCTGCAGCTCGGCGATCTCGATGAACGAGAGATGGGTCGGCAGCAGCGGGACGAGGCGCAGCTCGGCCTCGGTGAGCGACTCGACTCGCCCGTCGCTGGCCGTCTCGTCGAGCTGCGCGCGGAGCCCGTCGATTCGCTCCTTCAGCCGGCCGACGTCCGGCCGGCGCTCGAGGATGGTGTCGATCTCGGTGAGCATGGCGCGCGCGGCATCGCCCTCGCCGAGCCCGAGGTGAGCGCGGGCCATCTCGAGCCGTACCTGGATGGCCAGCCACGGCATCGCATAGGTGAGCGTCGGGACGATCCGGCCGAGATGGGCCAGGTCGCTGCGGGCCTTCACGAGGTCGCCGCGATGGACCATCGTGCGGGCGGCCACCGCGTACGCCAGCGCGGTCACCGGATAGTCGTCCAGCCCGGCGCCGATGACGACCGAGCGTGCCTTGCCGGCGTGGGCCTCGGCCACCGACCACTCGCCGCGATCGAGGGCCAGGACGGCGAGCTCGGCCAGGGCGACGATCCGGGCTGGGTGGGCACCCAGGTCCTCGCCGAGGTCGGCCGCCGCCAGCAGGGCGGTCCGGCCCTGGGCGACGTCGCCGGCCAGGACGCGAGCCGCGCCGAGGAGGACCAGCGAGAAGGCCCGGAATGGGCTCCATTCGGGCACCAGCGTCGCGGCGCGGGTTGCGTCGGTGAGCATCCGATCCACGCCGTCGCCGCACAGGAGGGCGCTTGCCACAGCCACGAGCGCATCGGCCGAGGTCGCGCCGTCCGGCTGGGCCGCGGTCGAGGTCGCTCGCGCGGTCGCGATCACCGCGCGGGACAGCCAGCGATCGGCCTCGCGCGGCTCGCCGACGAGGGCGAAGCCGCAGGCGGCCAGTGCCGCAGCCGCGGGATGTCGGTCGAGCGTCGGCTCGTCGAACCGGTCCAGCCAGCGACGGAGAGTCGCCATCCGGCCGCTCTGGAACAGCGGCTGGGCGAGCTGCTCGAACAGTGTCGCGGCGCGTTCGAGATCGCCGGCCTCGAACGCGTAGCCGAGTGCCTCCTCGGCCAGCGCATGGTCCTGGCACCAGTCGGCAGCCTTGGCCAGCAGGGCGTTCCGGGTTCCGGGCTCGCGCCGCTCCAGCTCGTCACGGAGCATCGCCCGGAAGAGCTGGTGATAGCGGTACCAGCGCCGCTCGTGATCCAGCGGGACGAGGAACAGGTTCGCCCGCTCGATCGTGCCGAGCATCGCCGCCGATCCTCGCCGGCCGACGACGGCGTCGCACAGCGGAGCGGTCATCCGATCGAGGACCGACGTCCGGTAGAGGAAGCGCAGCTGACGCGCCGACAGCCCGGAGGGAAGCTCGGCGCGGAGGAAGTCCTCGACGTGGCGGTCGCGGTCGCTGAAGGCGGCGGCCGTCGGGACGCCGCGGGTCCCGGCGTGCAGCTCGAGCGCGGCGAGGTAGAGCCCGGCCGGCCAGCCCTCGGTCCGATGGACGAGCTCGGCGACGTCGGTCAGCGGCAGCTTCAGCCCGGCGCCGGCGAACAGCGCCGCGGCCTCCTCGACGTCCAGCGCCAGGTCCTCGGCCCCGAGCTCGAGGAGCCCGCCTCCGGCCCGCAGGCGGGCGATCGGAAGGCTCGGTTCGCTGCGCGCGACGAGCGCCAGCTGCGACCCGTCGGGCAGGTGCCCGCCGAGCAGGGTGACGAGCCCGAGCACGTCGGGGTCGCGGATCTCGTCCACGTCGTCGAGGACGAACAGGACCGGCCGCGGCAGGCGGGCCATCGCGAGGGCGAGCGCCGGCAGGACCCGGGTCCGGATCGCGACCGGAGCCCCGCCGAGGGCGCGGAGGAGGTCGGGGTCGAGCGGCTCGATCCGGTCGATCGCCGCCGCGAGGTAGGTGAGCAGCACGACCGGGTCGTCGTCATGGCGGTCGAGCGACAGCCAGGCGACGTCACGCGTGTCGATCGTCGCCCATTGCGCCAGCAACGAGGTCTTGCCATAGCCGGCCGGGGCGCGCACGAGCACGATCCGCGCCCCCTCCGAGGCGCGCAACCGCTCGATCACCATCGAGCGGCGGACCATCCCCGAACGCGCAGGCGGGAGCTTGAGCTTTGCCTCGAGCACCGCCAGCCGCGGTCCGTCCGAGACGCCCGGTCCGACCGGCCGACGGCGAACGATCGCCGGATCGACCTGCATCGTCACCCGCGGAGCATAGCCGGGCCATGCAAGCGACGAACGCCGGATGCGGGAGCGGCGCTCGACGCCGGCGATCGGCCTGATCGGACCGCTAGCGACGCTCGAACTGGATCATCAGCGCATCGCCGGCGTCGCGCAGCTCGAGGCGATTGCCCTGGACGTCGAAGGTCTCGGCGCCCTGGAGCGCGGCGAGGATGGCCGCCTCCTGGGCGTTGAGGGCGTCACTGGCGCAGGCCATCCTTGTCGAAGCGAGGGGGCCGATCGTGATCTGGTTCCCCCGCGTGGTGGCCGGGCCGTGGTAGGTATTGCACGTGGCGTTACCGCTGACGGTGCCGTCGACGGTGAACGTCGCCGTCGGATCGGAGCCGCCGGCCACCGACTGGACCGCCTGCTTCCCATTGTTGTAGGCGACCACGTGCCAGGTCACCCCCGTGAGACCGCCGCCGGGCGCCGCGGCGTATTGGAGGATCGTCGCTCCACCGGCGCCGAAGAGCGTCAATGTCGTCGGCGATGCCGCGTAGGCCGCCACCCGGTCGAGCGCCGCCAGGTAGTCGCTCTCGACCGTTCCCGCCGGCGGCGGGCAGAACATCTTCGTGGCGGCGACCGGGCCGATCGTGAGGCTGCTGCCGGAGACCTGATAGCCGCCGCTGTACCCGTTGCAGCCGGCGGAGCCCGCCACGCGGCCCGCCGCGAACCGCGCGTCGACGTAGACGCCGCCCGGCACGGTCTGGAGCGTCCCGCCGACAGAGTACGAAGTGAGCTGCCAGGTCGGCCCTTCGAGCGTTCCGCCGCTCGGGTTGCCGGACCCCGGGGCCGCCGACGACCCGCCGGACCCGCCGCTGCACGCGGCGAGGAGCAGGCCGGACACCACGAATCCGATCATCGTCACGCCCCGACGCACGAACACTCCTCCGCCGTTGCTGCGCTAGCGCTGCTCGAAGGTCGCCACCTGGACGTTGCTGGCCGAGCGAAGCACGAGCTTCCCGGCCGTGATCGTCCACGACTGCGCGGCCGCGAGCGAGGTGAGGTAGGCCGACTCCTGCGCATTGAGGGCGTCGCTGGCGCAGGCCATCTGCGTCGAGGCGAGCGGACCGATCTGGATCAGGTTGCCCCCGAAATTCGACCGGCCCGTTGTAGGTGTTGCAGGTCGCATTCCCGGAGATCGTCCCATCGGTGCCGAACAGCGCCGTCGGATCGGAGCCGGCGGCCACGGGCTGGATCGTCTGGCTCGCGTCGGCGTACGCGATCGCGTGCCAGGTGACCCCGGTCAGGCCGGCGACCTGCGCCGCCCCGCCGCCCGAGCTGGCGAGCGAGGTTGGTGCCGCCGACGAGCCCCCGGCCGAGCAGCCGGCCAGCAGCAGGCTCAGCGCCAGGACCCCCAGGACGATGGTGTGTCGTCGCATCGCGTTGCCTCCTCCCAGATCCATGACCTTACACGCCCGCGACCGCGGGGATCCGGCCGGCCGCGATGGCGTCGACGAGCGCCTGGTGGTCACGCTCGGTCTGGTCGGCGTAGGCGAGGGCGAACGCGCCGATCGCGTCATCGAACGCGGTGTCGGTGCCGAGATAGCCGTCGAGGGCCACAGGATCGCCCGAGCGCGCGTGCCCGCGCGCGAGCGCCCAGCCGCACAGCTCGCCCCAGGTCACCAGGTCGTCGAAGGTCATGACCTCGACCACCGCGCCACCCTTCTGGTCCTGGAGCTGGCGAACGTACAGCTGGCGCCCGGCGTCGCCCGTCGTCCAGCCGAGCAGGATGTCGCTCGCCGCCTGGAGGATCCGCTGGCCGGCCACGACGCGCTGGCCGTGGTGCGGGTAGGGGCTCGGCGCGAGGAACCGCTCGAGCACCGAGGCCTCGGCCTCCTTGACCTGGAGGAACAGCGGGTCGTCGCCGCCGCCCCCCTCGAGGAGCGCCGCGAAGGCGGCCAGGCCGACGCTCCCCACGCCGACGACCTTGAGCGCGGCGTCGACAACCTCATACCGGTCGAGCAGGACGCGGCGGTCGTCCTCGAGCGTGTCGCGGTAGCGCTGGAGGGCGTCGAGGTCGACCGGCTGGGTCAGGCCGGCGGGGTGGGTGATCACCGGCGGCCGGTCGACGATCCGGCGACGCCCATCCGGACCGATCGCGGTCAGCTTCGGCAGCTCGTGGAGCGCGTCGTGGTGGGCGGCGGCCTTGGCCGTCGACTCAAGGTAGGGCCGTGCCCGTTTCGAGACGTAGGCCTCGACCGTTGCGATGTCGACCCGGGCGTAGTAGACGTCGATGGCGCGCATCGCGGCGTACTGGGACATGCGCTCCCGGTAGGAGCGAACCGCGGCCTGCGCGGCGTGACGGGTCTGGTGGGCGTCGAACGCGCGCGAGCGACCCGCGACGACCACGCTCGCGGCAAGCCGCTTGACGTCCCATTCCCATGGGCCAGGCAGGCTCTCGTCGAAGTCGTTCATGTCGAGCAGCAGGTTGCGTTCCGGCGAGGCGTACAGCCCGAAGTTCGACAAGTGGGCGTCGCCCGCGAGCTGGACGGTCAGCCCGCTCTTCGGGGTCGCCGCGAGATCGGCGGCCATCGGCAGCGCCGCGCCACGATAGAAGTTGAACGCCGACGCGGCCATCCGGCCGTAGCGCACCGGCACGAGATCGGGCAGTCGCGTGCGTGCCTGCTCCTCGAGCAGGGCGACCGGGTCGGCGCGTCCCGGCGCCGGCTGCCAGGCGGCGTGGCCGGCCGGCGGGACGCGTGCCCGTGCCTCCCGGCCGAGCCGGGCTCGTTCGTCGCGGGTCGGCAGCGCCATCGATCCGGCGGTCAGCCGCCGCCCGCGGCGGGTGGCGCGGCCGGACCGGCCGGAGGCGTCTCGCCGCGAGCGGCGGCCTCGAGCAGGTCCTGGAACGTCTCGAAGATCCGCTCGCCGCCGATTCTCTTCGTCAGCCCGTACGCGTCGAGCTGGGCCCGGACGTTCGGGTCCACGTCGGACAGGGCGAGCTTGACGTCCTTGCGCTCGAGCTCCCCGACGACCTGGCGGATGGCATCGGAGCCGGAGTAGTCGACGTCGCCGATCGAGGCGCAGTCGAGCACGAACCACGACAGCGGCGGGTCCGCGGTCTCGACGAGCTCGAGGACCTCGGCCGTGAACCGCGCCGCGTTGGCGTAGTAGAGGCTCGCCCCGAAGCGATAGACCATCACCCCTCGGGCCGCCTGGATCGGCTCCGTCGGCGGCTTGCGCTGGATCCGCCCCTGCCCGGTCACGCCGAGCACCGTGTCGTACGGACGGTAGCTGTGATAGATGTGCTCGATGATCGACAGGGCCATCGCCAGGATGATCCCCTGCTCGACGCCGACGATGACCACGGTGGCGGCGGTGATCGCCGCGACGGCGAACTCGCCCTTGCGCAACCGGTAGATGTCGCTCATGCCCTTGATGTCGACGAGCCGGACGCCGATGAGGAAGACCACGGCGGCGAGCACCGCGTTCGGCATGTAGGCGAGCGGTCCGGTCAGGAACAGGAGCACGACGAGGACCACCACGCCGGTCGTCAGCTGGGCCAGCTGGCTCTTGCCGCCGGCGCTATCGACCATCTCGGTCTTCGTCGGGCTGCCGTTGACCACGAACGTGCCCGAGATGCCGGCGGCGGCATTGGCCAGGCCGAGACCGACCAGGTCGACGTTCTCGTCGAAGCTGTCGCCGTACTTGACGGCATACGCGCGCGAGGTCGCGGCGCTCTGGGCGAGGATGACCACGACGATCGAGATGACCGTCGGGAGCAGGGCCTCGACGTTGGCCGTCGTGATCACGTCGCTCGGCAGCCCGAACTGCGGAAGACCGCCGGGCACCGTCCCGAGGTCGGTGACCCCATGCGCGGTGAGGTCGAAGAAGTAGCTGATCGCGATCGCGCCGACGACTGCGATGAGCGCGCCCGGGATCTTCTTGTTGACCCGCTCGAGCCCGACGATGGTGACCAGCACCCCGACCGAGACGGCCAGCGTCGGCACGCTCGTCTCGGTCGGGATCGGCACGCAGCGCGTTGGCGAACTTCTCGAGGGTCGTGCCGCTGCCCTCGCTGACCCCGAACAGCCCGCCGAGCTGGCCCATCGCGACCTGGATCCCAACCCCGGTCAGGAAGCCGATGAGGACGCTTCGGGACAGGAAGTTGGCGATGAACCCGAGACGGAGGATCCGCGCCCCGATCAGCAGCACCGCGCACATCAGCGCGCACAGGGATGCCAGCTCGACGTACTGCGTCGACTCGGCCGTCGCTCCCATCGCGACGAGACCGGTCGCCATGATCGCCGCCGACGCGCTGTCGGCACCGACCACGAGGTGGCGCGACGACCCGAACAGGGCGAACACCGCGACCGGCAGCAGGATCGTATACAGGCCGGTGATGACCGGCGTCCCGGCGATCTTGGTGTAGCCCATGACCTCGGGGATCGCCAGCGCGGCAAGCGTGCAGCCGGCGATGACCTCGGACGGAACATTGGCAGGGTCGAACGGCAGCAGGCCGTTGAGCAGCCAGGTCGGCGTTCGCCGGGTTCGTGCGGTCATCGTCGCCCTCCTCCGCCCGCCGCGCAACGGGTCCCCGTATCCAACAGGGATCGCCCGGATCGTGCATCACCCGGACCGGATGATCCGGCCGCCCGCCGGCGGCGAGTCCCGGCGCCCCGGCCCGGTCGTGTACGCTCGCGCCGGCTGCGGCCCGCCCCACCGATTGCACGAGGTCCCGGTTGGCTACCCGTCCGAGCGACACCACGGCGACCCTGACGTCCGTCACCGGGGCCGGCGACGCCGGTCCGGACCTGCCCGAGGTCTCGGCCAGACAGCCGGTCCATCCGTACGTCCACGTCGTCGTCGTGGCGATCATCGGCGCCGTCGCGGTGCTGGCCTGGCTGTTCGTGTTCGAGACCGTCAACCGGCTCCTCTGGGAGAACGGCGTCGTCACCGCCAATCCCTGGCTGTTCCCGGTGATCTGCCTGCCGATGTCGCTCGCCGTCGGCCTGCTGGTGAAGTACCGACAGGCCCCGACGAACCTCGGCGAGTCGATGCTCGACAGCCTCAGCGGCGATGTCTCGGCGATCGCCTGGCGGACGCTGCCGGTGCACGTCCTGATGGCCTGGGTGTCGCTGTTCTCGGGCGCCGTGATCGGACCCGAGGGCGGGATCGGCGGAATCGCCTCGAAGCTCGCGGCCCTGTACAACGAGAAGGTCGGGATCCCGGCCGAGCATCGTCCCCAGCTCGTGTTCTCGACGCTCGCCTCGGCCTACAACGGCCTGGTCGCGAACCCGCTGTTCACCGGCGTGCTCGGGTCGGAGCTCGTGAAGGACCCCGAGACGAAGGCCCGGACCCTGCCCGCCAACCTGATCGGCGGCTCGATCGGCTTCCTGATCTTCTTCGCGGCGGGCAGCTCCGGCCTCGAGAACTACCTGCACCTGCCGCCGAGCTCGTCGTACGTGCCGTCCGACGTCGTGCTCGTGGTGGTCTTCGGCCTGCTCGGGCTGATCATGGCCCTGGTCACCGGCGCGCTCTTCCGCGCTGCGGCGGCCATCTTCGGCCGGCTCGAGGGTCGCGAGGTAGAGCGGGCGCTGCTGGCCGGGCTGGTGTTCAGCGCCGTCGGCATGGTCGCCCCGATCGTGCTCTTCTCGGGCGAGTCGCAGATCCGGACGGTGGTCGCCGATCCGGCCGGCTACGGGTCGGTCCAGCTCCTGCTGATGGCCCTCGTCAAGCTGGTGCTGCTCGCGGTCGCGTTCAAGAGCGGGTTCCTCGGCGGCCCGACGTTCCCGGCGATCTTCGCCTCGACCTGCGTCGCGCTCGCCGTCAGCCTGGCGTTCCCCGCGCTGCCCGTCGATGTGCTCATCGGCGGGGTGATGGCCGGCTTCCTGATGGTCCTGTTCCGGGCGCCGTTCATGGTCATCCTGCTGACCGTCGTGATGCTCCAGGCCAGCGCCGAGCTGACCGCGCTGATCGTCCTCGCCGTCGCCGCCGTGATGATCGTCCAGCCCTACATCCTGGCGGCCATCGCCAGCCGGCAGGCGGCCCGGGCGGCACGGTCCGGATCGGGCTAGCCGGCCGCGGCGCGCCCGCCCAGCCGGCGCCGGGGTCGGCCGGCGCGGGAGCTCAGCGCCGATCGCCACCCGAGCTGCCGCGCCCGGTCAGCATCCGGAACAGGACGACGAAGCTCACGAAGAGGGTCAGGGCGAACGCGATCATCGCGACGAAGGCGAAGCTCTGGTAGGCGATCAGCTCGGGCTGGAGCAGGATCGCCATCACGATCGCCGTCCCGATCAGCTGGCCGACGACGATCAGCCCGACCGTCGCCTGGCGGCCGACGCTCTCGATCCCGGCGATCGACCGGCCGAGGTCCGAGGTGTCGACTTCGACGGTGATCTTGCCGCGGTTGAACATGTCGAGCCACTTGAACGCCGCAACCTCCATCGACGGCACCCGGCGGATGACCTCCTTGCCGATCCGGATCGCCGAGTCGGTAGCCTGCTTCTGGAGCCGCTCCGAGGTGAGCGACTCGAGCAGCGCCGCACGCGCCTCGGATGCGGCGGCCTCGCCGAGGTCGATGTCGAAGGACAGGGCGCGCGCCGTCTCCTCCGCCTGGATCACCGCCTTCATCGCCAGCGTCAGCTGGCTGTCGAGGCGGAGTCCGTTGTTGAAGACCGCGGACAGGAAGGCGCCGAGCGCTGCGCCGAGGGTGTCGGCCTTGCCGTACACGAGGTACTGGCGGGCGAGCCGGTCGATGTCGTTGCGGAACGCGGCCTCGTCGAAGTTCGGCATCGGCTTGCCCAGGGCCATGAGCCCGTCGGCGATCCCCGGGATGTCGACGTTCTTGATCGAGTAGATCAGCCCGAGCAGGTCGAGCCGCTGTTGACGATCGAGCTGGCCGACGAGCCCGAGGTCGATGAAGACGATCCGGTTCGCCTCGGGGTCGGCGAAGACGTTGCCGGGGTGCGGATCGCCGTGGAAGAACCCGTCGATCAGGACCTGCTTGATGATCGCCCGGATGAACACCGAGCCGAGCTCGGAGGTGTCGAGGCCCGCCGCACGGAGCTCGTCGACCTTGGAGATCTTGATCCCCTTGACGAACTCCATCGTCAGGACGCGCTCGCCGGACAGGTCATCGTAGGTGACCGGGATGTGGATCTGCGGGAACCGGGTCATCCCATCGGCGAGCCGCTTGCCGTAGTAAGCCTCGTTGCGATAGTCAAGCTCCTTGAGCACGCCGGCGGCGAACTCATCGACCATCGCTCGGGCGCCGATCTTGCGGGCGAGCCCGATGCGGCGCTCGGCGACCGTGGCGAGCTCCTGGATCACGCCCAGGTCGGCCTTCGTCTTGGCGACGATGCGGGGCCGCTGGACCTTGACCGCCACGAGCGTCCCGTCGTGGAGCGTCGCGCGGTGCACCTGGGCGGTCGAGGCGGCCGCGAACGGCTCGTGCTCGATCGAGGCGTACAGCTCCTCAGGCGGCCTGCCGAGCTCGCCCTGGATCATCTGGCTGGCCTCGTCCCAGGAGAACGGCGCCGCCTCGCTCTGCAGCTTCGACAGCTCCGTGATCCAGACCTCCGGCAGGAGATCGGCCCTGCTGGCGGCCATCTGGCCGATCTTCACGTAGGTCGGGCCGAGCTGCTGGAGCATCGCCCGGACACGCGCCGGTCCGGTCTCGCCGGTCAGCGTGTCCGTCTGGCCGAGGACCCGGCGCTCGAACCCGCGTCGGATGCTCCCGATCGGGGTGCCCTCGAGCGCGATGTCGAGGGCGTTGGAGTAGATCGCGTCGTAGACCTGCTGGAGGCGCAGGTTCTCGATGATCACGTTGCGCCGGGGCGTCGGCAGGGACTCGAGCATCCGCCACACGGAGCGCTTGCTCTCCTCCCCGATCGACGGCCGGTTGAGCCCGAGGAGCGCGTCCAGCAGCGTGGCGAGCAGCGTGTACAGGACGGCAGCCACGATGATCCAGAGCAGCGTCGGGTCGGCGACGATGGCGATCTTGACGGGGCTGATCAGCGAGGTGAGCCAGATCGCGATCGCGTTCACGATCACGATGAACGCACCCATCGTCGACAGGAGCAGCCGCCCGGTGAGCGCCACGATCACCGGCCGGGCGAACCGGTTGACGAGGACCAGGACGGCCGCCCAGACGAGGAAGCCGACCGGCCCCGCGCCGCGCAGCGCGAAGATCGGCGCCGAGCCCGCGCCGAACGGGAACGGCTGGGGGACGCTGATGAAGCCAAGGACGAGGATCACGACGAGCGCGATCAGCGCGTAGATGACCGCCTCGACGACGAATCGGCGCATCGCGTGCCTCCAGGGACCACTCAAACCGATCCGATGGTAGGCGGTTCGGATGGGCACGTCGTCATCCTGCGCGGGTGATTCGCGGCGCCGCCGGCTCGAAGGCCAGGCGGCATTCATCCTCTTCGGGTGATGCCGAGCGCCGCCAATCGGCGCTTGATGGTGGCCGAACGGCCGGGTCCGGCGCGTGCGATCGGCTATCCCGTCCACGCGTCATCCAGGCGCCGCCGGAGAGGCAGATGTCGGCCCAGGAGAAGTTGCTCCGCCGAATCGCGATTCACGATCCGGCTTGCGTCGAGGACGTCCTGCGGGGCGACTCCGCGGAGGCGACCCTCGACCCGCGAACGCTGGCCCTCGTGCGGCTGGCCGGGCTCATCGCCGTCGACGCGCCCGAGGCCGCGCTGTCATGGGGCGTGTCCGAGGCCATCGGCGCCGGCGCGACCACGGGCGAGGTCACTGGGGTGCTCGTCGTCGTCGGCCCGGCGATCGGTTCGGCCAGGCTCGTCGCCGAGGCGCCACGCCTCGGGCGCGCCCTCGGCTGGGACATCGACGCCGCGCTGGAGCAGCTCGACCAGCCCTAGGCGGTCGCGGCAGCAGCCGCTCCACGGCGGCAGGCCGCTCCACGGCAGCAGGCTGCTCCACCGCGGCCGGCACGAACGCCTGCCCGGCAACCGGCCCGTGCCACGCGGGCGCGGGCCGGTCGGACGCCAATTCCTCAGGCGGCTGCGGCGGCGGGCGCCCTCTGCTCGGCGGGCTCGGCTGCCTCGATCGTCGAGATCCGGAGCAGCTTGCGGACCTCCTCGACGACGATGAGCGACAGGCTGACGAGCAGGCAGACGGCCCACTGGTCGGCCGTCAGGCTGACCATGCCGAGGACCCGCTGGAGCACGCCCAGCTCGGTCGCGAGGATGATCGTCAGGACCGACAGGCCCGTTCCGATGAGCAGCGGCCGGTTCGACAGGATGGAGCCACTGAACAGCGACTCGTCCTCGTCCGCCGTCTCCAGCGACGAGAAGAGCCGGAACAGGGCGAACGTCGTGACGCCCATCGTGCGCGCGACGGTGTCTCCGAAGGCACCGCTCGCCCAGGCGAGCACGCCGAGGGTCCCGGCGGCCATGACCAGCCCGCACAACACGAGCCACGTCATGAGGCGGCGGGGCATGATCTTCTGCGCCTTCGGCCGGGGCGGGACCTCCATGAGGCCCTCGCGGGGCTTGCCGTAACCGAGCCCGATCGCCTGGAACACGTTGACCGTGAAGTTGAGCCACATCGTCTGGAGCGGCAGGAACGGGATGCCACCGACGATGTTGAGCAGCGACGAGCCGAGGAACGTGGCGATGAACCCGAACAGGCCGGCCATCTGGAAGCGGATGAACCGCATCAGGTTGTCGTAGACCGCGCGCCCGAGCCCGACCGCCTTCACGATCGTGGCGTAGTTGTCGTCGGTCAGGATCATCACGGCGGCCTGCTTCGAGACCTCCGTTCCGGTGATCCCCATCGCGATGCCGATGTCGGCCTTCTTCAGGGCCGGCGCGTCGTTCACGCCGTCGCCGGTCATCCCGACGACGTGGCCCTTCTTGCGCAGGATGTCCACGAGGTGGACCTTGTCCTCGGGTGACACGCGGGCGATGACGCCGATCCCGTCGATCTGGCGCATCGCCTCCTCGTCGCTCATCGCGCGGAATTCAGCGCCCGTGATGGCCCGACCCTCGATCCCGAGCTGATGGGCGATCGCCTCGGCGGTGACGGCATGGTCGCCGGTGATCATCCGGACCTGGATGCCGGCGGCATGGGCGGTGGCGATGGCGGCCTTCGCGGCCGGTCGCGGCGGATCGACGATGCCGACGATCGCGAGCAGGGTGAGGCCCTTGATCGCCTCGAGCAGGTCGGCGTTCGGGTCGAAGGACGCCGGATCGAAGTCCTTCTGGCCGGTGGCCATGACCCGGAGGCCCATCGTGCCGAGGCGCTCGTTCTCGGCGAGGTAGGCGTCGCGCAGCTGGGCGACCGGCACTTCGGTCCCGTCCGGCCCATGCATGGAGACGGCGCGGGCCAGGAGCTGGTCCGGCGCACCCTTGATGTAGCCGCGGATGACGTCCTTGCCGCTGGCGTCCTTCATCCGATGGAACGTGGCCATCATCTTGTAGGCGGCATCGAATGGCAGCGTGGCGACCCGCGGGTATTGCTCGCGGGTGAGCGCGGGATCGACGCCGCCCTTGGCCGCCAGCACGACCAGCGCGCCCTCGGTCGGATCGCCGACGAGCTCACCGCCGCGGACCTCGGCGTCCGCGCACAGGGCCATCGGCAGGAGGTACTGCTCGAGAGGCACGTCGGGCTGGCCGCCCGTGTGGCTGATCTGTCCGGTCGTCTGGTACCCATCGCCGCTGATCGCGTAGCGCCGGCCGACGATCGCCATCTGCACGGCCGTCATCTGGTTGAGGGTGAGGGTGCCGGTCTTGTCCGAGTTGAGCGCGGAGGTCGATCCGAGCGTCTCGACCGAGCGCAGCCGCTTCATGATCGCGCCGGCCGCGGCCAGGGTCTGCGACCCCTTCGACAGGATCGCGGTGACGACCGCGGGCAGCGCGGTGGGGATCGCCGCGACCGCAAACGCGACGGCGCTGAGGAACAGCTCCTGGGCCTGGACCCCGCGGTACAGGCCGAGGGCGATCGACACGACGAGCGCGATGCCGGCGATGACGAGGATCTGGTTCGTCAGCGCGTCGAGCTGCTTCGTCAGGGGCGTCTTCTCGATCCCGGTCGCCTGGAGCATCCCGCTGATGTGGCCGACTTCGGTTGCCATCCCGGTGGTGACGACGAGGACGGTGCCCGCCCCACGGGTCACCTGGCAGTTCATGAACGCCATGTCGACGCGGTCGCCGAGCGCGGCGTCGGCCGCGACGGCGTCGACCTGCTTGGGCGTGGGGACGCTCTCGCCGGTGAGCGCGGACTCGTCGATCTCGAGGGTCGCGGCGGTCAGGATCCGGGCGTCGGCCGGGACGAGGTCGCCGGCCTCGATGTTGACGACGTCCCCCGGGACGAGCTGGTCCATGGGGAGCTCGACCAGGTCGCCGTCGCGGCGGACCTTGGCCTTGACGACCATCATGCTCTGGAGCGCCGAGGCACTGGCCTCGGCCTTGCCCTCCTGGTTCATCGCCATCCAGGCGTTGAACACGGTCAGCAGGAGCAGGAACACCCCGGTGTAGAACTGTCCGGGCAGGAACAGGCAGATCACGCCGGCGACGAGCAGCACGAGCTGCATCGGGTCGGCGTACTGGCGCACGAACAGCTGCACCTTCGAGGCCTTCTTCGCCTCGGCGAAGGTGTTCTTGCCGTAGGTCGCTCGCCGGGCGTCGGCCTCGGCCGTCGTCAGGCCGACCGACGGATCCACCTTGATCCGCGTCGCGGCCTCGTCCGGCGTCAGCGCGTACCAGGCCACGTCCGGCGCGGCCTGGACGGCGCCGGCCGCCGGGACGGTCGCGGTCATGCCTTCTTCCCCTTCTTGCCCTTCTTGACCTTCTTCGCGGCCTCCACCACGTTCGGGTCGGGAGCCGCGCCCTCCGGCGCCTGCGCCTCCAGCTCGGTCCGGGCCGCCTGGAGCGCGTCAAGCGCCTCGCGACCGACCTTCGGGAACTTCGGGTCGATCTCGATGAGGGCATGGGCGAGGACGCCGGCTGCGGCCACGCGGGCGAACGGCTTGTCGTCGGCCGGGATGACGTACCACGGCGCCCAGTCGGTGCTGGTCTTCGACAGGACGTCGCTGAACGCCTTCTGGTAGTCGTCCCAGTACGAGCGCTCCTTGGCGTCATTGGCGCTGAACTTCCAGTTCTTGGCCGGCTCGTCGATCCGCGACAGGAAGCGCGTCCGCTGCTGCTCCTTGGAGAGGTTCAGGAACAGCTTGACGACCTTGAAGCCCTGGTCGGTCAGGTAGCGCTCCCAGTCGTTGATCTCGCGGAACCGGCGGTTCCAGACGTTGCCGCGCTTCGCCTCGGGCGGCATCTTCTGCTTGGCCAGGATCTGCGGGTGGACCCGGACGACGAGGACCTCCTCGTAGTAGGAGCGGTTGAAGATCCCGATGTGGCCACGCTCGGGCAGCCGTCGCGCGTAGCGCCACAGATAGTCGTGGTCGAGCTCCTCGGACGACGGGATCTTGAAGCTGTGGACCTCGACGCCCTGGGGGTTCACGCCGCTCATGACGTGGCGGATCGTCCCGTCCTTGCCGGCGGCGTCCATCGCCTGGAGGACGACCACGACGCCGTGGGTGTCCTGGGCGGCCAGGCGCATCTGGTACTCGGCCAGCAGCTCGATGCCCTGGCTGAGGATGGCCTTGGCCTCCCGGGTCTTGACCTGCCGCGTGCCGGCGGGATCGAAGTCGTGCGGCAGGCGGACGCGGCTGCCGGGCTCGACCCGGAACGGCGCGATGAACTCGGCGATTCGCTTGGGCCCAATGTCCACCATCGTGCCGTTCCTCCTCACCCGCCGGGCATCGTCGGATCGTCGGTGACGGACGTCGATCCCGGATGCGGTGGCGGTGGCCAGTCTTTGGCGTCGGTTGGTCCGCCAATTCCAGCACCGGATGGCGTGGACCGCATCATGCGTTTCGGGTGATCGACGGCGTGGGTCACCGGCCGATCCTGGGCGCCGGGACGCCCGAGCCGGGCAGCGCCCGCGTCGACGGCGGCCCCTCGGGCACGCCGATCCCGGGCAGGGACGCGCTGGGGGGCGCGCGCCGTGTAAGTGGGGTCCTGCCGTTCGGGCGATTCGGGCCGCCGCCCGCGGATATCAGATCGCGCGCATCCGGTTGTTCTTCGGGTTGTGCTCGACCTCGGCGAGGCCGAGCGCCTCGAGCAGCGGCGGCAGGTAGACGCCGAACCGTCCGCGCAACCCCTTCTTGAGCCCGTACCAGCCCCCGACCGGGTTATCCGCCGAGCGCCCCCAGGCCTCGACGGTCCCGTCCGCGGCCGGCTTCTGCTCGTCGGCGCCGCCGAGCGGCATCCAGTCGCCGTGGGCCTTGAGCATCGCGTGGAGATCGTCGATCGCCCGAAGGTGGTAGCGGAGCACCGTCGTCCCGACCGTGCAGACGAGCGCCGGCGGGTCGGCCGTCTCGTCGCGGTACATCGTGTAGTCCGACGTGCCGGGCGGCGTCGTCAGGCGCCAGGGGTCCTCCCTGGTCCCGGAGCCCGTTGCCTGATCGGCAGCCATGTCGACCTCCTCCGTGGGCCTGCTCGGTAACAATCTGGCTACGGTAGCAGGTGGGACCAACGGCGGCAACGCTACGCGACGCGGGCGCTGACGCGGCGCGGGCGCGCAACGCGGGCGCGAGTCAAGCGCGGGCGCGAGTCTAACGCCGCGCCGGGCGCGAGGCGCCGCCGCGACCTTGACGCGAGGCGCCGGGGCCACGTCACCCTCGGGACCGCCCACGACGAGGCGCGCCACCCGCCCGGTACACCCCACGTTCAAACGGACGCAGGAAGCCCGAGTGCGAGCGCCGACAAGGGTCGGCACGGCCAACTTCATCCCGTCGCGTGCACGGCGCGGGATGGATTCGTCGCCGGGACGACCGATCGGCACCGGTTCTCCGCTGGTTGGAACGCCCCACGTACAAACGCCCGATGTCAACGTCCAGTAGCCGTCCCGGCCGACGGATTCCCGCGGCAACGGCCATCCGGGACGGCTATCGTTCCGTTCAACCAGTCGTCCCTGCGGAGGTCCGGGTGACCAGATCCGCATCCCCGATCGCGCGGGCCGTCAGCGCCGTCGACCGCGATTCCCGGAGCTGGGGCATCGCGTCCTGGATCGCCTGGCTGCTCCTCGCCGCCCCGCTCGTCCTGATGGTCGCAATGCTGGTCATCGGCGCCCTGAGCGACGCGCTGTTCCACGACCTGATAGACGAGGACCACCCGATCGAGTGGGCGCAGTTCTTCGCCATCCTCGCGGCGTCCGGGGCATTCGCGGTCGCGGCGCTCCGGGCCCGGGCCGCGGGGCGACACGGGCTGAGCGCGATCTACGTGGTCGTCGCCGTCGGCGCATTCCTCGCCGCGGGCGAGGAGATCTCGTGGGGCCAGCGGATCCTCGGGTTCGCCACGCCCGAGCAGCTCGACACGATCAACCACCAGGGCGAGTCCAACCTCCACAACATCTCGGCGATCCAGCGCCTGTTCAATCTCGGCGAGATGCTGGCCGGCCTGTACGGCCTGCTCTTGCCGCTCCTCTGGCTGATGCCGTCGGTGCGGGCTCGGACCGCGCGCTGGCTCGACCCGCTGCTCGTGCCGCCACTGTGCCTCATCGTCCTGTTCTTCCTGCCGTTCGCCTACCGGGCCATCCGGCTCGTGCTCCTGCCGGACGCGGGTGAGCGGACCGTGGAGCTCGGTGAGGTCCCCGAGCTGGCGTTCTATGTCGGGACCCTGGTGATGGGCATCGTCACCGCCCGCGCGCTCCGGCCCGGCTCGCGCTACGTGGGTCCCGCCGCCGGGTCCCCGACGGCGCCGACCGCCTGAACGGAGATCCGGCCGCGTCGCGGCCACTGCCCCGGCAGCGGGGCGCCGGCGCTGCGCGGCTCAGCCGGCCGAGGCGATCTCGGCGGTCCGCCGGACCACGAACGCGTCGAGCTCGGCGCGCACCGCCGGATCGAGCGCCGGCTCGACATACGCCGCGAGGAGCTGCTTCCAGATCCCGTTCGCGCGCTCCGTCGCGGTCCGGGCCCCGTCCTCCTGCCAGGTCTCGAAGTTCCGCCAGTCCGACAGCAGGGGCCGGTAGAACGCGCTCTCGTACCGCTCGAGGGTATGAGCCGAGCCGAAGAAGTGGCCGCCCGGCCCGACATCGGCC
Source organism: uncultured Chloroflexia bacterium (assembly GCA_963813705.1). Lineage (GTDB taxonomy): Bacteria > Chloroflexota > Limnocylindria > Limnocylindrales > CSP1-4 > Chersky-267. The sequence goes on from CAWFAH010000011.1 coordinate 142,333, forward strand.
AGGGCGTCGACCGCGAGGCTGGCCTCGTCGACCGCGAACGGGACGAGCACCTCGGCCATCATCTGCAGGATCTCCGCGTCGACGATGAGCTTCTCGAACGAGGCGGTCAGTCCACCCTCGAGCCAGCCGGCGCCCTGGTAGAGCAGGTTCACCCCGCCCATGACCGCGCCCCACACGGCCATCTCCGACTCGTAGGCCGCCTGGGCGTCGACGACGCTCGAGCCGGTGACGTTCGACGACCGCCACGGAAGCCCGTAACGGCGAGCGAGCTGTCCCGTCGCGAAGGCCGCCTTGACGTACTCGGGCGTCCCGAACGCCGGCGATCCCGTGCGCATGTCGACGTTCGAGGTGAACCCGCCGTACACGACCGGGGCCCCGGGCCGGACGGCCTGGGCCAGGGCGATCACGAACAGCGCCTCGGCGTTCTGCTGGGCGAGCGCCCCGGCGAGCGAGGAGGGGCTCATCGCCCCGGCCAGGGTGAACGGCGTGGCGACCACGGCCTGGCCGTGGCCGGCCAGCTCGATGACCCCATCGGACATCGGCCCGTCGAGGCGGAGCGGCGAGTTCGTGTTGATGATCGTCATCAGGCTCGGGCGGCGGACGAGCTCGTCGCGGTCGATGCCGCGCACGAGGCAGGTCAGCTCGATCGCGTCGTCGACGACGATCCGGCCGGAGCCGAGACAATGCCACGTCTTGTCGAGCAGGGTGGCGAGGGCGCGGTACATCTCGAGGTGCCGGATCGGGACCGGGATGTCGGTCGGTTCGAGCGGCCCGCCCCCTTCCTGGTGGAGGATGTCCAGCCCGGCGATGACCTTGACGTAGTCGACCAGGTCGGCGAGAGGTGCCCGGCCGACGGCCACGGTCGAGGTCGGTCACGAACGCCGGGCCGCCGACGGCACAGAACACCACCCGCCGACCGCCGAAGGTGACGTCGCGGAGGGGGTTGCGGGCATGGAGGGTGAACTCGGCCGGCGCCTGGGCGACGAGCGCCTCGACGAGGCCGTCGTCGAGGCGGACCCGCCCGGTCGACCGATCGACGCTGGCGCCTGCCCGGGCGAGGACGTCGACCGCCCGGGCGCCGAGGACCTCGACCCCGATCTCGCGGAGGATCCGGAGCGACGCCCGGTGGATCGCCTCGACCTGGTCTGCGCTCAGGATCTCGACCGGCGCGAACGGGTTCTCGACCACACGCCAGGGCAGCCGGCCGAGCCCCGGCGGCGGACGGCGGCCGCGGCGATGACCGGCGTCGGTGGGCACGGCGACCTCGTGGGACGATGGACCGATCGCGGCAGAGAGTACGCCGAGCGGGCCGTCACCGGGTCGACGTTGCGACGGCCGCCCCGACCCTCCGGCCGAGCGCGTCGGGCGGGCCGGCTTATGATCGCCGGGTGAAGGTGTCGAACCGGCTGGCGATCGTCGTGACGGTCATCGTCATCGCCGCCATCGTCCTCGGCCCGATCCTGTCCGTCGTCGCCAGCGCCCGCTTCTGACCCCGCGCAGCCGCGTCGGCGCGGCGCGGCCTCAGGGATCCAGTCGGCTGACGATCAGGGGATCGGGATCCCGTTCGTCAGGGTCGTCCAGCGGATCGCCGAGTGGGCCTTGGCCCCAAACGGCCGGTCCGCAGCGAAGATCTTCGGCCAGCTCGGATCCTGCCAGTGCTGGTAGACGATCTCCCACATCGGGCTCGGCGACGGCACCGTGACCGCCGGATCCCACGGCCACGCGGCCGGGTCGAACCAGTAGCGTTGGAGGACGCCGATCGCGTCGCGGAGGGTCGCGCCCTGGGCGCCCACGTACGACCACAGGTCGACGCCGCGGAGCTCGGCCAGGCGCGCCACCGCGACCTTGTACTGGAGCGCCTCCTGCGTGTACGACATGCCGGAGCTCCCGCGCCGGACCTCCTCCGGGATGTGCCCGTCGGCGGCGACGAGGTCCATCCGGCTGCGCCAGTCGGCGAGCGCCTGGCTGAACCCGGCGGCATCACCGAGGTAGTCGGTGATGACGGCCCGCGAGAACGTCCCCGCGTCGCCCCAGTTGTTGAGGCGGGAGGACAGACCCGGCAGGATCAGGTCGCGGAGCCACGTCCGGAATGCGGCGTCCTCGCTCGAGCTCATGACGCCCGACGGCCGGATCAGGTCCGCCGCGAACACGAAACCGGGTACGACGCGACCCACGATGAGCGACGTCTGACAGCTCCCGTCGTTCTGGCACGCGTGGACGAGGGCCTTCGTCGTCGTGACCCAGGCGTTGATGTACGTCCTGGCGCCCTGCGCGAAGCGGACATCGCCGGTGACGGCGTAGCTCAGGGCGAGACCGTAGGCCGTCGCCGTGTCGTCCACGAACGGACCCTCGGTGCCGGGGATGTCCAGGTTGACCGCGGGTTGCGGCTGAACCTTGAGCGCGGCCTCTGCGCCGTCCACGAGGTCGGCCTCGGCGCTCGCCCACGGCTCGAGCCCCTTGGCCGCCTTGGCGGCCCGATCCGCGAGGTCGGATGGCAGAACGAGGTAACCGAAGGCGGCCGACCCGGGAGACGGGACGAGGCTCGCGCTTTCGATTGGCGCACTGGTGCCGGACGGCGTCGGCGCCGGCTGCCCGCGCGTGGCGAGCCCGCCACCGATCAGGGCGATCCCGGCGAGGGCCACCGCCGCCCCGGCCAGGACGCCGATCCGGCTGCGGTGGCGGCCGGGTGACGGTTGATCGGTCGGATCCATCAGCGCGATTCTAGCGGCCGGGACGGCTGAGGGCCGCCGGACGCCCTGCCCGCAGCCCGATGGCGGACCATCCGCCGAAGAACCGGGCCCGACCGCGGGTCCGGGAGGACCGGACGAGCCCGGCCCGGGACGGCCGACCCCGACGCCCGAGCCGGGCTACCCTAGGAGCCGGCGACGGCGTACGGTCCCGTCCCGCGAGCCGAGGTGGCGCACATGGCCGAACGGATCCTCCTGCTGGTGGGGACGAAGAAGGGTGCCTTCGTCCTCGAGTCCGACCCGCGCCGCCGGGCGTGGACCGTCCGCGGGCCGTCGTGCGAGGGCTACCCGATCCAGGACATCAGCCGCGACCCCGACACGGGCGCCCTGTACGCCGGCGGCGGTTCACCGTGGTACGGCCCGACGGTCTTCCGGAGCGACGACCTCGGCGCCACCTGGACCCAGTCGAGCGAGGGGCTGACGTACGGCGCCGACGGTCCCAAGATCACGGCCGTCTGGAACGTCACCGCGGCGCATGGATCCGTGTTCGCCGGGGTCGGACCCGCGGGGCTCTTCCGGAGCGACGACGGCGGCCGGACGTGGGCCCACGTGGAGGGCCTGACGAACCATCCGAGCCGGCCGACGTGGCAGCCCGGCGCCGGCGGCCTGATCCTCCACACGATCGTCCCGCACCCGACCGATCCCCGCCGGATGTGGGTCGCGATCTCCGCCGTCGGGACGTTCGAGACTCGCGATGGTGGCGCGACGTGGGAGCCGCGCAACGACGGGGTCCGGGCCGACTTCCTGCCCGATCCGCACCCCGAGACCGGCCAATGCGTCCACAAGCTCGTCATGGCCGCCGGCGACCCGGAGCGGCTCTACCAGCAGAACCACTGCGGCCAGTACCGCTCGTACGACGGCGGCCGGACGTGGCAGGACATCTCGGCCGGCCTGCCGAGCGAGTTCGGCTTCCCGATGGTCGCTCATCCCCGCGACCCGGACACCGCCTGGGTCATCCCGCTCACCCCGCCGGAGGAGGGCCGGCTCATGCCCGACGGCCATGCCGCCGTGTGGCGGACGAACGACGCCGGGGACCACTGGACGCGAGGCGACGCCGGGCTGCCCCAACGCGATGCCTACGTCGGCGTCCTGCGCGAGGCGATGGCCCGCGACGCGCTCGACCCGGTCGGCGTCTACTTCGGGACCAGCACCGGCCAGCTGTACGGGAGCGCCGACGAGGGCGCGACCTGGACCGAGGTCGCCGCCACTCTGCCGCCGATCTGGTCGGTCGAGGCGGTCGTCGTCTGAGCCCGATGGCGGCCGTCATCCTGCCCCGCTCGCTGGCCGCCCTCGTCCCCGGGGTCGAGCGCCGCACGACCGTGCCCGGGGCCACGGTGGGCGAGGTGATCGCGTCGCTCGACGCGCGCTGGCCGGGGATCGCCGATCGGCTGTGCGATTCGGGCCCCGCCATCCGCGACTACATCAACGTGTTCGTCGACGGCGATCGCGCCGCGTCCCTCGACCACGCGGTCGGGCCCGACGCCACGATCCACGTCATCCCGGCCGTCGCCGGGGGCTGAGATGCGGGTCGTCGTCACCGGTGGCAGCGGCAAGGCCGGTCGGTGGGTCGTGCGCGACCTGCGTGAGCGCGGACACGACGTGCTCAACGTCGACCTGGCCCACGACGGCAGCGACTTCGGGCTGTGCGTGGTGACGGACCTGACCGACCTCGGCCAGGCCCACGACGTGTTCCGTGGCGCGGACGCCGCGGTCCATCTCGCCGCGATCCCCGCGCCCGGGCTGCGGCCCGAGGGCGAGACGTTCCGGATCAACATCCTGTCGACCTACAACGTCTTCGCGGCGGCCGTCGCCGCCGGGGTCCGGCGCGTCGTCTGGGCGTCGAGCGAGACGGTCCTCGGGCTGCCCTTCGACACGCCGCCGTTGTTCGCGCCGATCGACGAGTCGATCGAGCCGCGCCCGGAGACGTCGTACGCCCTGTCGAAGCTCGCCGGGGAGACGCTCGCCGGCCAGTTCGCCCGTCGGTCGGGGGTGCCCTTCGTCGGGCTGCGGATCTCGAACATCATGGAGCCCGACGACTACGCGGCCTTCCCCGGGTTCTGGGACGACCCGGCGATCCGCCGCTGGAACCTGTGGGGCTACGTCGACGTGCGCGACGTCGCCCAGGCCGTCCGACGCGGGCTCGAGGCGGACGTCGCGGGGTCCGAGGTCTGCATCGTGGCGGCAGCCGACACGGTGATGACCCGGCCGAGCGCCGAGCTGATGGCGGAGGTCTTCCCGGGCGTGCCGCTCCGGCGGGCGGTCAGCGGCCGGGAAACGCTCCTCGCGATCGACCGCGCGCGCGGGTTGCTGGGCTACGAGCCCGAGCACCGCTGGTCCGACCACGTGGCCGCACCGGCCGGCTGACCGCCGAGATCGGTCCTTGCCGGGCGCCGGCGCGGATCGCCGGCCGCGTCCGACCCGCCGGTCAGTGGTCGGCGAGCCGCTCCGCCAGGCTCCGGCCGGACGGCGGCCGCCCGGTGCGTTCGGCGCGGGCGTCCACCCGCAGCAGCGCCTCCTGCACGTAGCGCACGCCGAGCCAGCGGAGCGGCTCGGGCTCCCAGTTCGGCGACCGGTGATCCACGAGCGGCAGCTCGGTCAGCTCGGATGCCCGCCCGGTGATCAGGTCGGCGAGCACCCGGCCGGCCAGGTTGGCGGTCGCGACGCCGTGGCCGGTGTAGCCCCGGGCGGAGGCGATCCCGGTCCGCGGGTCGTAGGCGAACGTCGGCAGCCAATCCCGCGGGAACCCCAGCGGGCCGCCCCAGGCATGGCTGAAGCGAACCCCGGCAAGGCTCGGGAACCACGCCTCGACGAATCGGCGCAGCATCGCGTGCGTCCGCTCGTCGCGATCGAAGGCGGGCTCGATCCGCGACCCGTAGCGGTACGGCGCACCCCGCCCGCCGAACAGGATCCGGCCGTCCTCCGTCCGGGTCAGGTAGTCGATGGACAGCCGGTACGACGCGACGCACTCCCGGTTGCGCCAGCCGATCGTGGCCCACTGGGCGTCGCTGAGCGGCTCGGTCAGGACGATCAGCGAGTAGGTCGGCAGCAGCGCGCGATGCCACGGTCGGAGCTGGGTCAGGTACGCCTCGCCGGCCAGGACGACCGTCGAGGCACGGAGCTCGCCCCGCTGGGTCCGCAACGCCGGCCGGAGCCGCCCGCTCCCCGCGCCCGGCTCGACGTCGAGCACCGCGGTCCGCTCGTGGATCGTCCCGCCCCGCCGCTCGACCGCCCGGGCCAGGCCGCGGACCAGCCGCCCGGGGTGCATCGAGGCGTACTGCGTGCCGAACACCCCGCCGAGCGCGCCCTCCACGCGGACCCGCTCGGCGGCGGCGTCCGCGTCGAGCTTCTCGTAGTGGTCCGCCCGGCCGGCTGCGACGATACCCGCCCAGTGGGCCTCGAGCGCCGGCAGCTGGCTGGGGCCGCGGGCGACGACGAGGCTGCCGCCCTTGACGTAGCCCGCGTCGACCTGCTCGTCCGCGCAGAACCGCCCGATCTCGTCGACCCCGCTGTCGACGGCGTCCTCGATCGCCGTCATGCCGGCGCGCCCGAACCGCCGCTCCAGGTTGGCCGACGAGACCTGGAGACCGGCGGCGCACCAGCCGCCGTTCCGACCCGAGGCCCCGAACCCGGCGATCTCGCGCTCGACGAGGGTGACCTTCAGCCCGGGCTCGCGGCGGAGGAGCTCGTACGCCGTCCACAGCCCGGTGTACCCGGCGCCGAGGATCGCGACGTCGGCATCGGCGGAGCCGTCGAGCTGCGGCCGGGGCGTGAGGTCGTCGTCGCAGGTCTCGAGCCAGAAGCTCGTCGCGCCGTAGCCGAGCGGGTCGACCGTGGTCATCTGCGCACGGCGTCGCCGTTGGCGAGCGGATCGAACGCCTCGCCTCGCTCGACGACCGCGTCCGCTCCGAGCCGGCCCCGGCGCCCACCGGCGATCGGTTCGCCGAGGATCGACGGCCAGCCGCTCCCGCCGACGCGCTCCAGGGTCGCCACGGCGGCCGCGACCGTCGCGCGCGCCATCGTCAGCGCCGGGCCACGCGGACGGAGCGGCCCGAGCGACGCGGCGGTCTCCTGGGACACGGCGGCCGCCGCGCGCGTCGCGGCAACGACCTCGGCCATGCCGTCGGCGCGGGCGGAGCGCAGGACGAGGCCCGTCGGCGCCGCCACGGGCAGGACGGTCCCGAGGATCGCCGGCCAGGCCGTCGCGGCGCGGGTGCCGGCCGCCGGCTCGTCGAACGCCAGCAGGTGGTCGGGCAGGACGGCGCGTCGCACGGCGACCTGGGCGATCGCCGCGGCGGTCGGGCCGCGTTCCTCGAGCAGCCAGTGCGGCAGGCCGCCGACGAGGATCCGGCCGGCCGGCACGCCATGGAGGCGGGCCAGCATCACCCCGACGATCTGCAGCGCGAGGGCCCGCCCGGCCCGGGTCGTGGCATCGGAGGGCACGCCGCGGGCGAGGTCGGGGGCGACGACGAGCGGGCCGGCCCCGACGAGCACCGTGGCGCCCGATCGGGCCAGGACGCGGTGCGCGAAGGCGTGGTCGGCGAGGGCGCGATCGGGGTCGACGTTGCCGTCGACGATCTCGGCGACGACGTCGGCGGCCACGACGTCGATCCGCTCGAACGCGGCGACGACGGCCTGCTCGGGGGCCGCCAGCGGCAGCCCGACCGTCGCCAGGCGGGCGTAGGCGCGTCGCTCGGCGGCCGCGGCGTCGACCGCCTGGCGCAGCTCGGCGAGCCCGCGCTGGCTGCCCGCCGGAGCCGGCTCGGCGGCGGGCTCGGCTGCCGCGGCACCGCCCGCGACCGATCGGGGTCGCCAGAACGGGACGTCGACACCCTCGTCATGGAGGCGTTCGGCGAGCTCGCGGATGGCCGGGACGCTGACCTGGACGACGTCGACCCCGGCCGTCGCCAGCGCGACCGCCTCCTTCGTGCCGGTGCCGACGCTGGTCGCCGCGAGCGGCGCCCCGATCCACGGCTTGTCGGCGTCGCCGATCACGGCGAGCAGCTCGAGGCGGGCGGTCCGGTTGGCGTCGATCCGCTCCAGCGCCGACTGGCCGAGGGCACGGGCCATGACCTCGACCGCGGCGCGCCGTTCCGTGTCCCGCAGGACCTCGGCCTCGAGGCCGAGGTCGACGGCGCCCGAGGCCACGTCGAGCGCGAGCTCCTGCGGGGTGACTTCGTATTCGAGCAGGGCGGCGGCGAACGGCAGGACGACGCCGCCGGCCAGTCGATCGGGCCGGCCGCCCACATAGCGGTCGACCACCTCGGCAGCCAGGGGCCGCCCGGAGCGGTCGAGCCCGGTCACCCCGAACATCCGGAGGAGCGCCCGCTCCTGGCCGCCGGTCGTGCACAGCCGGGCGCGGGCGCCCCACGCGCCGGCGAGCGTCTCGGCGAGGTCGACGAGGCGGTCGATCGGGCCGAGGTCGCCGGGTCCGCTCATGCCGGTCGCCCACCCGCGGCGACGAGCTCGAGGACCCGATCCACGGGCAGGCCGGGCACCGTCCAGCCCGCCCGGCCGGTCACCGTGTCGGCGACGAACAGCGCGTCGATCACGGCCTCCTCGGTCGCCTCGACCGCGGCCATGAACAGGCGATCGAGGTACGCGTCGTGGAGATGGCGAACCGAGACGACCGGATCGTCGGACGCGCGGAGGATCCGTCCGCCGGTCGAGAAGGCGAGGAAGATCTCACCCGAGCCGTGACCGGCGGTGGATCCGGTTCGCCCCAGCCCGAGCCCGGCCCGGCGGGCGAGCCGCTCGAGCTGGTGCGGGAGGAGCGGCGCGTCCGTGGCGAGCACGACGACGCAGCTTCCTCGCTCGCGCGCCGGGCCCGCGGTCACCGAATCGGCGCGCGCTGAGCCGACGCGCGGCCAGCCCTCCGCGGCGAGGGCCCGGCCGACGGCGACCCCGTCGATCGTGAGTCGCTCCAGCCAGCCGAAGTTGGCCAGGACGAGCACGCCGAGGGTGTATGCCTCGGCGGAGCCGTCGCGCGCGCCTCCGTCGCGCTGGACGGGCCGGACGAGCCGTGACGCCGTGCCGATCCCGCCCTTGAGCTCGAAGCAGGTCATGCCGGTTCCGGCGCCGACGGCTCCGAGTGCCGGCGGACCCACCTCCGAACCGGTCGCCCCGTCGATCGCGCGGACGACGTCGGCAGTGTCGACCTGGACGGTGCGCGAATCGTTGAGGTCGCCGTCGTCGCACTCGGCCACGACCGGCATGAGGGCGTCGTCGATCCCGGCGCCGGGGATCCGTCCGACGAGCATCGCGACCGTCGCGTCGTACACCCGGCCGATCGCCATCGAGCTCGTCAGCAGGATCGGCGACTCGATGACCCCCCATTCGCGGATCGTCGTGATCCCGATCGCCTCCCCGGCCCCGTTGAGGACCGCCGCGCCGGCGGGAACCCGGGCCTCGAACAGCTCGTCGGGACGGAACGGCACGATCGCGGTCACGCCGGTTCGGGCGACCCCTCGACCGCCCGGCGGCGCCGGCTCGTCGCGCCAGACCGTCGCGTGCCCGACGGTGACGTTCGCGACGTCGACGATCGAGTTCGTCGGGCCGGGCTCGAGGAGGCCGATCCGCAGCCCGAGCGCCCGCGGGCGGGGTCGTGGCGCGGGGGGCTGCGAGGCGGGCGTCACGCGGTCCTCCCTGGGCGGCCGGGCGACGGGCTCCGGCGGGACGGTTCGTCGCCCAAGGATACGGACGCCGGCCACCGGCCGTGGCCCGGGACGCGGGGCGCCAAGCCGCTCAGGCGGTCCGATCGGCCGCCACGCTCTCACGCAGCGCGGCGAGCTCGGTCCGGATGCTGGTCAGCTCGTCCAGCAGGGCGACGCTCCCGGGACCGCCCGGCGTGGCTGCCGCCTCGGCATTCTCCTTCGGCTGCGGCACGAGGATGCTGGCCAGGATGCTGGCCAGCGCGCCGATGATCCCGACGCCGGCGAACATCACGAAGACGCCCGTGACCCGGCCGAGGAACGTCACGGGGAAGAAGTCACCGTAGCCGACGGTCGTGATCGTCACCAGCGCCCACCACAGGGCATCGCCGCCGGTGGTGATGTTCGCATCCGAGGAGTAGCTCTCGAACTGGAGCACGAGGATGCTCGCCGCGACGAGGACGATGAACGCGGAGAGCAGGGTGATGAAGACCGCGTATTCGCCGCGGTTGCGGACGATGTCCTCGACGAGCTGCTTCTTGCTGTCGCCACGCAGCAGCCGGGTGATCCGCGCCAGCCGGCTGAGTCGGGCGAGGCGGAGCAGGCCACCGAACCGGAAGACGCCGAAGCTGGGGATCGAGCCGATCAGGTCGAGCCAGCCACGACGACCGATGAAGTAGTCGCGCTTCGGGTGCGACCGGCTCATGTTGAGCGCGAAATCGAACAGGAAGATGATGCAGATGGCGTTGTCGTAGAGGCTCAGGAGCTCGATCTCCTGTGGTGCCAGCGGCAGGATCAGCAGGACCATGATCACGAGCGAGAGCACGGTCAGGACGAGGATGAAGATGTTGTACGAGTTGGAGTGGCCCCCAGGGTTCGAGGGTCGCTCCACGTCGGGCTCCGGGTTCGACATGCTCACCTCCTAGGACCGGCCAGCGACGGGACGGGCGTCCGCGCGCGAAGCATAGCCAAGCGGACCGGGCCCGACGGGTGGCTGGCGCCGCTCCCGGGGCCGCGGGTCAGTCGACCAGCCCGGCCAGGCGCAGCCCCGCCAGGAACCCGCGATAGGCGAGCACCGGATCGTCCGAGCTGAACCGCGCACCGGTGTCGCCGACCCGCTCCGCCCCCGGGACCAGGCAGGCGTAATCGGCCTGGAGCGCGTTCTGGTAGGTCACCTCGATCACGTACGGCAAGTCGAGCACGAGGGGACGCAGCTCGCCCGCGATCGCCCGCCGCACCGCGCGCTCGGCGGCGGCCCGGATCCGCTCACGGGCGACCGTCGGGTGGACCGACGCCGCGGCGTGCCGGCCGAAGCCCTCCTTCACGACCACCCGCTCCGCCCACGGGAACCAGTCCGCCATCTCGGCGGCGAGGACGTCGTCGCCGGCGATCAGGCCGACGGGCACGCCCCACGCTCCGAGCGCGATCGCGTTGATCGCGGCCTCGCCGGCCGGGTTGCCGTTGAGCGTGGAGCGCACCGGCCGGGAGGAGTACGTGTGTGCGATCGTCCCCTGCGGGTTGCCCGCCCGGGCGTGGTAGCCGACGAACAGGGCGACCCCGAACCCACGGTCGGGTCCAGCGCCGGCCACCATCGACCAGACCTTCTGGCCCTGCAGGAGGACGGCCCGCGGATCGAGCTGCACGGCGCTGAGGTTGTGCATCGCGCCGTGGCTGTCGTTGACGAGCACGTCGGTCGCCCCGCCGTCGAAGGCACCGGCGATGGCGGCGTTCGCCTCGCCGGTCATGAGCTCGACGGCCGTCGCGTACTCGTGGTCGTCGCGCCCGGTCGGGCCCGGGTGGCTGATCCCGGCGATCCCCTCCATGTCGACGCTGAGGTAGGCCTTCACGCTCCCTCCGACTCCGGTCCGGCGGACGTCCGGGCGGGCGTCCCGATCCAGACGTGGCCGTCGCTGAACTGCTCGGCCTTCCAGATCGGCGCGCGCGCCTTCGTCTCGTCGATCGCGTAGCGCGCGGCGGCAAACGCCGCGTCGCGATGCGGCGCCGCGGCGACCACGAGGATGCTCACCTCTCCGAGCGGGACGGACCCGGTGCGGTGGACGATGGCCAGCCGGAGCACGTCGAACCGCTCGGCGACCTCATCGGCGATCTGGCTCAGGATCGCCTCGGCCATCGGCTCGTGCGCCTCGTAGTCGAGCCCCTCGACCCGGCGACCGGCGTGGCGGGCGGCCTCCGCCTCCTGGCCGGGGGCCGGACTCCCGGGCGTCTCCCGGGTGCGCCCGGCGAAGACGACGACCGCGCCATCGGCCGGGGTCGCCAGCTTCGCCCCGAGCTCCTCGCCGAGCCCGGTCGGGAAGGCCTCGCCCCGGAGCTGGATGACCCGGATCGTCGGCCCATGCTCGCCACCCCCGCTGACCGGAGGGATGCAGGCGAGCTCGTCGCCGTCGGCCAGGGTCGTGGTCGGGTCGGCGTACTCCCCGTTCCGCGCGAAGCGGACCGACGGACGGCCCGGGGCGAGGACCGGGAAGCAGTCGACGAGCGCGCGCCAGCCATCCTCGATCGTGGCGCCGTCCGGCAGCTCGAGCGTCACCTCGCGCGTGCCGGCGAGCTCGCGCTGGACGGCGAACAGGCGGACGCGCAGCCGCATCGCCATCAGCCGCGGTAGCCGGCGATCAGGAGCCCGTCGCCGACCGGCAGGATCGTCGCGCTGAAGCGCGGATCGCGGAGCATCGCCCGGTCGAACGCCTGGAGGCTCGCCGTCGCGCTGCCGCGCGCGTTCGGACGGTCGCCCGACGCCTGCCCCGACCAGAGGACGTTGTCGGCCACGACCAGGGCGCCCGGGACCAGTCGCGGGACGAGCGCCTCGACGTACGCCTGGTACTCCTCCTTCAGGGCGTCGATGAAGACGAGGTCGAAGGGTCCGGCGAGGGCCGCCTCCGACGACCCGGCGGCGAACGCCTCGAGGGCCGGGCGATTCACGACGGTGATCCGCTCGTCGGCGATCCCGGCCGCGCGCCACCACGCCCGGGCTCGCTCGGTTCGCGAACGGTCCGGGTCGATCGTCACGATCGTCCCGTCCGCCGGCTGGCCGAGCGCCAGCCACAGCGTCGAGTAGCCGATCGCCGTGCCGACCTCGACGATCCGCGCGCGGCCGGCGGCCAGGACGGACAGGACGCGGCCGGCCTCGCGATCGAGGATCGGGATGGACTCCGGCTCCGCGGCCGCCTCGAGAGCGGCGAGCGACGGGAGGAGCGGCTCCGCCAGCGACTCGATCCAGTCGCGGTCCACGACGCTCGGGACGTAGCCGCGCGCGGTGCTCATGCGATCCGACCTCCTCCTAGACCAGCAGGCCCGCGCCGAAGTACAGCCCGGCGGCGACGATCGTGGCCGCGGCGATGACCCCGACGTTGATGTACAGCAGCCCGGTGGCGGATTCCATCGACCGCGTCCGGGCGGTCTGGATCGCCGCCCACGACACGACGAGCGGGAACACCAGCCCGACGACGAGCCGCAGCCAGACGAACAGGGCCCACGGCCCGGTCAGCGGCGCGAACGGCCCGCCCCCCGAGCCACCACCGAGCGCGACCGAGACGACGAAGAATACGAGCTGGAGCGCGACGATCGCCAGGAGCAGGCGCGCGAACAGCACCAGCGGGCCCTCGGGCAGCTTCGGGGTCACGAGGTACCAGTGGCCCAGGATCATCGCCGCGAAGACCCCGCCGGTGGCCGCCGCGAGGAGCAGGCTCTGGCCGAGCAGTGCCACGAGCGTCGGGAAGCCACCGCCCCAGCCCAGCGCGCCGAACACGAAGGCGCCGGCCCCGACCACCACCCCGGCGATCCCGAGCCACGGCGCACGGCCGCCTCGGGCAAGGACGACCGTGTACGTCGCGGCGACGACGGTGAAGCCGAGGAGGCAGGCTCGCCGCGCGCCGTCCCAGGTCGGGTCGATCGGGACCGCGGCCGTTCCGCCGACGACCGTCGGCAGGGCCGAATCGGACAGGTATGCCAGCAGCCCGAAGCCGGCCGCACAGGCCGACGTGAAGGCCAGGTAGCCACGCGTCGCATCGGTCCGGAGCCGGGCCAGCACGACGGCCGCGAAGGCCCCCAGCCCGAGCGCGGCGAGCACCGTCCAGTTGATGAACGCCAGGTTCTCCGCGATCCGCTGGGCAGGCACGCTCCGAGTGTAGCCTCGGACCCCGGGGGACGCCGACGCGGGCTACGATGGGCGGCGCGGAGGTGACCCATGGCACTCGGGCGCGACACGAGCATCACCTGGTACGGCCACGCCTGCGTCGAGGTGACCTCACCGGGCGGCAAGACGATCCTGATCGACCCGTGGTTCGGCAACCCGCTCAGCCCGAAGCCGGCCGACCAGGTCGAGCGCTGCGACCTGCTGCTCGTCACCCACGGCCACGGTGACCACATGGGCGAGGCGGTCTCGATTGCCAGCCGCCTCCAGCCGGCCTGGCCGTGCATCCACGAGATGAGCCTCTGGCTCGCCCGCCGGCTGCCGGGTGGCGCTGACGCCACGATCGGGATGAACAAGGGCGGCACGGTCTCGGCGGCGGGTCTCGGAGTGACGATGACCCAGGCGGATCACTCAGCCGGCGACTGGAACCCGGACGGCGGCGTGCCGCTCTACCTTGGCGAGCCGGCCGGGTTCGTGATCGAGATGGAGAACGGGTTCCGGCTCTACCACGCGGGCGATACGGCCGTCTTCGGCGACATGCGGCTCATCGGCGAGCTCTACAAGCCCGACATCGCGCTCCTCCCGATCGGCGGCCACTTCACGATGGGCCCGCGCGAGGCGGCGCTGGCGGTCGACCTGCTCGGGGTGAAGCACGTCCTGCCGATTCACTACGGGACCTTCCCGATCCTCGCGGGCACGCCGGCCGAGCTGTCGGCCGAGCTGAAGACGCGCCGCCTCAGCGGGGTGACGGTCCACGCCCTCGAGCCTGGCGAGACGCTGACGTAGCCCGGCGGGACGCTCCCTGGCCCGGCGGGACGCTCCCTGGCCCGGCGGGACGCTCCCTGGCCCGGCGGGACGCCGGCCAGGCCCGGATCCGCGGCAGGCGCCGAACCGGGTCGTCGGCGCGCCATAGGCCGGCTCGAGCCGACGGCGATTCTCGCCATCTACTAACCGGAGTGGTGGTGGGCGTCGCTCGCGATCGGAATCAGGCCCGGTTGGGGCCGCACCGAGCGTGGTCGAGGCCGGCTGCATGCCGGATTCCTTGGCGGCAATGGCCGGATCCTGCGCTTACGACCACGGGGGTTGGTAGATGGCAACCACGTGCCGCCCCCCAGGGGCAAGGTCAACAACGTGTGCGGCAATCAGCCCTGGACCGGATCGCCAGCCAGCCGGTCGAGCGCCCGCTCGAAGACCTCGAGCGTGTCGACCGAGTACAGCACGAACGTCGCCCGTTCCACGACCGTCGTCCCGCCGAGATGGTCGCGGACGGCCTCGAGACCAACGCGCGCCGCCTCGGCCAGCGGGTACCCGTAGATCCCGGCACTGATCGCCGGCAGGGCCACCGTTCGCGCTCCGGCGTCCGCCGCCTGGCGCATCGCCGACCGGTAGGCGCCGCTCAGCAGCGCCTCCTCGCCGTCGCTGCCGCCCTGCCAGCGCGGCCCGACGGCGTGGACGACCCAGCGGGCCGGAAGGTCGCCGGCTCCGGAGATCACTGCCCGACCGGTCGGGCAGCCGTCGGGGTAGCGGCGGCGCAGCTCGGCCATGATCGACGGTCCGCCACGCCAATGGATCGCGCCGTCGACGCCGCCGCCGCCGACCAGCCCGGCGTTCGCGGCGTTGACGATGGCGTCCGCCTTGACCGCGGTGATGTCGCCCGTCATCAGCGCGAGCGTCCGTGCGCCGATCCGGAGCTCGTCCACCACCTGGACCCGGCCTGGCGCTATTGGGTGACGATCACCAGCTGGGGCGGGTTCGAAGCCGCCTCCCGGCTGTTGAAGTAGGCGCTCTTGGCCGTGCTCGTGCCGTTGATCCCCTTGAGCGCGAAGCTGACGAGCCCGTTGCCGCTGACCGCCGAGTTGCTCAGGGTGATCTCGACGTACGAGCCGGTCGGGCTGGCGACCGCCTGACCGAGCAGGGAGCCCGTCGCCGGCGCGTTGGCCCAGGTGATCCCCCCGGTCCCGGTCTCGATCCAGGACGTGTTGCTCACCGCGTAGACGCCCTGCTGATCGGGGCTGGATCCGGTCGGGTCGACAAACAGGCGGAGCTTGATCGACTGAACGGTCCCGCTGAAGCCGCTGACGTCGAAGCGGAGGTAGGAGCGGTAGTCTCCGGTGGGCCCCGCGCCCTCCCGGGTCCGGATCAGGGCCCCCACGCCGTCGTTCTTGTTGACGCTGCTGTCGGTGACGATGGCATCGGCGACGGGGTTGAGGGTGATCGTTCCACCGCCGCCGCCGGTGGCCGTGACCGGGTGGGTCACCGAGTCGGTCCCGTACGAGCTGGAGACGGTCAGCTTGACCGTGTACGACCCGGCCGCGAAGACATGGCTCGGGCTCGCCGTCGTGTCGTCGACGCTGCCGTTGTTGTCGAAGTCCCAGGCGTACGACAGCGGTCCGGTGCCCGACGACGTGTTGGAGAAGTTGACGGTCAGCGGCGCGTTTCCTGAGTCCGGGTTCGCCGCGAAGGCGGCCGTCGGAGCGTCGCCGACGTGGATGTAGGCGTTCTTGGTCGCCGTGTTCGGCCCGGCGCCGTTGGTCACAGTCAGGGCGACCGTGTACGCGCCGACCGCGGTGTACGGGTGGGTCGGGTTCTGCGCCGGCGAGGTCCCGGAGTCGCCGAAGTCCCAGGCGTAGGTGAACGGGCCCTGGCCAGTGGTCAGATCGGTGAACGCCACACTCTGGTTGGGGTTCAGGAAGAGTGGCGTGCCGCTGAAGTCGGCCGTTGGCGGCCCGGTCACCGTGATCTGCTTGGTGGTGCTGCTCGAGCCGTAGACGTTCGATGCCGTGAGCTTGGCGGTGAAGGTGCCGCCGGTGGCGTACTGGTGGACCCCCGGGTTCTGGACGGTGCTATCGACGGTGCCGTTGTTGTCGAAGTCCCACGCCCAGCTCGTCGGGCCGCCCGTGGAGGCATCCGCGAACGTCACATCGAGTGGCGCGCTGCCGCTGTTCGGAGTCGCGGTGAAGTCCGCCGTGGGCGGGTTGCCGACGTTGATGTAGCCGCTCTTCGTGAGCGTGCCCGGGCCCGAGCCATTCGTCACCGTCAGGGTCACGTCGTACAGGCCGGGTGCCGTGTAGGCGTGCGTCGGGTTGGCCGTCGAGGCGTGGGCCGTGCCGTCCCCGAAGTTCCAGTCCCACGTCGTCGGGCCGCCGGTGGACTGGTCGGTGAACTGGATGCTCGTGTTGGGCGTGGTCGTGGTCGGGCTGGCCGTGAACGCGGCCGTGGGCGGGCCGCTGGACGACTGGGTGATCACGAGCTGTGGGTGGTTGGCACCTTCCCGGCTGCTGAAGATCGCACTGTTGGTGCCGTTGCTCTGGAGCCCGAAGCTGACCAGGCCGTTCCCGGTCACGGCGGCGGTCGACAGGTTGATCTCGACATAGCTGCTCGCGGTCGGTGCCGTCGCGGCTCCGAGCGCCGTCCCGCCCATCGCGGGGGCGTTGTTCCAGGTGATCGCCGTCTCGCCCCACGACGTGTCGGCGACCGGATAGACGCTCTGGGTGTTCGGGCTCGCGTCGGTGACGAACAGGCGCAGCTTGACCCCCGTCACCGACCCGCTGAGACCGGTCACGTTGAAGCGGAGGAAGCTTTGGTAGATCGAGCTCGTCCCGCCCTTGGCCCGGATGGTGGACAGCGTTCCGTAGTTCTTGCTGGTCGACGACGAGTACACCTGGGCGTCGGCGACCGGATCCAGCGTGATCGTCGAACCGCCGCCGCCACTCGTGATGGTGATGTAGTTGGTCTTCGTGGCCGGGTTGGATGATCCCGAGCCATTCGTGGCGGTGAGCGAAACCGTGTACTGGCCGGCCGCGGCATAGGTGTGGCTCGGGTTCTGCTGCGTCGACGTGTTGCTCCCGCCCGAGGCCGGATCGCCGAAGTTCCACGACCACTGGTTCGGGCTGTTGGTCGACAGGTCGCTGAACTGGACCGTCTGGCCCGGTGGCCCGCTCGTGGGCGTCCCGCTGAAGTCGGCCACCGGAGCGCCGCCACCCGTGAGGACCTGGGTGCTGTGCCAGTAGCGGTCGGCCTTGTCGTCGAAGGCCGCCACGACGACACCGGTCGTCGAGTTGACGTTCTGCTTCGTCGAGGTGACGTTGTTCAGGCAGCCGGTCGGGTTGGTACTCGAGACGGAGCAGTCGCCCGTGCTGGAGCCATCGTGGATGACCTGCGTGCCGAGGCCGGCCGGGAACGAGATCGAGGACACCGGTGAAGACTTCTCGAAGATGTCGCCGCCACTCTGACCGGTCGTGCTCCCGCTCCGCTTCCCCGTCATGAACACATGGAGGATGTTCCCGGAGCCGCTCTCCTCGAGCTCGAGGATCGGGCGCGTGTTGCTGGCGACGTTGTCGATGCCGACGACGAAGTCGTTCCAGGTCCCGCCCGTCGTCCGCCGGAGCAGCTTGATCAGGGGATTCGAGCCGGTGAGGCTCGTCTTGACCACGACGTAGAGCTGCCCGGACGCGTCGGTCTTGATGTTCACGTGGTCATCGGCCTGGCTGCCGCTGCCGGACAGGGCCGTCTCGGCGGTCCAGGCGGAGTCCGCGGCACCGTCGACATGCCAGGCGAAGTAGTCCCTCTTGTCGGCCTGGTTGCTCCAGAAGACGCCGATCCGATGCTGGCCGCTGACCGTGAACGCGATGATCGTCGAGATGTCGTCGGCATCCGTCGTGACACCGACGCCCTGGCTGCCGACCGGCAGGAAGGCCGGCGTCGACCAGGTGGTGTCGTTGCCGTTCAGGGTGTGGTTCGTGTAGACGAGCCGGTCCGAGCCGGAGGGCTGGGTCCAGGTCGCCCACAGGGTGTTGGTCGAATCCTTGTCGATGACCAGGGTCTCGGACTGGAGCCCGCTCCGGATCACCGCCGGGAAGCCGGTGTCCTTCGTGTAGGTGTCGGTCGAGGCGTTGTAGCTGAACCGGTAGAGCCGAGCCTCGAACGAGGCGCCTGTGCCCGTATTGCCGCCCTCGTTCTGAATCTGCGTCGCCGCGTACAATTTCGAGCCATCCCACAGGGTGTCGGCCCGCAGGTGATTGCTGCTGCGCGAGTCGATCTGGACCCCGGTGCTGACCCACGAGTCGGTGCCCGGATCGAGCTTGAAGATGAACAGCCCGCCGGTGGTCGTTGGCTGCAGGGCGCCCCACCAGAAGCCATCGTTGTACCAGAGCTTGCTTTCGGGCTTGGACCCGGTGACGGCGCTGCCGCCGCTGTCGGCGAAGTCCTTGTGACCGACGTCGGCAGCCGCAGCGACGGCCGCCCCGAGGACCACGAGCAGCACGAAGCTCGCGGCAAGCGCACCGCCGAATCGCGCGACGATGCGCAGGGCAGTCCCCCGCGTTGGATCCTTCGCCACGTCGTACCCCCTCACTCCCCGACCCTAACCCCGGGCTGGCCCGTCGATCTTGGCAGGGTTCCTCAAGGTCCGCATTGCCATCGATCGGCCGGACGCGTGTGAATCGCAGGGCCACCGTCCCTGCGGACCGTTCCGGCATCCAGCGGAGCGCCGCGACTCACGGCAGTGACGCACGGCCACCCGCCACGATGCTCCTGACGAGGCGAGCACGAACGTCGATGACGTTCCAAGGCAGATCGGCGTCCGCGCCGTCGACGGTCGTCCGCGCCGGCGGAACGGCCGGTGCACCGTAGAGCCTGGCCATCAGCGTGGAGCTCGTCGCGCCATCCTCCGGGAACACGGCCAACCCGGCCGGCGCGTGCGCGTCGACGAGCGACGCCACCCGCGCCGCCAGGCGCTCGGCGGCCGGGCGATCGGTCTCCGGAAGGAGGACGATGAGGTCGCCGTGCGCAACCCAGGCGCGGTCGAACCGGCGCAATCGCTGCGTCAGGCGATCGACGACGTCCGGATCGGCGTCGATCGGGAATCGCAGGATCGCCATCGGACGGTGATGGCGACGCGATCGAGCGAGCTCGACATGGATCTCCGGCCAGGAGACCTCCGGCCCGATCGTCTCGCCTGGTGCCTCATTTCGGCTGCGCGTTTGAGCGACGAGCGCCCCAAGGATCAGGACGGCCGGCACGCTGGCCAGCAGGCCAGGGAGCCCTGATGCGACACCCCACCCGGCGAGGATGCCGGCGATCGCAGCGCCGGCAGCCAGCACCATCAGTACTCGCCGAGGACGGTGGCCTCAGTGAGACCCAGGGCAGCCGCTGGGGCGGTTTGACCCGCGACCATCGCGGGCATCCCGGTCATGACCGGGAACGTGGAGCCGACCTCTTCCGGATCCATCCGGCCCCGGCCGAAGCCGAGGTAGGTGAAGCCGGCCCGGGCGAGAACGTCCGGGGCGAGGGCGTTCCGGCCGTCCACGATGAGTGGCTGGCGCATCGCGGCGGCCACGGCATCCCAATCGAGACCGGCGAACTCGGCCCATTCGGTGATCAGGGCTGCGGCGTCGGCGTCGTCGAGCGCGGCCATGGCCGACTCGGCGACGTTCAATCCCTCGACCATCCCCGCGGCACGCGTCCGCGCCCGCTCCATCGGGTCGTACGCGACCACGGTCGCCCCGCGGGCGATGAGGAGCGCGGCGACGGTCAGCGCGGGCGCCTCGCGGAGGTCGTCGGTGCCCGGCTTGAACGTCAGCCCGAGGAGGGCGATCCTGCGGCCGGCGACGTCGCCGCCGGTCAGCGCGGCCAGCCGATCGACGATCTCGACCCGCTGATCGTGGTTGATCTGATCGACGGCTGCGAGAAGCGGCGTCTCGACCCCGATGCGGGTCGCGTTACGGACTGTCTGGGTGACCTGGTGCGGCAGGCATGAGCCGCCGTACCCGACCCCGGCCTTCAGGAAGCTGCCCCCGATCCGGGCGTCGTAGGCCATCGCGCCGACGACCTCGTCGACCCGGCCGCCGTACGCGTCGCACAGGCGGGCGAGCTCGTTGGCGAACGAGATCTTGGTGGCCAGGAAGAGGTTGGCACCGAGCTTCGAGAGCGACGCGTCGACCCCACGAAGAATGAGGATCGGGGCATCGACGCGGTGGTACACGCGCCGGACCGTGCGGACGCCGTGGCCGTCAGGGTCGCGGATGATCCCGGCGACGACGCGGTCCGGTCCGAGGAAGTCGGCGACGGCCTGGCTCTCGCGAGTGAACTCGGGGTTGAGCATCACGGGCACGCGCGAGCGTCCGGCCTGGTCCCGGATCTCGTCGACGATCGCGCCGAGCTGGCGGATGAAGTCCGGCGGGACGGTCGACCGAACGACGAGCACGGCGTCGTCCGCGAGGAGCGGCACGATCTCGGTCATCGTCCGCAGGATCGTCGCGGTCTGCCAGTTGCCGTCCGCGTCGGTCGTCCCGACGGCGACCATGACGACATGGGCGCCCGGGATCGCCTCGGCCGACCGGCCGCTGAACTTCAGCGTGCCCGCGGCGACATACGTCTGAACGAGCTCATCGAGACCGGGCTCATGAAGCGGGACCTGCCCACCCAGCAGGCTGGTCAGACGTTCCGGGTCCGCTTCGAGTCCGACGACCTCGTGATCCCAACGGGCGAGACCCGCGGCGGTCACCAGACCGACGTACCCGAGTCCCACGACCGTGATCCGCACTGTGCCCTCCCCCGAGGCATGACGCTCGACCCGAACAGCTCACCCTGCTCGCCGATACATCCCTCGTTCGCCTGGATGCGACCGTTCCGGCCGCCGGTGTCGGAGTGAGCGTCCCGTTCGGGAGATCCGGGCGTACCGAACGCCTGGGGTGACGGGCCTGAGCTGCTGGGGCAGAAGAAACGCGATGACGATAAGACCGTTTGCCCGTCCGGAGTTCCGAGCCTCCTCGGACGCCTCCACCGACCTCCGGAGTCTACCGACGCCTACCTTGCGGTCGCAATAACAAACAGGTTGTTCATAGCCCGTTAGTACTGCTCGAAACGCCACCGGAGCGCCTTATCCGTTGCGCCGGGGCACCGGTCGGTCATCCGAAGGTCCTATCGTTGTCCGTCTCCGAAGGTTGCCGCTAGGATGAGTGGCCCTGCCGGAACCGGGGAGCCGCGGAGGTTCAACATCGAACTGGCGATCTCGCTCCTGTTCGTCATCTCGGCGATCGTGTTCGGGCCCCTGTCCGCATGGCTCGCCGTCGCCCGCGAGCGGAGCGCCGCGATCTGGTTCGCCTTCGGCCTCCTCCTCGGTCCGATTGCGCCCCTGCTGATCGCCCTGGCGCCGCCGGGGCGGTGCCGCGTGTGCGGCGAGCGCAGCCGCGGCTGGCTCGACACCTGCCAGGCCTGCGGCTCGCCGCTCGACGGATCGGCCCGGGTGGCCGTGACCATGGCGCCGACCCCCCGAGCCGCGACCGGCAGCTCGGCCCCGATCGTCATTCCGGCCGGCACGCCGGCCGGAACCCGCTCGGGCGCGAACCTCGCGGCGGTCGGTGCCGTCTCGGCGACCGCGGTGCAGTCGCCGGCCAAGCCGGCCGCGGCCCCCGCGGCGAGTCACGCCACGACCCGGGCCGGCGAGACGGAGATCCTGGCGACCGGCGTGTTCGTCGGCGGCTCGGTGCACCTGTCGCTCGGCGCCCGCTACGCGATCGCCCGACGGAAGCGCACGTTCGAGGTCCGCGGGCCGGTCGACATCGCGCCCGGGATCCTCCGGCTCGAGCACCCGATGGCCGGCCTCGACGCGACCGTCGTCGCCGACCGGCTCGTGGTGACCGAGAAGACGGCCGGCCGGCCGAAGTTCGTCATGGTCTTCCAGGCGCTGAGCGTGCAGGAGGACATCGACCTCGAGTCCGCGTTCGGCTCGCGCCGCCGGCCGCGCGCCCGGGCAGCCGGCACGTGAGCCTGAGCGACGTCCCGATGAGCGAGCCGACGATCCGGCGCGGCGGACCGACCGGTCGCCAGGAGGGCGGCGGACTGTCCGCGGTCGTCGGGCCGGAGGTCGTGGCGGCCGTCCTGTCGGTGGCGGTCGTGGTGGCCCTGCTCGCGTCGCGCCTGGCGTTCACCGGCGGGCCGATCATCCCGCCGGCCAGCCCGAGCCCCAGCCCGTCGGCCGGTCCGACGGCCTCGCCGCCCATCGTCGACACGGCGGCCATTGGGACGCTGCTCATCGTGAACCGGCACCTAGACGAGCTGGGAGCCGGTCTGGAGACAGCGCTCAAGACGACGCCGAAGGACGTCGCCAGCCTGCGCATCCCGATGGGCGGGATCCTGGGTCAGGCCCAGGCAGGGATCCCCGCCGCGCTGGAGCTCCAGACGTCGCCGGCCGGCGCCAAGGTCGGCGCGGAGCTCCTGGCCATCTACCAGGACCTGGAAGCCACGATCCAGGACACCTTCAACCATCTCGTCGGCGACCAGGCTGCATACCAGCGAGGCGCGGCCTCGGTTCTGGTGCAACTCGCCAAGCTTCCGCCACTCACCGATGAGATGGCCAACCTCCTGACCGGACCGTCACCCGGCGGCTCGGCGATCCCGACGGTCGCCCCGACCCCGACGCCGAGCCCGAGCCCGAGCCCGAGCCCGAGCCCGACGATCGAGCCCAGCCTCAGCCCGAGCCCGATCGAGTCGCCCACGCCGCTGCCCTCGCCGTCGGTCTCGGCAAATCCATCGGCCGGCCCGAACGTCCTGGTCAACCCGGGCTTCGAGACTGGGGTCGGAGCGCCGTGGGCCCTGCTCGTGATCGATCCGGCCCAGGCGACCACCGTCGCCGATTCCGTGAATCCCGGTGGCGGCAGGGTCTCGGCGCGGATCGACGTCGCCGCGCCCAGCAACCGCCAGATCGACGTCTCCGAGCAGCAGGCCGGGCTGACCATCGAGGCGGGCGCCTACTACCGGATCACGCTGTCTGCCCGCGGCACCGCCATCCGGGACATCCGGATCCGGATCATCGGCGCCGACGGGCAGCTGCTCGGCAACGGCTCGAAGGTGTTCGAGATCGGGACCGCCTGGGCGCCCTACTCGTTCGACATGACCTCGTTCGCCCCGGCCACGAATGCGAGCATCGCGATCGACGTCGGTGGCAACGGCGGCTCCGTCTGGCTCGACGACGTCTCGGTGGGCCGGATCCCGTCGAACGCTCCCTGAGCCGGGCAGATCCTAGGCGCTGGCGGAGAGCCGATCGTCCACGAGCGAGGCGACCTGCAGGGCAGCTCCGACGCAGGTGGCGATCTTGCCGCTGAACACCGTGATGATCCGATCGTCGACCTGGCGGACGAGGGTCGGCCGCGAATCGGTCCCCTCGACCCCGGGCAGCACGGCCCGGACGGTGTACATCGACCCGACGTGGACCGTCTCGTCGAAGCGCGGGAAGAACTCCCGGCCGGCCTCGACGAAGCGATCGAAGTTCGTGACCGCCGGCCGCTCGACGACACCCTTGTTCAGCAGGGGAACCAGCTCGGCCGGGACCTGCGGCTCGAGCCCGACGTTGGTCGCGTGGATCGCGTGGACCACGTGCCCGAGGACGTGG
The DNA here is from genome assembly GCA_963813705.1 of uncultured Chloroflexia bacterium. Classification (GTDB taxonomy): domain Bacteria; phylum Chloroflexota; class Limnocylindria; order Limnocylindrales; family CSP1-4; genus Chersky-267. The sequence continues at coordinate 166,264 of CAWFAH010000011.1, forward strand.
AGGTCACTCGAGCCCATCGGATCGAAGCACATGAACGGGCCGTCCATGACGACGACACTCTGCCGGGCGTAGACCTCCGGCAGCCTGACGACGGGCTTCTCGCAGACCTCGAACTGGTACGGTCGCTGGGCCCCGGCGTGATCTCGCAGCTGTCGATTCAGCTCCGCGTACGTCGCGACGACGATCACGTCGGCGTCGTCGAGGTCGGCCACCTGCACGTCTGCCTCGAGGTGGACGGCGACGCCGCTCGCCCTCAGGCGGTCCCAGGCGATCGCCCGAAGGATCGTCGGTTCGAACAGGTGCTCGCGCACGCGCAGGGTGATCGCCATCGACCGCGGGATCAGGACGTCGGGTTCGGCGATCTCGAACTCGAGGCCGAGGGTTCGACAGAAGGCGACGTAGTCGTCCGCTGAGGTGAGACTGTCGCGGGCGGCCACCGCGTAGTAGTGGTCGACATCGGTCACGACGGCGGGACTGAAGACCGACTGGAACACGATCTCGGAGTCGCGGCAGTCGATCGCGGTCTCGCGACTGCGCGGGTAGTGGTATCCGCGGTGCAGGCGGTACTGGTTGATGCCGCTGGCCGACCGGAGCAGGTCGCCGTCCCGCTCGTACAGGTCGACTCGGTGTCCGCGCCGGCTCAGCTCGATGGCGCTGGTCACACCGAAGATCCCGCCGCCGATGACGGCGATCCGGAGTGCGTTCATGGTCATTGGGCGACCCAAGCTCCAATCTCTGTGGTGGTCTGGAGGAGGCCCTCGACCCGCTCGACCTGCTCGGCCACGCGGGCTCCGAAGCGCCCGTCCGAACGGCCGTCCGAGTCGGGCCGGCCGCCGTCCAGGAAGGCCCGCATCTCGCGGATGAGCGGCTCCTCCGGAGCGACCTCGATCCGCGTGCTCGTGCCCGTACCCCGATCCAACGATAACGTGCCGTCCCGCCAGGTGTAGATGGCACCGGATCGCGTGGCGATCGTGGCGGTCTTCGAACGGTCCGAGCTCAGTCGATCGATCTCGATCGAGCATTCCCGATCTGGCTCCGCGAACCCCAGGCGAAGCCGGAGGTGGTCGAGCTCGGTCCGACCGCCCGAGCGCTCCACCACCTCGATCGTGTCCGGCTCAGCCATGAACCAGAGCGCGAGACCGAGCTCGTGAGGAAGCAGGTTCCAGACCAGTGGTTCGCCGAACGTGCCGAACTTCGACCACGAGAATGCCGCCCGCACGACGGGATCGGCGGCGGTTGCCTCGTGGAGTCGGTCGAGGCCTGGATCGAACATGAAGACATGCCCGACCGCCAGCCGGCGGTCGGCCCGATCAGCCGCTTCGACGACCCGCCAGGCGTCCGCCGCGGTCGTCGCCAGCGGCTTCTCGACGAAGCAGTGCTTCCCGGCTGCGAGGGCGTCGACGGCCATCTGGGCATGGGTGCGGATCGGCGTCGCGATGACGACCGCATCGACCTGAGGGTCCGCGAACGCCTCCGTCGCCGACTGGCCGACGCGGACGTCGGGGTACGCGTCCCGGACCCAGGCCTGGTGCTCGGAATCACCACGATTGCAGACCATCGCGAGGACCCCGAGTTCGTCGAGCGCCCGGATCAGGCGGCGACCCCACGGACCCATCCCGATGACCGCGACGTTGCTCAGCACATGACCAGCGGCTGGACCGCTATCTCGCGCCAAGCCCTGATGATCGCCCGACATCGCGCAAGCGTGAACCTCGAGTTGGGACGAGGTGAACGTACGAGCGACCCAAGGGCTCGCTGGGACTCCAACGTCCCGAACAGCCAGATCGGGTCGAGCTCCGACCGCCAAAGGGTACACTACGGCCCGCCCAGAACCCAATCGGAGTCCATGGATGTCCCGTGATCGCCGTCGCTACCTCCGCGCGAAGCGGGTCATGGATCTCACCCTGACGATCGCGGCCCTCCCGCTCGTCATCCCGATCCTCGTCGTGTCCGGCATCGCGATCCGGGTCGATTCGCCCGGGCCCGCGCTGTTCATCCAGGAGCGGATCGGCCAGCACGGCCGCCACTTCCGCGTCTACAAGCTGCGGACGATGGTCGCCAACGCCGAGGAGCTGAAGGCGACGACCCTGGACAGTCACACCGTTCACTTCAAGACGCTCGACGATCCCCGGATCACCCGGGTCGGCAAGGTTCTGCGGAAGACGAGCCTCGACGAGCTCCCGCAGCTGTTCAATGTCCTGCGCGGCGAGATGTCGCTGGTCGGACCACGCCCGACGTCGCTCGGTCTGGCGACCTATGAGACCTGGCACGAGCGCCGGCTGGACGTGCCACCCGGCGTGACCGGACTGTGGCAAGTTCGCGGTCGCAACGCCATGACCTTCGATGAGCGGGTGATGCTCGACCTCGAGTACATCGACACGATGTCGTTGGCGACCGACCTGAAGCTGCTCGGGGCAACGGTCCTCGTCGTCCTGCAGGGCAAGGGCGCCTAGGTCCGCCCGGCCGGGCCGAGCGGCCTAGTGCGTGACGCGGGCGTTGTCCCAGTCGATCTCCACACCCGGTCCGCCGGTCGGCGTGCGGAGGCAGACAGCATCGACCGGCGACCGAACCGGGTCGCGCCAGTGGATCGCGCGGAGCGCGATCAGCGGTCGGCCCGCGGCGTCGAGCAGACGCCAGTCGTAGGTCCGGCTGCCGAGGTGGACCACGACGATCGACCGATACCAGGCGCCGGGCCGGAAGCGAACCGCCGTCGTCACCTTGGTCGCCCCGTTGTAGTACGCGAATCTGCCGACCCGGCCCACACGGATGCTGGCCGCCTCGGCCGGTCCGCCGCGAATCTCGGTGAGCACGGCGTCGGACCCGCCGATCCGCGTCAGTCGGGCGATGAGGTCGACCGTGACGTCGCCGGTGGCGATCGCCGGGAACGACCGGCAGGCCCGCACGTCCTTGCCGACGCTCGGGGCGACGATGGCCGCGCTGTTCGACCGGCTCGGGTTGGATGGAATGCTCCTGATGACGAAGCCGCTGGCCGGGTCGGAAGGCCGGAGCTCCCAGCCCGTCTGGGGGTGCGTGTTGACGGGCCACGGGTTGAAGTCGTCGGTGAACACCGGCTGAGGACCCGTCGTCGATCCGGGCGCGGGCCGGGGACCTGCGGCAATCCCGCCTCCCAGGTCAATGACGCCGTGGACGTAGCGCGCGGTCGTGGCGTCCCAGGCAAGGACCACGAGACCCGTTGACGCCGAAACCGGGGCCTTCGTCGAGGTGGCCGCTCCGATCGCCGGGTTCGTCGCCTCGGCGATGAGCGGGCTGCCACTCCCGGCGTCGAACGAGAGGTCGTCGGGCCAGGTCCGCTTGAACGCGATCTGGCCGCCGGCCTTCGGCGTAGTCGCCATCCCGTAGACGATCCCGGCCGTCGCGTCGTAGGCGATGAGAGGCGAGCTGACCTGGTCCTGGATCCGGGCATACAGCGTGTTCGTCCACTGCCCGTCGGCGTTGCGGACGAGGAGCAGGATCTGGGGCGACCGGCCGTTCCCGGTGGGGTCGTGATCGAGCGCCGTCTTGGCCAGCGCGAACAGCCGGCCATCGGGGGCGGTCACGGTTCGCAGCTGGTCGTTCGCCATCGCCTTGCCGGAGACGGCCGTCTCCCGTGCGGACCAGCTGTCGTCTGGGTTGCCGTCCTCGTGGCTGGCGAAGTAGTAGGCGCCCTCGCTTCGGTTGCCCCAGAGCACGCCGATCCGGCCCGGTCCGTAGGACGCGATCGTCGCGATGTCGTCGACGGTCACGTGGCTGCCGTCGACCGGCAGGGCGAACGGCTGGCCCCAGAACAGGTCGCCGCCGAGCGTCCGGTTGACGGTCACCTGGCCATTGGCGTCGAGGTAGGCGACCCACAGCTTGCCGGTCCCGTCCTGGGCGAGCACGATCGAGTCGATGCCGGTCGGGTTGATCGTGACCGGGAAGTTCGGGTCGAGCGCAAACCGGTTGGTCTTCGGATTGAGCGTGTAGCGAAGGAGTCGGGCCGCCCCGGACGTGCCCTTGCTCGGCGTCGAGGTGACGATGTAGAGGTGCTTGCCATCCCACAGGCAGTCGGGCTGGGCGAGCTTGCGGTCGTCGATCAGCGTCCCGGTGTCGAACCAGGACTTGCCGCCGTCGACCAGCTGGTAGATGTGGTAGGCCTTGCTCTTCGGCTCGACCATCGCCGCCCACCACGAGCCGCCGGCGACCCACAGCTTCGACTGGGCACGATCGCCGGTGGGCGACGGTGGCGCGCCGGGACCGACCAGCGTGTCGACATAGGTCGTGGCGATCGGTTGGGGCGGGAGCGTCGGTGCCGGTGTCGGCGGGCTGAGCGTCGGCGCGGCGGTATCGTCCGGTCCGCCGTGGAGCCCAGACGACTGGGCCGCCGTCCAGACGATCGCCAGGGTCAGCACGGCGATCGCACCGAGACCCAGGAGCTTGATCCGATTCGACATGCGCTCCGCACTCCGTGCCCGCGGTCCTGGCGGACGCATGGCGGCGGGAGTATACGTCGGGGTCGGAACGACCCCCTGCCGGGCATGGACCGGCGCGGGTCGGGCCACCTATCATGACCCGGTGCAGCAGATCGTCCTCTTCGCCGGGGTGACCGGCATGCTCGGCGGGCTCGCGGCAGTGACCTCGCGCTGGACATGGGGCTCGGCGACGATCTTCGGGCGATTGATGCTCGGCGTGATCCCGGGCATCGCCGGAGCCATCATCATCGCGGTCTGGCAGGTCGACCTCATCCCCGACCAGCTCGAGTCGGCGCTCCTCCCAATCGTCCTCGGGATCGGCTCGTTCGCCATGGGGGCGCTGGTCCTGATCCAGCTCCGAGCGCGCTGACGACCGCGCCAGCGATGGGCGAGCCGGCCTCCGGAGGGCCGCTGGACTTCGACCTGCACGGCGCCGTGGGCGTCCGGCTCATCGGTGCCGATCCGGCCGACGCGGCGGCCGTGCGCCGGCAGCTGGGCCCCATCGAGCGCCGGCTCGAGCGGTCGCCCGAGATCGAGATCGAGTACGTCGACCGGCTGCCGTTCGATGGGCCGCTGCGCCTGATCGGGCGCGCTGACGCGGCCTTCGACCGGACCTCGCTGGTGATCCTGCGCGGGCGGTTCAAGGCGCAGGTCCGCGTCGCGATCCCCTTCGACCAGGTCGGCAGTCCGTGCCGGATCGTCGCCGAGCGCGGCGCGCGGACGATCCCCCTGCTCGTTCCGATCGTCAACCTGACCGCGCTCGGCCGCGGGCTGTTGCCGATCCATGCCTCGGCCTTCGTCCACGACGGCCGAGGGATCCTCGTGACGGGCTGGGCGAAGGGCGGCAAGAGCGAGGTCCTGCTCGCGTTCGCGGCGCGCGGGGCGTCGTACGTCGGGGACGAATGGGTCTACCTGGCCGACGACGGCGCCCGGATGGTCGGGCTGCCCGAGCCGATCCGGCTGTGGGACTGGCAGCTCCGCGCGATGCCCGAGTTCGCGGCCCGGATCACGCGCGCTCAGCGTGCCCGCCTGGCGTCGACGCGCGCAGTCGGCTCGGCCGTGGGCGGGCTGGCCGGCGCGCCGGTCATCCGGGCGACGTCCGCCGGCCGGACGCTTCGCCGGGCACGGCCGTACGTCGACCGCCAGCTCGACGTCCAGGTCCCGCCGGACCGCTTGTTCGACGGTCGGGTCCTCACCGGCGGCGCCCCGCTCGACCGGCTCGTGTTCGTCGAGAGCAGCGACGAGCCGGGCCCGGTCGTCGAGCCGATCGCCGGGGCCGAGGTCGCGCGGCGGATGGTCCACTCGATCCGCCACGAGTGGCTCGACCTGTGGACGGCCTACCTCAAGTGGCGCTACGCCTTCCCCGACCGGCCGAACCCGGTCCTCGACGGGCTCGAGGCCACGCTCGCCGAGCGCCTCGATCGTGCCCTCGCCGGGCGCCCGGCGCTCAACCTCCGGCACCCGTATCCACCGGACATCGCGGGTCTCGCGGACGCGCTCATTCCGCACCTCGGCTGAGCCACCCGTTCGGTGACGAGGTGCAACGGTTCTTCGCCGAACGGGCCATCCCGGGGCTGCCAAAGGTCCCATCCGGCGACCGTTTCCGTACACTGGTCGCTCCGCGCCGAGGATCTTCCATGCAGCCGGTGCGGGAGCCAGGGGGAACCGTTGCCCATGCCTTGGGGGTCGCCGGACGCTCGCGGCCCACGCCGCGCGGTCCGATGGTGACCGTCGCGCTCGTCGGTCCCGACGGCGCCGGCAAGTCGACCGTCGCCCGGCGCGTCGTCGCCGAGCTGCCGTTCCCGGCGCGGCGCGTGTACATGGGCGTCAACCTCGAGGCGAGCTCGACGATGCTGCCCACGACCCGGCTCGCGCTGGCCGTCAAGCGGGCCCGCGGCGGGCGACCCGACATGACGGGCCGCAGCGGGTCGGGGCCCGGCGACGGCGCGCCGCGGGCGCGTGGCCCGCTGGCCAGCGCACGGGCCGGCCTGCGCATGGCCAACTGGATCGCCGAGGAGTGGTATCGGGCGGCCATCGCCGCGTACCACCAGCGGCGCGGGCGGGTCGTCGTGTTCGACCGCCACTTCTTCTGCGACTACTATGCCCACGACATCGCACCGGCCACCCGCGGCCGTCCGCTGGCCAGCCGTCTCCACGGGCTGAGCCTGCGCCGGCTGTATCCGCGGCCCGACCTCGTCGTCGTCCTCGACGCCCCGGCCGAGGTGCTCCACGCGCGCAAGGGTGAGGGCACGGTCGAGGCGCTCGAGGTGCGTCGCCAGGAGTACCTCGGGCAGGCCGGCCAGTTCCGCCGCTTCATCGTCGTCGACGCGCGCCAGCCGACGGAGGCGGTCGTCGAGGAGGTCCGCGCCCGGATCGTCGAGTTCGTCCGCGGCGTCCCACCGGTCCGGGCCGCCGCCGCCGTACCCGGAGGAAGGTCATGAGGATCCTCGTCGCCAGCCCGATCGACAAGGACGCGCTCGAGGTGCTGAAGAGCCGCCACGACGTCGTCGCGGCCTTCGGGGCCCCGGAGGACGAGCTGCGCCGGCTGGCCGTGGACCGCGAGGCGATCATCTTCCGCAGCGGCGTCTCGATCAGCTCGGAGGTCCTCGCCGCGGCGACCGGGCTGCGCCTGCTCGTGCGGGCCGGATCCGGGCTCGACAACCTCGACCTCGAGCAGGTCCGCCGGCGGGGCATCGACCTCCGCCGGGTCCCGGGACCCGGGGCCCAGGCCGTCGCCGAGCTGACATTCGGGCTCATGCTGAGCCTCGCCCGCGGCATCACCCTCGGCGACCGGCTCCTCCGCCAGGGGCACTGGGCGAAGTCCGAGCTCGTCGGCTACAACCTGACCGGCAAGACGCTGGGGATCGTCGGACTCGGCTCGATCGGCACCCGCGTCGCGGCGCTTGGCGCCGCATGGGGCATGCGCCCGATCGGCGTCGTCGAGTCCCCGAGCCCGGAGCGGGCGGCCGAGTTCGCGACGCACGGCATCGAGCTCACCACCCTCGACGGCGTCCTGGCCGCGGCCGACTTCCTGACGATCCACGTCCCGCTCGGCGAGCGGACCCGGGGCATGATCGGGGCACCCGAGCTCGCCCGGGTGAAGCCCGGCGTCTTCCTCGTCAACGCCGCCCGGGGCGGGGTGGTCGACGAGATCGCCCTGCTCGCCGAGCTCCAGCCCGGCGGACGGGTCCGCGGAGCCGGGCTCGACGTCCACGTCAACGAGGGCGAGGGCAAGGTGTCGCCGCTGGCCAGCCTGCCGAACGTCGTCCTCACTCCACACGTCGGCGCCTCGACCGTCGACGCACAACGCGAAATCGGTCGGGAGGTCGTCGCGATCGTCGACGGGTCGAGCCCGACCGGGGAGGATTCGGTCATGGATCACACCACCGCCGATCGAGCATGACGGCCGTCAACCGGGCCGACCGGAAGCGGGCGGCGCTGCGCGCGGGCCTCGGCGAGTCGCGGGCGGTCGTCGCCGTCGGCGCGCACGACGCGCTGAGCGCGAAGCTGATCGGCTCGTACGGCTTCGACGCGGTCTGGGTCAGCGGCTTCGGGGTCGCGACGATGGCCCACGCGCTGCCCGACCTCAACCTGACGACGATGACCGAGACCCTCGCCGCGGCCGTCCGGATCGACGCCGCCACGGAGCTCCCCGTCATCGCCGACGTCGACAACGGGTTCGGCGGGCTGGGCAACGTCGTCCGCACGCTCATCGAGTACGAGCGGGCCGGGATCTCGGCGATCTCGGTCGAGGACAACCTCTTCCCGAAGCGGAACAGCCTGTACACCGGCGAGTCCAAGCGCGAGCTCATCCCACGCGACGAGCAGGCTCGCCGGATCAAGGCGGCCAAGCGGTTCCAGGACAGCGACGGGTTCATGCTCATCGCCCGGGTCGAGAGCCTGATCGCCGGTCACGGCGTCGAGGACGCCTGCGCCCGTGCGGACGCCTACGTCGAGGCCGGGGCCGACGCGATCCTGATCCACTCGCGGGACAAGACCCTCGGCGAGATCGAGGGCTTCCTCGGCAGCTGGAAGGGCATGGGCTCGGTCCCGCTCGTCGCGGTGCCGACGCTGTTCCCGACGTTCACGTCCGAGGAGCTCTACGCCAAGGGCTTCAACCTCGTCATCCTGGCCAACCATCCGATGCGCGCCGCGGTCAAGGCGATGGAAGAGACGCTCGCCGGGCTGGCCCGGGCCGGTCGCGCCGCCGACGTGGATCCCACGATCGCGACGGTCGACCACGTGTTCGACCTCGTGGGGACGAAAGAGGCCATCGCCCTCGAGGACGAGGTCGGAGGCTGACCCCGGCAATGCCCCAGCCAGCCACCGGCCGCCCGACCCACCCGGCCGTCGTCCTCGCCCTCGACTGCATCACCGGGCTCCAGACGGCGCGGATCCTCGCCGCGCACGGTGTCCCGGTGATCGGCGTGGCGGCCGACCGGCGGCACTTCTGCGCCCGGACCCGGGCGGTCCGGCGGGTGATCGAGAGCCCGACCGCGGGCGACGACCTCGTGTCCACGCTCGAGCGCCTGGGTCCCGAGCTCGGCGCCCCGGAGCGCGGCGGACCGGCCGTGCTCATCCCGTGTTCGGACAGTTCGGTGCTGGCGATCTCGGAGGGGCGCGAGCGGCTCGCGCCGTGGTACCGGTTCGTCCTACCCGAGCACGGCGTCGTCGAGCTGTTGATGGACAAGATCCGGTTCGCCGAGCACGCGCAGGCCCACGATCTGCCGATCCCGGCGACCCGCATCCTGCGCGACCGGGCGGACGCCGAGGCGGCGGCGGCCGCCCTGCCCTTCCCCGTCGTGGTCAAGCCCGGCCTCAAGACGCTGCGCTGGCAGGAGGCGACGAAGGCCAAGGTCTTCCGCGTCGACGGGCCCGAAGCGCTGCTGGCGACGTACGACCGCTGCTCGGCCTGGGCGGACGTCCTGCTCGCCCAGGAATGGGTGGCCGGCGGTGAGAGCGACCTCTACTCGTCGAACGTCTACTTCGATCGGTCGTACGCGCCGCAGGTCACGTTCATCGCCCGCAAGCTCCGCCAATGGCCGGTCGACACCGGGACGAGCTGCCTCGGCGAGGAGGTCCGCAACGACGTCGTGCTCGACGAATCGCTCCGGTTGTTCGGAAGCGTCGCCTATGCCGGCCTGGGCTACCTCGAGATGAAGCGCGACCCGCGGAGCGGCAAGCATTTCATCATCGAACCGAACATCGGCCGGCCCACCGGCCGCTCGTCGATCGCCGAGCGCGGTGGCGTCGAGCTCGTCATGACGGCCTACCGGGACGCGCTCGGCGAGCCCCTCCCGGCCGCCCGGACGCAGCGCTACCGCGGCGTGAAATGGATCTACTGGCGCCACGACATCCAGGCGGCCATCGTTGCCGCCCGGCGCGGCCGGCTGACCCCCCGGAGCTGGTGGCGGTCGGTCCGCGGGCCGAAGATCGAAGCCGTCGGCTCGTGGCGTGATCCGCTCCCGTTTGCGCTCGATGCCTGGCGGTCGATCGCCGCCTCCGGCAGCCGGGTCGGACAGCGCCGCCAGGCGCGACGGGCCGGAGCCGACCCGGCCCGAGGCAAGGCCTGAGATGACCGGCCCCCGCGGCGCCGCGGCGGCTGTCGCCGCGACCCCGCTGTTCGGCGGCGTCGTGCGCGCCCTCGAGGCGGTCGACCGCGACCGGCCGGACGTGCTGCCGATCCTGACCTACCACCGCGTCGCCGAGCCGGATGACGACCACCATCCGGGGCTGATCAGCGCGAGCCCGGCGGCCTTCGCGGAGCAGGTCGAGACACTCGCCCGGCGGTTCTCGTTCGTCTCGCTCGATGCCGTCCTGGACCGCGCGGACGGCGGCCCGGCGATCCCGGCGCGCTCGATCATGCTGACCTTCGACGACGCCTATCGCGACTTCGCCGAGGCCGCCTGGCCGGTCCTCGGCCGGCTCGGGATCCCGGCCACGCTGTTCGTCCCGACGGCGTTTCCCGACACCGACCGACCGTTCTGGTGGGATCGCCTGTACGCCGCGCTCATCCGGACCGCGCGGACCGAGCCCCTCGAGACCGCGGCCGGTTCGCTGCCGCTGGCCGACCGGTCGGATCGGGTCGCCGCCTTCCGGTTGCTGCGGAACGAGCTCAAGACCCGCCCGCACGTCGCGGCAATGGCCGAGGTCGATCGCCTCGTCGGCGGCCTGGGCGATCCGGGGATCGGCTCGTCCGTGCTCGGCTGGTCCGAGCTCCGCTCGCTTGCGGCGGATGGCGTCACGCTCGCGGCCCACTCGCGCGTCCACCCCCTGCTCGAGCGGATCGAGCCGGAGGCCCTCGACGCCGAGATCGCGGGCTCGATAGACGACCTGCGTCGTGCCGTCGGCGCCTCGCCGGCGGCGTTCGCGTATCCCAGCGGAAGCCACTCGGACACCGTGGTCGCCCGCGTTCGGGCGCTCGGGATCCGGGCGGCATTCACGACCGTCCGCGGGGTCAACGACCTCCGCCGGGCGGATTGGCAACGGCTCCGGCGGATCAACGTCGGCGGCCGCTCGAGCTCCGCGCTCATCCGGGCGCAGGCGCTCGGCTGGCTGGCGCGGTGAGGCGGCCGGTGGACGACTTGATGGTAGGCTGCGGACGCCGCAACCCGTGCGTGCACGGGCCCCGGCGCCCGCTCGATGGAGGAACCTAAGTGGAGCTCTCGGGCTACTTCGCGGTCGTGCGGCGCTGGTGGTGGACACTCCTCGTGGCCGCGTGGGTCGCGGGTCTGGCGGGCTTCTACGTCGCCAGCCGGATCCCGCCGACGTACGAGGCGTCGGCGCAGCTGCTGGTCGGGCCGCTCAACACCGACGACGTGACGCTGCGCGCCTCGGGCCAGCTGATCCAGACCGATGCGACCCTCGCGACGACGCCACAGGTCCTCGAGTCCGCCATCCAGGACGCCGGCAGCGACGTCACGGCGGACGAGCTGGCGTCGAACACGCGGGCCTCGGCCAACGACGTCAACCGGATCCTGACGATCACCGTCCGGGCCGGCGACAAGGATGAGGCAGCGGCGCTCGCCAACGCGATCTCGGCCCGCATGATCACGCTCGTGTCGTCCGGGCTCAACCGGCCCGAGGGCCAGCTCACCCCCGCCCAGAACGCCGTCGCCGACCCGAATCCCGTTGCACCGCAGGTCTCGCTGATCGTGCTCCTGTCAGCGGCCGCCGGGATCCTGGCCGCGCTCGTCCTCGTGCTCCTGATCGAGTACCTCAGCAAGAGCATCCGCACGCGCGAGGAGCTGGCCCGGCTGTCCGTCACGCCGGTCCTTGGCTCGGTCCCGGCGCCCGTCAAGTCGCGCCCGGATCCCCGCGACCTGGCCGGGGACGAGTCCGACGTCGCCCGGGTGTACCGCGTCCTGGCCGGCCGGATCGTGTACGGCGACCCCGAAGAGGTCCTCCACAGCCTCGCCGTCGTCGACGTCGAGTCGGAGACGGGTTCCGAGGTCGTGGCGCTCAACCTTGGCGCGGCCCTCGCCCGGCTCGGCCGACGGGTCGTCGTGATCGACGGCGGAGCCCGCGGCCAGCTCGCCGCGCTGTATGGCATCGACCCGACCCCGGGGATCCGCGACGTCCTTGCGCGCGAGGCACCGACCCGCTCGGCGATCCGAACCGTCGGCGAGCGCCTGGCCGTGATCCCCGGTGGCTACGAAGGCAGCGACCTCGTCGACCCGGACCGGGCCAAGGCCGTCGTCGAGGACCTGCTCGGCACCGTCGACGTGGTCGTCGTTGCCGCACCGCCGGTCCAGGCCGGGCCGAGCGCGCTCGCCTGGGCTCGCGCCGTCGACCGTTCGATCCTCGTCGCCCGGCGCGACCGCGCCAAGCGCGACGACGTCGCCGCGGCGGCCGAGACCCTGACCACCGTCGGCGGGCACCTCGCCGGTTCCATCCTGGCCGAGCGACCCGCACCACTCGCCAGGCTGTTCGGCCGCGGGCGGTCCGGCTCGGCGCGGACGGTCAACCCGCCCCAGGCCGGCACCAAGATGGCGACACCCATGGCAGTCCCCACGAGCCCCGTCGTTCGTTCGACCGCTCTGCCACCCCCGCCGCCGCCGACGCTCGAGGCCTACCGCCCGGCGCCGACACCGATCGCACCGTCCCCGCTGCCGTCCGGCCCGACGCCGGTGCCGGTGAGCCCATCGGCGCTTCGGCCGACGATCATCCGGGCGAGCGCTCCGCAGCCCATCCCGACCGCGGTCCCCGAGCCGGCGGTCGATCCGACCCCGATCCCGCCGACCGCCCCGGCCGCGCCGACCTCGCGATCCGGGGGATCGGGACGCTCGACGAGCTCGCGGAGCCGGTCCACCGGGCGGTCGAGCGCGACGCGGACCGACCCGGCCGACGCGTCCTGAGGATCGGCCCGTGCGCGTCCTCGTGACCGGCGGTGCCGGGTACATCGGGTCCGAAACCGTCCGGCTGCTCGCGGCCCGCGGCCACGAGCCGGTCGTTCTCGACACGCTCGAGCGCGGCCATCGGGCCGCGGTCGATGACGCGCCGCTGGTCGTCGGGTCGGTCACCGACGAGCCCCTCGTCGAGCGGATCATCGGGGATCATGCCGTCGAGGCGGTCATCCATTTCGCCGCGCTGAAGTCGGTCGAGGCGTCGTTCGCCGATCCGGCCGGCTACTTCGCGACGAATGTCGGCGGTTCGTTCTCGCTCCTCGGCGCGATGGCCCGGACCGGCCTGGACCGGCTCGTGTACTCGTCGTCGTGCGCCGTGTACGGCACGCCGTCGGAGCTGCCGGTCGGCGAGACGGCCGAGCTCCGCCCGGAGAACCCGTACGGCGAGACGAAGCTGCTCGTCGAGCGGGCGCTGCGCTGGTTCGACCAGGCCGGAATCCGCTCGGTCAGCCTGCGCTACTTCAACGCGGCCGGGGCGGCGCTCGACGGGCGCCACGGCGAGGACTGGACCGACGCGCCGAACCTCGTCCCGGTCGTCATCAAGGCGACCCTCGGTCGCGGGCCGGCCGTGCGGATCCTCGGCTCGGACTACCCGACCCCCGACGGCACCGCGATCCGCGACTACATCCACGTGGCCGACCTGGCCGACGCGCACGTCCGGGCGATCGAGGCGCTGGGCGACGGGCTCGAAAGCACCATCCTCAACCTCGGCACCGGCCGCGGAGCATCGGTCCGCGAGGTCGTCGAGACGGTCGGCCGGATCTCGGGGCGGCCCGTCCCGACGGTCGAGGCCGCCCGCCGGCCGGGCGATCCGGCGGCGATCTGGGCCGATCCGGCCCGGGCCCAGGCCGTCCTGGGCTGGCGCGCCGACCGCGGGCTCGAGGAGATCGTCGACACGGCCTGGCGATGGCACGCCAGCCATCTCGACGGCTACGGACCGGCCGACGGACCGCGGCTCGGCCTGGCGACCCCGGCGTGACCGCGCTCGCCGCGATGACCGCGCCCGATCCCGGCGAGGCCCCGCTGAGCGGACCCGCCCCGCTCCGGGTGGCGTACGTCATGTCGCGGTTCCCGAAGCTCACCGAGACCTTCGTGCTGTTCGAGATGATCGCGGTCGAGCGCCACGGGGCGGAGATCCGGCTGTTCCCGCTGCTCCACGAACGCGAGGCGTCGATGCACCCGGAGGCGGCGCCGTACGTCGCCCGGGCGACCTACCTGCCGTTCCTGTCGCCGGCGATCCTGGCCAGCCAGTGGCAGTTCCTGCGCCGCTCGCCGCGGCGCTACCTCGGTACGCTCGGCGCCGTCCTCCGCGGGACGTGGCGGAGCCCGAACTTCTTCCTCGGCGGGATCGGCATCTTCCCCAAGGTCGCCCACGCGGCGCGGCTGATGGAGCGCGATGGGGTCGACCACGTCCACTGCCACTTCGCGACCCACCCGGCGCTGGCCGGCTTCATCGTCCATCGGCTGGTCGGGATCCCGTACTCGTTCACCGCCCACGGCTCGGACCTCCACGTCGACCGGACGATGCTCTGCCAGAAGGTCGCCGAGGCGGCGTTCACGGTGACGATCTCGGAGGACAACCGGGCGGTCTTCGAGCGCGAGTGCGGCGGTCCGATCGACAGCCTCGAGGTCATCCATTGCGGCGTCGACACGGCCGTCTTCCACCCGGTGCCTCGGCCGGCGGACCCGTCGCGGCCCCTGTCGATCCTCGCCATCGGGACGCTCCACGAGGTCAAGGGCCAGACCTACCTCATCGACGCCTGCCGGCGGCTGGCCGGCGACGGCGTGGCGTTCCGCTGCCGCTTCGTCGGGGACGGGCCGGATCGGTCAGCGCTCGAGCGCCAGGTCGCCGAGGCGGGGATCGCCGACCGGGTCGAGTTCCTGGGGCAACGCACCCGCGACGAGATCATCCGGCTGCTGTCGACGAGCGACGTCCTCGTCGCCCCGAGCGTCCCGACGCGCAGCGGCAAGCGCGAGGGGATCCCCGTCGTGCTGATGGAGGCGATGAGCGCCGGGCTGCCGGTCGTGGCCAGCGCCCTGTCGGGGATTCCCGAGCTCGTCGTCGACGGTGTCTCCGGGCTCACCGTGCGGCCGGGCGATTCGGCCGCGATCGCCGCGGCGCTCCGCCGCCTGGCCGAGGACCCGGACCTCCGGAGCCGGCTCGGCGCGGCCGCCCGGGACCGGGTCAGCGACGAGTTCGACGTCGACCGCAATGCGATCCGGCTCGTGAGCCGAATTGGCGCGCTGAACCACGGGCCGGCGCCGATCGCAGCCGGCGCCGGGCAGACGCCATGATCCTGCGCGCCTTCTGGCTCGGGGTGGCGACGATCGTCTATGCCTACTTCGGGTATCCCCTCCTGGTCTTCGGCCGGGCGCGGCTCCGGCCGCGGCCGGTGCAGCTCGCCCCGATCGAGCCGTCGGTCAGCATCGTCCTGGCGGCCCACAACGAGGAGGCGGCAATCGGGCAGCGCCTGGAGAACATCCTCGCGCTCGACTACCCGACCGACCGGCTCGAGACGATCGTGGCGAGCGACGGGTCGGAGGACGCGACGGTTGCGATCGCAGGTGCATACGCCGGTCGCGGCGTGCGCGTGCTCGACCTCGGGCGGATCGGCAAGGCCGACGCGCTGAACGAAGCGGTCTCGACGGCCCGTGGCGAGGTCATCGTGTTCACCGATGCCAACACCATGTTCGAGCGCCGGGCCATCCGGGCGCTGGTGCAGCCGTTCGCCGATCCCTCGGTCGGCGGAGCCGCGGGTGACCAGCGCTACCTGGCCGCGGAGCCGGGCGACGAGGCGGCCGGCGAGCGAAGCTACTGGGATCTCGAGCGAATGCTCAAGCAGGCCGAAAGCGCGAGCTGGAGCACGATCGCCGCAACCGGAGCCATCTACGCCATCCGGCACGAGCTGTTCGAACCCGTCCGCTCCGGAGTCACGGACGACTTCATCACCTCCACCGCCGTCATCGCCCAGGGCCGGCGTCTCGTGTTCGTCCCCGACGCCGTCGCCTGGGAACCGGTGGCCCCGTCGGGACGCCTCGAATACGGGCGCAAGGTCCGGATCATGACCCGTGGACTGCGCGGAGTCTTCGCGCGGCGTGCCCTCCTCGATCCGCGACGAAGCGGGTTCTACGCGATCCAGCTCGCGTCGCACAAGATCCTCCGGCGCATGGCGGTCTTCCCGCTCCTCGTCGTCGCCGCGACCGCCCCGTTGCTCTGGACGAAGGGGCTCGTGTACCGATTGACCACGGTCGGAGCGATCGCGGTCGCCGGCCTGGGCTTGATGGGCCTCGCCGCGCCCCGGTCGAGGATCGGCCGGCAGCGACCGACCGGGCTGGCGGCCTACTTCGTCCTGGTGAACGTCGCCTCGCTGCAGGCCGCCTGGAACCTCCTCACCGGCCGGCGCATCGAGCGCTGGCAGCCGAGCCGTGCGGCCGAGGGCGAACGTCCCCGTCCCGAGCCGGCGGTCGAGGTCGAAGCGGTCGTGGGCTCGGAGGGGCCCCGGTGACGGGCGGCGAGGTCGCGCCCAGCAGGCAGACCGCCATCGAGCCTCGATTCCGCTGGACCCCGATCATCGCGACCGCGCTGGCACTTCTCAGCTGCGCCGGGATCGGGTTCGCGGCGGCGCACCAGCCGTTGCTCGTGATCGCGGGCCTGGTCGGGCTCCTCCTCGCTCTTGCCTCGATCATCCGGCCCGAGATCGCCACGCTCGTCGTGATCTTCCTGCTCTACAGCAACGCCGCGGTTGTCGCGGTCACCCGGTTCGGCGTGCCGGTGTTCGTGGGTGCCGTCGTCCCGATGATCCTCGTCGTTCCGCTGGGCTACGAGCTGCTGATCAAGCGCCGGACGGTGATCATCACGCCGGCGTTCCCGTGGATCTGTGGCTTCTTCCTCGTCCAGATCCTGGGCACGCTGTTCGCCCGCGACATCGAGGGCACCGCCGGGAACCTCGTCACGTTCATCCTCGAGGGGATTGGGCTGTACCTCCTCGTGATCAACGTGGTCCGGACCCCCTCGGCGCTGCGGAACGCAGTCTGGACCCTGCTGATTGTCGGGGCTTTCCTGGGCGGGCTGTCCGTGTACCAGGCCATGACCGGGACCTACGGGAACGACTACCTCGGGTTCGCCCAGACCGACGCGACGAACGACCTCGGCGTCGCGGTCTCCGGGCTCCATCGGCTGGCCGGCCCGATCGGCGAGAAGAACCGCTACGCCCAGATCATGCTCATGCTCGTCCCACTGGCCCTGTTCCAGGCCTGGAGCGAGCGCCGGAAGGTCCTCAAGCTGCTGGCATACGGCATCACGATCCTGACCTCGGCGGCGGTCATCCTGACCTTCTCGCGGGGCGCGGCGGTCGGGTTCGCGCTGGTCGTCGTGATCATGGTCGTGCTGCGCTACATCAAGCCGGTCCAGCTGTTCCTGGTCCTGCTGCTCGCGGCCGGGCTGCTCGTCGCCGTGCCCTCGTACGCCGAGCGGCTGACGAGCCTCCAGGCGATCACCGACGCGATCACCGGGAACACGGCGGGGACCGTGACCGACAACTCGATCCTGAGCCGGGCGACCGAGAATATCGCCGCGCTCAACGTGTTCGCCGACCACCCCCTGATCGGCGTGGGGCCGGGCGAATTCAGCACGTACTACCGGCAGTACGCCGACCAGATCGGGCTGCTCAGCAAGGCCGCCGACCGGGAGGCCCACAACCTGTATCTCGGGACGGCGGCGGAGACCGGGATCCTCGGCCTGATCTGCTTCCTGATGGTCCTGTTCGTGACGCTCTGGGAGCTGGCCCGGGCCCGGCGGCGCTGGATCGGCCGGCGGAACGACCTGGCCAACATGGCGACCGCGTTCAGCCTGTCGGTCGTGACCTACATGACGACCGGGATCTTCCTCCACCTGTCGTACGAACGCTACTTCTGGCTCGTGATGGCCCTCGCCGGGGCGACGGCCGTGATCGCCCTTCGCGAGCCCGAGCCGACCGACCCGATCCCGGCCGAGCCGGCCGGCTCCGCCGCCGGACGCGAACCGGCCGCGCGCCGCCCGACGCCGCAGGCCGCCTGACCCGGTGCGGCCGGCCGAGGGTCGGGGCCGCCTCGCCGCCGGGATCGCCCTCGCCACGATCGCCGTCCTCATCGGCGTGGCGCTCGCGGGCGGGATCGGCGGCCGGCCCGCGGCGTCCCCGTTGCCCGCGTCCACCTCGATCGGCGGCGAGTGCAGCGCTGGCCGCGACCGCCTCACCGGGGGCCAGCGCGGCCGGGCCACGCTCCTCGGCGTCCGCCGGCGCGCCTCCCACGGCATCGCGGCCGTCCCCGAGCCCGACCGTCGGTGCCGGCCTGCCGCCGTTCCGGCGCGTGTACCTGATCGTCCTCGAGAACAAGGCCTACGACCGGATCATCGGCTCGTCCGCGGCGCCGTACCTCAACCGGCTGGCCGGCCGGTACGGTCTCGCGACCGCCTGGCAAGCGGTGGCCCATCCGTCCGAGCCGAACTACCTGGCCCTGTTCAGCGGGGGAACCCAGGGCGTGACCGACGACGGCGACCACACCCTCACGGCCGGGACGATCGCCGACCAGATCGAGGCCGCCGGAAAGTCGTGGCAGGTCGCGGCGGAGAACGTGCCGGGTGGTTGCTTCACGGGCAGCCGGGCCTCGGGCGGCCGCGACGGGAGCGGGACCTATGCCCGGAAGCACGAGCCCGCGATCAGCTTCCGGCAGATCGCCCGTGACCCCGCCCGCTGCGCCCGGATCACCGACTTCAGCGGCTTCGATCCGACGGCCGCCGACTTCTCGCTGATCGTCCCCAACCTGTGCCACGACATGCACGACTGCTCGGTCGCCGCCGGCGACCGGTTCATGGCCGCCTTCGTGCCCCGGATCCTCGACCGCCCGTCGTGGGGCCCCGACGACCTCCTCGTCGTCACGTTCGACGAGGGCGTCGGGTCCGACCAGCGCGTCGCGACGATCCTGGTCTCGGACCGGATCGCGGCCGGTTTCCAGTCCGCGACCCACCACGATCACTACACCTTCGTGCGCAGCCTCGAGGACGCCTGGGGCATGCCCTGCCTCGACCGGGCCTGCGGCGCGAACACCTTCGCCGAGTTCTTCCGCTGACGCACGATCGGTCGACCCGAATCGAAACGGCGCGGCCGGCCCCGGAGGGTCGAGCCGCGCCGTCCCTGGCGCGAGGGTGGGTGACCGGTTACTTGAAGTAGCCGGTCACGTCGAGCAACAGGTTGGTCGTCGCTCCGCTCTTGCTCGAGACGTAGACGGCCGCCAGCTTGCCGGTCCCGTCGAGGGACACGGTCACGGCATTGGCGAGGCTGCCACTGGAGCCGAAGTTGAGCGTCGACGAGGTCGGGTTCGAGCTGGCCGTCGGGCCGAGGAACACGAAGCCGGCACCGGACTGGTCGGCGACCGTGAGGTTGCCGGTGATGGCGACCGCGTCGGCCGGCACCGAGCCGACCCCGGCGATCTGGAAGCTGCGCGGGCTATGGTTGGTGAACTTGCCGGTCAGGCCGACGCCGCTCCGGGTGTTGAGCATCCGGGTGGGCGCCAGCGGGAAGTACTTGCTGCCCGACGCGTCGTTGACGAAGTAGCCGGTCACGTCGAGCAACAGGTTGGTCGTCGCTCCGCTCTTGCTCGAGACGTAGACGGCCGCCAGCTTGCCGGTCCCGTCGAGGGACACGGTCACGGCATTGGCGAGGCTGCCACTCGAGCCGAAGTTGAGCGTCGACGAGGTCGGGTTCGAGCTCGCCGTCGGGCCGAGGAACACGAAGCCGGCACCGGACTGGTCGGCGACCGTGAGGTTGCCGGTGATGGCGACCGCGTCGGCCGGCACCGAGCCGACCCCGGCGATCTGGAAGCTGCGCGGGCTATGGTTGGTGAACTTGCCCGTCAGGCCGACGCCGCTCCGGGTGTTGAGCATCCGGCTCGGGGCGATGGCCGTGTACGTGGCGCCGGACGAGCCCTGCTCGAAGTAGCCGGTCACGTCGAGCAACAGGTTGGTCGTCGCTCCGCTCTTGCTCGAGACGTAGACGGCCGCCAGCTTGCCGGTCCCGTCGAGGGACACGGTCACCGCGTTGGCTCGGCTGCCACTCGAGCCGAAGTTGATGGTCGAGTTGGGCGGGTTCGAGCTGGCCGTCGGGCCGAGGAACACGAAGCCGGCACCGGACTGGTCGGCGACCGTGAGGTTGCCGGTGATGGCGACCGCGTCGGCCGGCACCGAGCCGACCCCGGCGATCTGGAAGCTGCGCGGGCTATGGTTGGTGAACTTGCCGGTCAGGCCGACCCCGCTCCGGGTGTTGAGCATCCGGGCCGGGGTGATGGCCGTGTACGTGGCGCCCGGCGGGACCGACACCGTGATGTAGCCGGACTTCGTGACCGAGTCCGTGCCGGCCGCGTTAGTGACCGTCAGCGTGACGTCGTACGTGCCGGGGTTGTACGTGTGGCTGGGGCTCTGCAGCGTCGACGTGGCGCCGTCACCGAACGCCCACGACCAGGTCGCGACGTTGCCCGTCGATGCGTCGGTGAACGCGACGTCGAGGGGACCGGTTCCGTTCGTCGGGGCGCCGCTGAAAACCGCGGTCGGGGCGACCGGGCAGACCGTGCCGGCGCAGCCGTGGAGGTACGTCCGGGTCGTGGATGTCCTCGGCCTGGAGGATGATCCCTGACCCGGCCGTCGGTGATCTGCTTGGTCGACGTGGCGTTGTTAGATGGCCCGTCGCCGCGTTGCTGATGAATGCCGTCCCGATCGACGCCCCGCCGAAGCTGAGCGTCGTGAGCGGGGCGGTCCGGCGGGTGATCAGGTAGTTCCCGGGTCCGGCGTCGGTGTCGGTGATAAAGACGTCGGCCTGCGTTGTTGTCGCCGTCGAGGACGAGCACAGGCCGCGTGCCATTCTGGTTGACGCTCGAGACGATCCGGATTCGACCAGCTGCCGGCCGCGTCGGCCTGGCCCGTTCGGGCGAGGACGTCGATCAGCGGGTCGGTGCCGGTGACCCGGCTCGTCTTGACGGCGGCGATGACCCGGCCGCTGGCGTCCGTCTTCATCAGATGTGGCCGTCCGCAGAGAGCGTGCCGGAGCCGCCGAAGGCCGTCTCGCGGGCAGTCCATGTGCCGTCCGCATCGCCGTCCTTGTGGGCGGCGAAGTAGAACGCCTCTTCACCGGCGGTCTGGTTGCTCCACAGGACACCGACGCCGTTCGTCCCGACCGTCGAAATTGCGGTCATGTCGTCGGTGGTCACGGGATTGCCCATCCCCGGGATGACGAACGGCGTGGCCCAGAAGGCCCCGCCCGAGTTCGTCGAGTGGGAGACCATCACGTTGGTGCCCTTGCGGTAGGCGACCCACAGGAGCCCGTCCGGAGCCTTCGTGATCGTCACGGCGTAGGTGCCGTCGCCCGCCGGATCGCGCCGTTCGTGTCGATGACCTTGGGGAAGCCGGTGGCCAGGGCGTAGGTCTTGCGTCGTCGCGTTGTAGGTGTACTTGTAGAGCCGCAGGTCGCCGTTGGGGACTCATGTTCGCGGCCGCGCTCGTGCGACGAGGCGACGAACAGGTTGGTGCCGTCCCACAGGGCGTCGGCAGTGCGACCGGTTGCGGTTGTCGACCTGGGCGCCGCCGTGCCCGTGGTCCAGGCCTGGGTGGCCATGTTGAAGCTCTGGATCCGGTACGTGCCGTTCGGCCGTCGAGCCCTTGTCGAAGAGGATTCCCCACCAGCGCCCGTCGTTGAACCAGAGCTTGCTCTGGTTGCGGAACGACGTGACGTCGTCGGCGCCGGTTCCGTCGGCCAGCGGCTTGTAGACGAAGTCGGTGAACCCGGGGCCGGGCGTCGCGGGCGCCGCCGCGGCGGGAGCGACAGCGGCCATCCCGAGCGCGAAGATCGCGATCAGGGCGGCCACCGCGGCCCGCCAGCGGGGGCGTCGGGGCTCAGCGGGCTGGGCGGTGAACGACATGAAGGGTTCCCCCTGCGGCTGTGGTGGAGACGGGACCACGCGTCGAGCACGCGTGCGGAGTGATGGCCGGATGGTACCCGAGGTCGGCGAACGATGGTCCCGGTCGAGCGTGGTTTTCGTTGTCCACCGGCAACGCGAACCGGGCCGGGGATCGGCCGGCCAGGGCCAGGCCGCCGGATCAGACCGCTCTCGACGAGCCCCTCAGGAGGCGCCCCCGGCGAGGGCTCCGAGCCGCTCGGTCAGGCGGAGGTTCTCGCGGTAGTCGATCGGGACCTCGACGAGCGACGGGCCCGGGACCGCCAGCGCCCGCATCAGGGTCGGATAGAGGTCGGCGGCGGAGTCCGCCCGGAAGCCGGCGATGCCGAAGCTCTCGGCGTACTGGACGAAGTCGGGGTTGCCGAACTCGACGCCGAACGGCCGGCCGAACTCGTTGCGCTGCTTCCAGTCGATCAGCCCGTAGCCATCGTCGCGCCAGATGACGACGGTCACGTTGGCGCCGATCCGGCGGGCCGTCTCGAGCTCCTGGCTGTTCATCAGGAAGCCGCCGTCGCCGCACAGCGCGACCACCCGGCGGTCGGGGTGGACCAGCTTGGCGGCGATGGCACCGGGGAGCGAGATGCCCATCGCCGCGAAGCCGTTCGAGATGATCACGGTGTTCGGCTCGTAGGCCTGGTACAGCCGGGCGACCCACACCTTGTGCGCCCCGACGTCGGACACGACGATGTCCTCGGGCTCGAGCGCCCGGCGCAGGTCGACGATGGCCTTCTGCGGCCGGATCGGGTAGCCATCGTCGGCCTCGAACGTATGGAGGTCCTCGAGGAGCGCCAGCCGGAGGTCGGCGTTGACGAGGATCTCGTTGGAGGCGTGTCGCTCGGTCGCGCTGCGACCGCCGATCCCCAGCGGCAGGACCGCCGCGAGGAGGCGCTCGAGCGTCCCGTCGATGTCGCCGATCAGCTCGACCGACGGGCGGTAGTCGGCGTCGACCTCAGCCGGCTGGGTGTCGATGTGGACGATCGGCTTCGAGCCGGCCGGGTTCCACCGGCTCGGCGCGTACTCGACGAGGTCGTAGCCGACCGACACGACGAGGTCCGCCCGGTCGAACCCGGTCAGGACGTGATCGCGGGCCTGGAGCCCGACGGCCATCAGCGAGAGATGCGAGCGGTCGTCGATCGCGCCCTTGCCCATGAACGTGACCGCGACCGGGACGTGGAGCCCGCGTGCGAAGGCGCGCAGGCCGTCCGAGGCGCGGCGGCGGAGCACCCCGTTGCCGGCCAGGACGATCGGTCGCTCGGCGCCGGCGATGAGCCGGGCGGCATGGGCGATCGCCTCGTCGGTCGGCTCGGGCAGGTAGGCCAGCGTCGGCTGGAGCGGCTGCGTCGCGTCGCCGGACTCGGGCGCCATCGCGGCCAGGTTCTCGGGCAGCTCGATGTGGGTCGGGCCCGGCTTCTCGAGCTCGGCGACGCGGAACGCCTTGCGCACGATCTCGGGGACGGCGTCGATTCGTTCGACCCGGGTGTTCCACTTCGTCACCGGATCGAGCATCCGGACGATGTCGACGAGCTGGTGCGCCTCCTTGTGCAGCTTGTCCGAGCCGGTCTGGCCGGTGATGGCGACCATCGGCGCGCGATCGAGATAGGCATCGGCGATGCCGGTGATGAGGTTCGTCGCGCCCGGCCCGAGGGTCGACATCGCCACGGCCGCCTGGCCGGTGAGCCGGCCGTGGACGTCGGCCATGAACGCCGCGCCCTGCTCGTGCCGGGTGGTCACGTGGCGGATCCGGTCGGACCGGCTGAGCGCATCGAGGACGTCCATCGTCTCCTCGCCGGGGACCGAGAAGACGTACTCGCAGCCCTCGGTCTCGAGGCACTCGACGAGCAGGTCGGCGGCGGTCCGGGCGGGCCGCGGAGGGGAGGCCATCGCCGGCCGAGTGTACCGCGGCCCCGGTGCCGCCCGGCCTCGCCGGATCAGCCGGTCGAGGCGTCCTCGAGGACCACGAGCGCGTCCACGGCCAGCGCCCCGTCGGGCCCGGCGAGGACCGGGTTGAGGTCGACGGCGACCAGGTCCGGACGGTCCCAGGCGAGCCGGCCGAGATCGACGATGAGGTCGGCCACGGCGCGCCGGTCGACCTCCGGGCGGCCGCGCGAGCCGGCGAGGAGCGCTGCCCCGCGGAGCGACTCGAGCATCGCCAGCGCCGCGCGACGGTCGAGCGGCGCGAGCCGGACCGCCGCATCGTCGAGGACCTCCGCGAAGACCCCGCCGAACCCGACGAGGACCGCCGGTCCGAACAGCGGGTCGCGGACGAGCCCGACGATGAGCTCGGTGCCGGCGGCGGCCATCGGCTCGACGAGGACGCCGCGGACCGAGAGGCCGCGCTGCCGGCCGAGGTCGAGGAGCTCCTCGGCCGCCTGTTCGACCGCTGTTCGCCCGACCACGGTCAGGCGAACGGCCCCGAGATCGCTCTTGTGGCTCAGACCGAGCGCGTCCAGCTTGACCGCGACCGGCCCGCCACCCAGCCGGTCCGCGGCGGCACCCGCGGTCGCCGCATCGGCCGCCGCGATCGCGTCGACGACCGCCAGCCCGGCGGTCCGCAGCATCGCCAGCGACTCGGCCTCCGACAACGTCCGTCGACCCCGTTGCGGCCCGCCGCTCGGATCCACGTCGTGACCCCACGGCGTCCGATCGGCCGCCAGCGCGGGCCAGGTCGGACGGGCGGGCTCGCCGAGCCGTCGCTCGGCGTGGCGGGCCTCCCACCAGGCGCGGCGAGCGATCGCGAGCTCCGCCTCGCGCGTCCCGCGCAGGAGCGGGACGCCACCGGCCGCGTCGAGGAGCGCCTGGACCTCGGGCGTGGGCTCGCCGCTCGTGAGCGAGATGAACACCGGCAGGATCTCCGGGCGGTCGCGGGTCGCGTCGAGGAGCGCCGTCGTGACCGTCCGCGCGACCTCGACCTCGCCGGGCAGCGAGCGGTACGGGAAGTCGTGGACGATCGCGAGGACGTCGTAGGCGCCGGACTCGGCGAAGCCGCGCATGACCGCCGGGTAGCAGATCGCGTCCTCGGCGGCGCCCCACGGGTCGATCGGGTTCCCGACATAGCCCATCGTCGGGAGGTCGCGCAGGATCGCCGCGCGGGCCGCGTCGGGAACAGCGGGCAGGTCGAGCCCGGTCTCGGCGGCGAGATCGGCGATGAGCGACGCCTCGCCGGTCGACACCGTCACGATCCCGGTCCGGCCCCGGCCGACCGAGCGCCCGGTGCGCCGGCAGCCGGCGTGCAGCTCGGCGGCCTCGAGCAGCTCGTCGAGGTCGGCGCAGCGGACGACGCCGGCCGCGGCGAGCGCGGCGTCGGTGACCCGGTCCTCGCCGGCGATCGAGCCGCTGTGGGCGATCGCGGCCTCCTGCGCCTGCGCCGATCGGCCGACCTTCACGGCGAGGATCGGCTTGCCGAGCTCGAGCGCGCGATCGGCCAGGGCGAGGAACCGCTCCGGTCGCTTGAACCCCTCCACGAACAGGATGATCGTGTGCGTCTCCGGGTCGTCGAGCGAATGGGCGACGTAGTCGCACACGTCGAGGACCACCTCGGCCCCGCTCCCGACGATCCGGCTGAACCCGATCCGGGTCCCGGAATGGATGAACGCGTCCGTCACGCTGCCGCTCTGCGCGATCCCGGCCACCCCGCCCCGCGGCAGCCACGGGTTGACGTCGCCGATGTACAGCGCGGCGTTGGTCGTCAGGTCGACCATGCCCATGCAGTTCGGGCCGATGAGCGCGAGCCCGTGGCGGATGGCGATGTCGCGGACCCGGCGCTGCATCTCGGCCGCCGCCGGCCCGCCCTCGACGACACCGCCGCCGGGGATCAGGACCGCCTTCGCCCCGGCGTCGGCCGCCGCCTGGGTGAGCTCGCTGGCGCGCAGCGGGTTCGTCGCGATGACGACCGCCTCGGGCACCTCGGGCAGGGCGGCCAGGTCCGGGTAGCATCGCTGGCCCCACGCTTCGTCGTACTTCGGGTTGACGAAGTGGCAGCGCGTCGCGGAGCCCATGACCGTGAGGTTGTCGCGGACGGTCCGCGCGAGATCGGACCGCGGTGACGCTCCGACGACCGCGATCGAGGCCGGGGCGAAGAGCGGCCGGAGGTCGATGTCCGGACGCTGCGCCGGCGAGGGATCCGCGGGCGGCCCTCCGTCGGCCGGCGAGGAGGCGTCGATCATCCCGACCCGACGACCCGCCCGACGCCGCGCTTCTCGAGCGCCCGGGCGATGACCAGCCGCTGGATCTCGCTCGTGCCCTCCCAGATCCGGTCGACCCGGAGCTCGCGGAAGAACCGCTCGGCGGCCGTCTCGCGCATGTAGCCGCGTCCGCCGAACACCTGGACCACCCGGTCGGCGCAGCGGAAGGCCGCCTCCGAGGCGAACAGCTTGGCCAGTGACGCCTTGGCGTGGACCACCTTCGGGTCGGCGCCGTGGTCGGCGAGCCAGGCGACCTCGCGGGTCAGCAGCCGCGCCGCCGAGGCGTCGGCCGCCGAGTCGGCCAGCGGGAAGCTGACCCCCTGGAAGTCGTAGATCCGCTCGCCGAACTGGACCCGGTTCGTCGCCCAGGCGACGGCCTCGTCGAGCAGCCGCTCCATCGCCCCGCTGCAGCGGGCGCCGATGTGGATCCGCTCCTCGACGAACCACTCGTTGGTCAGCTCGTCGGCGGCGCCGATCGGGCCGAGGATCGCCGACGCCGGGACGCGGACGTCCTCGAGCACGAACTGGGGATGCCGGTCGGCGAAGGTGTGGGTGTAGTCCGGATCGTGGGCGAGCCGGACGCCGGGCGTGTCGTAGTCGACCAGGAACAGGGTCGGCAGGCGGCGCTCGCCATCGACGAGGTGGCAGTGGAAGACCATGAAGTCGGTGTCGTCCGGGCCGGTCACGAACCACTTCTCGCCGTTGAGGACGTAGTCGCCGGTGGCGGGATCGCGGACCGCGGTCGAGGCCAGGGTTCGGGCGTCGGAGCCGGCCCCGGCCTCGGTGATCGCGTAGGAGCCCGAGCGCTCGCCGCGGATCGACGGCTCGAGATAGCGCCGGCGCTGCTCGGGGTCGCAGTGGACGAGGACGTTGTAGCCGCCCGGAACGTACGACCACAGCCCGCCGGTGACCTGGCCGAACTGCTCGTGGACGAGGACCTGCTCCATCATCGTCCAGCCCTGGCCGCCGACGGCCTTCGGCTCGGAGCCGGCGTGGAGCCCGGCCGCGATCGCGGCACGCCGGAGGGCGTGGCCCTGCTCGGCGGGCAGCCGGCCCCCGGACCGCTCGAACTCGACCTCGAGCGGCTGGAGGACGTCGACGACGAACGCGCGGGCGCGCGCTTGGAGCTCGAGCTCCGCCGGGCTCAGGTTCAGGTCCATCCGGCCGATGGTGACCGGCAGCCCCGGGCCGCGACGATCACGTCCCGGGCAACGGAACGACCGCGCCGGCGCCTACTGCGGCTGCGCGACGACCATGATTCGCAGCTCGGTCATGTCCTCGACCGACCAGCGCAGGCCTTCGCGGCCGAGCCCGGAATCCTTGACCCCGCCGTAGGGCATGTGGTCGATCCGGTAGGTCGGGACGTCGTTCACGATCACCCCGCCGACCTCGAGCCGGTCGAACGCCCGCCAGCTGTTCGCCAGGTCGTTGGTGAACACGCCGGTCTGGAGCCCGAACATCGAGTCGTTGACCCGCTCGATCGCGTCGTCGAAGTCGCGGAACGGGAAGGCGACCACGAGCGGCGCGAACGCCTCGTTCGAGCAGACCTGGGCGCGTGACCGGGGTGTCGGTCAGGATCGTCGGCGGGAAGGACGTCCCGTCGGCCTTGCCGCCGAGCAGGACCGTGGCGCCGAGCGCGACCGCCTCGTCGACCCAGCGCTGCGTCCGTTCGGCGGCCGCGGCATCGACCATCGGTCCGAGATCGGTCTGCGGATCCGCCGGGTCGCCCAGCTTCAGGCCCCTTGCGCCCTCGACGAACCTGGCCATGAACGGGTCCCAGACGTCCTCGTGGACGAACATCCGCTGGACGCTGATGCAGACCTGGCCGGCGTAGGTGAACCCGCCGACGAGGATCCGCCGGACCGCCCAGTCGAGGTCGGCCGAGCGGTCGACGATCACGCCCGCGTTGCCGCCGAGCTCGAGGACGACCTTCTTCTTGCCCGCCCGCGCCTTCATCCGCCAGCCGACCGACGGCGAGCCGGTGAACGTCAGCAGCTTGAACCGCTCGTCCTCGACCATCCGGTCGCCGAGCTCGCGGGTCATCGGCAGGATGCTCACGGCGCCCTGCGGCAGTCCCGCCTCGGCGACGATCTCGCCGACGGTCAGCATCGTCAGCGGGTCCTTCGACGGCGGCTTCAGCACGACCGAGCAGCCGGCGGCGATCGCCGGCGCGAGCTTGTGGGCCGCCAGGTTGAGCGGGAAGTTGAACGGCGAGATCGCGGCGACCGGGCCGATCGGGAAGCGGCGGGTCACCCCGATCCGTCCCCGGGAGGCCGGCATGAGGTCGAGCGGGATCGTCTCGCCGGTCATCCGCTCGGCTTCCTCGGCACCCAGCCGGAAGGTCAGCACGGCCCGGTCGACCTCGACCAGCGCGTCCCGGATCGGCTTGCCCGCCTCGCGGCAGATGAGCGCGCCGAGCTCCTCGCGGCGGGCCGCGATCCCCGCGCTGATGGAGCGCAGGATGCGTCCCCGCTCGTAGGCCGGCAGCTGCCGGGTCTCCTCGAACGCGGTCACCGCGGCGGCAACCGCTTCCTCGTACTGGGCTTCGGTCGCGTGGTAGGTGGCGCCGGCGGGTGCGCCGGGATCGGCCGGGTTCAGGACGACGAGCGGGTCCGGCGAGTCGACCCAGCGGCCGGCGAGGAGGATCGGATGCGGGCTGGTGATGGTCACGGTGGCCATGCGGCGGTCTCCTTCGGGCGCGCGGCGGCCCGATCGCGGTCGGCGAGGTCGATCCATGATACGCGGCAGCCACGGCGGCGCCGCCGGGCCGCCCGTCCGGCCCGGCCCGCCGGGGTATCCTCGGCGCCGTCGACATCGACCGCCCCGACCCTGAGAGGTTCCCATGACCCGCCCGACCCCGACCGACCGGCTCGGCGAGGCGCTCCGGATCGCGCCCGGCTCCAAGGTCCACCTGGCCCGGTTCGACGCCGGCGCCACGCTCGGCCACGAGAAGGCCCAGGCGCTCGCGGACGAGGCGGCCCTCGAGGCCCGGCTGACCTCGCTCCAGGAGCGGCTGTGGGCCGAGGCGAAGCACCCGGTCCTCATCGTCCTCCAGGGGATCGACGCCGCCGGCAAGGACGGCACGATCCGCAAGGTCATGGACGCGTTCAACCCGATGGGCTGCGAGGTCGTCGGGTTCAAGGTCCCGACGCCGGTCGAGCTCGGCCACGACTACCTGTGGCGGATCCATCCGCACACGCCCGCGAAGGGCACGATCTCGATCTTCAACCGGTCGCACTACGAGAACGTCCTCGTCGTCCGGGTGCACGAGCTCGCCCCGGAGGCGGTCTGGCGGCGGCGCTACGACCACATCAACGACTGGGAGCGGATGCTCACCGACGAGGGCACGACGATCATCAAGTTCTTCCTGGTCATCGATCGCGACGAGCAGAAGCGCCGGCTCGAGGCGCGGCGCGACACCCCGACCAAGGCCTGGAAGTTCTCCGCCCGCGATCTCGCCGAGCGCGCGCTGTGGGACAAGTACGTCGAGGCGTTCGAGGAGTGCCTCGAGCGGACGTCGACCGAGGCCGCGCCGTGGTACCTCATCCCGGCGAACCGCAACTGGTTCCGCAACCTCGCCGTGTCGCGGATCGTGGCCGAAACCCTCGAGGCGCTCAACCCCGCCTACCCGCCGCCGGAGCCGGGCAGCCAGGACCTCGTCGTCGAGTAGGCGCGGGCGTCGGCCGCACGCTCGGGGCCGCCTCCCCCGTTCGGACCGAGCGAACCGGACCAACGGGGCATCGACGCAGCCGACGGTCCTGTCTACGGTCAGCTTCGAGTGAATAAGAAGCCCCGCGGCAGCCTGCCGCTCCTCGGCCTGCTCGTGCCGTCGTTCGTCGTGACGATGGTGCTCGGCTTCAGCGCGCCCTTCGTGGCGTCGGTGGCGGCGGCACGCAGCCTCGCACCTGCGACGGTCGGCGGAGCATCACCGCTACGCGAACTTCGGCGGTCGAACCCGACCTCGAGGCGACGCCGGTCGACCCATCGTTCACGTTCTCGGTCGACGTTCGCCGACAACCAGCGTCGAGCCCGTCTCAATCGGGTGATCATCGATGGAGACGACCTACGCGATTCGGACATCGTCCCAGGGATCATCTGGACCAACCGGCCCGGTTCAGTGGCGTCTCCAAGCGCCGGCTGAACCTGCTGCTGGAAGCACCACGTACTCGTTCGTCGCCGCGCAGCAAGCGGACCAATCGGCACCGCAGGTGGCAGTGCACCGTCGACTTGCCGGGCGGCACGGTCGACCGCTGAACGCGTCACACCGACGCCCAAGCCGACGCCGAAGCCGACGCCGAAGCCGACCCCCAAGCCGACGCCCAAGCCCACGCCGAGGCCGACCCCGCGAGCCGACGCCGAAGCCAACGCCCGAAACCGACGCCGAGGCCGCGGCCGACCTCGAGGGCCGCCGGCGGCACGACGC
The DNA here is from genome assembly GCA_963813705.1 of uncultured Chloroflexia bacterium. Classification (GTDB taxonomy): domain Bacteria; phylum Chloroflexota; class Limnocylindria; order Limnocylindrales; family CSP1-4; genus Chersky-267. The sequence goes on from CAWFAH010000011.1 coordinate 196,700, forward strand.
CGACGCCCGGACCCACGCCGACCGCGGCGCCGACCGAGCCACCGACGTCGGCGGCGACCCCGACCGCCGAGCCGACGCCGTCGCCGGCGGGCGGCGTCGGGATCGTCGGCGGGCCAGGCGGACCGAACGGGGCCGGACAGGACGGCGGATCGGGTGGCTCGTCGGACGGCGGCGGGCTGACCGGATTCTCGACGCCCGGCGGGTTCGGCCTGTGGATGACCGCCGGGATCCTCGGCGCCCTCGTGATGCTGTTCTTCCTCTTCTCCCGCCGACGCCGGCGGACCGACGAGGTCGTCGAGACGGCCGGCGGGTTGGCGCTGGCGACCTCGGCTGGGCCGCTCCCGATCGCGCCACCGCCGCCGTTGCCGAAGGTCGCCCCGATCCTCCCGGACACGCCGGACGAAGAGGCGAACATGCCGCGCTGGCGACGGCCGTCGGTCCAGAAGGCGCGCAAGGCCTCGAGCCGTGGCGTCGAGCTGCCCCACGTGCCGGCGGCGTTCAAGGACGGCGCGATCGACGTCGAGCGACGCCGGATCCGCTACCGGCTCGTCCGCGTCTCGTCGATCCCGGACGAGATCATGGGCGAGGAGGTGGCCCGCCTCGACCGCGGCGACGAGGTCGAGCTCATCCGCTCGGCCGGCGCCTACTGGCTGGTCAAGACCCCGTATGGGGACGAGGGCTGGGTCCACCAGATGACGCTCGAGACGGGCGCGCCCGAGCCGGACGACGACGCCCCGCTGGACGAGCCGGCCGAGGACGACGAGCCGCCGTTCTGACCGACCGCGGGGCGATCAGCCCTTGCCGCCGAAGAGCGTCCCGAACACGCCGCGCAGGAGGCTCTGGCCCGCCCGCGAGGTGACGATCTTGCCGCCGGTCCGGATCGCCGAGTCGAGCGAGCGCTGGCGGGCGCGCTCGTCGGCCTTCCGCTCCCGCTCGGCGGCGGCCTCCTCGCGGGCCTGGGCGCGGGCCTCCTTCTCGGCCGCCTGGCGCTGGCGCTCGAGCTCGCGGGCCTGCCGTTCGATCTCGCGCTGCTGCTGGGCGGGGTTGAGCATCACCGGCGGCGGCACCGCGTTCGGATCCGCCGATGCCTGGTTCGCGGCGACCTGGCGAGCGGCGGCGATCCGGCCCGAGATGATCTCGTGGGCGCTCTCACGGTCGATCGTCTGGCTGTACTTGGCGTTGAGCGCGTCGCCGGCCACGTGCGCCTGGAAGGCCGCCGGATCGAGCGCCGCCATGAGCGAGTCCGGCGGCACGAGGCGGGTCGCCGCCAGCGGGGTCGGCACGCCGTTCGGCGTCAGGACCGTGATGAGCGCCTCGCCGATCCCGAGCGACTGGATCGTCTGCTCGACGTCGTAGAAGGTGGTGATCGGGAACGTCCGGACGACCTTGCGCAGGTTGTCGGCGTCCTGTGGCGTGAACGCCCGGAGGGCGTGCTCGACCCGGTTGCCGAGCTGGGCCAGGACGCTCGGCGGGATGTCCGTCGGGGCCTGGGTGGCGAAGTACACGCCGACGCCCTTCGAGCGGATGAGGCGGACGGTCCGCTCGACCTGCTCCATCAGCGCGTCGGACGCGTCGGCGAAGAGGAGATGCGCCTCGTCGAAGAAGAAGGCCAGCTTCGGCTTCGGCAGGTCGCCGACCTCGGGCAGGACCGTGTACAGCTGGGCGAGCAGCCAGAGCATGAACGTGCTGAACAGCCGCGGCTTGTCCATGACGTCCGACAGCTCGAGGATGCTGATCGCCCCGGCGCCGTCGGCGGTCGTCCGCAGGAGGTCGCGGACGTCGAACTCCGGCTCGCCGAAGAAGACGCCGGCGCCCTGCTGCTCGAGGGTCACGATCGAGCGGATCAGCACGCCGAGCGAAGCGCTCGACATCCCGCCGTAGTCGGCCAGGATCGGCTTGCCCTCGTCGGAGCCGAGGTACTTCAGCGTCGTCGACAGGTCGGCCAGGTCGAGCAGCGGCAGGGCGTTGTCGTCGCAGTACTTGAAGACGAGCGACAGGATCGAGGTCTGGGTGTCGTTCAGGTCGAGCACCTTGCCCAGCAGGAGCGGGCCGAAGCTGTGGACGGTGGCCCGGACCTGGGCGCCGAGCTGACCGCTCAGCGACAGGAACTCGACCGGATGGCCGGTCGGCTGGAACGTCCAGTTCAGACCGGCGCAGCGCTCGATCACCTTGGCGTTCGTCGCGTCGCCCGGGGCGGCCAGCCCGGTCAGGTCGCCCTTGATGTCGGCGACGAAACAGGGCACCCCGGCCTGCGACAGCTGCCCGGCCATGATCTGGAGCGTCTTCGTCTTACCGGTCCCGGTCGCTCCTGCCACGAGCCCGTGCCGGTTCAGCATCGCCAGCGCGACCTGGATCCGGACCTCGGGCAGGACCTCGCCGGCGAGCATCGGGCTGCCCAGCACGAGCGCCGGCTCGGTCACCGCGTAGCCCGCCGTCATCGCGTCACGGAACGCCTGGTCCACCGGCACCCTCCTCGACTCGCGCGGCCCGCCCGTCCGCTCGGGCGCCTGCCGAAGTCGCCGATTGAATCGCCCGGAGCCCGAGCGTACCATCCAACCTGCGGTCCGGGCGGTGCCCGACGGGCGCCCGTCGACCCAGCGATCGGCACGGTCCCCTGCGACGTGGATGGAGGAGTGGCGATGCGGATCGAGGAGATCGAAGGGATCGGACCGGATCACGGAGCGACGCTCGCCGCGGCCGGCGTGGCCACGACGGACGCCCTGCTCGTTCGCGGCGCGTCGGCCGCCGGGCGGGCCGAGCTCGCCGAGACGACGAAGATCTCCGGCAACCTGATCCTCGAGTGGGTCAACCACGTCGACCTGATGCGGATCGACGGCGTCGGACCGGAGTATTCCGACCTCCTCGAGGCCGCCGGCGTCGACTCGCCGGCCGAGCTCGCCCAGCGCAACGCGGCGAACCTGGCGATCACGGTCCAGGAGGTCGTCGCCGCCCGGCCCGGGATCGTCCGTCGGGTCCCGACACAGGCCGAGATCGAGGGCTGGATCGGCCAGGCGAAGACCCTGCCGAAGGTCGTCACCCATGGCGGAGGCGGTGGCTCGCACGCCACTGCCGCGCCGGCGGCCACTGCCGCGGAGTCGGCGGCCGCGGCCGCGACTGGGCACGACCACGACCACGGTGCAGCCGGCGTGACATCGTCGGCGCCGGCTCTCGCCGCCGCCCCGCCGGCGCCGGCGGCGTCGGAGGGCCTGTGGGCGCGAATCAAGCGAATGTTCGGCATCGGCTGAGCAGGGAGGAACGGGACTATGAAGATCCAGGACGTCGAGGGGATCGGTCCGGCCAACGGCGCGCGGCTGTCCGCCGCGGGCATTGAGACGACCGACGACCTGCTCGCTCAGGGAGCCAAGCCGGGTGGCCGGGATCGGCTCGCCGCGTCGACCGGCATCGGCCGCGAGCTCATCCTCGAATGGGTCAATCACGTCGACCTCATGCGGCTCGACGGGGTCGGCTCCGAGTACTCCGACCTGCTCGAGGCGGCCGGCGTGGACTCCCCGGCCGAGCTCGCCCAGCGCAACCCGGCCAACCTCGCGACGACGATCCAGGAGGTCGTGGCCGCCCGGCCGAACATCGTCCGGCGGGCTCCGTCGGAGTCGATGATCGAGGGCTGGATCGACCAGGCGAAGAAGCTGCCGAAGGTCGTCGAGCACTGAGCGGGCGGCGCCGGGACGGGCGCCGGCCGGTCGGATCCGAGCCCGGTCAGCCGGCGCTGGGCCGCGGGTAGGAGCCGAGGACCCGGATCATCGTCGTGACCGCCGCCAGGTCGTCGAGCGCGGCCAGCGTGGGCGGCGCGGCGCCGTCCGCGTCGAGGTCGACCCAGAAGACGTACTCCCATGCCCGCTCGCGGCTCGGGCGCGATTCGATCGTGCTCATGTTGAGTGCGTGGTCGGCGAAGACCGCGAGCACCCGGAGCAGCGCGCCCGGCTCGTTCCGGACGGCCAGCACGAGCGTCGTGCGCATCGTGGTCGGCCCTTCGACGGCTGGCGGCGGGATCGTCGCGCCGGGCCGAGCGACGACCAGGAACCGGGTCCGGTTGTCGGCCACGTCCTGGATGTCGTCGGCGAGGATCTCGAGCCCGAACAGGCCGGCCGCGCGGGGTGACAGCACGGCTGCCGCGCCGCGCTCGGCACGGTCGACGAGCAGCCGGCCGGCGCCGGCCGTGTTGTAGGTCGTCAGGAGCGCCCACGGCCGGGTACGCAGGAACGCCTCCGCCTGGCCGAGCGCCTGGATGTGCGAGTAGACACGCTCGATGCCGTCGAGCCGCTCGCCCGGGAGCGCGGCCAGGCAGAGCCGGACCGGCACGACCACCTCGGCGCGCAGCTCGAGGTCATGCTCGAGCAGCAGGTCGTAGTTCTCGCGGACGGTCCCGTGGACGCTGTTCTCGATCGGGACCACCCCGGCGCTCGCGTCGCCGCGCGTGACCGCCTCGAAGACCGGTCGGAAGCCGGGCACGCCGACGCGCTCGACGTCGCCGAATGCCGCCCGGACCGCGTCCTCCGCGAACGCGCCCGGCTCGCCCGAGTAGGCGACGGCGGCCGTCACCGAGGACTTCAGCGCTCGAACCAGGCGACCGTGTCGTGCTCCGCCGCGTCCTCGTCGAGCTCGGCCCGCCGCGGCGCGCTGGCCACCGCCGCGGACTTGGCCCGGCGGCGGTTCCCGGCGGCGTCGGTCGCGCCCTGCCAGTGGGCCTCGGCGAGGAGCCCGTCGATCGCCGTGATGTAGGCCTCGATCGACGCGGCGATGATGTTCACGTTGCTCGAGCTGCCGGTGTACTTGCCGGTCGCCCGGTCGCCGGTGGCCGATGCCGGCGGGGCGATCCGGACGGTGACCAGGCCCTCCGCGTCGGGCCCTTCGGCGATCGCGTGGACGTCGTAGGCGACGAGTCGCGGGTGGCCGGTCAGGACGCCTTCGAGCGCCGCGTCGACGGCGCGGAACAGCGCGTCCACCGGTCCGTTGCCCTCGGCGGCGCCGTCCCACTGGTGGTCCCCGGCACCCAGGACGACGGCGCCACGGCTCTGGACGTTCGAGCCGGACGAGACCGTCCAGCGCTCGAGGTGGAGCGTCGGGCTCGCGGTGTCGGTCATGGGGCTACCTCCGGGGGGTCGTGTCGGCGACGGCCGGCTCGGGCCGGACGGTCGCGAAGTGGCGTTCGTCGCGCCGGCGCAGCTCGGCGCCGGCCTTCCAGATGGCGTACTCGAGCGAGTCGGCGAGCGCGCTGGCCGACGCCGCGATGATGTTCGTGTCGCTGCCCATCGTCGACCACGTGCGCGTCCCGTCGGCCGAGTCGATGACGACCCGCGTCCGGGCCGCGGTCGCCGCGCCGCCGTCGAGGATCCGGACCTTGTAGTCGACGAGGTGGACGGTGTCGAGCTGCGGGTAGAACGCGCCGAGGGCCTTGCGCAGGGCGGCGTCGAGCGCGTTGACCGGGCCGTTGCCGTCGGCGGCCGTGTGGAGGACCTCGCCGTCCACCTCGACCTTCACGGTCGCCTCGGCCAGCAGCTCGCGACCGTCGCGCTGCTCCACGAGGCAGGTGTAGTCGACGATCCGGAACGGGGCCACATAGCCACTGCCGTGCCGCCGGACGAGGAGCTCGAAGCTCGCCTCGGCACCCTCGAACGCCAGCCCGTCGGCCTCGAGCTGCTTGATGAGCTGGGACAGCTGGCGCGGGTCGACGCCCTCGAGCCGGTGCCCGAGCTGCTCGGCGCGCAGCTTCGTGTTCGCTCGTCCGCCGAGCTCGGACACGACGAGCCGGCCCTCGTTGCCGACCGTCGTCGGGTCGACGTGCTGGTAGCTCCGTTCGACCTTGGCCACCGCCGCGCCGTGGACGCCGCCCTTGTGGGCGAATGCCGAGCGGCCGACGTACGGCTGGTAGTCGAGCGGGGCGACGTTGGCGATCTCGGCCACGCTGCGCGACAGGGCGGTCAGGTCGGCCAGGTCGCCCCCGCCGTCCGGCACCAGCGCGTTGGCGGTCTTGAGGGCGAGATTGGCCAGGATGCTGACCATGTTCGCGTTGCCGCAGCGCTCGCCATAGCCGTTGATCGTGGCCTGGACGTGGCGGATGCCGGCCGTCACCGCGGCCATCGAGTTCGCCACGGCCAGCTCCGCGTCGTTGTGGGTGTGGATCCCCCAGGTCAGCGGCGGCGCGGCGGCATCGCCGTCGACGCTCGCGCGAACCTCGCCGACGATCCGCAGCAGCTCGTCGGTCATCGTTCCGCCGTTCGTGTCGCACAGGACGAGCGTCCGGGCGCCCGCCCCGCGGGCGGCGCGCAGCGTGGCCAGCGCGTAGGCGGGGTCGTCGCGGTAGCCGTCGAAGAAGTGCTCCGCGTCGTAGACGACCTCCCGGCCGCGATCGGCCACGAAGCCGATCGAGTCCGCGATCATGTCGAGGTTCTCCGGCGGGGTCGCCCCGAGGACCTCGACGACGTGGAGCAGCCAGCTCTTGCCGAAGATCGTGACCACGGGTGTCTCGGCGGCGACGAGCTCGCGCAGGTTCGGATCGTCCGCCGGCCGGTTGGCGCGGTGCCGGGTCGAGCCGAAGGCCGCCAGCCGCGCGCTTTCCCAGCGCTGCTTCCGAGCGGCCGCGAAGAAGTCGATGTCCTTCGGGTTCGAGCCGGGCCAGCCGCCCTCGATGTAGGGCATCCCGTACTCGTCGAGCATCCGGGCGATCCGCAGCTTGTCGGCCAGCGACAGGATGATGTTCTCGCCCTGTGTCCCGTCGCGCAGGGTGGTGTCGTAGAGGACGACGGGGCGATCGTCGGCGGGCTTCGCGATCGGCTTCGGGCTGGGCTGGCTCATGGCTGCGGCTCCATCGGGGCGGGTCGGCGAGGGTGGCTCACGAGACGCGGGCGGCCACCGTCTCCGGCGCCGCCCGGCGAATCGCGATCCGCTCGACGATCGCCTCGGTCATGGCCGCCGTCCCGACCCGGCGCAGTCCGGAGGTCGCGGCCCCGCCGGACGGCCACAGGTCGGCGGTCCGGTAGCCGTCGTCGAGCGCGCGCCCGACCGCTGCCTCGATCGCATCCGCCGCGGCCGGGCGGCCGAGCGACCAGCGGACGAGCATCGCGCCCGACAGGATCGCCCCGACCGGGTTCGCCAGGTCGCGCCCGGCGATGTCCGGCGCCGAGCCGTGGATCGGCTCGTAGAGCCCGTGCAGGCCGAACGCCGTGCGGCGCGACCCGACCGATGCGGACGGGAGCATGCCGAGCGATCCGGCCAGCACGGACGCCTCGTCGGACAGGATGTCGCCGAACAGGTTCTCGGTCACCAGGACGTCGAAGTCGGCCGGCCGCCGGACGAGCTGCATCGCGCAGGCATCGACGAGCCGGTGGTCGAGCTCGATGTCGGGGAACGCCGCGCCGACCTCCTCGGCAACGCGGCGCCACAGCCGCGAGGTCGCCAGCACGTTCGCCTTGTCGACGCTCGTCACGTGCCGCCGTCGCTCGCGGGCGAGCTCGAACGCGAGCCGGACGACCCGCTCGATCTCCGTGTCGGTGTACGGCAGCGTGTCGCTCGCCGCCCGCGAGCCGGGGGCGCCGCTCGCCTCGGTCCGCGACCCGAAGTAGAGCCCGCCGGTCAGCTCGCGCACGATGAGCAGGTCGACCCCGCGGAGGAGCTCGGCTCGGAGGGGCGACGACGGCACGAGGGCGGGATGGACCGACACCGGGCGGAGGTTCGCGAACAGGCCGAGACCGCCGCGCAGCGCGAAGAGCGCCTGCTCCGGGCGGACGGCCGCCGTCGGGTTGTCCCACTTCGGCCCGCCGACGGCACCGAGGAGGACGGCGTCGGCCGCCCGGCAGGCCTCGACGTCCTCCGGCCGGATGGCGACCCCGTGCGCGTCGATCGCCGCACCGCCGACGAGGAGCTCGGTCCAGGCGATGGTGAACCCATCGGCCACACCGACCGCGTCGAGCGCCCGCCGCGCCCCGCCAGGACGTCGGGGCCCACCCCGTCGCCGGGGATCGCCACGATCCGGTAGGTCTGGGCGGTCATGAGCTGGCACCCGGAACGACGGCCAGGCTCGCGCTCACCGAGGCGCGAGGCGGAGCTCCGCGACGCCATCGCCCCGAGGTTCCACACCGTCGCCGGGGATCGCCACGATCCGATGCGTCTGGCTACTCATGCGCCGGCACCCTCAGCGTCCAGTCGCCGCTCGCGCACCGAGGTCCGAGGCGGAGCTCCCGCGACGCCATCGGCCCGAGGTTTCCCACCCCGTCGCCGGGGATCGCCACGATCCGGTAGGTCTGGGCGGTCATGACTTGGCCGTCACGGGAGCTCGTCACGCGTCCGGGTCACGAAGGCGGTGTCGACGCCGTTGATCTCGGCCCCGTGGAGCTTGTTCGTGGCGACGAGATACGCCTCGAGCGACGCCTCGATGATGTTCGTCGACAACCCGTGACCGCTGACCACGAGCGCGCCGCTGCCCTCGTCCGACGAGCGCCGGCAACGGACCAGCACCTGGCCCTGGGCGTCCTCGCCCGCCGAGACGGCCTTGATCTCGTACTCGGTCAGCACCGGCCGCCAGCCGAGGACCGGCTGGATCGCCTTGTCGACCGCGCTGAACAGGGCGTTGACCGGACCGTTGCCGGTCGACTCCGCGGCGCGGACGTCGCCGCCGATCGACAGCGAGACGGTGCCCGTCGCGTTCCCGCCGTGCGAGCTGGTCACGCTCCAGCCCTCGAGCGCGATCGACGCCGGGACCTCCGACGAGCGCGCCTCGACCAGCGCCAGGAGGTCCGCATCGGTGACCTCCTTCTTCGCGTCGGCGAGGGCGATCGCCTGGCGATAGACCGCGTCGAGCGCGTCGCCGTCGAGGTCGTGCCCGAGCTCGCGCAGCTTGCCCTGCAGGCCGCGTCGTCCGGACAGCTTGCCGATGGTCAGCTGGCTCCCGGACAGTCCGATCGACTGCGGGGTCATGATCTCGTAGGTCAGCGGGTTCTTGATCACGCCGTCCTGGTGGATCCCCGACTCGTGGGCGAAGGCGTTGCCGCCGACCACGGCCTTGTTCGGCTGGATGGCGAACCCGGTCAGGTAGCTCACCAGCCGGCTGGCGGCGGTGATCTGCTCGGTCTGGACCGCGGAGCCGAGGTCCGGGAACTGCGTCGGCCGCGTCCGGAGGGCCATGACGACCTCCTCCAGCGACGCGTTGCCGGCTCGCTCGCCGAGCCCGTTGATGGTCACCTCGACCTGGCGCGCGCCGGCCTGGACGGCGGCGAGCGTGTTGGCCGTCGCCAGCCCGAGGTCGTTGTGGCAATGGACGCTGACCGTCGCCGCGCTCCCGACGCGGTCCACGACGAGCCGGGTGAGCGCGCCGAACTCGGCCGGGATCGCGTAGCCGACCGTGTCCGGGATGTTGACCGTGCTCGCCCCGGCGCCGACGACCGCTTCGTACACGTCGAGCAGGTAGTCGATGTCGGTCCGGCTGGCGTCCTCGGCCGAGAACTCGATCTCGGCGTCGCGGCCGAGCGCCTTGCGCCCATAGCGGACCCACTCGACGGCCTGGGCGAGCGCGGCAGCGCGATCCATCCGCAGCTTGTGCTTGAGGTGGATGTCGCTCGTGGCGATGAACACGTGGAGGTGCGGCCGCTCGGCGGCCCGGATCGCCTCGACGGCCCGCTGCGGGTCGCCGTCGCGGCAGCGGGCGAGGGCGGCGACGGCCACGCCGCGCGTCTCGCGGGCGATCCGCTGGACGGCCTCGAAGTCCCCCGGCGAGGCGGCCGGGAAGCCAGCCTCGATGACGTCGACGTTGAGCCGGACCAGCTGGCGGGCGACCTCGAGCTTCTCGGCCGCGGTGAGCCCGGCCCCCGGAGCCTGCTCGCCGTCGCGCAGGGTCGTGTCGAAGATCCGGACGGAGCCCGCCGGTACCCCGGCCGAGCCGGCGGCGCTCACCGGGCCGACTCCGCCACCCGGCGCGGCTCGCTGGCGGCGGCCTGGGCCTGGCCGGCCTTGACCACCACGGGGTCGAGGAACGCCATCTGGCTGCGCAGCTCGGCCCCGACCCGCTCGATGAGGTGGTCGCTGTCCTCGGCCCGCATCCGCTCGAAGTCGCCCCGGCCGGAATCGTTCTCGGCGATCCAGCGGGCGGCGAACGAGCCGTCCTGGATCTCGGCCAGGACCTGCTGCATCGTCGCCCGGACGTGGTCGTCGATGATCCGCGGGCCGCTCACGTAGTCGCCGAACTCGGCGGTGTCGCTGACGCTGAAGCGCATGAAGTTGAGCCCGCCGCGGTACATCAGGTCGACGATCAGCTTGAGCTCGTGCATCGTCTCGAAGTAGGCGAGCTCGGGCTGGTAGCCCGCCTCCACGAGCGTCTCGAACGCCATCTTGACGAGCGCGGCGGTGCCACCGCAGAGCACGGACTGCTCGCCGAACAGGTCGGTCTCGGTCTCTTCCGCGAAGGTCGTCTCGAGCACGCCGGCGCGGGTGTTGCCGAGCGCGCGGGCGTAGGCGAGCACGCGCGCCCGGGCGGTCCCGCTGGCGTCGCGCTCGACGGCGAACAAGGCGGGCACGCCGCCGCCGGCCTGATAGACGCTGCGGACGAGGTGACCGGGCCCCTTCGGGGCGACCATCCCGACGTCGACGCCGGCCGGCGGGTCGATCCGCTTGAAGTGGATGTTGAAGCCGTGGGCGAACATCAGCAGCTGGCCGGGTCGCAGATGCGGCTCGATCTCGGCGTCGTAGACGGCCTTCTGGGCCGTGTCGGGAACCAGGATCATGACGACGTCGGCGGCCTTGACCGCCTCGGGCACGGTGGTGACCCGCAGCCCGGCGTCCTCGACCATCGTCCGGCTCTTGCTCGTCGGCGCGAGGCCGACCACGACATCGACCCCGGATTCGTGGAGGTTCAGGGCGTGGGCATGGCCCTGGCTCCCGTAGCCGATGATCGCGACCGTCTGCCCGGCCAGCGCCGACGGGTCGGCATCGTTGTCGTAGTACATCTTCGCCGTCATCGTTTGACCGCCTCCTCGATGGATCCCGAGCCCCGCGCCATGACCACCGTCCCGGTCCGGACCAGCTCGCGCACGCCGTAGGTCCGCAGCAGGGCGACCAGCGCGTCGACCTCGGCCTCGGTCCCGGTCGCCTCCACGACGATCGAGCTGTCCGAGATGTCGACGACGCGAGCCCGGTACAGCTCGACGATCCGGACGATCTCGCCGCGGTTCGCGTCGCCGGCCCGCACCTTGACCAGGGCCAGCTCGTGCTCGACCGTCGGCTCGTCCGTCAGGTCCTGGACCTTGAGCACGTCGATCAGCCGGTAGAGCTGCTTGATCGCCTGCTCGACGAGCACGTCGTCGCCGTTGAGGGTGATCGTCATCCGGCTGATGTCGGGCTGGTCGGTGTGGCTCACCGCGAGCGACTCGATGTTGAAGTTGCGGGCGCGCATCAGGCTCGACACGCGGTTGAGCACGCCGGGCTTGTCGAGGACGAGGACGACCAGGACGTGGCGGTGCTGGTCGCCGGTCCCGGGCAGGGCGCGCGACGGCGGGACCGCGTGGGCCGGGGTGGGCCCGGTGTTGGCACCCTGATCGGTCATGCGATTCTCGCCCTCCGAGGTACAAGGCGGAGCTCCGCGACGCCATTGGCCCGAGGATTCACTCGTCCGCTCCTCCCCAGTGCTCGATCAGGTCGGACAGCCCCTTGCCGGCCGGCATCATCGGGAAGACGTTCTGCTCCTCGGCGATCTCGAACCAGGTGAGGGACGGGCCGTCGACGGCCTGGGCGGCGCGGATCGCGTCGTCCACCTCGTCCGGCCGGGAGGCCTTGAAGCCCGGGATGCCGAACGCCTCGGCGAGCTTGAGGTAGTCGGGCCCGAGGAGGTGCGCCGAGTGGTAGTTGCCGGCGTAGATGATCTCCTGCCACTGGCGGATCATCCCCAGCTTCTTGTTGTCGAACAGGGCGATCTTGACCGGGATTCGGTCCTGGACGAGGGTCATCAGCTCCTGGAACGTCATCTGGAAGCCGCCGTCGCCGGTGATCGCCCAGGTCTCGCGGTCGGGCCGGCCCAGGGCCGCGCCCATCGCCGCCGGGACGCTGAAGCCCATCGTCCCCAAGCCGCCCGAGCTCACGTGCGTGTTCGGCCCGCGGAAGCCCGCGTAGCGCGCGAGCCACATCTGGTTCTGCCCGACATCGGCGACGTAGGTCGCGGCATGACCGGTCAGCTCGCCGATCCGCTCGACGACGTAGTCCGCGGACAGCAGCCCGTCGCGCCACGCCCCGGAGCCGTGCCAGCTCGACGCCTCCGACTCGCGCCGCCACTCGGCGAGCTGGGCGAGGTACTCGGCCCGCGCCGCCGGCTCCTTCCGCTCGACGAGCGGCAACAGGGCGCGCAGCACGCGCCCGGCGTCGCCGACGATCGGCACCTCGACGGCGACGTTCTTGCCGATCTCGGCCGGGTCGATGTCGACATGGATGATCCGGGCGTACGGCGCGTACGTCCGGACGTTGCCGGTGACCCGGTCGTCGAAGCGCATCCCGAAGGCGATCAGCAGGTCGGCCGACTGGATGGCCCGGTTGACGTGCTTCCAGCCGTGCATCCCCATGAACCCGTAGGCGAGCGGGTGGGTCTCGTCGATCGCGCCGACCCCGAGCAGGGTCCAGGCGACCGGGATGCTCGTCTTCTCGGCGAACGCGCGGAGGTCGTCCCATGCCTCGGCGTGGAGGACGCCGTGGCCGGCCAGGATGATCGGGCGCTGGGCGCGCGCGATCTCGGCGGCCGCCAGCTTGACCTGCTTGGGGTGCCCGTCGAAGGTCGGCCGGAAGCCCGGCAGCCCGGCGACGATGTCCGCCTCGGACGGGTGCTCGGCCGTCGTCTCCTGCTGCAGGGCGTCCTTCGTGATGTCGACGTGGACCGGACCCGGACGCCCGGTCCGGGCGATGTGGAACGCCTCGGCGATGACACGGGGCAGATCGTCGGCGTTGCGGACGAGGTAGTTGTGCTTCGTCATCGGCAGCGTGATGCCGGTGATGTCGATCTCCTGGAAGGCGTCCTTGCCGAGCAGGGCGCCCGGGACATTGCCGGTGATCGCGACGACCGGAACCGAGTCGAGCATCGCCGTGCCGATCCCGGTCACCAGGTTCGTGGCGCCCGGGCCCGAGGTGCCCATGCACACGCCGACGCGGCCGGTCACCCGGGCATAGCCGTCCGCGGCATGGGCGCCGCCCTGCTCGTGGCGGACGAGGATGTGGCGCAGCTCGGGGTAGTCGCCGAGGACGTCGTAGAGCGGCAGGATCACCCCGCCGGGGTAGGAGAACAGCACGTCGACGCCCTGGCGGAGGAGCGCCTCGCAGACGACGTCGGCGCCGATCCGGGTCCGCTTCCGGGGCTTCACCTCGTGGAGCATCGAGGTCCGCGCCTGCTCGACCGCGGAGGCCGTCGGCGAGCCGTCGGAGGGCACGTGGCTGCGTCGAGCGCGGACCGCAGCGCCGGCCGCTCCCGCCTCCACGCCGGCGGCCGGCGATGAGCCGCGGTCCGGCGTCCCCTTCGTCATCGTCATCGCGTGAGCCCCTCCGCCGCGGTCGTGCCGCGATCCATGGCGCCGTTCGGGTCCGGGATACGACAAGACCCCCGCCTCCCGGCGAGGGTCCCTTCGGTTCTCGGTGGCGCTTGCCTGCTTACCTCCGCGATCCTCCGTTCTCCCGCCGGGAGAGCCGACCGATAAGGCCGTCAAGCCCGATGAGGAGCGAGCGAATAAGCGCGAGCGCCGATACCTCGACGGAGCCGCCATCGTCCAGGGGCAGGTTGGCGCGGCGGCCGTCCGTCGTAGCCACGACGGCGATCCGGCGGCGATCCTGACCGTTGAACAGGCCCAAGTCGATCTCCGTGAGCGTCCAGCGGGCCGTTCGAGCCCGTCGGTGTGCGGGCAGTCTACCAGCCTTCGTCAATTCCGCAACCACCGTCACCGCACCGGGCCGCACCGAGGGACACGCCCGGGCGACCGCGCGCGCTTCGACGGGCTGCGGTTCCGTCGGGCGGGACCTTGCACACCGCCTTGCAGCGAGGCGTGGCCCGATGGGTCATACTGCGCGCAGCCCCACGCGGGCCGCCAGTCCGCCGCCCGGCCCCCTGGTCGGCGCGGCCCCAGTCCTTCCTTCGCCGGACGCCGCGACCCCCGTGCCCTCGGTCGCCGCGCCGCCCCCCGAGGGACAGCTCTCCGCTCGTCGCGCCGGCCGCGCGACGTCCTGGTAGGGAGGAGGCAAGAGTTTGCCGCGGTCACCAAGAGGCGCCCAGCGGGCGTCGATCCGCAGCCACCCGTCCCAGCCGTGCAGCCAGCACGGGACACGCGATCCACAGCGACGGGGTGACCGATGAACACGGTCGCCTCCCCCTCCACGACCAGCACCGGACGGCCGGCACGGTTCGCCAGAGCAGGCGCCGCCGCCGTCCTCAGCCTCGGGCTCCTGGCCGGCCTCGGGTCGGTCCTCCAGGACGCCGGGTTCAGCGCAGTCCCCGCCGCCGATGCCGCCAGCGGACCCCACCTGATCGCGACCGCCGCCGAGATCGCGCGCCTGCCGACGACCGGCGCCGCCTGGCAGTCGATGAAGAAGGCGGCCAATTCGAACGACGGCGCGCCCGACCTGTCGAACCAGGACTCGAACCAGGACGTCATCGTGCTCGCCAAGGCGCTGGTGTACGCCCGGACGCACTCGGCCGCCTATCGCAACGCCGTGATGACCAACCTCCGGGCGGTCGTCGGAACCGAAGTCGGCGGGCGCACCCTGTCGCTCGCCCGGGGGATCCCGGCCTACGTCATCGCCGCCGACCTGATCTCCCTGCCGACGTTCAACCCGACGTTCAACAACGGGACCTTCCGGCCCTGGCTGCGTCGGCTGCTCACCGAGAACCTCCAGGGCGACACGCTGATCAGCACGCAGGAGACCCGGCCGAACAACTGGGGGACCCACGCGGGCGCCGCGCGAGCGGCGATCGCGATCTACCTCGGCGACGCCGCCCAGCTCCGGCGGACCGCGAAGGTGTTCAAAGGCTGGCTGGGCGACCGAGCCTCCTACGCCGGCTTCAAATACGGTGACCTGTCCTGGCAGTGCAACCCGGCACAGCCGGTCGGAATCGACCCGGCGGGCTGCAAGAAGGGTGGCGTGGCGCTCGACGGGGCGCTCCCAGACGACATGCGAAGAGGTGGCTCGTTCCAGTGGCCGGCGGCGTCCACCGGCTACCCGTGGGAGGCGCTGCAAGGCGCGGTCCTCGAGGCCGAGCTGCTGCAGCGAGCCGGCTACGCCGCCTGGACCTGGCAGAACAAGGCGCTCCTCCGAGCGACCAGGTTCCTGTTCTCCACCGCCGGGTGGCCCGCCACGTCGAACGACGACTGGCAGCCCTGGCTGATCGACTACCGCTACGGGACCACCTACCGCCGGGCGAGCCCGACCCACCCGGGCAAGAACTTCGGCTGGACCGATTGGCTGTACGGCACGCGCGTCAAGGGCTCGCCGTTGTGGGCCAAGGTCGGCGACGGCAGCCGGTCGGTGCGCTACCTCAGCGGCTGGTTCCGGCTGGCCGCGGGCTCCTACAGCAACGGCCGGATCCACGCCGCGCGGCGGACCCACGCCAAGGCGATCCTGACCTTCGGCGGCAGCGCCGTCGTCTGGATCGGCACGAAGGGGCCGACGCAGGGGCGAGCGGCCGTGTACATCGACGGCAAACGGGTCCGGGTGGTCAACCTCCACGCCGCGATCCGGCGGTACCACGTTCGGCTGTTCTCGTACACGTTCAGCAAGAAGGGTGCCCATCACCTGTCGATCGTCGTTCTCGGGACCCCGGGCCATCCGACGGTCACCGTGGACGGGTTCCTCGTCCACCGCTAGCCGGTCCCGGCCGAGACGATCGGCCGCCGGAAAACCAGGACGACCGCCCGGTCCGGGCGGTCGTCCTGCGTCTGCCGTCGAGGCCGGCACGGCCTCGCATGATGCCTACCAGCGATGTCCCGCGAGCGGGGCCATCACCATTCCCACCGGATGCCGGCACCGAGGCTGAGGGCGATGGACGCCAGCAGCGCGATGGCCGTGGTGAAGCGCGCCAGGTTCGCCTTCACGATCTGCACCTCATTTCCGAGAACGACGTCGTCGGCCCGGCGGCCGGGCGGCCTCGAGCGGACTCGAGGTCCCTGGCTTTGCGTCTCCGCCTCGCGACGGGTTTGCCCTGGACGGTCCGTGAACGGAGGACGATCGTCGCCCTCGCCCCGAACGCTAGGCCCGATCGGGCCAGGACCGAATGACCCATCAGTACTGGTACCGCTGGAATTCCGGGGGAGGTTCCCGGGTGCACCGGGCGACGACGGCCTAGGCCGAGGGCAACGTGGTTTCGGTCGGGTGGCGCATGGCGACGACGATCGTCACGACGATCCCGACCCCGATCAGGAGGTCGCCGACGCTGAACACGTTCGAGAACGGCAGCCAGGTCGGCAGGGCGAAGATGTCGGTCAGGGGGGCGAGGAGCGGGGCGCTTACGACGGCGCTGTTCGAGTAGGTCGCCGGGGGCAGCTTTCCGGCCGCGACCAGCGACGCGGCCGACGCCGGCATGTAGCCACCGTTGGCCACGATCGCCGCGAAGTTGCAGGCGGCCCCGAGGGCGACGACGGGCAGGCCGCTGATCCGGGCGTTGAGGAGCAGCACCACGAAGACGAGGGCCGTCGAGGCGACGTAGATGGGTGCCCCGAGTGCTCCGATCCGGTCGCTCACGGGACCCGAGAAGAGGACGACCTGGATCGCGAAGCCCACGACCGCCAGCCAGCCGAACCGGAAGTGGAGTGCGGCCAGTCCAGCGGGCCGGCCGCCGCTGAGCAGCCCGATCGCGAGCCCGATGAGCACCGCGTAGAGGATGAACATTGCGCCCGCTCAGCCTCGAACCGGGGAGCCGACCGGCCGGGCGGCGGCGTGCTCGGCGATCATCGGCTCGGGGTCTGTCGGCCGCGGGATACCGGCACCGAGCAGGCGACCGAGGTGTTCGGCCGAGACCGGACGGGCGAACAGGAAGCCCTGCCCGAGCTCGCAGCCGAGGTCACGCAGCCGGTCGAGCTGGGCCGGCTCCTCGATCCCCTCGGCGATGATCCGGAGTCCGAGCGTCTGGCCCATCGCCACGATCGCGTGGGCGAAGGCCCAGGCTTCCGGGTCGGAGTCGCCCGAGACCACGAAGTCGCGGGCGATCTTGAGGATGTCGACCGGGAAGCGACGCAGGTAGCCGAGCGAGCTGTAGCCGGTCCCGAAGTCGTCGACCGCGATTCGGACCCCGAGCGCCCGGATCGCCTGGAGGCGGGCGATCGTCGTCACCGTGTCACGGAACATCGCCGTCTCGGTCAGCTCGAGGACGAGGTCGGCCGGGTCGAACCCGGTCTCGGCCAGGACCGTCTCGATCTCGTCGACGATGTCCGGTCGCTGGAGCTGCAGGGGCGAGACGTTGACGCTGAGCATGAGCCGCTCGGGTCCGCCCGCTGCGCGGAGCGCGACCAGCGTCCGGCACGCCTCGGCAAGGACCCAGCGACCGAGGGCCAGGATCGTGCCGTTCTCCTCGGCCAGGCCGATGAACTCGTCGGGGTGGGTCAGGCCGCGGACCGGGTGACGCCAGCGGACGAGCGCCTCCACCCCGACGGTCTCACCACTGTCGAGGGCGACGATCGGCTGGTAGTGGACGACGAGCTCCTCGTGGGCGACGCTCCGGGCGAGCTCCGCGGACAGCTCGTGGCGGGCCACGATCGAAGCGTGCATCGCCGGGTCGAACACGGCGAACCGGCGCTTGCCGGCGGCCTTCGCGGTGTACATCGCGACGTCGGCGTGGCGGAGGATGTCGTCGGCGCTCTCGGACAGGCCAGACGGCACGGTGCTCCGGGCCATCGCGATGCCGACGCTCACCCCGACGACCGTCTCCTGGCCGGAGATCGGGAAGGACATCCCGAGCAGGTCGATCAGCCGCTTCGCGACCGCGATCGAGTGGCGCAGGTCGGGCTGGTCGATCACCAGGATCGCGAACTCGTCACCGCCGAGTCGCGCTGCGAGGTCGCCCTCGCGGATCGTGGTCCGGATCCGCTCGGCAACCGCGACGAGGAGCTGGTCGCCGGCGGCGTGGCCCAGGGTGTCGTTGACGACCTTGAAGTCGTCCAGGTCGAGGAACAGGACGACCGGGACCAGGTCCTCCTGGCGATCGCGCAGGTGGAGCGCGACCTGCTCGGTGAACAACGCCCGGTTCGGGAGGTCCGTGAGCGGGTCGTGATAGGCCTGGTAGCGGAGCTGCTCCTTGAGCCGGCTGAGCTCGGCCAGCGACTGCTCGAGCTGGCCGTTCTCGAGCGCCACGGCGACCTGGTTGGCGAGCGTCTCGAGCAGCCGCAGGTCGTCGTCTCCGAAGCTCGTGCCCTCGGTCAGGCGGTTGACGATCGTCAGCGTCCCGATCATCGACGCCTCGCCGATGAGCGGCGCCACCATCGCCTGGCGGATCGGCATCCTCCGGCCGCCCGGTGTCCGGTGGGGCATCGCGAAGAAGGCGTGCCGTTCGGCCCCGGCGCGCGATCGGATCAGGTCCGTGTCGGGCAGGTCGACCGGGACCATGAGCTCGGGCTCGGCGTCCTGGAGCGATGTCGTCCGGAGACCCTGGCCGCTTCCGTCGGCGCTCTCGAGGAGCACCTCGGCGAGCTCGGCCCGGAACATGTCGCGGGCATGGTCGAGGAGTGCGACGAGCGCCCGGTCGAGCTCGGGCGAGTGCTGCAGGATGCGGCTCGACTGGTAGAGGAGCTCGAGCCGCTCGTGCTTCTCGCGCTCGGAGACGTAGGCCCGGTAGGCCACGAACAGGGTGATCAACGGGACGGCCAGCAGGAAGAGGGCAACGGGGTCGGTCCACAGGATCGTCACCGCGAGCAGGGCGAGGCTCGTGTTGGCCAGGGCGACAAGACTGGCGAACTCGATCATCTCGGGCAGCTTCTGGAACTGCGGGGCGCCCCCCGACAGGACGATCACCGTGGCGATCGTGAGCGCGCCGATGATGGCGCCGAGGAACGTCGCGATCATCGCCGCCAGCCAGTCGATCGGAGCTGGTGACCCGGCGAACTCGCCGATCGAACGGAACACCGTCAGTGTGACGACGGCGATGAAGGCGTAGTTCGCGAGGTTGAACGACACCTTGAGCGGCGACTGGCGCGACTGGAGGATGAGCGCTGCCCCCGAGCCCACCAGGAGCCCGATGAGGAAGTCGGTCGGCGGCATCAGGAAGAAGCCGATGACCGACGGGATCTCGCTCAGCGAGAACGAGTGGCTCTCGCGCCGGAAGTGGACGTCGATCACCTTGGTCTCGGTCACGAAGAACGCGACGGCGAGCACCGGCCAGGGCACGGTCACCGGGGCGGGCAGCGTGGTCATCTGGCGCACGAACGCCAGGTAGCCGACGACGGCCGCCGACGCGAGGGCAACGCTGAGCAGCCACACCCGGATGACGGCGGCCTGAGCCGCCAGCCGCGTCCGCACCGTCCCGAGGACCGCACCGGACGGTGGATGAGGGTGGTCCACCGATGGATTGTCCACTCGGGAGGGGTCAGGCGACCGGGGCCCCTAAGTACCATCCGGCGGCAGTACCGATCGCGGAGGCGGGGCCCTCGGGCGAGCCCGGACGACGGCCTCTGGTACGCTCCCGGGCATGCCTGCCACGACTCGACCGCGCACCCTCGTCGAGAAGATCTGGGACGGCCACGTCGTCACCGACGAGCCCGGCGCGCCGACCGTCCTCGGGATCGACCTCCACCTCGTCCACGAGGTCACGAGCCCGCAGGCCTTCACCGGGCTCCGTCAGCGCGGGCTGCGCGTCCGCCGCCCGGGCCAGACGGTCGCGACGGCGGACCACTCGATCCCGACCCACGATCGGAGCCTCCCGATCGCCGACGCCATGGCTGCGGCCCAGGTCCAGCAGCTGACCGACAACTGCCGCGAGTTCGGGATCCCGCTCCACGGGATGGGATCGCCGAACCAGGGGATCGTCCACATCATCGGCCCCGAGCTCGGGCTGACCCAGCCGGGGATGACGATCGTCTGCGGCGATTCGCACACGGCGACCCACGGGGCGTTCGGCGCCCTCGCGTTCGGGATCGGGACGAGCGAGGTCGAGATGGTCCTCGCCACCCAGTGCCTGCTCCAGCGCCGGCCGAAGACGTACGAGGTCCGCGTCGACGGGCGGCTGGCAGCCGGGGTCGGCGCGAAGGACATCATCCTGTCCCTGATCGCGCGGATCGGCGTCGGGGGCGGGACCGGCCACGTCTTCGAGTACACCGGCGAGGCGATCCGGGCCCTGACCATGGAGCAGCGGATGACCGTCTGCAACATGAGCATCGAGGGCGGCGCGCGGGCCGGCCTCATCGCGCCGGACGACACGACCTTCGCCTACGTCGCCGGCCGCCCGTTCGCCCCCGCGGGCACCGCGTGGGACGCGGCCGTCGAGCGCTGGCGCGGACTGCCGACCGACCCGGGGGCGGCCTATGACCGATCGGTCACGATCGACGCCTCGACGCTCGAGCCGATGGTCACCTACGGCACGAACCCGGGGATGGGGATCCCCATCACCGCCCGCGTCCCGTCGCCCGACGAGCAGGCCGACCCGAGCGCACGGCGGGCGCTCGAGCGGGCGCTCGAGTACATGGACCTGGTGCCCGGCGAGCCGATCCTCGGGCGGCCGGTCGACGTGGTGTTCATCGGCAGCTGCACGAACGGACGGATCAGCGACCTCCGGCTCGCGGCGTCGATCCTGCGCGACCGCACGGTCGCGGCCGGGGTCCGGGTGATGGTCGTGCCGGGCAGCCAGGAGGTGAAGCGCGAGGCCGAGAACGAGGGTCTCGCCGACGTCTTCCGGGCGGCCGGCGCCGAGTGGCGTGAGGCCGGCTGCTCGATGTGCATTGCCATGAACGGCGACCAGCTGGCGCCGGGCCAGTACGCGATCTCGACCTCCAACCGGAACTTCGAGGGCCGCCAGGGCGCGGGCGGGCGGTCGTTCCTGGCGTCGCCGCTGACCGCCGCGGCGTCGGCGATCACCGGGGTCGTGACGGACCCGCGGACCATGCCCGGCATCGAGGCCGCGGCCGGGCTCGGCGGGCGCTGAGGTGGCCGCGCCGTTCACGTCGTTCCGGAGCGCCGTCATCCCGCTGCCGGGGGAGAACATCGACACCGACCAGATCGTCCCGGCCCGCTACCTCAAGGTCACCGACAAGGACGGGCTGCGCGACGCGCTGTTCCACGACTGGCGCTACGACGCCGACGGCGGCCTCCGCGAGCCGCTCTTCGTCATGGACCGGCTGGCCATGGCGGACCGCCAGATCCTGCTGGTCGGCGACAACTTCGGGACCGGCTCGTCCCGCGAGCACGCCCCGTGGGCCCTCGTGTCGTGGGGGATCCGGGCGGTGATCTCGACGAGCTTCGCCGACATCTTCCGGAACAACGCGCTCAAGAACGGCCTGCTCCCGATCGTCGTCGAGGCCGAGCGGCACCGCCAGCTGTTCGAGCTCGTCGCGGCCCAGCCGTCCGTCGCGCTCACGGTCGACCTCGACGCCCAGGTCGTCCACCTGCCCGGCGACGAAGACCTCCCGTTCGACGTCGACCCGTTCGCGAAGCAGATGCTCCTGGCCGGGACCGACGAGCTCGGCTGGCTGCTCGCGCGCGAGCCGGCGATCGCGGCCTACGAGCACGACCACCCGGCCCGGGTCGAGACCCGGGCGGCGGGCTGAGCTGGACGATCACCCGCGAGGGCGGCCCGGGCCGCCGTCGCCGATACTTGCCCGGTGAACCTCGTCGATGTCGGGATCGTCGTCCTGCTCGCGTTCGGACTGATCGCCGGCTGGCGCTCCGGCTTCTTCCCCCAGCTGCTCGGCCTGGCCGGCGCCGCCGCCGGCGGCATCCTCGTCGTCCTGGCGCTGCCGCTCGCCCACGACCTCCTGGCAGGGGTCGACCCCGCGCTCCGGGCGATCGGCGTGCTCGTCGCCCTGCTCGTCGCGATCGGGATCGGCGAGGCCGTCGGCTCGAGCCTCGGCGCGGCGATCGGCCGGCGCATCGGCGAGGGGGTCCTCAGCGGGCTCGACCGGCTCGCCGGCGCGATGGCCGGCCTCGCCCAGGGGCTCCTCGTCGTCTGGCTCGTCGGCGGGCTGCTGGCCGCCGGCCCCGTCCCCCAGATGGCCGCGCAGGCCCAGCGATCACTCGTCATCCGAACGATCAGCTCCGTGCTCCCGCCGCCGACGGCCTACGTCGACCAGCTCGCCACCTGGCTCGACGCGACCGGCCTGCCCGAGGTGTTCATCGGCCTCGAGCCGTTCCCCGCGGCGCCCGTCGACCGGCCAACCGACAGCCAGGCGGAGCGGATCGCCCAGGACGCCGTGGCGAGCACGCTCGTCGTCCGGGCGACCGCCTGCGGCCGCGTGTCGACCGGCACCGGGTTCGTGGTCGGCCGCGGCGGCTACATCGTGACCAATGCCCACGTCGTTGCCGGCTCGAAGGCCGTGCTGGTCGCGTTCGACGGTGGCACCCCGTTCGACGCCGACGTCGTCCTGTTCGACCCGAGCCTCGACATCGCCGTCCTCCGGGCGCCCGACGTCAAGGCGCCGGCCCTGGCCTTCGCCGCGACCGATCCTGCGAGGGGGACGGTCGGCGCCGCGCTCGGGCACCCCGGCGGCGCGCCGCTGCGGATCATCCCGGCGGCGGTCTCCGACAGCTACGCCGCCGAGGGCCGCGACCTGTACGGGACCGGCCGGGTCACCCGGCGGATCGTCGAGCTGCGCGCCGACATCGAACGCGGGGACAGCGGCGGCCCGCTCGTCCTGCCCGACGGGACGGTCGGCGGGGTCGTCTACGCGGAGGCGCTCAGTGACCCGACGGTCGGGTACGCGCTCGCTCCGGTCGCCGTCGCCAGCCGCGTGCGGCCGGCCATCGGCACGACGGCGAAGGCGTCCACCGGCGTGTGCACGAGGTGAGCGCGGCCGGAGCCGGGCGGCGCGCCATCGGGGGCAGGCGAGCGGCTCGACCAGCTCGACCGGCTCGCCACCGAGGCGTGGGAGACCGTGCTCAGCGCCGACCCGCTGCTCGCGACGTCGCTCGGGGATCGCCGCTTCGACGACCGCCTCGCCGACAACCGGCCGGCGGCCCGGGCGGAGCATCGCACCGCGCTCGCGGCGCTGCTCGACCGGGCACGATCGCTGCCGGCGAGCGGGCTCGATCCGGCGCCGGCCGTGACCCGGGCGGCGCTCCTCGCCTTCCTCGAGATGGAGCTCGACATCGCGTCAGCGGACGTCGGTCGCTGGGCGATCGACCCGCTCGAGGGCCCTCAGGTCGCCCTCCTGAACGTCGCCTCGTACCAGGCGGTCGACGAGCCGGCCGACGGGGACCGGATGGTGGCTCGCTGGCGGGCGATGGGACCGTACGTCGACCAGCACGCGGCCAATGTGCTGGCGGCGCTCGGCGACGGAATCGTCTCGCCGGCCGCCCCGATCCGGGCGGTGGTCGACGAGCTGGACAGCCTGCTCGCCCAGCCGATCGCCGACTGGCCGCTCCTCGCGCCCGCCGTCGGCGAGCGCCCGGGCTGGTCCGACGGCGAGCGGCGGCGCTTCGGGGCCGGGCTGCGCGCCGCCGTCGAGGAAACCGTTCGACCGGCCTTCGCCCGCTATCGCTCTGTGCTGGTGGATCGCGTCCAGCCGCGCGCGCGATCGGACGACCGCCCGGGCATCGGCGCGCTGCCGGGCGGTCGGGAGGACTACGCGCGCCTGACCCGGGCCCACACGTCGCTCGACCTGAGTGCAGAGGCGATCCACGCGATCGGCCATGCCGAGGTGGAGCGGATCGACGCCGAGCTGGCCGAGTCGGCCGGGCGGGCGATCGGGCCGACCGATCGAGCGGCCGCCATCGAGCGCCTGCGCACCGACCCGGCCCTCCGTTTCGCCACGAGCGCCGAGGTGTTCGCGACCGGCCAGACCGCGCTCGACCGGGCGATCGCCGCGCTGCCCGGCTGGTTCGGCGTCCTGCCGCGCGCCGGCTGCGAGATCGTGGAGATGGGCGCGCACGAGGCGGCCCACTCGACGATCGCCTACTACCTCCAGCCCGCCGAGGACGGCAGCCGGCCCGGTCGGTACTACCTCAACACGAGCGCCCCGGAGACCCGTCCCCGCTACGAGGCCGAGGCGCTGGCGTTCCATGAGTCCGTCCCGGGTCACCACCTCCAGCTGGCGATCGCCCAGGAGCTGGCCGGGCTTCCGGCGTTCCGGCGGCATGCCGGGACGACGGCCTTCATCGAGGGCTGGGGGCTGTATGTCGAGCGGCTAAGCGACGAGATGGGCCTCTACTCAGGCGATCTCGACCGGATCGGGATCGCCTCGTTCGACGGCTGGCGGGCCTGCCGGCTCGTCGTCGACACGGGGATGCACGCGCTCGGCTGGTCACGCGACCGGGCGATCGCCTACATGCTCGAGCACACGGCGCTCGCCCCGGGCAACGTCGTCAACGAGGTCGATCGCTATATCACCTGGCCGGGCCAGGCGGTCGCCTACAAGCTCGGCCAGCTCGAGATCCGCCGGCTCCGCGAGGAGGCCCGCGAGCGCCTCGCCGGGCGGTTCGACATCCGCGCCTTCCACGACGCGGTGCTGTCCGAGGGAGCGCTCCCGCTGTCGACGCTGCGGGCCGTCGTGGAGTCGCGCATGGGGGCTTGATCGCGGCCCCGTCAGACGACGTGGACCTCGTCGGCGAGGCGGCCGCCGGCGAACCGGTCGAGGCCGAGGCTCGAGACGTCGACGGTATGCGCCGCGCCGTCGACCACGATCTCGGCCAGGAGCTTGCCGACGATCGGGGCGTGCTGGAACCCGTGGCCGCTGAACCCGTTGGCCAGGAGGAGCCCGGCCAGCCCGTCGACGGGCCCGATGATCGGGTGATGGTCCGGGGTCATCTCGTATAGCCCGACCCAGCGGTTCGCGAGGTCGGCCTCGGCGAGCGCCGGCAGGACGGACACGGCCGTCGGCAGGAGCTCGTCGGCCACGAACCGCTCGTCGACCGCGAGCTCGAACGTCGGCGGCTGGTGCGGATCGCCCATGCCCATCAGCACCCCGCCGCCCTCGCGATGGAAGTAGAAGCTCGAGGCCGCATCGACGACCAGCGTCCGTCGCTCCGGCCGGCCGGTGAAGGGCCCCGTCACCAGCACGACCCGCGGCAGCGGCTCGAGCGGGAGGGCCAGCCCCGCGGTCGCGGCCAGCCGCCCGGCCCAGGGACCGGCCGCGTTGATCACGATCCCGGCCGTCACGTCGCCGTCTTCGGTCCGAACGCCATCGACGCGGGACCCGTCCCGGCTCACCGCCAGGCCGCTCACGCCGATTCCCGTCCGCAGGTCCGCCCCGGCGCGCCGCGCCGCGGTCGCATAGCCGAGGGTCAGGCCGGACGGATCGGCGATCCCGTCCTGCGCGCAGAAGGTCGCCCCGGCGACATCGTCGAGCGCGATCCCGGGCACGACCCGGGCGGCCTCGGCCGCGGTCAGGAGCTGCACGTCGACGCCGAGGCTGCGCTGGAGCTCCGCGGCGACGCGGTAGTCGGCCCACAGGTCGTCGCCGCGGACGAGGAACAGGTAGCCGTCCTGGACGACGTCGAGCGGAAGCCCGTGGGTGGCCCGGAAGCCGGTGATGAGCGGGATGCTCGCCAGCGACAGCTCGATGTTCACCCGGCTCGAGAACTGGTGCCGGAAGCCACCTGCGCAGCGCCCGGTCGAGCCCAGCCCGAACGACGCCTCGCGCTCGAGCAGGAGGACCCGCCCGGCGCCGGCGGCGGCCAGGTGGTAGGCGGCGCTCGTCCCGACCGCGCCGCCGCCGACGACGACCACGTCGGCCGTGGACGGAAGCCGGTCGGATGGCGCCGCCTGAGCCATGGTCGGCCCATCGTAGCGGCGCCGCAGAACCGGGCCACCTGCGCACGTACACTGGAGCCTCGCCGACCCGCGCCGAGGATCGCCCGATGCCCGAGACCCGCCTGCCGTACGACCAGCCGACCGATCCCGCCAAGCGCCACTCGCACGCCCTGACCGACGGGCCCGACCGGGCCGGGGCGCGCGCCATGCTCAAGGCGGTCGGGTTCACCGACGAGGACCTCGCCAAGCCGCTCGTGGGTGTCGCCACGACCTGGATCGAGACGATGCCCTGCAACATCAACCAGCGCCGTCTCGCGGAGGAGGTCAAGGCGGGGATCCGGGCGGCCGGCGGGACGCCGATGGAGTTCAACACGATCTCGATCAGCGACGGCGTGTCGATGGGCACCGAGGGGATGAAGGCGAGCCTCGTGAGCCGCGAGGTGATCGCCGACTCGATCGAGCTCGTCGTGCGCGGCCACCTCCTCGACGGCCTCGTCTGCCTGGTCGGCTGCGACAAGACGATCCCCGGCGCGGCGATGGCGCTCGGCCGGTTGGCCGTCCCGGGCCTCGTCCTCTACAACGGGACGATCTACCCGGGCACGTACAAGGGCCGGCGCAACGCGACGGTCGTGACCGTGTACGAGGCGATCGGCGCCTACCGGGCCGGCAAGATCAGCCTCGAGGAGCTGTACGAGGTCGAGAACGTGGCCTGTCCCGGGCCCGGCGCCTGCGGCGGCCAGTTCACGGCCAACACGATGAGCACCGTCCTCGAGTTCATCGGCCTGTCGCCGGCCGGCCTGAACGGCATCCCGGCCGAGGACCCGGCGAAGGACGCGGCGGCGCGCCGCTCCGGCGAGCTCGTCATGGACCTCGTCCGGCGCGACCTCCGGCCCGACCGGTTCGTGACCAGGGCGGCGCTCGAGAACGGGATCTCCGCGGTCGCCGCCACCGGCGGGTCGACGAACGGGGTGCTCCACCTCCTGGCGATCGCCCACGAGTTCGGGATCGAGCTCGACATCGATGCCTTCGGGACGATCGCCGACCGAACGCCGATCGTCGCCGACCTGCAGCCGGGCGGCCGGTTCACGGCCACCGACATCTTCGAGGCGGGCGGGGTCGGCCTCGTCATGCGCGAGCTGCTCAAGCGCGACCTGCTCCACGGCGACGCGCTGACCGTGGACGGCCGGACGATCGCCGAGATCGCTGCGGCGGCGCGCGAGACGCCCGGACAGGAGGTCGTCGTCCCGATCGAGCGACCGCTCAAGCCGGTCGGCGGGCTGACGATCCTGCGCGGCAGCCTCGCCCCCGACGGCTGCGTCGTCAAGCTGGCCGGGCACGAGCGGCGGCAGCACCGCGGTCCGGCCCGCGTGTTCGACTCCGAGACGTCGGCGTACGAGGCCGTCCGGGATCGCCGGATCGTCGCCGGCGACGTCGTCGTGATCCGTTACGAGGGACCCGTCGGCGGACCCGGGATGCAGGAGATGCTGAGCGTCACGAGCGCCCTCGTCGGCGAGGGCCTCGGCGATTCGGTCGCGCTGATCACCGACGGCCGGTTCTCGGGCGGGACCCACGGCCTGATGATCGGCCACATCGCGCCCGAGGCCGCGCTCGGCGGCCCGATCGCGCTCGTCGAGGAGGGTGACCCGATCGTCATCGAGGTCGACCGCAAGGCGCTCGACCTCGACGTCCCGGCCGACGTCCTCGCCCGGCGACAGGCGAGCTGGCGCGCCCCCGCGCCGCGCTACGCCGGCGGCGTGATGGCGAAGTACGCCGCCCAGGTGAGCTCGGCATCCGAGGGCGCAGTGACGACCGGCCGGCGGATGGCCGCGGGCCTCGCCGCGCGATGAGCCGGGTCGTCATCGCGTTCAAGACCTCGCCGCAGGAGGTCGACTGGATCACCCTCGACGAGACGTGGGCGGCGGCGGGCGAGCTCGACGTCTTCGGCGCGGCCTGGCTGAACGACCACCTGACCGATCCGACCCGCGAGCACGGCGGGCCGTCGCTCGAGGCGCTGACGCTGGCCGGGACGCTCGCCCACCGGGTCCCCGGCAAGTGGGTCGGGCATGCCGTCCTGGCCAACACGTTCCGCCACCCGGCGGTGCTGGCGAAGGCGGCCACCGTCCTCGACCACGCCACCGGTGGCCGGTTCATCCTCGGGCTTGGCGCCGGCTGGCACGAGCGCGAGCACCACGACTTCGGGATCCCGCTGCCCTCGATCGGCGAGCGGATCGATCGGCTCGAGTCGGCGGTCGCGGTCCTCCAGGCGTTGTTCTCCGCCGCCGCCGCCGAACCGCCGGGCGTCAGCCGGCCGGATCCCTACTACCCGCTCGACGGGGCCCTCAACCAGCCGCCGCCGCTCACGCCCGGCGGGCCGCCGATCTGGCTCGGTGGCCAGCGCCGGCGCGGGATCGCCCTCGTCGCGAGCGCCGGCCGGGGCTGGATCATGCCCGGCGACCAGGCGGGCAAGGTCGACTACCTGCGCGAGAAGCGCGACGCCGTGCTGGCCGCCCTCGAGGCCATCGGTCGCGACCCGACCGGCTTCGAGGTCGCCGGCCAGGTCGTGGCCGGGGCGACCGGCGACGACCGCCGCCTGGCCGTGGAGTCGGCAACCGCCATGGTCGCCGCCGGGGCCACCCACGTGATCATCGGCTTCCCGGCCCGGCTCGGCCCCGAGGGCCTGCGGACGATGGCCCGCGAGGTCGCCGAGCCGCTCCGCGCGGCGATCGGATGAGCCGCCCCGGGCAGCCGCCGCCGGGACGCGGCATCATGGACGCGTGACCGACCCAAGGATCGACGCCGATCCCGATCGCCCGACCGCCGACGACCCCCGCCCGACCGACGCGCTGCCCGGTCCGGCCGGGACGCGGCCGACGGAGGCGGTCACCGCCACCCTGGAGCCGTCCCCGTCCCCGTCCGACGGCGACGAGCAGGCCGCGTCGAGCGACCCGCTCTTCGAGCTGATCGAGTCCCGTCCGGGTCGAGCCGTGCCGTGGCCGCCGCGACCCGATCAGCGCGGCCTGTCCGCCCCGTACCCGCCGGGCGGCACCGACCCGGACCCGGACGCAGGCCAGCGCGAGGACCGCTACTACCTCCGGCTCCTGGTCGCGATGATCCTGCTCATCGTCGTCGGCGGGTTTGCGGTGAGCATCCTCGGGTTCGTGCTCGGGTTCGTCGGCGGCGCCGACTGATCGTGGCCGCGATCGACGACCCGGGCGTCGGGCTGGGTCGCGCCTCGCGACCGTCGGACGCCATCCCGCTGGCCGACTGGCGGCGGGCCCATGGCGACCTGATCGAGCACCTCCGGACGCTGATCCGGATCCCGAGCATCAACCCGCCGCCGGACGATGGGGACGGCGAGCTCCGCGTCGCCCGGGCGATCGCCGCCACGCTCGCCGAGTCGGGGATCCCCGGCGAGATCCACGAGCCGACCCCGGGCCGCGGCTCGGTGACCGCGCGGCTGCGCGGCGACGGCAGCGGTGGCGCCCCGCTCCTCCTGCTGTCCCACGTCGACGTGGTCCCGGCGCCGCCTGATGGCTGGACCCACGACCCGTTCGGCGCGGCGGTGGCCGACGGCTACGTGTGGGGCCGCGGCGCCGTCGACATGAAGGGCATGGTCGCCATGGAGGTGGCCGTCCTCGCCCGGCTGGCCGCCGACGCCCGCGCGGCGGGCCGCGACCCGGCCGCCGACCCGATCCCGGGACTTCGGCGGGACGTCCTGTTCGCCTCGACCGCCGACGAGGAGGCCGGCGGCATCCACGGCGCCGGGTGGCTCGTGGCGCAGCGGCCCGAGCTCCTCCGCGCCGCCGGCGCCCTCAACGAGTGCGGCGGCGTGTCGGTCGACTTCGCCGGCCGGCGGTTCTACCCGATCGGCGTCGCCGAGAAGGGCTACGTCAACGTCCGGCTGACCGTCCGCGGGACGTGGGGCCACGGCTCGATGCCCCGCGCCGACAACGCCGCGGTCCGCGCCGCGGCGATCGTGGCCCGCGTCGCCGAGCCCGGCCCCGCGCGGCTGACCCCGGCGATGGCCGCCTTCTTCGCCGCGGTCGCCGACGAGCTCGGCGGACCGACCGGCGACCTCGTTCGCCGGATCGCCTCGCCGGACGGCGCCGCGAGCGAGGCCGCGATCGCCGCCCTGTGCGACGAGATGTACGGCCGTGCCGCCCGGGCCCTGCTGCGCGACACCGCCTCGCCGGACGTCGTCCACGCGGGCGTCAAGTACAACGTGATCCCCGGCGTGGCCGTCGTCGAGATCGACTGCCGCACGCTGCCCGGGACCGATCCGGACGCGATGCTCGCCGAGCTCCGGCGGCGGATCGGCGACGAGCTGTGGGCCCACTGCGACGTCGACCCGTTCGGGATCGGGGCGCCGGTCGAGGCGCCGCTCGACACCGAGCTGTACCGGACGATCGAGCGCACGATCCGCGATCACGACCCCGACGGCGTCCCGGTCCCGGTCATGGTCCCCTTCGCCACGGACGCCAAGCACACGATCCGCCTCGACATCCCGACATACGGCTTCTCGCCGCTCCGCCTGGACCCCGGCGAGCGGTTCCTCGAACGCTTCCACGGGGTCGACGAGCGCGTCGGCCTCGACGCCCTGGCCTTCGGCCTGCCCGCCCTCTACGACGTGGTCCGCCGCTTCTGCGGCTGAACCCGCAGCCCGTCGCGGGCCTACCTTCCATTGACGGTGCCCGGCGGCACCGCGTTCGGCGCCCGGTTGATCCACCGGTGACCGCCCGGGCCTAGGATGCGTGCACCGCCGTGTTCGTCGGTGGAGGTGCTCGTGCCATGCGCCGGATCCTCGGGATCCTCATCGGAATCGCTCTCGCCGGAGCCCTCAGCGGGTCGGTCGTCGGCGCGCGCCCGGAACCGCGCGTGGCGATCGTCGTCGGACCCGTCGAAGGGCTGACCGACCTCTATCGCTCGATCGGTGCCGCGGCTGCCCGGGAAGCTCGGCGCTGGACCAGCGACGTCGTCACGGTCGTGTCGCCGAACGCCACCTGGCCGGCCGTCAAGCGGGCCCTGCGCGGTGCCTCGATCGTCCTCTACCTCGGTCACGGCAACGGCTGGCCGTCGCCCTACCGGGATGCGCTGTTCCCGGCGACGCAGGACGGGCTCGGGCTCAATCCGGTCGCCGGGGCGGGCGACGACGCCCACCAGTACTTCGGCGAGTCGCTGATCGCCCGCGAGATCCGCCTCGCCCCGGGGGCGGTCGTCATCCTCAACCACCTGTGCTACGCCAGCGGCAACTCGGAGCCGGGACTTCCCGAGGGATCGCTCGACGTGGCCCGGCAGCGGGTCGACAACTACGCCGCGGGCTGGCTCCGCGCCGGGGCCGGCGCCGTGCTGGCGGACACGTTCGGGGATCCGCGGACGTACCTCCGCGCGCTCCTCGGCGGCAACGGGACCGTCGACGGGATCTGGCGCGCCGCCCCCGACTTCCACGACCACGTCCTGCCGTTCGCCAGCGTCCGGAGCCCGGACGCCCTCGCGGCGCTCGACCCGACCCAGCCGGCGTCCGGGTTCAACCGCTCGCTCGTGTGGCGGCCGGGCCTGACCGCAGCCGAGGTTCGCGATGGGGCGGGGCGCGTGTCGTTCGGCCGGATCGAGCCGGGCTCGTCGATCGCTCCGGGTGCCGGATCGCTCGCCGGGCTCGGGTACGGCTTCCAGGCGCCGCGCCTGGCGCCGGCGGGGCCCGGTCCGAGCGGGCTGGTGGCCGGCAGCCGGGCCACGCTGACCCTGCCCGTCACGGCCCCGAAGGGCGTGACCCTGCCGTCCCGCGTGGAGCTCGGCGTGCGCTGGGATCCCGTCGTCCTGGCCGGGGCGCCGGGCATCCCGCCCGCGGCCGGCACGCCAGGGGTCACGGGCCCGGCACCGTCACCGGCCTCCGGTCCGGCGGTCCCGTCGGTCGCAAGCCCGGCGCCGGGCGGGGGCACCCCGTCACCGTCGCCGCGCGGCCGGCCCGCGCCGTCGTCGAGCCCGATCCCGGGTCCGACCGTCGGCGAGCCACCGGCCATCCAGTCCGTCGCGCCCGAAGTCTCCGCTGGCGTCGTCACCCCCGCGCCGGCGAAGGTCGTCCGGTCGGGCCTGCGGCTGTCGGTCACCCTGCCCGCCACGGCCGGGCTGTACCGGCTCGTGGTCACGGTCCACGGCTCGGACGGCGTGGCCTACGACGGAGCCACCCAGTCGCTGATCCCGGCCCTCGGGGTCCGGGTGAGCCCGCGGCTCTCGGCGGCCTACGGCGTGACCGCGGCCTTGTCCGTGGTCGCCGGCAGCGGCTTCGACCTGCCGGTCCGGGTCGCGAACGACGGTGCCGTCGCCTGGGCCCAGCCGTTCGACCCGACGCAGCTGCCCGAGGAGCTGATCGACCCGTCGATCGTTCGCGATCACCCGAGTGCCCACCTCGTCGCCCACTGGCTGCCGCTGGCCGTCGTCGATCCGATCGACTCGGCCGGGGACGGCTCGGCGGTCGCCCAGCCGGCGCCCGGATCCGAGGTCACCGTCCATCTCGCGCTCACGGCGCCGGCGGCAGCGGGCTCGTACCTTCTCGTCCTCGACGTCGCGAGCCCGCTCCACGGGTCCCTCGCCGCCACCGGGATCGCCCCGGGGGTGGTCCGGGTCACGGTCGCTCCGGCGGCCGGCCCCGATCCGTCGCCGGCGGCTACTCGCGGGGCGCCTTGATCAACCGGCCCCGGCGGGAGATGGCGCCGGTCGCCAGGGCGGCGACGCCCATCGCGATGAGCTTGCGCTCCGCCGGTGGCAGCGCCCGGACGGCCGACAGGAACTGATCGGCTCGGCCACGGTCGACGAGGCGCAGGATCGCGTGGCCGCGCTGGGTCAGCCAGATCGACCGCTGGCGACGATCCTCCTCCTCGCGGCGTCGCTCGACGAGGCGCCGCCGGACAAGCCCGTCGACGAGGCGCGAGGTCGCCGACGGCGACCGGCCGAGCGCGTCCGCGAGATCGGCCACCGTCGTCGTGCCCGAGTCGGCCAGCACGTAGAGCGCGGCCAGCTGGGTGAACCCGAGGCGGAGCTCCCCGAGCTGCCAGGCGAACCCGATGACGAGCTCCCGCCATAGCGCGCGGCCCATCGCCACCCGCTCCGAGATCTGGCGCGGGTTCTGGATCGACGTCCCGGCCGCGAGCACCGGCGCGCTGAGGGCCGCCTCGAACGTCCGGGCGATGGTCCGGCGCGGGGCGGCCCGGCGCAGCGGCCGGCCGGCAGGGCGCGAGGAGGGGCGGTGGGCGGGCGTCTCGGGTTCCATCCATCCAGCCTACGGCCGGGCGTGGATGCATGCAACCTTGCACACGCCCTCCGCGTGGAACGGCCCGCGCGCCGTACGCTGGAGACCGGCCGTTCGGCCGCACTGCGCGTCCCGAAGCACCAGGAGCCAGATGACCACGGTCGCGTTCGTCTTCCCCGGCCAGGGATCGCAGGCCGTCGGGATGGGTCGCAGCCTCGCCGCCGCCAGTCCGGCCGCCCGATCGGTCTTCGCCGCGGCCGACGACGCGCTCGGCGAGTCGATCTCCGGTCTCGCCTGGGAGGGCCCCGCCGAGCTGCTCGACCGGACCGAGAACGCGCAGCCGGCGCTCCTCGCGACCTCGATCGCCTATCTCGCCGCGCTCCAGGAGCGCTGGCCGAGCCTTGGGCTCGAGCCGCCACGCCCGGCGTTCCA
This sequence comes from uncultured Chloroflexia bacterium, assembly GCA_963813705.1. Classification (GTDB taxonomy): domain Bacteria; phylum Chloroflexota; class Limnocylindria; order Limnocylindrales; family CSP1-4; genus Chersky-267. The sequence continues at coordinate 230,221 of CAWFAH010000011.1, forward strand.
TGCCGGCCACTCGATGGGCCAGTACAGCGCGATGGTTGCCGCCGGGGTCCTCGAGCTGGGGGACGCGGTCCGGCTCGTCCGCGAGCGGGGACGGCTGATGCAGGCCTCGGGCGCCGGTCGGGAGGGTCGGATGGCGGCGATCATCGGGCTGGCCGACGAGCGGCTGCCCGAGCTCGTCGAGCGCGCCTCGGCCAGCGGCGTGTTCGGGATCGCCAACCGCAATTCGCCCGGCCAGGTCGTCGTGTCAGGCGAACGGCCCGCCATCGAGGCCGCGCTCGACATCGCTCGCGAGCTCGGGGCCCGGCGGGCGATCGAGCTGCCGGTCTCGGTCGCCGCGCACTCACCGCTCATGGCCGAAGCGGCCGACGGGATGCGGCGCGCGCTGGCCGACGTCCGGTTCGCCGATCCGAGCGCGCCGCTCCTGGCCAACCGCGACGCCCGCCGGCTCACGACCGGGGCGGAGGCTCGTGACGAGCTCGTCGAGCACCTGACCGCCGGCGTCGACTGGGTGCGCGCCGTGGAGGCGATGACGGCCGCGGGGGTCACCACGTTCATCGAGATCGGCCCGGGCCGTGTCCTGACCGGGCTCGTCAAGCGCATCGCCCCGAACGCCGAGGCGTACCCCATCGAAGCGTCGAGCCCGGACGGCCTGGCCGTGCCGGGAGCCGGCATCCCGGCCTGACCGCCCCCACGAGGAGAGCATCCGTGCGAGCCCCCGACCACACCCGTCGCGTCGTCGTCACCGGCCTCGGCGTCATCAGCCCGGTCGGCAACGATCGGCAGACCGCGTGGTCGAACCTCCTGAACGGCGTGTCGGGGATCCGCGAGATCACCAAGTTCGACGTCTCGGGCTACGAGCAGAAGGCGGCCGGCGAGGTCCGCGACTTCAACGCCGTCGACTGGATGGATCCGAAGGCCGCCCGCCGGAGCGAGGCATCGCTCCACTACGGCGTGGCCGCCGCAAAGCAGGCGCTCGCCGACTCCGGGTTCGAGATCACCGATGAGAACCGGACCGAGGTCGGGGTCGTGTTCGGCTCGGGCGCCGGCGGCCAGTCGCTGATGATCGACAACTACGCCAGCCTCCACGACCGCGGTCCGCGGACTGTGGCCCCGACGTTCATCGCCAACGCCCTCGTCGATTCGTGCTCCGGGATGATCGCGATCGAGACCGGCGCGATCGGCCATAACCTGTGCATCGTGTCGGCCTGCGCGACCGGGACGCACAACGTGGCCGAGGCCGCCGAGGCGATCCGTCGCGGCGACTGCATCGCGATCATCTCGGGCTCGACCGAGATGCCCCTGCTCGAGGTCGGTCACGCCGGCTTCGGCAACATGCGCGGCCTCGGCAACCCGCGACCCGGAGAGCCGATCGCCAGCGTATCCCGGCCGTTCGACCTGACCCGCGACGGGTTCGTCCTCGGCGAGGGGGCGGCATCGCTGTTCCTCGAGGACCTCGAGCTGGCCAAGGCGCGCGGCGCGAAGATCTACGCCGAGGTGGTCGGCTACGGCTCGGCGGCCGATGGCTGGGACATGATCCAGCCGGTCGAGGGCGGCGCCGGCTCGGCGCGGGCGATGAAGATGGCCCTCGAGCGGCGCGGCGTACCGGCCGACGAGGTCGACCTCATCAACCCGCACGGGACCTCGACGCCGCTCGGCGACAAGCGCGAGGCCGAGGCGATCTGGGCGGTCTTCGGCGACCACACGCCGAACATCGCGATCAGCGCCACGAAGTCGATGACCGGTCACATGATGGGCGCGGCGGGGGCCTTCGAGGCCTTCGCGACCGTCCTCTCGGTGGCCGAGCAGACCGTCCCCGCGACCCTCAACTACCGCGATCCGGATCCCGAGATCAACCTCACCATCCCGACCGAGACCGAGCAGCGGCCGATCCGGGCGGCGCTCTCGAACAACATCGGCCTCGGCGGCCACAACGGCGCCGTCATCTTCCGCCGCTACGACGGCGACTGACCGGCGCACGGTGCCGGAGCCGCCGTCGCCGAGCCGCTAGAATCCGGACCGCCGACCCGACTGCCCCACCGACGTCCCGCTCGTCCAGAGGTGACCGTGCCCCCAGCCCAGGACCCCGCCCGTCGCGCCGTCGTGACCGGCCTCGGCGCCGTCATGCCGGTCGGCAACGACTTTCCGACCTACTGGGCGAACCTCAAGGCGGGGGTGACCGGGACGCGGACCATCCAGAGCTTCGACGCCTCCGGGATGGAGGTCCAGATCGCGGCCGAGGTCATCGGCTTCGACCCGACGGTCGCGATGGATCCCAAGATGGCCCGCCGGATGAGCCGGTTCATCCACTTCGCGATGGCGGCCGGCAAGGAGGCCGTCGCGCACGCCGGCATCGACTTCGCGGCGATGAGCCAGGAGCAGCGCGACCGCGTCGGCGTCGTCGTCAACACGGGCGGCGGCGGGATCGAGCAGATCATCGACGGGACGCACACCTTCGACAGCAAGGGTCCGCGCTTCGTGAGCGCCTTCGCGATCCCGGCGCTGTCGGGCTCGATGGGCGCCGCGCTGCTGTCGATGGAGTACGGCCTGACCGGCCCGGTCATGACCCAGGTGGCGGCCTGCGCGACCTCCGTGATCGCCTTCCACGATGCGCTCCGGCTGATCGCGTCCGGGGAGTGCGACGTCGTCCTCGCCGGCGGGTCCGAGGCGCCGGTCTGGCCGATGGGCGTCGCCGCCCTCGGCAACATGGGCGCGCTGTCGAAGCGCAACGACTCGCCGGAGACCGCATCGCGCCCGTTCGACGCGACCCGCGACGGGTTCGTCCTGGGCGAGGGCGGCGGGGTCGTGGTCGTCGAGTCGCTGGCGCACGCGCTCGGGCGCGGCGCAACCCCGATCGCCGAGGTGATCGGCGGCGCGCTGACCGCCGACGCGTTCCACATCAGCGCACCCGAGCCGACGGGTCGCGGCCAGGCGCGGGCGATGGAGCTCGCCCTGCGCAACGCGGGGGTCGCGCCCGACGAGATCGACTGGATCGTCGCGCACGGCACCGCGACGCCGCTCAACGACGTGACCGAGACGCGGGCGATCAAGGCGGCCTACGGCAGCGCGGCATCGACGCGGGCGATCAGCTCGCCGAAGTCGATGATCGGCCACCTCGTGGGTGCCGCGGGGATCGCCTCGGTCCTGGCCGCGCTCGGCGGCATCCGCGACCAGGTCATCAGCCCGACCGCGAACCTCCACCAGCCCGACCTGCCCGAGTGCGACCTCGACTACGTCCCGCTCGTCGCCCGGCCGGCGCGGATCGACACGGTCGCGGTCAACGGGTTCGGGTTCGGCGGCCAGAACGCGGTCGCGATCTTCCGCCGCCTCGCGGACTGACCGTCCGGCGGCTGTCGCCCGAACGACAGCCGCGCTGTCCGTCGCTCGGCAGACTGCGCCCCGTGGCCCGGCTACGGTTCGTTCGTCGCTGCCGAAGACAGCCAAGCCCGGAGGAACCCCGAATGACCGCCAAGCCGACCCCCGCCGACCAGCCATTCACCATCGTCCTCGATGACGACGAGAGCCTCGTCGCCGAGGGCCGGCTGCGCGGGAGCGACGCCGGGCCGACCTGGGCCAAGCACCGCGTCTCGGTCGTGCTCGACGACGCGGACACCGAGGGTCACGCGTTCGACGCGAAGACGGTAGCGATCAACCTGCGCTTCGACGACGACGTCGAGGGTCATGCGCTCAGCCTCCACTTCCCGAGCCCCGAGAAGGCCGAGCAGTTCCGCCGGCGCGCCATCGCCACCGGCGTCCTGGCCGGTGCGCTCATCGTCGGCGTGACCGCGGCCCAGCTGTCGGTCGCCACCCCGGCCTCGACCACCGCCGCGCCGGCGGCCCCGATCGCCGCCCCGGCGCCGCGCATCCAGCCTGCCGTCAACCCGCTGCTCCCCGCCGAGGACCTTGCTCCGGCCGTCCCGCGCACCCAGCCTGCCGTCAACCCGCTGATCCCCGCCGAGGACCTTGCGCCGGCCGTCCCGCGCACCCAGCCTGCCGTCAACCCGCTGCTCCCCGCCGAGGACCTCGCTCCGGCGGCCCCGCGTGGTGCGACCGTCCCGAAGCTCCCGGCCTCGCACGTCGCCCAGACGACCACCGAGACGAACCCGGCGAATCTCTCTCCGGCCGAGCGGCATCGGCAGGAGCACCAGTAGTCCACCGTCTCCCGGCGCGGGCCGGGCTCCTCACTCCCAGCGGCGGACCGCCCGATCGGGCGGTCCGTTCGCGTTCCACTGGCTAGGGCGCCGGGTCGACCACCAGCTCGCCGACCATCCCGGCCGCCGCGTGGCCGGCGACGGAGCAGCGGATCGGGTAGCGCCCGGGCCGGTCGACGATGAACCGGATCCGGGTCGTCTCGCCCGGCCGGGTGGCGGCGTCGACGTTGGCCAGGCCCTCGACCGTCCAGTCGTGGAAGACGGGGTCGTCGTTGACGAGATCGAGGACGACGAACCGGCCCGCGGTCACGTGGACGTCCGCCGGTTGGAACGTCAGGTCGCGGGCGACGATCCGGAGCTGGGTCGCCGAGGCGTCGATCGCCCGATCGACGAGGGTCACTCCGCCGATGACGCCGACCGCCAGCAGGGCGATCGTCGACAGGAACGCCGCCTCGCGGACGCGCCCGAGCCGGGTCTGGCGGGCCCGGCCGGTCACGGCCGTCGGACGTGCGTCGAAGCCGCGCAGGCGGAGCGAGTTCGTGACCACGCTGACCGACGAAAGGGCCATCGCGCCGGCCGCCAGGGCCGGGTTCAGGGTGATCCCGAACACCGGGTAGAGGACGCCCATCGCGACCGGGATGAGGACGATGTTGTAGGCGAACGCCCAGAACAGGTTCTGCCGGACGACGCCCATCGTCCGGCGGGACAGGGCGATGGCCGATTCCACGAGCCGTGGATCGCCGCCGAGGAGCGTCACGTCGGAGGCCTCGATCGCCACGTCGGCGCCGGTCCCGATGGCCACGCCGAGATCGGCCTGGGCGAGCGCGGGCGCGTCGTTGATCCCGTCGCCGACCATCGCCACGCGACGACCGTCGGCCTGGAGCGCGGCGACGACCGCCGCCTTGTCGCCCGGCAGGACGTCGGCCCGGACGCGCTCGATGGCAATCCCGACCTGGCGGGCGACCGCCTCGGCCGCCGGTCGCCGGTCGCCGCTGACGAGCCAGACCTCGATGCCGCTCGTCGCGAGCCCGCGGACCGCGGCAGCTGCGTCGGGCCGGACGGGATCGGCCACCGAGATCGAGCCAGCCGCCCGCCCGTCGATCGCGACGACGACCGTCGTTCGTCCGGACGCGGCATCGGCGGCCAGGCTGCTCGCGACCGGCGCGAGGTCGATCCCTCGCTCGCCCATCAGGCGTTCGGTGCCGACGAGGACGTGCCGGGACGGCGACCCGCCACCCGGCACCGCCTCGACGACGCCCTCGACCCCACGGCCCGCGTGGCTGACGAACCCGGACACCGGCCGGAAGCCGAGCTCGCGCAGGCGGCCGGCGGCGAGGATCGCGGCACCGATCGGGTGCTCGCTGCCACGTTCGAGCGACGCCGCCAGGTCGAGCAGCTCGGCGGAGTCCACCCCCGTCGCCGGCTCGATGGCCGCCACCGCCGGCCGGCCGGCGGTCAGTGTCCCGGTCTTGTCGAAGATGACCGTGTCGATCCCGGCGGCGGTCTCGAGGGCCGCCCCACCACGGATCAGGATCCCGGCCTCCGCGCCGCGGCCCGTGCCGACCATGATCGCGGTCGGCGTGGCCAGACCCATGGCGCATGGGCAGGCGATCACGACGACGCTGATGAACGCGGTCAGCGCGAGCGTCAGCCGCGGCTCCGGGCCGACGATCGCCCAGGCGAGGAACGCGGCACCGGCCAGCCCGAAGACGATCGGCACGAAGAACTCGCTGATCCGGTCGGCGAGACGCTGGATCGGCGCCTTGCTGCCCTGGGCCCGGCGGACCATTTCGACGATCCGGGCCAGCGCGGTCTCGCTGCCGACGCGCGTCGCCCGGAAGACGAACGTCCCGTTCGTGTTGAGCGTCGCCCCGATCACTTCGTCGCCCGGCGCGACGTCCACCGGGATCGGTTCGCCGGTCAGCATCGAGCGATCGATCGCCGAGGCGCCCGAGACGACGATCCCGTCGACCGGGACCTTCTCGCCCGGGCGAACCCGGACGAGGTCGCCGACGCGGACCTCCGCCAGATCGACGTCCAGCTCGTCGTCGCCGCGGACGACCCGGGCCCGCTTCGCGCCGAGCGCCACGAGCGAGCGGATCGCCCCGACGGTCCGACTCTTCGCCCGGCCCTCGAGCCAGCGACCGAGGAGGACGAGGCCGATGATGATCGTCGACGAGTCGAAATACGTCTCGGGATGGAGTCCGGCTTCGTGGACGACCGTCGGGAAGACGGTCACGAAGACGCTGTACAGCCAGGCGGCGCTCGTTCCGGCGACGACGAGCGTGTCCATGTTGGCCGACCCGTGGCGGAGCGCTCGCCAGGCCGCCCGGTAGAAGCGACCCCCGGCCCAGACCTGGACGAACGTGGCGGGCACGAGCGCCAGCCAGTTGATGGTCTCCATCGGGATCGAGGTCTGCGGCCAGAACGAGACGATCATGATCCCGACCGCCACGCCGATCGAGACGGCGGCCCGGATCGCCAGCGACCGCTGGGCGCGGGCGCGCAGGGCGTCCTCGACGGCCATCGCATCGGCTGACGGATCGGTCGAAACCGCGGCCGCGCCGAGCGGCGCCGACGGCTTGAGCTCGTAGCCGGCCGCCTCGATCGCCCCGACGAGCTCTTCCCGGCCGGCGACGTCCGGCAGGTAGCGGATCGTGGCGACCTCGGTCGCGAGGTTGACGGCGGCGTCCGCGACCCCGGGCGTCCGGCGGAGATACCGCTCGATCCGGTTGACGCACGTGGCGCAGGTCATGCCCGCGACCGGCAGCTGGATCTCCTCGACGCCGGCGATGGACGCCGCGTCGGCCGCGGTAGACGTGGCTTCGGGCTGCGTTGTCATACTCCCTGGGAGTATACCAGCCGGATCCGCGGGGCCCGGCAGTCCGAGCGGCCCGTTCTCTCCGGGCCGACCGTCACGCCCGGCGGCGGTTGGGTAGGCTGGACCGATGAACGACCGTTCCTCCGGTCCGGGGACCAGCGGCGACGCTCGGCGGCACTGGGTCGCCGGCCAGTGATCGGGCTGGCGGTGGTCGAGGCGCCGTGGGGGCCGATCCACCTCGCCGCCGACGAGACGGGGCTCGTGGCGCTCGAGGTCATGGCCACCGACGACGGATTCGCCGAGTCGGTCCGGCGACGCCTGGGCACGCGCCCGTCGACGACGGCCGGACGGGCGATCGGCCGCCGGGTCGGCCAGGCCGTCGAGGCCGTCGAGGCGCACCTCGCCGGCAAGCCGGACGCCCTCGCGGCGAGCGCCTTCACGCTCCACGGCCTGAGCGCCTGGGACCGGCTCGTGCTCGACGGCGTGCGCCGGATCCCGTGGGGCCGCGTGACGAGCTACGGCGGCGTCGCCCGCGCGATCGGCCGGCCCGGGGCCGCTCGGGCAGTGGGTGCGGCGGTCGGTCGCAATCCGATCGGGCTCGTGATCCCGTGCCACCGGGTGATCGCCGGCGACGGGTCCCTGGGTGGCTATGGTGGCTCCTGGTTCGGCGAGGCGGCTGCGCTCCGCGACGTCAAGCGCCAGCTGTTGGCGCTCGAGGGCACGCGACCCGCCGACGGTCGTGTCGCCTGGACGACGTTTGACGCGCCGCCCGGATGACTTCCCCACCACGGTCTCGGCAGCCTAGACTCGTCGAAGCGGCGGTCGCGTCGCGACGGCGACCAGGAGGACCTGATGACCGAGCCCACCGACCCGCGCGACGTCCAGCCAGCGGAGCCGGAGACGCCTCCGACCGAGGACGACACCACCGGCCATTCCTTCGGCTACGAGTACGCCCGCCAGCACGTCTCGGACAAGACACGGGACGCCGACGCGTGGGCCGCCAAGGAAGCCCTCCGCAAGCAGGCCAAGAACCCGGAGCGACCATCCGGCCGCTGACCCACCGCCGGCCCCGGTGAGCGTCCTTCGCGCCTACCGCGGCCTGCTGTCCAACGGACCGCTCGTCCGCCTGCTCGGCGGCGAGTTCGTCAGCTCGATCGGCGACTGGCTGTACCTCGTCGCCCTGCTCATCCTGGTCTACCAGGTGAGCTCCGACCCGCTCCTCCTCGGGCTCGTCGGCGGCGCGCGAGTCCTGCCCTACGTCGTGCTGTCGATCCCCGCCGGGATCGTTGCCGACCGCTTCCAGCGACGCCTCGTCCTGCTCGTGACCGACGTCGCGAGGGGCTCGATCATGATCGTGATGGCCTGGCTCGTCGCCGTGAACGGGCCGCTCTGGGCGATCGTGGCGCTGGCCATCCTGGCAACGTGCTTCTCGTGCTTCTTCGGTCCGACGATCGGCGCCTACCTGCCGACCCTCGTGCGCGACGAACGAGAGCTCGGTCCCGCCAACAGCGCCTGGTCGACGCTGGACAACCTGGCGTTCGTCATCGGCCCGGCCGTCGCGGGTCTGCTCATCGGCGTCAGCGGACTGACGCTCGCGTTCGTCCTCAACGCCATCTCGTTCGCGTTCGTCGCCGTGGTGCTGTGGCGGCTCCCGGCCGAGCCGGCACGATCGGCCAGGGCCGGCGCGACGACGCCGGTCACGCCCGACCCCGCGGCCCAGGGGGCCGGCGAGACCGACCCGATCACGCCGTCGTCCGGGGCTGCCGGACCATCGGAACCCGCGCCGCTCGAAGCGCGAATCCCCGTCGTCCCGCTGGCCGGCCTGGCGGTGATCGACACGGTCGCGGGCTTCGTCTTCGGCGGGCTCGGCGTGCTGACCGTGATCATCGCGATCGACCAGCTCGGTGCGACGGAATCCGCGACGGGGTATCTCAACGCGGCCGTCGGCGTCGGCGGGATCATCGGCGCCCTGGGCTCGGGCGCGTTCGTCGTTCGCCCGGCGCTGCGGCTGCCGCTGGTCCTCGGGTCGCTCGGGCTGGCAGCGGGAGTCGCGGTCCTCGGACTGGTGACGAGTCTCGGGCCGGCCCTCGCGGCCATGGCGCTCGCCTCAGCCGGCAGCCTGTTGACCGAGGTCGTGAGCACCACGATCTTCCAGCGGGTCGTCCCGGATGCGGTCCGGGGCCGCGCCCTCGGGACGATCGCAACGGTCTCGACGCTCGCCTACGCGGCCGGCTCGATGGTCATGCCGGTGGCCGCCGGGATCGTCGGGATCGAGCCGGTCCTGCTTGCGTCCGCGATCCTCGTCGTCATCGGCGTGGTCGCCGCCGTCGTCCTCATCGGCACCGCCGGGGACCGCGGGCCGTCCGCGGCGGTGGTCTCGGCGGCCGCGCGGGCGGCGGTGCTGCCCGTCTTCGCCGGCGTTCCCACGGCCCGGCTGGCCGACGCGTTCGACCGGGCAACGGAGATGGACGTCCCGCGGGGGACCACGATCGTCCGGCAGGGAGAGCCGGCGGATCGGTTCTACGTGATCCTCGATGGCCGCTTCGACGTCGACCAGGCGGCAACGGCGGGGGCGTCCCCAACGCGGTTGCGGACGATGGGGCCCGACGAGGTGTTCGGCGAGATCGGCCTGCTGACCGGGGCTCCGCGCAGCGCGACGGTCAGCGCGGCGTCCCACGGGCGGCTGCTCGCGCTCGATGGACCGTCGTTCCTCGAGCTCGTGGAGGCCGGCGCCGAGGTGGGGCCACGGCTCCTGGCGCTCCACCGCGGCGGCCTGGCATCCGGCTGAGGCCCGCGCTGTCGCCCATCCGACCCTCGGAGCGTCGCATGACGACCTGTCCTCCGCGGACCTTCGGGTGTACGGTTCGGGCGCGAGGCGGATCACCGCCATCGTTCCCGCTTCGGGCGACCACGGTAGCGGCGTGCAGGAGAGACCAATGCCAGACGAGATGGACCCGCAGGCGCAGCCAACGGAACCGCAGCCGGACGACGACGTCGAGGGCCATCGCGGGATGGGCGCGCGGGTCGACGGCGCACCCGAGGACTTCATGCAGACCCGGGTCTCGTCGCGCAAGATCGACGAGGACGAGGACGACGTCGAAGGCCACTTCGGTCACCTGAAGAGCCCAGCCAGCCGGGGCGAGTGACCCCGGTCGCGACCCTCCTCAGCCGCCGGGCCGAGCCCCGTTCGCAACCGTCGCCAGGATCGTCTTGACCTCGAACGGGGTCGCCCCGGGGTGCTTCGCGCGGATGAGCGCGGCGAGTCCGGTGATATGCGGGGCGGCGAAGCTGTTGCCCGTCGCCACGATCCGCTCCCCGTCCTTCCAGGCCACTTCCACGTCCACCCCGTACGCCCCGAACTCAACCGGAGGGCGCGGGTTGTAGTACCACGTCCACGGGTCCGCGACGTCGTGCGCGGCGACCGAGACCACCGATGAGAACAGCGATGGGTAGCTCGGGCCCGGGACGTTGTTGGCGGCGCTGACGAGGAGCACGTTCGCGAAGTAGGCCTGGTCGGCGATCTCGTGGAAGGTGCCGAACAAGGCGTCGCTCCTCGATGACAGGCTCAGGTTGACGACCGTGGCCCCCTGGGCAATCGCCCACTCCAGCCCGGCGGCGAAGATCGTGCCCTTGCCCCGGTTGTCGGGCCCGAGGACCCGGATCGAGATGATGTCCGCTCCGGGCGCGAGGCTGTGGACGATCCCGGCACACGCCGTGCCGTGGCCGACGACATCGATCGCCTCGGCATCCTCGACCACGATCGGTTCGTCCTCGCCCGGCTCGACCCGGACGCTCCGGACGAGCTTGCCACCGACCGCCGGGTGATCCCGCTCCACGCCCGAGTCGACGATTGCGACGGTGACGCCGGTCCCGTCGGATCCGCCGAAGGCCACGTCACGGTCCATCCCCGGAATGGGCACCAGGCGCTCGAGCCGTCCGCGTCCCTCTCCGACGAAGGGCTCGCTCCAGGCGGGCAGGTAGGGATCGGTCAACGGTCGGACGAGCGCGCGGACATGCCCCGTCCGCGGCGTCGCGCGCGGGCGTCCCGCTCGGCCTGGCGGGCGACCGCCCCGAGCAGGTCGGTCACCAGCTCGAGCCGGTCGGGGTCCGTGCCGCGGATCCGGGCAACCTGCTCGACGAGCTCCCAGAGCCGGCTGTCGTCGTCGCGTCCGAGCCGTTCGGTCCCGGCGCGAACCAGCTCGTCGAGTGCCGCCTCCGAGGGCGGGCCCGACGCTCGCGCCTGGTCGGACAGCGTGGCCCGGAGGAGGGCCGCGAGGTCGCGCTCCACACGGCTCGCCCGGATCGCCACGGTGGCCTGGCGGGCGAACACGCCAGCCAGCTCGATGTCGCGCAGCGAGAAGGCGGCCTGGCTCCGCTTGTCGAGCACCTCGAGGACGCCAATCGTGCCCTGGTCATCGACGAGCGGAACGGCGACGATCGAGCGCGGGACGTAGGCCGTCCGCTCGGCGACCTGGCGCCCGAACCGTGGGTCACTCGCGACGTCCGACAGGGCGAGGGCCTGGCCGGTCGTATAGACGTACCCGGCGATCCCCTGGTCCGGCCGGATTGCGACACCGATCACGCCCTGGCCCTGTTCCCCGGCCGCAACCTGGAAGACCAGCTGGTCGAGGGCCGGGTCGTACAGGGCAATCGAGGCCGCTTCGGCCTCGAACAGGGCCACGGTCGCGTCGACCACCGAGCGGAGGACCGCCAGCGCCGATTCGGTCTCCAGCCGGCGGGCAACCTCGCCGCGCAGGGCGATCGCCCGGAGGAGGTCGAGCGCTTCGGGCCCGAGCGCCTCGGTCGGCTCGTCAGCCACGGGCGCTCACCGCTCGGCGGCGCGGGCGAGCCGATCGACGTCAGGGATGATCAGGGCGTCGCGTTCGAGCCGGACGAGGTCCTGTGCGGTCATGTCGGCCAGCAGGCGGTTCACGGTCTGGCGGGTGCCGCCGATCATGGCGGCGAGGTCGCTCTGGGTGAACGGCCAGTCCAGCCGCACGTTCGTCCTGGCGTCAGGCTGGCTTTCCCGGGCGAGCCGGACGATCCGGCTGGCGAGCCGGCCGGGCAGGTCCAGGAAGTGGAGCTCCTCCACGTGGCCGGTCAACCGGCGGAGCTCGGTCACGAGGCCCGCGAAGAGGGCGCGCCGGAGCTGCGGGTCGTTCTCCACGAGCTCATCGAAGCGATCCCGGCGCAGGACGAGCGCCTCGGTCGGCTCGATCGCCACGGCGGTCGCGGAATGTGGCGCGCCGTCAAGCAGGGCGAGCTCACCGAAGAAATCGCCCCGGGCCAGCGTCGCGATGATCGCGCCTTCCTCCCCTTCGGGCGACGGCAGGACGATCTTGACCGAGCCCGTCTCGACGATGTAGAGCGAATCGCCCGGGTCGCCCTGATGGAAGATCGTCTCGTTCTTGCGATAGCGGCGGATCCGGAGCGTCGAGGCGCACAGGGCGAGCGTGTCGTCGTCGACCTGCGCGAAGAGCGCGCAGCGGCGGAGTGCCTCGATCGCGAAGCCCGCGTCCGTCGTCGTGCCTCCGGTCACAGCGACCCTCCTCCGGGCGCTCATCCTAGCTGGCCGCCGTTGGGCAGTCGAGGGTGGAATCGACGAAGCGGCGCCGCTGGGCGCCGCTTCGTTCCGGGCCGGGTCCGGGTCGAGACGCGTCGATCGCGCTTCGACGCCGATCACTTCTTGTGCGGGCGACTCGCCTCGGCCTTCGCCGCGTGGGCCTGCAGGTTCCGCTGGATCTCACGCTCGCGGGCGCGGGCGAGCTCGCGGCCGAGCGTGGGGTCGGAGAACATGTGGCCTTCCGTGTCGGCCTCGTCGTCGGTCACGCGGGTCTTGGGGCTACCGTGACCCTCGACGTCGTCGTCGGGCTCGGTCGCTCGGCTCTTGCTGGTGGGCATCCGATTCTCCTGTCGGGCTAGCGCTTGTGGCCCTCGACGTCGTCGTCGGTCGCCTTGGGCGTGCCGTGGCCGTGGCCCTCGACGTCGTCGTCGGTCGCCTTGGGCGTGCCGTGGCCGTGGCCCTCGACGTCGTCGTCGGTGTAGCGCTTGTGGCCCTCGACGTCGTCGTCGATCGCCTTGGGCGTGCCGTGGCCGTGGCCCTCGACGTCCTGGTCTTCGATCGCGCGGTTCTGCTTCGGAGGCATTGTTCACTCCTATCGGCTGCTCGGACTCCGGCTCATCCGTCGAGCCAGGCCATCTTGCGCCGCCCGTCCCCCGACCGTCCAGCGCTTCGTGCGACGCCGGGAGTGTCAGCAAGGCGACGTTTCGCGGGCCGCCGCGGTCAGGTGCGGGTGACCGGCCGCATCGGGTAGACGCCGACGACCACGGGCGCCATCGGGTCGAGCTGGAGCTCGTAGCCGACCTCTCCGCCGCGGAGGAGCTCGCCGAGCATCTGGCCCTCGCGCTCCGGCAGCCCCACGTAGACGCGCCCGGAACCCAGGTCGATCCCGGACACGTCGTCGTCCTCGGTCGCGATGAGGAAGCGGCGCCGGATCTCGTGGATCGGCACGTAGGCGCGACTCTTGATGAACCGCCGCAGCTGGGCGGTGGTGCAGCCGCCGCTGCGCTCGGACGGCCCGTGCGCTCCCTGGCCATTGGCCGGCGGAGGGTTCGGGATCGGGCGATCGAGCGGTCCGCTCCTCGAGGGCAGCTCCGCCGGCGATGAAGCGCCGTTGGTGTTCGGTCCAATCCGCAAGCCCTGGACCGACGGCACCTCCTCTTGGGGGCCGTCTCGCTCCGCCGCCGACGACCCCGGCTCACGGCTGGCAGATGCCAGGATCTCGGCCGGTGGCACCGGCGTGGAGTCGTTCGCCGGCCCCACGACGTCGGCCGGCAGGACGGCCTCGCCCCCGACGGGGAGGGGGCCCGCTTCGACCCAGGTCGGCTCGCCGGGCGCGGCTGCAGCCGTGGGCCGTCCGATCCGCGTGGAGTCGTGCGGGCGCGGCCCGCCGCGATGATCGAGGTGGCGCGGCCGGCCACCGCGGCCCGCCCGCCGACTCACGGTCGGGCCCGGCCGGACGACCGGCGAGCGCGACCAGCTGGGGTCCGCGGGGACTCGTCGTCGCGGAAGCGACGGAAGTAGATCGTAGGCATCGATCCGAACGCGATGGGCAGGGCGCGCTCGACTGGGCGCGTCGGTTCGGCCGATGATACCCCGCCGTGCCGATCCGAGGCCGGCGGCTCAGGTCCCGTCGACGACCAGGAGGTCGAGCGGCGCCCGGTTGAGCACGATCGGGCCGGTCGGGCCGCAGACGACGATGTCCTCGAGCCGCGCACCGTAGCGGCCCTCGAGGTAGATCCCGGGCTCGATGCTGAACGCCATCCCGGCGCGCAGCGGCTCCCGGTTACCGGCCACCAGGTACGGCTCCTCGTGGCCCTCGAGCCCGATCCCGTGCCCGGTCCGGTGGATGAACTGCTCGCCGTACCCCTCGGCGTCGATCAACCGCCGCGCCGTCGCGTCGATCGACTCGGCCGCGATCCCGGGGGCGACGGCGGCGGTCGCCCGGGCCTGCGCCGCGCGGAGGACGGCGAACAGGTGGAGGAAGGCGTCGTCGGGGCCGCGCGCGGGATCGCCGCCGGTGACCCAGAGCATCCGGGTGATGTCGCTGCCGTAGCCGCCAAGCAGGCCACCGATGTCGAGCACGATCGGCTCACCGGCCCGGATCACCCGGTCCGAGGCCTCGTGGTGGGGCGACGCGCTGTTCGGGCCGGACCCCACGATCGAGAACTCGGCCAGGTCGTGACCCTCCGCCAGCAGCCGCTCGCGCACCTCGCGCGCGACGTCGGCCTCGGTCCGCCCGATCAACGTCCCCGCCGCGACCTGGGCGATCACCCGGTCCGCGGCCTCGGCGGCCAGGCGCAGCAGCTCGATCTCGTCCGCGTCCTTGATCATCCGCAGCTCGCGCAGGACCGTGCCCGCGCTCTCGAGGCGCGCCGACGGGATCCGCTCGAGCAGCCGGAGCACGTGCATCGCCCACAGCCGGTCGCTCACGGCGAGCCGGCCGATCGACCCGCTCGGGATCTCGCCGGCCGTGGCCACGAGGCGCCCAACGAGGGCGATCGGATCGTCGGTCTCGTCCCACGTCGCGACCTCGGCCCCGCCCGCCCCCACCGCGGGGCTGAGCCGGGCCGGTGCCGCCTCGAGCCGCGGCACGACGAGGGAGACCGGCCCGACCGGCGGGACGACGAGCATCGTCAGCCGTTCGAGCGGCATCGCCCGGTAGCCGGTGAGGTATTCGAGATCCGGACCGACCCCGACGAGCAGCGCGTCGAGACCGGCCGCGGCCGTGAGCGCCCGGGTGCGGGCGATCCGCTCGACGAACCGCGACGCGGGGATCGCGGGCCGGGTTCGGGCCGCAGCGGGGCCCGTCGCTCCGGTCGATCCGGTCACCGCACGCCCGTCGTCTGCGTCGCCACGTCGGCGGTCGCGGAGCTCGGTGCCGGCGGCATGGTGAGACCGAGCGCCCGGCCGACGGCGCGCGGCCCGTCGTCGTGCAGTTTCCGGTAGGCGAACACACGACCGGCGCCGGCCGCCAGCGCCTGCTCGCGGGCCGGCCGATCCTCGTGCGGTCCGACGGCCGCCACTGGGATACCCGCCGTGGCGGCGGCCCGGATCGCCGCGATCGGGTCTGCCCCGCGCACCGACAGGTCGACCAGCGCCCCGGCCGAATCCGGCAGCGCCGCGAGGAACCGCTCGGGTGTTCCGGAGACGCGCGGCGTCGCCCCGATCCGCTCGACGATCGAGCCGAGCCGGGTCGCCCAGATGAGGTCGTCGGCCAGGACGACCACAATCGGACGCCCGTCGGTCACCCAATGACCTCGAGCAGGTGGCCGAACAGGTTGCGTGCCTGGACGAGCCCGACGAGCCGGCCGTCCTCGACGATCGGAATGTGGCGGAAGCCGCCGACGGCCATCTTGTGGAGCGCCACTGCCGTCGTGTCGTCGTGGCGAAGGACGACCGGGTCGGGCGTCATCAGCGCATCGATGATCATGCCGTCGAGCGTCCGGCCGGGCAGCTTGAGGATCGCGTCCTGGTAGGTCACGATCCCGCGCAGCGCGTCCCCGTCCACCACGAGCAGGCACTCGAGGCCGTCGTCCTTCATCCGCGAGATCGCTGCCCGGGCGCTCGTCCCGGCCACGACCGTCGGCGGCCGCTCGATCCCGAGCGCGTCGAGGTGCTCGCCGAGCAGCCGGCCGTGGAAGTCGACGGCGTCTTGCGGGACGTCGATCGTCCGGAGGTCCGCGCCGCACGCCTCGCACTGGTCCTCGCCGGCGAAGTTGTCGTGCCCGCAGGAGGGACAGCGCATCACGGCGCCACCTTCCACGTCTCGCCGGCCTCGAGCAGCGAGCGGAGGTCGCCGGTCCCGCGGCGGGCGATCGCCTCCTCGCGCTGGGCCGTGAGCAGCTCGTCGTGGGTGGCCCGCTTGACGTCACGGATCACGCCGACCGGCACCGGGAACTCGGGCCAGTAGATCCGGCTGAGCATGAACGCGATCAGCGGGTCGGTCTCGTCGTGGACGAGCAGGTCCGCCTCGGTCACCCCGCTCTCGCCGATCGTGACGACCTCCGGCTGGTGGCCGATCAGGCGGATCCCCCGGTCGCGATCCTTGCCGAAGATCATCGGCTTGCCGTGCTCCAGGACGAGCATCCGGTCCTCGCGGACCTCGCGATCGGTGAAGTCGCGATAGGCGCCGTCGTTGAAGATGTTGCAGTTCTGGAGGACCTCGACGAACGCCGAGCCCTTGTGGAAGCCGGCCCGGTCGAGCGTCGCCTGGAGGTGCTCGGTGTGGGTGTCGACCGACCGGGCGATGAGGCTGGCCTCCGCGGCCAGGGCGACCGTCAGCGGGCTGATCGGGTGGTCGATCGTCCCGGACGGACTCGACTTGGTCACCTTGCCGAACTCGGACGTCGGCGATGCCTGGCCCTTCGTCAGCCCGTAGATCCGGTTGTTGAACATGACCACCTTGATGTCGACGTTGCGGCGCATCGCGTGGAGCAGGTGATTGCCCCCGATCGACAGGGCGTCGCCGTCGCCGGTGATCACCCAGACCATCAGGTCGGGACGGGCGGCCTTGAGACCCGTGGCCAGGGTCAGCGCCCGGCCATGGATCGAGTGGAAGCCGTAGGTGTTCATGTAGTAGGGCAGCCGGCCCGAGCAGCCGATCCCGCTGATGAAGACGATCTTCTCCTTCGGGTAGCCGAAGTCCGGCATCACCTTCTGGGTCTGGGCCAGGATCGAGTAGTCACCGCAGCCCGGGCACCAGCGGACCTCCTGGTCGGACACGAAGTCCTTGCGCGTCAGGGGCACCGCGGCCTGGAGCTGCTGGAGGACGCGCTCGTTGTCCGGGCTCAGCGGCGGCTGGCCGTCGAGGGCGTGGTCGGTCATCGGGCGGCCTCGTCGGCATCGAGCAGGCGGATGGCCTCGTCCTCGATCTCGGCGATCCGGAACGGCTTGCCGCGGACCCGGTCGTAGCCGACCGCGTCGACGAGGTAGCGGGCCCGCACGAGCAGCAGCAGCTGTCCGAGGTTGACCTCGGGGATCAGCACCCGGCGGTAGCTGCCGATGACCGCGCCCGTGTTGCGCGGGAACGGGTTGATGTAGCGGAGATGGGCATGGGCGACGCTGCGACCCTGGCCTTGGAGCCGCTCGACGGCGCTCCGGATGGCGCCGTACGTCGAGCCCCAGCCGAGGACGAGGAGGTCGCCGCGCGGCGGCCCGAACACCTCGAGCTCGGGGATGTCGTCGGCGATCCGGGCGATCTTCTCGGCGCGCAGGATCTGCATCCGGTGGTGGTTGTCCGGGTCGTAGCTGACGTTGCCGGTGATGTCGGCCTTCTCGAGACCGCCGATCCGGTGCTCCAGCCCGGGCGTCCCCGGGACGGCCCACGGCCGGGCAAGGGTGGTCGGGTCGCGGTCGTACGGCTGGAAGCCGGCCCGCTCGGTCCGGTTCGGGACGGCCAGGTCGGGCAACGCGTCGACATCGGGCAGGAGCCACGGCTCCGAACCGGTCGCCAGGAAGGCATCCGACAGGTAGACGACCGGGGTCATCGCGCGGAGCGCGAGCCGGACGGCCTCGAACGCCATGTCGAAGCAGTCGCCGGGGGTGGCCGGCGCCACGACCGCGATCGGCGAGTCGCCGTTCCGGCCGAACAGCACCTGGAGCAGGTCGGCCTGCTCGGTCTTCGTGGGCATGCCGGTCGACGGGCCGGCACGCTGGACGTCGACCACGACGAGCGGCAGCTCGACCATCACCGCCAGGTTCATCGCCTCGCTCTTCAGGGCGATCCCGGGACCCGACGTCCCGGTCATCCCGAGCGCCCCGCCGTAGCTGGCCCCGATGGCCGAGCCGATCGCGGCGATCTCGTCCTCGGCCTGGAAGGTGGTCACCCCGAAGTGCTTGTAGCCCGACAGCTGGTGGAGGATGTCGCTCGCCGGGGTGATCGGGTACGAGCCGTAGAAGAGGGCCCGGTCGGCCTTCCGGGCGGCGGCCACGAAGCCGAGCGCCGTGGCCTCGTTTCCGGTGATGTTGCGATACGTGCCCGGGGCGAGGTGGGCCGGAGCGACGCG
This sequence comes from uncultured Chloroflexia bacterium, assembly GCA_963813705.1. Lineage (GTDB taxonomy): Bacteria > Chloroflexota > Limnocylindria > Limnocylindrales > CSP1-4 > Chersky-267. The sequence continues at coordinate 248,758 of CAWFAH010000011.1, forward strand.
GTAGTGGGTGTGGAAGATCTCGGTCGTCTCGCCGAACGCATAGCCGGCCTTGAGCGCCCGGGCGTTCGCCTCGGCGATCACCGGCCGCTTGCCGAACTTCTCGTCGATCCAGCGGAGCGTCGGGTCCATGCTCCGCTCGTAGAGCCAGAACATGATCCCGAGGGCGAAGAAGTTCTTCGTCAGGTCGATCTGCTTCGTCGTCATCTCGAGACCCTCGAGCGCTCGCGCGTTGAGGGTGGTGATCGGGATCTCGAAGACCGTGTATGACGACAGCGAGCCGTCCGCCAGCGGGTTGGCGGCGTAGCCGACCTTCTGGAGGTTCGGCCCGCTGAAGGCGTCGGTGTTGACGATCAGGGCCCCGCCGGCCGGAAGGTCGCCAATGTTGGCCTTGAGCGCGGCCGGGTTCATCGCCACGAGGACGTCGGGCTCATCGCCCGGGGTGTGGATATCCGAGCTCGCGAAGCTGATCTGGAAGCCGGACACGCCCGGCAGCGAACCGGCCGGCGCGCGGATCTCGGCCGGGAAGTCGGGCAGCGTGCTGATGTCGTTGCCGAAGACCGCGGCGGTCCGGGTGAACTGCGTGCCGGTGACCTGCATCCCGTCGCCCGAATCGCCGGCGAACCGGATCGTGACCCGATCGAGGTCCTGGACGGCCGGCTCGCGCTCCCGGGTGGTGGTCACGCGCCCTCCGACTCCGTCATCCGCTGGTGCGGCCGGGGCGGGAGGTTGAGCAGCTCCTCGGGGAACGCCTCGGCGAGGTACTTCAGCAGGTCCTGCTGGCGAACCATGCCCACGACCCGCCCGTCGTCGTCGACGATCGGGACGTTCCGGTAGCGACCGTCGGCGAACAGGATGATCGCGTCGTGAACGGTCTGCTCGAGGCGGAGCGTCCGCGGCCGGCGGTTCATGAGCGTCTCGACGGGCGCGTCGAGGTCGACCTCGCCGCCGACCATGACCCCGAAGATGTCGCGCTCGGTGAGAACCCCGCAGAGCCGTCCCGCGGCGTCGGTCACGACGACCGAATCGCCGATCCCGGAGCCTTCGACGAGGCGGAGGCAGGCCCCGAGCGCGGTGCCCTCCGGGACGGACAATGGATCTCGGCGCTGGACGACCCGGAGCGTCTCGCGGGCGAGCGAGGGAACCCGGGCCGAGACGGCGCGTTCGGTCAGCTCAGCCACGCCTCGCAGTGTAGTCCGTTCGCGCTGAGACGCAGCCGGGCCACGGCCGCGCCGGACAAGCCTCGGCCGCCGGGCGCGCCCGCTCGCCCTCCCGGGCCGACCCGCCCTGCTAGGCTCGGCCGGTGGATCGCCAGCGGCTCGTCGGGGTCGGGCTCGTGCTCGTCTCGGCGGCCTCGTTCGGCTCGGGTGCCCTGTTCGCGAAGCCCGTCTACGCGACCGGCGTCGACTGGCTGACGCTGCTCGCGTGGCGGTTCCTGATCGGGGCCGGGCTGGCCTGGGCATGGCTGGCGCTGTCGGCCGACCGGCGCGCCGGGCTGCGCCGGCTGCCCCGGCGCCGAATCGTCGTCGCGCTCGGGCTGGGCGTGCTCTACCTCGGGAACGCCGGGACGTACTACGCCGGGCTCGAGACGGTGTCTGCCTCGCTGGCCGCGCTCATCGTGTTCATCTACCCGGCCATCGTCGCGGTCCTGTCGCTGCGGGTCGGGCACCGGCTCGTCGGCCGCCGGCCGTGGGTGGCGCTGGCCATGGCCCTGGCCGGCACGGCCCTCGCCCTCGGCGGGATCCCCGCCGGGGCCGTGCCGCCGCTGGCCGGCCTGCTCGCGATCGTCGCCTCCCCGATCATCTACTCGGTCTGGATCGTGCTCTCGGCGCGACTTGCCGGCGAGACGACCGAGCGGGTCGGCGGCGAGGCCGACGACGGCGCCGACACCGCCGCGGCCACGGCGCTGATGATGCTGGCCACGGCGATCGGGTTCTGGGCGCTCGCGATCGTCACCCGGCGGCCGCTCGCCCCGGCCGACCTGCCGAGCGCCGCCTGGCCGGGGATCCTCGGCATCGGGATCATCTCGACCTTCGTCGCGATCCAGACGTTCTACGCCGGGACCCGCCGGATCGGGGCGGCCCAGGCGTCGCTCATCTCGACGTTCGAGCCGGTCTGGACGATCACCCTGGCGAGCCTGCTGCTCGGCGAGACGCTCGGGCCGCTCCAGCTCGTCGGCGGGGCGCTGGTCATCGGCGGGGTCATCCTCGCCCAGACCGCGCCAACGACGGTCCGGCCGGAGGTGACGCTGCGGGTCGCCGACGAGTAGGCGCGCCGGGCGGCCGACGCGTCATCATGGACGCGGCTCGGCGCGCATGCGCGGAGCGACCCGATGACGCGCCCGGGGAGGACGACATCGACCCCCGCGACCTGGTGGACGGCGGCCTCGAGCTGCTCGTCCTGCCCAGCTTCAGCCGGATCGGCTTCGACCTCCGGCGCCGGATGTACCGCTGGCCCGACATCGGCCGGACCTCGCTCCGTGACCGGACCGTCCTCGTCATCGGCCCGACCTCGGGCCTCGGCCGGGCGGCGGTCAGCCATTTCGCCGCGATGGGCGCCCGGGTCGTGCTCGTCGGTCGCGACGCCGCGCGGCTGGAGCGGACGCGGCTCGAGCTGACCGCCTGGTCGGGCAACCACGAGATCGCGGCCTACCCGGTCGAGCTGTCGTCGCTGGCGTCCGTGCGCGCCGCCGGCGATGCCATCCGCTCCGCCGAACCGCGCCTGGACGTGCTCGTCGACAACGCGGGCGGGATCGTCCCGGATCGGCGCACCTCGGCCGACGGCTACGAGCTCACGTTCGCGACGAGCGTCCTCGGACCGTTCGCCCTCACCGGCCGTCTCCTGCCGCTCCTCCGGGCCACGGCCCGGCCTGGCGCGCCGAGCCGGATCGTGGCCGTCGCGAGCGGTGGGATGTACGCCCAGCGCCTGCATCTCGAGGACCTCCAGTCGAGCGTCGGCGAGTACCGTGGCCCGGCCGTCTTCGCCCGGGCGAAGCGCGCCCAGGTCGTCCTCGTCCGCGAGCTGGCGCGCCGGTTGCGTGGTCAGGAGTGTCGTCGCGAACGCGATGCACCCGGGCTGGGCGGACACGCCGGGCCTCGCAGCGTCGCTGCCGGCGTTCCGCGAGTTCCTCGGGCCGTATGCGCGGACGGCCGAGGAGGGCGTCGACACCGTCATCTGGCTGGCAGCCGCGCCGGAGGCCGGCGGCGTCTCCGGGCGGCTCTTCCTCGACCGGCGCTCCCGGCCGTTCGACCGGATCCCCGGGACCCGGGTCACCCCGACCGAGCGCCGCGCCCTGTGGGATCTCGTCGTGGCCATGACCGGAGCGGCACCCGAGGAGGGCTGACCCGCCGCCTGCCCGGCCGCGGCCGGGCACGTCCCGACAGGCGGCCGCGCCGCTCGGAACGGCACCCCCTCAGTCGGGGAACGCCTCCGGCCCGCGCTCGGCGAGTGCCTCGGCCTCGCCGGGCGCGGCGTCCGTCGGTAGCCACGAGTACGGGTAGCGCTCGTCCTCGAGGCCGGCCGCCTGCTTCGTGATGCGCAGGGGCCGGAAGGTGTCGACCATCACCGCCAGCTCCTCGGTCGCCTCCTTGCCGATCGACGCCTCGACCGTGCCCGGGTGCGGGCCGTGCGGGATCCCCGCCGGATGGAGCGTGAAGCTCGACACCTCCACGCCGCGCCGGCTCATGAAGTTCCCGGCCACGTAGTAGATGACCTCGTCACTGTTGATGTTCGAGTGGTTGTACGGGGCCGGGATCGCCAGCGGGTGATAGTCGAACTTGCGCGGCACGAACGAGCAGACGACGAAGTTGCGGGCCTGGAACGTCTGGTGGACGGGCGGCGGCTGGTGGACCCGGCCGGTGATCGGCTCGAAGTCGGCGATGTTGAACGCGTACGGCCAGAGGTAGCCGTCCCAGCCGACGGCGTCGAAGGGATGGCTCGAGTAGTGGTACGCGGTGCGCCGGCCGCGGGCCCGGACGTGGACCCGGAACTCGCCCGCCTCGGTCCGGGCGGGCACGAAGCGGGGCACCCGGATGTCGCGCTGCGAATAGGGGCTGTGCTCGAGCAGCTGGCCGTACTCGTTCCGGTAGCGCTTCGGCGGCTCGATCTCGCTCGGGCACTCGAGCCACAGCATCCGCTGGGCGGAGCCCTCGTCCGGCGCCAGCCGCCAGGTCGTCCCGATCGGGATCACGAGGTAGTCGCCCGGACCATAGCGGAGCTGGCCGAAGACGCTGTCGAACAGCCCGCTGCCCTCGTGGACGTAGAGGAGCTCGTCGGCCTCGCCGTTGCGGTAGAAGACCGTCTCGGGCATCGGCGCCGCCGGACGGACGACGCCGAACGTCACGTCCGCATTGAAGAACAACGGCACCCTTCCGGTGATCACGTCGCCCTTGGGCGGGAGCCCGGCGGTGTTGATCAGGCGATGGCGATGGACGCCGTCGTCGGCCTCCTCCAGCGCCAGCGGCCCGATCGCCTCGATCCGGTGGGTCTGGGTCGGCGGCACGCGATGGTAGAGCAGCGAGCTCCGGCCGACGAAACCCTCCATGCCGAACAGCTCCTCGGCGTACAGGACGCCCTCCCGCGTCCGGAACTGGGTGTGACGCTTGTGCGGCACCCGGCCACGCGACACGTAGTACATCGGCGAGTCGGCCTCCCCTCGGCTGGGGCATCAGTCTAGGACGACGGAGGCCCACCGGGCATCGGTCCGCGGGCAGCGCAGCCGCGCGACGCGGGGACTCAGACCGAGCGGCTGCGCCGCTCGAGCAGGACCACGTCGCGCCAGCGACCCGTCGTGTCCTGGCCGATGCGACGCTGGACCCCGACGCGTCGGAATCCGGCTCGCCGATGGAGCGCCAGGCTGGCCGCGTTCTCCGGCAGGACACCGGCCATCAGCGTCCAGACCCCGGCGGTCTCCGATGCCTCGACCGCCGCGAGCACGAGCTCGCCACCGATGCCCCGACCGCGGGCGTCCGCGGCGACGTACACGCTCAGCCAGGCGACGCCCTCGTACACGTCCCGGCCGGAATAGGGCGACAGGGCGACCCAGCCGAGGACGCGGTCTCCGTCGACGGCGACGAACCGACAGTCACTCCGGTGGCCGGCCGTCCACGCCTCCCATTCGGGAGCCTCACGCTCAAGGGTGGCGTTGCCGGTGGCAATCCCTGCCTGGTAGATGGCACGGACGGCAGGCCAGTGACCGGGCCGCATCCGCTCGATCCGGACGGCACTCGGTGGGCGGACCTCGGTCATGGCGTGTCGGTCGGCGGACGCTCCACGATGGGCGTCCGGAGCTCGCCGAGGCCCTCGATGCGGGCAACCACCTCGTCGCCCGGCTGCAGGTACCGGCCGAGCGTCTCGTCGCGCACCTCGAGCAGGCAGCCCCCACCGACGGTGCCCGAGCCGATCAGGTCGCCCGGCCGGAGCCGCGCGTCGGCAGAGGCCCGCTCGAGCAGCTGGCCGAACGAGTAGCGACTGTCCGCCCAGCGCCCGCTCGTCACCGCGACGGGCGGACCGGCCGGCGGCCGGACCTCGACGGTCATTGCCAGGTCAGGAGCCGTCGCCCCAGGACGCCGCGTGCCGGCGAGCTCGTCGGGCGTGACCAGCCAGGGACCGATCGTCGAGGCGAAGTCCTTGCCCTTCGCGGGGCCGAGCCGGACGGTCGTCTCGTCCCGCTGGAGGTCGCGGGCCGACCAGTCGTTGAAGATCGTGTAGCCGCCGATCGCCTCCTCGGCCCGCTCGGCGGACAGATCCCGAGCCGGCGTGTCGACGAGGGCGGCCACCTCGAGCTCGAAATCGAGCTCGAGGCTGCCTCGCGGTGCCCACACGGGGTCGCCCGGCCCGCGGATCTCGGAGACGTTGCTGAAGTAGAAGACCGGCAGCCGGTACCACGCCTCGGGCACGTCGCCCCCGCGGCGCGCCCAGACCGTCGCGACGTGGCGTTCGAAGGCGTAGAAGTCGCGCAGGCTCGGCGGCTGGAGGACGGGCGGCCCGAAGTCGAGCTCGGCCCGGTCGAGGATGGCCTCGTCGTCCTCGTCCGCCGGCACGAAGTCGTCGAGCAGCGGCCCGAGCGTCGCCACCCGGAAGCCGGCGGCGAGGTGCGCGTCGAGCGTGGTCAGCGGGTGCCGGAAGAGCGGGTCGTTGTGGGCGAGCGTGGGGTCGGCGGACGCGATCCGGCGCCGCGCGACCTCGAGGTCCAGCCAGGTCTCGGCTCCGGCGTCGAACGCCGCAGCGAGGCGGAACGGACTGCCCGGCGGGGCATGTCGCTCGCGGACGTGGGCGACCTTCATGGCGCCAGTCTAGCCAGCGACCGCGGTCGTTCCGCGCACGGCCCGGGCGGCGACGCCGGCTTCCCCGGAGCCGGCCCGGACGGCTCGTCGCGGGTCGGCAACCTCACCGCCGGACGGGATCGCCGGCAGTCAGGCCGGCTTGAGGACCATGAGCGCGATCATCAGGAGCAGGCCGCCGAACCCGATCGCCGCGAGGACGTCCGGCCGTCGGTTGTCGAGCGCGACCGCCAGCGCGTCGCCCGACAGCGCCGGCGTGCCGTCGGCGCGGATCTCGGCCAGCCGCCGCCGGAGCGGGTAGTAGAAGCCCGCCCCGAGGGCGAACATCGCCACGATGACGGCGACCAGGACCACGGCCGTGGCGACGACCCAGGTCCGGGCCAGCAGGCCTGCCTGGGCGGCGGCCCCGATCCCGCCGACGAGCAGCAGGAGCAGGCCGAGGTAGGCCAGCTGGTTCGCGCGCTGCGACAGCGCCAGGAGCTCGAGGACGAGCCCCCGATCACGACTGCCCCGGATCCGGAAGGTCATGATCGCCGAGACCCCGTGGCCCACGGAGAACACGACCAGTCCGGTCAGGTGGACGAGGACGAGCCAGGCGTACACGCGGCGCGTTGGGCCGACCGCGGGCGGGTGCCGCTGGCGGTTAGGCGCTCTCGATCCCGAAGGCGCCCTTGATGTCCTTGGAGTTGAGGTACCACAGCACGAGCAGCGGCAGCAGTGCGGCCATGAAGCCGTAGCTGAAGTCGCCGGTGGCGAGCCAGAGGAAGAAGGCGTCGATGATCCCGAGGCCGGCCATGATCACGGCGAACATCCAGGCCCACGGCTGGACGGCCCACAGGGCGAACGCTGCAGCCGCGAACGCGATCCCGGCGGCAAGCGTCAGCAGGCCCCACAGGAACGTCCCGTCACCGATCGAGCCGGGTCCGAAGACAACCCAGCTGGTCAACCGCAGACCGAGCACGAGATAGGCAACACCGGCCAACAGGGCGAAGAACCCCAGAATCGCGACACCCACCGGGGGACGAAGCACGGTCACACTCCCATTCGCATTGCGTCCGACTCCACCGCCGCTCCGCGGCGGTCCCTCAGCCGGACAACACGTTGAGCATAGGCGGCCGGTGCAAGCGCCGCTGGGCCCCGGCGTGGCCCCAGTCGAGCGGTCCCGGCCGGGCTACAGGTTGCCGCGCTTGGCCTGCTCCCGCTCGATCGCCTCGAACAGCGCCTTGAAGTTGCCCACCCCGAAGCCGCGCGAGCCGTGTCGCTCGATGATCTCGAAGAAGAAGGTCGGGCGATCCTGGACCGGCCGGGTGAAGATCTGGAGCAGGAAGCCCTCCTCGTCGCGGTCGGCCTCGATCCCGAGGTCCTCGAGCGTCTCGATGGGCACGCCGACATCCCCGACCCGCTCGGACAGGGTGGCGTAGTACTCGTGCGGGAGCCCGAGGAACTCGACCCCGTTGTCGCGCAGCCGGCGGACGGTCCCGACGATGTCCTCGGTCCGCAGGGCGATGTGCTGGCAGCCGGGCGAGCGGTACCAGTCCAGGTATTCCTGGATCTGGCTCTTCTTGCGGCCCGCCGCCGGCTCGTTGATCGGGAACTTGATCCGGCCGTTGCCGTTGGTCATCACCTTGCTCATGAGCGCCGAGTAGTCGGTGTGGATGACCTTGTCGTCGTAGTGGATGAGCTGGCTGAAGCCGAGCACGTCGCGGTAGAAGTCGACGAACCGATCCATCTCGCCGAGGCCGACGTTGCCGACGCAGTGGTCCACCTCGAGCAGTGACAGCCCGTCGGCCGCGCGGGCCGGCCGCCGGACCCGACGGTAGCCCGGGGCGAACACGCCGTGGTAGTCGTGCCGGTCGACGAACGAGTGAAGCGTCTCGCCGTACGTCCGGATCGATGCGCGGCGGAGGACGCCGTCCTCGCCACCGTCGAGCTCGGTCGGCGGGAGGGCCGAAACGGCGCCCCGGCTGGTCGTCTCGCGCCAGGCGCTCGACACGTCGTCCACCGCGAACGCGATGTCGTGGACCCCGTCGCCGTGCTCGCGGACGTGCTCCGCGATCTCCCCGTCCGGGGTCAGCGGAGCGGTGATCACGAACCGGATGTCATTCTGGACGAGGACGTACGAGGCCCGGTCGCGCACCCCGGTCTCGAGGCCCGAGAAGGCAACCGGACCGAAGCCCCACAGCGCGCGGTAGTAGGCTGCCGCCTGGCGGGCGTTGCCGACCCAGAACTCGACGTGGTCGAGCCCGTTGAGCGGCAGGAAGTCGGCGGCCTCGGCGTACGCGTCCCGGTTGATCCGCGCTCCGGCCTGGTTCGCCGCCCCGGGCGTGACGGGACGGTGTGCCGTGTCGGTCATCGCAGTGTCCTCCTGGCGACCGTTCGGTCTCGTGGCCACCCAGTATGGGCATCGGCCGGCGCCCCGTCGACGCACCCGAGAGTCCCCGCACGACGTGGCCCGGCCGGACGGACCCGGCGGACCGGTACGAAGGTTGGATGGCCGCTCGGTGACGCGTCGGACAGGCTGGTCACGATGCCCGCACCGACGATCGAGCTTCCTCGGCTGCCGAGCGGCCGGACCGGGTCGCTCGGTCTCGACGACGGCGCCGAGCAACTCCGGCTGTTCATCCGGCTGCTCGTGCCCGCGGGGTTCGGCTTCGCGGCCGGGCTGGCCTTCCTGGGCCTCACCTATTCCGCGCCGAGTGCCCTGGTCGGCGCGATCGGCCTGGGCGTGTTCACCACCTGGACCGTCGTCTGGTGCCTGCCACGCATCGGCCGGGTCCCGATCGACCGGGTCATCCGTCCGCTCGCGGTGGCGATCTACCTCCCGATCGTCAGCGCCGGGTTCCTGCTCCGCGACGCGGTCGCGGTGGCGACCCTCCTGCCGCTGGCCCTCGCGCTGCCCTACCTGCCTCGCCGCGACCTCGCCGGGCTGGCCGCCGTGGCGCTCGCGGTCGCGGTGCTCGTCGGCGGCGGCGCCTACTTCATCGCCGCGGACGCGTCGATCCCGTGGCCGGTCCTGACCGTGCTCAACGTGGCCGCCGTCGCGACGGTCTTCGGGTTCGTGGTGCTGCTCATCGGCCAGTTCGCCGTCCGCCTGCGCTCCACGACCACCGAGCTGGCCAACGTCATCCAGCTCTCGAGCTCGCTCGCGCAGACCCTCGACCCGCGCGAGATCGGCGACCTGACCGCCCGCTTCGTGGCCATGACAACCGGGGCGGACGAGTGCGGGATCTGCTACTGGGACCAGGCGTCCGACCGGATCCTCACCTACGGCTACTACCCGCCCGAGCGACGCGGGGCCATCGACGAGTCGTATCCGCTCGATGACTACCCGGCCACGCGGGCGGTGCTCGAGGGGCACGGCCCGATGGTCGTCGACGACACCGATCCGCGGGCGGACCCGGCCGAGGTGGCCTACCTCCACTCGATCGGCCAGCGGACCATGGCGACCCTGCCGCTGCTGGCCAAGGGCCGCGCCCTCGGCGCCATCGAGGCCACCTCGCGCAAGCCCGGCTTCTTCGACCAGCGCCGGGTTCGCCTGGCGCAGACGCTCGCGGCCGAAGCGGGCATGGCGCTGGAGAACGCCCGGCTCTACGAGGAGCTCCGCCACCAGGCCTTCCACGACGGGCTCACCGGGCTGGCCAACCGATCGCTCTTCCGCGATCGCGTCGAGCACGCCGTGACCCGCCGGCCGGGCACGGACGCCGGGATGGTCGCGGTCCTGTTCCTCGACCTGGACGACTTCAAGACGGTCAACGAGAGTCTCGGCCATGCGGGCGGCGACCAGCTCCTCGCGGCCGTGGCCGACCGGCTGCGGAACTGCCTGCGGGCCGGTGACACGGCCGCCCGGCTGGGCGGTGACGAGTTCGCCGTCCTGCTCGAGGAGCTGCGCGACGAGTCCGAGGCGGCCACCGTCGCCCAGCGGATGATCGACGCGCTGCGGCCGCCGATCCGGATCGGCAGCACGGCAGCGGTCATCGCCACGAGCATCGGGATCGCCGTGTGCACCCCGGGCGCAGACAGCGACGGGGTCACCGAGCTGCTGCGCAATGCCGACTTCGCGATGTACCAGGCAAAGCGGCGAGGCAAGGACCGCTACGAGGTCTTCCGGCCGAGCCTTCGCGAAGCGGCCAGCGAGCGGGCGGCGCTCGAGGCGCTCCTCCGCGGCGCGGAGGATCGCGACGAGCTGCGAGTCCACTACCAGCCCATCGTCGACCTCGCCGACGGCACGATCGTCGGGCTCGAGGCCCTGGTCCGCTGGCAGGCGCCCGGGCGGGGCCTGCTCATGCCCGGCGAGTTCATCGGCCTCGCCGAGGAGTCCGGGCTCGTCGTCGAGATCGGCCGCTGGGTCCTCGGCCAGGCGTGCCGCGACACGCAGGCGATGGGACGCGACTTCGGGATCGACGGTCTGTCGGTCGGGGTGAACCTGTCGGCGCGCCAGTTCCAGCATCCCGACCTCGTGGCCGAGGTCGGGACGGCCCTCGCGTCGAGCGGGCTCGATCCCTCGCGCCTCGTGCTCGAGATCACCGAGTCCGTCCTCATGCAGACGACCGCGCAGACGATCGGCAAGCTGGCCGACCTGCGCCGGATCGGGGTCCGCCTGGCGATCGACGACTTCGGGACGGGCTACTCGTCGCTCGGCTACCTCGAGCGATTCCCGGTCGACATCCTCAAGATCGACAAGACGTTCATCGACGGGATCGGCGAGCGGCGGACCCGGCCCGTGCTGGCTCGGGCGATCCTCCAGCTCGGCCGCGCCCTCGATCTCCAGGTCATCGCCGAGGGCATCGAACGACCCGAGCAGGTCGCCGTCCTCCGCCGCCTCGGCTGCACCCGCGGCCAGGGGTACCTGTACGCCCGGCCGGTTGCCGTGGACGAGGTCCGCCGCCTGCTCGGGGGCCGCCGGCTGGGCCCCGCGGCGCGGACCGCGGCCGCCGGGACCGAGCCGATCCCGATCCGTCGGTCGCGCGGGGTCGCCTGAGGGCTCGATCGGGCGGTTGCCGTGAGGAGCGGTGACCGGGTCGCCACCCGGATCGGCGAGACACCGTCCGCGCGCGGTGCCACACTGCCGCGATGGACCCGACCAGCGCGATGGACCGTGCCGTGGCGCGGCTCCGCGCCGCCTCGGCGGCATTCGACGCCGAGCTCCCCGCGGTCGAGGCCGGGCGGCCGTGGCCGCTCCACGACGCCGACCACGATTCCGGACCGGAGTCCGCGTGGGGCCCGACCGAGGTGCTCGCCCACGTCGCCGAGATGCTCCAGTTCTGGCTCGGCGAGATCGAGCGCGTCGTCGACGGCGGTCCCGGGCCGGTGCCCTTCGGACGGATGGCCGACGACCCGATCCGGATCCTCACCCTGGCGCGCGACCGGACCCTGCCGCCGCGCGAGCTCGTCGATCGGATCGAGTCGACGGTCGAGCGCTACGCCCATCGCCTTCCCGAGCTGACCGACGCCGACGCGGCCCGTCGCGGCCTGCATCCGCGGCGGGGCGAGATGACCCTCGCCGAGGCGCTCGAGCAGTTCGCGGTCGTCCACGCCGAGGAGCACGTCGTCCAGCTCCGGGCGGCGCTCGCCGAGGCCGGCGGGCGGGCATTCGACCCCGAGATCGGCTGACGCTCGCGGCATCCCGGCCGGCCGCGGTGCGGCCGGGCACTGCCCCGTCCGGCCGGACCGGGCGTACGTTCATCTCATAGGCCCGCTCGGACACGCCGCCTAGCGTTGGTCGCGGAGGCGAGATCGCCTTCCGATGGGCCACCGTCCAGGGCAAACCCGCCGCGAGACGGGGACGCAAAGCCAGGGATCTGCGCGGCGACGCGCAGGCCGCCCGGTCGCCGGGACCCCGTCGCAACCATGCCCGAGGTGGAGTCGTGGACGCGAACCTGGCGCGCCGCACCAAGGCCGAAGCGCCGCAAGGCGACCGAGGCACGCACCATGGGCGACAGGGGTCAGGTGGGAATCGTGTGAACGACCTCGTGCGCTCGCAGGCCCTCCGGGTCCTGCTCGCCCTGGTGGCGCTGGGCAGCTCGGCAATCGTGCTCGAAGCCGGCCGGCGCTGGACGTAGCACCCGACGGCTCCGGCCGTCGACGCTGAACGAATCGGACCGTCGGGCGACCGACGGTCCGACGTTCTTCCCGGGGAGCCGGTCGCCCCGCGCTCGACCGCCCGGCCCCGGCGCACCGTTGGTCGTCAGGATCCGCCGCTCGAGCCGGTCTGGGGCACGTGCTGGTGGAGGAAGGCGACGATCCGGTTCCAGACGTCGCGCCGGTTCTCGCGCCGCTCCCAGCCGTGGGCCTCCTCGTCGTACCAGTGGACCTCGTGGACCTTGTCCTCGATGGTCAGCGCCTCGACCATCCGCTCGGTCATCAGCGGCACGACCCGCTTGTCCTTGCGCCCGTGGAGGATCAGCAGCGGGGCCTGGATCCGCTCGGCCGCGTAGACCGGCGAGCCGCGCCGGAAGCCGGCCGCGCGGGCCGGATCGTCCGGGTCACCCATCATGCGGTAGAGGTCGAGCCGTCCCGGCCGGTCCCCGTGGCGGTAGCTCTCGGCGATCTCGGAGTCGCCATACAGGTCGATCCCCGCCTCCCACAGCGCCGGCTCGGCAACGAGCGCGCACAGGACGAGATAGCCGCCGTACGACCCACCGTGGACCACGAGGCGCCCGTCGGACCACGGCTGGCCGGCCGCCCAGCGTCCCGCGTCGACCACGTCGTTCGCGTCCCCGTGGCCCCACTCGTCGACATTGCCGAGCCGGAAGTCGCGGCCGTAGCCGGTCGAGCCGCGGAAGTCGACGTCGAGCACGGCGAAGCCCTCGCGGAGGAGGACCTGCTTGAACGGCAGCCAGGCGAGGAAGCTCTGCGAGGTCGGGCCGCCGTGAAGGTGGACGATCGTGGTCACCCGCTTCCCGCCGCGCTTGCCCGTGGCCGTGGCCGGACGGAACAGGTTGCCTTCGATCCGCAGGCCGTCCCGGGCGGTGAACGCGACCCGTTCCCCCGCGACGATCCGAGCCGGGCGGAGGACGGCCGGCAGGCTGTCGGTGATCCGGCGCGGTCGCGATCCCTCCGCGGCCACCCCAGGGACGGGGAGCAGCCACAGGTCCTGCGGTCGCTGCTCGCTCTCACCGATCGCGGCCACCCAGGCACCGTCGGCCGTCCAGCCGATCGCCCGCCAGACGCCCGGCCACGGGTCGATCCGCACGCCCGTGCCGGCGCCGGTGTGGGGCCGTGGGTTCTTCGGCGGGCGGCCGCGGCCGCGTTTGGCCGGCGCGCCGCCGAGCGGTGCGACGAGGAGGTCGGCCAGCCCGTCGTGGACCTCGACGTGGACGAAGCGGCTCCCGTCCGGCGACGGCAGCGGGACGAAGCCGAAGGTGCCGCCCGGCTCGCCGTGCTCGCGCGGCCCGGTCGTGAGGAGCGTCCGCTCGCGCAGCGCCGGATCGAGGCGCACGACCTGGAACCAGCCGTCGGCGTCCGAGACGAGGAGGAGCCCGCCGTCGGGCAGCCACTGGGGGCTGCACTCCCAGGCGGTGCCCGGGGCGATGACGCGCTCCTCAGCGCTGACCGCGTCGACCACCGACACGGCCGACCCCCAGCCGTGCTCCTCGCGCTGCGCGGCGAGGGCGATCCGGCGGCCATCGGGCGACCAGGTGAAGCCATCGACGTCGAACCCCGCGGGGGTCAGCGCGCGGGGCTCGGCAGGCTTGGGATGAGCGGTCGGGCGACCCCGCCGCGGAACCGGGGCGTCGATCCGCCAGAGCTGCGACCAGCCGCGCCGCCGCGCAATGAACGCGATGCTGAGCCCATTCGGCGCCCAGCGCGGATGCGTCGTCCCGGGGATCGGATCGGTCACCTGAACGAGCCGGGAGCCGTCGGCATCGACCACCCAGATGGCGTTGTCGCGGAGGAACACCAGCCGCCGGCCGTCGGGCGACCACTGGGGATCGGAGATCGACTCGGCCGAGGCCGTGACCTGGATCGGGACCCCACCGCGCAGGGGCAGGGCGAACAGCTGGCGGCTGCCACCCGTCTCGGCGGTGTAGGCGACCGACCGGTCGCGTGGATGGAGCCGGAACTCGCGCGGCGGATCGAACGCGGTAATTCGCTCGATGGTCAGCGGGTCGCCGGCCGGAGCCCGCGTCGCCGGTCCGGCGGGGTTGACGAGCGCGTCCCTCACGACCCGCCGGCTCCGCGCATCCGAGATCGGCTCATCGGCGGGCAGCCGCCCCGTCACGCTCCGGCGCGGCCGTCGCGGCGCTCGCCTCGAGCTGGTCGCCGAGCTCGACCGTTCGGCGGTAGGCGGCCCAGACCGCCTCGGACAGGACCGTCCGCAGGCGGCCCGACTCGAGCTCGTGGAGGGCGGCGGCGCTGGTGCCGCCGGGCGAGGTGACCATGTTCCGCAGGACGGCCGGGTGGTCGCCCGACTGCTTCGCGAAGTACGTGCTCCCCTCCAGCGTCTCCACGACGAGGTCGTGGGCGACATGGCGCGGGAAGCCGAGGTGGACGGCGGCGTCGATCAGCGCCTCCATGACCAGGAAGACATACGTCGGGCCCGTGCCCGAGACCGCCGTCGCCATCGCCACGAAGCGCTCGTCGTCGACCTCGAGCTCCGCGCCGAGCGCGCGCAGGAGCGTGCTTGCCTGCGCCCGCTGCTCGTCGGTCGTGTCGGGCGTCGCGTACCAGACGGTCATCCCGCGCCCGAGCCGGGCCGGCGTGTTGGGCATGCTGCGCACGATCTGGCGATGGCCGAGGAAGCCCTCGAGCGCGGCGGTGGTCGCGCCGGCGATGACCGACAGGACGAGCTGTCCGTCGCGCAGGTGGGGCCGCAGCTCGGCTCCGACCCGGGCGAGCATCTGCGGCTTGATGGCGAGCAGGACGACGTCGGCATCGCGGACCGCCTCGGCGTTGCCGGGCACCGTCCGGATCCCGTAGCTCCGCGCCAGCTCGTCGCGACGATCGGCCCGTGGGTGGCTGGCGACGACCCGACCGGGCTCGACGAGCTCGCCGCGCAGGAGCCCCGCGATCATGGCCTCGGCCATGACCCCGGAACCGACGGTTGCGATCGTCCGTTCGGACAGGGGGGACATGGCGCGAGTATACGGTGGCGTCGAGGCGAGCCGGACTCGTGCCGGGCGGTCAGGCCGCCGCCCGTCCGAGCACGAAGAAGCGATCCGTGGCCGTGACCTCGGCGGTGGCGAACCCGGCGGCGAGCAACCCGGCGGCCAGCTCGTCGGGCTCGTGGAGCACCTTGACGACCCGGAACTCGCGGCCGTCGGCCAGCCGGCGCCGGACGAGCCCGGCCGCCCGATCCGCCTCGTCGACCGGTGGCTGGTCGAGCGCGCCCGACTGCGGGTCCGCGCGCGAGTCGACGAACGCGAAGAGCCCGCCCGGCTTGAGCCAGCGCCGGAGCAGGGCCAGGAACGCGGGCAGCCGGTCGCGCGGGACGTGGCTGAGCCAGAAGCCGCAGAAGACGCCGTCGACCTGGCGATCCGGCTCCGCCCAGGCGTCGCGGACGTGGATGTGGGCGCGCAGGCGGTGGGCGAGCAGGCGATCGCGCGCCCGGTCGAGCGGCGCATCGGCGGCGTCGTAGATCGACAAGTCACCGCGCCCCGCGAGCAGCGGGCTCCACCAGCCCGTCCCCGCCGCCAGCTCGACGATCTCGCCCGACCACGGCAGGCGATCGAGCCACAGGGTCGCGGCGTCGAGCTCGGCCGCCCAGGCCTGGTCGTGGACCGGCCCGCGGGCGTAGCGGCCGCGGCGGAGATACCAGTCGTCGTACTCGCCGGCGCGCGCCTCGTAATAGGCGATCATCTCCGTCGCCAGCGGATCGACGGGCTCGGACTGGACGGCCGGCGGGGTCGCGATCGCACCGCTCGACGGCGCACCGTCGGTTGGCGCGCCGCTCGCCCGGCCACGCTCGTCGAGCGCCGTGCGCAACCGGAAGCGAAGGAAGCCGTTCTCGCCGGCCCGGCCGACGCAGTCCGGGCAGAGCTGGGCGTAGCCCTCGAGATCGTCCGCCGAGCGCGTCGTCCATGCGCGGCCGCACCACAGGCAGTCGAACGAGGCGCGGAACGGCATCCGGTCGTCGCCCTAGAGGAGCGGAGTCCAGCTGCCGAGCGGCGAGGTCTCGACGAACCCGTCCGGGTCGAAGATCTCGGCGAGCAGCCCGATCCCGTCGATCACCCGCGGTCCCGGTCGCGAGAAGTAGGCCGACCCGTCGACCGCGAACACCTGGCCGCGCCGGACCGCCTCGAGCTCCGCCCAGCCGGCCGGCCGGGGCGTCCGCTCCCACTCGCTCACGGTCTCGGCGAGGTGGAAGCCGCAGGGCATGAGGACCAGCATCTCGGGATCGACCTCGCGAACGGCGTCCCAGGTCGTCCGGACGGATGCCTCGCCCTCGCGGCCGAGGAGGTCCCAGCCACCGGCCCGGCGGACCTGCTCGGGGACCCAGTGGCCGAGCGCGAAGGGCGGGTCGAGCCACTCGAGGCCGACCACCCGGACCGCCGGCTGGCCGCGCTCGCGACGACGGGCCAGGCGCGTCTCCAGCTTGCGCAGCCGCTCCCGGAGCTCGCCGACGACGTCGACGGCGGCATCCTCCGCGTCGGTCATCGCCCCGACCGTCGAGATCGAGTTGAGCACCCCCTCGACCGACGTCGGCTCGAGCGACACGACGGTGATGTCGGCGTCGATCGCCCGGGCGATGTCGTTGACCTCGCGGTAGCTGACCGCACAGACGGCGCACAGCTCCTGGGTCAGGATCAGGTCCGGGTCGGCCGCGGCGAGCGCGTCCTCGTCGAGCGCGTAGAGCGAGGAGCCGCCGTGGACGGCGTGGCCGACGAGCCGGTCGATCTCGCGCGATGAGCGCTCGGACCGGTCGTGGGTGCTCCGGGTGACCTGCGGGATTCCGGCCGCCTCGGGCGGCCAGTCGCATTCGTGGGTGACCCCGACGAGCTCGTCACCAAGGCCGAGGGCGAAGACGATCTCGGTCGCCGACGGAAGGAGCGAGACGATGCGCATGACCCGAGTCTAGCCCGGGCGCCGGGGAACGCCGGGCGAGCCGGTCAGGCAGGCTTGAGCGCGTCGACCTCGGCGCGGGCCGCCGCCTTGTCCGAGAACCAGACCGCGTTGACCCGCGTGTAGGCGGCCCATTCCGCCGGCACCGACTCCTCGGGGAAGATCGCGTTCACCGGGCACTCGGGCTCGCACGCGCCGCAGTCGATGCACTCATCCGGATCGATGTACAGCATCCGATCCGAGCCTTCCTCGAAGTGGATGCAGTCGACCGGACAGACCGAGACGCACGACTGGTCGATCACGTCGACGCAAGGCTCGGCGATCGTATAGGTCATTCGTGTCCTCTCCCGTGCGCAGTGTTCGGCGCCACCCACGCGACGCGCCGTCGCGGGACGGGTCAGAGCGTATCACCGGGCAGCCGTCAACCGCCCGGCGGGACGAACCGGACGGGGACCTGCATCCCGCGCGCCCAATGGCCGGGGATGTGGCAGCCGACGATCAGCGGCGTGGCCGCCGTCGGGACCGTCCAGCGGACGTCGACGCGCTGGCCCGACCGGACCACCACCCGCAGGCCGGTCACGCCCGGCGGGACGCTGACCAGCGGGGTCGGGCCAGGTGGCGCGCCGACAGTCGCCGCCTCGGCCACCTCCCAGGCGTCCTGGACGGCGGCGTCGCCGATGACGACCTCGTGCACCTCGAGCCCCGCGTTGATGACGTGGAGGAGGATCGTCTCGCCGCGCACGAGGTCAACCGGCGATGGGTCGAACGTGTACTCGCGGGCGATGATGTTGACCTCGCGCGGTGCCGCCGAGCTGCCCGCCGTGACGGGCGGCGTGGTCCCCGGCGCGCCCCCGGCGCAGGCGGCGGCGAGGGCGGCGAGGACCACCAGAAGGAACGCCGGAGCCTGCCGGCCGACGAGGCGCATCGCGGGCGAGTCTAGGGCTCGCGGAACGTCTTGACATCGGCGCCGTGGACGCGCCACAGTGCGCGCCATCTCGCATTCGGACGAGCTGCCGGCCGGTGCGCCGACCCGTGTCCCGATCCCGAGGTCCGATCACCCGCGCGTGATCCGCGCGGTCATCCGAGGAGATCCTTGGCGAGCCCGACGCTCCCCGCGACGACGCGGGATCCCGTCCCCCAGCCCGGCTCGGCCGGCACGGCCATCCCGGCCGTCCGCCTCGAAGGGGTCCACAAGCGGTTCGGCGACGTCGAGGCGGTCGCCGGGATCGACCTCGAGATCGGTGACGGCGAGTTCTTCTCGATGCTCGGACCGTCCGGCTCGGGCAAGACGACCACCCTGCGGATGATCGCCGGGTTCGAGCTGCCGTCGGCCGGCCGGGTCATCCTCCACGGTCAGGACGTGAGCGGCAAGGCGCCCTTCGAGCGTGACGTGAACACCGTGTTCCAGGACTACGCGCTCTTCCCGCACATGACCGTCGGGGACAACGTCGGGTACGGGCTGATGATCCGCAAGGTCGCCCGCGACCGGCGGGCCGAGCAGGTGGCGGACGCCCTGCGGATGGTCCGGCTCGACGGCTACGAGCGACGCCGTCCGTCGCAGCTGTCCGGCGGCCAGCGCCAGCGCGTCGCGCTCGCGCGGGCGCTCGTCAATCGGCCGCGGGTCCTCCTCCTCGACGAGCCGCTCGGGGCGCTCGACCTGAAGCTGCGCGAGGAGATGCAGATCGAGCTCAAGGCGATCCAGCACCAGGTCGGGATCACGTTCATCTACGTGACCCACGACCAGGAGGAGGCGCTCACGATGAGCGACCGGATCGCCGTGTTCAACCGCGGGCGCATCGAGCAGGTCGGGACGCCGGCCGAGGTCTACGAGCGACCGGCGACGGCGTTCGTGGCCGGCTTCGTCGGGACCTCGAACCTGCTCAGCGGCGACGTCGCCGAGCGGATCGTCGGCCGCGCCGGCACGTTCACCGTCCGGCCGGAGAAGATCCGCCTGGCCGACCCGGCGGCCCCGGCCGGGGACGACGAGACGAGCGCGACCGGCACGATCCGCGATGTCATCTACCTCGGCTCGGACACCCGCTACGTCGTCGCGCTCGACGCCGGCGGCCAGCTCGTCGTCACCGCGCAGAACCTGACGATCTCGTCGATGGAGGCACTCGCCGCACAGGGTCGGGCCGTGCGCCTGATCTGGAAGCGGCAGTACAACTTCCCGGTCGGTGACTGACCGGGGCGGAGGAGGACAGACCATGGGCCATCGCAGGGTGCTCATCGCGACGGCGGTCGTCGCGATCGTCGCCGCAGCGTGCAGCAGCTCGGCGGCCACGCCGTCGCCGACCGCCGCGCCGCCCAGCCAGGCGCCCGCGAGCCAGGGCGCGGCGAGCGAGGCTCCGTCGGCCAGCATCGCGCCGGTCGCCTCGATCGGGCCCGGCGAGGGCGAGCTCGACATCGTCGTCTGGCCCGGCTACGCGGAGGACGGCTCGAACGTCAAGGAATACGACTGGGTCCACCCGTTCGAGCAGAAGAACCCGGACTGCGGGAAGGTCAACGTCAAGCCGGCCGACACCTCGGACGACATGTACACCCTGATGTCGCAGGGCCACGGCGTGTACGACGGCGTGTCCGCCTCCGGCGACGCGTCGAACCGGCTGATCGACCGGGCCGAGGTCGCGCCGGTCGACCCGGCGCTCATCCCCAACTTCAGCGACCTCAGCACGTTCCTCCAGAGCCCGGCCAACAACACCGTCAACGGGTTCCACTACGGGATCTCGCACGGCTGGGGCGGCAACACCCTGATGTACCGGACGGACAAGTTCGCGACCGCGCCGACGAGCTGGAGCGCCGTGTTCGACCCGTCCCAGATGGGCGCCTACAAGGGCAAGGTCACGGCGTATGCCGGGACGATCTACATCGCCGACGCGGCGCTCTACCTCAAGACCCACAACCCGGAGCTCGGGATCACCGATCCGTACGAGCTGACCCAGCCCCAGTTCGACGCGGCGATCGCGCTGCTCAAGGGCCAGCGCCCGTTCGTCGGCAAGTACTGGTCGTCGTTCACCGACGAGATCGACAACTTCACCAGCGGCGCGTCGGTGATCGGCACGACCTGGCAGTACCAGACGAACACCCTCAAGGCGGCCAACGTCCCCGTCGAGGCCGTCGTCCCGACCGAGGGCATGACCGGCTGGTCCGACACGTGGATGCTGTCGCGCTACGCCAAGCATCCGAACTGCATGCTCAAGTGGATGGCCTGGATGGTCACCCCCGAGGTGCAGGCCCAGGTCGCGGAGTACTTCGGCGAGGCACCGGCCAACCCGAAGGCCTGCGACATCCTCAACAAGGGCTACGGCTCGTACGCGATCCCGAACTTCTGCGATGCCTACCACGTCACGGACCAGGCGTTCTACCAGGCGATCAGCTTCTGGAAGACGCCGCTCCGCGACTGCGGTGACAGCCGCGGGAACACGTGCATCGCCTACGACCAGTGGCTCGCGGCCTACACGGACGTGAAGGGCTGAGCGGCCCGCCGACCGAGCGATCCGGGGCCGGGCGATCCCTCGGGGTCCCCGGCCTCGATCCGACGGCGGTCCGCCTGACGGGCCCATGACCGGCGCCGAGCTCGCCCGACCGGGGCGCGGCCGCCGCCTGTTCGGCTGGCTGTACCGGCGGCCGCGCGTCCAGCTGGGCGTCCTCCTCGTCGCCCCGGCCGGCTGGTTCGGGATCGTCTACTTCGGGTCGCTGGCGCTCCTCTTCGCCTACGCGTTCTGGTCGCTGGACCCGCAGACCGGCGAGGTCGTCAAGCAGTTCACGCTGTCCAACTTCCAGCGGATCGTCGACCAGCCGGTCTACCGGACGATCGTCCTGCGGACGGTGACGGTGGCCGCGGTCGTGACCGTGGTCGACGCGCTCCTGGCCTTCCCGATCGCCTACTACATGGCCCGCGTCGCCTCGCCCCGCCGGCGGGCGCTGCTGTTCATGTCCGTGCTCCTGCCGCTCTGGGCGAGCTACCTCGTCAAGGCCTACGCCTGGCGGGTCATCCTGTCGCCCGGCGGCCTCGTCGACTGGGCATTCGGCTTCCTCGGCATCGACACGAGCAGCATCTTCGGCCTGTCGGACCTGTCGATCACGATCGTCTTCATCTACGTCTGGCTGCCGTACATGATCCTGCCGATCTACGCCGGCCTCGAGCGGATCCCGTCGTCGTACCTCGAGGCGTCGGCCGACCTCGGCGCGCGCGGCGGGATGACCTTCCGAAGGATCGTCCTGCCACTGGCGATGCCGGCCCTCGTGGCCGGCTCGATCTTCACGTTCTCGCTGACCCTCGGCGACTACATCATTCCGCAGCTCGTGGGCAACAGCCAGTTCATCGGCAACGTGGTGTTCGCCAGCCAGGGCGTCGCCGGCGACATCCCGTTCGCGGCGGCGTTCGCGCTCGTGCCCGTCGCGATCATGGCCGTCTACCTGCTCGCCGCCCGGCGGCTGGGCGCATTCGACGCCCTATGACGCCCGTCTCGCGAAGGCCGGCGCGATGAGCCGGATCCTCCTGCGCGTCGCGACCGGGCTGACCCTCGGGTTCCTGTACCTCCCGCTCGTGGTGATCGGGCTGTACGCGTTCAACGCCCAGCGGGTCCAGGCCTGGCCGATCCAGCAGTACAGCCTCCAGTGGTTCGGCGACGCGCTGACGAACGAGAGCGTGCGCGATGCGTTCGTCCTGTCGTTCACGGTCGGGCTGGCGGCGACGGCCCTGGCGATCGCCCTTGGCACGCTGGCCTCGTTCGTCGTCCATCGCTACGCGTTCTTCGGGCGCGACGTGATCGCCTTCGCGCTCGTCCTGCCGATTGCGCTGCCCGGGATCATCACCGGCATGGCCCTCAACGCCACGTTCCACAACTTCGGGATCTCGTTCGGGACGATGACGATCATCGTCGGCCACGCCACGTTCTGCGTCGTCGTCGTCTACAACAACGTGATCGCCCGGCTGCGCCGCACCTCCCGGTCGATCGAGGAGGCGTCGATGGACCTCGGCGCCGACACCTGGCAGACCTTCCGCCACGTGACCTTCCCGGTCCTCCGGACGGCCGTCCTCGCCGCGGGGCTGCTGGCGTTCGCGCTGTCGTTCGACGAGATCATCGTCACGACCTTCACCGCGGGGACCCAGGAGACGATCCCGATCTGGATCCTCAACCACATCCGCCAGCCGAACCAGCGGCCGATCGTCAACGTGGTCGCGCTGCTGCTCATCCTCCTGTCGGTGATCCCCGTCTACCTCGCCCAGCGGCTGAGCTCGGACACGTCGGGCGGGGCGACGGTCACGAAGTAGGCACGGCGCAGGCTCGCCGTGGGGCGGCGGCGTCCCGTGCTCAGGACCGGCGCGGGCCGACCGGCTCGAGCATCGGGCGAACGGCCGGCACGGCCCGGGCCGACGCGGAGCGTCCGGCCTCCCAGCGCCGTCCGGCCTCCCAGCGCCGTCCGGCCTCCCAGCGCCGGCCGTCGGTCGAGGCGCCCGCGGAGACGATGACGGCCGCCAGGACGGCGGCGGCGAGCAGACGACGATCGTGGCGCATGGGCACGGCGCTCCTCGTGCCCCAGCCGGTCGCCCGCTCCGCGACCCTGTGCCGCGAGCCCGGCGACCGACACCAGTCTGCCCGTGCCCGCTTAGCTGCGACTTAGCGAGGGCCCCGCGGTGGCCTGGGCGGCCACCGCGCGTCGCCCGTCGTCACATCGACGGGACGTGGCCCGGGTCGAGGTACTTCTCGGGATCGTCGCGGAACTCGAGGAGGCAGCCGCGGCCGCAGAACCAGTAGATCGTGCCATCGTGCTCGATCGACAGCTGGGAGGTCGTGGTGTCGACCTTCATCCCGCACACCGGGTCGATCGCCATCCTGTGCTCGTCGCTCATGGTGCGTCACCTCAGACGCCGACCCGTAGGCCGAATCGGTACTCCCGGGGAGTATAGCCCAGGCGCGACACCCGGCCGCCGGCGGCGTACGATCGCCGGATGGACTCCATCGAGCTCACGGCGGCGCGAGCGAGCCTCGAAGCCGAACGCGGCCGCCTCCAGGCCGTGATCGACGCCGGCATCGAGGCGCCCGGGCAGATGACCTACGGCTCGCAGGCCGCGGCCGCGCCCGGGGTCGTCGCGCAGCAGCGCGACCTGGCCCTGCGCGAGAAGGCGGAGAAGGAGCTCGAGCTCGTCGTGGCGGCCCTCGGCCGGGTCGACGACGGGACGTTCGGCCGCTGCCTGCGCTGCGGCAGGCCGATCGCTCCCGGCCGGCTCGAGGCGCTGCCCTGGGCCGCCTATTGCATCGACTGCCAGAAGCTCGTGAACGAGGGCCGGTGACCGGCCCGGCGACGGATCGGCTCGTCTCGATCGACGACGTCCGCGCCGCTGCCCGGACGCTGGCCGGGGTCGCGCTCCGGACGCCGCTCGTCGCGATCGGACCGGACCGGCCGCCGCGCTACCTGAAGGCCGAGTCGCTCCAGGCGATCGGCGCGTTCAAGATCCGCGGCGCCTACGTCGCCGTCGCGAGCCTGCCCCCCGAGGAGCGACGGCGCGGGGTCATCACCTACTCGAGCGGGAACCACGCGCAGGGCGTGGCCCGGGCCGCCCGGCTGCTGGGCGCGCCCGCGGTCGTCGTCATGCCGTCCGACGCACCGCCGATCAAGCGCCGCAGGGTCGAGGCGGACGGGGCGGAGGTCGTGATCGTCGGGACCGCCAGCGAGGAGCGTCGCGAGGTCGCCGAGCGGCTCGCCGCCGAGCGTGGCCTGTCGATCATCCCGCCCTACGACGACGACCGGATCATCGCCGGCCAGGGGACCTGCGGGCTCGAGATCGTCGAGGACCTGCCCGACGTCGAGGCGATCCTCGTCCCGATCGGCGGCGGCGGGCTGGCCAGCGGCGTCGCGGTCGCCGCCCGGGCGCTCCGGCCGGCCTGCCGGGTGATCGGCGTCGAGTCCGAGCTGGCGGCCGACGCCCGCGACTCGCTGGCCGCCGGCCACATCGTGAGCTGGCCGGCCGAGCTCGTCGGCCGGACGATCGCCGACGGGACACGGACCCAGGCGCTGGGGCAGCGCACGTTCGCCCACCTCCGGGCGCTGCTCGACCGGGTGGTCACGGTGGCCGAAGCGGAGATCGCCGCCGCGGTCCGGATCGCCGCGACCGAGGCGCGCCTGGTCGTCGAGCCGTCCGGCGCGCTCGCCCTCGCCGCGATGCGCTTCCGGGCCGCGGAGGCCGGCCTGGACGACGCGACCGGGCCGGTCGTGGCGATCGCCAGCGGCGGCAACGTCGAGCCGGAGCGCTACCGCCAGCTGCTGGCGGAACCGGCGGGCTGAGGCGTCAGGCGGGGCTGCGGCGAACGCAGGCGCCCACCGGTCAGCCCTCCGTGCGCTCCCTGGCCAGACGCTCGGCCAGCCGGACCTCGCGCTCGCGGATGGCCGCCCGGTCGCGATCCTCACGCGCCTCGATGGCCCGCGTCTGGCGCTCCTCGCGATGCATCCAGCGGACGACGGTCCCGAGGATCGCTGCCACGAAGACGAGGTCACCCACGACCCACATCGCGGCGCCGGCCATCGCCTGGTCCTCGAGGACGCTCGGCCCCCAGTCGCGGGCCAGCGTGGCGTAGTGGGCATACAGCGGCGCCGTCGCGCTGAGGATCGCCAGCCCGAGGAACGAGTTCTGGGGCATCTGGAGGAAGGTGTAGACGATCCGGGCCGGCTCGCCCATCCGCCACGGGTGGGGATCGAGGGCGACCACCGGCCACCAGAACAGGCAGGCGGTCACGAGGTACAGGACGTGCTCCAGCTGGTGGACGGCCGGCTCCTCGAGCGAGGCGTTGAAGATCGGCGAGAAGTGGGTGCCCCACATCGCCAGGGCGAACAGCAGCCAGGTCACGATCGGGAAGGTCACGATCCGGACGGGCAGCGAGTGGAGGACCGGCAGGATCAGCCGCTTGCGCGTCTCCGGGCGTGCGAACCGGAGCAGGAGGGTGATCGGCGCGCCGAGCGCGAGCAGCGGCGCCGCGATGAGGGTCAGCAGGATGTGCTGGACCATGTGGAGGCTGAACAGCGTCGTGTCGTAGCGCTCGATCGGCGACTGGAGCGCCACCAGGATCGCCCCGAGGCCGAGCAGCCAGCACACCGAGCGGATCGTCGGGACGGGGTTGCCGGGGTGCGCCCGATCGACCGACCGGACCGCCCAGAGATAGCCGGCCGCGGCCAGGACGACCGGGACGACGACGGTCGGGTCGAACGACCAGGCCAGCAGGACCCCCGGCAGCTCCGGGGCGGGTGCCGCGCTGCCGTGGGCGGTCGCGATGGGCGCGAGCGCCAGCCAGCCGGCGGCCGAACCGAGCCCGACCGTGAGCGCCCGGCAGATGCGCGCGACTGGGCGACGGGGCGGATCGGCGGTCACGTGCGCCATTCTGCCCCGGATCGTCGGCTCCGGCGGTCGGGTCGCGATCGCGGCCGCCGCTCGGCCGGGCGAGCCATCGGACGGGCAGGCCTCCGCGACGCCCGCTATCATGTCCGGGTTCTTGTCCGGACCCGTTGACGAGCGCGAGGACACCGCCCCATGTCGTTGCCCAGGCTCAACCGGTCGCGCCTCGCCGCGTTCGTCGCGCTCGGCGCCGCGGTGGTCCTGCTGGCCGGCTGCGGAGCCTTCGGCCCGCCCGCCGCGGTCACCGCCCAGGGCAAGGACATCGAGTCGCTGTACTACTTCGTGCTGGCGATCGCGCTCGTGATCTGGGCCTTCGTCACGGGGCTCATCCTGTTCGCCGTCGTGCGCTACCGGCGCAAGCCGACCGACACCGAGCTGCCGCCCCAGATCCACGGCAACAACGTGCTCGAGATCGTGTGGACCGTCATCCCGACGATCATCGTGGCGATCCTGTTCGTGTTCTCGTTCAACACCCTGAACAAGGTCGACGCCACGGCCCCGACGGACGTCCGGATCACCGCGGTGGCCGCCCGGTTCCAGTGGTCGTTCGAGTACCTGTCGGCCGACGGCTCGAAGGTCGTCTTCGAGCAGCTCGCCCCCGAGCTGACCGTCCCGGCCGGCCGGACCGTCCATCTCGACCTCCGCTCGAAGGACGTCAACCACGCGTTCTACGTCCCGCAGTTCCTGTTCAAGCGCGACGTGATCCCGGGCCGCGACAACAACTTCGACTTCACGGTGGACCCGGCCGACGCCGGGCAGACGTTCCGCGGCCAGTGCGCCGAGCTATGCGGGACGTTCCACGGCTCGATGCTGTTCACGGTCAAGGCGCTGAGCCCGGCGGATTACGACGCCTGGCTCGCCGCCCAGATCGCCAAGGCCGGCCAGTCGCCGTCCCCGCCACCAAGCGGCGGCGCGAGCGGCGGGCCGAGCGGCGCGCCCGCCCAGGTCCAGCTCGACCTGGCGGCCAAGGACATCCAGTACGACAAGTCGACGCTCGACGCGCCGGCCGGCCAGCCGTTCGCGATCAAGTTCCAGAACAACGATCCGGCGACCACCCACAACGTCGCGATCAAGGACGCGTCCGGGCAGGAGGTGTTCAAGGGCGAGATCTTCGCCGGCGTCGACGTCCGGACCTACCCGATCCCGGCCCTGACGGCCGGCAGCTACACGTTCTACTGCTCGGTTCACTCGAACATGACCGGGACGCTCACGGTCCACTAGGAGCATCGGATGGCGACCACCGCACTCACGCCTGCCGCGACCGGGGCTCGATCGGGCCTGTACGACTGGCTGACCACGACCGACCACAAGAAGATCGGCATCCTCTACCTGGTCAACTCGTTCGTGATGTTCCTGATCGGCGGGACGCTGGCGCTGGTGGTGCGCGCGGAGCTCGCCCAGCCGGGGCTGCAGTTCATCAAGGAGAACGTCTACAACGAGGCGTTCACGATCCACGCCTCGCTGATGCTCTTCCTGTTCATCATCCCGGTCCTCGCCGGCTTCGGGAACTACGTCGTCCCGCTCCAGATCGGGGCGCCCGACATGGCCTTCCCGCGGATCAACGCGCTGTCGTTCTGGATGCTCCCACTGGCCGCGATCATGATCCTGTCCGGGTTCCTGGTCGGCGGCGCCGCCGCGACCGGCTGGACCGCCTATGCCCCGCTCTCGGAGGCGCCCTACTCGGGGGTCGGCCAGGATCTGTGGATCGTCGGCGTCATCCTCATCGGGACGAGCTCGATCCTGGGCGGGATCAACTTCCTCGTCACGATCTTCAAGATGCGCGCGCCGGGGATGACCATGTTCCGGCTGCCGATCATGGTCTGGACGATGCTCGTGACGAGCACCCTCGTGGTCCTGGCGACGCCGGTCCTGACCAGCGGGCTGATCATGCTGTTCATCGACCGGAACTACGGCGGCCACTTCTTCGACCCGGCCAACGGCGGGAACGCGATCCTGTGGCAGAACGTGTTCTGGTTCTACTCGCACCCCGCGGTCTACATCATGGTCCTGCCGGCGATGGGGATCATCAGCGAGGTCCTGCCGGTCTTCAGCCGCAAGCCGCTGTTCGGCTACAAGGCGTTCGTGTTCGCGACGGCGGCCATCGGCGCCCTCGGGTTCAGCGTGTGGGCCCACCACATGTTCACGACCGGGGCGGTCTACCTGCCGTTCTTCAGCTTCATGACGTTCCTCATCGCGATCCCGACCGGGGTCAAGATGTTCAACTGGACGGCGACCCTGTACAAGGGCCAGCTGACGTTCGCGACGCCGCTCCTGTTCGCGCTCGGGTTCCTGACGATGTTCCTCATCGGTGGGATCAACGGCGCGTTCAGCGCCGCGGTCCCGGTCGACTTCGCGCTGCAGGACACGTACTGGGTGGTGGCCCACCTCCACTACGTGCTGTTCGGCGGGTCGGTGTTCGGCGTCTTCGCCGGGATCTACTACTGGTTCCCGAAGATGTTCGGCCGGAAGCTCAACGAGACCCTCGGCAAGATCCAGTTCGTGATCATGTTCGTCGGCTTCAACCTGACGTTCTTCCCGATGCACATCCTCGGTCTGGAGGGGATGCCCCGGCGGATCGCGAACTACGCGCCCGACACCGGCTGGAGCGACCTCAACCTGCTGGCGACGATCGGCGGTTTCACGATCGCGGCGAGCATGATCCCCTTCCTGTGGAACGTCTTCACCACGCTCCGCAGCGGTGAGCTCGCCGGCGACGACCCGTGGGAGGGCAACACCCTCGAGTGGGCGACCACCTCGCCGCCGCCGCCGTACAACTTCGACCGGCTGCCGGAGATCCGCTCCGAGCGGCCGGTGTTCGACGCCCGCCACGGCCTGACCGGCGGAGCGCACGAATGACGGCCCCGCCGACGGCCCTCACGACGACCCACGCAGCCGAGGGTCACGCCCGGGAAGGCGGCATCAGCAACGTCATCCTGGGGATGCTGCTGTTCATCACCAGCGAGGTGATGTTCTTCGCCGGCCTGTTCGCCGCCTACTTCAATGTCCGGGCGACGTCACCGGTCTGGCCCCCCGAGGGCTTCGCCGACAAGCTCCACTGGCTGCCCACCGCCGACGAGATCATCCCGATCGTCACGATCGCGACGATCATGCTGATCAGCAGCTCGTTCACCTGCCAGCTCGGCGTGTGGGGCATCCGGCGCGACGACCGGCGGGCGCTGGTCCGCAACATCGGGGTGACCGTCATCCTGGGAACGGTCTTCCTCCTGCTCCAGCTGCTCGACTACTCGATCCTGTACGGCGCGGGCGTCCGGCTCGACACCGGCACGTTCGGGACGACCTACTACACCCTCACCGGGTTCCACTTCGCCCACGTCCTCGGCGGCGTCATCATGCTGAGCGTCGTCCTCTACCGGTCGATGATCGGGCAGTTCTCGAGCCAGCACCACGACATGGTGGAGGCGACCTCGATCTACTGGCACTTCGTGGACGTGGTCTGGATCGTCCTGTTCAGCGTGCTCTACATCATCCCGAACCCAGCCTGAGGGAGACGATGGACCATCCGATCGCCCATCCCCGGAACGCGGTGTTCATCGGCCTGACCTTCGCGGTGGTGGCCGCCGTCTACTTCGTGCTGAGCCACGACGCGGCCGGGACGACGATGATCGCCGCCCTGTCGATCGCGATGAGCCTCGCCGCCTACGTGCTGGCGGCCGGCTCCCCGCGCGGCTGAACCACCGCCGCACGGGACGCGGACGCGTCTGATGGACCAGGTCTGGAACGCGATCCTCGACTTCACCAGCAAGCTGGTCATCCCCGACTGGGGCGCGCTCATCGCGCTCATCCCGATCGCCATCCTGGCCCTCGTCGTCCTGTTCATCGCCTGGCTGCTGTTCCGGCTGACCCAGCTCGGCCCGCGGCGTCGGGGGAAGGGACGGGTCCGGCCGGCACCGCCTCCCGGCGTCCATCCGCCGACG
Source organism: uncultured Chloroflexia bacterium (assembly GCA_963813705.1). Classification (GTDB taxonomy): domain Bacteria; phylum Chloroflexota; class Limnocylindria; order Limnocylindrales; family CSP1-4; genus Chersky-267. The sequence continues at coordinate 278,364 of CAWFAH010000011.1, forward strand.
CCGTCGTTCGCCCCGATCTTCGGTGCGATCGGGACGTTCCTCGTCCTGTTCGGGCTCGTGTTCGGCCCGACGATCCTGTTCCTCGGCCTCGCGTTCCTCGTCCTCACCCTGCTCTACTGGGGCGCCGAGGCGATGCGCGACTACGACCACACGGCCAACGCGACGACCCTCCCGGCCGTGATCCACGCGCCACCCCCGCCCGGCGTCCACATGCCCGGGCCGTCGTTCCGGCCGATCCTGGCCGCGATCGCGGTGGCGGTGATCCTGTACGGGCTGGTGCTCGGCGGCTGGCTCATCGCGGCGGGGATCGTGATGCTCGTGGTCAGCCTCGTCGGCTGGTTCCGTGACGCGCGGGCGGAGTACGTCATGGCCGAGCGGGCCGACGCGAGCGGCCACCTCGACGCCCTGCCGGCGCCGCGCGCCCCGACCGGGACGTTCGCCTTCTTCGGCGCGTTGTTCGTCCTCGCCCTGATCCTCAACAGCGGGCTGATCCCGAGCGGGGCCGCCAACGGCTCGACCGGTGGGGCGGCTCCGTCGCCGGGCGGATCGCCCGGGGCGAGCGGCGCGGCACCCGGCGGCCCGTCCGCCGCGCCGCCCGCCAGCCTCCCGGCGACCGACCTGTCGCTGAGCGCCCAGGGCATCCAGTACAGCACGGCCGCGCTGAACGCGAGCGCCGACAAGCCGTTCACGATCGGCTTCACGAACAACGACTCCGGGATCCCCCACAACGTCGAGATCGCCGACGGCTCCGGGACACTTGTCTTCACCGGCGATACCGTTACCGGCGTGAACGCGATCGTCTACAACGTCCCGGCCCTGAAGGCCGGCGCCTACAAGTTCCAGTGCAAGTGGCACCCGAACATGGTCGGCGACCTGACGGTCAAGTAGGCCGCCGGCGATGGACCGACCCGGCGGCCGATGGATGGCGCCTGCCCGGCTGGCGTGCGTCGTCCTCGCGCTGGCGATCGTTGTCGCAGGCTGCGGGGGGGCCACGACGCCGAGCGGATCGCCGAGCAATGCCGGTGCCGGTGACCCGGCCCCGGTGCTGACCGGGACGACCCTCGACGGATCCAGCTTCGATCTCGCCAACTTCCGCGGCCGGCCGGTGATCGTCAACTTCTGGGCGTCCTGGTGCGGGCCGTGCCGGGACGAGTTCCCGATGCTCGAGAAGGCGCTCCAAGGCTACGGCGCGGACGGCCTCGAGGTCGTCGGGGTCAGCTTCAACGACGCCGACGCCGCGGCGCGGAGCTTCATGACCCAGGCCGGCGCGAGCTGGCCGAGCGTGACCGATCCGACCGGTCAGCTCGCCAAGGCCTGGCGGATGGTCGCCCCGCCGCAGACGTACTTCATCGGCCGCGACGGCGTGATCGCGTCGCGCCAGATCGGCGAGCTCACCCAGGCCGACCTCGATCGCCAGCTCGCGGCCATCCTCAAGTGACCGCCGGCGCCCCGCCGGCGATCACCGTCCACGGCCTGCGCAAGACGTACGCCGGCCGCGCGGTCGTCGACGGGATCGACCTCGAGGTCGCCGCGGGCTCGATCCATGCCCTGCTCGGGCCGAACGGAGCCGGCAAGACGACGACGGTCGAGATCCTGGAGGGCTACCGGGGCCGCGACGGCGGCGACGTCCGGGTGCTCGGCCTCGACCCGGCCCGCGACGGAGCCATGCTGCGGGGTCGGGTCGGCCTCATGCTCCAGGGCGGCGGGATCTACCCCCAGGCGCGCCCGCTCGAGATCCTCCGGCTGTACGCGCGCTTCTTCCGCGAGCCGCTCGATCCGGGTGCGCTCCTCGAGACCGTCGGGCTCGGCGACGTCGCGCGGACCCGCTACCGCGTCCTGTCGGGCGGCCAGCGCCAGCGGCTCGGGCTCGCCCTGGCGCTCGTCGGACGGCCCGAGCTCGTGATGCTCGACGAACCCACGGCCGGGATGGACCCGGCGGCGAAGGCGGCCACGCGGGAGCTCATCGGCTCGTTGCGGGCCGGCGGGGTCACCGTCCTCCTGACGACCCATGAGCTCGCCGACGTCGAGCGGATGGCCGACGAGATCACCATCCTCGACCAGGGCCGGATCGTGGCTCATGGCAGCCCGGCCGGGCTCGCCGGCGGGGCCGCCCCGAGGCTCCGCGTGCGGCTCGATCGCGCCCTCGACGAGGCGGACCGGGCCGCCCTCGAGACCGCCCTCGAACCGGCCGCCGGGAACGCGGCCGCAACCGCCCGGCTGGCCGACGACGGCATGCCGGGTCGCTATCGGCTCGTCGGACGCGACCCGGACCCGGCGCTCGTCGGCACGCTCGCGGCGTGGTGCGCCGAGCGCGGCGTCCTGATCGTCGAGCTGCGGGTCGGTGGCGCGACCCTCGAGGAGCGCTATCTCGAGCTGACCGGCGAGCGCGGAGGTGACGCCGCATGAGCGCACCCCTGACGCCCGTTGCCGGTGGCAACGCCGGCCCGGCGTTCCGCTCGACCGTCGCCCAGGTCGGGATGGAGCTGCGGCTGCTCGCGCGGCGCGGCGAGAACGTGTTCGTGACGATCGTCGTGCCGCTCGTCCTGCTCGTGTTCTTCGCGCTCGTGCCGGCCGTCGACCGCGGCGGGATCACGTTCCTCGTCCCGGGGATCCTGGCCCTCGCGATCATCTCGACCAGCCTGGTGAACCTCGGCATCGCCACCGCGTTCGAGCGGTCGTACGGCGTGCTCAAGCGACTCGGCGGCTCCCCGCTTCCGCGGGCCGGGCTGCTCGGGGCCAAGATCGCCACGGTCGTCGTCGTCGAGATCGCCCAGGTCGTGCTGCTGGTCGTCGTTGCCGGGCTGGCCTTCGGCTGGGCACCCGGCGCGGGGGCCAGCGCCGGCGTCTGCCTCGCCGCGTTCGCGCTCGGCACGCTCGCCTTCGCCGGGCTCGGCCTGTTGATGGCCGGGGCGCTGCGCGCCGAGGCGACCCTGGCGCTGGCGAACGGCCTGTTCCTGGCGTTCCTGCTCCTCGGCGGGATCGTCCTGCCCGTCGACCATTTGCCGCCGCTGCTCGCCGACCTGGCTCGGGCGCTGCCGGCCGCGGCGCTCTCGGACGCGCTGCGGATCGGGCTCGGCGCCCAGTCGGGCGATCCGTTCGGGCCGCTCCTGCTGCTCGCGGCCTGGGGCGCCGGCGCCACGCTCCTCGCGGCGCGCACGTTCCGCTGGGAGTGAGGGCAGGCGGCGGCCGGTCGTCGAAGCGGATCCGCGGTGCCGCCGGCCCGCTCGGCCTCGGGCTCTGGGTGAGCCGTGGCGTCAGCCGCCCTTGTGCTCCTCGGCGAGCTGCTTCTCGACCTCGCGCTGGATCTCCTCGTCGCGCCGCTCCTTGACCCGCCGGCCGACGTAGAACGCGACGATCCACGGCCAGACGAGGCTGACCACCGCTCCGACGATCACCGCGATCCCGAACAGGCGCGCGGCGTCCCCGGCCGTCCCGACCAGGACGACCAGGAGCAGGTACGTCACCACCGCCCCGAGGACGATCCCGATGATCCGCTGCATGGAGCCCTCCCGTGCTGCCGCTCGGCGGCCAGCCTATGGGTCGCCGGTCGCCGCCGTCAACGCGATGGTGACCTGGAGCAGGCGGAGCGGGCTAGGATGGCCCCGCATGGCCGGCCCGACCCGAAGTCGCTCGTTCACGACGCTGGGCATCCCGATCGATTCGGTCGGGCTCGGTCGTGCCGAGGCGCATGGGACCGAGCTGTCGCCGGCCGCCCTCCGCCGCGCCGGGCTCGGCCGGCTCGGCTGGGCCGACGCCGGAGACCTGGCCGTCCGGATCCCGGATCACGACCGCGATCCGGCGACCGGACTCGTCGGACTCGCCGGCGTCCTCGACACGACGAGTGCGATCCGGCGCCGCGTGACCGAGCTCTGCCGCGCCGGAGACCGACCGTTCCTGCTCGGCGGCTGCTGCACCCTCGCGGCGGGGGCGCTCGCCGGCGCGCGCGACGCGCTCGGGAGCGGCGGGCTCATCTACGTCGACGGCCACCTCGACTTCTACGACGGTCGGTCGTCGCCCACCGGCGAGGCGGCCGACATGCCGGTCGCGGTGATCCTCGGTGACGGGCCGGCGCCCTGGGTCGAGCGGGTCGCCCCGGCTCCGGTGTGCCGAGCCGACCAGGTCGCGATCCTCGGCTACCGCGACGAGGCCGAGCTCGACGACCTCGCCGACGAGCTGGCCGCCAACCGTGCCCGCGGACTCCTGGCGGTCGACGCCGACGGGATCCGGCGGGACGGGCCGCGAGCGGCAGCCACGGCGGCGCTCGAGCACGTGGGACGCACGACCGACCGGCTCTGGCTCCACGTCGACCTCGACGTCCTGGATGAAGCGGTCTTCCCGGCGACCGACTATCTCCTGCCCGGCGGTCTCGACTGGGAGGCGCTCGTCGACCTCCTCGGCCCGATTGCCGCGAGCCCATCGCTCGTCGGCTGGTCGCTCGGCTGCTACAACCCGGAGAAGGATCCCGACGGCGAGGCCGGCCGGGCGATCGTGGCGGTGCTGGAGCGCATCTTTCCGGCCTGACCGCGCCGCCGGGCCGCGTACCCCGCAGCGCGACGGAACCCGCCGCCCGCAAAAGGAAGAACCCAGGCCGGTCGGAGCCTGGGTTCTCGGGTGCATGCGGTTGGTTGCGGGGGACGGATTCGAACCGCCGACCTTCGGGTTATGAGCCCGACGAGCTGCCGCTGCTCCACCCCGCGACCTCAGATACTAGCGCCAAACGGCCGAATCGTCAACGAACGGGACGTCCGCGCCGCGATCCGGCGTGGGTTCCGGGGCGGTCAGGCGGGCTCGCGAAGGGTCGCGCGCATGGCCCGGATCGGTCGCAGGCCGATCGCCAGGCCGATCGCCAGCGTCGTGAGGTCGACCGCCACGAACATCCAGAACGGATAGCGGATGTCGTGCGCCGCGAGCTGGCCGGCGAAGAGCGAGGCGACGATGAACCCCACCGTCCCGGCCGCACCGAACAGCCCCTGCGCGGTCGACGAGCGGCCGATCGGGCTGCCGGCGGCGACCACGGCGTAGAGCGCCGGGAACAGGATCGCGAAGCCGGTCGCCTCGAACAGGATGAGCGGCAGCGCCAGCACGGGGTCCCGGATCAGCGTGTAGGCGATCCCGGCGATCGCGGGCATGAGCGAGCCGGCAACGATGAACGGCAGCCCGCCCCGGCGGTCGACATAGCGGCCGGCGGCCGGCGAGAACAGCAGGATCGGGATCGCGAACGTCGCGAACGTCGCGCCGACGAGGTCAAGGCTCGCCCCGAGCGAGGTCAGGAAGAGCGACCAGACGACCTCGTAGGTGCCCTGGGCGAAGGCGCCGCCGGCGTTGATCACGATCGCCGCGACGAGGAGCCGGTTGCGGAGCGACCTCGGACGCGGTCGATCGTCGGGTGCGTCGATCGTGGCCCCGCCGTCGCTGCCGGCCGGCACGGCGACGGGCGAGCCGGAGAGCTCGGCCAGGCCCTCGGCCGGGATCCCGCCGCGGACCCGGGTGCGACGTCCCTCGCGGACGGCGACCGCGACGATCAGCGAGGCCGCGGCCGAGGCGACCGCGGCCAGCCAGAAGACGATCGACTCGTTCCCGGTGATCGAGGCCCCGAACCCGCCGATCGCCGGCCCGAACAGCAGCCCGCCCATCTGGGCGGCCCCGTACAGCCCGAACGCCTCGCCCTGCCGGTCCGCCGGCGTCGCGTCGACGAGGAAGCCGCGCGCGGCCGGGTCGTAGGCCGCGGTGGCCAGCCCGGCGAAGGCGCGCAGGACGACGAACGCGGCGGCGCCCGAGACGAACAGCGGCAGCGGCAGGACGATCGCGTTCGCGATGAGGGCCGCGACCATCAACGGCTTGCGCGACGTCCGGTCAGCGATCCAGCCGAACACCGGCTCCGCCACGAGCCGGGCGGCCGGCCAGGCCGCAACGATCAGCCCGAGCGTGGCGAAGTCGATCCCCCGGGTCGACAGGTAGATCGGCAGGATCGGCAGGAAGGCGCCGAAGCCGAGCCACACGACGAACTCGGCCACGAACAGGGGCAGGATCGGCCGCCAACGGGCAATCCAGGCGGACGGACGGGACTGGGTGAGCGCGGCAGCCATGATCTCGAGTGGGCAGGTCGAGGGGTTGGCCGTCATCGTAGCGGCGGTCGCGTGCCCGGGCGACGGCATCGCATCGCCCGGGACGGAACCGGCCGTATGATCGGACGATGCTGAGCCCCGCGCTGCTCGCCCTCGCCCTCGTCCTCGTCGTCGTGCTCCTCGCGCCGACCGAGCGGCTCCGGCGGGCGGGCTGGCCGCCGCGGGCCCTCGGTGGCTACCTCCTCGCGATGGTCCTGCTCGGCCTCCTCGCCTCCGAGCTCGTCGCCGCCGATCGGCTCCTGGTCCCCATCCTCGTCGTGGGCTACCTCGCCCCGTTCGTGGCGGCGCGAGCCGGGCTCGATCGCCTGGCGCCGTTCCGGCGAGCGTCGGTCAGCGTGGAGCGCCCGCCGATCAAGCACGTCGAGGGCCCGTCGCGCGACGTGCCCCATGAGACGCCGGTCGCGCCGTCGGAGTCCGAGAGCGGCCGAACGTCCCGACGGGAGTGACCTTCGCCTCTGGACCGGTCGCGGCGCCGGCGTAGGATCCTCAGGGAGGAGGGTCGCCGATGACCCGGGCGCTGGTCGTGCATCATCTCCAGGCGACCGCAGCGGCCGAGGCCGTCGCGCTGCGGACGCTCGGCTTTGCCGTCGAGCTGTGCCGCGGACCGGCCGCCTGCGACTGCCCGGTGGTCCACGGACGATCCTGTCCGCTCGTCGAGCGCGCCGACGTCCTCGTCTACGACGTCGTCGGGCTGCGGCTCGAGCGGGACGGCCGCGAGGTGGGCGCGGAGCTCCGGGCGCTGTACGCCGACAAGCCGCTCGTCGTCGTGGCGGGCGGGGCCGAGCCGGGCGCGCTCGAGGCGATCGAGCCGAGCGACGGCGTGGTCTGGCTGCGCGGCGCCCCGGACGCCGAGCGGCTGTCGTTCGGGATCGAGGAGGCGCTCGGCGATCGGTGACGCAGGTCATCCGAGCGAGGTCGTCGATGACGTCGCGGGTTCGGCGCGACCGCGGCGACCGGGGGTCCGAACGGCGGGCCACGGCCGGCCGTACGCTTCCGCGATGGATCCGCCCGGACCCTGGCTGCTCGACCCGGCGATCGACTTCCTGAACCACGGCTCGTTCGGCGCCTGCCCGCGAGCGGTCCTCGAACGCCAGGCGGCATGGCGCGAGCGAATGGAAGCCGAGCCGGTACGCTTCCTGGCCCACGACCTCGAGGGGCTCCTCGACGAGGCCCGCGACGCCGTCGCCTCGTTCGTCGGCGCCCGTCCGGACGACCTCGCATTCGTGCCCAACGCGACGACCGGTACCGCGACCGTCCTGCGCTCCCTGCGCTTCGGCCCGGGCGACGAGCTGCTGACGACCGATCACGAGTACAACGCGATCCTGAACGCCGTCCGCTTCGCCGCGGCGCGGGACGGTGCGCGGGTCGTCGTCGCGCGGATCCCGTTCCCGATCGCCGATGCCGAGACCGCGCTCGCCGCGATCGTCGCGGCCGCCGGCCCGCGGACGAAGCTCGCGGTGATCAGCCACGTGACGAGCCCGACCGCGCTGGTCCTGCCGATCGAGCGGATCGTCCGCGAGCTCGCCGAGCGAGGCGTCGACACGCTCGTCGACGGGGCCCATGCTCCCGGCATCGTCCCGCTCGGGCTCGACGCCCTCGGCGCCGCGTACTACGTCGGCAACGGGCACAAGTGGCTGTTCGGCCCGAAGGGCAGCGCCTTCCTCCATGTCCGGGCGGACCGCCAGGCGGCGATCCGGCCGCTGGCGATCTCCCACGGCGCGAACGATCCGCGGACCGATCGCTCGCGCTTCCGGATCGAGGCCGACTGGACGGGCACGCCCGATCCGACGCCGTGGCTGAGCCTCCCGGCGGCGATCGCGTTCGGCGAGGGCCTGCGACCCGGTGGCTGGCCGGCGACGATGGCGGCCAACCGCGCCCTGGCCAGGTCGGCCCGGGATGCGCTCTGCGCCGCGCTCGGCATCGAGCCGCCGGCGCCGGACGCCATGCTCGGCTCGATGGCCGCCCTGCCGCTGCCCGGCCGGCCGGCGCCGCCCGACGCCGATCCGCTCGCCGCCCGGCTGTTCGCGCGGCATCGGATCGAGGTTCCGATCGGCCCGTTCCCGGTGGCCGCGGCCCTCGACGACGGCGCGCTCCCCGACGCTCGCCTGATCCGGATCTCGGCGGCACCGTACAACCGGGCCGAGCAGTACCAGCGGCTCGCGGCCGCGCTCGTCGAGGAGCTCGCCGCGGAGGCTGGTCGGCACGCCCGGTGAGCGCCATGATGGGACGATGAGCGTTCGTTGTGAGGCCTGCGGCGCCGACAACCCGGAGGCCTTCCGGTTCTGCGGGACGTGCGGGAGCACGCTCGGCGAGCGCTGCCCGGCCTGCTCGGCGCCGGTCGTCCGCGGCTTCCGCTTCTGCGGCTCGTGCGGCATCGCTCTCGAGGCGGGCGACGCGCGAACGGGGACGGGGCTGGCGGCGCTCGGCGAGCCGGTCTCGAGCCGCGCCGGAGACGTCACCCGGTCCGCCGCCGAACGACGGCTCGTGTCGATCCTGTTCGTCGACCTCGTGTCGTTCACCACGCTCGCCGAGGGCCGCGACCCGGAGGAGGTGCAGGACCTCCAGGGTCGCTACTTCGAGACCTGCCGCGCGATCATCGCCCGCTACGGTGGCACGGTCGAGAAGTTCATCGGCGATGCCGTGATGGCGATGTGGGGCGCCCCGGTCGCCCACGAAGACGACGCCGAGCGCGCCGTGCGGGCCGCCGTCGAGCTCGTGGCCGCCGTCGCCGCGGTCGGCGAGCAGGTCGGGCTCCCGCGACTCGCCGCCCGGGCCGGGGTGGTCAGCGGCGAGGCGGCGATCACGGTCGGGGCGGTCGGCCAGGGGATGGTCGCGGGCGACGTGGTCAACACCGCCGGGCGGCTCCAGGCCGCAGCACGGCCCGGAACGGTCCTCGTCGACGAGGCGACGTACCGGACGACCCGTGGCTCGATCGCCTTCGAACGCGGGGTCGACCGGACGCTGCGCGGGAAGCGGCTCCCGGTCCCCGCCTGGGAGGCGCGCCAGGTCGTCGCCCTGCGGCGGGGCAAGGATCGCAGCGTCCTGCCGGAGGGTCCGCTGGTCGGGCGCGACGGCGCCGTGGCGATCGTCAAGGACCTCCTCGAGGCCGTCCGCCGGGAACGGACGCCGCGGCTCGTGTCGATCATCGGTCAGGCCGGCCTCGGCAAGAGCCGGATCGGCTGGGAGCTCGAGAAGTACGTCGACGGCGTGGTCGAGAAGATCGCCTGGCACCACGCCCGCTCGCCGGCCTACGGTGAGGGCCTCGGCTTCTGGGCGCTGGCCGAGATGGTCCGCTTCCGGGCCGAGATCGCCGAAGGCGATCCTCCGAACATCGCCCGGCGGCGGCTCGCGGCGTGCCTGGCGACGTATGTGCCCAACGACGTCGAGCGGCGCTGGATCGCGCCGCACCTGGCCGGGCTGATCGGTCTCGGCCCGGTCCGCGACGGTGGACGCGAGGAGACGTTCGCCGCCTGGCGGTCGTTCTTCGAGCGCGTCGCGGACACGGCGACGACGGTCCTCATGTTCGACGACCTCCACTGGGCCGACGCCGGCCTCCTCGACTTCATCGAGTACCTCGCCCAGACGGCGGCCAGGCGACCCATCCTCGTGGCGACGCTCGCACGCCCGGCCCTGCTCGAGCGCCGCCCGGACTGGGCGGCCGGCTTGCGCAACGCGATCGTGGTCCAGCTCGACCCGCTGCCGCGAACGGCGATGGGCGAGCTCCTCGACGGGCTCGCGCCGGGCCTTCCCAAGACGGTCGCCGAGCGGGTCCTCGACCGGGCGGAGGGGATCCCCCTGTACGCCGTGGAGACCCTGCGCATGCTCGTCGATCGGGGCGAGCTGGAGGCCGTCGACGGTGCCTACCGGGTCCGCGGCTCGCTCGACCGGCTGGCGATCCCCGAGACGCTTCATGCGCTCGTCGCGGCCCGGCTCGACGACCTCGATCCCGCGGATCGGGCGCTCATCCGCGATGCCGCCGTCCTTGGCCAGGCGTTCCGCCCGGCGGCCCTCGCGGCGATCGGCGTGAGCACCGAGGAAGCCATCGCGCCCAACCTCGACCGGCTCGTCCAGCGCGAGCTGCTCGTGGAGGAGACCGACGAGCGCGATCCCGGCCGGGGCAGCTACCGCTTCGTCGAGTGGCTCGTCCGGGAGGTCGCCTACGGCACGCTGTCGCTTGCGCGATCGGCGCGAGCGCCACCTCGCCGCCGCGCGCTACCTCGAGACGCTCGACGACCCGGATCTCGCGGCGGCCGTCGCCGGGCACATGCTCGCGGCCCACCGCTCCGGGCCGCCCGGTCGCCCGGATCGGGCGCTCGCCCTCGAGGCCATCACGGCCCTGCGCGGCGCCGCCGACCGTGCGGTCGCGCTCCATTCGCCGGAGCAGGCACTCGAGTTCATCGAGGGGGCCCTGTCGATCACCGACGACGAGGTCGAGCGAGCCCAGCTGTGGGAGCAGGCCGCCATCAGCGCCCAGGCGGCGGCACGGCTCAAGGAGGCGGCCGCCTATGCCCGCCAGGCCGTCGACTGGCACGCGGCCCACGGCGACCACTCGGCGCAGGCACGGACGACGGCCCGCCTCGGCTCGATCCTGGCCGTCGGCTACGAGACCGAGGAGTCGATCGCGGTGATCCGGTCGGCGCTCGACGAGCTGGTCGGCGACCCGGCGCTCCACGACGACCCGTCGCTGGTCGAGCTGATGGCCGGCCTTGCGCGCGGCTACCTGCTCGACGGCGGCCTGACCGAGGCCATCGAGTGGTCGGATCGAGCCCTGGCGGACGCCGAGCGGCTGGCCCTGCCGACGGTCGTCGCCGGCGCCCTCGCCACGAAGGGTGCGGCGCTGCTCGAGGCGGGCCGGACGGCCGAGGGGATCGGGCTGCTCCGTGCGTCGCTCAGCCTGTCCGAGCAGAACAGCCTGGTGATCCCGGCCCTTCGCGCGCGCAACAGCATCGCGATCGGCCTGGCGACGGACGATCCGCGGGAGGCCTTCGAGGTCGCCGACGTGGGCCTGGCGACGGCGCTTCGCCTCGGCCTCCGCGACGTCGCGATCCGGCTCGTCAGCAACTGGGCCGGGGTCGGGCTGGAGATCGGCCAGTGGGACCGCGTCGTCGAGACAGCCCGTGAGCTCGACCGCGACGACCTGCCGATCCCCGACCAGGTCGACCTCGGTTCGATCGTCGCCCTCGTGGCGTCGTGGCGGGCCGAGCCGGGGGCCGCCGACCAGTTCGCCTCGCTTGAGGCCGCCCTTCCGACGCCGCCCGATCCCCTCGCCTCGGCGGTGCTGCTCACCCGTCGCGCGATGGCCGCGCTGGCCGACGGGCGACCGGCCGACGCGCTCGCCGACGCCGCCGCGACCACGCCGATCCTGGAGCCGACCGGCCTGACGACGTCACTGGTCGAGAGCGCCGTCCTGACCGCCCGGGCGGCCCTGTGGGTGGGCGACGCAGATCGGCTCGGACGGGCCATCGACGAGATCCGGGCCTTCGGCGCGCACGGTCGCTGGCTCGCGGCGATGCTCGCGACGCTGACCGCCGGATACGAGGCGCGCACCGGTGGCGGCGAGGGCGCCGTCGAGCGCTACGCGACGGCCACCGCGGCGTGGCGGCAGATCGGCGCCCCGCTCCAGCTCGCGCTCTGCCAGCTCGAGGCCGCGCTGCTCCTCCCCTCCGGCTCCCCCGAGGCGGTGGATGCCGCCGCCGAGGCGCGGGAGATCCTGGGCGGCCTCGGGGCCCGGGCGCTGCTGGACCGCCTCGAGCACGGACTGGCCACAGCCACCCGGGCGGAGCCGGAGCAGGCCGGGGCGCTCAGCCGCTGAGGCGCGGCGCGGGCCGGACGAGACCCGCAGCCACGGCGCCAGGGATCCCTACGCGGGCGGGTCGGTGTTCTGCTTGACGATCATGATCCCGATCGACGGGTTGTCCGGCTTCAGCGCGGCGATCACGTTGAGATGCTTGATCGACAGCGTCGCCTGGTGGTTCACGACGAGCGTGCTCACGCTCCAGTCGCGCCCGATGAGCTTCATCTTCGCGAGCGCGTCGTCCTCGCCCTTCGCGGGGTCGTTCGCGTCTTCCATCATCACCGTCAGCGGGTCGTGCAGGAACGCCTCGGCATCGTCCGAGCTGCTCTTGAACCGCTTGGCGATGACCGGCACGTCGGTCCACGGTTCATTGGCCGATTCACCGAGCTTCGCCATGTCCGTGAGCAGCACCCACGGACTCGAGTTGTTGTCGACCATCTCGAAACCCCTCCTCGTCGCGCCGTGGACACGGTTTCGGCGCGCAAGGCGTGAGCGTACCCCCTGCGACGGCCCGTGAACCACCGATTCGGCGGCGAATATTCGGCCACGAGCCGGGCGACGGCAATCGGACAGGCCGTTGGCGTGCCGGGGCACGCTGGGCCGCGGGGCGTGCCGGGTGGTGAGCCGTGTGGGATTCGAACCCACGACCGACCGCTTAAAAGGCGGCTGCTCTACCGCTGAGCTAACGGCCCGCGGCGAGTCTAGCACCGGGTTCGGACGCTCCCGGGAGCCCCCGGCTGGGCGCCGGATCGTGGATACCGGCACGGTGTCCGACGCGGATCGCCCTGACGTGAGAGGCGGAGCATCCCCTCGCTGGAAGCCCTTCCGGACGGCCTGCCGGTCCTCGGCCTGGCGCCGGTCATGACGACCCGGTCCGCAGCCGGCCGATCCTCGGCGGTGGCGGCTAGAATCCGCCGGTGACCGCGTTCTACACGCTCGATCGGGCCAACGACCGCATCCCCGAGCTCGCGGAGATGCTGACCCTCCTGCGCGCCCAGCGCGACGAGCTGCGCGACCTGAAGGCCACCTTCGACGCCGCCGGGTCGGGGGACGAGGGCCGGCGCCTGCGCTTGCGGATGCAGGGCCTCGTCGACCAGATGCAGGCGACCGTCGCCCGGATCGACGGCTGGGGGATCACGCTCCGCGACATCGACACCGGCCTGATCGACTTCCCGGCGCTCGTCAGCGGTCGCCAGGTCTGGCTGTGCTGGCGCCTCGGCGAGGGGCCCGTCGAGTGGTGGCACGAGCTCGACGACGGCTTCGCCGGCCGGCGTCCCCTGATCGAGCTCGCATGACCGGCCAGACGGTCGTCGAGGGTGGCCGGTCGAAGGCGTACCGGCCGCTGTCTCCCGCCGACCGCCGGGCGGCCTTCGCGGCGGGGCTCGCCGCCTACGACCGGGGCGACTGGTTCCTGGCCCACGAGCTGCTCGAGCCCGCGTGGATGGGCTCGGCGGACCCGGCCGAGCGCGCGCTCCACGGCGGGCTGATCAAGCTCGCCGCCGCGGGGGTCCACGCGACCCGCCGCAACCCGCGGGGCATCGTCAAGAACCTGACCGGCGCCCGGACCCGCCTGGCGATCCTCGTCGACCGGCCGGCGGCCGAGCGCGGCCACGACGATCCCGCGGCGATCGACGCCATCCCCGCTGCAGCACGGCTCGACCTGGCCGCGCTCGCGGCGGCGATCGACACGCGCCTCGCCGCCGAAGCCCTCGCGCCCAGCGCCGCCGACCCGCCGGCGATCCCGCGGCGGCGGCGATGACGGGGCCGTCCGGGGGGCCGCCCGCGATCGAGGTCCGCGAGGCGGAGCGGCGCCTGCGCGAGGAAGCGATGGATCCGCACGGCCCGCTCGTCGTGGACGTACGCGAGCTGAACGAGCTGCCGGGCGGGCGGATCGACGGCGCCGCCGTGCTGCCGCTGTCCCAGTTCACGCTGCGTTTCCGCGAGCTGCCGGCCGATCGGCCGTTGCTCGTCGTCTGCCAGTCGGGCTATCGGTCGGGCCTGGCCGTCGGGTTCCTCGCGGCGAACGGCTATCGGGATGCCTGGAACGTGAGCGGCGGGATGGTCGCCTGGCAGCAGGCCGGACTGCCGACGCGACGCGGCCCGCTGGCCCAGGGCGAGGGCGAGCTCCCGGGCTGACCCGGCCGGCCCCGGCGATCGCCGATCAGGGCGAGCGGTGCCGCCGGTTGCGGATCCGGTCGTAGATCTCGCGCGTTCGGGCCGGATGGGCGTACGCCCAGCCGATGAGCAGCAGCAGGATGAAGTTGATGGTGCCGACGCCCGCCGCGTTGAGGTAGCCGAGCTGCTGGCCGATCTCGCCACCGACCTTGAGCGCGGGGACGGTGAGCCCGAACAGGCCCAGCTGGAAGAACGGCGGCGCGGGTGCGAGGTTCGCGCGCGCGCTCCCGACGACCGCCGGCTGGTCCGAGGTCGTGCCGCCGACGAGGAACACGTTGGAGCCGCTGACGATGGCCGACGAGCCGGCGACGCCCGTCGGCAGGTAGCTGGCGGCGAGGGTCTGCCAGCCGTTGACGTTGCCGAGGGCATCGGGGACGACCCAGTACATCTCTGGATGGAGACCCGCCGAATCCTCGCCGCCGACGAGGTACAGCCCGCCGTTGGCCGAGAACCCGGCCGCCCGGGCGCGTGCCGCTGGCAGGTTGATCTTCGCGGCGGACGGGCCGTTCGGCAGAGCCCACTGGACGATCTGTCCGGTCGTCGTGACGTCCTTGCTGACGCTCCCCCGATAGACCGCGTTCGTGGCGCCGTTCTGGTCGCGACCGCCGTACACGAACAGGTAGTCGCCGACGATGGCGGCCGAGGCCTGCTCCAGCCCGGTCGGCAGGGGCGCCTGCGGTTGCCACGCCCCGAGCTTGCCGTTCTTGTCGACGGTCGTCTTCCAGACCGTCGACTGGATCGCGGTCCCGTTCGTGCCGCCGATCAGGATGAGCCCGTCGCTGGCGGCCACGAGCATCTCGCCGGCGCGGGCCTCGGGCAGCTTCAGGTCCGGGCTCGGCGCAAAGGTCCCGATCTGCTGGGTGTCGAGGTTCTGCTGGGCGACGAACACGGTATCGGTCGGCTTGCCGTCGGGCCCGTTGCCGCCGACCACGTAGGCCGCGCTGTTGAACACGGCGATCCCGGCCGCGCTGCGCGCCTCGGGCAGCGGCGGCCCGGGCTGCCAGGGCCCGAAATTGCCCGAGTAGAGGGGCGCGATCGACGTCGTCGAGGTCGCCGCCGTGCCGTCACTGCCGCCGATGTAGACGAGCGACTGGCCGAGCTGGACGACGGTCCCGTCGGTCCGCCCGGCGGGCAGCGCGAGCTCCTTCGGGGAGCCGTCCCAGGGAAGCGTCGCTCCGACCGGGGCCGGACAGGGCAGCGTCCGGTTCGTCGGCGGGCAGAAGTTGATCGGCGAGTAGATGAGAACGCCGAGGTCGATCGTCGGGAACACCGTGAAGTAGTAGGCCCGGTCGGGCAGGTAGCCGAGCATCATGACGATGATCACGAACCAGATCGCGGCCTTGATCGACGCCCACGTCCAGCCGTCCCGGTCGAGCGCCCCGAAGAGGACCCGTCGCCGGCCGGTGCCGCCCGCGCTGATCGCCTGTCCCGCCATCGTCCTCCATCCTCGCCGCGACCCGGTCGTGGGACGCGGTGGCGCCTACTTGATCGTCAGGTCCCCGACCATGTTCGGGTGCCACTTGCAGCTGAACTTGTAGGACCCGGCGGCGAGGGCCGGGACGTTGTAGGTCGTCTTGGCCGGCCCGTTGACCGTGTCGCCCTCGAAGACGAAGGCCCCGGATGAGTCGGCGATCTGGATGTTGTGCGGGATCCCCGGGTCCTGGTTGTCGAACGCGATCTGGAAGGGCTGGTTCGCCGGCGCCTCCATGGTCGGGGTCAGGAAGTTCACGTTCACGGCCGTCTGGTTGAGGACCGTTCCGCCGGTCCCGCCCGAGGCCGCCGGCGAGCCGCTGGCCACGGGCGAGCCGCTGGCCGCCGGCGAGCCGCTGGCGCCGGGGCTGGCGGTGGCCGGCCGGCTCCAGCAGGCCGGGACGGGCGTCGCGGTGTCGGGTGGCACGAAGTTGGGGTCGCGCCAGCCGGTGAACGTCTCGTCCTTGCCGCCGCTCTGGACGGGCTCCCCCGTCCCCGGGTCGCGGACCGTGTAGGTCACGTTGTCCGGCGCGCGCAGGAACGCGATCAGGTCCTCGATCTGGAGGTAGTTGAGCGGCCCGCCCCCGGTCGCCGCCCAGACCGGCATGAGGCTGTCCGGGTTGCCGCAGACGTAGCGGCCGCCGACCGACAGGACGTTGTTGATGTACTGGGTCGTGAGGTGGGTCGCCAGCTTCATCTGGTCGTTGAGCACCGGGCCGATACCGCCCTGGCCGCTCGCGCCGTGACACCGGGCGCAGTTGGCCTGGAAGAGGTTGTAGCCGCGCTCGACGGAGGTGACCGCCTGGGCCGAAGACTCGGCGGTTAGCCGGCTCGTGTTCGCCATCCCGGGCACGCCAAGCTCGTAGAAGTAGTAGACGATCACGAACAGGACCACGATCAGGACGGCGAGGAAGCCGACCCAGCGGGCGTTGCCGCTCTGGCGGACGATCCCGGCGGCGCGTTCCGGCGTCAGGGCGAGCTGATGGGCGCTCGGGGGCGCGGCGAACCGCTCGACCGGGGCGGGCTCGCTCGGCGGGCGCCGAGCGGGGAGTCGCTGCTCCGGGTCGGTCCCGGTCGGGTCGGTCATGCGCGTCCTCGGGGAGCGGTTCGGTCGGTCAAGGCGATCAGATGCAGCCGGTCGCCGACTTCGGCGGGATCAGCCCCGGCTGACCGAGCGCGACGGGCAGCGGGCCGAGCGTGATCTTCAGCGTGTCGACGTAGAGCGCCTGGTCGGACTTCACGATGACCGAGAAGCGGTCCAGCCCGCGCGGCGCGGGCCCGTACGCCGGTCCCAGCGCCTTCGTGCCGAGCCGGTCGTAGCGCGAGCCGTGGCACGGGCACTCGATCCAGAAGTTCTTGAGGCACGGGTTCGGCTTGCAGCCGAGGTGCGGGCAGCGCTGGTACATCGCCCGGACGTTCAGCGCGGTCCCGTCGCCGGTGGTGTCGGCGCCCGGGACGAACTCCTGGCGCGAGGGGTCGATCAGGACCACGAACGACTTCGCGTCCTGGTAGTAGGCCGGGAAGCCCTGGTCGATCGGCAGCGACGAGTTCGCCGTCTTGACCTCGGCGAGCGTCCCGACGCGGACCTGGCTCCGGTTCCCGCTCGCGATCGCCGGCCACAGGAAGCCGAGCGTTCCGGCGCTGAGCTCGAGGAGCCACAGCCCGATCGCGGCGCCGATCGACGTCCGGAGGAGCGTCCGGCGCGACAGGCCCTGGACCTGCTCGTGGCGCAGCGCCTTGATCGCCTCCTTGGAGAGCGCCTGCGGGCGGCTGACGGGTTCGACCTGGTAGTTGCTCATGGGGGATCCGTTTCCTGGCCTACAGGTTGAAGTGGAATGCGAACGGGGTGACGAACGGCGCCTGGAACGAGTAGCCGGCGCCGCGGAAGAAGATGCCGACGAAGGTCAGGGTGAGCCCGACCACGCAGAAGATCGAGAACAGGACGACGGCCGTCTTGCGCTCGGACGGCCGGAACGCCTGGAGGTTGCCCCGGTCGACGTACGGGATGAACGCCGCCCCGACGAGGACGAACGTCGGCACGAGCACGCCGGCGACCGTCGGGTGGAAGTAGGCGAGCAGCTCCTGGAGGCCGAGGAAGTACCACGGCGCCTTGGCCACGGCCGGCGTCACGCTCCCGTTCGCCAGCTCCTCGAGCGGCGCGTTCACGAACACGCCCATCAGGAGCAGGAAGACGGACATGATGCCGCCGGCGAGGAACTCGATCGTCAGCAGGTGCGGCCAGGTCATGACCGTGTCGTCGGGCTCCTTCTGGACCCGGACGACGGCGTCCTGCTTGACGAGCGCGAGCAACCGGTACGGCCGGGCCGACATCGGCACCCGCTGCTTGTCGATCTCCGTCCGCCGCGTCGGATCGACCGGCAGGACGACTCTGGGCTCCTGCGGTGTCTTGACGTCAGACATCAGAGCGGCCCACTGATGCCACCGTCCTTGCGGATGCGCCAGAAGTGCACCGCCAGGAAGATCGCCGCGAGCAGGGGGAAGACCATGATGTGGAGCACGTAGAAGCGCAGCAGCGTGTTCTGGCCGACCTCGAGCCCGCCGAGCAGGAGGAGCTTCGTCGGCGTGTTGAACAGCGGGGCGTAGCCACCCATGTTCGTGCCGATCGTGATCGCCCAGTAGGCGATCTGGTCCCACGGCAGGAGGTAGCCGGTGAAGCTCAGCATCACCGTGACGAACAGCAGCACGACCCCGACGACCCAGTTGAACTCGCGCGGCGGCTTGTACGCCCCGTGGTAGAAGACCCGCATCATGTGCAGGAAGACGAAGAAGACCATCAGGTGGGCGGCCCAGCGATGGATGTTGCGGGTCAGCAGCCCGAACGTGACCTCGCTCTGGATCGACAGGATGTTCGAGTAGGCCTGGGTCGCCGAGGGGACGTAGAAGAACATCAGGTAGACGCCGGTCACGGTCAGGACGAGGAACAGGAAGAAGCTCAGGCCGCCGAGGCAGAACGTGTAGGCGAACTTGACCGCGTGCTGGCGGACCCGCACCGGGTGGATGTGCAGGAAGACGTTGTTCATCACCGCGTACGCCCGCGACCGCTCGTCGCTGGGGTAGGGCTGACGGAACAACGAGCGCCAGACCGGGCTGCGGCGAATGGACTGGTCCACTCGCTCGAGGAAACTCACCTGGCTCCTCCGGCCACGCCCGCGGTCCCCGCGAGCTGGGCATCGCGATACGACTCCTTGTAGAGCCGACCGTCGGTCGAGATCTCCTGGAGCTCGAACCGCTCCATCGTAATGGCGTCGAACGGGCATCGCTTGACGCACAACGCGCAGCGGATGCAGCGCTCCTCGTCGAGGATCATCGCCGCGCCCTGGTCCCAGCCGTAGGCTTCCTCGATCTCCGGCAGGAGGCCCTCGCTCTTGAGCTGGTTGACGTCGACCATGTGGATGACGCCCTCGGGACAGACGTCGGCACACGCCCCGCACAGCACGCAGCGGAACGGGTCGAACCAGATGTTGAAGTTGCACATCAGGCAACGGGTCGACTCGGCGACCGCCTGGTTGGTCGTGTAGCCGAGCTCGACCGGGGTCGTGAAGTTGACCGCCGGATCGGTCGACGGCATCCGCAGGTCGAGCGGCATCATCGGGATGTGCTGGCGTGGCAGCACGTCGTAGAACTCGGGCATGTCGTGCCGCCACGAGCTGGTGATCTTGACGTTGGCGGCGACCGAGACGTCGGTCTGGCCGGTCAGATAGCGATCGATCGCGTAGGCGCACTTCTTGCCGTGTCCGGCCGCCTCGATGAGGGTCGTCGGGCCGGTCACGAAGTCGCCGCAGGCGAACACGCCGCGGACGTTGGTCGCGTACGTGGCCGGGTCGACCTTCACCCGGCCCCGGTTGACCTCGAAGGTCGCCTCGACCGGCAGGAACGTCAGGTCGGCCGCCTGCGAGACCGCCGGGATCACGGTGTCCGCCTTGATCGTGAACTCCGAGCCCGGGATCGGGACCGGCGACCGGCGGCCCGACGCGTCCGGCTCACCGAGCCGGTTGCGGATGAACCGGACCGCGGTGACGTGACCGTCCTCGCCGAGGACCTCGATCGGGCTGGCCAGGAACTCCATCCGGACGCCCTCGCGCTCGGTCTCGCCGAGCTCCTCCTCGTCCACGACGAGCTCGGACCGCGTCCGCCGGTAGGCGATCGTGACGTGCTCGGCGCCGTGGCGCAGGCTCGTCCGCGAGCAGTCCATGGCGGTGTAGCCGCCGCCGATGACGACGACGTCGCGGCCGGGGTCGATCTCCTGGCCGAGGTTCGCCTTCTTCATGAAGTCGACCCCGTAGTCGACCCCCTCGAGATCGCCGCCGGGCACGTCGAGCGCCACGGCATCCATCGCCCCGGCGGTGATGGCGACCGCGTCAAAGTCGTGCTGGAGCTGGTCGAAGGTCACGTCGACCCCGACCGTCGTGTTGAACCGGAAGGTGACCCCGAGGCGCTCGATCAGCCGGACGTCCATCTCGATCGCCTCGCGCGGGAGGCGGAAGGCGGGCACGCCGATGAGCATCGTCCCGCCGGCATAGGGCAGGCTGTCGAGCACGGTGACCGCGAAGCCCTTGAGGGCGAGCTCGCGGGCGACCGCCAGCCCGGCCGGCCCGGCGCCGACGACCGCGACCCGCTCCGGGCGGGCTTCGATCGCGGGCATCGCGTCGGGGATCCCGGAGGCCTCGTGCCACTCGACGAGGAATCGCTTCATCGCCCGGATCGCCAGCGGCCGGTCGATGTCGCCGCGGCGGCACGCCCGCTCGCATGGCGCCGAGCACACGTACGAGCACATCGCCGCGACCGGGTTCGGGTCGCGGGACAGGATGTAGCCCTCCTCGAACCGGCCCTCGGCGGCGAGGTTGAGGTAGCCCCGGCAGTTCGTGCCGACGGGGCAGGCCTCCTGGCACTCGATGTTGCACTGGAGCCAGGAGGCATCGACGGGCTGGACGAGGAATTCCTGGTTCGGGTCGATGGCCAAGCGGAGGTCGTGCCTTTCCCTGCGGTCGGCTCGGAGAGGCGGGACGGTGCGACGCGGGGGCGCCGACCGGGTCGAATTTACCATCGCCGACCGACGGCCTGCACGTGCCGACCCCTCGGCGGACGGCGGTCCGGCGAGTTGACGCCCTCGATCGTCGCAGCTACCCTCGGTCCGGGTCCGTCCGGCCCTGCCCTCCCGGGCCACGACGAGAGGATGGAGACGTGACCGCGAGCGAGTTCGCCTTCCTGGCGCTCGGCCTGGTCCTGGGGATCGCGACCGGCGCCGCACTGTCGATCGTGATCCGGGCCCGGCCGCCCGCCCCCCGCGAGGTCCGGGTGACCGTGTCGACCGAAGCGGTGCCGCGCCGCCCGGCGGCCACCCTGTCCGGCCTCGTCCCACCCGGATCGAACGCGCCGGCGGCCCACGGCGGCCCGGCCGACCCGGCGATCCTCCGCCCGCCGGACCTCGACCGAACGCCCGTTCGCTCTGCGCCGCCGCCGCGACCCCCCGTCGCGATCCCCGTCCGACCCGATCCACTGGCCGATCCGATGCGCGATCCCATCCCGCTCGCCCGGCGCGCCGGGCGGATCGTCGACACGGCCGCCCTTGACGACCCCGAGACGGCGGACGTCACGGCAGCGCGGTCGAGCGCCCGATGACGGGGCCCGACGCCTGCGCCGAGGAGCGCCGGGTCGCCGAGGAGCGGTGCGCCCTCGCGGAGCGCCTCGGCGAGGCCGCCCAGGCGGCCGCCGAGCGGGCGCGCGAAGCCCAGCGCGCCTATGACGAGCACGTCGGACGGAGCGAGCGCGCCACGTCCGTCGCCGACCCGCGCGCCGTGCGCACCGCCAAGGAGGTCGCCTGGACGGGCTTCCGGCGGGCGAATGCCGACGCCGTCGCCCGTGAGGCGGTCGAGGCGGCCGCTCGTGACTGGCTCCAGGAGATCGACCGGATCAACCGGACCGCCCAGGAAGCCGAGGCGGAGGCCGCCCGCGAGCGCCAGGCCGCGGCGGTCATGGTCGCCGACATCGAACGGCTCAACCTGCAGGCCGATGCAGCCCGGATCAACGCCGAATCCGCCGCCGCGGCCTGCCTGGCCGCCCGCGAGGCGCTCGCGGCCTGCGAGGAGGCCGAGCAGGACCGGATCGCCGGGCGCGTCCACCCCGAGGTCGAGGAGGGGGAGGCCACCCGGCCCCGCCTTCTCGGCGGGATCGACCTCGAAGCCGGCGGGCGGCCGTTCGACGAGGAGGCACCCGTCCGGGTCTTCGGCGACGAGGAGCCGGCCATCCTCAAGCTCCTCCGCGGCGATCGCGACGCGATGGACCGGGTGGTCACCGCCCTGGCCGGCGCGGCGCCGACCGAGCGGCGCCACTGGCAGCTCGCGCTGAGCGGGCTCGTCGACGCGATCCTCGCCCGGGCGATCGAGGCCTCGGCGCTCGAGTTCCCGGCCGATCACCCGTTCTGGGCGCTGTTCAGCCCGGCCCAGTGTCGCGACGTGGCCACCGCGCTCGCCTCGTTCGGCTACCGCTTCGATGGGCTCGGCGGGTTCGTCGACGGCCGCGTCCCGGGTCAGCGCGACCTGTCGCTGGCGGTCGGCTATGCCGGGTTCGACCCGATGCGAATCCGGCGCTGGCCGAGCGATGCCGAAACGGCCGAGCTCTATCGCGGGGTCGCGGTCGCGGCGGGCGAGTTCCTGGCGGGGGCGGCCGGCGGGCTGACCCTCGGCGAGCTCGTCGCCCTGCTCCGGGACCGGGCCGAGGGCCTGACCGACCTGTGGAACGCCTGGGGCAGGATCCGGCCGCTGCTGCTCCAGCCCTGAGGCGCTGCGACCCGTCGATCAGGCCGGGAGCGGCGCCTCGTCCTCGTCGTCGTCGATGACCGTGAGCCGGAAGTCCTCGGCCGCCGCGACGCCGATCCGCACCCCATCGCCGGCGGCCCATTCGTGGATCCGCTTGGCCAGCCCGTCGGGATCCCGGATCTGGCTGGCGTGGGCGCGCAGCGCGTCGACCTTCCGGTCGATCGTGGCCGAGACGTCGATCCAGGCGTTCGGGGCCGTCGTCCAGAAGAGATAGACGCGACGGACGCGGTGCGCCGCCAGGCCTTCGCGGGCGAGCCACGGGAAGGCCATCGGGTTGCGCGCCGCCGGGTAGACGGCGTCGATCGCGGCGATCCCGGCCGCGCGGTGGTCGGTGTGGTTGATCCCGCCGTCCGGGTAGACGACAACCTCGGGGTCCTGGGTGAGCACCGCGTCCGGCCGGAACGTCCGGATCTCGCGGACGAGCTGCTCGCGCAGCGGAAGGTCGTTGGCGAGCGCGCCGTCGGGCTGGTGGAGGAAGGTGACGCCCGCGTACCCGACGATCGCGGCGGCGGCCCGCTGCTCTTCCTCGCGCGTGGCCGCCAGGACGAGCGGGTCGGCGTCCGGGTCCTCGCCGCCCTGGTCGCCGCTCGTGCAGCACACCAGCCAGCCGACCGAGCCGGCATCGATCCAGCGCGCGGCCGTCGCAGCGGGTCCGAAGTCGGCGTCGTCCGGGTGGGCCACGATGACCATGAACCGGCCCGGCCGCCAGTCGTGATCGGTCGCGCCCGGGGCGGGCTCCGGCGGCACGGCGGCGCCCGTCATGGTCGGTCGACTCGTGGCGGGTGCATCAACAGGATCGTCGCGGAACGGTCTTGCACAACGAGCGCCGTTCCGTACAATCGTGGCCGAGGCTTCGCTCGTCTCCCCCCACGGGCGAGGCCTCCCTTCGTGTCCGCCACCCTTCCTCCCGCGTCAGCCGGCAGCAGCGGCCTTCGCCTCGGCGAGCGCGGCCAGCACCTCGGCGGCGTGACCGTCGGCCTTCACCCGCGGCCAGGACCGGGCGATCCGCCCGGCCGGATCGACGAGGAAGCTCGAGCGGATGATCCCCTCGTACTCGCGGCCGTAGCTCTTCTTGAGGCCCCACGCGCCGTAGGTCGTGGCGACCGCGTGGTCCTCGTCCGACAGCAGGGTGAACGGCAGGGCGAACTTGTCGCGGAAGCGGCGGTGGCTGGCCGCCCCGTCGGGGCTGATCCCCCAGACCTGGGCGCCCTCGTCGCGGATGTCCTCGTCGAGGTCGCGGAACTGGCAGGCCTCGGTGGTGCAGCCGGGCGTGTCGTCCTCGGGATAGAAGTAGACCAGGGTCCATCGGTCGTGCTGCTCGGACAGGCGGTGGATCGTCCCGTTGTCGTCCGGCAGGGCGACCTCGGGAGCCCGGTCGCCGACGCCTGGCGTGCTCATCAGGGCAGCCTAGCAGAGGTCGGCGGGGCGACGGTCTCGACGACCAGGAGGAGCCCTGACCGCAGCGCGACGCCGGCGATCGGCGCGCTGCGGACGTTCGACAGCCCGCGCGCCGGCCCGACCGGCAGTGGCTCGTCGACGAGGGTCCAGGCGAGACCGTGGGTCGTGACGCCGTCGACCCCCGGTCCGAGCGGCAGGAGCGACACGAGATCGCCCGGCCGGCCGGCCAGGTCGAGCGTGCCCGGACCGCGGAGGAGCCGGACGCGCGACCGCCCGTCGAGCAGCTCGGCGCGGCGGCCGTCGAGGGCTGGCAGCGCCAGGAGCCCGACGTCGGCGAGCAGGTGATCGACCCGTCCGCCGAGCCCGCCCACGATGGTCAGCTCATCGGCGCCGCGGTCGAGCGCCGCCCGGATGGCCAGCTCGGTGTCGGACTCGTCCTTGGCCGCCGGGGCGGTGTCGATCGTGACACCGGCGGCGCGCAGCCGGGCCAGGGCGTCCGGGCTGATGGAATCGAAGTCGCCGACGGCCAGGTCGACGCGGAGCCCGAGGGCGTCGGCGGTCTCGGCCCCGGCATCCGCCGCGACCACCAGGTCGAGCCCAACTGCCCAGCCCGGCCACGCCCGGTCAAGCTCGGCCCGGTCCGGAGGGCTGCCGGCCGCGACGATCAGCGCCTTCATCGGCGGCTGTCTAGCCGGCCGCAGCGTCGGTCGTCGCGGCCGACGGGGTCGAGTCGACGTGGCGGTCGATCCATTCGACCGCCGTGCCCGCCGTCTCGTGCGCGCCGGCCGCGCGCAGCTCGGCCGGCGTCCCGAGGATCGACTCGATCCCGACCGCCCGGACGCCGCCCGCGACGGCCATGCGCATGTCGTCCGGCGTGTCCCCGACGTAGACCGCGTCCGCCGCGCGGCCGGCGAAGCCGAGCCGCGCAAGCGCCAGGCGGAGCGGGGCCGGGTCGGGCTTCTGGGCGACGAGGTCGTCGCCGTAGACGACCGCCCCGAACAGGCCCTCGAGCTCCAGGTCGCGCAGCTCGGCCGCGACCCGATCGCTCCGTCCGGCGGTCACGATCCCGAGCGGGCGACCCGTGGCGGCCAGTCGCTCGAGCGCCGGCCGAACGCCCGGGAAGAGCGTGGTGGCGGCGGGATCGAGGGCCGCCCACCAGCGTTCGTTCGCCTCGTCGAGACGATCCGCCGGCACGCCGAGCCGCTCGTACATCACCCGCCAGTCCGGCGCGAAGTGGCGGCGATACGCCTCGACGTCGAACGGCAGCCCGAGAGCGGCCATCACCGCGACGTTCGCGCGGTAGATCGACCCGAGCGTGTCGGCCAGGGTGCCGTCCCAATCGAACAGGATCGCGTCCACGCGGGCGATGCTACCCGACTGCCCGATGGTAGACTCCCGCCGTGTCCGAGCCCGCCGATCATCCCGGGATCCAGCGCGTCCGGGAGGCGGCCGCCCGGAAGGGCGTCAGCCTCGAGATCCGCGTCTTCGACGAGTCGACCCACACCGCCCAGGAGGCCGCGGTCGCGGTGGGCGCGGAGCTCGGCCAGATCGTCAAGTCGCTCGTCTTCGTCGCGCCCGACGAGGACGGCGGGCTCCAGCCGATCCTGTGCCTCGTGTCGGGCCCGAACCGCGTCGACCTGGCCCGGCTGGCGGCGGTCACCGGCGAGAAGGACGTCCGCCGGGCGAGCGCGCGCGAGGCGAACGAGCTGACCGGCTTCACCATCGGTGGGATCCCGCCGATCGGCCACAGCCAGCCGGTCCGGGCGGTCATGGATCCCGATCTCGGACGCTACCCCGTCGTGTGGGCCGCGGCCGGAACGCCGACCGCCGTGTTCCCGGTCTCACCGGCCACGCTGCGGACGCTGTCGAACGCGACGGTCGCCCCGATCAGCGAGGAGCGACCGCCGGCGGAGCCCGTGCTGGAGTCGAGCTCCTCGCCGGCGGGGTGACCGCCGAGCCGCGCCACGCGGCCGTCGACTATCCCGGCGGCGTCCGTGTCCGCTTCCGGTGGGCCGGCAGCGCCGAGGGTCCCGCAGTCTTCGCCCTGACCGAGAGCGGCGGTCCGCTCACGGATCTGGGGTCCGTCGTCTCGCCCGCGTTCGAGCGGATGTGCCGGGCCGAGCTCCGGGTCGAGACGCCCGCCGGGCCGTGGACCGTCCGCCTGGCCTCGCCGGTCTTCGACGATCCGGCCGGGCTCGTCTGGGACAGCGAGGGCCTGCTCGTCGTGAAGTACGGCTTCGTGACCTACGCCTTCACGGCACGAACCGGCGAGCTGCGCTGGACTCATCGCTCCGGGTCGCCGGTCCAGGCCGTCATCGGCTCGTCGCGCCTGCCGCACCTGATCGTCCAGGCCGAGGTCGAGACGTTCGCCCTCCTGCCCGACGGCGAGGTGGCCTGGCGGGTGGCCCATTCCGACGTCGTGACCGACGTGGAGCTCGTCGGTGGCCGGCTCGTCCTGACGAGCTACGGTGGCCAGCTCACGGCGCTCGACCCCCGAACCGGGCGGGCCGCCGGCAACTGACGAGACGCGGGCAGCCTGCCATTGAGCGAATGAACCATTCGCCGGGTTGTGCGTCGCGCTGTGGACGAGCGGTGGACAAGCCGCGGTCCGGCGTCGAATTCGGTGGACGGCGACGGTTGACCGCGCTGCCGGCGCGGCCGTAGCGTTATCCCCAGCCCGGAGGGGCCGAACAGCGCTAACGGCGGCGATCGCATCAACGCCCACGCGCCGGGTAGGTTCCTCTGGGCCCTTTCATGGCCTGCGCCGGTATCATCCCGGCTCGTGGAGCCCCTCCTC
This sequence comes from uncultured Chloroflexia bacterium, assembly GCA_963813705.1. Classification (GTDB taxonomy): domain Bacteria; phylum Chloroflexota; class Limnocylindria; order Limnocylindrales; family CSP1-4; genus Chersky-267. The sequence goes on from CAWFAH010000011.1 coordinate 304,959, forward strand.
GTCGTCGCCGCGGGTGCCGCCGCCCTGGTCGGTGGGGCGCTCGTCCTCCGGTCGTTCGGACCGGCCTATCGTATCGGGCGGCTGCTGGCCACGACGCCGACCGCGACGATCGAGGAAGCCGAGCGGCTGGCGGCCGCCGGGACGCGGCGCTACGTCCGGATCGACGGCCGGATCGACAGCGAGGCTGACTTCCCCGACGAGCACCAGCGCCCGCTCGTCTTCCGGCGCCGGCGACTCGAGGCCCGCCGGCGGGGCAGCTGGTCGATCCTGGAGGAGGACATCCAGGTCGTGCCGTTCGAGGTTCGCGAGGGTCTGGCCACCCTGGCGATCGACGGGTCGCGGCTGTCCGCCGGCCTGGTCGTCCTGCCCCGTGAATCGATCGGCACCGCCGCCGACGCGCGCGACCGGGTGCCCGAGGGGACCCCGCCGGAGACGCCCGTCCGGCTCCGGATCGAGCAGGTCTCCGCGGTCGAGCACGCGACGATCCTCGGCGTCCCGGAGCGGCAACCGGACGGATCCACGCTCCTCACCGAGGGCCTCGGCCGGCCGCTCGTGCTGTCCACCGTCGAGCCGACCGAGGCGATGCAGCTGCTGGCCGGCGGTCGCCGTGGCCGGCCGTTGGCGGCGGCCGGGCTGCTCGTGGCCGGGCTCGCCCTGCTCGCCGTCGGGCTGGCCTGGGCGGTCGTCCGGACGTTCTGGGCGGTCGTCGTCCCGGCGTCGGTCCTGGCGGTGTCGCCGAGCCCCTCGCCCGGCACGGCCGGCGACACCAGGAGCCCCGGCGAGGGACCCGGGCTCGTCGGTGAGCCGGTCCTGGCGGTGGCGCTCGTCGTCCTCATCGCGGTCGTGACCGTGGTGGCCACGCTCGCCTACCTTCGGCTGACCGCATCGGGCCGCGGCGAACGACCGCCCGAGGGCTGAGCCGTTCGGCCGCCGGGGCCCGCGTACGTTCGTCCTATGGAGAGGAACTGTGAGGTTCCGTAGGCTGGGTTGGCCAGTTCACATTTCCTCATGAAGCCAGCCCAAATTGCTCATCGACCGCCCGACGGATGCAACCCTCTCGGTGACCAAGGCGGCCCGATTGCTCGGCGTTCACCCGAACACGATTCGGGCGTGGAGCGATCAGGGCCGATTGCGCTATTACCGGATCAATCCGCGCGGTGACCGGCGCTATCGGATGGGCGACCTGCAGCGCTTCCTCGACGCGGCCGAGGGCAGCTCGATCGGGCTCACGCTGCCGGCCGGCGCGAGCCCCGGCCGCCAGTCCCGCGGGGGTCGAACCCCGGCGCCCCTGATCGCCAGCCGCCGAACCGGCGCGGCAGCGGGCACAGATCGTGACGGGACGTCGGCCGCCGACGTCGCCCGGATGACCACCTGGGCTGCGCAGCTGCAGTCGATCCAGCAGCTCGGCAACCGGCTCAACCGGCTGACCAGCGAGCGCGAGATCGGGATGGCCATCGCGACCGAGCTCCAGCAGCTGATCGACTACCACAATGTGCGCGTCTATCGGATCGTGGCCGACGACCTCGTCCCGGTCGCCTTCAAGGGCCAGGTCGGCGAGTACATCGAGGAGACACCCGAGCAGCTCCGGATCGGGATCGGGGTCGGGATCACCGGCTGGGTCGCCGCGAGCGGGATCGCCCAGAACCTGCCCGACGCCGCGCATGACCCGCGCGCCGAGACGATCCCCGGGACGCAGGACGACCTCGACGAGTCGATGCTCCTCGCGCCGATGCTGTTCGACGACCAGGTCCTCGGCGTCCTCGTCCTTTCGAAGCTCGGCCTCGACCAGTTCTCCGACGACGACCTGCGCCTGCTCGAGATCTACGCCAGCTTCGCCGCCCAGGCCTTCGTGAACGCCAATTCGACCCAGCTGCTGCGCGAGCGGTCAGCCGCGCTGGAGCGGCAGCTGCGGAACCAGCGCGAGCTCCTCCAGATCACCGAGTCGATCCTGACGACGCTCGACCCGGTCGGCGTCCTGGACAAGATCACCGACCGCCTCGGGAACCTCGTCAGCTACGACAACATCTCGATCGAGGTCTACGACCGGCGCGCGAACGTGCTCACGCCGCTGACCGCGCGGGGGGTCAACGCCGAGGACTACCTCCAGCCGTGGGAGCCGGGCGAGACCGGCGTCGCGACCTGGGTCCTCCAGCACAACGAGCCGCAGCTCGTGGTCGACGAGCTCGCCGACCCGCGGGTCCTCCAGTTCGACTCGACCGGGCCGGTCGACGGCAGCCTCATCGTCGTCCCGCTGCGCGGCCGCGAAGGGGTGGCCGGCGTGCTCACCCTCGAGCGCCTCGGGCGGGAGCACCGCTTCGACGAGGAGGAGTTCGAGCTGGTGAAGCTCTTCGCCGCCCAGGTCTCGATCGCGCTGAACAACGCCGAGATCCATCGGGCCGTCGAGATCCGGGCCCGCTCGGACGACCTGACCGGGCTGCTCAACCACGGCACGTTCCAGGAGTTCCTGGCCCAGCGCACCCGCGAGGGCACGCCGTTCAGCTTGATCATGCTCGACCTTGACGACTTCCGGACCGTCAACAACGAGCTCGGCCACCAGGCCGGAGACCAGCTGCTCCGGGCGATCGCCGACGCGCTCCTCCGCGCCGGGCGCGACACCGACCATGTCTTCCGCTACGGCGGCGACGAGTTCACGTTCCTCCTCCCCGGCACCGACGGAAGCGGGGCGCTGCGGGTCGCCGACCGGGCAAGAGATGCCGTTCGCCGGGTCTCGGACCTGGCCCCCTGGGCCGGGCTCGGAGCGACGGTCTCGGCGTCGATCGGGCTGGCCAGCTTCCCGGTCGACGGCGCGACGGCCGAGGAGGTCCTCCTCGCCGCCGACCGGGCGTGCTACGTCGCCAAGCGGACCGGCAATGGCCGGATCGCGACGGCCGCCGAGGGCCTCGAGCTGGCGGCCGAAGTCTCCCTCCAGGAGCCCACGCCGGTCGACCCGCCGTCCGTGGCGATCGTGCCGGACTGAGGTCGCGTTACCACGCCGGTGCCGGTTTCGTCACACTGGCGCTGATGAGGCGCCTCGGAACGCTCCGGATCCGCCCGCTCGCCGCCGGCCTCGGCCTGGCCCTCGCGGTTGCCGGATGCGGCCTCGGCGACCTGCCGACCCGCCCGCCCAAGTCGGTCGAGCCGCCGCCGCCGACGGCCAGCCCGAGCCCGACGCCCGTCCCGAGCCCAACGGTCCCGCCGACCCCGACCCCGAAGCCCCTCCCCACCCCGATCGTCTACACCGTCAAGCCGGGCGACAGCCTGCTCACGATCGCCAAGCGGTTCAAGACGACGGGTCGGAGCATCGCCTACTGGAACCGGGCGCGGTACCCGAGCCTCGATCCCGAGAGCCCGAAGTACGACCCGAACCGGATCGAGGTCGGCTGGAAACTGTCGCTGACCCCCGGGATCACCTACGAGGAGGGCGTCGAATCGCCGCCGCCGGCCTCGCCGACACCGCAGCCGTCGGTCAGCGTCGGCCCGATCGCCAGCCCGCCGGCCGACGGCACTGGGCTGCTGGTCACCCACGGCGCCCGCAGCTCGAACGTCGCGGTCCTGACCTTCGACCTGGGCGGACCGTCGGCGTCGGCGACCGCGATCGTGAGCTGGCTGGTCGACCGTCATGTCCCGGCCAGCTTCTTCACGACCGGCGAGTCGGTCGCCGATCCGGGAACCGAGGCGCTGCTGACCGCGATCGCCGCCCATCCCGACCTGTTCACGGTCGGCGACGGGACGTGGAGCCGGCCCGACCTGACCGGCCTCGGTCGCTCGGCCATCGTCGACCAGCTCCAGCGCGCGGACGCCGCCATCGCGGCCGCCACCGGCAGCACCACCAGGCCGCTGTTCCGACCGCCCGACGGGGCCCAGAACGCCATCGTCCGGGCCGCCGCGGCGGGAGCAGGCTTCCCGTACACCGTGCTCTGGGACGTCGACCCGGAGGACCTGACGCCGGAGTCGGCCGGCGGCCCGACCGCCGACGACATCGTGACGAAGGTGGCCGCCCAGGCGCAGCCGGGCTCGATCGTCCGCCTCCACCTCGACGGTCCGAACACGCTGGCGGCGCTGCCCGGCATCGTCGACGGGCTCGCCGGCAACGGCCTCCAGCCCATCAACCTGGGGCGCCTGCTCGGGCTCTGACCGGGATCGCTATCCTCAACGGATGGATCGACCGAGGATCGTCATCACGCTGGCCGTTGCGAGCCGCCAGAAGGAGCCCGAGATCGCGGCTCGCAAGAACGAGCTGTACCTCGACGGGATCCGCCGTCACGGCGGCGAGCCGGTGCCGCTCGACGCCGCGACCGACGCCGCGGCGCGGGACGAGGCGCTGCGGACCATGGACGGCCTCCTCCTGTCCGGTGGCGCCGACATCGAGCCGGCGCGCTACGGGGTGCCGAATCGTGGCTCGGTCGACATCGAGCCCGAACGCGACGCCCTCGAGGCCGCCGCCTGGACGGCCGCGGCGGCCCGTTCGCTACCGGTCCTGGGCATCTGCCGCGGGTTCCAGGCGATCAACGTGTTCTCGGGCGGCGGGCTGCTCCAGGACGTCGGCGGTCACGCCGGGGCGGCCTGGGGCCACGGCCCGGCGAGGACGCACGCGACGCGGCTCGTGCCCGGCACCCGGCTCGCCCGGGTCCTCTCGCCGGCCCGGGTCGTCGGCGCGACCGAGGTCAACACGTACCACCACCAGGGCGTCCGGGCATCCGACCTGGCGCCCGGTCTCGTCGCCAGCGCCTGGGCCTCGAGCCCGGCCGGCGATCTCGTCGAAGGCGTCGAGGCGGCGGACGGTCGCTTCCTGTTCGGGGTCCAGTGCCACCCCGAGCGACAGGAATCGACGCCGGCCGAGTTCGAGCGGCTGTGGGCGGTCTTCGTCGATGCCTGCCGCGGGCCGATCGGCGCTCGCGGTTCGACGGCTCAGGACATCCGGCCGGCGGCGATGACCCGATCGAGGAACTGACGGGTCCGGGCCTCGGTCGGCTGGCGGAAGATCCGGTCGGGTGGCCCCTCCTCGAGGATCCGGCCGGCGTCGAGGAAGCAGACGCGGCTCGCGACGTCCCGGGCGAAGCCCATCTCGTGGGTCGCGATGAGCATCGTCATCCCGCCCTCCGCGAGCTCGCGGACGACGCCCAGCACCTCGGCCACGAGCTCGGGATCGAGGGCGCTCGTGATCTCGTCGAGGAGGAGCAGGTCGGGGTGCATGGCCAGGGCGCGGACGATGGCGACCCGCTGCTGCTGACCGCCCGATAGCCGGTCCGGGAACTCGGTGCGCTTGTCGGCCAGGCCGAACCGGGTGAGGAGGGCCGTCGCCTGTGACGCGGCCTCGTCGGGTGGCGTCCGGAGGACCTTCCGGGGCGCCAGAGTCACGTTGTCGAGCACGCTCATGTGCGGGAACAGGTTGAACGCCTGGAACACGATCCCGATCCGCCGCCGGATCTTGTTGACGTCGACACCGGGTCGCGAGATCTCGTCGCCCTCGATCGTGATCCGCCCGGCGTCGATCGGCTCGAGGAGGTTGACACAGCGCAGGAGGGTCGACTTGCCGGAGCCCGACGCGCCGATCAGGCAGACGACCTCGTGCTGGTCGACGCTCAGGTCGATGCCGCGGAGGACCTCGAGCTTGCCGAACGACTTGCGCAGCCCTTCGATCAGGACCGCCGGGACCGTCGCCGGCACGCCTCCGGTGCTGGTCGTCATCGGGCGCTCGCCGCGCCGCGCCGCCGGTCCCGGGCGATGAGCACGTCCGTCAGTCGGGCGAGCGGGATCGTGACCACGATGAACACGAGGGCGGTCACGACGTAGGGCGTGAAGTTGAACGTCGCGGCGCTGCGGATCTGCGACTGCCGGAAGATCTCGACGACCCCGATGTACGACACCAGGACGGTGTCCTTCTGGAGCCCGATGAAGTCGTTGAGGAGCGGCGGGATCACCCGCCGAACCGCCTGCGGCAGGATCACGTACCGGAGGGCCTGGAAGCGGGACAGCCCGAGCGATCGCGCGGCCGCCTCCTGGCTCGGATGGACCGAGTCGATCCCGGCCCGGTAGACCTCCGACACGTACGCCGAGTAGATCAGCGTCAGGGCGAGGACCGCGTAGAGGAACGGGTCGACGGGGACGCCGGCGAGACCGAGGCCGGGGATCCCGAACCCCAGGATGTAGATGACCAGCAGGCCGGGCAGGGCCCGGAACACGTCGGCATAGATCGTGGCGAGCGCGCGGACCGGGAAGAAGACTGGCCCCGGGACGCTGCGCAGGACCGCCACCACGAGGCCAAGGGCCAGGATGAACACCTCGGCGATGAGGAACAGCTGGACGTTGATCCAGAACGCCTTGACGATGACCGGCCACGATTCGGCGAAGACCTTGCCGTCGAAGAAGGAACGCTGGACCGCGGGCCAGCCGGGCGAGTTGACGACGATCCAGGCGATGACGCCGAGGAAGACGACGGTGCTGACCGCGGCGATCGCGGTCGACCGGAGCGCGCCGGCGCCACGTTCGTGGGTCAGCCGCGGCCCGGTCGGACCGCCGATGCCGATCAGCTCACCGGAGTCACCCGGGCCGTTGAGCAGGCCGGCCACGTCGCGCTCGAACGGCGCGCGGTCAGGGCTTCAGGACCGGCGTCCCGCTGAACGGCAGCCACTTCGTCGTCAGCGCCATCAGGGTCCCGTCGTCGGTCAGCGCCTTGATCGCCGAATTGACGCAGCTCGTCAACGGGCTGCCCTTGGCCAGGACGGCGCTGAAGTGCTCTGGCGTGCCCTGATCGAGGGTGCCGACGATGACCGACCCGTCGAGCTGGACGTTGGTGATGTAGTCCGCCGTGGGCAGGTCGACGACGATCCCGTCGATCTGCTTGTTCTTGAGCGCCTCGATCGCTGCGTCGTTCGAGTCGTAGACGCTCGCGTCCTTGGTCGGCTTGATGCCCGCTACGATCGCGTCGTAGCTCGTGGTTCCGACCTGCGCCCCGAGCTTGGCGGCCTGGAGCTCGGTCACCGTGGTCGCCTTGGCGAACGGGCTGGTCTTCAGGGTCACCACCGTCTGCGGGCCGAAGTAGTAGCCGTCCGACAGGTCCGCCGTCTGCGTCCGGTCGGTGGTGTACGAGACCTGGTTGACGTCGAAGTCGAAGGTCTTCGGTCCCGGAGCGTACGAGCTCGCGAACGGGACGACCACCCAGGTGACCTCGTCCTCGCTGAACCCGAGCTTGTCGGCGATCGCGTAGGCGACGGCGCTCTCGAAGCCCTCGCCGGTCGTCGGATCGCCCTGCGACGGATCCCACGGCGGGGTGTTGCCGCCGGTCCTCGCGGCGAAGTAGGGCGGGTAGGCCGGATTGTCGGTACCGACCGTCAGCTTGCCCGGCGCGACCAGGGTCAGGTTCTCCTTGGCACATGCGTTCGGGCTCGGGGTCGGGCTGGGCGGTGCCGCGCTCGAGGCCGCGGCCGTCGGGGCGGTCGTCGGTGCAGGCGTCGGGCTGGCGGCGCTCCCGCTGCAGGCGGCGACCGCGATCAACGCGGTCAGCGCGACGGCGCCCGACCGCAGGGTGGTCCGGATCATCGGGTCCTCCTCCTTCCTGGAACCGGCAGAGTGTAAACGACAGGCTGGGCCGGGCACCGTCGCCGGACGCGATCAGGCCGGCTCGATCCGGACGTGCGCGCCGGGGGCGAGGCCCAGCCGTCGAGCGGCGTCTCCCTGGTTGTCGGCGAAGGCGAGCCGGCCCGAGGAGTCCTCGTAGAGCAGCGCATCGCCGGCCGCGACCTGGCCGAAGCTCGTCGACCAGGTGGCGGTCTCGCGGCGCGAACCGGCCCCGGCGTCCGCACCGAAGGTCACCGCCAGGCGCCGTCCCGGCTCCAGCGGACCGATCGCGGCGGCGAGCTCCTCCCGGCCGCCGGCCAGCCGGAGGTTGCCGAAGCTGTCGACGTAGACGACCGCCGACTCGAGCCCGCCGGCGCTGACCACCGCGCCGGGCGGCTCGAGCTCCACGAGGCTGGTGCGATCGATCGCCGGGCCGACTGCCGCGAACGGGCGCCCGGCCGCGAGGTACGCGGCAGCCGGAGCAAAGACGTCGCGGCCGTGGAACGTATGACTCATGCCCGGGAGCAGGTAGGACGGGTTCTCGAGCACGCGCGCCTCGACGATCCCGCCGAGCGCCTCAGCGGCCGCGATGAGCAGGCCATTGTCCGGACCGACGAGGTGGTCGCCACGGCCCGACCGGAGCCCGATGGCGCGGCGGGCGGTGCCGACCCCGGGATCCACCACCGCGAGATGCGTCCCGACCGGCATCCACGGCAGCGCCGTCCAGAGCAGGTAGGCGCCGTCCCGGATGGCGTACTTCCGGACGGAGTGACTGATGTCGACGATCTGGGCGTCGGGGACGATCCCGAGCATCACCCCACGACAGATCGCGGCGGCACCGTCCGCGCCGAAATCGCTCAGGAAGGTGATCACCGGACGGGTCATCGCGGCGATCGTACTCGACGGGCCGGAGAATCCTGAAGCGGCGCCGGGAGGAGGATTCGGCGCCGCTTCAGGGGATGGATTCGATGAGTTCTCGTGTCGCTGACGCGGGAGCAGGCCGCGTTGCGACGCTACGGTTTCAATGAGCTCGTTGTGCGGTCCCGTCCGTGGCGCCCCAGGCGCCGGTCTGGGCCAGCCGGCGGAGGAACAGGAGCCGGTTGACCTCGATCAGCTTCCAGCGCTGGCCGTCGATCGGCAGCCCGCACAGGAACGCCGTGAGGTTCGCCGCCTCGTCAGTCGACAGGCCCCTCAGGAGGAGCAGGCGATAGGTCGCCAGGGTCGCCGTGTCGCGCCAGGGGAAGGCCGGCTCCGGGGACGTCGGCTGGATCGACGGCGGCATGGAGGTGACCGAGCCAGACCCGCCCGCGGAGCCCGCCGCGGCCGCCGCCCACGAGTCCGCGACCCGGGACGGACGTCCCGAGGCCCTGGTACCGCCGGTGCGCCGATGCTCGGCCATGTCCCACGATCCCTGGCTCTCTCTGCTCGTCGATGCCCGCGGGAAGTCCGCTCCGGTGACGTCCGGAGGGGTCGCCCGATGGGAGAACATTCGCCGCGTCGGGGGTACCTTTCGATGGTCCGAAGGTCCCGCGGCGGCCGGTACTTCCGGCGGCGCGGCAGTCCGCGCGCACGGGCTCCACACGCCCCCCGGCTAGACTCTGGCCGTGCGAGTCCGGACGTTCGAGCTCCGCCTGGTGGCGGTCACCCTCACCGCGCTCTGGTTCCTCGGCGCGCTGTACGTCGTCCTCGGCTATCGCCCGGGCGGGCCGATCGACGGGCTCGTCGGGGCGGCTGCGGCGCTGCCGATGGTGATCGCCCTGGCGGCCGTGTTCTGGCCGCCGGTTGCGCGCGGCGACCGCGCCTTCGCGGGGATCGTATGGCTCGGCCTCGCTGCCGGGCTGCTGCTGGTCCCGTCGATCGGCGAAGTCCTCAACCAGCTGCTCGCGCGCGGGCCGCAGACGCTGCTCCCGTCGCTCGAGACAGCGTATCCGTGGCTCCTTGCTCTCATCGCCACGAGCGTCTTCGCCGGGCTCGGGATCGCCCGCCGGCTGCTCGGCGAGACGGCCCTGCGGCGAGCCCGCCTCGTCCTCGGCGGCTCGATCGGGGTCGCGCTCGCGGTCGGCAGCGGGACGATCTTCGCCGGCGCCGCAATCGCGAACGACCTGGCGCTGCGCGACCAGCCGGCCCTGAGCTCGCGCTTCGGACCGACAACGGGCGACGCCCAGCCCCCGGCCTGCGACGGAGCGCTGGCGGCAGGCACGACCGCGACGCTCGATCTGCACCTCTCGGCCGACGTCGACGGACGGCCAGTGGGCGCGGTCGCACTGGCCGGCGAACGGTCGGGGGTCGACGTGCGCTGGGCCGCCGACGTCGCCTCGGGGATCGCGCTCGGCCGCTACGGCGTGGCCCGCATCGGGACCCGGGCCTGGTCCGCCCAGCCGGGGAGCGGTTGGGTGGCCGCCGCTCCGTCGATCGCCGACGACCAGCTCATCGACGTCCAGGCCCTGACGACCGCGCTCAGCCCCGGGATCCGGACGACCGCCGAGAACCACGGCGTCGAGTTCGTCGAAGGGGCTCGCGCCAGGCACTGCCGGACGGCCGTCGACGGCCCCACGTTCCTGCTCGCCGTGCCGCAGGCTCGCTGGCTCGTCGGCGACGATACGCTACGGCGGTGGCGGGGCCAGCTCGACTACTGGGTGTTCACCGACGGCGAGCTTGGACGGGTGTCGGGCAACGTGAGCGGTCCGGCCGACAGCTTCCAGGTCGGTGGGATCCAGGGCACGATCCGGATCGAGCTCGACGCGACCGACCGCGACGTCAGCCGGTCGATCCCGCCGCCGGCCGTGTGACCGTGCGGCACGACCGGGTTACCCGACGATGATCGACGACGAGCGCGACCGGCTGACCGCGAAGCGCGACCGCACCGCCCGGTTCTATCGGGTCGTCACGTTCCTCGAGAGCCGCGGCGAGCGCGGGGCCACGCCCGTCGAGATCGCCCAGGCGGTCGGGATGTCGAAGCGGACCGCCTACCGCGACCTCGTCGCGATCCAGGAGGAGCTGCTGATCCCGGTCTGGGAGGACGGCGGCCGGTACGGGCTCGACGAGAAGGGCCTCCTCCCGGCGCTGCGGCTGACCCAGGCCGAGGCGATGGCCGTGTTCCTGTCCGCCCGCCTGATGGCGCGCTACTCGGACGCCTACGATCCGGACCTCGCGGCGGCGTTCCAGAAGCTCGCGTCGGGTCTGCCCGAGGTGCTCGCCGCCCACGTCCTGCGGACGTTCGACCTGCTCTCCCAACGCGCGACCGACGACGCCTCGGAGCGAACGATCAACCAGCGCCTGACCCGGGCCTGGGCGGAGCGGCGAGTGGTCGAGATCACCTATCGCGGCGGCACCTACGACCCGGCCAAGGGATCCCGGACCGCCCGGGTCCGGCCGTACCTCATCGAGCCGTCGATCGCCACCCGCGCGCTCTACCTCATCGGCTGGGACGAGACGCGCGGCGCGATCCGGACCTTCAAGCTCGAGCGGATCGAGGCCGTCGCCCTGACCGCCGATCGGTTCGAGGCGCCGCCCGAGGGAACGATCGAGGAGACGTTCGCGACGGCCTGGGACATCATCGCCGACCAGCCCGTCATCGATGTCGAGCTGCGCTTCTCGCCGGCCGTTGCCGCGCGAGTCCGCGAGACCCGCTGGCACCCGAGCGAACGCGTCGAGCCCCGCGACGACGGATCGCTGACCTGGCGGGCGCGCGTCTCGGGGACGCTCGAGATCCGGAGCTGGATCCTCGGCTGGGGCGCCGACGTCACGGTCGTCGGTCCGCCCGAGCTCCGCGACGAGATCGCCGGCATCGTTCGGCAGGCCGCAACGAACTACGCAGGAGGGTGACGGATCGCCGCCGGTTCGGTTACCCTACCCATCCCATGCAGAGTGCCCCTGCACGCGGCCGGCGCAGTCTCGCCGGGCTCGTTGCCGTCCTCATCCTGAGCGCCATCTGGTTCGGCCAGCCCGGCATCGCCGCGGCCTCGACCGAGTCGTCGATGGAATCCACCCTGCGCACCCTGTTGAACAACGACCGGGTCGCGCACGGGCTGGTGCCGCTCCGGGCGGACGCGCGTCTCGACCTCCTGTCCGGGGATCGCGCGAGCTGGATGGCCACCCAGGGCGTCCTCACGCACAACTCGGCGGACGGCTCGATCTGCGACGCGATGAGCAAGCGATCCATCTTCTGGTACCGCTGCGGCGAGGACATCGGCTTCACGACGGCGACCTGGGGCAACACCGCCGCCCGGTTCATCTACAACCTCTGGAAGCACAGCGCGCCACACTGGTCGCTGATGATGTCGAACCGCTACAACTACGTCGGCGTCGGCGTCGCCCGGCGTACGAACGGAACGACCTACGCCTCGCTCGTCTTCCTCGAGGGGGCCGACCACACGCGCCCGACCGCCCATATGCGAACGCACACCCGATCCGGGACGACGGTGCACTTCACCTGGAGCGGTGCCGACACCAGGCTCCAGACGCACACCGCCGGGCTGCAGAACTTCAACGTCGCCTACCGGGTCGACAACGGACCGTACGTCCAGATCCGGACGGGCACGACGCGCACCTCGCTGACGCTCTACCACCGCGCACACGGGCACTGGTACACCGTCCGGGTCCAGTCCCGCGACCGGCGCGGGAACCTGTCCTTCTGGTCGCACGGCGTCCGCGTCTGGGTCCCCTGATCCGACCCTGATGCGCCGCCACCCGTTCTCGGCGGTCAACCTCATCAGCGACCCGATCCACGGGTACATCGAGCTGACCAAGCGGCTTGATCCGGGGACGGCGGCGGCGCTCGGCCTGCCCGACGAGTCCGCCGCCGAGGACGACCTGATCGACAGCGCCTGGGTCCAGCGGCTGCGCCGGATCAGCCAGCTCCAGAGCGCGCGCTGGGTGTTCCCGACCGCCGAGCACAGCCGGTTCACCCACGGGCTCGGCGTGATGCACGAGGCCGGGCTGTGGGCACGCCACCTCTATCCGACCCTGCGGACGGCGCTGGTCGACGTCGACCCGGGCGCCGCACCGCCGTCCGAGGGCCTCGTCGTCGAGACGCTGCGGGTTGCCGGGCTGCTCCACGACGTTGGCCACGGTCCGTTCGCCCACTTCTTCGACGACCACGTCCTGCACCGCTACCCGGCCCCGTCCGACGACCGCCGGCCGAGCGGGAAGACGCTCAGCCACGAGGACCTCTCCCAGCTGATCGTCGAGCGCGAGCTCGGCGATCTCATCCGCGGTCTCCGCCGCGCGCCGGGGATCCTGCCCGAGCGCGACGCCTTCGCGACCGGTGAGGCGATCGATCCGCGCTGGGTCGCGTTCCTCGTCTCGAAGCCCGCGCTCGCCGATCCGGCGATGCCGCGCTGGGTGCGCTGGCTCCAGCCGCTCCTGTCGGGCGTGTTCACCGTCGACAACCTCGACTATGTCCGGCGCGACGCCTACTTCACCGGCGTGGCCGTCGGGCCGGTCGACGTCGAGCGGCTGCGTCGCTACTCGTTCGTCAGCCCGCGCGGGCTGACGATCTACGAGCCGGGGCTCGGCGCGCTCGAGATGTTCCTCGCCGCGCGCCTGTTCATGTATCGCCAGGTCTACTTCCACCGGACCGTCCGGGCGATCGACCTCGACCTCGGCGAGGTCTTCGAGCCGAGCATCGAGGCGATCTTCGGCCGGCGCTCGCCGGCCGACGCCCTGTCGGCCTACGCCGACCTCGACGAATACGCCCTCCTCCACCAGGCCGCCCTGTGGGCGCGTCGCGAGGCCGTCGCCGACGCCCCGCAGCCGGGCGACGGGACGGTCACGCCGGCCGTCGCCGACGCCTGGCGCGGGATCCTCCTGCGCCGGCCGCGCTGGCGGTCCGAGGCCGAGGTCCGGGCCGACTACGAGCCGGACGCCTTCCCGACGACGCTCGTCGAGTCCCTCGGAACGCCCGAGCCGGGGCGGGTCGCGATCGACGTGGCCACGGTGGACGCGCGACCGGCCGAGGCGACCGACACGGATTCGCTGCTTGCGGTCGAAGGGCGCGACGGCCGTCCGGCGCCACCGCTGTCCGAATCGCTCGCTCGGCTGCCGGCGTACTCGCTCACCGCCCGGCGGTATCGACGCTCATAGGTCCCCGCCGGCACGGCTTCGCCGCCTCGCCCGAGCCTGGCCTCAGCCGTTGGATGGGGAGCGGGTCACCGCGCCGGGCTCGACGGGCGCGGCGACGGGCTCGGGAAGGGCCCGGCCAGCCGGCCCCGCGGCAGCGCCGGGAGCACGATCCGCGGATCGATCCGCGCGATCTCCCAGCGCGGGTACTTGGTCCGGCGCTGGACGTCGGGACGGAGGAGGAACCGACCGGTCGACAGCGGGCTGAACAGGCCGAAGTGCACATGGCAGCCGGTCGCGAACCCGGTGCTGCCCTCCCAACCGATCTGCTGGCCGGCGCGGACGTACTGGCCGCGATGGACGGCGACCGCGTTCATGTGCGCGTAGATCGCGCGATACCCGTCGCCGTCGTCGACGATCACCGTGATCGGCAGCTCGTTCCACAGGTTGCCGGCCACCATTCGCCGGGTATGCGGGGCGAGTGAGCCGATCCAGCCGATGAACGGGTCGAACTTCCGGCCGGCGGTCAGGACCCGCCCGTCGTGCGCGGCCACGACCGTGTCACCGCAGAACGAGGCGATGTCGAGGCCGTCGTGGAAGCGCTGGCCGTGGACGAGGAGGGCGCCGAACGGGCTCGTCCCGAACGGCTGGGTGATGAACCCGTTCCGGAGCGGCCAGCGATAGCCGGTCAGCCGGCGCGGGTCGGGAGCGATCGGGCCCTCCCCGGCCAGCCCGGGCGCGACGTCCAGGGCGGCCGGCGGCGCCGGGCGTGGCGTCGGTGATGGGCGTGGCGTCGGCGCGGGGGGCGCGTCCGATGGGGACGCGGCTGCCGGGGACGCGGCTGCCGGGGACGCGGCTGCCGGGGATGCCGCCGCCACGGCCGGCAGCACGTTCCCGACCGGAACCGGCGTGCGCCCGAGCTGGCCGAGCGATGGCAGGGCGAGGACGGCACCACCTGCGATCAGCAGTGCGGCGCAGGCGATGATGGGCTGTCGGCGCACGCGCGGTTCTTACCGCATCCACTGACCGGGCGCAACCCCGGCGTCTCGGCCGATCGTCATCCGGCCCGCTCGGCCGGCCAGCTGCCCATCACCTGGCGCAGGACCGCGAACTCGCCGATGTGGTAGGCGTTGTGATCGGCCACCACGCGGATCTCGCGGAGCACCGTGTGGCCGGGCGTCCCCGGGAGCACGGCCCGCAGGTCGGTCGACGGGTCGGCGACCAGCGCCCGGAGCTCGGCCCCGTCCGCCTGGAACGCCGCGATCGTCGCGGCGAAGCCATTCACCGTCGTCGTGTCGTCCGGCGCCGGCCAGTACCCGGTCGGCCAGTCGGGCGACTCGTGACCCGGCGTGCGGACGTACTCGAGGATGTCCCATTGGGTGATCCGGAGGTGCTCGAGGAGCTGCCACGGGGTGTAGCTCACGTTCGGCGGGCGGACGTTCATCGCCCAGTCGGGGAAGTCGGCCACGGCCTGCTCGAAGGTCATGTGGGCGTCCTCGGCGTCGAGCAGCGCCAGCGCCTCGGTCCTGAGGTCAACGCGATCCATGGTCTCCTCGCGGCTCCGGTCGGTCCGACAAGGGTGCGCCAAACGGAGCGCCAGCGGGCGTCCGCGGTGCGACCTGGCACCCGCGCGATGCGGCGGCTTACGCGGCGCTTACCGACGGTGAGCCAGGGACGATGGCGGGCCCACGGGTCGAAGCCGATCGTGCCTTGTGCGGCGAGCGCAGCGGTCCCTCCTCCGGACCTCGGTCGCCGACGGAGTCGACCAAGATGATTGCACGGATTCGTTCCTTCGGCGCCCGG
Source organism: uncultured Chloroflexia bacterium (assembly GCA_963813705.1). GTDB lineage: Bacteria > Chloroflexota > Limnocylindria > Limnocylindrales > CSP1-4 > Chersky-267. Next base: position 320,379 of record CAWFAH010000011.1, read on the forward strand.
CGGATCGCCGTCGTCGGCCTCGCTGCCGGCCTCGTCGGGATCGTCGCAGTTCCGCAGATGCTCGCCGCCTCCGCGGCCCCTCGGACGGCGCCGACCGAGACGGCAGTGCCTGAGGCGGCAGTGCCTGAGGCGGCGCTCCAGGCGGCCGATCGTCCGGCCCGGCTCGGCCGGGTGATGCGGGGCGACGCGACCGTCCTCCGGCCGGACGGGTCGAAGCTGACCGTCCACTTCGAGCGCGGCCAGGTCACGGCGGCCAGCGCGACGTCGCTGACGCTCAAGGGCGCCGACGGGACGTCGACGACCTTCACGATCGGCACAACCACCCGGATCCGCTCTCGCGGCCAGGCGGCGTCGACGACGGATCTCAAGGTCGGGGCCGTCGCGATCGCGATCGGGACGGGCGCCGGACCGACCTACGATGCGCTGCTCGTGCGCGTGCGCATGCCGCTCGCTCCGAACTGAGGCGCAGCCTCGCCGGCGGCGTCGGGGGACGACGCGGCGAGCCCGTGCCGGGTGGGACGCGCCGGACGAACCGAGTCCGGCGCGTCCTGCCGCTACCGCGATCCGGCTGTCCGGACCACCGACCCTCGGCGATGGCAGGGATCGGCGGGCCGCACTATCCTCGGGTCGGAGGTGGACGATGACCTCATCGATCACGTTCCAGGCGCGGATCATCGACTGGCAGGACGCGGACTTCGTCCGGGCATTCGAGGCGGCCCGCGAACAGGCGGTCGCGGAGGGCCTGATCCGAAACGGCCCGATGGCGGCGGCCCGCGTCGAACGACTCCTTCGCGAGCGTGGCTACCCGGGAGCGCGGATCGTCTGCGATCGCACCCCCGAGGAGGCGCTCCGCCGGGCCGCTCGCTGGACCGTGTCCGCCTAGCGAGCTCCGGGTTCCGTCCGCGTCATCCGGCGCGGGAATCGGCGATCAGTGCGGCCATTCACTTGTCGAGGATGCGGTCGGCCTTCCGGTCGATCTTCTCCTTCTGGCGCTCCGTGATCGTGCCCTTCTCTTCCTGCTGGGATGCCCGCGCCTTGGCGTTCCGAGCGTGCGACTTGTCGGGCATCGGGTACTTCCGCTGCTCCGGCAGGCCGTAGTCGGACTTGGGGAGCGACTTGCGCCTGCGGGTCGTGAGCTCGGCCATGCTGGTCTCCTCGCCTGATCGTCCGCGGCCCGACTGGCCGGGCCCAGCGTCCCGCGGTACCAGCCCGCGCAACGCTGCCTTCCACCCGCGCAGCGTGCAGCGCAGGGGCTTGCAGCCGGGTCGCAACGGTCAGCCGGGTCTCGCAGGCCGGTGTCAGCCGACGCACGCCCCACGCGTGGGCTTGCCGGCGACGCGCTGTCAGGTCGAAGCGGCAGGGGCCTCCAGGATCGTCTTCAGACGCTCGGTCGCGGCCACCTCGGCATCCATCGTCCGCTGGACCGCGCCGCCCATGAGCAGCTTCTTGAACCCGCCGAGCTCGGCCTGCAGGGCGAAGGTGAGACGGGTCGATCCATCGGTCGCCTCGAACCGGTACTCGCCGGTCGGCCGGACCGGTCCGGCGATCGCCTCGAACGCAAGCCGTCGGTTCGACTCGAGGGCCGTGATCCGGTAGTCGGCGTCGATACGCCGGCCGCCCGGGCCGCGGACGCCCTGCTTGTAGACGGCGCCGACGTCACTCCCCGACACGAGGGCGACGTCGAGGACCCCAGGTCGCCAGCGCGGCCCGTTGAGGCCATCGGCGACGAAGGCGAAGACATCCGCCACGGGGCGATTGATCGTCACCTGGTGCTCTGCGGCCAACATCGTCGACCCTCCTCTGTCAGGGCGAGGGTCCGGACGATACACCGCGAACGGGAGCCAGAGACGGCCCAGCGGTCGGCCGGGTCGCCCTTCGTTGTCCGACCATCCGGCGCAAACATCACGTACCCTGACGTCGGTCGGCAGCGCGTCACGAGGCGCGGACGGCCCCGCGCCCGTAGCTCAGTGGATAGAGCGACTGACTTCGGATCAGTAGGTCGGGGGTTCGAATCCCTCCGGGCGCGCCATGTCATGAGTCGCCGCTGCCAGGCTCTCTGCCAGCCCGCGCCCTGACGCGCCGACCCGTTGTCGTTCGTTCCGGCCGGCGCATTGGCTGGACGTCCGCGTCCTGGGGCTGGTACTTGCGCGAATCGACCGCCTGACAGAGGCTGGTCGAGATCGACAGGTGGCCTGCGGGCCGGCACGGCAGGGTCGCGGCCCGGCCGAAACGGGCACACCGATCGACGACGGAGCCCGGAGGCATGCGATGGCGTCGGTGACCCTCGATCACGTCACGAAGCGATTTCGCGACGTGGTGGCGGTCAGCGACCTGAGCATCGAGATCGCGGACGGCGAGTTCGCGGTCCTCGTCGGCCCATCTGGATGCGGCAAGACGACGGTGCTCCGCCTCGTCGCCGGTTTCGAGACCCCGGATGAAGGGGAGATCCGAATCGACGGACAGGTTGTGAACGGTGTCGCTCCGGACGCCCGCAACGTCGCGATGGTCTTCGAGAACTACGCCCTCTATCCACACCTGGCCGTCCGGGAGAACCTGGACTTCCCGCTCCGACTCCGTCGCCGGCCCGCGGAGGAGATCCAACGCCGCGTGTCGGCCGTCGCCGCAGCCATGGAGGTCGCGGGCCTTCTCGAGCGCAAGCCGCGCGAGCTCGCGGCCGGCGAAGCCCAGCACGTCGCCATCGGGCGTGCGGTCGTGCGCGACGCGCCCACCGTGTTCCTGCTTGACGATGCGCTCTCGCACCTGGATGCCCGGCAGCGCCTCGAAGGCCGTGCCGAACTTGCCCGACTCCATCAGGAATCGGGGGCGACGATCATCTCCGTGACCCACGACCAGGCCGAGGCGCTCGCGGTGGGCACGCGTGTGGCCGTGATGGATGAAGGACGGCTTCACCAGGCGGCGCCGCCCCGCACACTCTACGAGCGCCCCGCCGACGTGTTCGTGGCGGGGTTCATGGGCAGCCCGGCGATGAACCTGGTTGAGATGACGGTCGAGCCGGACGGCGACCACCCGGTCCTGCGGGCCGGCTCGTTCGTGCTGCCGGCCCCCGATAGCGCCGTCGCATCACTCGCTCACGACGTGACGGTTGGCATCCGTCCCGAGGACATCCGGGTGGATCCTGGGCCTAACGGCGAGATCACATTCCGTGCCAGGTGCGACCTCGTCGAGTACCTCGGCCACCAGGTCCTCGCCCACCTTCGAGTCGGCGAACTGGAGCTCCTGGCATTCGACGACGCGAGCAGGCACCTCCGGGCGGGGGACATCGTCGACGGCGCCATCGCGCTCGACCGCTTGCACCTGTTCGACAGCCGAACCGGTCGTTCGCTCGCGCGCCCGTAGCCCTCCGGTCGCGCCAGGAGCTCCTCAACTGTCGGGTGCTTGCGATGTTGACGCTGCTGGGAGCGTGACGGGCGCTGTTGTTGCTGCGCGCCCAATGCCCTCCGGGCGCGCCAGATGCTCGGTCCGGGTGTCGGCACGAGCTCGTCCAGACGCATCCTGGCCGCCGACCCGTGCGCACCGGCCCGGAGCCTGGCGGCTCTGACCTCGCTCCATTGTCATGGCGCACGGCATCGCCTCGCTCCGCTTGGGCCCTCCAGGCCGCGCTCCTTCCGCTGACGACAGGCTACGGTCCGGGCGGAACTGCAGCCTCCGCTCGGCTTCGCGCACGTGCGACCTGCGCCGCATCGACCGCCCGGTGGACGTTGCCGTGAATTCGGTCGGGTCCGATCCGGTCGATGAGCCCATCCGCCGCCAGCACCGCGGACACGTCGGGCTTCAGGCGGGCGAGGCGCAGCTCGACGCCGCTCGCGTCGGTCACCTCCATGAGCTCGCTCAATTTCGCCGAACCCTGCGAGTCGACGAAGTTCACGCCCTCGAGGTCCAGCACCAGCGAGTGCAGGTCGGGCTGGCTCCCGAGGATCGCGCGGACGCGCTCGTCGAGCGCCGCAGCGGTGGCGAAGAACAGGCCACCATCGATGCGGACGACGGCCACGCCCGGGTCGATCTCGTCGTCCGGGTGCTCGTCCAGATCGCGGTAGACCTGCGTCCCGGCTTGGCGACCCAGGATCGGCATCGACGGACGGGTGGCGACGTGGATGAGCCACAGCAGGGACAGCAGGATGCCGACGACCACGCCGAGGAGCACGCCCACCGACAGCACGCCGATGACCGCCGCCACGGCGATCCAGAAGTCGAACCGCTTCACCCGTCGGAGCCGTCGGAACTCCGCGAGGTCGATCATCCCGAACACGACCGCGTCGATGATGATCGCGGCCAGGACGGCCTTGGGCAGCTCCGAGAAGAGCGGGGCGAGCAGGATCAGGGTCGCAACGACGACCCCGCCAGTGACGAGCGAGGCGACCGGCGTCCTCGCCCCGGCGGACTCGTTCAGCGAGCTCGCCGAAAGGCTGGTCGACACCGGCATGCCCTGGAAGACGCCGGCGCCGAGGTTGGCCATCCCCTGGGCCACCGACTCCTGGTTGAGGTCGATTCGGTACCGATGCTTCGTGGCGAACGCCTGGGCATCGCCCGCGGTCTGGGAGAACCCGATGAGCAGGAGCGCGATGGCCGCGATGAGGATCGCCGGGAGGTTGTGCGACACGACCTCGAGCGGCGGCACCTGCGGAAGCGGCAGGCCGCGCGGCACGGTGCCCACCAGCGCAACCCCTCGAGCGCCAAGATCGAGGAGCACCGAGCCGACCAGGCCGCCGACCACGAGAACGAGCGCCCCCGGTACCCTCGGAGACGCGAAGCGAAGCCCGAGGATGACGGCGAGTGCGACCAGGCCGACGAGCAAGGTCACCGGGCTGAGTTCACCCAGGCCCCGAACCCAGGACGCGAACTCCTGCCAGGCATTCACGCCGTCGGCGGATGTTCCGGTGAGCTTCGGCAGCTCGCCGACGACGACGTCGATCGCGGCGCCGGCAAGGAATCCGGTCACGACGGCGCGCGAGAGGAAGCTCGCGAGCCAGCCGAGCTTCAGGACGGCGACCAGCATGAACAGGGCCCCGGTCGTGACTGCGATCGCCGCCACGAGCTGCGCTGCCTCATTGCCGCTGAGACCAGTCACGAGGACCGCGCCGCCGGCGACGGCCGCGAGCGACGAGCTCGGGCCGGTCGAGATGTGGCGAGACGTGCAGAACAGGCCGTAGATGATCGCAGCCGCCGCGGCCGCGTAGAGCCCGTTCTCGACCGGGACGCCGGCGATGCCTGCGTAGCCGAGGTCCTTGGGCACGATCATCGCCGCGACCGCGATGCCCGCGATGAGGTCGCCACGGAGCCATCGGCGGTCGTAGCTTCGCGACCAGGCGAGGATCGGGACAAATCGTGTCAATCGACTCGAGGGTGTCGTCGTCGGTGCAGCGTGCATCCGAGGAAGTGTCCCACCTCCGCGACGGGCTCTAGGCAGTCATCGCAGTCGTCGTTCAGACTCTCGCGGGCCAGACGGTCGAAGGTCGATGGGGGCGTTGTTGTTCGCGTGCGCCTGACACCCTCCGAGCGCGCCATACCGACGCGGCTCGCGAGAATGGCTCGCGACCGCACTCGCCGGCGCGGGCGCGGGCACGCTCGAGGGGCGTGGCCTGGGTCCCGACCGAGTCAGGGACATCGGGTGCGCCGTTGCCTCGACCTCCTACCATGCCAGTGAAGGAGGCCCGCGGTGACCGAGGAACGTCGCCTGGTGACGGTCCTGTTCGCCGACGTCACCGGCTCGACGGCCCTCGGTGAGTCGCTCGATCCGGAGGCGCTGCGAGGACTGCTCAGTCGCTACTTCCTGATCGCCCGCGAGATCGTCGACGAGCATGGCGGGACGGTCGAGAAGTTCATCGGGGACGCCGTCATGGCCGTCTTCGGGCTCCCGACCGCCCACGACGATGACACGGTGCGAGCGCTCAGCGCCGCGCTCGCCCTTCGCGACCGGATCCGGGACGACCCGGACCTCGGCGCGCGGCTTCCGATCCGGCTCGGAGTGAACAGCGGCGAGGTCGTCGCCAGTCGCGACATCGACGCGGGCGACTTCCTCGTGACCGGCGACGTGGTCAATGTCGCGGCACGGCTCCAGCAGAACGGCGAGTCGTGGACGATCCTCGTGGGGGAGCGGGCAGTCCACGCCGCGCGCGGTACGTTCACCTTCCGGCGACCCACGACGATCGCGGCCAAGGGCAAGGAGCTCCCGATCCCGGCCCGCGAGCTCCTCGGCCGGGCCGCGCTGCGCGTCGTCGAGCGGACCCCGCTTGTCGGGCGCGCTTCCGACCTGACCCAGCTCGAGCTCGCGGCGCATCGGTCGTTCGACGAGCGGCGTCCCTACCTGGTCAGCGTGATCGCGGCCCCGGGCGTGGGCAAGAGCCGCCTCCTCGAGGAGTTCATCGATCGCCTCGTGGCCGCCAACCCCGACGTCACGGTGGCGGTCGCCCAGTGCCTGCCGTACGGCCAGCGGCTGACGTACTGGCCGCTCCGGGCGCTCCTGTTCGACGTCCTTGGCCTGTCCGGCGACGCGCCGCCGGAGGCACTCCGGTCCGAGGTCAAGGCCTGGCTTCAGGAGGCCGGCGATCCGACACCCGAACGGACGGCGGACCTGCTCGCGGCCACCATCGGCGCCGCCGAGACGGACGTGGTCGACCGGGCGGCCTTGTTCGCGGCCTGGCGCTCCACGATCGAGCTGGCCGCTGCCCGCGGTCCGCTCCTCGTCGCGGTGGAGGACCTCCACTGGTCCAGCGACAGTCTCCTGGACCTCGTCGAGTTCATCCTCCAGCCGCGGGGCGACGTGCCGTTGGTCATGGTCGCGCTCGCCCGGCCCGAGCTCCTCGACCGGCGACCGGGCTGGGGTGGCGGACGCCGGAACTTCGTCTCGCTCGCGCTCGAGCCGCTCGAGCCCGACGAGATCGCCGAGCTCGTCGCCGACCTGCTCGACACGCCCGACCGGGGCGTGGTCGAGAGCGTTGTCGCGCGAGCCGAAGGCAATCCGTTCTACGCGGGCGAGATCGTCCGGTCCGTCGTCGAGCGAGTCCCCGACCTGCGCGACGTGAAGGCCGTCGAGGCGTGCCTCGCCGACCTTCCCGACACGGTCCAGGCGACGATCCTCGCACGTCTGGACGCACTTCCGGGGCCGGCGCGGCGGATGCTCCAGCTCGGGTCCGTGTTCGGGCGGTCGTTCGGCGCGCCCGGCCTCGCGGCGCTCGGGCTGGCGACGGACCAGGCTCGTGATGCGACCGACGCCCTGCTCGATCGCGATCTCGTCCGGTCGGCCGGTCGCGACACCTACGCGTTCCGGCACATCCTCATCCGGGAGGTCGCCTACGGAACGCTCACCCGGGCCGAGCGGATCCGGCTCCACGACCAGGCCGGCGGGTGGCTCGAGGCGACGGCCGGCCAGGACGCCGAGGGGTTGGCCGAGCTCATTGCCTTCCACTACCGGGAGGCGATTGCGCTGGCCCGAACCATCGGCCAGGCGGTCGACGACGACACGCGGCGACGAGCGGTCGACTGGCTGGGCCGGGCCGCCGCGGTGGCAGTCGCTGCGGCGGCCAACCGCGAGGCCGCCCGGCACCTGCGCTCGGCCATCGAGCTGGCGGACCGCGACGAGCTGCCCGAGCTGTACCTCCGACTCGGTCAGACAATGCTCGGCGGCGACGAGGGGATTGCCGCATTCGCCCAGGCCTATGAGATCGGGCGGGAGCACGGCCGGTCGGACGCCTTCCTGCTCGAGGCTCTCGCCCTGCGGCTGACCGCGATGACCCGCTGGTTCGCGTCGGTCGCCAACCAGCCATCGATCGAGGCGTTCGACGAGCTGATAGCAGAGGCCAGGGCTCTTTTCGAGCGGGTGACCGACGACCGCACCCGTGCGCTCTTCCTCGTCTCCCAGGCGTTCGTGCCGTTCTGGCTGCGGAACCTCGGGCGACCCGTGAGCGACGACGTCCTCGCCCGGTCCGAGCTGAGCGCGCAGCAGGGCCTCGAGATCGCCGAGCGCCTCGACGACTCCACCCTGGTGAGCGCCGCGCTCGATGGACTGGGTGGGGTCGTCCTGTCGAAGGGCGATCCCGCCGCCGCCGTCCAGCTGGCGGGTCGACGACTGTCACTCGCGGACCGGCTGGTTCTCCAGGAGCGACTCGACGCGTACAACGTCTTCGCCTGGCAGAGCTCACTGGTTGGGGATCTCGACGGCGCGGTCCGGGCCGCCCAGCGTGGCCTGGCCGACGTACAGCCGGGCCAGGACGAGTACTTTGCCCTCGCGGTCGCCAATTGGCTCCCCTATTGCCTGGCCATCCTGGGCCGCTGGGACGACGTCCCGGGCGCCGCGGAGCGGTGCCGCCAGCTCTGGATCGACGGTGGTCGTTCGAGCGCCGGCTACGCGCTGAGCGGCTTCATCGCCGCCCTCGGTGTCGCTCAGGCACGGGGCGACGATGCGGGGACGGAGCGCTGGGCGGAGGTCATCGAAGGGATCGCGAACCAGTTCGATCCGAACCATCCCAGCCGACGGCTGCGCGCCTTCATCGGTCCCGACCTGGCGGCGCTCGGCCGGGACATCGCGGGCCGCGCCGAGTTCTACCTCGAGCGGCTCCAACATGTCGAGCGGGCCTTCGCGCTCCTGGCCGACCATCGACACCCGCTTGCAGCCGACATCGTGGAACGGATCGTCGGTACCGCCTCCGCCCGCGGCACGAAGCCGCTGCTCGGCCAGGCGTTCCGGGTCCGCGGTCTCCAGGCCGGGGACCCGGAGGATCTGGCCAGGGCCATGGCACTGTTCATCGAGGTGGGCGCGATCCCGTCGATCGCCCGGGTCGAGGTGGAGCTGGGGGAGCTGACCGGCGATGCGACCATGGTCGAACGAGGGATCGGCCGGCTCGAGTCGCTCGGCGACATCGGCCAGCTCGGGCGCGTCCGCAGCCGATCCGTCGAGGCAGCGGCCGGAGCCAGTCACAGCCCGGACGCCGGGGCCGACGTTCGGCGCCGGGCCTGAGGCGCCCTGGACCCGACCCGACTCGTAAGCGAGGCTTGACAGGTTACTTAGCAGTCGCTAAGCTCCCGCGACATGAACGCTCAGACCAGGCTCAGTGCGCCCGAGCGCCGCGAAGCCGTCATCGCCGCGGCGACACGGGAGTTCGGGGCCGGCGGGTATGCCGGCACGTCGACCCAGTCGATCGCGAAGCGGGTCGGGGTCTCCCAGCCCTACCTGTTCCAGCTCTACGAGACGAAGAAGGACCTGTTCATCGCCGCCGTGCGAGCGTGCTTCACCGACACACGCGAGGCGTTCGAGGCAAGCGCCGGCCGGGCCCGCCGGACGACCGACGACCCGACGGCGATCCTGCACGCGATGGGTCAGACCTACCTGGACCTGCTTCGTGATCGGGACAAGCTTCGAATGCAGCTCCAGGCCTATGCGGCCTGTGACGACGCCGAGATTCGAGCGGTCGTCCGCGAGGAGTGGACCAGGCTCCACGACGCCGTCGCCCGGGTCTCCGGGGCCGACGAGCTGGCAATCCATGCCTGGTTCGCCGAGGGAATGCTGCTCAACGTCGCGGCGGCGATCGGCGACCTCGACGCGGCCATCGCGCTCAAGCTGGCACTCCGCGGAGGTGCCCGTGACGAGGCCTGAAATCCGAACCCCTTTTTTGCTCGTTGGACTTAGTGACCACTAACTAGAGAGAGGGAACTCGTCGATGCGTCCCAGCAACCGCTCCACCGCCTGGACCTTCGCGATCACCGCGATCGCCCTGTTCATGGTCGCCCTCGACAATCTCGTCGTCACGACCGCGTTGCCGGTCATGCGGCGCGACCTCGGCTCGAGCCTCCAGGACCTCGAGTGGATGGTCAACGCCTACACGCTGACCTTCGCCGTCCTGCTCCTGACCGGTGCCGCCCTCGGTGACCGGTTCGGGCGTCGCCGCTTCTTCATCATCGGCCTGCTCGTCTTCACGACCGGGTCGGCGGCTGCCGCCCTGGCGCCGTCGAGCAGCGCCCTGATCGTCGCCCGGGCCGTCCAGGGCGTCGGTGCCGCATTCGTGACGCCGCTGACCCTGACCATCCTCTCGGCGGCGGTTCGGCCGGAGCGGCGGGCGCTCGCCCTCGGGGCGTGGGGCGGCATCGGCGGCCTCGCCGTCGCGATCGGCCCGCTCGTTGGCGGGGCCATCGCCCAGGGCGTCAACTGGCACTGGATCTTCTGGCTCAACGTGCCCGTCGGGATCGTCGCCGTCGTCCTCGCCTCACTCCGACTCGAGGAGACGCGCGGCCCGTCGGCGCCCCTCGACCTTGCCGGGCTCGGTCTTGCCAGCGCCGGCCTCCTGGGCGTGGTCTGGGGGGTCATCCACGGCAACGACCGAGGCTGGACGGATCCACAGGTGCTGACCGCGATCGTCGTGGGTGGAGCGCTGCTCCTCGGGTTCGTCGCCTGGGAGCTGCGGGCCCGCGCGCCGATGCTCCCGCTCGACATGTTCCGCAACCGCGGCTTCGCCGCCGCGAACAGCGTCTCGCTCCTGATGAACTTCGGGATGTTCGGCTCGATCTTCCTCCTGTCGCAGTTCTTCCAGGTGGTCCAGGGCCTCAACCCGTTCGAGGCGGGCCTGCGCGTCCTGCCGTGGACGGCGATGCCCGCGATCGTCGCCCCGATCGCCGGCGCGCTCGCGGGCAGGATCGGCGCACGCCCGATCCTCGTCCCGGGCCTGGCCCTGATGGCCATCGGCCTGGGCTGGCTCGCGTTGATCGTCGAGCCCGACGACCCCCTACCCCGCCTTCGTCCCGGCATTCGTCGTGAGCGGGATCGGGATGGGCATGTTCTTCGCCCCGATCGCCAACGTCGTCCTGTCGTCCGTCCGACCCGAGGAGGAGGGCAAGGCGTCCGGCGCCAACAACGCGATCCGCGAGGTCGGCGGCGTGTTCGGCGTCGCGGTCCTCGCCTCCGTCTTCTCGGCCAACGGCTCGTACGCGAGCCCGCAGGCCTACGTCGACGGGCTGGTTCCGGCGATGGCCGTCGGGGCGGTCGTCGTCGCCGTGGCGGCGGTGATTGCGCTGGCGATCCCGGGTCGCATCGCCGCAGGCGAGGGGCTCGGCCAGCCGGTCCTGCCATCGGTCGGCCGGCCGGCGGAGGAGCGGGCGACGGCTTCGTAGGGCCATCGACTCGGGCGTCGTCCGGTGCGGCGCCCGAGTCTAAACGCTGGGGGCCGAACGCCCTCCGGGCGCGCGATCTCCCCTGGTCGATACGTCTCAGCGGGCCGGTGGGCCTGCGGGGAGGCTGCGATCGCGATCGCAGCTAGGCGACGACGACAACGACGTTCCCCAGCTTCTGGCCGGTTTCGGCGTACCGGTGAGCCTCGACCATCTGCTCGAGCGGGAAGCGCCGGTCGATGACCGGGCGCAGCCGTCCCGCTTCGACCAGGCCTCGCAGGTAGGCCAGGTCCTCGGTGGTCGGGCCCGATGCCGCGAACGACACCCGCTTCCTGCTCCCCCTCGACGCCCACCTCGCGCGAACGATCTGCAAGAAACCCGGATTGGCCATGAGCAGGGAGCCGTTCCCGGTCAGCAACCTCACCATGCGAGCCGACGGTGTGTCGCGGACGACGTCGAAGATCACGTCGTAGGTCTCGGGGCTGTCGGTGAAGTCCTCCTCAGCGTAGTCGATGACGCGATCTGCGCCGATGGTTCGCAGCATCTCCAGCTTTGGCGCGCTGTCCACCGCGGTGACGTGAGCCCCGAGGACCTTGGCGAGTTGGACCGCGAACGTGCCGAAGCTCCCTCCCGCGCCGTTGACCAGGACCCTCTGTCCGCTCCGGACGTTCGCCTTTCGCAGGAACTGCAGGGCCTCGCCTCCCCCGTAGGGGACGGCCGCAGCCTCCTCGTAGCCCAGGTTCGCCGGCATCGTCGTGATCGCCCCGGCCTGAGGGGTTCTCGCGCAGGCAGATGTACTCCGCGTAGGCTCCCAGGCCAATGCCCGTTGCCGCGAAGACCCGGTCGCCCTTCCTGACTGACCTGACATCCCGGCCAACCGACTCGACGTCACCGGCGAGCTCCTGCCCGAGCACGGGTTGTCTCGGTCTGCGGATGCCGAACGCCAGCCGAATCGGCACCCAGATCCAGGGGGCGAAGTCGAAACGCCGCAGCTCGCAATCGGCCGCGCTGACCGTCGTGGCGCGGATTCGAACCAGCACTTCGTTGTCCTTCGGAACGGGCTTCGGCACGTCGCGGAGCTTGAAGAACGTCCGGTGGCCCGTAGTCCGTGCACACGATCGCTCTCATGGGTCTCCGGTTCGTGCGGGCCCCACGGCCGTGGCCGTGCCGATGCCGCCGGTGGTGAGGACGACCTTGCCGGCCTTCGGCGAGCCCCGCTCAGGCAAGACCGAGCGCTAAGTGGCACGGTGATCACGACCGTCCCCTTCGCATGCCCATCGCCCACATGGCCGATCGCCCGCGGCGTCTCATCCAGGGAGTAGCTGCCGTCGACGACCGGGGTGACCTTCCCGGCTTCGACGAGCTCCTTCAGAGCGACGAGGTCGCCGTGGTTCTGGAACTTGACCGACGGGCGCAGCTGCTGGCGCACGAACATCGACATCAACGCGGCCTTGATGACGGTCCCCAAGGCGCCGCCGGAGTGGCCGCCGCTGTTCGGCTGCAGCTTCCCGGTGGGGGTCAGTGCGCGCCGGGTCTGCGACAGCGAGTGGTTGCCCACGTTGTCGAGGATGAAGTCGTAGCGGGGGCCGCCCTGCGTGAAGTCCTCCTGGGTGTAGTCGATGACATGGTCGGCGCCGATCGAGCGGACCAGGTCCGTGTTCCGCGTGCTGGTGACGCCGGTGACCTCCGCGCCGAACGCCTTGGCGATCTGCACCGCGAACGTACCAACGCCACCAGACGCGCCGTTGATGAGGACCTTCTGGCCCGGCTGGACGTGGCCCTGGTCGCGCAGCAGCTGGAGCGCGGTGGTGGCGGAGACGCCGACCGCCGCAGCCTCTTCGAATGTGAGGTTGGCCGGCTTCATCACGAAGTGATCCTCGGTCGCACAGGCGTATTCGGCGAACGCGCCCGCGACCCACCCGAAGACCTCATCACCCGGTCGGAAGCCCGTCACGTTCGCGCCGATCGCCTCGACCGTCCCCGCGACGTCGGTGCCGGGGATGGGCTGCTTCGGTCGGCGCAACCCGGCCACCATGCGCATGACGATCGGCTTGCCACTCATGAGCACCCAGTCGCCGACGTGGATGGATGCCGCGTGCACCCGCACGAGGACCTCGCCATTCCCGACTTCTGGCTTGTCGATGTCCTGGAGCCGGAGCGTTTCCTCCGAGCCGTACTCTTCCTGCACGATTGCCCTCATTGCCTGCCCTCCCGCGGATCGGTCTCTCGCGATTGGCTCGGCGCGGCCCGGGCGACCGGCATTTGGGCCGCGTGTCAGCCCGCGTCGCCAGCAGGATGTGCCGAGGACTCCGGCAAGGCCAGAGGCGTTTGTCACGAAGGGGCGGGGGTCCGCCGAGGCTTCAGTGAGGGGCGGCGCGGACGTCGTGCGTCCCAGCGCCGGCTACACGGCGCCGAGCGCCCCCTGCGGCGCCTTCGGCGTCCCGCGGACGGCGACGACGTTGAATGCCGTGACCGGACGCTGGAATCCGGCGAGCATCAGCTCTCCGACCGGCTCGACCTCGACAGCATCCTCGACCTCGGCATGGAGCCGCTGCGCGATGAGGATCTGACCGCCCAGTGCTCTGTCGGCGAGTCGCGAGGCGAGGTTGGTGACGCTCCCGATCGCCGCGTAGTCGGACCGCGCTTCGAAGCCCACCTCTCCGCAGGTCGCGTAGCCAAGCGCGATCCCGATTCCCAGGTCCAGGTCATGTCCGCGCTTCCGCCAGAGTGGTGTCAGCTGGGCCGTCTCCTCGCGGAGCGCACAGGCCATCCGGACGGCCCGCAGCGGGGCGTCCGGGATCTCGATCGGGTCGTTGAAGAAGAGCTGGACTCCGTCGCCCTCCAGGAAGCCGACGGTTGCATCGAAGCGGCTGACCAGCCGTCCGACCGTGGCGTGGAATTCGCCCAGCACGCGCATCAGCTCTTCGGGCTCGACGGCGTCGACGAAGTTGGTCCAGCCGCGCAGGTCGGCGAAGAGCATCGCCACCTCTCGACGATGGCTGGCCAGGACGGATTCGTCACCGGAGGAGACGATTGCCTCGGCGAGCTGCGGCGACAGGAAACGCTGCAGGCGGCGGACGCGCTCCAGCTCGGCCACCTGCGTGCGGACACGCTCTTCGAGCGTCCGGTTCAGGTTGATGATCGCGTCGTGATAGCGCTTGATACGCAGCAACGACTGGACCCGGGCGAACAGCTCGTCGGGGTCGAATGGCTTGGCGATGAAGTCGTCCGCGCCCGCTTCGAGACCCTGTGCCTTCCCGGAGTCCAGTTCGGCCGTCAGCATGACGACCGGCAGCACGGCGGTGTCGTCGTGCTTGCGGAGCTCGCGGCAGACCGCGTAGCCATCGGGCGGCGGCATCATCACGTCGAGCAGGACGAGATCAGGCCTGGCCGTTGCCACCAGCTCCAGCGCCGACGCACCGTCGTTGGCCGCGATCACCTGATAGCCGCGGGAGGTCAGCAACGCCTCGAGCAGTCGCACGTTCTCGGGCACGTCGTCCACGACGAGGATCCGGGCGGCCTCGTCGCTCATCGATCGCCTCCTTCGCAGAACTGCCCGACCATCTCGAGGAGCTCGTCGACGTCGACCGGCTTCGACAGGTAGCCGTCGAAGCCCGCCTGCAGGAAGCGTTCGCGGTCGCCCTTCATCGCCTGGGCCGTTACGGCGAGCACCGGGACGGAGGCGGTCCGCGCATCGCTCCGCAATCGGCTCAATGCCTCCAGGCCGTCCATGTCGGGAAGTCGGATGTCCATCAGGACGAGGGCCGGTGGATGCTCGGCGGCCAGCGCGAGCGCCTGCCCGGCCGTCGATGCTTCAAGGGTGCGATAACCGATCGCCTGGAGCACGTCCCGCAACAGCTTCATGTTCCTCTCGTTGTCTTCGACCACCAGGATCCGCTGGCCGGGCATGGCTAGGCCGGCTGGACCGGCAGGGTGAACGTGAAGGTGCTGCCCCGGCCCGGTTCACTCTCGACCCAGATTCGACCGCCGTGCAGCTCGACCAGGCGCTTCGAGAGGGCCAGCCCGAGGCCGGTTCCCTCGCGCTGCTCCTTGCCCGCGGCGGCCTGCTGGAACTCCTCGAAGATCCGCTCCTGATCTTCAGGCGCGATGCCCGGGCCGGTGTCACGGACCGAGACCCCGACCGCGCCGTCGAGCCGGGCTGCGCTCACGTCCACCTCCCCGCCGGGCGGCGTGAACTTCACGGCGTTGGAGAGCAGGTTGAAGACGACCTGCGTGATCCGGCGCTCGTCGGCGACCACGGTGTCGATGCCTGGATCCAGCGAAAGTGAGATCCGGACGCCCCCTTTCATCGCGCGCTCGCGCACGACCACCACGTCGCGCTCGAGCGCTTCCGGCAGAGAGAACGGCGCCTCGTGGAGCTCGATCTGGCCGGCCTCGACCTTGGCCAGATCGAGTACATCTTCGATGAGCGACAGGAGGTGGCGCGCCGAGGCGAGGATGTCGTCGAGGTACTCGGCCTGCTTGGCGTTGATCTCACCGAAGAGTTGCTTGCGGAGCACCTGGGAGAATCCGCTGATCGCGTTCAACGGCGTCCGCAGCTCGTGCGACATGTTGGCCAGGAACTCCGACTTGTGACGACTCGCGGCCTCCAGCTCGCGGGTCCTCTCATCGAGCGCCGCGAGTGCCGAGGCCAGCTCGCGGGTCCGCTCCTGGACCTCGAGCTCGAGATTGGCGTAATGCGCCTGGAGCCGTGCCGCCATCCGGTTGAACTCCTCGGCCAGCGCCCCGAGCTCGTCGCGGCTCGAGATCTCGATGCGCTGATCGAGCGCGCCGGAGCCGATCTTCGCGGCAGCCCCCTGGATGGTCTCGATGGGTCGGACCAGGTTGCGCGCGAGCAGCACGCTGGTGATGACCGCCACGACGAGGAACACGATGAGCAGCGTCGCGGTGCGCCAGATCGCGGCCTGGATGGGGGCGAACGCCTCGCTGACCGGCTCCTCCACGAAGACCCACCACCCGGGCGGATCGACCCGCTGGAATGCGCTGAGCACCTCACGCCCGCCTTGATCGCGCCCCGTCGTGACCGTGTCCCCGGGGACGTTCCCCGCCCCCGTCATCGCCGCCTGTACCTGTGGCAGGCCGGCGAGGTTGGTGTGAGCGAGCACCAGGTTGATATCGGGGTGCGCGATCAGCTCGCCGCTGGAGTCGACCGCGTAGGCATAGCCCTGCGTGCCGATCTGTGCCCGGTCGATCGCATCGAGCACCGAACGCAAGTCGACGTCGGCGACGATGACGCCGTGCCCGGGGTCGGCCTCAGGCACGGCGACGGTCATGTGCGGCCTGTTGTCGCGCTGATCGAAGGCGATGCCGCCGAAGTACTGATGCTTGGCCAAAGCCTCGGTGAATTCCGGACTGGTGTGAAGATCCGCGCCACACGTGGTGCTGTCGAGCTGCAAGGAGTAGACGCGGACGCACTCCCGGCCGCCGGCATCGAGATAGGACAGCTCACTGATCAGGCTCTGCCGCGTGAGCAGGCCGCGGAACGACTGCAGCCGGTCGCTCCCGTCAGGTTCCACCGCCGGCTGCGCAACGCTCGTGACGTCGCCCAGGATCCCTTCGACGAACTGCTGGATGGAGACGGCCGCGGTCGAGGCCTTGTCCATCTCGATGTTCGTCAGCTGGCGCTTGCTGTCCTCGTAGGAGAAGTAGAACTCGCTGAGGCCGACCGACAGAATGGCGCCAGCGACAAGCGTCACGACGACGGCCGTGTATCTCCAGATCAGCCGATGACGCGGTCGAGCGGGACCTGCCACCCTGCGATTCGGTCCTTGACCCGCTACCGGTACACCGGATTGGCGCGGGCGACGACGTCGGGCGGCACCGTGATACCCAGCTCGGCCGCACGCTTGAGGCTGAGCGCGAACTCGACCTTGGGCACCTCCTGGACCGGCAGGTCAGCTGGCGCCGTGCCGCGCAGGATGCTGTCGACGAACCGGGCGCCGGCGGTGCCGACGGGACCCACGTCCACCCCGAGCGAGAAGAGGGCGCCCTGCTGAACCCATTCATGTCGGTGCGCCTGAACCGGCAGGTTGGCCTCTTTCGCGAGCCCGATGATGGTGTCCGAGAAGTTCAGTCGCAGGCTGGGCGACAGGATGAAGGCGCCGTCGACCTGGCCCGGCGTCATCGACTGGAAGGCCTGCTCGAGGCCAGCCTTGTCGGACGCCTGGCGAATGACCAGCTCGATACCCAGTTGCCGTGCGGCGTCCTGCGCCTGCGCCAGCAGGGGTGGCGTCGCGGTGGTGTCGGTCGGGTCAACCAGGGTGAGCAGCCGCTGCAGCCGCGGCATGATCTGCTGATAGACCTCGACCTGCTTGGCGACAGGATCCCGTGCTCCGAAGACGCCGGTCAGGTTTCCGCCCGGATGCGACAGGCTCTGCACGAGGCCGTCGCGAACCGGGTCCGAGGGGTGAAGGAAGACGACCGGAATGCGGTTGTTCGGGTCGGCGGTGGCGTCCTGGGCCGCCTTGATCGACTTGTCCTCGAAGGCGACGATGACAGAGACGCGCTCGCTCACGAACTCCTTCGCCTGCTGCTCGACCTGGTCCGGTTCGAGGTTGCGCCAGATGAGCGCGATCCGCGGACCGTCGAACTCGCCCTGCAGCTGCGCCATCTTGCCCTGCACTTTCGTCGTCCCGTCGCCGACGAGCTGGCGCATCGCCTGGTCCGGTGAGTCGATCCAGCCCAGCTCGGCGAGACGCGTCACCAGCGTGCCCAGCGAGGGCGGGATATGGTCCGTCCCGACGTGCATCAGGCCGACACGCGGCACCGGAGGCGGGGTGACGCTGCTCCCGAGCCCGGCCGAGCAGGCTCCAAGGAGCGCGGCGGACATGAACAGGGCGATCACCAGCAGCGCCACGCGACTTGTCTTCGTTCGTTGCTCGCGGTGTCCGGTCATGGGCACGACGATACGAGGACCCGGGCGGCGAGCCAACCGTGCCTGCATGGCGATGACGGGGGATGCTGGCACACCAGCCGGGGCGGGAGCCTTCCCGGCCGTCACGGGCAGAGACCTCGTACGAGGTCGGGCAACCTGTCGATGTCGATCGGCTTGACGACATAGCCGGCGAATCCGGCCTCGACGGACCAGTCGTCAGCGGGATCGAGCGGCGTCGCGCTCAGCGCGAGGACCGGGATGTTCGCTGTCCGCCGGTCGGTATGCAGCCTGCGGGTGACCTCTGCGCCATCGAGGTCGGGCAGGCGAATGTCCATGAGGATGACGGCAGGCAGCTGCGCTGCAGCGAGCTCGATCGCCTCCGCACCATCGACAGCACCGAGTGTGAGGAATCCTGCAGCCGCGAGCACGTCGGCCGCCAGCTTCCGGTTCCGCTCGTCATCGTCGACGATCAGCACGAGCGGGCGGTCCGACGATCTCACCGTCGTATCCTCTGGGCATGCCGATCCGAATCGTGCTCGCGGAGGACCACTACCTCGTCCGCGAGGGCCTTCGAAGCCTGCTCGAGGCGCAGCCGGACCTGGACGTGGCGGCGGTCTGCGGCGACCTCGACGCGCTTCTCACGGCCGTCCATGATGAGCGGCCGGACGTCGTCGTGACCGACATTCGAATGCCGCCGGGCGGGTCCGACGAGGGGATCCAGGCGGCGACGCGATTGCGCGAGACCGACCCGCACGTGGGCGTGGTGGTTCTCAGCAACTACGCGGACCCGAGCTTCGCCCTGACGCTGCTGGATGGGGGCAGCGCCGGGCGCGCCTACCTGCTCAAGGAGCGCCTGCAGGACGTCCAGCAGCTCAGCGCGGCAATCCGCGCCGTCGCCGAGGGTGGCTCGGTCATCGACCCGAAGGTCGTGGAAGGGCTGGTGGCGGAGCGTGCGCGCGGCCCGATGTCGCCCCTGGCCGAGCTGACCGACCGAGAACGCGGCGTGCTGCGGCTGATGGCAGAGGGGAAGAACAACGCGTCCATCGCCAGCGAACTGGTGGTGACGGAGCGGTCGGTCGAGAAGGTGATCCACTCGATCTTCCTCAAGCTCGGGCTGACGTGGGAGCCGGCGGTGCACAAGCGGGTCAAGGCCGTGATCCTATACCTCGCGGAGAGTGATTAGGCTCTTGCCGACGAAATCGTCCCCGCAACGCGCGAAGCGCCCTTCGCCTGGTGCTCGATGGTGAGCCGGCCACCCAGCGCCTCAACACGATCACGCAGGCGCTGGAGCCCCTCTTCCGGGTAGCCGCCTGCCACCCCGACCTCGAACTGCAAGCCTCCCGCGGTTTCGGCGACGCTGATCGTCGCCTGCGTTCCCTTGGGCGCCGCCGTCAGCGCGTCGGCGCAGCACCAGTAGACCGCCGCGATCGACTCGGGTGTCTGGCCGGCGGCGGCCGAGACCCGGATCGTGACGGCGACGTCCGCACGATCGGCCGCGGACCGCAGCGCGCTGACGAGCCCCCGCGTGTCGAGCAGGCGGGACGGGTAGATCCTTTGCGCCAGCCTCGTCGCTTCGCCGATGCCATCTCGCATGTCGGCCCCCAACTGATCCAGCAATGCTTTCGCCGCCGTCGGGTCTTCATCCACCAGGCCCGCCACGCGGCTCAGGTTGACGGCGAGTGCTACGAGCTGCTGTTGGAGGCCGTCGTGGAGGGCGTGCTCGATTGCGCGACGATCGCCATCGGCGGCGAGCAGGAGCCGAGCGCGCGACCTGCGCAGCTCGACGATCTCATCCTGCAGCCGCTGGGGTTCGAGCCGTGCAGGATCGACGTCCTCGGACGATGTATTGCCGGCACCAACGTCCGCCACGCCGTACCTCCCAGCGGAAGTTGTCGGTCATCGTTGGGTCGGCGTCAAGTCCTCGCCGATCGCGGCCGGCTGGCCGGCTCCGGGTCCCGCCTCCCACTCGTCGCGCGTCAGCGCGTACTCGACGTCGCCGAGCTCCTCGCCCTCGATCCGGTCCGGCCACGGCTGGTGGAACACGCGGACGAAGCGGAGTCCCGCCTTCTCCATGACCCTCCAGGACGCGACGTTCACCGCCATCGTCGTGGCGTACACCCGGCGCACGCCCAGGTCCTCGAACGCCTTGCGGATCAGCGCCCGGCTCCCCTCCGTCGCGTAGCCGCGCCCCCAGGCCGAGGCGATCAGTCGATAGCCGAGCTCCGGCGCGTCGTCCGAATCGCCCTCCTGGGGGCGGAGGTGGAACCAGCCCACGAACGCCCCGCCGGGCTTCTCGAGCGCCGCCCAGAAGCCATAGCGATCGCCGGCTTCGTAGTAGGCGATCCAGGACGGCAGGTAGACGTCACGGATCTCGTCACGCGGCGTGGGCCGGCCGCCGTTGATGTAGCGCATGACCGCCGGGTCAGAATCCAGTCCCGTGGCGAGGTCCACGTCATCCAGCGTGAACCGGCGCAGGATCAGGCGATCCGTCTCGAGGTAGACGTGCACCGGCGCGATGCTACCGCCGGGTCCGATGGGAGCGACCGGCTCACGCCCTCCGTCCCGACCGCGACATGCGATTGTGATGTTCGGCTGACTCCTGGAGATCGCCCGTGCAGCGGACCTCGCTACGCTCCGATGATCGAGCCGCTCGGGAGGTCGTCGGTGGAACGAGATCCGGACACCACGTGGCGGAGGATCCTCTCCGGCCTGGACCGCCCCGACGGCCTCACCGCCGCCGCTGACGAGGACGCCCGCTGCCGGCTCGCCCGCGATGTCCTCCGCAAGTCGATCCAGCTGGGGCTGCTGGAGGGCGACCCGCGCGCGATCCGTCCCGGCCCCGCCGAACGGACGTCGCCCTGGCGCTAGGCCCGGTTCGCCGCGCCGTGGATGCCGCCTCAGATCCAGCGCCGGAGGCGAGCGAACAGCAGGACGCCGGCGGCGAGGACGACGATCGCGAGGACGACGAACCAGAAGCTGAGTGGATCGTCCTTCGGCAGCGGAACCACGACATTCATCCCGAGCAGCCCGGCGATCAGCGATCCCGGGAGCAGCAGCACGGTCGCCAGGGCGAGGACCTTCATCGTCTCGTTCGTCCGCTGCGCGGTCCGGGTCATGAACACGTCGAAGGATCCGAGCAGGAGGTCGCGGCTGTCCTCGACGCTCTGGAGCGCCCCCTCGAAACGCCGGGCGACGGCCTGGAACGCCTCCGCGTCCTCGCCCGGGGCGACCACTCCGAAGTCGGGCGTCGCGAACGCGGCAAAGACTTCGCGTTGCGCGGTCAGGACACGGCGGAGACGGGCGATCCGCCGGCGAAGTCGCACGAGCTCGGCCAGGACGTCCTCGCGTGCCTCCGGGCTGAGCGCCTTCCCGTCGAGCCGGTCGACGGCTTCCTCGATGGCGTCGACCGCCTTGAAGTAGCTCGTCACCGCGGCATCGACGGCCGTCGCCACGAACGCCGCAGCGTCGATGACCCCGATCGTCGTGTCGGTCTCGATCCGTTCGTCGAGGTGCTGGAGGAGAGCGACCGGCTCGGCGTGGCTCGACACGACGACGTTCCCGCGCCGCCAGCAGGTCGAGCCAGTGCGGACTCTCGCTCGGATCGTGATCGGCTTCGGTCGCCACGCGCAGGTGGACGTACGAGCCGTGGAGCGCGACGTGCGCACCCGGCTCGTGGCGCTCGAGGATCCGGCGCGTGGCCGGCTTCAGCTCGAGGCGCTCGGCGATAGCGGCGACGACCGCGTCCTCGACGTCGCCCTCGAGGTCGATCCACAGGAGCTGCCGCTTGCCCAGCCGCCGCTGGAGGGCCTCGCCGAGCTCGAGGGTCGCGTCCGTCCGATCCGCGTCGAACAGCCGGACGGTCACCGCCGGCCCGTCGTGCGCTGCGGCAGACGTCGCGAGCCGTCGCCCATTGCGCGGACCCGGGTTCGGCCCCGCCGGGTGGCCGCGCACGCGAGGCAGCGCCGGCGGGCCGGATCTGGGCTGGGGTGATCATCCGCGGATGGTTGGCGACGGACCGCTGCACGCATGCCGGGCTCAGCGGGCTGCGGGCATTGCAACGGGGCGGCGGTTTCGAGGACCTACCGCAACGGATCCGCAGGGTCAGGCCGGAGCGGTGGGCCGCAGCACGCCCTGGCCCGGGCGGTCGATCACGACTTCGTCTCGCCGTGCTCGCGGCGCTCCTGTTGACGGTGCGCGCGGCCCGCTCCTCGGCCTCGTCCTTGCTCACCCCACGCTCCTCGTACGACTCCTTGATGTGCTCGTACTGGCGCTTGCGTTTCGGCTCGATCCTCGGGCATGGTCGCCTCCATTGGTCGTCGGTCGAGGGTGATCACCTTGCACCGGCCGGTGCGGCGTTCCGATGGCTCGATCCGGACGAGGCGTTGCAGACGCCTCGCGTCGGCTCAGTCCGCGGAGCCGGCCTTGGCGGCGGCGGGGATCGATCCAGGTTCACGCGGCCGGCGGGTCTCGCCGAACGGCAGGAGCTCGAAATGGATGGCCTCGAAGTCCAGGATGAGCTCCGGATGCCGGGTCGCGATCGGCTGCGCGACGTCCCCGCCGGTGGCCGCGGCCACCTCCTCCAGCTCCGCCAGGCCGAGATCGTGACGAACTGGTCGTCGCCGGCGGTCGCGAGGTAGAGGACCGCGGGACCACGACCGGCGGCGATGTCGGACTCGGTGCCTTCCCGGGCCGCCGCGACGTAGTCGGGTCGCCGGCCGAGGCGCACCCGGCCGTGCGACAGCCGGAGGATGCTCGACCCAGGGCCGGTCGGGTCGCCGAACCGCGAACTCGATTGGTACGACCTCGAGGCTTCGATCGGTCGTCTCGACGAGGAGCTCGGGATGGAACCGCGACGTCGGCTCGAACAATTCGCCGAGCACGTCGGCCATCCGCTCGCGCGACGACCAGATCGAGGCCATGACCCGGTCGCCGAGCTCGTCGGGTCCACGCCGGGCGACGAGGAGATCGAGGAGCCCCGGCCTCGGCCTGGAGGTCCGGGACCAGGACGCCGCGGAGGATCTGGTCGAAGGCCGGCCTGACTGGCCGGAAACGGAACAGCCGGATGACCGCGGGACTCGTCAAGCCGTCGCACTCCTGCGTTCGAGAGGCTGCGATTGTGGGGCCGCCGGCCCCGAGGACAAGGCGGATGTGAGCCCGATCGTCCCGGCCGATTGCCCGGCGTCAGCGGGGGCGGACGCCCGCCGAGCTGGCAGGCGTGGAGTCGTCGCCCGCCTGGCCACCGCGCGCCGACCCGACGACCTCGCCGCCGCGACCACGGCGACGACGACCTCGATCGCCAGCGTCAGCGGGATCTCGTACGGGCCCGGTGGAGCCGGGCAGATGATCGGCTCGCTCAGCGAGCGATCCGCGCAGGTCGCCGCGTCGGAGATGCGGATCGCTTCCGACCGCGAGACCGATCGTCACGAACCCGAGCGCCGCGAAGACGAGCACCGAGCGCAGCCAGGCCGGCACCGCCGGCCGTTCCTCCATGGGCCGAGTGTGCGCCGATCGCCCGGCCGGCGCATGCGTCCAAACGACACCGGGCCTACGGCGCCACGTGGCTGCCCGCCACCGCTGGCGCGCTACGCGACGACGCGCTCGTCCACGAAGGGCAGCTCCGGCTCGGCGGTCTCATCCCGGCCGACCGGAGTCCCGGCGCCGAACACGGCGACCGCCAGCCGGGCGATCGCCGGTTCCTGACCCGGCACGAACTCGAGCCCCAGCTCGATCCGACCGTCCGGGCCGACGACCCGGCGCCGGACCTCGGCATCGAGGGCGACCGGCGGGCCGCCACCCGCCTGGAGACGGAGGCCGACCC
The DNA here is from genome assembly GCA_963813705.1 of uncultured Chloroflexia bacterium. Classification (GTDB taxonomy): domain Bacteria; phylum Chloroflexota; class Limnocylindria; order Limnocylindrales; family CSP1-4; genus Chersky-267. The sequence continues at coordinate 344,204 of CAWFAH010000011.1, forward strand.
GGGCCCGCTTCGCCTCGAACGAGTCGTCGATGAAGATGCGCGCGCCGGTCAGCGAGAGGTCCTCCAGCGCGCACGCCCGGCCATCGAGCGTGACCGGGATCCGGAGCGGGAGCCGGGTCCCGGCTCGCCGGTTGCCGGCGAACTGGCTCGACCGGATCCGCCCGATCGCGGCCAGGAGCAGCGCCAGGTTGACCGACATGAAGAAGGCGGCGCCGATCGGGGCCCACGGCACGAGGTAGGCGACCGGGGTCAGCCCGAACAGGGACGCGGCAAACCAGGCGAGGGCGAACGACGACGCCGCGGCGAGGACCGACAAGAGCCGCGGGACGGGCATCCGGATCCGCCCGCTCGCCGTGCGCCCCTTCGGCGTGACCCGGAAGCGGATCTCACCGAACGGGAGCAGGCCCGTGATCGTCGCCGGCAGGACCGCGGGCATCCGGAGCACCTCGAACAGGAGCGACAGGATCGGCGGGTAGTGCCCACGGGCGAGCAACCGGAGGGCAACGAACTGCAATCCGAGCGTGAGCAGGAACAGCGGCGCGAAGACGTCACCCGGCGCGTTGATCGGCACCGCGCCGGTGGCGACCACCGCGATCGGGATGACCATGTAAGCGAACGTCCGCCACGAGTCGAACCATCCGAATAGCGTCGTGAGGAAGGCCAGCCGCTGACCGAACGACAGGCCGCGTCCGAACAGAGGGTTCTCGCGGCGCAGGACCTGCATCGCCCCGAGCGCCCAGCGATTGCGCTGCAGGAGATACGATGCCGCGTCGTCCGGCGCAAGCCCGTGCGCGAGCACCTCGTTGTGGTAGGCGCCGGTCCAGCCGGCGCGGTACATCCGGATCGTCGTGTGGATGTCCTCGGTCACGCTGTCGATGCTCACTCCGCCGACCGAGCGGAGGGCGGCTACCCGCACGATCGCCCCGGTGCCGCACCAGAAGGGGGCGGACCAGCGCGTCTTGGCCGGGGCAATGACGCGGTAGAAGACGGCCTCCTCGTTGAACATCTCGCCGTTCCAGCGCCGGTGGTGTTCGAACGACTCGAGGTTGTAGAAGTCCTGCGGAGACTGGGCGAAGGCGAGCCGGTCGTCCGCGAAGTACGGCAGCAGGGCGGTCAGGAACCGGGCCACCGGGACGTGGTCGGCGTCGAGGATCGCCACGAGGTCTGCGTCGACGACAGCCAGGGCGTGGTTCAGGTTGCCGGCCTTGGCGTTGGCATTGTCGGGCCGGGTCAGGTACGACGCACCGAGCTGTTCAGCCAGCCGGCGGACCTCCTCGCGATGGCCGTCGTCGAGGACCCACGTCTCGTGCGCGGGCTGGAGCGCGACGGACGCGGCGATCGTGGGCAGCAGAACCTCGACGGGTTCGTTGAACGTCGGGATCAGGACCGCGATCCGCCACGAGCGCGTCGGCGGGTCGGTCGGCGCCTCGGCATCGAGGCTCCACAGCGCGACCGTGTACAGCACGAGACCGAGCGCGTTGTGAACCTCGACCGCGAACAGCGGGATCGCCACCCACCACCAGGCCAGGTTGATCGTGCCGGTCAGTCGCCAGGCGAGGTAGCCGAACGTCACGGCGATGGCGACGACGGCGGTCCCGCGAATGAGCAGCTTGCGGGCGGCCGACTCGTGCGCGGGCATCGACCCGTCCCGGAAGATGGGCGCGGGACCCCGGGCAGCACGTTGCCGAGTGGCGAAATGGGCCATGCCCGAACCGTACGAACGTCCGGGGCGGGGCGACACCAAGCAACGGTCCGCCGCAGGCCGGCCCGAAAGTCCCGGGCCCGTGCAGGACTGCGGTCGCGGTCGGGCGCGTTGGGCCCAGGAGGAGCCGCGGTCTCGAGCTCAGGCCGCCTGGCCGGCCGACGACTCGAGAGCGGCGATCCGGCCGGACAGATCGTCGAGGGCAGCGAGGTCCTCGACGAGCGCCCCCAGCCGGCGGGCGCGGTCCGCCGCGTCGTCGGCCGTCGCCCGTTCGACCGCGCTCGCCGCATCGCGTCGCGTCCGGCCGAGCTCCGCGATCCGCTCGCCGAACCGCGCCCGCATGTCACGCTGGAGCTGGGCGACGAGCGCGTCGAGCCGTCCGTCGACCTCGAAGCGGACGTCTTCCACGAACCGGGCCACGAAGTCGCGCGCCTGCTGGCGCCGATCCGTCAGCTGGCGACGCCGCTCGCCGGCGACCTCCTTGCCACCGAAGAACAGCGCCGCCCCGAGGAGCGCCGGCCCGACGATCGCGGTCCCCAGGAGCGCGCCGAGCATCCCCAGCATTTCCACGCCGACCGTTGCCCCGGCGAGCAGCCCGAACCCGGCGAGCACGCCCGAGCGGACCGTGCCGCCGAAGGCCTGCCCGTCCTGCCACAGGGCCGCCGCATCGACGGCGACCGGGTCGTCGATCGCCGGCGCGGTGTCCTCGTCGGCGATGAGCCGGCTGATCGCGGCCTGGATCTCGGACGCGCCCTCGGTGGCCTCGAGGAATGCATCGCGAACCGCGGCGGCCACCTCGCGCTGGGTTCGCGCGCTCAGATCGTTCCAGACCCGGCCGGGATCGACCCGATCGATCTCCTCGTTCGTCTCGCGCAGGATCCGGCGCATCGCGGCCGCGTAGTCGAAGGCGACGCGACCGCGGAGCGCGGCGAACTCGTCGTCGAGCCGCCCGGACCACTGCGCCCCGGCAGCCTCGAGGGCGGCGACCCGGTCGATCGCGGCCGCCAGCTCGGCGGCGATCGCCGCCCCGGCTTCCGGACGCTCCAGCGCCCGGCGCTCGAGGACGAGCGGTCCGCGGAGCTCGTCGAGGACGAGCCGCGTCTCGCGGGCGGCGCCGTCCGCGGCGAACGCGCGCGCCCGGCCCGCGGCGTCGACGGCGACCGCCTCGGCAAACGCTTCGATCCCGCTGTCGTGGCCGAGGCCCGGGTCGCCCAGCTCGTCCGCGGCACGACGCAGCGAAGCGCTGATCGGGTGCGGCCGGATCGGCAGCTCGATCTCACGGAGCCGCCGCTCGTCGATCTCGAGGATTCGCCGCCACGCCGGGTACATGTCGATCTTCGTCAGCGCCACGAGGATGAGCGGGCCAGCGTCGACGGCGCTGGCGAGGAAGTCGAGCTCGGATCGGGTCAATTCGGCGGACGCGTCGGTCGCGAAGACGAGGACATCGGCGACCGGGAGGAACGCCAGGGTCGCAGCGGCGTGGGCCGCGTTGAGCCCGCCGATCCCGGGCGTGTCGATGAGACTGATCCCGCGCTCGAGGTACGGATGCGGCAGGCTGACGACGACCTGCTCGACGGCCAGCCGGTTGTCCGGGTTGCCGCGCTCGGTCACCCAGCCGGCCAGCTCATCGGGGGGCACGACATCGCCGGTCGACGCGCCGCCCCGCCGGTGGACGATCGCCCCAGCTGGCGTGCCGTAGCGCAGGGTCGTCACCGCCATCGTCGCGAGGTCGTCGTCGACCGGGCAGACGTCCTGCCCGAGCAGGGCGTTGATCAGCGCGCTCTTGCCCTGCTTGAACTCCCCGACGACACAGACGACGGTCTCGGTCCGCTCGAGCCGGGATCGGATCCGCTCGAGGCGGCGAACGAGATCCTCGCGACCGCGGACCTCGGCCTGTCCGCGGAGCGCCTCGACGATCCCGGCCGCCGCGCCGGGCAGCGCCGTGTCATCCCCGCGCGCCGCTGCGCCGCCCTTGGCCATCCCGCCCTCCCGGTTCGCCGAAGGATGCCGAGTGTACGCCCGGTGGGTCGCTCTGGCGCCGCCCGGAAGGTACACTCGGGCACCTGCTGGCGGAGGACGGCTGGGTGGACTACTCGCTCGGGATCGATCTCGGAACGACGTACTCGGCCGCGGCCACGGCGCGCGGCGACCGGCTCGAGATCTTCCAGCTCGGCGAGCGGGCGGCGACGATCCCGTCAGTCATCGTCCTGCGCGCCGACGGCGAGGTGCTCACCGGCGACGCCGCGGAGCGTCGCGCCCTCTCGGAGCCGCTCCGGACCGCGCGCGAGTTCAAGCGCCGGCTCGGGGACCCGACCCCGATCATCCTCGGCGGCACGCCGTACGGCGCCGAGGCGCTGACCGGCCATCTGCTGCGGAGCATCGTGGCCAAGGTCGGCGAGCAGATGGGCGGCCCGCCGGCGGCGATCGCCCTGTGCCACCCGGCGAGCTACGGCGAGTACAAGATCGACCTCCTCCGCCAGGCGGTTCGCCAGGCAGACGTCGGACCCGTCGAGCTGATCACCGAGCCACAGGCGGCGGCCCTCCACTACGCCCTCCAGGAGCGCGTGCCGACGGGCGAGGTGATCGCGGTCTACGACTTCGGCGGCGGGACCTTCGACGCCACGATCCTGCGCAAGACCGAGGACGGCTTCGACCAGCTCGGCCGGCCCGAGGGAATGGAGCGGCTCGGCGGGATCGACTTCGACGAGGCGATCTTCGCCCACGTGATGACCACCGTCCGGGGCGCCGGCGTCACGCTCGACCCGAACGACCCGGCCACGCTGGCCGGGGTGGCCCGGCTGCGCGAGGAATGCCGCCGCGCGAAGGAAGGCCTGTCGAACGACACGGACGCCACGATCGCGGTCTACCTGCCCGGCATCCAGACCGACGTCCGGCTCACCCGCGAGGAGTTCGAGTCGATGATCCGGCCGCGGATCCGCGAGACGATCCTGGCCCTCGAGCGGGCGGCGCGGAGCGCGGGGCTCGAGTTCGCCGGGCTCGACCGGATCCTCCTGGTCGGCGGCAGCTCGCGAATCCCGCTCGTCGCGGAGATGGTCCGCGAGGCGACGGGGCGACCGATCGCCGTCGACGCCCACCCCAAGCACACCATGGCCCTCGGGGCGGCGTGGGTCGCCGAGCGGAGCCGGCGGGCGGCCGCTGAGCCCGCCGGCGCCGTCCCAGCGGCGGGTCTGGCGGCGGCCGGCGCGGTGGCGGCCGGCGCGGTGGCGGCCGGTGGAGCCGGTCTGGCGGCGGCGTCCGCGGCCGGGGCGTCCGCGGTGCCCCCGGCCGGCCAGTCGCCTGTCCTCACCAGCGCGCCCGTCGCGAGCCCCACGACGCCGGCCGGCGGGCTGCCCGCCGGGGCCGGCGCCGGACCGGCGTCCGCCGTTGCGGCCGGCCGGCGGCCGACGCTGGCGATTGCCGCCGTCGTCGCGCTCGTGCTCGTCGTGGTGATTGCCGCGGGGGCCTTCGCCTTCCTGCCTCGCGGCGGCTCGACCGGCGGCTCGCCCAGCCCCGGCAGCTCGGCGGTCGGTGGCGCCTCGCTCCCGGCCAGCCCGTCGATCGCGATCAGCCCGAGCCCGTCGGCGGCGTCGCTCGCCCCGGCCTCGCCGTCGCCCACACCGGTCCCGACGCCCACGCCGACGCCCGCCGGCAAGCAGGCGCGCATCCTCGGGATCACCGTCAGCGGCGGCCGCTACGTCGTCGACTACCAGGTCTACGGCTACACCCAGAAGCTGCCCGGGCGAGCACGTCCACTTCTTCTTCGACACCGTCAAGCCGACGCAGGCGGGGATGCCCGGCAAGGGCCCGTGGTACGTCTACGCGGGGCCGATCCCGTTCAAGGGCTACAAGCTCACGGATCGCCCGACCGGCGCGACCCAGATGTGCATCCTGTACGCCCACCCCGACCACTCGGTCGTCCAGAACACCGGCAACTGCGTCGACCTGCCGGGCTGATCGGACGCGAGCGTGGCGACCGAGCGGGGATCCCTCGCAGACGCGATCCGCCAGATCGGCCGCGAGGCGCGTGAACTGGCGGCGGGGACGGACCTCGAACCGGCGGTGGCGGCCGTGTTCCAGCGCCTCGACGCGCCGCTCCGGGTCGCCATCGCGGGGCGGACGAAGGCCGGCAAGTCGACGCTCCTGAACGCGCTCGTGGGCGAGCGCCTCGCCGCGACCGACGCGAGCGAGTGCACCAGGATCGTCACCTGGTACCGCCACGCGCTCGGCTACTCGGTCGCCGCCGAGCTGACCGCAGGCACGACCATCGACCTTCCGTTCCGGCGCGCCGACGGGGCGCTCCGGGTCGACCTCGGAACGCTGGAACCCGAGGCCGTCGACCGGATCACGGTGGGCTGGCCGGCCGGCCGGCTGGCCGACCTGACGCTGATCGACACGCCCGGGCTCGGCTCGGCGAACGAGGCCGTCTCGGCACGCACGACCGAGGCCCTCATCGACGACGACTCCGAGCACCCGGCGGAAGCCGACGCGGTCATCTACCTCATGCGCCACCTCCACCGCTACGACGCCCAGTTCCTCGAAGCGTTCATCGACCGCTCGCTGGCGCATGCGTCGCCGATCAATGCGATCGTCGTCCTGTCCCGGGCCGACGAGATCGGCGCCGCCCGGCCGGACGCGCTCGTCTCGGCGGGCGCGGTCGCCGAGCGGTATGCCGCCGACCGCCGGATCCGCGAGCTCGCCTCGGGCGTCGTGCCCGTCGCCGGCCTGATCGCGGAGACCGGCGCCACGCTCCGCGAGGCCCAGGTGGCCTGGCTGCGCCAGATCGCCGCGCTCGACGCGGCCCGCCGGGAGGCGCTCCTCCGCTCCGTCGATCGGTTCCGCGACCCCGAGCTCAACCCGCTGGCGGCCGAGATCCGCGAGGAGCTGCTCGATCGGCTCGGGCTGTTCGGGTTGCGCCTGGCGATCGGGCTCATCGTCGACGGTCGCGTGCGGACCGCGACCGACCTGTCCCAGGCGCTGCTCGCCATCTCCGGGATCGCCGGGCTCCAGCGGATCCTCGACCAGCGCTTCGCGGCGCGGTCGGACGCGCTCAAGGCGCGCTCGGCGCTGGCGGCGTTGCGGGCGATCGCCGACGAGCTCGCCCGGCGGTCGGTGCCCGGGGCGAGCCGGCTCGGGGCGAACATCGAGCGGGTCGAGGCCGGGTCGGAGGAGCTGGCTCTTCTGCGCCTCCTCCACCTCGTTCTCGCCGGGGCCGTCGACGTCAGCCCCGACGAAGGGGCCGAGATCGACCGGCTGACGGGGTCGGGCAGCATCGGCGAGCGGGTCGGCCTGGCCGCCGATGCGCCGCCGGCCGCCACGCGCGCCGCGGCCCTCGCCGGCATCGATCGCTGGCGCGCGCGGGCGGCCAGCCCGCTCAGCGACCGGCGAACGGTCGAGGCCGCCGACATCGTGATCCGCGCCTACGAGCGGGTCCACGCCCTGGCAGCCTGACGGCGCCAGACCGGTAGCGTACCCTCGCGGTCATGGCCGGCCCATCGACGAGGACCCCTCCCGACCCGGACCCCGAGCGAACGCTCCCCGACCGAGCCGGTCGCCGCCCCCGCGCCGTCGTGCCGTGGCTGGCGAGCTATGGACGGTCGTACGTCCGGTCCGATGTCGTGGCCGGGATCGCGCTCTCGGCCGTGCTCATCCCCCAGGGCATGGCGTACGCGGAGATCGTCGGCCTGCCGCCGGTCACCGGGCTGTACGCCACGATGCTCCCGATCGTCGGCTACGCACTGTTCGGCTCCTCCCGGCATCTCGTGGTCAGCCCGGACTCGTCGGCCTCGGCGCTCGTTGCCGCGGTCCTCCTCCCACTTGGCGCCACCGACCCCGCGACGCGGGCCACGCTCGCGGCAACCCTGGCGATCATGGTCGGGCTGTTCTGCATCGCCGCCGGCCTGCTTCGGCTGGGTTTCATTGCCGACTTCCTGTCGCGGCCGGTCCTGACGGGCTACATCAACGGGATCGGGGCCATCATGATCATCGGCCAGCTGCCGAAGATCCTGGGATTCGACGTGCCGTCAGACCGGCCCATCCAGGAGCTGGTCTACATGGCCAGCCATCTGGCCGAGACGAACCCGTGGAGCCTCGCGCTCGGGCTGCTGTGCGTGGCGATCGTCCTCGGCCTCGGGCGCGCGGCGCCCCGGGTGCCCGGCGTCCTCGTGGCGGTGATCGCGGCGATGGTCCTCAGCGTCGTCCTCGACCTCGGCGCGAAGGGAGTGGAGCTCACAGGTCCCGTCCCGTCCGGGCTGCCGACGCCGTCGATCCCACAGCCCACGCTCGACCAGATCCTGCTCCTCGTCCCGGGAGCGCTCGGCCTCGCCCTCGTGTCCCTTGGCGACACGATCGCCACCTCTCGGACGTTCGCCGTAAAGCTCGGCTACCAGGTCGACGCCGACCGGGACCTCGTCGGGCTCGGCGCGGCCCAGGCGGCCGCGGGGCTGTCGGGAGGCTTCCCGGTCAGCTCGAGTGCCTCACGGACCGCCGTCGTCGAGGCATCGGGCGGCCGGTCGCAGGTCGCCAACCTGGTCGCCGCGGGCGTCGTGGCCCTCGTCCTGGTCTTCCTGGCGCCGGTGCTCGAGGTCCTTCCGAAGCCCGCCCTCGGTGCGGTCATCCTGGCGGCAGCGATCGGCCTGTTCGACTTCGGTTCGCTCCGCCGCTACTACCTCCAGCGCCGGCTCGAATTCTGGGTTGCGATAGCGACGATGTTGACCGTCATCTTCGTGGACCCATTGGTCGGGCTCATCCTGGCGATCATCATCTCGGTGGTCGACGTGCTCCGCCGGGTGACCCGCCCCAAGACGGCGATCCTCGGGCGGCTCGAGGCGTCCCGGTCGTGGCAGAGCGTCGAACGCTACCCGACCGCGGTCACGCAGCCGGGCCTCATCGTGTACCGGGTCGAGGCTCCCCTGTTCTTCGCCAACGCCGAGCGAATTCGGCAGGAGCTCGAAGCGCTCGTCGAGGCCAACCACGGCGCCATCGAGTGGATCGTGATCGACGCCGAGGCGATCACCGACATCGACCTCTCGGCTGCCGAGATCCTCTCGGAGCTCGACGACAGCCTCGCGGCGGCCGGAATCCGGCTCTGCGTGGCCGAACCGACCGGGATGATGGTCGAGCGACTCCGGGCGACGGGGCTCCTGCACGACTTCGGCCGGCTGCGGATCTTCGCCACGGTCGACGCGGCCGCGGCGGCATTCGCCGAGCGCGACGACGAAGAGCACCATGCCCCGTCCCACCCGGCATTTCCCGACGAGCCGAGCGCGATGCCGCCGGCGGGGCCGCTCGTATGATGTGCGTCGGGCGACCGCGCCGGTCGTCCATGGCAGAACCGAGGTCGAGGCAATGAAGGGCGACCGGGTGGAGGCGGTGGTCGACACCGGCCAGGGGACGCAGACGTTCGAGATCAGCGCCACGAAGGCGGGCCGGCGTCTCGAAGTCATCACGAGCCGCGGGGTCGTCGAGGTGCGCGAGGTCACCCGCACCGGCACGCCCGTCCGGACCGGACGGTTCATGACCTCCCGGCTGATCGCCCTGGTCGAGCACCCCGCGGGCGACGACCGCGGCCGGCTCGAGGTCTCGACCCGCCATCGGCTCCGGAACGCCGGCGCCGCCGACTGACCGGGCGACCCGCCCGGCCGGCTCGCCGGAACGCAGGGGAGCGCCGCCATGGCGAGCACGCGCCGGTCGATGGCCTACCCGACCGACCACCTGCTGGCGGTCCTCGACGATCCGTCGGCCGGCGCCGCGGCCGGACGGTCGCTGATCGCCGCGGGCTTCGACCCCGCCGACGTCACGATCCTGCGCGGCGATGAGGGCGCCGACCGGCTCGACGGGCTGGGCGCCGTCGGCGGGCCGTGGCGCCGTCTCGTGCGTGCGATCCAGTTCATGACGATGGACCAGATGCCGGACTTCCTGACCTACGAGGCCGCCCTGCGCGACGGCCGGAGCGTGGTCGCCGTGCGAGCGCGGGACCGCCCGGCGATGCTCCGGGCGCGCGGCATCCTCGAGCCGGCTGGGGCGCACTTCATGAACTTCTTCGGCCGGTTCTCAACCGAGGAGCTGTCCCGCTGGCGCGGCCCGGAGCTCGACGTCCCGGACTACCTGCGCCGCTGATCCCCGTCCGCGCCCGGCGCTCAACCCGGGCCGGGGCGCGCCTCGCTGAGCTCGATCAGATGGCCGTCCGGGTCGCGCAGGAAGCAGCGGATCTCCCACGCCGACTCGCTCGGCGGCGCGAGGAACCGCGCGCCGCGCCGAGTCAGCTCGGCATGGGCCGCACGGCAGTCGGGCACGCGAATGGTCAGCTCGTGGCTCACCCGGTCGGGATGCGCGGGCGGCGCGAACGTCACCGTCGGCTTGTCCGGTGTCGGGCCGCCCGGGGTGACGAGCAGGAGCCACGACCCGAGGAAGCGGAGGACGCACGACGTCCCGCCGTACTCCCGGTGGACGGTGGCTCCGAGCACGTCCCGGTAGAACGCGCGCGACCGTTCGATGTCCGCCACGACGAGCAGGTGGGTGAGCTCCATCCCCTCGTCGGGGAACGCCGCGCTCATCCCCCGTCACCCGACTCGCGCGCCGCGAGGCGGGCCAGGGTCTCACGGAGGTCGGACGCGAAGCGCCGGCGCCCGGTCAGCTGGACGACGACGCCGACGAGCCGGCCCTGCGGACTCGCCGCGATCCGCTGGAAGTCGACGACCACGTGGCAGCCGCCACCCGGGTTCGCGGTGACGCGATAGTCGATCACGGTGCCCGGACGGAAGCTGGCCGCTTCGATCAGCGTCAGCGTGACCCGGCCGGGCTCGGACCAGTCGTACCGCTCGCGGGCCCAGACGCAGCCTCCGGCGACGAGCGTCCCCTCCTGGACGTCGGCCGAAGTCTGGCCGACTTCGTGGACCACGTAGCACCCGGGAGACAGGTTCGGCCACAGCGTGGGCCGGCGGTCGGAGAAGTCGGTCAGGGCGGCGATGAACCGCTCGGGCGACACGGCTCCGCTGGCCTCGTAGTGGATCTTCGCCATGGCGGCCTCCCTGGGCGGATCGTCCGCACAGGGTACGGCGCACGGCGGCCCTCGGGGTCGCGGCCCTGTCGGGGCGACGACCCCGGGCTCGCGTGGACCATGCGCCGCGGCGCGGCGGACCGAACGCCGGTCGCGGCCTAGACTGAACCCGGCGAGCGACGACGGGCTATCCATCCCTGCCGACGTCTCGGTCGCGCAGGCACGCACGGGAGGTGGCTTGGTCCGGTCGGTCGGTTTGTGGCGCGCCGTGGTCCACCGCAGCCGCGCCGATTGGCCGGTCGTGACGGCCGCGTTCGTCCTCCTCGTCTGCGCCGTCGGGTTGCTCACGACCGGCGCGCTGTACGGCGAGACGGTCGCGCTCGGCGGCCTGCGCCAGGCGGTCCTCGCCGCCCCGCCGGCCGACCGCGCCATCGTCGTTCGGACGTCGGCGGCGCCGGCGGAGGTCGCGGCGCTCGACCAGACCGTGTTCGACCAGCTGGGTGGCTCGCTGTCGACGGTCGGCGGCGAGGTCGACCTGGTCGTCGCCACCGACTCGCTCGCCCCGGCCGGCATGGACACCACCACGGCGCGCGGGCATCTCACCAGGCTGGCCAGCTACGCCCAGCTCGACCGGCATGCCGACCTCGTCGCGGGGCGGTGGGCCGAGCCGGGACACGAGCCGCTCGAGGCGACCCTGTCCGATGGGGCCGCCGCGGCGCTGGGCCTGGGGATCGGAGACGAGGTCAAGCTGGCGCGCGGTCTCGATCCGAGCCAGGTCGTCACGGTCGCCGTGGTCGGAGTGTGGCGACCTCGTCCCGACGACGGCTACTTCCTCGCGAGCCCGCTCGAGCTGCACGGCGTCGACGACGCGGGCGGCGTGACGACCCGCGGACCGTTCGTGCTGACGGCCGACGACCTGATCTCGCATCCGGTGGCCACGCGCCTCGATCTCGAATGGCGCGGCCTGCCGTCGACCGACGGCTTGCTCGTCGACCGGATCGGTCCGCTCGAGGATGCGGTGACGGCGCTCCAGCCGGCGCTCCGGGCGGCGTTGCCACCGCCGCGCGCGCTGACGATCGCGACGAAGCTCCCGGCCATCCTGGCCGACGCCAGGCGGTCGATCCTCGTCAGCCAGAGCGGGATCACCCTGCTGACGATCCAGTTCGCGGTCCTCGCCGGCTACGCCGTCCTGCTCGTCGGCGGACTCCTCGTCGAGCGGCGTCGATCCGAGACGGCCCTGCTGCGCTCGCGCGGGGCGAGCTCGGTCCACCTGGTCACGCTCGGGTTCGGGGAGGCCGTGATCCTCGCGATCCCGGCGGTGATCGTCGCGCCGCTCGTCGCGATTGCCGTCGTCCGGCTGCTGGGGATCGTCGGCCCGCTGGCCGGCAGTGGGGTCGCCTCGAGCGCCGGGCTCGATCCCGGAATCGTCGGCGTGGCAGCCCTCGGCGGGCTGATCGGGATCGCGGTGCTGACCCTTCCGTCCGTCGTCAGCGAGAGCAGCCCGCGCGGGATCCGGGCGGCGCTCGGCCGCCAGGTCGGGCGGACGATGGCCCAGCGCCTCGGGATCGACCTGGTCCTGGTGGTCCTCGCGGTCGTCGCCCTGTGGCAGCTGCGGCTGTACGGTGCCCCGCTCACCCGGAACGCGCGTGGCGTCCTGGGCATCGACCCACTCCTCGTCGCGGCGCCGGCCATCGGCCTGCTCGCCGGCGCGGTCCTGGCGACGCGACTGATCCCGCGGATCGCCGAGATCGGCGAGCGGATCCTCGGCCGGGGGCGTGGGATCGTGCCATCGCTGAGCGCCCGCCAGGTCGCCCGCCGTCCGCTGCGCTACACGCGGTCGGCGCTCCTCATCGTGCTCGCCACCGCCCTCGGGACCTTCGCCGCGGCGAGTGCCGCGACCTGGGCGCGCTCCCAGGTCGACCAGGCCGCGTACCGGGCGGCCGGCGACATCCGGGCCGTCCTGTCCGGCTATCCCACCATCCCCGAGTGGGGATCCGGGTCCGCCCTTCGCTCGATCCGCGGGGTCAGCGCGGCGACCCCGGTCACGACCCAATCGCTGGACATCGGGCGGACCGTCCGGGACGGTCGCCTCCTGGCCGTCGATCCTTCGGCGGTCCGCTCGATGGTCCGGTTCCCGGCCGAGGCCACCCCGACCTCCGGCCTCCTCGACCAGCTGGCGGCGGGGCGCCCCCAGGGAGCCGGGATCCCGATCGACGGCCGCCCGCGCCGGCTGGCGCTGACGCTCGATGCCAACCTCACGATCGACAACTCCTCGGCGGGCGACGAGCCGGTCCCGCCCGACTGGCAGGCGATCGCGACCGCGATCGAGATCCAGGATGGCGATGGGCGGCTCCATCGCATCGAGGCCGGGACGCTCGGCGTCGAGGCGACGAATGGCCGGATCGAGCTGCCCGTCTCGACGGCGGTCGCGGGGCTCCCGATCAGCGCCACCTACCCGCTGCGCCTGCTGTCGATCGAGCTGGCGATCGCGCCGCCACCGAACATGGTGATGACCGGGTCGGTGGAGCTCGTCGGGCTGTCGGCCAGTCCGTCGGCCGCGGGTGCGGACTGGCAGCCCGTCGCCTTCGTTCCCGGGGCCGCCGGCTGGACATGGACCCGCCAGGAGTCGCAACGCACGACGCCCTACCGACCGCCCACGGGTTCGCCCGGTCGCATCGAGATCGGCCAGGGCGACGAGAGCTCGCCGGCGCTGTTCGGCGGGTTCGATCTGCCTGGAGCCACGTTCCACCTGACGGCGCCCACCGTTGGCGACGGCGTGGTGGATGCGATCGCCGGAGATCGCCTGCTCGCGCTGACAGGGGCCGCGGTGGGCGACACGATTGCCCTCTCCGCGGGCGCCCAGGCGCTGACCGTCCGGATCATCGGCAGCACGCCCAGCTTCCCGCCGCTGGACCCGGACACCCCGTTCGTCGTCGTCGACGGGGCGACGGTCGATCTCGCTGCGTTCGCCGCGAGCGGCTTCTCGGTTCCCACCACCGAATGGTGGCTGTCGGCCGACGACGCGAGCGCACCCACCGTGGCCGCGACCCTGGCCGGCCCGCCGTATGGGGTGGCCCAGGTCGTCCGCCGGACCGCGCTGGTCGCGGCGCTGGCCGACGATCCGATCTGGCTCGGGGTGGTCGGCGCCCTCGGGCTCGGTGCGATCGCGGCGGTCGCCTTCGCCGCCATCGGCTTCCTCGTCGGGACCACCGTCTCCACGACCGAGCGGGTCCCCGAGCTGGCGCTGCTCCGGGCCCTCGGCCTGTCGGGCCGCCAGATGTCGTCCTGGCTCAGCCTCGAGCAGGTGTTCCTGCTCGTCGTCGGACTGGTCGGTGGCGCGCTGCTCGGCCTGCTCCTCGCCTGGCTCGTCCTGCCCTACTCCACCCTTGACCCGACCGGCGCCGCCGTGGTCCCGACGCCGGTCATCGTGGTCCCCTGGGCGGCGATCCTCCCGATCTACCTGGTCAGTGGCCTGGTCATGCTGGCAGCCGCCGCGGTCCTCGCCAGGCAGGTCCCGGAGCGCCGCGTGAGCGCCGTCCTTCGGGCCGGGGAGCGGTGACGTGGCCTGGCTGACGATGGCCCTCCGACGCCTTCGCGACGACCGTGTCGCGGCGGCTGGGCTGGTCGTCCTCGTCGCGGTCACCGGCTTCGTCTTCGCGGTGGCTCCGCGGCTCTTCGTGCGCGAGGCGGACCGGGCCCTGCGCGACGAGGTCGCGGCGACGCCGGCGTCGGTCCGCAACCTGCAGCTCATCCAGGAGCGGCGGATCGGCCAGGCCAGCGGCGATCCGCTCCGGGGAGTCGACCAGGCGGGTGCCGACCTCGAATCGCAGATCCCGCCGGCCGTCCGCGCCCTGATCGTCGACCGGACGTACACGGCCGACACGCCGCGCTGGCGGACCACCGGGAGCACGACCGCGAGCCTGGTCACGATGCGCGTCCAGCAGGGGATCGACGATCGGATCGTCTATCGCTCCGGAAGCGCACCGACCGGCCGGCTGGACCCGGTCCCGCTCGAGCCGGGGACGACCTCGAAGAACGCCACGATCGCCTACGAGGTCGCGCTGTCGACCGCGACCGCCGATGCCATGGGGGTCAAGCCGGGGGACTTCGTTCCGCTCGTGCTCGATGCGACCGATCCCCTTGCCCGCGGCCGAAGCGACCGCGCGGCGGTGAAGGTCGTCGGGATCTTCGACGTCCAGGACCCGACCGCCCCGTACTGGTCCGACGACACGTCGGTCCAGCAGCCGGGCAGCGTCGAGCTCTCGGCGAACTACGTCCTGGTCAATGCGATCGCCCTGCTGTCGCCCGATGCGTATCCCGAGCTGATGTCGGCCACCGATGCCAGCGCGCTGCCGCTGCGCTACTCGTGGCGCTACTACGTCGATCCGGATCGACTCGCCTCCGGCGGCGTGGATGCGGTCCAGGTCGGGCTGCGCCGGCTCGAGAGCGTGTTCCCGACATCGGCGGTCGTCGTCGGCGCGGCGAAGGGAACCATCCTGCGCAACGGGCTCCTCCGGTTCATCCAGGGGCAGCAGGCCCGCTGGCAGTCCGCCGAGGCGGTCCTGACCACGGTCGCGATCGGACCGGCGATCGTGGCTGGGGCGGCACTCGGTCTCATCGTCCTGCTCGGGTCCAGCCGCCGGAGGGCCGGTCTCGGCCTCGCCCGATCGCGCGGCGCGTCGCCCGGCCAGGTCATCGGCGCGACGGTGCTGGAGGGGCTCACCCTCACGATCCCGGCGGCCCTGGTGGCGATCTCCCTGGCGCTGCTCGCCGTGCCCGGCGGCGTGGACCCGGCCACGCTGGCGATCCCGCTCGTCGTCGCGGTCGTGGCGAGCGCCCTGCTCGCGGCCGCGATTGTCCCGACCGCGACCGGCGCGCCGGCCGACACGGGCCGCCGAGCGGGTGAAGGTGGACGGGGCTCCCCCCGTCGGCTCGTGTTCGAGCTCCTCGTGATCGGCCTGGCGATCGGCGGGGCGGTGCTCCTCCGCGATCGCGGCATCCGGGGCGCGAGCAGCGCCACCCAGCTCGTCGGCGCGGACCCGTTCATCGCGGCCGTCCCGGCCCTCGCCGGGTTGGCGGCTGGCCTCGTCGCGCTCCGCCTGTTCCGGATCCCGGTCGCCGGCCTGGCCGCGATCGCTGCGCTCCGGCGCGACCTCGTGCCCGTCCTGGCGATGCGCCGGACGACGCGGAGCGGGAGTGCCGCTCCGATCCTCCTCGTGCTCATGGCGACGGCATCGGTCGGCGCATTCTCGCTGGCCACGCTGGCCTTCTTCGATCGGGCGGGTGACGCGGTCGGCTGGCAGGAGGTCGGCGCCCCCTTCCGCATCGTGGAGGGCTCCAGCCAGCTCTCCGGGGACTTCGATCCGAGCGCGCTGCCCGGGGTCTCGGCGGTGGCCCGAGCGGGAGCGACCACGATCAACGGCGGCCCCCAGAACGGGGTCGAGCTGATGGCCCTGGACGTCGCCGACTACCGATCGGTCGTTCAGGGGACCCCGGGCGACCTCGCGATCCCCGGGCAGATGCTCGCGCCGGCCGACCCGGCCGCGCCCGTCCCGGCGATCGTCTCGACGACCGGCGTCATCGACGGGATCCGTCCCGGCGACGCCTTCAGCCTGATCGTCGAGGGCGAGCCGACGAAGCTCGTGGCCGTCGCCGTCCGCGAGTCCGGCCCGACACTGCCGATCGGTGGTCCCTTCGTCGTCGTCGATCGCGCCCAGCTCGCGGCCGCGCAGCCGCGGGCCGCCATCCGCACGTCGACCATCTTCCTGCGCGCCCCCGACGACGGCGCCGCTGCCCTCCGGTCCGCGTTGGCCGTCGCCGAACCGGGCGTGACGGCCGAGTCGCGAGCCGAGCGGACGGCCGCGATCAACGGCACGCCGGTCGTCGCCGCCGTGACGGTCGGCGTCGAGGCGGCGTTCGCGGTCGCCATCGCCTATGCCGCGCTCGCACTGCTGGCCGCGCTCGCGCTGACCGGAGCGGCCCGGGCATCGGAGTCGGCCCACCTCCGCACGCTCGGCCTGGGCAGTCGCCAGGCGATCGGCCTGACGATCGTGGAGCACGGCCCCACGGTCGTCCTCGCGATCCTCCTCGGGATCGCCTTCGGGCTGGCGACCTTCCTGGCACTCCAGCCCGGCCTGGGACTTGGCGCCATCGTGGGTTCGGCGCTGGCGATCCCGCTCGACCTGTCGGCGACGCGGTTCGGACCGCTCGTCGTGGCGATCGTGGCGATCGTCAGCCTGGCAATGGCCCTCGGAATCGTCGTCCGACGCGAGCCGGCCTCGATCGCGGCCCTGAGACGAGGCGTGGAATGACCCGAGCGCGGTACGGCGAGGGCGCCCAGATCGTGTGCGACAACCTGGTCCGGATCTTCAAGGTCGCGGATCTCGAGGTCGTGGCGCTGCAGGGCCTCGACCTGCTCGTGGAGAAGGGCGAGATGATGGCCCTCGTCGGGGCGTCGGGCAGCGGCAAGTCGACGCTGCTCAACATCCTCGGCGGCCTCGACGCCCCATCGGCCGGTCGCGCGGTCGTTGCCACGCACGACCTCGCCCAGATGGGTCGCCGCGAGCGGACCGCATACCGGCGGCGGGTGGTCGGGATGGTCTGGCAGCAGACGTCGCGGAACCTGCTCCCCTATCTGAGCGCCCTCGAGAACGTGGAGCTGCCGATGGTCCTCGACGGCCGGGCCGCACGCGGCACGCGGGCGCGCGAGCTGCTCGATCTGGTCGGTCTCGGCGACCGGCTGGGCCACCGGCCCGAGCGGCTGTCGGGCGGCGAGCAGCAGCGGGTGGCGATCGCGGTCGCGCTGGCGAACGAGCCCGCGGTCATCCTCGCCGACGAGCCGACGGGCGAGCTCGACAGCGCGACCTCGGCCGACGTGTTCGGGCTGCTCCGGCGGGTGAACGCGGCGTTCGGCACGACGATCGTCGTCGTCACCCACGACCCGCTGGTCTCCGAGCAGGTCGCCCGGACGGTCCGTATCCGCGACGGTCGGACGAGCACCGAGACGCGCCGGCGCACGGAACGCGGCGACGACGGCGACCATCGGGTCATCGCCGAGGAGTTCGCCCTGCTCGACCGGGTCGGGCGCCTCC
The DNA here is from genome assembly GCA_963813705.1 of uncultured Chloroflexia bacterium. GTDB lineage: Bacteria > Chloroflexota > Limnocylindria > Limnocylindrales > CSP1-4 > Chersky-267. The sequence continues at coordinate 361,992 of CAWFAH010000011.1, forward strand.
AGCTGCCGCGGGCCCACATCGAGAAGCTCGAGCTCGCGGAGCGCGTCCGGCTCCGGCTCGAGGAGGACCATGTCGGCGTCTGGCCCGATCGGGACGACGACGAGGCGAAGCCATGACCGCCGCCATCCTGCCCCCGAGCGGGCCGATGGTCGAGGCCGTCGGGGTCGACCGCGACTTCGGATCGGGCGACGCCGTCGTCCATGCCCTGCGCGGGATCGATCTCGCGGTCGGCCGCGGCGAGCTGATCGCAGTCCGCGGCCGGTCGGGCAGCGGCAAGACCACGCTGCTCAACGTCCTCGGCGGGCTCGATCGTCCGACGGCCGGCCGGGTGACGATCGACGGGGTCGAGGTGTCGGCGATGGACGAGGCCGAGCTCGTTGACCTGCGTCGCCGGACCGTGGCCTACATCTTCCAGGCGTTCGGCCTGATCCCGATCCTGAGCGCCGCCGAGAACGTCGAGGTCCCGCTCCGCCTGGTCGCTGCCGAGCCGCGCGAGCGCGACCGGCGGGTGTACGACCTGCTCGAGCTCGTCGGGCTGGCCGAGCGGGCGCGCCACCGGCCGCACGAGCTGTCGGGCGGCGAGCAGCAGCGGGTCGCGATCGCCCGGGCGCTCGCGAACCGCCCAATGCTGCTGCTCGCCGACGAGCCGACCGGGCAGCTCGACTCGGAGACCGGCCACACCATCATGACCCTGATCCGGACGGTGGTCCGGACGGAATCGGTCACCGCCGTGGTTGCGACCCACGACCCGGCGATGCTCGATGTCGCCGACCGGGTCGTCGAGCTGCGCGACGGTCGCCTTGCCGAGCCCCACGGCTGACGGCAGGCCGGGTCGTCGTCGGGCCGGGACGCCCGGCGCGCGCGCTAGAGTTGGCTCGTGGTCGACATCCTCGCCGTCATCCCGGCCTACGAGGAGGCGCCCCGGATCGGCGACGTCGTTCGCGGCGCCCGGGTCCACCTGCCGGTCCTCGTCGTCGACGACGGCTCGAGCGATGACACCGCGGCGCAAGCCGAGGCGGCGGGTGCGACGGTCATCGTCCAGCGCCCCAACCGGGGCAAGGGGGCGGCCCTGCGCCTGGGGTTCGCCCGGGCACTCGAGCTCGGCGGCGCGGCCGTCGTCACCCTCGACGCAGACGGGCAGCACGACCCGGCCGAGATCCCGGTCTTCGTCGCGACCTTCCGCGCGACGTCCGCGGACCTCGTCATCGGACGACGGGACTTTGGGCGGATGCCCCTCGTCCGGCGCCTGAGCAACCGGCTCGGCGGGCTGGCGATCTCGTGGGCGGTCGGCCGGCCGATCCCGGACAACCAGTCGGGCTATCGGTTGCTGAGCCGCCGGCTGATCGAGGCGATCGCGGTCAGCGACGAGTCGGGCTTCGAGTACGAGATCGAGATGATCACGACCTGCATCCGGGCCGGCTATCGGCTCGAGTGGGTCCCGATCCGGACGATCTACGCCGGCGAGCCGAGCCACATCCGGCCGTGGAGCCACCTCCGGAGCTTCGTCCGGATGGTCCGGACGACCCGTCGGACGATGCGCCGGCCGCTCGCCTGAGCCGGCGTTCCAGCGCGCTCGCTCAGGCCCGGGCGGCCCCGGGCCGGCCCCAGCGCTCGAGCTCGCGATCGAGGTCGAGCGGCAGGATGGCACCCTGGTGCTCGTACTCGCCCCACGCCTCGCGCGGCACCCGCCACATGATCTCGAACTCGTTGCCGTCGGGATCCCGTCCGTAGAGCGACTTCGAGACCCCATGGTCGCTCGCCCCGGTCAGGGCCGCAGCCTCGGACAGCACCCCGGCTGCCGCGACCAGGTCGTCGATCGTCGGCACCTCCCAGGCGAGGTGGTAGAGGCCGACCGATCCGCGCGGCGCGTTCGGCGCGGCCGGTCCGACCGAGAACAGGCCGAGGTCGTGGTGGTTCTCGCCACCGGCCGCGCGCATGAACACCGCGCGGCCGCCCATCTCCGTCCCGACGACCTCGAAGCCGAACACCCGGCGATAGAACTCCCCGGCCGCCGCGGCGTCGCGGACCCACAGGACGGCGTGGTTGAGGCGGGCCACCGGGATGCTCATCGGTCATGCTCCAGACGCATCGCTGCCGCCCGAGCCACCCCCGGCGGACCGGGTCGAGGATACCCGGTCATCGGCGACGGGTCGCCCGGCGCCGGGCATGACAGAGGGGGCGCGCCTGACGGCGCGCCCCCTCCGGGTCTCGGGGACCCGAGGTCCGGGCTCCGGTCAGGAGCCGTCCGGGACTACTCCCGGCGGTTCCGCCGGCGGGACCGGTTCGACGACGGGCTGAGCAGCCCGACCGCCACGGCGATCCCGAGGAGTGCGATGAGGACGATCGGCAGGCCGGAACCCGTCCCGCCGTCGGTGGAGCCGTCGATCGTGGCGGTCGGCGGCAAGGTCGTCTTGGGCGTCCCGGTCTCGGCCTCGACCTCACCCGTCGGCTTCTCCGTCGGGGTGGCTGTCGGCTCGGTCGGCGACGTGGCGGTCGCCGTCGGGGTGGGGGTCGGGGTCGGCGCGTCGGTCGGCGTCGCCGTCGGGGTGGGGGTCGGGGTGGGGGTCGGGGTCGGCGTCGCCGTCGGGGTGGGGGTCGGGTCCACGCAGGCGCCGATCTTCAGGTCGTACGTCCGGGTCCAGCCATGGCTGCCCGTCGGGTCGTCTCCCGCGTGGACGTCGACCGTCGCGCTGTGCGGCTGGGTCGGATCGCCAACGGAGTAGGTGTGGACGAAGCTCGATCCGAACGTGAACGGAGACCCGGCGATCGGGCTGCCGTCGATGCTGATGGCGACGGTGTTCGTGACTCCGCTGTTGTACTGGGTGAGGCTGACCTTGAGGCCCGAGCTGCAGGTCAGCGTCGCGTTGGGCACGTGGGCGGCGACCGTTCCGATGGTGAACGCCAGGATGATCAGTGAGCCGCCAACGGCCGAAGCGACCCGCCGGAGCAGATGGCGCTGCCGTCGATCCTTCGATGCGATCATCTCGATCCGATTCCCTTTCCTGTGCCGCGAGCGGCGAACGAGCATTGCGCCTGGACGGCCGGTCGTCGCGAACCTGGTGAGGATCGGAAGCGGCGCGGTCCCCGAGGAGGCGTCGGGGGACCCAAATGGGTCATCCCTGCCTAGTACCTTAGTCATGGGACCTTAACGGCGGACATTACATCCGGCTCGATTTCGGCCCTGTTTGATTACCTTCTGTTGTCAGGACGCCACGGATCGATCAGAGCGGATTATTGCGGTCGAGAGCGGCCCGCATCGGTGTATTTCGGATGACAACGGTGGCGTGCCGTGCGGTCGGCCGCCGCGCGGGTCGCCGGCCCGGACCTGGACTGGACGAAGCCCGCCGGGCGGTCCGACGGGCTTCGCTGCTGGCGGCGGCGACCGGGTCGAGCCCGGACGCTCAGTCAGGGGACGATGAGATGGACCGGGTTGCCCCGGATGTCGACCTGCCAGGTCGTCAGGTCGGTGCTGTAGTCGGACGCCGAGCCCGTCCCCATCGTGTACCGAATCTTCCACCAGCCACGCTCGCTGGTCGTGCTGTCGGTCGATGGGTGCGGGGCGCTGTAGGTGGGCGGCAGCTGGACCTCGATCGTCAGCCAGCAGCCGTTGTAGAGGCTGTTCCCGCCGGTGTTCGTGGTGATCGACGTCGCGCCCTTGACCGTGGCGCTGCTGCAGCTCGAGGCGGCGCCGTCGGACGTCCCGCGGGTCGCGTGGTAGTTGAACGCCACGGGCGTGTAGTCCGTCGCGCCGGGCTGGAGGATCTCGAGCCGCGCCGAGAGCTGCCCGGTGTCGCCCGGATCCCACAGGTTGATGACCATCGTCTTGCCGGCGTGCACCGCGTCGATCTGGGCGAGGTAGAACTCGGTCGACCGGCCGGCCGGCAACCGGACGTACGCCTCCATCGCGCCGATGCCGTAGACCCGGGGCGTGCCCCCGTTGGCACTGGCGTAGATCGCGAAGGCGTTGAGAGCGGTCGTGTTGTTCTGGTCGTTCGGGCTGCCCGGATCGGTCGACGAGGTGTGCAGCCGGTAGGTCGTCCCGTTCGCCCCGCCGGTCAGGCCGCTCGCCAGCTGGTACCAGCCGCGGCGTGGATTGCTCGGGCTGCCGCTCTGCCAGTTCTCGGCGTCGTAGTGCCAGGCCAGGTTGGAGCAGTCGCCGATCCCGTTCGTCGGGTTCTGGCCGGCGGCCGCGAAGATGCTTCGGTCCTCGTACGACAGGCGTCGGAACGTAGAGCCCGAGCTGGCGATGGGGTTCCCGTCGTCGGTCGAGTCGTACAGCGTGTTCTTCGTGTCGTAGAGGTCGTAGAACGCGCTCACCGGCTGGCGCGAGCTGTAGCCGTTGGATCCGCCGACGGTCCAGTTCTCACCGGTGCCGGCCGAGGTCGTCGAGTCGCAGAAGCCCGGATCGAAGACCCAGACCGAGCCGCCGCTCGACCCGGCGGGCATGTCGATCGCGTAGTTGTAATACGCGTCCGGCAGGTACTGCGCGTCGGGGTCGGTGTTGTCGACGTTGTTCGGCGCGAACCCGGAGCGCGACTCGTAGCGGGTCATGTAGGCGTCGCCCTGGATGTTCGGGGCGCCCTGGCTCTGCATCGCGCCCCAGAAGTTCTGGGGTGCGAGCGGCTGGCCCTGCGGCCCGATCATGTCGACGTCCTCGAGGTCAGTGGTCGTCGAGGTCGTGACGGTGTGGAACGTCACCCGCACCTCGAGCGTGTCGACGGCCGCGGTCCGGTTGCAGCCTGCGCCGCGGAGGTTGGTGATCCGGACCCGGAAGAGGTTGTCGGCGAAGTCGCCGCGGATCCAGGCATGCCCGCCCCAGGCCGCGGTCGAGGCCTGGCTGCCGAACGTCGTCTGGGTCTCGCTCGTGGTGAGGGTCAGCTGCTGGGCGGTGGACCAGGTCGGGCTGCCGACGTTCCCGTTCCAGGTGGTGTCGATCGACAGCCGGCAGTTCGTCGTCGTCCCGTTGGTGCCGGTCAGACCGGCACGGAGGCGGACCTCGAGCCCGTCGATGATGGCATTGCTCGGGATCCCGTTGTAGCCGAGGAGCGCGAAGTTGCCCCACAGCTGGGTCGCGTTGTTCGTGCCCGACGTCGCATACCGGTTGTCGTTGTTGCGGTCGGCGTTGTCGGCCTGGTTCCACGACCCGCTCAGGGCGTTGGCCGCGTCGTCCCAGCCGGTGTCGTCCTGCGGCCCCGAGGTCGTCTTCGTCGTCGACAGGGCGTCGCGCAGGAAGCCGACTCCGTAGTAGTTCTGCGGGCTGCCCATGGGCACGGGCAGGACGTACTCGGCCTTTGAGGTTCGCGTGGCCGTGATCGTCGGGATCCCGAAGATCCGCATGAAGTAGGTGTTGATCGGCGCCGAGATCGTCACGTTGAGGCGGCGCTTGTTGTTGGTGTCCTGGACGGGCGTCACCGTGACCCCGCCGTGGTGGTCGTCGTAGCCGTTCTTGGTCGCCTCGTCGCGGGCGACGCCATACGCGGTCGACGGGTCGCCGGGCAGCCAGACGACGCCGGCCAGGGCGGCAGCGTCGGCCGCGCGCTGGACGCGCAGGGTGTTCGCCCAGTACCAGCTGACGTCGACGACGATGGCGGTGATCCCGGTCAGGACGAAGATGCTGATGACGAACAGGACGAGCATCTGGCCGCGGGCCCGGGCGCCCGCGACCGACGGATGAGTTCGCTGGCAAAGCCGGCTCAAAGCCAATCCCCCTGCTTTCGTACGCGCACCGGGATGGGCCATTCGGGTCATTCCGGGACTAGTACGTTAGTCAGGGGATCATTTCGCCCGACATTACAGAAGGGCCTTCGGGCACCGTCCGGCCCACGTTGTGGTGCGCGCCGGCCCCGTGCCGGAGCGGTTTGCCGGGCTGCGGGGTGGACGGGGTTGCCGGGGTGCCTTGCGCCGGGGTCCTCGGGGCTCCGGTGGGCTCCGGCGCGGAGCGGTGGAGCGCCGTGGTCGCAGTCCGCCGGGGGGACAGCACGAAGCCCGCCGGGGCTGGGTTCCGGCGGGCTTCGTGGTCGGGAGGGGCCGGGACCCGGGTCCCGACAGGGGTCAGCGTGCGATCTCGGATGCCCACGGTGCGGCGTCGACCTTTCGGACCGCTTTTCGAGGGTGCGCCGGGGCACCGCCAGGTCCGCGACACGACGAAGCCGCCGGACGTGCCGGCGGCTTCGTCAGAGTCCGTGTCTGGAGGGGCCGCCCGGCGGCCCGGTCGTCAGGGGACGATCAGGTGGACGGGGTTGCCCTTGATCTGGACCTTCCAGGTCGTGACGTCGTTCGAGGTCCCCGACCCGGTCATGTTGTACTTGATCTTCCACCAGCCGCTCTGCTGGGCCGTGTAGCCGATCGGGATGACGACATCGATCGTCAGCCAGCAGCCGTTGAACTGCGAGGTGGGGTTGGCGGTCACGATCGAGCTGACCGCGCTCCCGCTCGCCCCGTTGCAGCTCGCCGTTCCCGAGGCCGACGTGCCGACGGCCGACGACCAGTCGATGGTCGTGGGCGTCCAGCCCGACGAGGTCGGGATCTCGATCTGGAGGTTGGCGCTGAGGGGGCTGGTGTCACCCGGATCCCAGAGCTTGATCTCCATCGTCTTGCCCGCGTGGACCGCCTCGATCTGGGCGAGGTAGAACTCGGAGAACGTCGACCCGCCCGATGCCGACAACGGGGTGAACATCTGCATCGCGCCCAGGCCATAGATCTTCGGCGTCCCGCCGCTCGCGCTGGCGTAGAGGGCGAAGCTGCTCTCGCCGTTCGTGTTGCGCTGCTGGGCCAGGTTGGACGGGTCGGTCGAGGTCGTGTGGAGCCGGTAGACCGTGCCGTTCGCACCGCCGCTGAGCCCGGTGTACAGCCGGTACCAGCGGTCGTGGTAGTCGCGCCCGTCGCCGTACTGCGTGGCGGTCGTGTACTTGCACTCCGAGCCGCCGCTGCCGCCCATCGACGTGTCCGAGGCGGAGATCTGCTTGAACAGCCCGCCCGAGCTCGCCAGCTGGGTGTCGTCGGTGATGTCGTAGAGGGTGTTCTGCGTGTTGTAGAGCTCGAACATCGAGGACACGCCGTTCGTCCCGCTGAACCAGCGGTCGCCGGTTCCCTTGCTGACCGAGACGGCGCAGAAGACGGGGTCGTAGACGTAGACGCTGCCGTTCGTCGTGCCGGGCGGCATCTCGACGGCGTAGTTGTAGTAGTTGTCCTCGTCGTAGCACGCCCGGTCGCCGGTGGCGGTGCTGCAGGCCGGAGCCGTCGCCGACGTCGGCGTGTCGTAGTACGGCTGGAAGGCGTCGCCGTTGATGTTCGCGGCCCCCTCGGTGTTCATCGTGGCCCAGAAGCCGCGCGGGTTGAGCGTGGCGCCGTCGGCCTCGTAGCAGCTGCCCTTGCCGGTGGTGCAGGCGCTGCCCGGGCCCTGGAGGTTCTGGTCGGGCAGCGTCGTGGTCGTCGTGATCGGCGTCGGGGTCGCGGTGTCGATCGTGTAGTAGACGCGGATCTCGAGCATGTCGAGTCGCAGCAACGTCCCGGCCGCGCACGACGAACCGCTCTTGAGCGCCGTCGTCCGGATTCGGATCGGGTCGGTCGCGCTCGTCAGGTCGCCGGGAACCCAGGCGTGGCCGCCCCAGGCCGCCAGCGAGGTGGCGCTGCCCAGCGTGTAGTCAGTGGTGTTGGTCGTCGTCAGCGTGCCAGTCTGAGTGGCCGTCGTCGTCCAACTCGTGCCTCCGTTCCACGACAGGGCGACCTGGATCCGGCTGCTGGCACAGCCCGACGCGGTCATGTAGGCATCGCTCAGCCGGACCTGGATGCCGTCGATCGAACTGACCGACTGGCTGCCGCTCAAGCTCGGTGGGAGCGCGAACGTTCCCCACTGCTGGACGGCGCCAGTCGTGTTCGTCTGGGCGTAGACGTTGTCCGTCGCGCTACCGACCGCGTTGACCAGCGTCCCGCTCGACGTCGACCACCCGGCCGCGCCCGGCGCTGCGGTGGGCACTTTCCAACCGGTGTCGTCGCTCGACGAGTTGTGGACGATCTGGATCGACGTGCTCGTCGACGTCAGCCCGCGGGTCAGCCCGAAGTTCCCGTAGTAGTTCTCCGGGCTGCCCATCGGCACCGGCAGGACGTATTCGGCCTTCGACTGGCGAGTCGCCTGGATCGACTGGATGCCGAAGATCTTCATGAAGAACGTGTTGACCGGGGCGCTGATCGTGACCCACAGGCGCCGGTTGTTGGACGGGTCCTTGACGCTTGTGATCGACACGCCGTTGACACCGTCGGTGTAGCCGTTCTGGGTGGCGGTCGTGGCGGCGGTCGCGTAGGCGCTGCCCGGCGCACCCGGCAGCCAGACGACACCGGCCAGGGCGGCGGCGTCGGCCGCACGCTGGACGCGCAGGGTGTTCGCCCAGTACCAGCTGACGTCGACGACGATGGCGGTGATCCCGGTCAGGACGAAGATGCTGATGACGAACAGGACGAGCATCTGGCCGCGGGCCCGAAGCCGTGAGCGGCCGTCCGCGACACGCCGCCTGGCGGCGCGGAGGGTGGTGGCCAGCTGGCCCAGGGGACCCATCGTGTCGTACTCCCTAGCTCGGGTTGAGGGCCATGACGGTCCGATCGGACATCTGGAAGGCCGGGGTGCCGGCCATGCCGAGGAAGATCCCGAGCGGGCTGATCAGCTTGTAGCTGTAGACGAGGCTCACCCCGATCGAATCGGGGCTCGCGCCGTTGTCGCGGCCGCAGGCGTTCCAGTTGACGGTGGTCGACTTGAAGATGAGGGGCACGCCGTCGACCGTCGGGCCGGCGCCCGGGATCCAGGTGTTGACGCTCGAGCCGACCTGGTTGCCATTCGCATCGGCCTTGTAGATCTTGACCGCGCTGATCCGGCTGATGACGACCGGCGAACCGGGGCTCGTCAGGACGCGCTGGACGCCGGCCACGATCTGGTCGTCGACCTGGGCGCACGGGACGTTGGTGGTCCCGGGCCCGAGGGCCGCGCCGACGCGGGCACCCTCACGGGTCGCGTACTCCAGGGTCAGGTTGTGGCTGAAGGCGAAGCCGAACTCGAGCATTCCGAACAGGAGCATCACGAACACCGGCACGGAGACGGCGAACTCGACCAGCCCCTGGCCGCGACTGCCGGCCCGCCGGTCGGCGAAGCGGCGGCAGCTCACAGGACGGGCTCCATCCGCATCGCGTTCGACTCGACGAGGGTGTAGCTCGTGGTGCCCAGCCCGATGAACGAGCCGAGCGGGGTGAACGGGGTGTAGGCGTACGTGATCTTGACTCCGATCGTGTCGACCCCGCCCGAACCCGAGCAGCCGCCCTGGACGTTGCAGCGGCTCGTCTCGGGGTAGCCGGCGGCGCCGCTCAGCGTGTACGGGACCGTGAGCGTCGTGCTATCCGGGAGGGTGCACGTCTTCGAGCCGGAGCGGACGTACGTGTTGACCTTGCCGGTGAGGGGGTTGCCGGTCTTGCCCGCCTGGTAGATGTCGACCTGGGTGATCCGGGTCGTGCTGGCCGGCGCGCCGATCCCCTGCTCGACCTTGTTGAGGATCACGCAGTCGGACCCGACGGCATTGCCGGCCTCGGCCGCAATGAGCGATCCGTCACGGCTCGCGAAGTTGATGCTGAGCATCGCGTTGAACACCAGCCCGAACTCGATCATCCCCATGAGGAGGACGAAGAAGATCGGGAAGACCAAGGCGAACTCGACCAGGGTCTGTCCCCGATCGGTTGGCCGGTGCTTCGCGCGGAACAAGGTCTTCACTGCGGCGCGCTCTTCCCATCTCGTGGCTGTCCGAGCGAGACGACCCCGGTTGCGGGGCGGTGCCGTGGACAGTTCCTAGCCTAGGAAGCAGGACCTTTCGCGCCGCATTACGAAAGTGCGCGACTGCACAGCCCGATCGTCCGGGGGCAGCCCCGGACCTTCGTCAGGCCGGCTGGTCGGAGCGCTCGGCCGGAACGGTGAAGCGGAACCCGGCGCCGCCCCTCGGGGCGGGCACGTAGCGGATCGAGCCGCCCATCGCGCGGACCAGGCCGCGGGCCACGTCGAGCCCGAGCCCGGTGCCCTCGAGGCCCTCGCTCGTCGAGCCGCGCTCGAACCGGCGAAAGACTCGGGCCCGCTCGTCCGGGGCGATCCCGGGACCCTCGTCCCAGACCGTGATGGCGATCCGTTCCTCGCCGTCGTCCGGCTCGAGGACGACGCCGATCGCGCCGCTGGGCGCGTACTTGATGGCGTTGTCGAGGAGCATCCAGGCGACCTGCTCGAGGGCGGCTCGGTCGGCGACCGCGACCATCCCGTCGGTCCGATCGTCGAGCGCGAACGGACGGCTCGAGCGGAGCGATGTCCAGACTCGCTGGATGATCGGCCCCGGGGCGATCGGCTCCTCCTCGACCCGCAGGGTCCCCGACTCGAGCCGTGACAGGGTCAGCAGCTGGCCGACCAGGCGGGCCAGGCGGTCGGCCTCGGAGCGGATCACCCGCGCGCCCTCGCGCGCGTGATCATCCGTGCGTTCCGCCGTGGCGAGCTCGTCGGCGACGACCACGATGTTGGTCAGCGGAGCCTGGAGGTTGTGGCTGACGCCGCGGAGGAAGTCCCCTTGGAGCCGAGCCAGCCGGCCGAGCCGGTCGACCCGGTCGAGGGTCCGGGCGTGGACGGTCGCGTCGTCGGCGGCGGCACGGAGCAGGCGAGCGTAGACGTCGAGGAGCGCCTGGTCCGCCTCGGACCACTCGTGCCCGGCTGGCAGGTGGCCGACGAGACGGAGGTCACGCGGGCCGGCCGGGCTTCCGGCACCGACGGGGCCGAGCGCCGCGACGATCGTTCGACCGGGCGGCGTCGCTCCGGCGGCTGGAGCGGGTGTCGCCGCGTCCGCCGCGTCGGGCCCATCCGGCGCCGGAGAATGAGCCGCCGTCGCCGGCCAGCGGGCGACGACGACCCCACCCTCGTCCTCGAGCGACGCGTCGACGAGCTCGAAGATCCGGGCCGCGGCGCGCACCCCGTCGGCCTCGACCCGGGCAACTCCGAGGTCCGGCGCCAGGTCGCCCGCGGCCGCGATCGCCTCGCGCAGGACCCGGTCCCGGCGGGCCAGGGTTGCGGCCATCCGGTCCAGCGCGGTCGCCAGCCGGCCGATCTCGTCGCGGTCGTCGCCCGGCAGGCGGACATCGAGGTCGCCCGCCGCCATGGCGCTGAGACCGCCCTCGATCGCATCGAGGCTCAGGCGGAGGCGGCGGCCGAGGAGGATCGCCAGGAGCGCCGCGGCGAGCACCGCCAGCGCCAGGCCCGCGCCGAGCAGCGGCACGAGCCGGCTGCCGACGGTCTGGACGCCGGCGACGCGCATCGTCGCGACGAACCAGCCCGCAGGCTGGCCGTCGATCGCGTGGAGCGCCATCGCCCCGCCGACCAGGCCCGCCCGGATCTCGGGAGCCCCGTCCGTGCCGTCCACCGGGACGCCCGGCACGAAGGTCATCGCGGCGGTCTGGTCGCTGGCGACGCGCAGCGTGCGCGATCGGTCGAAGATGGCCCCGTCGAAGCCGGTGACCTGGCGGGCGTCAACCACGAACGCTGGGTCGAGCCGCCGGGCGAAGGCGAGCCCGACCGGCCCGTCGCCCGCCACCAGGACGCCCGGTCCGGACCGGCCGGTCAGGTCGACGGACTGGACATCGATCAGGTAGACCCCATCGCCGAGGTCCGCGTAGATGGGGCCGGACGCGGGTCCGGGCGGCCGGGCCAGGGCCACGACGCCGAGACGGGCGAGCTCCGTTGCGGCCGCCGACGGTCCGCCGGAGACCGTGCGGTCCCCGACGAGGAGGACGACCACGTCAGCCTCGCCCTGATCGACCTGGAACTGGATCACGTCGCGCCGGATCGACTCGAGGTCGTACTTGGCGATCTCGTCCTGGAGGACCGGCCAGGTCACGTAGCTGTCGACCGTCTTGCGGAGGTCCGAGTTGTCGCGATCGAGGACGGCCTCGACGCCGCGGACGGCCGTGCGCGCCTGCGCGAGCGCCTCCTCGCCGACGACGTCCTCGACGGAGCGCAGCGCGGCGAACCCGAAGACGGCGAGCGGGATCACCGCGACGAGCAGGAGGACGACGATGACCTGACGGCGATAGGTGACGCCCCGGGCGCCCCAGCGCGGACCCGTGGGCACGAGGCCTCGTCAGCCGGCGGCGACCAACCGGTAGCCCCCGCTCCGGTCGGTCAGGAGATGTCTCGGATCGTCCGGGTCGACCTCGATCTTGCGCCGGAGCCGGCGGATCGCGACCCACACGTACGCCGGATCGGCGCCGTCGGCGTCGCTCCACACCCGGGCCAGCAGCTGCTCGGTCGTGATGGTCGTGCCGAGGTTCGCCGCAAGAGTCGCCAGCAGTCGCGTCTCGGTCGGCGACAGCCCGATCGTCCGACCGGCGACGATCGCCTCGCGGCGGCGGAGGGCGAGCGACAGGTCGGGGCCGAGATCGAGCAGCTCGCTCGGGATCCGCTCGTTCAGGCGGCGCAGGACCCGGTGGACGCGGGCGACCAGCTCGGGGTAGTCGAACGGCTTAGTGACGTAGTCCTCGGCGTAGTGCTCGATGAGCTCCGTCTTCGAGCGCGACGTCGCGACCGCCGAGAGGACCACGATCGGGATGTCGGCACGCCGCTTGATCCCGGCCGCGACCTCCTCCCCGGACACGCCAGGCATCATCAGGTCGAGCAGGACCAGGTCCGGCCACGCGTCGTCCACGGCCGCCAGGGCATCCGGGCCGGAGCCGGCAATCGTGACGTCGAACCCGTCGCGACGCAGCCGGGCGCCGAGGAACTGGGTCAGCTGCGCGTCGTCGTCGACGAGCAGGAGGCGGTGACGCTGGGTCATGGCCGGAGGCCGTCGTCTCCGCTTCCGCCGCCGGAGGTGGTCCCGTCCAACGAGCCACCGGTCGGCGTCCCGCCGGTCGTGGAGCCGCCGGTGACCGTCCCGCCGGTCAGGCTGCCGCCGGTCCCGCTGATCCCGCCGGTCGCGGTTCCGGTGCCCGCGCTGCCGCCGTCGACCGGCTGGCTGGCAATCGTCGTGGACACGGCATGCGGTGGATCGGGCCGGCGAAGGATCACCGGCCGGCTCGTGGGCTTCGGATCGGCCGTCCCGGCCTGACCGCCCTCGGCCGCGACGACGACCGGCGCAGGACTCGCGATCGGCCGCGGCGCGGGGACGTCGTCGGCCTCGCTCGTCGGCGCGAACCGGACGAGCAGGCTGGTCGGCGGCCCGCCGGTGCTGACGCGGACCCACACCGTCAGCCGGGCGCCGATGAACACGGTCCAGGTCCCGGCGTGACCGCTCTCCCGATAGCCGGCCCGGAGGAGCTGGCTGGCATACGCCCCGATCGTCGCGTCGGGCGACAGGTCGGAGTCGTAGCTGAAGAAGCTCCCCGGCCCGTCGAAGCCGGGCCCGGTCGACCCCAGCTCCAGGGTGGCCAGACGCGGCTGCGGGAGGCCGGCGAGGTCGGCCGGCTCGCCGACGCCGCCGAACGGCGTCGGCGTCGGCGTCGGTCCGCCGGGGTTGCAGGCGGCCAGAACGACCGTCGCCAGCACGGCGAGGATCGACAGGCCGAGGCGGTGCGCGGGATTGATCGAGTTCAGTCGAGTGCCCTTCAGATCGGTCGCCGGTCGGTGGTCCTTTCCGTCGACCTGACAATCCTAGCGTCCCGGGACCGGCCAGCCCATCCCAAACCGTCGTCCTGGTCGCGGATGGCCCGAAAGGCGTGGCCCAGACGCACCGCGCGGCGACGCGTCACCCGAGCCGGAGCGCGGGGAGCACCTCGCGCCCGAACACGTCGATGAACTCGGCCTGATTGCGGCCGACGTTGTGGAGGTGGATCTCGTCGAAGCCCATGTCGACGAAGTGCTGGATCTGGCTCGTGTGCCACTCGAGGTCCGAGCTGATCTGGCAGCGGTTCGTGAAGTCCTCGGGCCGGACGAGCCGGGCCATCGCCGCGAAGTCCTCGGGGTTCTTGATGTCCTGCTTCGGGAAGGGCATCCCGCCGTTCGGCCACTCGCTGAGCGCGTTGTCCATGGCCTGCTGCTCGGTGGGCGCCCAGCTGATGTGGATCTGGAGCAGCTTGGGCATCTGCGCCGGGTCCTTGCCGGCCTCGCGGGCCCCTTCGGCGAACCGATCCCAGAGCAGCCCGATCTTCTCGTCGGCGGCCCCGACCGTAATGATCCCGTCGGCCTGCCGTCCGGTGCGCTTCGCGTTGACCGGGCCGGCGGTCGCGACGTAGACCTTGACCGGCGTATCCGGGCGCGTGTAGAGCTTCGCGCTCTCGAGCGTGAAGTGCTCGCCGCGGTGACGGACGACCGACCCGCCGAACAGCTTGTTGATGATGTCGATCGCCTCGAACAGCATCGAGCTGCGGACGCCGATCTCGGGCCAGACGCCGCCGATCACGTGCTCGTTGAGCGCCTCGCCGGCGCCGAGGCCGAGCCAGAAGCGACCCGGGTACATGGCCCCGAGGGTGGCCGCCGCGTGGGCGATCACGGCCGGGTGGTAGCGGAACCCGGGGCAGGTCACGGCGGTCCCGAACGGCAGCGACGTGCGCTCGCCGAGCGCGCCCATGAAGCTCCAGGCGAACGCGCTCTGGCCCTGCTGCGGGGTCCATGGGTGGAAGTGCTCCGAGACCATGAACCCGGCACCGAAACCGGCCGCCTCGGCCCGGGCGCAGTAGTCGAGCAGGTCCGTCGGGTGGAACTGCTCGAGCATCGCGGCGTAGCCGATCTTCGACATCAGATGGGCTCCTGCTGATCGGCGACGGTGGCCGGCCGGCTCATCCTAATCGAGGGCCGCCGACGTGACATCCGCCACTCCGGGGTACGGACGACGCGACCGGATCGCGACCTTCGACCCTGCGCGAGCGGCCGCGTCCGCAAGGTATCCTTCTGGCGCTACTCCGAACCCCCAGACCCCACAGGTGATGCCCATGAAGGTCGGCGTCGCCAGGGAGACCGCGGCCGGCGAACGGCGCGTCGCCCTGGTACCCGAAGCGCTCGGCAAGCTGACGGCTGCCGGGCTCGAGATCCTCGTCGAAACGGGCGCCGGCGACGGCGCCGCGATTCCCGACGCGGCCTATGCCGAGGCCGGCGCGTCGGTCGTCGCGGCCGACCGGCTGTACGCCGACGCGGACGTCGTCCTGCGCGTGCAGCGTCCGGCGGAGGCCGAGGTCGGCCGGCTCCGGTCGGGCCAGGTGCTGATCGGCTTCCTGTCGCCGCTGATCGATCCGCAGCTTGCGGCCGCCCTTGCCGCGCGCGGCGTCACGGCCATCAGCCTCGACGCGCTGCCGCGCACCCTGTCGCGGGCCCAGTCGATGGACGCCCTGAGCTCGCAGGCCAACGTCGGCGGCTACAAGGCGGTGCTCCTGGCGGCGAACGCCTACGGTCGCTACTTCCCGCTCCTGACCACGGCGGCCGGGACGGCCAAGCCGGCCAACGTCCTGATCCTCGGGATCGGCGTCGCGGGGCTGCAGGCCATCGGCACCGCTCGCCGGCTGGGGGCCGTCGTCAAGGCATACGACGTGCGCGCCGAGACCAAGGAGCAGGCGGAATCGCTCGGTGCCACGTTCATCGTCCTGAAGTCGGTCGCCGACGCCTCCGGGGAAGGCGGCTACGCGCGCCAGCTCACGCCGGAGGAGCAGGCCGCCCAGCAGGCCGAGCTCAACGGCCACATCGCCACGATGGACGTCGTGATCACCACCGCCCAGGTGCCCGGTCGCCGGCCGCCGCTGCTCGTGACGGCCGCCGCGGTCGCGGGGATGAAGTCCGGCTCGGTGATCGTCGACATGGCGGCCTCGGCGCTCGGCGGCAACGTCGAGCAGTCGAAGGTCGGCGAGACGACGGTCACCGGCAACGGCGTCACCATCATCGCCCCGGACAACCTGCCGGCGACGATGCCGGCCGGCGCCTCGGCGTTCTACGCCCGGAACATCTCGGCGCTCCTGCTCAACTTCGTCAAGGACGGCGGGCTCAACCTCGACTTCGAGGAGGAGATCACGGCCGCGACGGTCATCACCCACGGCGGCCAGGTCGTCCAGGCGGCGACGAAGAAGCTGCTCGAACCCGCCGCCCCGGCCACCGGAGGTGTCCCCGCATGAGCCCGGAGCTGCTCAACTCGCTGGCGATCTTCGTCCTGGCGATCCTCGTCGGGTTCGAGGTCATCAGCAAGGTCCCGGCGACGCTCCACACCCCGCTGATGTCGGGCGCGAACTCGATCCACGGGATCGTCCTCGTCGGCGGCATGTTCATCGCCGCCGAGGCGGACAACCCGTTGAGCTATGTGCTCGCCTTCGTGGCGATGGTCTTCGGGGCGGCCAACGTCGTGGGCGGCTACGTGGTCACCGACCGGATGCTCCAGATGTTCCGCCGCAAGCCGGTCGCGCCCAAGGCCGAACCCGAGGGCGCCGCGAGCGCCAGCGGATCCTAGGCGAGGAGCGCGACGATGTCCCTCGACTGGATCTACACGATCGTCTACCTCGCCTGGCTCGGCGGGGCGGCCTGCTTCGTCCTCGGCCTCCACCAGATGAACTCCCCGGCGACGGCCCGGAACGGCAACCGCCTCAGCGCGGCGGGGATGACCGTGGCCGTCGGCGCCACGCTGGTCTGGCTGGTCCTCCGGCCGGGCGGGCTCAGCGCGACGTCCTGGGCGATCATCGTGGTCGGCTTCGCGATCGGTGGCGGGGCCGGGCTGTACATGGCCCGGACCGTGAAGATGACCGCGATGCCCCAGTTGGTGTCGCTGTTCAACGCGGTCGGCGGCGGGGCCGCGGCGCTGGTCGCGATCGACGACTTCATCCGGCTCACCGGCGAGGGTGCCGCCCCGGTCGACACGACGATCTTCGTCGTCCTCGGGGCCGTGATCGGCTCGGTCACCTTCACCGGCTCGCTCATCGCCGGCGGCAAGCTGCAGGGCCTGATCGCCGGCAAGCCGATCATGATCCCGGGTGGGCGGATCGTGACCTTCGCGCTCGCCGCGATCGCGGTCCTCGGGACGGCCGGCCTCATCCTCGGGGCCGCCGGCGCCGTCAGCCTGTCGAGCTCGGCGACCCTGGCGATCCTGGCGATCGTCGTCGCCTCGGGGCTCGTCTTCGGGATCACGATGGTCCTGCCGATCGGTGGCGCCGACATGCCGGTCGTGATCAGCCTGCTGAACTCGTTCACCGGCACGGCCGCGGCGATGGCCGGGTTCGTGATCGGCAACCCGGTGCTGATCATCTCCGGGGCGCTCGTCGGCGCGTCGGGCGGCATCCTCACCAAGCTCATGGCCGACGCGATGAACCGGTCGGTGCTGAACATCGTCGCCGGCGGGTTCGGCGGCGGCGAGGGCACCCAGGCCGCGGCGACCGGCGCGGGCGGCTCGGTCCGCGAGATCTCGGCGGACGACGCGGCGATCCAGCTGGCCTACGCCCAGCACGTGATCGTGGTGCCGGGCTACGGCCTGGCCGTCGCCCAGGCGCAGCACCAGGTACGCGAGCTGGCCGAGCTCCTCGAGGCGCGCGGGGTCGACGTGAAGTACGCGATCCATCCCGTCGCCGGGCGGATGCCCGGCCACATGAACGTGCTCCTCGCCGAGGCGAATGTCCCGTACCCGCAGCTCAAGGAGATGGACGAGATCAACCCGGAGTTCGACCGCTGCGACGTCGCGCTCGTGGTCGGGGCGAACGACGTGACGAACCCCGCGGCGCGGCGGCCCGGCACGCCGGTGTCCGGGATGCCCATTCTCGACGTCGACCATGCGAAGTCGATCGTGGTGATCAAGCGGTCGATGGGTCGCGGCTACGCCGGGATCGACAACGAGCTGTACACCGATCCCAAGACGGGCATGCTGTTCGCCGACGCGAAGGACGGGCTCCAGGCGCTGACGGCCGCCGTCAAGGCGGTCTGAGCCGCAGCCCGAACCAGGCGCGCCCCGGCTGACCGGTCGGGGCACGGGCGGGTGGTGCGATGACGGCCGACGTGGCGTTGATCCTGGCCATCGGGATGGCCCTGGCCTTCGCCGTCACGAACGGGTTCCACGATGCTGCAAACGCGATCGCGACCCTCGTCGGCACGCGGACCGCGCGGCCGATCCCGGCGGTGGCGATGGCGGCCGCGTTCAACCTGCTCGGTCCCCTGTTCGTCGGCGCCGCGGTCGCGAACACGATCGCCGGGATCGTCACCGTGCCGCCGGAGCAGTCGGTCGCCGTCATCGGCGCGGGGCTGACCGGCGCCGTCGTCTGGAACACCGTCACCTGGAGGCAGGGGATCCCGTCGAGCTCGGGCCATGCCCTGGTCGGCGGGCTGGTTGGGGCCGCGCTCCTCGACGACGGGCTCGAGGCGGTCAACTGGGGACCGATCCAGAACGGCCAGCTGGCCGGGGTGCTGGGCGTCCTGATCGGCTTGTTCCTCGCTTCGTGCCTCGGCTTCGTCGTGGCCCTGGCGCTCGAGCGATTCGCGCTTCGGGCGATGGACCGGGCGACGATCCGGTTCCGCAGTCCCGTCCGCGGCGCCCAGTGGGTGGCATCGGCAGGGCTGGCGTTCAGCCACGGATCGAACGATGCCCAGAAGGCGGTCGGGATCATCGCCGCGCTGCTCGTCGCGAGCGGCCATGCAACCAGCCTTACGGCGCCGGTCGGGGTCATCCTCGCCTGCTCGCTCGCCCTCACCGCCGGGACGGCGCTCGGTGGCTGGTCGATCGTCCGGACGGTCGGGCGGCGGATCTTCCCGTTGCGCAGCCTCGACGGGCTCGTGAGCGAAGCGAGCAGCGCGGTGGTCATCCTGGCTGCGTCGATCGCCGGCGCACCCGTGAGCACCACCCAGGTCGTCGCGACGTCGATCGTCGGGATCGGCGTCGGACGACGACGCTGGCGGCATGTCGGCTGGGGGATCGTCGGCCAGATCGGCGTCACGTGGCTGACGACGATGCCCGCAGCAGGCATCATCGCAGCGATCGCCCTGCCGGTCTGGAAGCTGGTACCCGGAGGCTGACCATGGCCCGTCGTTTGAGCTGGTTCCTGCCGGAGAACCCCGACGTCCTCGGGATGCTCCGCAAGCAGGCCGAGATCACCGAGCGCGGGATGGATGCCCTCAACGCATGGGCCGCCGGCGAGGAGGAGGCCGCCCAGCGGCTGCGCGACGCCGAGCACGAGGCGGATACCCAGAAGCGCGCCCTCCGGATCGCCCTGAAGTCGGCGTTCATCACCCCGATCGGAGCGGAGGACATCTTCGTGATGTCGGGCCGGCTCGACGCCGTGCTCAACGGCGCCAAGGACGCCGTCCGCGAGTCGGAGATCATGGCGATGGCGCCCGACGAGGCGGTGGTCGCGATGTGCGGGTTCCTGAACGAGGGCGTCCACCTCCTCGCGCGCGCGTTCGCCCACATCGCCGGCGACTCGGATGACGATGGGGAGACCGAGGCGACCGATGCCGCGGACGCCGCGGTCAAGGCGCAGCGCCAGGTCGAGCGGGTCTATCGCCGAGCGATGTCGTCGCTCCTCGAGGTCGAGGACCTGCGCGCCGTGATGGGCCGTCGCGAGCTGTACCGGCGCTTCTCCCGGATCAGCGACGACGTCACCGAGGTGGCCGAACGCGTCTGGTACGCAGCCGTGAAGGAGGCCTGACGGGCGGTCCATCGAGCGGACCCGAGCGACGACTGGCCGCTCGGCGCCTGGCCGGCCCGACCCCGCCCGACGTGGGCGGTGGCATCAGCCCTTGCCGTGCTTCTTCTTCCGCTTGCCCGGCTTGCCGTCGCGCGCCGCGGCGATCTCGGCGAGTGGCGCGATCGGAGCGTCCGGCGGCGCCGGCGGATAGGGCGTCACCGTCACGTGCTGGACCGGGGTCGCGGCCCGCGCCACGGCCGGTTGCGAGGCCGCCAGGATGGCCGCCTGGGTCGCCGGATCGAGCGTCATGGCGGAGGTGGTGGTCGCCGGATCGAGGACGGCGATCCCCGAGACGAGCGGCGTCGCCGACGGCGCGGATCGCGCCATCGCGGCGCCGTTGAGGCCGGGCTCGGCGAGTGCCACGGTCGGCCCGCCGGGCGCGGGGTGCGCGCCACCCGGCGTGATCGTCTGCGGCGCAGGCGGGGCTGCCGCGGGGCTCGGGGCCGGAGGCGCCGCCGGTGACGGTGAGGCCGGCGACGTTGACGCCTCCGAGCCCGACGACGCTGGGTGGGGCGCCGACGGAGACGGTCCGGAACCGACCGCCTCGACGGCGGCCGTCGCTGCGGCGATCGACACGATCCGGTCCGTCGCCGGCGGAGGCGCCGGCTCCGCGGCCGGCCGGGCCCCGCTCCGGCCCGTCTCGATCTCCATCGCCGGGGCCGGGGCGCCCGTTCCGTCGTCGTGGCGCAGGACGAGCGGCGCGAGCGTCCCGAGCGACTCAGCCACCACGACTGCGTCATCACCGTGCTCGATCCGGAAGTCGGATGGCGGGTTCACGAACGCCTTCCCGCCGCGGTTGATCGACAGCAGCGTCGCCCGGTGGTCCGCCCGCAACCGGGCGCTCACCTCGTCGACAGACAGGTCCAAGTACTCGTCCGGGATCTGGACCCGGTAGAGCTCGGACCCCTCGCCGCCCGAGACGATGTCGGACACGAGCTCGGTCAGGCCGGGGTAGAGCGCCGACCGGGCCAGCAGCCGGGCCCCGACCTGCGACGAGACCAGCAGCTCGTTGACCCTGGCCCGCCGGAAGTGGTCGGCATGGCGCGGGTTGTTGACCTCGACGACGGTGCGGACCTGGGGGGCCATCGACTCGATCGCGATGACGGTCAGGATCGAGCGCATGTCGGCGTCGTTCGAGTCGTCGACCGGGAAGATGAGAGCCGCCAGGGCGTGGGCGATCCCGGCCCGCTCGAGGTCGTCCGGCTCGGTCGGGTCGCCCTTGACGAAGTAGACCCCGTCCCCGGCCGGGTTCTTGTCGACCGGCGCCACGACCACGATCTTGACCTTGTAGGCATCCGACTTGAGCTCCTGGATCAGGTCGCGGGCGGTCGTGTTCCAGCCGCAGACCACGACGTGATCGGTGTACCCCGAAGCGCCCATCCCCTGGCCCTCCTTGAGCAGGAAATCGATGACGATGGCGATGAGCGCCCCGGTGATCGTCCCGAAGAGCGCCACCCCGAACAGAATCAACAGCCAGCTGATCACCCAGCCGGCCGGCGAGGTGATATACGACGGGTCGCCCTGACCGAGGACGGTCGTGAGGCCCCAGTAGAACGACGTCCCGAAGGCGCCGAGGGTCCAGCTCTTCTCGAGCAGGGTGATGAGCGCCGCCGCGATGAGGACGATGATCAGGATCCCCTCGATCAGCGTCACGAAGAATCGCCGATCGAGCTGTCCGCGCGCGCGACGCGCGTAGAACTGGATCCGCCGGATGAGCGGGGACTCGAACAGGTGCGAGAAGCGCCGGCGCATCAGGACGCCGAGTCTAATCGCTTCGTCACGTCACCTGAAATGGCCCGGACCGCACCGCACCGCCCAGCCATGGGTCCATCCCGCGCCGGCCGGGCATGCGACCTCCGGTCGACGACGCTGAGACACGATGGGGTGGCGGGGCGGCCTTATGAGCCGGGGCGCCCCGCTCCCGCTTCGGTCACTAGGCGTCGACGAGCTCGATCCGGATCCGCTTGTTGATCCGGCCCTTCGACTCGTAGCCGGTCACCCGGATCCCGCCGACCTCGCGGGTGTTGCCGACGTGGGTGCCGCCGTCCGCCTGGAGGTCGAGCCCGACGATCTCGATCGTCCGGATCTCGTCGATCCCGGGCGGCAGGAGGTTGATCTTGGTCCGGATGAGATCGGGGATGGCGAACGCCTCGTTGCGGGGGAGGACGTTGACCCGGACGTCGCGGCCGACGGCAAGCTCGGCGTTGACGGTCGCCTCGATCTCGCCCACGAGCTCGGCGCCCATCCGCTCGAACTCGAAGTCCATCCGGCCCGCACCGGGCTCCATGTTCCCGCCGGTCACCTGGGCCCCGTAGTCGCGCCAGACCACGCCGCACAGGGCGTGGAGCGCGGTGTGGGTCCGCATCAGCGCATGGCGGCGCGCCCAGTCGAGGTCGACGGTCAGCCGGTCGCCGGCCTGCGGGTCGCCGGCCGCGCCCGGCTCGAGCTCGTGGACGATGTCCGACCCGTCCTTGCGCGCCGAGCGGACGGACCAGCTGCGGCCGTCGGCGGACCGGAGGAGGACGCCGCGGTCCGCGGGCTGGCCGCCGCCGCCCGGGTAGAAGACCGTGCGATCGAGCACGACCAGCGCGCCACCGTCGCCGCTCCCCGGCTTGACGTCGCGGACGATTGCCTCGACCGAGCGCAGGTACGCGTCGCGGTAGCAGATCGCGTCGGTCATCGGACGCCCACCCGGTGCCCTACTGGACCGTGAGGTCCCCGGTCATGTTGGGATGCCACTTGCAGCTGAACTTGTAGGCACCCGCGGCGAGCGCCGGGACGTTATAGGTGGTCTGTCCCGGACCGGTGACGGTGTCGCCCTCGAACACGTTGGCGCCCGAGCTATCAGCGATCTGGATGTTGTGCGGGATGCCGGAGTCCTGGTTGTCGAAGGTGATCTGGAACGCCTGGTTGGCCGGCGCCTGGAAGGTCGTCGTCGCGTAGGCGACGCCGCTCGCGACCTCGGCCAGGACGGTCCCGCCGCCGCCGGTCCCGCCGGAGCCACCGGACGGGGCGGCCGACGGCGCGCCTGAGGCGGCTGCCGCGCTCGGTGCGGCCGAGCCCGCCGCACCGCTCGCCGCCACCGAGGGTGCGACGGTCGGCGACGGCGTGGGCGCGAAGGTCCAGCCGGGGGCCTCGCCGGTCGAGCAGGCCGCGAGCAGGATCACGAGGAGGCCGGCGAGGGCCAGCGCTGGGACGAAACGAGCCGGAAGCATGGTCGGACAGGGACCTCGATCATTCGGTGGGCAGGACGCCGGGACAGGACGCGTTGCTCACCTCGAGTCTAGCGTCCGGCCGCCGATCCCGCCTTGCGCGGACGGACCGCGCAGTCCGAACGGGCGGTCCCGGACTGGTACTTCCGGGCCATGACCCGATGCACCACCCCGTACCTTCGTCAGGGTTCTCGGATGGCCCGGATGGCCGCTAGCCTCAAGGTCCGATCGAGCGAACCGGCCCCGATCGGTCGACGACCCGGCCGGCAGACCAGGAGACCCACATGGCTCGGTTGCAGCAGCGGATGTGGCGGATCGGCGTGGTGCTTGCCCCGCTGATGGCCCTCGCGCTCAGCCTCGAAGCCGGTCGCCGCTGGGTCTGACCCAGCTCCGGCGGCCGCGCCGCCGGCACCAGACCGACCCGGAGACGTGACGGAGCCCATCCGTCGCGCCAGACGGGGAACCCATAAGCATGAGACCCGGACCGACCCTCCTCCGTCCGGGTCTCCTGCTGTCCCGCTCCGAGCCGGTCCGGCACGACGTCCCGCCGGGCCGCCAGAACGGTCCCTGAAGACGGTCGCAACCTGATCGCAACCTTGTTTCGGCACCTTCGTCCCTAGGCTTGTATGGTGTCGACCATGGCCGCACCCGTCCGCACCCGCAGCGCTCCACCCGGCGATCGTCCGGCGGCCGAACGCCAGCTCGACCAGCTGCGCTTCCTCCACCGCGTCGCCAAGCTGGTGACGACGGCGCGTACCTGGGACGAGCTGCTCGAGACGATCGTCGACGAGACCCGGGACGCTCTCCACGGCGACGTGTCGTCGCTCTACCTGCTCGATCGCGACGGCATCCACCTCACCCTGGCCGCAACGAACGGACTGGATCGCTACCAGATCGGTCGCGCGCGAGTGCCCTTCGGCGAG
The DNA here is from genome assembly GCA_963813705.1 of uncultured Chloroflexia bacterium. GTDB lineage: Bacteria > Chloroflexota > Limnocylindria > Limnocylindrales > CSP1-4 > Chersky-267. Next base: position 385,759 of record CAWFAH010000011.1, read on the forward strand.
GGGGTGACCGGCCGGGTCGCCGCGGCGCGCCAACCGATGCGGATCGCGGACGTCCGCCACGATCCGCGCTTCCTGTGGGTCCGCGGCATCGACCAGCGCCGGTTCATCGCGTCGATGCTGTCGGTCCCGCTGTCGTGGCACGAGGCGGTGGTCGGGGTGCTCAACATCCAGACCGAGGAGACCCGCGAGTTCAGCGACTCGGACGTGGCCCAGCTGTCGGCGATCGCCGACCTCCTCGCCGGGATCGTCGAGAAAGGCCGGACGCAGCGCGAGGCCGAGGCGCAGGTCGAAGCGTTGAAGGCGCTCGACGAGGCGCGCAGCGAGCTCATCGCCATGGTCACCCACGAGCTGCGCACGCCGCTCGCGGTCGTCCGCGCGTACACCGACCTGCTGTCCGAGGAGCCGCCGCTCATCGGGCGCGAGAGCCGCGACATGCTCCGCCGCCGGACGCGCGACGAGTGGCACAACCGGGCGATCGACCAGATCGATCGGCTCGACCGGCTGGTCGACTCGATCCTGGCCTCGGTCCGGCCGCTCGAGGACCTGCCCTCCGACGTGGTCCCGGTCGACGTGCCGGGGCTGCTCGACGAGGTCGTCGGCGGGCTCCGGCCGCTCCTGCGCAACCACCTGGTGGTGGTCGACCCCGGGATCCGACGGTTCGCCCTGGCCGACCCGCCGAGGCTGCGCCAGATCGTCGAGCACCTCGTCGAGAACGCGGTCAAGTACGCCCCGCCGGGGACGACGATCAGCGTCGGCGCGTCGCTCCACGAGGGCTTCGTCCGGATCGCCGTCTCCGACGAGGGTCCCGGGATCCCGGCCGAATGGCGGGAGCGGATCTTCGAGCCCTACGCCAGGCGCGACACGCACACCGCCCGCGGGTCGGGGATCGGGCTGTTCGCCGCCAAGCGGCTGGCAGAGTCGATGCACGGCCACCTGTGGTGCGAGCCGGCCGAGCCGGCCGGAGCGCGCTTCGTGATCGCGCTGCCCGCAGCCGTCGCGGTCTGAGGAGGTTCGCCATGCCAACGACGCGGCCGCTGCGCATCCTGGTCGTCGACGACGACCCGGCGATGGTCGGCGCGATCACCGCGCTCGTCGGCACCGAGGGCCACCAGGTGATCACCGCCTACGACGGCCTGACCGCTGTGAGGCGGTTCCGCGACGACGCGCCGGACCTCGTGCTCCTCGATCTCGCGATGCCGGGCCCCGACGGGTTCAACGTCACCGGCCAGATCCGTGCCGCGGGCAACGTGCCGATCCTCGTCGTGTCGGGCGAGAGCGGCGAGGGGGCCAAGGTCAAGGCGCTCGAGATCGGTGCCGACGACTACCTGACGAAGCCATTCGGAAAGGCCGAGCTGCTGGCCCGGATCGCCGCGATCATGCGCCGGGCCGACGCCGCGGCGGGTGCCACCGGGACGGGCGCCGGCCCGCTCGAGGCGGGCCCGCTCACGATCGACCCCGGACGCCACGAAGCGCGGATCGGCTCGGTCGTCCTGAACCTGACTGCGACCGAGTACCGCCTGCTCGAGGTCCTCGTCCGCGCGGGCGGCGACGTCGTGCCCCACCAGCGGCTCGTCCGGGCCGGCTGGCCGGCCGAGGCCGACCCCGACCTGCTGTGGCTCAAGCCACACGTCGCCCGGCTCCGGGCCAAGGTCCACCGCGCCGGCGGCCCGGCGATCGTGGCCGTCCGCTCGGTCGGCTATCGCATCGAGGCCTGAGACAGCACGAAGGGGCGCCATGCGCGTAGCGCCCCTTCGAACGTGGCCGGCCGGCTCGGCTGCCGGCGCAGGCCGACCGGCCCTGCGGCGTCGGGTCAGGCAGGGATCCCGATCAGCGGCCGCCCCGAGGCATCGTGCTCGAGGTCGACGCAGGCCACCCGGCAACCGCGCGCATCGCGTCCGCCGAGCGGCGAGAAATGGAACCAGCGGGCCGGCGCGGCGGCGTCATCGGGTGCCAGGCGGCAGCCGCAGGCGGCACAGGTCACCGGGCCGCCGGCGGCCGTCGAGCCGAGACGCGGCCAGGCGGGCTGGGGTTGGGTCGGGTGGATCATGGCGGGCCTCTCGGATCGACGGCTGGGGTTGGCTCGGGACGACCGCGGCGTCGGGACGAACTCCGGGCAGCGTGGTGATCCTCGCCCGTCGACCGTCCGGCGTCGGCACCGGACGCGTCGCGGTTCGGTTGCGAACCGGTACGACGAGGCGGGCGTCCGATCCGGACGCCCGCCTCGGGAACCCCAGGAACGGTCAGGCTCAGGGCGCCCAGACGGTCCCAAACGCGCCGTGCGACTCGTCATTCGGGCCGGCGGCATAGAACAGGGTCGTCGACGGTCCGGCGGCGGCGTCGTTGCCGAAGCCGATCCCCCACAGGCCGTCGATCCAGATCGCCGTGTGGTTCGCGTCACGCAGCGTGCCGTCGAACCGCCAGTGGCCGTCGTGCCAGCGATAGGCATGCAGCCGGCCGTTGCCGAAGTTGCCGACGATGAGGTCGCCGCTGAACCGGCCGAAACCGGTCGCGGGCGCCCAGGCCACGCCCCACGGAGCGTTGAGCGCGCCACGCGAGGCCACCCGGCCGAGGAGCTTGCCGTGCGCGTTGAACGCGTCGACGAAGCCCTTCCCGGCGCCGGCGATCTCGTCGGAGCGCGCCGCATCCTGGCGGGCGTAGGTCACGAAGATCGTCCCGTTGATCGCCTGGATGCCGAACGGCGCGTAGCCCTTCGGGAGGTGCCGGTCACGGAACGCCCCGTCCCAGTGCTTGCGCTTGAGGGTGCTGTCGTAGACGTCGACCCGGCCGCGGTGGAAGTCCGTGGCGTAGAGGTAGTCGGCGCCGTTCCAGGTGGCGATCGCGAGGCCCTTGTAGATCGACTTCGCGTGGCTCGCGATGACGAACGCCTGGGTCGACGAGACCGGCGGGTTGGACGCCGGGACGCCCGGGTTCCAGCCGGAGATCGTGCCGTCCTCCGCGGCGAACAGGAACCGCGCCGGCGCGGTCGTCGTCCCGTCGGTGACCGGGAAGCCGGTCCCGCCGTTGAAGACGGTGCCGGTCGGGGCGCCGGAGACGTTGACCACGAGCGGGAGGGCCGTGCCCGTCGCGCCGTTGTAGAGCGTCGACGTGTCGGTGCCGTTGTTGGCAACCCACCATGGCGTGGCCGGCCCATGGACGATGCCCCAGCCGTTGACGAGGTTCGGGTCCTGGATGTCGCCGACCCCGGCCTGGTCGGACGCGATCACGTGCGTGGCGTACACGTTCGGTGGGCGGTGGCTGTCGGCGGCGACGGGGGCGGCGACCATGAGCGCGAGCCCCAGCGCGGCCCCGACCGCGACGAGTCGGCGGTTGATCATCGGCGTCCTCCTTGCCGAGGCGGTTGCCAGCCCGTGGCGGGCCGATCCGCGAAACCGCGCGCGGCACGATCAGGTACGCCGCCGGCGCGGGGGCGGTTTCGCCCGCCGGCGGTCGGCTCGCCGACGGGGCGCGATCGAGACGTCCGCCGGAGCGGCCGGCAGCGCTGCCGACGGACGATTCAGCCGGTGTTCCGCAAGCCGGCCGCGATCCCGTTGATCGACAGCTGGACGAGGCGCAGGACCTCGGACCGGGCCGGGTCGTCGGGCGGCAGGCCGCGCAGCCGGGCCAGCAGCCGGACCTGGAGCTCGGACAGCGAGTCGACGTAGGGGTTGCGCAGATGGATCGAGCGCTGGAGGACGGGCAGGCCGTCGAGAAGGCGCTCGCGCCGGGTGACCCGCAGGAGGAGCCGGACCGTCCGCTCGTGCTCGGCCTCGATCCGCTCCCAGATCGCCGCGGCCGAGGGCTCGACGGCGAGGCCGGCATACAGCCGGGCCACCCCGATGTCCGCCTTGGCGAGCGTCATCTCGGCGTTGTCGAGGAGCGCCTCGAAGAGGGGCCACGACCGGTACAGCGCGGCCAGCCGATTGAGGCCATCGTCGCCGTGCGCCGCGCGGTAGGCCTCGAGCGCCGCACCCAGCCCGTACCAGCCCGGCAGGTTGAGCCGCGACTGCGACCAGGCGAAGCCCCATGGGATCGCCCGGAGGGTGTCGAGGCTCGGCGGAGGCGGCGGCTTCGCGGGGCCGGCGCGCGGCGGGCGACTCTGCCGGCGCCCCTGGTCCGCTCCCCGGGCGGCGGGGCGCGAGCCGAGCCGGAGGGCCGACAGCTCGAGGATCGGCGTCGCGTCGCGGAAGAAGGCCGCGAAGGCCGGATCGTCCCACACGAGCGCGCGGTAGGCCGCGTTCGAGACCGCGGCGAGCTCGTCGATCGCGGCGCGCCCGGCGCGATCGGCGGCCGCGGCACCGGCCTCGTGCTCGGGCGTCGAGGCGATGAGGACCGCTGCCGTCAGCTGCTCGAGCTGGCGGCGGGCGATCGCCGGGTTGGCGTAGTTCGCCGCGATGACCTCGCCCTGTTCCGTGAGCCGCAACCGGCCCGCGATCGATCCCGGAGCCTGGGCCAGGATCGCCCGGTTCGTCGGCCCGCCGCCGCGACCGATCGCCCCGCCCCGGCCGTGGAAGAGGGTCAGCTCGAGGCCGTGGCGGCGGCTCGTCTCGACGAGCGCCGCCTGGGCCCGGTAGAGGAGCCGGTTGGCGGCCAGGAAGCCGGATTCCTTGTTCGAATCGGAGTAGCCGAGCATCACCTCCTGGCGGTCGCCGCGGGCGAGCGAGGTGACCCCGGTACGTCGGGTCGGCGAGGAGCTCGTCGAGGATCGCGGCGCAGCTCTCGAGCGCGTCGGCCGACTCGAACAACGGAACGAGATCGAGGGTCGGGACGGCCGGCGCGAACCCGCTCGTGAGCGCGGCCGGCGGGTCGGCTGCGCCGGCCAGCCCGGCGAGCTCGAGGACGTTGAGGACGTCGCCGGCGCGGTGGGTGAAGCTGATCACGTAGCGCCCGGCCGCGGCCGGGCCGAAGCGGGCCTGGCTGTCCGCGATCGCGCGGAGGGTCGCCAGCACCTCCGCGGCGGTCACGCCGGGCGACCCGGGCAGGTCGCGCTCGAGCTCGCCGCGCCGGATCGCGTCGAGCGACGCCCTGTGCACCTCGCTGTGCTGGCGGACCTCGAGCGCGGCCAGGTGGAAGCCGAACGTCTCGACCTGCCAGCGGAAGTCCTGGACCTCGCCCCAGGCGATCCGGCCGAGTCGATCCGCATCGAGCGCCATGGCGATCTCGTCGAGCTCGGACAGGAGCTCGGCCGGGGCGGCGTAGCGCCCGCCGGTCGGCGATCCCAGCCCCGCGGTCAGCGCAGTGCGAGTCCGGCGGAGGCGCTCCGCGACGGCGCCGAACCGCTGGCGATACGGCTCGTCGGGGAAGCGTCGCCGGAGCTGGCGCATCGTCTCGGGCAGGTCGTCGTCGTCGGCCACGAGCCGTCGGGCGAGCGCCGGCGCGACGTCGTCCGGGGCGACCGTCGCCGCGACCGTCTGCATCAGGCGGGTCGCGACCGCCTCGTAGCCGTGGATCACGTGATCGGCGTGGATCCGGAGGACGTGGCCCGTCGTCTCCGCCGTGACCGCCGGATTGCCGTCCCGGTCACCGCCGATCCAGCTGCCCCAGTGCAGGAAGGCGGGCACGCGCGGGGGCCGTGATCCCGTCCGGCCGGCGTCGGTCGCGCTCGGATCCGGCGCGGCCAGCCGCCCGGCCCGGCCGAGCGCCCGCCGGCGCTCCGTCTCCGCCAGGGGATCCAGCGCGCCGTCGACGGCCCGGTAGAGGTACGGCACGACGGTGAACAGCGTCTCGTCGAAGTAGGTCATCGCCGTGCGGACCTCGTCGAGCGGGGTCGGCGTCACCGAGCGCAGGTCCGAGGTCCGCCACAGCAGGCTGATCTCCTCCCGCAGCCGGCGCCGGGTGTCACGATCCTCGTCTGGGGTCAGGCGCGGGTCGTCGAGCCGCTCCACGAGCCGGCTGCAGCGGCGGAGCGCGACGAGGAGCGTCCGCCGTCGGGCCTCGGTCGGGTGGGCCGTCAGGACCGGGGCGATCGCCAGGTGGTCGACGAGCCCGACGACCTCGTCGAGCCCGCGTCCGGCGCCCCAGATCCGGCGCAGGGCCTCGGCGACCGAGTCGTCGAGGATCCCCCCGCGCGCCGCCCGTTCGCGCCGGCGCAGCATCCGGACGCGATGGCGCTCCTCGGCAAGGTTGACGAGCTGGAAGTAGAGCCCGAACGAGCGGATGAGCGCCTCGGTCCGGGCCAGGTCGAGCGAGTCGAGCTCCGCCGACAACCGCGCCCGCTCGGCGGGATCCTCGGCCCGGCGGAGCGCGATCGTCCGGCGCCGGACGCGCTCGACGAGCTCGAGCAGGTCCAGCCCCTCCTGCTCGACGATGACCTGCCCGAGCAGCGCGCCGAGCAGGCGGACCTCGCGGGCGAGCGGGTCGCGGGCACCGGCCGTCCCGATCCCGCGCGGCTCGCCGCGGACGGCCGGGTTCGGGCGGGACGGCATCGGCTCCTCCGGCGCTCGGGGCCGGCGACGATCCGGATCGCCGGCCTCAGGGAAGTGTAGGGACCGCGACCGATCCCGCCGCTCGAGCGACGTCCGCGGCGCCGGCGGCGCTGGACGCCGCCACGGGGATCGCGACCGCGCCCCGCGCCTCGCCGGCGGCCGCCGCGATCCCGACGCCCGACGCCAGGTCCGTCGGAGCGACGATCGGCTCGACGATCCAGACGTCCTCCGGGCGCGGCCCGCCGCGGAGCGCGAGCCGCTCGGCGAGCTCCGAGCCGGCCGCGGCGTGGGCCTCGACGAGGCGCACGAGCTCGGCCACCCGGTCGGCTCCGTCCGGTCGATCGCGGAGCACCGTCGACAGGCGGCTCGCACCGACGCTCGTCCCGGCCAGCGCCGGGGCAGACCGGCCGCTGGGATCGAGGAGGTACGCGCGACCGCCCGTCATCCCGGCCCCGAAGTTGGCGCCGACCGGTCCGAGGACCACGACGACCCCGCCGGTCATGTACTCGCAACCGTGGGCGCCGAGCCCCTCGACGACCGCCTCGGCGCCGCTGTTCCGGACCGCGAAGCGCATCCCGGCGCGACCGACGACGTGGAGGCGGCCGGCGGTCGCCCCGAAGAGGCAGACGTTGCCGACGAGCGTGGACGCCGCGGGATCGGCCAGCACGGCCGGCTCGGGGCGGACGACGACCACCCCGCCGGACAGACCCTTCGCGACGTAGTCGTTCGCCTGGCCGACGAGGTGGAGCTCGAGGCCGCTGGCCAGGAACGCGCCGAAGCTCTGCCCGGCGACGCCCGTGAGGTCCAGTCGCAGGGGCGAGCCGACCACGGGTCGAGCGATCTCGCCCCGCTCGACGGCGCCCGACAGCTCGGCGCCGAACGACCGGTCGGCGGTCCCGATCGTCAGGTGGCCGCCTGGCACGGCCGGCAACCGGGTCCCGCCAGGGGCTCGCAGCCGGTCGACGAGGGCGTGCTCGACCGCCGAGGCCGGGGTGCGACCGACCGCCTCGGCCGATCGGCCCGGATCGGCGCGGCGCCCGGCGCTCGCGGTCCACGACGACGCCCCGAGAAGGCCAGCCAGGTCGGTCGGGCCGTCCCCGGCCGCAACGAGGAAGCGGCCGGCCGCGCCGACGATCTCGCCGACCGTCCGCGCACCGATCGCGGCCAGCTCGACGCGGAGGTCTTGCGCCACGGCGAGCGCGAACCGCTCGACCTGCCCGGGGGTCCCATTGAACTTCGCCCGGAGATCGGGTCGCTGGGTGGCGATCCCGGTCGGGCAGGTATCGAGATGACACTGGCGGGCCATGTCGCAGCCGAGGGCGACGAGGACGGCGGTCCCGAACCCGAACTCCTCGGCACCGAGCAGCGCGGCCACGAGCAGGTCCCGGCCCGCCCGGAGCCCGCCGTCGGTCCGGAGCACGACCCGGTCGCGCAACCCGTTCCGGAGCAGGGTCTGGTGGACCTCGGCGAGACCGAGCTCCCACGGCGCCCCGGCATGCTTGATCGAGCTCAGCGGGCTCGCGCCCGTGCCCCCGGCGTGGCCGGCCAGGTGGAGGTAGTCGGCCCCGGCCTTGACCACCCCGGCCGCGATCGTACCGACGCCCCGGCTGGCGACGAGCTTGACCCCGATCCGGGCTGCGGGGTTGATCGCGCGCAGGTCGGCGACGAGCTGGGCGAGGTCCTCGATCGAGTAGATATCGTGGTGGGGCGGCGGGCTGATGAGGGCCTGGCCCGGCTGGGCACGACGGAGCGCCGCGATCTCGGCCGTCGCCTTCTTCGCCGGGAGCTGGCCGCCCTCGCCCGGCTTCGAGCCCTGGGCGATCTTGATCTCGAGCTGGTCGGCCCGAGCCAGATAGGTCGCGCTGACCCCGAAGCGGGCCGAGGCGACCTGCTTGATCCGGGCGTCGCGCCGCTCGCCATCGCGAGCCGGGCGGTACCAGGCCGGGTCCTCGCCGCCCTCGCCGGTGTTGGCAGCGCCACCCGCCCGTTGCATCCCGATCGTCACGGCCTGGTGCGCCTCGGGGCTCAGCGCGCCGACGCTCATCGCGCTCGCCACGAACCGTCGTGCGATCGACCGGGCGGACTCGACCTCCCCGAGCGGAACGCGCCGGACCCCGCGCGGGCGGCGGATCGCGAACCCGTCGCGGACGACCGCCGGGTCGGCCTCGCGCGGGACGGAGCGGAGATCGGGCGCCGACCCGGCGGCCACGGTCTGGAGCGCGCGGACCACGGGTGGCGCGTACAGGTGGAGCTCGCCATCGGCGCGGTACCGGGCGAGACCCGGGTCGTCGAGCCGGGCGCGCTCGCCTGCCGCGGCCATCTCGGCGGCGACGCTCACGCGGCGCAGGATCCGGCGCGCGAGCTCGTCGAAGCCGACCCGGCCGGGCCAGGCCGCGGCCGACGGGAAGCACCGTCCCACGATCTCGGGGGCGAGCTCGAGGGTCTCGAACAGCGCACCGCCGACGTACGACGCCACCGCCGAGATCCCCATCCGGGCGAGCGTCTTGCGCAGGCCGGCCTCGAGCGCATCGAGCAGCCGGCCGACCGCCGCGTCGGCGTCGAGCGTCTCGGTGCCGCGCCCAGCGGCGAGCTCGGCCGCCAGCTCGATCGCCAGGCGAGGATGGACCACGGTCGCACCGGCCGCGATCGCCATCGCCAGCGCATGCACGTCGAGGACGTCGGCGCCATCGGCCACGATGTCGGCCCGTCCGCGCAGCCCGGCCGTCACGAGCGCCGTGTTGACGGCCCCGACGGCGAGGACGCTCGGGACCGGTGGCCGGTCGAGCGACATCGCCCGATCCGTGACGACGAGCAGCACGACCGAGCCGGTCTCGACGGCGAGGAGGGCGTCGGTCGCCAGGGCGTCGAGCGCCCGGGCGAGGCCACCCGGGCCGTCCTCCGCCCGCCACGTCGCGTCGAGCCGGCGGACGTGACGCTGACCGATCCGCTCGACGAGGCCCGCGAGGTCGGCGACGATCGGGCGCTCGAGCCGGACGGTCCGTGGTCCCGTCGGCATCCCGCCGAGGAGGGCCGGACGGCGGCCGAGCTCGACATGAAGGTCCATCACCGCGCGTTCGCGCTCGGGGTCGATCGGCGGGTTGGTGACCTGGGCGAACGCCTGGCGGAGGTGATCGGCGACGGGCCGGTCGATCCGTGCCCGCCCCGGTGTCGGCGTGTCGTCGCCCATGCTCCAGAGCGGCTCACGCGCATCGACGACCATCGTCCGGATGTCCAGCCGGGCGCGCTCGGCATCGAGGCCGGCCAGCCGGCGGAGCGCGAGCGGCGTCGGGGCGACGGCCGTGGCCCGGCCGGGCGGCACGACGGCGGCGGCCGCCCGCCGGTCGACGAACAGCGATCGCGGGGCGTCGGGCCGCCACGACCGGCGAAGGATCTCGGTCTTCGCCTCGACGTCCTCGAGGATCGCGCCGCGGCGCGGGTCGACGAGGAGCAGCTCGCCGGGGCCGAGGCGGCCGCGCCGGATCGTCTCGCCCGGCGCGAGCGGGACCGCACCCGCCTCCGACGCCGCGGCCACGAGCCGGTCGGCGGTCACCGCGAACGCCAGCGGCCGGAGCCCGTTCCGGTCGACGAGGGCACCCACCCGCCGCCCGTCGCCGAAGACGAGCGCGGCGGGGCCGTCCCACGGGGCGAGGAAACCGGCGACCCGCCGCGCGAACGCGCCGGCCAGCGGGTGCCCGAGCGGCCGGAGCGCCGCGGCCTCCGGGACGAGCGCGAGGAGCGCGGCCTCGAGGCTCCAGCCGCTCGCGACGAGGAGCTCGAGCGCCTCGTCGAGCGACAGCGAGTCGGATCCGTCGGGCGACAGCAGCGGCCCGGCCTGGAGCAGCCGCCGGGCCGCGCCGGTCCCGCCGTGGGCATCGCCCGTCCGACCGCGGACCTGCTCGCGGTTCGTGCGGATCGTGTTGATCTCGCCGTTGTGGGCGATCGAGCGGAACGGCTGGGCGAGCCGCCACTCGGGGTGGGTGTTCGTGGCGTAGCGCTGGTGGAAGATCGCCTGGCTGACCGACCAGCCGGACGCCAGGTCGGGGAAGAGATCGGCCAGGCGATCGCCGGCCACGAGGCCCTTGTAGACGACCGTGCGACACGACGCGGACGGGACGGCGAACGCGGCCAGATCCGGGCCGGCCCGCCGTGCTTCGGCCTCCATCCGCCGCCGGGCGAGGACCAGCCGGAGCTCGAACCGCGCGTCCGACAGCCCGGCCGGACGCTCGACGATCGCCTGGCTCACCGCGGGCAGCGATCGCGCCGCCTCGCGACCGAGCGCGGCCGAATCCGTCGGGACCGTCCGCCAGCCGGGAGCCGTCAGGCGCTCCTCGACCAGGGCCGACTCGACGATCTTCCGGGCGATCGCCCCGGCACGGCCCCCGGGTGGCGCGAACAGGGACACGATCCCGGGCCGGCCGGGTACGCCGGGGGCCAGCCTGGCGAGGACGCTCGGCTCGAGCGGCAGCAGGACGCCCGCGCCGTCGCTCGAGGCGCCGTCCGCCGCGAACGCCCCGCGATGGCCGAGCGAGCCGAGCCCGGCCAGGGCGAGCGGCAGGACGCGCGCCCGCGACCGTCCGCCGGCGTCGGCCACGAACCCGACGCCGCAGGCATCGTGCTCGAAGCGGGGCTCGTACAGCGGGTCCGGCTGGCGATCGGGCATGGCCGCGGCGGGTCCTCCGCGTCGTTCGGATCGAGTCGCCACCGTAGGCCGCTCGGTCGCGGGCGTCTGTCGCGGGATGGGTCCGGGACGGTGGGCGGTGGGTTGCGACCCGGTCACCGTTTCGGTGCGCCCGATCGAGGACGCCCAGCGGCGCTTGACCGGCATGCGTCCCGGCCGCCACGATCGGGTGGTGGCGGAGCCGTCGATCGATCGCGCCGCGGCCCGGCTGGCCGAGCTGACCTTCCTCGAGGAGGTTGCCCGCCTCGCCACCTCGACCCGGACCTGGGACGAGCTGATGCGCACGGTCATCGACCGGGCGACCGCGGCCGCCGATGCGGAGGTCTGCTCGGTCTACCTCGTCGACCGGGACGGCTCGGGGGTCACGCTCGCGGCCACGAACGGGCTCGACCGCGACCAGGTCGGCGTCGCCCGGCTGCCGATGGGCGTCGGGATCACCGGCCGGGCCGCCCAGACCCGCAGGCCGCAGGTCAGCCTCAACGTGCGGCGCGACCGGCGCTTCGCGTGGCTCCAGGGCCTCGACGAGCCGCGGCTCACCTCGATGTGCTCGGTGCCGCTCATCTGGAACGACGCCGTGATCGGCGTCCTCAACGTCCAGACCGTCCGCCGCCGGGTGTTCCGCCGGGGCGACGTCCGCTTCCTCGAGACGCTGGCGGCGCTCCTCGCCGGGATCGTGGAGAAGGGCCGCCTGCAGACCGAGGCCGAGGCCCAGGTCGACAGCCTCCGGGCGATCGACGAGGCCCGCGCCGGCCTCGTCACGGTCGTGACCCACGAGCTGCGAACGCCGCTCGCGGTCGTCCGGGCGAGCCTCGAGCTCATCGGCGCGGCGGCCCGGGCCGGCGGTGTGGAGGGGACCGCGAGCCTGGAGACCGAGGCCCTCCGCCAGGTCGACCGGCTCGACGCCATGGTCGACTCGATCCTGGCCAGCCTGCGCGTCCTGCGCGAGGAGCCGCCGGCGCTGGGTCCGGTCGACGTCGCGTCGGTGGTCGAGGCGATCGTCGAGTCGCTCGGGGCCATCCTTCGTCGCCACCAGCTCGACGCGTCATTCGCCGAGCGGCCGCTCGTCGCGGTCGGATCGGCGGACCTCATCGGCCGGCTGCTCGAGTACCTCCTCGAGAACGCCGCCAAGTACGCCCCGCTCGGCGGTCGGATCGAGCTGCGCGGCCGGCGCGACGGCGGCCGGGTGCTGCTGGTCGTGACGGACGACGGTCCGGGCATCCCGGCCGAATGGCGGGATCGGATCTTCGACCCGTTCGTCCGCCGCGACGACTCGGCGCGCGGCGCGGGGATCGGCCTGTACGCGGCCCGCCACCTCGCCCGCGCGATGAACGGCGAGCTCCGGCTCGAGGACCGGCCCCCGAGCGGCAGCCAGTTCGTCCTCGAGCTGGCCGCCTCGCACGGACCGGCCGGAGCGCCGGGCGCCGGCTGAGGCCGGCGCCCGGTCCGCGCGCCTCAGACCTGGTAGGCCGCCTCGCCGTGGAGGGCGAGATCGAGCCCGGTCTCCTCCTGGGTCGACGGGACGCGGATCCCGAGGATGACGTCGACGACCTTGACGATGATGAACGTGGCGACCACCGCGTAGCCGATCGTGGCCCCGACGGCGATCAGCTGGGTGACGACCTGGCTCGGGTTGCCGTCGATCAGCCCGCTGTAGGCCTGCTGGACCGCGGCCGTCGCGAAGACGCCCGTCGCGACCGCCCCGAACATCCCGCCGACGCCGTGGACGGCGAACACGTCGAGCGCGTCGTCGACCTTCGTCCGGACGCGGAGCAGGGTTGCGCTGTAGCACAGCCCGCCGGCGACGAGACCGATGACCAGTGCACCCCCGACGGTGACGAAGCCCGACGCCGGCGTGATCGCGACCAGCCCGGCGACCGCGCCGCAGGCGGCGCCCACGACGCTCGTCTTGCCCTTGTGCAGATAGCTCGCCCCGACCCAGGTCAGGGTGGCCGCGGCCGCCGCAGTGTTGGTCACGACGAACGCACTGGCCGCCAGCCCGCCCGAGGTCAGCGCCGAGCCGGCGTTGAAGCCGAACCAGCCGAACCACAGGAGACCGGCTCCGAGGACGGTCATCGGGACGTCGTGCGGCTCCATGCTCTCGCCGTTGACCACCCGCCGGCCGATGATGATGGCCACGATGAGCGCCGACACGCCGGAGCTGATGTGGACGACGGTTCCGCCGGCGAAGTCGAGCGCGCCGAGCTTGTACAGCCAGCCGTCGGTCGACCAGACCCAGTGCGCGATCGGCGAGTAGACGAGGACGGACCAGAGGACGGTGAAGAGGACGAACGCCCCGAACCGCTTCCGCTCCGCGAAGGCGCCGGTGATGAGCGCCGGGGTGATCGCCGCGAACATGAGCTGGAACGCGGCGAACAGGAGGAACGGGATCGTCGTGGCGTAGACCGGGCTCGGCGCCTGGCCGACCCCGTTGAACCCGATGTAGTCCAGCCCGCCGATCAGGCCGAGCCCGCCCGCATCGGGGCCGAACGCGAGGCTGAACCCGATGACCACCCAGACGACGCTGACGATGGCCAGCCCGAAGAAGCTGTGCATGATCGTCGACAGGACGTTCTTGCGCCGGACGAGCCCGCCGTAGAAGAGGGCCAGCCCGGGGAGCATGATCATCACGAGGGCCGTCGCGGCGAGCATCCAGGCGGTGTCGCCCGAATCGATCGTTCCCCCGTCGGCGGCCGCGGCGGTGGCCGGGAACGCGGCCAGCAGCAGGCCAACCGCGGCGGTCGCGGTCAACGCGCGTCTCGTCGTCAGGTGCATCGCTCGATCCTCACCTCCGGGGCGGGCCTCGCGTCCGACATCCGTCAGCCTCGGGCGAGGACCTGCCCTCGTCGAAGCTACGGCGCCCGGACCGCCGGATCGAGGCTGGCTGGGTCGCCCTCGGGACGCGCGGCGGTTACGCCTGCGCGTCGTCCGGTGGCGGGACGGCGTCGCCGGCCGCAACCGTCCCGTCACCGACGGCGTCCTCGAGCCGGTAGCCGATGCCCCGGATCGGGACCGGGGTCGGGGCGCCGGCCGCGACGAGCTTGGCGCGCAGGCGGGCCATGTGCGGCTTGAGCCAGAGCGGGTCGGGATCGCGCACGCCGGCCCAGGCGTAGGCCAGCAGGTCGCGCCGGTCGACGACCTCGCCGAGGCGGTCGGCGAGGCGGGCGAGGAGCCGGAACTCTGTCACGGTCAGCGCGATCGGGCGGCCCTGCCAGCTGATCTCGTGCCGGCTCCGGTCGACGAGCCAGCCGTCGCGCGACGGGGCGCGGCGGTGGCGGCGGACGACCGAACGGGTGCGGGCGAGCAGCTCGGCGGCCCGGAACGGCTTGCGGACGTAGTCGTCGGCACCGGCGTCGAGCAGCTCGACGGTGACGTCGAGGTCGCTCTCGCCGGACACGACGATGATCGGCGTGTCACCGGCTGCGCGGATCCGGCGGCAGACGTCGGCCCCGTCCACGCCGGGCATGGCCAGGTCGAGCAGCACGAGATCCGGGTGCTCGTCCTCGAAGCGCCGGATCGCCTCGCGACCGTCGTAGGCGGCGATGATCCGGTGGCCGGCACCGCCCAGGATCGCCCCGATGACGCCGACCATCGCCGGCTCGTCGTCGGCGACGAGGACCGTGAGCGACTCGCCCGGCGCGACGTCCCGCTCGAGCGGATCGATCGCGGCGTCCGCGTCGTGGGCATCCGTCACATCGGTCGCGTGGCGGGCTCCGGCGGGCATCGCGCTGGCAGGCTGCACGTCGACATGATGACCCGTCACGGGCGCGGCGTCAGCCACGGGTCGGGAACCGCAGGGTTGCGATCCGCGATCGGTTCGGCTCCGGATCGGAACGGGTTCAGCGGCGCCGCGGGCGGCGCCATCGTCCAGGGATGAGCGGCCCGCGGCGGTAGGCTTGTCGGGCGATGGCAGCGAACAAGACGGGCCGGACGAGCGCCGGCATCCTCCTCTACCGGCACGGTCCCGGCGGGCTCGAGGTCCTGCTCGCCCATCCCGGCGGGCCGTTCCACGTTCGCAAGGATGCCGGCCACTGGACGATCCCGAAGGGCGAGGTCGAGCCCGGCGAGGCGCTCATCGACGTGGCCCGGCGCGAGTTCGCCGAGGAGACCGGGAGCCTGTCTCCGCCGGTCGATCCCATCGAACTCGGCGACGTCCACCAGAAGTCCGGCAAGCGCGTCGTCGGCTGGGCGATCGAGGGCGACCTCGACGCGGCGACGGCCGAGAGCAACACGTTCGACATGGAGTGGCCGCCGCGATCGGGCATCCGGGCGACGTTCCCGGAGATCGATCGGGTCGCCTGGTACGACGTGCCCGAGGCGCGCCGCCGGATCAAGGCGGCGCAGGCGCCATTCCTCGATCGGCTCGAGACGGCGTTGGGCCTGCCCGGTTCGGATGCCGCCCCGGATCGCCCGGAGCCCGCCGCGCCGCCCGGGAGCTGAGCGCCGTCGTTCACTCCGACCGTCCGGCCGAGGCGGACGCGCCTCAGCCGGCGTCGGCGCCGCTCCCGGGCTGGCGGCGCAGGACGAGCCGGTCGAACTGCTCGGGCACCCACCAGTGGAGCCCGTAGAGCCGGCAGCCGAGGCAGTAGCCGGTGATGGCCAGCAGCGCCTGCAGCGCGACGACCGCAACGACCGGCAGCCAGCCGAGCGGCCGGAGCCCGGTCACGAGCAGGATCGTCCCGAGGGCCAGGAACGTCGTCCCCAGGGCCTGCGCGAAGCGGGGGCCGACCTCCGGCTCCGGGGCGCTCGGCGGTCCGAGCCGGAGCAGGCGGCGGATCGTCGGCCACGGCCGGCCGAACACGAACCAGCGGGTTCCGAGCGCCGAGCTGACGCCGATGGCGAGGGCGACCAGGGCGACACCGATCGGCTGGTCGAGGGCGATCGTCGCGGCGAGCACGACGGCCGACAGGCCCGCGCCGAAGCGCTGGCCGCGTGGATCGATGAGGCGGATGGGGGACCGGACGGGAACGGACACGCGGGACTCCTCGACGACGTTCAGCGGGATCCGCGGCGGCCGCGAGAGCTCGCGGCGACCGACGGGGGACGGGGATTGCGAGCCCTGGACCGCCGATCGGACCGCGTGGTCCCGGATCAGCGGACGCGGGCTCGCCCCGGACAGGAGCAACAGCCGCCGTGGGTGCCGCGCGGCGAGCCCCGCAGGTCCGCGTCGTCGGCCGCGCCACCGGCCATCGCCGGCAGGAGGAGGACCGTGTCGTGGTCCGCGACCGGCGTGTCGAGCGCCTGGAGATGGCGGACGTCGGTGTCGTTGAGGAAGACGTTGACGAAGCGGTTGAGGTCCCCGTCACCGGCCAGCAGCTGCGACGCCAGGCCCGGGTACGCGGCGACCAGCCCGCCGATCACTTCGCGGACGGTGTCGCCCGCGACCTCGACCTGCTTCTGGCCACCCGTCGCGGTCCGGAGCACCGGGGGGATCCGCACGACGCTCATCGGTCGAGCCACGCTTCGAACGCGCTGTAGCGCGGCGGGATCGTCGGCGCGAGCCCGGGCTGCCCGGCGAGGGCTGGGGCGGCGGCCGCGGGATCGAGCCCGTGGCGGATCGCGTCGGGCGTCTTGAGGCCGTTGCCGGTGAGCAGCGCGACCACCTCGTCGCCGGGCCGGATCACGCCACTTCGGCGGGCGGCCTCGGCCGCCGCGAGGGTGACCCCGCCGGCGGTCTCGGGGTAGATCCCCTCGAGCGTCGCCACCTGGCGGATCGCGGCGGCGGTGGCCGCGTCGGGAATCGCCTCGATCGAGCCACCGCGTCGCGCGGGCGAGCTCGACGGAATAGCGGCCGTCGGCCGGGTTGCCGATGGCCAGCGAGCGGACGATCGTGTCCGGCGTGCGGACCGGCTCGATGACGTCGCTGCCGGCGGCGAACGCGGCCGCGACCGGCGCGCAGCCGGCGGCCTGGCCGCCGACGAAGCGGACCGGCGTCCGCTCGATCAGGCCGACCGCGGCGAGCTCGTCGAAGCCCTTGGCCAGCTTCGTGAACATCGCGCCCGAGGCGATCGGCGCGACGACGACGTCGGGCAGGCGCCAGCCGAGGTCCTCGGCGATCTCGAATGCCAGCGTCTTGCTGCCCTCGGCGTAGAACGGTCGCAGGTTGACGTTGACGAACCCCCAGCCGAGCTCGTCGGCGATCTCGAGGCAGAGCCGGTTGACGTCGTCATACGTCCCGGCGATCGGGACCACCGTCGCGCCGTAGGCCAGGGCATGGTCGATCTTGGCCGGCTCGAGGTCGGCCGGGACGAACACGTACGCAGGGAGTCCGATCGCGGCCGCCGCCGCGGCTGTCGCGCCGGCGAGGTTCCCCGTCGATGCGCAGGCCAGGGCCTCGAGCCCGAACGCGACGGCCCGGGACGCCGCGATCGCCACGGCCCGGTCCTTGAACGACAGGGTCGGGTTGCGGGTGTCGTCCTTGATCCACAGCCGGTCGATCCCGAGCGCGGGCCCGATCCGGTCGGCCGCGACCAGCGGCGTGGAGCCGACGCGGAGCCCGCGGGCCGGTCGAGCCTCGACCGGGAGCAGCTCGAGGTAGCGCCAGATCCCGGCCGGCCGCGCCGCGATCGTCGCGCGGTCGACGAGCCCGGCGACGAGCTCCAGGTCGTAGGCCACCTCGAGCGGCCCGAAGCAGGCCGGGCAGACGTAGCTCGGGCCGACGTCCTCGGGCCGGCCGCAGTTCCGGCAGCGCAGGCCGACGATCCGCCCGTCGGGCATGACCGCACCGCGCCCCGGCTCGGGGGTCGTGGTGCCGGTCAGCAGCTCGGTCGTCATCGTCGGTCCTCTCCAGGTCGCCACGGGCGACCGGTCGCCTTGAGCGCCGGGACCGGAAACGAGAAGACCCTTCCTGCGAGGAAGGGTCTCGGGGAGCTCCCTTATCTCGCAGGCGGACCTGCCCGGATTTGGCACCTTGCCGACGCGACGCCGGTAGGTTGTCGTGGCTTCAACGGGCCGGTCCCTCCGCCACTCTTGATAAGCGCTCTTCGGTTGTCGCCGGATGGTACGGGCGACGGCCGTCCGCCGTCAACCGCGCGCTAGCGGCGCTCGGTGAGGCCGAGCCGGATCGCGACGGCCGCTGCCTCGACGCGGCCCGACACGCCGAGCTTTGACAGGATGTTGCCGACGTGGACGCCGACCGTCTTCTGGCTGATGAACAGGTGCTCGCCGATCTCGCGGTTCGTCCGGCCCGCCGCCAGCAGCAGGAGGACCTCGCGCTCGCGCGGGCTGAGCCCGAACGCCGCCGAGCGCGGCCGCGCCGGGCCGACGAACTCGCGGGCGAGACCCCGCTCCGCGGCACCGCCGCCACTCTCGGTCGGTCCGCCGATCGCCACCGCGACCGGCAGCCCGACGGGCTCGCTGCCGTCGGCGGGCCCGCCCGCGGCCGAGTCGGGGATGGTGATGCGGGCCCGGGCGGCAAGCTCCTCGAGCTCGCGGAGCAACGGGCGGGCGCCGAGCTCGCGGGCGATTCCGACCGCATCGAGCAGCGGTCGCCGCGCCGCAGCCCGGCCCGGCCGTCCGTCGCCGGCCGCCAGGGCTGCCTCGGCCTGTCGCCAGCGCGCCCGGGCGACCTGGTACGGGATCCCGATCGCCTCCCACGCCCGGGCGATGGCATCCCAGGCACTGGCTTCGTCGTGGCCGTCGAGGCGGGCGGCGAACGCCCGGGCCGTTCCCAGGAACGCATCGGCCTCACGGCGCGAGCCGATCGTCCGGGCGACCCCGGCGCGCGACACCGCCCGCTCGGCCGTGACGAGGACCTCGCGCGCCTGGGTCCGCGCCGCGGCGAGCGCCGGCAGGTCGCGCCGCTCCCGGGCGTCGGCGACCGCCCAGGCGTCGGTCTCGAGCACCGTCTCCGCCATCTTCGCCATGAGCACCCAGTCCTCGGTCTCGCGAACGCGGGCCCAGCCGAGGTCGACGGCGCGCCGGGCGTCGCCGAGATCGCCGCGCCACAGGGCGAACGACGCCGCAGCCCGATACGCCGGCACGGAATCCTGCGCGTCGGGCACGGTCTCGAGCTCGAGCAGCAGGCGCCCGAGCAGCCGTCCGGCCCATTCGCCGGCCCGCGATTCGATCTCGACGATCGTCAGGTTCGAGACGGCGTTGACGAAGTTGACCCCGACCGGGCTCCACTCCAGCGCGGTCTCGCCGAGCCGGCGCGACTCCTCCCAGCGGCCGAGCAGGAAGAGCGAGTCGGCCCCGTTGCCACGCAGGAAGTTGCCGTAGATCGCCTCCTGGCCGGCCGACCGGGCGGCCTCGATGCCGGCCATCGCGACGTCGACCGCCTCGCGTCGCCGGCCGAGCAGGTCGAGCGCCGTGGTCAGGTTCGCGGTCGCCCGGAAGATCTCGTCGAGCCGGCCGAGCTCTTCCGCGATCGAGCGCGCCTCACGCAGCAGCGCGACGCCGGTCTCGGGGTCCTCGCCCCAGGCGCGCGAGATCCCGAGCGTGCAGATCGCGTGGCCCTCCTCGCCGCGCGCCTCCGGTCCGACGGCCCGCGCCACCTCGATCGCCTCGCGACACAGCCGCTCGGCCTCGCGGAACATGCCCTCGAGCATCCGGACCTGGGCGAGCGCACCGAGGACCAGCGCCCGCTCGCGGGTCGGCTCGTCGGGCAGCAGCTCGACGGCCCGTCGATGGGCGACGATCGAGCCCTCCTGGTCGCCCGCGGCTCGCCGGTACCGGCCGAGCCGCTCGTGGAGGAGCGCCAGCGCGACCCGGTCGGCCCGCTCGTCCAGGCGGGCGATCGCGGATTCGGCGAACGCGGCCGCGCGGGTCGGACGTCCGTCGGCAAAGGCCGCATCGCCGGCCCGTGCGAGCAGGCCGGCGGGTGCCGTCGGCGCGGTCGACCCGCCCTTCGGTACCGTCCGGTCGTCGAGCTCGAGGGCGAGCTCGAGGTGGGCGAGGGCATCGCCCGGGGAATCGATCGCCTCGGCGAGCGCCGCGGCCTCGATGGCGGCGATCCGCGCCGGCCCCGGCTCGTGGGCGACCAGGTGGTGGCGGGCCCGTGCTCCGGGGCGATGACCGAGGCCGGCCGCCAGCGCCGAGTGGTGCCGCCGCCGCTGGGCCGGCAGCAGGTCGGCCTCGACCGCCTGGGCGATGACCTCGTGCCGGAAGCCGATCGTGGCCTCGGCCGGCAACGCGGCGGCGGCGCTCGGCGTCAGCACGACCTCGTCGGCGTCGCCGGCCGGGATGTCTCGCGCACCGTGCCGGTCGAGGGCGAGGAACCCGTGCTCGACGGCTTCGACGAGGCCGACCGCGAGGTCCGGCTCGAGGATCCCGCCGCCGCGCCGCGGGGCGCCGCTCGATCGGGGGGCCGGACGGTCGGCGCTCCGCTCGAACGCGGCGGAGGTCGCCGCGAGGTCGTCGATCCGCATCGGCTCGCCGGCCGGCGCGACGAGGCGCAGGATCCGCCGGCACTCTGGCGTCCGCTGGGCGAGCCGGGCCATGACGAGCTCGTCGAGCGACCCGGTCAGCGAGGCGCCTGCGAGCTCGCGCCGCGCCGCCAGGAGCTCCTCGGCGACGAGCGCATTGCCGCGCGACCGCTCGGCCACCAGGAGCAGGACCGAGGCCGACGGGCGCTCGCCCTCGATCGTCTCGATGAGCTCCGCGAGCTCATCCCGGTCGAACGGCTGGAGCGCGAGCTCGGTGGGCGGCGTGGCACCGTCGGCCATCGCGGCGAGCGCCGTCCGGAGCGGATGTCCGCGGGTCAGCTCGTCGGGCTGGTAGGTCGCCAGGACGAGCAGTCGCCCCGGCCGGGACACCCGGGCGAGGAACGTCGCCAGCGCGCGGGTCCCGGCGTCGGCCCACTGGAGGTCCTCGAGCGTCAGCACGATCGGCGTCTGCTCGGCAATCCGGACGAGGAGCCCGAGGATCGACTCGAGCATCCGCGTCTGGCGCCGCTCGGGCTCGGTGACGCTGACCCGGCCGGGCAGCAACCCCAAGCCGTCGAGGCGCGTCACGATGCCGGGCAGGAGCTTGGCGAGCTCCTCCGCGCCGGTCCCGGAGACCCGGGCCAGGTCGCGATCGGGCAGGCCGGCGACGAGCCGCTCGAGCCCGATCGCGACCGGTGCGTACGAGTCCCCGGCGCGCCCGGGGCGGGCGCGGCAGCGGACGACCGCGAACGTCTCGGGCAGGGCCGCGATCCGCCGCTCGGCCTCGTCGATCAGGCGGCTCGCTCCGAGCCCGGAGCTGCCCGAGATGAGGATCGTCGAGGAGCGACCCTCGGCCGCCGCCTCGAGCGCATCGGCGAGACGGGCAAGCTCTCGCTCCCGGCCGACGAACCGCGCGCTCGAGAACCTCGCGGGCATGCCGGCATTCTAGGGGCGGGCCGATGGCGCGGCGATCCATCCGGATCGAACAGTGGTGCGTATGAGCCGGCAGAAGGCGGCCAGCCGGGTCGCCAAAGGCGACGCCCGCCGGGCGTCCCAGCTGCGAACCTCGCCCTCCGTCCCCTGGACCCGGGCCCCTCCCCGGGGTGTCCACTCCCGTCCGGGGCGACCGACGTGAACCGAGCCCGACCGGCTACGCTGGGCCGGATGGCCGACCCCGCGCCGCGCGACCTGCTCGCCGCCCCGTCGTCGCCGGACGCCGCACCGGATCGCGAGCCCGCCGGCCGGCGCGGCTCGGCGCACCCGGCGAACACCCTCAACGAGCTGTCCGGCGAGGAATGGCTCTACTTCACGAAGTCGGTCTGGTCGACCGCCTACCCGTCGGAGCTCGGTCACGCGCGGCGGAAGGCCCACGGCGCGAACAAGCCGCCCCGGCTCATGTGCCGGCTCATCGAGTTCTTCAGCCGGACCGGGGAGCTGGTGCTCGATCCGTTCGCCGGCGTCGGTGGGACGCTCCTCGGCGCGGCGATTGCCCAGGGTCCCCGGCGCGCCCTGGGGATCGAGCTCGACGCCCGCTGGGTCGAGGTCTTCCGGGTCACCCTCGACGAGCTGGCCGCCGAGCGCGATGGTCTCGGGCCGCTGCTGGCCGACCTCGGGCCGAGCGATCCCGGCGGCGAGCGCACCTTCGACCCGTCCGGGCTGGAGCTCCGCCGGGCGGACACCCTCGTGGCGCTGCCGGAGCTGCCGGCCGGTTCGGTCGACTTCGTGGCCACCGATCCGCCGTACAACGTCCAGCTGCCGCTGACGATGGCCGGCGGCCGGCTGGCCGAGACCCACGCCAACCGGCGGACCGACTACGCGATGGTCAGCGACGACCCGGCCGATCTCGCCAACAGCCCCGACTACGCGACGTTCCTGGATCGGATGGAGCTGGTCCTCGGCGAGTGCCGGCGGGTCCTCCGTCCGGGCCGCTACGCCGCGCTGATCGTCCGCGACGCATACCAGGGCGGGCGCTACCTGTTCACCGGGGCCGACCTCGCCTCACGGGCGGAGCGCGCCGGCCTCGTCCCGAAGGGCGATCTCATCTGGTACCAGGCCGGGACGCGGCTCCGCCCGTACGGCTACCCGAATGCGTTCGTCCCGAACATCGCGCACCAGCACATCCTGATTCTCCGCCGCGAGCGCTGAGCGCCGATCGATCCCGGCCGGGTCAGCGGGTCACGCACCGCCAGGATCCGGGCACGGCCGCACCGTTGGTCGCCGTCCGTGCCGCGGATCGGGGCCCCGGTCAGGCGGTCTTCTGGCGGGTGGCGATGAACGCAGCGAGGACGTCCTCGTCGATCCCGTCGGGGGCGGATTCGTCGGCTCCGGCTTCCTCGCCGACGACGTCGCCGAGGACCATCTGGTGGAGCCAGCCCTGCTGGCCGTCCGGGCAGCGGACGAGCCGGTACGTGCCACGGACGTCGACGATCTCGACCTCGTCACCCCGGTCGAGGATCCCGATCTCGTTGGCCCGAACCTCGTCCGGGACGTCCATCAGGGTGACCAGCCGGTAGCGGATCCGGCGGCGCTCGATGCCGCCGAGCGTCGCGGCCAGCCCGTCGTCGAAGGTCAGGCTGACCGCCGTCACGGCCGTCCGCAGCGGGTCCGTCTTGCGCGCCTGGAGGAGCGACGGCCGCCGCCAGCGCGGGAGACCGGCCTCGGTCGGGTCGACCCCGGGCGGGACCGGCAGCCCGCTCGACGGCGGGACGAGCTCGGCCGTCTCAATCGACTCGAACGGCGCGGCCGCCGCAAGGGCGAGCACCGGGTCGGGCGCCGGGGGTTCACCGTCGCGCCGTCGCCGGCCGAAGATCACGAACGCCGCCCAGACGATCGCCGATCCGCCGGTCGTGACCAGGATCGTCGTCGACCGGAAGAGCTCGTCGGGCAATCCGCCGACGCCCAGCAGGTCGCGCGCATCCGGCGCCGCCGCAGCCCGCGATCCCCCGCTGCCACCTGGCGCCGCACCGCCATCGCGGCCCGGGGCATCGGCGTCCTCCGGACCGTCGCCGGGCCGGACACCGGGGAGACCCGTCCCGGCGGTGGAGTCGACCGAGCCGGCCGGCTGGGGTCCGGCCGGCTCGGCGGCCGACAGCGACGCGTCGGCTCGCTCGCCCCGCAATCCGGGTGGCTCGACCGGGGCGCCATCCGCTGGGGTCGCTTCGTTCGACGGGCTGGTCGGGGACGCCGTCGACCCGCCGGCCGGCGCGCCGTCACCGGAGCCGCCGGATCCACCCGAGCCGCCTCCACCCGAGCCGGCACCTGCCGCGGCAGGTGCCGTGGGGGCCGCCGGGCCACGGTCGGTCGAGTCGCCACCCGACGGATGGGACCCGCCGGATTGGCCGGAGCCGGCCGCTCCGCCGGTGGCCGACCCGCTGCCCGATTCGGTGCCCGCGGCGCTGCCGCCTGGCTTCGTCCCACCCGACCCGGAGCCGGCCGCCGGCTCGGTCCCGCTCGGCGTGCCGCCGCTGGTGGATCCGGAGCCGCCCGACGAGCCCGGCTTGACCACGCGCACGAGACCCGCAGCGAGGCGGAGGCTCGACCCGTCGGCCGCCCTCGCGGTGAACGCGATCCGATGGACCCCGACCGGCAGCCGGCCCGAGGCCGCGTACCACAGGCCGCGACCGTCCGGCCGACCCGACCCCTGGACGACCATCGACCG
Organism: uncultured Chloroflexia bacterium; assembly: GCA_963813705.1. Lineage (GTDB taxonomy): Bacteria > Chloroflexota > Limnocylindria > Limnocylindrales > CSP1-4 > Chersky-267. The sequence goes on from CAWFAH010000011.1 coordinate 409,879, forward strand.
CGGGCGGCCGTCGATCTCCAGCGCGACCTCGATCGGGGACGCCCCGTCCCGGTCGACGTAGGCAACGGAGAACCGGATGGTGGTCGTGGTCCGGGCGAGGCGCGGCGCGACGACGGCGTCCCGCAGCCGGCTCGACCCGTCACGGGCGAGCGCCGGCCCGGCGAGAGCGGCGAGCATGAGCAGTGCGGCGGCCATGACCGACAGCCATGGCCGGACCCGCCGCCACGCCGGGGCGCGCTGCACGGTCGGCACGAATGAGATCCTCCGCCCCGGACGCGGATAAGCGCGAATGATGAGTGCGTCCGGTGCTGTCCCGAGGATGGCCGCCGCCCGGGCGGACGGCAATGGTACGGACGAACCGTGAGCCCACGGCCGTCCGTCCGGGCGGGCGTTGACGGGACACACCGAACCTGGGCGGAGCGGTGGCATCCAGTGCCGCGGCTGGTCCCCCCGGCTCGTCCTGGCTAGTTCGAACTGGTGATGGCGAATCCGGGTGACATCGGCGAGGCTCGGAGCATGCAGGTCTTCCAGCCCCAGCCAACCCGGGTCGGGTCGCGCCTGTCGATCGTCACCGGGCTGGTCATCGGACTGCTCCTCATCGGTCTCGGGGCGGCGCTCGGGTACCTCGCCCTGGCCACGCCGTTCAGCCAGCAGTTCGCGCCGGACCCACGAGCCACCGGCGTCCGGGTCGTCCTCGGCGCGATCGGCTGGACCCTCCTGATCGCCGCTCCGGCGATCACCGCGGTCGCCGGCGTCGCCTGGCTCGCCGGGGTCTACGAACGGGCGTCGACGTTCCGCACCAAGCCCCATCCAGTCACCGGCCTGACCCGCATCCTCGGCGAGGACTACGCCGCGGCGACGAACGTCCGCCTGCCCGACGGACGGATCGTCTCGGAGATCATCGTCGGACCCCACGGGATCGCCGTGTTCGAGCCCCTCCCGCCGCAGACGATGACCAGGAGCCAGGGCGGTCGCTGGGAGCTGCGGGTCGGCAAGGACCGCTGGATCCCGCTCGAGAACCCGCTCGAGCGGGCCGCCCGATCGGCCGATCGCGTCCGTCACTGGCTCGGCGGCGAGGACCACGGCTTCGTCGTGCGGGTGTACGCGGCGGTCATCTCGACCGGGAACGCGCTGACCCGGACATCGACCTGCGCCGTCGTGACGCGCGAGCAGGTGCCGGCCTATCTCAACTCGCTGCCGATCCAGCGCGGGTTCACCGCCGAGCGCCGGGCCCGGGTGATCGAGGACCTGCGCGCCGCCGTCTGATCAGGGCCGGCCCTCCGGGCCCGCGCGGATCGGCTCGGTCCGCCATCGCCGCAGGACACCCGGCTGCGGCGCTACTCTTCGGGCGTCGAGGCGTCCCGGGAGGTGCGGCGGTGCGGACGATCCTGCTCTGGATGGCGCGCAATCAGTGGCTCAAGGAGCGACTACCCCGGTTCCGGTTCGTCCGCCGCGCCGTCCGCAGCTTCATGCCCGGGGAGGATCTCGCAGCCGGGATCACCGCCGCCGAGGCGTGCCGGACGGACGGGGTCAAGGCCGCCTTCACCCGGCTCGGCGAGAACCTGACCGACCTGGCCGAGGCCGAGACCGTGGCCGACCACTACCTCGCCGTGCTCGACGAGATCGCGGCACGTGGGCTCGACGGCGAGGTGTCGATCAAGCTGACCCAGCTCGGGTTCGACCTCGACGTCGACACGGCGTACCGGCACTTCGACCGCATCGCCGGGCACGCCGCGGAGCTCGGGACGAGCGCCTGGATCGACATGGAGGGCAGCGCCTACGTCGAGGGCACGATCGCGTTCTACGAACGGGTCCGGGCGACGCGCGAGAACGTCGGCGTGTGCCTCCAGGCGTACCTCCATCGGACGCCCGCCGACGTCCAGCGACTCCTCCCGACCCGGCCGGCGATCCGGCTGGTCAAGGGCGCCTACGACGAGCCGCCATCGATCGCCTATCGCTCGCGCCGCGACGTCGACGCGGCCTTCCTGGCCATCGCCTCGACGCTCGCCCCGGCGGTCCGCGACGGGACCGCCCGGCTGGTCGCCGGGACGCACGACGTCGAGCTGATCGAGCAGATCGCCCGCTTCGGGGGCGCCGTCGGGCTCGAACCGGCGAAGATCGAGGTCGAGATGCTGTACGGCATCCGCTCCGACCAGCAGCGCCGGCTGGCGGCCCGCGGGTTCGACGTCCGCTGCCTCATCGCCTACGGCGAGCACTGGTACCCGTGGTACATGCGCCGCCTCGCCGAGCGGCCGGCGAACGTGCTGTTCGCAGTGCGCCAGCTCGTGCCCTGGTAGCTCGGTTCCGGGGCCGGAGGCTCGCGGGCAACCCCCGAGCCCCGGTTCACCCCGACCCTGTGCGTGCCACGTTCAAACGAGCGGTCGGGACCGGGAACGGCTCCTCCTCACGACCCGGATGAACGTCCCACGTTCCTACGGACGGCGGAGCTTCCCGCACCGGAGCGTCCCACGCTCAGAATCGTGGATCGTCAGGCCCAACCGGCCCGGAACGCGCCCTTCCGCCGTCGCTTTGAACGTGTGGCGCACCGAACCGGGCATCGCGGGGCCGGAACGCGCCGTACAGCCGTCGCTAGGAACATGGGGGGTTCAACGGCCCGGCAACCCGGACACCCGGCAACCCGGACACCCGGCAACCCGGACCCCGTCACGGGGGACTCGGGCGAGCGCGGCCGTCGGAGGGACGGGACCGGACCCGCGGACCCCGTGGGACGTGCCGACAGCGCTGGTAGGGGAGCCTGGATTCGAACCAGGGACCGGCCGTGTATAAGACGGCTGCTCTCACCACTGAGCTACTCCCCCGCCGCGATGCTAGCACCGACCCGGCGCCGTCCGGCCGGTGGCGCCGGCCGCGCTAGGACGTGACGGAGCCGACCGCGAACACCGATCGCCAGTGGATCAGCCGCACCGACACGAGGACGCCCAACGCGGCGAGGACGAGGATCGCGGCGGCGGCGATCGACGCGTCGAGGCTGCTCTGGAACTCCGAGTAGACCACCAGCGGGAGCGTCTGGGTCAGCCCCTCGATGTTCCCGGCGAACATGATCGTCGCGCCGAACTCGCCCATCGCCCGCGCCCAGCTCATGACCAGACCGGCGGCCAGCGCCGAGCCGGCCAGGGGCAGGGTGATCGCCCGGAGCACCGCCCACTCCCCGCCGCCGTCGACCCGGGCGGCGTCCTCGAGGTCCGCGTCGACCGACTGGAGCCCCGTCCGCGCGGCGCGGATGAAGAACGGTGCCGACACGAACGCCTGGGCCAGGATGACGGCGGCCGTGGTGAACGGGAGCTCGATCCCGAGGACGTCGAGCGGCGGGCCGAGCAGGCCGCGCCGGCCGAAGGCGAGCAGCAGGGCCAACCCGGCCACCGACGGCGGCAGCACGATCGGGAGGTCGACGATCGCCTCCACCAGGGTCGAGCCGCGGAACGTCCTCCGGGCCAGCACGAACGCCAGCGGGAGCCCGAAGCCGATCGTCAGGACGAGGCTGACGGCCGTGGTCTCGAGGCTGAGCACGAGCGCATCGCGGATCGCCGGGTCGGTGAGCGCCGCGGAGATCACACCGCCGAGGAGCGCCCGGCCGAGCAGGACGACGACCGGCAGGCCGAGGAGGACGACCGCGACGGCCGCGAGCGCGCTGACGAGGATCGGGATCGGCCGGCCGCGGCTCCGCCGGCGCGCGGGTGCGACGACCCGGCGCGGCCTAACGACGAGCGAGCCGGCCATCGGTGGGATCCCGGTCGTTCACGACCGCGGCGATGCTTCTTCGGGTCCCCGCGCCTGTCAGCGCGGGATCTCGACGATGACCTGGGTCGCCTTGACGATGCAGACCGCTTCGTCGCCGACCTTCAGGTCGAGCTCGGTGACCGCCTCCGCGGTCATGAGGCTGACCAGGCGGTGTGGTCCGGCGAGGACCTCCACGACGGCAGCCACCCGGTCGTGCTCGACCCTCGTCACGATGCCCTCGAACCGATTGCGGGCGGACTGGGCGACGATCGGACGGGTCGTCGTCGTGCGCCGCCGCTCGGCCAGCAGGCGGCTGACCTCCGACAGCGGGACGGTTCGCTGGCCGCCGCTCGTTCGCCCGCTCGTGAGCCGGCCGTCGGCCTCCCAGCGGCGGATCGTGTCGACCCCGACGCCGAGCAGCTCGGCCGCCTCACCGATCCGGAGGGTCCGATCCGATTGCGCAGTCATACCGCGCATTACGTCACAATCGCGGCGAATTGTCTAGGTATCTACGCGGGGACCGACGACCGACGACGACTCCGCCGCACCGATCACCCGGTCAGGAGTTGCGGAACAGCTTGCCCGTCAGGGTCCGCAGCCGGAACGGATGGGCCGGGATCTCGTGGTGGTGGGCATGACCGTTCGTCGGCGCCACGATCGTCGGGGCGAAGGCGCTGCCGGCGATCCGCGCCGCGAACTCGGTCTCCTCGGGCGTCCGCTCCACCTCGAGGGGCAGGTCGTCGGGATCGACCGGTCGCTCGATGGGATCGCTCGAGCGAAGAGGTCGTGCGTAGGCGGGTGCCCCGTACAGCTTCGGCAGAGCGACGTGATGCTCTTCTGCGGACACGCGCAACCTCGAACGACGTGCGGGACCGGCCGAATCCGACGGTCCCGCGCCAGATGATAGCCGCCGCACGATACCGCGGAATGGTACGGAGGGGCTAGTCCCCCGCGGACCCGGTCGCGTGGAACCGTTGCCCCCGCGCCACGATCCCGAACGATCGTCCCGAATTGCAAGGTTCGGGGAAAGGCCTCAGACGAGGATCGGTCGCAGGACCTGGCTCTCGACGACCAGGACGAGGTAGGCGATCGGGATCGCGGCGAACAACCCGAGCGCCGCGCTCCACGCGCTGCGCGACCGGGGACCGCCGGACCGGCCGGGCTGGGGCACCACGAGGTAGGTGACGATCGCGCCCGCCCCGAGGACCAGGACCACGAAGGCCAGCACGGCGAGGGCCCGCAGATCGCCGCCCGGCAGGACCGCTCCGCGGGACAGCGCGACGTCGTAGGCGAGGTAGAGCAGGCCGAGGACGATCGCCACGACGAGCGGGCTGAGGACGGCCCGGACGACCGGTCGCGGCGCGTTCCGGAACTGGCGCCAGCGGACCTCGAGCCAGCCACGCCGGTGGACCTCGTCAGCGTCGGCCCTGGCCGCGGTATCGTCATCCCAGGATCTCGAGCGTCCGCCGCGGCGGGATCGACTCCGGCGTGGAGCCCGCGACGAGCTCGACCGTTGAGACGAACCGGTCGAGCTCGGCCTCGCTGTTGTAGAAGCCGACACTGATCCGGAGCGCGTCGCCCGGGCACGGTGCGGAAGATCGCGAACGAGCGGCGCGAGATCTCCTCGAACGCCGCGTCGACGGGCCAGCCGGGGATCCGGAACGAGACCAGGGATGCCATCCGCGCGCGCGGCGTCAGGAGCTCGACGCCCGGGACCGCGGCGAGTCGCCCGGCGACCGCCGAGGCGAGGGCGGTCCCGCGGCGGTGGACCCAGTCGAGCCCGACGTACATCGAGAGCCAGGCCAGGCTGCGGGCCATCCCGGCGACCAGCGGCCGGCTGTAGCCGGACGTCTCGAAGCGCCGGGCCGACGGATGGAGGACGGCCCGCCCGACGAGGTCCTCGTCGGCGAAGGAGAAGAAGCCGGCGAACGTCTGGCGCAGCCGGTCCAGCGAGCCCGGGGCGACGTACAGCGCCGCGATGCCCTCGGGTCCCAGCAGCCACTTCTGGGCCGGGATCGCGTAGAGGTCGGCCCCGAGGCTCGCCAGCCCGACCGGGATCGCGCCGATCGCCTGCGCCCCATCGACCGCCAGGATTGCCCCGCGTCCATGCGCGAGCTCGGCGATCCGCTCGATCGGGAGGCGGGCACCAGTCGTCCAGGCGACGTGGCTGACCGACACGAGCCGCGTCCCCGGGACGATCGCCGCGTCGAGCGCGGCGAGAGTCGCCTCGTCGTCAGCCCCCGACCCGACGTCGACGAAGACCAGCTCGATCCCGAGCCGGTCGCGCAGGGCGAGCAGCGGGCCGAGCGCGCCCGGGTGCTCGAGCCGCGTCGTGACCGCCCGGTCGCCGGGCCGCCAGTCGATCGCCCAGCTGGCGACGTTCATCGCCTCGGTGGTCGAGTGGACGAGGGCGATCGTCTCGGGAGCCGCGCCGCCGACCGCCGCCACGCCCGCCCGGGCCTCGTCCATCCGCTCGAGGAGTTCAGCGAAGTCGTCCGCGCCGGCCCGGCCGACCCGGAGCTCACGGTCGGCCAGCTCGGTCATGAGCCGATGGGTCTCGGCCGGCAGCGGCCCAACCGATCCGGCGTTGAGATAGATCCCCGCGGACGTCGCCGGCAGCGCTTCGCGGACCGCGACCAGGCGCTCGTCTTCCGGGAGGAATGGGGTGACCACGGGTCCGTATCATACGAGCCGTGACTGGCTATCCCCGTCCGGAGCTGCTCGCGACGGTGGACTGGCTGGCGGAGAACCTCGGTCGTCCCGAGATCCGCGTCCTCGACGTCCGGTCCAGGCCCGACGGGACCGGCCGCGCCGCGCACGCCGCGGGGCACATCCCGGGCGCCGGCTACCTCGACTGGGTCGCCGACCTCGTCGATCCGAACGAGGAGAGCCCGCTCTTCCTGCTGGCCGGACCCGACCAGGTCGCCTCGGCGCTCGGCCGGCTCGGGGTCGGCGGCGGAGCGACGGTCGTGCTCTACGACGACACCGCCAGCCTGTACGCCGCCCGGGCGTGGTGGAGCCTCCGCGTGTACGGCCTGGAGTCGAGCCGCATCCTCGACGGCGGGCTCGGCGCGTGGGTCGCGGCGGGTCACGAGCTGTCGCGCGCGACCCTCCCGCCGACCCCGGCCACGTTCGCCCCGCGGGCCGTCCCGCGGATGCGCCTGACGACCTCCGACGTCCGCGGCCTGCTCGGTTCGCCGGACGTCGTCCTGCTCGACGCCCGCGCTCCGGCCGAGTACCACGGCTTCGAGGGCAACACGCGCCGGCTGGGACACATCCCGGGGGCCGTCAACGTGCCGGTGTCGGTCACCACCGAGCCGGGCAGCGGCCTGTTCCGCCCCGGCGAGGCGCTGCGCGAGCTGCTGCTGAAGGCCAACGTGACCCGCGGCCGGCGCCTCGTCTGCTATGACGGGTCGGGGATCGCCGCCGCCAAGCTGGCCTTCGTGCTGGCCCTGCTCGGGCACGACGACGTCGCGGTCTACGACGGTGGCTGGGCCGAGTGGGGCGACCGGCTGGACCTGCCGGTCGATCGCTGACCGGCCGCGGCCGGGGTCGTCAGCCGGCGCTCGTCGACCCGCCGCCGGAGCGCAGGTCGGCCCACGGGTCCACGACCCGGTGCGGGGCGAAGATCTGGGTCCGCTGGTGGTTGACCGCGACCATCGCCGCGGTCTGGCGCGCCTCGCCGATCGAATCCGACCAGTAGGCCGCCTCGGTGACCGGGATGAACCGGCCGATGAGCTCGCTCAGCGCGTCGACGAGGTTTCGCTCCGGCAGCAGGTGGATCCGGCCGGTGATCCGGAACGGCGGGATGATGATCATCGCCTCCTCCGGGACCTTCGGCATCCGCAGCTCCGGCGCGGGCCCGACGTAGTCGTTGGCGACCGCGAACAGCACGCTGGCGAGGTTGACCTGGGCGTACTCCGAGGTGACGGCGATCGAGCGCGAGCCGTACTCGTCGAGGCTCGCCTCGCGGAGGACGAGGAACTCGTGCTCGGCATGGTTGAGGATGTCGCTGACCCGGCGCTCGCGGGTCTCGACCGTGCCCCGGGCGATGTACGAGTCGGTGTAGAGCGTGAGCTCGGTCTGCTGGGCGGGCGCGAACATCGCCACAGGATACGCCCCGCCATGGGGGTCGCAACCATCCCGCTCAGGGTGCGGCCGGACTCCCGGCGCGCGCTGTCACCAGGTGCTCGACCCCGTGCTGCAGCCCGCGCCAGATCGCTTCGACCCCGGCGACCGTGTCGATCTCGTCCACGGTCTTGTCGGGTCGCAGGCCGGCGATCCTCGGGAAGCGCAGCGAGAAGCCCGAACGATGCCGGTTCGAGCGGATGATGACGTCGAACGCGACCTCCACGACCACCGTCGGCTCGACGACCCGGTAGCGCCCGAAGCGCTCGAGCGTGTGCGCCTCGAACCAGGCGGTCATGTCGGCGATCTCCGCGTCCGTCAGCCCGCTGTAGGCCTTCCCGATCGTGACCAGCTTGCCGGTCTCGTCGTCGCGGACGGCGAACGTGTAGTCGGACAGCACCCCGTGGCGCTTGCCGTGGCCGACCTCGACCCCGATCACGACGCAGTCGAGCGTCGCCAGCGCCTTCTTCATCTTCAGCCAGCCCAGCCCGCGCCGACCGGGCGAGTACGGGCTCGACGGGTCCTTGACCATCAGCCCCTCGTTGTTCCGGCCCCGGGCGTCGGCGAAGGCCCGCTCGAGATCCGCGACCGAGTCGACGCTCTCGAGATGGGACAGCGCGAACGTCCCGCCGTCGTCGACGAGGGGCAGGCGCAGGGCATCGAGGCGGCTGCGCCGATCGACGAGCGGGTGGTCGAGCAGCGGCTCGACCGGGGTTCCGGGCGCGCCGAGGGCCAGCGCGTCGAACGCGACGTAGACGACCGGGACCTGCGTCCGGATCGCCGCCGACGGGGACTTGCGCCCGAGCCGCTTCTGGAGGGCCACGAACGGCATCACGACGCCGTCGCGGTAGGCCAGGATCTCGCCGTCGAGGATGCCGTCCCAGCCGAGCTCGCGGGCGCCGTCGACCACCTCGGGGAACTGGGCGCTGATGTCGTGGAGGTCGCGGCTGTACAGCCGCACCTCGCCGCCCGCGCGATGGAGCTGGGCGCGAATGCCGTCGTACTTGTCCTCGACCCAGGCCGTCGGTCCCAGCCGGGTCATGATCTCGGCCGCGTCCTCGGCGGGCGAGGCGAGCATGAACTTGAGCGGATGGAACAGGCGCAGGGTCGCGTCGGCGAGGGCATCGTCGCGGGCCAGGGCGGCCGTCTCGCCGATGTCGCCGGTGAGCATCCCCGCCCGCTTGACGGCGTCGAGCGGGCGGTCGAACGCCCCCGCGATGGCCGCCTCGAGGAGGCCCTCCCGGAGCCCGATCCGGAGCTCGCCCGACAGGATCTTGACCACGTACTTGGCGGTCAACGGGTCGCACCGGGCGAGCAGGTCGGCGAACAGGGCGCCCTTGGCCGCCGGGCCGGACGCCGCCTCGATCGAGGCGAACGTCGCCGCGACCTCGCCGAGCCGAAGCGGATCGTCGGCGCCAGCGTGGCGGCCGTTCGACCGCTCGAGCAGGTCGGCCACGGCGATGCCGAGGTCCGACGACCGGTCGTACGCCTCGCCGAGCGCCCCGGCCGGGGCACCGGCGAGTCCGGTCACGACCGACGAGATCGTCGCCCAGCCGAGGCCGGTCGAGCGGCCATCCGCTTCGGCGAACGGTCGCCCGGCGAGGAAGACAGCGGCGACCGGCAGCTCGTCGGGGGCCAGCGTCCTCAGCTCGTCGGCGAGGAGGCGGGTCTTCTCGGAGGTCCGCGTCGTGGCGGCGACCCGCTCGGCCACCTCACTCCAGCGGCGCATGGCGGGGATGGTATACCTTCGTCGCCCATGCTCCACCGCGGCTGGTTCCCGGACTCGATCACGGGCGAACGGATCGTCCTCCGCCGCCACGTCCCGGAGAACCTGGCCGCGTTCCGGCGCTGGTACGCCGACGCGGAGGTCGCCCGCCTGACGCGCTACCAGGAGGGGCCGATGCCGATGGTCGAGATCGACCGGTTCTTCCAGTCCCGGGTGGTCGGGCCCGACTCGCTCGCGCTGGCGATCCACCTGCGCGACTCGGGGCGGCTCATCGGCACCTGCGCCTTCAGCCAGCTCGATGCCGACAACGGCTCGGCCCTGTTCCACATCACGATCGGCGAGAAGGACGCGTGGGGGCTGGGGTACGGCACCGAGGCGACCCGGCTGATGCTGGAGCATGCCTTCGAGCGGCTCGGCCTCCATCGGGTCGCGCTGTCGGTGTTCGCCTTCAACGACCGGGCGATCCGCGCGTACCGCAAGGCCGGCTTCGTCCTCGAGGGGCGGGCACGCCAGTCGATCTGGCGCGACGGGCGGTACTGGGACGAGCTCCAGATGAGCATGCTCGATGCGGACTGGGCGGCACTCGCGGGCGGCGCGGGCGGCGCCGTCGGCGACGCGACCGCCGGGGCGCCATCGGGCTCGGGGCGGGACGAGCCGCAGCCGGTTCCCGCCGCGCGGGTCGAGCGGATCGGCTGATGGCGAGCACGGGCCCGGCGGCCGACGCCGCGCGCGCCGAGTTCCGGACGATCGCCGACGACAAGGGGCACGCGGTCGACAACGCGCATCGGGCGGTCGACCGGCTGGATCGCGCGTTCGCCGCCGGCGAGCTCGTCCGGACGCCGGCGCTCGACGCGATGCTCGGCGACCTCATGGTGGCCCTCGAGCAGGACGATGGCCAGAAGCTCGGCGGCAAGAGCGCGGAGGCCGCCCGGTTCATCCTGCGCGCAATCTCCCGCGAGATCGACAACGCCTGACGCCCGGAGCGTCGCCGGGCGCGCCCTCGAGACGCTCCCGCTCGACCGACCCGCGATCGGCCCGGCACCCGGGCCCTCCGGCGCGCTACCGTAGACCCGCGCGGTCCTGCGCGGATGCCCGCAGTGCCGCCCGCCCATCCTGGAGGAGATCCGATGCCCGACCACGACCTCAAGCTCGGGATCCTCCTCTGGAGCCAGGCGGCCGAGTGGTCCGAGATGCTCGACGCCGCCCGCCGGGTGGATCGCCTCGGCTATGCCCACCTGTGGACCTGGGATCACCTCTACGCGATCTTCGGCGACCCGTACCAGCCGATCGTCGAGGGCTGGGCCGCGCTCGCCGCGTGGGCGATGGCGACCGAGCGGACGCGCCTCGGGCTGCTCGTCGGGGCCAACACCTTCCGCAACCCGGGCCTGGTGGCCAAGCTCGCGGCGACGGTCGATCACATCAGCGGCGGCCGGGCGATCCTCGGCCTCGGCGGCGCCTGGATGGAGCTCGAGCACGAGGCCCACGGGATCGACTTCGGGTCGGGCTTCGGCCAGCGCCTCGACTGGCTCGAGGAATCCGTGGCCGCGGTCGAGCAGCTGCTGGCCGGTGCGACGGTGAGCTCGCCGGCGGGCGGGCGCTACGCGTTCGACGATCTGCGTCACGCGCCGCTCCCGGTCCAGAAGCGACTGCCGATCATGATCGGCGGCAGCGGCGAGAAGAAGACCCTTCGCACCGTCGCCCGGCACGCGGACCTGTGGAACGCGATGGGCCCGCTCGAGCTCATGGCCCACAAGGTCGACGTGCTGCGCGAGCACTGCGCGGCCGTCGGCCGGGACCCGTCCGAGATCGACTTCACGCTCGGGATCAAGGTCACGATCCGCGACACGGTGGCCGAGGCGGAGCGCGTCTGGCGCGAGGCGATGGCCCACAACCGGACCCCCCTGTCCGACCTCGAAGACGACGACACCTTCTGGAACGGCACGCCGGAGTCGATCGCCGACCGGCTCCGGCCGTACGTCGAGCTCGGCTTCCGGACCGTGATCTCCGAGCAGCCGGCGCCGTACGACGTGGAGACCTTCGAGCGGTTCATCGGCGAGGTGAAGCCGCTCGTCGACAAGGGCTGACGCGAGCCCGCGCCCGGACCGGCCTGCCACGCGGGATCTGACCGCCCGGTCGTCGCGGGCGGGACCGTTCGGAGCGACTCGACGTAACGCGTTCGCGAGGCGCCGGCCCGGCGTGCGCAGGCCGGACGCGATCGCTTGACGTACCGTTTCCCGAGACGCAGAGGGACGCTGGCCGTGGACGCAACCGACAACCGCGATCCGGCACGGCTCGGCTCGACGGTCGCAGAGCCGTCGACGAGCCGGACCGGTCGCGCCGCGGCGACCGTCGAGTTCGAGCACGTGACCAAGGTCTACGGCCGCCCGGAGAAGGGATCGCCCGGCGCCGTCAACGACCTGTCGTTATTCGTGCCCGCCGGCAAGATCTGCGTGCTCGTCGGGCCGTCGGGCTGCGGCAAGACGACGTCGCTCAAGATGGTCAACCGGCTCATCGAGCCGACTTCCGGGCGGATCCTCATCGACGGCGTCGACGCCGCGACCCGCGAGCTGACCGAGCTCCGCCGCGGGATCGGCTACGTGATCCAGTCGACCGGGTTGTTCCCGCACCAGACGATCGGCGAGAACGTCGCCGTGGTCCCCCGCCTGCTCGGCTGGAGCGACGCTCGGCGGCGTGAGCGCACCGACGAGCTGCTCGGCCTGGTCGGTCTCGACCCGGCACGCTACCGCGACCGCTACCCCAGCGAGCTGTCGGGCGGCGAGCGCCAGCGCGTCGGCGTGGCCCGTGCGCTCGCCGCCGACCCGCCGGTGATGCTCATGGACGAGCCGTTCGGGGCGGTCGATCCGATCGTCCGGGATCGCCTCCAGAACGAGTTCCTGCGGCTCCAGGACGAGCTCGCCAAGACGATCCTGTTCGTGACCCATGACATCGACGAGGCGATCAAGATGGGCGACCTCGTCGCGGTCATGCAGGCCGGCGGCCGGCTCGCCCAGTTCGGCAGCCCGGCCGAGATCCTCGCCTCGCCGGCGTCCGACTTCGTGGCCCGCTTCGTCGGCGCGGACCGCGGGCTCAAGCGGCTGTCGCTCGTCCGGGTCAGCGACCTGCCACCGGTCGAGCCGATCACGGCCCGCCCGGGCGACGACGCGGCCGACGCCCGTCGCCGGCTCGCGACCGTTCCGTTCAGCTACCTGCTGATGGTCGACCACGACGAGCGGCCGATCGGCTGGGTCGACGAGGGGCGCCTGCCGGCCGGCGGCCCGCTGTCGGAGGACCTGGCCAGCCCGATGTCGCCGCTCCTCGGCCCACGAACGACGCTCAAGGACGCGTTGTCGATGCTGCTCGACGCCGACGTGCAGGCCGGGATCGTGACCGACGCGAGCGGACGGGTCCGGGGGATCGTGACGCTCGACGCGATCATCGACGAGCTCAAGGCGCCGATTCCGACCGCCGCCGCCGGTCCGGCCAGCGCCGTCGGGGCCGCCGGGGCCGCCGGGGCCGCCGCCCGATGATCCGCTGGGACTGGATCGGCGACAACCTCGGGGTGATCTGGGGCGCGCTGGCCGACCACCTGATCCTGACCATCCTGGCCATTGCGGTCGGGCTCGCGATCAGCTTCGTGGCGGCGCTCCTCATCCGCCGTCGCCGCATCCTGCGCGGGCCGATCACCGCCACGTTCGGGGTGCTCTACACGATCCCGAGCCTGGCCCTCTTCGCCTTCCTCGTTCCGTTCACCGGGCTCACCCTCGTCACCGCCGAGATCGGGCTGATCAGCTACACCCTGCTGATCCTGACCCGGAACATCCTGGCCGGGCTGGAGGGGATCCCGGTCGAGATCCGCGAGGCGGCCGACGGGATGGGCTACACCGGGCCGCAACGCTTGATGGGCGTGGAGCTGCCCCTCGCACTCCCGGTGATCATGACCGGGATGCGCGTGGCGACCGTCACGATCGTCGGCCTGGTGATGGTCACAGCCGTGATCGGCGAGGGCGGCCTCGGACAGCTGATGCTGCGCGGGTTCAACCGCCAGTTCCCGACGATGATCTACGTCGGCTTCGTCCTGACGGTCGTCCTCGCGCTCGTCCTCGACGCCATCCTGATCGTCATCCAGCGCCTCCTCACGCCGTGGTCGCGGCGGGCCGGCTGACCGATGGACGGCATCACCGGGGCGTTCGGCTGGCTGACCGACCCGGCCCACTGGCAGGGTGCGGATGGCATTCCGACCCGGTTCGTGCAGCACGTCCAGCTGTCGGCGCTCGCGGTTCTCGTCGCCCTGGCGATCGCGCTCCCGGTCGCGTTCTACACGGGCCACACCGGGCGGGGCGGGGCGTTGGCCGTCAACGTGGCCGGGCTCGGCCGGGCGATCCCCTCCTATGCCCTGCTGATCGTTCTGTTCCCGTTGCTCGGGTTCGGGATCATCACGCCACTGGTGGCCCTCGTCCTGCTGTCGATCCCGCCGATCCTGGCCAACACCCATGTCGGGCTGCGCGGGGTGGACCGCGAGATGGTCGACGCGGCCCGCGGGATGGGCATGCGCGAGTCGCAGGTCCTCACCCGAGTCGAGCTGCCGGCCGCCCTGCCGGTCGTCATGGCCGGGATTCGCACGGCGGCGGTCGCGGCGGTCGCCACCGCGACGCTGGCGGCACTCATCGCCGGTGGCGGCTTCGGACGGTACATCGTCGACGGCTTCGCCCTCCAGGACCAGGCGATGCTCGTCAGCGGCGCGATCCTCGTCGCCCTGCTGGCCGTGGTCACCGAGCGCGGCCTCACGTTTGCCGAGCGCCGGATGGTGTCGCCCGGGATCCGCCTGGCCTCGGGAACCGGGGGGCAGGAGCCGGACGGGGAGGCGGCGCCCAGCCCCGCGCAAGGGGCGCCGGGCTAGACGAAACCGGCGCCCCGGGCGGCCGCTGATCCGGCTGCCACCCGGTCGACGTATCCCCCGACGGACGCCCGGATGGGCGTTCCGGGAGGGGCTGCTATAGTCCGCGGACGTCCTGCAGCGCCGTGCCCGAACGACGCCGGACGATCAGGAAGGAGGACCCATGCGGGCATTCCGCAGGGCTGCCCTCGGGGCGACGCTGGTCGCGCTCATCGTGAGCGCGTGCACGTCGGGTGGGAGCAGTCCGTCAGCATCGGCCGCACCGACGGTGGGTCCGTCGACGGCGGCCAGTTCATCGGCCGCGGCCTCGCCGTCGCCGTCGACCGCCGGGAGCGGAGGGACGATCGCCTCCCAGCTCACGCTCGGCGGGCCGCCCGAGTGCCCCCAGCGCCCGTTCTGCGAGCCCGGCCTCAAGGACACCTACGGGATCACGTTCAAGCTGTTCCTGCCGCTCGACGCGGGCGGGCCGCTCAGCCTGAGCGCGGTCAACAGCGGCCTCGTCGACGTGAGCCTCCTGTTCACGTCGGATCCGTCGATCCAGGTCAACAACCTGGTCCTCCTCGAGGACGACAAGCACCTCCAGAAGGCCGACAACCTCGTGCCGGTCGTGCGCAACGATCTGCTCGCCAAGGCACCCGGCCTGGGCGACCTGATCAACCCGTTCATGGCGAAGCTCACCCAGGATCAGCTGACCGACCTCAACAAGCAGGTCACGGTCGACGGCAAGGACGCGAAGTCGGTCGCCGGCGCGTGGCTCGCCACCAACGGCCTGCAGACCGGCGGGACGTCCGGCAACGGGATCACGGTCAAGGTCGGCTCGACGAACTTCTACGAGCAGGAGATCCTCGGCGAGATCTTCGCCCAGGTCCTCGAGGCCAACGGCTTCACGGTCGATCGGAAGTTCCAGCTCGGCAACCGGGAAGTCGTCTTCCCGGCGCTCGAGAAGGGCGACATCGACATCCTCGCCGAGTACGCGGCCACGGCCCTCGAGTACGTCAACAAGGGGGCCGGTGAGGCGACCGGTGACGCGACCGAGACCGTCGCGAAGCTCAAGGATCGGCTCGCACCGCTCAAGCTCACCGCCCTTGACGCGGCCCCCGCGACGGACCAGAACGGGTTCGTCGTGACCAAGGCGACCGCCGACAAGTATCAGCTCACCAAGCTGAGCGACCTCGCCAACCCCGCGCCGTAAGCGCGCACCGAGCGCGATCGTCGATGGCCCCGGTCCCGCACCGGGGCCATTCGATTCCCGGGTCGACCGGCCGCCCCGGCCGCGCCTAATGCCCGAGCTCGAGGTCGGCGAGGAGGCCGGCCCCGGCCGCCCACGCCCCTGGCGCGCCCGCTTCGAGACGGCCGGCTTCCGCGGCGATCCGGTTCGTGAACGCAGGGTCGGACGCCCGCAGTCGCTCGGCGGCCCGGAGTCGATCGTGGGCGTCGCGCACGAAGGCCGCGTAGAGCTCGATCGGCGGCGCCTCGGCCAGGCGGCGCTCGGCGCCCGGCTCGAAGTCGACGCGCACCATCAGCCGCCCGAAGAACGCGCCGATCTCGCTCGCGAGCGGGTCGTGGGGCTGGCTGTGCCCGCTCCAGCGCGCGATCGGGCCCGGGGAGACGAGCGCGAGGATGGTCGTATCGGCATCCACCGCCTCGGCGCGCAGCGTCCCGCCGAAGGTCAGGAACCGGTTGTCGACCCCGAGCCGGTCCACCACCCGGACCTTGCCCCACGACACCGGGGTCCGCGCCGGCAGCGCCGCGCCGCGCTGGTACTCGGCCAGCCGGCCCTGCCCGCCCCGGACGATCCAGAAGCCGATCGACTCCGGATCAAAGTGGCGGAACGTCGGCGACGTGCGGAAGGCGACGAGCAGGAAGGCGCCGCCGGGCGCGCCGGGCTGGTCGCTGTGGATGAGGCTGAACCCGAGATTGGCCAGGAGGCGGGCGGCCGCGGCGACCCAGCCCGCCTCGCCCGCCAGGGCGGCCACGTCGGCCCGGTCCCGCGCCGCCTCGGACGTTCCCCGATCGGCCGGCCGGTCGGTCATCGCGGTGGCTCCTCGACGGGTCGCGGGCCGGGCCGGTCGACGGCAGCGGCCGGCAGCTCGGCGGTCGGGTCGGGCGCGTCCGGATCGACGAGCCCGCGGGCGACCTCGGCGACCTCGTGGGCGCTCCGGGTCCAGCCCAGGCGCAGGAACGCGATCGCCCCGCCGGCGGAGGTCAGGATGAGGATCGAGGCGTGAACGAGGAACCCGAGGGCGAAGGCCTGGTCCGACGGGAGGCCGATCGCCTTGCCGATCGTGACGAACGCCAGCTCGAACGTGCCGAGATAGCCCGGCGCCGACGGGATGGCGGTGGCGAGGGCGACCCCGGACGACAGGAGGGCGGCCTCGCCGATCGTCAGCTCGATGTCGATCGACTGGCCGGCCGCCGCGACCGCGAGCAGGCTCGCGCCCCAGGCCAGGACGCTCAACCCGATCGCCGCGGCCAGGGTACCCGGGCGCTGGGCGACCGCCAGCCCCTCGTGGAGACGGCGACCGATCTCGGCGACCCGCGGACGCCGCTCCGCGTACGCGATGACCCGGTCGGCGAACGGCAGCCGGTGGGCGAGGATCCCGCCGGCGAGCCCGACGACGAGCAGCCCGGCGACGGCCAGGCCGAGCAGCGCCGCGCTCGCGACGACGCCACGGACGTGGAGGACGAGGATCGCGATCGCGCCGATGATCACCACCACGGCGGTGTCGACGACGCGCTCGACGACGACCGTGCCGAGGGCCGAGGCGCGGCTGATCCCCTCGCGGTCGCCGAGGTAGTGGCTCCGGACGAGCTCGCCGAGCCGGGCCGGCAGGATGTTGTTGGCGAGGTAACCGACGAGCAGGTAGCCGAGCATCGGCAGGAAGCGGACCGCCCGGATCGGCGCGACGAGGCGCTGCCAGCGGATCGCCCGGATGACGACGTCGAGCGACTGGAACCCGACCATGACCACGAGCCAGGCGGGAGCCGCGGTCCGCAGGATCTCGGCGGCCTTGCCGAGATCGACGCCGGACAGGACGAACGCGAGCGAGGCGATCGAGATCGCGATCCCGAGGCCGGCCCGGACGGCCCCGCCGACGCCGCCGCGCACGGGCGTCAGGCCGCCGGACGCCGGGACGTCAGCTTGGGCGACCGGCGGATGCGGGTCCGATGGAGCACGAAGCGGGCCACGACCCGCAGCGTCGACAGGCCGTACACGACGCTCCGCCGGAACCCGACCGAGCTGGCCTCCTCGAAGTAGCGGGTCGGGACGGCGATCTCACCGATCGGCAGCCCGCCGGCGGCGACGACCTGGGCGATGAGCTCCTGGTCGAACACGAAGTCGTCGCTGTTCAGGTGGTACGGGATCGCCTCGAGCAGCCGCCGGCTGTAGGCCCGCAGTCCGGTGTGGTACTCGCTCAGGTGGAGCCCGAACGCCGCGTTCTCGAGCCCGGTCAGGAACCGGTTGCTCAGGTACTTCCACTTCGGCATCCCGCCCGCGATCGGGTCGCCGAGGAAGCGGCTGCCGAGCATCAGGTCGGTCTCGCCGCGGACGATCGGCGCGATGAGATCGGGGATCCGGGTGGCGTCGTACTGGTAGTCGGGATGGAGCATCACGACGACCCCGGCCCCGGCGGCGAGCGCGGCGTCGTAGCACGTCTTCTGGTTCCCCCCGTAGCCGCGGTTCTGGCGGTGGATGATCACGTCGAGCCCGAGCTGCCGTGCGATGTCGACGGTGGCGTCGCGCGACACGTCATCCACGAGGATGATCCGGTCGATGAGCGCGTGGGGGATGTCGGCGTAGGTCCGCTCGAGGGTCTTGGCCGCGTTATACGCCGGCATGACGACGACCACGGCGAGACGACCCGGGCCTGGAACGTGATCGGGGGAGGGCATCTGGGACGAGGATACCCTAGACTTCCGCGACCATGACCAGCCTCGGCGGCCCACGACGCATCGCGGTCCTCGCCGGCCTTTTCCTCGTCGCCGTCGGCATGGCCATCTTCGCGGTCCGGCCGGTTGACTCGGCGTCGATCGGACCCGATGCCGCCGCTCCGGTGATCGAGTTCCAGCGGTTGCTGGCCGGTCAGCAGGTCGAGGGCCATCTCACCCAGACCTCGAAGCCGCTCCTCGACGTCGTGTACGGCCCGATCTTCCAGCTCAGCGGCGACTGGCGCCCCGTGGCCTGGTCAGCGATCCTGGCCTTCGGCCTGGCCGTCGTCCTGGCAACCGTGCTCGCGGAGCGGGTCGGCGGTCTCGCAAGCGGGGCCTTCGCGGCAGCGGCATTCACCTTGTCGCCGATCCTGCTGGTTGATCTCAGCCTCGCCTACGCCGTCACCTGGATGACGTTGTTCCTGCTGATCGCCGGCCTGGCAGTCACGGCCGCCAGGCCCCGCTACGGGCTGGCCGGCATCGCGCTGATGCTGGCCGCACTCGCCCGGCCCGAGGCGCTCGCTGTCGTTGCGGTTGCCGGGGTGGTCCTCGTGCTGGCGGCGATCTGGT
This sequence comes from uncultured Chloroflexia bacterium, assembly GCA_963813705.1. Classification (GTDB taxonomy): domain Bacteria; phylum Chloroflexota; class Limnocylindria; order Limnocylindrales; family CSP1-4; genus Chersky-267. The sequence goes on from CAWFAH010000011.1 coordinate 428,865, forward strand.
CCGCTGCCCGTCAGCGGCCCGGACCGGCGCGGGGAGCCTGGCTCGTCCTGCTCGGTGCCCTGGCCGTCCCCATCCTGATGGCCCACGACCAGCTGCTCTTCGGGGATGCCCTGTTCTGGTCGAAGACTGCCCTCCTGAACTCGGAGGGGCGGCCGGTCCGGGGGCTGTTCGAGATGATCCGCTGGGTCGGGCAGGCCGTCCTCGGCGAGGCCGCCCTGCTCCCATTGGCCGCGGTGGCCGGGTGGGTGCTGGTCACCCGACGCCAGTGGGGGCTGGCCGTCGGGCTCGTGGGAGTCACCCTCGGCATGGCCGCGCTCTTCGTGATCATCGGCGCGCGAGGGACGTTCTTGTCGCCGCGCTACCTGGCCCCGATCGATCTCGGCCTGCTCTTCGCGTCGGCGATCGGGGTCTCGGCGCTCGACGCGCCCGCCATGCGCCATTGGTTCGCGCGGCGCATCCGCCCCGGCGTGGCCCATTGGGCCCTTCCGGTCGTGGGCGGCCTGCTGGTCGCGCTCGCCATCGCCCCGATCGAGCCGCTCGACAGCACGGCCCGGGCGTCCATCGCCACCCAGGTGCGCCTCCACGCCAATGCTCGTCGGGCGCTGTCCGAGATCGCGGCGCAGCTCGGCCCGGTGCGCTCGTGGCGAGGCCTGCCGCCATCACAGAACATCTCCTCGCACCCGGCGGTGATTGTGCCGACGGACGTGCGTGCCCAGGCCGTTGCCCAGCTCGGATTGCCACTCACCGATGTCGCCTATTCGTACCCCGCCTTCCTGAACCCGACGGCCGGGCGGCCCGGGCCCGGCACGCTCATCTACCACGACCGCCGCAACGACCATCCGGCCGGTCCGCGCGACAAGCTCCTCGAGATCAGCCGGCCGACCACGGTCGGGCCGTACCGCTATGTCCCGATCCTGGCCGATCCTGCCGCCGGAATATGGGTCATCCGGGTCGAGGACGCTGCTTCCCCCTGACCGGTCCCCTGGCCGTGCCGCTCTCACCCCGGGCGGCGATGTGGGACGATGCGGACGACCCAGCACCGGGAGGGAGCGATGATCGAGCGCCTGTTCGGAGGCAAACCGATGGACCCGGCAACGGCGGCGCGCATCCCGCCCGGCCAGTACAAGACCGACAAGTTCCCCGTGCTCCACTACGGGTCCGTGCCGCGGACCGACCTGGCGACCTGGGACTTCAAGGTCTTCGGCGCGGTCGACAGCCCGTTCGGCCTGACCTGGGACGAGTTCAAGGCGCTGCCGCGCAAGCAGGTCGCGACGGACATCCACTGCGTGACCCGCTGGACGAAGCTCGATACGACCTGGGAGGGGGTCCCGATCCAGGAGATCCTGGGCCGGGCCCAGCTGCGGCCGGCGGCGACCCACGTCCTGGCCCACTCCGAGCAGGGCTACACCGCCAACCTGCCGCTCACCGTGCTCGACGACGACGACGTCCTCCTGGCCGACACGTTCGACGGCAAGCCGCTCGAGCCGGAGCACGGCTGGCCGCTCCGGCTGGTCGTCCCCAAGCGCTACTTCTGGAAGAGCGCCAAGTGGATCCGCGGTCTCGAGTTCCTCGACCACGACATCCTCGGGTTCTGGGAGCGCTACGGCTACAACAACGACGCGGACCCGTGGAAGGAAGAGCGCTTCTCGGAGTAGTCAGCCGCGCGACGCGGCGGCCGCCAGGCGGGTGGTGACCCGGCCGAGCGCATAGCGGGCCGGGCTGAGGACCCGCTCGTGGGCGCCCGTGAGCTCGATCCAGCGGGCGCCGAACGACTCCTTGAACGTGAGCATCCCGTGCGCCGGCTCGCCCGGAACCGGCCGGCGCCGCGCCCCGGGCACGTCGACGCCGCCGAGGTCCATCTCCGCTCGACCCTCGGCGAGCGCCCGCCGGAAGGCCTCCCAGACGACCAGCCGGACCGCGCCGGGATAGGCCTTCCGGAAGCGCGGATCGTCGGCCGCGTTGGCGTACGTCCAGCGCCGGCCGTGGCGATAGAACGTGGCGCCGGCGACGAGCTCGCCGCCGGGCTCGTGGACGGCGACGTAGACGAGCTGGCCGGCGGCGAAGGCGCGCCGGGTCCAGTCGAAGAACCGCTCGGCGGAGGCGAGCCCGAAGCCGCGCCGTCCCGCCGTCGCGCGCATCAGGCCGTAGAGGGTCGGCAGCCGCCCCTCGAGGTCCGCCAGCCCGGCCGCCGGATCGGGGCCGGACGGCGCGGTGGAACCAGGCGCGACGACGGCTGCCGCGGCCGACGGCCCGATGACGGTCGTGGCGAGGTCGCTGCGTTCCGCGGCCCGGATCATGTTCCGGGTCGTGGCGCTGAACGAGCCGAGCAGGGCGGCCGCGTCGGCGACGCCGCTGAGGTCGACCGCCAGGCGATGGCGGGACGGCTGGATCTCGTCGATCGGCCGGAAGCCGGCCGCGGCCAGCAGCGTCCCGTAGCCCGACTCGGCGGGCATCTCCGCGTCCGACGAGATCACCGACGCGCCGTGCGCGGCCACCCAGCGGGTCACGGCCTCGAGCCGGTCCGCGACGGCGTGAGGATCGTCCTCCGGCAGCGGCCCGCGCGAGACGTACACCCCGTCGCCGCCGATCAGCGGCCACGGCCGGGCGAGCGCGAGGACGCGACTGCCGTCGTCGCCGACGAGGTACCGCGGGCGCCAGCCGAAATCGGCCCGGTAGTCCGCCCAGGCACGCGACTGGTGGACATTGCCCGAGATCGGCAGGACGGTCCTCGCGTCCCAGTCCTCGAGCTCCGCGGGGCCGGCCTCGCGCACCTCCACCATCAGTTCCGGCGCGAGGCGCTGGTCCGCGGATCGACGGTGAAGTTCCGCAGCCGGCGTTCGAGCAGGACGACCTCGCGGTCGATCAGGCGGAGGAGCTCGCGCAGTCGCGCCTCGGTCGTCTCCGCCTCGAGCAGGTCCTGCCGTCTCGGCTGGTCGACCTGGATAATCCCGGACAGCAGGTAGGACAGGATCGTCGGGTCGTCCGGGATCGCCGCCCGGCGGGCGGCGGCATCGAGCGCGTCGCGGTCGTCGGGCGGTCGCTCGGAGGCCGGTGCGGGGTCCGGATCGTCCTCGAGCTCGACCTCGACGCGGACGTCGATCTCCTCGGCGTCCTCGCCGTCGAGCGGCTGGAGCAGCGACAGGTAGCGGATGAACCGCTGGGTCACCCGGTCGGTCAGCCCGCGGGCCAGCTCGACGTCCCCGACGGCCTCGTCGATCAGCTCCACGTCGCCGACGAGATACGGTTCCCGCCCGACCGTGACCGACTCGATCCGGAACCGACGGGCGCCGACGACCAGGAGCTCATAGCGGCCGTCGCTGAAGGTGCCGACCTCGCGGATCTCCGCGATCGTGCCGACGGTGGCGATGCTCGTCGGGCCGCCACCGACCTCGCGGCCGTCGCGGATCAGGACGATCCCGAACGAGCTTTCGGTCTCGATGCAGCGCCCGACCATCGCCCGGTAGCGCGGCTCGAAGACGTGGAGCGGCAGGGCGACCCCCGGGCAGAGGACCGTGTGGAGCGGGAAGAGGGGCAGCTCCATGCCCGGAGTGTAGCCGGGCGCCCGCCGGCCGCCGGCCGGGCCGTCCCGGCCCGGGAATCGAGAAGCCGCCGGTCGATCCCGGCGGCTTCGACGTTGCCCGACGGCGGAGCTAGTGCGCGCAGCTCCGCGGGCTGCCCGTGTCGTCGGCGGTCCGGAAGCTCGACCCGCAGCCGCAGGCGGCGACCGCGTTCGGGTTGTTGACGGTGAACCCGGCGCCCATCAGGGTGTCGACGTAGTCGATCTCGGAGCCCTGGAGCAGGTCGACGCTCTTGCCGTCGACGTAGACGGTCACGCCGTTCGACTGGAGGATCCGGTCCTCCTCGGTCGGGGCGTCCTCGATCATCATCCCGTACTTGAACCCGGAGCAGCCGCCGCTGTAGACGTAGACCCGCAGACCCACGCTCGGGTTCGTCTCCTCGGCCGTGATCTCGCGCAGCTTGCTCGCCGCGGCGTCGGTCAGGTTGAGGAAGGTCGGCTGGGTCTCGAGCATCGTGCTGCGTCCTCCGGGGACCGGGTGGGCGTTCGTCGAGGGCCATCGTACGCACACGCCCGGGTTTCGGCAAGCGTCGCGCCGAAATGCCCGGGTGGCGCCGGGCCGAAGGTCCCGGCGAGGGCGCCCGGCGGTCCCGGCTACCCGTCGATCCGCTCGACCACCGTGGCGATCCCCTGGCCGACGCCGATGCACATCGTCGCCAGCCCGTAGCGGCCGCCCGTCCGGACGAGCTCGTGGACGAGCATCGTGATCAACCGTCCGCCGGACATCCCGAGCGGATGACCGATCGCGATCGCCCCGCCGTTCACGTTCACGCGGGCCGGATCGAGCCCGAGCTCGTCGATGCACACGACCGACTGGCTGGCGAAGGCCTCGTTGAGCTCCACGAGATCGAGGTCGGCGACGCCGATCCCGGCCCGCTCGAGCGCCTTGCGCGTGGCCGGCACGGGGCCGATCCCCATGATCGCCGGATCGACGCCGGCGACGGCCGTCGCGACGACCCGGGCGAGCGGGCGCAGGCCGAGCGTCCGGGCCCGCTCGGCCTCGACGAGCAGCACCGCCGCCGCCCCGTCGTTGATCCCGGACGAATTCCCGGCGGTCACGCTGCCGTCCTCGCGGAAGGCGGGACGGAGGCGCGCCAGCGCCTCGGGCGACGTGTCCGCGCGCGGGTGCTCGTCGCGGATCACGACGACCGGGTCGCCCTTCCGCTGTGGCACCTCGACCGGCACGATCTGGCCGTCGAACCGGCCGGCCTCGATCGCCGCCACGGCGCGGCGCTGCGACTCGAGCGCGAACGCGTCCTGGCGCTCGCGGTTGACCGTCCATCGCTCCGCCACGTTCTCGGCGGTCTCGCCCATCGAGTACGGGTAGTAGGCGGCGGCGAGGCGTGGGTTGACGAACCGCCAGCCGAGCGTCGTGTCCTGCAGCTCCCGGCTGCCACGCTCCCAGGCCGCCTCGGGCTTGGCCAGGACGTACGGGGCCCGGGTCATCGATTCGACGCCGCCACCGATGAACACGTCGCCGTCGCCGACCTGGATGGCGTGAGCCGCCGTGTTGATCGCCTGGAGCCCGCTCCCGCACAGCCGGTTGACCGTCAGGCCGCCGACCTCGACCGGGAACCCGGCCAGCAGGACCGCCATGCGGGCGACGTCCCGGTTGTCTTCGCCGGCCTGGTTGGCGCAGCCGAGGATCACGTCCTCGACGAGGGTCGGGTCGACGCCGGCGCGGTCGACGACGGCCCGCAGGACGATCGCCGCGAGGTCGTCGGGCCGGACAGCTGCCAGCGCGCCCCCGTAGCGGCCGACCGGGGTCCGGACGGCCCCGACGATCCAGGGGTCACGCAGCGGGCGGTCGAGGACCCGGGGCACGTCAGGGGAGCTGCTTCAGCGCGTCCTCGACGAGGGCGGGGTCGGACGACTGGAGCAGGTACAGCGTGTCGCCGGTGACGTAGGCGACGACCGGACCCGTATGCGAGTTCGGGTAGGTCGCCGTCGTGACCGACTTGCCGCCGATCGTCGTATTGGCGAGTTCGACCGTGGGGTCGGCGGCCTTGGCGGCCGTCTCGAACTGGGTCTGGATCGCCGCCGACGTTACGCCGTTGAACTGGCCGGCCGCGATCTGGATCTGGCCGCCCGTGTCGGCCGCGGCCGCAACCCCGACCTGCGCCGGCGAGACGCCGAGCCCGGCGATCATCAGCGTCAGGAAGTTCGCGGCGGTATTGCCGTTGAGATACAGGGCGAGGACGTTGAGCGATCCGGTCTGCAGGGTGACCCCACCCACGCTCGTCGGCAGCGTCGCCTCGAGCGCGGCGCTTTCGGCGAACGACGGAACCGCGCCGCTCGGGAGGCCGCCCGTCGAGGCGGGTCCAGTCGAGGACGACGAGCCACCGCAGGCACCGACGATGACGGCGACGACCAGTGCGGCGCCGGCCAACCGTGAGCGGACGGTCATGGCATCTCCTGGAGGAGCGGTCCGGCCGAGGCGTCATCGGGCGCCTCGACGATGAACAGCGCATCGCCATTGAAGTAGGCGTAGGTCTTCTTCGTCGGGTCGGACGCCTGCACGCCGATGTAGACGTCCTTGCCGCCGACGTTGCCCTGGGTGTAGGTCGTGTCGTTCTGCTTCTGGGCCGCGGCGATGAACACGTCGCGGAAGCGACCCGGATCGGCGCCCTTGATCTGGAAGACCACGGCGGTCTCCTTGCAGCTGTCGATCGACGCGACGCCGGGGCTCGAGACCGCGAAGGCCACGTCCTTCGGGGACTTGCCGAGCTGGGCCAGCGTCGACGTGAAGGTCGGGTCGCTGACGGCCGCGAAGCGCGCGCCGCTGAAGCTCAGCTTGGTCGCCGTCTTGCCGCACAGCGTGCTCGGCAGCAGGGCCTCGAGGCCCTTGTCATCGCTCGGCAGCACGAAGCTCGGGATCGCGAGCGACGCCTCGACGGATGGCGCCTCCGAGGCCGGGGCGGATGCCGGGGCCGTGCTCGCGCTGGGTGCCGTCGTCTCGGGGGCGCTGGCCTGGCCGGCGGCCGACGGTGCGCTGCTCGAGCTCGACCCGCTGCAGGCGGCGAGCAGCATCGTCGCAAGAACCATCCCCGCCGTGGCGGAGATCCTCCGTGGAGTCATCTGGGCTTCCCTCCGAACCCGGCACGGCCGAGAGCGCCGCGCGGCATCGCGGCCATCCTACGCCCGCCCGGTGTCGAGCGTCAGGGGGTCGGAAGCTGGGACAGAGCGCTCGACAGGAGCGCCGGATCGTCCGCCGCGATGGCGAACAGCGTGTCTCCCTTGACGAACGCGTAGGTCACGCCGCCCACCGGGCGGCTCGAATCGACGAGCTTGGTCAGCTTGCGGCCATCGACGGTCACGCTGGAGGTGGCGATCTGGCCGGGGTTCGAGGCCACGGTCGAGGCGACCCATTCGGACAGCAGCCGGTCCGCCGCGGCGTCGGCCACGCGGAAGATGCCGATCTCGATGACGGTCAGCCCACGCGGATCGCCGGCGTCGGCGACGGTCAGGTCGGTCACCTTCTTGCCGAGCTTGCCCAGCATGGCGTCGAGCTGGGCGCGCGTCGCGTCGGTGCCCAGCGCGTAGAAGTCGGGTCCGGTCAGGCTGAGCCGCTCGAGCGCGACCGTGCCGACCTTCGCCGGGAGCATGGCCTCGATCGCTGGGGCGCCATGATTGTTGACCGACGGTGCCGGCGTATCCGGGACCGGGGTCGGCTGGACCGCCCCCGCGGAGGGCGAGCCGGCGGCGACGGACGGGCTCGCCGACGGCCCGGTCGCGCCGGCCGGGCTGGCCGTCCCGCTCGACGGAGCGCAGGCCACGACGAGCGCACCGAGCGCGATGGCGATCGCCGCGCGGCGGACAGACGCGGGCAGACCGATGATCAGCGAGGGAATTCGGGGGATCACGGAGTCTCCAGGACGGTCCCGCCGACTCGGTGGGCGGTGCGGGGTCGGCGGACATGATGGAGCACGTCGGTCGAACCTGCAGCCGGCGGGCGGGTCAGCCCCGCGCCGCGGCGGCCGTCAGCGCGGGGGCAGGGTCGAACCGCGGTCCGGCCGCACGCCAGCGGTCGATCCGCGCGACCACCGCGGCCGGCCCACCGAGCGCCGCCGTCCGCTCGAAGGGACCGATCGGATGCGCGGCCCCGAGCCGCACCGCGAGGTCGATGTCGTGCCGCCCGGCCACGCCGTCGCCGAGCGCGCGCCACGCCTCGTTCACGATCGCCAGCTCGATCCGCTCCGCGATCGCCGCGGGCCCGAGGGCGCCGTCGTCGGGCGCCGCGATCTCGGGGGCCGCCCCGGTACCGGCTGGCAGCCGCGGCGCGGCCGGGATCGCCGCGGCCGGCGGCTCGGGCTCCGCCGCGAACGCCCCGGCCGCTCCGAGCGGACGCCCGTCCTCGCCGTACCAGTAGAAGCCCTCGCCCGTCTTGCGGCCGAACCGGCCGGCCTCGACCAGCCGCTCCTGGATGACCGACGGACGGAACCGCGGCTCGTAGTGGAACGCCTCGTAGATCCCGCGCGCCGCGGCCAGGTTGACGTCGATGCCGATGAGGTCCATGAGCTCGAACGGGCCCATCGGGAAGCCGGCCGCGCGGATCGCCCGGTCAATGGACTCGACCGAGCCGTCGCCGGCCTCGAGCATCTGGAGCGCCTCGAGCGTGAACGGCCGGTTCACCCGGTTGACGATGAAGCCCGGCGCATCGGCCGAGCGAACGGCAACCTTCCCCCAGCCGGTCACGAGCCGGGTGGCCGCCTCGACGACGCCCGGGTCCGCCTCCGGCGGCGCGACCACCTCGACGAGCGGCATGACCGGCGCGGGATTGAAGAAGTGGAGGCCGACGACCCGTTCGGGCCGGGCCGTCGCGGTCGCGATCGCCGAGATCGACAGGGCGCTCGTGTTCGAGGCGAGGATCGCGTCCGGCGCTGCCGCGGCGTCGAGCGCGGCGAAGACCCGCCGCTTCCGTTCGAGGTCCTCGATCACCGCCTCGATCGAGACCGCGGCTTCGGCGGCCAGGGTCTCCACGTCGGACGCCACCATCAGCCGGTCGAGCGCGTCGCCGGGGCCGGCGGCCGGTCCGGGCATCTCGGCCGGGGCGAGGCGGCGGCGGCGTCGGGCGATCCCCTCGGCGATCCGCTCCCGGGCTCGCTCGACGGCGGCCGGATCGGCGTCATGGAGGATCACCCGGCCCCCGGCCTCGAGGGCGAGCTGGGCGATCCCGGCGCCCATCGTCCCGGCGCCCACGACGCCGACGACCGCCGGCTCGGTCGGACGGTCGCTCAAACCGGCTTCATCGCCTCGAACGGCTGCCGGCAGTCGGCGCACCAGCGGATCGACCGGCAGAGCGTCGGCCCGAAGACGTTGTCGAGCCGGGTCCGGCGCGATCCGCACAACGGGCAGGCAACGACCTCGTCGAGCCGGACGAGCGCTCCACCGCCGAGCGAGGCCGGCGGGGCGATCCCGGCGGCCGCGAGCTTGCGCCGCCCGGTCGGGCTGATCCGGTCGCTCGTCCACGGCGGGTCGTAGACGAAGTCGACCTCGGCCGCCAGACCAGGCGCCACCTCGGTCAGCCGCGTCTCGACGGCGGACCGGATGAGCTCGGTCGCCGGGCAGGCCACGAACGTCGGCCGGAGCTCGACCCGGACCACGTCGCGACCTGGCTCGCGGCGGGTCTCGACGCGGCCGAGGATCCCCAGCTCGTCGATCGACAGCACGGGCAGCTCGGGATCGGGCAGCTTCGCCAGGGCCGCCCGCAGCCGGCCCGCGTCGGGCGCGCTCGTCGCGCTCACCAGGCCGCTGCCGGATCGAGGCGCCGGACCGAGCTCAGCTCGGCATGGAGCCAGGCGAACGCCTCACCGTGGCGCCGTCGCGCCTGGTCGGGGTCCGGCACGGATCGGTCGGGCAGCGGGAGCCCGAGCCGGTCGAACGAGGGCCGGATCCGGTCGAGCCAGGCTTCGATCATGGCCGACCCCGTCGCCGGGAGGATGCCGTCGGCGATCAGCTCCGCCTCGCCCTCGAGCGGGGCGAGCACCGACGCGGCGTCGGGTCCGAGCAGGGCCAGCGCGGCGAGCAGGCGCCGGCGCGGCTCGCCGCCCGCGCTCGCCAGGCGGTCGATCCAGGCCTCGGCGTGGAGGAGGTGGTACGTCTCCTCGCGCCGGATCTTCGCCACGAGCTCCGCCAGCGGGCGCTCGGACGAGCCGGCGAGCGCCTCGAGGCGGACCGCGTCGGCCGTGTCGTACAGGTAGCGCCGGGCCATGGTCGTGGCCCAGTCGCCCCGGCCGTGGTCGAGCAGGCGGGCGTGGCGGTAGGCCTCGGGCGGCCGGTCGTAGGCGATCCGGTCGGCGTCGGAGCCGGTGAGCGCGGCCAGGAGCTCGTAGAGCGCCCGGGCGTGGCCGAGCTCGTCCTGGGCGAGCGAGCTGATCGCGACGTCCTCCTCGAGGATCGGTGCGATCCCGGTCCACTCCGAGTCGCTGAAGCCGATGACGAACTCGTCGTCGGCGAGGGCGAGGAGGAGCTCCTCGAGCGCCGGCCGGGCGGCGGTCGGCCGGGCGGCGGTCGGCCGGGCGGCGCTCATCGGTTCGATCCGCGCGGCCGGGCGGGCGGCTTGACGGTCCCGGCCCGCTCCCGGGCGGTCTCGAGCTTGTCCCGCATCACGTAGCCACCGGGCTTCTTGAACGACCGGTCGAGCGGCGGCTGGAGCAGGTCGGGGTCATCGAGGTCGATGATGTCGGCCCGCCGGACGACCCACAGCCGAACCGATTCCTGGCGCCGGCCGTAGAGCTCGCGCGCGTAGTGGACTGCGAGTGTGGCATCGGGCGCCAGCACGCTGCCGCCGTGACGCATCGGGTCGCCGTCCTTCTCCTGGCGGAACACCTCGAACGGCTCGAGGATGCCCGCCGCTCGCGCCGGCGGATCGGCCGGGCGCGGGTCGTCCGGCTCGGGTGCATCCAGGCCCTGGTTCGCCGCCATGCGCCTCAGGCAGCCGCCCGGGGCGCGCCGAGGATCGCGTCGCGAACCCAGCGCGTCTCGTCGCGGTTGAGGCGCCGGAAGGCGAGCCGTGCCTGCGACATCGGGCCATGGTTCGTGACCACCGTGCGCAGCTCGTCCCAATCGGGTTCGCGGTAGCGCCACTCGCCGGCTTCGGCGTCGAACCGGAGGTCGGGATCCGGGATCGTCAGCCCGAGCTCGCGGATCCGCGGAACGTAGATCCCGAGGAACTCCTGGCGCAGCTCCTCGCTCGTCTTCGCCTTGATCCGCCAGGCCAGGTCGCGATCCGCCTCGCGGGCCGTCCGCGGACCGTGCATCTGCATCAGCGGGCCCCACCAGCGGTCGAGCGCGTCCTGGACCATCGCCCGCTGGGCCGCCGTCCCCGTGACGAGGGTCACCACGACATCGCGGCCGTGCATGATGTGGACCGACTCCTCCCAGCAGATCTTGCGCATCGTCCGCGCATACGGCGCGTAGGACGAGTCGCGCAGCGCCTGCTGGGCGACGATCGCGGCTGCGTCGACGAGCCAGGCGATGATCCCGATGTCGCCCCACGACCGGGTCGGGTAGTGGAAGACGTTGTGGAACTTCGTCTTCCCGGCGAGCAGGTCGTCGAACATCGCCTCGCGCGGCTTGCCGAGGTCCTCCGCCACGCGGTAGAGCAGCTGCGCGTGACCGACCTCGTCCTGGACCTTGGCGGTCAGGGCGAGCTTCCGGCGCAGCGTCGGGGCGCGCATGAGCCATTCGCGCTCGGGAAGCACGCCCATGAGCTCGCTGTTGGCATGCATCTCGACGAAGCGCAGGACGGCCGTCCGGTAGTCGTCGGGCATCCAGTCGACGGCCTCGACCTTGCCGCCGTCGGCGATGTGCGCCTCGAACCGCCGATAGCGCTCGTCGTGCGGGACGTCGGCGGCGAAGGTCAGGCGGGTTCGCTCGCGCTCCGGCAGGACCGGGTCGAGCGCCAGGGGATCGGTCATCTGGATCGGGCCTCCGTCGCCCGGCGGTGATCGTGGCCTCCGATGGTACGCCCGAGCCCCGGGGCGCGTCCGGGCACCGGACCACGGTGCGCGGCCGACGGGACCATCGGATGGGCGCCGGGTGGTAATCGAGGACGGCGCTCCGCGTTGTGTGGACACGGGTCGCGGCCATCCGGCCGCCGGACGTGGACGATGGAATCAGCGGGGGTGGGCGGATGGAGCGGAACGGGGGCACCGGCGACCCGGTCGACAGCGAGGCGACCGAGACCGAGGAGGTCGGTAGGGCCGCATCCCACCCATCGCGGACCGGGCGGGCGGGCCGGCGGGCCGGCCGGCGACTGCCCAGCGCGTTCGCCGCCGCGATCCCGGCGGTCGTGCTCGTCTCGGCGATGGCGTTCGGGGCGACGACCGTGGGCCCGATGGTCCTCACCGGGGCGCCCGCACCGACCTGCCAGGACGAGCAGGGCAACATCATCCCCTGCCCGACCGACGAGCCGACCGCCACGCCGACCGACGAGCCGACGGCCACGCCGACGGCCACGCCGACGGCGACGCCCACCGACGAGCCGACGGCCACGCCGACCGACCGGCCGACCGACAGGCCGGACCCGGCGCCGACCGACAGGCCGGACCCGACCCACCACCCGAAGCCGCACCCGGAGTCCCTCGGGCTCGTGCTCCGCAACGTCGCCGGCGGCGTCCTGGTCGACTGGACGATGTGCCACGCTCGCGGCTTCGACGCCTACAAGGTCGTCCGGTCGACGGACTCGACCGTCAGCTGGCCGCTCGGCCCGAATGACACGCTCGTCGGCGTCGTCCGGCTGCGGGGCCGGACGTTCATGGTCGACGGCGATGCCCCCAGCAACGTGCCGCTGTGGTACCGCGTGTTCTGCGGTCGCCGGACCGCTGACGGCTTCACGGTCCTGGGCAGCTCGCATGCCCGGTCCATCACCCATCACACGTGGCAGCCGCCGAAGCCGTCGGCGATCGGGCTCGAGGCCCAGGCGACCGACGGCGGGATCGCCCTCGACTGGGCTGCCTGCCCGTCCGACGCCTTCCGCTGGTACAAGGTCGTCCGGTCGCACGGCGCCAACCCGTCCTACGTGCCGCCGACCGAGGGCAGCCAGCTCATCGGCATCATCGAGAACCGCTCGACGACGGCCTTCACCGATGTCCACGTCGAGAGCGGCCAGACCTGGTTCTACCGGATCCAGGCCGTCGGGTACTGGCACGATCGCAGGGTCGTCCTGTGCCAGTCGGCCGCGGTCGAGGTGACGGTTCCCTAGCGCACCGGCCCGCAGGGGATCCACGCCCCGGGCGGACCGAGGTCCCGTCGCCGGCAGTACGCCCGGCCGATGGCGACCCGGTCCGCCCGACCGCATCGTCGCGGTCTCGATGGTCCATCCCGATCGCGCCAGCCGCATGGATCCCGAGCGCGAGCGGTCGCTGGTCGACCGGGCGCGCTGGGACGGCGACGCCTTCGCCGAGCTGTACGACTTCTACCTCCCACGGATCCACGGGTTCGTCGCCCGGCGGGTGAGCGACCGGGCGACGATCGAGGACCTCTCGGCGATGACCTTCGAGCGGGCGCTCGACGCCCTCCGGTCCGGCTCCTTCCGGAACGACTCGTTCGGTGGCTGGCTCTACCGCGTCGCGGCGAACCTCATCGTCGACGACGCGCGACGCGGCCGGCGACTCGTGCCGCTCGGCGACCTGCTCCCCGAGACCGGCGACGAGGCGGAGCCGCGCCGGGGCATCCGCGCACACGACGGCGACGCGCGGGCGACGGACGCGTTCAGTGCCGCGCTCGACCGCGACCAGCTGCGCCGCGCGCTCGAGCGGCTGCCGGCCGCCCATCGCCGGCTCCTCGTCCTGAAGTTCTACGACGACCTGTCGATCGACGAGCTGTGCGCCGTGATCGGCTGCTCGCCGGCCACCCTCGCCGTCAAGCTCCACCGGGCGCTGCGGGCGCTGCGCGGAGCGATCGCCAAGGAGGCGACGGATGCCGCCTGACGAACGCCCCGCCGACGGCTCCCGCGACCGCACCCGACCCGGCCGGCTCGCCGTGGTCCGGATGACCGACGGTACCGACGTCACCGAGATCGAGCGCGTGCTGCGACGGGCGGGTCGACGGGCCCGCGCCGAGCGGTCGACCGCCGCCCGGAGCCGGCCCGCGTCGGTGTTCCAGGCCCGGCTGCGCGAGCGCCTGCTGGCGTCCTACCCGACCATGGCGGTCGGCTCCCTCGCTGCGGCGCCTCCGGTGACGTCCGCCGCCCACGTCGCGACGCCACCTGCCCGTCCCGTCGCCGGACCGGCGGTGCCACGCTGGCTCGGCCGCGGCGCGACCGAGCGCTGGGCCGTCGTGGCACTCGTCGCGGCGCTCGTCGTCGCCCTCGCCGGATCGACCGCCGGCCGGATCGACCCTTCGCCGATCGGTGCCCGAACCACGATCGCCGAGGACGCCATGCTCAGCCGTGCGGGCGGCTCGACGCCCCTCGCCGCCGGTACCGCGCTGCGTCCCGGCGACGACGTCCGGGTCGGACCGGCGGGTCGCGCCGTGATCTCGATCGGCGGTGGCGAGACCCGGCTGGCCGGCGGTGCCGTCGTCCGCGTCGAGACGCTGTCGTCGGCCGAGGTCCGGATCGAGGTCGCCGTCGGTCGCACCTACCACCGCGTCGTGCTGCCGGCGGGCGGGCGCTACGTCGTGACGACGGGCGGCCTCAGCTGGGCGGCCGCCGGGACCGCGTTCGAGCTGGACCGCGACGCCGCCGGCGCGGCCGGCGGGCCGGTCACCGTCCTCGGGCTGGAGCACGCCGTGACGCTCGGCGGCGACGGCCTCCGGGCGACCGTCGACGAGGGCCGGGGGGCGAGCGTCTGGGTCGCCCCGGGCGGTGCCTCCGGGCTGGCCCTCCGCCCGATCGAGCCGGGCGAGCTGGCCGACCCGTGGATCGTCGCGAACGCCCGGCGCGACCAGGCGCTCGGGTTCGGACTCGGGGTCCCGGTCGATGCGGCCCCGGCCTCGGCCGTGCCGACCGCGCCCGGCGCGAGCAGCGCTCCCGCGAGCCCCGCACCCGCGGCGTCCGATCGTCCCGCTAGCCCGAGCGCACCGCCGTCCGGTCCCGCGCCCACCCGCCGACCGGCAGCCCGATCGACCGACCCACCCGCGCCGACGCCACGGCCGGCCGATCGGCCGGCGGCGCTGCCGCCGCTGGGCCTGTCGGTGGCCGCCTGCCCCGGTGGCGTCGTGCTCGACTGGAGCCCGGCACGCGCCGGCCGGTTCGACCACTACCGGACCGTGCGCGCCGCCAGCCCGGGGCTCCTGCGGACGGTGCCGCCCGGGCCGGGTGCCGTGACCGTAAGGGGGAGCTTCACGCGGAATCGCCGGGCGACGAGCGCCAACGACGCCTCGCTGGGCGCCGGCTCGACCGCCGCCTACCGGACGTTCGCGTTCGATGCCGCCGGTCGGGTCGTGGCGGCCAGCCCCGTCCGCTCGGCGTCCGGCCGGGCGGTCGCCGGGCTCGGGCCGTTGTCGGTCGGTCCCGGCGCCGGCTCGACGACCGTCTTCCAATGGTCCGCGTTCGACGGCCCGGCGGGCTGCTTCTCGGTCGAGAAGCTCGTCTACTCGACCGGCGACGCCACGCCGAGCGCGCTCGCCGGCGCGCCGTCCCTCGTCGTCTCGACGAACCGGTCGCTGTCCGAGGCCGTGGCCGAGCTCCCGCCGGGGACGTACCACCTCCGGGTTCAGGTCCTCCGGCGGACCGAGCTCGGCGCCCCGCCCGCCTTCATCGTCGCCCAGACCGCCGTCGCGACCTACACCGTCCCGTAGCCCGGCCACGGACCGCCGTCGCCTCGACGCAGTCCACGGACGACCGAGGCGAGCACCACCAGCCCGATCGCGAGCCACCAGCCCGGTCCCGGCGCGACGCTGGTGATCCCGATCGCCAGCCACAGCGGCACGGCCCGGAGCGCGAGGAGGGCCGGCGTCGCGACGAGGAAGCCATGGGTGAAGAGCGACGGCGAGGCGACGACCGTGGCGACGCCGAACCGGGCCAGCCCCTCGAGGCCGCGCCCGACCCACGCCCAGACCACCGCCGCAATGCCCGCCGCCAGGGGCAGGACCCCGGGCAGGTAGGCACCGAGCCCCAGCCCGACGAGGGCGGGCAGCCCGGGTTGCGAGACGGCGTACAGGCGAAGGCCCTCGACCCAGGCGCGCCACGCGTCGAGCCCGACCAGCGGCAGCGTGACGGCCGCCAGGCCGAGGATGATCGCGCCGCCGGCCAGCAGCTGCCCGAACCGCCGCTCGCGGACGAGCCATAGCGCGGCGATCGCGCTGTAGGCCTTGAACGCCCCGGCGAGGACGAGGCCGGCCCCGAACCAGGGTGCGGCCGCGAACAGCCCGAAGGCCGGCACGGCGACGTTGCCGACGTAGAGGCCCTGGAAGAAGGGCGGCCAGGCGAGCGCAGCGACCGACCAGCGCCACGACAGCCCGACGACGTGGAGCGCCCAGATCGCGACCCCCATCGAGGCCCCCAGCCAGCCGAGCTCGACGAGCGGGCGCGGCAGGACGGCGAGCACCGCCAGCACCGGCAGCGTCGGCGGCGGGTAGAGGTACGGGTAGAGCGTCTTGTCGATCGGTGCCTCGCTGATCACCGAGGTCAGGTAGACCGGAGCGCCCGAGGTGAACCGCTCGCCCGCCAGCAGGTAGATCCCGAGGTCGCGCAGGAACTGCCCCTGGAACTGGGCGATGTCGGTCAGGATCGCCGCCACGGCCGTGATCGGAGCGAGGATCCCGACGGGCTCCAGTCGGCCCCGGATCCGCCACGTGGCCAGGACCGCGATGACCGCCAGGACCGCCCAGACCGGTCCGAACGAGAACCCGTTCCGGGTCGGCAGCCGCCAGTCGTAGACGGCGACCAGGATGTAGACGACGAGCGCGGCGACCGCCAGCCAGCCGAGGCTCTCCTCGCGGGTCGGACGGAGCCGACCGACGGCCGGCGTCACTCCCCGCGGAACCGCGGTTCCCGCTTCTCGACGAACGCGGCGATCCCCTCCGCGTGGTCGGCCGTCCGCCCGGCGATCCCCTGGAGCGACGCCTCGTGATCGAGCGCATCGGCCAGGCCGGCCTCGAGCGACCGCTCGATCGCCCGTTTCGTGAGCGCCAGGGCGACCGGAGCTCCGGCGGCCAGCCGCCCGGCGAGGGCATGCGCCTCGTCCATCAGCCGGTCCGGCGGCACGACCCGCGCGACGAGGCCGATCCGCGCCGCGTCATCCGCGGCCAGGGGATCGGGCAGGAGGAGGAGCTCGGTGGCGCGCGCCGCCCCGACGAGGCGTGGCAGGAACCAGCTGACGCCGCTGTCGGGGACGAGCCCAATCCGGCCAAACGCCAGCACGAAGGTCGCGCCCTCGGCGGCGATCCGCACGTCGCAGGCGAACGCGAGGGCCGCACCCGCGCCCGCGGCGACCCCGTTGATCGCCGCGACGGTCGGCTTCGCCAGGCGGTGGAGGCCGAGGACGATCGGGTTGTACCGTTCGCGCACCTCGACATCCAGCGGCGCGGCATCGGGTGCGAGCCGCTCCTTGAGGTCCTGTCCGGCGCAGAAGGCCCGACCCGCCCCCGTCAGGATGACGGCCCGGACGGACGTGTCACGGCCGGCGACGCGGATGACGCCGAGCAGGTCGCGCTTGAGCGTCGCGTCGAGGCTGTTGAGCGCCGCCGCGCGATCGAGCGTGATCGTCCCGATCCCGTCGGCCACCTCCCAGCGAAGGGCGGAGAAGGACGGGTCCGGCATCAGCCCGCGAACTCGACGAGGTCGACCCCGCGCAGCTCGAAGATCCGCCGGTCGATCGGCTCGTCGGCGTCGGCGCTGTGCTCCATCACGTACTCGCGCAGGAGCCCGGCGAAGTCGTCGTCGCCCGCCCGGAGCGCCCCGGCCAGGAGCAGGTGCCGGTCGGGCAGGCCGACGAGGACCCGGCCGCCCGACCCGAGCTCGGCCACGAGATGGGCCCGGACCTCGGGCAGGAGGATCCGCGCGGCGTCGAGCCCGGATCCGGTGTCGGAGCTCAGCAGCCGCCGCTCGCCCGAGGCCTCGTCCTCCCAGCCCGCGCCGGCCGACCAGGCCGCCAGGTTCGCCAGCGCGGCGGCGTGGACCGCCCCGGGCTCGACGTTCCAGCTGAGCAGGTGCTCGCCGTTGACGATCACGTCGAAGCCGGTCGCCGGCAGCGCATAGGCGATCGCGAGACCGCACGGCGCGTCGCCCAGGAGCGGCAGCGTGTGCGCCTTGTTCGCGTTCTCGGCGAGCACGGCCCGGTCGACCTCGTCGATCCGCAGCCCGGCCGTCCCGACCGGCCGGAGCACGGGCACGACGACCACCGAGGCCGCCGCCCAGTCGTGCTCCGGGGTCATCGAGGCGGGGGCGCCCGACGGCCCGGGGCCGGGCACGTGACCGCTGACCGGCGAAGTGGCGTCGATCGGGCCGAGGATGTCGGGCGGCGCGTCGCGGTAGGCGGGCGGCGGCTCGTCGCCGTAGTCGCGCGCGCGGTCGGTCCCGAAGTCGGAGCCGCCTTCGCGCTCGTCCGACCGGCCCCAGTCGTCGGTCATCCCGATCCCTCCTAGCGTCCCGTCCAGCGGGGCGATCGCTTCTCGACGAAGGCCGCCATGCCTTCCTTCTGGTCGGCCGTCGCGAACAGTCCGAAGAACGCCGCCTGCTCGGCCGCCAGTCCCTCGCTCAACGGCCGCTCGGCGGCCGCGTTGACCGACGCCTTCGCCGCGCGGATCGCCAGCGGTGGCAGGGCGGCGATCCGGCCGGCGAGCTCGAGCGCCCGGTCAAGGGTCTCCTCCGCCGGCACCAGCAGGCTGACGAGGCCGAGCCGCTCCGCCTCACGGGCGTCGAGCGTCCGGCCGGTGAGGATCAGCTCCATCGCCCGGGCCCGGCCGATCGCCCGGGTCAGGCGCTGCGTCCCACCCGCGCCGGGCATCACCCCGAGCTTGATCTCCGGCTGGCCGAACACGGCGTCGTCGCCGGCGACGAGCAGGTCGCACAGCATCGCCAGCTCGAAGCCACCCCCGAGCGCAAACCCGCGGACGGCGGCGATGATCGGAAGCCCCACGGCGGCCAGCGTCGCCCAGTGCTCGAAGCCGCCGACGGGACCGATCGTTTCCGGTGTCGCGGACGCCATGGCCTTGATGTCGGCACCGGCCGCGAAGGCGCGCGTCCCGCTCCCGGTGACGACCACGACCCGGCAGCCGGGATCCGCGTCGAGCCGCCCGAGGGCGGCGGCCAGACCGGCCAGGACCGCGGCATCGAGCGCGTTGAGCGCGTCCGGCCGATCGATCGTCAGCAGCGCGACGGCCGGATCCGGCTCGCCGCGCCCGAACGCCGCCGGGGCCGGGCGATCGATCCGGACCACCGGCTGAGCTGCCGCCGGCGCGGCGGCGGCGCGGTCGCGGTCTCCGCGGGCGGGCACGGTCTCGGTCACGCGGTTCCTCGCTGCGTGCCGCCAGTATCCACTGCCGCGGAAGCCACGTGGCCGCCCAGGGCGCCCGAGTACCGGCGCGACGCGCTCCGCCAACGCGAGCGCCCCCCGGCGCGCCGCCGCAACCCGCGCCTGCCCGGAGCGTCCCTTCAGCGATCCGGATCGAGCTCCGCGCGTAGCGTGGCCCGCGCCCGGGACAGCCAGCTCGCGACGGTCCCCTCCGGAACGGCCAGGATCGTCCCGATCTCGCGCTGGGTGTAGCCGTCGACGACGTTGAGCAGGAGCGCCGTGCGGGTGCGGGGGTCGAGGCCGCGCAGAGCGGCCCACAGGTCGGGGTCGGACGCGTCGGTCCACGTCCGCGGCTCGATGCGCTGGATCGCGGCGCGCCAGCGCCGGTGCCGGCGGAGCTGGTTGAACGCGAGGCGCAGGGCGATCGTGTACAGCCACGCCCGGGCGTCGCTGCCGTCGAAGCGGTCCCAGGAGCGGAACGCCCGCAGGTACGCCTCCTGGGCGACGTCCTCGGCGTCGCCCTGGTCGCCCATCACCACGACGAGGCGGCGGACGAGGTTCGCGTAGAGCGGCCGGACCGCTGCCTCGAACGCGTCCGGGTCCGATCGACCCGCGGCCACCTGGCGCGGGCCGCTGACCGCGGCGGCGGCCGGTCCCGTGAGTCGCTCGGAGCTCGTCACGGCATCGGCATCCCGACGCACGCGCCGGTGCCGGTCGCGCCGGTTCGCTGGTCGACCACGACGTGCAGCCGGCCATCGTCGAGGACCGACGTCGGGATCACGTAGCCGTGGTCCGGCGGAGTCGCCTGCTGCACGCTCCGGGACGCGCCCTTCGGGTCGTGGACGTCACCCGACTCGACCTGCCACACGACATCGCGGTACCCGTGCGCCGCGAGGAACGCCGCGGCCTGGGGCGGGGTCAGGCACTCGAGCCGCGCCCCCGCGAGCGGCTGGCCCGGGTTCTCGATGCCGGGATACGCCTTCGCCAGCTGGTTCACGGCGACCAGCCCGGCCGTCGCGGTCGCCACGATCGCCAGGACGAGGACCGGGCCGAGGGTCAGCGACAGCGCGAACCGGCGGCGCCGCCCGGCACGCGCGAGGGCCGGTGGGTCGTCGCGTCCGGGTGCCCGGCCCGCCAGCGCGGTCAGCCGGGTGTCGAGGTCGAGATCGGCGTCATCCATCGTGGTCCCCTTGCGCCCCGCGGCGGATCGTCCGGTCCGCCAGTCACCCCCTACAACACCACGCGGCCGAGGATCCTTGCAGCGATCGATCGCCGGTCAGCGCCAGCCAGCGGGAACGAGCGTCTCCGCCAATTCGAGGACGACGAGGGTGACCAGGCCCGGGGCGATCTCGCGGAGGTTCCGGCCGCCCGCCCGCATGGCGTCGGAGGCCAGGCCGGCGTCGAGCGCCGGCCGGTCGTCGAAGGTCATCGCGGTGACGAGGCACAGGTCGGTCCCGCCGACGAGCCCGTCGACGACGCGATCGCAGCGGATCGTCCGAAGGCCGGGTGTCTCGACCACCAGCGGCAGGTGGGTCTCGGCGTAGGCGCGCTCGAACGCGGCCAACGCATCGGGTCCGCCGTCGGGGCGTCGGAAGAGGGCGAGCAGCGTGGTCACATCGAGCCTCCCTGGATCTCGGTCGGCCGGTCGACGGGTGGCCATCCGCCCCCGCTCCGGGTGCGGGCGATCGACTCGGTCGATCGGTAGAACTCGCCGCAGACCTCGTTGAACAGGGCGGGCCGGCGGGCGGTGATCTCGTGGCTGCAGTCCGGCGCGACGAAGAGCCGGGCGTCGGGCAGCTGGCGGCTGAGGCCCCAGGCGTGGTCGACCGGGACGAAGACGTCCCGATCGCCGATCGCGACGAGAACCGGGAGCTCGATGCGGCGCAGCTCGCGCGGACCGAGGAGCGGCTGGACCGCGACGTCGCGCGCGATCAGCGGGAGCAGCCGCCGCCATGTCCCGGCACCCTGGACCGGATCGTGCCGGCTCGCCAGCGCCGCGGCCCGTCGCGGATCGTTCCGGTCGATCCAGTCGGGGTCCAGGAGCCGCCGAACGACGCTCGTACGCGGTTCGCGCTGGGTCGTGATCCCGGCGACGACGAGCGTCCGCAGCCGCTCCGGCGCGCGCACCGCGAACTGGAGCCCGGTCATCGCGCCCATCGAGAAGCCGACGAGGTGGAAGGTCTCGATCCCGAGCTCGTCGACGAAGGCCGCCAGGTCGTCGACCAGGTCCGCGTACGACCAGCCGCCGGCCGGGTCCCAGCGCGTCGTGGCGTGCCCCCGGGCATCGGGCAGGAAGACCTGGAACGCCTTCGAGAAGGCCGGGACCTGAGCCGCGAAGTCCTCCCGCCCGGACGAGGTCGCGCCGTGGAGCATGACCAGCGGTGGACCGGCGCCGTGGACCTGGTAGCCGATGTCGAGGCCGTTGGCGTGGACGGACGACACCCGGGTCAGCCCTCCTGGCGACCCGCGACCGGGCTGGTCTCGGCCCGGTCGACCCGGAGATAGCGCCGGCGGTAGTAGAGCAGCGGCTGCGGATGGTGCTCCTCGTTCGCCACCGCCTCGACCCGCGCGACGAACAGGTCGTGGTCGCCGACCGGGTAGGTCTCGGTGACCGTGCACTCGAGCGACGCGATCGCGCCGTCGAGGATCGGCAGGCCGGTCGTGCCGCGCGACCAGGCGGCCCCACAGAAGTCCTCGCGACCGGGCGTGACCGGTGCCCCGGCGAAGCAGTCCGACAGCGCCTGCTGGTCCTCGCTGAGGATGGACACGGCGAAGCGGCCGACGGCGTGGATCGTCGGGGTGATGAATCGGCGCCGGTCGAGCGCGACGACCACGAGCGGCGGGTCGAGGCTGACCGAGCTGAGGGCGTTGACCGTGATGCCGGCCGGCCGGCCGGCGGCGTCGAGGGTCGTGACCACCGTGACGCCGGTCACGAAGTGGCCCATCACCTTGCGGAACAGCTCGGGTCCGACGTCCATCCCCGCGAGTCTAGGGGCTCCCGGCGCGGCGAGCCGCGCGACGCAGCCGGTCAGCCGGGGCGGAGCGGTTCACGGCCGGGAGCGCGATCAGGCCGGATGAGCCAAGGACGGCGTCACTCGCCGGCGAGCGGGTGGGTCATCGCCGCGGGGTCGACCCAGGCATCGAACTCCTCGGCGCTCAGGTGACCGAGCTCGAGCGCGGCCGCCCGGAGCGACGTCCCGGTCCGCTGGGCGTGGAGCGCGATCTCGGCCGACTTCTCGTAGCCGATGTGGGGGTTGAGCGCCGTGACGAGCATGAGCGAGTCCTCGAGGTGCTCGCGGATCCGGGGCAGGTTCGGCTCGATGCCGACGGCGCAGTTCCGATCGAACGATGCGATCGCCTGGGCGAGCAGCGTGGCCGAGGTCAGGACGTTGTCGAGGATCACCGGCTTGAAAACGTTGAGCTGGAAGTTGCCCTGCGACCCGGCGAACGCGACGGCCGCGTCGCAGCCGAACGCCTGGACCGCGACCTGGGTGAGCGCCTCGCTCTGGGTCGGGTTGATCTTGCCGGGCATGATCGACGAGCCCGGCTCGTTCTCGGGGATGTGCAGCTCGCCGAGCCCAGCGCGCGGACCCGAGGCGTACCAGCGGACATCGTTGGCGATCTTCATGGCCGCGACCGCGAGCGTCCGCAGCGCGGCCGATGCCCCGACCATCGCGTCGTGCGCCGAGAGCGCCGCGAACTTGTCGGGCGCCCCGCGGAACGGGCGGCCGGTCTCCGCCGCGATCCTGGCCGTCGCGAGGTCCCCGAAGCGCGGATCCGCGTTCAAGCCGGTTCCGACGGCCGTTCCGCCGAGGGCGAGCTCGTACAGCGGCGGCAACGCGGCGCGGATCGCGTCGATGGCGCCATCCAGCTGGGCGGCCCAGCCACCGATCACCTGGCCGAGGGTGACCGGGGTCGCGTCCTGGAGGTGGGTCCGGCCGAGCATGACCACGTCGGCGTAGGCCGCGGACTTGGCGCGCAGGGTGTCGCGCAGCGCCTCGACCGACGGGATGACCGCGCCCTCGATCTCCTCGACGGTCGCGACGTGCATGACCGTCGGGAAGGCGTCGTTCGAGGACTGCGAGCGGTTGACGTCGTCGTTCGGGTGGATCGGCGTCTTGCCGCCCCGGCCGGCCCCGGCGAGCTCGTTGGCCCGTCCGGCGATGACCTCGTTCGCGTTCATGTTCGTCTGGGTCCCGGAACCGGTCTGGAAGACGACGAGCGGGAATTCCTCGTCGAGCCGCCCGTCGATCACCTCGCGGGCGGCCGCCTCGATGAGGGCGGCCTTGTCGGCCGGGAGCTGGCCGAGCTCGAGGTTCGCCTGCGCGGCGCACAGCTTGAGGATGCCGAGCGCCCGGATGACCGGCCGGTCCCAGGTGAACCGGCCGACCCCGATCCGGAAGTTCTCGACGGAGCGCTGCGTCTGCGCGCCCCAGTAATGGTCGGCCGGGACGCGGACCGGTCCGAGGGCGTCCTTCTCGATCCTGACGTCCGAACCCGCCGGCGGCGCGCCCGGGTCGGCATCGGTGGCGGTCATGCCCGGAGTGTAGTCTCCGGCCAGTCCCCCCGACGCCCGCGTCGCTGGTCGCCGCGGGCCGGCGGATCGGTCGAGCGCCGGGGGTCAGGCCGGGGCCGGCTCCGAGGCCCGGGCCGCGTCGCCCCACTCCTGGTGGTCGCCGCGCATGGCCGACACGGCTGCCCCGATCAGGCTCGCGATCACCCCGACACCGAAGGCGATGTGGAGCGCCGTGATGAACGGCGACAGGTCGATGTCGGCGGCGCCGGACTGGGTGCCCGAGAAGACCGTCAGGAGCACCTTCGGGTCGACGACCGAGGCGACGAGCCCGATCGACAGGGCGATGCTGATCACGAAGCCGCTCTGGGTGAGCATCATCCGGGCGCCCGAGCCCATCCCCCGCTTGTCGGGCGGGACGACGCCCATCACCGCGCTCGTGTTCGGCGAGTAGAACAGCCCCGACCCGCCGCCGATGATGAGCTGCCACAGGGCGAGCTGCCAGTACGGCGTGTCGATGGTGAGCGTCATCAGCCCGAGCAGGCCGACGGCGGTGACGAGCATCCCGAGCGTCGCCAGGAACCGCGAGCCGATCCGGTCGGCGAGCGCGCCACTGATCGGCGACAGCACGAGCAGCCCGACCGCCAGCGGGGTCAGCATCAGGCCGGCGGTGATCGGGTCGTAGCCGCGGGCGCCCTGGAGGTAGAACACGAGCAGGAACAGGACGCCGTTCCGGGCGATCCCGTTGAGCAGCCCCGTCAGGTTGCCGAGCGCGAACAGCCGGTTCCGGAACAGCCCGAGATCGAGCAGCGGGTCCGGCCGATGCGACTCCACCCACAGGAACGCCGGCGCAGCGACGGCGAAGGCGACGAAGCCGGCGATCACCCAGCTGGTCGTCCAGCCGTAGATCCCGCCGAAGGCGAGCGCGGTCACGAGCCCGCCGAGCCCGACCAGGTAGATCGCACTCCCGGCGAGGTCGAGCCGGGTGCGCCGCGACGGCGTCGCCTGTTCGACGAGGAGCCGGGCGGCAGCGAGGCTGCCGACGAGCCCGATCGGGACGTTGAACCAGAACACCGAGCGCCAGCCGAAGGTGGTCAGCAGGCCGCCCAGGATCGGGCCGAGGATGAGCCCGACGCCGACCACCATGGCGTTGATCCCGAGCGCCCGGCCGAGCTCGCGGCGCGGGAACGCGTCGGTGACGAGCGCGGCGGACGTCGCCATCAGGAACGCTCCGCCGATGCCCTGCGCCAGCCGGGCGAGGACGAGGAGCAGGGCGGTGGGGGCGACCGCGCAGGCGACCGACGCGACCGTGAACAGGGCGAACCCGAACGTGTACGACCGGGCGCGGCCGACCTGGTCGGCGATCCGGCCGGCGTTGAGCACGATGACCGTCGCCGCCAGCGTGTAGCCGACGACGATCCACAGCAGCGTGAACAGGTCGGTCCGGAGGTCGCGCAGGACGTCGGGCAGGGCGATCACGAGCATGCCCGCGGTGAGCGACGCGAGGAGCGCCCCGAGGCTGGTGACCGCAAGCACGGTCCAGCGATAACCGTCCGCCGTCTCGCCGGCGGTGCGATGAAGGCCGCCGGCCGCCGTCGCCGCAGCCGGAGCCGCACTGGAGGCAGGCGCGGCGGCCGGGTCGGCCGGGACGCGCAGCGGGCTGGAGTCGTCGGGACGGATCACTCGGCCGGGAATCCTAGCACAACCTTAACGTTGACGTTAAGGTCAGGGTTCCCGGCCGACCTGCAACGCGACACGAGGCCCGGCGCGTGACCGCCGCGGCAGGTGCTCCGGCCGGTACAATCCGGCCGATGTCGACGCCACACCTGTGGGATCGCGCCTCCGACCTGCCGGTGCCGGTCGATGGGCGGCTGTACCCCGAGGTGGCCACGCTGCCCGAGGGCCTGCCCTCCGTCGCCGAGCTGTTCACCTTCGCCCGGGACGCCGAGCTCCGGTTCGAGACGCTCCGGCTGCGCATCGAGGAACGCAGCGCCGCCGCGGACGGCGAGCGCCTCGCCAGCATCGACACGGCCCTCCGGCATCCCGGTCACGCCCGGGTGACGACGACCGAGCCCGGTCGCGGCACGGCCGGCAATTACGAGGTCTGGGTCTCCGACGGCGAGGTCGTCCGGACGTATGCCGCGGTCCACCGGCTCGGGACCCAGCGACCGGTGCGCCGTTCCGTGGTCGGGCTCGACGACCCCGACCTGCCGGGTTGGTCGACGACCTATCGGCCGCTGACCGCCCTGCCGATGGAGACGCTGCCCGACACGTTCGTCCACCCGGCCGGGCTGTGCCAGAACGTGCTCGCGACCGGGCAGTGCTGGGTCTCCGGCACGGCCGAGGTGGCCGGGCGCGAGGCCATCGTCCTCGAGTGCGATCACCCGCGGACGATCGAGATCGCCGCCGACCGGCCCGATCACCGGCTGGTGGTGTCGTTCGACCACGAGACCGGGCTGATCGTCCGGCTCGTGGAATGGATCGCCGGCGCCGTGACTCGCGACGCGACGGTGGTCGACCTGGCGACGGACGCGCCGCTGCCGCCAGGCATCTTCGAGTTCGAGTTCCCGAGCGGGACGACCCTGCTCTACTGAACGGGGCGCCTCCGTTCCCGGGATCGGAACGCCCCGGACCACCCTCTTCCGCACGACCGGCCCGAGGAGTATCGTGCCGGCCATCGCATCGCCCTGGGCCGCGCGACGCCGCTGGCCGGGCGATGGGAAAGGAGGGACGCGACCGAGCCTGACTCGCTGCCGCTCACCGGCAGCGCCAGCGGCCGTCGCCGCCGCCCACCCCGCGACAGCGCGTCATCCGCGACGGATCCCCATCCGGTTCGCGTTCCCATCCCAGCCGGGCCACGAGGGAGACGCCCGGCCCCCGGCGAGCGGCTGCTGCCGCGCCGGGGCATCGACGGTGCAGGGAGGTTTCGATGACACAGCCGAGGACCCGGGAAGACCAGATCGCCCAGGACGTCAAGGACCTCCACGGGCTGGGGTACGCCCAGGAGCTCTACCGGACGATGGGCGGGTTCAGCAACTTCGCGATCAGCTTCTCGATCATCTCGATCCTGACCGGCGCGGTCATCCTGTACGACTACGGCCTGGCCTGGGCCGGCACCGCGGCCGTGCTCATCGGCTGGCCGCTGGTGACCGTCTTCGTCCTGCTCATCGCCGCCTCGATGTCGGAGATCGCCTCGGCCTATCCGACCGCCGGCGGCCTGTACTACTGGGCGAGCAAGATGAAGAACAAGAACTGGGGCTGGTGGACCGCCTGGCTCAACCTGATCGGCCAGTTCGCGATCGTCGCCGGGATCAACTTCGCCGCGGCGGCGTTCCTCAACGCAACGATCATCACGCCGCTGCTGGCCAATGCCGGGATCACCTACGACAACACGACGGTGATCCTCGCCCTGAGCGGCACCAACATCGTCACCGGCCAGCTGCTGACGATGGGCATCCTGATGCTCGTCCAGCTCGTCCTCAACATCGCCGGGATCAACCTCGTCGCGCTGCTCAACCAGGTCAGCGTGTGGTGGCACATCGCGATCGTGGCCCTCGTGGTGGTGCTGATCTTCGCGGTCGGCAAGCCCGACATCAGCGGCCTGACCCTGTTCAAGATCGAGCCACAGGACGTGGCCGGGAGCTGGGAGAACAGCAACCCGCTGTTCAAGCTGAGCTACGGACCGGCGATCTCGTACCCGGTCGTGCTCGCGTTCCTCTTCTCGCTCCTGCTGGCGAACTGGACCTACACCGGGTATGACGCCTCGGCGCACGTGGCCGAGGAGACGGTCGGCGCCCGGATGTCGAGCGCCTGGGGCGTGTTCCTGTCGGTCGCCGTCTCGGCGATCGTCGGGTTCATCTTCCTGCTCGCCCTGACGACCCACCTGCCCGATCTCAAGACCCTCTTCCCCGCGGAGCTCAACCCCACCACCACGCCGCCGTCCAGCCAGTACTACTTCGGGGGCGGAGTGGCGGTCATCGCGATCCTCCAGTACAACCTCAACAGCATCGTCCTCGTCGGCGTCGGCATGGGCGACCTGCTGGCGGCCGGGATCGCGATCGCGATGTCCTTCTGCGGCCTCGCCTCCGTGGCGGCCGCCGGCCGGATGCTCTTCGCGTTCGCCCGGGACGACGGGGTTCCGGCGTCGGGCTGGCTCAAGAAGGTGTCGCACCGCTACCGGACGCCGGCCAACGCCCTGACCGGGATCGTCGTCGTCGCCTGGGTCTTCACCGTCCTGGCGGGGATCGTCGGCGGCGGGACCGCGATCGTCATCGTCACCGCGATCAGCACGATCTTCCTGTACGCGGCGTACGGCGTCGTGATCTTCCTCGGGGCGACCACCCAGGAGTGGCTCAAGCTCCGGGTCTGGAGCCTCGGCCGCTGGTCGAAGCCGGTCGCCTGGCTGGCGGTGTTCTGGGTCGTCGTGCTGATGGTCCTGTTCAGCTTCCCGACGTCGGGCAACATCTCGTGGCCGTTCATGCTCGGGACGGTCGTCCTCCTCCTGGTCTACTACTTCGGCTGGGCGCGCAGCCGCTTCCAGGGCCCGCGGGTGATGGGCGCGGAGGCCGAGCTGACCGAGCTCGAGCGCGAGTTCGAGCAGGCGGCCGAGCATCTCGGCGGGACCGCACCGGCGTAGGGCCGGATACGCCGCCGCATCGCGCGGCGGCGCTCATCTTCGTAGCATCGGAGGGTCGACCGGTCCGCCGGCCGGCCCTCCCCCTTCTCTCCCGAACGACCATCCGCGAGGAGCCGACGATGAGCAACGACAGCCACGGTCACGCCAGGCACCCCCGGCTCGAGGAGCTCGAGGCGATGGTCCGCGACGGCCAGATCGACACGCTGATCGTGGCCCTGACCGACATGCAGGGCCGGCTGATGGGCAAGCGGGTCCAGGCCCAGGCCTTCCTCAACGGCGTGATCGACCACGGGGCGCACTTCTGCACTTACCTCCTGGGCACCGACATGGAGATGAACACCCCCGAGGGCTTCCGGCTGATGAACTGGGAGACCGGCTACGGCGACTGGATCGCCGACCCGGTCTGGGACACCATGCGGGTCCTGCCGTGGCTCGAGAAGACCGCGCTCGTCCTGTCGGACACGATCGTCGAGGAGACGCACGAGGAGATCCAGATCTCGCCCCGGACCATCCTCAAGCGCCAGGTCGCGGCCGCCGCGAAGGCCGGCTTCGTGATCAAGGCCGGCTCCGAGTTCGAGTACTACGTCCTGCGCGACAGCTGGGAGGACATGGCCCGCAACGGCTACGCCCCGCCCGAGCGGTTCGGGCGCTACAACGAGGACTACCACCTGCTCCAGGCCACCAAGGCCGAGCCGCTCCACCGGCTCCTGCGCAACCAGATGACCGACGCGCGGATCCCGATCGAGTTCAGCAAGGGCGAGGCCGCGCCCGGCCAGCACGAGGTGAACATCCGCTACGACGAGGTCCTCGAGTCGGCCGACCGGAGCGTCCTGTTCAAGCACGGCGCCAAGGAGATCGCCTACCTGAACGGCTGGGGGATCACGTTCATGGCCAAGCCGGACCACACCTGGACCGGCTCCTCGGGGCACCTCCACATGAGCGTCTGGAGTCCCGACGGCTCGACCTCGCTGATGCACGACCCGAAGTCGAAGGCGCCGTACGCGATGTCGACGACGATGCGCCACTTCATGGGCGGGATGATGAAGCTCGCTCGCGAGCTGGCGGTCTTCTTCGCCCCCAACGTCAACTCGTACAAGCGTTTCGCGGTGGCTTCGTGGGCACCGGTCAATGTCGTGTGGGGACGCGACAACCGGACGACCGGCTTCCGCGTGGTCGGCAGCGGCCAGGCGCTCCACGTCGAGTGCCGCTTCCCGGGCGGTGACATGAACGCCTACCTGACCTACGCCGCGTTCGTCGGGGCCGGGCTGTACGGGATCCGCCATCGGGTCGAGCCACCGGCCGAGTACAAGGGCAACGGCTACCTGGCGACCGGCTGCGACCGCATGCCGCGGGCCCTGTGGGAGGCGATCCAGGAGCTCGAGCGGTCGAAGGCCGCGGTCGAGATCTTCGGCGAGGACGTCGTCGCCCACTACCTCAATGCCGCCCGCGTCGAGCAGGAGACGTACGACGCGATCGTCCATCCCTGGGATCGCGAGCGCTATCTCGAGCGCTCATGACCGACGGCTGGGCCGGTCCGCGACCGGTCCAGGTCGCCATCGCAACCGTCCTCCTGGTCGGGGCCGGGATCATCCAGCTGCTCGTCGCGGTCTTCGTCGTCGCGGCGCTCGGCGCCATCGCCCTGCCGCTGGCGCTGCCGATCGGGGCGCTGGGCTTCTGCGCGGCGATGTTCGGCTACCGGATCCTTGACGGACGGAACCGCCAGGGCGCCCTCATCGCCGCGTTCCTGACGATGCTCACGGCGCCGTTCACCATCCCGAGCGACTTCCTCGCCCTGACGGCCCTCTTGTGCGCCCTGGTCGCCGCCTACATCCTGATCCGGACCAAGGCCTGGTTCGTGGCGCCAGCCGACCACAGCGACGAGCGGCCGGGCAGCGAGCCCGGCCCGAACGGCGACGGTCCGGCCCCGTCCTGAGCGGTACGATGGCGCTCCGGGCGGGCGGCCGACAGCCTACGCTTGGACGCGCACCGCAGCACGAGGGACCGAGGCCACCATGCGACTCGCCGACAAGGTAGCGATCATCACCGGCGCCGGTGGCGGGATGGGCCGGACCGCGGCCCTGATGTTCGCCGCCCAGGGATCCCGGGTCGTCGTGGCCGAGTACGGCGAGGAGGCCGGCGCCGAGACCGTGCGGCTCGTCGAGGCACAGGGCGGCCAGGCGAGCCTCGTCCGGGTGGACGTGTCGCGCGAGGCGGACGCGAAGGCAATGGTCGACCACGCGATCGACCGGTTCGGCCGGGTCGACGTCCTCTACAACAACGCCGGGATCATGCCCGAGGCCGACCACTCGGTCACCGACACCGAGGTGGCGGTCTGGGACCAGGTCATGGCGGTCAACGTCCGCGGCGTCTTCCTCGGCTGCAAGTACGCCATCCCGCGCATGGTCGAGCAGGGCAGCGGGTCGGTGATCAACATTGCCAGCTTCGTGGCCCTCGTCGGCTGCTCGGTGCCGCAGGACGCCTACACCGCCTCGAAGGGGGCGCTCCTCGCCCTGACCCGCAGCCTCGCCGTCCAGTTCGGGCCGCACGGCGTACGCACGAATGCCATCTGCCCCGGCCCGGTCGAGACGCCGCTGCTCATGGACTGGCTGGTCAAGGACGAGGCGGCGAAGCGGATCCGGCTGGCCCGCAACCCGAGCGGCCGGTTCGGCAAGCCCGAGGAGATCGTCAACATGGCCGTCTATCTCGCCTCCGACGAGTCGCGCTGGACGAACGGCGCCCAGCTCGTCGTCGACGGCGGGATCACCGTGAACTACTTCTAGGTCCGGCGGATGACCGAGCTGGCCATCGGGATCGACATCGGCGGGAGCGGGATCAAGGCCGGAGCCGTCGACCTCGCCACGGGCCAGCTCCGCGGTGAGCGCTACCGGATCGCGACCCCCAGCCCGTCGACTCCCGACGCGGTCGTGGCGGCCACCTCACGGCTGGTCGCGCGGATCGCCCGGGCGCTGCCGGAGGCCGCGAACCGCGCCGAGGTCCCGGTAGGCATCGGGATCCCGTCGGTCGTGATCGACGGGACGACCCGCTCGGCGGCGAACATCGATGCCGGCTGGATCGACTACCCGGCCCAGATCGAGTTCCAGCGCGCGCTGTCGCGCCCCGTCGCGATCGTCAACGACGCCGACGCCGCCGGGATCGCGGAGATGCGCTTCGGGGCGGGCGTGGGCGAGATGGGCACCGTCTTCGTGCTGACGCTCGGGACCGGCGTCGGCTCGGCGCTGTTCCTCGATGGCACGCTCGTTCCGAACACCGAGCTCGGTCACATGGAGATCCGGGGGCGCGACGCCGAGCGGCGCTCCGCGGCCAACGCCCGGATCCGCCGCGGCCTGTCGTGGAAGGCCTGGGCGGCCGATCTCGACGAGCACCTGATCGCGATCGACCGGCTGTTCAGCCCGCGCCTGTTCATCCTCGGCGGCGGCGTGAGCAAGAACCCCGACAAGTTCGTGCCCTACCTGACCGTCCGCGTCCCGGTCGTGCCGGCCCAGCTGCGCAACGACGCCGGGGTCGTCGGAGCGGCGCTGTTCGCCGCCGAGCGGAGCGCTCCGGTGGAGGACGGCCCGGCAGCCGCTCCGGCGGACGACAGGCCGGCGGCCGCACCGGCGTGACCGCCTCGCCGACCGATCGGGTCGAGATCGCCGCTCCCCCCGAGGCGATCTGGGGGATCCTCGACGACCCCGCCGCGCTCGGCCGGATCCTGCCCGGCTGCGAGTCGATCGCCCGCGAATCGGAGGATCGGTTCACGGCCGTCATCGCCTCGAAGATCCAGTTCATGACCGTTCGCTCGGACGTCGTCGCGACGCTCCTCGACGCCGATCCGCCCCGCCACCTGCGGCTCGTCCTCGACGGGCGGCCGCGCGGGCTCGGCGGATCGTTCCGCCTCGACGTCCCGTTCGACATCGCGCCCGCCGGGCCCGGGCGCTCGACGGTCGCCTACTCGGTCGACCTCCAGCTCGGGGGGAGCCTCGCCGGCTTCGGTGGCTCGACGCTCACCGACACGCTGCGCCGCCAGATCGGCGAGCTTGTCCGGAACGTCGAGCAGGAGATCGCGGCGCGGCCGGGGAGCGGGCCGGCGACCGACGGCTGACACCAGGTCGGACGCCGACGGCCGGCGCCGTCCCGCACGCGGCGGCGCCGCGGCAGGCGCGGCGTATCATCGACGCCTTCCATCCGGACCGGGCCGCCGCCCGACGACACCGAGGACCCACGCATGACGACCGAGCCGCAGACCGCCCCATCCCGGATCGCCGCGAAGATGGTCATCGGCGGCCAATCGGTCGACGCCGCGGACGGCCAGACGTTCGACGTCCTCGATCCGTCGACGGGCCAGGTGATGGCCAACGCGCCGCTCGGTGGCAAGGAGGACGTCGATCGCGCCGTCGAGGCCGCCCGCCGTGCCTTCGACGATCCGAAGGGCTGGTCGAGCTGGTCGGCCAGCAAACGCGGCCGGACCCTGGCCAAGCTGTCGGCTTTGCTCAAGGCCAACCTCGAGGAGATCGCCCGGCTCGAGAGCCGCAACGTCGGCAAGCCGATTAGCGGGGCGCGCGGCGAGGCCCTCGGGGCCAGCCTCGTGTTCGAGTACTACGGCGGGGCGGCGAACAAGGTCTTCGGCGAGACGATCCCCGTCAGCAAGCCCGGCCTCGACTTCACGCTGCGCGAGCCGATCGGGGTCGTCGGCCTGATCGTCCCGTGGAACTTCCCGGTCCTGATGGCCAGCTGGAAGCTCGGGCCGGCGCTCGCCGCCGGGAACACGTGCATCCTCAAGCCGGCCAGCTGGACGCCGCTCAGCGCGATCCGGCTCGGCGAGCTCGCCCTCGAGGCGGGCTTCCCCGCCGGCGTCGTCAACGTCGTGACCGGACCCGGCGGGACCGCGGGCGCCGCGATCGCCGGCCATCCTGGGGTCGGCAAGGTCGCCTTCACCGGCGAGACCACGACGGGCCAGGAGATCATGCGGCTCGCGGCCGGCAACGTGAAGAAGGTCAGTCTCGAGCTCGGCGGCAAGAGCCCGAACATCGTGTTCGCCGATGCCGACCTCGAGCGGTTCGCCCGCGAGTCGCCGTACTCGGTCTTCGACAACTGCGGCCAGGACTGCTGCGCCCGGAGCCGGATCCTGGTCGAGCGCTCGGCGCACGATCGCGTCGTCGAGCTGTTCGTGGAGGCGACCCGGAAGGTCAAGGTGGGCGACCCGGCCGACGACGCGACCGAGGTCGGGCCGATGGTCCATCCCCGCCAGCGCGACCGCGTCCTCGACTACATCGGGATCGGTCGCGAGGAGGGCGCCGAGCTGCTCACCGGCGGGAGCGCGCCGGACGACCCAGCACTGGCCGCCGGCACGTACGTCCTGCCGACGGTGTTCGGCGGCGTGACGAACGACATGCGGATCGCCCGCGAGGAGATCTTCGGCCCGGTCGTATCGATCATCCCGTTCGACTCGGAGGAGGAGGCCGTCCGGCTGGCGAACGCCACGCCATACGGCCTGTCGGGCTCGATCTGGAGCCGCGACATCGGCCGCGCGCTGCGAACGGCCAAGGGCGTCCAGGCCGGCGTCCTCAGTGTGAACTCGAACAGCTCGGTCCACACCGAGGCGCCGTTCGGCGGCTACAAGATGTCGGGGATCGGCCGGGAGCTCGGGATGCACGCCGTCGAGCTGTACACCGAGACGAAGAACGTGTTCGTCGACCTGGGCTGACCGAAACGTCATCGCCCCGGCAGGACGGGCGGGGGATCGACGGCGGGACGATCGGCGGGCCAGACTGTCCGACCATGGACGCCCAGCCACGCCCCGAACCCGGCCTCGACCCGGGCTCGGCGAACGATCCGGCCGGCCCGCTCGAGCCCGACCGTCGACGCCGTACCGGCCGGCCGCCGTCGGTCAACGCGATCTCGATCATCCTGCTCGTGGTCGGCGCGGCCATCGAAGGCTATGCCGTCGCCCTGACGGTCGGTGATTCGCCCGACCGCCAGTACTCGCTGATCTGGGCGGCGCTCGGGGCGGCGCTCGTCGTCACCGCCTGGGCGCTCCGCGGCCGGCGCTGGTGGGGAGCCGCCGCCGCGATTGGCGTCTCGATCGTCGGGCTGTTCGCCGGGATGCTCGGCGTCTACGGGGCGCTCGTCATCGCCAGCGCGGGAACGGCCGACCAGGCCGGCTGGCCGGCCACGCTCGGGCTGATCGGCGTCGGCGCCGCGTCGATCGCGATCATCGGCCTGCTCTCGAGCGCCTGGCCGTGGCTGATGGCGACAACGAGCCGCCAGGGCCTCGGCAACCCGAGCCCGACCGCCTGAGCCGCCGGGTGGGTCAGCCGGCCCACGCCCCCCACGCCGGCTGCGGTCCGGCGACCAGGTCGGGCCGCCGCCGGGCGAGCCAGTCGACGAGGGCGTAGTAGGTCGTCTTGAATGCGATCCCGGACCACGGGATCGCCTCGGGCGCGAAGAACGCGACCTCGGTCGCCTCGAGCGTCGGGGCCGCGCGACCGCCGACGATCGGGGCCTCGAACACGACCACGACGACGGTCGCCTCGAGCCGTGAGTACAGCCCCACGATCTCGCCCGGCTCCACGAGCAGCCCGGTCTCCTCGAGCGTCTCGCGGATCGCCCCTTCGTGGACCGTCTCGTCGACCTCGAGGAACCCGCCCGGCTGGGCCCACGCGCCGATGGCCGGCTCGATCCCGCGCTTGATCAGGACGACCTCGCCGGCCGGGGTGACCGGGATCGTCGTCGCGACGAGGCGCGGGTTGACGTAGGCAATGTGCCCGCAGCTCGGGCAGGCCAGCCGCGGCCGATGCTCACCCTCGAGCGGGCCGTAGACGAGCTCCGCGCCGCAGCGCGAGCAATGGTTGAGCGTGGCCGCCACCCACGCCGGCACGCCGCCGCCGGAGCCAATGTCCGTCGAGCGGCCGTCGGGCCCGCGGCCGGAGCCGGTCATGCGCTCAGGACCAGCCCGGCCGCCAGGACGAGGACGGCGAGGAGCACGATCGTGACCGCGAACCAGGCGAGCCGGAAGGCGCCGCGACCCGGGTTGACCGGCATCCATGCCCAGGCCGAGCGCCAGATCCGGATCGCCGCGTCGGCGGTCGTCAGGAACAGGATCGGCGCCCCGACCGCGACGCACACCTTCACGAGCGGGCTCCCGAGCGGCAGGCCGATCTCGAGGGCGGTGATCGCGATCGCGCCGCAGATGAGCGCCACGACCGACAGCTGGATGTAGTGCGCCTGGAGCGGCGTCGGCCGGAGCTCCGGAACGGACCGCGGCGGCAATCCCCGGAGGCTCGCTGGCAGCACCGGCTCGCGGACCGCCTGGCGGTCGAGGACCGGCATGCCCGGCTCGTATCTCGGGTCGTCCATCGGCGCCATCCTAGACCGGGTCGGGCCGGCGGGCCCGATTGACG
This sequence comes from uncultured Chloroflexia bacterium, assembly GCA_963813705.1. Taxonomy (GTDB): domain Bacteria; phylum Chloroflexota; class Limnocylindria; order Limnocylindrales; family CSP1-4; genus Chersky-267. Next base: position 464,392 of record CAWFAH010000011.1, read on the forward strand.
CCTGACCGGATCGGACCGACCCGGTCAGGCCTGGTTCGACTCGTCGTCGAGGACGGCCTGCGTCGCCGCCGCTCGATGGGCCGCCACGCGGGCCGCAAGCGCGGGGTCCGACAGGGCGAGGATCTCCGCCGCGAGCAGGGCGGCGTTCTCGGCGTTCCCGATGGCCACCGTCGCGACCGGGATGCCGCGCGGCATCTGGACGATCGACAGGAGCGAGTCGAGACCGCCGAGATGCTGCGTCGGGATCGGCACGCCGATGACCGGGAGCGTCGTCTTGGCGGCGAGCATCCCGGGCAGGTGGGCGGCCCCACCGGCCCCGGCGACGATGACCCGGAGGCCACGCCCGGGCGCCTCCTCGGCATAGCGGTAGAGGAGGTCCGGCGTCCGGTGGGCGGACACCACGCGGAGCTCGTTCGGGATCCCGAGCTCGGACAGCAGGGCGGCTGCCTTCTCGAGGATCGGGAAGTCGGACCGGCTGCCGCCGACCACCCCGACGAGCGGTCCGCCGCCGGCGTCCGACCGCGCCGGTCGGGCCCGCCCGACGCCCCGCGCCACTACTGGCCCTGGGCCTTCGTGAACGCCTCGACCCCGTCGAACACGTGGAGCTTCTCGACGTGGGTCCAGCCCGGGTGTCCGGTCGCGACCCGGGTCTGGAGCTCGATGAGCTCGGCGTCGACCGCGTCGCCGCCGTCAGCGGTCAGGAACCGCGCCCGGACGAGCCCGACGCTGTCCGGTCGCAGGCCGACCGACGGATAGACCTTCGTGCCGCGGCTCTCGACGAAATCGAGGCGGTACTCGGTCCCGGCCAGGCGCTCGAGGTCGGGGCCGAGCGTGTCGGGCGACAGGTCGGTGGCGATGAAGATGTCGAGGCCCACCGTCCGCTGCACGATCCGGGCGTCCCGGTCGGGGCCATAGGTCCAGCCGGGAAGCGGCGTGGGTGGCGGGCCCGACGGCGCATTGGCTCGCTCCGACGGCAGCGACGGCGACAGCGAGACCGGCCGCTTGCCGAGGTTGGCGATCACGGTGTCGGTGAAGCCGGTCGTCGAGGTGGCGGTGCCCACGTCGCCGCCGGTCTGGCGGACGAGATCCTGGGTCATCGCCTGGCCGTCCTCGAGCGTCCGCAACACGGCATCCTCGATCCGCCGCGCGGCGGCGGCCTCGCCCAGGTGGCGGAGCATCATCACCGAGCTGAGGATGAGCGCGGTCGGGTTGATCACGTCCTTGCCGGCGTACTTCGGGGCCGAGCCGTGGACCGCCTCGAAGATCGCGACCGAGTCGCCGTAGTTGCCCGACGACGCGAAGCCGAGCCCGCCGACGAGCCCCGAGGCGAGGTCGCTGATGATGTCGCCGTTGAGGTTCGTGGTCACCACGATGTCGAACTGGGCCGGGTCCTTCGCCAGCTGCTGGGCGACGTTGTCGATGATGAGGTGCTCGGTCGCGATCCCGGGGTACTCCTCGGCCAGCTCTTCGAAGACGGCCTTGAAGAGCCCCTCGGTGAGCTTCATGATGTTCGCCTTGGTCGCGCAGGTCACCTTGGCGCGACCCTCCCGGCGGGCGAGCTCGAAGGCATAGCGGATGACCTTCTCCGAGCCCTTCCGGCTGATGACCTTGAGGCACTGCCCCACGTCGGGCGTGAGCATGTGCTCGATCCCGGCGTACAGGTCCTCGACGTTCTCGCGGACGATGACCAGGTCGATCCCCTCCCCCGCGTAGCGGGTCGGGACGCCCGGCAGCTCGCGGGCCGGACGGACGTTGGCATACGTCTCGAACAGCTTGCGCAGGGTGACGTTGGCGCTCTTCTCGCCGAAGCCGACCGGCGTCTCGAGCGGGCCCTTCAGGACGACCTTCGTCCGGTCGATCGATTCGCGCGTCTCGCGCGGGACGCCGCTCGTGTCGCCGCGCTTGAAGACCTCGGCGCCGGCGTCCGCCTCCTCCCAGTCGATGACGACGCCCGCGGCGTCGATGATCCGGGCCGCCGAGCGGACGACCTCGGGCCCGACGCCGTCGCCAGGGATGAGGGTCACGCGATGGGATGTGGGCATCGGCGGGCAGGCTCCAGGTGCAGGTCGAACGCCGGGCGCCACCGGCCGTAGACCGGGATTCTAGTGCCTTCAGCGGACGCGCTCAGCCCCAGCTCAGCCGGGCCGCGGCGGCGCGGGCCCGCTGGAGGGCCTCGTCGGCGGTCGGCGCGACCACGGTCAGGTGGCCCATCTTGCGGCGCTCGAACACCTCGCGCTTGTCGTACACGTGCAGGTGCGCCAGCGGATCGGCCAGGGCCGCCTCGACGCCGACCAGGTGCGCCTCGCGCCGCGGCCCGCTGCCGAGCAGGTTGACCATCGCGGTCGGGCCGTGGGCGTCCGGGGATCCGAGCGGCAGGCCGCAGATGGCCCGGATGTGCTGCTCGAACTGGCTGGTCGCCGCCCCTTCGATCGTCCAGTGCCCGCTGTTGTGGACCCGCGGCGCGAGCTCGTTGACGACGATCGAGCCGTCGCGCAGCAGGAACAGCTCGACGGCCAGGGTGCCGACGAGGTCGAGCTCCATGGCGATGCGCGCCGCCAGCTCGGTCGCCTCGGCGGCCACGGCCCCGCCGACCGGCGAGGGCGCCGGCGCGACCGACTCGACGAGGATCCCCCGATCGTGGCGGTTCGCCGACGGCGGGAAGGCGACGGCGCGACCGGCCAGGTCGCGGCCGACGACGACCGACAGCTCGAGCGCGAAGTCGAGCTCCGGCTCGAGCAGCAGCCCGGACCGCTCGGCGTGCGCCCCGAGCTCGGCCCACGCGGCCGCAAGCCCATCCGGACCGTCCGGCTCGGCGATCCGGACCTGGCTCCGGCCGTCGTAGCCCCCGATCGCGGCCTTGAGCCGGAGCGGCATGCCGAACGCGAGCGCGCCGGCCTCGAGCTCGGCCAGGGTCCGGATCTCGCGCCACGGCGCCGTCGGCGCGAAGATCGACTCGAGGAACCGGCGCTCGGCGAGACGGTGCTGGGTCGTCCGCAGGGCGAACGATCCCGGGCGGACGGGCAGGCGAGCGTCGAGCGCCTCGACGAGCCGGCCGGACACGTGCTCCAGCTCGTAGGTGACGACCGCGCAGTCGTCCGCCAGCGTGAGGGCGGCCGTCGTGTCGTCGTAGGCGGCCACGACCTGCCGGTCGGCGATCGCGGCGGCCGGGCAGGCCGGGTCCGGGTCGAGGATCGCCACGCGATAGCCCAGCGCCCGGGCGGCCAGCCCGAGCATCCGTCCGAGCTGGCCCCCGCCGAGGATGCCGATCGTCGACCCGACCGGGATCGGGGCCTCCGCCGCTCCGTGGTCGGCCAGCACGCGCCGGATGAACGCCGTCTTCGCCATCGAGTAGCGGAGCCCGCTCGTGACGCCGGCGGCCACGATCTCGCGCTTGAGCTCGGCGTACTCGCCGACCAGCGCGGGGTCGCCCCGGAGAGCGTCGCGGAAGACGAGCTGGCGAGTCCACTCGGCCTCGTCCGGGATCACGTGCAGATGGATCTGGCGCGGCTCGTCGTCGCCGTCGTCCGGGGCAAGCCCGCCGAGCAGCAGCGGCCGGGTCGGCGGAAAGGGGTTGGCGTTGTCCTGCGGCTGGAACCCGAGGTCCAGGAGCAGCTCGGCGATCGCCGGCACGCGGGCTGGGTCGGCCGGGTGGATCCCGAGGTCGACGACGCCCTTGCCGGGCAGACCGGGGACCGCGGTGCTCCCGAAGTGCTCGACTGCCAGGTCGGCACGGCGGGCCGAGACGAGCTCCGCCACCCGGCGGGCCACCCGGACCGCGCCCGGGTCGGACGGGCGAACCTCGAGGGGAAGGCGGGGATAGGGGCCGATCGGCGCGTCGGTCACCCGGCGAGTGTATCCTCGGCCGATCATGCGCAGGGTGATCGGCCGGCGCCTCCTCGAGGTGGACGTCGGGTAACTGACCGAGCTCATCGCCCGCTTCGAGCGGGTGCAGGTCGACGTCGGAACGGGTGACGGCCGGGCGGTCCTGGCGAGCGCCCGGCGGGACCCGGACCGGCTCGTGATCGGCCTCGATGCCGCCGCCGGGCCGCTGGCCGAGGCGTCGCGGCGAGCCGCGCGACCGGGCCCTCGTGGTGGCCTCCCGAACGCCCTGTTCGTCGTCGCCGGGATCGAGGCGCCCCCGGATGAGCTCGTCGGCCGGGCCGACCTGGTGAGCGCCGTCTTCCCGTGGGGATCCCTGCTCGCGGGCGTCCTCGGCGTCGAGTCGCGGGCGATGACCGGCCTGGCGTCGCTCGTCGCGCCCGGCGGCTCGCTCGAGGCGCTCGTGTCGATCGAGCCCCGGGACCGGCTAGCGGGCCTGGGACCCGGCGCGCTTGCGGCGGCTCGCCTCCAGCGCGCCTGGGCCGGCCGGGGTTTCGTCCTCGTCGATGCTCGACCGGCCGAGTCGGCGGAGATCGCCGCCGCCGGGTCGTCCTGGGCGAAGCGGCTCGGCGCGGCCTCGCCCGGCGGTCGTTCGGTGATGCGACTCCGCCTGTCGCGACTCCCGTAGGATGGCCGCGTGACCCGTCTCCTACTGTGGCCCGCCGGCTCGCGGGCCCTCCACCGGGCGCTCGACCGCCTGTCCCGAGCGTAGCCGGCGATGTCCGAACTGCCCGATCGGCCGCCGTTCACGCTGCGCGCGCGGGTCCTCACCCCACTGGGAGCCGGTGGCAGCCGCTACGAGCCCGATGGCCGGGTCGACGTGGACGCGGCCGGACGCATCGCCGTCGTGGAGCCCTGGTCGGCTGCGGAGGGGCGGGAGACCCAGGGAGCGCTCGACCTGCGGCCGCTCGTGGTGCTGCCCGGGATGGTCGACCTCCACGTCCACCTGCCGCAGCTCCCGAACGCCGGCGTCGGCGCCGGGCTCGATCTGCTCACCTGGCTCGAGCGGTACATCTTCCCGCTCGAGCGCGAGTTCGACGCTCCGACCGCCGAGCGCGTCGCTCCGGCGGCGTTCCGGGCCATGGCCGCGTCGGGCACCACGACCGCGCTGATGTACGGGGCGGTCTTCGAGCCGAGCCTTGACGTCGCGTTCCGGGCGGCCGAGGCGCACGGGATGCGGGCGATCATCGGCAAGGTCATGATGGATCGCCTGACCTACGACAGCCGGCTGCCGGCCGATCGGATCCTCGAGGTCAGCCTCCGCCAGTCGGCCGAGCTGTGCGAACGGTGGCACGGTCGCGATCGCGGGCGGCTCCAGTACGCCTTCACGCCCCGCTTCGCGGTGTCCTGCAGCGCGGACATGCTCCGCGAGTCGGCGACGCTCGCCCGCGAGACCGGGGCGTACTGGCAGACCCACCTGTCCGAGGACGCCAACGAGCTGCGCGAGGTGGCCCGGCTGTTCCCCGAGGCGCGCGACTACCTCGACGTCTACGACCGGGCCGGCGGCCTCGGCCCGCGGACGATCCTCGCCCATGCGATCCACCTCTCGTCGCGCGAGATCGACCGACTCGCGGTGTCCGGCAGCGCGGTGGCCCACTGCCCGGCCTCGAACTTCTTCCTCGCCTCGGGCGCGATGCCGCTCGCCCGCTACCGGGCGGCCGGGATCCGGGTCGGCCTCGGCTCGGATGTGGCGGCGGGACCGGAGCTGTCGATCTTCGCCAACATGCGCGCCGGGGCGTACATCCAGAACGGGCTGCGCGTGGTCCAGGGGCCGTCCGCGCCGCCGGGTCTCGGCCCGCTCGACTGGCTGCGCATGGGAACGCTCGACGGCGCACGGGCGCTGGGCCTCGACGCGCTGGTCGGTTCGATCGAGCCGGGCAAGGAGGCCGACCTCATCGCCGTCGACCCGCGCACGGTCGCGCCGGTCGCCGGGATCGACTCGGACGATCCGGACGAGATCATGTCCCGCCTCGCGTTCCGGCCCCACCCGTCGATGGTCCGCGCGGCCTGGGTCCGCGGCCGTCGCCTCGAGGGCCCCCCGGGCGTGGACGGCGACGCGTGAGCCCGTGGACGTGGGCGGTGCCCGGGCCGTGGACGGTGCCCGTTCCTCGGCCGATGAACATCGGGCGTTCCAACGAGCGGCTCGGCACCGTTCCCCAGGCCGGCTCGTGGCCGGCGCCTCGGCCGATGAACACCGAGCGTTCCAACGAGCGGCTGGGCAGGTCGGATTCCGCCAGATGACGACCGTTGGAACCCCGGGTGTTCCGTTCGAGCGGGGAACGGTCCGGCGGGGGCCAGCTCGACCGTCCCAGCCGCCCATTCGAACGTGGCATGTTCATCGCTCGGGGGAGGATGTTCAGCCCTCAGAGAACGACGAGCGCACTCGCCTCGGGGAGCTCACCCCGCGCGAGACGCCGCAGCACGATCCGGCCGTCGAGGGGGAAGCTGGCCCGGAGGTACTCCCGACCGACGGTCAGCGCTCGTCGGTTCGCGGTCGTGTCGGCCACGAGCAGCATCACGTGCGCGACGCTCCCGTCCCGCCGCTTGGTCGCGATCTGGCGATCGAGCGCCTGCAGGTCGCGGAGCCGAGTCTCGGCCTCCACGGCGACCACGAGGCGGCCGAGACGAATGGTCGCGTCCCAGGCACGTGGATCCCGCGGGTCCGGGAGCGGGACCTCCGTTCGCCACTGGAGGCTCGACCCGAGCCGGGCTCGCAGACGGGCGAGCAGACGGACGTGGCCCTGGTCGCGGATCGGATCGCCGCCCAGGTACGCGCGCACCGTGAGGTCGAGACCGACGGCAGCGCAGACACGGGACAGCAGCGCGACGCTGGCGCCCGGCTCGAGGCCGCGCTCGATGCGTCCGACCGTGACGTGGGACGTCCTCGCGGCGGCGCCAACGCCGGCCTGGCTCAGGCCGGCAGCGAGACGCGCCTCACGCACTTCTTCGCCGATGGCGACGAGGGCCCGACGGGCCAGGCGGCTGCCGCGGTCGTAGTGACGTTCTCGCGTCGTCATGGATGTCGAGCATCCAACAATCCTCTTGCCCGGCGATCACCCTCCGGGATCGGCGACGGGCGTCGGCTCGGGGCGAGCGGAGCGATCGGGGCGGGCGGCGCGGTCGTCGATGGGCGTGGGCCGGGGCGAGCGGGACGATCGTCGACGGAGCCGGGCTCGGGCTGGGGCTGGGGATCGAGATCGGGCTCGGGCTCGGGATCGGGCTCGGGATCGGGGTCGGGCTCGGGCTCGGGCTCGGGATCGGGCTGGGGCTGGGGCTCGGGCTCGGGCCGGGGCTCGGGCTCGGGCGTCGACCCGGGACAATCACCTGATGGAGCCCGTGGACCTGCTCATCGAGGGCGGCACGATCGTCGACGGAACCGGCGCGGCCGGGTTTTCCGGGGCGATCGCGGTCCGGGGGACAGCGCTCCAGGTCCTGCGCGGCGCCCGCGCGGACACCGACGCCAGCCGGCCGGACGCCACCGCGGGACTCCAGGCGCGGCGGCGGATCGACGCCAGCGGGCTGGTCGTGGCCCCGGGCTTCATCGACCTCCACAGCCACGGCGGGCTGACGATCCTGGCCGAGCCGCGGCACGAGCCCAAGGTCCGCCAGGGCGTGACGACCGAGGTCATCGGCGTCGACGGCAACGCCTACGCGCCGTTCCGCAACCAGTCCGACCTCGATGACTTCGTCACCCTCAACGGCGGCCTGGACGGACGACCCGCGGGACTGGCCTACGACTGGCGGACCGTGGCCGACTACCTCGCCCGCTACGACCGTGGCGTGGCGGTCAACATCGCCTACCTGGTCGGCAACTCGGCGCTCCGGATCGCGGCGGTCGGCTGGGACGAGGTGGCGGCCAGCCCGGCCCAGCTCGCCGACCAGCGCGCGCTCCTGCGCGAGGCGATGGAGGACGGGGCGTTCGGCATCTCGAGCGGGCTCGACTACCCGCCCGGCGCGTACGCCGACACGGACGAGCTTGCGGCGCTCCTGAACGAGGCGGCACGCCTCGGCGGCTTCTATCACACCCATGTCCGCTACCCGCTCGGGGACGGCTTCCTCGATCCGTTCCGCGAGGCCATCGAGATCGGCCGGCGCTCCGGCGGCGGGCCTGTCCACCTCACCCACTTCTACCATCGGGCGACGTTCCCGGGCACGCCGGAAGACATGCTCGGGCTCGTCGACGACGCGCGCGCCGAGGGACTCGACGTCACGTTCGACCTGTACCCCTACGAGTGGGCCAGCACGCGACTGCTGATCATGCTCCCGACCTGGGTCCAGGCCGGCGGGGTGGCGAAGCTCAAGGAGCGCCTCGCCGATCGCGCCGTGCGCCGGCGGATCCGCGCTGAGCTCACGGCGCGCGGCCGCCTGTTCGCGGGAGCGGGCGGCTTCGACGACGTCCGCCTCGGGTACTTCGCCCGCCCGGAGCACGCCGCATGGGAGGGTCGAACCCTGGGCGACTACCTGGCGGCCGGCGGGCTCGACCCCGTCGACGGGATCTGCGAGCTGCTCCTGAGCGAAGACCTCCGGGTCAACCAGGTGACACCGGGACCGGATCGGGCCGGGATCCCCCCGTTCCTCGTCCACGACCAGTCGATGATCGGGACCGACGGCGTGCTCATCGGCGCGAAGCCGTCGCCCCGCTCGTACGGGAGCTTCCCGCGGATCCTCGGCGAGTTCGTCCGCGAGGAGCGGCTGCTGAGCCTCGAGGCGGCCGTCCACAAGATGACCGGCGCCGCGGCCGCCCGGCTCGGCCTGACCGATCGCGGCCGGCTGGCCGACGGGCTGACGGCCGACGTCGTCGTGTTCGACCCGGTCCGGGTCCGGGCGCTGGCGACCTACGACGACCCGCGTCGCTACCCGGTCGGCATCCCGTACGTGATCGTCAACGGCGTGCCGGTGATCGACGGCGGCGAGCACACCGGCAACCTGCCCGGCCGGGCCCTCCGGCGCGGCCGCCCGCACTGACGGCCCGGCGCCATGGACCGACCGATCCTGCCCCGGGTCGAGCGACCCGTGTCGCGGCTGATCCTCGGCCAGTCGGCGCGGGCCGAGGACCTGCCGGCCCTGTACGACCGGTTCGTCGAGCTGGGCGGCAACGCCTTCGAGACCGCGCGCTGGTACCCGACGGAGCCGGTGCTCGGCGACTGGCTGGCCGGCCGGCGCGATCGCGACGAGCTGTTCGTGATCACGAAGGGCTGTCATCCGGCCGTCCAGGACGGCCCGCCGCGGGTGAACCCGGACGCGATCCGGCAGGACCTGGCCGAGAGCCTGGCCCGGCTGCGGCTCGATCGGATCGACCTGTTCCTGCTCCACCGCGACGACGAGGCGGTTCCGGTCGGCGAGATCCTGGCCGCCCTCGCCGAGCAGCGCGCCGCCGGCCGGATCGGCGCGGCAGGCGGTTCGAACTGGACGACGAGCCGACTCGAGGCGGCGGGGGCCTGGGCGCGCGACAACGGCGTGCCGCCGTTCGAGGCCGGCAGCCCGAATCTCGCCCTCGCGCTGGCGACGCGGCCGCCGTGGGGTGGGTGCGTCGTCGCCGGCGACCCCGCCTCGCTGGCCTGGTACACCGAGCGCCAGCTGCCGCTCCTGGCCTGGTCGGCGCTCGCCCGGGCGTACTTCGTCCAGGGCTCGGCGGCGGCGGCCCAGGGGACCACCTTCGGCGCCGGTGCTCGGGCGGTCGACATCGCGGCCACGGAGGCGTTCGACTCCCCGGCGAACCGCGAGCGGCGAGAGCGCGCCCGGTCGCTCGGCCACCAGCTCGGGCTGACGGCCAACCAGGTCGCCCTGGCGTGGGTCCTCAACCAGCCCTTCCCGACCCGGGCGATCGTGGGCGTCCGGACCATCCCGGAGCTCGACGAGGCGGCCGTCGTGGCGGACCTCCGGCTCGAACCGGACGAGGTCCGCTGGCTGTCGGACGGAGGTCCCTGGTAGCGGCGCTCTGGCAACAGATCAGGGCGCGCAGTCGCCGGGCGAACCGGTCCCGGGAACCGGACCGATCATCGGCGGCCCCGCCCAGATGTCGAGCCGGCCACACGACAGATCGACCCGTCCGCCGACCCCCTGAGCAGAACCCACACCGCCGGGAAGCGCTGTCGAGCTGACGTCGCCTGCGTGCACGATCATCGAGGTGAGCAGCCGCCCACTCGGCGACCGGGCTTCGACGACCCACGGCAGCGGCCCGATCTCGCTCGCCGGGATCCCGTCCATCCCCGTGCCCGCTCCAGGGCCGAAGGTGCGGATCATGCGGCCGTTGACCGAGACGGTGACGACCAAGGTCGTCCCATTGGCAACGCCGACCGAGTAGACCTGGCTGGCGACCGGCCCGCTGGCGCCAGGCGCGCTGCACGAGCCAGTGAGGCCGACGAGCAGGAGCGCGACCAGAGCGATGGCCCGATGCGCTCGCACGGCGCGTCCTTCAGTTCCGGCGTTCATCGGGCTCCCTCCGCGACCCGCCTCAGGAGCTCGTTCCGGGTCTGCAGCAGACCGCGAAGGTATCCGTCCAGGACCCACCAATCGGCCAGGAGACCAAGCGGCCCGAACGGAGCCACGTGGACCCAATCATCGATCATGAGCGTCCCGACGACGGCCGGCTCGAAGCGGTGCTCGTGGCGGAAGCTCCGAAATGGACCGCTGACCTGCTCGTCGACGAACCGCGTCGGTGGCTCGTAGACGACAATCCGGCTCGTCAGGTTCCAGGTTCGACCGAAGTGGCGGGCCTCCCACGTCACGGTCTCGCCGAGGCCGATCATGCCGGACGTTCGCCCGCCGACCGCCCGTTCGCCGGTATGCGCCATGGATCGCTGGTGCAGGTCGATGTCCCGGGCGACGTCGAAGACCCGCCCGACGGGCGCGGCAACGGATGTCACGAGGTGGATTCTGCCCATCGGGTCGATGGTACGCAGGACTGTCGAACCGCTCCGACTTGACACGCACCGAGCGCCCACGCAACCCTTCGGCAACCCGAGGAGGCCGCCTCCAGCGATGACGATCGAGACCCGCCCCGCCCGGCTCCCGGGCGCTCCCGAGACGATCGTCCCGGCGCCGCTCGTCGTGCCGCCGGGCTCAACGACCCGTGGTCGTGCCCGGCCCGACGCGCCGCCTCGTCGCGAGGGCCCGGCCAAGCTGACTGGAGCGGCGCTGTACGCCGACGACCTCGTCTTCCCGGGCGCCTGGTTCGGGGCCACGATCCGCTCGACAGAACCCCGCGCCCGCCTGCTCGCGATCGAGCTCGACCCGGCGTTCGACTGGTCGACGGTCGCGGTCGTCACGGCTGCCGAGATTCCCGGCGACAACGTCGTGGCCGGGATCGCCGAGGACCAGCCGATCCTCGTCCCGGTCGGCGGCGAGATCCGCCACCAGGCCGAGCCCGTCGCCCTCCTCGCGGCCGCGGATCGGTCGACGCTCCGCGAGGCGCGCCGTCGCGTCCGCCTCCGGACCGAGCCGCTCGAGCCCGTCTTCGACCCGCTCGCCTCGATGGTCGTCTTCGCCCACTTCGACCTGGCCAAGGGGGACGTGGCGGCGGGCTTGGCCGAGGCCGACCTCGTCGTCGAGGGCACGTATCGCGTCGGCCACCAGGAGCAGCTCTACATCGAGAACAACGCGATGATCGCCGTGCCGCGCGACGACGGCGGGGTGACCGTCCACGGCAGCCTCCAGTGCCCGTACTACGTGCACAGGGCGCTCAAGCGCGGTCTCGGGCTGACGGCGGTCCAGGCCCAGGTCGTCCAGGCGGAGACCGGCGGCGGGTTCGGCGGCAAGGAGGAGTACCCGTCGATGATCGGGCTCCACGCCGCGCTGCTCGCCCGGCGCACCGGCCGGCCGGTGCGCATGATCTACGACCGGCACGAGGACCTGGCCGCCACGACGAAGCGCCACCCGGCCATCGTCACCCACCGGACCGGGGTCACCCGCGACGGTCGGATCGTCGCCCAGGACATCGAGCTCGTGCTCGACGGTGGGGCGTACACCACGCTGACCCCGGTCGTGCTGTCGCGCGCCACGATCCATGCCGGCGGCCCGTACGAGGTGCCACACGTCCGGATCCGGAGCCGGGCGGTGATGACGAACACCCCGCCGAACGGGGCCTTCCGCGGGTTCGGTGCGCCACAGGCCGAGTTCGCCGCCGAGACCCAGCTGAACCGGGTCGCCGAGGCGATCGGGATGTCGCCGCTCGAGATCCGTCGCCGGAACGTCTACGGTCCGGGCGGGATCACGCCGACGCTGCAGGTCCTCCGCAGCGCGGTCGCCGGCCACGAGGTCCTCGAGCGCGCGGCGGAGGCGTCCGAGTTCGAGCGTGGGCGGGCACGCACCGCGAGCGCCCGCGCTGCGCGAACGGCACGCGACCGGACCGCGCGCGGGATCGGGCTCGCGCTGGCCTGGCACGGCGCCGGGTTCACCGGCTCCGGCGAGGCGAAGATGGGCTCGGTCGTGAGCCTCGAGCTGACCGGCGACGGCGCCGTCCGCATCCTGAGCGCGGCGACGGAGATGGGCCAGGGCACGAAGACGATCTTCCCGCAGCTCGTCGCCGCCGAGCTCGGGCTGCCGATCGACGAGGTCGAGATCGCCGCGCCCGACACGGCGGTCGTGCCCGACTCCGGTCCGACGGTGGCGTCGCGGACGGCGATGGTGGTCGGCGGGATGCTCGTCCAGGCGGCGCGGCGCCTGCGGGACGAGGTCGAATCACGCACCGGCCGGCCCTTCGCCGCCGGCTACCGCGACGACGCGCGCAGCCACGGTCCGACCCGGATCGACCAGCCCTTCGAGCCCTATCCCGGCGCCGGCTTCGACGATGCGACGTACACCGGCGACGCCTACCCGGCGTTCGGCTGGGCCGCCGCCGTGGCCGAGGTCGAGGTCGACCTCGACACGTGCGAGGTCGCGGTGCTGTCGGTCGTCGCCGTCGACGACGTCGGCCGGGTCATCCATCCGGTCCTGTGCGAGGGTCAGGTCGAGGGCGGGACGCTGCAGGCCGTGGGCTACGCGACGATCGAGGAGATCCAGCTGCACGACGGCCGCTACCTCAACGACCGGCTCCAGACCTACCTCATCCCGACCGCGCTCGACGCGCCCCGGATCGACACGATCCTCGTCGAGGCGCGGTTCGACGATGCGCCGCACGGCGCGAAGGGCATCGGCGAGCTGCCGATGGACGTCGGCGCGCCGGCCGTCGTCGCGGCGATCCACGATGCGACGGGCGCCTGGATCCATGACCTTCCCGCGACGCCCGAGCGGATCCTGGCGGCCGTCGCCGGGATCGCTCCGCCGGGTCCGCCCGGGATCTCGACGCGATCTCGCCCGCGGACCGCTGGCGAGGGTGAGGGCCGCGGTCGATGACCTACCGCCTGACCGTCAACGGGCACGACACCGAGGTCGCTGTCCCCGGGATGCGCCGGCTCCTCGACGTGCTGCGCGAGGACCTCGGCCTGACCGGCACAAAGGAGGGCTGCGGCGAGGGCGAGTGCGGCGCGTGCACGGTCCTCGTGGACGGCGAGCTGGCGGTGAGCTGCCTGGTCCCGGTCTGCCAGGTCGACGGCCGGGCGGTCCGCACCGTCGAGGGGCTGGCGTCCGCCACCGGGCCGGCCGGGGCCGGGAGCGCCGCCCGACTGGCTCCGCTCCAGAGGGCGTTCCTCGAGACGGGTGGCGCGCAATGCGGCATCTGCACCCCCGGCATGCTCATGGCGGGGGAGGCGTTCCTGGCGTCCGGCGCGGAGCCGACCGACCTGGCGATCCGCGCGGCGATCGCCGGCAACCTGTGCCGCTGCACCGGCTACACGAAGATCGTCGAGGCGATCGCGCTCGCCGCGGCGTGGCGTGCCGACGGTACGGCGGACGACCGGCCCGGCCTCACCCTCGAAGGCGAGGGCTGACGAATGCCGATCGAGCCGCCGGTCGTCTCGCCGACGTCGCTCGCAGAGGCGTACGCCATCGTCGGCACGGCACCGCATCGGCCGCTCGCCGGCGGGACGGACCTGCTCGTCCAGCTCAGCGGCGAGATCGGCGAGCCGCCGGACCGGGTCCTCGACCTGTGGCGGCTCGACGAGCTCCGGGGGATCGCGCTCCGCGACGGGGCGCTCGAGCTCGGCGCGCTGACCACGTACACCGAGATCCGCCGGTCGGCCCTCTGCCAGGAGCACGCACCCGCGCTCGTCGAGGCGGCCGCGACGATCGGCGCGGCCCAGATCCAGAACCGCGGCACGCTCGGCGGGAACGCGATGAACGCGTCGCCGGCGGGCGACACCCTGCCGGTCCTGCTCGCCCTCGACGCGGAGCTGGTCGCCGGCGGCCCGCGCGGCGAGCGCACGATCCCGGCGGCCGCCTTCTGGGTCGCCTACCGGCGGACGGCGCTCCGGCCCGACGAGCTCCTCGTCCGGATCCGCATCCCGGTCGTGCCCGACCGGCGGCAGCGCTTCCGCAAGATCGGCACGCGACGCGCGCAGGCGATCTCGAAGGTCGTGCTGGCGCTCGCCTGGCGCGAGGCGCCGGGCACGACCGCCTGGGCCGACGTGCGCGTCGCGCTCGGCTCGGTGGCGGCCACCCCGATCCGGGCGACGGCGACGGAACGCGCGCTCGAGGGCCGGGCGCCGGACGAGGCGGCGGCCCGCCGCGCGTCGGCCGCCCTTTCCGCGGAGCTCGATCCGATCGACGACGTCCGGTCCACGGCCGCCTACCGGCGCGCGGTCGCCGGGCGCGTCCTCGAGCGCCTCGTCCGCGACGCCGGCGGCTGGTAGCCTCCACGGACGAGGAGGACGTCGTGATCGAGCTCGGTCCGAACCGCTACGGCAAGGCGGCGATCCGCCTGGTCAAGGTCATCCGCGAGCCCGACCGTCACCGGGTCCGGGACCTGACCGTGAGCGTCGCGCTCGTGGGCGACTTCGAGCGTGGCCACACCGCCGGCGACAACGCCGGCGTCATCGCCACCGACACGATGAAGAACACGGTCTACGCGCTGGCGCCCGAGCACCTCAGCGGCCCGATCGAGGACTTCGGCCGGGTGGTCGCCGGTCACTTCCTCCGCTTCGACCAGGTCACGGCCGCCACCGTCTCGATCCGCGAGCACCGCTGGTCGCCCCTGCCGACCGATGCCGGCCCGGCGCGCGACGCCTTTCTTCGCCTCGGCGACTTCACCCGGACGGCGTTCGTGACCACGCGACGGGACGACACGCTCGTCGAGGCCGGGGTCGAGGACCTGACGGTCATGAAGACGGCGCGATCCGCCTTCTCGGGCTTCCCGCGCGACGAGTTCACCACGCTGCCCGAGACCGACGACCGGATCATGGCCACGAAGGTCAGCGCGACCTGGCGCTACGGCACCCTCGGGCTCGACTGGGACGCCGTCCACGACGGCGTGCTCGGGACGCTGCTCGACGTGATGGCGGAGCACGCCAGCCCGTCGGTCCAGGCGTCGATCTGGATCGTCGGTCGGGCCGTCCTCGAACGCCACGTGGCCGTCGACGAGATCCGGATGGTCCTGCCGAACCTCCACCACTGGGCCGTCGACCTGCGTCCGTTCGGGCTCGACAACCGGGGCGAGATCTTCGTGGCCACGAGCGAGCCGCACGGGCTCATCGAGGCGACCGTCCGTCGGGCGCCGGGCTGATGGCGGCGCTGCCGGCCGGCGTCTCGATCGTCGGCCCGTCGGTCCCGGGCGCGGACGTCGTCCTGACGCCGGACGCCCTCGCGGTCGTGGCCGACCTCCAGCGCCGCTTCGGACCGCGCCGCGACGAGCTCCTCGCCGCGCGGGCGGAGCGCCGGCAGGCGATCGCCGCGGGCGCCGACCCCGACTTCCTGGCCGAGACGCGGTCGGTTCGGGCGTCCGACTGGCGGGTCGCCGGCGCACCGGCCGACCTCGACGACCGGCGGGTCGAGATCACCGGGCCGGCCGAGCCGAAGATGATGATCAACGCCCTCAACTCGGGCGCCCGGGTCTTCATGGCCGATCTCGAGGACGCGCTCAGCCCGACCTGGTCGAACCTCGTCACCGGCCAGGCCGCGCTGCAGGACGCCGTCCGCCGGACGCTCGCCCTGGTCACGCCGGAGAAGACCTACCGCCTCGCCGACCGGACGGCGACCCTCGTCGTGCGACCGCGCGGCTGGCACCTCGAGGAGCGCCACGTCCTCGTCGACGGGCGCCCGGTGTCGGCGAGCCTGTTCGACGCCGGGCTCTTCGTCGCCCACAACGGCGCCGAGGCCCTCGCGCGCGGGAGCGGGCCGTACCTCTACCTCGCCAAGCTCGAGAGCCATCACGAGGCCCGCCTCTGGAACGACGTGTTCGGCGCGCTCCAGCCGGCCGTCGGGATCCCGCACGGCTCGATCCGCGCCACCGTCCTCATCGAGACGATCCTGGCCGCGTTCGAGATGGACGAGATCCTGTACGAGCTGCGCGACCACGCCGCCGGGCTCAATGCCGGCCGCTGGGACTACATCTTCAGCATCATCAAGAAGTTCCGCGAGCGGCCCGGGTTCGTGCTGCCGGACCGCGGCCAGGTGACCATGGCCGTGCCGTTCATGCGCGCCTACACCCAGCTGCTCGTCCGGACCTGCCATCGCCGCGGCGCCCACGCGATCGGCGGCATGTCGGCGTTCATCCCGAACCGCCGCGAGCCGGAGGTGACCGCCAACGCGCTGGCCCGAGTCCGCGAGGACAAGGAGCGCGAGGCGGGCGACGGGTTCGACGGGACCTGGGTGGCCCATCCCGATCTCGTGCCGGTCGCGGGCGCGGTCTTCGACCGGGTGCTCGGCGACCGGCCGAACCAGAAGGAGCGGCTGCGCGAGGACGTGCAGGTGACCGCCGCCGACCTGCTCGACGTCGCTGTGCCCGACGGTCGGGTCACCGAGGCCGGCGTCCGCCAGGACGTGAGCGTCGGGCTGCGCTACCTCGACGCGTGGCTGCGCGGCAACGGCGCCGCCGCGATCGACAACCTGATGGAGGACGCCGCGACGGCGGAGATCAGTCGGTCGCAGCTGTGGCAGTGGCGACGGCACGGGATCCCGCTCGAAGACGGACGCGTCCTCGACGCCGAACGCTATCGCGCGATCCGTGACGACGAGCTCGAACGCCATGGCGGCCGTGACGCCGGCCGGCTCGGCGCGGCCGCGGACCTCCTCGACCGGCTCGTCCTGGCCGACGAC
The DNA here is from genome assembly GCA_963813705.1 of uncultured Chloroflexia bacterium. GTDB lineage: Bacteria > Chloroflexota > Limnocylindria > Limnocylindrales > CSP1-4 > Chersky-267. Next base: position 481,399 of record CAWFAH010000011.1, read on the forward strand.
TTCGCCGAGTTCCTGACCCTCGACGCCTACAGGCTGCTCGAGCCGTGACGGGAGGCGGCCCGCGGCCCCGAGCCGCGGCCTCCTTCACCCACCGGACGAGCCGGGCCGGTCGCTAGCCCAGCGGCTCGAGCTCGCGCTCGACGAACCTCCCGAAGCCCCGCCGACCGACGAACGACCCGTCGCGGACCACGAACGTGCCGCGGACGATCGTCGATCGGACCGCGCCGCTGACGGCGAACCCCTCGTACGGCGTGTAGTCGCTGGTGTGATGGAGGTCGGCCGCCCGCAGCGTCCGCCGGGCCGCCGGATCGAACAGGACCAGGTCGGCGTCCTTGCCGGCCTCGATCGCGCCCTTGGCCCGGAGCCCGAACAGCCGGGCCGGCGCCGTGGCGAGGAGGTCGACCATCCGCTCCGGGCCGATCCGGCCCGCGGCCACGCCCTCGGAGTAGACGATCGCCAGGAGCGTCTCGATGCCCGGTCCGCCGTTCGAGATGCGGTCGAACGACGCGCGCCAGGTGAGCTTCTCGACCGCCAGCCGGTCCGGGACGTGGTCGGTGGCGACGAGGGCCAGGTCGCCGTCCGCCAGGCCCTGCCACAGCGCCGCCGGCTGGCCGGCCTCGCGGAGCGGCGGCGAGATGACGTAGCGGGCAGCCTCCTCCGGCGGCGCGTCGTAACGCTCGGCGGTCAGGCTCAGGTAGTGCGGGCACGTCTCGGCGAACACTGGCCTGCCCTCGGCCCGAGCGGCACGGACCGCGGCCAGCGCCTCGGCGCACGAGAGATGGACCACGTAGAGGGGCGCCTCGGCGGCCCGGGCGAGGGCGATCGCCCGACCTGTCGCCTCGGCCTCGACGTACGGCGGACGCGACGCGGCGTGGAACCGCGGGGCCGTCTCGCCGGCCGCCAGGTGACGCGCCGTGAGCGTCTCGAGGATCGTCGCGTTCTCGCAGTGGACCTCGAGCATCCCGCCGGCGGCCCCGGCCGTCGCGAGCGCCCGCTCCAGCGTCCGGTCGTCGATCCCGAAGTCGTAGACCATGAACGCCTTGAACGTCGGGACGCCGGCCGCGACGGCGGCGGCGATCTCGGCGACCGGGTCGTCCTGGCCGGCCGTGATCACCAGGCTGACGGCGACGTCGACCGCGCTGTCGCTCTCCGTGGCTTCGCGCCACGCCGCCAGCCCGGCGAGGAGCGACCGGCCGGCAGCCCGGCCGGCGCCGGTTCCGGGGTTGTTGAAGCTGAGGAACGTCGTCGTCCCACCGAACGCGGCCGCCACCGAGTCCTCGAAGAACCGGTCGGGCTCGGCGTCGCTGGCGACCCGCGTGTGGGTGTGGACATCGACGACGCCCGGCAGCACGAGCAGGCCGCTCGCGTCGACCACCTCGCGGGCGGCCGGGGCGAGGCCGCCGAGGTCCGGTTCGACTCGCGCGATGCGACCGCCGTCCACCGCCACGTCGGCCCGCCGGCTTCCGGCCACCGTCACGACCGTCCCCCCGGCGACCAGCAGGTCAGTCATGCGTCCACGGTCGCTTCATCTCGTCACGCCGAGTCACGTCATCGCCCGGGCGGCGACCCTAGGAACCCAGCTCGACGATCTCGATCGGCTGGGCACCCTCCCACAGCGCCCGGCGGCCGACCTCCCGGAGCCGGTCCTCCCAGTCGTCGTCGGGCAGGATCGTGGCGAAGTGGTTGGCCGCCAGCTGGCCCACCTTCGAGCTCGTCGTGCAGGCACCGTACGGGAAGAAGATCTCGCACTCGCTGATCCCGCCGGGGTAGATCGCCAGGTGGCCCGGCGCCGGGTGCGAGGTGTGGTTCTCGTAGTCGATCCCGGGCCGGAAGTCGCCGAGCGGGATCCACGTCGACTCGCCGCTCCAGCGGCAGTGGATGATCCGGCTGGCCAGCGGCAGCATCTCGCGGATCGCCTCGATCGTCCGCGGCGCCTCGGGCTCCCAGCGGGCGGTAAAGTGCAGGTCGCCACCGACCCGGATCGACAGGTCGCTCATCGGCGGAGGATAGCGTGACCGAGGACCGGCCGACCATCTCCACCCACGTCCTCGACACCGCGACCGGGACCCCGGCGGCCGGCGTCCCGGTCATCCTCTGGCGGGCCGGGCCGGACGGTGCTGAGGCGGTCGTCGGCGAGGCGATCACCGACGCCGACGGCCGGATCCGCGACCTGCTCGCCGGGAGCCGGCTCGAGGCCGGCGCCTACCGGCTCGAGTTCGGTCTCGACGACGGCGGCTTCTTCACCGGGCTGTCGGTCGACATCCGCGTGGACGACGCGTCGCGGAGCTGCCACGTCCCCCTCCTCCGCGCCCCGTACGGGCTGTCGACGTACCGCGGCTCGTAGGCGGTGGCCGGCGGCGCACGCCCGACGATCGCCGAGCTCGACGCGTTGCCCGCCGACGGCTGTGCCGCCGCCCTCGCTCCCCTGTTCGAGGGCGCGCCCCGGTTCCTCGAGCGGCTGTGTGCCGTGCGACCGTTCGGTGACGCCGTCGCGCTGTTCGTCGCGGCTCGGCGGATCGCCGCGACGATGCCGGAGGACGAGCAGATCGAGCTGGTCGACGCCCACCCGAGGCTGGGCGCCGCGCCGCGCTCGGTCTCTGCGGCGTCGTTCAGGGAGCAGGGGTACGACCGCGACGCCGCGACCGCGGCGGCCGCCGCCACAGACGATGAGCGGGAACGGGTCGCCGCCGAGCTCGACCGGCTCAACGGCGTCTACGAGGCGCGGTTCGGGTTCCGCTACTGCGTGTTCGTCGCCGGTCGATCCCGCGCCGACCTGCTGCCCGACTTCGCGGCCGCGCTGGCCGCCGATCGGGAGGCGGAGCTCGCCCGCGCCATTGATGCCGTGATCGACGTCGCCGCCGACCGCTGGACGCGAGCCGGCGAGTGAGCGCCGGCCTGGGCTAGCATCGGGCGGTGACCGAGCGCATCCCGATCCTCATCGACTGCGACACCGGGATCGACGACAGCCTGGCCCTGCTCTACGCGGCCGCGTCACCCGAGGCGGAGATCGTCGCCGTCACCTGCTGCAGCGGCAACGTCGAGGCCCACCAGGTCGCCGCCAACACGCTGGCCGTCCTCGAGCTGGCTGGCCGGACCGACGTCGAGGTGGCGCTCGGGCGCACGGTCCCGCTCGTCCGGCCGCTCGAGGTCACGCCGGAGACGCACGGCCCACAGGGCCTTGGCCACGCCGAGCTGCCGCCGGCGCGACGGCCACTCAGCGGGCGCCACGCGGCGGACGTGATCGCCGGGGCGGCGCGCGACCGACCGGGCGAGGTGACCCTGATCACGCTGGGGCCGATGACCAACCTCGCCGTCGCCCTCGACCGCGAGCCGGAGCTGCCACGGCTGCTCCGCCGGTTCGTGTTCATGGGCGGGGCCTTCCGCGTGCCCGGCAACACCACCCCGACCACCGAGTGGAACATCCACTGCGACCCGGAGGCGGCCAAGCAGGTCATCGACGCGTTCGGGGCCGCCGGGCGGCGACCGCTGGGGCTCGGCCTCGATGTGACCGAGCAGGCGAAGGTCCTCCCGGACCACGTCGTGGCCCTCGCGCGGCGGGCCGGCAGCCGACCCGACGACTCGATCGCGTTGGCCCACGGCGAGCACCCGCTGGTGGCAACCCGGAGCGTGGCCTCGAACCCCGTCGTCCGGTACGTCGCCGACGCCCTCCGCTTCTACATGGAGTTCCACGCCCGCTACGACGGGTTCTACGGCGCCTTCATCCACGATCCGCTGGCGCTGGCGGCGGCGCTCGACCCCGGTCTCGTCCGGGCCGAAGCGGTCCACGTCGACGTCGACACCGCCGGCGGCCCCGCCGACGGCCAGACGATCGCCGACTGGCGGCACCTGACGGGCCGGCCCCCGAACGTCGACGTGGCCGTCGAGGCGGACGCGGCGGAGTTCCTGCGCCGGTTCATCGAACGCGTCGGCGGGCTGGCGGAGCGCCACCCGGACGTGGCACTCTGAGGTTGGAGGGACCGAGACCCGGGTGTCGCCGCTCGCGCGGAGCCCGGTGCGCGCGTGGAGGAGCGGGACCATGAACCTCAGCTGGCTGACGATCTGCGGCGAGGGCCAGACCACCGACTGCATCGCGTCGGTCCAGGTCGCCTACCTCGCGGGGGTCGTCGTCGCGCTCGTCCTGCTCGCGATCGTCCTCGTCCGGTCGCGCGATTTCTCGACCGCGACCCTGGCCCTGATCCCGGTCGCGATCGCGATCAACCTCGCCGTTGGAGCCCTGATCGTCGCCCTCCGGCTGCCGATCTACCTCGACTCGATCGGCACGGTCCTCGTCGGTGCGCTGGCCGGTCCGTGGGCCGGCGCCCTCACCGGGATCCTCGCCAACCTCATCTGGTCGATCCTGCCGGTTCCCGGCGGCGCCGGGCCGACGATCGCCTTCTTCGCCCCGGTGGCCGGCGTGATCGGCCTGATGGCCGGCTTCTGGGCCGGCCGCGGGGTGTTCCGGATCCGGACCGACGACTCGCGGGTCGGCCAGTTCCTCGCCCTGGCGGCCGGCGTGGCGGCGGCCGGGATCGCCCTGCTCGTCGTTCAGAACACGATCGGCCTGCCCGAGCTCTTCCCCGACGACCCGAGCCAGGCCACCGCCAACCAGGCCCAGTTCGTGCTGATCGGGACCGGGATCGCGGTCCTGGCGATCGTGGTGGCCTGGCTGAGCGCCCGGACCGTCTTCAAGTTCGCCCCCGAGGACCCGCGGATCCGGTCCTACCTCAGCGGCGCGACGGCGGTCGCCGCGTTCGTCCTCGTGTTCGTCGTGCTCCGCCTGCTGTTCAGCCCGAGCGGTTACTTCTCGACGGTCACCGGCGTGAACGCCGACGGGACGAAGGACGACTTCCTCGGCGGGGCGAACCTGTCCGGGTTGGCCCTGCCCGATCCGGCCGGGCTCATCGGCGTGGCCGTCGTCGCGCTGCTGGTCGGCGCCGGCGCGTGGTACTGGGCTCATCGCGGCGACAACGCCCGGTTCTTCCCGGTCTGGATCGGCGGACTCACCACGGGCCTCGTCGCGGCCGCGATCTCGGCGCCGATCGCGGCCGGCGTGTTCGGTGGCGTGACCGGCGGCGGCACCGACGCGCTCGTCGCGCTGTTCCGGACGCTCGGGCTCAACATCTTCCAGTCCGCGTTCGCCCAGGGGCTGACGAGCGACCCGCTCGACAAGACGATCTCGTACACGGTCGTCTTCCTCATTCTCGGCGCCCTGCCGCTGACCGTCCGGACGATGTTCAGCCGGGGCGAGGCGACGGTCGCGGTCTGAGCTCGATCGGCTGATCGCGAGGCGCGATGTCGACCGCGACCGGCTACTACCGGGCCGGAACGAGCTGGCTCCATCGGCGCAACCCGATCACGAAGCTGCTGGCGGTCGCGCTCGTCCTGCTGGCCACGTTCCTGCTCCCGCCGGTCGTCCTGCCGGTCATCCTCGCGATCGTCGCGGCGGCCGCGTGGTCGACCGGCCTCGGCGGCCCGATCCTCCGGGCGCTGCGGATCCCGGCGGTCCTCCTCGGCTCGATCGTCGTCGTCAACGCGCTGTTCTTCCCCGGGGCGAGCGACCGGCTCGTGGTCGTCGGTCCGTTCGCGATCACCCGTGAGGGCCTGACGTTCGGGCTGATCTCGGCCGGACGGATCGTCGTCGCCTTCCTGGCCCTGGTGACGTTCCTGTTCACGACCCTGGCCGACGACCTGCTAGAGGCGCTCGTCGCCCGCGGCGCCAGCCACCGTCTCGCCTTCGTCGTCCTGTCGGCGGTCCAGATGGTGCCCCGGATGCAGGAGCGGGCGGGCTCGATCCTCGACGCCCAGCAGGCGCGCGGGCTGGCCGTCCGCGGCTCGCTCGGCCAGCGCATCCGGGCGCTCGTGCCGCTCATCGGGCCGGTCCTGCTCGGGTCGCTGATCGACGTTCGCGAGCGGACGTTCGCGCTCGAGGCCCGCGGGTTCGGGGCGCGCCCGGGCCGCAGCGCGTACCGCCTGGTCGTCGACCCGCCAGGCGATCGCTGGCTGCGGCTGGCGTTCCTGGCCGGGGTCGTCGCCGTCGTGATCGCCGCGTTGACCGGGGCGCTCGGCCGGTGAGCGAGACGGTCGACGCGCCCGCGGCATCCACCGCGGCGCTGCCCACCGACGCGCCGCCGGGCCTCCGGCTCGAGGCGGTCGGGGTCCGCTACGTCGGCCGGCGCGAGCCGGCGCTCGACGGGATCGACCTGGCGGTCGATCCCGGGATGCGGATCGGCGTCGCCGGTCGGACCGGGGCCGGGAAGTCGACCGTGGCGCTCGTGGCCGCCGGGTTCATCCCGCGGGTCGTCCGCGCCCAGCTCTCGGGGCGGGCCGTGCTCGGCGCGCTGGCGCTCGGCAACGCGACCGGGAGCGAGCTCATCGGGCGCGTGGGGATCGTGTTCTCGACGCCGGCAAACCAGCTGTCGGCGTCGAAGCTGACCGTCCGCGAGGAGCTCGCCTTCGGGCTCGAGAACCTCGGCGTGCCGCGCGCCGAGATGGACGGCCGGATCGACGCGGTGCTCGCCCGGCTCGGGATCGGCCACCTCGCGGACCGCGAGCCGTTCGCCCTGTCGGGCGGCGAGCAGCAGCGGGTGGCGATCGCCAGCATCGTGACGATGGGGACGGGGCTCCTCGTCCTCGACGAGCCGACCGCCCAGCTCGATCCGGCCGGGACCGCGGCGGTCGCCGCCCTGCTGGCCGAGCTCGCGCGCGACGGCAGTGCGATCCTGTGCACCGAGCACGATCCGGCGATCCTCGGCGGGCTCGACGGGTGCGTCGTCCTCGACGCGGGGCACGCGGTCTCCGTCGGCGAGCCCGGTCGCGCGCTCGGCAGCGCCCGCCTGGAGCCGATCGGGCTGACGCCCCCGACGCTCGTCCGCCTGGCGGAGGCGGCCGGGCTCGATCCGCGGCTGGCGTTCGACGAGCCGGCCATCGCCGCCGCGCTGGATGGACGGCGCCGACCGTGGCCCACCACCCCGGACGTGTCCGCCACTTCGGACGCGGCGCCGGCCTGGGCGCCGTCGGGCGCGGCGGCAACGGCCCGGGTCGCGGTCGACGGCCTCGCCCATCGCTATCCGACCGGGGTCGACGCGCTCCGCGGGGTGTCGCTGACGTTCGAGCCGGGCGAGACGGTGGCGATCGTCGGGCAGAACGGATCGGGCAAGACGACCCTCGCGAAGCACCTCGACGGGCTGCTTCGGCCGACCGCCGGTCGGGTGACGATCGATGGCGCGGACATCGCCGGCGAGCCGGTCCATCGCCTCGCGGCGCGGGTCGGGTTCGTGTTCCAGAACCCGGACGACCAGCTCTTCGACCGGTCGGTCGAGCGCGAGGTCGCGTTCGGGCCGCGCAACCTCGGCCGCGGCTCGGACGAGACCAGGCGTGCCGTCGACGCTGCCCTGGAGGCGGTCGGGCTGACCGGCTCGCGCCTCACGAACCCGTACGACCTCGACCTGTCGCTGCGGAAGCTGGTCGCGCTGGCAAGCGTCCTGGCGATGGAGCCGGCGGTGCTCGTGCTCGACGAGCCGACGACCGGTCAGGACGATCCGGGCGTCCGCCGGATCGGCGGGATCGTCGACGCGGTCGCCCGGACGGGCCGGACGGTGGTCGCGATCACCCACGACATGGAGTTCGCGGCGAACCATTTCGAACGGATCGTGGTCATGCGCGACGGGCAGGTGATCGCCGACGGTGCGCCGTTCGACGTCTTCGCGCCCGACCGGGCGGCCCTCCTCGCGAGCGCCGGGATCGCCCCGCCACCGGCCGCGCGGATCGGCGGCACGCTCGGGCTCGGGGCGACCCTCACCGTCGAGGCCGTTCTCGCCGCCCTCGCCCGACGCGGCTGACTGCGGGCCAGGCCGGACGCCACGCTCGGACGCAGGCGTGACCGTGCCGGCCCGGGCACCAGCGCCCGGCCGATTCGGGCGGTTCGGCCCGAGCCGGATGGGCCGGCCACGGCGCACGATGGACGGGCAAAAGGAGGCTCGCCATGCGCCTGCTGCTCGCAATCGACGGTTCCATCTCCTCGGATCGTGCCCGCGATCTCGTCGCGAGCCTGCCGTTCCCCGCCGGTTCGCGGATCCGGGTCGTGGGCGTGCTCGAGCACGGCTCCGAGTCCTTCGCGCTGGCGTGGGTGCCGGTCGTCCCTGCGCAGGGCGAGCCCCACGAGCACGATCAGGTCGCCCGCCTCCGGACCGCGGTCGAGACCGCCGAGCGCGAGATCACGCGGCCCGGCATCGGCGTCGATCACGCCCTCCTGGCCGGCCACCCGGTGCGGTCGATCGTCGACGAGGCGCGCGCCTTCGAGGCCGACCTCGTCGTCGTCGGATCGCGCGGCCACGGCGGGCTCGAGACGGCGGTCCTCGGTTCGACCTCGTCCGGGATCGTCGACCACGCGCCGTGCCCGGTGCTCGTCGTGCGTCGACCGCGGATCGAATCCATCCTCCTCGCCGAGGACGGCTCGGCCGGGGCTGCCGGAGCCGCCCGGATCCTCGAGACATGGCCGATCCTCGCCGGCCTGCCGGTGACGGTCCTGAGCGTGGCGGAAGCCGGCGTGTCGTGGGTCGGCGCGGGACCCGGGATGGCCGAGCAGGTGATGGAGCCCTATGCCGAGTCCATCGAGACCGTCCATCGACAGCACGCCGATCTCGCCGAGCGGCGGGCGGACGAGCTCGGCGGACCCGACCACCTCGCCACCCCGGTCGTCCGTGACGGCGACCCGGCCCCCGAGATCGTGGCAACCGCCGCCGCCGAGGGAATCGACCTGATCGTGATGGGCACGCGCGGCCACACCGGCCTGACCCGGATCATCCTCGGCAGCGTCGCCCGGCACGTGCTGGTTCACGCTCCGTGCTCGGTCCTCGTGGTCCGGGAGGGCGTCGAGCCGGTCGCCGACGACGCCACCGATCCGCCGGTCGCCGACGAAGCCACCGATCCGCCGGTCGCCGAGCTGAGCGGGCTGTCCGCCGGTCGCTGATCGAGCCGCGTCCGCCGGCCAGCTGCCGGCGCGTCCGGGGCGCTTGATCGGACCCGCTCAGCGCCCGGCGGAGCCCGGCCGGCGCACGGCCACGACGAGCAGCAGGAACGTGGTCTCGACGACATCGACCCCGGCGATGACGAGCGCCACGACGAGCGGCAGCGCACTGCCGAGCAGCCAGCCGCCCGCCGCGGCAAAGGCCGCCACCGCGAGGAACACGAGGCGCACCGCCCGGACGAGCCCGGCGAGGTCGCGCTCGGCGGGCGTGGCGGCCGGCGTCGGCGTCGCGGCGGCCAGCGGTCCTACCGCTTCGGCATCGCTGCCCTGAGCGGCCCCGATCCGCGCGACCGCCCGGCCGAGCAGCCACAGCCCGAGGATCAGGCTCCCGGCGACGAGCGCGGCCCGGACGATCGCGGGCGGCGCGACGAGGGCGTCGACCAGGCCGGGAGCCCAGCCGAGGGCCGTGCCAACGGCCAGCGCGCCGATCCCCGCGAGCAGGGGCCACGCGGTCCTCACTCCACGATCGGGACCTCGAAGACGTCGCCGTCGACGATCCGCCAGGCCCGGATCGCCGGGTCGCCCGTCGTCGGGTCGGCCTCGGTCTCGGCGAGCGAGACGAGCACGTACAGCGCGTCCGGGTAGAACGCCAGCCCGACGTCCGTGGGCGACGGCCTCGCCGGCGAGCGGACGTGCGAATGGACGATCGCCCAGAACGCCTCGTCGGCGTCGTCGGTCTCGAGGGTCAGCCGGAGCAGGTCGCCCGAGTCGATCTCATAGCGGTACGGCGATGCGGCGGCGTTGCCGGTCGGCGCGAAGCGCAGCGCCCGGCCACCCTCGGCCGGCAGGCCGGAGCCGACGACGATCCCGCAGGCCTCGTTCGGGTAGCCGGCCCGGGCGTGCTCGATCATCGCCGTCCGGATCGACGCCGGAAGGCTGGCCGAGGCCGGTCCAGGACGAGGCGGGCCTACCACCAGTTGACGCCGCCCTCGAGGTCGGCCTCCATCTCGTCGAGGTCGCGCGTGTAGGCACCCGCCGAGAGGTACTTCCAGCCGCCGTCGGGGAAGAGCGCCACGATCGTCCCGCGGGTCATCGACGCGGCCACCCGCGCCGTGGCCACGAGCACCGCCCCGCTCGACGGCCCGGCGAAGATCCCCTCGCGGACGACGAGGTCGCGCAGCGCCGCGACGGCATCGCGGTTCGAGACGAGGTACTTCCCGTCGAGCAGACCGGGGTCGAAGATCTCGGGCACGAACCCCTCGTCGAGCGAGCGCAGGCCCTGGACCGCGTCGCCGGGCAGCGGCTCGGCGGCGTAGATCCGGACGCCCGGCTTCGCCCGCCGGAAGAAGCGGGCGACGCCCATGAGCGTGCCGCCCGTTCCCAGCCCCGCGACGAACGCGTCGATCCCGGGGCAGTCGGCCAGGATCTCGGGTCCGGTCGTCTCCTCGTGGACCCGCGGGTTCGCCGCGTTGCCGTACTGGTACGGCATCACGTAGCGGGGATCGGCCGCCGCGAGCTCCTTGGCCACGGCGATCGCGCCATTCGATCCGAGCCTCCCGGGCGAGTCGATGATCTCGGCCCCGAACAGGCTGGCCATCTGGCGCCGCTCCGTCGTGATGTTGTCGGGCATCACGAGGACCACCCGGTAGCCCCGGCGACGCCCCATCATCGCCAGCGCGATGCCGGTGTTCCCCGAGGTCGGCTCGAGGATGATCGAGTCGGGTCCCAGCCGGCCGGACGCCTCCAGGTCGTCGATCAGGGCCTTGGCGACCCGGTCCTTGACCGAGCCGGTCGGGTTCGCCATCTCGAGCTTGGCGAACAGGCGGACCTCGGGCCGCGGCGACAGCCGGGCGATCTCGACGAGCGGCGTGTGGCCGATCGCCGCGACGATATCGGGATAGGCGCTCACCCGGCCGTCGGCCTCAGGCGCCCCCGGCCATCGCCGGCAGGATCACGAGCTCGTCGCGGGCCCCGACCGGGGTCGCCGTCCCGTCGAGGTAGCGGACGTCCTGCCCGTCGACGTACACGTTGACGAATCGGTTGAGATCACCGTCCGGGCCGAACAGCTGGTCGCGCAGGCCCGGATGGGCGGTCACGAGACCGTCGAGGAGCTCGCCGACCGTCGCCCCGGCGACGTCGACCTGCTTCGCGCCGCCGACGCTCGCGCGGAGGACCGGCGGGATGCGCACGACGCTCACGAAGCCGATCCGAGCCCCGGGCCGCCGAGGGCGAACGGGGCATCGGCGCCGACGGTCGCCACGGCCAGCGGGCGGCCGGCGCGGCGCGCCTCGACGGCGGCGTCGGAGCAGACCGGGCAGGCCGGGTCGCGGCGCAGGCGCAGCTCGCTGAACGACGCGTCGAGCGCGTCGAACAGGAGCAGCCGGCCGGCCAGCGACTCGCCGATCCCGAGCAGGAGCTTGAGCGTCTCGTTGGCCTGTAGCAGGCCCATGATCCCGGGTACGACCCCGAGGACCCCGGCGACCGAGCAGCCCGGGGCGAGCTCCGGCGGCGGCGGCGTCGGGTAGAGGCAGCGGTAGCACGGGCCGTCGTACGGCTTGAACACCGTGAGCTGGCCCTCGAACCGGAAGACGCTGGCGTGGACGACCGGGATGTTCGCGATGACCGCCGCGTCGTTGAGCAGGTAGCGCGTCTCGAACGTGTCGGTCCCGTCCACGATCACGTCGTAGCCGGCGATGATCCGCTCGACGTTGTCCGCGACGAGCATCTCGTCGTGGGCGACGACGGTGACGTCCGGGTTGAGCGCCTGGAGGGTCTTGCGCGCGGAGTCGACCTTCTTCTCGCCGATCCGGTCGTTGGTATGGATGACCTGGCGCTGGAGGTTCGACAGGTCGACCACGTCGAAGTCGACGACCCCGATCGTGCCGACGCCGGCGGCCGCGAGGTAGAGCATCGCCGGAGCGCCGAGCCCGCCGGCCCCGATGAACAGGACCTTCGAGTCGAGCAGCTTCGCCTGGCCCTCGAGCCCGACCTCGGGGATCAGCAGGTGGCGGCTGTAGCGCTGCTTCTGCTCCGCCGTGAGCGCCGGCGGGACGGTCCACGGCAGCCCCTGCGTCTTCCAGCGCTGGAAGCCGCCGGCCATCGAGGCGACGTCCTCGTAGCCCATCTCGGCGAGGGTCTGGGCGGCGAACAGCGAGCGAACGCCGCCGGCGCAGTAGAGGACGACCGGCCGGCTCCGATCCGGCACGGCGCCCTCGACGTCCTGCTCGAGGTAGCTCTTGCTGATGTGGACGGCGCCCGGGATATGGCCCTGCTCCCACTCGGACGCCTCGCGGACGTCGACGACGACGGCCCCGCCGGGGGCGAGGGCGTCGACCTGCTGCGGGCTGACCTCGCGGATCTGGGAGCGGGCCTCGCGAAGGAGATCCGCGTACGACTTCGGCATGGTTCTGGGGCTCCGGTTGGGGACCTGCGACGGGCAGGTGGGTGGGGAGACGGGTGGTCGGCGCCGGCTCAGGCCGGCCAGCGACACGAGCAGTGGTAGCCCGACTGGCTCATGACGGCTCCGCCCTGGCCGGCGTCCCGGCGGTCGTCCCGTCGAGCTCGGCGAGCGCGGCGTCGAGGGTCTGCAGGCTGAGCATCGCGCACTTCAGCCGCGCCGGGCTGATCTCGATCCCGAGCAGGTCGAGCAGGTCGTCGGCGCGGTAGGCCGCCGCCGCCTCGACGGTCATTCCCTTGATCTCGTCGGTGAGCAGGCTCGCGCTCGCCTGGCTGATCGCGCAGCCGCGGCCCGTGAAGGCGAGCTCGGCCACCTTCCCGTCGCGGATCCCGACCTGCATCGTGATCCGGTCGCCGCACAGCGGGTTCGCGCCCTCGTGGCTGACCGTCGGCGACTCGAGGACGCCGAAGTTGTGGGGGCGCCGGTAGTGCTCGAGGATCTCGTCGCGGTAGAGGTCGTCCATCGTCGTCAGCGTACCGAGCGGAAGCGGATCGCGCCGAACAGCGTGCCGAGCACGAGGCTCGTGATCCCGAACAGGCGCAGGCATCCGCCGGTGTCCATCGTCAGCCTCGGAAGACCTTCTCGACCTCGACGAGGCCGGCGGCCAGGGCGTCGATGTCGGATCGGGTGGTGAAGACGCTGAAGCTGGCCCGCGCCGTGGCCGCGAGGTCGAGCCGCTCGTGGAGCGGCATCGTGCAGTGGTGGCCGGCGCGGACCGCGACCGCGAACCGGTCGAGGATCTGGGCGACGTCGTGCGGATGGATCCCGGGCAGGTTGAACGGGATCACCCCGCCGCGCCGGTCGAGGTCCGTGGGACCGTACAGCTCGATATCCGGGACCGACCGTGGGAGCGCCTCCAGCGCGTACGCGACGAGGTCGCGCTCGTGATCGCGGACGGCCGCCATCCCGAGCGCCGACAGGTAGTCGGCCGCGACGCCCAGGCCGATCGCGTCACCGACGGCCGGGGTGCCCGCCTCGAACTTCCAGGGGATGTCGTTCCAGTCGCTCCGGCGGAGGTGGACCTCGCGGATCATCTCGCCGCCGGACAGGAAGGGCGGCATCGCCTCGAGGAGCTCGCGTCGCGCCCACAGCGCACCCGAGCCCATCGGGCCGAGCATCTTGTGTCCGCTGAACGCGTAGAAGTCCGCTCCGAGCGCCTTCACGTCGACCGGCACGTGGGGCACGGCCTGGGCCCCGTCGACGAGGACGAGCGCTCCGGCGGCGTGCGCCCGGTCGACGATCTCGCGGACCGGGTTGATCGTGCCCAGCGTGTTCGAGACGTGGGTGAACGCGACGAGCTTCGGCTTGAGCCGCAGGAGGACGTCGAGAACGTCGAGCCGAAGCAGCCCGTCGTCGGTGATCGGGATGAACTCGAGGTCGCCGTCCTTCTCCTGGACGAGGAGCTGCCACGGGACGAGGTTGGCGTGGTGCTCCATCTCGGTCAGCACGATCGCATCGCCGCGGCCGATGTTCCGGCGACCCCAGCTGTAGGCGACCAGGTTGATCGCCTCGGTGGCGTTCCGGGTGAACACGATCTCGTGGGGATCGTCCGCGCCGATGAACGCCGCGACCTTCGCGCGGGCCGCCTCGTAGGCCGCCGTCGCCCGCTCGCCGATCTCGTAGATCCCGCGATGGACGTTCGCGTTGTACTCGCGGTAGTAGGTGTCGAGAGCGGCGATCACGACCTCCGGCTTCTGGCTGCTCGCTGCCGAGTCGAGGTACACCAGCGGCCGGCCCGAGTGCGTCGGCGCCGACAGGATCGGGAAGTCGGCGCGCAGGGCGACGGGGTCGAACCGGACGACGTGATCGTCGACCAGCCGCTCGGCGATCGGTCGATCGGAGGTCAGGGCCATCGTCAGCTCGCGACCTCGGCCGGCTCCGCCGGCAGGTGGAGGGCCTCGTCGGGCACGTCGGCCTCGTAGCCCTCCTCCCGGAGGATCGGCCCGTAACCCTCGTCCTCGAGGCGGAGGGCCAGGTCCTTGCCGCCCGTCTTGATGATCCGCCCGAGAGCGAGCACGTGGACGACGTCGGGGGTGATGTAGTTCAGCAGACGCTGGTAGTGGGTGATCAGGAGGACGCCCATGTCCGGGTTGAGCATCGCGTTGACGCCCTCGGCGACGATCCGCAGCGCGTCGATGTCGAGCCCCGAGTCGGTCTCGTCGAGGATCGCCATCCGCGGCTCGAGGACCGCCATCTGGAGCATCTCGAGGCGCTTCTTCTCGCCACCCGAGAAGCCCTCGTTGACGTAGCGGGTGGCGAACGAGTCGTCGACCTTGAGGAGGGCCATCTTCTCGCGCATCAGCCGCCGGAACTGGCCCATGTTCAGGCCGCCCTTGACCGCGTCGGTCGGGTCGACGTTGGGATCCTTGTCGATCCCCTGCAGCTTCGCGTTGAGCGCCGAGCGGATGAAGCTGGCGACGCTCAGCCCGGGAATGGCCGTCGGGTACTGGAAGGCGAGGAACATCCCGAGCCGAGCGCGCTTGTCGGGGCTCAGCTTGAGCACGTCGCGGCCCTGCCAGGTCACCGAACCGCCGGTGACCACGTAGGCCGGATGACCCATCAGGGCGTAGGCGAGGGTCGTCTTGCCCGAGCCGTTGGGTCCCATGATCGCGTGGACCTCGCCGGGGCCGACGGTCAGGTCGATCCCCTTGAGGATCTCCCGCTCCGGGTCGGCGATCGGGGCGACCTTAAGGTCGCGGATGACGAGGTCGTTGTCGGTGGTCACGGCGTGGTTGGCTCCTCGTTCCAGGTTCGGTTCGTCGCCGGTCAGACGCCCAGCGGCTCAGAGGGGACGGTCGGTCGGGTCCCCGGTTGCGGATCGGCGACGACGAGCCGCTGCGGGACCAGGTCGGCCAGGGTCATGCCCTCGAGCGTTCCGCTGATCGCGTCGCGGATCCGGACCCACAACAGGTTGACCGAGCAGCGGGCCGTTCGGTCGCAGGCCGGCTCGTGGGCGGCGTGATCGTCCTCGGTGGCGCAGATCATCGGCGCGATCGGACCTTCGAGCGCCCGCAGGATCTCGGCCATCCGGATCTCGGCCGGCGAGCGGGCGAGCTCGTAGCCGCCGTGGGCGCCCCGGGTCGACACGACGAGCCCGGCATCGCGCAGGCTCATCACGAGCTGCTCGAGGTAGGGCCGCGGCAGCTCCTCCTCGGCGGCGATCTCGGCCAGGCTCGCCGGCCCGGCGCCATAGTGGCGACCGAGCTGGACCATGAGCCGGACGCCGTACTCGCCCTTCGTGCTGAACGAGACGGCGCCGCTGCCGTGGAACTGGGTGCGGGTGCTCAGGAGACGACCCTCGAATTCCGACTGAATCTGTCGGGATTGAGTCTACAGGTCAGCCGGAAGGGGCGTCAACGCGAGCGGGGCCTACTTGAGCATCCACACGCCGGGCGGGACCTCCGACCCGTTGTAGACGTCGAAGCCGATGATCCCGGCGGGGCCGTCGGTGATGAGGTCGGGGCCGTCGTTGCCTGACGGGCCTGCTGCGGGGAGCGCGGTCCAGGTCACGCCGTCTGGGCTGAGCCAGGAGGCGTGGTAGGGCGTGCCGTCCGGACCGTCGGTCAACAGCGCGACCGCGACATAGCCAAGGTGCGTGGCCGCGACCGAGCTGACGGTACCCTCGACCGTCGGCGCCGCGGTCGGGAGTGGGTGCTCGGTCCAGGTCGTGAGATCGGCGGAGGTCCATAGCGCCGGGACGGACGACGCGTTACGGCCGCCGACGATCCACAGCGGAGCGAGGGCCGGATCCGGCGGGAGGGCGACGTCCGCATTGACCCCGTTCCCGGGGAAGCCGGTGAGCGCGGTCCAGGCGTGCCCATCCGGCGAGCTGAACAGCCGGGCGACCGAGTCGCCGCCGGTCAGGTACCAGTAGCCGCCGGCGAGTCGCACGCCGCTCGCGTCGGCGAGCCCGAGATGCCACAGCTCGGGGGGGTTCGGCGACCCCTTGTACGCCGTGGGCGGGCTGGCCGGCAGCGCCGCCCAGGCGAGCCCGTCCGCCGAGTGGAAGATGGCGCCGGCCGCGCCGGCCTCACCGGCGACGTTCGCGACGGCCGCGTCCCAGCCGCCGGTCGGCACCGCCCAGACGCTGCTGAACCCGTTGCCCTGCGTGTAGGGCTTCGGAGCTCCCGGGCCGCGCCACGGATACGAGCTGTGCCAGGTCGTGCCGTCGGTGCTCACCCACGAGATCGGCGAGGTCGGGCACTCGGGGCCGCCGCCGACGGTGCCGTTCGCGGGCTTGCACGGAACGTGCGAGTAGCTGCCCACCACGACGACGCTGTGGCCGTCGGTCGCCAGCGTCGATGCCCCGGCGCCCAGCGCGATGCCGTGGGGATCCTTCGACGTGTGGAAGGGGAGCCGGGCCGGCGTCCAGGTCGCCCCGTCGGTCGAGAACTCCACGTCGGCCGGTCCACCCAGGGCGACGTACCCGCCCGCGAATCCGACGACGTCGCCGCCGGTGGCCGTCCCGACCACCTGCCAGGTCGGCCCGGCCGCGAGGCTCGGGCTCGGGGATGGGGAGGCGGCCGCGGTCGCGGTCGGCGACGGGAGGAGGCTCGGCACCACGGTGGCCGCGGTCGACGCAGATGGACTCGCCGACGGCTGGGCGACGGCGGTGCAGCCGGCCAGGACGATCGCGACGACGCCGATACCAACAGCACGTGAGCGCATTCGGATTCCCCTCAGGTCCTGCGCGCCCGGCGTGCGCATCATGATCCTTCGCGGTCGTTCGCCGGCGCCCGGGCCCGCGCCGTCCATGTGGACGGCGCAGCCCCGGATTCGTGACGGTCGCGGCGCACGCTGACCGCGGAATAGATCGAGCCGAGGAAGCGGCTGGGGACGGCGGTGAGCCGGCGGGTGTCGCGGAAGCCGGCCTCCGTCGCAAGCCCCTGCCACGTCGCAAACGACAGCGGGTACGGCACCCACGGGTTGCCGGCGTCGGCGTCGTACTCGACCAGGACGAGCCGCCCGCCGTCGCGGAGGTAGCCCCGGATGAGCTCCAGGACGGGCGCCTTGTGGCGAACGTAATGGAGCGAGTTTGCCATCACGATCCCGTCGAGCCCGGCCAATCCGAGCGGGCGGCTGAAGTCGGCCACGCGCGGCTCGAGGGCGACCGCCGGGAACCGCTGGCGGAGCTCGCCGGCCTGACGCCGGAGCGCTCCCGCGTCGCGGTCGACCGAGACGATCGTTCCGGCCGGCCCGAGCAGGTCGGCGAGGGCCAGCGTGAACGCGCCGCCGCCTGAGCCGAGATCGGCCCAGGCTGGCCCGGCGCCGGCGACTCCGTCCCGGATGAGCCGAACGTGATCGGCATGGTCCACGACGTCCATCGTAGGACCCGGTCGAGGGCCGATGCGTCCAACGGTGGCAGACTGGCGTACACCAATTCGATGCCAGTGCCAACCGTCCCACTCGACCCGCCGCCCCAGCCTCCGCCGACGCGGAGCTGGGCGTTCTTCGTGGCCGGGGCGGTCGCCGTGGCGGTCGCGATCGCCGTCGGCGAGATCCTGGCCGGGCTCGTCGCCGGCGCGCCGTCGCTCGTCGTCGCGGTCGGCAGCCTCGTCGTCGACCTGCAGCCGCCCGGCGCGAAGGACCTCGTCGTGTCGCTGTTCGGCACGAACGACAAGCTGGCGCTCAATGTCCTGATCCTCGTCGTGGCGCTGGCCGTGGGCGGGGGACTCGGGCTCGTGGCCCGGACGCGGCCGACGGCTGCGAACGCCGGCTTCGCCGTCTTCGGTGCGGTCGCCCTGTTCGCATCGCTCCGCCTGGCGCTGAACTCGCCGGTCCTGTCGGTGATCACGGTCGCCGTGTCCCTCGGCGCCGCGCTGATGACACTGCGCTTCCTGACCGACGCCGCGCACGGCTCGAGGGCCTCCGGCACGATCCGGACGCCCCGGCGCTGGACCGGCCGCGGGGCCCGGCCGATGCCCGACTGGGACCGTCGCCGGTTCCTCGTCGTGTCCGGCTCGCTGGCCGTCGGGTCCCTGGCCGTCGGGTACCTCGGCCGGGCGCTCCTCCAGGGCGCCCACTCGATCGAGCCCGCGGCGTCGAGCCTTCCCGTCGCCGGGTTGTCGCCGGCGCCGCTGGCCCCGGACACCTCCCTGCCGGTTCCGGGCATCACCCCGATCGTGATGCCGAACGACCGGTTCTACCGGATCGACACGGCCCTGATCGTGCCCCGCGTCGACGTCGCGACCTGGACGCTCAAGGTCAGCGGGATGATCGACAAGCCGCTCAGCTTCACCTACGACCAGCTGGCGGCGATGCCGATCTTCGAGCAGTACGTGACGATCGGCTGCGTGTCGAACCTGGTCGGCGGCGATCTCGTCGGCAACGCGCTGTGGCGCGGCGTCCACCTCCGCGACGTCCTGGGGATGGCGGGCGTCCACCCCGCGGCGACCCAGATCGTCGGCCGCTCGGTCGACGGGTTCACGGTCGGGTTCCCGACCGCCTGGGCCATGGACCCGTCGCGCGATCCGATGATCGCCCTCGGGATGAACGGCGAGCCGCTCCCGGTCGAGCACGGCTACCCGGCGCGGCTGATCGTGCCCGGACTGTACGGCTACGTGTCGGCCACGAAGTGGCTCGCCGAGATCGAGCTGACGACGCTCGAGGCGTTCGACGCCTACTGGGTCCCGCTCGGCTGGGCGAAGGAGGCGCCGATCCTGACCCAGTCGCGGATCGACGTGCCGCGCGACGGAGCGGGGCTCGCGCCCGGAGCGGTGGCCGTCGCCGGGGTCGCCTGGGCGCCGGATCGGGGGATCTCGAAGGTCGAGATCCGAATCGACCAGGGCGACTGGCAGCCGGCCACCCTGTCGGCGGCCATCTCGAAGGCGACCTGGGTCCAGTGGGAGGTCGCTTGGAACGCGCCGTCCGGCGACCATACGATCGAGGTCCGGTCGACCGACGGGGCGGGTCAGGTCCAGACCGACCAGGTCTCGCCGCCCGCCCCGGACGGCGCACGCGGCCACCACACGATCCGGGTCCACGTCGGCTGACCGCTCGGCCGGCCGGCCGGCGGTCGTAGGACTGTCGGGTCATCGCGCGCGCGAGGGAG
This sequence comes from uncultured Chloroflexia bacterium, assembly GCA_963813705.1. Classification (GTDB taxonomy): domain Bacteria; phylum Chloroflexota; class Limnocylindria; order Limnocylindrales; family CSP1-4; genus Chersky-267. The sequence continues at coordinate 500,872 of CAWFAH010000011.1, forward strand.
CGGGGGCTACGGTGCGTGGGCGCAGCACCCGGACGGTGAGCACCGGGCGTGGCTTCGCCCGTGCCCAGGATCCGTCAGGGAGGTCCCGACACCGCAGGTGGCCGTCTCGTATCGGCGCGATCGCGACCGGGGTGCCCGCGGACGGCGGAAGGACGCGTCCGCCGCGCGGAACGCCGCGACCGGTGGCGCCGACGTCACCCGCGACGGCGCGCTCCGCCAGATCGCCGCGGCGGTTTCCGGCCGGACCGACCTGGCCAGCCTGTTCGACGACGTCATCGACCACTCGGTGTCGCTGTTCTCGGTCGAGCGCGCGGCGCTCTGGCTGATCGACGACACGAGCCATCCGTTCCGCCTGGCCGCCCACCGCGGCCTCAGCCCGGCCCTCCGCCAGGCCGTAGCCGGCCTCACGATCGACTCCAGCGCGAACGGTGTCGTGGCGATCCGCGAGCGGCGCGTCGACGTCCTCCACGACGCCGGAACGACGGCGACGTCGCCCGAGCTCCGCACAATCTATGCCCGCGATGGGATCGAGACCGTGTGCTACGTCCCGGTCGTGTTCCGGGAGCGCATGCTGGGCCTCCTCGTCCTCTACCACGAGACGCCCCGCGAGTGGCCGGCCGAGGAGCTCGAGGTCGCGGCCGCGTTCGCCGACCAGATGGCCTCGGCGATCGAGAACGCCCGGCTGTACGAGGCCACGATCGACCTGGCGGCACGGCTCCGGGCGGTCCAGGACCTGAGCGCCCGGCTCAACCGCATCCAGGACGTCCAGGGCATCGCCGAGGCGATCGTGACCGAGGCGCGCAGCCTCATCGACCACGACAACATCCGCGTCTACCGGGTCGATCACGCCACGGGCTGGTGCGAGCCGATCGCCTTCCAGGGCGCGTTCATGGGCGTCGACGAGCCGACGAGCGAGATGCTCCGCTGCCGCATCGGCGACGGCCTCACGGGCTGGGTGGCCGCCAACAACCTGGCGCTGGTCGTCGGGGATGCCGAGACCGATCCGCGCCGGGTGCTCATCGGACCGGCCGACGGACCCGAGTCGATGCTGCTCGTCCCGATGACCTACGACGACCGGGTCGAGGGCGTGATCGTGCTGGCCAAGCTCGGCCGCGATCGGTTCACCCTCGACGACGAGGCCACGCTGTCGATCTTCGCCGGCCACGCGGCCCAGGCGTTCGTCAACGCCGACAACGCCGAGCGGGTGCGCGAGCAGCAGCGCGAGCTCGAGCTCCAGCTCGCGAGCCAGCGCCGCCTCCTCGAGGTCAACGAGACGCTCCTGTCGACGCTGGACCCGCACGCGGTCCTCGAGATGATCGCCGACTCGCTCAAGACGGTGGTCGCCTACGACTCGCTGACGATCTACCGGGTCGACACCGATGCGGCGGTCCGGCGGGCGGTCGTGGCCCGCGACCGGTTCGCGGACGTGATCATGGAGTACGTCGGCCCGCTCGGCGTCGGGATCACCGGCTGGGTGATCGACCGGAACGAGGCGGTCCTCGCGAACGACGCCCACCTCGACTCGCGCTCGATCCAGATCCCCGGCACGCCGTTCGAGCCCGAGTCGATGATCGTCGTCCCGCTGAGCGGTGGCGGGTCGGTCATCGGGACGCTCAACATCGGGCGGATGGGCGCCGACGAGTCCCACTTCAGCCCGAACGAGTTCGAGCTGACCAAGCTGTTCGCCGGGCAGGCCTCGATCGCACTCCAGAACGCCGAGGCGCATCGCGCCATCCGGGTCCGGGCCGACCTCGACGCGCTGACCGGGCTGCGCAACCACGGGGCCTTCCAGACCGAGCTCGGCGAAGCGATCGCGACGGACGATGCCTCCGGGCTGGCCGTCCTGATGATGGACCTCGACAACTTCAAGTCGTTCAACGACGCGCGCGGCCATCCGGCCGGCGACGGGCTCCTTCGGACGATCGCGGTGGCGATCCGGAGCGCCCTCCGGGACGGCGACCGCGCCTATCGCTACGGCGGCGACGAGTTCTCGGTCATCCTCCCCGGCTTCGGGCACGCCCAGGCCGAGACGGTCGCCGGCCGGATTCGCTCGGCGGTCAGCGAGGCGGCGGCGGCCGAGGTCGGCGCGTCGGGTCCGGTGGTGTCGATCAGCGTCGGGATCGCCACCTTCCCGCACGACGGGCGGACGAAGGAGGCGCTGGTCCGGGCCGCCGACGCGGACCTCTACCTGGCCAAGCCGTCCCATCGGACGGCTGCCGGCGAGCCGGCCAACGAGCTCGCGGATGCCTACCTCTCGGCGCTCAACGAGACCGCTGTCGTGCTCATGGACCGGCTCGACCCGACGGACCTCCTCGGGACCATCGTGCAACGGGCCGGCGATCTCGTCGGGACGTCCCACGGCTTCGTCTACCTCGTCGACGCGGAGCGCAACGACCTCGAGATGCGCGTCGGCACAGGCCTCTATGCCGACTACGTCGGTCACCGGCTCGCCCGCGGCCTCGGCGTCTCGGGGGTCGTGTGGGAGACCGGCGAACCGATGGTCGCGCTCGACTACGACGCGCTGCCCGGCCGGGATCCCGGCTTCCCCGTGGGCCTGCTCGGCTCGGTCGTCGGCATCCCGCTCGCCTCGGGCGGCACCGTGATGGGCATCCTCGGGCTCGCCTCCGGCGAGCACCCGATCGAGTTCGGTGCCCGCCAGGTCGAGGTCCTCCGCCGGTTCGCCGAGCTGGCCGCGCTTGCGCTCGACAACGCCCATCTCCTCGAGAGCGCACGCCACGAGGTCGAGGAGCGGAGCCGGGCCGAGGAGGCGCTGCGGATCTCCGAGGAGCGCTTCCGGCGGCTGTCGGATGCCACCTCCGAGGCGCTCGCGGTCCACCGCGACGGGGTCATCCTCGAGGTCAACGCGGCCTTCTGCCGGCTGCTCGGCTACGAGCCCGAAGCCTGCGTCGGACGCACGATCGTCGACTTCGCCGCGCCCGAGACGGTCGCCGCGATCCGGGCCGGCGAGTTCAGCGCCGAGTCGCAGGCGCCGATGACGGTCATGGCGATGCACCGCGACGGGACGGCATTCCCGGTCGAGGTGAGCTGGCGGCGGATCCCGTACCCGGACGGGGAGCCGGCCGAGGTCGTGTCCGTCCGCGACCTCCGCGAGCGGCAGCGCCTCGAGGCCGAGCTCAGTCGCTCGGCGCTCTACGACCGGATGACCGGGCTCCCGAACCGCGCCCTGCTGCTCGACCGGGTCGGGCACTCGCTGTCCTGGGTCCGGCCCGACGACGACGCTCCGGTCGCGGTCGTCCTGCTCGACGTCGACCGCTTCAAGCTCATCAACGAGAGCCTCGGTCACGCGACCGGCGACCGCCTGCTCGAGGGCGTCGCCCGGCGGCTCGAAGCGTGCGTCCGTCCGGGCGACACGGTAGCCCGGTTCGGGGGCGACGAGTTCGCCCTGCTCCTCGACGGCATCGGCGCGGCCGACGAGGCGCGCCGGATCGCCGAGCGTGTCGATGCGGTGCTTCGCGAGCCGTTCGATCTCGACGGTCGCGAGTGGTCCGTCTCGGTGAGCATGGGGATCGCGGTCGGGATCGTCGGCCGCACGGATCCCGGCGAGCTCGTCCGCGACGCCGAGGTCGCCCTCCATCGGGCGAAGGCCCATCCGTCGGGCCGGCACGCGGTCTACGAGCCGGGAATGAGCGCCGCGACCGCCGAGCGGCTCGACCTCGAGGTCGATCTGCGCCGGGCGGTCGAGCGCGACGAGCTGCGCCTGCACTACCAGCCGCTGGTCGCCCTGGACAGCGGCCGGATCGTCGGCCTCGAGGCGCTCGTCCGGTGGCAGCACCCCACCCGCGGGCTCGTTCCGCCGCTCGAGTTCATCCCGCTTGCCGAGGAGACCGGGCTGATCCTGTCGATCGGGCGCTGGGTCCTTGAGACCGCCTGTCGCCAGGCACGCGCGTGGCGCGACGCGCTGCCCGCCGACCGGCCGCTGCTGATGAGCGTGAACCTGTCCGCCCGGCAGTTCGCCCAGCCCGACCTCGCCGAGCAGGTCGCCCGGGTCCTCGCCGAGAGCGGGCTCGACCCGAGCATGCTGGAGCTCGAGATCACCGAATCGGTGCTGATGGACGAGTCGGAGGCCGGCGTCGTCTCGCTGCGCGACCTGCGCCGCCTCGGCGTCAAGCTCGTGCTCGACGACTTCGGGACCGGCTACTCGTCGCTGTCGTACCTCAAGCACCTGCCGCTCGACACGATCAAGATCGACCGGTCGTTCGTCGCCGGGCTGACCGGGGACGACGCGAACCTGCCGATCGTCGAGGCGGTGGTGGCCCTGGCCCACGGGTTGCGGATGGGCGTGGTTGCCGAGGGCATCGAGACCGAGGACCAGCTGGTCCGGCTGCGCGAGCTGCACTGCGACCGTGGCCAGGGCTTCCTGTTCGCCCGGCCGGTGCCCGCGGAAGAGCTTGCCGAGCTGCTCCGGTCCGACCGGCCGTTCGGCCGGACGCCGCGGGCGCGGCGTCCCCCGGCCGCGGCACCCCCGATCCGCCGGGCGAGCTGATCCCGGCAGCCCGGGATCCCGTTCGTCAGCGGGGCGGCGCGGCTGGCGGGGCCGGCGGCCCGGTCCGCCTCAGGCGGGCAGCGGGTTGACGGCGGCCCAGCGCTCGACGACTTGATCGAGCCGGTCGAACACGACCCCGTCGAGCCCCCGCGCCGCGCCGATGAACCGCTCCAGCATCAGCAGCCGGTGGCCGCGACCGATCGCCTCGGGATGCATCGTGACGGTCAGCACCCCGCCGGGCTCGCGCTCCCAGGCGTAGCGCAGCTCCGCGGTCCAGATCTCCTCGACCTTCGACGCGGCGCTCATCGGGCCGACGCCGCGTGCGCCGGGCTCGAAGTGCGGCCAGTCGTCGAGGGCCCACGAGATCGGCACCTCGACGAGCGGGCCCGGCTCGCCCAGCCGCGACCCCGAGCGCGCGTCATGGACGTCGCCGCGGCGCACCCGATGGAGCCGGACGTCGTCGTCCATCAGGCTCGAGTCATAGACGAGTCCGAGCTCGAGGGCGACCTCGAGCGTCCGTTCGGACAGCGACCAGTACGGAGCGCGGAAGCCGCGCGGGGCCCGGCCCGAGGCACGGGTCACCGCCTCGGCGCTCCGTTCCATGACGCTCCGTTCGGCCGCCGGCTCGAGGCTGGCGAGGTCCTCGTGCGCCCAGCCGTGGCAGGCGATCTCGTGACCGCCGGCGACGATCGCGGCGACGCTGTGCGGGAACGTGACGATCGTGTGACCGGGCACGAACCAGGTGCTGGCAATGGCCTCTCGCTCGAGCAGCCCGAGGATGCGCGGCGCGCCGACCCGTGGCCCGAACTCGCCGCGCGATCGGAGGACCGGCCCGTCGCCGCGGTCGACCTCCGACGAGATCGCGTCGTGGTCGAAGGTCAATGCGACCGTCAGGCGCGCCGGCGCGTCCATGCGCTCAGCGTCCCGCCGGCGAGCCCGGTGCGCTCGCCGATCGCTAGCGCCGGCCGCCGAAGATCCGGAGCAGGAACAGGAAGATGTTGAGGAAGTCGAGGTAGAGCGACAGCGCGCCGAGCACGGCGCCCTTCTCCATCGAGCCGGTGTAGGCGGCGAGGTCGCCGTTCGCGATGCGCTGGACGTGCCACGCGGTGAGCCCGACGAACAGGAGCACCCCGAACACCGACAGGGCCAGGCTGAAGCCGGCGCTCTGGAACAGGAACAGGTTCACGAACGAGGCGATGATCAACCCGATCAGCCCCATGAACAGGTAGCCGCCGATCGAGGCGAGCGAGCGCTTCGTGACCGCGCCGTAGACGGCGGCGGCGCCGAACATCCCGGCCGCGCTGACGAACGCCGCCGCGATCGACCCGAGGTCGTAGGCGATGAAGATGAACGACAGGGTCACGCCCATCGTCGCCGAGTAGACGAGGAACAGCCCGAGGGCCGCCGTCGCGCTCAGCTTGCGGATGCCGGCGCTGATCCCGATCACCAGGGCGAACTGGCCGATGATGACGGGCAGGTACCAGTCGGCCGCCGCCTTGACGAGCGTCGGACTGCCCTGGACCACCCAGGCGACGACGCCGGTCAGCAGCAGGCCGACGAACATCCAGGCGAAGGACTGGGTCAGGAGCCCCGCCGACAGGGCGGTGGTCGGTCGAACCCCGAGCTGTGACGGGCTCGCATACGGGTTCTGGCTCTGGGTCATCGGGACTGCGCTCCTCGGTTCGGTTCGGTTCGGCTGGGAAGGTCGGTTGGATCGTCGGTGGGTCCGGCCGGCACCGGGCGGACCCGGCGGCGGCCGTCGGTTCGGGCCGGCGTGCTGGATCGCGCCTCGGCCTGTTCGGCCGCCCGGGCCATCACCCACAGGAGGTCGGCCAGACGGTTCAGATACGGTAGCAGGTGCGCTCCGGGGAGCAAGTCGGCCGACCCGAGCGCCACGGAGCGACGCTCCGCCCGGCGGACGATGGTCCGGGCCAGCTCGAGCGCAGCGCTCGCCCGGGTCTCGCCGGGGACGACGAACTCGCGCGGCATCTCGATGCCGCGCTCGAGGTCCTCGAGCGTCGCCGTAAGACCGTCGACCATCGCGCTCGATACGCGGGTGCGGCCGTCCTCGAGTCGATCCCAGGCCTCCGGCGTGGTGGCGAGCTCAGCGCCGACGACGAAGAGCTCGCGCTGGACGCGCAGCACGACATCGGCCAGGCCGGTCAGCGTCAGGTCGGGGGTTCGGTCCGCCGCGGGGCCGGCGAGCTCGGCGCGGGCCAGGCCGAGCGCCGCGACCGCTTCGTCGACCGTTCCGTAGGCCTCGGTTCGGAGATCGTCCTTGCCGATCCGCGGGCCGCCGTACAGCAGGCCGGTCGTGCCGTCATCGCCACGTCCGGTCGCGACGAGCGAGTCGATCGCCGGTCGGGCTGGGTCGGTGGGGTCGCGCGTCATCGGACGGCTGGGCGGTCCCCCGTCACCACATGAGGCCGGCGTCGCGCGGATCCCAGCGCTCGGCCAGCAGGGTGACCTTGACGTCGTGCGCGACGACCGCCTCGACCTCCTCCTTGACCTGCTGGATCATCGATCCGGCATACGGGCAGAAGGGGGTCGTCAGGATCATCTTGATCTCGGTCGAGTCCTCGCCGAGGACGATCTGCTTGATCAGGGCGAGCTCGACCACGTTCATCCCGATCTCCGGGTCGACGACCGAGCGGAGGGCGTCGAGGATCGCCAGCTCGGTCGCCCGACGCTCGGGGTCGAACTGGGCCGCCTCGGCCGGCGCCGCCGGCTCGTTCGCCGGGGGTGCGGGAGGCGCGGTCGTGGCCGTTGTTGCGGTCGTCGTTTCTTCGCTCACGATCAAATCCTACCATCCAGGTCGGGAATGGCCAGCGACCGACCCCCGGGACGCCGCTCCGAGCGCTCGCCGACGCTCGCGCGCCGCGCGGCGCGAACCAGGTCCGCCGCGCCGGGACGGGTCAGGCCGCGCCGGCCACCCGGTCGACCACGACGCCGTCGATCCTGAGATGGGGTGGCAGGAGCGCCGCCTCGGCGGGACTGAAACCGGGCCCGACGACCGATCCGTCGGGGGCGAGGAACTCGGCGTAGCGCTCGGGATGGGCGGCGGCATAGGCCCACGCGCTGGCGACGCCGAGCCGCCTGAGCTCCGGGTGATCGTTCAGGATCCGGGTGAGGTCGTAGCCGTGACGCCGTTCCTCGAGCAGCTGGCGGACGGTCAGCCGGCTGCCGTAGCAGAACGGCTCGCCGTTCATCACGAGCGGGTCGGACTTGACCCACTTGATCGTCATCGGATCAGGCGCCCTTGTAGATCAGCTCGAGCAGACGGTTCCGGCGCCGCCCGTCCCCGGCGATCCGGCGCTGGCGGCGGAAGACCGCGACGGCCTGCTCCGTCGCCTCGTCGACCGGCCCGCGCTCGCCCGGGGCGAGCACCGCGTACGACGCCTGTCGCAGCGCCTCGGCCAGCTCGACGAGGTCCCCCATCGGCACCTTGCGGCGGCGATAGACGGGGATGATCTGCTCGGCCCAGACCCGGGCAACGCTCGGGTCGTTGGCGGCCAGCGCCGTGGCCAGGCGATCGATGTGGATCCCGGTGTCGCGCAGGAGCCGCCGCAGGGCGAGCTCGTCGTGGCGCTCGCCGAAGGTCGGGTCCTCGCTGAGCACGATCTCGAGCGCCCGGGCTCCGACCCGCGGGCCCGCGGCGCGGAGGCGGGCCGCGGCCGCCGGGAAGCCGGCGGTCAGGTCGGGCGGGGGCAGGCCGAGCGAGGGGTGGCTCACGATCGCAGAGTCTAGCGCACGCGTCCGGGCGGGAGGCCGGCAGGTACGATGGCGGCGATGAGCGAACCCACCGAGCCCACGGAGGCGCCGTCGCCAGCCCCGACGCCGGGCGAATCCGGGCCGCCCCCGGGCCGTCGCCTGGAGACGCCGCCGGGCCGTCGCTTCGCGGGCGGCGGGTCGGCCGGGACCGCGATCGAGTCCGTCGGCAGCCCGGCGCGGGCCGTGCTGATGGGCGTCGTCGGAGCCGCGATCGGGGTCGCCGTGTACCTCGTGCTCGCGATCGGGTTCTCCTACTCGGCCGGGCTCCTCGTGGTGTCGATCTTCACCGGTCGGTTCATCGGGCTGTTCGTCCGCGCCGGCGCCGCGGGGACCATCTCCTCGCCGGCCCGGGTGGTCGTCGCGGTCCTCGTCTTCCTCGTTGCGCAGACCGTGGCGATCCTGGTGACCTGGCTGTGGTCGCACGTCGAAGGCGGCGACCTCGGGCTGCCGGACTACCTCGACCAGGCCTACGGGACGCCGCTGATCGCGCTCGAGTTCATGCTCGGGACGCTCATGGCCTGGTGGTCGGCGCGATGATCGACGAGCGGGGCGTCCCGGCGCCCGCGGGGACCGACGACATCCGTTACCGGCGTCCGGTCGAGGCCGACCACGCCCGGATCCTGGCCGTGATCGACGAGTGGTGGGGCGGTCGGCGGGTCCGCGCGATCCTGCCGCGGCTGTGGTTCATCGACTTCAGCGGGACGTCGTGGGTCGCCGAGGCGGCCGACGGCCGGATCGTCGGCTTCCTCGTCGGGTACCTCAGCCCGGACGACCCGACGCTGGCCGCCGTCCACCTCGTCGGCGTCGCCCCGGGGTTCCGCCGGCGCGGGATCGGCCGGGCCCTCCACGAGGCGTTCGCCGAGGACGCCCGGCGGCACGGCGCGCGACGAGTTCGCGCCCTCGCCTGGCCGGCGGAGCGCAGCTCGGTCCGGTTCCACGAGGCACTGGGCTTCTGGATCGACGACGGCCCGGGATCCCAGCGGCTGTACGGGATCCCGTCGTACCCGAACTACGACGGTGACGGCGCCGACCGGACGATCCTCCTGCGCTCGCTCGAGGCGGACCCCGCGACGCGCTGATCAGCCGGCGGCCAGCTCGCGCTCGATCGCGGTCGGGGTCAGCGGCTCGACGAGGAGCCGTCGGAAGCGGGCCGCTCGATCGCCGCTCGGAACCTGCCCGAGCCAGCGCTCCAGGAGTGCCGCCCCTTCGCTGTAGACGAAGACGTAGGTACGCCACAGCGGATGCTCGAGGAACTCGAGCTTCTTGGCCGCCCGCTCCGGGGTGAGCAGCGCCGTCCGGGCGAGCCAGTCCATGACCTCACCACGGGGGCGTCCCTCGGCGTGGAGCATCAACGCCGCGTCGACGTCGGCGGCCCGGAGCCGTGAGCGGGCCGCCCGGAGAGCGATCGCTCGCCGAGCCAGCGCGTTCGCCGTCGCGCCGTCCGGCGCGACCGGGAGCGCCGCCCGGGCGAGGAGCTCGGCCAGCAGCTCGACCTCCGCATCCGCGTCCAGGAGAAGCGACCGCCCGACCTCGGCCAGGCCCTCGCTGAGGAAGCACTCCGGTGCATTGATCACGAGGATGCTCGCCTCGAGGTGGGCCTGCCGCTCGATGAGCTCGGCCTCCTTCCAGGCGTGCTCGAGGTGATGGCCGGCGTACGTCTCGTGGGCCACCGTGGCGACGAGCTCCGGCGCCCGGATCGGCAGGTCGACGTTGAGGTCGACCCGGGAGCGGAGGCCGCCGTCGTACCAGTTGTAGCCCGACCACGGCTGGTCGCGGACGAGCGACACCCGGAGCGATTCGCCGGGTGGCAGGCCGAACACGGGCTCCGCCCGCCGGCGGAGCCCGGCCACGAGCCAGTCGACGATCGGCCCCAGCCGCTCCAGCGGGACCACGAGCCCGGCGTCCCAGGCCGCGAGGCGATCGAGCAGCGGTTCGCGGCCCCGGAGCAGGTCGTCGAGCTCGGCCCGCGCGGCCGAGAAGACGGCGTCGCCGTGGGCGGACGGGGCGACCGCGAAGCAGCGCTCGACGAGCTCGGCGTACGGGCGCTCGACCCCGGCCAGGGTCTCGGCGTGGGTCTCGAGCGCGCGCACCTGCAGCGCGAGCCACTCCCGGCGCCCGGCACCGGCGACCTCGACGTCGAGCCGGCGGAGCAGGTCCCCGGCGTCCGCGACGAGCCGGACCGGCGAACGGAACGGCTCGAGGTCCACCTGGGCCTTCAGGGACGCGGGGCCGAAGAAGCCGTCGACCAGGCCCGGGATCCGCTGGTCGAGCCGCAGTGCCAGGAGGAGGTAGTCGCGGGCGATCGCATCCGGCTCGGGGACGTCACGCTCGCCGCCGACCGCCGGCACGCGCAGCCGCGCCGAGGGTTCGGACTCGCTCAATCGGGTCGAGCCCCGCGCGGTCCCGCCGATTCGACGCGTCCGGCGCCGGCGTCCTCGCCGACGAACGGCATCCCCTGCCGCTCGACGGCGTCGAGGCTCATCCGCAGCGCGGCGGTCTTCTGCTCGGCGACCTCACGGACATAGGCGGCCGCCTCCTCGTCCGTCATCGGGCGCCCGCGGACGATCGCCTTCGGCTTGCCGACCATGAGCCAGGCCAGGTGGTAGCGGTCCATCGTCCCCCATGCCGCGCTCAGCAGCTCGTCGGACAGCTGGAGCCAGACCTGGAGGGCGGCGAACGACGGATTGGCCACGAGCCGGTCGCCCTCGTCGACCAGCTGCCGGGTCCGGGCGATGAGCTCGTCGCGGGTCATCGGCCGTTTGATCCATCCGACGCCGCCGGGAGGACCTGGCTCGCCGCGTCGATCCAGGCCTCGCGCGCCTCGCGAACGACCGCCGACCACGGCCCCGGCCGGCCGGCGCCGATCGGCCGATCGTCGTACCGGCAGAGCGGCACGATCCCGGCCACGCTCGAGGACAGGAAGGCCTCGTCGGCCGCGAGGAGGTCGTCGGGCAGGATCCGGGCCTCCGCCGCGTCGAGGCCCAGCGCGGCCGCGTGGGCCAGGAGCCACGTCCGGGTCGTGCCCGGCAGGACCGCAGCATCGCGACCGGGCGTCGTCAGCCGCCGGCCCAGCACGACCCAGACGTTCGCCGTCGTCGCCTCGCTGAGCGCGCCGTCGGTCGTCAGGAACAGCGCGTCGTCGGCCCCGGCCCGGGTGGCCTCGAGCCGGGCATAGACGTAGTCGGCGCGAGAGGTCGACTTGACTCCGGCCAGCGGCGAGCCGGGATCGCGGCGGACCGCGCTCGGGATCGCCGCGACGCCGCGCTCCAGCAGATCGGCTGGCGGCTGGACATACGGCCAGGCCTGGATCGCGATCGTCGCCTCGACGTCTTCGAACCCCGGCGGCATCAGGCCACGTCGCTCCAGCGAGCCACGACTCACCGTGATCCGCAGGGCGGCGTCGCCGATCGGACCGTCGCCGGCGCCGGTCCCGTCGAGGCCCTCGGCGACGAGCAGCTCGGCGATGCCCCGGGCCAGCGTCTCATCGCCGACGCCGAGCTGGAGCGACAGGGCGACGGCGCTCGCACGCAGCCGCGCGAGGTGATCGTCGAGTTCGATCACGACCCCGCGCCGGGCCCGGGCGGTCTCGAAGATGCCGTCCCCGAGCTGGAACCCGCGGTCGGTGACGCTGAGATGCGGCGCATGCGCGTCAACCAGGCGGCCGTCGAGCCAGACCCACGACGTCACGACCCGCCCACCTCGTGGCCGCCGATCGCCCGGAGCGGCCCGCTCGCCTTGGCGACGGTCTCCTCCCACTCCGCGGCCGGGTCGCTGCGCCAGGTGATCCCACCACCGACGTGGAGGGTCAGGCGGCGACCGTCGGCGACGAGGGTCCGGATCAGGATCGACGACCCCAGCGCGCCGTCCGGTCCGACCCACAGCGCCGTCCCGGTATACGGGCCGCGCCGGACCGGCTCGAGCGTCTCGAGGAGCTCCATTGCCCGGATCTTCGGCGCGCCGGTGATGCTCCCGCCGGGGAAGCTCGCGGCCAGCAGGTCGAACGCGTCCCGGTCCGGGGCGAGCTGGCCGGTGACCGTCGACACGAGGTGCTGGACGGTCGCCGTCCGCTCGAGCCGGCACAGCCGGGGCACGCGGACCGAGCCGGGGCGGCAGACGCGCCCGAGGTCGTTGCGCAGGACGTCCACGATCATCACGTTCTCGGCCCGGTCCTTGGCGCTCGCCAGCAGCTCGGCCGCCAGGGCCCGGTCGGCCTCGGGCGTCGCCCCGCGTGGCCGCGTCCCCTTGATCGGGTCGGTCTCGACTCGGCCGGACCGGTCCACCGACAGGAACGGCTCGGGCGAGGCCGACACGATGGCCCGCGGGCCGGCTGCCGATCCTCGCGACGGCGCCGGGCCGAGGTCGAGGTAGGTCGCGAACAGCGCCGGGTCGCCCGTCCGGAGTGCGCGGTAGAGGGGCCAGGGGTCGCCGGTGAACGGCGTCTCGAGCCGCCGGGTCAGGTTGGCCTGGTAGACGTCACCGCGGGCAATCGCCGCACGGATCGCCTCGACGCGGTGTTCGAACGCGGGCCGGTCCAGGCTCGAGCGGAACGCGAAGCCGCCGAGCGGTCCGTCGCCGACCGGGCCGGCGCCCGGCCCACCGGCCAGGCGATCGCGGACGGCCTCGAGCCGGCGCTCGAGCCGCGTCGCGTCGCCATCGGCGGCCCGTCCGCCCAGCCAGGCCCGTCCGGCGAGCCGATCCCAGGCAATCACCCAGTCGTGGAGCGCCAGCCGGATGACGGGCAGCGGCTGGTCGTCCGGCGCGATCGCGGGCAGACGCTCGAGCGCCCGCCCCAGGTCGTAGCCGAGGTAGCCGACGAGACCGCCGAGGTACGGCGGTCCGCTGTCCGCGAGGACGCCCGCGGGCCGGCCGGGGTCCAGCCGGGCGACGAGCCGGCGCGCCTCCGCGAACGGGTCCGGCCCAGGCGCCGGCGCGTCGAGGACCCGGACGGGGTCCGCGCTGAGATACGACCAGCGCGCCCGTCGGCCGGGCCGGGCGCTCTCGAGCAGGGCCAGCCCGGGGAGGCCACGGAACGCCTCGGCCGCGTCCATCGGCGGGACGGCGTCGAGCTCCGGCAGCCGCTCGAGGTGGACGAGGCCGGCCGGTCGGCGGCCGCGCGGGCCGGCCGGGCGCGGCACGATCGGCGGAAGCGTCGCGGTCACCCCGGGATCATAGGCGAGCCGGAGCCATCGACCGGTCGGCGAGCGCCCGGCCCGCTACGCTGCCGCCATGCGCGCTCGGGATCTGGGCATCGCCATCGGGACCGGACGGCCGGGTCCGTTCAACGCGATCACCGACGTCGCCGGCGTCCGGGTCGGCCACCGCACGATCATCCGTGGCGACGGCCCGCTGGTGCGCGGCGTCGGGCCCGTCCGGACGGGCGTCACCGTGATCGTCCCCCACGACGGCGACGTGTGGACCGAGCCGGTCTTCGCCGGCTCCCACCGCCTCAACGGGAACGGCGAGCTGACCGGGCTCGAGTGGATCCGCGAGGCCGGCCAGCTGACCGGCGCGATCGGGCTGACGAACACCCACAGCGTCGGAGTCGTCCACGACGCGCTGATCCGCGCCTCCGTCGCCGCTCATCCGGTCGGCGAGGTGGCCTGGTCGCTGCCGGTCGTCGGCGAGACGTGGGACGGGCGGCTGAACGACATCGACGGCTTCCACGTCACCGCCGAGGACGCGCTCGCGGCGCTCGCCGCGGCGGCGCCCGGAGCCGTCGCCGAGGGCGGCGTCGGCGGCGGAACCGGGATGGTCTGCCACGAGCTCAAGGGCGGCATCGGGACGGCGTCGCGCGTGCTCGGCGACGAGCTCGGCGGGTGGACCCTCGGCGTCCTCGTCCAGGCGAACTACGGCCGGCGCGAGCGCCTGGCTGTCGACGGCGTGCCGGTCGGCCGGGCGATCCCGATCGAGCTCGTGCCAAGCCCGTCGCGGGCGACGACCCGACCCCCCGGAGCGGGTTCGATCATCGTCATCATCGCGACCGACGCGCCGCTCCTGCCGCACCAGTGCGAGCGGATCGCCCAGCGCGCGGCGCTGGGCATCGGACGCGTCGGCGGGACGGGGGCGACGACCAGCGGCGATCTCATCCTCGCCTTCGCGACCGGCAACCGCGGACTGATCGACGGCGCACCCGGAGTGCCGGCGGCCCCGACATTCGACGGGTTGCGGATGGCCCGCGACCCGGTCATCGACGGGCTGTTCGAGGCGACGATCGAGGCGACCGAGGAGGCGATCGTGAACGCCCTGGTGGCGGCCGAGACAATGGTCGGCCGCGACGGCATCGTCGCCCACGCCCTGCCCCACGACCGCCTGGTCGCGGCGATGGCGGCGGCCGGACGGCTCGCGAGCTCAGGATGATCGTCCGGCCGGCCGGCGCGGCCGACCTGCCGTCGATCGCCCGGGTCTCGGAGGCCAACGACGAACCGGTCGGCGACCCGGACCGCCCGGGCTCGCGCTACCTCGAGCACGTGCTTCGCCACGGCTGGCTGCTGGTCGCGGAGCTCGATGGTGCGATCGTCGGGTTCGCCGGTGCGATCGAGCTGCCGATGGGACGCTTCCTGACGGACCTGTTCGTCGACCCGCCCAGCCAGGGCCGCGGCGTCGGCGGCGCACTGCTCGCGGAGGCGCTCCCCGAGCGTGGGCCACGGCTGACCTTCAGCTCCTCCGATCCGCGGGCGCTGCCGCTGTACCTCCGCGCCGGCCTGGCGCCGTGGTGGCCGTTGCTCTACCTGGCGGCGCCGCGGGACCGGCCGCGTCCCGAACCCGCCGGCGCAGCTGCGGGTCCCCTGACCGTCGAGCCGCTCGAGGCGACGGCGGCCGTCCGGCTCGAGCTCGACCTGACCGGCCGCGATCGGTCCCGCGAGTGGGCGCTGTGGACCGCGGTCCCGGGCCAGCGCGCGTTCGCGGTCCTCGAAGGCCGGCGACCGGTGGCGGTCGGGTTCACGGCTCCGCCGCGGCTCGGCCGGCTCGTGGTCGCACCGGACGACGACCCGGTGGCGGCCGTGCTGGCTGCCGTGGCCGACGCGCCGGGCGGCGCGCTCACGGGGCTGGCGATCCCTGGCCCGCACCCGGCGGCACGGGCGCTCCTCGACCGCGGCTGGCGGATCGAGGCGCGTGACATCCACATGGCAAGCGGGCCGGACCTGCTCGACCCGACCCGCCTGCTCCCGGACGAGAGCCTGGCCTGACGGCCAGGCTCGACCCTAGCCGACGGCGACCGGCACCGGCTTCTCGATCGGCACGCCGATCAGGCTGCCCCACTCGGTCCACGATCCGTCGTAGTTGCGCACGCGGCGATAGCCGAGCAGCTCGTGCAGGACGAACCACGAGTGGCTCGACCGCTCGCCGATCCGGCAGTAGGCGATGACGTCCTTGTCGGGCGTCACGCCCTTCGCCTCGTACAGCGAGCGGAGCTCGTCGGAGCTCTTGAACGTGCCGTCCTCGCGGACCGTCTGGGCCCACGGAATCGACGCCGCGCCCGGGATCCGGCCGGCGCGCTGCGCCGTCTCGCTCATGCCGGGCGGGGCGATGATCTCGCCGTTGTACTCGGCCGGCGAGCGGACGTCGACCAGTGCGAGGCCGGCGTCGCCGAGGCGCGGCAGGATGTCGTCGCGGTAGGCGCGGAGGGCGTCGTCCCGCTCCGGCAGGCGGTAGTCGGTCGGCGTCGGGCTCGGCTCGTCGGTCGTGATCGGCAGGCCGTGGTCGAGCCAGTACTTGCGCCCGCCGTTGAGGATTCGCACGTCGTCGTGACCGAACAGCTTGAGCTGCCAATACGCGAACGCGGCGAACCAGTTGTTGTTGTCGCCGTAGAGGACGACGGTCGTGTCGGGCCCGATCCCGCTGTTCGACAGCAACGCCGAGAAGTCGTCGCGGCTGGCGAGGTCGCGCCGGACGCCGTCGGACAGCTGGCTCGTCCAGTCCCAGCCCACGGCTCCCGGGAGATGTCCCTGGCTGTAGGCGGTGGTGTCGACGTCGACCTCGACGAATTGGACGTTCGGGTCGCTGAGATGGGCCTTGGCCCAGTCCGCGTCGACGAGGACGCGGTCGCTGGCGTAGCCGGTCACGGTCATGGTCTGCTCCTGGTCGGATGCCGATGAGAAGGTGGGTCTGGGGAGCGCGGCGGGTGACCGACGATCAGCGTCGGGCCCGCCCCCGACACATGCATCGGCCCGACCCGCCGTTCGTCGCGGAGTGGCGGTCAGTCATCGGCGCCGCTCCCATCGCGGCGGCTGAAGTCGTCGAGCACCGCCCGGCAGGCCGCGAGCTCGCGCTCGAGCTGGCGCACGATCCACGGGTCGACCCGGCTCGAATCCTCGATCGTCAGGCTGGCGCCGTATGGCCCGTCCTCGACGACGATGCCCGAGCCGTTCCGGTAGTCGACCAGCCAGTTCGCCTGGAGCTGGAGGAGGACGTCGGTCACCACCGCCGGCCGGAAGGCCCAGTCGAGATGGCGCGCGTTGAGGGCCGCGGCGATGTCGTCGACCCGGAGCGGCCGGCCACGGTCCAGGCAGGCCACGAGCCGGATCACCCGGGCGGCCGTGAACGGGTCGCCGGCGGCGGCGATCGTCGGCGGCTGGAGCTCGACGTCGGACAGGCCGGCCGGCGGCCGGCGCAGGCCAAGCGTGCCGGGGGCGGCGACCGGGCGGTCGAGCGAGGCGGGGGACACGACTCGGGGAGGCCTCCGGGCAATTCCGACGAACCAACTCGGGATTGGGCACGAACGATAGCACGGCGGCCGCGCCGAGGCCAGGCACGGCGGGCGGCGGGTTACGCGGACTTCATCGTTCCGCTACGCCTTCTGAGCGCGGAGGCCGCACACTGGTCCACGACCCACCTCCTCCGAACAGGCGAACGATGACCACCGAGCAACCGTTCCCCGCCGACCCCAACGGGAGCCCGCCTCCCGTCGACCCGCTTCCCTATCGGTCCGATGTCGCGCCGCTGGCGCAGTCGGGTGCCGGGCTCGGCGGCGGCGTCCCGCTCGCGACCGACGCCCCGCTGTGGCCGCCGGCCAGCCCGGTCGGAACGGCCGAGGATCGACCGGCCTGGGCACCCCCGCGTGCCGAGTCGACGCGGCGGACGCTGCCGTCGGTGGTCAAGGTCCTCGGCTCGATCCTGCTCCTCGTCGCCGTGTTCGCGGCCGGGATCGGCGTGGGCCGGACCGACAGCGGGACGGCCGGCAGCGGCGGGGCGGCGGCCGCCTCGCTCCCGCCCGAGTTCGCCACCTACGAGGAAGCCTGGCAGATCCTGCACGACAACTTCGTCGACCCGTCGGCGCTCGACCCGCAGAAGCTCGTGTACGGCTCGATCGACGGGCTGGTCCAGGCGGTCGGCGACACCGGCCACACCCGGTTCCTGACCCCGGCCGAGGTCAAGGACCAGCACACGGCGCTGAGCGGCTCGATCGTCGGGATCGGCGCGCTCATGGACACCCAGCAGGGCACCCCGATCATCCAGTCGGTCATCCCCGGCGGTCCGGCCGACCGGGCGGGGCTGCGCTCGGGCGATCGCGTGCTCCAGGTCGACGGGACGTCCACCGACGGCATGAGCGTCGACGACGTGGTCAAGCGGATCCGCGGCGACGCCGGGACCACGGTCAAGCTCCAGATCCTGCACGACGGTGACACGTCACCGGTCGACTACAGCATCGTCCGCGAGAAGGTCACCGTTCCGGCCGTGGCGTGGGCGATGATCCCGGGCACGACCCTCGCCGACATCCGGCTGGAGGAGTTCTCGGCCGGCTCGGGCAAGGAGGTCCAGGACGCGATCAGCGCGGCGAAGACGGCCGGGGCCACCGGGATCGTCCTCGACCTGCGCGGCAACCCGGGAGGCTATGTCGGCGAAGCGGTCGACATCGCCAGCCAGTTCATCAAGGACGGCGTGGTCTACCAGCAGCGCGACAAGACCGGCAAGATCGAGAAGGAGCAAGTCAAACCTGGCGGGCTCGCGACCGACATGCCGCTGTCCGTGCTCGTCGACCTCGGAACCGCCAGCTCGGCGGAGATCGTCGCCGGGGCGATCCAGGACGCCGGCCGGGCGAAGCTGATCGGCCACACGACGTTCGGCACCGGGACCGTCCTCAACGAGTTCTCGCTCAAGGACGGCTCGGCGCTCCTCGTCGGGACCGTCGAATGGCTCACCCGCGACGGGCGCCAGATCTGGAAGCAGGGCATCCAGCCGGACATCCCGCTCGAGTCGAACCCGGCCGGCAAGATCGTCACCCCGACCGACCTGGCGAAGCTCGGCGCGAACGGCCTGACGACCTCCGGCGACGCGCCGCTGCTGAAGGCGATCGAGCTGCTCAAGGGCAGCTGACGCCGCAGATCGGGCGCCGCCTAACGGAGCGCGTCGAGCGACGCCATGTCGACGATCCCCTCGGCGCGGCGTGCCAGCTCCGGGTCCAGGGTGATGAACGCGTCGGCCTGGAGCTGCGTCAGGGCGAGGTACTCCGCGTCGTAGGTCGAGGCCCAGCCCAGCCGATCGGCCAGCTCCCAGGCGCGCCGTCGGAGCAC
Source organism: uncultured Chloroflexia bacterium (assembly GCA_963813705.1). GTDB lineage: Bacteria > Chloroflexota > Limnocylindria > Limnocylindrales > CSP1-4 > Chersky-267. The sequence goes on from CAWFAH010000011.1 coordinate 519,658, forward strand.
GGCGTCGCCGAGCAGCCGGATCGGCATCCGCCCGATCCGTGCCAGTCGGGCGCGGGCGACGTCGGGAGACAGCTCGCCACGCTGGACGGCTTCGTGCAGGACGGAGAGCGTCTGGGACCGCAGCAGCGTCGGCGCCAGGAGCTCGTGCCGGCCGGGGACCGCGAATTCCGTGGCCGCGAGATGGATGACCGCGCTGGCGTCGACCACGAACCGGGTCATCGGTCGATCAGGCCGGCGTCTCGTCGCCCAGCGCGTCCGACGCCGTGGGTTCGGGTGGCGCCGGGGACGGGGCCGCCGCGTCCTCGATCGGGAGCCCGGTCGGCGCCCCGTCGCCGCGCCGCGGGGGCGCACCGATCCTTCGGCGCAGCCGGTCGGCGGCGAACCCGACCCCGAGCAGGATGAGCCCCTCTACGAGCAGCGCGACCTCGGTCCCGCCGGACAGGGAGCTGACGTTGATGTCGGTCAGGGCGAGGATCAAGCCGAGGGCCGCCGGGTAGACGTAGGCCGTGGTGTCGCGGCGGAAGGCTCGCTGGACGAGGACAGCCGACAGCACCAGCAGGGCGAGGTCACCGACCCATGGGTCGACGGCGCGCCCGAACTCGCCGCGGGCGTCGTACCCGGTCCGGGTGACCGCCGAACCGAGGCCGATCACCGCCACGAGCCCGGCCCAGAACCGGCTGATCGACGCCCGCCGCTCCGCCGCCGGGTCGCCCTGCTCGGCGACCCGCGACTCGCGCAGCCCGATGAGGCCGAACACGACCGCCACGACGAGCCACCACGCGGCGGTCGCGACCACGAGCAGGACTGGATCCGGACCGCCCTGGCTGGGGACGCCGGTCTCGCCTTCGAACGACAGCGGGGGAACGACGAGCGACTCGGCCCAGGCGAGGGTCGCGCCCGCGAGCGAGGTGAGTGCTCCGAGCAGGCCGACCTGGGTCAGGACCGACGGATGGAGCACCCGGAGCACGAGCGCGACCGCCGACGTCGCGACGGCGGCGACGACGCCGGCCAGCGGCCACTCGACATGGCGCACCCCGGCGAGGGTCACCACGGCGCCGGCGGTGAATCCGAGCGCGACGACAAACGCGACCCCGGCCGCCCGCGAGCGGCGGGCGTCGCCGGTCCGCAGCCAGGCGCCGAGCGCCTCCAGGGCGACGGCCGCGAGCAACGCGCCCGCCGCCAGAACGACCCCCTGGTCGTCCCCGTACGAATTGTCGCCCGCGAACCGAACGACGAATGCGCTCCAGGCGGCAAGCAGGAACCCCGCACCCAGATAGCCGAAGACCTCGGCGATCGTGACGCCCGGTCCGAACCACGCCGCAGCCGATGCGCCGGCTCCGATGGTCGCCGTGCCGAGGTCCGCCGCGGCCGGCGCCTCGGCCGCCGCAAGGGCCGCGGGCGCCGCGGCCGGTGCTTCGGCCGCGGGGAGAGACTCGGCCGCGCGCAGCCGATCGGCGGTCAGCCGGTCGATCAGCCCGGCGGCCTCCCAGGCGCTGATCCGCGCGCCGACATCGCTCATCGCATCCCTCCCCTTCCCGGGCCCCGAGGATGATGCACCCGCGTCAGCCGGACGTTGGCCGGCGGTTGGTCAGAGGAGCTCGCCGTGGGCCGAGCCGGTCGGCTCGCCGTCGCGCGGCCGCGGCTCCTCGCCCGGCCCGTACTCTCGCGCCGGCGCGGCCCCCACCCGGCTGCGCTGCTCATCGCTCAAGAGGTCGCCCGGCTCGACGATCCCGGCATTCGTGTCGGTCGCGGCCCGCTGGTTCGGGGCAAGGGTCTCGCCGGGCTCGAGGACCCGGAGCGGCTCGCTCGACCGGCCCTCGATCGCTCCGACCCCGAACGGCACCCACTTGCCCGGGTCCTGGAGGCGGTGCTGCTCGACGTTGCCGCGCTGGTGGATCTCCTCGAAGCCCTTCGGCTCGATCCACATCCGCTCACCTTCGAGCAGGCCGAGGACGCCGGACTGGCCGGGTTCCGGGCGCTCGTGGCTGCAGTACGGGCAGGCCGCCTTGTCGTGCGGCTGGTAGGTCGGCGGCTCCTCGTAGGTGGTGATGTAGCCCTCGTAATTGCGGAGCACGACCTTGTGATCCGAGTAGCTGATCAGGTAGTTCGGCATGACCGGGATCTTGCCGCCACCGCCGGGCGCGTCGATGACGTAGGTCGGGACCGCGTACCCGCTCGTGTGGCCGCGCAGGCCCTCCATGATCTCGAGCCCCTTGCCGACCGGCGTCCGGAAGTGGCCGGAGCCCTCGACGAGGTCGCACTGGTAGAGGTAGTACGGCCGGATGCGGTTCTCCACGAGGCGGTGGACGAGCGCGCGCTGGATGTGCACGCAGTCGTTCACGCCGGCGAGGAGGACCGACTGGTTGCCGACCGGCAGGCCGGCCTTGGTGAGCTTGTCGACGGCCCGGCTGACCTCGGGCGTGATCTCGTTCGGATGGTTGAAGTGGAGGTTGATCCACAGCGGGTGGTACTTCTCGAGCATCGCGCACAGCTCGTCGTCGATCCGCTGCGGCAGGAAGACCGGCACCCGCGATCCGATCCGGATGATCTCGATGTGCGGGATCTCGCGGATCCCGCGCAGGATCGACTCGAACAGCTTCGGGGCGAGGGTCAGGCCGTCGCCGCCCGAGATCAGCACGTCACGGACCTGGGGCGTCCGGCGCAGGTAGTCGAGCTGGGCCTCGTGGTCCTTGCGGTTGAAGTTCTGGGTCGGGTCGCCGACGATCCGGCTCCGCGTGCAGTAGCGGCAGTAGCTGGCACACTGGGTCGTGACCAGCATCAGGACGCGATCCGGGTAGCGGTGGACGAGCCCCGGCACCGGCGAATGGCGGTCCTCGGCGAGCGAGTCCTCCATCATCGCGGTGAAGGCCTGCTGCTCGCGCCCGAGCGGGATGACCTGACGGCGGATCGGATCGGCCGGGTCCTTCGGGTCGATCAGGCTGATGAAGTACGGCGTGATGTCGACCCGGAACTTGTCGGGCGCGCTGAGCCCGGCGCGCTCCTCGTCGGTCAGCTCGAGGATCTGCTCGATCTCCTCGAGGTCGTTGACCCGGTGGCTGAGCTGCCAGCGCCAGTCGTTCCACTGCTCGTCGGGGACGTCGGCCCACAGCGGCGCCCGCCGGCTGACCGCGGGACGTCCGTCCGGTCCGAGCGCCTGGGCGGGATCGCGGCGGTTGACGAACGGGGCCTCGGCGGCTGCCTGCGCCGCCGCCTGGTGGGCGACCGCCGCCTTGATCTCCTGGGCGTCCACGTTGCCTCCCGGCTGGCTGGCTCGACGGTGTCGGTCACCCCGTGGCCACTCGATCCGGCCACGATCACCGACGCATAAAGTCTATGCACGTTGGATAGTGGGCGGATGATACGGCAGGCCAACGGCCGGGTCCAGCGGACGATCTTCGGCCGTCGCTGGACCGTTCGGTGGGGATCAGACGGAAGCGACCGGCGTGGCGGCGGGCCGGGGGCGAGCGGCGGGCTCGGGGCGAGCGGCCCGCGCGGGCGGGGAGTCGCGGTCCGCGTGGCTCAGGCGGCGGTCAGTCTCCGATGACCGCCCACAGGAAGCCCATCATGATGAAGAAGCCGGTGAACATCGCGATCAGGGCGAGCGCGCCATACGGCGAGCTGGCGCCCTGGTGCGGAACGAGCGTCAGGCCGACCCCGAAGACGACCGCCCAACCGATGAACAGCAGGCTGAACAGGATCTTCGTGTTCGGCAGGCGGATCCAGCGGCGCAGGAACGACGGGCGGCCCTCGGCCGTCGACGCCGCCCGCAGGAAGATGAACACCATCAGCGCCGCGATGCCGATCGCGATCATGAACGCCACGAACGACTCGGGGAACTTGCTGAAGGGCGCCAGGAGGAGCTGCACGCGGACGGGCCTCCGGAGTGGCCGAGCTGACGGCCGAATGCTAGCAGACGAACCGCTCGCGGCGGGGCCCTCCGACACCCCGCCCGACCCGGCTGCCCGTTCGCGGAGTCACGGCTACGATGGGCCCATGCCCCTCACGTCCCGGCCGCCGGTCGACCCTGCCATCCGGACGGTGGGCCGTCGCGCATTCCTTCCGTGACCGTCTTCGAACGGCTCGGCCGGTTCGTCCATCGTCGCCGCCGCTGGGTGATCGGGGCCTGGGCGATCCTGCTGCTCCTCGCGCTGCCGCTGGCACCCCGGGCGGCGTCGGCGCTGCGGGCCGGCGGGTTCACCCTCGACCGGCTCGAATTCGGCGCAGGCGCAGTCCCTGCTCCAGCGCGAGCTCGGTCTCGCTCCGTCGGCACTGGTGCTCGTCTACTCGAGCGAGACGGAGCCGGCGGGCTCGCCGGCCTTCGAGGCTGCGGCGAGCGCCGCCGCCGCGGCCGTGTCGACCGCACCCCACGTCACCGGGATCCTCGGCCACGCGATCGGGTCGGACCAGGTGTCGGCCGACCGGACCACCGCCTACGACATCGTCCTGCTCGACCTGGCACCGGACGAGTCGCCCGATGCGCTGCCCGGCGTGCGCGACAAGCTGGCCGCCCTGCCGTCGGGACCGGTCGACGTCGCTCTCGCGGGCGGACCGGCGTTCTATGGCGACATCCAGACCGTGTCCGAGACGGACCTCCGGCGGAGCGAGATCGTGTCGCTCCCGCTGGCCGCCCTGACGCTGCTCGTCGTGTTCGGCTCGGTGGTCGCCGCCGGCCTGCCGCTGGCGGTCGGCGGTGGGGCCGTGATCGTCGCCCTGGCGATCATCTTCGTCGTCGCGGGGCTGACCCAGATGAGCATCTTCGTGCTCAACCTGGCGACGCTCCTCGGGCTCGGGCTCGGCGTCGACTACTCGCTGCTGATGACCAGTCGCTTCCGCGAGGAGCTCGGTCGAGCGACGGGCGGGGCTCGGCCCGCCGGCGACCCGGCAGCGGGCGCGATCCCCGGCGACGCGGGAGCGCCGGCCGACCCGGTCGAGACCGCGATCCGGGTGACGGTCGCGACGGCCGGTCGAGCGGTGTTCTTCTCCGGGCTGACGGTCCTGCTCGGGCTCACCGGGCTCGTCCTGTTCGACTTCCCCATCCTCCGCTCGGTCGGGATCGCCGGGGCGATCGTGGTCGGGCTCGCGGTGGCGTCGGCGCTGACGCTGCTGCCGGCGATCCTGAGCCTGCTCGGCGAGCGGGTCGACGCGCTGCGCGTCCGGACGGTCAACCGGGCCGAGGAGATCGACGGCCCGTGGGCCCGCCTGGCGCGGCGGGTGATGCGCCACCCGGTCGCCGTGTTCGTGCCCACGCTCGCCTTCCTGCTCCTGCTCGGGGCGCCGTTCATCCACGTGCGGTTCAACGCGCCCGACGCGACGATCCTGCCGCCGACGATCGCGTCCCGGGCGGCATTCGACCGGCTCGACCGGGAGTTCGGAGCGGGTCGCTTTGCCCCGATCTCGCTGGCCATCCGGACGACCGGCGCGGCGACGGACGCGGCCAACGTGGCGGCCCTGTACGACTACTCGCGGCGGCTCGCCGCCGATCCCCGGATCGTCCGCGTCGACGGGTTCGTCGACGTCGACCCGCGCTTGACGGAGCCCCAGTACGCGCTCCTGTATGCGGCGCCGACCGGGCCCCCCGACCGTTTCGTGGCGACCGCGCTGGCCGCGACGACGAAGGCCGATCTCACGATGTTCACGCTGACGACGCCGTACGGCCCGAACGCCGACGAGGCGCGCCGGCTGGTGTCCGACCTGCGCTCGGCGAGCGGTCCACTGGCGCCACCGGCCGGCATGACCGTCCTCGTCGGTGGTGGCGCGGCGGACGTGGTCGACGTCGTCGACGGGGTCGGGGCGGGCTTCCCGCGGACGGCCCTGTTCATCTTCGTGTCGACCTACCTCGTCCTGTTCGTCCTGCTCCGCTCGGTCGTGCTGCCGGCCAAGGCGCTGGTGATGAACACGCTGTCGATCGTGGCGGCGTTCGGCGCGCTCGTGTGGATCTTCCAGGATGGCAACCTGTCGGCGCTGCTCGGCTTCCAGCCGCTCGGCTACGTGGAGACCACCCAGCCGGTGATCCTGTTCTGCGTCCTGTTCGGGCTGTCGATGGACTACGAGGTCTTCCTGCTGTCGCGGATGAAGGAGGTCTGGGACCGGACCGGCAACAACACCGAGGCGGTCGCCCGGGGCCTCGAGCGGAGCGGGCGGATCGTCACCTCCGCGGCGCTCGTCGTCGTGGTCGTCGCCGGCTCGTTCGCCTTCGCCGACATCGTGCTGATCAAGGCGATCGGGCTCGGCGTGGCGATCTCGGTCGCCCTCGACGCGACGGTGGTCCGGGCGCTCCTCGTCCCGGCCACGATGCGGCTGCTCGGCGACTGGAACTGGTGGATGCCGGCGCGCCTCGAGCGCTGGCTGGCGGGACGGCTGCCGGCCACCGAGGCCGAGGCCGAGGCGGCGGTCCGATGAGCCGGTCGGGCCTCCGGCGTCCGCCGCCGGGCCGCGTCCGGCGGGCCCTCGGGTCGGCCGCCCGGCCGGCCGTCGCCGGCCTGGCGCTCGTCGCCCTGCTCGCCGGCTGCGGCGGCCCGATCCTCGCCAACCCCGCCGCAGCCCGGGACCGGGCGCCGGCCGCCGCACCGACGCGCAGCCCGGCGGTCGATCCGCAGCCCATCTCGCTGCCGGCCGACGACGCCCCGCACGACCGGCTCACCGAATGGTGGTACTACACCGGCCACCTTGCCGACGCGGCCGGGCACCGCTACGGGTTCGAGTACGTCGTCTTCCGCGCCGAGCGCGGGTCGTTCCCGGTGAGCTGGGCCTCGCACCTCGCGATCACGGACGAGGCCGGGGCGTCCTTCCACTACGCCCAGCGGAGCGAGATCGGGCCACAGGTCGATCTCGGGGTGACGGGCGCGGCCGGTGCCGGCTTCGACCTCCGGCTCCTCCCGCCGGCCGTCGCGGCGCAGGGGGGAACGGCGTCGCCAGCGGCGGGCACGATCTCGCCACCGGTCGGCGGCGCGGGCAGCCCGGGATCCGCGGCGGGGGCCGGCCCGGCATGGACGATGCAGGGTGCCGGAGGCCGCGACCACCTTGCCGCAACGGCGTCCCCGGCGGAGGCCGCCGCAGCCGGTTCGGCGGGCGGTCTTGGGCTCGAGCTGACGGTCGTGGCGATCAAGCCGGCCGCGCTGCACGATGGCGACGGCTGGATCGACTTCGGGCCGGCGGGCGGCTCCTACTACTACTCACGGACGGCGATGACGGCGACCGGCAGCCTCGTCGTCGGCGGACGGTCGGTCGCCGTGAGCGGGATGGCCTGGTTCGACCACCAGTGGGGTGACTTCATCTCGGTCGGCGGCGGCGGCTGGGACTGGTTCGCGGTCAACCTGTCGGACGGCACCGACCTGACGCTGTCGCTCGTGCGGGCCGCGGACGGGTCGCACCCGCTCGTGTACGGCACGATCGTCGGGGCGGACGGCCGGGCGAGCCACCTCGACCGGTCGGCGTTCAGCGTGACCTCGACGGGCACGTGGCGGTCGCCGCGGACGGGCGCCGTCTATCCTGCGGGCTGGATCGTCGAGGTGCCCGACGAGCGGCTCCGGATCGAGCTGCACCCGACCGTCGCGGACCAGGAGCTCGACACGCGCCCGACGACCGGGGTCGTGTACTGGGAGGGCTCGCAGGTCGTGGCCGCCAGCCGGGCCGGGATGCCGCTCAGCGGTCAGGCCTACGTCGAGCTGACGGGGTACGGTCCCTAGGGCGTCGGGAGCGTGATCCCGTTGGCCGCCGCGAGGGCCGTCATCGCCGCCCGTGTCGATGGGATCGAGCCGAGCAGCTTGACCATCCGCTTCGCGGACGCCTTGTACCTGGCGTTGTCCTGGATGGACACCGACAGCGCATCGCGCGCCGACTGGCGGACCGAGGCGTAGAAGGCTTCCAGCTGGGCGCGGAGCGGCGCCGCGGCGGGCCAGTCGGCAAGACCGTCGGTCTGGTCGCTGCCCCATGCGGCGTCGGCGGCGATCGTCCGGATCGTGGTGGCCGCAGTGACGGCGCTGAACGACTTGACCCGGAGCTGCGCCTTGAGCGCCGCGGCGGACTTCACCAGCCGATCGTCGATCGTGGCGGACGATCGGAGCGCGGTCGCCCCCTTGGTCGGCACGGGACCGCTGACGAGCGCCGGGTCCGCGCTGCCGAGCGGCCCGCTGGCGGCGGCGCTGGGGCCGGGCGCGGCGACGACCGCCTCGGCGGGTCGGCCGGTCACGGCGATCACGATCGCCAGGGCCAGCCCGACGAGCAGTCCGGCGCTGGCTCCGGCGACGACCAGCAGCGCGCCGTGACGGATCGGGACGCCGGCGAGGACGCGCAGGCCGCACCCCGGGCACTCGGTCTGCAGCAGGCCGAGCGGCCGGCCGCAGGTGGGACAGGCCACCTGCGGGCCGCGCGACGCAGCGGGCGCCTCGGCCGCCGGGTGGAAGTCGGCGTCCGGGTCGTCGTATTCGGCCGGCGGATGAGACCCGCGATTGCGAAGCCCCCGCAGGACGTTGATCGCCATGGGCGGTCGGCTCTCCGGATTCGCTCGACATCGCCATGGACGACATGGCCCGCCGAGTGATCCGACTGTAGGCGCGCCGGCCGCCACCGACGACCCACCCGAAGGTCCCGTCTCCCGACGGTACCGCCACCCTCGACCCGGCCCGCGGGGGCGCGCAGCCCGGGGCGAGAACAGGCCGAATGGCACGTTTCCAGCCGTGTCGAGGCGCGGCATGATCTATGAGTAACTTAGTTAGTATTCGAAGGAGCTCGTGATGGATCGGACCCACGACAGCGCCCCGACCCGGGCGGGTTTCGTGCGCGCCGGCCTCGTGCTGGCCGTCGCGCTGACCGTGGCGGCCTGCGCGTCCGGTGCCGCCCCCGCGTGGACCTTCGCCCCGATGATGAGCCTGCCCGCGACCGCGGCCTCCCCGTCCGGGGCCGCACCCGCGACGCCCGCGTCGGCGGCCAGCGCCAGCGCCCCGGCGGCCGTTCCGGCCGCGAGCTCGTCGACCTCCGGCGGGTCGATCGCGATCGAGGCGTTCGACCTCGGGTTCAAGCCGAACCAGCTGACGGTCGACGCGGCCGGGACCTACGCCGTCACGTTCAAGAACACCGGCTCGATCGCCCACGACCTGACCTTCGCGGACGGCACGAAGATCGCCGCCGAGGCGGGCCAGACCGCCAGCGGTTCGGTCGCCGTCCCGGCCGCCGGGCTGACCTTCCTGTGCTCGATCCCGGGCCATGCCGCAGCCGGGATGACCGGCTCCATCAGCGTCGCCGGCTCCACCGCCGGCCCAGCCGCGTCCGGCGGCGACAGCCACGGCGGCCCGGCGCCCGTGACGAACGTGGCCGCCGACCCGAACGCCCCGAAGTACACGCTCTACGACGCCACCGCCCCGAAGCCCCTCGACGGCACCGTCCACGACATCGACCTCGTCGTCGAGGAGAAGGACATGACGGTCGCCAACGGGTTCGTCCAGGCGGTCTGGACGTTCAACGGCACCGTTCCCGGGCCGGTCATCCGGGTCCACCTCGGAGACACCGTCCGGGTCCATCTCAAGAACCCGGCGACGAACAAGCTGTCGCACAGCGTCGACTTCCACGCCAGCCAGGTCGCCTGGAACGACGAGATGACGTCGATCAAGCCCGGCGAGGAGAAGCTCTACGAGTGGCATGCCGACTATGCCGGGGTCTGGATGTACCACTGCGGGACCGCGCCGGCGCTGCACCACATCGCCAATGGCATGTACGGCATGGTGATCGTCGAGCCAAAGGGCGGCTTCAAGCCCGTCGACCGGGAGTTCGCCATCGTCCAGAGCGAGTGGTACCTCGGCCCGCAGGGCGAGCCGGTCGACCTGACCAAGGCATCGGCCGGCAACCCGTCGCCCGACTTCGTCGTGTTCAACGGCGTCGCCAACCAGTACCAGGACCACCCGCTCGAAGTTCCGACCGGTGGCCGGATCCGGATCTTCATCCTCGACGCCGGCCCGAACATCGACAGCTCGTTCCACATCGTCGGGACGATCTTCAACAGCGTGACCAAGGAGGGCGTCCAGCTCGTCGCCGGCAATCCCGGCGGCTGGGGCTCGCAGGCTGTCGACCTCTCGCCGGCCCAGGGGGCGATCGTCGAGCTGACGACCGCCGAGGACGGGCTCTATCCGATCGTCACCCACGCGTTCAACTTCGTCGGTCGCGGCGCGCTCGGCCTGCTCCAGGCCGGCGACGGCGACCCCAAGAACTGACGATGCGTCCGGACCTGACCAAGCGCGCCGACTACGCCATCCGGGCGATGATCGCGCTCGCCCGGTCGACCGGGAGCGAGCCGGTCAGCGCCCGCCGGATCGCCGCCCAGATGGCCATCCCGGCCCGGTTCCTGCCCCAGGTGATGGCCGACCTCGGCCGGGCCGGGCTCGTCCGTGCCGAGCCCGGACGGTTCGGCGGTCATCGGCTCGCCCGACCCGCCGGCGAGATCGACCTGCTGACGATCATCGAGGCGGTCGAGGGAGACAGCCGGCGACGGACATGCGTCCTGCGCGGCGGACCGTGCAACGCGACCGGCCAGTGCGACATCCACGCCGTGTTCGATGCCGCACAGTCGGCGCTGCTGGCCACCCTGGCCGAGGCGGACCTGGCGACGATCGCCGGTCCACCGCACTGATCCCGGCCCGTGCGCCGGCGACCCGGCCGACCCGCGCCGGCGACGCCGGTCGGCGGTGCGTCAGTCGGCGGTGCGCGGGCCCCGCATCGCCCCGGCCGCCACGAGCCAGCCGATGATGACGGTCAGGCCGTACGTGACGCACCAGGCGCACACCGCGTGGATCACGAACAGCTCGAGGTAGGTGAGATAGGCGACGAACAGCAGCCCGAACAGGCCCAGGCCGTAGCAGGCCACGATGGCGCGCCGGTCCCCGATCCGCCACCAGGCCAGACCGAGCAGCGCCACGAGCGCCGAGAACGCGGCACCGAGCGCCGCCGTCGGGATGCCCAGGATCGAGCTGTACTCGCTGAGGGCGACCTCCTCGCAGCCCTTGACCGGGCCGCACACCGGCAGGCCGCCGGACAGCTTGGTGATCGTCAGGTAGACGGCGATCGCGAACCCGATCCCGGCAAGCCCGGCAATGACGAGGCCCGTGCGGCGGACGGTCACGGCGCCGCGGATGCCGGGCTCAACGACGGGACGGACGGGGCGGCGACCGCGGCATCGAGCGCCTTGTACAGGTCGTCCCACGAGGTGAAGGTCGTCAGGTCGACCATCTTGCCGTCGATGAACAGGGTCGGCGTGGAGCGGATCCCGAGCGCCTGGCCCTGGGCGGTCTCGGCCGTCACCGCGCCGTGCTCTGTGTTGCCGTCGTAGCAGGCGGCCCAGGCGGCGCCGTCGAGCCCGATCCGATCGGCGATCGTCGCCAGGCGGTCACGGCTGAACTGCCCTTCGTTCTCGCCGTTCTGGTTCGCGTAGAGCCAGTCGTGGTACGGCCAGAACTGCCCCTGCGCACCGGCACAGCGGGCGGCGGAGGCCGCGTCGAGCGACTCCTGCCCGATGAACGCGAAGTCGTGGAAGGTCAGCCGGACGGTCCCGGGAACCACGTATCGCTCCACGATCGTCGGCTCGATCTGATTGGTGAAGTTGCCGCACGCCGGGCACTGGAAGTCCTCCCAGACGTCGAGGGCGACCTTGGCGCTCGACGAGCCGAGCGAGCGCCCGTCCTGGGGGACGCCGGGCGGCAGCGTGGCGGCCGGCGCCGTCACCGAAACCGACGCGCCGCCGCTCCCGGGATCGGTCGAGGCGCCGGCCGACGAACCGCCACCACCCGTGCCGGCGGTGCCCGGGCGGACGTTCAGAAACGCGATGACGGCGACGGCGACGATGACGGCCGCGACGGTGATCAGGACCGTGGGGGATTGCCATCCCGGGCGGCTTGATCCCCTGCGATTCGGGTGTGGGGCTCCGGCCTGGGCCCGGCGAGCCGCTTCACGGCGCTCGCGACGCGTTGGTTGCGTTCCCTGGGCGCCGCCGCGCCCCGGATTCTTGGCAGACAGGATCGGACTCCTCAGGTTCGTTGGGCGCGCCCGTAGCCTACCCCAGGTCCCGCGAACGCCCATCGGGCCGAGGGTCGTCGCGGGGTGGGCCATCCGGCATGCGCGCTCATGGGTCGCCGGCCACGCGTCAGTTGAGACTGGGTCTCGACAGATTGTGCTGAGACTCGGTATCATCTCCGGATGGGACAGGCCGAGCCGCTGGTGAACGCGCTGGACGATGCCGGGTACCGGGTGACCGCGCCGCGCCGCACCGTGACCCAGTTGATCGCCAATCGAAGCGGCCATTTCACCGCCGCCGATCTCGTCGCCGATGCCCGGTCCCGCCGGCTGGGGATCGGGCGGGCGACGATCTTCCGGGCGCTCGACCTGTTCGTGGAGCTCGGCCTGGTCGAGCGGCTCGATCTGCCGTCCGGCGAGCACGCCTACGTGCCGTGCGAGCCGGCCCACCACCATCACCTGATCTGCTCGCGCTGCGGCCGGACCGAGGAGGTCGACGATCCGCGGATCGAGGGGATCACCCGGTCGATCGGCCGGCGGACCGGCTACCGGATCGAGCGCCACCGGCTCGAGCTGTTCGGCGTCTGCCCGGCGTGCGCCGCCGCGGCGGCTGGCTGACCCGCGCCCCGTTCCATAGAAGGAGCCAGTCAATGGATCGACGAGACGTAGCCGTTCTGCCGCATCCAGTGAGACTCGATCTCAGGAAGACCCAGGTCCGCCGAGCGGCACGGCCCGGCAGGAGCCACGGGATCGCTGCCGCGCTTGGCGCGCTCGTCATGATCGTCGTGGCGGCCTGCTCGACTGGCAGCGCGACGCCGAGCGCGGCCGCCGGGGCGCCGATCGACGTCGTCACCACGACCACGGTCTTCGCCGACATGGTCCGGAATGTCGGCGGGAGCCACGTGCGGGTCACGAGCCTCGTGCCGACCGGCGGCGACGTCCACACGTTCGAACCGAAGCCCGGCGACGTCCAGACCGTGGCCGCCGCCAGGCTGCTCGTGATGAACGGGCTCGGCCTCGACGACTGGCTCGAGAAGACGATCACGACGGGAAGTGCCGCCGGGACTCCCTTGCTCAAGCTGGCAGCGGGGTTAACCGACGTCCAGCTCCTGCCGGGTGAGGACCCCGCGACACAGAACCCGCACCTGTGGATGGATGCAGGATATGGCGAGCGCTACGTCGATGAGATCGCCGGCAGTCTCGCCCAGGTCGACCCGGCGAATGCCGCGGACTACGCTGCCCAGGCCGCGACCTACAAGACACGGTTGGCCGCACTCGACACGTCGATCCGCCAGACGATCGGCACGATCCCCGAGGCCGACCGGAAGCTGGTCACCTTCCACGATGCCTTCCCGTACTACGCCCGAGCCTACGGGATCACGATCGTCGGGACCGCCGTTGCCGCGCCCGGCCAGGACCCGACCGCCGCGTACACTGCGCAGCTGATCGACGCGATCAAGGCCTCGGGCGTCAAGGCGATCTTCTCGGAGAGCCAGTTCCCGACCCGGCTCGTCGACCAGCTCGCGGCCGAGACCGGCGCCAAGGTCGTCGCCGACCTCTATGACGACTCGGTCGGCGATCCGCCGGCGGACACCTACGAGGGGGTGCTGGCCTGGGACACGGACCAGCTCGTGGCAGCCCTGAAGTAGGTCGTGCCAGCGATCTCGAACCGCCTGCGGCCAGCGGTGGCCCCGATGGCTGCCCTACCCTGTCCCAGATGAGCCTCATCCAGCCGACGACCGCGCTCACGAGCGGCGTGCCGGTGCCCCCGAGCGTCCGGCTGGCGGGGGTGACCGCGGGCTACGACGATCGGCCGGCGATCAGCGACGTCAACGTCGAGTTCCGGCCTGGCCGGCTGACCGCGGTCTTCGGGCCGAACGGCGGGGGCAAGAGCACCCTGCTCAAGGTCATCGCCGGGCTCCTCCGTCCGTGGGCGGGCGACGTCTCCGTGCTCGGCGCCGCACCTGGCGTCGCCGCCCATCGGGTGGCCTACGTGCCCCAGGCGGAGACGGTCGACTGGGGCTTCCCGGTGAGCGCCTGGGACGTCGCCATGATGGGTCGCTATCCGGCGCTCGGTCCGCTCCGCCGGCCCGGCAGCGCGGATCGGGACGCGGTGGCGGCGGCGCTCGACCAGGTCGGCATGGCGACCCATGCGCGAACCCAGATCGGGTCGCTGTCGGGCGGCCAGCGCCGGCGCGTCTTCCTCGCCCGAGCGCTCGCCGCCGGACCCGAGCTGTACCTCCTTGACGAGCCGGTCACCGGGGTCGACGTCACCACCCAGGAGGACCTCCTTGACCTGCTCGAGACCGAGGCGAGTCGCGGCCGGACGGTCATCGCGACGACCCACGACCTCGCCTGTGCGGCATCCCGCTTCGAGGATGTCGTCGCCATGAACCGGACCGCGGTCGCCCAGGGGCCGTCGTCACTCGTGCTCGACCAGGACGTGCTCCGCCGAACGTACGGCGGCCACCTCCTCGTCCTCGGCCAGCAGGCCATCCTGCTCGACGACGCCCACCACCACGACCAGCCGCCCGGCGCCGAGGTCCACCACCACGACGACGGGCCGGAGCGCCGCTGATGCTCGCACCGCTGACGGACCCGCTCGCCTACGCGTTCTTCCAGCGCGCCCTGGTGGCCGCGGCGATTGTCGGGGTCGTGTGCGCGGTCGTCGGCTGCTACATGGTCCTGCGCGGCCTCGCGTTCATGGGTGACGCGATCAGTCACAGCGCGTTCCCGGGCGTCGTCGTCGCCTACCTGCTCAAGGTCCCGTTCTACCTTGGGGCCGTCGTCGCCGCGGTCGGCACCGCACTCCTCATCGGCCGGATCAGCCGCCGCGCCAACCTTCGCGGCGACACGGTCATCGGCGTGTTGTTCGCCGGGATGTTCGCCCTCGGCGTGTTCCTGTTCAGCACGATCCGGAACTACGTCGGCGACCTGTTCGGGTTCCTGTTCGGGGAGATCCTGGCGATCTCGCCGACCGACCTCATTGCCCTGTCGGTCCTCGCCGCGATCGTGCTTGCGATCGTTGCGGTGCTGTGGAAGGAGCTGCTCTACGCGACGTTCGATCCCCTGGGCGCCGCGGCGTCCGGGCTCCGGATCGGGCTGCTCGACGATCTGTTCCTGGCGCTCATCGCGATGACGATCGTGGTCAGCCTCCAGGCGGTCGGGATCATCCTCGTCGTGGCGATGCTCGTCACGCCGGCGGCGACCGCCCAGCTGCTCACCCAGCGCTTCGGCCGGCTCATGGCGATCGCCACCGCGATCGGCGTCGTGGCCCCGATCGTCGGGCTGTACCTCAGCTTCTGGGTGAATACGGCAAGCGGCGCCACGATCGTCCTCGTGGAGACGGGCGTCTTCCTGGCCGTCCTCGTGGTCGGGCCGCGGACGGGCTGGCTCCGCCGGAGGCCGGACCCGGCCTGACGACGCCGTAGCCGGAACGTACCACCGTTGCCCGGGACGCTCGTCCGCCCGTCCCGGCGAAACCTTCCGCGCCGACGCGGCCTCGGACGAGATGAGCACCGCATCCCTCCGGAGTCGCCATGACCACGACCGCCCGGCCGGCCGCCAGCCGGATCCGACCATGCGCCTGAGCGGACCTCGCTTCGTCGTCCTGCTCGGGCTCCTCGGGCTCGGCATCGTCATCGCCACCGACCAGATCGTTCCGGCCAGCTCCGCCTATCAGGCGCAGACGCGCGTGTGGCTGGCGGCGCGCGCCGCCGGGATCGTGTCGTACCTGCTCCTGACCGGGCAGGTCGTCTTCGGGCTGGTCCTCAGCCACCCCACGAACCAGTCCACCTGGAAGCTCTCGAAGCGGCTGTTCCCGTGGCACGAGAACCTGTGGGTGTTCGTGCTCGCCTTCCTCGGCGTCCACATCGTCAGCCTGATCCTCGACCCGTACGCCGGCGTCGGGATCGCCGGGACGTTCATCCCGGGCCTGTCGAGCTACCGGAGCTCGCCCGTCGCGCTCGGGACGCTCGCGCTCTACGCCTTGATCCTGACCGGGCTGTCCGCCCGCTACACGAAGCTCCTGCCGGCCGGGTTCTGGCTGAAGGTGCACCGGTTCAGCCTGGTCGTGTTCATCCTCGCCTGGCTCCACGGCATCCTCGCCGGCACCGACAGCGAGGCGCTCCGCCCGCTGTACCTCGCGACGGGGCTCGCCGTGCTCTTTGCCGGCGCCTACCGCTACTGGGTCTCGCGTCGGGCGAGGCCGACGTTCGCGACCTCGCTCGAGGAAGCCGGGTCTCGACCCACCCGGCCGATCCCGGAAGGCGCACCGCTGAAGGAGGTGGAAGCCCGATGATCAAGCTCACGATCCGCCGGATGATCGTCGTCGCGGCGGTGGTGCTCAGCCTCGCCCTCGGCGGCGTCGCCGTCCGGGCGGCGGCGGCCTGGACGGCCGCGTCCGCTCCGCTTGAGGCGCCCCCGGTCTCGGCCGACACCCTCAGCCAGCAGCTGGCGGACGAGCAGCAGCGCTCGGCCGCGCTCGAGGCGCAGCTCGCCGGAATGACGTCCCAGTCGAACGACCTGTCCGACGCCCTCCAGGCGGCGCGCGATCGGGCGACAACCGACGGCCGGACCGCGAAGAGCCTGCAGGCGCAGCTCGCGGCCGCCCAGAAGAAGCTCGCCGCGCTCGAGCGGGCAGCCCGCCAGGCCGCGGCCCAGCGGGCTGCCTCCGCGACGTCCGCCGCCAAGCCGCGCCCCACTCCGCACGCCACGAGCGGCGCATCCGGACAGGGCGGCGAGGGCGGCGGCGATGACTGAGGCGCTCCGACCGCCGCGCCCGGTCCTGCCGGGGCTCGGGGCCGGTCAGCGCATGGAGCGCGCCGGAAGCCCGGCGGTGGCCATTCCGAAGGCCCGGGCCAGGGTCGAGCCACGGCGGCCGCTCCACCTCGCCGTCGTCGTCGGGCTGTCGGCCGGCGCCTACGCCGCGTCGCTGGCCGGTGTGACGGCGCTCCAGGCAGCGAGCGAGCGGTCGCTCGCCGCCGACTACGGGCCGGCCGCCGCGGCGATCGACCAGCTGCGCAGCCATCACGACGAGATGGACACCCGGCTGGCCGCGGCGGCTGCGGCCTACGATCGGGCCGCGGCCACCTACGACCAGGTCGCCGGCGACCTCGCCGCCTACGAGAAGCAGCTCGGGACGCTCGCCAAGCAGGTCGCCCGGGCGAAGGGCAGCGCATCCTGGATGCCGACCTCCGGCGGGTCGCTGCCGTCGGTGGCGCGGTCCTCGGCGTCCGCCTCCCGACCGACATCGCATGCGACGACATGCGCGTCGGGGAAGACCTGCCCGTGACCGTGGCCACGGCCGCGCCGGAGCGGTCGCCGGCAGTGTTCCGCTTCGAACGGCGGGCGATGGGCTCGCCGCTCCGCCTGACCGTGGTCGACGCGGCGTCGGGCGGCCGGCCGCCCGACGAACGCCTCGCCGAGCGAGCCTGGCGGCTGGTCTCCGACGAGTTCGAGGCGGCTGAGCAGGCGATGTCGCGGTTCCGCGACTCGAGCGACGCGACCGCCGTCAACCGGGCCGCAGGCACGGGCAGAGCCATCCGGGCCGACCAGCGGCTCGTCCGGGCGCTCGTCGCGTCGGATCGCGCGGGTCGGGTCACCGGCGGGCTCTTCGACGCCCGGGTCCTGGCCGACCTCGAGCGGCTCGGCTACCACGGGACGGATCTCGGGCTGTCCGCCGGTCGATCGACCGACGGTCGCCCGGTGCGCTGGCTGCGGACCGATCCGCGCGCCTCGCTCGTCGCGCTGGACGCCCCAGTCGACCTGGGCGGCATCGGCAAGGGCCTGGCGCTCCGCTGGGCGTGGGCAGCGCTGAGGCGGGGTGGCGTGCTGGGCGATGAGGACAGCGGAGCCGTGCCGTCGCTGCGAGGCGCGCTCCTCGAGGCCGGGGGTGACATCGTGGCCGCTGGGCCGTCGCCGGATCCCGGGCCCTGGCTGGTCGCGATCGACGATCCGGCTGGTGGCGGCGAGCCAATGGCGATCGTCGCCGTCGAGCGCGGCGCGGTGACGACCTCGTCGGTGCAGGTTCACCACTGGAGCACCGCCGACGGCCGGCCGGTCCACCACCTCGTCGATCCGCGGACGGGTGAGCCGGGCGGGGCGGGGCTGCTCGCGGTCACCGTCGCCGGGGTCGATCCGGCGTGGTCGGAGGTCTGGTCGAAGACGCTCTTCCTGCATGGGGCAGCGAGGATCGCCGGCGAGGCTCGACGACGCGGCCTGGCGGCGTGGTGGGTGCGCGACGACGGCAGGCTCGAGATGACGGCCGCGGCCCGCGCGCGAACGGTCTGGGTCGCCGCCGAAGCCTGAGCCGGGATCCAGGGCGCGGCGCCCGCCGCGCCGGCGCTACGTGCGCGGCGACGCCCGGCGCCGGTCGAGCGCCAGGAGCGCCCGTTCGAGCTCGCCAGCAGTCGGCATGCCCTCGCGCGCACCGATCTTCGTGGTGGCCAGCGCGCCCGCGACGACGGCGCGGCGAACGGCCTCGAGCGGTGAGCGGTCCTCGGCGATCGCCGCGGCCAGCGCGCCGTTGAACGCGTCGCCCGCCCCGGTGGTGTCGACCGCGTCCACGACGATCGACGGGACGTCCTCGGTCGCCTCGTGGGTGACGAGGAGCGCGCCCGCAGGCCCGATGGTCACGACCACCGCGTCGCGCACGCCCGGGCCATCGGCCGACGCGTCGAGCAGCGAGCGCGCCGCCCGGGCGACGTCGAGCGAAGGGGCGCGCGACAGCGCGGCGCGGCCGGACCGACGGGCGTCGATGGCGGCCAGGGTGAGGAGCTCGCCCCGGTTGGGGCTGATGACGTCGGCGGCGGCGAGCACGGTCCGGTCGATCCCGTCGGCCGGAGCCGGGTTGAAGACCGTCCGGGTGCCGAGGTCGCGACCGGCGCGCAGCGCCTCCCGGACGGTCGCCGTCGGGAGCTCGTGGCAGACGAGCACGACGTCACCGGCGTGGACGCCGATCCGGTCGAAGGCGGGCTGGACCGCCGACGGCTCGAGCGCCGCGTTGGCCCCGGGCGCCACCGAGATGAGGTTCTCGCCCTGGCGGTCGACCAGGATCAGCGCGACACCCGTCGCGGTGTCCTCGAGCGTGGTGAGGAACGTCACGTCGACGCCGTCCGCCGCGAGCGCGGCCCGGGCCTCGGCACCGAAGTCGTCGTCGCCGACCGCCCCAACGAACAGGACCGGCCGGCCGAGCCGGGCCGCGGCCACCGCCTGGTTCCCGCCCTTGCCGCCGTGGTGACGCTCGAAGACGCCGCCGGAGACGGTCTCGCCGGTCGACGGCAGCCGCTCGCTGCGGATGACCAGGTCGACGTTGACCGAGCCGACGACGATGACCCGTCCGCCGCTCATCGGCCGGTCACGAGCCGGTGACGAACTCGCCGCCGTCGACGCCGATGATGTCGCCGTTGATGAAGTCGACGCCCTCGCCGCTGAGGGCCACGATGGTCGCCGCGACGTCCTGCGGCGTGGTCATCCGGCCGGTCGGGTTGCGCTTGCGGGTGATCTCGATCATCTCCTCGTGCTCGGGGATCTTGAGCAGCGCAGGGGTGACCGTCACGCCGGCCCGGATCGCGTTGACGGTAATCCCCGCGCCGGTCCGGGCGAGCTCCATCGCCAGCTGCCGGGTGTGCGACTCGAGGGCGGCCTTGGCCGACGACACGACGCCGTACGACGGGACGACTCGGCTCGACCCCTCGGAGGTCATCGAGAACACCTTCGAGCCGCGCTCGAGGAAGCCGCCGCGGTACAGGTCCTGGACCCAGTAGACGAGGCTGTTCGCCATCACGTCCTGAGTCATCTCCATCTTCTTGCGGTCGACCGCGTCCTTCGGGTCGGCGGCGATGAACGGGACGAGCGAGCCGAAGGCGAGCGAGTGCATCACGACCCGGACGTACGGATGACGGCCCTCGGCCGCCGACCGGTCGAACCGCTCGCGCAGCGTCGCGAGGGCGGCCCGGCGCTTCTCGTCGTCGGCCGCGTTCATGTTGATGTACAGCGCCTCGGAGCCGGCCGCCTCGATCGCCGCCTTGACCTCCTCGACGTGGGCGAGCGCAGCCCGGAAGTCCAGGTGGACGCCGAAGATCCGGTAGCCGGCTGCGGCCAGGGCCCGGGCGGTCGCCTCGCCCATCCCGGACGAGGCGCCGAGGATGACGGCCCAGCGCTCGCGGTCGTCGGACATGGGGTTCGTGCCTCCGTGGGGCGGCGGGCCCTGCGGCCGCGGCTGGTAGGACCGGCGGTTCGGTGCCCGAGTCTAGCAGCGGCGGCCCCGCCGCGACCGCCCGATCGGTGCAACCGTGCACGCGTCCGGCCGGGCCGGCGAGGCGGTTGACGCGGCAACTGAGGGGCGCTAATTTGTCGTTGACCGAATTAGGCGTTCGACGAAACCGCCCCACGGGACGCAGCGCGAGGAACCAGGCCCGAGCCGATGAACGAGGTGTACCGAGCCCTGTCGGACCCGACCCGTCGGCGGGTCCTGGAGCTGCTCCGTGAGCGCGACATGACGGCCGGTGAGCTGGCCGCCAACTTCGAGCTCAGTGCGCCGACGATGTCGGGCCACTTCGCGGTGCTCAAGGAGGCCGGTCTGATCCAGGCCGACCGGATCGGTTCGACGATCACCTATCGGCTCAACGTGTCCGTCCTCGAGGAGGCCATGATGGCCCTCA
The DNA here is from genome assembly GCA_963813705.1 of uncultured Chloroflexia bacterium. Classification (GTDB taxonomy): domain Bacteria; phylum Chloroflexota; class Limnocylindria; order Limnocylindrales; family CSP1-4; genus Chersky-267. Next base: position 540,315 of record CAWFAH010000011.1, read on the forward strand.
TGGACGCGTTCAGGCTGGAGCCCCGGAGGAGCCCTCGATGAACCTGCGTCCGTTCGCGATCGTCGCGGCGATCGCGGTCGCGATCATGGTCGGGCTGAGCGCCTGGGCGTGGGGCCAGGTCCCCGCCGACGCGCAGCTCCCGATCCACTGGGCCGCCGACGGCACGCCGAACGGCTACGCCTCGAAGACCTTCGCGCTGCTCTTCCTGCCCGCGCTCGGCGCCGGGCTCGGCGCGCTGCTGTACGTCCTGCCCCGGTTCGAGCCGCGCTCGCAGAACCTCGCCCGATCCGGGTCCGCCTACGTCCAGGTCTGCTCCGGCGTGATGATCGTCCTCGTGGTCACTCAGCTGGCGATCGTCCTCGCCGCGGTCGGCCGGCCGCTGCCGATCAACCTCGTGGTCGGGCTCGCAGTCGGTGGGCTGTTCGTCGTCCTCGGGAACGTGCTCGGGAAGGTCCGCAGCAACTTCATCTTCGGGATCCGGACGCCGTGGACGCTGACGAGCGACCTCGCCTGGAACCGGACCCACCGGCTGGTCGGGCGGCTGTTCGTGATCCTGGGCCTGGCCGTGCTCGCCTCCGCCCTGATCGGCGGCGAGGCGATGCTCGGCGTGATCCTCGGTGGCGTGGTCGTGATCGTCGTCGTCGCGTTCGGCTACTCGTACCGTGTCTGGAAGGCGGATCCCGACAAGCAGACGACCGGCCGGCAGCCGGCGGCATGAGCGGAATCGACCCGAAGGTCCTGCTGCTCCTCGTCCCGCTCGTCCTCGTCGAGCTCGGGCTGATCGTCTGGGCGCTCTACGACCTGACCCGCCCGGGGCGCCGTGTCCGCGGCGACAGCCGGCTGATGTGGGGCCTGATCATCGTCCTCGTCTCGACGTTCGGGCCGATCCTCTACCTGCTGGTCGGGCGGCTCGACGCGGGGGCGGAACCCGAGCCCAGGAGCTGGCCCGGCACCGGGCCGGCGGCTCCGACCGCCGGCGATGGCGCGTCGTCCGGGACCCAGGTGTCCGGGGGCGCGACGACGGAGCCTGGCATCCCGGGCTGGCAGCCGGCCGCCAACGCCGCGGCCCTCGCGGCCGCAACGACCTCCACCGACTCGCCACCCGCGTCCGGCGTGCCGGCCTCCACCCCGGCGGCGCCGAGCGCGATCACCTGTCGCGCCCTGACGAAGCGCTACCCGAACGGCGTGCTCGGTCTCGATCGGCTCGATCTCGACGTCCCGGCCGGATCGGTGTTCGGGCTGCTCGGGCCGAACGGGGCGGGCAAGACGACCACCCTCCGCCTCCTGGTCGGGCTCGCCCACGCCACCTCAGGCAGCGCCATCGTCGCCGGGGTCGCCCTGGGCGCGCCCGGCCTCACCGACCGGATCGGCTTCCTCGACCAGGACCCCCGCTACTACGGCTGGTCGACCGGCCGCGAGCTGCTCGAGCTCGTCGGCCGCCTCCACCACCTGCATGGTCCGGCGCTTGCCGCGGGCGTGGGCGTGGCGCTCGATCGGGTGGGGCTGGCCGACGCGGCCGACCGCCGGATCGCGACCTACTCCGGTGGCATGCGCCAGCGGCTGGGGATCGCCCAGGCGCTCCTGGCCCAGCCACCGGTGGTCATCCTCGACGAGCCGGTGAGCTCGCTCGACCCCGAGGGCCGGCGCGACCTCCTCGCGCTGATCGCCGAGCTCCGCGGCACGGCGACCGTCCTGTTCTCGACCCACGTCCTCGCCGATGTCGAGCGGGTCTGCGACCGCGTCGCCATCCTCGACCGTGGCCGGCTCGTGACCGAGGGGCCGCTGGCCGGGCTGCTCGATCGATACGCCCTGCCGATCTACCGGGTCGACCCGGAGCGAGGCCAGGACGCGGCGGTGGACCGGCTCGTCGCCGCGCTCCGGACGACGGGCTGGGCGACCGACGTCGCCGTCGAGCACGGCCGCATCCGGATCGTCGTGAGCGACCCGGACCGGGCTGCACGTGAGCTGCTGCCGGCGATCGTGACCGCGGGGCTGGCCGTCGCCGCAGTCGAGCGGGCCCGACCGACGCTCGAGGACGTGTTCCTCCAGCTGACCGGGGCGTCGCCCGCCGAGGCCGTCGCATGAGCGCGCCGGCGGTGCTTGTCCGCAAGGAGCTTGTCGAGGCGTGGCGGACCCGCCGCCTGCCGGTCGTGGTGATCCTGTTCGTCGGGATCGGGATCCTCTCGCCACTGACCGCGCGCTACCTGCCGGAGATCCTCAAGGCGGCCCTGGGTGACCAGCTGACGATTCCCGTCCCGACGCCGACGCCGGCCGACGCGGTGCTCCAGCTCCAGAAGAACCTCGGCCAGCTCGGGGCGTTCGCCGCGATCGTTCTGGCGATGGGCGCCGTGGCAACCGAAAAGGAGCGCGGCACGGCCGGGTTCATCCTCACCAAGCCGGCCGGGCGGGGCGCCTTCCTCGGCGCCAAGCTCGTGGGGCTCGGTGCCGTCCTCGGGATCGCGGTCCTCGGGGCGATCGGCATCGGCTGGGTCTACACCGCGATCCTGTTCGAGCCGGGGCCGATCGCCGGCTGGATCGCCTTCGCCGTGCTCGCCTGGCTCGCCCTGTCGTGCTGGGCGGCGATCACCTTCCTGGCCTCGACCGTGACCGGCTCGGCGGCCGCCGCGGCGGGCGTCGGGGTCGTCGCCCTGCTCGCCATCTCGCTCGTGTCCGCGATCCCGGCCGTCGGCCACCTCCTCCCACCGGGCCTCGACGCGCCGGCGCTCGCGCTGGCCACCGGCCGGACGGCGGGCCTCGCCGCCGGCGATCTCGCCAGCGCGGTCGTCGGGACCGTCGCGCTCATCGGGCTCGCCGCGCTCGGGGCGTGGCTGTCGTTCCGCCGCCAGGAGCTGTGACCGTCCGCGACGGCGCTCAGATCACCCCGTCGGAGCGCAGCCGATCGATCTCCGCGGCCTCGTAGCCGAGCTCGGCGAGGACCTCGTCGCCGTGCTCGCCGAGCAGCGGCGGGGCCGTCCGGATCGTGGCCGGCGTCGCCGCCAGCTTGAACGGGATGCCGAGCTGGCGGAGCCGCCCCAGCCGCGGATGGTCGACCTCGACGACCATGTCCCGGGCGTGGACCTGGTCGGTCGACAGCGCGGTGAGCAGGTCGTTGATCGGCCCGCACGGGACCTCCGCGAGCGCGAGCCGCTCGAGCCACACGTCCGTCGGCTCGCTCGCCAGCCGATCGGCGAGGATCGGCCGGAGCTCGGCCCGCCCGGCGACCCGGGCCGCGTTGGTCGAGAAGCGTCCGTCGGTCGCGAGCGGCGCCAGGTCGAGAGCGGCGCAGAAGCGGGTCCACTGGCGCTCCGAGCCGACGGCGACGGCGATCTCGCCGTCGGCCGTCGCGAACGTCTCGTACGGCACGATGTTCGGGTGGGCGTTGCCGCGGCGCGTCGGAGCCGTCCCCGTGGCGAACGCGTTCTGGGCCTGGTTGACGAGCACCGCCAGCGTCGCCTCGAGGATCGACACGTCGATCCGCTGGCCGCGGCCGGCCGCCGGCGACCCGTCCGATTCCCGGCCGGCGAGGGCCGCCAGGACCGCCACCGCGCCATGGAGACCGGTCACGACGTCGGCGATCGCCACGCCGACCTTGGTCGGCTCGCCACCGGCCCGGTCCGCGGCGCCGGTGATCGACATCAGCCCGGAGACCGCCTGGATCACGAAGTCGTAGCCCGGCTTCGACGCCTCGGGCCCGGTCGGGCCATAGCCGCTGATCGCGAGGTGGACGAGCCGCGGGTTCAACCCGGCGAGTGCGTCGTCGTCGAAGCCGAGCTCGGCGAACCCGCCGACACGGAAGTTCTCGACGAGCACGTCGGCCCGGCCGACGAGCCGGTGCAGCACCGCCCGACCGGCCTCGGTCTTGAGGTCCAGCCGGAGCGAGCGCTTGTTGCGGTTGACCGCCAGGTAGTAGGCCGCCACCCCGGGGTCGCCGTCGGCCAGGATACCCGCCCCCACCCATGGCGGCCCCCAGGCGCGGGTGCCGTCGCCGCCGGGTGGCTCGACCTTGATCACGGTCGCGCCGAGGTCGGCCAGGAGCATGGTGCAGTACGGGCCGGCCAGCACCGTCGAGCAGTCGGCGACGAGGATCCCGGCGAGCGGTCCCAGCGACGGGCCGTCGCCGGCGTCGCCCGTCGCCATCGACCGACCGGTCAGCCGGCCCGGACCGCGCCGGCGTCGGTCGAGCGGGGGCTCCGGCCGCCGCTCGCGCCCGCGGCGCTGCCTCCGGCCGATCGTTCGAGCGCGTGGTCGATGCCGGCGCTCGCGGCGAAGAGGTTCCCCGTTCCGTAGCTCTGGCCTGTCAACGCGCGACCTCACTCCCACCGGTCAGGCGCGCAGCGTAATCCGCGCCCGACCCGGGCGTCGAGCCCAGCCGCGCCTGGCAGACCCGCGACGGGGCGGCGCACGGCTCGCGCGTCGCGCCGGCGCATGGTCGAGGGCAGCGCAACCGGCCGTGCGGCACTAGGATGCGGTCATGAGCGCCTCGCGTCCCCTGACCCTGATGACGGTCCATGCCCACCCCGACGACGAGACGATCGGAACCGGCGGAACGATGGCCAGGGCCGTCGCCGACGGTCACCGCGTCGTCCTGGTGACCTGCACCCGCGGCGAGATGGGCGAGATCGTCATCCCCGACCTCGACACCCCAGACAACCACCGCCGGCTCGGTGAGCTCCGCGCCGCGGAGCTCGAGCGGGCGATGGGCATCCTCCGCGTGACCGAGTGGGAGAACCTGGGCTACCGCGACTCCGACATGATGGGTCGCCAGGGCAACCTCGACCCGCGCGCCTTCTGGCAGGCCGACCTCGACGAGGCGATCGGGCGCCTGGTCTGGCTGATGCGGCGCATCCGTCCGGACGTCGTGACGACGTACAACGCCTTCGGGGGCTACGGCCATCCGGACCACATCCGGAGCCACGACGTCGCCGTCGGCGCCTTCGACCGCGCCGGCGATCCGGCCTGCTACCCGGGCCAGCTCGCGCCGGAGCACGGCGGCAGCGGTCCTGCCGAGAGCGATGGCGGGCTCGCGCCGTGGGCGCCCTCGAAGCTGTACGAGCAGGCGATCCCGCGATCGGTCCGCACCGCGATGAACGAGGCCCTGGCGGCCAAGGGCCTGCGCTCGTTCTGGATGCCGCCCGACGATGCCACGCCGGAGCAGCTGGCCGAGTTCGAGGCGTTCTTCGAGAAGATGACCGTCGCCGACGAGGCGATCACCACGCGGGTCGACGTCCGTGCCCAGGTCGACGCGAAGTGGCAGGCGATGCACGAGCACGCCACCCAGATCAGCGACAATTCGCCGTTCATGGCCCTCGGGATCGACGGCTGGCGGCAGTGGTGGTCGGTCGAGAACTACGTGCTGCGGGTCAGCCGCGTGCCGGCGGAGCCGCCCGAGACCGACCTGTTCGCCGGGCTCGCCTGAGCGACCCGGTCGCCTGCCACCCGATCCGCGTCCGGACCGCCGCCCGGGCCGGACAGCCCTTCGACGTCGTCCGATCCTAGCCGAGCGTCACCAGGGGAGGAGCTTCTTCGACGCGTCGTACAGCTGGCCGAGCACGACCCGCCCGGTCCCGGCCGGGTCCATGAAGTTCGGCTGGGCCTTGTCGAGGATCACGTGCGGCCGCATCCGGGCCTGGACCAGGGTCGACCCGTCGAAGGTGAGCTCGAGGGTGATCCCCTCCATGGTCGGCTCGGACCAGTCCTGGTCGAACACGAAGTTGCCGAGCGCGTACCAGATCGGCTTGCCCTTGTAGACCTCCATCGCCCCGACCCAGTGGGCGTGGTTGCCGATGACCATGTCGGCGCCGGCGTCGATGATCGAGCGCGCCAGCGCCTGCTGGGCGGCGAACGGCCGGGGCGAGTACTCGGTGCCCCAATGCGGATAGACGATCACGATGTCCGCGCCCGCGGCCCGCGCCTTCTTGATGTCCGCCCTGACGACCGACCGGCTGAGCTGGGCACTGCCCGCCTTCGACGGCCCGGCGGCGTAGTACTTGGCGATCGTGTCGTAGCCGAGGATCGCCACCGTCGTCCCGTCGATCGTCGCCATCGCCGGCCTGCGCGCGGCGGCGAGGTTCGCGCCGGCGCCGGTCGGCTTGATCCCGTTGGCCTTGAGGTTCTTGATCGTGTCGAGGATGCCCTGCGCGCCCGCGTCGCCGATGTGGTTGTTGCCGATCGAGACGATGTCGATCCCGGCGTCCCGGAGCCCCTTGATGAGCTTCGGGTCGGCGGAGAAGACCGTCCCCTGGGTGTGGTAGTGGAACGCATCGGGGGCGGGGTTCTCGAAGTTCGCGACGGCCAGGTCGGCCGAGACGAGCAGGTGCCGTACGGCGCGCCCGCCGCCGGTCCGCTTCGTCACGGGGACGGGATTGTGGAGCGCCGAGCAGCAGGTCCGGCCGGTGATCGTTGCCGTGCCGCCGTTGAACGGGAAGTCGACGCCCTTGCCGAGGACCTTGACCTCCTTGGCGACGCCCCGGTCGAGCATGATGTCGCCGCCCGCGACCATCGTCCACGTCTTCGCCGGGTCGAACGCCGTCTCGCCGGCCGCCCGTGGGAGCTCGGCCCGGAGCTTCCAGTCCGCCGCGCTCGTGACCCGGTCGACGCCGAACAGGCTGGCCGTGCCCCAGGCGAGCGCGCGGACGGCCGGCGTGACCTGGTCGGCACGCAGGAAGGCCAGCCGGTCGCGGTGGGCGGCCAGGTCGCGGGCGAGCGTCTTGGCGTCCTTCGCCACCACCAGCCTGGTTGCATCGGCTGGCCGGTGGGCGCCCAGTGCCGCGAGGATCGGGTCCGCATCGGCGGCCACGAGCTCGAGCGCCGAGTAGCGCCCGGAGCCGCCGAGGGCCTGGCTGACGTCGGCCGGCTTGACGGCCGTCTCCGTCGAGCGGAAGTCGACGACGGGCACGATGAGCGTCGCGCTCGCCGGCGTCGCGCCCGGGCTCGGCGAGCCGGCGCTGGCCGACGGCGCGGCGGAGGCGGTCGGGCTCGAGCCGGCCGAGGGACTGCCCGAGCCCAGCCCGCCGATGCCGGACGATGCCGGGCCGGAGGCGCTCGGGCCGGGCGTCGCGATCGGGGTCGTACCCGGGCCGGCGAGCAGGATCACGGCGACCGCCAGGACGGCCACGACCCCGACCGCCACGGCCACCGGGCCGACGGACGGGCCGCGCCGCGCAATGTCGATCCGGTGGGCGTGGGTCCGCGGGGTGCGCCGGCGATAGCTCACGCCGCGGAGTCTGCCAGATGCTCGTCGTCAGGGCCCGGCGCGGTCTTCCGCGGGCCGCGCCGAACCGTCGGTGGTGGGCAGTGGAACGCCCCGTCCGGGCGGGAGGACGGGGCGTCAGGGAGATGCGGATGGCGGACCCGACCGGATTCGAACCGGCGATCTCCAGCGTGACAGGCTGGCATGTTGGGCCGCTACACCACGGGTCCGTTTGCGGCCTGCGGAGGATAGCAGGTGGCGTGGGGGTTGTCCCACGTCCGGGTGGCCCGTCCGGACGGTCCCGCCGGCCCACCTATACTCCGCCCGATGCACCGGATCGATCTCCGCTCCGACACCGTGACCGTGCCCACCGACGAGATGCGCCGGGCCATGGCCGAGGCCGAGGTCGGCGACGACGTCTTCGGCGACGACCCTACCGTGATCGCGCTCGAGGAGCGGGCGGCCGAGCTGCTCGGCAAGGAAGCGGGGCTGTTCGTCACGAGCGGGACGCAGGGCAACCTCGTCTCGCAGCTCGCCCACCTGGCCCGCGGCCAGGAGACGATCGCGCCGGCCCAGAGCCACATGGTCATCGACGAGGCGGCCGGCCATGCCGTCGTCGTCGGGACGAGCATCCGGTCGCTGCCCGATCGCCCGGACGGGACGGTCGACCCGGCGGCCATCGAGGCGGCCTTCCGCGACCCGAACGATCCCCACGAGCCGATCAGCGGGCTCGTATCGCTCGAGAACACCCACGCCCACTCGATGGGCCAGCCGCTCGGCGCCGCCTACACCGCCGAGGTGGGCGCGATCGCGCGCCGCCACGGCGTGCCGCTCCACGTCGACGGGGCGCGCTTCTTCAACGCCGTGGTCGCGCTCGGGGTACGGCCGGACGAGCTCGCCGCGCCGGCGACTCGGTGACGTTCTGCCTGTCCAAGGGCCTCGCCTGCCCGGTCGGCTCGGTCGTCGTCGGCGACCGCGAGTTCATCTGGCGCGCCCGCCGGGCCCGCAAGCTGGTCGGCGGCGGGCTGCGCCAGGTCGGCGTCCTCGCCGCGCCCGGCCTCGTCGCCCTGCGCGACGGCCCGGCCGGGATGATCGAGCGGCTCGCCGAGGACCACGCCAACGCCCGCGCGCTGGCCGAGGGCCTGTCGGAGCTGCCGGGGATCGTCGCGGCCGGCGACGTCGCCCAGCCCGGCGAGGGCCCGATGGACCCCGGCCGGGTCGCCACGAACTTCGTCGTGTTCCGCGTCCAGCGCTCGCGGACCGCCTTCCTCGACGGCCTCCGTGCGCAGAACGTCCTGATGGTGGAATATCCCCACGGTCAGGTCCGCGCGGTGACCCATCACGGCATCGACGCGGCCGACATCGAGACGACCCTGGCCGCGGTTGCCACCGTCCTGCGCGAGACGGACCCCGCGGCCGCGGGAGCGCACTGACGGTCGAGTGCCAGACCGGCCGCCCCGGAGGACAGACGTGACCCGCCCGACGCTCGACGACCTCGCCCTCACCCGCCCCGCGCCCGCGCCCGACCGCGGTCCGCTCGACGATCGGTTCTACGATCTCGTCGAGGCGCGCTTCCGACGGATCGTCCGCGACCACCCCGACTTCGCGACGTTCATCGGCATCCACACCGAGGACCACCGCCTGGCGTCCGGCGAGCGAGACGCCGTCCTCGCCGAGATCGCCGCCGACCGGGCCCACCTCGCGACGATCGAGGCGATCGATCCGGCCGAGCTGTCCGAGACGGCCCGCTTCGAGCGCGACCTCGAGATCCACAACCTCCGGCGGGACATCTTCGACGCCGACGTCCAGCGGATCTGGGAGCGCCGCTCGACCGCCCTCGACGGCGTCGGCGACCCGCTGTTCGCGCTGTTCGCCCGCGACTTCGCGCCGCTGCCGGAGCGGCTCGACGCGATCAGCAGCCGGCTCGAGGCCACGCCGGCATTCCTCGAGGCATCGAAGAGCCGCGCCGCCGTCCCCCAGGTCCGGCTGTGGCAGACGATCGAGATCGAGACGGCCGGCGAGATCCCGACCCTGTTCGACGAGATCGTGGCCGCCGGGGACGGCGTCCTCGCCGGCCCGGAGCTGCGCCGGCTGCATGCCGCCGCCGCCGCGGGCGAAGACGGCCGTCGCCGAGTACCGGACCTGGCTCGAGGGCACGCTCGAGAACGGGACCGACGACTGGGCGCTCGGGCGCGAGCGCTACGACGAGCTCGTCGGGCTGCGCGCCTTCGACGGGCTCGACGCCGACGCGATCCTCCAGATCGGCCTCGAGCAGCTGGCGACCAACGCCGAGGCGCGCGTCGCCGCGGCTCGCGAGATCGACCCGATCGGTCGACGAGCGCGACGGTCGTCGACCGGATCAAGGAGGACCACCCGGCCACGTTCGAGGCGGCCCTCGACGCCTATCGCGAGGTGATGGTCCGGGCGCGCCAGCACCTCATCGACCACGACATCGTGACCGTCCCCGACGACGAGCGGATCGAGGTCATCCCGACGCCCGAGTACCTGCGCAACGTCATCCCGTTCGCGGCCTACTTCGAGCCGCCCAAGTTCGACGCCAATCCGAACGGGCATCTACATCGTCACGCCGTCGGTCGGCGACGACCCGAACGCGATGCGCGAGCACAACTACAGCTCGATCAGCAACACCAGCATCCACGAGGCGTATCCCGGCCACCACCTCCAGCTGTCGGTCGCGGCCAAGCACCCGAGCCTCAGCCGGGCGTTGACGAACGCCCCCGAGTTCGTCGAGGGCTGGGGGATGTACTGCGAGCAGATGATGCGCGAGCAGGGCTTCGACGACGCCCCGAACTTCCGGCTGAACATGCACACCGACGCGATCTGGCGGGCCTGCCGGATCATCCTCGACGTGCGCATGCATCGCGGCGAGATCGGCGTCGACGACGCGATCCGCTTCATGGTCGAGCAGACGAGCTTCGAGGAGGCGAACGCGCGGGCCGAGGTCCACCGCTACACCTACACGCCGACCTACCAGCTGAGCTACCTGCTCGGCAAGGTCCTCCTCCTCCAGCTCCGGGCCGACGAGTCGGCGCGCCTCGGATCCCGCTTCTCGCTCAAGCGCTTCCACGACGCCCTGCTCCGCAACGGCAGCCTGCCGATCAGCTTCCAGCGCCGGCTGCTGGCCGGCGAGGGCGGCGGCCCGGCGCTCGGCGGCTGGGGCGTGGACCGGGCCGCGGCGCGCTGACCCAGCGGTGCAGGTGATCCCGGCGATCGACCTCGAGGCGGGCCGCTCGCGCGTCGTCTTCTGGCCGGGCGCCGCGGCCGGCGTCGGGACCCCCACGGATCGGCCCGACCGGATCGCGGCCCGGTTCGTCGAGCAGGGCGCGGGGCAGATCCACCTCGTCGACTTCGACGGCGCGCGGGCCGGCGAGCCGAAGAACCTCGAGGCGATCGGCGCCGTCGCCGCCCGCGTCGCGGTCCCGCTCCAGGTCGCCGGCGGGATGGAGTCGGCCGACGGGATCCGCCTCGCGTTCGCGGCCGGCGCGACGCGCGTCGTGCTCGCCCTGTCGATCGTGGACGACCCGGACCGGCTGGCCGCGTGCCTGGCGGTCGCCGGCGACTGGCTGGCGGTCGGGCTCGACCCGCGACCGGATCGGCTTGCCGCATTCCCGTGGCGCCGCCCGGTGGTCCCCACGATCGACGAGCTCGTCGCCGAGCTGGTCGGCCACGGCGTCCGACGGCTCGTCCTCGGACACGGCGTGGCAGGCCCGGACCTCACCCTCATCCGCCGGCTGATCGAGGCGCACGACGTCGAGGTCCTCGTTGCCGGTGGCGCCGCCGACGCGGCTGCCATCTCGCGGATCCGCGACGCCGGCGTGGCCGGCCTGATCCTCGGCCAGTCGCTCCTCAGCGGAGCCATCGACTTCCCCGCAGCCCTGGAGGCCGCCGCATGATCGAACTCGTCCCGCGCCCGCTCGTCTGGCTGATTGCGCTCGGCCTGCTCGCCGTATCGGTCGCCGGCTGCACCGGCTCCGGCGCCACGCCGTCGGCGGTGTCGGCGACCATCGCCCCCTCGGCACCGGCCTCGGCCAGCGGCCCGAGTGGGTCGGTCGCGGGTGGCGCCTGCCCGACGAGCCAGCCGGCGCCGATGCCGGCCGGCCAGACCGCCACGGTCACGCTGGCGACGTCCGAGGGACCGATCGTCATCAAGGTCGAGGGCAGCCTCGGACCGAACGCCGCCGGCAACTTCGTGGCGCTCGCGGGCTGCGGCTTCTACGACGGGGTGATCTTCCATCGGCTCGTGCCGGGCTTCGTCATCCAGGGCGGCGACGGCCAGTACGGCCGCCAGCCGAACGTCGACCCGGCCAAGGTCGGCTCGGGCGGTCCCGGCTACGAGTTCCCGGACGATCCGGTCACGGTGCCGTATGCTCGGGCGACGGTCGCGATGGCCAACTCCGGACCGGACACGAACGGCAGCCAGTTCTTCATCGTCCTCCAGGACGCCGGCCTGCCAGCCCAGTACTCGGTCTTCGGCCACGTGACGTCGGGCATGGACGTCGTCGACAAGATCGCCGCGATGCCCAACGGCGGAGGCGACGCGAACGCGGCCCTGCAGCCCGTGGCGATCACGAAGGCGACCGTCGGACCGTAGCCGTCGGAGCGGCCCCCAGACTGGAGGATCCCATGACCAGCGTCACGATCACGACGGAGCTCGGGCCGATCGACGTCGACCTGTTCACCGACAGCGCGCCGAAGGCGAGCCAGAACTTCATCGACCTCGCCCGCAAGGGCTTCTACGACGACGTCATCTTCCATCGGGTCATTCCCGGCTTCGTCATCCAGGGCGGGGACGGCGAGCACGGCAAGAAGTCGTCGCTCAACGCCGGCCGGGTCGGCACCGGCGGCCCGGGCTACAAGTTCGCGGACGAGCCAGTCAAGGGCGACTACGTCCGCGGGGCCCTGGCAATGGCGAACTCCGGCCCGAACACGAACGGCAGCCAGTTCTTCGTCTGCACCGCCGACCTGACGGGGCGGCTGCCGAAGAATTACACGCTGTTCGGCCAGGTGACCCGCGGGATGGACATCGTCGACCAGATCGTGGCCGCACCGCGAAACGCGCGCGACCTGCCCAATGACCCGGTCGCGATCACGGGGATCGAGGTCCACGAGGACTGACGGGCGGCGCGTCGACGCCCCTGACATCGACCGTCGTCGAGGGTTGTCGCGCCGCGAAGGTTAAGGAATTTTCACCGCAGAACCTGACAAAACCCTTGGATTCAGGTCGGCCAGACGGTACAGTAGCGGTGCTGCGCAAGCAGCCTGCTGCCCCAGCTTCAAGGTCATGGGTAGGTAGGGTCAGGGTAGTCGGTGCAGCCGACGTGATAGATGCCTTTGTGGCGTGGCAGAAGAGTCCGTCTTGACGGACACCTTCACCGGGACAGCATCGGAGCGGTCTTCCCCAGGGAGACCGCTCCGAACCTTTTCCGGGAGGTCGTGCCGGGCGCCGGCCGTTCGGCCGCGGGCCTTCGCGGCGCCGGCCGGTCCTCGATCGGCCGGGTAACCTGACACTCCGTGTCGTCTATCGCCGTCATGATGCGGCCGTGATCGCGCCGTGCTGACCGTTCCGCGGACGCTCGACCAGCGCGCGCTGGGTCGAGCGCTTCTCGCCCGCCAGCTCCTCCTCGACCGCCGGCCGATGACGGCCGCCGCGGCGATCGACCAGCTCGTCGGGATGCAGGCCCAGGTGCCGCTGGCGCCGTATGTCGGGCTGTGGTCGCGCGTGGCCGGCTTCCGGACCGACGACCTGGCCCGTCTCCTCCTCGATCGCCGGGCGGTCCGGATGTCGCTCATGCGGGCGACCCTCCATGTCGTGGGGGATGCGGATGCGCTGGCGATCCGGCCGGTCATCCAGCCCGTCCTGGAGCGGGGGTTCTTCGGGGGCCACTTCGCGCGCGCCATCGCCGGGCTCGATCTCGAGGCGCTGCTCGGCGAGGGCCGGGCCCTGCTCGCCGAGCAACCGCGCTCGCGAGTCGAGCTCGGACGCCTCCTGGGACGGTGCCGGCCGGATCGCGACGAGGCGTCACTCGCCTATGCCGTGACGTATCTCATCCCGCTCGTCCAGGTCCCGCCGCGGGGCGTCTGGGGCACCTCCGGCGCGGCCCTTTGGACGACCCTCGAGGCGTGGCTCGGCCGGCCGCATGGGACGGATCCGACGCCCGACGCCGTCATCCGCCGCTACCTCGAGGCCTTCGGCCCGGCGACCGCCGCCGATCTGCGCAGCTGGTCCGGCCTGACCGGGCTGCGCGACGCGCTCGAGCGGCTCCGGCCGCAGCTTGTGACGTATCGCGACCCCCGGGGCCGCGAGCTGTTCGACGTGCCGGACGGTCTCCTGCCCGATCCCGGGATCGCGGCTCCCGTCCGGTTCCTGCCCGAGTTCGACAACGTCCTGATCGCCCACGACGATCGATCGCGGGTCATCCCGGACCGCCATCGCACGATCGTGGTCACCAGCCTCGGCCAGCCGACCTTCCTCGTCGACGGCCTGGTCGCCGGCTTCTGGCGGATCGCCCGCGAGGACGGCGAGGCGCGGCTGGTCGTCATGCCGTTCGAACCGCTCCGGCCACCCGACCGCGATGCGGTCGAGGCCGAGGGACGCGACCTCGTCGCGTTCGCAGCCGGGGATGCCGCGCGCCACGTCGTGAGCGTCGGCGAGCCGTCCGCAGCCTGAGTTCGAACCGAGAAGCACGATGCCCCCGGCGCGCGGCGCGAGCCCGACTTCGAGGACCTGCCGGGGCTTGCCGGCGCGAGCGAGGAGGAGCCGGCGTCCTTCCCCCGCCACGACACGTTCTGGGTCCCGTCGACTGGCTAGCCAGCGGCCTCCACCGGCAGGGGAACGAGGATGGCCATGGGCAGGCTGACGAGCGCCGGGGCGGGCTCCCCGGTCGACGCTCTCGGCGGGGGTGCCCCGCGGAGCAGCCGTGTCATCCAGTCCGCGTCGGTCGGACCGCGCCACGCGCCGCCGTCCTCGGAACGGGACGCCTCGGGCTGGTAGCGTTGCCGACCCACCCGGGCGCTCGCGTGGGCCTGGTTGCTCAAGTGGCCCACGCCTGACCTTCGTCGACCGCGAGCCGACGGAGCGTGTCGAGCCGGCTCCGGGCGTCCCGGGCGACATCAGTGGCGCGGGACGAGACGGCCACGCCGAGCCGGTGGTCGTCGGCGATCCTGCCCTCGAGGTCTTCGGTTGCCGTCTCGAGCGCGTTCCAGTCGGAGCGGAACCCGGGCCGGTCGATCTGCGCCGGGAAGTCCGGGCCTCGCGGGAACACGGCATTGGCGTCGCCGACGACCGCGACGCTCGCCGCCAGCGCCGGGGTCAGCGCCGGGTCGGTCGGGACGTCGTTCGGATCGGGCTGGCTGCCGACCAGCGCGAGCATCAGCAGCGGCCGGGACCGACCCGGCGCGAACTGGCGCACGAAGAGCGCGGCGATCCCCATGAGGAACGAGAACAGTGCGAGCGAGCCGAGATAGACGAGCTCCGACTCGATGATGTGGAGCTGTTGGGCGGAGGTCGTCGGGCGCAGCACGATCACCTCGACGACGATCGGTGGCAGGAACAGGAACCCGAGAAGGAACAGCGGCCGGGCCTTGCCTTCGGGATGCGGTGCCCGACCGTTCCGGACCCGGACGACACGCGTGACCGCGAGCACGACGAGCATCGCCGCCGCGGTGAGGATGAGGAGCTGCTGAACCGTCATGGCCGACCGTTCCCTACGACGGGCGCTCCAGCGAAGTCAGGAGGCGGCGGGGTCGACGACCAATGCCGAGCGAGGCTCGGGCCACGCCCGTGCTTGAAGTGAACCACCGACCCGTGCTATTGTCAACTGTGGTTTTCGTATCTCACTGTAGGATCAGGGCGACCAGATGGCAGCATCGATCGGTGGCGTGCTCCGGCAGGCGCGCGAGGTCCGCGAGCTCACAGCCGTTGACGCGGCGCGCTCGGCCGGCATCTCGCCGGCGTACCTGGGCAAGCTCGAGAACGACGCCGTCAAGAAGCCCTCGCCGCACGTCCTCCACCAGCTCAGCGTCGCCCTCACCATTCCGTACGCCGAGCTGATGCGGCTGAGCGGCTACCAGGTTCCAGGCGCGCCGGCCGGGGACGGCGGCGCGGCCCTCGGGGCCGCCCTGTTCGCCGACCTCACCGCCGACGAGCGCGACGAGCTCCTCGAGTACCTCGCCTGGTACCGGGCCCGCCGGCGCTCCGCCCGCGCGGCCGTGGGCTGACGCGGTACGACGAACCCCGGGAGCCGTCGGTCAGTACCCGATCTCGGGCGCCGCTGATCCCTGGCACCGTGGAGCCGCGCGCTCAGAGCAGACCGACGGCCGCGCCGTCGTTGGCAACCAATTCGAGGACGCCCGGCTCGGAGACCTCCGCGAAGCCCTGGAGGATGAGCCGGCTGATCCCGAGGCTCTCGAACTCGCGGATCCGGTCGCGTCGCTCGCGGCCCGGCGACACCTGGGCGGGCCGGCCCCAGACGTAGACCGAGACGCGGAGCGAGGCCGGGTCGCGCCCGATCTCGGTGCAGCGCTCGGCGATGACCGGCAGGGCGGCCTCCACCTCGGCCGGCATCAGCGCGTCGAGGTTGAGCTCATCGGCGAAGCGGGCCGCAAGACGCCAGGTGACCTTCGGGCCGTTGCCCCCGACGACGATCGGGATCCGCGGCTCCTGGAGCCCCTTCGGCTCGTGGATCGCGTCGTGCACGCTGGCGTGCCGGCCCTCGTACGTGGCCCGCCCGGGGCCGAGCATCCGGGTGATGATCTCGAGGTGGTCCGCCAGGATCGCGAGCCGCTCCGGCGCGTCCGGGAAGCCGTACCCGTAGGCGAGCCACTCGTCCTCCTTCCAGCCCGCCCCGATCCCGAGCTCGACGCGGCCGCCGCTCGCGACGTCGAGGGTCGAGATCATCTTCGCGGTCAGGGCGGCGTTCCGGTACGCGGCCGCCAGGACGAGGTGACCGAGGCGGACTCGCTCGGTGGCGATCGCCAGCCCGGTCAGCTCGACGAACGGCTCGAAGATGGGCGCATCGATCAGGGGCGGATCGACCTGGAAGTGGTCGTTGATCCAGATCGACTCGAAGCCGAGCGTCTCGGCGTCGCGCGCCGAGGCGATCGTTCGCTCCCAGGCCGTCCGGGCGTCGAGCCCGAGGTACTCGCGATCGCAGCCCTGGGCAAGGCTGATTCCGAGCTTCATGACGTCATCCCTCCGGATCCCAGTCGGTATAGGCCGCGCTCACCTGCTCGTGGATCCGGTCGATGAACGGCTCGTCGATCGGCACGGCGTCCACGACCGAGAACCACAGGCCGGCGGACCGGACGTAGGCGGCCAGCGTCCGCATCGCCTCGCCCACATCCGCCCACGTGACGCCCATCGCCTCGGGCCGGATGTCGACCCCCGCCCGCAGGAGGGCGGCGAGCATCCGCTCGGGCTCGTTGTCCTGGAGGGCCGAGCCGATGACGATGCCCAGGCCGACCGGCTGACCGTGGATGAAGTGCCGCCCCGTGATCCGTTCGAGGTTGTAGTAGAAGAAATGGTCCACGCCCTCGATGTGGCGCGGGTTCCAGCCGGAGTCGTGGAAGGTCGCGCCGCCCCAGCGGTGGGCGGTCATCAGGGTCCGGATGCCGGTCTCATTGACCGCCCGGATGTCGTCGAGGTGGGCGAGCACGCTGTCGAGCCGGACCCGGGCCGCAGCGACGAGCGACTCGTCGTACGGCCAGCTGGCCTCCTCGCGTCCGAGGTCGCGGGCGAGTCGCCAGTCCCCATGCGCCGTGTGGTAGCACAGGACGTCGCCGACGCCGCTCCGGTTGAGCAGCGGCGGCGCCGAGGCGATGACGTCGAAGTCGACGTAGACCGCCTCGGGCACGGCCCAGCCCATGTAGCGCACGACACCCCCGGTCCGGATCCCCGACCGGTGCCCGAACGGGGCATTGACGGTCATCGCCGTCGGGACCTGGAAGATCGGCAGGCCGAGCGTCCAGGCGAAGAACTTGGCGACGTCGATCGCCTGGCCGCCGCCCAGCCCGATGACGCTGCGGCAGGCCGGCAGCGCGGCCGCCTCGCGGCGCAGCTCGTCGAGGTCGAGGGTCCCGACGAGATGGACGCCGCCGAGCCCATCCGTGAGCTCCGGCTCGAAGCGCGGCCACAGGTCCGCCATCGAGACGACGAGGTACGGGCGCGGGGCGAACTTCGGCAGCTCACCGACGAGCCCTCGCCCGAAAACGGTCACGAACTCGCGTCCGGTCGATTCGTCCATGGTCAGTCGGGGCCTCCATGCGGAACGGCGGTCGATTCGCGAACGACCAGGGTCGGGGCGAGCACGATGTCGTCGATCTCGGACGCGACCCGGTCGTGGTCGATCATGTCGAGCAGGAGCGTGGCGGCGGTCCGTCCCATCTCCACCCCGGACTGGCTGACGGTGGTGAGCGGCGGGATCGTGAAAGCGGCGATGTCGAGATCGTCGAAGCCGACGATCGACAGCTGGTCCGGGACGACGACCCCGGCCTGGTAGGCCGCCTGGAGCAGGCCGATCGCGATCGTGTCGGACGTGGCGAAGATCGCCGTGGGGGCGTCGCCCCGGTCGCCTCCCGCGAGCAGCTCCCGACCGAGTCGGTAGCTCGGTCCGGGGTCCGGCTGGGAGACCGGGTACGAGCCGATCGATCCGGGGCTTCCCCGCTCGGCCAGATACAGCCCGTACAGCTCGGCGCGCTGGCGCTGGTCGGCCGTCCCGGGATCGAACACGCACACGATCCGGCGATGGCCGAGCGCCCACAGGTGGTCGAGCGCGAGGCTCGTCCCGGTGCGACTGTCGGAGTACACGCCCGGGAACGAGATCCGCTCGGTGCGGTCCGACACGCCGACGACGAAGCGGTGCTGGGCGGTCAGGTCGGCCAGGGCCGCGTCGCCGCCGGCGAGATCGCCCAGGATGAGGATCCCGTCGGCGTGCGACCGCTCGAACATCGAGCCGTACGTCAGGGCGACGTCGGGCCGGTAGTCGACGTGGCCGAGGAAGAGCCGGTAGTCGCGCGCCCGGGTGACTTCGTTGATCCCCTGCAGGACCTGGATGTGGAACGGGTCCGAGACGTCGCGGGCGATGACGCCGATCAACGAGCTGCGACTGCCGCGTAGCCCGCGGGCGAGCAGGTTCGGCTTGTAGCCGAGCTCGGCCGCGACTGCCAGGACGCGCTGCTTTGTCTCGTCGCGGATCGGGACCCCCGATTCGCGGCCGTTCAGGATGCGCGACACGGTCGTGATCGACACGCCGGAGCGGCCCGCGACATCGCGCAGGGTCACCGAGCTGAAGCTCGCCCGCGTGCTCATCGGCCGGCCCGCCGCGGGACGCGCAGGATCGAGTCGAGAATGACCCACGACCCCTTCGATTGACGGAAAACCCCTTGACTGAGGCGGCCCGCAGAGTATCCTGCGGGCTCAGTGGCATCGTCAAGCGTAAACGTTAAGCCCTGACCTCGGCGGGCCCGCGCGACGCTGCCCATGAGGCGGTCGATGCGCCCGCGCGGGTCGTGACAGGCGGGGCATACTGGGAACCCGTCGCGGGGGTCCGCATCGTGGAGGAGGAGGACGACCCGGTGAACCGATCCAGCCTGGTCCGGCGGTCGAGGCTCTTGGTCCCGATCGCTATCGTGGCGCTCCTCGCGAGCGCATGCAGCTCGAGCGGGGCGAGCACGGCTCCGAGCGCGAGCGGCGGGACGGCCGCGACCAAATGCACGCCGGTGTCCGGCAGCGTCCACGTCCCGATCGTCAACAAGGACATGTCGCCCGACGACGTCAAGGCGGCGATCACCGCCGAGGGCAGCCTGACTGTCGGCAACTGGACGTACGCGGCGACGGATGAGCTCGTCAAGCAGTTCCAGCAGTGCGTCAAGGACGCCTACGGCGTCGACATCAAGCTCAACTACGTCGGCTCGCAGGCGCCCAGCGAGTACATCACCAAGCTGGCCGCGGCGAAGCAGGCGAACAGCCCGGCGCCGTATGACGTCCTCGCCATCGAGGAGAACTACTGGTACGACGCGTCGTCTGCGGGGCTGGTCGACAGCTACCTGCCGTCTGGGCTCGTTCCGAACCAGAAGCTCGTCATCGACTCGTTCCAGCACGTCCCCGAGTCGATCGCCTTCCAGTCGACGGCCTACCCGGGCGTCGTCTACAACAAGAAGACCGCGCCGTGGCTGAAGTCCCTCAAGGACCTCGCCGACCCGCGGCTCAAGGGCAAGGTCACCCTGCCCGCGCCCGGCGACATCACCGCCGGCGGCTTCTTGCTCGGCGTCGCCTCCGAGTTGGGCAAGGACTACAAGGACCCGAACCAGATGAAGGAGGTCGTCGACTGGGTGGTCGCCAACATCGGCCCGAACGTCGTGAAGTACACGACCGACCAGCCGACGCTCCAGAAGCTGTTCGAATCGGGCGCCGTCGACGCCGTCGGGTTCTGGAACAGCCTGGCCCGCCTCGAATACCTGGGCGGTCATCCGGATGCCGCGCTGCTCGTCCCGCAGACGATCTACCCGGCCAATGGCTACCTCTGGATCCCGAAGAACGCGGCCCATCCGGTGCTGGCCCAGATCTTCATCAACTGGCGCCTCAGCCCTGACGTCCAGTTCCCGAACGCCTGGCCGATCGATCACGGCCAGTGGAGCGAGCTGAGCGAAGGGTTCCTCGGACCCGACTACACCGGCCTGGTGCCCGACTGGTTCAAGGCCGACTACTTCACCTACTTCCCGACACTCGACCAGATCAAGACCTCGTTCAAGCCGATCGACTGGAAGGCCTACAACGCGAGTGCGGCGGTGTTCCAGGACTACTACAAGCAGAAGATCGGACAGTAGGGCCCAGAACGCCGTCCGGCCCACCCGGCGACGGGTTCGGGCGGGACGCGTCGAGCGGATGCCGCTGAGACGACCCGACCATGACTGCTGAACCGAGCCAGCTGACCCCCACCGGCCAGCTGGCTCGGCCTATGCCCGCCGTGTCCCCGCGCGACCGGCGCCGGGCACGGATGACCCGACTCCGGACGGCGGCGTTCCTGGCCCCGGCGGCCGTGCTGGCCGGGCTGTTGCTGTACGTCCCGCTCGTGTTCATCGTCCACATGAGCTTCACCGCGGGCAGCTCGTTCCTGGCCTCGACCGGGCCGGTGTACACGCTCGAGAATTACGCTGCGATGGTCAGCCGCTACCTGCCGAACCTGTTCATCACCGTCCAGCTCGCGGCGCTGGCGATGGTCGTCGACCTCGTGCTCGGGTTCCCGTTTGCCTACATCCTCGTCCGCCGCGTTCGCTACCGGGATCTCGTTCGGGCGCTGATGGTGTTCCCGATGTTCGGGGCGCTCTACGTGGCCTTCGGGCTGAGCTTCATCCTGCTGCCCGGCGGTCCGCTCGACCCGCTATTCGGGTTGCTCGGCATCTCGAGCACGGCCCTGCTGTTCAGCCTCCCGGCCGTGGTCTTCGCGATGTCGATCTTCACCTTCCCGTTCATGGTCATGAGCATCGGCACAGCCTTGAGCAACGTCGATCCCACGCTCGAGGAGGCCGCGGCGTGCCTCGGCGCCCGGCCGTGGCAGACCTTCTGGCGGGTCGTCCTCCCGCTGACGCGGGCCGGTGTTGTCGCGGGCGCCCTGATGGTCTTCGGCTGGAGCATCGGGGCGTTCGCCGAGCCGCTCCTCCTCGGCTCGGTCAACGAACAGCGCTCGCTGGCCTTGTCGCTCTACCAGAACGGCGTCGTCGAGAACAACTACGGCGTCGCGTCGATGATGGGCGTCGTGCTGATGGGTCTCGCGTTCGTGGTGACCTACTTCTCGCTGCGCTACTCGCGCGGGGCGCTGGTCGAATGACACCCGCTCGCGTCGCCCGGCGCCCGCTCCTCACCAGCCGTCGCCTGACGGCGATCGTCAGCCACGGCTACATCTGGCTGTGCCTGGTCCTGTTCGTGATGCCGTTCCTGGCCCTGCTGATCCAGTCGCTCGGGAGCCGCGGCGGCACGTCCGGGATCGCCAACTACGCCAACGCCTTCGCCAGCTTCGGCGACAACATCCTGTGGAGCTTCAAGATCACCGGCCTGGCGCTGGCCCTGGACCTCGCGGCCTGCCTTCCGGCGGCCTATGCCCTCGTCCGCTACCCCGTCCCCGGCAAGCGGCTCATCTTCTCGCTGCTGCAACTGCCGCTGTACGTCCCCGGCGCCGTGATCGGGCTGTCCCTGCTGCTGACGTACACGTTCGTCTACCGCATCGAGAATGCCTGGGGGCTCGTGCTGGCCATGGCCGTCGGCTCGTTCCCGCTTATGCTCACCCCGATTGTCGTGGCGATGAAGGACCTGCCGCTCGTCTTCGAGGAGGCGGCCGAGTGCCTCGGGGCGACGAAGTGGCAGACCTACCGCAAGATCGTCTTCCCGCTCATCGGCCCGGGCGTGTCGGCCGGGCTCCTGCTCTGCTTCATCATCGTCTTCAACGAGTACCTGGTCACGCTGTTCGTCCATCCCCCGGATCTCGAGACCGCCCCGCTTCGCGTCTTCAACCTCGTGCGCACGAACGGGCTGGCCCCGTCGACCGCTGCGCTCGCCGTCACGATGCAGCTCATCTCGTTCGCGGCGGTGATCGTCTTCTTCCGGATCTTCGGCACGCGCCACTTCAAGGGTACCTACATCCTGTGACATGACGACCGTCCTGCTCGACTCCGTGACCAAGCACTTCGGCGAGACCGTGGCCGTCGACACGTTCGATCTGAGCGTCGCCGACGGCGAGTTCGTCACGCTGCTCGGCCCGTCGGGGTGCGGCAAGACGACGACACTGCGGATGCTGGCCGGGCTCGTCGAGCCGACGAGCGGGCACATCTTCTTCGACGACCAGGACGTGACCTACCTAACGCCGCGGGCGCGGAACATCGGCTTCGTGTTCCAGAGCCCGGCGCTGTTCCCGCACTTGTCGGTGGCCGATAACGTCGGGTTCGGGCTGTCGGTCAAAGGCGCGAAGAAGCCGGCGATCGCGACGCGGGTCGACGAGATGCTCGCGCTCGTCGAGCTGGCAGGCTACGGCAAGCGGCTGCCCGCTCAGCTGTCGGGGGGCCAGCAGCAGCGGGTCGCGCTGGCCCGGGTGCTTGCCACGGATCCACGCCTCCTTCTGTTCGATGAGCCGCTCTCCGCGCTCGACAAGAACCTGCGCGACTCGCTCAAGTACTCGATCCTCGACCTCCAGCGCCGGACGAAGAAGACCGCGATCTACGTCACCCACGACCAGTCGGAGGCGTTCGCGATCTCCGACCGGATCGTGGTCATGAACGGCGGCCGGATCGAACAGATTGGGACGCAGACCGACATCTACCTCCGTCCCCAGACGCGCTTCGTGGCCGAGTTCATCGGGGCCAACAACAGCCTGCCCGGGACCGTCACCGAGGTGCGGCCGGAGGGTGAGGCGACGGTGCTCACGGTCGCGGCGGGCGACATCACCCTGCACTGCCGGGCCTACGAGCCGTTCGCCGTCGGCGACGCGGTCCTCGCCTACGTCCGCCCTGAGGATGTCGCGGTCCTCGACGAGGGCGACCAATCGGGCCATGACAACGTCGTCGACGGAGTGATCGACCGGGTCATCTTCGAGGGCGCCACGGCGCAGCTGCGGGTCGACGTCGGCGGCCGTGAGGTCCGAGCGGACATCGGTGGCGGCCAGCGGATGGCCCTCGTCCAGCGCGAGGGCCGGGTGCGCCTCGCCTTCGACCACCTGACCCTGATCGCGACACCCGACGGGTCGGGCTCTGCCGCGGTCGATTCCGGCGCGCTGGACGCCGGGGAGGGCGCGACTGGCTAGCGGCCGCTCATTCCCGCGGCCGGCGACGGACCGGCAGCGAGCGCCAGGCGTCTGGCAGAAGCCGCTGGACCTTGGCGATCGCGGCGACGGCGTCCTCGACACCCTCGGGGCCGGCCCGGAAGACGTTCTCGTCGAGGTACACCGACTCGCGCGAGCCGGCCCGATCGGCGACCGGGAACGCCATCTCGGCGACGTCGAGTCGCTCCGGGAACTGGGTCGGGACCGGCAGGCGCGACAGCGACGGCTGGAACAGCGGGTCCCGGCTGAGGCTCGGATAGCCGACGGTGCTGCCGACGCCCTCGGCCTCGAGCGCGTCGCAGACCAGCTCGTGATCCGCCCCGCCGAACGCCTCCGGATCGATCGCGAACATGTAGCGCCAGAAGCTCCGCCGGGTCGTCCGCGGATCGACTGCGAGGAGGCGGACGCCAGGGATGGCGGCCTCCGTGATGAGTCGCTCGAACAGCCGGCTGTTGGCTGCGCGCTCCTCGACCTGACGCTCGAACTTCGCCAGCTGGCTCAGGAGGAGCGCGGCGTGGAGCTCGCTCAGGCGGTAGTTGGCGCCGAACGTGTAGGCCTCTTCGTCGGCGTCCTTCGGTCGGCCGCAGTCGATGATCGACGCGACCCGCTCGGCAAGGCGGTCATCGTTGGTGAGGAGCGTGCCACCCTCGCCGGCGGTGAGGATCTTCGAGCTCTGGTGGCTGAACGAGCCGAACGTGCCAATGCTCCCGGCGCCGCGGCCGTTCCAGGCCTTGCCGTGGCTGTGGGCGCTGTCCTCGATGACCGCCAGCCCGTGCCGCCCGGCGATGTCCATGAGCCGGTCCATGTCGGCCATCGACTGGCCGAGGTGGACCGGGATGATCGCGCGGGTTCGTGGCGTGATCGCCGCCTCGACGGCGTCCGGGTCGATCGCCCAGGTCCCGGGCAGGACGTCGACGATCAGCGGGAGCGCACCGGCGGCGATCGCCGCGACTGGGGTCGCCGCGAACGTCAGGGCGGGCACGATGACCTCGTCGCCCCAGCCGATGTCGAGCGCCCGGAGGGCGACCTCCATCGTGACCGTGCCGTTCATCATCAGGATCCCGCGGCGCGCACCCTGGAGCGCGGCGAACCGGTCGCAGAACTCCTCGGCGAGTGGGCCCGGCACCGGATGGCCGCCCCAGTGACCCGAGCGCACCACGGCGGACACGGCCTCGACGTCGGTCTCGTCGACCTCCGGCCAGGCCGGGTAGCCGCCCGGCCGAACGGGTGCGCCGCCGAGGATCGCGAGGCGTTCGCTCACGGGCTGCTCCTCCGGGTCGGTCGTCGGGCGCGGACGGGTCGATTGTGCCCGGCCCGGCCGGCGTCATGTGGCCCGAACCGTGCGCGCCGTGGCCGAGCCGGCGGTCGCACTCGTCTCCGGCGCAGTGCTGACACGATCCGGGCGGAACCACGGAGTACGGTAGTCGTATGAGCGACGCGACGATCCGAGCCGCCTACAGCATGTGGCCGCAGTACAACCGCCGCCTGCGCGACGTCGTCGCGGCGATGACCGTGGAGCAACTCGCGCTCCGGCCCTCGCCGGAGCGATGGCCGATCTGGGCGGCCGTCGGCCATACCGCCTGCCAGCGCGTGTTCTGGCTGTGCGACTTCGCCGGCGAGCCGGGCGCCGAGACCACGCCGTTCCCGGACGCCGGGCACAACTGCCCGGGCGACGACGACCTCGACCATCCGCTCGACGCGGGCCAGCTCGTCGAGGCGCTCGACGCGTCGTTCCGGATCGTCGAGCGCTGCCTGGATCGCTGGACCCTGGGCATGCTCGCCGAGGAGCTCCGCCGCCCCGAATGGGACGAGACCTGGGTGCACCTCCGCGGCTCGGTCATCCAGCGCGTGTTCAGCCACGACGTCTATCACTGCGGCGAGCTGAACGAGACGCTCGGCATCGCCGGGCTGGCGCAGGTCGACCTCTGGGATTGAGGCCGCAGCCCGTCGGACCAGCTGGGCCGAAACCGACGCTCGATCCACCCTCGCCCGGTATGATCGAGCCTCGCGCGCCTGTAGCTCAGTGGATAGAGCGTCGGCCTCCGGAGCCGAAGGTCGCAGGTTCGAATCCTGTCGGGCGCGCCATTTCGACCTCTTCGGGCAGCGCCAGCGCCCGTCTGTGCGCGTAGGCCGCCTGGGTCAGCCGGACACCGACGATCTCACGACGCCGGCGAGGAATGCCAGGAGGAGCTCGACCTCGCTCATCGAGCCGCCACCGGGTTGACGGCGCGGACGTACCCGGTGAGGGGAACCGGGAGTCGACCTGGATCGGACCAGCGCGCCGTCATGGCCCCAAGGGTGCGGGCGGAGGATCGCGGTTTCAGCTGGCCGATTGGGCCATGCCCCTCAGCGCTGCGCCGATGGCACCAACGTTGCGGTCAGCCGCCGGCGTCGCCCTCGGCCTCGACTCGCACGCGGGCCGCGGTCAGCTCGAACGTCACGCGATACCAGTTCGCGGTCGCGACCGACGAGCCGAGGACCGGCAGCGAGAACGTCTGTACCGATGACACCAGGTAGCCCTTCTTGCGCATCGCGTCGGTGTCCGACTGGATGCGTGCGGCGATCTTCTCCTCGGACTGAAGGCCCACTCGCATCCCTAGGAGTGCAAACAGCGGTGCGAGGAGCAGGTTCATCCAGACGAGAAGACTGTCCCGCCCGTACTCCTTCACGACCACGCGTTCTGTGACATTCCGGCCGGCCAATCGCTGGAGGGCATGCCTCACCTGCATGTCGCCAACCTCTCGTTCATGGCCCAATTCTCGGTCACGCGTGAGAGGGCGACAACCGGCCCGAGGAGTGGGCCGGAGCGCCAGCTGGCCTCGCTTGCGGGACACGCGCCGGCGCCAGAAGTCCGGAATCTCAATGCTGGAAATGGTCACTACTCGTCGGCCTGCGACCCGCGTTTGGGCTCCGGCAGCCGCTCGGCGAGGATCCACACGAGCTGCGCCGTCGTCGCCGCCCCCACCTTGGGACCGCGCGCGCCAGGTGGTGCTTGACCGTCGAATGCCTGGCCGAGATGCCGCCATCCGCGCAACCTCGTGCCGCGGACTCTGGCTGAGGGGTCAACCCCTCCTGTTCATCCGAAGAACTCCTCCAGCGCCGGCGCCAGAACCTTCGGACTCACACCATGGGTCTGGCGGGCGAGCGTGCGAAGGTCCGCCTTGGGGATGGCCTGGCTGATCGCCTGGGCGGCGTCGCGCATCGCGGGCGATCCGGCGCCGCCGTGCATGACAAGCGTCGGCGTCCTGACGCGCGAGAGGAGGGCGGCCGGCAGTGCGTGCCCCTCGCCCAGGACCTCGCTGTCGTAGCGCAGCGTCGGGGCCAGCTTCTCCAGCCCCTTCCACATCGGCATCTTCCGCATGGCCTGCACCTGGGCGTCGGAAACCCCCACGGATCGGACGAACAGGGCGACGGCTTCACCGTTATCCCCGGACGCGAGCGCCCGCTTTAGCGCCACGTAGTACTCCTTGGCCGCCTTGCGTGCGTCGCTGTCCAGAGCGAAGGGCGCTTCGTAGATGGCCAATTTCGTGACCTGCTTGCGCAGCTTCACGGTGGCCTCGATCGCGAGGGCCGCGCCAGAGGAATGGCCATAGAGGCACACCGGTCCCCCAACCGCGTCGATCAGCGCCGCGATGTCCTCGACCTCCCTTTCGGGCGCATAGGATGCGGAGTCCGAGCTGTCGCCGCGGCCGCGTCGGTCGTAGCTCACGGCCGTGAACTTGGACGCGAGGAGCTTGGCGAGCTTGAGGCCAGACTTCCTTGAGTTCAGAGCGCCCAAGACAATCAGCACCGTCGGCCCATCGCCGACCGTTTCGTAGGCGATCTTGGTGCCATCTTTCGAGGTGACAAACTGCCGCATGCTGACCCTGTGTGCGGACGTACTCGCGTAACCAGCACCCGCTGTCCATTCTAGGCGCGACACTGCCATCAACCTGTCGCGGGCCCGAGCGCACGCCAGCCGCCTCGCCGCGGCCAGCCACTCGGCCTTCGCTCATGGCGTCAGCCGACCGATCACCGTGACTTCGCCGAGCCGAACCGGCGTCCCGGCACGCAGGGAATTGGGGATTTCGGCGATCGCATCGACGTCGTGCGCGAGCGCCGTAAGGACGTCAGCACTCGCATCACCGGCGAGCTCGACGGTGTAGTCGACCGGGGTCGAGACCTGGGGGTCACCGGTGAAGTCGCCTTCGACGACGACCCGGACGGATGTGAGCTCGATGCCGCGTGACTGTGCCTCGCGGAAGAGGTCGTTCGAGACACAGCCGGCGATGGCGAGGTACAGGAGCTGGCCTCCGTTGAAGCCGAGTCCTCCGCCGCCCGCTTCCTGTGGCCGGTCGACTACTAGGGTGTACGGACCGGCGCTCCCGACTGCGGTGACGCGCCCGGCCACGTTGCGGGTCTCGACGCTCAGCATCGCCTCATCTCTCCCATCTGGCGGCGGGACCGCGTTCGGGCGACGCGCCCAACCGTGCGGCCACGGACGAATGGTGCCGGTCGGGCACATGGTCACGTCAGGCAATCGAGGCAGCGGCCTGCAGGTGGAAACAGGTGGAAAGCTGCCTCTTCGGACATGATTGAGCGCCTGGCTCGCTCATTCAACCGCTCCTTGCTCGTCGTCCCGAAGGTGACCGGGCTCGCGCAGCCGCGGGCCGAGGATCCACACGAGCTGGGCGATCGTCGTCGCTCCGACCTTGGACCGCGCGTGCGCCAGGTGGTGCTTCACGGTCGAGTGCGAAAGGTCGAGCCGGTGGGCGGCTTCCTTCTCCGACCCGGCTGCGAGGACTCGAGCTCGCCGCGAACGACGACGACCTCGGCCGCTCCGGTCTGCCCGACCCGTGAGGCATCCGTCTTCTCACGCCGAAGCCGCCTCGCCGCGAGCCGAGCGGGCGACTGCCTCGCACATGGGGTGTCCAGCCGCGTGGCAGCACGTGCAGGTCAGTGATCCGCGTAGTGGCGTGCGACAGTGGCGAACGCCTCCTTTGGCTCCCATCGCATGTCCGGATAGACCGTCCCGTGACGCCCGCCGGGCAAGGCCTTCACGAGGGACATGGAGTCCATATCGACGTCGTAGCGAGGATCGTCGTCGGTGGGCGCCTCGGGTGTCTCGAAGGTCGATAGCAGGGCTCCGGCCACGCCGGAGCGTTCGAGTTCGTCGAGGGTCTCGGCGAGCTCGCGGGCCTGCATGGCTTCGTCACGCTGGAAGGTCCCCTTCAGGCGGGGCCGGAAGAACCGCCCGATCAGCGGTCGCGTATGGAGCCACAGCCTGGTGGTGTCGGCGACCCCGAACCCCAGCGCGCCCGAGCTCTCGGCACCGTGGTAGGTGCGCATCCCGAACTCGGTCACGATTACGGGCCTACCCGTTGCCAGGAACGGTTGGAGCATCTCGACGTAGCGGTCCTTGGTCCGCGCTTCGCGATAGTGGTCGACGCCGACGTAGTCGAATGGTCCCCAGTCGACCTGCTCGAACGCGAGCGAGGCGTAGATGAGTGGCCCAGCGAACACGGCGCGCAACCTCGGCACGAGGGCGGTCAGGTACGCGCTGAGCTTTCCGTTGCGCAACGCCGTGGGGTCTGCCTTGGGGCCTTGCAGGCGCTCGGTCACGCTTTTGCCGACGAGAATCCCGGGCATGAACAGGGTCAGTTCGCTGCCGGCGACGAAGATGACGCGCCGCAGATGGGCAGCCTCCAGCCGTGCCGCCGCCTCGGCCGCTCTGACCAGCCGGGCGGTGGTCTCCTCCGGCGAGTACTCGAAGAGGGCCGGCGAGAACCACACCTCGAGCCCGAGCCCGAGGGCGATCTCGGCCACCGCCGTCAGCCGTCGAACGTCGCTACCGACGATCCGCACGGCGTTGGCGTGGAGGTCGTCTCGGATGATCTCGAGCTCGGGGCGCACCACCGACAGGTCAAGTGCCGCCCGGCGCGTCGAGATCGCATAGCCAGGGCCACGGAAGGTCGTGCCCGTGTCGTAGTGGACTCCCTGGTGCTGCATGTCGCCTCGATCCTCGCTACCTGCCGCCCCCTCGGACGCCTCGTGGAGAGCGATCACGCGTATGGCACTGCGAAATCGCAGTAGGGCACGCTCGTCTCGGTGACCGGATCGCTCGCGAGGTAGGTGATCCGGATGCCGAGATCCTCGGGCGTCGCCGGGGCGCGGCCTCACTAGATGATCTTGATCGAGCCGGCGGCGGACACGGCGGTGAGGTCTACCCGGTTACGTGCTGTGTCGTAGTCCGCCGATCGATACTCCCGGCCGACCACCGCGACAGGGAATCGAGCGATGTCGAGCTGGAGCTCGGGGATGTCCTTGTCGCTGCGGAGCCACGCGGCGACGCCGTCCGGGACACGAATCGTCACCGCGGCGGCCTTGGACTGCACGTCGACGGTGATGTGCCCGACATCTGGCGGAAGGCTCACCTCGACCGCGCTCGCGTCCGCGCGGACGTCGAGTCCCGCCAACCGCAGGCCGCTGAGGTCGAGATCGGCTGTGCCGCCCTTCGTCTCGACGGTCAGGGAGACCGGGACCCGATCGTTGAGGCCGAGGTCCCAATCCGGCGCGAAGCGGCCCCACGCCCACGGATAGCGCGGATCCAGAAGCCCGCCGACGCGCGAGGCCGTCAGTTCGATGTCGGCGCGTCCGCGTTCGTGACTGACCGTGCGTGCGACGCCACCACCGAAGACGCCGTCGAGCAGGACGGTGTCGCTCTCGATCGCGTCGACATGGAGCCTCGCCGCCTCGTGACGGATGTGCACCCGGGCCTGGGCCACGCCGTCGAGGGCGATCGCCTCCTCCGTGGTGCTGAGCGCCTGGCGCCACGAGACCCAATCGGTCGTGAACACGAGGGCGAACACCGCGACCCATAGCACATAGGCGAGCGCGGGAGCGACGAGTGCCAACGGGATCGACATCCCGAAACCGAGCACCGTGACCACGAGGCGGCGGCCGATCCCGTCGACGACGCGACGATCCAGCGACGGATCGATCAGCGCCTGGCGGTCGGCATGGCGCCAGAGCAGATACGCGGTGAGCTGGATGGCGAGCGCGTCGGCGGCGAAGACGACGACCGCCACGAACTGGTTCGGGAAGTCGCCGAGGAGCGACGCGCACGCCGGCAGCAGCGTGATCGGCAGCAGCGAGAGGAGGGTGAACCAGACCAGCAAACCGTCTCCGCGGCTGATCTGGCCGAGCAACCGTTGATGTGAACCCCAGGCGCTGCCGACGATCGCGAAGCTCAGGAGATAGATCACAAGCTCCGGGCCGAGGGCGACGAGGCTGCCGCCAAGATCGGCCGCGGCCACACCGGCGGGCAACCGGATGTCGAACACGACCAGGGTGAGGGCGACGGCGACGACGCCATCGCTGAGCCCCTTCAGGCGTGCCATCTCGACGAGGACCTCGGACGGCGAGGACCGGGGGGCCGGGGCACGGCTGACGGGTTGAACCTGCGGCGCGTTTCCGACGTGACTCGGCAAGGTCTCGGGCGGCTGCGGGTTGTCGAGGTCCGGCCTCACGAACGTCGCACCTGACGCCGCGGGTTCCGACGGGCGACGATCTCCTGGGCGGCCCCGTTGCGGGCGACCCGGTTCGCGGCGCGCCACCATCGCCAGGCAAGCACGTAGGCGGCGAGCCCGGCGAGGACGAAGGCCACGATCGCCGGGATCGGCCACGGCTCGGGCAGGTACCGGGGGACGAACCACAGCCGGGACGCCGAGTTGGTGAGGCGCAGGGCGAGCGGGACAAGGCCCTGGGGGAAGATCAGCAGGCTCCCGACGAGGACCGCCACCGACGCCCGGCCCGGTACCTCCCCGACCCCGCGTGTGCGAGCCGACGCCATCGGGCGCGCCCGCATCCGCTCGAGGAGCTCGGGGCCCCGGCGGGCGAGACGTCGAGCGGCGAGCTTGCCGAGCCACCAGCCAGAGGCCAGTCCGGTGATGATCCCGACCGGCAGGCCCAACCACGCGTAGACGGGGTTCAGGGTGCTACCGGCATTCGCATGTGGGCCCGGACCGGTGGCGTGAGAAGTCACGTGGCCTCGTCGATCGCGGTGTCGCCCGCGTGCCGGGCGTTGTCCTCCCTGTCACCTTGGCCGCTCGGCCTCTCATCCGCGCGTCCCGCCCGACCCAGCGCCTTGCAGCTACGACACGGCGGCGCGCCAGGACATGTAAGGCTGGCTGGCGGGGTCTCTTCGCTCGTGGTGCTACGCCTGCGGGACCAGCCACGGCTGCGGCTCCTGCAACAGCAGGCCCCGAGAGCGACAATCACCGCGATCGCGGTCCGGATCCGACACCGCGGAAGCGTGGGGGTCATGACGCTCGTCGAAAGGCGTTAACAATGGGCCAGCTCGCAGGGGGCAAACGGCGCGGCGTCGGGGTCGAGACGGATGGCCGCGGGAGCCTCCTGGGCCTCCTCAGCCCCCGGTTGCGTTCCTCATGGCCTCCCGGCACAAGGTGACCTGCCAGCTGGTCGACCAGGCGTGACCCCGGACGAACGGGGACCGGCGATGGCAGTCGGCAATCCTGGCGAGTTGGACGGCAACGCTCGAGTCCTTGAGATCGACGGTGTCTCGAAGCGCTACGGCGACCTCGTCGCCCTCGAGAACCTCACCTTCGACGTCCGCGCCGGCGAGCTGTTCGGCTTCGTCGGGCGCAACGGCGCGGGCAAGACGACCACGATGCGGATCGTGCTCGGGGTGCTGAGCGCAGACGAAGGGACGGTCCGCTGGGGCGGCGTCGCGCTCGACTTCGCAACCCGTCGCCGGATCGGGTACATGCCCGAGGAGCGAGGCCTGTACCCGAAGATGCGCCTCCTCGAGCAGCTCGTCTACCTCGGGGAGCTGCACGGCATGGCCGGTGCCGATGCGCGGCGCGCCGCCATGGACTGGCTCGAGCGGTTCGGCCTGGCGGACCGCCGGGAGGACGAGCTCCAGGCGCTGAGTCACGGCAACCAGCAGCGGGTGCAGCTCGCCGCCGCACTGGTCTGCGTGCCCGAGGTCCTCGTGCTGGACGAGCCGTTCTCCGGGCTCGACCCGGTCGCCCTCGACGTGATGACGGCGGTGCTGCGCGAGCGCGCCGACGCGGGCGTGGCGGTGGTGTTCTCGAGCCATGAGCTCGACCTGGTGGAGCGGATCTGCGATCGGGTCGGCATCATCGACCAGCACCGCATGGTGGCCAGGGGCACGGTCGCGGAGCTGCGCTCCGGCGGGCCCGTCCGACTGTGGGTGGATGCCCCGGCAGCCCCGGGCGGCTGGGCGAACGACCTCCGCGGCGTAGCGGTCATCCGATCCGACGGCAGCCGCGTCCTGCTCGAGCTCGAGCCCGGGGCGGACGACCAGTCGGTCCTCGACGCAGCCCGACAGACAGGACCCGTCCGCGAGTTCCGCCGGGCAGAGGCGAGCCTCGCCGAGCTGTTCCGCGACGCCATCGGGGAAAGCCGGCCGCCGGAGGAACAGGGGAGTGTCTAATCCCATGTTGATCCTGCCGGTCGTGGTCGTGGTGATCCTCATCGTGTCCGGCCAGCTCTACCGCCGCCGCCGCTGGGGCAACTGGGTCGCGGTCGCCGGATACGCGCTGCTCGCGGTCACAGCCGGCGTCGCCCGCGTCATGAGGGGCTGATGGCCACGAACCCGGGAGCAGCGATGAACGTCCGCCGTTGGACAGTGAGGCAGATGCGGGACGCTGCACTCGGGTTCGCCATGCTCGCCCTCGTCGTCGGATGCTCGCCCGCCGCGACGGCATCGCCCGGTGCACCCGCATCGGCGGCAGCCGGGCTGGCGGGCGCGCAGTCGTGCGCCTGGCCGCGCCGGATCGACGCCTACACGGCCAACACCGTGATTCCCGATACCGCCGCCGTCTACTGGGTCAACTTCTTCCCGATGGCACCGGGTCTGCAGATCGTCCTGACCGGCACGTTCCCCGACGCCCGCTACGCCTCGCTCCAGGTCTACGCGTCGGGCGGCGCCCCGTTCACGCGTAATGGCGTGGCATCCACGCTGACCGACTACCAGATCGCTCCGGATCCGGGCGGCATCAATCCCTGGCAGCAGCAGGCCGCGCCCGGCGGGCGCTACACCATGACCCTCCGCGAGGACGTCGCGCCGGGGCAGGCGAACGCGATCCCGATCGCGCCGCAGGGCACCACCAGCGGGCAGGGCCTCCTCGTGTACCGCGTGTACCTCCCGGCAGGTGGAGACCTTTCGCGGGTCGAGCTGCCCACCATGACCCTGGAGCAGGGAGGCCAGTCGGAGGTGCTCGCGCCGTGCACGACCTTCAACTCGCCTGGGAGCGCCCCTCAATCGGCGCCCTCCCCCGCCGCAACCGCGACGCCGACGCCCTCGCCAACGGCACGGCCAGGCCAGCTCCAGTTCTTCGAGCAGACCGTCGGGTCCCTGGCGCCGAACGTCGACACGTCCTACCTCCTCGCGTACCTCACGCCGCCGGAGCCGGGCGACGTGGTCGTGATCCGGGGCAGGGCGCCGACGCACGCCACCGGCGACCATCCGTCCGTCTGGCCGGCCGCCAATGAGGATGTCCGCTACTGGTCGATGTGCATCGCGCTCGCGACCGGCGTCGTCCCGACGGTGATGAACCTGGCGCCCTCCGGTGGCACGGACGCCGGCTGTCGCGCCGATGACCAGGCCAAGCTCGACGCGGCCGGCGAGTACGCCTTCGTGCTGGGAACGGAGGCGCAGCGCGCCACGATCGAGGGAGTCGCGGACACCACGTTCCTGCCGTTCTCCGCGGCGCAGCCGGCCACGACCCACCTCCTCATGCTCCGCGACATGCTGGTGAACCCGACCTTCGCGTACTCGCCCGCGCGCGTCACCCAGAGCAGCGACCCGGCGGCCACGGAAGCGGTGATGGGCCCGTACTACCCGCGCGCCGCGGTCTGCCCCTTGAGCACGCTGGTCGCGGCCGGCGTGGCGGGGTGCCTCCCGTGACCGCGTGGCCGATCGTCCTCCTGGTGGCGCGGCGCGAGATGCAGGTCCGCCTGCGCTCCCGGGTCTTCCTCGGCGGGACCGCCGTGATGGTCGCCCTGGTGGTGATCGGGATCGTCGGGTACTCCCTGCTCGGCGGCCGGACCACCACCGTCAGCGTGGGGTTCACCGGCGGATCGGAGGCGCTCGAGCCGGACTTCAGCGCCTCGGCGGCGACGCTGGGACAGCCCGTCACGATCAGCACCGTGACCGATGAGGCCACGGGCAGGGCCCAGGTGTCCGCCGGCACGCTCGACGTCCTGGTGACCGGCCCCGCGACCGCGCCGACCGCCGTGGTGAAGCAATCCCTCCCTGCCGGGGTGCAGGCCGCCCTCCAGCGGGCCGTGCTGTCCGCCCGCTTCACGGCCCTCGGCATCCCCCCGGGGGTCCTGGCCACGGTGACCAGCGGGCTGGAGGTCCCGGTCGATGCCCTCCAGCCGAAGCCCGCGCCAACGCAGGATCGGGTGGTCGGGCTTGGCGTCGCCATCCTGCTGTACATCTCGCTCGGGCTCTACGGTGGCATGGTCGCCCAGGGCGTGGTCGAGGAGAAGGCCACCCGGATCATGGAGATCCTGCTCGCCACCGTCCGGCCGAGCCGGCTGCTGGCCGGCAAGGTCGCCGGGATCGGGCTGGTCGCCTTCCTGCAGCTCGGCATCGTGGCGGCGGCGACCCTGGCCGCGGTCGCCGTGACGAACGTGATCACCACCCCAGCGCTCGGGACAGTGGCGGTGCTCGGGTACCTCCTCTGGTTCCTGCTCGGCTTCCTGCTCTACGCGATGGGCTACGCGACCCTGGCGGCGCTGGTCTCGCGCCCGGAGGAGGTCCAGGGCGCCATCGCCCCGGTCGCGGTGTTCCAGATCGGCTCCTACCTGCTCGCCTACCTCGCCCTGGCCAACCCGACGAGCCCTGTCGTGGCGGTCGCCTCGGTGGTGCCCCCATTCGCGCCAATCCTGATGCCCGTGCGCATGGCCGGCGGCGACGTGCCCGCCTGGCAGGTCGGACTCGCCCTGGTGCTGACCGTCGTGGCCATTGCGGGTCTCATCCGGCTGGCCGGTCGCGTCTACGCCAATGCGGCCATGCGCATCGGGACCCGGGTGCGGTTCATGGACGCGTTCCGGGGGTAGCGCCCGCAGTGGGGAACACTCGTTCCGGCCCTCTCGGGCCACCTTGATCGGAGGAGCCAGATGCCGTCTCGTGTGAGGGCCCATCCATTCTTGACCCTGATGGCCGTGGGGTCCGCGATCCTCATCGTGGTCGGCCGCGTCAACAAGGACCTCTGGTGGGGCGACTGGGTCTTCGTCGCCGGAATCGCGGTACTCGTGGTTGCGGGCGCCCTGTTCCTCCTCCGGACAGGAACGTGATCGAGGCGGAACCGTCAACGAACGGCGATGCGGACCGGATGCCGGACCTGAACGACGACTCAAGCAGCCGGTGGTTCGTGGCCGGGTACGCCGGTCTGGCGGGCTTCTTCGCGGTCGAGGCGGTGGTCCGCGAACGCGGCTCCGCGTCCAGCCTGACGCCGACGGAGCGCGACCAGGGCAGCACCCAGATGATCGTGGCCGCCTACGTCCTGGCCGCGATCCTGTCGCCATTGCTCCGTCGGCTCCCGGTGGGCCGGATGCCCAGGGCGACGGCACCGGCCGGGCTCGTCCTTCAGGCCGTCGGTCTGGGGCTCAGGATCTGGTCGATGCGTACCCTGCGAGGGTCGTATTCGCGGACGCTGCGGACCGAGACCGAGCAGGAGGTGGTCGACGATGGTCCGTATCGGATGGTCCGACACCCCGGCTACCTCGGATCGCTGATGACCTGGCTGGGCTTCGCGCTGACTTCGCGGAGCCTGCCCGTGATCGGCGTCGTCGGGGGCCTCCTGGCCCGCGCCTACTCACACCGCATCCGGGCCGAGGAGACGCTCCTGGAGCGTGAGCTGCCTGGCTACCGCGAGTACCGCAGCCGGACGTGGAGGCTCGTGCCGGGCCTCTGGTAGGACCCACGCCTTCCAGGGCGCCTGGCGCAAGGCCGCTGCCGTGATGGTCGCCTTCCGGCGGTCAGCCGGTCTTCTGGTGTCTATTGATCGGCTCGTCAAGACCTAGACATTCGCCTTTCATTGCCCATAATCCTTCGGTATGGGACCCACCAAGTCGATCGACACGGGAGGCCCGTCCGTGAGACCGCGTCCGCTCATGCCGCTCGCCGCACTTGCGCTCCTGGTGGCCGCCTGTTCCAGCAGCGGGTCCGCGTCGCCGAGCCTCGGCGCGCCCAGCCCCACGGCGGTCCCGAGCACGGCGTCGGCGGCTCCGAGCGAGGCAGCCGCGAACCTCACGATCTATGGCGCAGCGTCCCTCAAGGCCGCCCTGTCGGACATGAAGGCCGCCTACGAGACCGCCCACCCGGGATCGACCCTGTCGATCTCGACCGACTCCTCGGCCACCCTCGAGACCCAGATCGAGCAGGGGGCGCCGGCCGACGTGTTCCTGTCGGCCGACACCAAGAACCCCCAGGCGCTCGTCGACAGGGGCCTCGCCGCCGGAGACGTGGTGAAGTTCGCCGGCAACCTCCTGACGGTTATCGTCCCGACGGCCAACAGCGCGGGCATCCAGAGTCCGGCGGATCTCGCGAAGCCAGGGGTCAAGGTGATCGCGGCCGGTGATGCCGTGCCGATCACCAAGTACGCCTCCCAGCTCGTGGCCAACCTCGCCAGGCAATCAGGCTATCCGGCGGACTTCGCCGCCAGGTATGCCGCCAACGTGGCGTCGAAGGAAGACAACGTGGCCGCGGTCGTGGCGAAGGTCGAGCTCGGAGAGGGCGACGCCGCGATCGTCTACGCCACCGATGCCAGGGGCTCGACGAAGGTCACGATGATCCCGGTGCCGGACGCCGCCAACGTCCCGGCCACGTATGGCGTGGTGGCGGTCAAGGCATCCAGGAACCCGGACGCGGCGGCCGCGTTCATCACCTGGCTGACCGGACCCGATGGCCAGGCGATACTGGCCAGGTACGGCTTCCTCCCGCCGTCCTGATCGACGGGCTCGGCGGCTGTTCGCGCGTCGCAAGACCGTCTTCGCGCGGTGTCACGCCGTTGCAAGGCCCCGGGCTTCGACACCGGCCGGACTGAGACGGGCGGCGTCGTACGACGTCGGGGTATGAGACCGATCATCGTGACGACCTTCCTGAGGCTGGACGGGTGATGCAGGCGCGCGGCGGACCGGGCGAGGACGACAGCGGCGGCTTCGCCTACGGCGGCTGGTCGGTCCGCTACTGGGACGCCACTGGC
Source organism: uncultured Chloroflexia bacterium (assembly GCA_963813705.1). Taxonomy (GTDB): domain Bacteria; phylum Chloroflexota; class Limnocylindria; order Limnocylindrales; family CSP1-4; genus Chersky-267. The sequence goes on from CAWFAH010000011.1 coordinate 577,568, forward strand.
AAACTGGGTGCCGCGAGGATCGCTGAGGCCAGGACCCGCGCTGGGTCGGAAGGGAACGTCGGATGACGCACCAAGAGATGACCATGATCGAGACCACGACCCAGACCCTCGATGTCCCGGGGGCCGTGCTGACCTATGACGTCCGATCGAGCGCTTCGACGACCGAGCCGCCGCTGCTCCTCATCGGCTCGCCCATGGCCGCCTCGGGCTTCGTCACGCTGGCCGGGCACTTCACCGATCGGACGGTCGTGACGTACGACCCGCGCGGGTCCGAGCGGAGTCGGCGAACCGACGGCAGGGCGGAGAACACGCCCGAGGAGCATGCCGACGACCTGCACAGCCTGATCTCGGCATTGGGAACCGGGCCGGTGGATCTCTTCGCCTCGAGTGGCGGCGCCGTGAACGCCCTCGCCCTCGTCGCCGGGCATCCGGACGACGTCCGGATCCTGGTCGACCACGAGCCACCGCTCTGGGAGCTCCTCCCGGACCGCGACGCGGGCCTGGCCGCCGCCACCGACATCCACGAGACGTACCTGCGCAGTGGTCTCGGGCCCGCGATGGCCAAATTCATCGCGCTGGTCAGCTACGCGGGTCCGCTGCCCGCCGACTATGTCTCACGTCCGGCCCCCGACCCGGCGATGTTCGGCCTGCCGACCGAGGACGACGGCTCCCGCAACGACCCGCTGGTCGGGCAGAACATGATCTCGGGCTCGCGGTTCCGGCCGGACCTCGACGCGCTCCGAGCCGCCCCGACCCGTATCGTCGTGGCGGTGGGTGAAGAATCGCACGACGTGATCACCGGCCGCGCCGCGATCGCGCTGGCCGAGCGTCTCGGGACGACCGCCGTGACGTTCCCCGGAGGCCACGCCGGGTTCCTTGGCGGCGAGTACGGCCAGGTCGGCAAGCCGGACGAGTTCGCGGCGACGCTGCGCCAGGTGCTCGCGGCAGAGGCCTGACGGCAACTCAGTCGGGCGTGCCCTCGGTGGCGGGCGCAAGCCAGTCATCTCACAGGAGTCGTCGGACGCGGTCCGAAGCCGGTGACGTGCTCTAGTTCAGGGCCTTCGCCGAACTCTCCACCGGCAGGTTGTCGTAGCCCTTCCAGCGGTAGATCAGGGTCGACACCGACCAGCTCACCACGAAGATCGCGATGATCAGGAAGCCGATGACCTCGAAGTCGAGCGAGCCGACCCAGTCCCAGATCCCGCCGGTCAGCCCGAACTTGCCGGCGATGATGCTGAGGACCTCGATCCCACCGACGCCGAACGCGATCAGGACCGAGACCAGGGTGATGTTGAGGTTGTAGTAGAGCTTGCGGATCGGCTTGATGTAGGCCCAGCCGTAGGCGCCCAGCATCATGATCCCGTCGCTGGCGTCGACCAGCGACATGCCGGCGGCGAACAGCATCGGCAGGATGAGGATGTAGCCAACGGGGACGCCGCTCGCGCCCGACGTCGCCGCGAGACCGAGCAGGGCGACCTCGCTGGCGGTATCAAAGCCGAGCCCGAAGAGGACCCCGAGCGGGTACATGTGCCAGCTCTTGCGGATGAGCCTGAGCGCAGGCTTCAGCAAGCGGGCGAGCAGGCCGCGGTTGCTCAGGAACTCCTCGAGGCTCTGCTCGTCGTACGCGCCGCCACGCGAGACCTGGCGGAACATCCGGTAGATGTCGACGAGGACGACGAGGTTGATCGTCCCGATCACCAGCAGGAACACCGCCGAGACCGTCGTCCCGATGAGGCTGCCGACCTCCTGGAACCGCGGGAGGTCGCTGATGATGCCCGCCGAGATGGCGATCAGGACCGTCAGCGCGACGACGATCGTCGAGTGCCCGAGCGAGAAGAACAGCCCGACCGCCACCGGGCGCTGGCCGTCCTGCATCAGCTTGCGGGTCGAGTTGTCGATCGCGGCGATGTGGTCGGCATCGACCGCGTGGCGGAGGCCGAAGGTGTAGGCCAGGAGGGCCGTCGGGAGCAGGATCGGATACTCGCTCGACACCAGCAGCGCGAGGCCCCAGGCGCCGAGGTTGAACACGAGCAGGAAGGCGTAGACGCCGATGATCCGGTTCCGGAGGGCGCTCGAAGTCTTGATCAGCCGGAACGTGGTGGCGAGCACAGAGCCTCCTGCGTGGGGGACCGTCATCGTACCGACGGAGGCGACTTCTTGCAACGATGATCAATAGGCGATCGAGGCAATAGCCTAGCGTCGTATGTGATTGTCTACGCAGCAGCGCCGAGCCCGGATGTAGGATGACCGCGTGAGCACGACGGAACCGCTCTCGGTCGCCGCAACCAGGGACGTCTTCCACTCCCGGGGGATGCGCTGGACACCGCAGCGTCGAGCCATCCTCGACGTCCTCAGCCAGACCGACGGCCACATCACCGGCGCCGAGCTCGTCGAGCGCTGTCGGCAGCTCGACCCGGAGACTACCCCGTCGACGGTCTATCGGACCCTCGGCGCGCTCGAGGACCTCGGCCTCGTCCGCCACTCCCACGGGCGGGACGGGCGCGAGGAGTACCACGTCCTGCCCGCGGTCGAGCACGGCCACCTCGTGTGCGAGTCGTGCGGGGCGAGCTGGGAGATCGACAACGCCGCGGCCCGGCGACTCGTGCAGGACCTCGAGCGACGAAGTGGCTACCGGGTCGACCTGTCGCACCTCGCCATCGCCGGGCTGTGCCCGAGCTGCCAGGACGCTTCGGCGAGCTGACCACCCGCCGGCCTTGCGTCACGGCGATGCCGCACCGGCCGGGGTGGCAGTCCAGGAAGTCGATCCAGTGTTCGGGATTGACCAGCGAGACCGGCGCGGGCTGGACATCTCGGCATGTCTCGGGATCAGCCGGCCAGCTGGCCTCCGTCGATCACCAGGCACGCGCCGTGGATGAACGAGGCCTCGTCCGAGGCCAGGAACGCATAGGCGGCGGCGACCTCGTCCGGGTTGCCGACGCGGCCGAGGGGGATGAGATCGCTGGCGTAGTGTGCGAAGAACGCCGCGTCGGCCACCGATTCGGTCAGCGGCGTGCGGATGAAGCCCGGGCAGACGGCATTGACGCGGATCCCGTACTGGCCCAGCTCGAGCGCCATGGTCTTGGTGAGGAGGGTGACCCCGCCCTTCGAAGCGTCGTAGTGGGCGTGCCCGAGCTCGCCCACGAGCCCGTTGGTCGACGACATGTTGACGATCGCTCCGTGGACCCCGTGCTCCACCATCCGTCGGGCGACCCTCTGCCCGACGAGGAACATGCCGCGCAGGTTGACGTTCAGCGTCTCGTCCCACAGTGCCTCGGAGATCGTCAGGAAGTCCTCCGTCCGGCCGATCCCGGCGTTGTTGATCAGCACCTCGATCCGGCCGAGCCATGCCTCGGCGGAGGCGACGAGCCGGTCGACGTCTCGCTCCTGACTGACGTCGGCGACGGCCCCGGCGACGGAGCCCGCTCCCTCCAGCGACTCGAGCGCGGCCTCGAGGCGTGCGGCGTCCCGGCCGTTGATGAACACGCGGCAGCCCTCTTCGAGGAAGCGCCGGGCCGTGGCCAGGCCGATCCCGCTCGTGGCGCCGGTGATCAGAACCCCCTTGTCCGCCAATCCGCGCATGCTTCCCTCACCGCTCGGTACGACGCCGCGGGACTGCCCCGGTGGTCGCCACGCTGATGCCCGCCATCTTGTTCCACCCGGCAACGGGTCGACCGCCGATCACCTCGAACCGGTGATCAGCCGCTCCCGGTCGAACAGCGGAGCGACGATCCGCCAGGCGGAGACGTCGCCGACCAACAGGATGGCGACGAGGGCGATCGCGAGACCGGTCGTCAGGTGGATCGCGTTGAAGGCGATCAGCGAGGTCACGAGCACGAGCGGGATGTTGCCGAGCAGGCTCAGCTGCTGGGCGACGCGGACGTCGCTCGACCGGGTCGACACGGCGATGCCGACCCACGTCGACCAGGCCGCGAGGAGCGGCGTCAGGAGCACCTGGACGAGGATGTCCGGAGGGCGGAGGAGCGCCGACGCGACGCCGGGTTGGGCGAAGAGCGCGACGGCGGCCAGGAACACCGCGTAGATCGCGTAGGCGATGACCGCCGATGGAACCAGCACCGCGAGCGCCTTGCCCAGCAGGAACTCCTCCCGCCGCACCGGCGTGGTGAGCATCGGCTCGAGCGTGCCCTGCTGGCGCTCGCCGGCCACCGCGTAGGCGGCGAGCATTGCCGGCGTGAGCACGGCGATGCCCAGCATGTAGGTCAGCAGGTGCCCCTGGGCGAGCGCGCCCCCCGCGGAGTTGGGCGCGATGAACACGACGACCAGCGGCTGGATGAGGAAGATGAGCGGGAAGATCGCCATGGCGATCACGATCGAGGCGTGCCGGCGGTACTCGCGCAGCTCCTTGCGGTAGATGGCCCCGACGCGCCGCCATCTGACGCTCATCGCTCCGCCGCCTCGACATCCTGGTCGATCAGCTCGAGGTAGACGTCCTCGAGCGAATGGCGCGACTCGCTGATCGAGAGGACGTCCGCGCCCGCCGCCACCAGCGCCCGGGTGGTCGCCGGAGCGGCGGCGGCGGGGTCGGCCACGGCCAGCACGTACGTGGCCGGGCCATCCGCGTGCCAGCTCTCGACGGCCGGCAGTCCGGCGAAGACGCGATCCGGATCGGGGAGCGCGGCGAGGGTCCGGACGGTGAGCGTCCGGGCGAACAGCTGGTCGCGCAGCTCGCTCGGTCGGCCGATCGTGCGGAGCGTCGTGTTGAGGATGGCGACGCGATCGCACAGGCGCTCGGCCTCCTCGAGTCGATGGGTCGTGAGAAAGATCGTGACGCCGCGCTTGCGGAGACCGTCGATGAGCTCGTGGACCTCCCGCGACGCGACGGGGTCCAGCCCGGCGGTCGGCTCGTCGAGGAAGAGCACCTCGGGATCGCTGAGCAGCGCCCGCGCCAGGGCGACCCGTTGGCGGAGGCCCTTGGACAGCGCGGCGCAGGCATCCTGCGCCCGGCTCGTCAGGTTGACCGCGCGGAGGGCCGCCTCGATGCGGTCCGCGGCGTCGGGTACCTCGTAGAGATCGGCAAAGCAGGCGAGGTTCTCGCGGACGCTCAGGCGGCCGTACAGACCCGGCGCCTCGGGCATGATCGCGATCCGCCGCCGGATCTCCTCCCCGTTCGCCGGGGTCAGCGGGATCCCGGCCACCGTCGCCGAGCCCGACGTCGGCTCGATGAGCGTGCCGAGCGTCCGCACCGTGGTCGTCTTGCCGGCCCCGTTCGGCCCCAGGAAGCCGAACACCTCGCCGCGCCCGATCTCGAACGACACGCCTTCGAAGGCGACGCGCTCGCCGAATTGCTTGCTCAGCCCGACGACCGACACGGCCGGCGCGGCCCTCGCGGCGTCAACGGATGGCGCCAATGGCTGCTCCACGCGGCGAGCGTAACCGGTTCGGCCGAGGCCGGATCGCGACGGGCCGCGGCCAGTTGACAGATCGCCGTCGCGCGGGTGTCCTAGTGGTGATCGAGACGACGACGGAAAGGGGGCCAGGCCCATGTTCCGCGACAGCCACGCGTTCTCCGGCTTCTCCTCGAACGACATCGCCAGGACCCGGGCGTTCTACGCCGACACGCTGGGTCTCGAGGTGACCGAGGCGAACGGGATGCTGACCCTCCACCTGGCGGGTGGCGGGAGCGTGATCGTGTACCCGAAGGACGGCCACGAGCCCGCCACGTTCACGGTGCTCAACTTCCCGGTCGCCGACATCGATCGGGCGGTCGACCAGCTGACCGAGGCCGGGGTCCGGTTCGAGCGATACGACGGGCTCGAGCAGGACGAGCGCGGGATCGCCCGCGCCTACCCGCCGCCGATCGCCTGGTTCAAGGATCCGGCCGGCAACATCCTCGCCGTGCTCGAGACAGCGGGCTAGCAAGGGGCGACGCAGGGTCCGATCGTGCTCGCGCTCGAGCCGGCGCGGGCGGCGGCCATCGTGCGGACGGTCTCGAGGCGCTGGGCGAGCCGCCCCGGGCCAGGCCCGTGGGCGAGGACGTCGCGATCGTCCTCCGCGCCCGCGGTTCGTCCGTCCGAGGCGCCCTCGAGCGCCGTCCGGAGCCGGCGGAGGGCGCGCCGGGAGCGGGTCTTGACGGTGCCCAGCGGCACGCCCAGGTGGGCCGCGATCTCGGACTGGCTGAGGCCGTCGCGGTAGGCGAGGAGGATTGCCTCGCGCTCGTCGTCCGAGAGGACCGTCAGCGCGGTGACGATGTCCGCGTTCGTCTCACCCGTGGCGACCGCGAGCTCCGGGCCGAGCTCGGGAGCGCCGGCCCCGACGAGGGCGCCCGTGGCGACGAGCCACTCGACGGTCGAGGCGGGGTCCGGCTGGTCGGCGGTGAGCGACGAGAACGAGGCCGCCGGCACGCGGCGCGCCCTGGCCCGAACCCGGTCGAGGGCACGGTTGCGGGCGATCGCGATGAGCCATCCGGGCAGCGATCCGAGGCTCGGATCGAACAGCTCGGCGCGGTTCCAGAGCGCGAGGAACGTCTCCTGGACGACCTCCTCGGCGACGCCGTGGTCCCGGTTGACCGTCAGGGCGACCCGGTAGATCGACGCCGCGTGCCGGTCGTAGAGCGACGCGAGGGCGTCCTGCGAACCCGCGGCGACGCGCCGCATCAGCTCGTCGTCACGACCGCCGCCCTCGCCACCAACCGCCAGGTGCCGGGCCTGTTCCTCTCGTCCGTCCATCGCTGATACCTATCTTGTAGGTTACTTAATCGCGAGATATTAGCAGATGAATCAAGAACTGCGTACGATGTCGCCGTGGCACGAGATTTCACCGACCGACTGATCGAGCGCTGGTCCCAGGTGCGCCCGGACCTCGGGGTCGACGGATTGCAGGTTCCGGCGCGGCTGGCCCGCCTCGGGCGCCACATCGGGCTGCGCGAGGAGGAGGTCTTCGGGCAATTCGGGCTCAACCGAGGCGAGGTCGGCGTCCTGAGCTCGCTGCGGATCGTGGGCCCGCCGCACCGCCTCTCCCCGACCCGACTCGGCAAGGGCCTGATGCTTTCGTCGGCAGGCGTGACCAGCCGCCTCGACCGGCTCGAGCGCCGCGGGCTCGTCACCCGGCTGCCCGATCCGGACGATCGTCGCGGGGTCATCGTCGAGCTCACCGACCACGGCCTCGAGCTCGTCGACGCCGCCGTCGGCGCGAACATGGCCAGCGAGCGCCAGCTCCTGGCGCAGCTCGAGCCGGACGAGATCGCCGCGCTCGAGGCGCTGCTCCGCAAGCTGCTCGCCGGCCTGGAGCTCCCCGGGACCGACTGACCCAGCGCAACACCGGGCGAGCCGTCCCGCCCAGCGGGCCACGACAAACCGATCCCCGAACCGGTTCGTAGGTGGTTGACGGCCAGACCGCGGTGGCAGGTCCCCCGGCTCGGCCGCACCTGAAGGGTTCCTCTGCGGAGGTCCCGCGGAGGAACGCTGGATGCGCGAGATCGAGGACTGGACGCGGCACGACCCGAGCGGGCGCTACGCGGTCGCCCGCGTACGGATGCAGGCGATGGAGGCCGAGGCGGCCCGCCATCGGGCGACCCGGACGGAGACCGTGCCGCCCGCGGAGCGCGTCCGGGCGCGGCTTGGACGATGGCTCGTCCGGCTCGGTCAGCTGCTGGCCGGGGACGGCGAGCCGCTCGCCCTGCGCGAGGGCCTCGCCGAGCCGGTCAGCCGGCGCCCCGCTCGCTGATCGGAGCGACCCGGCCGAGGGGTCGCCAGGTCCAGGTCATCCCGGCGCGCAGCGGGGCGCCGGGGCGGACGACCGACGGGCGCGTGTTCGGCCCGTCCGGCGGGCCGGTCTGCGGCTCGACGCACAGCCCGCGCGGCGACTCGGTGAACACGACCCAGTCCTGACAGCCCGAATCGATCTGCAGCTCGAGCCGTCCTGGCCAGCGAACGACCGGCGGTCGGATGAGCCCGGTGAAGCAGTCATCCCACGGTCCCGGTGGCGGCTGCACGAGTCGTTCGGTCGCGATGCCCGCGGCGTCCCGCTCGTACATCGCCCCTGCGGCCAGCTCGAGCCGGGCCCCCTCCGCGGTGGTCGACGTCGCGTCGAGCTGCCAGCGGAACCACGGGTGCCAGCCGATCGTCGCCGGCATCGGCTCGTCGGCCGACAGCTCGAGCTCGGCGCGGAGCCGGCCGGGCCGGAGGTCGAACCGCTGGATCGCGCGACCGGCGAACGGCCAGTCCGGCCCGAGGTCGATCGACAGGCTTCGCTCATCGTCGACCCGCCACGGCCGCGTCAGCGTGGTGCCGTGGATCGCGTGCGGTGGATGGTTCACCGGGAGGTGCCACGTCCGGCCGTCGAAGCGGAGTGTCGCATCGCGCAGCCGGCCGGCGAACGGCACCATCGGGAAGCAGCCCCAGTCGATCGGTCCCGGCCCCTCGGTCAGCAGCACCTCGTGACCGAGGATCCGGGCCGACGCGATCCGGCCGCCCGCGGCGGGATCGATCGTCACGACCGCGTCGTCGGTCGCCAGGCGGAGGGCGGCTCGCGGGTCCGACGTCACGGTGGCGGCTCCTGGCGCGGTAGAGTCCGGATCGACGCCGGTCCAGCCATCGTTGGACGGTCCGGTGGATCCGTCAACGTTCCCACGCAGGAGGGACCGCCGGGCGATGGACCTCGCCGAGCTCAAGGCGGCGGTCGCGGCCGCGAACCGCGCGATCGACCAGGCCGGCCTCGTGACCCTGTCGTTCGGCAACGCGAGTGGGGTCGACCGCGCGGCCGGCGTCCTGGTGATCAAGCCGAGCGGGGCGCCGTACGCCGGTCTGACCGCGGACGACATGGTGGTCGTGGCGCTCGACGACGGCCGGGTGGTCGAGGGGACGCTGCGACCGTCGATCGACACGCCGACCCACCGGCTGCTCTACCTCGAGCTGCCGGAGATCGGGGGCGTGGTCCACACCCACTCGCCACACGCCTCGGCCTGGGCGCAGGCGCGCCGCCCGATCCCCTGCCTCGGCACGACGCACGCCGACTACTTCCGCGGCCGGGTGCCGGTCACCCGCGCCCTGCGACCCGCCGAAGTCGCCGGCGACTACGAGGCCGAGACGGGACGAGCCATCGTGGAGACGCTCCGCGCCGAGGGCCGCACCGCCGAGGACGCGCCGGCCGTGCTCGTCGCGTCGCACGGCCCGTTCACGTGGGGCGCTTCGCCGGGAGCCGCCGTGGAGCACGCGGTCGCGCTCGAGGCCGTCGCGGCGATGGCCAGCCGGACGCTGCGGATCGACCCGGCGACCGCCGAGATCGACGACGCGCTGCTCGCCCGCCACTTCGACCGCAAGCACGGACCGACCGCCTACTACGGCCAGCCGACGCCGGGCGTGAAGCCGGACGCCTGACCCGGGCCGGCGCCGTCGCCCGGTCGCGATCCGGCCGGACGTGGCCCGCTCGGCGTCCGCCGGGCCGCGGTGCTCAGGGCCCGCCGGCGACGAGCCGGCCGTCCTGGTAGACCGCCCGGATCCGGTCGCGGTACCCGGCGAAGGCATACGGGTCGCCGTCCAGGACGACCAGATCGGCCCGCTTGCCGGGCTGGATCGTGCCGAGCTCGTCGTCCATGCCGAGGAGCACCGCAGCGTCACGCGTCGTCGCCACGAGGACGGCCGCCGGGCTCATCCCGCCCTCGGCCATCAGCGCGAGCTCGTCGAGGTTCCGACCATGCGGCGTGACGCCGCTGTCGGTGCCCATCGCGATCCGGACGCCCGCCGCGACGGCACGCCGGAAGGCGTCGCGATGGACGTCGACGACGGCGCGTGCCTTGGCCACGACGGAGGCCGGGATCGGCACCCCCGCGTCGGCCGCCTCGAGGACGCCCATCGGCGCGACGAGCGTCGGGACGAAGAAGGTGCCACGCTCGAGCATGAGCTCGATCGCCTCGTCGTCGAGGTAGATCCCGTGCTCGATCGAGCGGATGCCGGCGCGGACGGCCGCCTTGATCCCCGGGGCGCCCTGGGCATGGGCCATGACCGGAATCCCGGCCGCCTCCGCCTCCTCGACGAGCACGGCCAGCTCGGCGTCCCGGAAATGGCCGTGGCGCGGGTCGTCGCGCGGTGACAAGACGCCGCCCGAGGTGGCCACCTTGATCTGGTTGGCGCCGGCGCGCACGAGCTCGCGCACCGCGCGCCGCATCTCGTCCGGCCCATCGACGATGCCCGACGGCCGACCGGGATGGGGCAACCCGAACCCGGCCTCGTAGCCCGACGGGAACCAGTCGTCGCCGTGTCCGCCGGTCTGGCTGAGCATCGTGATCGCGATTCGCAGGCGCGGACCGCGGACCAGCCCCTCGGCGACCGCCATCTGGAGCCCGAGGTCCGCCCCACCCGCGTCGCGGACCGTCGTGATGCCCGCGTCGAGCGTGGCGCCGAGGCTCGTGATCGCGGTGTAGAACGGGTACGAGAACGGCTCGTTCACGTACCGCCAGACATCGACATGGGCGAACATGACGTGGGTGTGGCAGTCGAACAGGCCGGGCAGCAGGGTCCGGCCGGTGACGTCGACCGCCTCGTCGCCGTCGAGCCCGCTGCCGACGGCCACGAACCGTCCGTCCTCCACGACGACGTCGGCATGGGCCGGTCGCGCGCCGGACCCGTCGAACACCGCCCCGCCGTGGAACAGGATGCGTGTCACGGGTCGAGGATACGGCAGCCCAGGGGGCGTCCGCGGACAGCGGGCGCGCCCCGCGTCAGCCGGGCCCGCCGGGACCGCGTGGTGGACCGTCGACGATCCGCAGGTCGGCGGCCCCGAGCAGCTGGGCGGCCTCGCCGAGGCGGGCCTCGATCGCCCGTCGCAGCCCCTTCGACGGGGTCCCGAACGGATCGAGATCGACCTCCATCGTCCGGCCCGTGAAGCGCAGGCCCCAGGTCGCCGCGGCGACGCCGCCGGCGAGCACGAGGCCGAGCCCGTTCCCGCTGCGGTCGTACGCCCGGCCACGGTCCGCGTCGCCGACCAGCCGGGTTCGACCGTCGGGCGCGTAGCCCATGGTGTACATGTCCCAGAGCGGCAGCAGGTCGACGGTTCCGGGGTCGAGCGGCGCGACACCCGCGAATGCCGCGCGGTCGGCGCGTCGCAGCAGCAGGCCGTCGCCGAGGTCGTCGGTCGCGATGGCCCTCACGGCTGCCTGTGCCCGCTCCGCCAAGACGCCCGCCCACCAGCGGAAGTCCTCGACCCGAGCCGGGCCGAAGGCCGCCAGGTATGTCTCCGCCAGCCGGGTCAGCGCCACCTCGGGCTCGACCTCGTCCAGTGGCCGGCCGAGCCAGTCGGCCGTCGCGACGTAGGCGAACGCGTTCGCCCGCAGGCTCGGCGGGGCGATCGCCACGAGCAGCCCTTCGGTCCGGATCGCCCGGACGAGCAGGGTGGCGGCCTGCGGATGCGTGCCGAGCAGGCGAGCGGCCTGCGGACCCAGGGCGGTGCGGATGCCACCCACCGTGACCGGCTCATGGGCGACGTCGAGGATCGCCGCCGTCGCCTGCGCGTACTCGCCGTCCGTCAGCCCGATGCCGCGCCACAGCCAGGCGAGCGTCTCGCGCGGCCGCCGGGTGGCGGCGAGGATCCAGGCCGCCGCGTCCGACCGGACGAGGTGGCTCGACAGCCGCATGGCCGGGAGGCGGACCGCCGTTCGGTCCAGGTCGAGCCGTCGGTAGTCGTCGGGGGCGAAGCCGCCCAGCCGGGCCGCGAGGCTCAGGATCGCCGTCGGCTGGGTGGCGTAGACACCGCCGAGCTCGGCCAGCACGGATCCCGCATCGGGAGCGGTACGGCCGAGGCGCTGCCGTCCGTGCGACCAGGCGGTGAGCCGCTGCTCGAGGTCGGCCACCCGTCGCTACGCGGCGTCGTCGACGGGCGGAAGGCCCATCCGGACGGCCAGCCGCCGGGCGTCGTGGCCGACCCCGACGAGGGTCGCGGACGTCTGATTGCGCTGCCACAGCGAGCCGAGCACGTAGAGGCCCGGAACCTCGGTCTGGCCGTCGATCTGGCGCGGGAACCCCTGGGCGTCGAGGATCGCGGCGGCGATCCAGTCGTAGTCCATCCGGTAGCCGGTCGTCCAGAGCACGGTCGAGACGCCCGCCTTCGCCAGGTCGAGCTCGTCGAGGACCGGCGGATCGAACGCGAACGCCTGGCGATCGTCGGGCGGGGCGTCGATGCCGGCCCGCTCGATGAACCGGTCGATCAGGTCGCGCAACCGCTCGTCGAAGAACCGGTCGGCACCGTCGAGATTGGCCGCCAGGTCGGGCGCGAGCGCCAGCCGGTCGCCGTGCACGTCGGTGATCCGGCCGATGAGGGTCATCCCGCCGGCCGCGAACCGGCGCAGGTTCGTGTCGTGGCCGCCGTGGTGGCCGGACAGGTGCGGGTTGCCGGCCAGCCGCAGCCGGGGATCGGGCAGGTCGGCCGGCGTCGGCATCGGCGTTCCCAGCTCGTCACCGCGCCCCGACAGCCCGGCCAGCCAGCGGAAGATGTCGCTGCCGCGGTACCGCCGCGGGTAGCGGCCGGCCGACCCGACCGACAGGACCACCGGCCGCCCGGCGGCGAACAGCTCCTCGGCGATCTGGACGCCCGACTGACCGGACCCGACGACGAGCACCCCACCCGGCGGAAGCGATGCCGCGTTCCGGTAGTCGTGCGAATGGAGCTGGGTGATCCGCGCGGGCAGCGCCGCGCCGACCCGCGGGATGCGCGGGTCGTGGAAGCTTCCCGTGGCGACGACGACCTGGCGGGCATGGATCGGTCCGCTGCTCGTCTCGAGCCGCAGGCCGTCGTCGCGCGGCACGAGCCGGCGGACCTCGGTCTCGAGCGCGATCGGCGCGTCGATCCGGGCGGCGTACCCGGCGACGCGCGCGGCAACCTCGTCGCGGGGCATGAAGCCGTCCGGCTCCGGGCCGTCGTACGGCGCGCCGGGGAACGCGACGGTCCAGTTCGGGCCGACGAGCCGGAACGCGTCCCAGCGATCGAGCCACCCGCCGCCGAGGCGGCTGCGCCGGTCGACCACGAGGTGCTCGCGGCCGGCGCTCCGCAATCGATGGCTCATCGTCAGCCCGGCCTGGCCGGCCCCGACGACGACCGTATCCACCCTTCGCACAGACGTGCCGCTCCTGTCGTGCGCGGTTCGCTCGATCGCCGATCGGACGGCCGGCGCGGGTGAATCAGACCACGCACTGGAGCGGCGGGCAAGCCGACAGGTGGACCCCGGTCAGTCGCGCCGGCGTCCCCGGCGGGGCGCGCTGCCGGTCCGTCCCGGATCCGCGTCCGGGGCGACGGTCTCGACCGGGCTGGCGCCACCGGCGTTCGGGTCGCCGAGCCGGCGGACCCAGACCGGAGCGCCGGCCTCCGCCACGTCGCGCGGCGGGACGGTGCGCACCCCGGCGCTGGCGGCGTCGTTGTGCCGTCGGGCGACACCGTCGCCCGACACGATCCGCGCGTAGCGCTCGGAGGCGTCGATGAGCCGCTGCTCGGGCAACCGCTCGTCGCGCGGCGCGGCCAGCGGATCGGGGGCGTTCGGGCGACGACGCGTCAGACGGGCGACCAGGCGCCCGAGGCGGCCGCCGGTCGGATCGATCGCCACGTCAGCCGAGGGTGCCGGTCGGGCTGTCCAGCGACGCGCCGGCCGTGTCGGCGGCGGCCACGAAGGCCGCGCTGTCGGGCACGACCATCGCGGCGGCGACGTCGCCGTCGGGCGCGATCGCCGTTCGCCGTCGCGCGTGGAGCTCGTCGTGGATCTGGCTGTGCGTCCGGTCGTCGCCGTCACGCGGGTGCGGGCGGCCGAAGTCGTGCTCGTCGGGGCGCCACGGAACGCCGTCCTGGAAGAGCAGGCTGAACAGCCGGACGAGATCCGGATCGAACTGGACGCCGGCATGGCGGTGGAGCTCAGCCATCGCCTGCTCGTGGGTGACCGCGTCGCGGTAGGGCCGTCCGGCGACCATCGCCTCGTAGGCGTCGGCGATCGCGACGATCCGCGCGCCGACCGGGATCTCCTGGCCGGACAGCCCGTGCGGGTAGCCCCGCCCGTCGTACCACTCGTGGTGGTGGAGGACGATCGTCGCGGCGTCACGCAGCGCCCCGGCCTGCTCGAGCACGACCTGGCCGATCTTCGGATGCTCCGAGACGACGCGCCACTCCGGGTCGCTGAGCTCGCCCGGGTTGGTCAGGATCTCGTCCGGGATCGCGAGCTTGCCGAGGTCGTGGAGGAGGCTGGCGGTTCGCACTCGCTCGATCTCGCCGCCGGGCAGGTCGAGCGCACGGGCCAGGCTGACCGCCATCTCGGCGATCATCGTCGACGGCCGGCCTGCCCAGGGCGGCCGGGCGAACAGCGCGTCCTCGAGGGTGGCGGTCGCGGCACCCATCGCCGCCCGCCCGACCTCGACCGCGCGCTCGCGGGCCTGCGGCCCGATCGCGGCCCGCCGGACGACGCTGCCCTCCTCGATCTCGTGGAAGACGTAGACCTGGTCGCGCCCGAGCGACTTCGCCGAGTAGAGCGCCGCGTCCGCATCGCGCACGAGCGCGTCGAGCTGGAGGATCTGCCCCGGGCCGCCGGCGACGCCGGCACTCAGCGTGACGTCGAGCACGTTGCCGTCCTCGAGCCGCACCTTGCGCCCACCGACGAGCCGGCGGAGCTTCTCGGCGCTGGCCGCGGCGGCATCGGCGTCGGTCTCGGGCATGACGACCATGAACTCCTCGCCGCCGTAGCGACCCACGAAGTCGACGCCCCGGACGTTCGTGCGGAGGACGTCGGCGACCTCGCGCAAGACCGCGTCGCCGGCCATGTGGCCGTGGGTGTCGTTGACCCGCTTGAAGTGGTCGAGGTCGACCAGCACGATCGAGCACGGTCGCTGGTAGCGCGCCGCCCGCTCGAGCTCGTCCTCGAGCCGGGCGAGCAGTGCCTGGCGGTTGAGCACGCCGGTCAGGAGGTCGACCGTGGCGAGCGTCCATGCCTGGCCCATCCGTTCGGCCAGGCGGCCGAACCCGGCGCGCAGACGTGCGTCATCGACCTTGGCCGTGTCGACCGTCCCGCTCAGGTCCGACGACGTGGCGAGCCGCTCGGTGAGCTCCGCGATCCGGCGCATCTGCCGGCGCCCGATGGTCGCGGCGTAGCCGGCCGTTCCGACCAGCGCCCCGACGAGGGCGACCGCCAGCATCCCCAGGGCGAGACCCGTCTCCTGCGTGATGGTCACCTGGTGCCGACACTCCCAAAGGCGCGCGCGGTTGGACGCGACCCGTGCAACGGGTGCGGATCAATTCGGACTCGGTCCAATCGTCGTGGCGCGCTCGTGCTGGAGCCATAGCGCGATGGTCCCCGCCGCCGAGGGTGACAGGTGGTACCGGTCGCGGTAAGGGGTGGTGCCGGGACGCACGTCCCGGCACCTGGCAGGACCATCGTCCGGGGCGCGGTGCGGTCATGTGGCCTCCGGTGGGACGCTCGGTGACGGGCAGCACCGCAGCGACCGACGGCGACCGGGACCGATGGGCCATCGCCGTTGCAAGGTCGGCGGCCCGACGGGCCGTCCGCGACCCAGGCCAGGGGCCGCGGACGGTCAGCCGACGCTGAGCCGGGCGCCCACGAACGGCTGGTCCGTCGTCGCGTCGGCGATCCGGCAGGCCCAGCCCGACGGCTCGGCCCAGGTGGTGGTGCGGACCGCGGCGGCCGGCGCCGCGGCCCCGAGGTACTCGAGCTGCCAGCGGCGTGGCACGGCCCCGACCGTCGCCGCGGCCCGGTCGCCGGCGCCACGCACCGCCTCCTCGGCCCAGTCGAGGTACACCGCGTTGTTCACGTGACCCATCGGGTCGAGCTCGTGGGCACGGACGCTGAAGCGCGACGTCCGCGGCGCCCCATCCGGTGGCGGCTGGTCGCGGACCCGGATCGGCGCGAACGTCGCATCGGGCATCGTGAACACGGTGCCGAAGAAGGCCGGGATCCGGGTCGGGCTGCCGTCGGCGGACGTGAGCGCCCAGTCGACCGTCAGCCGGGCGGCCGGTTGGCCGTCGACGGTGCGGAAGACCGTGTCCCGGCGGGCGATCACCTTCCGGGCCGCGACCGCCGCGGTGACGCCGACCAGCTCGGTTCCGTACGGGATCGAGCCAAGGAGCTCCAGCTCCACGCCGCGGACGAGCCAGGCGAGCCCCCGCTCGCCGTACCAGTCCCGGCCGTAGCCGCGCGCCTCGGAGTGGAACCACGCCAGGTCCGCGGCGTAGCGGAGGAGCGCCGACGTCCGGATCTCGCCGCTCGGGCCGGCCTCGTCGAAGCGAACCCGGAAGCGGAGCGTCGCGCCGCGGCCCGATTCGCCCGCATCTTCGCCGTCGCCGGGGCTGGACGGTCGACCGGTCATCGCGTCAGGCGGCGGGGCTCGGGTCGGCGAGTCGGCCGAGCGTCTCGAGCGTGACCAGGCGGGTGGCATCGTGGGGCGCGGTCTGGCGGTCCAGGCGCACCGCGCACGACAGCTCGGCGTCGAACACGACGAGCCCGACGACGAGCGCCTCGTCCTCGTCGGCCGCGTGGCTGCGCGCGTCGTCGAGCTGGTACAGGACGTCGAGCCCGATGCCGCGCGCGCCCCACTTGCAGTCCCACGCCTCGGACCGTCCGGCGGACTCCACGGTCACGTCGTACGGGTGGATCTCCGCCGCCACGCCGTCGAACAGGATCCGTCGCTCGCGCCGGATCGATCCCGCGAACGCGGGTCCGCGACGGGCGAGCAGGTTCGCGGTCAGCAGCTCGACGATCGCGCCGCGGACCTGGCTCCGGACCTGCTCGCCGCGGTCGGCCACCTCGAGCGACAGCCCGAGCACGACGTCCGCCCGGGCCCGGACGTCCGGGCCGGCGGCCGCGCCGAACAGCGTCGGGAAGATCCGGCGCCAGGCGTCGGGATCGGTCCGCTCGCCGTTCATGACGGCCCGCGCGAGGACGAGCTCGGGTGCCGGCTCCGCGGCGGCCGCGACGACCGCCTCGGTGAGAGCCGCAGCGGCGCGGACGACGAGCGGATCCGCCTGGATCGCGGCGTAGACGACGGCGCGTCCATCGCGAGCGGCATCCTGGAAGCGCACGGCCGGTCCTCAGCCCCGCTCGCCCAGCGCGAGGAGGACGACCTGCGGCAGCGTCGACAGCCAGTCGATCGCGCGGTGCGGGTCGGAGATCGCCTCGCTCTCGGTGATGAGCTCGTCGACCGCGGCGCAGGTGGTCTCGTCCGCGGGCTCGTCGCCGCGTACCGTGGCCAGCGCGGCGAGGCGGGCCGCCCAGGAGGCGTCGAGGTCGTTGACGTACGACCACTCGTCCTCGATCGATTCGCCGATGTCGGCGAGGGCACGCTCCGCCGCGATGGCGCGCTCGACGAGGTCGCGGAGGCGGACGTCGGTCGGGCCCATCCCCGCAGCCTAGCCGAACGACCCTCGACGGGCCGGGCGGCTCAGCTCGCGTGGATCGCGAAGCCGGGCAGCGGGAGCGCCGGGGGCGTCGTGCCGGCGGCCGTGTGGGCGCGGACGATGACCTCCTCGAGCGTCCGCCGGCAGCCGTCGTCCCAGGCGTGGCTGTACGCCCGGCCGGCCTTGCGACGGAGCCCGGCGGCCTCGATCCGGCCACCATGCCGCGCGAGCTCGTCGATCGCGTCGAGCGCGACGCGATAGAGCACCGGGAGGTACTCGGCGAGCGCGGTGTCCGTTCCCATCACTGCCTACCATGCGGTCAACTCACCGGGCACGGGATGACCGACTCGTCCCGGTCCGGGTCAGACCTTCGGATGCGGGTTCGGCCCGAGCGGGCCCACGTCGCGCCGCCGCGGCCACGGATCGCCCGGCCGCGGCACCCGTCGGCCGCCTCGTGCGTGGCACCATTGCCCGGCCATGACAAGCATTCCGGAGGCGACCGCCACGGCCGGTTCCCCGCTGCGCGGGACCTGGTACATCCTGCCTACGCCGTTCGACGTGGACGGTGCCGTGGACCATGCGTCGCTCGCTCGCCTGGTCGACGCCGC
Organism: uncultured Chloroflexia bacterium; assembly: GCA_963813705.1. Taxonomy (GTDB): domain Bacteria; phylum Chloroflexota; class Limnocylindria; order Limnocylindrales; family CSP1-4; genus Chersky-267. Next base: position 595,504 of record CAWFAH010000011.1, read on the forward strand.
GATCGGCTGGGGCGTCGACGGGCTGACCGCGATGGGCGTGATGGCCGAGCCGGCGAGCCTGACCGACGCGGAGCGGTCCACGGCGCTGGGCACGATCCTCGACGCGGCCGCCGGGCGCGCGCCCGTCGCCGTCGGTTGCTCGGCCGCCTCGGCCGGTGGCGCCGTCCGGCTCGCGACCGAGGCCCGCCGCGCGGGTGCCGCGGCCGCGATGGTCGCGCCGCCGCCGCTGCTGCGCAACGTCGACCTGCTGCCCGCCTTCTATGCCGCGGTGGCGGAGGCCGGCCTGCCGCTCATCGTCCAGGACGAGCCGGCCGCGACCGGGGTCGTCGTGCCGGTGAGCGTCCTGCTGGGCTGCCTCGCCGCGGCGGGTGCCCGAACGGTGAAGCTCGAGGACCCGCCGACCCCGCCGAAGATCGCCCGGCTCCTGGCGGCCGACCCGGACCTGGCCGTGTTCGGCGGGCTCGGCGGCGCGGCGGCGCTCTGGGAGCTCGAGCGCGGGGCCTGCGGGACGATGACCGGCTTCGCCTACCCGGAGGTCCTCCGCGCGATCCGCGAGGCGCTCGAGGCGGGCGAGCGCGATCGGGCCGGCCGGATCTTCGACCGCTATCTCCCGCTCATCGCGTTCGAGGCGCAGCCCATCGTCGGGCTGGCGATCCGGAAGGCGATCCTCGAGCGCCGCGGAGCGATCGCCTGTGCGGCGACCCGCGGTCTCGGCGGGCCGTCGGACGCGCCCACCCTGGCCGCGCTCGACGCGATCCTCGGCCGGCTGGCGATCGAGCCGTCGATCGAGCGCTACCAGCCGACGGCCTGACGGCACCAAGGAGGACAGCATGGATCTCGGGTTGACCGGTCGCACGGCGCTCGTCGGCGGGGCGTCCTCGGGGCTGGGCCGGGCCTCGGCCGCCGCGCTCGCCGCCGAGGGCTGCCGGCTGGCCATCTGGTCGCGCAGCGAGGCCGGCCTGGACGAGGTCGCCGCCGACCTCCGGCGCCGCCACGACACTGACGTGACCGTCCTCGTCGGCGACGCCGCTGAGGCCGGGACCGGGGCACGGATCGCGGCTGCCGCGCTGGAGGCGCTCGGAACGATCGACATCGTGGTCCTCAACGCCGGCGGGCCGCCGCCGGTCGATCCGACGGCAACCGACGCCGGCGGCTGGACGTGGGCGTTCCAGCTGCTCGCGGTCACCCCGATCGAGCTGGCCACGGCGCTCCTGCCGGGGATGCGGGAGCGGCGCTGGGGCCGGGTGGTGGCGATCCTGTCGTCGGGCGTCCGCCAGCCGATCCCGGACCTCGTCTACTCCAACGCGGCGCGGGGCGCCCTGGCGGCGTGGCTCAAGACGACCGCCCGGACGGTGGCCGCCGACGGCGTGACCGTCAACGGCGTGCTCCCCGGACGGCTCCAGACGCCGCGGATCGACAGCCTCGATCGCGGACGGAGCGAGCGGACCGGCGAGTCGATGGAGGCCGTCCGCGCCGCCCACATCGCGGCCATCCCGGCCGGGCGCTACGGGCGGCCCGAGGAGCTCGCCGCGTGCGTGGCCTATCTGTGCTCTGAGCCGGCCGGCTACCAGACCGGGACGTTCACGGCGATCGACGGCGGGCTCATCGCCGGGTTGCCCTGAGACCTGGCCCCGGAGCCGCCGCGGACGGACCGCCGCGGACGGACCGCCGCGGAACCAGGCGCGCGCGGCTCGGCGGACCGTCAGGCCGGCTCGACCACGATGGGGTCGCCGACGCGGAGCTCGCCGTCGTCGAGGAGCCGCGCTCGCAGCCCGGCCCGATGGACCAGCGGCTCGAGGATCGGCTGACCGATCGTCTCCTGCAGGTGGACGCACGGCTCGCACAGCCGGATCCCTTCCGCCCGCAGCGGGCCGATCCGGAACCGCCGGCCAACGAGGTCGTTCAGGCGGATCCCGCGCGTGGTCAGGTTCCGACGGGTCGCCCCCTGGGCGAGCACGATCCCGGTCTCGGCCGCGAGCCACTCGAGCTGCTCGGCCTCGACGAGGGTCACGTCGCCCCGCTCGGCGCCGCTCGTGGATGGCGGCGCGCCGAGACCGTAGCGGTCCCCCGCCAGGCCGACGCCGGCCGTCGCCGAGACCGAGGTCACGGACTGCATCGGCCCGCCGATCCGGTTGGCCAGGTGGATCGCCTCGAGCGTGCCCGGAGCGCTGCCGGGATCAGTCGCCGCCATGCCAGCCCGACCGTATCGCGAATCGGTCGAACCCGTCCACCGGATCGGACCACAGGATCGCCAGCCGGTCGACGGTCGCGCCCGGTGGTCCCATCGCGAGGTCGCGGGTGAACCGCTCGAGCACGCCGCGGCGACCCTCGGCCACGCACCGGACGGACCCATCGGGCTCGTTGGCCACCCAGCCGGTCAGTCCCAGCTCCGCGGCCCGTCGCGCGACGAACATCCGGAACCCGACACCCTGGACGCGACCGTGGACGGTGACGTCGACCCGGGCGGATGCGTCGGGCGCCGGATCCGCGTCGGTCACGCGCCGGTCACGCGCCGGTCCGCCCGGACGGACGGCCAGGCGAGGAGCAGCACGTCGATCGCGAGCTCCGGGCTGACGTTCCCGGCGACTTGCTCCGCGGCGTGGTCGAGCCGGGCGAGGAACGCGGCCAGCGCACCGTCCGGCAGATCGCGGGCCGCGATCTCGATCTCCTCGAGCAGGACCGGGTCGTGCAGCAGGCGTCGTCCCGGCGTCCCGGCGGTGCTCGCGACGGCAAGGTCGCGCCCGAGGTCCCGCCAGACGTCGATCAGCTGGCGCGCCCCGCGGCGCCGCTCCGCCGGGGCGAGCTTGACCGGGCTGCCGGTCGCCGGATCCTCCGCGTCGGGCAGCGGCTCGTCCGTGGCGGCGCGCGCAGCGGCGGCCGGTGCGGAAGACCGGGTGCTCAGCGGATCGAGCGGCGCGAGCGCCGCGGCGAGGTCGCGGCCGCGGGCCATGAGGTCGGTCGCCGCCGCCAACCGGGCGGCGCGGCCCGCGGTGAGGAGGTCGAGCAGCGTCCGCGCGAGCTCGTCCCGGATCGTCACGGCGTCCGGATCCCGGGCGTAGGCGAGCGCGACACCGGGCCGGCCGCCGGCGATCCGTCCGAGCCGGGCCGCGGTCGACGCGTCTGCCAGGCCGAGCTCGCCGAGCAGGCCCTCGATCGCGCGGGCGCTGGTCGGGCCCAGGCGGACGCGCGCGCAGCGCGAGCGGACCGTCGGGAGGAGCACCTCCTCGCGGTCGACGCAGAGCACGATCGTCACGCCCGGCGACGGCTCCTCGAGGGTCTTGAGCAGCGCGTTCTGGGCGTCCTCGTTCATCTGCCCGGCGCCCTCGACGATCGCGACCCGGGCGCCGCCTTCGACCGGCAGGAGGGCGAGGTCGCGGAGCAGGTCGCGGACGCCGCGTGCGGCCCGGGCCTCGCGCGCGTCGCCGATGACGACCTGACCGCCGGGACCCTCCGGGGCGAGGCGGTGGAGGTCCGGATGGTTCCCGGCCGCGACCAGGCGGCAGGACCGGCAGTCGCGGCACGGCCGGCTCGCCGGATCGATCGCTTCGCAGAGCAACCCGGCGGCCAGGTCCTCGGCCAGGGTCGTCTTGCCGACGGACGGCGGTCCGACGAGCAGGACGGCGTGGGGCGCCGGCCCTCGGACCATGCCCGCGATCGCCGCGAGCGCCGTCGACTGGCCACGCGTCCGCCAGCCCGGCCGCGGTACGGGCGACGCGGGAGCGAGCCGCGAGGAGGCGCTCACGAGGTCGACCGGCCGGCCCGATCCGGATCGGCGAGCGACGTCGTCAGCTCTCGGCGGTGTCCGCCTTCTTGCGGGTCGTGCGCCGCTTCGGTGCGGCGTCGTCGGCCGTCGTTGTCGCCTTGGCCCGGGTCGTCGCGCGGCGCTTCGGGGCCGCCTCGGCGGTGGCCTCGGTCGGCGCCGTCGCCTCGGCAGCGGGTTTCCGACGGGTCGTCGTCCGCGGCTTGGCGACCGCCGGGCTGTCGCTGGCCGCGGTGACGGACTCAGCCCCCGCCGTGGTCGTCGTAGCGGCCGGCGTGCGACGCCGGGTCGTCGACCGTGGCGCGCCCTTCGCGCCGCTGCCGCGGGCCGAAGCGGGCTCGTCGGTCACGGCGTCGGACGCGACGGCGGCCGCTGTCGCCGGCGCGGGTCGCTCGTCGGTCCGGCGGGCCAGCTGGGCACGGAGCATCGCCTCGACCTCGGGCGGGACCTCGCTCCACGGCTCGTCGGATCGGCCGGCGGCCGGTCGGTCACGATCGGGTCGCGGGCCGCTCGAGGCACGGTCCTCGCGGCGCGGGCTCGCGGCCACTTCGCCCGCCTCCACCACCGACCAGCCGCCACCGCTGCGCCCGGAGACGTCGGGATAGCGATTGATCCCGCCGCCCCCACCCCGGCCGTAGCGCTCGCGATCGACGGCGGCCGAATAGCCGCTCCGACCGCCCCGCGCTCCGGGCCGGCCGCCGCGCCCCGCGGACCCGCCGCGCCGCTGCTCGGCGATGAGGTACTCGGGGATCGCCGGCTCGTCCTCCTCGTCGACGTCGAAGGGCGTCGACTCGACGGACGGCGTGCGCGTCTGGCCCGTCTGGGAGTCCCAGAAGGAGCCGAAGGCGCCCGGCCGGGGACCGCGCGGCGCGCTCGGGGCCTCCTCCTCGGGCTCGTCGAGGTCCTCGGGCGCCTGGTCGGGCAGGTCCTGCACGGGCACCTCGCCCTCGGCGAAGCCCTCGTGGCCACGTCCGCGGCCGCGACCCCGTCCGCCGCGTCGACGTCGCCGGCGCGGACCCTCGCCGTCGAGGTCGCCGGCGCCGTTGCGCGACGAGCCGTCGGTCGGGGCGGCCTCGTCCTCGTCCTCGACAGCGGGCGCGCTCGCCGCGCTGGCGACGCCGGCCTCGAGACGGGCCTGGGCGGCCTTCGACAGCTTCTCGCCCGGCAGGGCGACCAGACCGACCGTCGGCGCCCCTTCGGCAACCGGCTCCGCCTCGGGTGCCGTTCGTCGGCTCGTGGTCGAGCGCGAGCGCGACCGGCTGGCGGCGGCCACCGGCTCGCCTTCGCCGGTCCGGGTGCGACCGCGACCGGTGCCCCGGCCGCGACCGCGACCGGTCCCCTCGGTCAGCTTGTCGGGAACCTCGGTCATCGACAGGTCCTCGCCGTCGTCGGCCACCCGGCGGCCGCTGCGCGACGAGCCCTTCTCGACCTTGGCGATCTGGATGATGTCGGTGAACAGGTCGGCGACGTCGATGAGGTCCGACGAGGTGTTGCCGCGGAAGCTGATGACCTCGACCCGGACGCCCATCTCCTGAACCGCCCGGATCGCCGGGGCGAAGTCACCGTCGCCGGAGACTACGATCGCGACATCCAGGTTGCGGGCCGTCTTGAGCATGTCGACGACGAGCTCGATGTCGAGGTTCGCCTTGACCTTGCCGTCGCCGTACTTGCGGATGTCCTTGCTCACCACCTTGTAGCCGTGGCGGGCCAGGAAGCTGTGGAAGTTGCGCTGGTTCTCGTTGTCCGGGTCGAGGCCCGTGTACGCGTACGCGCGCACGAAGTCGCGTCCGGCGATGGCCGACTTGAGGAGCGTGACGTAATCGATGTCCACCCCGGCCGCCTTGGCCGCGTAGAAGATGTTTGCCACGTCCACGAAGACGGCTACGTTCTTGCCCACGTTGACTCCTTGATCTGATGGTCGGCCGGAGGTCGCGCCGCAGCGCGAGGCATCGGCCGGGTTGTGCGTTCGGTCATGGTTGTGCGTTCGGTCATGGTTGACGGACGGCCGCCCGGGTGGTCGCGACCGGCCGCGCCAGCAGCAGCCCGCCCTCTCGGAACCCGCGGCGCTCCCACTGGGCACGCTCGCCAGGATCGCCCGGTCGGGCGACTTCGACGCTCGCACAGCCCTTGTTGCGGGCCGAGCGAAGGACTTCCTCGATGAGCGCGTCGGCGATCGCATCGACGTCGTGGCGGGGATCGCTGACCAGCAGGTCGACCGTCCCCACGAAGCCACCGGCGCGGACCGACGGGCGGAGGGCCAGGATGGCCGCCCCGACCACGGTCCGGCGGAGCTCCGCGACGAGCACGCTCGCCTGCGGCAAGTACACGAGCTGGCGGAGCAGATCGGGGGCGACGAGGGGACCCTGATCGCCGTCCAACGTCGCCGTCCCGCCGCACAGGGCGACGAGCCGATCGATGTCGGTGATCCGAGCCGCTCGAACCTGGTATTCCACGCTGACGGATGCGACCTCGCGAGGGCGGCGCGATCGCTGCGACCGCTGGGTTCGGGTCCGACCGGATCTCCCGTCCGGTCTCGAGCGCGCCTGCGGGGGCGAGCGGTTCTACCCGCTCGACAGCCTCCTGCGGGCGCTCGTCGACCGGATGTTGCAATCGACGCGCCGATGGCTATGATACGGCATCGCTTCGGCGGCCACCTGCGCGCCGCCCGGATGCTGGAACCGGCCGTCACTCGCTCGTGCATCTGTCCCGAGTCGTCCACGATTGGGAGTCGCGGCGGCCGACGGACCCGAGCCGCGGATGACCGTCCGATCTCCTGCGCCGGCCTGTGCCAGGTTGGTTTCGACCGGTGTTTGGAGGAGAACGGATGAGACTTCACAAGTTCGGTGCGCTCGCGGCCGTGAGCGTGATCGCGCTCGCGGCGTGCTCCAGCGGTGGAAGCACCGCGGCGCCGAGCGCGGGCGCGTCGGGTGGCACGGGCTCGACCGGTGACCCGTCCAAGGCGGCAGCCTGCGCGAACAAGAAGGGCAGCAGCTCGTCGGAGATCCACGTCTACTCGAGCCTGCCGCTCGGCGGGACGAACACCCCGCAGACCTCGGCGATGGTCGAGCAGATCAAGGCGACGCTCGACGGCCAGAAGGTCGGCAACTTCACGATCAAGTACACGAGCCTCGACGACTCGTCGGCCGCCAAGGGTGGCGACTGGGACGGCACGGTCGAGACCTCGAACGCCAACCAGGCCGCCAACGACCCGGACGCGATGGTCTACATCGGGACCTACAACTCGGGCGCGGCCAAGCTGTCGATCCCGATCCTCAACGGCGCCTGCCTGGTCATGCTCAGCCCGGCCAACAGCTACCCGGGCCTGACCCACGCCGTTGACGGCGTGACCGCTCAGGGCGAGCCGGATTCCTACTATCCGGGCGGCTATCGCAACTACGCCCGCGTCATCAACACCGACGACAACCAGGGCGGCGCGTCGTCCGAGTGGGCCTTCTCGCTCGGCTTCAAGAAGGCCTACGTGATCGACGACGGCCAGACCTACGGCCAGGGCATCGGCCGCGCCTGGGCGCAGCACTTCGGCAAGATCGGTGGGACCGTGGTCTCGTCGAACGGCTCGTCGGAGAGCTACGACCCGAAGGCGACCGACTACCAGGCGCTCGCCCAGAAGATCAAGGCCTCCGGGGCCGACGTCGTGTTCATCGGTGCCATCACCGGTAACGGCACGGCCAAGCTCTGGAAGGACATCAAGTCGGTCAACCCGAGCATCGCGATGTTCGGACCCGACGGCGTCAACGAGAAGTCCTGGTATGACGGCACCGGCGAGGCGGGCAACGGCACGTACCTCACCTTCGGTGGCGTCGACATCAGCCAGCTGACCGGCACCGGCAAGACCTGGGCCGACGACTACAAGACCGCTCACAACGGCACCCAGCCGCCGTTCTACGCGACCTACGGCAAGGCGGCCGCGCAGGTGGCCCTGGCGGCCCTCCAGAAGGCGGCCACGAACGACCGGCTCGCGGTCCTGCAGGCGCTCATGGGTACGAGCGGGCTCGACACCGTGGTCGGCGCGATGACCTTCGACGCCAATGGCGATGCCAAGGGCGGCGTGATCTCGAGCTACCAGGTCGGCACGAGCTGGCCGCCCGAGTTCAAGGGCGCCATCACCCAGTCGAAGTAGGAGCGTCTCGACTCATCTCGAGGTAACGCGTTCGGGGCGGGCCGACAAGCCCGCCCCGACGCACATCTGGCCCATCCGCGCGACCCTCCTAGCAGGATTGGACGCATGGACCAACTGATCCAGACCTTGATCATCGGCCTGGCCAACGGCCTGATCTTCGCGCTCGTCGCCCTCGGCTACACACTCGTCTACGGCATCATCGAGCTCATCAACTTCGCCCACGGCGACGTCTTCATGCTCGGCTCGATGCTCGCCTTCGGGCTCATCGCGCCGGTCTCGAGCGGCGGCCTCGGGGTCTTCTCGATCACGGCGGACACGCCGGTCCCGCTGATGATCGTGCAGATCATCCTGACCCTGGCGATCTGCATGGTGGCCATGGCCGTCCTCAACATGACGATCGAGCGGGTCGCCTACCGGCCCCTCCGCCACGCCCCGAAGCTCGCCCCGCTCATCTCGGCGATCGGCATGAGCTTCGTGCTCCAGAACGTCGGCCTGGTCTTCGGCGGCGCCTACCAGCGGACGATCGACAATGTCTTCCCGAACACGAACCTGCTGGAGGCGTTCGGGATCACCTCGATCGCGATCACGCCGGCCCAGGTGTTCGTCGCGATCGTGACCATCCCGCTGCTGATCATCCTGACCCTGTACGTCGACCGCACCCGCCAGGGCCGGGCAATGCGGGCCACGGCGCAGGACCCCGACACGGCCGGGCTGATGGGCGTCGACGTCAACCGGACGATCGCCCTGACGTTCATCATCGGCGGCGGCCTGGCCGGCGCGGCGGGTGTCGTGCAAATCCTGTACAACAACTACACCGTGTGGAACCTGGGATTCCGCTTCGGGCTCAACTCGTTCACCGCTGCGGTCCTCGGCGGCATCGGGAACCTGCAGGGCGCGGTCCTCGGCGCGCTCGTGATCGGTGAGGTCAACGCGCTCAGCGACTTCTACCTGTCGCCGAACTGGACCCAGGCGATCGTGTTCGGCGTCCTGATCGCGATCCTGGTGTTCAAGCCGACCGGCCTGCTCGGCCAGCAGCTGGCGGACCGGGCATGAGCAGCGTCTCGGCCACCATCGGATCGGGCCTGGGCGGCTGGCTGGCCTATCTCGGTGCCAGCGCGGCCGCGATGCCGCGGCGGTACGCGACCGCGCTGCGCGTCCGGCGCAGGCGGACGATCGGGCTGACCTTCCTGTTCATCGTGGTCGTGCTCTACCCGGTGATCGGCCACTACGTCCTGGCCGACTTCAGCAGGAACGTCTTCCCCGTGCCGTTCCCTGACGACACCGTCGCCACGTTCATGACGATCTTCGCGATCATGGCGATCGGGCTGAACATCGTGGCCGGGTTCGCCGGCCTGCTCGACCTCGGCTACGTCGCCTTCTACGCGATCGGGGCGTACTGCGCTGCGTTCCTCGCCTCGCCCCACTTCGGGGCGCTCGGGATCAACCTGACCTTCCTCGGCCACGTCGGGCCGGGCGCCGCCGGGATCCATCTGCCGTACTGGCTCATCGCGATCATCGCGGTCATCGTCGTCGCTACGTTCGGCGCCCTGCTCGGCGCGCCGACCCTGCGGCTGCGCGGCGATTACCTCGCGATCGTGACCCTCGGGTTCGGCGAGATCGTGCCGCTCTTCTTCAAGAACCTGTCCAGCGTGACCTGGTCGCTCAACCTCGGGCCGATCCACGTCAGCGTCGAGAACGCCAACTGGACCGGAGGGGTGCAGGGGATCAACCCGATCGACCCACCCTACCTGCCCGGCCTGGGCCTGGTCTTCGACGCGCGCTCCGGGCCGCTCGCCGTCTACCTCGGCCTCTTCCTGCTGATGATCGCGATCGTCGTCGCCCTCAACCTCGAGCACTCCCGGATCGGGCGGGCCTGGGGCGCGATTCGCGAGGACGAGTCGGCCGCCGAGATGATGGGCGTCAACACGCTGCGTACGAAGCTGCTGGCGTTCGCGCTCGGGGCCAGCTTCGCCGGCGTGGCCGGCTCGTTCCAGGCGTCCTACCTGGGCGCCTCGACGTCCGACTTCTTCGACTTCTCCATCTCGATCCTCGTCCTGATCATGGTCATCCTGGGTGGTATCGGGAACGTCTGGGGGGCGGTCCTCGGGGCGTTCGCCCTGACCTACGTGGACAAGACCCTGCTGCCGTACATCGGCCAGCGGATCGGCGACGTCGCGCCGTCCCTGCCAAACCCGGCCGAGTACAACTTCCTGATCTTCGGGGTCATCCTCGTCGTGATGATGCGGTTCCGCCCGCAGGGCTTCCTGCCGAGCCGCCAGCGCGAGGCGGAGCTGAGCGTCGCCGGGCTGGCCCAGGCCGAGGCCGAGCTCGGCCTGCCGCCCGACCTCGACAACGTCGAGCTCGCGCCACCGGGCCAGGACGAGGTGTCCGCCGATGCGCGGACCCCGGAGACGCCGGGCGAGGCGCGCGACCTGTGACCGCCGGGCCGAACGCCGCTCCGTCGCTGCCCGCCGCGATGCTCACCGGCGCGCTCCCGGACGAGAACCTGCTCGTCAAGGCGCGGGGTGTCACCAAGCGGTTCGGCGGCCTGACCGCGGTCAACAACGTCGACTTCGACATCCCGCGCGGGGCGATCGTCTCGCTCATCGGGCCGAACGGCGCCGGCAAGACGACGTTCTTCAACATGATCACCGGCTACTACGTCCCGTCCGGCGGCGAGATCGTGTTCGACGGGATCCCGCTCATCACGCGCCGGCGCAACCGGATCCACTCGAAGAAGCCGCACGAGGTCACCCAGCTCGGGATCGGCCGGACCTTCCAGAACATCCGCCTGTTCGGGACGATGTCGGCCCTCGACAACGTCCGGGTCGGCTCGCACGTCCACCTCGGGAGTCGCTGGTGGGACGCGGTCGTCCGAAGCCCCCGGATGCTGCGCGAGGAGCAGGCGGCCATCGATTCGTCGATGGAGCTGCTCAAGCTGGTCGACCTCGACGACCGCGCCGAGACCTGGGCGCGCAACCTGCCGTACGGCGACCAGCGCCGCCTGGAGATCGCCCGCGCCCTGGCCACCCGGCCGAAGCTGCTCCTGCTCGACGAGCCGACCGCCGGGATGAACAGCAGCGAGACGCGCGAGCTGACCGACTTCATCCGGCGGCTGCGCAGCGAGCTCGGCCTGACGATCCTCCTGATCGAGCACGACATGCGGGTCGTGATGGGGATCAGCGACCGCGTCACCGTCCTCGACTACGGCGAGGTCATCGCCGAAGGCGCGCCGGCCGAGGTCCGGGCGAACCCGCGCGTGATCGAGGCGTACCTCGGTCGCGGTGCGGCGGAGGCGTGACGTGGCCCTCCTCGAGCTGAAGGACATCCACACCTACTACGGCGCGATCCACGCGCTGCGCGGGGTCTCGATGTCGATCGACGAGGGCGAGATCGTGACCCTCATCGGCTCGAACGGCGCCGGCAAGTCGACGACGCTGCGCACGATCTCCGGGCAGCTCCGGCCGCGCCAGGGCGAGATCACCCTGGCCGGCAAGCGGATCGACGGCGAGCGGCCCCACGCGATCGTCGAGCTCGGGGTGTGCCAGGCCCCCGAGGGTCGCCGCGTCTTCTCCCGGATGTCGGTCCAGGAGAACCTCGAGATGGGCGCCTACGCACGGCGCGACAAGACCCAGGTCCCGGCCGACTACGAGCGGGTCTACGAGCTGTTCCCGCGCCTGCGCGAGCGGATCAGCCAGAAGGCCGGGACGTTGTCGGGTGGCGAGCAGCAGATGCTGGCGATCGGCCGGGCGCTCATGTCCGCGCCGAAGGTGCTCCTGCTCGACGAGCCGTCGATGGGCCTCGCCCCGATCCTCGTCGAGCAGATCTTCTCCATCATCCGGACCATCAACGAGCAGGGCACGACCGTGCTCCTCGTCGAGCAGAACGCGCTGATGGCGCTCGGGATCGCGAACCGCGGCTACATCCTGCAGACCGGCGAGATCGTGCTCACCGACGCCGCCGCGGCCCTGGCCAGGAACGAAGCCGTCAAGAAGGCCTATCTCGGAGGGGACTGATCCCGACCGACATGGACGACGTCGAGCCCGTCCGCCCGTCCCCATCGCCGTTCAGCGGCCACGGCGGGCTCGTCGGTGGCCTGCTCGTCCTCGCCCTGATCGTGGTGATCCTCAAGCCGTGGGGAGCCGGCCCCGGCCATGTCGCGAGCGTCGCCGTGGCGCCGACCGCCACCCCGACCCCGAGCCCGACGGCGAGCCCGCCACCGGACAACGGCTACAGCGACGTCGGCTACGACCCGTCGATCTTCGGGATCGCGCCGCCCGCCCCACGATGGGGGATCTGGCCGGTCGGCTACCTGGTGACCTTCGGATTCGTCGCCCAGGTCCCGGACGCGCCCGCTCCGGCCTCGCCGGGGCCGTCCTCGCCCGCTGCGACGCTCCCGTCCGGGAGCGCGTCGCCCGGCTCCCCGCAGGCCGGCCCCGGAGCGTCGCCGGCGCCCGTCGCAACGCCGGCGCCGGCCGACGGCGGACCGCTCTGGCAGGGCCGCTTCGAGGTGCCCGACGGGACGCACCTCCTGCTGGTGGGGATCAACATGCCGACCGGGTTCAGCCTCCAGTCGTCGACGCTCGAGCGTCTCGGCACCACCGGCACATGGGAGGCCGTCCAGCTCGACCGCTATCCGCCGCCGTGGGACCACTTCGCCGTCGTCGGCCTCCCGCGCCGCGAGAGCGACGGGCACCTCGAGCCGTGGCCCGTCGGTGACTATCGCCTCACCGTTGTCTTCGATCCGAGCGGCATCAGCCGCACCATCGAGATCGTCGTGTCGGAGCGGACGTCAACGCCCTGATTGCGATCGAGCGTCGTACACTGGCGCCCCTGTCCGCGGGGCCGCCGCCGTGACCCGGATGCCGCGGACACGAACGAGGAGGAACCACGCATGATCAAGCGAGGCATCTCGCTGCTCGCGGCCGCCACGGTGTTCCTGGCGGCCTGTACCGGGACCGGGTCAACCCCGGCCCCGACGACAGCACCGACCACGGCCCCGTCGGCCGGCTCAGGCTCAGCGGCCCCATCCGCGGCCGCCTCGGCCACGCCGATCGCGGGCGGCCTGCTCGACAAGGTCCTGAAGGCCGGCAAGCTGATCGTCTCGACCGACCCCAACTACGCGCCGCAGTCCTTCCTCAAGCCGGATGGCTCGTACGAGGGCTTCGACATCGACGTGGCCAACGAGATCGGCAAGCGGCTCGGCGTCACCGTCGAGTTCGTGACCCCGGGCTGGGACACGATCACCGCCGGCTCGTGGGCCGGGCGCTGGGACATCAGCGTCGGGTCGATGACGATCACCGTCCCGCGCCAGCAGGTCCTCGACTTCAGCCCGCCGTACTACTACACGCCGGCCCAGATGACGGCCACGACGGCCTCGGGGATCACCAGCCTCGACGGTCTTGCCGGCAAGACCGTCTGCGTCGGAACCTCGACGACCTACCAGGACTGGCTGGGCGGGACGCTCCAGAGCGTGTCGCTCGGACCGGTGGCGACACCGCCGGCCGGGGTCAAGGTCCAGACCCTCGACACCGACCAGGCCTGCGCCCAGGCGATCACCGCCGGGCGCAAGGACGCCCAGGGCTTCCTCAGCTCGAGCACCACGATCGACGCGGCCATCACGAACGGGACCCCGATCGTCAAGGTCGGCGCCCCGGTGTTCACCGAGCAGCTCGCGGTGTCGGTCGACAAGAGCGGCCCGAACGATTCGGACTTCATGGCCGCGCTCAACCAGATCATCCCCGCCATGCACGCGGACGGAACCCTGACCGCGTTCTCCAACAAGTGGTTCAAGGCCGACCTGACCATCCCGCCGGCGCAGTGAGGCGCCGGCTGGGCTGATCCCGGGTTCCCAGCTCGCAGGGGCGCCGCGACGGCGCCCCTGCCCCGTCTCAGGGAGGAGCCATGACCGCCCAGGCAGCTGTCGGCGCCGAGGGACTGGCGCCCATCGTCCTCGAGATCGAGGCCGCCAACCGGCGCCAGCGAACGAGCTTCCGGGTCCGGTTCCTCCTGACCTGGGCGGTGACGCTCGGGCTGGTCGCGATCTTCCTCGCCGCGACCGTCAGGATCAAGCCGGACTTCATCCTCAACTGGTTGCCGTTCATCGTCGGCGGGATCTGGATCACCCTGTTCATCTCGATCACGTCGATCATCCTGGCCGTGTTCCTGGCCGTGTTCGGCGCGCTCGGTCGCCTGTCGTCCAACCCGTTCTTCAACGGCCTGGCGTCGCTCTACGTGTCGATCGTCCGGGGCACGCCGCTGATCGTCCAGATCTTCTTCATCTTCCTGGCATTGCCCGCGACCGGGATCGTGCTCGACCCGCTGCCGACCGGGATCATCGCCCTCGGCTTCAACTACGGCGCCTACCTGACCGAGGTGTTCCGGGCCGGGATCCAGGCCGTCCCCGGCGGTCAGGTCGAGGCCGCGCGGGCGCTCGGCCTGCCCGAGCGGGAGGTGCTCCGCCGGATCATCCTGCCGCAGGCGATCCGGATCGTGATCCCCGCGGTCGGCAACGACTTCATCGCCATGACCAAGGACTCCGCGCTCGTGTCGGTCATCGGGGTCCAGGAGCTGCTGTGGCGTGCCCAGGCCGCGGGACGGCCGTACAACCAGACCTTCTCGACGATCATCGTCGCGGCGATCATGTACTGGATGCTCACCCTCGTGCTGTCGTTCTTCCAGGCTCGCCTGGAGCGGCGGATGGCCGCCGGGGACCGCAACCGATGAGCCCCTCGGTCACCGACATCTCGGCGAAGATCCAGCCCCAGCACGACCCGTTCGCCGCACCGGGCGCGCTGACCCCGCCGGGCAGCGTGCCGATCGTGGCGGTCTCCGGGCTGGAGAAGTACTTCGGCCGGAACCACGTCCTGCGCGGCTGCACCCTCGAGGTCTTCCCGCGCGAGACGATCTGCCTCATCGGGCGCTCCGGCTCCGGCAAGAGCACCCTCCTGCGCTGCATCAACTTCCTCGAGGAGCCGAGCGTCGGCTCGGTCGTCGTGGACGGCATCGAGGTCGACGCCAATCCGCTTCGAGCACGCTCCTCGGCGGACCGGGAACGGATCCGCAAGATCCGCACGAGCGCCCAGATGGTGTTCCAGGAGTTCAACCTGTTCCCGCACATGAAGGTCATCGACAACCTCATCGAAGGCCCGATGAAGACCAACGGCGTCCCACGCGACCAGGCGATCGCGACCGCCGAGAAGTTCCTCGACAAGGTCGGCCTGCGCGAGAAGCGCGACGAGTACCCGGCGCGCCTGTCGGGCGGCCAGAAGCAGCGCGTGGCGATCGCCCGGGCGCTGACGATGGAGCCGAAGGTCCTGCTCTTCGACGAGCCGACGTCGGCCCTCGACCCGACCCTGGTCGGCGAGGTCCTCAAGGTCATGGCCGAGCTCGCCCACGAGGGCTCGACGATGATCGTGGTGACCCACGAGATGGACTTCGCGCGGGAGGCCGCGGACCGGGTCTACTTCATCGAGGAGGGCGTGTTCGTGGAGGCGGGCCTGCCGGAGCAGGTCATCGAGCATCCCCAGGACCCGCGGACGGCGCGCTTCCTCGCCCGGCTCCTCAACAAGGTCTGACCCGCCGGCCCGGCGAGCCGGTCAGATGCGCCGCTCGGCGGAGATCTCGTAGGTCGCCCGGACGAGGATGACCAGGCCGACCAGGACGACCCAGGCACCGGGCGCGAGGTCGGGCCGGAGCCCGGCCGGGTCGATGAGCACGAACTCGACCATCCGCCAGGCGTAGGCGCCGACGGCGACCGCCGTCACGATCCCGAACGACAACGCCCGGTCGAGCCCGAGCGGCTTGTCGCCGGCCGCGTATGGCAGGCTGACGAGGGCGAGGATCACCAGCGCGCAGATGAACACGACGATCCCCTTGTCGGAGAACGCGTTCGTGGTGATCGGGGTCAGGCCGGCCGCGCCGCCGGTCGCCGAATACCACGGCAGCACGCAGCCGACGAGGATGACGAGCGCCCCGATCGCGGCCAGGAGCCGGCCCCGGCCCAGCGGTCGACGATGCACGGTCCGGCCTCAGCCTCCGCCCGAATACACCTCGGGGCGGAGCACGCCCACGAAGCGCAGGTTGCGGTACAGCTCGCCATAGTCGAGCCCGTAGCCCACGACGAAGCGATCCTCGATCGTGAAGCCGGTGTAGTCGACCGGGATCTCGACGAGGCGGCGGGCCGGCTTGTCGAGCAGGGTGCAGATCCGCAGCGAGGCCGGGTTCTTGCCGCGCAGGTAGCGGATGAGGTAGTTCAGGGTGAGGCCGGTGTCGATGATGTCCTCGACCAGGAGCACGTCCTCGCCGGCGATGCTCGCCGAGAGGTCCTTGAGGATCCGGACCAGCCCCGATGACTCGGTCGCCGTGCCGCCGTACGACGACACCTCCATGAGGTCGATCCGGACCGGCACGTCGATCGCCCGCATCAGGTCGGCCATGAACGGGAGCGAGCCCTTGAGGACGCTGACGAGGGTCAGGTTCCGGCCGCGGTAGTCATCGCTGATCCGCTGCCCGAGCTCGCGCACGCGAGCCTGGATCGCGTCCTCCGACACGAGCACCTCGGCAACGTCGGCGTGAAGGTCGGTCTGGGCGGTCATCGCTTGCCACCGGCCGTCGACGTCGCGGCCGGCAGGTCGGTCCGGCCAAGCGCCGAGCGGCGGCGCCGGCGGCGGCGCACGGGCGCGGCGGCCGCGACGGGAGGCTCGTCGGCGATCGGCTCGACGGCCGGCTCGGACCCTGCGGCGCTCCCAAGCCGGCCGGCGAGGAGGTCCGCATAGGGACGCTCGGGGGTGACCTGGCCGGGCGTCCCGGACAGCTCCTCGGCCAGGGCGAAGCGGCCGTACTTGAGCATCAGGGCCCGGAAGTCACGGGCGTAGAACAGCTTGATCCGGACGTCCGGGTACAGCTCGCGCAGCCGGCGCAGCTTGCGGTTCTTCTTGCGGACGAGCTTCTGGCGGAGCGTGGTCATCTCGACGTAGAGGTCGAGGTCCGGCAGGTAGAAGTCCGGCGCGAAACTCTCGAGGACGTCGCCGTCGGTGTTCCACAGGATGGGGAAGACGTGCGGCTCGTACTCCCAGCGGACCGCGTAGAAGTCGAGGATCCGCGACAGCTCGGCCTCGCTCGCGTGGGCGAACGCCGGGGCGGGCTCGACGCTCGGGGAGCCGCCGTCGTCGGGCTCGGACGGTGCCGCTTCGACGGGACCCGGCGCGGCGGCCCCGTGGTCGGGCCGCGGGTCGATCACGCGGCCGCCCGACGTGCGGCGAGCGCTGGCGATCCGTCGCGCAGGTCCATCGAAGCGCAGTCTAGCCGACCGCCGGTCGAGCGGTCGCCCGGTTCGCCCCGGCCGATCCGGCCGATACTCCGGCCCGAGTCGCCGATACTGATGGGGAGTATGATCGCCGGACCGGACGATGACCGTCCGAACCGGATGCAACCGAAACGAGACGCGATGCCGACGACCACCCGAGCCAGCCGACCGGCCCCGGCGATCGAGCCACCCGACGACTTCCGACACAGCTACTCGAAGGACAAGGCGACGCTCGTCCGCCGGCTCAGCCGGATCGAGGGCCAGGTTCGCGGGATCGCCCGGATGATCGAGCGCGACGAGTACTGCGTGGACATCCTCCAGCAGACCGCGGCGCTGCGGGCGGCCGTTGATGCCGTCTCGATCATGATCCTCGAGGACCACGTCCGTGGGTGCGTCCGCACCGCCGCCGAGCGGGGCGAATCCGACGCCTACGTCGACGAGGTGATCGACGTCGTCCGGCGGACGATCGGCCGGCCGGTCCGACCGGCGCGCGGGGCCTGAGGCCCGCGACAGGAGCGCGTCGGGCGGGGTACTTCCGGGCCACGCCCGGCGGCGGACGGGGGATTTCCCGGATGCACCGGGCGCGTGACCATGACCTCGATGGCCGACCGCTATCCACCGCTCATCCGGATGCCCGGTCGGACGCCCTCCGTCGACCCGCCGGGCCCATACGTCGAACGCCGCCAGCGATCGCGACGGCGCGAGGATCGGCTTGCCCACGAGGAAGCCGCGCTCCTCGCGCGCGCCCTCGACGTCCTCGTCGCCGACGCCCCGGCCGAGGCGCGCCTGGCCGGGCTGCTCGACCTCATCGCCCAGACCGTGGGCGCCCGTCACGCCGCCGTCCTGTCGGGTGGCCCGGAACGGCGGGTCGCCGTGTCGGTCGGGCGCGACGAGGACGAGACCGACGCGCGCCTCCTGGCCGGCTGGCTCGACGCCACCGCGCCGCGCAGTCGCGCCGAGCGCGCCGCCTCGGTCCGCGCCGCGATCGCGCTCGTCCACCCGGTCGACGCCGGGCCGACGCGGGACGCGGAGGCGCCGGATCCCACCCCCGTCGGCGCCACGCCCGCCGACGATGAGGTCGAGGCGGATCCCGAGCCCATGCGAGCGGCCATCCGGCGACTGCCGCCGGACGCCCGGTTCGCGCTCATCGAGATCCCGAGCACCGGCCACGTCGTCCTCGGCTTCGAGATGACCGACGAGGACGGGGTGCTCGCCCTGGCCGAGCGGCTGCCGCCCACGCTCGCCCGTCACGCCGCCGTCGTGCTCGCCCTCGTCAGCGACCAGCTGGCCAAGGCCAACGAGCTCGAGGCGTTGCGCGGCCAGGAGGCGCAGCGCGAGCGGTTCGTGTCGACCGTCGCCCACGACCTGCGGACCCCGCTGACCGGCCTGAGCGGCTACCTGGACCTGATCGCCGACGGCAAGGTCGACGACCCGGCGATCGAGCGCGAGTTCATCGAGCGGAGCCGGCTGATCGTCGACTCGATGGGCGACCTCGTCGGGGACCTCCTCGAGATCTCCCGGCTCGACGCCGGGAGCCTGGCCCTCGACCTGCGCCCGTTCTCGGTCGCCGAGGTCGCCGGCCGCGCGCTCGCCGCGCTCGCTCCGCTGGCCCTCGAGCGCGGCACCGACCTGGCGTCGGACCTGCCGTCGCGAATGCGGGCCGCGATCGGCGACCGGCGGGAGGTCCAGCGAATCATCACGAACCTGCTCGGCAACGCCCTCAAGTTCACGCCCCCGCGCGGGCACGTCGAGCTGGCCGGCTCGTTCGACGGCTCGTTCGCGATCGTCGCCGTCCGCGACGATGGGCCGGGGATCGCGGTCGAGGAGCGCGAGCGCATCTTCGAGCGCTTCTACCGGGTCGACTCCCAGGCGGCGATCGGCGGCACCGGGCTCGGCCTGGCGATCGCCCGGGATCTTGCCCGGGCGATGGACGGCGAGCTCGCCGTGGCCTCGGTCCCGGACTCGGGCTCCAGCTTCGTGCTCGTGCTGCCCGGTCCCGCCCAGGTCGGCGACGTGACCCTGGGCGAGGTCGTCGAGCGGGCCGTGGCCGACGAGGAGGTCCTGCTCGAGGAGATGGCCGTGCTGCGGGCGATCCGCACGTCCGGCCGTCCGGTCGCCCTCCAGGCTCCGGCCCGCGAGCCGGACGAGGCGGCCGCGGCGACCGACCCGGACCTGCCCGCCGAGCCGGGTCCCGGCCCGGTCCGACTGCGCGCGATCGACGGCGCGCTGTCGCGCCCCGAGCCGCCCAGCCCGGCCTGAGCCAGCGCCCAATTCGTCCACATCGGGGCCGAGTTGTCCACGAACGTGGACCGTTGGCCGAGGTTCGTGGATAACCGCGTTGACTTGGGGCGGCACCTCCCGTAGCGTCCGGCATCCGCACGACATGGCGGGACCGCCGGGTAACGTGGCTCGCGAGGGGCGCCGGGAGACCGGAGCCGGAACCGGATGAGCCGCGGAAGACCGATCGGACCCCCGTGCCGGGCCAGCAAACGACCGCCGGGAGCGGCTCGCGACCGGTCCACGCCCCGCCATCGAGGAGGCTCGTGGATCGCCGTCGCGAACCGCTCCCGTCGCGCGTCGAGGGCCTCCCCGACCTCCCGCCGGCGGCGCTCGCCGGGCTCGACGAGGGTCTGGCCGTGCTCGGCCTCTCGTCGCTGCCGGAACCGGTTCGCGCCGGCCTCATCGACCAGCTCCGGCTGCTCCAGGCCTGGAATGCGGCGATCAACCTGACCGCCGTGCGCGACCCCGTGGAGGCGGTCCGCCGCCACGTCCTCGACAGCCTGGCCGCGACGGCGGTCCTGCGCGCCGCGGGGATCGACGCCCTCATCGACCTGGGCAGCGGCGCCGGCTACCCCGGCCTGCCGCTCGCCCTGGCGATCCCGGCCCGCCGCGCGCTGCTCGTCGACAGCGTGGCGAAGAAGGCGCGCTTCCTGGCGACCGCGATCGCGGCCCTCGGGCTCGAGGCGTCCGTCGAGGCCTTCGCCGGGCGGGTCGAGGTCCTCGCCGACGATCCGCGCCACCGCGAGCGCTGGCCGGCGGTCGTCGCCCGGGCCCTCGGCGGTCTCGACGAGGTCGCCGAGCTCGGGCTGCCGCTCCTCGCGCGCGGCGGGCTGCTCGTCGCCTGGAAGCGCGACGACGTCGGTGCCGAGATAGACGCCGCGGCCGACCTGGTCCACCGGCTCGGGGGCGCGAGCCCGGTCGTCGCGCCGATCGATCCGCGCCTTGGCCTGGAGGGTCACGTGCTCGTCACGATCGCCAAGGTGCGGGCGACGCCGGCCGGCTTCCCGCGCGATCCCGCCCTCCGTCGCCGGGCGCATTGAGCCTCGGGGGCCGGCCGGCTCGACGCAACGGCGCCCCGGGCGGCCGCCATCTGGCGGAAACTCATGCGGTGCGGATCGCCGTCCTGTCGGACATCCACGCCAACCTCGTCGCCCTCGATGCCGTGCTGGCCGCGATCGGCTCGGTCGACGCGATCTGGCAGCTTGGCGACGTCGTCGGCTACGGACCGGAGCCCGACGCGGTCGTCGACCGGCTGCGGGAGCGGCGCGCGGCCGGGGTGCGCGGGAACCACGACGCGGCCGCGCTCGGTGGCGACGAGATCGACTACTTCAACCACGATGCCCGCCGGGCAATGGAGTGGACGCGCCGGACGATCGGTCCGGCGACCCGCGACTGGCTCGGCGGACTGCCCGAGCGGTCGACCGACGGTGACTTCACGCTCGTCCACGGCAGCCCGCGCGATCCGATCTGGGAGTACGTGACGACGATTCCCGTCGCGCGGGTCAACCTGGCGGCCCTGACGACCCCGTTCTGCCTCCACGGGCACACCCACCTGCCGTCCGTCTTCCGCGACGAGGACGGCTTCGTCGAATCGCTCAGCCCGTCCGCCGGCTCGACCCTCGACCTCGACGGCCGGCCCCTGCTGGCCAACCCGGGCAGCGTCGGCCAGCCGCGCGACGGCGACCCGCGGGCGAGCGCCCTCGTGCTCGATCTCGAACGGCGCAGCCTGACCTGGCACCGCGCCGCGTACGACATCGCGGCCACCCAGAAGGCGATGCGCCGGCTCAAGCTGCCCGACCGCCTCGTCGAGCGACTCGATCATGGCCTCTGAATCGGAGTGGTAGCCTGTCGCGCGGACCGGACCGGAACGGAGGGATCGTGAATCCCAGCGGGAAGATGACCCGGCGATGATCGGTGGTCGTCGCCCGCTGCCCGGGCGCAAGCCGGCCGACCGCCGAGTCCGGGTCGACCGACCCCACTCGCCGTATTTCCGCTACACCGGCCCCGGTCAGATGGTCGCGCGCGAGGCCGCCAGCCGGCCGACTACGCCGGCAGGGCGGGCGATCGCCCGGGCGCGCGCCATCGTCTTCGGGCGTCCGCTCGCCAACGAGGAGGAGATCGGCGAGCGGCTGTCGAAGAGGAAGGCGCTGGCGATCTTCAGCTCCGACGCGATCTCCTCGTCGGCCTATGCGACCGAGGAGATCCTCAAGGTCCTGATCGCCGCGGCCGGGGTCGGGGCGCTCGCCTACTCGGTCGGGGTGTCGGTGGCGATCGCGGTCCTGCTCGCCGTCGTCTCGCTGTCCTACCGCCAGGTCTGCCGGGCCTACCCGAACGGCGGGGGCGCCTACGTCGTCGCCCGCGAGAACCTGTCGCAGCTGTTCGGGCTGATCGCCGCCGCGGCGCTGCTCATCGACTACGTCATGACGGTGGCCGTGTCGACGGCATCGGCCATCGAGCAGATCCAGTCGGTCGTCCCGCAGGTCTACGACGTCCGGATCGAGATCGCCTTCGTGTCGATCTCGCTGATCACGATCGGCAACCTGCGCGGCCTGCGCGAGTCGGGCAACATCTTCGCGATCCCGACCTACCTGTTCGTCGGGCTGGCGCTGCTCATGGTCGCCGTGGGCGTGTTCCACATCGTCAGCGGGACGGTCGTGCCGATCCAGCAGACGGACGTCTTCCTCCCGCCCGCGACGGAGACGCTGACCCTGTTCCTGCTGCTCAAGGCGTTCGCCGGTGGCTCCGTCGCGCTGACCGGTGTCGAGGCCATCGCGAACGGGGTGCCCGCCTTCAAGCCGCCCGAGTCGAGGAACGCGGCCAACACCCTGACGGTGATGTCGATCCTGCTCGGGATCCTGTTCATCGGGATCACCGTCGTGTCGCGCGCCTACAACGTCCTGCCGACCCAGCCGGGCGGCTCCTCAGTCGTCGCCCTGGTGGCCTCGTCGGTGTTCGGGGCCAGCTCGCTGTTCGTGCCCGCCTTCGCGGCCGCGACCGCCCTCATCCTGTTCCTGGCCGCGAACACGAGCTTCAACGCGTTCCCACGCCTGGCCGCGATCCTCGCCGAGGACGGCTTCATGCCGCGCCAGTTCTCGTTCCGCGGCGACCGCCTCGCCTACTCCTGGGGGATCGTGCTGCTCGCGGCGATCGCGTTCGGACTGCTGTGGATCTTCGGCGGCGACACCCACGCGCTGATCCCGCTCTACTCGGTCGGCGTGTTCGTCTGCTTCACCCTGTCGCAGATCGGGATGGTCAAGCACTGGATCGGCGTGCACGAGCCGGGCTGGCGCTGGCGGGCGGCGATCAACGCCTTCGGCGCCGTGCTCACCGCGGTCGTGTTCATGGTCGTGGTGTCGGTGAAGTTCGTGGACGGCGCCTATCTCGTCGTCATCCTGGTCCCGCTGCTCGTGGCGATGATGCTGTTCATCAGCCGCCAGTACCGCGCCTCGTCGGCCCAGCTGGCCGTCCGTCCCGACTTCGTCGGCGGCCAGCCGCGGCGCGAGGAGCGCGTCGTCGTCCCCGTCCCGTCGCTCAACCGGGCAGTGGTCCAGGCGATCAACGTCGGGCGCTCGATCAGCGACGACGTCCGCGCGGTCTACATCTCCGACGACGCGGATCAAACGGCCGAGATGCGCGAGCGGTGGGAGCGCCAGATGCCGGGCGTCCCGCTCGTCCTCGTCGAGTCGCCATACCGGGCGCTCGTCGGGCCGCTGCTCGCCTACCTCGACGTCCTGGACCGGGCGTGGCCGCCGGGCAAGGACGCGCCGATCACGTTCGTCGTGATCCCCGAGTACGTGGCTCGGCACTGGTGGGAGCGGATCCTCTACAACCAGTCGGCGAAGCGGCTCCGGTCGGTCCTCCTCGGGCGACCCCACACCGTCGTGGTCAACGCCCCTTACCGGCGCGAGGACCCCACCGGGTTCGAGGCGCCGACGGGCAGCGAGGGCGGCGGACCGGCCTGACGACCGCCCGGCGGGGCGCCCGGGCACCAGCAGCCGTTCCGGCCCGAGACCGCCGCCCCGGCCGGTGGTATCGTGACCGCCGTGCCCGACGCCAGTCCATACGCGATCCGTCGCGTCGTCGTCGCCGTGAACGGCGGCTCGAGCGACGAGCGTATCGTCCGGATCGCCTCCGAGCTGGCCCGACCCACGAAGGCACAGCTCGTGGCCGTCCACATCGTCGAGATCGGCTGGAGCCTGCCGCTCGACGCCGACGTGGCGTCGCGATCCGACGAGGCGCAACGGGTCCTGGACATCGTCGAGGGAACGGCGGAACACGAGCATATGCGAGTCGAGACCGTCCTGCTCCAGGCCCGCGACGTCGGCGCGGCAATCGTCGACGAAGCGAGCGAACGGGGCGCCGACCTGCTGGTCCTCGGGCTCCCCTACAAGAAGCGGTTCGGCGGGGACTTCGCGATCGGCCGGACCGTGCCCTACGTGCTGAAGAACGCGCCGTGCGCGGTGATGGTCATCCGCGAGCCGATGACCGAGGAGTCGACCCAATGAACATCGTCATCGTCGGGTGCGGACGGGTGGGGGCGACCCTGGCCGCCGATCTCGACGCGCGGGGCCACCGGGTCACGATCATCGACGTCTCGACCGGCGCGTTCGACCGGCTGCCGTCGACGTTCCACGGCAACGCCGTGCGCGGCGACGGCACGGACGAGGACACCCTGCGCCGCGCCGGCACGGACGGGGCGGACGTGTTCCTCGCCCTGACCGAGGGCGACAACCGCAACGTGATGGCGGCCCAGCTCGCCAACGAGGCGCTCCGGGTCAACCAGGTCGTGGCCAAGATCAACGATCCGGTCCGCGCGGAGGCGTACGCGCAGCTCGGCATCGCCACGATCTGTCGGACCGACCTCATGACCCATGCGCTGCTCGACCACCTCGGGCTGCCGGTCGGGCCCACCCCGCGCGTCCGCGCCGCGGCGCCGCACCCGCACCTCGACACCCCGCCGGTCGCAGCCGGCAGCGCAGCGGCCGGCGGATCGCCGGCCGAGGAGGCCTGAGCCGTGTTCGTGCTCGTCGTCGGTGGCGGCAAGGTGGGCTACTACCTGGCCAAGGAGCTGATCGACTCCGGCCACGAGGTCGTGCTCATGGAGAAGGACCCGGCGCGCGCGGCGCAGATCGCCGACGACATCGGGTCCGTGGTGATCGGGCGTGACGGCTGCGAGGGCAACCACCTCGCCGAGGCCGGCGCCGAGCGGGCGGACGTCGTCGCCGCGGTGACCGGCGACGACGAGGACAACCTCGTCATCTGCCAGATGGCGAAGCACCACTTCGACGTCCCGCGGACGATCGCCCGGGTCAACAACCCGAAGAACGAGGACCTGTTCCGCCACCTCGGCGTCGACGAGCTGATCAGCCCGACCCGGATGGTCCTCGGCTCGATCGAGCAGGACATCCCGGTCCACGAGCTGCTCCACCTCGCCGCGCTCGGCGGCGGCGAGCTCGAGATCATCGAAGCCCAGCTGCGCGAGGGGTCGCCCGCGATCGGCCGCGTGGCGCGGGACGTCCCGATGCCCGAGGGCTGCGCGATCTACGCCGTCGTTCGCGACGACGTGGCGATGCCGGTCCGGCCCGACACGGTGCTCGCCCCGGGTGACAAGGTCATCGCCATCGGTCCGGCGGACTGCGAGGTGGCGCTCCACGGCGAGCTGATCGGCGCCGAGCCCGCCGAGGCGACGACCGCTCGCTGAGCGTCGCCGCCGGCGCCGGCCAACGTTACCGGAACCCGGTCCGGAACCTTGACAACGTCATTGTCATGGTTCTATCCTCCGGCTGTGTCCGGTCAGGGGACCGGCAAAGCGCATCCAGGAGGTGCCACGACCATGTCGATGCTCGTGCGCCGTCCGTCGCCGTACGACGAGCTGTTCTCGCTCCGCCAGGCGGTGGATCGGCTTTTCGATTCCGACTTCAGCCGCCCGTTCCTTCGGTTCGCCGGGAACGGTGCCACGCTCGGTTCGATGCCCCTCGACGTCCGGACCGATGCGGACGCCCTGACGATCGAGGCGTCGCTGCCCGGGGTTCGTCCCGATGACGTCGAGATCACCGTCGAGGGCGGGACGGTCACCCTGTCCACGAGCTCCCGGGAGGAGCGCTCCGAGGAGGAGCGCTCGTATCTCGTCCGCGAGATCCGGCGTGGCTCGGTGACCCGAACCGTCGCCCTGCCCGAGGGCCTCGAGCCGGACAAGGCCAGCGCCACGTTCGACAACGGCCTGCTCACCTTGCGCATCCCGCGGGCCGAGCAGGTCAAGCCCCACAAGATCCGGATCAACCCGACGACCGACGCGCGGCCGATCGCCGCGTCGGAGGCGCCGGCCGGCCCGGAGACACAGGCCTGACAATGACCGGACGTGAGCGGGACCCGTCGCGCCCCGTGTTCGTGATCAGCGTGGCGGCCAGCCTCGTCCGGGTCCATCCGCGTACGCTGCGCATCTACGAGGACGAGGGCCTGCTGTGCCCGGCCCGCACCCCGACCAACATCCGGCTCTACAGCGAGGACGACATCCGTCGCGTGCTGTGGATCCGTCACCTGACCCAGGATCGCGGGGTCAACCTCGCCGGGATCCGGATCCTGTTCGAGCTCGAAGAGCGACTCGGGACCCGGATCCTGGAGACCCTGTTCGATGAAGCCAATGCCGCGACGCCCGACGACGAAGATCGGGTCCGGCCCCAGCGCGGCCGCACGGCCGCACCCCAGGAGACTCGTTGATGTCTGACCGACCGTCGAAGCCGGAGAAGCCAAAGGCTGCCGGATCGAGCTCGCGGGAGCTGCCCCTGGTGGCTCTCCGGGAGACGGTCATCTTCCCGGAGATGATCGTCCCGCTCCAGGTCGGCCGCGAGAAGAGCGTGAACGCGCTCAACGCGGCCGTCGAGAGCGGCGGTCCGATCGCCCTCGTGACCCAGAAGCGCCCCGAGCAGGAGGAGATCGACGATCCCTCCGAGCTCTACGCGATCGGCACCCTCGCCAAGATCGCCCAGGTCGTCCAGCTCCAGGACGGCACCGTCCGCGCGATCGTCCAGGGCCAGGGCCGACTGCGGGTCAAGGGCTTCACCAAGACCGCTCCGCACATCGTGGCCACCGTCGAGGACATCACCGATGCCTCGCCGAGCGGCGTCGAGGTCCAGGCCCTGATGCGCAGCGTCCAGGCCGGGATCGAGCAGTACGTCGCCAACGGCGCTCCGGTACCGCCGGAGGCCGCGGTCGCGGCACGCAACATCACCGAGCCGGGCCTGCTGGCCGACATGGTCGCCTACAGCCCGGACATGACCACGGAGCAGCGCCAGGAGCTGCTCGAGACGGTCGACGTCATGGAGCGGCTCAAGCTCGTCCAGGCGTTCCTCGCCCGCCAGGTCGAGATCCTCGAGCTGAAGGGTCGCATCCAGTCCGAGGTCAAGTCCGAGATGGACAAGACCCAGCGCGAGTACATCCTCCGCGAGCAGCTCAAGGCGATCCAGCGCGAGCTGGGCGAGGACGACCCGCAGCAGGCCGAGATCAACGAGCTTCGCGAGAAGGTCGAGGCCGCCGGCATGCCCGAGGAGATCAAGGCCCGGGCGATCAAGGAGATCGACCGGATGAGCCGGATCCCGTCGGCCTCGCCCGAGGTCGGGGTCATCCGGACCTACGTCGACTGGCTGGTCGGCCTGCCCTGGAACACCTCGACCGACGATCGGCTCGACATCAAGGAGGCGGCCAAGATCCTCGACGAGGACCACTACGGCCTGGAGAAGATCAAGGAGCGCATCCTCGAGTACCTCGCGGTCCGCGCACTCGCGGACACGATCCGCAGCCCGATCCTCGCACTCGTCGGCCCGCCCGGCGTCGGCAAGACCTCGCTCGGCAAGAGCGTCGCCCGGGCGATGGGTCGCAAGTTCGTCCGGATGAGCCTCGGCGGCATCCACGACGAAGCCGAGATCCGGGGTCACCGGCGGACCTACATCGGCGCCCTGCCGGGCCGGGTCATCCAGAACATCAAGACGGCCGGCACGAACAACCCGGTGTTCATGCTCGACGAGATCGACAAGATCGGGATGGACTTCCGGGGCGACCCGAGCTCGGCCCTCCTCGAGGTCCTCGACCCGGAGCAGAACAACACCTTCCAGGACAATTACCTCGAGGTCCCGTTCGACCTCAGCAAGGTGCTGTTTATCGCGACCGGCAACCTGATCGATCCGATCCCGGCCGCCCTGCGCGACCGGATGGAGATCATCCAGCTGCCCGGCTACACCCAGCTCGAGAAGGCCCAGATCGGGCGGCGGTTCCTCATCCCCAAGCAGATGCAGAACCACGGCCTCAAGCCAAAGAACATCGAAATCACCGACGAGGCGATGACGAAGCTGGTCCAGGCCTACACCCATGAGGCCGGGGTCCGGAACCTCGAGCGTGAGATCGCCAACATCATGCGCAAGGTGGCCCGGACGGTGGCCGAGGGTCGGACCCGCAAGACCGTGGTCGACGTCAAGAAGCTCAACGAGTACCTCGGGCCGCCGCGCTACGAGTACGGCGAGCTCGAGGCCGAGGACCAGACCGGCTCCGCGACGGGCCTCGTCGTGACCGAGGTCGGCGGCGACATCGTCGCCGTCGAGGTGACGAAGATGGAGGGCAAGGAGGACTTCATCCTGACCGGCCAGCTCGGCGAGGTCATGCGTGAGTCCGCCCGGGCCGCCCTGTCCTGGATCCGGGCCAACGCGGACCGGCTCGGGATCGAGCGCGAGATGTTCGAGAAGAACACCCTCCATATCCATGTCCCGGCGGGCGGCATCCCGAAGGACGGTCCGTCGGCCGGGGTGACGATGGCGACCGCCATGGTCAGCGCGTTCACCGGGATCCCCGTCCGCAAGGACGTGGCGATGACCGGCGAGATCACCCTGCGCGGCCGGGTGCTCCCGATCGGCGGCTTGAAGAGCAAGATCCTGGCCGCCCACCTGTCGGGTGCCAGGACGGTCATCCTGCCGAGGAAGAACGAGAAGGACCTGCGCGACATCCCCGACGAGATCCGCAAGGAGACCAAGCTCGTCCTGGTCGACACGATGGACCAGGTCCTCGAGGCGGCGCTGCGCCGGCGGCCCAAGCCGCTGGCGTCGCGACCCGCCGGGCCGGAGCGCGGTGGCAGCGTCGGGCGCCATCCCGCGGTCCGGCCGCCGTTCCCCGCCGACCAGCAGCCGGTCGTCGTCCAGCGGGCTGGCAAGGCGGGCTGAGCGAGGCCCTCGGTGGCGGTCGATTACCGCGACTACTACCAGGACCTGGGCGTCGCCCGCGACGCCAGCCAGGCGGACATCAAGCGCGCCTATCGGAAGCTCGCCCGGCAGCACCATCCCGACGTGAAGCCGGGCGACAAGGACGCCGAGCGCCGGTTCAAGGAGATCAACGAGGCCAACGAGGTCCTGTCGGATCCCGACAAGCGGAAGCGCTATGACGAGCTCGGTGCCAACTGGGCCGCCTACGCCGGATCGACCGGCGCAGGCGGCCCCGGCCCGTTCGGTGCCGGCGGCCCGTTCGGCGGACCCGGCGGCGGGAACGTCCGCTACGAATTCCACACCGCGGACGACGGGGATTTCAGCGACTTCTTCCGGACGTTCTTCAGCGGAGCCGCCGCGGGCGCGTCATCGACCGGAGGGCGAGGCGGACGGTCGCGGACGACCTACCGGACCACCGGCGGAGCGTCGTTCGACGACATCCTGTCGGAGATGGGCCTCGGGGGCAGCGGCGCGGGCGGCACGGGCTTCGCCCGTGAAACGAGCCGCGCTGCGGCGCCGGCCCGGACCCCTAGCGTCGAGGCCGAGGTGGAGCTCGACCTCGAGGAGGCGTTCCACGGCACGACCCGGCTCGTCCAGGTCGACGACAAGCGGCTCGAGGTCACGGTCCCGCGGGGCGTCGAGACCGGCAGCCGGATCCGGCTGAAGGGTCGTGGCGGCGGCGATCCGGACCACCCGGCGGACCTCTACCTCGTCACCCGGGTCAGGCCGCACCCGGTGTACACCCGGATCGGCGCCGACCTGACCCGGGAGGTCCCGATCACCCTCGCCGAGGCGCTCCTCGGGGCGAAGATCACCGTGCGTACGCTGAAGGGCCGGATCCAGCTCACGATCCCCCCGGAGACCCAGCCCGGACGGACGTTCCGGCTCACTGGCCAGGGCATGCCGCGGCTCAAGCCGAAGGCCGGCGAGCGTCCGACCGGCGACCTGCTGGTCAAGGTCAAGGTCGTCCTCCCGACCGGGCTGTCCGACGATGCGCGCGAGGCTGCACGACGGCTCGCCGAGCTCGTCGACCAGCCCGATCCGCGGCGCGGGCTCGACTAGCCCGCGGGTCGACCCAGCGCACCAAACAATGCTGTCAAGAACCTTGTCAATGTAATTGACAGGTCGTAGAATGGGCACGTTGCGGCGCAGCCGCGTCCCCGCGCACCACCCCCAACGAGACCGACCATGAAGCTCGACCAATTCACCCAGAAGGCGCAGGAGTCCGTCCTCGCCGCCCAGCAGCTCGCCGAGTCGCTGCACAGCCCGATCCTCGACGCCGAGCACCTGCTCGCCGCGCTCGTCGAGCCCGACGACGGTGTCCCGGCCGAGACGCTGCGACGGCTCGGAGTCGACCTGCCTGCGTTCCGCGCCGAGCTCGCCGCCGCCCTCGCCAAGCGCGCCCGGATCGAGGGCGGCTCGCTCAGCCTCGACCCGCGCGCCAGCCGTGTCGTCGAGCGAGCCGAAGAGGAGGCGCGCCGCCTTGGTGACGAATACGTGTCCACCGAGCACCTCCTGCTCGGAGCGGCCGAGGTCGGCGGCGAGGGGCAGGCGCTCCTCGAGCGGCACGGCGCCGGACGGGAGGCGATCCTCAACGCCCTCCAGGGCGTGCGCGGCGGCCAGCGGGTGACCTCGCCGAACCCGGAGGACACCTACCAGGCGCTCGAGAAGTACGGCCGCGACCTGACCGCCGAGGCGCGGGCGGGCAGGCTCGACCCGGTCATCGGCCGCGACGACGAAGTCCGGCGGGTCATCCAGGTCCTGTCGCGGCGCACGAAGAACAACCCGGTCCTCATCGGCGAGCCGGGCGTGGGCAAGACCGCGATCGTCGAGGGCCTCGCCCAGCGGATCATCCGGGGCGACGTGCCCGAGGGGCTCAAGGACAAGCGGGTGATCGCGCTCGACCTCGGCGCGGTCATCGCCGGAGCCAAGTTCCGCGGCGAGTTCGAGGAGCGCCTCAAGGCGGTCCTCAAGGAGATCAAGGACAGCGACGGGCGAGTGATCCTGTTCATCGACGAGCTCCACACGGTCGTCGGCGCCGGGGCGGCCGAAGGCGCGATGGACGCCTCGAACCTGCTCAAGCCAATGCTCGCCCGCGGCGAGCTCCACACGATCGGCGCGACCACGCTCGACGAGTACCGCAAGCACATCGAGAAGGACGCCGCGCTCGAGCGTCGCTTCCAGCCGATCGTCGTCGAGCCGCCGACCGTCGAGCAGACGATCTCGATCCTGCGCGGCCTGCGCGAGCGGTACGAAGTCCACCACGGGGTCCGGATCACCGACTCGGCCCTCGTCGCAGCGGCCACCCTGTCGAACCGCTACATCACCGAGCGCTTCCTCCCCGACAAGGCGATCGACCTCGTCGACGAGGCCGCCAGCCGGCTGCGGATGGAGATCGATTCGATGCCGATCGAGCTCGACGAGCTCGAGCGCCGGCGGATCCAGCTCGAGATCGAGCGCGAGGCGCTGCGCAAGGAGAAGGACGACGCCTCGAAGGCGCGCCTCGCGGCGCTCGAGCGCGAGCTCGCTGAGCTGGCCGAGGAAGGCGGCGCGATGAAGCAGCGCTGGGAGGCCGAGAAGACGGCGATCGCCGCCATCCGGGCGACGAAGTCCGAGCTCGAAGCGCTCCAGACGCGGATCGACCAGGCCGAGCGCGAGGCGGACCTCGCCAAGGCCGCCGAGCTGAAGTACGGCCGACTGCCCGAGCTCCAGGCGCGGCTCAAGGAGCAGGAGGCCGCGCTGGCCGCCCTCCAGGGCCCCGGCGCACTGCTCAAGGAGGAGGTGACGGCGGACGACGTCGCCGCGATCGTCGCCTCCTGGACCGGCATCCCGGTGACAAAGCTGCTCGAGGGCGAGACGGCGAAGCTCGTCCACATGGAGGAGCGCCTCCACGAGCGCGTGATCGGCCAGGACGAGGCGATCGAGGCGGTGTCGGACGCCGTCCGGCGGGCCCGCGCCGGGCTGCGCGACCCGCGCCGGCCGATCGGCTCGTTCCTGTTCCTCGGACCGACCGGAGTCGGCAAGACCGAGCTCGCCCGCGCCCTGGCGAGCTTCCTCTTCGACGACGACGCGGCAATGGTCCGGATCGACATGAGCGAGTACATGGAGAAGTACTCGGTGTCGCGTCTCGTCGGCGCCCCGCCCGGCTACGTCGGCTACGAGGAGGGCGGCCAGCTGACCGAGGCGGTCCGGCGGCGGCCGTACCAGGTCGTCCTGCTCGACGAGATCGAGAAGGCCCACCCGGACGTCTTCAACGTCCTTCTCCAGGTCCTCGACGACGGCCGGTTGACCGACGGCCAGGGCCGCACGGTCGACTTCAAGAACACGGTCGTGATCATGACCAGCAACGTCGGCAGCGGGGCGATCTCCGACGTGGCCGGGCTGAGCGGGAAGGATCGCGACTCGGCGTACGAGGCGATGAAGGCCCAGCTCAGCGAGGCGCTGCGGCTCCAGTTCCGGCCCGAGTTCCTCAACCGGATCGACGAGGTCATCGTGTTCCACGCCCTGTCGGACGCGGAGCTGGCCGCGATCGTCGAGCTGCTGGTCGCCGACCTGGCGCGGCGGCTGGCGACCCAGGATCTCGAGATCGAGCTCACTCCGGCGGCCCGGGCGCTGATCCTGCGCGAGGGCCACGACCCGGCGTTCGGGGCGCGGCCGCTCAAGCGGACGATCCAGCGACTCGTCGAGAACCCGCTCGCCCGGGCACTCCTCCAGGGCCAGTTCAAGCCGGGTGACCGGATCGTCGCCGACGCGGACCCGGTGAGCGGCACGCTCGTGTTCACGAGCGGGGATGCCTCCGTGGCCGTCGACGCCGGCGAGCGCCGCGACGCCCGGGCGGCCCCGGCCGGGTCGCGCCGTTCGGCCCGGACATCGGTCCTCGACCTGCCGGACACGGCGCCGCCGCCCGAGCGCGACGGCGGCGAGCTCGTCAACTGACCCCCGACGGGTCCGGGCGCTGATGCGGCTCGAAGCCGTCATCGACCGGCTCGCGTCGTTCCCGGATCCGCTCCCGAGCGGCCCGCTCGAGCTGCTGCCGGTCCTCGCCGACGGGCGGGCGCGGCCGGGCTTCTCGCGGGTGCCGACCGAGGACCGGCCGGCCGGCGTGCTCGTGCTCATCGTGCCCGGCGAGGACGGAGCGGCCCGCGTCGTCCTGACCGAGCGTCCCACCTACGACGGGCTCCATTCGGGCGAGGTGAGCTTCCCCGGCGGCAAGGTCGAGCCCGGCGACGCCGACATCGTCGCCACCGCGCTGCGCGAGGCGCACGAGGAGATCGGCCTGGACGGGAGCGCCGCCGGCGTCCGGGTCGTCGGCCGGCTCGACGAGGTCTGGATCCCGGTCAGCCGGTTCGCGCTCGTCCCAATTGTGGCGATCGCCAAGCGCCGCCCGACCTTCGCGGCGTCCCCGGTCGAGGTCGTCCGGATCCTCGAGCCGCCGCTCGCCACCTTCCTGCCCGGGGCGCCGATCCGGATGGTCGAGCGGACGATCCGCGACTGGCCGCTCCGCTACGGCGCCTATCCGTTGCGGTCCGAGGACGGCGCCGAGCTCCTCGTCTGGGGAGCGACCGCCCGGATCCTGGGGCAGCTCGGCGCGCTGGTCGGTGGCGACTGACCCAGCGGCCCGGGCACGCCGGCGGGGCGGTCGCCGCCCTCCCCTGGTCGCCGACGCTCAGACGGGCTCGCCCTCGGCGGGGTCGTAGCGCGGGTGCCGGTCGTCGACGAGCCCGCCTTCGGCGCGGGCCGCCGGACCGGCCTCGATCGCCAGCGGCGCGGCGTCGAGGATCCCCCGCAGCTCCGCGTCGTCCGCGCCCGCCAGCTCGACCACGATCGCGCGCATCTCGGACAGGTCGGTCGAGGCGCCATGGAGCACTCCGGCCGGCCACAGGACGGCCTCGCCGGCGAAGACCCGGGCCGTTTCGTCGCCGACGCGGACGAAGCCGCCGCCCTCGATGACGAGGAACCAGGTGGTGTTCGGGTTGGTGTGTGGCTCGATGACCGCCTTCCGCGCGAAGGCCAGCTCGGCGACGCTGCCGCGGGCGTCGGCATGGACCAGCGCGGCCTGGACGCCGTGGGAGCCGGCCGGCCCCTCCGGGCGGCGATGGCCGAAGCCAAAGCGGCGGATCTCCACGCCCGAGCCCCGCTAGCGCCGCCGGCGCCGCTTCGTCGGCCGGCCCGACCGACCGGTCCGGCCCGTGGTCCGTGAGCGGATCGTCGAGGTCGGATGGGCGTACTTGGAGCGGCTCATGTAGCGCTCCCGGGCGAGCTTCCGGCCGTACACCGCGAACATCGGCGGGAAGCGGACGAAGCGGATCCAGAGCAGGATCGCCGAGCCGCCGATCATCGTGACCAGGACGAAGACGAAGTCCCACACGAACAGGCTGAACACGAGCAGCAGGCTGAACATGATCAGGCCGGTCCACAGCAGCCACTCGTACAGCTCGAGGTACGGCGGGTGGTGGCGGAGCGCCCGGGTCCGGACGTTGTAGAGGATCACCAGCCCCACCAGCAGGATCAGCGAGGCGACCCAGGTGGCCCGGAACAGGTCCGGGAACTGCGCCTCGTTGAAGCTCAGGAAGAGGTACTCCCAGGGCGGTCGCGTCACCGGCGGACTCCTGCTGTGGGCGGCAGTGGGAGGCCCGAGTATGCCACGGGCGGGCGGTATACTCGGCGCGATGACGGGGCCCGCTGCGGGGGCCGTCGCTGTGGCGCGTCGTCGCTCGGAGCTCAGGAGGTGGACCGAGGTGCGTGCCCTGCTCTCGGTCGCGAACCGCGACGGCGTGTCGGCGCTCGCGAGGGAGCTCGCCGCGCTCGATGTCGAGATCTTCGCCACCGACGGCACCCGCGACCACCTGGCCTCGGACGGGATCGAGGTCCGCTCGGTCTCCGAGCTGACCGCGGTGCCCGCGCTCGTCGGCGGCCAGGTCAAGACGTTCCACCCGGCGGTCTATGCCGGCATCCTCGCCCGGCGCGACGTCCCGGCCCAGCTCGACGAGCTCGCCGAGCACGACATCGGCCCGATCGACATCGTGGTCGTCAACGTCAAGCCGTTCTCGCCCCAGGTCGGCGCCCAGTCCGTCGCCCTGCACGAGGCGATCGAGATGATCGACGTCGGCGGGGCGGCGCTGCTCGGAGCCGCCGCGCGGAACTACGCCGGGGTCGCCGCCGTGGCCGACCCGACGCACTACAACCGGCTCGTCCGCGAGCTGCGCGAGCGCGGCTCGGTCTCGGCGGAGTTCCGCCAGCAGCTCGCCGCGGAGGCGTTCGGGATCGTGGCCGCCTACCACGCCGAGATCGCGGCCTATCTCCACCAGGTGTCCGGGACGATGTTCCCGAGCCGCCTCGCGATGGTCCTCGAGAAGGTCGAGGACCTCAAGTACGGCGAGAACCCTCACCAGCGCGCCGCGTTCTACCGCGAGACGACCCACCGGTCGGGCACGCTGGCGGACGCGAAGCAGCTCCAGGGCGCGCTGCCGAGCTTCAACAACCTGCTCGACCTCGACGCCGCCTACCGGATGGCCCGCGACTTCACGGCCCCGACCGTCGCCATCGTGAAGCACACCGACCCGGTCGGGCTCGCCTCGAACGACGAGCTCGTGGAGGCCTATCGCAAGGCGCTCGAGGTGGACTCGGTGGCCGCCTTCGGCGGGATCGTCGGCGTCAACCGCGAGCTCGACGGCGCGACGGCTCGCGAGATCGCGGCCAACTCCTACGAGGCCGTCGTGGCCCCCGGCTACAGCGAGGCCGCGCTCGGCATCCTGCGCGGCAAGACCGGGCTCGAGATCCTGGCCGTGCCGGCCGACCCGTCCGAGGGCATGCGCGACTACGGCATCGCCAACCTCGACTTCAAGCGGGTCGGCGGCGGGCTGCTCGTCGAGACCCAGGACGAGCTCGGGATCGAGGCCGGCCAGCTGCAGGTCGTCACCGAGCGGCGCCCGACGCTCGAGGAGCTGACCGACCTCCTGTTCGCCTGGCGGACGGTGCGCCACGTCCGGTCGAACGCGATCGTGCTGGCCAAGAACGGAGCGACCGTCGGGATCGGGGCCGGCCAGGCAAGCCGCCAGGTCTCGGTCGAGATCGCGCTCCGACGAGCCGGCGACCGGGCCCGGATGTCGGTCATGGCGAGCGACGCCTACTTCCCGTTCCCCGACGGGATCTCGCTGGCCGCCAACGCCGGGGTGACGGCGATCATCCAGCCCGGCGGCTCGATCCGCGACGAGATGGCCATCGAGGTCGCCGACCGGCACCACCTGGCGATGGTCTTCACCGGTCGCCGCCACTTCCGCCACTGAGCGCGGCCCCGGCCGGCCGTCCCGAGAAGAGGTCTCATGGAGCAGCTCCTGGCGCTCGAGATGGTCCGGGTCACCGAGGCCGCGGCGATCGCCTCGGCGCGGTCGATGGGCCGGGGCGACAAGATGGAGGCAGATCGCGCCGCCACCGAGTCGATGCGCCGGACGATGGACGAGATCGAGATGGCCGGGACGATCGTCATCGGCGAGGGCGAGCGCGACCAGGCGCCGATGCTCTACATCGGTGAGCAGGTCGGACGGCAGGATGGCGACGACGGCCGGCCGGCCCCCGAGATCGACATCGCCGTCGATCCGCTCGAGGGCACGAACCTCGTGGCCCACGGCCAGGCCGGCGCGATCACCGTCCTGGCGGCTTCGGAGCGCGGCGGCCTCCTCCATGCGCCGGACACCTACCTCGAGAAGCTGTGCGTCGGCCCCGTGGCGGCCGGTCACGTCGACATCACGGCCAGCCCGACCGACAACGTCCACCGGATCGCCGAGGCGCTCGGCCGCAGGGTCGGCGACATCACCGTGGTGATCCTCGAGCGGCCACGGCACGACGCGCTGATCGACGAGGTCCGCGGGGCCGGGGCGCGGATCAAGCTCATCTCCGATGGCGACCTGTCGGCCGCGATCTCGTGCGCCGTCTCGGGCACCGGCGTCCACGCGGTGATGGGCGTCGGGGGCGCCCCCGAGGGCGTCATCACGGCGGCAGCGCTGCGCTGCCTCGGCGGCGAGATCCAGGCCCGCTTCCGGTTCCGCAACGACGAGGAGCGCGCGCGGGCGCGCCGGATGGGCAACGACGACGACGAAGGCCGCGTCTACCGGACCGAGGACCTGGCCTCGGGCGAGAACCTGGTCTTCGCGGCGACCGGGGTCACGAGCGGCGACCTCCTGCACGGCGTCCGCTTCTTCGGCGGCGGGGCACGGACGCACTCGCTCGTGATGGCCTACCAGTTGAAGCAGGTCCGCTTCGTCGACACGGTCGCGATGTTCGACCGGGACCGGCCGCCGGCGGTCCGGCTGTAGGGGTGGGCGATCGATGGCCGAACGACCCCGGCCCGGCTGGCTTGACCGCATTCGTCGGTGGTTCGACGACGCGCTTCCGGCGCCACCGGACATCGACGCAGCCCGGGCGGAGCAGACGCTCGAGGACGAAGGCCTGACACCGGCCGACGCCGAGCAACGTCGAGCGGCCCGCGTCGTGACCCAGGAGAAGGAAGGCAAGGGGTCCTACCGCTAGGTGCTCGCGAGCCGGGCGCGCTCGGCGCTGAGGAGGCGTCAGTCGAGCGGCTGCCAGGTCCGTGCCGGCCGGTCCCAGGCCGCGATCGGGACGGCCGCATCGGGGCCCTCGGCGATCGCGCGCCGGGCGCGAGCGGTGGCGACGCTCTCGCCCCAGCCGGGCGGGACGAGACCCGGCGCCAGGTCGGCGAGCGGGGCCAGGACGAACAACCGCTCCCTCGCCTCGGGGTGCGGCACGACGAGCAGCCGGACGGCCTTCGCCGGGTCGTCCCGGGCGTCGACCGAGCGACCCTCGGCCGGCCGCTCGACGGCGAGGCGGGCGCGGCCGAACACGAGCAGGTCGAGGTCGAGCTCGCGCGGTCCCCAGCGCCGGCGGCGGCGGCGCCCGAACGCCCGCTCGAGGCCCTTGAGCGCGATGAGCAGCGCGAGGGCTCCCGTCGAGGCGTCCGGACCGACCGGCACGTCGAGCGCCACGGCCGCGTTGCGGAACGGAGACTGGTCGGTCACGCCGACCGGCGTCGTCGCGTACAGCCGGGACACGCCGACAAGGCCCACCCCCGGCAGCACCTCGAGCGCCCGGATCGCCGCCGCCAGCGTGGCCGCCGCGTCGCCGACGTTCGCGCCGAGCCCAACATAGGCGCGCGTCCGTCTCGGCCTCGCCATCCCGTCGCTGCCCTCCGTCGGCGCCCGCACCGTCGCTAGACTCGCCCGATGGGTGCCGTCGAGGTCATCATCCTCCACCCGCTGCCCGGCCCGGCGAGCGGGCCGCTCGAGCGCGCCCTGGCCGAGGCACGCGCCGAGGTGGCCGAGCGGAACCGGGCCGGGTTCCTGGCCACCGGGGCCGCCCGGGTCACGATCGTCCGCGGGGTCCCCGACGGCCGCCCATTCGGGTCCCGCCTGCCCGAGCTGCTCGGCACGGTCCGCCGCGGCCACGGGCTCGTCCTCCTGGGGTCGGGGGCGCTGCCGCTGGCCACGGCCACCGATCGCCGGGCGTTCGTCGCCGCGGCAGCCGCGGCCGCGCCCCGGGCCCTGGCGAACAACCGCTACTCCGCGGACGTCGTCGCGGTCTCCGCGTCGACTCTCCCGATCCTCGCCCGCCTGCCGCACGACTTCCCGGCCGACAACGCGCTGCCCCGCTGGCTCGCGGAGATCGGCGGGCTGCCGGTCGACGACCTGCGACGTCGCTGGCGGCTCGCGGTCGACCTCGACTCGCCGCTCGACGCGATCCTCGTCGCCGCGGCCCGCCACCCGGCCCGGTCGAGCCCGCCTGCGCCGGGCGCCCTCGGGGACCGCGGCGAGGCCGTCGTCGCGCGGATCGAGTCGCTTCGGTCCATCCTCGCGGACGCGCGGGCCGAGCTCATCGTCGCCGGCCGGACCTCGGCGGCGACGCTCGGCTGGCTGGAGCGCGCGGCGCGCTGCCGGATCCGGGCGATCGTCGAGGAGCGCGGTCTGCGGGCGTCGAGCCGCCTGGCGCTCGGGTCGGCGGGCGGGGCGCCTGGGCGGCGTCCGCGGTCGCTCCTGGCGATGGTCCTCGAGCGTGACGGCCCGGCGGCGCTCGGCGCGCGGCTCGCCGAGCTCGGTGACGGCGCCCTCGTGGACAGCCGGGTCCTGCTGGCCGACCGGTTCGGGGCGGACGA
The DNA here is from genome assembly GCA_963813705.1 of uncultured Chloroflexia bacterium. Classification (GTDB taxonomy): domain Bacteria; phylum Chloroflexota; class Limnocylindria; order Limnocylindrales; family CSP1-4; genus Chersky-267. The sequence goes on from CAWFAH010000011.1 coordinate 634,393, forward strand.
GGCGGCCTGGCCGCGACCGGAGTCGCGCTACGCGTCGGACCTGCTCGACCCGACGGCGGTCGATGAGCCGTGGCTCGCGGCCCTGACCGCAGCGGCGGCCGGCGCGACGATCCCGATCCTCCTGGGCGGCCACTCGCTCGTCGGACCGGGCATCCGATTGATCGGTCCACGGCGCTGACGATGGACGGGTTCGAGGCCGGCCTGCGGCGCGTCGCCGAGCCGGAGCCACTGCCCATCGAGGGCGAGCCACGGCTCGTCGAGCGGATCCGCGCCGAGATCGCTTCGACCGGGCCGCTCACGTTCGACCGGTTCATGGAGCTCGCGCTCTACGAGCCGGAGCTCGGCTACTACCGCTCGCCGACCGAGCGCCCGGGTCGGAGCGGCGACTTCCTCACCGCGCCCGAGACGCATCCCATCTTCGGGGCGACGCTCGCCCGCCAGCTCGACGAGGTCCACCGACGGCTCGGCTCGCCGGGCCGGTTCGTCGTCCGCGAGTACGGCGCCGGGTCGGGGACGCTCGGGCTGACGATCCTCCAGGCGATCGCCGGCGAAGGCCGACTCGGCGAGGTCGCCGCCTCGGCCGACCTCGCCCGGGCGATCCGCTACGCCCCGGTCGAGATCAATCCCTACCGCCGGGCAGAGCTCGTCGACCGGCTCACGAATGCCGGGTTCGGCGGCGCGCTGGAGCTCGACCTCGCGCCCGGCGTCGCCGCGCCAGGGGCGGTCGTCGCCAACGAGTTCCTCGACGCGCTGCCGGTCCATCGCGTGGTCGGCCGGTCCGGCGGCGTGCGCGAGCTCCGGGTCGACTGGGCGGGCGACCGGTTCGTCGAGGTCGAGGCGGACCCCTCGACCCCGGCGATCGAGGAGCGGCTGGCGGCCGAGGGGGTCGTGCTCGACGACGGCATCCGGGCGGAGATCTGCCTCGCGATCGACGGCTGGGTGGACGAGGCCGCGGCCGGCCTGGAGCGCGGGATCGTCGTCGTGATCGACTACGGCCGGCGGGCGACCGAGCTGTACGGCAGGCAGCGCCCGGCAGGCACGCTGATGGCCTACGCCGGCCACCGCGCCCACGACGACTGGGCCGTCGCGGTCGGTCGCCAGGACCTGACCGCCCACGTCGACTTCAGCGCCGTCGAGCGGGCCGCCGGCACGGCCGGGCTCGACCGGCTGGGGCTGACGACCCAGGCCGAGCTCCTCGTCGGGGCCGGGATCGAGCAGCTCCTCGAATCGATCCGCTCCGATCCGTCGACCAGCGTCGAGGCCTGGCTCGCCGTCCGCTCGGCCGTCCGGCGGCTGCTCGACCCGCGCGCGAGCGGTGGCTTCCGCGTGGCGCTGCTCGGGCGTGGCCTGCCGCCGGAGCCACCGCTGCGCGGCCTCGCCTACCGCCTCGGGCGCTGAATCGGGGACCTCGAAGTACGGCATTCGCCCTATTGTCGGCGGACGCACGAGGGGCGCAGGCTGGACTCGCCGGGGGGCGGCTCGCATCCCTGCTACGCGCGCTCGGCGCGAGTCGTTCCCCCGGTATCCCATACCCCCTCCGGACGGTTCGGTGAGCACGCCCGGCGGTGCCTCGTCCGGGCGCCCGCGAGGGCGACCGCTGCTAGAATTGAGCGGCGTGGACCGCCCGGTCCCGTATGTCGTCCCGTGCCCGCACGGTTCCACATTCGCCGCGTCATGGAAACGCCGCCCAGCCGCCACAGCAAGCGGGGCGTGTCCGCGAGGTTGGATTGACCGCCATCTGGTACGTCGTCGGGTTCGCCTTCGCCGGCGTCTCGTTCGTCCTGCTGACGATCGGCGCGGCCTGGCTGATCTCGCATCGGAACCGCGGCGACGAGCACAAGGGCCTGCCCTACGAGTCCGGGATCGACACCTTCGGCGACACCCACGGGCGGTTCGGGCTGTCGTTCTACATCTACGCCCTGCTGTTCGTGGCGTTCGACATCGAGGTGGTCTTCATCTACCTCTGGGCGCTCGTCTTCCGGGATCTCCTGATCGGCGGCTTCGTGAGCATGCTGGTGTTCGTGGCGGTCCTGCTGCTCGGGCTGGCCTACGCCTGGCGGAAGGGCGTCCTCACGTGGCGCTGAAGGGCGACCGTCCGGGCGCGGACCTCCCCGCGCCGGGAGCGGCCGGCGCGCCGTCGAGCGCGGTCGCGCTCGCCGGCGAGCGCGACCTGATCGTGCCGATCGTGGTCCCGAACACGCTCTGGGAATCGCCGACCACGGCGGCGTACGGCGGCCAGCCGGTCGGCGACACCCACCTGCGCGAGTTCGGGGCGACGGAGCTCGGGCGCCACGACGACGCCCGCTGGGGCGCGCTCGAGGTGATCCCGACGAAGGCGGACATCGTCCTCGACCTGATCCGCGCCAACAGCCTCTGGCCGCTCCTGTCCGGGCTGGCCTGCTGCGCGATCGAGATGATGTCGGCGGCGACCTCGAAGAACGACATGGACCGGTGGGGCATGTTCCCGTTCCGGGCCAGCCCCCGCCAGGCCGACGTGCTGATCGTCGCCGGCACGCTGACGACGAAGATGGCCGGTCCGCTCATCCGCCTGTGGGAGCAGATGCCGGAGCCGAAATGGTGCGTCGCGATGGGCGACTGCACCTGCTCGGGCGGCCGCTACAAGCGCAGCTACTCGACGATCCAGGGGATCGACCGGGTCCTCCCGGTCGATGTCTACGTGCCCGGCTGTCCGCCCCGTCCGGAAGGGCTGATCTACGGGATGATGCGGCTCCAGCAGCTCGTCCTGGAGCGGCGCGGCCACTGGCCGGAGCGAGCGATCGGCCCGACGGTCCCGGACGGGATCTGAGCGCCATGGATCGAGCCCTCAAGCGCCGCCTCGAGGCCCGCTTCGGAGAGCGGCTGCTCGGACCCATCCGGCAGCGCCACGACGAGACCGAGATCCGGGTCGCGCCCGGCGACCTGCCCGAGGTCATGCGCGCCCTCCACGACGAGCCCGACCTCCGCTTCGAGTCGCTCATGGACCTGTGCGGCGTCGATACCGGGACCGCGATGCAGACGGTCTACCACCTGTGGAGCGCCACCACCTCCGACTGGCTCCGGGTGATCGCCGACGGCCTGTCCCGCGACGAGCCACGGGTCCCGTCGGTCACCTTCCTGTGGAAGGGCGCCGAGTGGCAGGAGCGCGAGGCGTACGACATGTTCGGGATCGCGTTCGAGGGCAACCGCGACCTGCGCCGGATCTACATGCCGCCGGACTACACCAGCTTCCCGCTGCGCAAGGACTTCTACCTGCCCGACGACGCCGCCCGATCGCCCGGCGGCGGTGTCCGCCAGATGGAGCAGACCCACGCCCCGACGAACGCCACGGCCGAGGCATCCGTGCGCCGCGCCAGGGTGAGCTGAGGTCGATCGGATGACCGTCGTTCGCCATCCGTCCGCCGACGACCCGCGGGTCATGCTCGACGAGGAGGTCGGGGTCTTCGAGCCCGTCCCGCCGTACCCCCCGCGGACCGAGCGCGAGGCCGAGTTCTACTCGCTCGGCGAGGGCGAGATGTTCATCAACATGGGGCCCCAGCACCCGTCGACCCACGGGGTGCTGCGGGTCGTCCTCAAGATCGAGGGCGAGCGGGTCGTCGACCTCGATCCGGTCCTCGGCTACCTCCACCGCGGCGTCGAGAAGCTGTGCGAGAACGCCGACTACCACCACACGATCGCCTACACCGACCCGCTCGAGTACGTCAGCGCGCTGTTCAACGAATGGGCGCCGGTGATGGCCTTCGAGAAGCTGCTCGACGTCCAGGTGCCCCGCCGCGCCGAGTACATCCGGGTCCTGTCCGGGGAGCTCAACCGGATCGCCAGCCACGCCCTGTTCATGGGCTGGATGGCGCTCGACCTGGGCGGGCTCACCCCGATCCTGTGGAGCTTCATCGAGCGCGATGACATCGTCGACATGCTCGCCTCGCTGACCGGCCAGCGGATGCTCTTCAACTACTTCCGGATCGGCGGCGTCAACGGCGACTTGAACCACGAGTTCATGAGCCGCCTCGGGACCTGGATGAGCAAGGCGACCGAGCAGATCGAGGCGAACATCACGCTGCTCAACGAGAACGAGATCTTCGTCCGGCGGATGCGCGGCCTCGGCATCCTCGACCGCGAGACGGCCTTCCGGATGTGCATGACCGGCCCGAACATCCGGGCCTCGGGCGTGCCGCTCGACATGCGCCGCTCGCACCCGTACAGCGTCTACCCGGAGCTCGAGTTCGACATCCCGACCCGCCAGGAGGGTGACTGCCTGGCGCGCTACCTCCTCCGCCTCGAGGAGATCAAGCAGAGCCTCCGGATCATCGACCAGTGCCTGAACCAGATGCCCGACGGGCCGGTCATGGCTAAGCTGCCGCGGCTCATGCGACCGCGACCGGGCCGCGCGTATGCGGCCGTCGAGGGTCCGCGCGGCCAGTACGCGACCTATGCGATCAGCGACGGGACGGACCAGCCGTACCGGATGCGGATCCACGACCCGAGCTTCGTCCACCTCCAGGCCGTCGGGCTGCTGACGCCGGGCAACCTGATCGCCGACACGATGGCGATCATGGCCTCGCTCGACCCGATCATGGGCGGCGTCGACAAGTAGATGACGATGCTCAGCCGCTCGTTCGGCCGCCTGACCCTGCCGGGCAAGATCATCTTCACCGTCGTCCCCCTCGTCCTCATCGTTGGCGGGGTGGCCACGGCGGCCGCGATCGTCGCCGCGCCGCTCGCGATCGACTTCGTCGGGGCGAATCTGCCGCTCTTCCGGTTCGTGCTCGCGGCGACGGTCGTGCTGCTGATGACCGTCCCGACGGCGTTCCTGATCATCTACATGGAGATGAAGGTCATCGCCCTGATGAACCTTCGCTACGGGCCGGACCGGGTCGGCCCGTTCGGCTCGGTCCTGTCGGTCGTGCACGGGCTCAAGGTCCTGATGAAGGAGGACTTCACCCCGACCGGCGCCGACTCGGTCGTCTTCACCTGGGCGCCGGTGGTCGTCTACATGGCCAGCGTGATGACCCTGCTCGTGCTGCCGTTCGCCCCGGGCCTGTTCGGGCAGGACCTCAACATCGGCCTGCTGTACTTCTTCGCGATGGGCGGGCTGGGCGTCGTCGGGCTGCTGATGGCCGGCTGGTCGAGCTTCAACAAGTACTCGCTGCTCGGCGGGCTGCGCTCGGCGGCACAGGTCGTCAGCTACGAGATCCCGTTGACCCTGTCGGTCGTCGGGATCATCCTTCTGGCCGGGACGCTGAGCCTCAACAAGATCACCCTCGACCAGTCCGGCAGCCTGTTCGACTGGTTCGTGTTCAAGCAGCCGCTGGCGTTCCTCATCTTCTTCATCGCCGCCACGGCCGAGGCCAACCGGACTCCGTTCGACCTGACCGAGGCCGATTCGGAGATCGTGGCCGGCTTCGCGACCGAGTACTCGGGGATGCGCTTCGGGTTCTTCTTCTTCGCCGAGTACGTCAACGTGTTCATCATCTCGGGGCTCACCGTCGCGCTGTTCTTCGGCGGCTGGAACGCCCCGTTCGACTGGCCGTGGCCGATCACGCCACACCCGGATCCGGGCGGCATGGGGGTCGGCCTGCTCGTCGCCATCGGGCTCGTGCCGCCGCTCCTGATCCTCCTCCTCGGGCTGCCGTTCTATCTCGTCAACAGCCGGACGAAGCTGTGGCAGGCCCTGGCGATCGGGTTCGTCCTGTTCAACGTCCTCGCCGTCGCCGCGCTCATCGGGCTCGCGTTCCTCAGCTTCGACTGGGTCGTCGGCCTGTTCTGGTTCCTGATGAAGACGTACGCCTTCGTGTTCATCTTCGTGTGGATGCGCGGCACGCTGCCGCGGGTCCGGATCGACCAGCTCATGGGCTTCGCCTGGAAATGGCTGCTGCCCGCCTCGCTGCTCAACCTGTTCGTGACCGCCCTGGCGATCGTGCTCGTCGAGGGCGTTCGATGAGCGCCGGGCGATGACGTTCGTCCCGGGCCTCGGGCTCGTCAAGGGGATGGCCCTGACGCTGCGCCGCTTCTTCGAGCCGAAGGTGACGAACCTCTACCCGGAGGTCCCCGCCCAGATCCCGCCCAAATTCCGCGGCCGGCTGCAGCTCCTGTACGACGAGTGGGGCACGCTCAAGTGCGAGACCTGCTTCCAGTGCGCCCAGGCCTGCCCGATCGAGTGCATCGACATGGGCGGCACCGACACGAAGGGCCGCTATGCCATCCACTGGGGGGCGCCCGAGACCTACGGCGAGCGACGCGAGGAGTCGGCCCTCCGGCGATCGGGCCGGACCGTGCCGGACCCGGCCTACGAGCACTTCCACGGGATCGACCTGGCGGCGGTCGACGCCGTCCTCGACGAGGTCGACCACGATCCACGCGAGATGCTCCGGATCCTGGCCGCGATCCAGGAGGCGTACGGCTACGTGCCCGTGGCCGCGCTCAAGCGGGTCAGCGAGGCGACCGGCGCCTGGTACGCGATACTCTACGGAACGGCGACCTACTACGACCATCTCGCCGTCGGGGCCCGGGACAGCGCGCCGAGCGCCGACGACGCCTACGTCGGGGCGCTCGAGGGGGCCCTCCACGGCGGCACCGACGACGGGGCCGCGGGCCGGGGCACGAGCGCCCGATGACCGCTCTCCTCAAGACCCCGACTGGCTGGCCGAAGGTCCTGATCGGGTCGCCCGAAGCCGTCGACCCCACCGACCTCGACCGGGCCGTCCGCGACGGGGCCTTCGAGGCGCTCCGGAGCGCGGTCCGGGCGATGACCCCGAGCCAGGTCATCGGGACCGTGGTCGGCTCCGGCCTGCGCGGTCGCGGCGGCAGCGGCTTCCCGACCGGGGCGAAGTGGCGGGCCGCGGCGAGCGCCCCCGGACCCACCCGCTACGTCGTCGCCAACGGCTACGGCGCCGACCCGGCGGTCCAGACCGACCGGACGCTGATGGAGCTCGCTCCGTACGCCCTGATCGAAGGGCTCGCCCTGGCCGCCTATGCGATCGGCGCCGGGGAGGCGATCATCGCCGTCCGGGCCGACGCCGCCGAGGCGATCCGCCGGCTCGAGACGGCAATCGGCGCCGCCGAGGAGGCCGGCTTCGCGGGGCCCGACGTCCTCGAGTCCGGCTGGGACCTGTCGATCCAGGTCCGTCCCGTCCAGGGTGCCTACATGCTCGGCGAGGAGACGGTTCTGCTCAAGGCGCTCGAGGGCAAGCGCGGCCAGCCCGAGCAGCGGCCGCCGCATCCGGCGGAGCGCGGGCTGTTCGGCCGCCCGACGGTCGTCGACAACGTCCAGACCCTGGCGAGCGTGCCCTGGATCGTCCGCCACGGACCCGAGGCGTACGCCGCGATCGGCTCGACGGCGAGCCCCGGGACGATCCTCGTCCAGCTCCGCGCGCCGGCCGGCGGAGGGATCGCCGAGGTGCCGCTCGGGACGCCGCTCCGCGAGCTCATCGCGCTCGCCGCCCCGCGGGGCGGCCGATCGGACGGCGACCGGCCGGTCAAGGCGGTCCTCGTCGGCGGGCCCGCGGGTGGGTTCCTGCCGGCGGACCTGCTCGACACGCCATTCGACTTCGAGTCGCTCCGCGCGGTCGGGGCGCACGTCGGGTCGGGCTCGATCGTCGTGGCCGACGACCGGGCCTGTGTCGTCGACCTGGCCCGGCTGCTGACCCGCTTCTGCGCCGACCAGGCCTGTGGCAAGTCGATCCCCTGCCGGATCGGCACCCGCCGCCTGTCCGAGATCGCCGACCGGATCGCGGCCGGCACGCCGCGACCGACCGACGCCGGGCTGGCCGCCGACCTGGCCGCCGACATCCAGGGTTCCGGCCTGTGCGACCACGAGCGGCTGGCGACGCTGCCGCTGACCAGCGCGATGCGATACTTCCGTGCCGAGCTCGACGACCATCTCCTCCGCAGCACCTGCCCCGCCGGCGTGTGCCACCCGATCAAGGTGGCCGTCGGGGCCGACCGAGGCGCTTGATGACCGACCTGATCGTCCGACCCGACGGCGCCACGCCTGCCGAGCCGGGCGCCGCCGAGACCCTCGCGGAGCGGCTGCTCGACGTCTCGGCGCCGCAGCGCCCGATGAGCGCCCCGGTCATCCGGATCGAGGTCGACGGGCGAGTCGTCGAGGGTCGCGACGGCCAGACGATCCTCGAGGTCTGCCGCGACAACGGGATCGAGGTCCCGACCTTGTGCTACGAGCCGAAGCTGCCCGGCTTCGGCGCCTGCCGGATGTGCGTCGTCGAGGTCGAGGGCGAGGAGCATCCGCCGATCAGCTGCTCGCGTGCGGCCGAGGCCGGCATGAAGGTCCAGACCCAGACCGAGGAGGTCCGCCGCCTGCGGGCCACGAACCTCGAGCTGATCTTCAGCGACCACAACGCCTACTGCCTGCCGCCCTGCCAGAACAAGTGCCCGAGCCACATCGACATCCCCGGCTTCCTCAAGCAGAACGCCGAGGGCGAGTGGCGCGAGTCGACCCGGATCTTCAAGCGGACGATCCCCTTCCCGAGCGTGCTCGGCCGGGTCTGCCCGGCGCCGTGCGAGGAGCACTGCCGGCGCGACGAGGTCGACGAGGCGATCGCCATCCGCGACAGCCACCGCTACGCCGGGGACCAGGTCATCAAGGCGATGCTCGACGACGGGATCGACCCGCCGCTGCCCTTCGAGCCGCAGCCGAAGACGGGTCGCCGGGCCGCCGTCATCGGGTCCGGCCCGGCCGGGATGAGCGCCGCCTACTACCTCCTGCTGGCCGGTCACGACGTGACCGTCTTCGAGCGCGACCCGGCGCCGGGCGGGATGCTCCGTTACGGGATCCCGCAGTACCGGCTGCCGAAGATCGAGGTCCTCGAGGCGGAGTACGAGTCGGTCAGCCGGCTCGGCGGGGAGATCGTCTGCAACCAGGCCCTCGGGCGCGACTTCACCCTCGACGACCTCCAGGGCCAGGGCTACGACGCCGTCCTGGTGGCGATCGGCTGCTACGACACGAACAAGCTGGGCATCCCGAACGAGGACGCCGACGGGGTCATCGACGGCCTCGAGTACCTCCAGACGGCGACCCTCGGCCTGCCCTACCCCGGTCACCGCGGGAAGCGCGTCGTCGTGATCGGCGGCGGGTTCACCTCGATGGACTGCTCGCGGACGTCGATCCGCCAGGGCGCCGCCGAGGTGACCCTCGTCTACCGCCGGGACATGAAGGACATGCCCGCCTCGAACGAGGTCCACGAGGCGATCGAGGAGGGCGTCCAGGCGATCTTCCAGGCCGCCCCGACGCGGATCATCGTCGACGACAGGACGGGCAAGGTCAGCGGCGTCGAGTTCATCCGCAACAAGCTCGGCGAGCCGGATGCGTCGGGCCGGCGGCGGCCCGAGCCGTCGCCGGGCACCGAGTTCACGATCGACTGTGACCGGGTGCTGCTGGCCATCGGCCAGGGTCCCGACCTGACCTGGATCGGGCCGGGCTCGGAGGGTCCCGAGGCGACGAAGCAGCGCCGGCTCAAGGCCGACCCCGTGACGTTCGAAACCGGGCGGCCCGGCGTATTCGGCACCGGCGACGTCCGGATCGGTGCCGCCACCGTCGTCCAGGCGATCGCCGAGGGCCGCCGCGCGTCGTACGCCGCGGACGCCTACCTGCGCGGGCTCGACCTCGGCGCGATCCGGACCCGCCAGACGCTGGCCGAGCCGCAGCCCGAGTTCCTGTCGATCGTGCCGTTCACGAGCGAGGTCAAGGAGCCGCGCTACCGGCTCAAGGCGATGGACGCCGAGGTCCGCAACAAGAGCTACCTCGAGTACGAGATCCCGTACACCCCGGCGGAGGCGGTGGCGGAGTCGACCCGCTGCCTGCAGTGCACCTGCGAGGCGATCGGGTTCTGCGACCTGCGCCGGCTCGGCATCGAGTACGGGACGACGCTGCGGACGCTTGAGCCGCAGTTCCACCAGGGCGCCGGCTACCGGAGCGTCAGCGAGAACCGCTTCACCGGGATCAACCACGACTACGTGCGCGACGACAGCCATGCCTTCATCCTTCGCGAGCCGTCGCGCTGCATCGACTGCGGCCGCTGCGCCCAGGTCTGCTCCGAGGTCGTCGGGGCCGCCTGCTACGACTTCATGCGGATCGGCTTCGACACGCTCGTCACGACCCCGCTCGACATGAGCCTCAACGACACGCCGTGCGTGTCCTGCGGGCGCTGCGCCGAGACCTGCCCGACCGGGGCGCTGATGCCGAAGCCACGGGTGCTCGAGAAGTACGAGGTCGACGAGAGCCGCTGCATCCTGTGCGGGATCTGCGTCGACGCCTGTCCGTACGACGCCCTCCGCGACGGTGCCGACTTCGAGCTCAGCCACGTCGACCGCTCCGAGCCGATGGTCGACCTGATCGCCCTCGCGGCGATCGACCGGGAGACCGAGGCGACCTATATCCGCCGCGAGCACGACTGGGTCGCCCGGGCCACCGCCGCCGGTCGGCCGCCCGATCCGGCGCGTCTGCTGCCGGTCCTGCCGCCGTCCGTCACCGGGGGCGGCGCGGGCCTGGCCGCGGCGCGCCACGGAGAGCGCACGGGCGGCAACGGTGCCTCCGGCAACGGCGCGGCCGGCGCCGGCCACGCCCATCACGAGTAGGGAGGAGCGCGGGTGTCGATCCCGGACACGATCCCCGTCATCGGGGCGAGCTGGAACGATGCCCTGTTCGTGATCCTGGCCGGAATCCTCCTGGGATCCGGGCTGCTCGTCGTCACCCTCCGCGACATCATCCGCTGCGGGCTGGCGATGATCGTCTGCTTCGGTGCCCTGGCCGGCATCTACGTGATCCTCGGCGCACCGCTCATCGCCGGCGCCCAGGTGCTCGTCTACATCGGCGCGATCAGCGTGCTCATCCTGTTCGCGATCATGCTCACTCAGACGAAGGCCGGCCCGGCCCGGCTCGTCTTCCAGACCCAGGCGGTCCCGGCGGCCATCGCCGCGCTCGTCCTGGCGATCATCCTTGCGCTCGTGATCGTGTCGACGGACTGGGGCGCCGCCTCGGCCGTCGTCCGGACGGCGACCGACGACATGGCCCGCCTCCTGTTCCACGACTACGTCCTGCCGTTCGAGATCGTGAGCGTCCTGCTGCTCGCGGCGGTGGTCGGCGGGGTCTACCTCGCCAAGCGCGAGGTCGACGCGACCGAGGAGCGCGGCCCGCGATGACGAACTCGCTCGACGCCTACCTGATCCTGTCGGGCCTGCTGTTCTGCCTCGGGACGTTCGGCTTCCTCGCCCGCCGCAACGCGATCAGCATGCTCATGTCGATCGAGCTGATGCTCAACGCCGTCAACCTCTCGATCGTCGCCTTCGGGGCGTTCATGCCCAAGCTCCAGGGCCAGGGCTCGATCATCGCCCTGGTCGTGATGGCCGTGGCGGCCGGCGAGGCGACGGTCGGGCTGGCCATCGTCATGGCGATCTTCCGCAATCGGCGGACGCCGCTCGTCGACGAGTACGACTCGATGCGGCAGTAGGGCGATGCCGTACGACGCGCTGATCGTCGCCATCCCGGCGCTGCCGATCGCCGGCTTCGCCTTCACGGCCCTGTTCGGCCGGCGCATCCAGGCGCGGCTGGGCCGGAACGCGGCCAGCGCCGTCCCGCTGGCGGTGGTCATCCTGAGCTGGCTCGCGGCGATGATCGTCGTCGTCCCCGCGCTTGGCCATGCCGAGCCGTTCGGGGAGCGCGGGCTCGACTTCACCCTGTACACCTGGATCCCGGCCGGCAAGTTCGTCGTCGACGTCGGGTTCCACGTCGACGCGCTGACCGCCTGCCTCCTGATCGTGGTGACGACGATCGGGATGCTCGTCCACGTCTACTCGGTCGGGTACATGGCCCACGACCCGGGGACGTGGCGGTTCTTCGCCTACCTCAACCTGTTCATGTTCTCGATGCTGCTGCTCGTGCTGGCCGACAGCTTCCTGGTGATCTTCGTGGCCTGGGAGCTGGTCGGGCTGTGCAGCTACTTGCTGATCGGGTTCTGGTACCGCAAGCCGACCGCGGCGCTGGCCGCGAAGAAGGCGTTCATCGTCAACCGCGTCGGGGACGTCGGCTTCGCGCTCGGGATCATGCTCATCTTCGTGAGCCTCGGGACGCTCAACGTCCAGCAGGTGCTCGCGTCGATCGGCAGGCTCGACCAGTTCACGATCGTGGCGATCGCGCTGCTGGTGTTCTGTGGGGCCGTCGGCAAGAGCGCCCAGTTCCCGCTCCACGTCTGGCTGCCCGACGCGATGGAGGGCCCGACCCCGGTCTCGGCGCTGATCCATGCCGCGACGATGGTCAACGCCGGGGTGTACCTGATCGCGCGGGTCAACCCGATCTTCGGCCACGCCCAGGGCGCGATGGTCGTGGTGGCGGCCATCGGGATCTTCACCGCGCTGCTCGCCGCGTCGATCGCGTTCACCCAGACCGACATCAAGCGCGTCCTCGCCTATTCGACGCTGTCCCAGCTCGGCTACATGTTCGCCGCCCTCGGCGTCGGCGCGTGGGTCGGCGCGATCTTCCACCTGATGGCCCACGGCTTCTTCAAGGGCCTCCTGTTCCTCGACTCGGGCTCGGTGATCCACGCCGTCCACGAGGAGCAGGACATGCGCCGGATGGGCGGGCTGTGGCGGAGGATCCCGATCACCTATTGGACGATGCTCATCGGCGCGCTGGCCATCTCGGGGATCCCACCGCTGGCCGGCTTCTTCAGCAAGGACGAGATCCTCGGCGAGGCGTTCAAGAACGGCTTCCTCGTCGTCTGGGCGATCGGGTTCGCGGTCGCCGGGATGACCGCCTTCTACATGTTCCGGCTGATCGGCATGACCTTCTGGGGCCCGAGCCACGTCGACCCGGAGGTCGAGCCCACGATCCACGAGTCGCCCCGCTCGATGACCGTGCCGCTCGTCCTGCTGGCGATCCCGTCGATCTTCCTCGGCCTCGTGATCGGCGTGCCGCTCGGTGCCGGCCTGATCAACACCTGGCTCGAGCCGGTGTTCGCCGGGACGATCGCGCTAACCGGCGGCGAGGCCGCCCCCTTCGGCCCGCTCGACGTGGCCCTCATCCTGGCCAGCGTGTCGATCGCGACGGTCGGGATCATCGTCGCCTGGCGCTTCTTCGGGGTCGAGCTCGGCGCCCTCCGCCGCGGCCCGCGGCCGAAGGAGGTCACGGCGATCGCCACGGCGACCCCGCTCACCCGGTTCCTCTACCGCGCCTCGCTCAACAAGTGGTGGTTCGACGACCTCAACGACCTGCTGTTCATCCGCGTCGGCGGGCGGATCGCGGCCGCGGCCTGGTGGTTCGACCGGGCGATCATCGACGGCACGGTCAACGAGATCGGCGCGCTCGCCGTCGGGGTCGGCCGCGAGCTGCGCCGGGTCCAGACCGGTCGGGTCCAGAACTACGCCCTCGGGATCGCCATCGGGCTGATCGTGATGGCCGGCTCGTACCTCGTCATCGTGGGGCGTTGAGCCGATGGCTGACCTGACCGTGCCGCTGCTCAGCGCGATCACCTTCACCCCGCTCGTCGGGGCGCTCGTCATCGCGGTCGTCCCGCGCACCGCCGAGCGGGCGATCCGCTGGATCGCCCTGGCGACGTCGCTCATCGCCTTCGGGCTGTCGCTCGTGCTGCTGGCGGCGTTCGACCCGCTCAAGCCGGGCTTCTCGTTCGTCGAGCAGGTGGCCTGGATCCCCGTGTTCGGGATCCAGTACAAGGTCGGGGTCGACGGGCTGTCGGCCGTGCTCGTGGTGCTCACGACGACCCTGTCATGGATCAGCATCCTCGCCTCGTTCGGGCCGATCCACGACCGGATCAAGGAGTACATGATCTCGTTCCTGATCCTCGAGGTCGGCCTGATCGGCGTGTTCGTGGCGCTCGACCTGTTCCTGTTCTACGTGTTCTGGGAGGTCGTCCTCGTCCCGATGTACCTGATCATCGGGATCTGGGGCGGGTCGAACCGGGTGTACGCCACGATCAAGTTCGTGCTGTACACGCTCGTCGGGTCGCTGCTGATGCTGGTCGCGATCCTGGCCACGGCCTTCACCTACCAGTCGGCGACCGGCAGCTGGGACCACGCCTTCGACTTCGAGTACCTGCGCAGCTTCGCCGCGACGGTCGGGTTCGCGAACGGGCTCCAGGTCTTCGCGTTCCTGGCCTTCTTCCTGGCCTTCGCGATCAAGGTCCCGATGTTCCCGTTCCACACCTGGCTGCCGGACGCCCACGTCGAGGCGCCGACGGCCGGGTCGGTGATCCTCGCGGCGATCATGCTCAAGCTCGGCGCCTACGGGTTCATCCGCTTCGCGGTGCCGCTGTTCCCCGACGCCGCCCACACGTTCGCGGTGCCGATCATCGTGCTCAGCCTCATCGCGATCATCTACGGCGCGGTCGTCGCCCTCGTCCAGCCCGACCTCAAGAAGCTCATCGCCTACTCGTCGGTCAGCCACATGGGCTTCGTGACCCTCGGGATCTTCGTGTTCCAGCAGCAGGGCCTCCAGGGAGCGATCCTGCAGATGGTCAACCACGGGCTGATCACCGGGGCCCTGTTCCTCCTGGTCGGGGTGATCTACGAGCGGACCCACGACCGGACGATCGCCAGGATGGGCGGGCTGTCGGGCCGGACCCCGGTCTACGCCGCCGCCTTCGGCTTCTTCGTCTTCGCCAGCGCCGGGCTGCCCGGGCTGTCCGGGTTCGTCGGCGAGTTCCTGGTCCTGGTGGGGACGTTCGCCGCGAGCCCGTATGCCGCGGCCATCGCCACGTTCTGCATGATCCTGGCGGCCGGCTACCTGCTCTGGATGTTCCAGCGCGTGTTCACGGGCGAGCTGTCCGACTTCCTGGCCGGCCTCGGCCACCATCTGACCGACATCCGCCCGATCGAGATCGCGACGCTGGCCCCGCTCGGGGCGATGATCGTCGTGTTCGGGCTGTTCCCCGGCCTCCTCCTGACGATCATCCAGGGCAGCGTGGCGACGTTCACGGCGAGCGTCGGCGCCCACGACGTCGCCGTCAACCTGATGGTCCGGTAGGCGGACGATGAGCTCGCAGGAACTGCTCACGATCGCCCCGCTCGTGACGGCCATCCTCGTGGCCGCGGCGGTCATCGTCGTCGACCTCGTGCGGCCCGGCGCGCGGACCGGGCCGCTCGTCGTCGCGCTGGTCGGGCTGGCGATCGTCGCCGCGGTCACGGTCGTGTCCGGGGCGAACCCGGGCGACGCCTTCGGCGGCGCCTACCGGGTCGACGCCCTGACGACGCTGCTCGACCTGCTGTTCGTCGCGATCATCGCCTTCACCCTGCTCTTCGCGCCCGACTACCTGGCGGCCCGCAACCTGCCGCTGGCCGAGTTCGCGGCCGTGCTCGTGTTCGCGATGACCGGGGCGATGCTCATCTCGGCATCCATGGACCTGCTGGTGCTCTTCCTCGGGCTCGAGCTGATGGTCCTGCCCGGCTACCTGCTGGCCGGCTTCGCCAAGCGCGACTCGCTGTCGACGGAGGGGGCGATCAAGTACTTCCTCCTCGGTTCGTTCAGCTCGGCGATCTTCCTGTTCGGGCTGTCGTTCTTGTGGGGCCTCACCGGCTCGACCCGGATCGCGGCCGTCGCCTCGAGCCTCGGCGCGGTGGTCGCGGGCACGGCGCCGCTGTCCCCGGGGCTGGCGATGGGGCTCGCGTTCCTGACGACCGGGGTGGCGTTCAAGATCGCCGCCGTGCCGTTCCACTACTGGACCCCGGATGCCTACCAGGGCTCGCCGACGCCGGTCACCGGCTACCTGTCCGTCGGGCCCAAGATCGGCGCCTTTGCGCTCATCCTGCGCCTGTTCGTGGGCGCCCTCGGCCCGCTCCACGCCGACTGGCTGGTCGTGATCGTGATCCTGTCGACGATCACGATGACGCTCGGCAACTTCGTGGCGATCACCCAGGACAACGTCAAGCGGATGCTCGCCTACTCGTCGATCGCGCACACCGGCTACATGCTCGTCGGGCTGGCCGCCTGGGCGAGCCCGAACTCGCGGATCGAGGGCATCGAGGGCCTGCTCTTCTACGCGGTCGCCTACAGCTTCATGAATCTCGGCGCGTTCGCCGTCGTGGCCGCGCTGCAGCGCCGGCGCGGGGTCACCAGCAGCATCGACACGTTCGCCGGCCTCGGTGCCCGCGAGCCCGCGCTGGCGATCCTCATGACCCTGTTCCTGCTGTCGCTGACCGGGATCCCGCCGACGGCCGGCTTCTTCGCCAAGGCGTTCGTGATCCTGGCCGGCGTCGAGGCCGGTGGGGCGGCGGCCGTGCTGGCGGTCATCGCCGTGCTCAACGCCGCGGTCGCCGCGTTCTACTACCTGCGCGTCGTCGTGTACATGTTCATGCGCGACGCGAAGGGCGAGCCCGTGCCGCTCGAGAAGAGCGGCATCCTGCGGGTGGGCCTCGGGGCCGCGGCGTTCCTGACGATCGTGCTCGGGCTGTTCCCCGGAGCGCTCGTCCAGGTCGTCGAGAGCGCCGCGCGCGCCCTCGTCTCCTAGCCCGCGCCCCCCGGCCGGCGGGCCGGGCGGGGTCACCCGGCCTCGGCCTCGATGGTGCGGGCGATCAGCGACAGCACGCGGGCGGCGTCGTGCGGCGCGGCCAGGAAGCCGTCGGCGCGCTCCACGACCTCCGGCGGCGTCTCGTAGGCACCGTGCACGGCGAGCGCGAGGCCATGGGCCAGCCGGCCGGCGGCTCGCGCGTCGGCGATCGCGGCGAAGGCCTCGGCATCGCTCCGGTCGTCACCGAGGACGATCGCGGCACCGAACCGCCGGCTCGCCAGGAGCTCGGAGACCGCCACCCCCTTGCCCCCGGCCCCGGACGGGCGGAGCTCGACGATGCGGCGGCCGTGGAAGCGGGTGAGGCGGTCCTGCCCCGTCTCCGGACCGAGCACCCGGTCCAGGGCGGCCTCGACGGAGCGTCCGGCGACGTCGGGATCCGTCGCGGCGCGGAAGTGGAACGCCACGGACGGCCCCTTGTCCTCGACGTACAGCCAGCCGGGCGAGCCGAGCTCCCGGGCGACGGCCCGTCCAACGTCGCGGGCGAGGGCCGTCGTTTCGGCAAGAGCCGGGTCCGCGGCCACCGACAGGCCGGCGATGCGGCCGCCCCTGGCCAGCCGGCCCTCCTGGAGCCCGTGATCGCCGAGGTAGCCGAGGCCGCCGACCCGGACCCGGCCGACCAGATCGAGCACCGTCCGGCCGCTCAGGACGACGACGCTCAGGCGCGCCGGTCGCGCGGCCGCGATCCGGGCCAGCCGGCGCAGGGCGGTCCGCCCGAGCGGATCGATGGCCGCCGCCGTCGGGTCGGGTGAGACCCGGGCGAGGGTCCCGTCGAAGTCGGTCACGACGAGGAGCGGACCGGGCGCCGCGGCCACGGCGCGGACGAGTCCGTGGATCGTCGGCCAGGGCTCGACCGGTGGGCCGGCCGCCGCGGCCGGGCTCAGGGCGACGCCGACGCCCCGCCGCTCGGGGCGGCCGAGCCCGACGGGGCGGCCGAGCCGGACGGGGCGACCGACGGGGGAAGCGGGCTCGGGGACGATCCCGGGCTCGCCGACGCGCCGCCCGGCGGCAGCGCCGATCCGGAGGGCAACGCCGATCCGGAGGGCAACGCCGATCCGGAGGGCGAGGGCAGGGCCGACGGGGTCGGGGACGCCGAGCTGGAGGGCGCGACGGTCGGCGTCGGGGTCGGGGTCGGATGGACGGGCCCCGGAATGAACGCCACGGCCGCCGCGATCAGCAGCGCCGCCGCCGCCGCGCCGGCGAGCAGCGCGAGAACGAGGGCAAGTCGCGGCGGCATGGCGGGAGGGTACCAGTACCATGCGGCCGCGGCGTCCTCACCGGGGAACGGCTAGGATGACCGCCCCATGCGCACCGTCTTCGACCGGGTCCAGCACCGCCTGGTGCCCGCCCTCCTGGCCGCACTCGGCGTCTCGCTCATCGCGGCCGGCCTGCTCAGCTACACCGCCCCGGTCGACGCCACGCCGGCCCCCTCCGGCAGCCAGGCGCTCGCCGGCGCGAGCCCGACCGCGAGCCCGCTGCTGACCTTCCCGCCGCTGGTCAGCCCGAGCCCGACGGCCAGCGCCGGTGCCTCGCCGGGCAAGGCTGCCGTAGCGTCCCGGGTGGTCGTCCCGGCGCTCGACATCGACCTGCCCGTCATTCGCCAGCCCGGCGGCGCGAACGCCTTCCCGCCGTGCAACGTGGCGATGTACCTGCAGCAGCTCCACCAGCCGGGTCAGCCCGGCCCGACGTACATCTACGCCCACGCCCGGACGGGCATGTTCCTGCCGATCCTGACCGCGTCGAAGATCGACAACGGGCGGCGGATGATCGGGATGCTCGTCGAGGTCTACACCACCGACGACCAGCTCTACCTGTACGAGGTGATCCAGGTCCGGCGCCACGTCACGACGCTCGACGGCGCCATGGCGGAGAAGCGCGAGACGCTCTGGCTGCAGACCTCCGAGGGACCGGTCGGGACGATCGAGAAGACCCAGCTCGTGGCCCTCCCGCTGGGTCATGCCCCGGCCGACCACAAGGAGGCCAACCCCAAGGCGAACCCGGTCTTCTGCCACTGAGCCGCGCCGCCGCGTTGCCGCAGGGCGCGCTCGGGTCGCTAGATCCACTTGATCCGGCGCAGGACGAAGGCCATCAGGAACGCCAGCCCGACGATCGCGGCCGTCACGAGCCAGAAGCCGGCCGCCTCGGTGCCGGCGAATGCCGCGCCCGCCTCGCTCATCCCGAAGATCCCGCCGAGCGCGCCGATCCCTGCCAGCACGACCGTCACCCCGGTCAGCCGCTTCATGATCAGCGACAGGTTGTTGTTGACCGTCGAGAGGTACACGTCGAGCGTCCCGCTGACGAGCTCGCGGTAGGTGTCGAGCTCGTCGGTCAGGCGGATCAGGTGGTCGTAGACGTCGCGGAAGTAGACGATCTCGGCGCTGTCGACGAGCGCGAGATCCCGGTTCGTGAGCTGGTTGAAGATCTCGCGGACCGGCCCCGCGGCGCGGCGGATCGCGATGAGCTCCCGCTTGAGCTCGAACAGCCGCTCGAGGGTCTGCGGGTCGCCCTTCTCGATCACGGCATCCTGGATCAGGTCGATCTCGTCGCCGAGCTTGTCCATGAGCGGGAAGTAGCCGTCGACGAGGTCGTCGCAGATCGCCCACAGCAGATGATCGGGGCCGCGCTGCAGGACGAGCTCGAAGCCGCCGGCCTTGAGGTGGTGGATCGCCCGGGGGTCCCAGTCCGAATCGTGGACCGTGAGCAGGAACCCTTCGCCGAGGACGACGTCGATCTCGCTCGGCACGATCGGGTCGCCGTACTCGAGCGCGAACAGCACGATGTGGATCAGGTCGTCGGTGACCTCGATCTTCGCCCGCTGGTTGCCCTCGAGGATGTCCTCCGCGATGAGCTCGTGCAGCCCGAGCGCGTGGGTGATCGCGGCGACCTGGGCGGGCGACGGCCCGCCCGCGTCGATCCAGACGGAGCCGTCGGTCGGGATCGGATCCGGGATCGCGGCGAGCCCTTCGGCCTCGCGGACCGCGGACCCGGTCCGCTCGAAGACGCGGATCCGCCCGTCGCCCGCGCCGACGGCGTCGTGGTGGACGCGATGGGCGAACCCGTCGAGCGGATCCGGCCGCGGCTCAGAGCGCGAGGGTCGGCTCCGTGTCCTCGCCATCGATCGTCCGCGAGCCTCCGTCGTGGCGAGTGCCCTCGCCGACGTCGCCGGACCCGACCGCCGGCGAGTCGTCCGCCAGCATACGCGTCCGGCGGGCCCCGAGCGCGAGCGCCGGGAGGAACGCGACGGCGACCACGACGGCCGCGGCCAGGAACAGCCCGACCATGATCCGGGACGCCTCGCCCGACGCCCAGCGTTCGAGGGCGGCGACCACCAGCCCGTCGTCGAACGGCCGGCCAACGAGGTTGGGCGGGAGGAACTGCTTGTAGGCGTCGGGCGTGGCGCTGATCGCCTGGCTCAGCCGATCGATCGTCGTCGAGCCATACGCCGTCAGCACCGCGAGACCGACCGCCATCCCGATCATCCGGGCGACCGTCACGGTCGCCGAGGCCATCCCGAACGCCGCCCGGCCGGCGGCCTCGACCGCGGCCGTGGAGCGCGGCGTCACGGTCAGCCCGAACCCCGCCCCGAACACGGCGACCGCCAGGGCCGCGGCGGGGATCGTGGTCGCCGGCGTCCAGCCGGCCATCGCGACGAGGCCGCCGGCGCAGGCCAGCAGGCCGGCCAGGGTCACCAGGCGAAGCGACAGCCGGCGGACCGCGAAGCCGGCCACGAGGGCCCCGATCGCGGTCGTGGCGGCCAGGGCGCCGAGCACGACCTGCTGCTCGGCCGGGCCGCCGTAGAGCACCCGGTCGACGAACACCGCGGCGCCCACGATCGCCGTCGCGAACGCGTAGCCGGTGAGGAGCGAGACGAGCGCGGCCGACGAGAACTCGACGGAGCGGAACAGCCGGACGTCGATGAACGGATCCTTCCGAACGAGCCCGCCGGCAATCGCCAGCCCGAGGCCGGCGACCGCGACGACGAACAGGCCGGCGATCAGGACCGGCGTCGGCACGCCGAGCGTCGTGCCATCCGCCGGACTGCCGAGCAGGGTCAGCCCGAGCAGCCCCGCTCCAAGCCCGAGCGTGAACGCGACGGCCCCGCCGAGGTCGACCCGGCCGGTCCGGCGCGGCGTCTCCCAGCCCGTGTCGGCCGCCCAGGCGATCGCCAGGGCGACGATCCCGATCGGGACGTTGATGTAGAAGACCCAGCGCCACGCCGGCACGAGCAGCGAGCCGAGCGGCCCGTCCAACACGCCGGCCGCCGCCAGGGCCGACTCGGCGTGGATCGTCCGAAGCAGGGCGGCGCCGAGGAACGGGCCGGCGGCCATGCCGAGGAAGGTCAGGGCGCCGATCGCGCCGAGCGCCCGCGGTCGCGCCGAGCCGCCGTACAGGTGGGCCGCGGCCGCGGTGGCCACGGGTACGAGCGCCCCGCCGCCGACCGCCTGGATGAGCCGCGCCCCGATCAGCCAGTCGAGACTCTGGGCCGCGCCGGCGAGGAGCGATCCGAGCGTGAACGCCACGAGGGCCCCGAGGAACAGCCGCCGGGTCCCCCAGATGTCGGCGAGCCGGCCGGCCAACGGCATCGTGGCGATGTACACGAGGAGGTAGCCGTTGACAATCCAGGACGCCCGGCGCAGCTGGGTCCAGGCGTCGATCTCGGCGATCCCCTCCTTGTGCGCCATGTCGACGATGATCGACGGCAGGGCGACGGCGGTGATCATCAGCTCGAGGCCGGCGAGGAAGACCCCGACGCCGAGCACGCCGAGCAGCAGGAGATTCTCGCGGCCTCGCATCGGCCGAGTGTAGCCGGGCGATCCTGAAGCACCGTCCGCCGGGCTCCGGCGATGGTTGACACACCGGCTTCCCGGTCGTAGCATCAACAGCGATTTATATAAATCCGTGTTGAGCCATCCGTCGCTCGACGCCCCTCGGAGCCCGTCTCCTGAGCCCCTCCCCGGCCCGCATCCGCTCGACCATCGCGTCCGTCGTCGACCAGCCCGACGAGCTGCGCCAGGTGCGCCAGTTCCACCGGGCGCTGGCGGACGTCAACCGGCTTCGGATCGTCCAGCGGCTGTCGGGCGGCGCGGCGACCGTGACCGAGCTCATCGAGCACGTCGGACTGTCCCAGCCGCTCGTCAGCTGGCACCTCGGCAAGCTGCGCGCGTCGGGCATCGTGACCACCCGCCGGAGCGGCCGCGAGACGCTGTGCAGCCTCCGCCGGGACGCCTTCGACGAGGCGCTGGCCCGGGAGCGCACGCTGCTGGGTCTCGGCTACCCCGGGCGGATCGTGCCCCAGACCGACGAGCCAGCCTCGTGACCGCGACGAAGCCGACCGGCGGCGGTTCGCTCGTCAGCCCGGAGACCCGGACGAGGGTCAAGAAGCTGGGCGAGCCGGTCGCCCTGTTCTTCGGCCGGCTCGGGCTCACCCCGAACGGGCTCACCCTGATCGGCTTCGGGATCACCGTTCTCGGGGCGATCCTCGTCGGCCTCCAGGCCTGGCTGATCGGCGGCATCGTGGTCTTCCTCGGCGGCGTCTTCGACATGTTCGACGGGACGCTCGCCCGGGCCACGGGCAAGGTCAGCCCGCTCGGCGCGTTCATGGACTCGGTCTTCGACCGCTGGGGTGAAGCCTTCGTCTATGTCGGGGTCATCGCCGGCCTGGCCGGGGCCGGCTGGGACGTCGGCGGACCGGTCCTGGCCGCCGCTGCCATGGGCTCGGCGTTCATGGTCAGCTACACCCGCGCCAAGTCCGAAGGGCTTGGGTTCACCGAGGGCACCGGGATGGCCGCCGTCGGACTAATGCCCCGCGAGGTCCGGCTCATCGTCCTGTCAGCTGGGCTCATTCTCGGCGGGATCGTCGGGACCGACGTGGTTGACCGCGGCTTCTCGATGGGCGGGACCACCATTCCGGTGGGCATCGTCCTCATCGAGGTCGCGCTGGGCATCATCACCCTCGGCGCAACCATCACCGTCATCCAGCGCATCCTCCATGTCAGGCAGCAGGCCGTCGCGCGCGACGGGAAGTAGGGAGACAGTCAGGTGGCCAAGACCGGGAAGAACGGAACCAACGGCACGAACGGCGCGAAGCCGGCTGCCGGCGCGGCGCGCCGGACCGACGGCAAGATCCGGGTCGCCATCGTCGGGGTGGGGAACTGCGCCAGCAGCCTCGTCCAGGGTCGCTACTACTACGAGAACGCGAAGAAGGAGGACTTCGTCCCCGGCCTGATGCACGTCGAGCTCGGCGGGTACCACGTCCGCGACATCGAGTTCGTCGCCGCGTTCGACATCGACAAGAACAAGGTCGGCAAGGACCTGTCCGAGGCGATCTACCAGAAGCCGAACAACACCTACGTCTTCCAGCAGGTCCCGCACATCGGGGTGACGGTCGATCGCGGGATGACCCACGACGGGCTCGGCAAGTACCTCAGCCAGATCATCGAGAAGGCGCCCGGCCCGACGGCCGACGTCGTCGGGATCCTCCGCGAGCGCGAGGTCGACGTGATGGTCTCCTACCTGCCGGTCGGCAGCGAGGAGGCCACGAAGTGGTACGTCGAGCAGGCGCTCAAGGCGGGCGTCGGGTTCGTCAACGCGATCCCGGTGTTCATCGGCCGCGAGCCGTACTGGCAGCGCCGCTTCGCCGAGGAGGGTCTGCCGGTCATCGGTGACGACATCAAGAGCCAGGTCGGGGCCACGATCAGCCATCGCGTCCTGACCCGCCTGTTCATGGACCGCGGGGTCCGCCTCGACCGGACCTACCAGCTCAACTTCGGCGGCAACACCGACTTCCTCAACATGCTCGAGCGCGAGCGCCTCGAGTCGAAGAAGATCTCGAAGACGAACGCGGTCACGAGCATGCTCGACTACGAGCTCGACCCGGACGACATCCATGTCGGCCCGAGCGATCACGTCCCGTGGCTGCTCGACCGGAAGTGGTGCTACATCCGGATGGAGGGCACGACCTACGGCGACGTACCGCTCAACGCCGAGCTCAAGCTCGAGGTCTGGGACAGCCCGAACAGCGCCGGCGTGATCACCGACGCGATCCGCTGCCTCAAGCTCGGATTGGACCGGGGCCTGACCGGAACGCTCGTCGCCCCGTCGAGCTACTTCATGAAGAGCCCGCCGATCCAGATCCACGACGACATTGCCTTCAACCGGGTCGAGGCGTTCATCCGGGGCGAGGACAACGAGACCCTCGTCGGCACGGAGGCGCCGCAGAAGCGGGCGCTCAGGCGCCTGGCCGGGCCGAAGGCGAAGGTGGCGGCCGGAGCCCGGTGACCTCGGTCCCGGATCGGCCCGTGGCCGGCGGGCCGATCGAGCCCGGGCCGCGACCCGCGCTCGAGACGCCCAGCCGGCGCGCCGCGAGCACGCCACGGGTCGTCGAGAAGACGGCGCTGCTTGCCTACCGGCTGGCCGAATGGCTCGTCGCGCGGCTGCCGACCGGGCCGACGGCGCGTGTCGTCGGCTGGTTCGTCCAGGGTTCCTACCTGCTCTGGCCGACGAAGCGTCGCTGGTCGAACCGCAACTTCGGCCACGTCCTCGGCCTGCCGCCGGACGATCCGGCGGTGCGCCGGATGGCGCTCCGGGCGTATCGGAGCTACGCCCGCTACCTCGTCGAACTCCTGCAGCTCCCGTCGCTCAGCCAGGAGCGGGCGATCGGCCTGATCGACCAGGACGCCGTCGACGCCGTCGAGCGGCTGTGGCGGGGCTCGAACGGGCTGATCTTCGCCGCCTGCCACGTCGGGAACAACGAGATCATCGCTGCGGCCATTGGCTGGCGCGGTTGGCCGTTGTCGGGGCTGGCCGACGACTCGACGTTCCCCGAGCTGTTCGAGCACCTCCGCGCGGAGCGGGCCCGCTGGAACGCCCGGGTGATCCCGTGGCGCAACCTGCGCGAGGTCTACGCGGTCCTCCGGCGGCGCGAGATGCTCGCCCTGCTGGTCGACTGGGGCTACCGGGCGGACGACGTCCCGGTCCGCCTGTTCGGCGCCTGGACGACCCTGCCGGCCGGTCCGGCGACGCTCGCCGGCAAGACCGGGGCGCTCATCGTGCCGGTGGCCATCCGGCGGCTGCCCGACGGCCGGTTCCACGCCGCGACCGAGCCACCGATCCAGGTGGCGTCGACCGAGCCGGCCGAGGTCCTGCGCGCCACGCAGGCCATCGCCGACGCGATCGAAGGGGTGATCGCGGCCGCCCCCGAGCAGTGGTACAGCTTCAAGCCGATGTGGCCCGCGACCGAGGCCGAGGCGGCCGAGCTGGAGCGGCGGGCCGCGCGGATGGCCGCGGGATGAGCCGCGCAACGGCCGCCCCGGCCGCCGGGATCTCGGCGAGCGAACGATCCACCGCCCGGCAGCGGATCGTCGCCGACGCCGTGACCGCCGCGTCGTGGCTCGCCTGCCACCTTCCGGAGCGACCGCTCGTGGGGCTGGCCGAGCTCATCGGCGAGCTGTGGTACCTGGTCGACCGGCGGCGCGCCGAGCAGGCCCGCCGCAACCTGCGCCGGGTCACCGGCTGGATGGTGGCCGAGGGACTCGCCGACGCACGGATCCGCGCGGCGTCCCGCGGCGGGCGGGCGCTCGACCGGTTGGTCCGGGCGGCGTTCCGCCACTACGCCACCTACTACCTCGACGTCGCCCGGGCTCCCGCGCTCACACCCGCCTATCTCGCCGAGCGGCTGACCATCGAGACACCGGATTCATTCGACGACGCGTTCGGTGAGCCCGGTCCGCGGATCTTCGTGGGGCTCCACTTCGGGGCGATCGAGCTGCAGGCGTACGTCGCCGCCGTCCATGCGGCGCGGCCACTGACGACGCCGATGGAGACCGTCGACGATCCGGCCCTCCAGCGCTACTTCGTCCGGACCCGCGGCGCGCTCGGGATCCGGATCGTCGGGCTGCGCGAGGCGCGCCGCGAGGTCCTCGCCGCGCTCGGCCGCGGCGAGCCCGTCGGGATCGTCGGGGATCGCGACCTGACCGGCGGCGGGATGCCGGTCACGCTGTTCGGATCGCGCACCTCGCTGCCCCTCGGGCCGGCGCTCGTGGCCATCGAGAGCGGCGCCCCGACGTTCGCGGTCACCGCGCGCCGGCTGCCCGGCGGGCGATACGTCGGCCGGCTCGACCGCCTGGCCATCCCGGCCGCCGGCTCGCGCCGCGAGCGCGTGTCGGCCTTCCTCGACGAGGAGGCCCGCTGGTTCGAGCGCCAGGTGAGCGCCGCCCCGGAGCAGTGGTGGGCGGTCTTCTTCCCGATCTGGCCCGATCTCGAGGCCGACGCGGCAGGGGGCCGGCGATGACTGACCGGCTGGGCCGCGCCGACCTGCACATGCACACGCTGGCGTCGGACGGGATCTCGGGGATCGACGAGATCCTCGGCCGGGTCGAGGCGGTCGGCGAGCTCGACGTCATCGCGATCACCGACCACGAGCGGATCGACGCGGCGCTGGCCGCCCGGACGATCGCCCGCGATCGCGGCGTCCCGTTCGAGGTCGTCGTCGGGGAGGAGGTCACCACCCGCGGCGGCCATCTCCTCGCCCTGTTCATCGAGTCCCCAGTCCACTCGCTGCGCTCGCTGCGCTCGACGATCGCCGAGATCCACGACCTGGGTGGCCTGGCCATCCCGGCGCACCCGCTCGTCCCGTACCCGCTGTGCGCCCAGGGATTCGTGCTGCGCCGGCTCCTCGGCGAGTCGGACCCGCGCTACCACCCGGACGGGCTCGAGACGTTCAACCCGACGACCCTCGGCCGGCCGCTCCACGCCCGGGTCGTGCGCTTCGCCGTCGAGCACGACCTGGCCCAGATCGGCGACAGCGATGCCCACGGGGCGGCGGCGATCGGCACGGGCTGGACGACCTTCCCGGGCCGCAGCGCCGACGACCTCCGGGCCGCGATCCTCGCCCGCGAGACGCACGCGCACGGGAGCTTCCACGGCACCGGCAGCCAGGTGACGACGTTCGGGCGGCAGCTCCGCAAGTACGGCCGCGACATGCGCGACGAGGTCCGCGGCCGGGTCCTGCGCGACGGCACCGGACGCGATCACGGCTATCCGGGCGGCCGGGCCCGGCCGCCCCACTACGAGCCGGGGGCCGTGACCGGCGCGGAACGCGGACAGTGAAGATCGGGCTGGTCACGCCGTACGTCTACCCCGTTCCGGGCGGCGTCAACGAGCACGTCCGCTACCTCTACGAGAACCTCCGCCTGCACGGCCACGACGTCCGGATCATCAGCAGCAGCCACGGCCTCCAGCGCGCCTCCGAGGGCGACATCATCCGGCTCGGGAAGGGCTTCAGCGTCCCGATGAACGGCTCCGTAGGGACGGTCACCCTGTCGCCGCGCTACGTGGGCCTGGTCGACGAGATGCTCGACCGGGAGCGGTTCGACGTCCTGCACTTCCACGAGCCGTTCGTGCCGTTCCTGTCGCTCATCCTGCTGCGCCGCTCGCGGAGCGTGAACGTCGCGACGTTCCACGCCTATGCCGGGTTCTCGCTGTCCTACGAGTTCGGGGCGCGGGTCATGCAGGGCCATGCCCGGCTGCTCCACGGCCGGATCGCCGTCAGCGCGGCGGCCCGGCACTTCATCGATCGCTACTTCCCAGGTGACTACAAGATCATCCCCAACGGCGTCGACGTCGACCGCTACCGGAAGGCCGTCCCGATCGCGCGCTGGCAGGACGGCACGCGCAACCTCCTCTTCGTCAGCCGCCACGAGCCGCGCAAGGGGTTGCTCGTCCTGCTCAAGGCGTACCGCATCCTGCGCAAGACCGGCTGCCCGTGCCGGCTCCTCGTCGTGGGCTCCGGACCACAGGAGCGCGAGGCCCGGCGCTACGTGATGACCCGCCGGCTGGCCGGCGTTGAGTTCCTCGGCCGGGTGAGCGACGCGGAGAAGGCCCAGCTGTTCCGTACGGCCGACGTGTTCGTGGCGCCGGCGACCGGTCGCGAGTCGTTCGGGATCGTGCTCCTCGAGGCGATGGCCGCCGGTGCGCCGATCGTGGCCTCGGACATCCACGGCTACAAGGGCGTCGTCCGGCGCGGCGAGCAGGGCCTGCTCGTGCCACCGGGCGAGCCGCGCGAGCTCGCCGCGGCGATCGGGCGGCTCGTCGTCGACGACGGCCTCCGCGCCGACATGAGCGCGAGCGGGATGGCCCGGGCCGAGGCGTTCAGCTGGGAGCGGATCACCGAGCGCGTCGAGAACTACTACGGCTTCGTGATCCGCCGGCTCGCGGCCCAGGGCGCCCTGCCGGCGGACTTCCGGGCCGAGATCCCGGCCTCGCCGCGCGCCCAGCCCGCGATCTCCGACCCGCGCGGGGCCGCCGAGGAACCTTCGGTCATCGCCCGCCGCGGCTGACGCTCGCGGCTCGGACCGGGGCACTGGCCGATCCTCGCCCGACCGGACGCGACCGAGGCCGGGGCGACCCGCCTCAGCCGGCCTGACCGGTCGTCGCGATCGAGCCGGGGTCGCGGCGCGCCGCTTCGCGCTCGGCCGCGGCGATCCGCCAGGCCCATGCCGCGTAGCCCACGATCACGCTCGTGACGAGGAGCGCGCCCAGGAGCAGGAGCATGTCGGCAAGGTGGCCCGTGATCGAGAACGGGACGACCTTGTCCGTGTTGACCGGGAACTGGAAGGCGTACAGGTAGGTCGGCAGGAGGCCCTGGTACGCGTTCACGATCGCGGCCGGCAACGGGAGCCCCGAGATGTTCGGATACCACGTGACGAACCAGACGACGCAGGCGAGCAGGATCCCCGCCGCGAACCGGCGGCTGTCGCGCGCGGTGGCCACGACCCAGGCGATCGGCGACAGGGCGACGAGGACGACCAGGGCGATCGGCTCGATCCGGAAGCCGTCCTGGCTCAGGATCGCGCTGTCGGGCAGGAGCCCGCCGACGAGGACGAGCCCGATCACCCCGCCGACGGCGGTCGCGGCGATCTGCAGGAACCGGCGGTTCGCCTCCTCGGCCGACCGGGCACCCGAGCCGAGCCGGAGGATCTGGAACACCAGCAGCCCGCCGGCCACGAGCAGGACCGCGGCCAGCCCGGCCGTCCGCCAGGTGAGGACGATCTGCCCCGGAGCCGTCGCGACGCAGGCCTCCGAGCCGGGGTTCACCGCGGTGACCCGCACGAAGGTGCACAGCGGACCCTTGAACAGCCACATCAGGGCCGGGCCGAGGACCGCGATCGCCGCGCTCACCCGGGCCAGCGCCCAGGTCCGTGCCGACGGTCCGTTGCGCAGCTCGGCCACGAAGTAGGCAAGGGCGATCAGCAGGAACGGCACGGCCGCGTAGTAGTGGTACTGGAAGGTCGCCCGGTCGATCCGGGCCCACGGCAGCCACTGGAACGCGAACGCGACGAACACGAGCCCGAGGGCCAGGCTCCGGCGCTTGAACGCCTGCCAGGCCACGAACAGCATCGCCGGGATCGACAGCCACCAGGCGACGAGGTTCCCCGCGTCGTAGATCGCCGCGGCCGTGTTGGCCGCGAACGAGTCCTGGTAGAACCAGACCGGCTTGAGGTCGAACGGCCAGGCCCAGTACGGCGATGACGCCGCATGCGTCGCCCGGAGCCCGTTGTGGTAGTCGTACATCTGGCGGGTCAGGTCGAGCAGCGTCTGGCCGGTGTTGCCGGGCGGCCACGTGTCGGTCAGCCGGTTGCCGAGCGCGACCCAGGGCAGGTACGAGATCACGTAGACGACGATCGGGACCACCGCCAGCCAGATCACGCCCCACACGATCGGCAGGCCGAGGAGCGTCCCCGGTCGGAGCCAGCCCTCGGGCGGCGGGGACCCGGGCTCGGTGAGCCGGACCGGGTCGTCCGGGTCGGGCGACGGCGCCAGCGGCCCGAGCCCCCAGATGCCGGCGAATCGCAGGATCGCCCAGACGACGCCCGAGCCGAGGATGAGCAGGAGCGAGATCACCGTCGGCGTCAGGGCCGCCGGGCCCGCGCCGATCGGCTTCACGGCGACGCCCAGCGGGACCGCGACGAGGAACACCAGGATCCCGATCGCGGCCGGACCCACGATCGCGAGTCGGGTCTCCTCGGCCGACCAGGCGATCGGACGGAAGACGGTCACGAGGACGGCGCCGAGGGTCAGGGCGATCATCAACCCGACGAACAGGAAGTTGCCCGCGCTCGTCGAGGCGTCCGGAGCGACCTCGATCGCCATGTAGCCCAGCACGGCCGTCCCGAGCGCCAGCCCCAGGATGAGCAGCATCCGGCCAAGCGCCGAGCGGCCGAGGATGAGCACGACGACACCGGCCATGGCGTACAGCCCGACCCACTTCGAGGCGAGCGCCAGCCCGAGCAGCACGCCCACCGCCGGCAGCACGACCCAGAACGCCCACGGCCGTTTCCAGCGTCCGAGCCAGAGCGGCGCGAACAGGGTGTAGGCGGCGACGATGAAGAAGCCGACGTAGACGTCGTTCATCGCGATCCGGCTCTGGACGAAGAGCATCCCGTCGACGAGGACGAGGATGGCGGCGATGACCGCGATCTCGCGGCGCCGGAACAGGATCCGCACGAGCAGGAAGATGAGCCCGGCCGTGAGCGCCCCGGCGAGCACCCCCGGCAGGCGCCAGGCAAACGCATGGTTGCCGGCGTCGACCGAGGCGAGCGTCCCGTCGGCCGACGTGGCCAGGATCGCCTGGCGGTCGCCGCTGGGGTTCTCCGGGTTGGAGTCGAGCGCCCAGGCCTGCGCGTCGAACGGCAACCGGGCATCCGCGTAGACGGCATTGCCGTGCGGCTCGACGACGTAGATCGTGTCGCTCGTGCCGTCCGGGGTGCGGCCCAGCACGTGGACCATCTGGGTCGGCTGGTCGTACACGACGTCCCGGACGTCGCCCGGCATCGGGAACGTCGTCGTCAGGTGCGGCCCCTCCTTGCCGTCGCCCTGCCCGAGCTGGATGGTGGCCAGCTTCTTGCCGTCGAGGGCCGCGTACAGCGTGGGCTGGTCGATCCCGGTCACCACCGTCAGGCCGCGGGCGGCGCCGTCGAGCGTCACCGTGTCCACGATCTGGCCGGTGGCCGGCGAGATGAACGTCACGCCGCCCTCGTCCGCGACGGCGATCCGCGGCAGCGGCGCGACCGTGAGCCCGGTCAGGCGGCCGTCCGAGATCGCGGTCGAGATGTCCTTCTGCTGCTGGTCGTCGGCGAACCCGCCGAGCAGCACGACCGACGCCTCCCCGGCCGACGAGGCGGCCGCCAGCCGGGCCTGGTAGTCGGCGGCGTTCCCCCCGCTGATCGTGGCTAGGGCCGCGGCCACCGCGGCCGGGTCGGTGACGGCAGCCGGGTCCGCCGTCAGCCCGTCGCCCAGGCCGCCGTCGGCGAGATCCGCAATGCCGCCGAGCCGCTGCCGGCCCGTCTCCGCGCCCGTGTTCGGGTCGACGAGGACGACCTCGCCGCCACTCGTCGCGACCGCCATCCCGGAGGCGTCGGTGGTCAGTCCGAGATGCGTCACCGGCGCCTTCACGTCGGCCAGCGGCGCCGGACCGTCGACGCCGGCGATCGGCGTTTCGGCGCTGTACCCGCCCGACGCCCGGGCGTCGTCGAGGACCGTCGTGTCAAGCGCCAGCACCTGGCCGCTGTCCGTGCCGACGAGAACGCGGTGGCCGACGGGGTCCAGCGCGAGCGCCGACGCCCCGGGCACCGACCAGGTCGTGATCAGGCCGCGGGTCACCAGGTCGTACGCCCGCAGCTCGTCGCCGCCGGCGACGTAGAACCGGTCCCCGGACTGCGGCGACGGCCGGCTCGAGTCGACCCACTGCGGCTCGACGAGCACGTCGCGGACCGTCGTGCCCAGCGAGCGCTGCGCCGTGACCCGGTCGTCGCCGGCGACGACCAGCCCGACGGCCATCGCGTACTTGGCGATATGGGGATGGGTCCACTCGTAGATGTCGTGGGGCATCCCGTAGCGCCAGTCCTGGAGGAACTCCGTGGCGGTCCGCGCGTGGTAGACCTCGTCGAAGTGCATCCGGTACGGCTCCGACAGCCGGAACGTCCGCGACACGAGGGCAACGAGGACGATCACGACGAGCAGCCACAGATCGAGCCGGTCGAGCCGCCCGCCCGCCTCCCCGTGCAGCCGCCGCGACCGATCGGGCAGGAGCGTCCGGATCCGGGCCAGCCCGAACGGCAGCGGCAGCCAGCCCGGGTCGCGCTCAACGGCGAACGAGGCGTCGTCCCAGGCGACCGCCGGGCCGGCGCCGGAAGCACCAGCGGCGGCCGTGGCCGCCACCGTCCCCGCCGTCCCCGCCGCCTCGCCGGCGGCCCCCGGGCCGATCGGTGGAGCGCTCGCGTCGCCGCCGACCCACGCTCCCTCGGTCGCACCGGCCGCGTCATCGGCCACCGCGTCCTCGTCCGCCTCCCACAGCGCGGCGTCGATCGCCTCGCGATCGAGTCGCCGGAGCGCGGCCGGACGCAGCTCGGTGACCGCGAACACGAAGGCCGCGAAGTGGATCGCCGCGACGGTCGCCACCCCGACCGGGGATCGGATCGCGTCGGCCATGCCCAGCCAGTCCTTGATCCCGGGGTTCTGGAAGTACGGGATCAGGAGCACCGCGTAGAGGTTCGCGAAGTTGGCCAGCGACAGCAGCACGTACGCGACGCGCCAGCGAACCGAGGTGGCGGCGAGGATCGCGCCGAGGATGGCGAACGGGAAGAGGTAGCGCTCGTGGACCCGGGTGGGCACGACGAAGAACGCGATCGCCATCACCGTCAGCGCGACGACGAGCAGCCGCCGGTCGTCGACGAGGGCCCGGATCCGCTCGCCCGCCGAGCCGTCGTCGATGGTCACGATCGACGGTCGGGCAAGCCACCCGACGACGAGGCAGACCGCCGCGATGACGACCAGCAGCAACGCGGTCCCGACGTACAGCGCCGGCACGCCGGCGATGAGCGTCGCGACGTCGGCGGCCGTCGCCCCGGCGACATCGCGCAGCCATTGGCCGTTCTCCGCCAACCCGTTGCCGCCGCGGGTGATCAGCGCCCACGGGTTGTAGGCGTTGACGGTGACGTACGGGTAGCCGCCGGCCGTCTTGGCGACCTGCTCGAGGAGCCCCACGATCGACAGGCCGAACGGCAGGCACAGGACGACCGCCGTCGCGAGCCCGACGCCGGCGCTCGTGACCAGCCGCAGCGGACCCTCGCCGAAGCGGTCGAGCCACGGTTCGCCGCGCGGCCCCGGCTGGGCGTCCGCCAGGGGGACGTCCCGCTCGAGCTCCGCCGGGTCGGACGGCGCCGGCGGCCGGAGGCGATCCCAGACATGGCGCCGCAGCAGGACGATCGCCAGGATCGGGAGCAGGATCCCGAGCTGCGGCTTGATGACCGCGGCGAGCACGGCGAAGAACGACGCCCGCTCCGGCCGGCGCCGCCACAGGTCGCGCAGCCCGAGCAGCAGGAAGATCACCCCGAAGGCGTCGACCTGGCCCCAGATCGCACTGTCGAACCAGGTCACCGGGTTGACGAGGACGAACGCCGCGCCGAGCAGGGCCGCCCGGCGCGATCCGCCGAGCTCGCGGACGAGGGAGTGGACCAACCAGGCGAGGACGACGTCGGCGAGGATCGGGGGCAGCTTGATGAGGTCGCCGATGCCGCCGATCGCGTTCCCGACGATCCCGACGAGCCACAGCACGTACAGGTAGCCGGGCGTGTAGTCGACGAAGAAGCCCCGGTCGTAGAAGCCCCCCGGACCGTGCGTCGCGAGCTCGTTCGCCCAGGCCTGGAAGGAGTCCCGGTCCGCCCCGAACCCGGAGCCGGGGAGCAGGACGTATGCGATGATGAGGCGGAGGGCGAGGCCGACGATCAGGATCGCGATGAGCGCCAGGGCGGCCTCGAACGACCGCCTCGGCGCCGGGCTGCCTCGGTCGGGCACGGATGTGGGGGAAGCCAGGGAGGTCCGCCTCCTGCACGGGCGCTGAGGTGGAGCGGAGTATAGCGCAGGGTCCCGCGACGGACGCCCGAGCGAGCCGCCTCCCCGACCTCCGATCCGGGACCGCCAGGACGGTCGCAGCCGGCCTCGCCATCACCGCGTTGATGCTCGCGGTGTACGTCGTCAGCAACCCCCGCCGGGACAGCTACTACAACCATTTCGTGTGGCAGGCCGAGGCGTTCCTCGACGGCCGCGCCACCATCCGCTACCCCGTCGGGGACCAGCCCGGAATCCACGGCGACAACCTGTTCCAGGACGTCATCCTGGCGACAGGCCCGCACGGCGAGCCGACCGGCTACGCGCTGCTGCCGTTCCCGCCGCTGCCCGCCGTCGTTCTCATGCCGTTCGTCGCGATCTGGGGCCTGGCCACCGACGCCCAGCTGATCGCGGCGGTCCTCGGCGCGCTGGTCGTGGGCATCGCCTTCTGGGTCCTTGGACGCCTGCCGATCGCACCGCGGGTCCGGGTCGCCAGCACGCTCTTCCTCGGCCTGGGCACCGTCTTCTGGTACACGTCCGAGCTGGGGACCACGTGGTACCTGGCACACGTCGTGGCCGTCGGGTTCACCCTCCTCGCGATCGGGGTGGCGCTGCGTGGCGATCCGCTCGCCGCGGCCGGAGATCCCGATCCCGAGCCCGCGGCCGGGTCGACCCGGCGCCGGCTCGTGCTCGACCCGGGCCAGGTGCTCGCCGGGTTCCTGTTCGGGCTCGCCTGCACGGCCCGGCTGACGGTGGTCTTCGGCCTGCCGTTCTTCGTGTTCGTCGGCGGGGGAGGCGACCGCCTCCGGCGCGGCGTCTCGGCCGTCGCCGGCATGGCCGTCCCGATCGGCGCCCTCGTCGCCTATACATACGCCACGACCGGGCAGCTGATGAACCCGGGCTACGATGTGCTGTACCACCTCGAGACGGTGTTCTACCCGCAGCTCGGCTACCACAGCGGCTGGGGGATCGAGGATCCGCGCTATCTCGCCCAGAACGTGCCGCTCATGCTGGCCGGGCTGCCGTCCATCCTGCCGGCCTGCCCGCCGGACGCCGTCCGCGGCTGGTTCGATCCGGCCTGCCCGGTGATCGCACCGCGCGACGTGGGGATGGGGCTGTTCCTGACCAGCCCGGCCTGGCTCGTGTCGTTTGCGTCGCTGCGCTGGTTCGGCCGGGATCGCCTGGTCACCGGGGCGGTCATCGCCGTCGTGCTGATCGCCCTCGTCGACGTGATGCATTTCAGCCAGGGCTGGGTCCAGTTCGGCTACCGGTTCAGCAACGACTACGCGCCGTTCGCCCTCCTCCTCTTCGCGCTGGCGCTCGAGGCCGGACGCCGGACCCGGCGGCTCGGCTACGTCCTCATCGCGATCTCGATCGCGATCGTCGCCTGGGGCGTGGCCTGGGGTCACCTGTTCGGATGGTGATCGCCGAGCGCCCCGCCGGACCGGCCGCGGGGCTCGTCCTCGCCGCGCTGGGGTCCGCGGCGTTCGCCCTCGCGATCGCCGTTCCGACGCTCCTGCCCGGCGTGTCGTTCTGGGACACGGCCGAGCTGCAGACGGTCGGGCCGCTGCTCGGGACGGCCCATCCGACCGGCTTCCCGACCTGGGTGATCCTGGGCTGGCTCGCCTCGATCGTCTTCCAGCCGCTCGGCGACCCCGCGTTCCGGATGAACCTGTTCAACGCCGTCTGCCTGGCCGCGGCCGCCGCCCTGATGGCCGTCCTCGTCCATCGGCTGACGGCGCGCGCCTGGCTCGCCTTCGCCTTCGGAGTGGTCCTCGCGGCGACACCGATCGCCTGGTCGATCGGCACCCATGCCGACGTCCACGGGCTCCACCTCGCCCTGTGCGCGCTGCTGCTCATCCTGCTCGTCGACTGGGAACGGCTCGAGCGGTCGGGCGCAGCCGGCGCCGATCGCCGCCTGGTCGCCGCGACGATCGTCTTCGCGCTCGCGCTCGGAAACCACAGCCTGGTCCTGCTCTTCGTGCCGGGCATCGTCCTGTACGTCTTCGCGGTCGCCCCATCGATCCTCCGCCGTCGCCGGCTCATCGGGTCCTGCCTGGCGGCCCTCGCGGGGACGCTCGTCGTCGTCTACCTCGAGCTGCCGGTCCGCGCGGGACTCATCCCGGCCCCGCTGGTGTACGGCCATCCCGATACGTGGGCGGGGTTCTGGTACATCGTCCTGGCCGAGCAGTTCCAGGGCAGCCTCGTCGACCCGCTGGGCGACCTCCCCCAGAAGGCCGCGACGCTCGTCCGCTTCAGCGGCGACCAGCTCGGACCGCTCGCCTTGCTGGTCCCGCTCGGGCTCGCCGCGACGATCGTGCGGCGGCCGCGCTATGCCCTGCTGACCGGCCTGACCCTGGCGATCACCTGCTTCTTCGCGGCGTCGTACGACAACGCCCAGATCGACCGCTATTACCTCGTCCCGGCGCTCATCGCGCTGAGCTGGGTTGCCGTCCTGGTGGCGACGGTCGTCGACTGGCTCGAGCGGCGCATCATGCCGGGCGGGCTCGACCGCCACGGGGACCGGGCGCCGCGGCCGGTCGTCGGGCTCCTCCTCGCCGCGCTCGTCGTCGTCCCGACGGTGGTGCTCCTGCCGGTGCGCTGGCAGGCGGTCGACCAGAGCGCGAACCGGTCGGGCGACGCCTGGCTCGACGCGCTGCTCGACGAGCGGGTCGCCGGCCCCGGGGCGGTGATCGTCTCGTGGTGGAGCTACTCGACCCCGCTATGGTACGCGCAGCACATCGACGGCCGGCGACCGGACATCCGGGTCGTCGACGACCGGACCCGCCTCGACGAGAACCTCGGAGCCATCAGCGACGTGATCGACAGCAACCTCGGACGCCACCCCGTCCTCGTCATCCAGGTCGACCCGGCGGTCGTCGGCTCGCTCATGGAGCGCTACCGGCTGACGCCCGTGCCCGTTCCAGGCCCGCAGGTCGTGTACCGGGTCGACGGGGTCCTCGCCACGGCCGGTCGATGACCGACCCGGCGGCGAACCCGGATCGCCTCGCGGAGCTGTCGTACTTCTTTCCGGCCCACGACGAAGAGGCCAACCTCGAGCCGCTCGTTGCGGAGGCGCTGGCGACCCTGCCCGAGCTCGCCGGCCGCTTCGAGGTCGTGATCGTCGACGACGGTTCGCGCGACGCGACCGCCGAGATCGCCGATCGACTGGCCGCCGCCCATCCCGATCTCGTCCGGGTCGTCCACCACGAGACGAACCGCGGCTACGGAGCCGCGTTGCGATCGGGCTTCGGGGCCGCGCGGTTCGGCCACGTGGCCTTCACCGACGGCGACCGCCAGTTCAGGATCGCCGACCTGGGCCGGCTGACCGCCCGGATGGGCGCCCCCGACCGCCCGGACGTCGTGATCGGCTTCCGCATCCGGCGGGCGGACCCGATCATCCGGACGATCTACGCCCGGACCTACCGGCTGGCGAACCGCGTCTTCTTCGGCCTGCGGGCGACCGACGTCGACTGCGCCTGCAAGCTCTACCGCCGCGAGGCGCTCGCCGGGATCCGGGTCGAATTGGGCGGCGCCTTCCTGTCCGCCGAGCTGCTGATCAAGCTCCGGGCGCGCGGCCGATCCGTCGTCGAGGTCGGCGTCCCGCACTACCCGCGCACGGCGGGCTCGCCGACCGGGGCCCGGCCGCAGGTGATCGTCCGGGCGGTTCGCGACTTCTGGATGCTCCGGCTGCGGATGTGGGCGTCACGGGATCGCGCGCTGTCGCGCGGGGCATCGATCCTGGGCGACTGACCGGCGGCCGGCGAGCCGGCGTCCCTGCCGACGAGCGACTCCGGGCCGGGCTGCCGTGGTCAGTCGGGCCGCGGGCCCTCGCGGGTCCCGGCGTCGCCGCCGAGGTCGAGCGAGTTGATGAAGTCGCGGAAGACGTCGAGCCGGGGGTCGGCGGGCGAGGCCGCCTCGCTCGTCGACTCGAGGTCCTCGATCGAGCTGCCCTCGCCGTCGTCCGGCCGCACCCCGGCCCGGTCCAGGACCTCGTCGGCGGCGAAGATCTGCACCCCGGCCCGGACCGCCAGGGCGAGCGCGTCCGACGGGCGCGAGTCGACCTCGAGCTCGCGCTCACCCGACTGGAGGAAGAGCCGGGCGTGGAACGTCTCCTCGGCCAGCGAGGAGATGACGACGCGCCGGATCGAGACCCCCAGCTCGTCCAGCGTCGACGAGAACAGGTCGTGGGTCAGGGGACGCTCGGACGACACGCCCTGCAGCTTCATGGCGATCGCGTTGGCCTCCCACGGCCCGATCCAGATCGGGAGGTAGCGCTCGCGGTCGAGCTCCTTGAGGATCACCACGTGCTGGCTCGACGGCATGTGGACCCGCACGCTCTCGACGACCATCTCCACGAGCTGCGCCATGGCCGGATTATCCCACGCTCACCGGACGACCGGCCTTCGGGGCCGGGCCGGGCGCAGCTCAGCCCGAGCCGAGCGGGCGCGGCCGGGCGCGCCGGACGAGCAGCCCGACGAGCATCCCGGCCACGAAGCCGCCGATATGGGCGAAGATCGCCACCCCGCCGACGACGTCCTCGACGCCCAGCGATGCAAGGCCGTCGATGACCTGCAGGACGAACCACAGGCCGAGCACCAGGATCGACGGGACCTCGGTGAGCTGGAAGAACACGACGAGGAACACGATCGCCAGGACGCGCGCTCGCGGGAACAGCACGGCGTACGCGCCGAGGACGGCGGCGATCGCCCCCGAGGCGCCCACGAGCGGCGTGTCGGAGCGCGGGTCGATCGCGACCTGGGCGAGACCGGCCACGACCCCGCCGGCGAGATAGAAGGTCAGGTACGCCGGGCGGCCGAGACGGTCCTCGACGTTGTTCCCGAAGATCCACAGGTAGAGCAGGTTCGCCCCGATGTGGAGCCAGCCGCCGTGCAGGAACTGGTACGTGATCAGGGTGACGAGCGACCAGTCGAGCAGGTGTCCGGACTGGAGCGCGTCGACGAGGTTGCTCGGAACGAGCCCGAACGTCTCGAAGAGCTTGCTGAGGGCGTCCTCGCCACCGGTCGCCTGGACGGCCAGCTCGACGGCGAAGACGACGAAGCAGGCGATGATGATCGCGGCCGTCACCACCGGGGTCCGGCGGGTCGGGTTCGCGTCCCGGAGGGGGATCACGCGATCACGGCTTTGGCGTCCTCTTCGGCTTCTTCGTCACCTTGGGGGTCGGCTTCGGCGTCGCCGACGGGCTCGCCCCGGCGCTCGGGCTGGGCGACGCGGTGGGCACCTTGACCGCCTCGAGGAGCGAGCTCATGAGCCGGTTCTTGTCGATCCAGACGACCGTGTCGGGGATGTCGCCGGTACCCGGCAGGACATAGAACCCGCGCAGGTCGGACCAGCCGACGTCGTCGCTCTCGAGCCGGTACTGCGCCTGGACCGCGCCGCTGTCCTTCGACAGGGCGATGATCCGGCGATTCGCCTTGTCGTACCCGTAGATCGACCCGGTGTCCTTGATCGAGCCCGTCGCGATGTCGGTGTAGGCGGGCGGCGTGCGCAGGAGACCGTCGCCGGGATCGGCCGGCTTCCAGCCGGTCGTGCCGCCGCGGACGAAGCGGGCGATCGTGCCCGACCGCGACAGGTAGATGTCGCCGTCGATGACCATCGCGTCGACCGCCGAGACGTCCTGCGGCGCGGCCAGCCAGTTCGTCGGGTCGGCCGGGAAGCCGGAGCCGTCGAAGGCCGGCGAATAGGCCAGGATCTGCTTCGACGAGGGGTCGACGACGTACAGGTTGTAGAGGCCCTGGTCGACGTTCCGGATGAACGCGCCGATCGCCCGGACGTCGTCGCCCCAGCTCGACGACTGGGTGACGTTGACCCGACCGAGCGTGCCCCGGCCGGACGTCTTGTCGGCCGGCCGCCAGCGCCACAGCACGTTCTTGGCGTCGAGGATCAGGAGGTCCGGGCCGGCGAGGGTGATGAACTTCGGGTTGCCGACCTTGGCGGTCGTCCCGCGCACGACCTGGCCGGCTCGCGCGACCGGGACGGCCTTGCCGCCCTTCACGTCGACCCGGTAGACCGAGTTGGTCGCCGCGTCGAGGACGTACGGCGCGCCGTCG
The DNA here is from genome assembly GCA_963813705.1 of uncultured Chloroflexia bacterium. Taxonomy (GTDB): domain Bacteria; phylum Chloroflexota; class Limnocylindria; order Limnocylindrales; family CSP1-4; genus Chersky-267. The sequence continues at coordinate 673,871 of CAWFAH010000011.1, forward strand.
GGACCCAGTGAGACCGCCTGCAGGTCGACCGGCGGCTTGGCGTCGGCGAACGAGAACAGGGCCGTCTCGCCGACCGACTGCATCCCGTACAGCTGGTCGAGCCCGTCGCGTGCCTTGGCGCGCAACGGATCGATCGCGCTCGCCGGGATCCCCGCCTGGGCCGCGGCGTCAAGCTGCTGCCAGGCCGTCGTCAGCAGGTCGGTCGCACGGGGCGGGTCGTCCTTGACGAGGTCGACTCCCGGTGCGTAGACCTGGTCGATCGCCGTCTTCGCCGACATCAGCGCCTTCTGCCCGGCGGTCAGCGAGCCGAGGCTCGCGTTCGAGCCGCTCCGGCCGCCGACGTACCAGACCCCGAGCCCGAGGATGGCCACGAAGACGATCAGGGCGAGCGCGGCGACGGCCGCCCGGCGCTGCGTCTCGCGCCGCGAGGACTGGGTCGTGACCCGCCGGTCGGACGGCCCCGACCGCCGCGGCAGGCGGTCCTGCACGCCGCCGAGCAGCCGGCCGGCCGCTCCTCCGGCCGCGGTCCTGGCCTGGCGAGCCGACTGCTGGACCACCGCGGCGCCCGCGGTGACGCTGTCGGCGAGCGGGATCGGCGAACGGTCCGGGGTGCCCGCCAGCGGTTCCGGCGGCTTGACCGGGACGAGCTTGCGCTGCTTCGTCGTCGCCGAGACCTCGGTCGCCTCGAAGGCGATCGCTCCGTCGCTGCCCGTGCCGTCGGCGGCGATGAATCGATGGTGGAGGTGCTCCATCGCCGACTGCGGGTGGAGCGTGACCATCGCGTCCTTGAGCTCGTCGGGGCCCAGCCGGCCGATGAGGTTCGGCGACGCCAGCACGACCGAGTCCCCGACCGAGATCTCACCGCGCCAGACGTCCGGCTCGATGTCCGTGGTCGGCAGGCCGCGCTCGCGGTGGGGGTCCGGCAGCGTCGACAGCCGCGCCTGCCGGATCAGGTAGGCCTCGGCCGGGCCGACCGTCACGACGTACAGCTCGTTGCCGCGGACGACGGCGGCGGCGACCCCGATCGGGCCGTTCGTCTCGTCGCCGGCCAGCCGCTCGCGCTGGTGGCCGAGCTTCTTGTTGGCGGCCTTGATCGCCTTCTCGAGGCAGACCACGATCCCGGCCGACTCGTCGTAGTAGTACTCGCGCCGGACGGTCTCGGCGACCTGCCGGGTGACCTCGCGCAGCCGCCCGCCGGGCGTCCGCCCCGTGACGAGCAGGTAGAGGTTGCCCTTCGAGCGGACGATCGAACCGATCGTGGGCTCCTCGGGGACGACCGTGTCCGGCGAGTCGGGGAGGCGGTCCTGCTCGGCCACGAAGCCGAGCTTCATCTGGAGCCGTGCGGCCAATGCGGGCCTCGTCTCGGATCTGGCGGGCTGGGCGGGTCCGGGCACCCGGCTGGCTGGTCGAGGTCTCGAGGACGGGCTCCCGACCCCCGAGCGGCTGGCAGGCCTGCCGGATTATACGCGCCGCACCCGAACGCGAAGCCCGCTCGCCCCGAACCCCCCGGGGGCGTTCCGGAAGGCCCCCAGGAGCTCGGGGCCGCGCATCCTGAGCTCCTGGGCCACGATCGGCGCGTCGGCCTCCACGAGCAGCGCATCGCCCTCCAGGCCGGCCAGGTGGCAGGCACCCGTGGCGGCCGGGACGCGCTCCGCGACGAGGGCGTCCCAGGTCGTCGTCGCGCGTGCCAGGCGGAGCTCGGCCTCGAGCCCGAGCGATCGGGCGGCGGCCGGCAGGAGGTCGCCGATCCGCTCCATCGGCCGTCGCCGCGAGGTCATCGCACGCCCGCGACCGTGCCCGGGCCACCGAGCGTGGCGCCATCCGGACCGGCCTCGACGGCCCAGCTGGAGCCGGCGGCGCGGAGGGCCGGATCGAGGTCCTCGAGGGTCGTCGTCGTCACGAACGCCTGGGGCAGGTCGGCGATCCGGCGGACGAGATGGGCCCGTCGCTCGGGATCGAGCTCGCTGAACACGTCGTCGAGCAGGAGCAGTGGCGGGCGCCCGTCGACGGCGGTCAGCACGTCGAGCTCGGCGAGCTTGAAGGCGAGGATCGCCGTTCGCTGCTGGCCACGCGAGGCAAAGCCGGCCAGGTCCCGACCCTCCAGCTCGAACACGAGGTCGTCCCGGTGGGGCCCGACGAGCGTCGTCCCGTTCCAGACCTCCTTCTCGGCCGTCTCCGCCAGGCGCCGGGTGAGCGCCGCCCGCACCGACTCACCAGGCCGGGCCGGAGCGTTCGTCTCGTAGCGCACGGCGAGACGACCCTCGTCCGGCGCAATCTCCGCGTGGGCGCGCGCGAGCGGATCGGCGACCACGGCGAGCGTCTCGAGACGGCCCTCGACGACCGCGCTGCCGGACTCGAGGAGGGCTCCATCCCAGAAGCGGAGCTCGCCCGGGTCGGCGGTCCCCTCGCGGATCGCCCGGAGGAGGCCGTTGCGCTGCTGGAGCGCCCGCCCGTACGTCGCGAGATCGGCCCCGAACCGTGCCGCCCGGCTGGCGGCGAGCGCGTCGATCGTGGAGCGGCGGAGACCCGGCGAGCCGGCCACGAGGAGCATGTCCTCCGGCGCGAAGATCACCACCCGCAGCGAGGCCGACAGCGCCGTCACCCGGCGGGCGACGCCGTTAACCCGGATCCGCTTGCGCTGGCCACCGCCGCCCTCCCGCGCGAGCGCAACCTCGACGACCGTCGGATCAGCTGCCGTCCCGCCCGCCGCCGGAGCGGCCACGAACCGGCCCTCGACCCGGGCGAGGTCGCTTCCCCAGCGGATCAGCTCGGCGTCGGTGCTGGTCCGGTGCGAGCGACCCCAGGCCAGCAGGACGATCGCCTCGAGCAGGCTTGTCTTGCCCGCCGCGTTGGGCCCCCAGACGAGCTGGGGACCCGGGCCGAACTCGGCCTCGAGCGCCCCGTAGCCGCGCAGGTCGCGCAGGCTGATCGACGCGAGCAGGACGCTCCGGGTGCGGACCCGGCCTCCTAGGACGTCGTCCGGACGGGCATGACGACGTGGGTGTACGTGTCGTCGCCGACCGGCCGGAACACCCCGGGCGAAAGCGGCCCGTTGAGCTCGAGGGCGAACTGGTCGACGGTCACGTTCTGGAGCACGTCGACGAGGTAGCGCGCGTTGAACGCGATCGTCGTCCCGTCGCCCTCGACCGTCGCCTCGACCCGGCCCTCGTTGTCGCCCACCTCGGCCGCGGCGGTCACGATCACGCCGGCCTCACCGTCCACGCCGACCCCGAGCTTGACGATGTTCGCGGCCGCGCTGGCGATCAGGGCGGCCAGGCGGACGGCCTTGAGGAGCTCCTCCCGATCGAGCACCGACCGGGTGGTGTGGCTCTTCGGCAGGACCTGCTCGTAGTTCGGGAACTGGCCGTCGATGAGCCGGCTGACGAGGTCGATGCCCTCGAGGTGGAACAGGATCTGGTTCTTGCTCGGCGCGAGGACGATGTCGACCGGGTCGTCGACGTCGGCGAGCACCCGGCTGAGCTCGTTCAGCGAGCGCGCCGGCACCACGATGCTCGTCTCCTCGACGGGATCCAGCGTCTTGACCGTCTTGACCGCGATCCGGTAGTTGTCCGCCGCGGCCAGGGTCAGCACGTCGCCCTCGAACCGGCAGAGGACCCCGGTCAGGATCGGCCGTGCCTCGTCGCTCGCGGCGGCGAACGTCGTCTCGTTGAGGGCGTCGCGGAGCAGCTTCTGGGGGATCCGCGTCGTCGGCCGCTCGCCGGCGGTCGGGATCGCCGGGAACTCCTCCGCGTCGATCCCCTTGACGTGGGTCTCGAACCGCCCCGAGCGGATCCGGAGCGTGTCGCCGGCCTGGAGCTCGAGCTCGACCTTCTCGCCCGACGGCAGCCCGGCGACGATGTCGGCCAGGAGCTTGGCCGGGACGGTGATCGCGCCGTCGACGTCGATCTTGCCCGGGACCCAGTAGGTGATCCCGATCTCGAGGTTCGTCGCGGTCAGCTTGAGGCCACCGTCCTCCGTCCGGATGAGGACGTTGCCGAGGACCGGCAGGGTGCTGCGGGACGAGACCGCCCGGCTGACGATCGACAGGCCGCGGGCCAGGTTCTCCTGCATGACCGAGACGTTCACGGGCGGTTCACTCCAGGGAGGCGAAGCTGGTCTCCGGCGGTACGGGCCGCGTCCCGGCGGCCCGGCCGGTTCGGCCCTTGGGGCCCGATCGATCGGTCCGTGGATCCTCTTGGGAGATCCTTCCCTATCTTAGAACGTCATCATCACCATCATGCGGTGGACGGTGTGGGCCGTCGTGCATGGCCGAGCGCGGCGTGACGGTGCACACGCTGGCCCGCGGGGTGGACGGCAGACCGTCCCGCGTGGACGCGTCGGGGATGGCCGGTGGGTGAATCGGCGCGCTGGTCGAACGGCGCGCCGGGGATCGCCCGATCCGTCCACGACGACCCCCGGGAAGTGCCCGGGAACCGCCGGGAATCGACTGCGGCTTGTCCACAACGGCCGCTGGTTTTCCACCGAATCGCCGCCGTTATCCACAGGATCGGGTCGAACGGTGCCCCGCCGCACCGGACCGCACCGCTCCCCACCAGCCCGGGAATCGGCGTCCGCGAGCCTCCGGTTGGGCCGTCAGTCGGCGTAGATCAGCTCGCGCACGGCGGCGATCTCGCGGCGCAGCTCGTCGTTGACGGCCGACTCGCGATTGATCTTGTCGCAGGCATGGAGCACGGTCGAGTGATCGCGGCCGCCGAGCTCGGCGCCGATCCGCAGGAGCGACACGTCGGTCTCCTCGCGCATCAGGAACATCGCGATCTGGCGGGGCATGACGATCGCCTTGTCGCGCTTCTGACCCTGGAGGGCGTCCATTGGCACCCCGTAGTAGTCGGCCACGACGCGGGCGATCCGCTCCGGCGTCACCTGGCGCTTCTTGGGGTTGTAGATCACGTTCGCCAGCACCGCCTGGGCGAGCTCGATGCTGATCGGAACCGCGCTCATGCTGGCGTAGGCCACGATCCGGTTGAGCGCGCCCTCGAGCTCGCGGATGTTGCTGACTACCTTGCGGGCGATGAACTCGATCACGTCCGACGTGATCGGGACGGCCCCCTCCTCCGCCTTGGCCCGGAGGATTGCGATCCGCGTCTCGAGATCCGGTGCCGTGAGGTCCGCGATCAGCCCCCACTCGAAGCGGCTGCGCAGCCGCTCCTCGAGGGTGACGATCTGCTTCGGCGGCCGGTCGCTCGACAGGACGATCTGCTTGCCGTCCTCGTGGATCGCGTTGAACGTGTGGAAGAACTCCTCCTGCGTCCGCTCCTTGTCGGCGATGAACTGGATGTCGTCGATCAGGAGCAGGTCGATCCGCCGGTAGCGCGATCGGAACTCGTCGATCTTGCCCTGCTGGATCGAGGTGATGAACTCGTTGGTGAACTTCTCCGACGTCGCGTAGACGACCTTCTTGCGCGGGAACTTGGCGATCACCTGGTTGCCGATCGCATGCATCAGGTGGGTCTTGCCGAGGCCGACCCCGCCGTACAGGAAGAGCGGGTTGTAGGCGTGACCGGGCCGCTCGGCGACCGACAGGCTGGCGGCGTGGGCGAGCCGGTTGGCCGACCCGACGATGAAGTTCGCGAACGTGTAGCGGGGATTGAGGTTCGATGCGCCGCCCTCGCCGCCGACGCGGGTCGGCTCCAGGCGAACCTGCTGGCCGGCCGCGGCGCCGACGTCGACCGCCTTGACGGCGTCCGGTGGGCTCGACCGGACGACGAACTCGACCTGGACGCTGTAGCCCACGATCCGGGCGAGCGTCTGCGAGATCAGGGAGCGATAGCGGGTGTCGAGCCAGTCCTTGGCGAACCCGTTGGGGACCGAGATCCGAAAGCGGTTGTCATCGACGTCGACCAGCTGGGTCTCGCGAAGCCAGGTCTCGAAGTTCGCCGGCGAGAGTGCGACCTGCAACTCGCCGAGGGCGGCACGCCAGACTTGCTTCGCGTCCATCGATCGGGTCTGACCTGTTGGCTGTCGGGGTGGCGATGGGTAATGGTCGGCCAGGGGCGCGGGCTCGGGGGAACCGTGGCGTGGGCTCGTTCGGCGCGCTCTGCAGGCCGGCGGCGGTCCGCTCCAGGGGCTCCTCGGAGGGTCTTCCAGAGGCTGCCACCGACCTTCCCGGCGCCGGGGGCCCGCGAAGGATAGCACCGGCCGGAGGAGCCTCGCAAGGCGTTCCGGCGCGATTCGCCAGATACTCCCCAGGGGTATCCGTGCATGACCCGTTCTCGCGGCCCCGACGCGTCCGCCCGGGGTCGCCCCGTCGGTCGACGCCAGCGTCGCCGATGGTCGGCGCCAGCGTCGCCGAAACGCGGCAGGCGGGCCGGTGTCGGCGCTCTCCGACCTCGTTTGACACCCCCTTCCGGACCGCCCCATAATCGCGGGAACGTCGACGCGCCCTGCGCTCTCGAGCGCCAGGCGCGTTTGCGTGCCTTTCGGGGGTCGAGAACGGTTGCCCCAGAGGCCGGATGGAGAGGATCGCGCACAGCCCCGATGAAGCAGACCTACCAGCCCAAGAAGCGCCATCGCGCCAAGGAGCACGGCTTTCGCGCCCGGATGAAGACCACCGGGGGCCGGCGCATCCTGGCCGCTCGCCGCGCGCGCGGTCGCAAACGGCTGACGGTCTGACGAGCGAACGCGGGGCTCCGGCGCCGCGGCTCGTGATGCTCTCTCGTCCGAAGGATTTCCGGGCCGTCCAGGGGGACGGGACCCCACGGTCCCATCCGCTCCTCGCAGCCCGGTTCCTGAGGACCGACCTCGAGACGACCAGGATCGGCCTGTCGACCGGTCGGAAGCTCGGCGGCGCCGTCGTGCGCAACCGGGTCCGCCGCCGACTCCGGGAGGTGCTCAGGGCGATGGCGCCCTCGTTCCGGCCCGGCTGGGACGTCCTGATCATCGCCCGCCCGGCGGTCGTGGAGGCGAGCCACGACGAGATGGCCGAGGCGGTTCGGCGGCTCCTCCTCCGAGGGGGAGTGCTGGGAGGACCGACGACCGCGTGAAGACGCTCGGGATCGGCTTGATCAAGCTCTATCGGATCGTCTTCTTCTGGCTGCCGTCGAGCTGTCGCTTCGAGCCCACCTGCTCGCGCTACACCGAGCAGGCCATCGCGAAGTACGGCCTGTTCCGGGGGAGCTGGATGGGCGCCCGTCGGATCGCCCGGTGTCATCCGTGGAACCCGGGCGGCTATGACCCGGTCCGCTAGGGCGGAGGCCGCGCCAGCGCACCGCGGGCGGGTCCGGCCATGGGTCGTGCCGCTGTTCCTGCTCGGCCTGCTCCTGGCCGCGCTGTCGGCCTGTGCCCCGATCACGGTCACGCCGCCGGCGGCGACGGCGCCAGCGGCATCGGCAGCGGCCTCCGGCGCGGCGGCTCCGAGCGCCTCCCCGTCGGTCAAGGCCAGCCCGACGCTCAACCCGGCGGCCGTCCCGCTGGAGCCGGCCAAGCCCGGCACGGACCCGTTCTCGACGATCGCCTGGCTGTTCACTCCGGTCTTCCAGACCCTCTTCATCACCCTCGTGTTCTTCGAGCAGGCGACCGGCAGCATCATCCTTGGGATCGTCATCACGACCCTGCTGGTCCGGATCCTGCTCATCCCGCTCTACCGCCGCCAGATCGTGTCCCAGAAGCGGATGCAGCTTCTGGCCCCCGAGCTCAAGGAGATCCAGCGCCGCTACAAGGGCGACCGGGTGAAGGTCCAGCAGGCCACCGCCGACTTCTACAAGGAGCGCGGGGTCAACCCGGCGTCCGGCTGCCTGCCGCTGATCCTCCAGTTCGTCCTGCTGATCCCGATGTACACGGTCTTCCGGGACGGGCTCCAGAACTTCAACCCGAACGCGATGCTCAACGTGTTCGGGGTCCAGCTGATCACCCTGCCGTGCTCGCCGGTGCCGCTCTACACGGCCGCCGGCCAGGTGATCCCGTGCATCAACTCAACGGTCTTCGGGATCGACCTCAGCCAGCCGAGCGTCCTGTTCACGACGCCGATCATCGGCATCGGGATCTCGGTCCTGGCGATCTTCTCCGCCCTCCTCCAGCTCGTCCAGTCGCGGATGACCCTGCCGCCGGCCGGGGCGGTCAGCGACGACCAGAACACCCGGATCCAGCGCCAGACGATGCTGTTCGTCCCGCTCATCTCGATCTTCTACGGGGGCTTCCTCCCGGCCGGCCTGTTCGTCTACTGGATCACCTCGACGGTCTTCTCGATCGTCCAGCAGTATCTGATCCTCGGCTGGGGCGGCATGTTCCCCATCTTCGGCTGGTACCCGTCGTTTGCCCGGGACCACACCCCGCGCTTCCCGGTCGCCGTTCCGGCGCCCGATCCAACGAAGCGAGCACCCACCTCGGTGCTCACCAACACCGACGAGCGAGCCGCCCGGGCGGCCTCGACCGTCCGACCCCGCGAGCGCAGCGGCCGCACGAGCCGCCGAGGGAGACGACGCTGACATGAGTGCCTATCAGGAATTCACCGGCAAGACCGTCGAGGAGGCCCTTCGCAATGCCCGCGAGGCGTTCTCGGTCGGGCTCGACGATCTCGACTTCGAGATCATGACCCCGGGCAGCCGGGGCGTCCTCGGCATGGGCGCGGAGCCCGCCCGCATCGTGGCCGCGCCGCGCAACGCGCTCGGTGGCGCCGCGCCGAAGCGCGAGGCGGCCGCCTCCGCACCGCTGCCGGCGCCGACCCACGAGGACCGGCCGCCGCGCCACGAGGACCGCCCGCCGCGCCACGACGACCGGCCGCCTCGGCGCGACGCCGAGCGGAGCCAGGCCCCGACCGACCGGGCGCCGCGCCACGACGACCGGCCGCCGCAGCGCGAAGACCGGCCGCCGCGGCGCGACGATCGACCGCGCCGTCCCAGCTCCGGCGATCTGACGGAGCGCGACCGGGCCGAGCTGGCCGCCGCCCGTGGCTCGGTCGCCTCCGAGCGCGCGGAGCTCGATGCGGCCGAGGCGTCCCCCGAGGCGCTCGCGGCCGGGAAGGAGATCCTCGAGAAGCTGATGGAGCTGCTTGAGTTCGACGTCCGGGTCGAGGTCCAGACCGGCGAGACGAGCCGGCTGAACGTTGTCGGCGACGAGAGTGAAAAGGAGGCGCTCGGCGCCCTCATCGGCCGCAAGGGGGAGCGCCTGTCGGCGCTGCAGCACCTTGTCAACCTGATGCTGTCGCGGCGGATGGGCGACTGGACCCGCGTCCTCGTCGACGTCGAGGACTATCGCGGCCGGCGGGAGCGCCAGCTGGTCGAGATCGCCCGGCGCGCCGCCGAGCGCGTCGTCGAGACCGGCAAGATGCTCCAGCTGGAGCCGATGTCGGCGCTCGAGCGACGCTGGATCCACATCGCGCTGCGCGACCACCCCGACGTCGTGACCCAGTCGATCGGCGAGGAGCCCAATCGCCGCATCGTCGTCCTCCCGCGCGCCTGACACACCCGCCCATGCCCGCGCGTCTTGCCACCGTCCCAGCGACTGGGAGAACCGTACCGCTGGAAATGGCGAAACTTGCTGGTAGGATGACCCACGCATCATGACCACCACGACCGAGACCCAGCTCGTTGACAGCGCTGTCAGCGTCGCATCGCGCCGATGGCGGTTCGGCCGCGTCCTGATCGCGTTCGTGATCGGGTTCCTCCTGGTCGCGGTCGCGGCCGGCGGCTCGATCCTCGCGTACGAGCAGAACTACGCGGGCAGGGTGGCCGCCGGGGTGTCGATCGGCGGGATCGATGTCTCCGGGCTGACCCGCCAGGACGCCTCGGCCAAGCTCCAGGCGGCCTTCGCATCGGTCGGTACCGGCACCGTCACGCTCGACACGCCGATCGGCGCGAAGACGCTGACCTATGCCCAGCTCGGCCGCCGGCCGGACATCGACGGGATGCTCGATGAGGCGTTCGCGGTCGGCCGGACCGGCAACCCGGTCGAGCGCGTGGTCGAGGAAGCGCGAACCGCCATCAACCGATCGACCGTCGCGCCGCGCGTCGCAATCGACACCGACGTGCTCGAAGCGACGATCGCCGGGCTCGCCACGTCGATCGATCGCACGCCAACGTCCGCCATCGTGACCGCGAGCCCGACCGGCCTGGTCGACACGTCGGCGGTCTGGGGCCGAACGGTCGACGTGACGGCGATGACGAGCTCGATCTCCGCCGCGCTCGCCGCTCCGGATGCGCCGAGCACGCTGTCGATCCCGCTGGCCGTGCTGCCCGTGGCACCGGCCGTCACCGACGTCGACGCGATGATCGCCCAGTCGCGGGCCGACCGGATGGTCGCCCCGATCATCCTGAACCACGGCAAGGACAAGTGGACGATCGCCGACAAGACCGTCCGCACGTGGCTGACCTTCGGCAGCTGGCCCGACGGGAGCTACGGCCCGCTCGTCGATCCGACCAAGGTCCAGGCCGCGGTGACCGCGCTGTCGACGAAGATCGACCAGAAGGCCGTATCGGCGACGTTCTACACGAGCAAGGGCGGATCCCGGGTCGGGGTGAAGCCCGCGAAGGTCGGCCGGAAGCTCGACGTCCCCGGCACGGTGACCGCGATCCAGGCGCTCCTGACCGATCGCGCCGGGGCCGGCAAGGACCCGTCCGCGGCGATCGTTCCCGCGCTCGCCGTCGTCCAGCCGCAGCTGACCACCGAGCAGGCGGCCAAGGCCGCACCGCTCATGAAGGCCATCTCCTCGTGGACCACCTACTACGCGGTCGGCGCCCACAACGGCTTCGCCGCGAACATCACGATCCCGTCGATGGCCATCAACGGCACGGTCGTCGCGCCCGGCCAGTGGTTCAGCTACTGGAAGGCCGTCGGTGAGGTCAGCCTCGCCAAGGGCTACAAGCTCGGCGGCGCGATCATCGACGGCCATTCGGTCGAGGGAAAGTCCATCGGCGGCGGGATCTGCTCCTCGTCGACCACGCTGTTCAACGCGGCCCTGCGCGCCGGCCTGCAGATGGGCGCCCGGAAGAACCACTACTACTACATCTCGCGCTATCCGAAGGGCCTCGACGCCACGGTCTTCAAGAGCGACGGCGGCGGCGCCCAGGACATGACCTTCCGAAACGACACGAAGTACCCGATCCTCATCCGAACCTACGCCCGGCCGGGCATCGTCCGGTTCACGATCTACAGTGTTCCGACGGGGCGGCGGGTCACCTTCAGCCGGCCGATCGTGAAGAACTACAAGCCGGGCTACACGGTCACGAAGTACGTCACCTCGCTCAGGCCGGGCGTCCAGGAGCAGGTCGAGTACCAGGCGGACGGCCAGGATGTCTGGGTGACCCGCTTCGTCAAGGACAAGACGGGCAAGCTCATCCACAAGGAAACCTTCTACAGCCACTACGCCCAGATGATCGGCGTCGTCCTGATCGGGCGGAAGAGCTGACCTCGGCCGGCCCGCCGCCGGTCCTCCTGTCGTCGACGACCTCCCATCCGCGACCGCGATCGCCGTGCCTGCGATCGGCATCCCCTGCGCGGTCGGTCCCCGTCGGGACAGTCCGATCGGCTCTGGCGAGCCCGCTTCCGGCCGGGGCATGGTGATCTCGTCGACGCCAGCGGCGGATTCGAGCCGGGTCGATCGCTGCTCGCGGGAAGGAAGGTCGCACATGAAGGTGCTGGTCAGCGCCGCCTCGAAGCACGGCGCCACGCTCGGGATCGCCGACGCGATCGTCCGCGGTCTCGCCAGGGGGGACATCGAGGCCGAGCTCGTGGCCCCGGACGATGTGCGCAGCCTGAAGGGCTATGACGCCGTGATCATCGGGAGTGCCGTGTACGCCGGTCGCTGGATGGATGACGCCAAGCGGCTTGTCGACCGCGAGGGCGCAGCGCTCATCGAGCTCCCGGTCTGGATCTTCTCGAGCGGGCCGATCGGAGATCCGCCGAAGCCCGAGGAGGAGCCGGTCGAGGTCGAAGCGATCCGGGTGGCGATCCGTCCGCGCGACCACCGCATGTTCGCAGGGCTGCTCGACAAGAGCCGGCTCGGCTTCGGCGAGCGCGCCATCGTGAAGGTCGTCCGGGCCGAGGAGGGCGACTACCGCCCGTGGGCGGACGTCGAGGCCTGGGTCGCCGGGATCGCCGAGGCGCTCAAGGCGCCGGTCGCCTAGCCCAGCACGCGGTCTGCGCACCCGGGCGACCTGACCGGAAGACCACCGCGCGAGCGCGCCTTCGCTATGAGTTGGTGGAGATGGGGGAGAGTCGAACTCCCCGTCCAGAACCCGTCGCCAGGGACCACTACGAGCGTGTCCGATGGTTTGTCGTCGACCGCCCGAGCGCCCATCGGCAGGCTACCGGACGGTCCAGTCACGTGTCCCTAGATCGGGCTTGGTCCGACGTTACGCGACGCTCGCGCCGGCTGCATCCTCGCTGAATGACGCTTCCACAGCCCGCGAGGAGGAGGCTGCTTCCACGCTCACCTTACCGCCTAAGCGGCGAGGGCGAGAGTCGACTGGCGGTTGCCAGGTACTTCGTTTTGCCGCCTGTTTAACGAGGCCTGACGGCACCTCGGCTCGCACTCCCGGGCAGCTGGACCCTGTCGAATCCACGCATCCCCGTGCCTCAAGTGTAGCGTGGCCATCTCTATTGACCAAATGCGCCGGTCGTGGGACCGCCGCGGGGACGCGTCAGGATCGGCCGCGCTGGACGTCGGCGAGCTCGCGGGCGACGTCCCGGCGCGAGTCGCGATCGGCGATGTCGCGCCGCCGATCGTGGAGCTGCTTGCCACGGGCGAGCCCGACCTCGAGCTTGGCGCGGCCGCGCTCGGTCAGATAGAGCTTGAGCGGGACCATCGTCTGGCCCTTCTGCTTCGTCCGGGACAGCAGCTGCGTGATCTGCGCCCGATGGACGAGCAGCTTGCGCTGGCGCTTCGCCTCGTGGTTGTAGCGGTTGCCCGTCTCCCACGGCGCGATGTGCATGCCGAAGACCCAGGCCTCGCCGCGGTCGATCCGGACGTAGGCGTCGGCCAGGTTCACCTTCCGCGCACGGACCGACTTGATCTCGGTGCCGGTCAGGACGAGGCCGGCCTCGAACGTGTCGTCGATCGTGAACTCGTGGCGTGCTCTTCGGTTGTGGGCGATCGTTTCCTCGCCCATGTGGGACTCCTTGGTTGCAGGCGCCGCGTCGGGCCCGCGGCCCGACCGGATGGCGCCGGCCGATCGCGAGAACGGACAGTGTGCGCCGGTTGCCGGCCGTCCGGGCCGCGCCCAGGACCGCGAGCTCCGCCTCTGGCGCCGACGGGAGCCGGATCGGCCGCGACCCGGCTCCCGGCGGACGCACGAACGCCGGCCCTCTCGGACCGGCGTTCGAAAGCTTCATCCACCCGCAGGGGTGTCCGCTTAAACGGCCATCTCCTGCGAGGTGGTGCAGCTACGTGGTTCGATCACTGCACATCACCTCCTTTCGTTCGCGGCAACCCTACTGGAACCGGCCGCGGAGCGCAACCAGTAGCCGAGCTCAGGCAGCGAGGTCCAGGGCCACTGCTCCCGTCGGAGGCCCACCGAGCACGGTGATGGCGCGATCGAGGACCGGATCGGTGCCCGGCGGTGCGGCGCTGCCGTCGACCGGGACGTCGGGGGTGAGCCCGACGTGGTGGATCCAGCGACCCTTCGGCGTCAGCCATTTCGCGATCGTCAGCCGATAGCCGCCGTTGTCCTCGGCGAGCTGCTGCCAGACCTGGATCGTGCCCTTGCCGTACGACTTCGCCCCGACCAGCGTGGCCCGCCCGAGGTCCTGCAGCGCACCCGCGACGATCTCGCTCGCCGAAGCGCTGCCGCCGTCGATCAGGACGGCGACCTTGATGGCCGGGTCGGTCGCGGCGCCGCCCGGCTGGGCCTGCGTCGGCGTGCGCGTCCCGGCGGCGTCCTCCTCCGAGAAGATCGTGGTCCCCGCCGGGACGAACTGGCTGATGACCTGCTGCGCGTCGGTGACGAAGCCGCCGGGATTGCCGCGCAGGTCGACGATGATCCGCTTCTGTCCGGCCGCCACGTCCGCCGCCACGTCCGCCGCGAAATCCCTGGCCGCCTGGTCGCTGAACCCGGCGAGCTTGATGTAGCCGACGGCGCCCCCGGCCAGCGAGCGCGTGGAGACCTCGGGCTGGAGGACGACGTCGCGCACGATCGGCAGGTCGAACGGCGCCGCCGACCCGCGTACGATCGCCAGGGTCACGGTGGTCCCCTTGGGACCGCGAACCTTGGCCAGGGCGGCATCGGCGGTCAGCCCGTCGACGGTGACCCCGTCGATGGCCGTGATCTGGTCACCGGCCCGGAGACCCGCCTTCTCGGCCGGCGCCCCGGGGATCGGCTGCGTGACGACGAGGGCGCAGCCACCGCCGAGCGTCGGGCAGTCGCCCTGGCCACTGACCCGGCGCGTCTCGACCTGGGCGCCGATCCCTTCGAATTGACCCGACAGGCCCTGCAGGGACTGGCGGTACTCGTCCGGGCTCAGGTAGGCGCTGAACGGGTCGCCGAGGGCGGCAATCATGCCCCGGATCGCGCCGTCGATCAGCGTCTTGCGATCGACCGGTCCGCCGGCATAGTCCTCGGTCACCGACCGGTAGGCGTCCCAGAACGGCTGGAACGCCGCCTCCTCGCCGGCCGGCGTGCCCGGCGTGGTCGCCTTGAGCGAGCCGAGCGCGAAGCCGGACAGGAACAGCGTGGACCCGGCGACGATCGCCACGAGCCCGACGGCGATCCAGCGCGGCGCCGAACGCGACCGCGCACGTCGCGGCTCAGCACGGGCCTCGGAGTCAGCGGGAGCGGCTGCGTCGGCGGCAGGCGGACGGGCGGTCTCGACGATGCCGGCGGCCGCGCGAGGCGGGTCGGCGTCGGGTTCGGTCATGGTGGTCGTCCTGATGTGGGGTTTCGGGAATGGGGGCGCCAGCGTACGACGAGCCCGCGAAACCGTCCGGCGACGGGTCGCACGGCGCCCGACGGCGCTCCGGCCGCTACTTGAGCAGGTAGCTCCGGACCGAGACCCACGAGCCGAGGACCCCGAGCCCGACCCCGGTCACGAGGACGATGAGCGTCAGGTCGCGACCGAGCGATCCGAGCTGGAGCGGCAGGACCTGGAAGAAGCCGGTCATGAACCGGCCGAGCGGCTCCGCGCCGAGCGCCAGGAGCGCCAGGGTGACCACTGCCCCGATGAGGCCCACCAGCGCCCCTTCGAAGATGAACGGCCAGCGGATGAACGCGTCCGACGCCCCGACGAGACGCATGATCTCGATCTCCTCGGCGCGGGCCACGACCGCCAGGCGGATCGTGTTCACGATGATGAACAGCACGACGATCCCGACCAGGACGAGCACGATCAGGCCACCCGTCCGCAGGAGGTTGGTCACGGTCAGGACCCGGTCGATCAGGCTCTGGACCTCGATGACCCGGTCGACCGACGGGTCTGCCCGCAGGAACTCGACGACGTTGCCGAAGACCTTGGGGTCCTTGAGCTTGACCTCGAGCGACCCGGGCAGCGGGTTCGCGTCGAGATACTGGGTGAGGTCGCTGCGACCCTGCTCGCGGAGCCGCTCCTGAAAGCGCCGCAGCGCCTCGCCGGAGGTGACGTATTCGACGCTCGCGACCTCGGGCAGGGCGGCGGTCCGCCGGGAGAGGTCGTCGATCGCGGGGGTCGTGGCCTCGGTCTTGACGTCGGCCACGATCTGGACCTTCTGCTCGACGAACTCGAGCCCCGCATTCAGCCCGGTGAGGACGACGAAGAACCCGGACAGGAGCAGGAGCATGAAGATCATCGTCGCCGTGGCCGCCAGGCTCATCACGGCGTTCCGCCAGAAGCCCTGCCACGCCCGCCGGAGGCTAAACCCGACGAACGAGATCATCGTTCGCTAGTCCTCACGGTGGTAGGCCGCAGCCTCCTCGTCGCGGATCACGCGGCCCTCCTCAAGGGCGACGACCCGCTTCCGGAGGGCGGTGACGATCTCGGCGTTGTGGGTGGCCATGAGGACCGTCACGCCGAGCTCGTTGATCCGCAACAGCAGCTGGAGGATCTCCCAGCTGATGAGCGGGTCGAGGTTGCCGGTCGGCTCGTCGGCGATGATCAGGCGGGGATCGTGGACGAGCGCGCGGGCGATCGCCGTCCGCTGCTGCTCGCCACCGGACAGCGTGCTCGGCAGCTGGCGCGCCTGGGCGGTCAGCCCGACGAGAGCGAGGACCCGGTCGACCGCAGGCCCGATCTCCCGGCTCGGCGTGCCGGTCACCTCGAGGGCGAACGCGACGTTCTCCCAGACCGTCTTCGTGGGCAGGAGCTTGAAGTCCTGGAAGATGATCCCGATCTTGCGCCGGATGCGCGGGACCTCGCGGCGGGCGAGCCGGGCGAGATCCAGGCCGTCGAGGATGACCACGCCCTCGGTCGCGATCTCGTCGCGGATGAGCAGCTTGATCAGGGTGGACTTGCCGGCTCCGGACGGCCCGACGAGGAACACGAAGTCGCCCTCGGGGACGACGAGGTCGACGTCGCGCAGGGCGACGTTGCCGTTCGGGAAGGTCTTGGTGACGTCGTGGAGGACGACGACGGCCCCATCGACGGGGGCCTCGGTCGGGGCGAGCCCGACCGGGCGTCCACGGTGGGAGCGAGCGGCGGCTCGGAGGGGGGCCAGGGTCACGATCAGCTCCGCGGCGGTCCGGACCGGCGCGGATCGCCGGTCACCGGGTCCCGGCTCCAGCCCTGGGCACGAACGAGGGAGCCACGTCCTGCGGAGGCTACCACGCTCGGCCGGGATCGGTGGCCGTCAGAGCAGCCCCGGCGAGATCGGGACGTAGCGGGCGAAGTCGGCGAATGGGCGGTCCCAGCACAGGATCATGGGATGGCCGTCCATCCGGAGGCCGGCGGCCAGGAGCGTCGGGATCAGCCGCGGGGCGCCCCCGAGACCCCACACGGCCTGCGCTCCGCGCGCCGGGACGGCGGCCGCAAGATGGCCGACCACCGCCTCGAGGAGCGCGCCGTCGCGGATCGCGATCGGGCCGATCCGGCCGATGGCACCCGCGTAGCCGTAGCCGAGCGGGGCGCCGTCGGGGCCGCGGTACAGGAAGCCCTGGCGACCCTCCGCGCGCAGGAAGCGGTGATCAATCGGGTGAGCGACCCCGAGCAGCTCGCGATCGAGCGCGTCGACCGTTTCCGCGAGCTCGCGGTGGCCGGCGCCGCCGGGCGGGCCCTCGGCGATCGTCTCGAACGGGATCGACACGATGCCCGACGGAAGGGCCGGGAACGCCTCCGGCCGGCTGATCACCCCGCGCAGGTCGAGGACGGGCATCCGCGGCACGATTCCGTAGCCCGCGTACAGCGCCGTCGAGATCGGCTGGAGGCTGTCGACCGCGGTCGCCAGCGAGCCGACCCGCTCCGGCGGCGGGAGCATGCGCTCGAGCAGCGCGCGGCCGAGCCCCTGGCCCTGCGCCTCGGGCCGGACGAACAGCATCGACAGGAACCACAGCGAGCCGCGCTCGACGGCCGAGCCGAAGCCGACGATCCGCTCCTGGCCGTCGCCGGGCACGGTCGCGACCACGAAGCGGTCGGGATCCGTCGCCTGGGTGTGGGCGTGCAGCCGGCCGATCGGGCCGAGCTCGTCGGGCACCTCCTCGAGGTGGAGCGAGCGCAGATAGTCGTTGATCGACTCGCGCCAGATGACCGCGCAGGCGGGGAGGTCGTCCGTGCGGGCGGCACGGAACGCCGTCCCGATCAGCGCCGCCGGCAGCCGCGCGCGACGCCCGATCCCCCGATCCGGTACCGGCTCAGCCACCCGCGCCCGCCGCAGCCCCGTCCGACGGCTCGTCCCCGCCGTCCTCGGTCGCGACCCGCTCGAGCTCGGCGAGCATGAACGCGTCGAGCTCGCCGTCGAGGACCGCCGTGGTGTTGCTCGTCTCGACGTTCGTCCGGAGGTCCTTGACCATCTGGTAGGGGTGGAGCACGTAGCTCCGGATCTGGTTGCCCCAGCCGGCCTCGACGTGCTCGCCCTTGAGCGCCCGGAGCTCGGCCTCCTTCTCCTCGAGCGCGCGCTCGAGGAGGCGGGCCTTGAGGACCTTGATCGCGGTCTCCTTGTTCTGGGTCTGCGACCGCTCGTTCTGGCTCTGGGCGACGATGCCGGTCGGGAGGTGGGTCAGCCGGACCGCCGAGTCGGTCTTGTTGACGTGCTGGCCGCCGGCGCCCTGGCTGCGGTACGTGTCGACCCGGATGTCGTCCCAGTCGAGCTCGATCTCGACGTCGTCGTCGACCTCGGGCAGGACCTCGACGAGCGCGAATGTCGTCTGGCGCCGGTTCTGGGCATCGAACGGGCTGATCCGGACGAGGCGATGGACCCCTCGCTCGGCGCGCAGGAAGCCGTACGCACGGCGGCCGTTGATCTCGATCGTGGCGCTCTTGATCCCGGCCTGCTCGCCCTCCTGGCGGTCGACGATCTCGGTCTTGAAGCGGTGCCGGTCGGCCCAGCGGAGGTACATCCGGAGCAGCATGTCGGCCCAGTCGGTCGCCTCGGTCCCGCCGGCGCCGGCGCTGATCGACAGGATCGCGGAGCGGTCGTCGTAGGCGCCCGAGAAGAGGAGATGCGTCCGGGCCGTGGCCAGGTCCCGGTCGAGCTGGCGCGACTTCGACTCGAGCTCGGTCTCGAGCTCCGGATCGGCGGACTCCTCGATGAGCTCGACCAGGGTCAGCAGCTCGTCGGCTCGTGCCTCGAGGTCGCGCCACAGGCCGATCTCCTCGCGTAGGCCGTCGGCTTCGCGGAGGACGGCCTGCGCCGTCTGTGGGTCGTCCCAGAACCCCGGTTCCTGGGTCAGCGCCTCGAGCTGCGCGACGCGCGACGCCTTGGCGTCGAGGTCAAAGACGCCCCGAGGTCGACCGGATCCGCTCGGCCAGGTCCCGAATGGCTGAGGCGTCCACCTAGGACCGGCTCGCCTGGGCTTCCTGGAGCAGGATCGGACGGAGCTCGATGAGCCGCAGGGCGGTCTTGCTCCGGGCGACGACGGGGTTCACGCAGGGGCAGTAGCTGTTGTGGGGGCAGATGCCGCAGTTGCCATCACAGTCCAGGGCGGCGGCGTAGCTGCAGTTCCGACAATCGCGCTCGCAGGCGATGAGATCGATGAAGGACGCGTCCTCGGCCTGCTTCACGAGTCCCTCTCTAAGTGGGCGGGGAACATCGGCGCGGTGTCTCGGGGAGTGATCGGAACCGGCCCCCTCCGGGCGGTCCGACGCGACTTGGCCCAGTATACCGGCGCAACCCCGCCCCGCCAAGAGGGGAAACGATTTCGCGCGTCGACTCAGCGCGGTTCGTTGAGCTCCCCGGCGGGTGCCCCGCCGAGGGTGAAGTAGAGGGCGAGGGCGCCGAGCTCGTGGACGTAGGCGGCCGCCAGGCGCTCCGGGTTCGCGGCGACCGGGCTGGTCGGCGTCGCTGAGCCCCAACCCTCGATGCCGAGGTCGGCGGCCATCCGCAGGACGCGCAGCATGTGCGGCGGGTCGGACACGAAGAGCGCGTCGTCGACCGACTTCTGGCGCAGGATCCCGGCCACCGACTGGAGCGACTCGAGCGTGGTCCGCCCGCGGTCCTCGACGAGGATCCGATCCTCGGGCACGCCCCGCTCGAGGGCGTACTTGCGGGCGACCGCGGCCTCGGTCGTCCGGTCGCCCTCGGCCTTGCCGCCGGTGACCACGAACCAGCGATAGTTGCCGGTCAAGAACAGGGCGACGGCATGGTCGAGCCGAGCCGCGAGGACCGGTGACGGGCGACCGTCGTACTGGGCCGCGCCCAGGACGACGATCGCGTCGGCCGGACGGCGCTCGTCGATCTGCCCCTGCTCCCAGATCCGGTACGCCCCGAACGCGCCCACGGCGGCGACGATCGCAAAGCCGACGAAGCAGATACGGCCGAGATCGCGGATCACGCGATCGGTCGGTGCGGCGAGCCCTCGCTCACCTGCCGTGGCAGCGCTTGTACTTCAGGCCCGAGCCGCAGAAGCACAGGTCGTTGCGCCCGATGCGCTGGCCGGACGGCGTGAACCCCGGCCGCAGGCTTCCGGCGGCCCCGGTCGGGCCACCGCCGACGACCTCGTCGCCGAGCGACTCGCGGACCGCTCGCGGGTTCGGGCCGCTCGGCAGGCCGCGGGCGGCGGGGGCCGCCGCGGCGACCGCGCGCGACCGCCCGGCGCTCGGGCCGCCACCGTTGGCCGAGCCGCGGCCGTTCGTGCCGTCGCCGGCCGAGCCGTCCTGACCGTCCCGCGACGCGCCGGGGTTGGGCGCATCCCCGTTCGGGCCCGCCGCGTCGGCGGGCGCCGGCTGGCGGGTCACCGTGACCCGGAAGATCGTGTTGGCCAGCTGGTGGCGGATGAAGTCGCGCAGCTCGGTGTAGAGAGCGAACGCCTCGCGTCGGAACTCGTTGAGCGGGTCCTGCTGGGCGTATCCGCGCAGCCCGATCCCGCGGCGCATGTCGTCAAGCTCCGTGAGGTGCTCGACCCACAGCGAGTCGATCGTCCGGAGGAGGACGAGACGCTCGATCATCGTCCAGTCGGCCTCGCCGACCTCGCGCTCCTTCTCGTCGAGCTTGGCGTCGACGAGCCCCTTGAGGTGCTCCCGGATCGCTTCGCGCCCGCCGATCTCCCAGAGCTCGTCCTCGCTCGTGCCCGGCCCGTCGAGGCCCATCGCCCGGAGCGCCGCCGACAGCCCTTCGAGGCTCCAGCCGTCGTCGGTCTCGCCGGAGACGAACTGGTCGAGCAGGGCCTCGATCTCGTCGTCGAGGAAGCCGACGATGGTCTCGCCGAGGTCCTCGTTGCGGAGGACCTTGTCGCGCTCGGCGTAGATCGTCTCGCGCTGCTTGTTGATCACGTCGTCGAACTCGACGACGCGCTTGCGGATGTCGAAGTTGAAGCCCTCGACGCGGCTCTGCGCACTCTCGATCGTCTTGCTCACGAGGCGCGACTCGATCGCGACGTCCTCCTCGAGGCCCATCCGCTCCATCAGGCCGGCGACGCGGTCCGAGGCGAACCGCTTCATGAGGTCGTCGTCGAGCGACAGGTAGAAGCGCGACGAGCCCGGGTCGCCCTGGCGGCCGGCGCGGCCGCGGAGCTGGTTGTCGATCCGGCGGCTCTCGTGGCGCTCCGTGCCGATGATGTGCAGCCCGCCGGCGGCGACCACCTGCTCGTGGTCCGCGTCGCAGATCGCCTTGGCCTCGGCGAGCGCGGCGTCGTACGTCGCCTTGTCGACTTCGGCCGGGTTCAGGCCGCGCCGGTGGAGGATCTCGCTGGCCATCCCGGCCGGGTTGCCGCCGAGGAGGATGTCGGTGCCGCGGCCGGCCATGTTCGTGGCGATGGTCACCGCGCCGGTCCGCCCGGCCTGGGCGACGATGCCCGACTCCTTCTCGTGGAACTTGGCGTTGAGGACCTCGTGCTTGATGCCCCGCCGCTTGAGCATCTCCGAGAGGATCTCGGACTTCTCGACCGACACGGTCCCGACGAGGATCGGCCGGCCGGCCTCCTGCATCTCGACGATCTCGTCGATCAGGGCGTTGAACTTGCCCGGCTCGTTGCGGTAGACGAGGTCGGCGTCGTCGTCGCGGATCATCGGCCGGTGGGTCGGGATGGCCACCACCTCGAGGTTGTAGATCTTGGAGAACTCCTCGGCCTCGGTCATCGCCGTTCCGGTCATCCCGGCGAGCTTGTCGTAGAGGCGGAAGTAGTTCTGGAAGGTGATCGTGGCCAGCGTCACCGACTCGCGCTGGACGCGCAGCCCCTCCTTCGCCTCGACGGCCTGGTGGAGGCCCTCGCTCCAGCGCCGGCCGGGCATCTGGCGGCCGGTGAACTCGTCGACGATGATGATCTCGCCGTCCTTGACGATGTAGTCGCGGTCGCGCTTGTACAGGGCGTGGGCCCGGAGCGCCTGCTCGAAGTGGCGGGCGAGCACCGGATCGGCCGCGTAGAGGTTCTCGACCCCGAGCCACTTCTCCATCTTGTCGATGCCCTGCTCGGTCGGGCTGACGGCCTTGTCCTTGAGGTCGACGAAGTAGTCGCCGCCCTCCTCCGCCCCCTCCGGCCGCGGCACGAGACGCGGGGCGAGACGGGCGAAGGTGAAGTACTTGTCGGCCGACTCCTCGGCCTGGCCGCTGATGATCAGCGGGGTCCGCGCCTCGTCGATCAGGATGTTGTCGACCTCGTCGACGATCGCGTAGCTGTGACCGCGCTGGACCCGCTGCTCGAGCTCCGTGACCATGTTGTCGCGGAGGTAGTCAAAGCCGAACTCGTTGTTGGTGCCGTAGGTCACGTCGGCGGCATACGCCTCGACCCGCTCGACCGGGCGCAGGTTGACCAGCCGCTCGTCGGTGGTCGGGTAGCCCGGCTCGAACACGAAGCTCGCGTCGTGGGTGATCATCCCGAGCGACACGCCGAGGAAGTGGAAGATCGGGCCCATCCACTGCGGGTCGCGCCGGGCGAGGTAGTCGTTGACGGTGACGACGTGGACGCCGCGGCCGGTCATCGAGTTCAGGATCGCCGCCAGCGGCGCGACGAGCGTCTTGCCCTCGCCGGTCCGCATCTCCGAGATCCGCCCCTGGTGGAGCACGGCCCCGCCGATGAGCTGGACGTCGAAGTGGCGCATCCCGAGCGTCCGCTGCATCGCCAGCCGGGTCATGGCGAAGACCTCGGGGAGCGCGTCGTCGAGCGCGGCCTGGATGCGCTCGTTCTCCTTGTCGCGGCGGGCCTTGGTCAGCTCGCGGCGACGCTCGGGGTCGGGATGGTGGAGCTCGTCCTCGGATGGCTCGCCGGGCTGGGCGGTCTCGCGGATCTCCGCGCGCAGGGCGTCGAAGCGGGCGCGGATCTCCGCCTCGGACAGCGCCTCCAGCTCCGCCTCGAGGTCGTTCGCCTCGTCGACCGCCGGCTGGAGACGCTTCAGCTCACGATCGTTCGAGTCGACGAACCGGTTCAGGAAGCCAAGCATGGGCCGTCAGTATAGGGGAGGCGGGTCCGGCGCCCCGTTCCGATGCCGGCCGGCGGTCAGCGACCGCACGCAGGCCGGCGGGACCTCAGTGCCAGAAGCCGGTGCCGTAGCCCGCCACGAGGAGCACGAGGGTGACGATCGCGAGCCCGGCCCACAAGAGGACCGACATCGCGACCGGAGTCGGGTTCATCTCGGGGTTGGCGACCGCCGGCAGCCTTCGCCGGCGGAGTCCCGAGCCCCAGCGCGGGGTGCGCAGCTCGTCGCGCCAGTCCCCTTCCGGCGGGCCCTTCTCGAGTCCGCCGCGGCCATCGGGACGGTGGAGCTGAAGGCTCATCGATCGCCGGGCCGGACCGCGGCGAAGCGGCCGGGGATCGCGGTGGCCCGCAGCGGCCGGCCGGGTGGTGCGGGGTCGTCGTCGTCCTCGCCACCCGATCCGGGCGCGTCGCCCTCGCTGAGGTCGAGCGTCCGGGCGATCCCGTCCTCCCACATCAGCATCTGCTGCGTGAGCGCCATCTCGCTGCTGAACAGCGCGCCGACGCTCTCGCCACGGTGGATCCGCCGGATCGCCTCGCCGATGAGCGGCGCAATCGAGAACGTCTTGATCTTGCTGATTCGCTTTGCCGGCGGCAAGGGGATCGAGTCGGTGAGGATCACCTCGCGCAGGCTGGAGTCGCGGAGCCGCTCTACCGCCGGGTCCGACAGGACGCCGTGGGTGGCGCAGGCGTAGATCTCGCTGACACCCTCGCGTTCGAGCGCCCGGACGATCTCGATGAGCGTCCCCGCGGTGTCGACCTCGTCGTCGACGATGACCGCCCGCTTGCCGCGGACCTCGCCGATGACGTTCATCAGCTCCGCGCGGTCGAGGTTCCCGACGCGCCGCTTCTCGATGATCGCGAGCGGCGCGTCGACGAGCTCGGCGAACGTGCGTGCCCGCTTGGCGAAGCCGAGGTCGGTCACGACGACCAGGTCCTCGAGGTGCTTCGTCCGGAAGTAGTTCGACAGGATGTGGACGGCGGTGAGCTCGTCGACCGGAATGTTGAAGAAGCCCTGGATCTGGCCCTGGTGGAGGTCCATCGTGAGGACCCGGTCGGCGCCCGCCACGGTGATCATGTCGGCGATGAGGCGGGCCGTGATCGGCACCCGCGGCTGGTCCTTCTTGTCCGACCGACCGTAGCTGTAGAACGGCACGACGGCCGTGATCCGGCCCGCGCTCGCCCGCTTGAACGCGTCGATCATGATCAGCAGTTCCATGATCGACTGGTTGACCGGGTGGCTGGTTGGCTGGATCAGGAAGACGTCCTTCTCGCGGACGTTGTCGAGGATCCGGACGAAGATGTTCTCGTTGGCGAACTGGAAGACCTCGGCCTTGCCGAGCTCGACCCCGAGGTAGCGGCAGATCTTCCGGGCGAGATCCGGGTTCGCGTTCCCGGTGTAGATGTCGAAGCGGTCCGCGTACACGGGCGCCTCCTCCCCGCCGAACTGGGTCACCGGTTCACCTCACGCCGTCGGGCCGTCGCCGGGGTCATTGTCCTCGATGGACCCCTGGTCCGCCAGCCCGGCCCGGAAGGCGTTGATCGCGACCACCCGGTCGCCCTCGGCGAGGCGCATCACGATCACGCCGCGGGCGCCCGAGCTGTAGCGGTTGATCGTGTTGGTCTCGGTCCGGATCACCTGGCCGCCGGAGCTGATCAGGAACAGCTCCTCGTCGGCCTCGGTGACCTGCTGGACGGCGGCGACGTCGCCGGTCTTGCGGCCCTCGAGGGCGATGAGCTGGACGCCCTGCCCGCCGCGGTGCTTGACCCGGAACTCGGTCAGCGGGACGCGCTTGCCGTAGCCGGTGTCAGTCAGGACGAGCAGGTCGGCATCGGGCTGGACCACGCTCATCGAGATCACGGCGTCACCCTGCCGGGCGAGCCGGATGCCGATGACCCCGCCGGCCGGCCGGCCCATCGGGCGGACCTCGGTCTCGTGGAACCGGGCGATCTTGCCCTTGGCCGTCGCGATGATCACGTCGTCGTGGCCGGTTGCCGTGTCGACCCAGGCGAGCTCGTCGTTCTCGTCGAGGGTGATCGCGATGATCCCGCTCGAGCGGACCTTCTCGAACTGCTCGAGCGGCGTCTTCTTGATGATCCCGCGCCGGGTGGCGAGCACGAGATACGTCCCGGCCTTGAAGTCGTGGAGCGTGATCGTGGCCATCGGGACCTCGCCCGAATCGACCTGCACGCCGGGCAGGTTGATGATCGGGATGCCCTTCGCCTGGCGGCTCGCATCCGGGATCTGGTGGACCTTCGAGCTGAACACCCGGCCGCGGTTGGTGAAGAACAGCGCCCAGTCGTGGGTGTTGGCCACGAGGAGATGCTCGACGGCGTCCTCCTCGCGGGTCACGTGGCCGATGATCCCCTTGCCGCCGCGGTGCTGGCGGCGGTAGGTCGCGACCGGCTGGCGCTTGATGTAGCCGCGGCCGCTGATCGTGATGACGACGTCCTCATCGGCGATCAGGTCCTCGTCCGTCATCTCCCGGTCCGAGTCGTCGACGATCCGGGTCCGTCGCTCGCCGGCGTACTTCCGCTTCAGCTCGCCGAGCTCGTCCTTGATGATCCCGAGGACCCGCCCCGGGTTGGCCAGGATGTCCTCGAGCTCCGCGATCAGCTGGATGACCGCGAGGTACTCCTCCTCGATCTTCTGGCGCTCGAGGGCCGCCAGCCGGGCAAGGCGCATGTCGAGGATCGCCTGGGCCTGCAGCTCGGACAGGTCGAACCCGCTCATCAGGTTGGCCTTGGCGGTCTCGACGTCGGCCGACTTGCGGATCGTGGCGATCACCGCGTCGAGGTTGTCGAGGGCGATCTTCAGCCCTTCGAGGATGTGCGCCCGGGCGCGCGCCTTGCCGAGGTCGAACTCGGTCCGCCGGCGGATGACCTCGCGGCGGTAGTCGACGTAGTGCTGGAGGACCGCCTTGAGGGGCAGGGTCTGCGGCTGGCCGTCGACGAGGGCGAGCATGTTCAGGTTGAACGCCGAGGACATCGCCGTGTGCTTGAACAGGTTGTTCAGCACCTTGTGCGGGTTGAAGTCCTTCTTGAGCTCGATGTAGATGCGCATCCCGTCGCGATCCGATTCGTCGCGCAGGTCGGCGATCCCCTCGATCCGCTTGCCGTTGACGAGGTCGGCGATCTTCTCCATGAGCGCCGCCTTGTTCACCTGGTACGGCAGCTCGGTGACGATGATCGCGGTCCGCCCGGAGCGCGTCTCCTCGAACGCAACCTGGGCGCGGACCACGACCCGGCCGCGGCCGTGGGCGTACATCTCGCGGACGGCGTCGACCGTCTCCTGCTCGCCGGTGAAGGCGTTGCGCCGGGTCTCGTAGCGAAACAGCGTCCCGCCGGTCGGAAAGTCGGGCCCAAGGACATAGGTGCACAGCTCGTCCGAGGTGAGATCCGGATCGTCGATCAGCGCGATGGTCGCGTCGCACACCTCACCGAGGTGGTGGGGCGGGATGTTCGTGGCCATCCCGACGGCGATGCCCGACGAGCCATTGATGAGCAGGTTCGGCAGCTTCGCCGGGAGGACCGATGGCTCCTCCTGTGTCCCGTCGTAGTTCGGGATGAAGTCGACGGTCTCCTTGTCGATGTCGGCCAGCAGCTCGGCCGAGATCGCGGTCAGGCGGGCCTCGGTGTAGCGCATCGCCGCCGCGCCGTCGCCGTCGACCGAGCCGAAGTTGCCCTGGCCGTCGACGAGGGGGTAGCGCATCGAGAAGTCCTGGGCGAGCCGGACCAGGGCGTCATACAGGGCGACGTCGCCGTGCGGGTGGTACTTGCCCATCACCTCGCCGACGATCGCGGCGCACTTGCGATAGGCGCTCGTGCTGCTGAGCCCCATCTCGCCCATCGTGTAGAGGATCCGGCGATGGACCGGCTTGAGGCCGTCGCGGACGTCGGGCAGGGCGCGCGCCACGATCACGCTCATCGCGTAGTCGAGGTAGCTCACCCGCATCTCGTCCTCGATGCGGATCGACCGGATGTCGCCGATGTCGTCGGTCACTGGCTAGGGTCTCCTGCGCTGGGCGCCGCGGGGTCGGGAAAGCGATCGATGTGAGCATCGGGTCCGAGGCGGACATCGCCCCGGAAGCGCGCCGCGGTCGCGGCCGCGCGCGATGTCGACGGGGTTCCCGCCCGGCGACGGATGCCGTCGAGGCGGGTCCGGATCGCGGCCGCCGGCTCGGGCGGCAGCTTGACGAGGACGTCGCGCAGCACCCAGGCGCGGTAGCCGTCGTCGGTCGCGGCGGCGACGTCGGCCTGGCGTTCCACGAACCCGAGGACAGCGTCGGCATCGACGATCGTCAGAGAGCGGAGCGCCCAGGCGAGCGCCTTCTGGACGTCCGGCTCGGCATCGCCGATGAGCTCGTCGACGAGGGCCAGGCCGTGCACTGCGACGTCCGGCGTCCGGCCGCGACGGCGATCGACGAACGGGGCCGTGGCCACGGTCGAGCCGACGAGGCGTCGTTCCCAGCGCGAGGGCGAGAACACGAGTCCCTCGAGCTCCGCCCAGCGGTAGGCCTCGTTCAGGATCCCGCGTCCGACTGGATGGGCGAGCGTGTCGACCGTGATCCAGTCGGCGGCTTCGCGCGCGCCGCGGCGGAGGAGCTGCCACGCGCGTTCCGGATCGTCGAGCACGACCCGGTCGAGGAGGCCGAACGCGAACCAGCGACACTCGAGCTCCGGTTCCTGGTACAGCCTGGCGGCGATCTCGAGCAAGCCGTCCGACCCCGTTCGCCGGGTAGCCAGGCGGAAGCCACGGTCGACGGCCGCCGTCAGCGGCCAGCGCACCCCGTAGAGGCGGCCGATGCCCGGCGCGACGCGCTGTGACCCGGCGAGGTATTCGGGATCGGCCAGCGCGCGGAAGCCGTCGCTGAGGCGGGCTGCGAAGGACTCCGGCTCGTCGACGTGCTCGGCGAGGTCGCGCCCGAGCGCCTCCGCCGCCGGCTTCCGGTCGGCGACGAGGGCGACCGCGCGAGCCGTCGCGGCGGACGGGGTGGCGCCGGACGGGGTGCCGCCGGACGGGGTAGCGGCGGCCGCGTCCGTGCCGGTCGGCGGGGCCGCGACCGCGGCGCTGGTCATC
Organism: uncultured Chloroflexia bacterium; assembly: GCA_963813705.1. Taxonomy (GTDB): domain Bacteria; phylum Chloroflexota; class Limnocylindria; order Limnocylindrales; family CSP1-4; genus Chersky-267. Next base: position 701,864 of record CAWFAH010000011.1, read on the forward strand.
GGTCCACCTGGGCGGGCGTATCCTGGCCCGCTCCCGCCCGGATCGCGCGGACCCGGTAGCCGTAGCGGGCCTGGAGCTCGCGCTTCCGCTCCGCGCCGGCCGCGACGTAGATGCCTTCGGCCGCTGCGAGGACGTTTCCCTCTTCATCCGTGACCGCCCCGGCGGTGTCGATGAGGCGGCGACGCGATCGGACGATCCAGCCCTCGGCGCGGATCGGCCGGCCGACGGGGGTGGGGCGGCGGTACTCGATCGACAGCCTGGCCGTCACGCCCCAGCTGTCCTCGGCGACGAGCGACCAGGCCATCACCTCGTCGAGGATCGTGGCGAGGATGCCGCCATGGGCGATCCCGACCCAGCCTTCGAAGCGGGGATCGAGCGACAGCTCGGTCCACGACCGACGCTCGCCGAGGTGGAGGTCGAGCCGAAGCCCGTGCTCGTTGAGCGTCCCGCAGGCGAAGCAGTTGTGGGGCTCGAACTCGAACGACGGCTTGGCAGGGCTCTCGCTCACCGCGACTCCCGACGGCCCCGCCTCGGGCGAACGTTCCGCGTCCGGGCCGCCGCCCGCCCCGCCGCCCGTCGCCGGGTCGCCCGTCGTCGGGCCGGCCATCGCCCGTCGGGCGACATCAGATGTCAAGGTTGCGGACCTTGCGGGCTTCGGTCTTGATGAAGTCCTTGCGCGGGCCGACCTTCTCGCCCATCAGCATCGTGAAGATCTCGTCGGCGATCGCCGCGTTCTCGCCGTCGACCTGGAGGAGCGTCCGCGAGTCCGGGTTCATCGTCGTCTCCCAGAGCTGGTCGGCGTTCATCTCGCCGAGGCCCTTGAAGCGCTGGACGGAGACGCTCTTGACGTTGAGCTGCTTGACGATCGCGTCGCGCTCCTTCTCGGAGTTCGCGTAGCGGGTCACCTTCCCGGTGCTTACTCGATAGAGCGGCGGCTGGGCGATGTAGAGGTAGCCCTGCTCGATGACCTGCGGCATGTGCCGGTAGAAGAAGGTCAGGAGGAGGGTCCGGATGTGGGCCCCGTCGACGTCGGCGTCGGTCATGATGATGATCCGGTGGTAGCGCAGCTTCGTGATGTCGAAGCTGTCGCCGATCCCCTCGATGCCGGCGCCCAGGGCGATGATCAGCGGTCGGACGTTCTCGCTGGCCACGATCTTGTCGAGACGCGCCTTCTCGACGTTGAGGACCTTCCCGCGGAGCGGAAGGATCGCCTGGTAGCGCCGGTCGCGGCCCTGCTTGGCCGAGCCGCCAGCCGAGTCGCCCTCGACGATGAACAGCTCGCTCCGCTCCGGGTCGCGCTCCTGGCAGTCGGCGAGCTTGCCGGGCAGGCTGAGCCCGTCGAGCGCGCCCTTGCGGATGACGAGGTCGCGCGCCTTCCGGGCGGCCTCGCGAGCGCGTGATGCCGTGAGGCACTTCTCGATGATCCGCCGGCCGTCGCCGGGGTTCTCCTCGAGGTACTGCGTCAGCCCATCGGAGACGACGGCCTGGACCTGGCCCTTCACCTCGGCGTTCCCGAGCTTCGCCTTCGTCTGGCCCTCGAACTGCGGCTCGACGAGCTTGACGCTGATGACGGCGGTCAGGCCTTCGCGCACGTCGTCGCCGCTCAGGTTCGGGTCGTTGTCCTTGAGGACGCCGGACCGGCGGGCCCAGTCGTTGAGCGAGCTCGTCAGCGCGGCCCGGAACCCGGTGACATGCGTTCCGCCATCGACCGTGTTGATGTTGTTCGCGAAGGCCAGGACGGTCTCTGTGTAGGTGTCGTTGTACTGGAGGGCCACTTCGACCGAGGTGCTCCCCTCCCGACGCTCGACGTAAATCGGTCGCTGGGTCAGCGTCTCCTTGTTCCGGTTCATGTGCCGGACGAAGGACATCAGGCCGCCTTCGAAGTAGAACGACCGCTCCCGGTCGGCGCGCTCGTCGACGAAGCGGATCCAGATGCCCTTGTTGAGGTAGGCCGACTCGCGCAGTCGCTGACTGATCGTCTCGAACGACCAGTCGAGCGTCTCGAACATCTCGTGATCGGCACGGAAGACGGTCTTCGTCCCGTGCCGTCCGCCCGACGGTCCGATCTTCTTCACCGCGCCGGTGGGGTCGCCGCGACGGTACTCCTGGGCCCACACGAACCCGTCGCGCGCGCTCTCGACCCTCATCCACTCGGACAGCGCATTGACGACGCTCACGCCGACGCCGTGCAGGCCACCCGAGACCTTGTAGCCGCCGCCGCCGAACTTGCCGCCGGCATGGAGAACGGTGTGGACGACCTCGAGGGCGTCCTTGCCGGTCGAGTGCTTGCCGACGGGGACCCCTCGGCCGTCGTCCTGGATGGTGACCATCCCGTCGTCGGCGATCGTCACGTCGATCCGGGTCGCGAACCCGGCCATCGCCTCGTCGATCGAGTTGTCGACGACTTCCCAGACGAGGTGATGGAGACCCCGGCTGTCGGTCGACCCGATGTACATGCCGGGTCGGCGGCGGACCGCCTCGAGGCCCTCGAGGACCTGGATGCTCTCGGCGGTGTAGCCGGCCGAGCCGGACTTGCGCGTCGGGCGTCGGCGCACGGCGGTCGAGGTAGCGCCCGCAGCGGCCGTCGCGGCGCCGCTGGCGGCCGCGGTCTGGTTCGTCGGTCGATCGGTCACGCAGGTCCTCCGGTCAGCCGGTCGTACAGCCGTCCCAACTCCTCGTCGCTGTAGAACTCGATCACGATCCGCCCGCCGCGCCGGCTGCGAGCCAGGGACACCTTGGTCCCCAGCGCCCGGCGGAGATCCTCCTCGACCCGCTCGCGGTCCGGATCGACCGTTGCAGGTGTGACGTCGACGACCGGTCGCGGTTCACGCATCCGTCGCGCGAGCTCCTCGGTCTGGCGCACCGAGATCGCTCGATGGACCACGATCTGGAGCAAGGCGAGCTGCTCGGACGCGCCGAGCCCGGCCATCGCCCGCGCGTGGCCCTCGCTGATCTGCCCGGCGGCAAGCGAGTCCTGGACGGCCGGCTCGAGCTCGAGCAGGCGAACCGCGTTCGCCACGGTCGATCGCGCTCGGCCGACTTTCGCGGCGATCTGCTCCTGGGTCAGCCCGAACTCGTCGGCGAGCCGGCGGTAGGCGTGGGCCTCCTCGAGCGGGCCGAGGTCCGATCGCTGGATGTTCTCGACGAGCGCGAGCTCGAGGTGGTGCTGGTCGGCCAGCTGGCGAACGACCGCCGGAATGCGCGTGAGCCCGGCCATCCGCGCCGCTCGGACGCGACGCTCGCCGGCGATCAGCTGGTACCCCTCGAGCGTCTCGGTGACGAGGATCGGCTGGAGGACGCCGTGCTCGGCGACGCTGGCGGCGAGTGCCTCGAGGTCCGCACCGTCCATGCCGGAGCGTGGCTGATAGGGATTCGCCGCGATGCGGTCGAGCGGGATCTCCGCCGGCGCCTCGATCGCGCCGGGGCGGCCCGGGATGAGCGACGCGAGCCCCCGACCGAGTGCCGGGCGATCGCCGGGTCGGGCCGTCACCGGTTCACCGCCTGGCTCGCCGGTAAGCCGGCCCCGGCGAGGGCCAGCTCCGCTGGAGCGGGCGCCGGACGCTCTCGACGATCCCGGTGAAGGAACTCAGCGGCGAACTCGCGGTACGCCTCGGCGCCCTTGGAGTCCGGCCGGTACAGCGCGATCGGAAGACCGTGGCTCGGAGCCTCCGAGAGTCGGACGCTGCGCGGGATCACCGTCTTGTAGGCCGTCGATCCGAGATGACGGCGTACCTCGGCCGCGACCTCGGTCGAGAGGTTCGTCCGGGCGTCGAACATCGTCAGCAGCACTCCCTTGATGGCGAGGTCCGGGTTCAGATGATCCCGGACGAGATTGATCGTTGCGGTCAGCTGGCTCACTCCCTCCAGGGCGTAGTACTCGCACTGGATCGGGATGAGCACGCTGTCGGCTGCCGTCAGCGCGTTCACCGTCAGCAGGCCGAGCGACGGCGGGCAGTCGATGAGCACGAAATCCCGATCGTCGACCTCGGCGAGAACCGTCGCGAGCCGTCGCTCGCGGGCCATCAGGCCGGCGAGCTCCACTTCCGCCCCCGCGAGCGCCAGCGATGCGGGCACGAGATCGAGACCGCCGACCGGTGTCGAGACCACGAGATCGGCGATCCGCGCTGCGCCCACCATCGCGCCGTAGATCGACCGTTCGACAACCGGCCGCTCGATCCCGAATCCGCTCGTGGCGTTGCCCTGCGGGTCGAGATCGACCACGAGGACCCGTTCTCCCTGGAGCGCAAGCGAGGTCGCGAGATTGACCACCGTGGTGGTCTTTCCGACGCCACCCTTCTGGTTGGCACAGGCAATCGTCTGGCCCATCAGGACCCCGGAGGGAGGGTGCTCACGAGGGTTGATTCTACCATCTGGAGCCTCTTCTCACTCTCGCGCGGCCCGCTGCCGCAGTGGTCAAGAGCATCGCAGCCGACCCTTCACGGGCGGTTGCCTGGCGCACCGAGCGGCGACTACGGGCGTTCCACGTGAAACGGGCGACCAGCGCACTCGGATGGGGCCCAGGACCGTTTCACGTGCAACGACGACGAATGCCGGCACGGCAGATGGGCTGGGCCAGTGCCGTTCGACGGACCATCTGCCTCCGCGCCGGGCAGGCCGCAGCAACGTTTCACGTGCAACACGACGATGGCCGGCACAGGGCTTGGGCGCGCCCCGTCGACGGCCGACGTGCCTCCGCACCTGGGAAGGCCGCCGCAACGTTTCACGTGGAACACGATGCACGAAGGTGCCCCGTTTCCCCTATCGGAGGGCCCTCGGTATACTCCTGCACGACGTAGCCGCAGCTCGGTCGTCGCGGTCGTTCGCGCATCCGTCGAGCGGCCGGGCACGAGGCCGAGGTGAGACTCATCAGATGCGTCTGACGCTCGCCGCCGTCGGCGCCGTGTTCACGGCGCTTCTCCAACTCACCGTGGTCCCGTACTTCCGCATCGGCGATGCGCAACCGGAGCTCGTTCTCGTGTTCGCCGTCACGGCGACCACCGCCGGCAGTGTCGAGGCCGGACTGATCTCGGCATTCTTCGGGGGCTTGATGATCGATCTTCTCGCCCCGCGGCCGCTCGGGATGACCGCCTTCATCCTGCTCGTCTCGGTCGGGGTCGCCGCGCTGCTCGGCCGGGTCCTCGACCGGGCCAGCTTCCTCGTGCCGGTCATCGCGGTCTTCGTGACGAGCCTGTTGGGTGGAGCCCTGTTCCTGCTCCTGTACGGCGCCCTGCGCGAGCCGATCGCCGTCGCCGATCCCGTCCGATCGCTCCTTCCGACGGCGATCTACTCGACCGCCGTCGCGGCAATCGTCGGTCCGATCGCGGTGGCCATCCGGCATCGGGCCGCGGAACGCGAGCGCGTGGCGTGGTAGCGCCGTCGATCGTCGACGAGCGGCCGTCGCGGGAGCGCCAGCTCATCCGCTTCCTTGTCTTCTCCCTCGTCGTCCTCATCGGGGTGAGCGGGCTGACGGCACGCCTCGCGTATCTCCAGTTCGTGCGTGGCCAGGTCTATCAGGCCCAGGCCGAGCAGAACCGGACGGTGACCAAGGCGATCCCCTCGACCCGAGGCCTGATCTACGACCGGAAGGGCCGGTTGCTCGTGTCCAACGAGCCCACCTACGCGATCAAGGTCCGGCCGTCGGACCTGCCGTTCACCCAGCGCGACGAGGTCGTCGCACGGCTGTCCGCGCTCCTCGGGATCGACGTCGCCGACATCAACATGACGATCGACTCGAACCCCGGCTCGCGCTTCGACCTCGTTCGGATCGCCCAGGACGTGCCGATCAAGACCGCAAACCTGATCGCCGAGGAGCGGCTGGCGCTCCCCGGGGTCGAGGTCGCCGTCGAATCCAAGCGCCACTACATCGACGGCCCGTTGATGTCTCAGATCATCGGCTACACGGGCGCGATCGATGCTGAGACCCTCAAGGCGCTCAAGGACCAGGGCTACCAGCCCGATGACCTGATCGGCCAGGCCGGCGTCGAGTCGACCTACGAGTCGACGCTGCGCGGGGTATACGGGCAGGAGACGATCGAGCGCGACGCTGCGGGTCGCGAGCTCCAGGTGCTGTCGACGGACCGCGAGGCGCAGCCGGGCGACTCGCTCACCCTCACCATCGACACCAACGAGCAGAAGCTCGCCGAGAAGGCCGTCACCTGGGCGATGCGCCGCGCCGGCCTGAAGCGCGGCGTGATGATCGTCGAGAACCCACAGACGGGCGAGATCCTGGCGATGGTCAGCCTGCCGACATACGACGACAACAAGTTCGCTGAGGGCATCAGCCGCAAGGACTTCCAGGCCTTGCTCCGGAACCCCAACAAACCGTTGCTCAACCACGCGATCAACGAGCAATTCCCGCCGGGTTCGACCTACAAGCTGGTGACCGCGCTCGGGGTCCTGTCGGACAAGAAGCTCGGCCCGACCGAGCTCGTCCAGACGAAGGCGTATATCCAGATCGGACCGGATCGGTTCTGGGACTGGAACCACGCCGGGTTCGGCCGGCTCGACATCAAGGGCGGCTTCGCCCGCTCGAGCGACACGTTCTTCTACCAAATGTCCCAGCGCCTCGGGATCGAACGGCTCGCCTACTGGGCCCGCCAGCTCGGGTTCGGCGCCAAGTCCGGGATCGACCTCCCCGGCGAGGCGTCCGGCATCGTGCCCGACAACAAGTGGAAGCAGGACACGTTCGGGCAGGCGATCTTCCCCGGCGAGGTCCTCCAGGCGGGCATCGGGCAGGGCTACGACGTCGCGACGCCGCTCCAGGTCCTCAACGCCTACGCGGCCCTTGCGAACGGCGGCAAGCTGATGCAGCCGCAGGTCGTTCGCGACATCGTTGATGCCGATGGGACGGTCGTGCGTCCGTTCACGCCGAAGATCATCCGGCGGATCAAGGCGTCGACCAAGAACCTCGAGATCATGCGCCTCGCGGCGCGCGAGGTCGTGACGAGCCGGCACACGTTCAACCTGGCCGATGAGCCGATCGTGATCGCCGGCAAGACCGGCGTTGCGGAGTTCGGGGTCCGCGACTCGCACGGCCGGCTGCCCTTCCACGACTGGTTCGTCGCGTTCGTGCCCAAGGGCCACAGCGTCGCCAAGCCCGACTCGGAGCTGGCGGTGATCGGCTTCGCCTACGACGCGAACACTGTCGGCAACACGGCGACGGAGATGGTCAAGTACTACCTCCAGCTGCACTTCCACGTGAAGCACGACTACCGGCTCAACTACCTGCTGAACCGCGGCAACTTCTACGGTGGCAACTGATGGGCGTGCTGAAGGCTGAGCCGGCGCGCGCCCAGGACTGGGCCGCGAAGTCGGTCGGGGCCGCGTGGCGCACGTTCGACTGGCCGATGGCCATCTTCGCCGTCCTGCTCGCCGGCTTCGGCCAGGCGATGGCCTACAGCAACACCGTCGCCGCCGGCGACGGCATCTTCGACCCGGGCTCGACGTTCGCCCGCGGTCTCGTCTGGGCGGCGTTCGCCATCATCGCGTTCGTCGTCGCCACCGTGTTCGACTACAAGTGGCTGCGGACGTTCGCCTGGCCGATCTACTTCGTCAACCTCGGCCTGCTGGCCGTCACCCTCGTGATCGGCGACGGCGTGAGCGGCGCGGCCCGCTGGATCCCGCTGGGGCCGTTCCAGTTCCAGTTCAGCGAGCTGGCGAAGATCCTGATGATCGTCGTGCTCGCCAACTACCTCGCGAGCCGGCAGAGGACATTGAATTCGATCTGGACGATCCTCGGCGCCTGCGTCCTCGTGGTCCCGGCCTGGCTGCTCGTGCTGCTCCAGCCGGACCTCGGGACGTCGCTCGTCCTCGGCGGGATCGTCGCCGGGATGCTGTTCATGTCCGGCGCGAGCGTTCGCTGGCTGGCGGCCCTCGCGGCCGTGATCATCGCGGCGGTCCCGATCGCCTGGACCTACCTCCTGCGCGACTACCAGAAGCAGCGCCTGCTGAGCTTCCTCGATCCTGCCTCGGATCCCCAGGGCTCTGGCTACCAGCTCATCCAGAGCCAGATCGCGGTCGGCTCGGGCGGGTTCTTCGGCAAGGGGCTGACGAACGGGACCCAGAACCAGCTCGACTTCCTGCCGGTCCAGACGACCGACTTCGTGTTCGCCCTGCTGTGCGAGGAGCTCGGCTTCCTCGGCGCGATGCTCGTCCTCGGCCTGTTCGTCGCCCTCGTCTGGCGGATCCTCCTGACGGCCTGGCGCTCGCAGGATCCGTTCGGGCTCGCGATCGCCGCCGGTGTAGCCTCGATGCTCGTGGTCCAGGTCGTCATCAACGTCGGGATGGTCATCGGGGTGATGCCGATCACCGGCATCCCGCTCCCGTTCATCACCCATGGCGGCGCGTCGCTGATCAGCATTGCCGTCGGTCTCGGCATCCTCCAGAGCATCAACATCCGGCAGACACGCGCGGAGTGGTGACGGACCCGCCAAGCGTATGTCTGTCGGCCGATATGCCCGAGGCCGTGGCGCCATCAGGGAGTGTGCGCGCCGGCCGGACACCCCGTGACGGCCGCTGCCCGATCGTCGACGGTTGATCCGACGTCCGTCGGCTGCTCCGATCGAGCGGTGGCCCGCCGGCCTCAGCGACGGCGGAAGAGCCCCCGGCGGTCGTCGTCGACCGCGGCGCTGCGCCGCCGTCCGGCTCGCCTGAGGAGCCCGTCGATCTCGTCCCGGTAGGCACGTCCGATCGCCATCCGGTCGAGCCACTCGAGGTACTCGAGGTCGCTGCGGGCGATCTCGCCGAGCGACCAGCCCGCGTAGCGCCCGAAGTTGAGCACGGTGCCCGACGGGTTGCCGGGCGGCGGTCCGGCGGCGCCGTCACCGTCGGCCGTGCGCATCCGGGCGGGGTCATACCCGCCACCGATCGTCGATCGTCCACTCGTCCAGTCGCGCGACACGGTCTGCGGTCGCGGCGGCCCGGGCGGCGCCGATGACCCGGCGGGCGATTCGACGGGGGATCCCGGCGTCCCGGAGAACGGCCCCGCGGCGGTGTCGCCGGCAGCGGGCCCGGACGCGGACGCGGCGTCGGGCGCCTCGCGGCGGGCGCGCTCCCGATCGTAGTCGCGCCGGCGGATCGGATCGCCGAGGATCTCCATCGCCGCGTTGAGCTCGAGCATCTTGGCCGCCGCCTCGGGGCCCGGGCTGACGTCAGGGTGGTACTTGCGCGCGAGCCGGCGATACACGACCTGGATCAGCTCGTCGTCGGCCTCGGGGTCGATGAGCAGGACCTTGTACGGGTCCATCCCGGGCGCGGTCATTGAACGGCGTCCGCCCCGACCTCGGTGGCGAACCGGGCGCCGGCGGCCTCGAGTGCCTCGACGTCGGTCCCGGATGGGGGCGGGCCACCCGGCTCGACGCCCTGGAGCTCGCTCGCCCGCCGGAAGAGGTACTTGAAGACGTCCCGGAAGGCGGCGGTGACCGGCAGGGCGAGGATCGCCCCCAGCAGCCCGAAGATCGCGCCCCCGATCACGAGGGCGGTGATGATCAGGCTCGGGTGGAGGTCGATGGCGTCGCTCTGGATCTTCGGCACGAGGAAGTTGTTCTCGACGAGCTGGATCCCGAGGTACAGGAGCAGCGCCGCGAGCGCCGGGACCGGTCCCGCCGTCAGCCCGAGCAGGACCGCCGGGACGGCCGAGATGATCGGCCCGATGATCGGGATGAGCTCACCCAGCCCGGCCACGATCGCCAGCAGGACCGCGAAGCGGCCGAAGATGTCGTCGACGGCGAAGCCGAGGATGGTCAAGCCGACGAAGGAGGCCAGCCCGACGACCGCACCCAGCAGGAGCTGGCCGCGGACCCACTTGCCGAACACCTCGTGAACGATCCCGACGATCGCCCAGGCGTCGGGTCGCCACTCCGCCGGCAGCGCCCGGTCGGCTGCCACCTGGAGCCGTGGCCGGTCCTTGAGAAGGAAGAACAGCCACGCCGGCAGGATGATGTACCCGAAGATCGAGCTCACGAACGACGCCGCGCTGTCGACGAGCGGGCGGAGGAAGCTGATGTCGAGGTGGTGGACCGCGTCGATCGCCGCGGCGACGACGGAATCGGCGATGGAGCGCAGCTCCTGGGGCAGCCCGAGCTGGTCGTAGACCTCGTTGAGGTGGTCGAGCTGGTACTGGATCTGCTGGAGGATCGCCGGCAGCTCGTCGGTGAAGGTGGCGATCTGGCGGACGAGCGGCGGGATCGCGATGGCCAGGACGGTCACCACGATCGCGATCGCGATGGCATAGACCGCCAGGACGGCCAGCCAGCGACGCATGCCGAGCCGGGCGAAACGCTCGACGAGCGGGTCGAGCAGGTAGGCGAGCAGCAGCCCGACGACGAACGGGCGGATCGCCGAGCCTGCGGCGAACAGGACGAGGCCGACGATGACGGCCGCGCCGGCCAGCACCGCGACCCGCGGGGTGGGGGCACGGAGGCGGACCGCCGGCGCCCGGGACCCTGGCGCGACGGTCGCCAGATCCCGGCTCCCGACCGGCGGGAGGGCTCGGGCGTCGTCCTCCATCGTCGGTCAGACTAGCAGACGTGGCTGAGCGTCCCGACCCGCCGACCCCGGAGCCGCGGCAGCGCTGGCGGATCGTGTTCGCCCGGGACGCGGCCGGCCCCGAGGGGCCCGCCACCTCGGCGCGGCCCCTCGAGGCGGCCATCGCGGCGACGGGTCTGCCGGTTGCCCTCGGCCGCGGGCAGGGGACGGCAGCGCGGCCGCGATTCGTGCTCGCAGCACCGTTGCCGGCCGGCATGTCCGGCGAGCACGAGCTGGCGGACGCATTCCTCACCGAACGCCTCCCGCGGGCCGACGTGTGGGCCGCGCTCGCGGCCGGCTTCCCGGCCGATCACCGGCTCGTCGACCTCCACGACGTCTGGCTCGGGGCCCCGACGCTGACCGCCCGTCTCGCCGCCGCCGACTACCGGGTCGAGGTGACCGGGGCCACGGCCGAGGAAGTCGAGCGGGCCTGTGCGGTCGTGCTCGCCGCGCCGACGCTCCAGCGGAGCCGGGCGAAGGGCGAGGGCCGGTTGGTCACGTACGATCTGCGACCGCTGCTGATCGAGCTGTCGGCCCGGCCTGCGGCGGACGGCAGTCCGGGTGCGACGATCCGGATGCGGCTCAGGATGACCCCCGACGGCGTGGCCGGCCGCCCCGACGAGGTCGTCCGCGCGGTTGCCGAGGCCGGACCGAGCGGCCTGGCGGTCGTGCGGACCGTCCGCGAGCGCCTGCTGACGGTCGACGACCTCGGCCCAACCGACGGCCCCCGGTGAGCGCGATCCCAGTCGGATCGGGCGGGCGGCGCGCAGCCGTCGTTTGACGCTCGGGCGGGCTGGCCGTACCATCTGCGTTCGCGCCCGATGCAGGTCGGCGTCTCACCCTGTCCGTCAACGCGACCGCCCCGGCGGTGGTCGCAGGTACCGTCACGAGGATCCATGTACGCAGTCATCGAGACCGGCGGCAAGCAGTATCGGGTCGAGGTTGGGACCCAGCTCGAGGTCGAGCTGATCGACGCCCAGGCCGGCGACACGGTGACCCTCGAGCGGGTCCTGCTCGTGGCCGACGGCGACACGACAGCGATCGGCCGGCCCGTCGTCGCCGAGGCGAGCGTGAGCGCCGAGGTCCTCCGCCAGGAGCGCGGGCCGAAGCTCATCTCGTTCAAGTACCGGCCGAAGGCGCGCCGCCGGGTCAAGAAGGGCCATCGCCAGGAGCTCCACGTCCTGCGCATCGCCGATATCGTCCTGAACGGCAAGAGCGCCGCGTCCGAGGTCCGCCAGGCCGAGGCCGACGCCAAGACCGAGCGTCAGCGCCTGGAGGAGGCCGCGCGACGCCAGGCCGCCGAGGACGCCGCGCTCGCAGCCAAGCTCGCCGCGGGCAAGGCCCCGAAGGCCGAGCCAAAGGGGGACACGGCGACAGCCCCCAAGGCATCCGGACGCTCGACCGGCGCGAAGGCCGCGGCGCCGGCCGCCAAGCGTGGCGCGACGAGCGCGAAGGCCGGCGGTTCGACCGACGCGGCCACGCCGCCCAAGCCGGCGGCCAAGCGGGCGCCGGCCACGAAGTCGGACGACACGACGACCCCCGCGGCCAAGAAGCCGCGCAGCCCGAAGAAGGATGGCTAGCGATGGCCCACAAGAAAGCCGGATCGAGCTCGAAGAACGGCCGCGACAGCGTCGGCCAGCGGCTCGGCGTCAAGGTCGGCGACGGCCAGCTCGTGCCCGCCGGGTCGATCATCGTCCGCCAGCGCGGGATGACCTTCCTCGCCGGTGACGGGGCTGGGCTCGGCCGTGACTACACCGTCTTCGCGACCGTCACCGGAACCGTCCATTTCGAGCACCAGACCAAGTCGAAGAAGCGCATCCGCGTCGAGCCCGTCGCGGCCGACGCATCGCCAGCACCGTAGCCGACGACCACCGGCGGGCGATGACCCGCACGGACGGCGCCGGAGGAGAACCTCGTGAAGCCCGACATCCATCCCAAGTACTACCAGGCCGAGGTCCACTGCGGCTCGTGTGGCACCACGTTCACCGTGGGCTCGACCCGGCAGGAGCTGCGGGTCGACGTGTGCAGCAACTGCCACCCGTTCTATACCGGCAAGCAGACGATCATCGACACGGCCGGGCAGGTCGAGCGGTTCCAGAAGCGGCTGGAGCGGTCGTCCCGAGCGTAGGGGGCCCCGGCCGAGGGCAGGGCCATGATGGCCGGTGCCAGGGTTCACCAGCGATGGGTCCGCTGCGCGGCCGGACCCCGGTGAGCCGGTAGACTTTCCCGATGGCGCGCTACACCTACGGTGGTCAGGCCCTGATCGAGGGCGTCCTGATGCGCGGTCGCGACGCGATCGCGGTGGCCTTCCGCAGCCCGGAAGGCGCGATCGTCTGGCAGACCGAGCGCCTCGACGCCGGCTTCCACGGCAGCCGCTGGGCGAAGCTGCCGTTCGTGCGCGGGCTGGTCGTCCTGTACGAGACGCTGATCGTGGGCACCCGCTGGCTCGTCCGCTCGGCGTCGCTAGCCGCCTCGGAGGAGGGCGTCGAGCTCGGGCGCCGGGCGATCGCCCTGATGCTCGTGGTCACCCTGGCGGCCGGGATCGGCATCTTCTTCCTCTTGCCCCTCGTGATCGCCTCGGTCACCACGAGCCAGATCGACAACGGCCTGGTCCAGCACCTCGTCGAGGGCCTCATCCGGGTCGCGATCTTCCTCGGCTACCTGCTGCTCATCGCCCAGGCCAAGGACGTCCAGCGCGTCTTCCAGTACCACGGCGCGGAGCACATGACGATCCACGCCCTTGAGGCGGGCGACCCGCTGACCACCGCCGAGGTGCGCAAGTACCCGACCGCCCACCAGCGCTGCGGCACCGAGTTCCTCGTCGTGGTGATCGCCCTGTCGATCATCATGTTCAGCCTGGTCGGCCGCCAGACCCCGCTGGTCATGGTCGCCAGCCGGATCCTGCTGATCCCCGTCATCGCCGCCGTGGGCTACGAGCTGCTCAAGCTCGGCGCCCGCTATCGGGCCAACCCGGTCGTCCGGGCGATCATGACCCCGGGTATCTGGGTCCAGAAGATCACGACCCGCCAGCCGACCGACGACATGATCGAGGTCGCCATCGTGTCGATGGAGCAGGCCCTGGTCGCCGACGGTGAGGCGGTCCCGGATGGGAGTGCCGCGTTCGAGCGCGAGCCCCTCGCCGATGCCGAGGCGCGGATGCGCGAGCAGCGTGCCGCGGATCTGGCGGCGGCCGAGCCCCCGCCGGTCGCGATCGAGCCGGTCGCGGACGTCGTCGCCGCCGGTCCGACGGGCCCGGTCGAGACCGAGCGACCCGCACCCGGCGCATGATCGACGACGCGCTCCGCGAGGTCGTCGCGCGCTACGAGGCCGTCCAGGCCGAGCTCGCCAGGCCGGAGACGGCCACCGATCCCGACGCGCTGCGGCGGCTCGGCCAGGAGCTCGCCCGGCTCGAGCCCGTCGTGTCCGCGGTCCGGCGGCTCGAGCAGACGCGGACCGAGCTGGCCGGCGCGCGCGAGATGCGCGACGGGGAGACCGACGACGAGCTCCGGACGCTCGCCCGAGACGAGGTCACCCGGCTCGAGGCGGACGAGGCCCGCCAGATCGACGAGCTCAAGGTCCTGTTGCTGCCCCGCGACCCGGCCGACGACGGCAACGTCATCCTCGAGATCCGCGCCGGGGCCGGTGGCGAGGAGGCGGCCCTGTTCGCGGCCGAGCTGCTCCGGATGTACCTGGCCTACGCCGACAAGCACCGCTTCAAGACCGATGCCATCTCGCTCAACGAGACCGGCATCGGCGGGATCAAGGAGGCGATCGTCGAGGTCAGCGGGGACGGTGCCTACTCCCGGCTCAAGTTCGAGGGCGGGACCCACCGCGTCCAGCGCGTCCCGGCGACCGAGTCCTCCGGGCGGATCCACACCTCGACCGCGACGGTGGTCGTGCTGCCCGAGGTCAAGGAGAACGAGATCGAGATCGACGAGGACAAGGACCTGCGGATCGAGGTCAAGCGCTCGTCGGGCCCCGGCGGCCAGTCGGTCAACACGACCGACTCGGCGGTACGCATCACCCACCTGCCCACGGGCAAGGTGGTCGAGATCCAGGACGAGAAGAGCCAGCACAAGAACAAGGCCAAGGCGCTGGCCGTGCTGCGCGCCCGGCTGCTCGAGGACCAGCGCGCGGAGCAGCGGGCCGCCGACTCGGCCGCTCGCCGGTCGATGATCGGAGCGGGCGACCGGGCCGACAAGATCCGGACCTACAACTACCCCCAGGACCGGGTGACGGACCACCGGATCGGGATGGACCTGTCGAACCTGCCCCGCGTGCTCGGAGGTGACCTCGACCGGTTGATCGACGCCCTGATCACCACCGACCAGGCCGAGCGGCTGGCCGACCTCGGCGAGGACGGTGCGGCCGGCTGAGGCCGAGCCGCCGAACGCCACGCCCATGGCGACTGTCGACGAGCTCCTCAGGACCGGGGTCGAGCGGCTCCGGGCGTCCGGCTCCGAGAGCCCCCGGCTCGACGCGGAGCTGCTCCTCGGCAAGGCCGTCGGGCTCGACCGGACCCGGATCGTGGCCTACCCCGAGACCCAGGTCGGCGAGGGGGCAGCGGCCGCGTTCCAGGCCGACCTCGCCCGGCGCGAGCAGGGCGAGCCGATCGCCTACATCCGTGGGATCAAGGAGTTCCACGGGCTCGCCTTCGCCAGCGACCCGCGGGCGCTGATCCCGCGACCCGAGACTGAGCGCGTCGTCGAGCTGGCCGAGGCCGAGGTCGTGACACGGCTCCTGGCCGGTCCGCGCCCGTCGGGTACGCCGCCGATCCGGGTCGCCGACGTCGGGACGGGGGCGGGCACCATCGCCATCGCGCTCGCCGTCCAGCTCCGCCGGCGGCGAATGCTCGACGAGGTCAAGATCCTGGCCACCGACCTGCGCCCCGAGTCGCTCCAGCTGGCCCGCGAGAACGCGGTCGGCCACGGCGTCGCCGATCGGATCGAGTTCGTCGTCGCCGACCTGCTGCCGCTCGACGGGGAGCTGCTCGACGTCGTGGCGGCCAACCTGCCGTACATCCCGACGGACGTGATCCCGGCGCTGCCGGTCGCGGCCTCGTTCGAGCCCCGCGAGGCGCTCGACGGCGGCCCGGACGGGCTCGACGTGATCCGGGCGCTGCTCGACCGCCTGCCACGGGTCGTCCGCACGGACGGCGTGGCGCTGCTCGAGATCGGCGCCGACCAGGCCGACGCGGTGCGCGCCGAGGTCGAGACGCGCATGCCGGCCTGGACGACCGAGATCCTGCCCGACCTGGCCGGGCTGCCGCGGGTCGTCCGGATCGAGCACGGCCGCGCCGGGAGTCCGCCGACCGAGCCATCGCGCTGACCGCATGGCGGACCCGCGGTTCCCGATCCGGCTGCTCGCGCTCGATCTCGACGGGACGCTGGTCGGGCCCGATCTCGTCGTCCTGCCGCGGACCCGGGCCGCGATCCGCGACGCCGTCCGGCGCGGCGTGCACGTCGCGCTCGCGACCGGGCGGATGCCCACGAGCGCCCAGCCGTTCGCCGACGTGCTCGGGTTGCGCGATCCGATCATCGCCTACCAGGGCGCGCTCGTCCGTGAGCTGCCACGGCCCGTCGCGGGTCGCCCGCGGCTCGGCCGGCTCGTCTACCACCGTCCGCTCGCGCCGGAGGTGGCCCGCGAGACGATCCGCTGGACGAGGGAGCGGGGGTTCAACCCCCATCTCAACCATCTCGAGCGGTTCATCATCCCGGCCGGTGACCCGCGGACCGACGACTACTCGGCGTTCCTCGGGGCGCGGGCCGAGATCGTGCCCGACCTGGAGCGCTGGATCCGCCACCCCGTCTCGAAGGTCCTCGCGGTCGGCGACGCCGGCGCGCCGCTGGCGTACCTGGCCGAGGCCCGATCCCACTTCGCCGGCCGTGCCGCGGTCACCGTCAGCCACCCCGAGTTCCTGGAGTTCCTTGCCCCCGGCGTCTCGAAGGGGCGGGCGGTGGCGTGGCTTGCCCACCGGCTCGGGATCCCGCTCGAGCAGACCCTGGCGATGGGCGACCAGTTCAACGACCTCGAGATGATCGCCGCGGCCGGCCATGGCGTGGCGATGGCGTCCGCACCGGACGGCGTCCAGGCCGTGGCCCGCTACGTGGCCCCGCCGGTGGCCGACGAGGGTGCCGCGCAGGTCATCGAGGCGCTCGTGCTCGCCGGCCGGGCGGCACCGCAGAACGTGACCCTGCTCGCCGCGGGTGGGGCGGCGCGGTGAGCCCGCGGGTGGTCCCGGACGACGCCGCGGGACGGGCGCTGGCCGTCGAGGCGCTCGACCGCGGCGCCCTCGTGGCGCTGCCGACCGACACCGTGTATGGACTGGCGGTCGCGCTCAACGCCCCCGGCGGGCTCGGGCGGCTGTTCGCGGCCAAGCGCCGGCCGCTCGACCGCGCGATCGTGCTCCTCGTCACGGACCACCGCCAGGCGGACGACGTCGGCGCGCTCGACGCGGCGGCGCACGTCCTCGCGGCGGCGTTCTGGCCGGGCGGACTCACCCTGGTCGTCCCGCAGCGTACCGATGCGCTGCTCCCGCCCGAGCTGACCGGCGGCGCCGCGACGATCGGCCTCCGACTGCCGGCGCATGACGCCCCGCGCGCGCTCGCGGCGGCCATGGGCCCGCTACCGGTGAGCTCGGCGAACCGGTCGGGCGAGCCACCGGCGACCGACGTCGCGAGCGTCCTCGCGCAGCTCGGCGACGCGGGCGACCTCGCGGTCATCCTCGACGGCGGTCCGGCGCCCGGTGGCGTCGCCTCGACCGTCGTCGACTGCAGCGCCGGCCTGCCGCGGATCCTGCGCCTCGGAGCGATCCCCTTGGCGTCCCTGGCGGCCGTCCTCGACGAGGCGGGCCTGGAGCACAGGCTGGGCGGCTGACGGACCGGCGATCGGGATCGCGTGACGCGACGGACCCGATCGTTGTGGGACCATGGCCCGGTCGACCGACCGGGATCGATCCGCGGAACGCCGAAGCGCGAGGGACCCGATGACCGCCACCGCCCCGACCGGACTCGCCTGGGCCCCGATCGCCGAGGTCGATCCCGACCTGTGGGCGGCCATGGTCGGCGAGCGCCATCGCCAGCACCGCAAGGTCGAGTTGATCGCGAGCGAGAACTACGTCTATGCGGCGGTGCTCGAGGCGCAGGGCAGCTGGCTGACGAACAAGTACGCCGAGGGGCTGCCCGGCAAGCGCTACTACGGCGGCTGCGAGTTCGTCGACGTCGCCGAGCGGCTGGCCCAGGAGCGCGCGCTCGAGCTGTTCCCGGGTGCGGAGCACGTCAACGTCCAGCCGCACTCCGGGGCGCAGGCGAACATGGCCGCCTACATGAGCACGGTCAACCCCGGCGACCGCGTGCTCGGGATGAAGCTCGACCAGGGCGGCCACCTGACCCACGGGATGGCGCTCAACTTCAGCGGCCGTTACTTCGACGTCCACGGCTACGGGGTCCGCCGGGACGACGAGCGGATCGACTACGACGCGCTCGAGCAGCAGGCCAACGAGGTCCGCCCGAAGCTCATCATCGGCGGCGCCAGCGCCTACCCGCGGATCATCGACTTCGAGCGGATGGCCGACATCGCCCACTCGGTCGGGGCGCTCCTGTGGGTCGACATGGCCCACGTCGCGGGGCTGGTGGCGGCGGGGCTCCACCCGAGCCCGTTCCCCCATGCGGACCTGGTCACGACGACGACCCACAAGACGCTCCGGGGGGCGCGCGGCGGGCTCATCTTCGGCCGGCACGAGCTGCCGCCGACCGCCGATCCCGCCGACTACCCGATGGTCAAGCCGACCTTCGCGGCGACGATCGACCGGAGCGTCTTCCCCGGCGTCCAAGGCGGTCCGCTCGAGCACGTCATCGCCGGCAAGGCGGTCGGCTTCAAGCTCGCCCTGAGCGACGAGTTCCGGGACTACCAGCGCCAGGTGCTGGCGAACGCGCGGGCGATGGCCGAGACGCTGACGGATGGCGGGATGCGGCTGATCTCCGGCGGGACCGACAACCACCTCATCCTCGCCGACGTGACCCCGTTCGGCGTGACCGGCCGGGAGGCCGAGCACCTCCTCGACGAGATCGGGATCACCGTCAACAAGAACGGCATCCCGTTCGACACGAACCCACCGAACACGGCGTCGGGGATCCGGATCGGGACGCCGGCGACGACGAGCCGCGGGTTCGGCGAGGACGAGATGCGCTCGATCGGCCGGATCATCGTCGAGGCCATCCTTCGCCGCGACGAGCCGGCGGCCCAGGCGGTGCTGGCCAACGAGGTCGCCGCGATCGTCGAGCGGTATCCCGTCCCGGGCCTGACCGAGGACTGATGACCTTCATCTCGAACGCCGGCGCGATCGTCCCGGCGATCGCCGTCGCGTTCGCCGCGGCCGCACTCCTTGCGCTCGTCCTGACCCCGGCCGTCCGACGGTTCTCCCGAGCGTTCGGGCTGGTCGATCGTCCCGACGAGCGACGGGTCAACATCCGGCCGGTGCCGCGCGGCGGCGGGCTCGCCGTGGTCGCGGCCTTCCTTCCGGTGGCGGTCATCGTCGTCGTGCTCGTCGACCGGGGCGACATCGGCTCGGTCGTGATCCCCGGCAGCGTTGCCCCGCAGGAGATCGGCGCCCTGCTCATCGGCGGCGTCGTGGCCGCGGCGATCGGCTTCCTCGACGACGTGCTCCAGATCCGGGCGCGCTGGCAGCTCGCCGGTCAGCTCGCGGTGGCCGTGCTCGTCGTCATCGCCGGCGTCCAGGTCGATTTCGATCGCCAACCCGTTCGGGCCGGGCACGATCCCGCTCAACGGGGTCTTCGCCTGGGCGTTCACCGTGATCTGGATCGTCGGGATGATCAACAGCATCAACTTCATCGACGGCCTCGACGGGCTGTCATCGGGCATCTCGTTCATCGCCGCCGTCACCCTCGGCCTGATCAGCCTCACGACCGCGGTCGGAGCCTTCGGGCAGCCGTTCATCGCCGTCCTGTGCTTCGTCCTCGCCGGATCGCTGCTCGGGTTCCTGCGCTGGAACTTCCACCCCGCCTCGATCTTCGTCGGGACGAGCGGGGTGATGTTCGTCGGGTTCACCCTGGCCGTGCTGTCGATTCTCGGGACGGCCAAGGTCGCGGTGGCGCTGCTCGTGCTCGGCGTCCCGATCATCGACACGTTCTGGATCATCGTCCGACGGGTCGCGGGGGGCCGGTCGCCGTTCACGCCCGACCGCGGTCACGTCCATCACCGCCTGCTCGACCTCGGGCTGAGCCACACCCAGACGGTCCTCCTGATCTACGCGATCACGGCGGCGCTCGCCGCGCTGACCTTCGTCCTGTCCGGGGCCGGCCAGCTCTACGCGTTCCTCGGGGTGGTCGTGGCGTCGGGGATCGTCCTGTTCCTGCTCACCGGCCGGCCGACGGTCCAGGAGGATCTCGAGGCGGAGAGCTACAACGGCACGCCAGCGAGCACGGCGCCGACGGTTGACCGGCCGGCCTCGCCGGCCCCGGTTGCCGACCGACCGGCGTCCCCGCCACCCGCGGAGCGCCTGGAACCCCCCGATAGCGGTGCGAGCCCGCGATCCGACGCCCCAACGGCGCCGTCCGGGGACCCTCCGACGGGCGCCGGCGAGGTCTCGCCGGACCGGGCCTGACCCCTTCGCAGGGGACTCCGGCGGGGTCCGGTAGGGTCGCCGGGGACTCCCGGTGCAACCGGTCAACGAAGGTCCTAGCCCATTGGTACCCCTCGTGACGGACCGGTGCTAGCATCGGTCCGCGACCGCCCAAGTGCCCCGGGCGGCCGGTCCCTCGGGGATCCATGAACGAGCAACTCATCCTTGGCCTTGCCTTCCTTGTCGTCGCCCTCGTGGTGGCGTACGAGGCGGTCGAAACCTGGCGGTGGCGAGGCGTCCAGAACCGTCCGGTCTCGCGATTCCGCGCGATCCGGGTCTTCCGGCGCGGACTCGGCAGCATCTTCAGCGCTGTGACCCTCGGGCGAGCGTCGGGACGGAAGTCTCCCTCCGCCCAGGACATGAGCGCCTACGACCTGGCCCGGCGCCTGGGCGACGCGCCCGAGGGCCCGGTCCACCTCCAGCCGGGGCGGATCGTCGTCTCCGGGCCGGCCGCGGCACCATTCGCGACCCAGCCCGTCGTGCCGGTCCGCCCGGAGCGTCCGTCGCGAGCGCGCATGGTCCGCGACACGGCCGGCGCGGCGCTCATCCTCGGCGGCCTGGTCGTCGCCTTCGCGAACTTCCTGCCGACACAACCGAAGGGTGACGTGCTGAGCGAAACAGCAACCCCGGCCCCAACCCCGCGGGTGATCATCGTGACAGCGCCACCGAGCTCGTCGCCCGACGCGGTCGCGACGGCCGATCCGAACCCGTCGCCGACGCAGACCGTTCTCGTGTCGTCGACGCCCACTCCGACCCCCGTCCCGACGCCGAGGCCGACTCTGCGGCCTCAGCCGACGCCGGCACCGACGGCGGCTCTGGCTCCGACGCCGCGCCCAACCCCCAAGCCGAGGCCGAAGCCAACACCAACGCCCAAACCGCCGACACCAACAGTGAGCCTGACTGCCGACCTCACTACAATTCCACCTGGGGGCGCGGTGACGTTCACGATCACCTCGTCTCACGCTGATTCGTATGTCATTACGTACGACGACGGCGGATCAGACAGCGGCACGATCCCACCGAGCGGGGTCGTCGTCCTCCCTCCGCACGCGTATATGGATGCAAACGTGTATTCCGCGGCCGTGATCGTCAGCGGCTCAGGAGGCACCGACTCGGCCTCTCGGACAATCAATGTTCAGTAGATGGCGTGCCGCCGCCCTCGTAGCGCTCCTGATCGTCGGGCTGATCGCACCCGCATCCGTCAGCGCGGACAATGGCACGCCACCGACCTGCACGAACGACACGGCTTCCGTCCTCGAGGACGACACCCTCAACGGGCAGATCACGTCGTGCACCAACCTCGATGCGAACAATGCTGACTACGAGGTCACGAACGATGTCATCAGCGGCTCGTTGTCGCTGAACTCGACTGACGGCTCGTTCACCTATTCGCCGTTCGCCGACTTCAACGGAACAGATTCGTTCGTCTTCACCGTGAGCGACGGCGGCGGGACGTCTGATCCGACCACGATCACGATCACGGTCACGAGCGTCAACGATCCACCGAGCTTCACCGAAGGCCCCGACAAGACCGTCGCGGAGAACGCACCGGCGCAGTCGTTCTCTGGATGGGCAACGGACATCCTCGAAGGGCCGACCAACGAGAGCAGCCAATCGGTTTCGTTCAATGTCACGAACGACGACAACGCACTGTTCTCTTCGCAGCCGGCCATCAGTCCGGCCGGAACCCTGACGTTCACGCCTGCGGCGAGCGCGAATGGCACGGCAATGGTCAGCGTGTACTTGAAAGACGACGGGGGCACAGAGAACGGCGGGGTCGACACGAGCTCGACCCAGACGTTCCAAATCGACATCTCCGGCGTTAACGATCCGCCGTCATTCACGAAGGGCGCAGACCAGACAGTCCTCGAGGACGCCGGCCCCCAGACGGTGAATCCGTGGGCGACGGCCATCAGCCCGGGACCGCCGGACGAGAGCGGTCAGGCAGTCGCGTTCGCGATCGACTCGAACACGAATTCAGCCCTGTTCTCGAGCCAGCCACAGGTCGATTCCAGCGGGACTCTTCGGTACACGCCCGCCGCGAACGCCAATGGCTCGGCGGCGATCACCCTCCACGCCCACGACGACGGAGGAGGCCCTACAGACGACAGCCCGAGCCAGTCCTTCGCGATCTCGGTAACTCCCGTGAACGACCCACCGACGTTCACCAAAGGCCCGAATGAGTCGGTGTCCGAGAACGATCCGGCGCAGTCGATCCCGGGCTGGGCGACCAACATCCTCGAAGGACCCTCGAACGAGATCAGTCAGACCGTCGTGTTCCACGTCTCCAACGACAATACGGCGCTCTTCTCGATCGATCCGGCGATCAGCCCGATTGGGACCCTGACGTTCACGCCCGCGGCCAGCGCCAATGGGTCGGCCACCGTGAGCGTCTACCTGCAAGACACCGGCGGCACGGCAAACGGCGGCGACGACACGAGCTCGACGGTCACCTTCACCATCACGCTGATGGGGGTGAACGACCCGCCGAGCTTCACGAAGGGCGGAAACCCGATCGTGCTCGAAGACGCTGGCTCCCAGTCGATCTCTGGGTGGGCGACCAACGTCAGCGCGGGACCGCCCGACGAGAGTGGCCAGTCCGTGACCTTCGTCGTCGACAGCGACATCCCGGATCTGTTCTCCGCCGGACCGGCAGTGACTTCCAATGGCACGCTGACCTTCACCCCCGCCCCGAACGCGAACGGGACGTCGACGATCACGCTTCACGCCGTCGACAACGGAGGGACCGACAACGGCGGCGACGACACGAGTGCAACGCAGAGCTTCACCATCACGATCACCCCCGTGAACGATGCACCGAGCTTCACGAAGGGACCGAACCAGACGGTTGCCGAGGACGCCGTCGGCGTCCAGACGGGGTCGCCCAGTCCCTGGGCGACCGCGATCAGCGAGGGGCCGCTCGATGAGGCCCCGCAGGTCGTCGACTTCATCCGTTCATCCGATACGAACTCGGCGCTCTTCTCGGTCGAGCCGGCGCTCAGCCCGACCGGCGTCCTCACCTACACCCTGGCGCCGAATGCAAATGGCAGCGCCACGATCGGATTCGAGGCGCATGACAACGGCGGGACCCTGAACGGCGGAATCGATACCTCGGCTGCCCAGACATTCAAGATCACCGTGACCCCGGTGAACGACCTGCCGACCTGCGCCAGCGACAGTAACGCGACCTTCGTCGGCGCCGCGCTCAACGCATCGATCGGCTCATGCGCGGACGTCGATGGCGACACCCTGACGTTCGCCGGCGGGACGGTCGCGCCGGCTCACGGAACCGTTGTCATCAACGCGAATGGCACCTACACCTACACCCCGACCGGCACCTTCCAGGGCTCGGATTCGTTCACGTTCAAGGCCAACGACGGCACGGGCGACTCGAACGAGGCGACGATGAGCATCCTCGTCTCGCCCGACCCGATCGCCCGGAACGATGTCGCCCCGACGGACTTCCCGCCGATCATCCAGGGCAGCGGCCCGACCGCGATCCCGGTCCTCGCCAACGATCTGGACAGGCAGGGCGGCCCACTGACGATTGCGTCGGTCACCCAGGGCGCCAAGGGCAAGGTGACGATCATCGGAGGCGGCACGGGGCTGACCTACGACCCGACCGGGCTCGCAACCGGGTCCGACAGCTTCCGCTACACGATCATCGACGACCAGATGCGGGAGAACTCGGCGATCGTGGTCGTGATCATCTCGCCGGACGCGACCAAGCCGAGCGTGACGGTTCCCACTGAGGGCGTGGTCGGGCCGAGCCCGCTCGGGTCGACGACGGCGAAGATCCGCGTCTACTGGGCAGCCACCGATCTCGGAACCGGTGTCAAGACGATCCAGCTCCAGGAGAGCTACAACAGCGGACCGTTCCGGACGGTGAGCCTGTCGACCCCCAAGCCGTCGAGCGCGTCCCGGACCGTCACGCTCGGCAAGCGCTACGCGTATCGCGTCCGCGCGATCGACACGGTCGGCAACGTCGGTGCGTGGTCCACGGCGACCTCGTTCCGCGCAACCCGCTCGCAGGAATCGTCGGGCGCAATCGTCTATGCCGGGCCGTGGGGGACGTCGCACACCACGTCCGACTCAGGCGGCGCGGACAAGTGGTCGGGCACGGCGGGCGCCAGCGCCACGTTCAGCTTCCTCGGTTCGGCGGCCTCGTGGGTGAGCCCCCGGAGCCGTGGCCGCGGGGTCGCCCACGTCTACGTCGACGGGATCCTGGTCACGAACGTCGACCTCCACGCCACGACGACGACCTACCGACGGATCGTCTTCAGCACCCGCTGGGCGGCGGTGGGCGCGCACACGATCCAGATCGTGGTGGCCGGGACGCTGGGTCGCCCACGGGTCGACCTCGACACCTTCGTCGTCCTGCACTGATCCCACGGCCAACCGGGCTCCCCCGGCGCAACCCGCTCGCAACCCTCGTTTGCCCGGGCTCGTGAGGGACTGCTATCATCCGGGGGCTTTGTCGGGCCAGGCCGGAGCCTATTTCGCCCTGTTCTCTGAGATCGGCATCCTCCTGCTGGTCACCACGCTCGTTGGTGCGCTGGCTGGGTACTGGGTCGACAAGCAGTTGGGGACCGTGCCCATCTTCGTGGTCGTCGGCTTCCTCGGCGGCGCCGGGATCGGCACCGTCGGGATCTATCGGTTGATCACCCGGTTCCTGGCCAGGTTCGAAGACTGACGGGCGGAACGCCCGATCGGGGAGCGGCGAGAGCGCGGCAGGCCTGCCGCGCTCCTGTGTGTGGAGCGAGCATGTCGAGCGAGCAGGTCGCGGCGCCCGCCGAGACCGAGGGAGCCCCCGCCGGCGAGGCTTCCGGCCGTCGTCGGACGCTGCGCAACCTCGGGATCCTCGTGGTTGCCGTCATCGCCGTCGACATCCTGGCGCTCCTGTTCGTGCCGCCGTTCCCGCGCGGCGGCCAGCCGGGCGACGCCTGCGCCTTTCCCGTCTGCTTCATCAACGGCACGCTCGAGTTCCCGCCGCCCCACGTCGTGATCGACCTCGACCCGGGCAACCCGATGCCACAGGGCTCGGCCGTGGTCACCTTCCACCCGAGCATCACGTCGACCATCGTGACGATGTGGATCATCATGGCGATCCTCGTCGTCCTGGCCTTCGTGGCCACCCGCGGCATGCGGATGGTCCCGCGCACGCTCCAGAACCTGTGCGAATTCGCCTACGAGTCGCTCGAGAACTTCGGCGTCGGGCTCGGCGGGGACGAGGCCCGGCCGTACATCCCGCTCTTCGCCTCGTTCTTCGTCCTCATCCTGTTCTGCAACTGGAGCGGGCTCATCCCGCCGATCGGCAAGATCGACGAGCTCCGGGCGCCGACATCCGACCTCAACATCACGATCGGGCTCGCCCTGGTGGCGTTCGTGTTCTTCGAGTTCCAGGGCTTCCGGCGCCACGGCGTCGGCGGCTACCTGAGCAAGTTCTTCCCGGTCTACGAGTTCCGCAAGGGCATCGGCGCCGGGATCATCGCCCTGTTCGTCGGCCTCATCGAGCTCATGCTCGAGTTCGTCAAGCCGGTCACGCTGTCGATGCGGCTCTTCGGCAACATCTACGGCGGCGAGGTCGCCCTGGCGGCCGTCAGCGCGCTGTTCCTCGTCGTCCTGCCGGTCGCCATGTACGGTCTCGAGGTCATCCTGAACTTCGTCCAGGCCCTCATCTTCAGCGTGCTCACCCTGATCTTCACGCTCCTGGCGATCGAGAGCCACGAGCACGAGGAGGGCGAGCTCGCGGACGAGGGCATCGCCGCCATCACGGAGTCCCAGTCCGGTCCGGCGGCTGCGCCGGCCCACTGACCGATCCACCACCCAGGTCCCAGATCAACCCGGCCGCCGGCCGGGCGAAGGAGGAAGCACTCAATGGAGAACATCGGAGCGGGTCTCGCCGCGATGGGCGTCATCGGCCCCGGCATCGGGATCGGCATCCTGGCCGGACTGGCAGCGTCGGCGATCGGACGGAACCCGGACGCGGCGGGCCAGATCCGCGGCCTGTCGATCATCCTCGCGGCGTTCGCCGAAGGCCTCGGCGTCCTCGCGATCGTGGTCGGCCTGCTGGCGATCTTCATCAAGCCGGCATAGGGCCGGCGAGGAGCTGCGAGTGGGTCTGTTTGCGCTGGCCGGAGCGGCTTCCGGGGACGTCGCGCGGTTGGCGGCGGCCGAGCCGGCGGGCGGCCTGACGATCAACTTCTTCTGGATCATCGTCGCCGCGGCGAACTTCATCCTGTTCTACGCGCTGTTCCAGGCGTTCTTCGCCAAGCCCATCGCGAAGATGCTCGCCGACCGGCGAGCCCGGATCGAGCAGGGGCTGGCCGACGCCGAGGCGGCGCGTCTCGAGCGCGAGCAATCGGCCGCCGAGCGATCGGAGGCCATCTCGCAGGCCCGCCGCGAGGCGAAGGAGATCATCGATCGCGCCCAGAAGGTGGCCCAGGAGACGCGCGACGCGGACATCGCGGCGACGCGCGAGGAGCTCGAGCGCCTGCGTGCCCAGGCGGCCAGCGACATCGAATCGGAGAAGCAGCGCGCGCTCGCCGATCTCCGGGCGGAGGTCGCCGACCTGGCTCTCGCGGCGGCCGGCCGGGTCGTCGGCGAGACGATGAGCGACGACCGCCAGCGGCGGCTCGTCGAGCAGTTCATCCGCGAGACCGCGGACTCGGGGTCGAACGGCTGATGGCCCGGCTCATGACCACGGCTCCGCGGCGCTACGCCGAGGCCGCGTTCGAGATCGCCGTCCGGGACGGCACGGTCGATGCCTGGCGGCGCGACCTCGAGACCGCGGCGGCCGCGCTTGCCGATCCGCCGGTCGAGGCGGCGATCCACAACCCGGCGATCGCGACGTCCGTCCGCGAGGAGGCGGTCCGCGCGGGCCTGGCGTCGGCGATCGGCGCCCCGACGCTCAACCTCGTCCTGTTCATGATCCGGCGCGGCCGGATCGACGACCTGCCGCGAGTGGTCGAGGCGTTCGGGCGCCTCGACGACGAGCGCCGCGGGATCACCCACGCGACCGCCACCAGCGCGTCGGCCCTCGACGAATCCGAGGTCGGCGCGCTGACCCGGCGCCTCGAGCAACTCACCGGCGGCCAGGTCCGGCTGTCCGTCGAGACCGATCCGAGCCTGCTCGGCGGCCTCGTCGTCCGGGTCGGCGACCGCCTGATCGACGGGAGCGTCCGGGGCCGCCTCGAGCGACTCCGCAGCCAGCTCGTCTCGGGCGCCCTCTAGGAGACCCAGCCAATGGCCATTCGTTCCGACGAGATCATCAGCGTCATCCGATCGGCGATCGAGTCGTTCGACCAGGGCGCCGAGACCCGCAGCGTGGGCACGGTCGTCGAGGTCGGTGACGGGATCGCCCAGATCTACGGGCTCGACGGCGCCCTCGCGTCGGAGCTCCTCGAGTTTCCGGGCGGGGTCATGGGCATGGCGCTCAACCTCGAGGAGGAGACCGTGGGCGCGGTCCTTCTCGGCAACTCGACCGCGATCAAGGAAGGCGACACGGTCAAGACGACCGGTCGCGTCGTCGAGGTGCCGGTCGGCCCCGAGCTGCTCGGCCGGGTCGTCGACCCGCTCGGACGCCCGCTCGACGACAAGGGCCCGATCAACGCCAGGAAGACCCGTCCGATCGAGCGGATCGCGCCCGGGGTCATCGTCCGCCAGTCGGTCGACACGCCGGTCCAGACCGGGATCAAGGCGATCGACGCGCTCATCCCGATCGGGCGTGGCCAGCGCGAGCTGATCATCGGCGACCGCCAGACGGGCAAGACCGCGATCGCGATCGACACGATCATCAACCAGAAGGGCAAGGGCCTCGTCTGCATCTACGTCGCGATCGGCCAGAAGCTGTCGACCGTGGCCAACACCGTGGCGGTGCTCGAGCAGCACGGCGCCATGGAGCACACGATCGTCGTCGTCGCCGGCGCCGAGGACCCCGCTCCGGTCCAGTACATCGCTCCGTACGCCGGCGTGGCGATGGGCGAGGAGATCATGGAGGTCGGCGTCGAGATCGCCGGCCAGGGCCTGGTCAAGGACGCCCTGTGCGTCTACGACGACCTGAGCAAGCACGCCTGGGCGTACCGCGAGATGTCGCTCCTCCTGCGCCGCCCGCCGGGCCGCGAGGCCTACCCGGGTGACGTCTTCTACCTCCACAGCCGGCTGCTCGAGCGGGCAGCCCGGCTCAACGACGAAAACGGGGGCGGCTCGCTGACCGCCCTGCCGATCATCGAGACGCAGGCCGGCGACGTGTCGGCCTACATCCCGACGAACGTGATCTCGATCACCGACGGCCAGATCTTCCTCGACACCGACCTGTTCAACTCGGGCCAGCGGCCGGCCCTGAACATCGGCATCTCGGTGTCGCGCGTCGGCTCCGCCGCCCAGACGAAGGCGATGAAGAAGGTGGCCGGGCCGCTCAAGCTCGACCTGGCCCAGTACCGGGCGCTCGCCGCGTTCGCCCAGTTCGCGTCGGACCTCGACAAGGCCACCCGGGACCAGCTGACCCGGGGCGAGAAGCTGTCCGAGGTCGTCAAGCAGCCGCAGTACCAGCCGCTCGGCGTCGAGAAGCAGGTCGCGATCCTGTACGCCGCGACGAAGGGCGCCCTCGACGACATCCCGACGCCGCGGGTCAAGGAGTGGGAGACCGGCTTCTACCGCTACCTCGAGTCCGAGAAGCCGGCCATCCTGACCGAGCTGGCCGAGACGAAGACGATGACCGACGAGCTCGCGGCCGCCTTCGACGAGGCGATCGCCCACTACCGCCAGTCCTTCCTCGCCTGAAGCCGTGAGCAGAGCCATCGGCCGCTCCGGCGGTCCAGGACGAGGCGGAGCCGAGCACGTGAGCGAGCGCACCCCGAGGTGCGTGAGCGAGCGCGCGCAGGCGGCAACGACGTCATGGATCCGACCGCAGCGGCCGCCCCTGAGATCGGCACGTCATGCCTAGCCAGCGGGATATCCGGCGGCGGATCGGCTCGGTCCGGAACATCAAGCAGATCACCCGGGCGATGCAGTTCGTGGCCGCGAGCAAGCTCAAGCGCGCCCAGGACGCGACGCTCGCGTCCCGCCCGTACAGCGAGAAGCTCGACGAGGTCCTCGCCGACCTGGCCTCGGTCCTGAGCGGCGACGATCACCCGCTGCTGGTCCGCCCGGCCGAGGGCAAGCGGCTCGTCGTGTTCATCACGACCGACCGGCCGCTGGCCGGGCCGTTCACCTCGAACGCGGTCCGGTTCGCGGCCCGCGAGATCACCGAGCACAGCGGCGACCTGGCGTTCGTCACGATCGGGCGGAAGGGCCGCGACGCGATGCGCCGGGCGCGGGTCCCGATCGAGGCCCATTTCGCCGGGTTCGGCGACCGGCCGACCTTCGCCGACGTCCTGCCGCTGACCCGGCTCGTCACCGACGACTACCTGTCGGGCGAGTACAACCGGATCGACATCATCTACTCGCATTTCGTGTCGACGCTCGTCCAGCGCCCGACGCTCGCCCACCTGCTGCCGATCGAGCCGTCGCCGGATGCCGAGGGCATCCCCGGCCGCCAGTTCATCTTCGAGCCGAACCCGGGCGCCGTCCTCGAACAGCTCCTGCCGCGCTACGTGGCCACCCGGATCTACCAGGCGGTCCTGGAGGCCAAGGCGAGCGAGGAATCGAGCCGCATGGTCGCCATGAAGAACGCGACCGAGAACGCCGAGGACCTGATCGAGGACCTCACGCTGAGCTACAACAAGGTTCGCCAGGCGAACATCACCCGCGAGATGATCGAGATCGCGACCGGCGCGCAGGCCCGCTGACGCGCGAACCCAGGAGGAACTGACGAGCATGGCGACCGCCACCACCGCGACCGGCCGGGTCATCCAGATCACCGGCGCCGTCGTCGACATCGAGTTCCCGGCGGGCCAGCTGCCGTCGATCTACAACGCCGTCGAGATCCAGCGACCCGGCCAGGAGCCGCTGACCTGCGAGGTCCAGCAGCACCTCGGGAACAACTGGGTCCGGACCGTGGCGATGACGACCACGGACGGCCTGGCCCGCGGCGTCGATGCGGTCGACACGGGGGCGCCGATCACCGTCCCGGTCGGTGAGGTGACGCTCGGCCGCGTGTTCGACGTGCTCGGTCACCCAATTGACATGAAGGGCGCGGTGACCTCCCCGACAAACCTCCCGATCCATCGCGAGCCACCGCCGTTCGACCAGCAGGTGACCGAGGTCGAGGTCTTCGAGACGGGGATCAAGGTCATCGACCTCATCTGCCCGTTCAAGAAGGGCGGCAAGATCGGGATCTTCGGCGGCGCCGGAGTCGGCAAGACGGTCATCATCCAGGAGCTGATCCGGAACGTCGCCCAGGAGCACTCGGGCTACTCGGTCTTCGCCGGCGTCGGCGAGCGGAGCCGCGAAGGCAACGACCTCATCCACGAGATGACCGAGTCGGGCGTCATCGCCAAGACCGCGTTCGTGTTCGGCCAGATGAACGAGCCGCCCGGTGCCCGCCAGCGAGTCGGCCTGACCGCCCTGACGATGGCCGAGTACTTCCGCGACGAGGAGGGCCGCGACGTCCTCCTGTTCATCGACAACATCTTCCGGTTCACCCAGGCCGGGTCCGAGGTGTCGGCCCTGCTCGGGCGGATGCCGAGCGCCGTCGGCTACCAGCCGAACCTGGCGACCGAGATGGCCGCCCTCCAGGAGCGGATCACCTCGACGAAGAAGGGCTCGATCACGAGCCTCCAGGCCGTCTTCGTGCCGGCCGACGACTACACCGACCCCGCGCCGGCGACCACGTTCGGCCACCTCGACTCGACGATCCGGCTCGAGCGCTACATCACCGAGCTCGGGATCTACCCGGCGGTCGACCCGCTGACCTCGACGTCGCGCGTCCTCGACCCGCTCGTCGTCGGCCAGGATCATTACGACGTGGCCCGCGAGACGCAGCGCGTCCTGCAGCGCTACCGCGACCTCCAGGACATCATCGCGATCCTCGGCATCGACGAGCTCTCCGAGGAGGACAAGGCGACCGTGTCGCGGGCACGGCGCCTGCAGCGGTTCATGAGCCAGCCGTTCTTCGTCGGCGAGGTGTTCACCGGGCGGCCCGGCCGCTACGTCGCGATCAAGGACACCGTGGCCTCGTTCAAGGAGATCCTCGACGGCAAGGCCGACGACATCCCCGAGCAGGCCTTCTTCCTCGCCGGGACGATGGACGACGTCCGCGTCAACGCCGAGAAGCTGGCCTCCTGACGATGACCATCCGGCTCGAGATCGTGACCCCGGAGCGGCTCGCCTACGCCGACGACGTCGACGCGGTCACCCTGCCGGGCAGCGAGGGCGAGCTCGGCGTGCTGCCCCATCACGCTCCGCTGATCACGACCCTCGGGCTCGGTGAGCTGCGGATCCGGAAGGGCGGCGCGGAGGATCATTTCGCGATCGCCGGCGGCTTCCTCCAGGTCCGGCCGGACAAGATCGTGGTCATGGCCGAGACGGCCGACATGGCGTCCGAGATCGATCTCGAGCGCGCCCACGAGGCGCGCCGCGAGGCCGAACGGGCGCTCGAGTCGGGCCTCCACGAGGGCGCCGACCTCGCTGCCGCCCGCGCCGCGCTCCAGACCGCGCTCCTCCGGATCCGGGTTGCCGAACGACGGCATCGCGAGGGCCCGCGGCGGCGCGGGTAGGTCGCGACCGTGGCTGATGCCAGACCGTTCCACTGGGAGTTCCAGCCCGAGCCGGTGACCCGGGAGGTGTTCCGGGTCGAGGGCGGCCGGCCGCTCAACGGGACCGTCTCGATCAGCGGCTCGAAGAACGCGGCACTCAAGCTGCTCGCGGCCGCGACCCTGACCGGCGAGCGCTGCCGGTTCACGAACGTCCCCGAGATCGAGGACGTCCGCGTGATGGCCGACACGCTGCGCGACCTCGGGGTCACCGTCGACCACCCGGCCGAGAACACCTACGAGGTTGCCTCGGGCGACGTCGAGTGGCTGTTCGTCCCGCTCGAGGCCGCGGCCAAGATGCGCGCCAGCTTCATCCTCCTCGGGCCGCTCCTGTCGCGCTTCGGCCAGGTGATCATCAGCAACCCGGGTGGCGACCGGATCGGGCGGCGCCCGGTCAACCTCCACGTCGACGCGATGCGTGCGCTCGGGGCGGAGGTCGAGTACCGCAACGGCTACTACTTCGCGCGGGCCCCGGGCCGGCTCCGCGGCGGCGCCGTGACGTTCCCGTTCGTCTCGGTGATGGGCACGGAGAACGCGATCCTGGCCGCGGTCCTGGCGGAGGGCCACACGGTCATCGAGCCGGCGGCCCAGGAGCCCGAGGTCGACGACCTCATCGAGTTCCTGCGCAAGATGGGCGCCGAGGTCGAGCGGACCTCGGCGACGACGATCGAGATCGAGGGGCGCCGGCGGCTGCGCGGCGCCGACCACCGGGTCGTCCCGGACCGGATCGAGGCCGGCACGTTCGTCGTCGCGGCCGCGATCACCGGCGGGCAGGTGACCCTCGAGGGGGCGCCGTGCAGCCACCTGGGGGCGTTCGTCGAGACACTCGGTCGCGTCGGGGTGGGCGTGTCGTGCGGTCGCGACACGATCGAGGTGAGCGGCGCGGATCGGGACGCCTACCGGGCCGTCGACATCGAGACGGCCCCCTACCCGGGCCTGGCGACCGATCTCCAGCCGCCGACGTGCATCCTGCTGACCCAGGCCGACGGGGCCAGCCACGTCCACGAGTCGATCTTCGAGGACCGCCTCGAGTTCCTCGGCGAGCTGCGCCGGATGGGTGCCGAGATCGAGATCCCGGACCCGCACCATGCCACGATCCGCGGCCGCAGCCCGCTCCACGGGGCCGAGCTCGAGATCCCCGACCTGCGAGCCGGCGCGTCGATGATCGTTGCCGCGCTCGCCGCCGACGGCGAGTCGGTGATCCACGGCGCCCATCACGTTCACCGGGGGTATGAGAACATCGGGCGCAAGTTCCAGGAGCTCGGCGCGCGGATCGAACGCGCCGCGGAGCCCGCCCAACCCGACGCCTGAGGCCCGTCCCCAGCCAGGCACCGACTCCGGAAGGGAGCCAGTCACCCGCTCATGAAGATCGGCATCGACCTCGGCACGGCCAACGTCCTGGTCTACCTCCAGGGCAAGGGGATCGTCATCCAGGAGCCGTCGGTCGTCGCGGTCGACGACCAGAACCGGATCGTTGCCGTGGGCGAGGACGCCCGCGAGATGATCGGCCGGACCCCCGGCAACATCCAGGCGATCCGGCCGATGAAGGACGGGGTGATCGCCGACTACGTCATCACCGAGGCGATGCTCAGCCACTTCATCGGCAAGGTGAAGAAGGGCCGGGTCAGCTTTACGAAGCCGGACGTGATGATCAGCGTGCCGGCCGGCGTCACGTCGGTCGAGAAGCGCGCCGTCCGGGACGCCGCGCTCAAGGCCGGGGCCGGCGAGGCGTACCTCATCGAGGAGCCGCTGGCCGCCGCGATCGGCGCCAACGTCCCGATCAGCGGCCCGTCCGGGAACATGGTCATCGACATCGGCGGCGGGACGAGCGAGATCGCGGTCATCGCCCTCGGCGGCATCGTGGTGTCGACGAGCCTGCGCGTCGGCGGCAACAAGTTCGACGAGGCGATCGCGACCTACATCCGCAAGAAGTACAACCTGATGATCGGCGACCGGACCGCGGAGGACGTCAAGATCCAGATCGGGACGGCCCTGCCGCTCGACCGCGAGCTCCAGATGGAGGTCCGCGGCCGCGATCTCATCGCCGGCCTGCCGCGGACGATCCCGATCACGAGCTCGGAGGCGATGGAGGCGATCGAGGCACCGCTCCAGCAGCTCGTCGGCGCGGTTCGGATGGTCCTCGAGCAGACCCCGCCCGAGCTCAGCTCGGACATCATCGACAAGGGCATGGTCATGTCCGGCGGCGGCTCGCTCCTGCGCAACATCGACAAGCTCCTGACCCAGGTGACCGGGGTCCCGTGCCACGTCGCCGAGAACGCGCTCGACTGCGTCGCGCTGGGGACCGGGATCGCCCTCGAGCACTTCGACTTCTTCAAGAAGTCGCTGGTCCAGCAGGTCTGACGTGGGCCCGGTCCCGACCGGGGGACGCGCGTTCATCGACCTCCATTGCCACACGAACGGGAGCTTCGATTCGCTGAGCGACCCGATCGCCGTGATGCGGGCCGCCCGCAGTCGGGGGTTGACCCACCTGGCGATCACCGACCACGACCGGATCGACGTCGCCGTCCGGGCCCGTGATGCCGCCCCGGACGGGCTGACGGTAATCGTCGGTTCCGAGGTGAAGACGCTCGACGGGGACCTCATCTGCCTGTTCCTCGACCATGCGATCCCGCCCGGGCTGCCGGCCGCCGAGGCGATCGAGGCGGTGCGGGCGCAGGGCGGGCTCGTCGGCATCCCCCACCCGTTCGACCGGTTCCGGGGTTCGCTGCTCAACGATCCGCGGCTCGAGGACCTCGCCGGCCGCGTCGACTGGGTCGAGGGCTGGAACGCCCGCGTCATCGGTCGTGGCGGGAACGAGCGGGCCGCCGAGTTCGCGCTCAGGCATCGCCTCCCGTCCGTGGCGGTGTCGGACGCGCACACGAGCGTCGAGATCGGGGTGGCGTACACCGTGGTCGACGGCGACCCGTCGACGCCGGAGGGCCTGCTCGCCGCGCTGGGATCCGCCGCGATCGTGCCCGGTCGGGCATCCTATGTCGCACGGGCCATCACGCCGATGGCCAAGCTCGTGCAGCGGGCGCGCGGCAACGGCCGGGTGCGACCCGTCGGGTCCGATGGCGGGGTGGCTGGGATGGACCGATGACCGACGACACGACGCGGCCTCCGGGACCGCCCGAACCGCCGGACGCCCGCCCGCCCGAGTCCCCGACCGGAGAGAGCCCCTCCGCGTCGGATGTCGAGCAGATGGGCGAGCTGGAGCGCCTCGAGACGCTCGCCGCCCGGCCCGACTCCTCGGACGACCAGGTCAGTGCCGACCAGCTGTCCCTGAGCCGGCGCCTCCGCCAGCCGCGGACGATCGTGTCGATCGTCCTGCCGCTCGCGCTGCTCCTCCTGTTCGCGCAGGCACTCCCCGGGTTCAAGCTCGACGAGCTGCCGGGCGACATCCAGCAGGCCAACAAGGCGCTTCTGCTGGCGGCGTTCATCGTCTTCTATCTCGGCTTCCCGCTGCGCGGCCTGCGCTGGGCGATCCTCATCCGCGGGACGGGCTACCGGCTCAAGGTCCGCGACTCGACCGAGATCATCCTGATCTCGTGGCTCGTGAACTGCCTCGTCCCGGCCAAGCTCGGCGACGTGTACCGGGCCTACCTGCTCAAGATCAACAGCCCGGTCTCGCTCAGCCGG
Source organism: uncultured Chloroflexia bacterium (assembly GCA_963813705.1). Lineage (GTDB taxonomy): Bacteria > Chloroflexota > Limnocylindria > Limnocylindrales > CSP1-4 > Chersky-267. The sequence continues at coordinate 737,360 of CAWFAH010000011.1, forward strand.
ACGTTCGGCACCGTGTTCATCGAGCGGATCCTCGACCTGTTCGCGATCGTCGTCCTCGGCCTCATGTTCGGGTTCATCAGCTTCCGCAAGGGCCTCCCGCCGCAGGTGCAGGTCGTGTTCGCGATCGGCGTCGTCGTGGTGATCGTCCTCGCGATCGGGCTTCTCACGATGCGCAACTTCGGCCGCCGGATCATCGTCCGGTTGCCGCTTCCCCGGAGCGTCGTGGAGCTGTACGACCGGTTCGAGGAGGGCGTCTTCGCCGCGGCGACGCTGCGCTCGCTGCCGGGCCTCGTGATCCTGACCGGGCTGATCTGGACCACCGAGGCGCTCCGGCTCTACTTCGTCGTGCTCGCGATGGGCTTCCCGGACGTCCAGCTCGGCCCCAGCGGCGCGTTCTTCGTCGCGCTGACCGGCTCGCTGCTGACCGCCGTGCCGTTCACCCCGGCCGGGATCGGCGTCGTCGAGGCCGGCGTCGTCGGCGTCCTGACCCTGATCTACAACGTGCCCCCGACCGAGGCCCTGGCGATCGTGCTCGTCGACCGCTTCATCAGCGTCCTCTCGATCATCTTCTTCGGCGGTCTCGCCTACCTGTTCTCGCCGATCCGGAAGGGCCGCGGGATCGTCGAAGCCGGGGCGCCGCGGGCCCAGCCGTCGACCTGACGCCCGGCACCACGGCCCGGTGCGCGGCGGCACCGATCGCGCCCATCGGGCGCGACGACGCGGGTCACCGGACCGCCATGGACCCCCCTCGACCCCTCCCTGCCGCGCTCCGGTCGTCGGTCGGGGACCGGTACGAACGGGTGATGGGGAGGCACCACCGGCCGGTCGATAGTTGCTGCGTGATCCCGGGGACCGCCCGGCCCTCGCCAACGGAGCAGACCAAGCAGCCGATGACGACTCAGAACGGCCGAGCGTTCAACGAATGGCTTCGAGCCCAGCTCAAGGCCAAGAAGATGTCGCAGCGCCAGCTGGCCCAGCAGTCGGGCGTCGATCACTCGACGATCTCCCGCCTGATCCGGGGTGACCGGATGCCGTCCCTCGGCACCGCGACGAAGCTCGCCCGGGGGTTGCGTGAGCTCCGCGATGACGCCGACACGCCGCAGTACCTGGGGCTGATGTCCTCGGGCTCGGCGAACCCGACGGCCCGCGTCGAGTACGCGCTCCGTGCGGATGACGTCCTCGGCGAGCCGCAGGTCCGCCAGATCATGGAGTACTACCTGGCCGTGCGGATGCGCCGCCTCGGCCGAACCTACGGTCCCACCGAGCCTGCCCGGCCGCTGCCGTCGCCGTACCTTCGGGGCGGCGGGGCAGCCCCGAGCCCGGTCGGCGCCGGGACCGCCACGAGCCCGCTCAACGGGCCGACCCGTCTCGGGACGGTCCGCACGACGAGCCGTCCGCCGACGGGTCGTCCGACGAGTCGCTACTGATCACCGCCTCCATCTGACCCGGATCCTCCCTCCACGTCCGGGTCTCGGGGATCGCGAACGCCGGCCACTGGGGGGCCGGCGTTCGCTTCTGTCCAGGGCGTCGCGCAGGGTCACGGCTGGCCGGCCGCGGCGCTCGCCGGCAGGTAGACCGACAGCGTCCGGCCCGCGGCGGGCTGCCAGCGGTCGACGACACGGAGCGCCACGGGCCAGCTCGCGGTGGCCGCCCCCTCGGCCGGTCCACCGCAATCGGCGACGAACAGCGAGTCGCACAGCACCACGACCGCGGCCGTCTGGTCCGGACCGGTCGGCGGTGGGTTCGCCGCCGACGCCGGCAGGTGGTCGCTCGCCGCTCGGCCGTCGCGGGCGAGCGGGAAGCCGTAGGCCTCGGTCGACTTGAACGCCGGCAGCCCGATGAACTGGATCGCTCGCTCGCCGGCGGCCCGCTCGATCCGTCCGCCGGCGGTCTCGGCGGCCGGCCAGCCGCCATCGGCGGCCACCGCCGGGGGCCAGATCGCGACGTTCCAGCCGATCAGCACCACGAGACCCACGGCCAGGGCCGCCCGGGCGGCCGGCGTCCCGATCGCCCACAGTGCGGCGGCGATCATCCCGACGGAGACGAACACCACCGGGTCCAGGAAGGCGTGGTAGTGGTCCACCGGGAGCGGCGTCACCGATGACAGGCCGGCCGCCCCGAAGGTCAGGACGATCCAGCCGAAGACGAGCGTCGCACCCAGGAAGCGTGCCGCCGTCCGCTCCCGGCCCGGTCCCTGGCCGGCCCGCCAGGCCAGGCCGGCCGCGACGAGGACGCCGGCGACGACGCCGATCGCCAGCCCGTCGGTCAGCAGCCCGGTCAGCGGCCAGGCGAGGATGCGCAACCCGACGAACAGGAGGCGCGCCGGGAGCGACAGCGAGATGCCGGTCCCGCCCGAGGCGATGAACGCCAGCGCGGCGCGCGACTCGGAGAAGTCGTGACCGAGCTCGTGGACGGCGAGCGGCAGGTAGCCGAGGAGGACGATCCCCAGGCTGGCGATCCCGACGCGTTCGAGCCGCGACCGTTCGGGGCCGCGCGGCGTCGCACGCCAGGCGACGGCCCACAGCCCCACGATCGGTGGCAGGAGCGCGATCCCCAGCACGTGGCACTGCATCGTCACGACAAGCCCGACGGCGGCCACCAGCCACCAGCGCGCCCGGCCGGTCGTCCGGGCGCGCCAGGCCCCGGCCAGCGCCACCGCGCTCGACAGGGCGATCAGGTTCGGGTTCCAGATGAACGTCGACTCGTCGATCGCGCTCGCGGAGACGGCCATCATGAGCGCCGCGACGAACGCGGCGACCGGGCCGGCCATCGAGCGGGCAAGCCACCAGGTGACGGCGACCGCGGCCGTCCCGGCCAGCGCGATCTCGGCGACCACGGCGGTCGGGTTCGCGTCCGACACGAATGCCGCCGGCGCCAGCAGGTAGTAGTAGAGCGCGCCGTGATGGAAGTCGCCGATCGAGGTCGGCGGTCCGAGGAGGGGGATCGTCCCGTCGCGGACGAGCCGGAGCAGGGTCAGCATGTCGTGTCCCTGATCGGCGTCCCAGGTCCCGCGACCCGGCAGCCCGACGAAGCGCACGACCGCCGCCAGGAGGACGAGCGCGCCGAGGCCGGCGAGCTCGCGTCGGTCGATCGCCGTAGGCTTCACGCGCGCCGCCGCGGCCGGCCGCGCGAATCGGTCGCGGGCGCGTCGGCCTGGCCCTCATCGGCCGGTGGATGGATCCGTGCCCGGCTGCCGCGCAGGGTCAGCGCCGCCGCGGGCAGGTCGGCCAGGGGCAGACCGGCCAGCAGGTCACGCGCACGGGCGGCGTTGACCACGTCGTAGCCCTCGTCCATCCCGGGCGTCTCCAGGTAGTAGGTGACCTCGTGGAGACGAGGGTGGCGGATCAAGGCGCCCATCCCGGCGACGCCGATGCTGCCCGCCCCGACGTGCTGGTGACGGTCGAGGTTGGAGCCGAGCGCGGCACGCGAATCGTTGAAGTGGATCATCGCCAGGCGGGCGAGCCCGATCCGCCGATCCACCTCCTCCACGAGCCGGTCGACTCCCTCGGAATCGGCGATCGGATAGCCGGCCGCCCACAGGTGGGCGGCATCGAGGCAGATCGCGACGCGATCCTCGGGAACGCCGCGGGCGGCGATCGCGGCGAGGATCGCGGCCATCTCCTCGATCGTCGTCCCCAGCGTGTCTCCGGACCCGGCCGCGTTCTCGAGCGCCAGGATCGGCCCGTCGTCCGGCCCGTCGGCGGCCTCGAAGGCCCGGGCGATCCCGGCGGCCAGCCCGGCAACCCCGGTCTCGCGGTCCGTCCCGCGATGCGAGCCGACGTGGACGTTGACGAAGCGCGCCCCGAAGTCCGGCGCCACCCGCAGCTCGCTGGCCAGGACGGCGACCGACCGGTCGACGAGCTCGGGATCCGCGCCGGCGAGGTTCACCAGGTACGAGGCGTGGATCGCGAGCGGACCCATCCCCAGCTCGTCGACGCGGGCTCGGAACGCGGGCAGCTCGCGCGGCGGCGCCGCCCGGCGACGCCAGGCCGTCGGGTTGTCGCTGAAGACCTGGAGCGTGTCGAGCCCGATCTCGTGGGCGCGCTCGACGGCCCGGACCATCCCCTGGCCGAGCGGCAGATGGGCGCCGACCCGGCGGCCGTCGGGATCCATGACCGCATCGTACGGTTTGCCGTGCTCCGGCGACCGCCGTGCCCGGCGAGCTGGCGTGCCGCGGGGCGTGCTAGCGTGCCCGGATGACGCCGCTCACGCGCGACGAGAAGGTGCTCCGCGCGTTCATCCGCGACGGCCGGCTCGTGTCGATTCCGGCGCGTGCGCAGAAGAAGGCGGTGATCCTGCGCTACCTCGCGGAGCAGTGCTTCACCGAGGATCGGGCGTACCCCGAGGCGGAGGTCAACCAGCGCCTCGCGCTGTGGCACCCCGACGTCGCCGCCCTGCGGCGCTACCTCGTCGATGCCGGGCTGATGATCCGCGCCGGCGGCGAGTACCGGCGCACCTGATCGCGCCGTCAGCCGGCGCGAGCCGATCGCTCGCCGGTCGCCGCCGGTCCGGCGCTGCCGGGGCCGTAGGCGCCCCCGACGATCGGCTCGATGAGCCCGAAGTCGCCGTCGTCGCGGCGGTAGATGACGGCGAGCCGCTCGGTCTCGGCGTTGACGAACAGGAAGAAGCTGTGGCCGAGCTCCTCCATCTCGGCGATTGCGTCCTCCTCGAACATCGGCTCGATCCCGAACCGTTTCGTCTTGACGATCCGGGGCGTCCGGCCGGCCTCGGCCGTCCCGTCGGCGAGCTGGCGCAGGAGCTCCTTCTCCTCGTTCGGGCGGGCTCGGACGCGGGGCTTCTCGCGCAGGTCGACGGCCTGCCGCTCGAGCTTATCGACGACGGTGTCGATCGCCGCCTGATGGCTCAGCGCCGCGGCCCGGCTGCGGATGGTCCGGCCGTCAATGACGAGGCTGACCTCGACGATCCGCGAGTCGTCCTGGCTGCGGTGCCGCTCGACGGACAGCTCGACGAGCGCGTCGGTCCGGTCATCCAGCATCCGCTCGAGCCGGCCGAGCTTGCGCACGGCGTAGCGACGAACGGGATCGGGGACGTCGATGTTCTTGCCCTTGACGATGGTCCTCACCGAAGACCTCCCGAAGCGCAGCGCGTCCGGCGTCGCCGAAGGGTGACGCCGAGGGTCCACGCCGGACGAGCGGCGGGACTCGACGCCCTTCGAGTATAGGCCCGCTGACGACCCCCGGCTGGCATCCAGGGGTCCCGCTCGGGTCGCCATCGGTCCACCGGCTCGCGCCGGGCGCGGCGCCGGTACCGGTGTCTCCCGGCCGCGGCGTCGGTCAGCGCTCCCGGGCGACGGTCAGGCCTGACACGGCGCGCGCGCCGGCCGCGACGAGCACCTCGGCGCACGCCGCGAGGGTGGATCCGGTGGTCATCACGTCGTCGACGAGGATGACCCAGCGCCCCGCGAGGAGGTCCCGCTCGGCACCGGCGCGGGTCGCCGGCCGGAGCCCGAAGGCGCCCGCGACGTTCGCGTGGCGCTCCGAGCGATCGAGCTCGAACTGGGCGATCGTGCGCCGCCGGCGCTCGAGGATCGGGGCGGCCGGCAGCCGCAGCCGGCGTCCGATCACGTCGGCCAGCAGGACGGCCTGGTCGTAGCCGCGCTCGCGAGCCCGATCGACGTGAACCGGCACCGCAACGACCAGGTCGCCACCCGCCCCGGCACGGCGCCAGCGCTCGGCGGCCGCCGTGCCGAGCGGGTCCGCGAGCCGGCGCTCGCCGGCGTACTTGAGGGCGTGGAGCGCGGCCCGGACGACGCCGCTGAACGGGGCCGCCCATTCGAGCTGGACGAGCGGCGCCGGGAGAACCGCGGGCAGGCCGATCGGGACCCCGGGCGGCCGGTCGAGCCGGACGTCGAGCGCCGGGCGGCAGGACGGGCAGATCGGATCGCCCTCGGCGCCGCAGCCGGGACAGGTGGCCGGAAGCGCGAGATCGAGGAGCCGTCCGCCGAGCCGGTGCACGGAGCGATCTTCGACCACCCGGCTTCGCGGGCCATTATTGGCCCCGGAGCGGGATCAGTGCGGCGCGCCGCCGGTCTCGAGCAGGACGCGGTCGCCGATCGACGTTCCGGTCCGGTCGATCGCGCCGACCGGGAGCTCGAGCGTCCCGTGCGCGCCCCGGACGTACCAGACGATGCCGCGCCACGGCGGCAGGGCGCGGCGCACCGCCACGACCGTCCGGCTGCCGTCGTCGGCGGCCGGACGGCCAAGGAACACGCAGTCGATCGGGAAGCGCATGAACATCATGTGGATGCCGTTCCCGCCGGGCAGCCACAGCCCGGCGCCGTCCGGCAGGCCGGCGCGACCCATCAGGCCCATGAATCGGGCCCACAGCGAGTCGGCCGACTCGAGCCGGTCGGCGAGGCTGCCGCCGCTGGTGACGTTGACTGCGCGGAGCGTCATCGACGAGCCGTGGACCGGCGGACCCGGGGCCGGAGACCGATCCGGGTCGCCGTGATTCCGTCGCGCCGCTACGGCGTCTTGAGGTTCTTGACGATCAGGATGATCGCCGGGCCGAGGATGACGATGAACAGCGACGGGAAGATGCACCCGACGAGCGGGAACAGCATCTTGATCGGCGCCTTGGCCGCCATCTCCTCGGCGCGCTGCCGGCGCTCGATCCGGAGCTGCTCCGACTGGACCTGGAGGACTTTCGAGATCGACACGCCGAGCTGCTCGGCCTGGATGATCGCGCCGACGAAGTTCGTCAGGGGCGTGACCTCGGTCCGCGGGATCATGTCACGAAGCGCCTCGCGGCGCGACTTGCCGACGCGGACCTCGGCCAGCGCCCGACGGAACTCGTCGGACAGCGGCCCCTTGAGCTTCTCGACCACCTTGGCCAGCGCGGCGTCGAAGCCGAGCCCCGCACGCACCGAGATCGTCAGGAGGTCGAGGGTGTCCGGAATCATGATCAGGATCGCCTTCTGGCGCGCCCGGATCCGCCGGCCGAGCCAGAACTCCGGCGCGACGTAGCCGACGAGCCCGCCGACGACGGCGCCGACGATCCCGCCGAGGATCCCGAAGTTCATGATCGCCAGGAACATCAGGAAGAACAGGATCGCGAAGATGATCGTGAAGATGCCCTTGATCCCGAGCCACTCGGTGACTCCGAGGTCGCCGGGGTTGCCGGCCAGGGCGAGGCGTTTCTGGGTCCGGTCGCCGAACGACTGGCTGGTGACTCGGGAGACCGTCCCCGACATCCGTCCGGCGAGCGGGCGCAGGGTCCGCTCGAGGAAGGGCTGCTGAAGCTCCAGCTCCTCGAGGTTCTTCGCCTGCATCGTCCCGAGCTGGGTCAGGCGGGCCTGGACCGGGTCGACCGACCGCCCGCCGACCAGCCCGACGAAGATCAGGAGGATGGCGGCGGCGGCGATGCCGGCGATCAGGAGGGGCAGGATCGTCATGGCGTCAGACCTCGATGTCGACGATCCGACGGATCGCCATGAAGCCGAGGAACATCATGAACCCGCCGAAGGCCAGGATGAGCACGCCGACCGGCAGGCCGCCGACCGCCACGCTCTTGTCGAACATCGGCTCCATGAAGCTCGGGGCGGCGATGAACAGGAACAGGGCCAGGCCGATCGGGAGGAACCCGACCACGTAGCCCGACAGCCGCTGCTGCGCCGTCAGGGTGCGGATCTCGCCCTTGATCCGGACCCGCTCGCGGATGGTGAACGCGATCGAGTCGAGGATCTCGGCGAGGTTGCCGCCGACGGTGTGCTGGATCGAGATGGCGGTGGCCATCAGCTCGAGGTCGTCGGACCGCACCCGCCGGACCATGTTCTCGAGAGCCTGGTCGAACGGGAGGCCGAGGTTGACCTCGCGGATGACCCGGCCGAACTCGGTCGAGATCGGCGGCCGCGACTCGCGGACGACCATCTCGATGGCCTGGAGGAACGACGAGCCGGCGCGCAGCGCGTTGGCGATCAGGGTGATCGTGTCCGGCAGCTGCTTGTTGAAGGAGTTGAGCCGGCCACCCTTGCGCCGGCCGAGCCAGAAGCGGGGCAGCCAGGCGCCGACGAGCGCGCCGACCAGGAGCAGGATCGGGTTGCTCAGGGCCGAGAACACCACCGACAGGACGAGCATCGCCAGCGGCACGCCGACGATCGCGGCGCCCCAGATGAGCAGGAACTCGCTCGGCTTCAACTTGAGGTCGGCGCGGGCCAGGTCGCGCGACAGGTTCGCGCCGAAGTCGCGCTGCTCGACGACCTTGTTCAGGTTGGCGAGCGCCTGGCTCTGCGCGATCAGGTCCGAGATCGGGCCCTGGCCGCTCGGCGCGGCCTTGGCCTTGTCGGGCTTACCCGACGCGTAGCGTTCGAGGCGCGCACTGATGCCCGAGCCGCCGCCGGACGACGCGAGGCCGACCGCGATCAGCACGATGGCGAGCGCGGTGATTCCCGCTACGACCAGCGTCATCGTCTCCACGACGGTCCTCCTAGCTCCCGGCCGTCAGTACGTGAAGCCGAACAGGCCCGGGGGCAGGTGGATGCCCTGGGTCTCGAACTTCTCGACGAACTTCGGCCGGATCCCGGTCGGCTTGAGCCGGCCCTGGATCTTGCCCTCGACGACCCCTGTCTGCTCGAAGACGAACACATCCTGCATCACGATGACATCGCCTTCCATGCCCTGGACCTCGGTGATGTTCGTGATCTTCCGGGTGCCGTCCTTGAGCCGGCTCTGGTGGACGATGAGATCGACCGCCGAGGCGACCTGCTCGCGGATCGCCCGCAGCGGCAGGTCCACACCGGCCATCAGGACCATCGTCTCCAGTCGGGCCAGCATATCCCGTGGCGAGTTTGCGTGGCCTGTGGACATCGATCCATCGTGGCCCGTGTTCATCGCCTGGAGCATGTCGAGGGCCTCGCCCGAACGGCACTCTCCGACGATGATCCTGTCGGGCCGCATCCGGAGCGAGTTCCGGACGAGCTCGCGGATCGGGATCGCACCCTTGCCCTCGATGTTGGGCGGGCGCGACTCGAGGGTGACGACGTGCTCCTGGCGAAGCTGGAGCTCGGCGGCGTCCTCGATGGTGATGATCCGCTCGTCGTTCGGGATGAACGACGACAGGACGTTGAGCGTGGTGGTCTTGCCCGAACCGGTCCCGCCCGAGACGAAGAGGTTCAGCCGGGCCTCGACGCAGGCCTTGAGGAAGTCGAACATGTCGGCCGTGGCGGTGCCGAATCGGATCAGGTCGTCCACCGTGAAGGGGGAGGCGGAGAACTTCCGGATCGTGATCACGGGCCCGACGAGCGACAGCGGCGGGATGATCGCGTTGACGCGCGAGCCATCGGTCAGGCGGGCGTCGACCATCGGCGACGACTCGTCGACGCGGCGACCGATCGGGGCGATGATCCGATCGATGATCCGCATGACGTGGTCGTCGTTCTGGAAGACGACGTTGGTGAGCTCGAGCTTGCCCGAGCGCTCGATGTAGACCTGGCGCGGCCCGTTGACCATCACCTCGGTGATGCTCTCGTCGCGCAGGAGCGGCTCGAGCGGACCGAGGCCGATGATCTCATCGGTGATCTGCTCGAGCATCCGGACGCGCTCGGCCCGGGTCAGGGCAAGGCCTTCCTCGTCGATGACCTTGCCGAAGATCTCCTCGATCTGGCGGCGAACCTCGACCTGGTTCGACAGGTCGAGCTTCGGGTCGAGGTCCTGGATGACCCGGTTCTGGATCCGGAACTTGACGTCCCGGAACGACTCCCGGACCGGACCCTGCGACATCAGCCGGGTTGCCTGCGGCGGCGGTGCCGCAGGGCCGCCCGGAGGGCCGCCGGCGGGTGCCGGAAGGTTCTCGCCCGGCGTGCCGGGAGAGGAACCTGGTCGTGCGCTCTCGATCCGCTTGAGGAGGGACATCGCCTTACACCCCTTCAGGCCCCGAGGGGCCGACTGCTACCGCCATGCGAACAGGGACTTCCGATTTCCGGTCTTCGCGTCGTCGGGCACCGTCGCCTTGCGCTCCCCGCCGGTCATGGCGGTCGCCAGGCGAATGATGTCCTGCGACACCTGGGCCTCGCGGTTGGACAGGACGAACGGCACGCCGCGGTTCAGGGCGTAGACCACGCTTCGCCCGTCGCTCACGATCGTGTGCTCGACCTTTCGTCCGATCGAGTGCTCGACGTCCGCGACGCGGATGCCGAGCGTCGAATCGGCCCGGTTGAGGACCAGTTTGATCTTCGAGCTCTCGTAGCCGAGCTGATCGGCCACCTCGAGGAAGAGGCGCATGTTCTTGATGCTCGTGATCTCGAGCGTCAGCGCCGTGAGGATGACGTCTGCCGCGTCGAGGATCGCCAGGGTCGTGTCGCTGAAGTTGGCCGTGCAGTCGACGACGACGATGTCGTTAGCGTAGCGGAGCGCCTCGATGATCTTGCGCACGCCCGCCGGCGTGATCGTCTCGGCCATCTCGGGCGACGGTGGCGCCAGCAGGACGCGCACGCCCGACGAGTGGTTGATCACGAACGTCTCGATCGACTCCGGCTCACCCACGGCATCGAGCTCGGGGACCAGGTCGGCGATCGACTTGTTCTTCGGGTTGAGGTTGAGCAGGACGCCGACGTCGCCGAACTGGAACGAGCCGTCCACGAGGACGGTCCGCTGGCCGAGCTCGACCGCGGCCGCCACGGCCAGGTTGACCGCGATGGTGGTCCGGCCCACGCCACCCTTGGGGCTGAACACGGCGATCACCTGGCCGGGCTCGCGGTCGTTGGCCGCGGCGACGGTCAGGGCCTGGGCCGCGGCGACGTTGGTGATCGAGATCCGGCCCTGCTTCTCGCGCTCGCGCGTGTACACCTGGCGGATCGACGAGACGAGCTCGTCACTGCTGAACGGCTTGACCAGGAACTCGCGCGCGCCGGCGAGCATCGACCGGCGCAGGTAGTCCGCCTCGCCCTGGACCGACATCATCACCACGGCCGCGGTCGGGACCTCGGCCGCAAGCTGTTCGGTCGCGGCGATCCCGTCCATGTCGGGCATGTTGATGTCCATCAGGACGACGTCCGGGCGCAGCTGGCCGGCCATCTCGAGCGCCTGGCGGCCGGAGTCGGCCGCCCCGACCACCTCCACGTCGCTCTCGAACCCGAGGAGCTTCGTGAGGTGGTCTCGCGTCTCGGCGATGTCGTCGACGATGAGGACCTTGATCGTGTCTGCCATTCGGGCGGTTCAGCCTTCAGTGCTCGTCGGTGATTCGGTGGACGTTCGGTTGCGGTTCATCTCGGTGGAGCGGCGGACGGGCGCGTGATCCGTGATGGATCTTGCGCCCGTCGCTCGAATTCAGCTCGGTGGTCGCAGCGGATGGCGCTGGCGGAGAGTGGCGGTGCCGAGCGCCTCCGTCACCCTTCTACTTCTTCGGCAGGATCGCCTCGACGATCTGCGGCGGGAGGACGCCGTACTCGTCGACGAGGGTCTTCAGGATGATGCCGGTGGTCGGATCGGGCGGCGGCTCGGTCGAGTTGCCGGCGTCGTCGACGTAGTCCTTCGGCGAGCGGAGGACCAGGCTCAGACAGCCTTCCGCCTGGGCGTACTTGACGACCTCGGACTGCTGGGCCGTCACCGCCAGGAGGACGATCTCCTTCTGGCCGTTCAGCGCCGTCCCACCGCCGCCGTTCGGCGCGGGCGAGCCCTGCGGCTGGTTGGTCGTGTCGACCGGCGGGAGCGCGGTCCCGACGACCTGGAGGTTCTGGAGCAGGGCCTTGGTCGACAGCGTCGAGCTGCCGCCCTGGAGGGCCGTGATGGCGTCCGTCTGCGGGTCGACCGTCAGGAACGGGAACGCGGTCCCGCACTGGGTGGAGCCACCGTCGCCCTGGCCCTGGGCACCGAAGCCGACGACCGCGTCAACCCGGTCACCGACCTGGATCAGGGTGCCAACGCCGCTCACCTGGTCCACCTGGACCGCCTGGGCGCGGAGGCCCTTGGCGAGGAGCGGTCCGGGCGGGTTGAGCAGGCCGTTGCTGGCGAACATCGACTTGGTCACCTGGGCGCCGGTCTTGATGTCCTGGCGGGCGATCTGGCCGATGACCTGCGACGGGTCGCCATAGGCGTCCGCCTCGCGGTTCTCGATCAGGACCTTCTGGACGGTGAGCTGGTCGGCGCGCACCTCGGTGCCGAGCGGAATGTCGACCGCTGCCTTGACGGTGTCGAGCTCGGTGGGCGGCGGCTGATTGCCACCGGTTCCGGAGCCGTTTCCGCCGCTGAACAGAAAGACAATCGCGACAAATGCGACCGCTGCGAGGACGACCCCGACAAGCAGGATCAACCGGTTCGATCTCTTCAAAGCCACTCTCCCCAGCCGTGTGACAGGTGGCACCACTGTAGCATCGGGCAAAGGGCGCGCGACTATACCAAAGGGCTAGGACCATTAGGAGGAAATGGCCAGAAACGGAGCGTGATTCGAGCGTGAATCGGGTTCCCGGCGCCGTCCGCCCGGCGGCCGCCGGCGGGTCGTCGGGGACCGGTTCGGGGGCCCTACGAGGGCCGCCCGGAAGGGCCGTCGGAGGGCCGCGCAGGGGGTGGCTCCGTGACCCCTCGGGCGCCGCTCTGGATGGCCCGCGCGGGGTCGATCCGCGTCCGTCGACGCCGCCGGCAGGCCCGTCCCGAAGCGGCCCTGGAATCGACGAGCGGCCCCCCGATCGACGGGCCGCTCGAAGCGTGGTCGGTGGCGTCGGCGCGGCCGATGCCGCTCGGTCACACCGAGGTGCCGACCCGGCTGAGGATGGTGCTGATCTGGCTGCCCAGGAAGAGCAGGGCCAGGATCGCGACGATCGCGATGAGGGCGAGGATCAGGGCGTACTCGGCCAGCCCCTGGCCGCGGTCATCGAATCGTCCCAACGGAATGAGTGCGCCGATGAATGACAACACCGATAGTGAATCCTCCTTTCCTCGAGCGTCACCGCGCGGCGGCGGCGCTCCCCCCGGCTCGCCAGGCCGTCGATCGGGAGGCGGGTGGTGGCGTGCGGTCCCGGTGGGAGCGACACACTATGGGGGAGTCCGGTGGGGTGTCAATACGGCGAGGTCGTTAGGCGCCAACGAGGGGGAGCGATCAGATCGCGACGAGCTCGCCCGCCGGCACGACTCGAAGCCGCGCCCAGAATCGATCGACGCCGGACCCACGAGGGGCCCGGCGTCGAGTCGTTACGTCCGGATCGCGTCGGTGACCCGACGCGATCCCCGTGGCGTCGGTGCTAGACCGAGTCGCCGACGGTGCTGAGGATCTTGCTGACCTGCCCGCCCAGGAACAGAAGGGCGATGATCGCGACGATCGCGATGAGGGCGAGGATCAGCGCGTACTCGGCCAGCCCCTGGCCCTCCTCGTCGCGGTTGAGCCACGTGAGGAACGAAGTGATGAACGCCATGCCGTGAGGCCTCCTGGATGATTCCGCACCCCCAGTCGAGGGCGTCGTGACTATAGGATCGGCGCCACACGGGCGCCATTAGCCAGATGGTACCGGTCCGGGGTGACCCGTTGGTCGCCTAAGGCAGCTGATTGCTGAGCCAGGCGAGCACCGCCGCGACCTGATCGTCGAAGAATACCAGCAGGATCACGATCAGCAGGGCCGACAGGCCGAGGATGATGCCGTACTCCACGAGGCCCTGACCCGTCCTGGACGCCGGTGCGGGAACGCCCCGGGAGATTCTCAAGCGCGGTCTCAGACGCCCGCCGGGATGTCCACCGTGATCCGGACCTGCGAGCCGTCGTCGGACAGCTCGGCTCGGGCACCGAGCGTCTCGGCCCGCGCCGTGACGTCGCGCCAGGACTTGGCCGGCAGGGCGACCGGTGCGTCGCTGGCGGCCTTCGCCGCGGCCTGCTCGCCGCGCCGCTCGTCGATCATCGCCGCGAGCGCGGCCGGGATCTCGGGCTCGGGCTTCGGTCGCCCGCGCAGGCGGCCGCCCCGGCTCGCCTCCGGGCCGGCCTGGGCGTCGGGCTCCGCCTCGGCCTCGGCCGTCTCGCGGACCGATCGGATCAGCGCCTCCAGCGTGTCCTTCATCCAGTCGAGCCGCAGGATGACCCGCTCGGGTCGACCGGCGAGGTAGCCGGCCAGGGATTCCTCGGCCATCCGGAAGACGCCCGACTCGAGCTCCATCGGCAGGCGACGATCCGTGCCCATCGAATCGAAGTCGACCGGGATCCCGGCACGACGGCCACGATCGCGGGCGGACCGGCGCAGGGTGGGCACCAGCCCGAGATCGTCGAGCACCATCGGCCGGACGTCGAAGATGAACGACTTGGTCGCGTCGAGGGTCGACTGGACCATCGCGATGAGCTCGCGGGTCTCCGGTCGCGCCGCCGCCGGGTCGCTGGCGATCAGGCGCTCCACGATCTGCGCCTGCAGGATGATGTTGGTGAGGCTCTGGGCCGGCCCGTCGTGCATCGCCCGGGCGATGTCACGGCGCAGGTCCTCCTGGGCGGCGAGGATCATCCGCGACACGGCCGGCGACACGCGAGCCGTCGACTCGGCGGACGAGCCGGCCGGTTCGGCGGTTGGATCGCCGGGCTCATCGGCGGCGGACCCGGCGAAGAGCGGCACGGAGCCACCGTCGGGCAATGCGCGGAGGGTCAGCGAGATGGCCTCGAGACCGTCGCGATAGCGACGGAGCGCCTTGGCCTTGCCGTTGAGGACGTCGACCTGGGCCTCCATCACGACTGCCCGCTTGGTGAGCCCGACGAGCTGGGCGTTCTGCTCGATGAGCTCGGTCGGATCGCCGCGCTCGGCGGCCCGGGAAGTCGCGATCTTGGCCGCCAGCGCCGCACGACGGGTCTCGTGCCGCTCGCCCTCGGCGGCGGCCTGCTGGATGAGCAGGTCGATCTCGGCGAGCTCGGTGTCCAGGCTCGTGACGTCGCGCTCGACCCGTTCAGCGAGCTCGGTGGCGCTGCCGGGATCGCCCTTCGTCGGGTCCGGACGGGTTGCCGTATCTGCTGGCTGTTCGGTCATCGGCTCGCTGCTGCGGGTGATGGGCACCGTACCGCGATCAGTCCTCGGGCATCCGGATCCAGCCCTGGCGCATCGCGTAGACGACGGCCTGGGTCCGGTCGTTGACGGACAGCTTGCGCAAAATCGAGCTCATGTGGTTCTTGACGGTCTGCTCGCTGATCGACAGGGCGTAGGCGACCTGCTTGTTCGTCATCCCCTGGGCGATGTTGTCGAGGATCTCGACCTCGCGGGGCGACAGCGGAGCGAAGATCGGCGCGGCATCCTGGCCGTACACGGCGAGCTCGCGGAACTCCTTGAGCACGCGCGACGCGACGGCCGGCTTCGCGAACACCTTGTCGTTGATCAGGTACTCGCCGTCGGACACGCGGCGGATGATCGTGACCAGGTCGTCCGGCCCGACGTCCTTGAGGATGAACGCCGCCGCCCCGGCCTTGATCGCATCGAACAGGGCGTCCTCCTCCTCGTTCTGGGCGAGGACGATGATCCCGACCGACGGGAGCTCGCGCTTGATCCGCTGGGTGGTCTCGATCCCGCCCGGGCTGGGCAGGGTCAGGTCCATGAGGATGATGTCCGGCGACGTCTCCAGGGCGAGCTCGATCGCGCTCCGGCTGTCGTCGGCCTCGCCGACGATCAGGAAGTCCGGCTCGCGCTCGAGGAGGCCGCGCATCCCCATCCGGAAGAGGGCGTGGTCGTCGACGAGGAGCAGCTTCGTCTGCTCCATGCTGCGCCGGTCGGGACCACCCCGCCGGCGCTCCGGGCCCTGGTACTCCATCGCACTCATCAACTCTCCTTTTCGAGCGGAACTGCCAGCCGAACGACCGTACCGGCGTCCGGACGAGAGGACACTTCGAGCGCGGCACCGATGAGCTCGGCGCGCTCACGCATGAATTGCAGGCCGAAGTTCCGTCGGCCGCGGGTCGCGACGGCACCGACGTCGAAGCCGGCTCCGTCATCGCGGATCTCGACGACCCAATCCCGGTCCTCGATACGGGTCGTGATCGTCGTCCGCTTCGCCTTGGCGTGCTTGCGCACATTCTGGAGCGCCTCCTGGACCACGCGCAGCACCACCGTCTGCTGGGCATCGCCCAGCCGGGTGTCCGCTGCGTCGAGCTCCGTCTCGACCGTGCCACCCGAGAGGGCGGCCATCGTCTCGGCGGCGTCGTTGATCGCGCCGTCCAGCCCGAGCTCGTCGAGGAGCGGCGGCCGGAGCTGGCTGATGAACGTGCGGACGTCGCCCAGCTCCCGTCGGAGGAGCTCGCGCATGAAGCGCAGCTCCGTCCGAGCCATCCGCGGGTCGCGATCGAGGACGCGCTCGATGTACTCGACCTGGAAGATCGCGTTCGACAGCGCCTGGGCGGGCCCGTCGTGGATCTCCTGGGCGAGGCGGGACCGCTCGGCCTCCTGCGCCTCGACGATGCGCATCTCGACGTCGTAGGACCGCTCGGGACCCGCGTCCTCGGCCACGAGGCTCGAGTCACCGCGCTCGAGGAACAGCCAGCTGCTCTCTAGGCTGCGATGGGCGAGCTCGAACCGGGCGAGCTCCGACTGATGCCCGCCGACGTCGCGCTCCAGCCGCTCGACGTCCGAGCGCAGGAGGCGCAACCGGGCGTCATCGGCGCCGGCCTCGGCGGCCTCGAGCGCGCCCGCCGGGTCGGCGTCGGCCGTCTCGGCCGCGGCTCGCCGGCGGCGAGGCCGGCGCTCGAGCGCCTCCAGCTCGTCGCGGAGCGCCTGATAGCGGCTCATCTCGTCGAGGAACGCACTGCGATAGCTGCCGATCACGGCGTCGAGGCTGTTCGCGGAGTACGACAGGGCGGCCTTGGCCTCAGCGTGGAGCTCATCGAAGCGGCCATCCCGAGCATCGCCGACCCGCGTGCCGTCCATGTCGCCCGAGTATAGGGGTCCGGCCATCACGGACAGCCGATCTCGAAGACGCGCGTCTTCGCCAGGGCGCGGGCATCGGCCGGGTCGGCCGGCGGTGGCCCGAGGTCGAGCTCGTGGAAGCAGGCCGCGCCGGGCGCGTCACCGGCCAGCACTGCCGGCCACGAGCCGTGCTGGTCGTCGCTCATCACGAGGTAGTGGGTCCCGGCGAAGGCCCGGGCGAGGCTGACGACGCTGTCCGGTGGCTCGTCGGGCAGGGCCAAGGTCTGCACCGGCAGGGCCTCGGCCAGCCAGATGGGGAAGTCGGTCACGATCGGCCCGGCCGACGCGTCGAGCGGTCGTCCGATCGCCGCCATCCGCTCCCCGAGCAGCTCGTAGCGCCGGGCGACGTCGGTCGCCTGGCTGATGTAGCCCGCGAGCGTGACGCTGAACAGGATCCCCGACCCGATGGTCAGCGTCGGGCCGAGCCAGGCGACCGGGCGGGTCCAGCCGCGCCACACGCCGACCCGGGCGATGAGGGTGTCGAGCGCCATGAGCGCGCTGATGATCAGTAGCACCTGGACCGCGCCGGCCGCGTGAAGGAAGGTGCCCCAGGTGGTCGCGACGGGGAACACCAGGCTGGTCACGAGGAAGGTCACGACGCTGACGACGACGAGCGGCCGAAGCGCGCGCGACCGACCGGTCCACGGCAGGGCCACGAGGCCGATCAGGGCGACCGGGAACCCGGGCGCGATGAGGACGTTGACCAGGTTGTGCCAGATCCCGTCGATCCGCAGCTGGAGGAGGCGGGCGGGCCCGATCGCCAGGTAGCGGGCCAGCGTCGGCGGGTCGGACCAGGCGAAGATGTCGAATCCGCTGATCGACAGCGCATTCGTCAGCGCCTGGCCCGGCAGCGGGTTGCCGAAGACCGCCCAGTCCCGGATGGCCCACGGGGCGAAGACCACGAGCGCGACGACCGCCGGGACGCCGACGATCGCGAGCCGCTGCCCGCGCGGGCCGCTCCACCAGGCGAGCCCGGCCCAGGTCAGCGCGAGCCACACGGCCTCGTTGCGAGTCAGCGCGGCGAGGCCGAGGACGGCCCCGAGACCGAGCAGCCGCGGGTCCCGGATCGCCCGTCCGACGGGTGGCGTCCGCAGGATCCGGGTCATCAGCAGCGTCGCCGCGAGGGCGAAGGTGGCGAATGGCATCGTCGAGTCGGGCAGCGCACCGAACAGGACCAGGGGGAGGAACACGACCGCGGTCAGACCGGTCCCCAGGGCCAGCGTCCGCGTCCGGCCGGGCGCGAGCCCGCGCTCCTCGGCGACGTCGGCAGCCAGCCGCCAGGCGAGCACCGGGACGAGCGACCCGACCAGGACCGCCGGGACCTTGGCGGCGTCGAACGTCGGACCGAGCAGCGCCATCGCCGGGACGGCGAGCAGGCTCGGCAGTGGCAGCCAGACCTCGAACGCCGGGCGCGGGAACTGGAGCGGCGGCGTCTGGAAGCTCCAGATGGCATCGCTGACGAGGCCACGCCCGCTGACGACGTTGCGTGCCACCCCGACGTAGTACGCGGTGTCCTCGGGGGTCGGGAACCGGAGCGACGCCGCGAAGATGGCCCGCACGACGAGCGCCGCGGCGAACACGAACGCGGCGCTCAGCCACGCCTCGCGGCCGGTCACGGGACGCACCTCGGGTCCGCCGCGGTCAGGCAGATCGGATACAGCGCCGCATCGAGCGCAATCCCGCTCGGATCGTCGGGTGGCGCCGGCTGCTGCCAGATGCTCGGACCGATCCAGGCCGGACGGGTCGCGGTTGCGGCCAGCAGCGGCGCGAGCGCCGGGACGGTGTCCTTGCGCTCGACGAGCAGCCAGCGCGCGTCGTACGCGCGCGCGACCCGCTCGATGGTGGCAATCGGATCGGCCGGTGCGACGACGCCGGGATGACCGGTCCAGTACTTGACGCCGCCGGTGTCGAGGCTCATCACCACGTCGTTCGCCGTGGCACCGGCGGCGGTCAGCGCCGCGCCCGCGGCCACCTTGACGTCCCGCTCGCCCGCCCAGACGGCCCGGGTGGAGACGCTGAACCAGACCCCGACGAGGATCGTCAGCACGACGGCTCCGGCCACGAACGACCGGCTCGCCTGTGGGGCGTCCCAGTGCCGCCGTGCGGCCAGCCAGACGACGGCCGCGACGACACCCTCGAGGGCGAGGACGGTCGCCTGCGGCACGAGCGCGATCGCCGAGTGGATGAACGTCCCGTTCGGGACGTGGACGGCCGAGATCAGCGCCGAGAACCCGAACAGGATCACGACATAGGCGAAGAACGGGCGGTAGTCGATCGAGCGGCGCCGGAGCCACGCCCCGATCGCCATGGTCGGGGCGAGCACGATCCCGGCCACGAGCACGACGAAGCTGACGACCGCCTGCGCGAGACCGACCAGCCGGCTCTCGACCAGCGAGCCGATGCCCTGTCCGAGGAAGGTCTGCAGCGTCGGCCGGCCCTCGATCGAGTTCATCTCGGCCAGCGATCGGATCCACAGGATGCGACCCGATGCCGACGACGGCGAGATCGAGCCGAAGACCGCCAGCTGGCGGGCCCACCACGGCGCCATCACGAGGAGGAACAGGCCGGCCGAGGCGACGGCGGACCACCACGGCAGGGCCGCCGATCGGCCGGCGCGCCAGGCGGCGAAGCGATCCCACAGGAAGAGCAGCCCGAGGGCGACGCCGACGAGGACGCCGTCGTTGCGGGCGAGCATCGCCAGGCCGACGAGGGCGCCTGCGGCGACGAACGCCCGGGCGCTGCCCTTGAGGGCCCGGGCGCCGAGCCAGAGCGCCCCGAGGACGATCGGCTGGTAGAGCGAGAAGTTGTCCGGCTGGGCCATGAACACGACCGCGGCCGGGACGGCGACGAGGATGGCGGCCCCGATGGCGACGTCGCGACGCGCCCCGGCCTCGATCGCGAAGGCCCAGGTCATCGGCGCGGCCAGCGCCCCGATCAGGGCGAACGGCAGCGCCGACGCCCAGGCGGTCGGTCCCGCGACGAGCAGGAACGGGACCTGCACGAGCGACGCCAGCGGCATCCAGTGGGCGTTGCTCGGGATCGGCAATGACGGATTCGCCGGCAGCACGCCACCCGTGTCGACGAAGGTCCAGATGAAGTCGATGTTGAATCCGTGCCCGGCCTGGAGCGCCCGCGCGACGTTGACGTAGTAATAGGAATCGACGTACGCGGGGTCGGGGTACAGCGCGATCAGCACCAGCCGAACGAGCAGGGCGAAGGCGTATAGGACCAGGACGGTGCGCATCGCCGGTGCAGCCTAGCACCGGGCACCCGGGACTCCGACCGGTACGAATCACCCATGACCGCAGCCATCCGGGGCAGGTACGACGGCCCGGCCGGGCGGGGTAGGATCGATCGCGGATGACCGTCTCGACCGCGTCGCTCGCTTCGCTCCGACCGTCTCCGCTCGTGCGCCGGGCGGTCCGCGACGGCCTGGCCCTGGCGGGCCTGCTCTTCGCCGGTTACCTCTTCCTCGTCGTCGCCCCGAAGGCCGGGACCTTCGGCTTCGACGCGTACGCGTACTGGTCCGTCGACCTGGCCGACCCGTACGCCGTACCAGCCGGGACCTTCGGGGCATTCACCTACAGCCCGGTGATCGCGCGCCTGTTCGCGCCCTTCGGGCAGCTGTCGTGGCCGGCGTTCCTGTGGCTGTGGACGGCCATTCTCATCGCGACGCTCATCTGGCTCGGCTGGCGGAGCGCTCTGATCGTGCTCGCCTTCCCGCCGGTCGCCCTCGAGCTGTACCACGGCAACGTCCAGCTGCTCATGGCGGCCGCGATCGCGCTCGGCTTCCGCTACCCGGCGGCCTGGTCGTTCATCCTCCTGACCAAGGTGACGCCGGGGATCGGGCTGATCTGGTTCGCGGTCCGCCGGGAGTGGCGTCCGCTGGCGATCGCCCTCGGCGTGACTGGGGTCCTCGTCGCCGTCTCCGTCGCGGTCGACCGCCAGCTGTGGAGCGACTGGATCGACGACAGCCTGCTCAAGACCGCCGGCGGCTCGCCGCTCAACCAGTTCTCGATCGCGATCCCGCTCATCGTCCGGTTGCCGCTCGCCGCCCTGCTCGTGGGCTGGGGCGGCTGGACCGGGCGACCATGGACGGTCCCCGTCGCCGCGACGCTCGCCCTGCCGATCCTGTGGCCAACGGGCTTCGCGATCCTGGCGGCGCTGTGGCCGATCGCCCAGCGCCGGCCGGAGATCGAGCCGGTCCATGGCCGGCCGATCCACGAGCCCGCCCGCGGAGCTCACACCACGGCCTGAGCACGGTCGTCCCCAATCACCTGCGCGTGGCGGGACGGCGAACCACCGAGCGGATCGCGGGAATCGGCGGTCCCGCGCCGCCCGCGCCGTGCCTTGTTAGCCTTTCCGTCGATGGACCCCCAGCCGACCGTCGCGCCCGCCGCTCGGGGTGCGGCCGATCGCCGGCCGGCGATCATCGGCTGGGTCCTCGTCGCGATCGCCTTCGTCGTGTACGCCGCCAGCGCGTTCGCCTTCGACGCCGGCCGGCCCGACTTCTTCTACCTGGCGGACGCCTTCCTGCACGGCCGGCTGTACCTCGATCACGCGCTCGGGCCGTTCGACAACGCGATCGTCGACGGCCGGGTATACGTCCCGTTCGCCCCGTTCCCCGCCCTCGTGTTCGTGCCGCCGGTCGCGATCTTCGGGCCGGCCGCGCTCGATCAGTGGGAGCAGATCATCGGCGCCGGGCTCGCCGCGCTCGACGTCGGGATGTGCTGGTGGCTGCTTGGCCGGGTCGGCGTCCGGTCGATCGTCGACCGGGTGTGGCTGGCCGTCCTGTTCGGGTTCAGCACGCAGATCTGGTGGGTCACGACGCGCGGCGGGGTCTGGCACACCGGCCACCAGATCGCCCTGTTCCTGACCCTCGCCGGGCTCGTCGAGTCCTTCGGACGGCGTCGCCCGTGGCTCCTCGGCCTGCTGGTCGGGGCCGCCTTCCTGACCCGCGCCCCGCTCGCCCTGGCCGCTCCATTCTTCGCCTGGGTCCTGGCCCATGGGCGCGCTGCCCGCTGGCTCGACCCGCGGACCTGGCCATGGGAGCGCTGGGCGCCGTACGTGCTGGGCATCGCTCCCGCAGTGCTGTTCGCGCTGTGGTACAACGCCGCCCGCTTCGGGTCTCCGCTCGAGTCGGGCTACGCGCTCGCGTCGCTGCCCCCGTTCCTCGAGGCCGAGCGGGAGCAGGGCCTGTTCTCGCTCAGCCACCTGTCGATGAACCTCGACTACCTGTTCATCCACCTGCCGACCTTCTTCGTCACGGCTCCGAACGGGGACGTCCGCTGGCTGATCCCGCCGCGACCGGATGGCCTGGGGATGTCCATCTTCCTGACCAGCCCGGGGCTGGTCCTCGCCCTCCGGGCCGACTGGCGGTCGAAGGTGGCGATCGCGCTCGGGCTGACCGCGGTGGCCGTCCTGATCCCGAGCCTGCTGTACTACGGCGGTGGCTGGCTCCAGTACGGCTACCGCTACGTGCTCGACTCGATGCCGTTCGTGATGGCGCTCGTCGGGCTGGCCGTCGCGCGGCGCGGCCTGCCGTGGTGGGGGATCGCCCTGATCGTGTTCGGGGTCGGGGTCAACCTGCTCGGCGTGTACTGGGCGTACAACCTCTCATGAGGGACATCGATCGGCTGGCTCGGACGCGATGACGACGCTTCGCGGGCTGGCTGCCGTCGTCCTCGCCTCGCGCGCGATCGTCCTCCTCGGTGCGTTCCTCGCCGAGAACGTGGTCGGCCGGAACCCGGCGCTGACCTCCGGCGACGGCGGCCCGATCCTGCGCAGCCTCACTGCCTGGGACGGCTGGTGGTACCTCGGCATCGCCCGCGACGGCTACCACGTCCAGCCGATCGTCGGCTCCTACCACGACTTCGCGTTCCTGCCCGCCTGGCCGGCCGTGATCCGCCTCCTGTCCTGGCCGTGGCCGGCGTACGCGGGTGTCATCTCGATCGTGTGCGCCAACGTCCTGTTCGTCGTCGGCCTGGCCCTGCTCGTCGAGCTCGGCCGAACGGTCCTCGGCGACGACCGGGCGATCGGTGGCGCCGCGCTCCTCGCCCTGCTGCCGTTCAGCGCGGTCTATTCGATGGCCTATGCCGAGAGCCTGTTCCTGTGCCTGTCGGTCGGTGCGCTCCTGGCCGCCGAGCGTGACCGGCGCGCCCTGGCCGGGATCCTGCTGGCGGTGGCGGCGCTGGCGCGGCTGCAGGGCGCAGTCCTGATCGTGCCCGTCTGGCTGATCCTCTTCCTGCGCGACGGCCGGCGCCTGCGCGCGTCGCAGGCCTGGGTCCTCCTCGGCCCCCTGGCCGGGCTCGCGTTCCTTGGGGCGGTCGCCGTCTTCGCCGGCGGCACCGATGCGTACGGCGCGGCGCAGGCGGCCTGGGGCCGGTCCGGCATCGGCGCGGCGGCCGCGGACCAGTCGCTCGCGGGCTCCTTCTCGCTCGTGAACGCCGCCCAGCTCCTGACCCTGCTCGTGGCGGTCTTCGCCCTGGTGTACGTCCGGGTGGACCGGATCCCGCTGCCGTACGTGCTGGTCGCCGTCCTGCCGCTGCTGCTGGTCGTGGCGAGCGGGACGCTGGAGTCCGTCGGACGCCACGTCACGAGCTCCTTCCCGTATGCCTGGATCCTGGCCGGCCGGCGGGCGCGCTGGTTCCGGATCGGCTGGCCGATCGCCTCGGGCGCGCTGCTGCTCGTCTTCAGCACGGCGATGTTCGCCGGGAGGTACGTCCCATGACCGGTCCGCGCCGCGTGGGGCTGCCGGTCATCCTCGGCGTGTTCGTGCTGTCGGGTGCCGCCGGGCTGATCTACGAGGTCGTCTGGGCGCGCCAGCTCGTGCTTGTCTTCGGCAACACGACGCAGGCCGTGTCCGCGATCCTGACCGGGTTCTTCGGCGGGATGGCGATCGGCAGCGCGCTCGGCGGGCGGTTCGCCGACCGGGTCCGCCGGCCGCTCCGGATGTACGGGCTGCTCGAGCTCGTCCTGGTCGTGGTGGTGATCGTCACGCCGATCACCTTCCGGCTGCTCCACGAGGTCTACCGCGGGGCGTTCTCGACCCTCGAGGCGAATCCCGGCCTGCTCGCCCTCGTGCGCTTCGGGCTGGCGCTGCTCGCGCTCGGGCCGGCGACGATTCTGATGGGCGCGACGCTGCCGACCCTGACCCGCTACCTGACCCGTCACGCCGACCACCTCTCGGCCGCCTTCGGCGCGCTCTACGCCGCGAACACCGTCGGCGCGATCCTCGGCACGATCCTGGCCGGCTTCGTGCTCATCGAGCTCCTGGGGCTGACCGGCTCGCTGCTCGTCGGTGCGACGTGCTCAGCCGTGGCCGGCCTGATCGCCGTCCTGCTCGATCGCCGGCTCGCCGCGTCACCAGGCGGGTCGACGCCAGAGGCGGCACCCGTCGCCCCGCCGCCGAAGTCGACGTCGCCCGCCACTCGACCGGCGGCGGCGGTACCGGCGCCGGGCATCCCGCGGTCGACCCTCCGGCTCGGGCTGCTCGTTGCCGGGCTGTCGGGGCTGACCTCGCTCGGCTACCAGACGCTCTGGACCCGGCTCCTGGCCACGGGCACCGGCAACTACACCTACGTCTTCACCCTGATCCTGGCGCTGTTCCTGATCGGGATCGCGGCCGGGGCGATCGTGTTCGACCTCGTCCGGCCGTGGATCCGCAACACCGTCGGGCTGCTTGCCGTGACCCAGCTGCTCACCGCCATCCTCGTGGTCGTGGGGGCCGTGGTCGTGATCCCCGGCGCCTCGACCGGGATCCTCGACTTGAGCCGGTCGGCGGACGCCCTGTTCGGGACGTTCCTCCAGACGAGCGCGATCGTCGTCCTGCCGGCCACGTTCGTCATGGGCCTGAGCTTCCCTGCCGCGTCCGCGCTCGTCGCCGGACGGGACGCCGAGGTCGGCGGCCGGGCCGGGCTGCTGCTGGCCTCGAACACGGTCGGTGCGATCGTCGGGACGTTCCTCGTCCCGTTCGTCGTCATCCCGCTCATCGGGTCGCCGAACGCCCTCGGTGCGATCGCGATCGTGAACGCCGCACTGGCCGTCGCCCTGGCGCTGTGGGGCGGGCTCGGCCACCGCCTCAGCGGCGCGTTCATCGCCGCCGCCGGGAGCGGCGTCGCCGTCGTCATCGCGATCGCCCTCGTCGCCGGTGGGTCGTTCGTCGATCCGTCGGTCGCCCGCATCGAGCGCAACGGCGGGACCGTGATCCGCGCGGCGGAGGACGAGATCGCGTCCGTCCAGGCCGGTGTCGACAAGAACGGGACGAAGCACCTCTGGGTCACCGGCACGGCGATGACCCTGCTCACGGTCGACACGAAGCTGATGCCGGTGCTGCCGCTCATGGTCCGACCCGAGGCGAAGACCGCCGGGATCGTCGCCTTCGGGATGGGCTCGGCCTACCGCGGCGCGCTCATCGCCGGCCTCCAGACCGAGGCCGTCGAGCTCGTCCCGTCGGTGCCGACGATGTTCGGGGTGTACTACGACGACGCCGCGGCGGTGCTCGCCGACCCGAACGGCCACCTCGTGATCGCCGACGGCCGCAACCACATCGAGCTGACCGACCATCACTACGACGTGGTCGTCACCGACCCGCCGCCGCCGATCGAAAGCGCCGGCGTGTCGGTGATCTCGTCGTACGAGTACTACCGCGCGGCCCAGGCGCACCTGAACCCAGGCGGCGTGATGATGCAGTGGGTGCCCTGGAGCAGCCAGCGACTCGACGAGTTCCTCGCCCAGATCCGCACCTTCCGGGCGGTCTTCCCGAACGTCCTCGTGGCGTTCGGGCCGGGCGGCTACGGCCTGTACATGCTCGGCTCGGACGCGCCACTCGAGCTCGACCCCGCCAACGTCGCCGCGATCCTCGCCCGGCCCGGGGTCACCGAGGACCTGTCGTCCGCGTACGATTCGCCCGAGCACGACGCCGCCGGCTGGGCGAGCCGGATCGCGTCGCTCGTCTGGATCTCGGGCGACCAGGTCGCCCGGGTGGCCGGCGACGGACCGCTGATCACCGACGACCGGCCCCTGCCCGAGTACTTCCTGCTCCGGCGGACGTTCGGACCGCCGTCGCCACACATCAGCCCTACCCTCCTCCTCCAGCTGTCCGCCAACCCGTAGACTGCCCCTCGATGGAGGACCGATCGCGGGGCGCACCGCCGGACCGCTCGCTGACCCTCGTCCTGCCGGCCTTCAACGAGGAGACCCGGCTCGGCCCGGCCCTCGACGAGCTGTTCGGCTACCTCCGCCGCCGGGGCGGGCCGCCCCGCGAGGGCGCGCCGGACTCGAGCAACCTGCCGGCGCGGATCCGGGTCCTCGTCGTCGACGACGGGAGCAGTGACGGAACCGTCACCCTCGTGCGGTCCCGGCCGGAAGCCGCCGCCGCTATCCGCGAGGCCGGCGCCGCCGGACCGTGGCGCGGCGCGTGGCTCGAGCTGATGAGCGTCCCCCACGGCGGGAAGGGCGCCGCGGTGAAGGCCGGCATGCTCGTCGCCGACAGCGAGCTCGTGGTGTTCGCGGATGCCGACATGGCCACCCCGCCCGACCAGCTGCCCGGGCTCGTCGCCGCGCTCGATGCCGCCGACGTGGCGCTGGGCAGCCGGATCCAGCCCGACGGCTCGGACATGCGACGCACCCAGCCGGGCCTGCGCCGCCTGCTCGGCAAGGTGTTCCATGCCCTCGCCGCGGCCTGGGTGACCGGGCCGGTCCGTGACACGCAGTGCGGGTTCAAGGGGTTCACCCGCGACGCGGCCCACGACCTGTTCGGGCAGCAGCGGATCACGAGCATCGTGTTCGACGTCGAGCTCATCTACCTCGCCCGGCGGCGCGGTTACCGGCTGGCGGTCGTGCCGATCCAGTGGTTCGATCGCCGCGGGTCGCGGATGCAGACGAGCCCGCGGCTCGCGCTCCGGGTCGCCTGGGACCTGTTCCGGATCCCGTTCCTCCATCGCCGGGTCGGACGGATCCGATGACTGCCGCGCCGCGCCGGTGGACGGAAGGCGAGGCGTGGAGCACCCGGGTCCTCCCGATCGCGGCCGTCACGGTCGTCGTCGTCGTGGTCGGTGCAGTCCTGGCCAGCGGCGGCACGACCGTCGGCTACGACAGTCGCGCCTACCTCGAGGCGGCCCGCCGGCTCCTCGACGGACAGCCGGTCTACGACGCCTCGATCAACGTGGCCGGCCCGTCCGGGCTGTACCTCTATCCCCCGCCGTTCACCCTGCTCGCCGTTCCGTTCGCCCTGCTGCCGGCTCCGCTCGACGTGGGCGGCTGGCTCGTGGCAATCCTGGCCGCCTTTACGGCCGGGGTGGCGATCCTGCCGGTCCGTCGTGACGTTCGCTGGCTGATCGTCCTGCTGGCCGGCCTGTCGTGGCCGTTCGCGTACGCCGTGAAGCTCGGCCAGGTGGGCCCGATCCTGTTCCTGTGCTTCGCAGTCGGCTGGCGCTGGCTCGACCGACCGGTCCGCCTGGGCGCCGCGATCGCGATCGGCACCATCATCAAGCTCCAGCCGGCGATCCTCCTCGCCTGGGCCGCGCTCACCCGGCGCTGGCAGGCGATCGGCGCCTGCCTGGCCGTCCTGGTCGGGGCCGCCGCGATCGCGACGCTGGTGGTCGGACCGGATGCCTGGTCGGCCTGGCTGACGATCCTGCGCTCGATCAGCGCGCCGATCACGACGCCCCACAACTTCACCCCGGGCGCGATCGCCTACCAGGCCGGGCTCGGTGAGGATGCCGCCGGCGTCGTCCAGCTGATCAGCACCGGGGCGGTGCTCGCCCTGGTCGTCTGGGCGGGTCTGCGCTCGAGCGCGGCGGTCGGCTACCTGACCGCCGCGACCGCGAGCCAGCTGCTGTCACCGGTCCTGTGGGATCACTACGCGATGCTCCTCCTGCTCCCGGTCGCCTGGCTCCTCGAGCAGCGCCGCTGGTGGGCAGTCGCGATCCCCCTGGCGACCTCGATCCTGCTCATCTGGCTGCCACCGGTCGTCTATCCCATCGCGTTCTGGGCGGCGCTCGTCGCCCCGATCGCCGTCGACGGCTCGAGCCGGCTCGGTTCGGCCGCCGTGCGTCCCGGGGTCGTCGGCCGGGCATGAGGTGGCAGGCGTGGGCCGTCCGACTGGGTGTCGTCGCGGGCTGCGCCGTGTTTGCCGTCTACCTCGGGTTGTGGGCCGCGCTGATGACGTCCGGGTCCTCCGACGAGGCCGACTTCAGCGCCTTCTACACGGGCTGGACGATCGTCGCCCAGGGCCGTGGCGCCGATCTGTACGATCCGGCCGTCCAGGCCGAGGTCCAGCGCCAGGTGCTCGGCGGCCGCCAGTTCGAGGCCGGGCTGAACCCGTTCAACAACCCGCCCCACCTCGTCCTGCCGTTCCTCCCGCTGACCGTGCTGAGCCTTGACCAGGGCTACCTCGTCTGGGCGGCCGTCCAGGTCGCCCTCCTCGGCTGGCTGCTCTGGCGGTTGCTGACGCGGATCGCCGACCGGTGGACCCGCCCCGAGCAGGCACTCCTCGTCGCGGCGACCCTGGCGGCCCCGCCGCTCCTGTTCACCCTGCTCCAGGGATCCCTGTCGCTCGTCGTGACCGTCGCGACGCTGGAGCTCTACCTCGCCCTGCGGGTGCGCCGCGACCGGATCGCCGGGATCTGGCTCGTCGTCGGCTCGCTGAAGCCGCAGGTCGCGCTCGCCCCCGCAGTCGCGCTGCTCGCAGCACGACGCTGGTCGACGTTGCTCGTCGCGGCGCTCGTCGCCCTGGCGCTGGCCGCTGCCGCGAGCGCCGTGATGGGCCTCGGGATCTGGCTCTCGTACCTGCGGTTCCTGTCCGACTACCTCGGGTCGTTCGACCTCCTCAGCGTCCGGCCGTCGGTCATGTGGAACCTGCGCGGAACGCTGACCCTGCTCGTCGGGCCCGACCAGGCGCGGTCCGTCGGCGGCACGATCAACGGGATCGCGATCGTGGGCGAGCTCATCGGGCTCGCGCTCATCGCCTGGCTGTGGCGCGGCCGATGGGATCCCGACAATCCACGCTTCGGTCCGCGCTTCGCCCTGACCGTCCTGCTCGGGCTGCTCCTCAGCCCGCACCTCAACCCGCACGATGCCCTGACGCTCGTGCCGATCGGTGCCCTCGCCTACGAGGCCGCCCGCCGGCGACCCGAGGGACGCTGGCTCGGCGTCGTCCTCTTCCTGGCACCGTTCATCGTGCTGGCCACGAACTCGCTCAGCGCGAACGACGCCGGCGGCCCGCCGATCCGCTCGCCGGTCCTGCTCATGATCGGGCTCGTGCTGTGGCTCGCCTGGTGGCTGCGCAGCGGGGCCGACCGACCGCCCGTCGAGGACCTTCGTCCCGAGCCGGCGCCCGCGGCCGGCTGACCGGGCGCCCGACCGCGGGCGCTTGCCTGCGCAACAACCTCCGAGGGCTGCGGTGCTATCCTCGCCGTCGTGACCAGCGCCACTGCCGAGGTGGAGCCCGCCTGTCCGGGGGGCCCGACCGAGGCCCCGAACCCCGGACCCGCCGCCACCGAGACGCGCCTGGTCGCGCTGCATCGACCCCTCGACGCGATCGACCCAGCCACCTGGGATGCGCTCGCCGCGCGCAATCCGTGGGCCACGCCCTTTGCCCGATGGGCCTTCCATCGAGCCTGGTGGGACGGCTACGGCGGTGGCGCGATCGACGAGACGATCGTCGTCGTCGATGAGTCCGCAGGCCCCGGGGCGACCCCGGTCGCGATCGTGCCGCTGATGCGGCGCTCGATCGACGCGCCGGACGCGGCGAGCCACACGGCGCTCCGTCATGAGACGCCGGCCGAGCCGCGCCCGGCCCCGCGCGATGGTCGGCCGATCGCCTTCGGGGCGTCGTATCACGCCGACTACGCGACGCTGCTCGCCGCTCCGGCCGACCTCGATGCGGTCGCCCGGGCGCTCGCCGAGCGCGCCGGGTCGTCGGGCGTCTCCGACGGCGGCGAGCCATGGCACCTGCTCGACCTGCGCCGCCTCCGCTGCGGCGATCCCGTCGCGGACACGCTGGCGGTGGCGTTCGCCGAGATCGACGGCGGGCGTGCCTGGACGGTCGAGCTCGAGCGCGAGGACGTCTGCCCCATTGCCACGATCCCGGCCGACGCGACCTGCCTCGACGACGTCCTGGCGGCGCTCGGCAAGAAGGAACGCCACGAGATCCGACGCAAGCTGCGCCGGGCAGAGGCGGTCGGCCCCGTGGAGCTCGTCGAATCGGCCGATCCGCTGACCGATCTCGACGCCTTCATCGACCTCCACCAGCGACGGTGGGGCGACCACGGGCTGTTCCCGCCGACACCCGGCGGGGATGCCAGCCGGGTGTTCGTCCGCCGGTTGTTCGAGACGTTCGGCCCGGGCGGCGCGGTCAGGCTGTGCTTCCTCACCGTAGCCGGCCGGCGAATCGGTGCCGGGATCACGTTCGAGGACGGCGACACGATCGGCTACTACAACGCCGGGGTCGACCCCGGCGCCCGCGACCTGTCGCCCGGGGTCGTCCTGATCGCCAGGTACGTCGAACGGGCCATCGAGACCGGCCGCCGGCGGCTCGACTTCCTGCGCGGAGACGAGGCCTACAAGTACGAGTGGGGCGCGGTCGACGAGCCGATCCAGCGGCTGCTGATCCGGCGGGTGGACCCATGACCGCCCCCGGCGCCGGCGATCCGTGCCTCGAGCCGGTCGACCGTCCGGCGCTCCCGGGCGGCCGCGTCCGGGTGGTCGAGGTCCTCGCGACCGGCTCGAACGGCGGTGCCCAGGAGCACGTGTTCGGGCTTCTGACCCGGATCGACCCGACCCGTTACGACGTCCACGTCGTGTCGCTCGCGCAGGGCAGCTCGGTCCGCATGCTCGAGCGCAGCGGCATTCCCGTCACCGTGATCGACGACCCGGACGACGCCATCGCGACCGGGGCGCTGGCGGCGCTGCTCGGCGACATCCGGCCCGAGGTCGTCCACAACCACATGTACCGGGCGGAGCTGGTCGGGACCCGCGCGGCGATCGCGCTCGGCGAGATCGGCCGGCCCCGGCCGTACGTCGTCTCGACGGTCCATTCGAGCCGGATCCGGTCGGAGGAGGACCGCCGCGTGCTCGGGCTGCTGACGCCGCGGATGGATCGCCTCATCGCCGTCTCCCGCTCGATCGTCGAGAAGCTCCACGCCGAGGGTCGCGACACGATTCCGATCTCGCTGATCCACAACGGCGTCGACCTCGAGCGCTACGACCACCAGGAGCCGTGCTGCACGCTGCACGAGGAGTACGGGCTCCCGGCCGGCGGCCCGGTCGTCGGCGTCGTGGCCCGGCTCGAGCCGGAGAAGGGCCACCCGACGCTCATCGGGGCCTGGCCGCAGGTGGTGGCCGCCGTTCCCGACGCGACGCTCCTCGTCGTCGGCGAGGGCAGCCGGCGCGACGCGCTCGAGGAGCTTGCGACCGAGCTCCGCGTCCGCGAGCGCGTCGTGTTCACCGGTCGTCGTGACGACGTCCCGGCCGTGACGGCCGCGCTCGACGTCGCGGTCCTGCCGTCCTACCGCGAAGCGCTCGGCCTGACCATCCTCGAGGCCATGGCCCTGTCCCGCCCGGTCGTCGCCTCGAACGTGGGCGGGATCCCGGAGATGGTCGAGGACGGGGTGACCGGGCTGCTCGTGCCGCCGCGCGACGCGGACGCGCTTGCCGGCGCGATCGTCCGCCTGCTGCGGGACCACCCGCTGGCCGACACGCTCGCGCGGGCGGGGCACGACCTGGTCCACGCCCAGTTCTGCATCCAGCTCATGGTCCACGCCGTCGAGCAGATCTACGACGACGGTGCCCGCGCGCTCCGGCTCAGCGAGGTCGCCGCCGGATAGGACAATCGGGTGATCACCGCGGCGCGACGGGCGGGTAGGATCGAGACCGATGCCTGAACGCACCACACCGCACCCGGACGCGGGGCTCGGCCCGGCCCTGCCATCGGCGAGCGTGACCGTCCGGTCGCCTCGTTCGTCGGAGCTGCTCCGGACGATCCTGCTCGCGACGACCGTCGGGTTGCTCACGATCACGGTCGCCGGATGGCTCCTCGTGATCGTCGGCCAGGCCGGCTGGCTCGGTCGCTCGTTCGCGATCGACTACGGCATCTACATGCAGGGCCTCGACCGCTGGCAGCTCGACGGCGAGTGGTACCGCGCCCGCCAGCTGGCCGGCCCGTACCCGATCGAGCTCGGCGACATCCTCTACCCGCCGGTCCTGATCTATCTGCTCCTCCCGTTCCGCTACCTCGGCCCGGTCCTCTGGTCGATCATCCCGGCCGCGATCGTGATCGTCGCCGTGTGGCGGCTCCGGCCGGCGCCGTGGGCCCTCGTCCTCATCGCGGCGTGCATTGCCTGGCCCTACACGCCAGCCAAGTTCGTCTTCGGCAACCCCGTCATCTGGGGCGCCGCGGCGCTCGGCGTGGCGACCATCGTGCGCTGGCCGGCCGCCTTCCTGTTGATCAAGCCGACCGTGGCCGTCTTTGCCCTGTTCGGGGTCCGCGACCGGCGCTGGTGGCTGCTCGTCGCGGTCCTGGGGCTCGCCTCGTTGCCGTTCCTCGCCGACACCCTGCGCTACCCCGCGGTGCTGCTCAACGCCCAGACGAACCCGGTCGACGGGCGCGGCGGGCCGCTCTATTCGATCACCGAGTTCCCGCTGCTGTGCATCCCGTTGCTGGCCTGGCTTGGCGCGCGCCACGGGCGGACGGCCGAGGGACCTGCGGCACCCGTCGAGCCCCCGGCGTCGACCGCGCCGCTCATCGGGTCGCCGGTCGATGGCTGAGGGTGCGGCGCGCGTCGTTCCGGCCCGGACGACCGACGTCCGGCTGACGCTGCCGCAGCTGTGGGTCGCCCTGGCGATCCTCCTGCCGGTGCTCGGGGCGCTGCTCGCGGGCATCTCGACCGTCGACCTCGCCTACCACCTGCGCGCCGGCGGGATCGTGCTCGACACCCGGCGGCTGCCGAGCCCGGACACGTTCACCTTCACGGCCGGCGGCCTTGCCTGGCTCGACCAGCAGTGGGGTGCCCAGGCGCTCTTCGCGGCGCTCGATCGGGCTGGTGGCTGGGCGCTGCTCGCGACCGTCCGGGCGGCGCTCGTCGGGCTGACCTCGCTGCTCGTCTATCGTGGCTGCCGGATGGCCGGGGCCGAGATGCGACCCGCCGCCTGGCTGACCCTCGGGGGCTTCGCCGTCGGGCTCGTGGCGCTCGGGCTGCGTCCGCAGCTGCTGGCCATGGTCCTGTTCGCGGCGACCCTCGCGATCCTTGCCGGTCGCATCCGCCGGCCGGCCCTCGTCTGGGCCATCCCGGTCCTCGTCATCCTGTGGGCGAACGTCCATGGCTCGTTCTTCCTCGGCCCGGCTGCGGTCGTCGTGGCCTGGCTCGAGGACCGGGCCGCCGGGCGCCGGGAGTGGCGGCTCCTGCTCGTGGCGGCGGTCAGCGCCCTCGCGACGCTGGTCAACCCGTACGGACCGGGCGTCTGGGCCTACGCCGCCGGGCTCGCCGTCGACCCGACGATCCGACGGCTGATCACCGAATGGCAGGCGACGGCGCCGCTGTCGTTCGCCGGGGCCATGTTCTATGGATCCCTCGTCGCCGCCGTCGCGATCCTCGGGCTCGCGCTGCGGCACACGGGCGACGCCGGCGGTGCCACCCGCACGTTCGTCCGGCGCAGCTGGCCGACGCTCCTCTGGCTCGCCGGGCTGGCCGCCATCGGGGCGTATGCCGAGCGGGGCGTCGCGTGGTGGTCGATCGCCGCCCCGGTCGCGCTCGCCGGGCTGCTCGTGGTGGCGGCGGACGTCCGAACGGGTCCCACGGCCGCCGATCCCGGCGCCGCGACCGCGCCGGCACCTGGCGAGCGCCCTGTGCGGCGGAACGCTCCACCGGCCAGCCTTGCGGCGACGGTCATCGTCGTCGTCCTGGTCGTCGCCGTCGTGGCGCTGCTCCCGGTCTGGCGCGGCGGTGACGCGCTCTATGGCCCGGCCGGGCTGCTGACCGATGCTCCGCGCGGGATCACCGACACGCTGCTCACGACCGTCCGGCCAGGCGACCGGATCTGGAACGCGCAGCGCTGGGGATCCTGGCTCGAGTTCGCGATCCCCGCCGCACCGGTCGCGGTCGATTCGCGGATCGAGCTCATCCCGGCCGATGCCTGGGCGGACCACCTCGCCCTGTCGGGCGGGGCGGCCGACTGGTCGGCCATCCTCGACCGGCGCGGCGTGACGATGGTGGTCGCCTCGGCGACCGAGCAGCGGGCGCTGATCGAGCGAATGCGGGCCTCGGCGGCCTGGCGGCCGATCCACGACGACGCCGACGGCGTCGTGTTCATCCGGGCCGACCGATGACCCGCTCCATCGCCGCTCGGCCGACGCGGCGCGCAGGACTACCAGGGGGTGGCCGTCCGGCGTCCGGGCGGCATCATGGCCCTGCCCGGCGGACCCCCCGCGCGCCGGCCGGCGTCGAACGCGATCGCCTCGACCGGCCGCCCGAACCCGGAGGATCTGACCCCCAGTGGAGCCACGAGCAGCCGTGACCGATCTCGATGTCGTCGTGCTCGGGGGCGGCGGCCATGTCGGCCTGCCGCTCAGCCTCGTGCTGGTCCGGGCCGGGATGACGGTCGGGATCTTCGACACGAACCAGGCCACGGTCGAGCGGATCCGGGCCGGCCAGATGCCGTTCATGGAGACCGGTGCAGAGGACCTGCTGGGCGAGCTCCTCCCGACCGGCCGGCTCGAGCTGAGCTCCGACCCGACGATGATCGGGCGCTCGCAATCGATCATCGTGGTCATCGGGACGCCGGTGGACGAGTTCCTCGGTCCGTCGATGACCGTCTTCGAGAAGGCCGTCGACCAGATCGCTCCGCACCTCCGCGACGACGCGCTGGTGGTCCTCCGGAGCACGGTCTATCCCGGCACCACCGAGTACGTCGCCCAGCATCTCGCCGAGCGCGGCTGCCGCGCCGACGTGGTGTTCTGCCCGGAGCGGATCGCCGAGGGCCACGCGCTCGAGGAGCTCGGCAGCCTGCCCCAGATCGTCGGCGCCGACTCCGATCGGGCAGCCGCGCGGGCCGAGGCCCTGTTCGGGCGGATCGTCGAGAAGCGGGTCCGCACGAGCACCCGTGAGGCGGAGCTGGCCAAGCTCCTCACGAACACCTGGCGCTACATGAAGTTCGCCGTGGCGAACCAGTTCTTCATGATCTCGCACCAGGCCGGCGTCGACTACACCAACGTCCTGCGGGCCATCCGCGAGGACTACCCGCGCGCCCAGGACCTGCCCGGTCCGGGCTTCGCCGCCGGACCGTGCCTGTTCAAGGACACGATGCAGCTGGCCGCCTTCACCGCCGACCACTTCCCGCTCGGACAGTCCGCGATGCAGGTCAACGAGGGCCTGCCCGCGTACATCGTCGCGGCCCTCGAGCGGCGTTACGGCTCGCTCAACGGCCGGACCGTCGGCATCCTCGGGATGGCGTTCAAGGCCGAGTCGGACGACACCCGCGCGTCGCTCAGCTTCAAGCTGCGCAAGCTCCTGGCGTGGGCCGGCGCCCGGGTCCTGTGCACGGATCCGTTCGTCGTCGACGAGCGGCTCGTCTCGATCGACGAGGTCGTCGCCGGGAGCGACGTGATCGTCCTCGGGGTTCCGCACGCGGCGTATCGCGGGCTGCGCTTCGGATCGGAGCGCGACGTCATCGACATCTGGGGCGCGCTCGGCGCGGGGATCCGCCTGTGAAGGTCCTCGTCACCGGCGCCGCCGGGTTCATCTGCGGCTACCTCGTCCCGGAGCTGCTGGAGCGCGGCCACGAAGTCGTCGGGATCGACGACTTCAGCAAGTACGGCCGGCTCGCCAAGTCCTACGACCATCACCCGGGCTATCGGTTCGTGGAGGGCGACGCGAAGGACGCCGGGCTCCTGACCGACCTCGCCGCGGACTGCGACCAGGTCGTCGCCGCCGCCGCGATGATCGGCGGCATCAGCTACTTCCACGAGTTCGCCTACGACCTGATCGCCGAGAACGAGCGGATCCTCGCGTCGACCTTCGACGCGGCCATCGCCGCGCGCCGATCCGGGCACCTCGAGCGGGTCGTGGTCCTCAGCTCGTCGATGGTCTACGAGTCGGCGACCGTCTTCCCGACCCCCGAGGGCGCCCAGCTCACCAGCCCGCCACCGGTGTCCACGTACGGCTTCCAGAAGCTCGCCAGCGAGTACTTCGCCCGCGGAGCGGCCGAGCAGTACCAGCTGCCGTACACGATCGTCCGACCGTTCAACTGCGTCGGGATCGGCGAGCGTCGGGCGGTCCGCGACAGCGACGTCATGAGCGGCAACGTCCGGCTCGCCCTGAGCCACGTCGTGCCCGATCTCGTGATCAAGGTGCTCAAGGGCCAGGACCCGCTGCACATCCTCGGCGACGGCCGCCAGGTCCGCCACTACACGTACGGCGGCGACCTCGCCCGTGGCATCGCGCTGGCGATGGAGAGCCCGGCGGCCGTGAACGACGACTTCAACCTGTCGACCGCGGCCAGCACCACCGTGCTCGAGCTCGCCGAGGCGATCTGGCGCAAGGTCAACGGGCCCGACCGCCCGCTTCGGACCGTCACGGATCCGCCGTTCGAGCACGACGTCCAGATGCGCGTCCCCGACGTCCGGAAGGCGCAGGCCGTGCTCGGCTTCGAGGCGACCACGACGCTCGACGAGATGCTCGACGAGGTCATCCCGTGGATCCGCGCCGAGGTCGAGGCCGAGCGGATCTGATGGACGAGCTCGACGACGTCTACCGACAGCGCTTCCCCGAGGCGTCGCGCCGCCAGAAGGACCTGATCTGGCCGGAGATCGTCCGCTTCCTCGAGCGTTGGGTCGATCCGGCGGCGCCGGTCCTCGACGTCGCCTGCGACACCGGCTACTTCATCCGCAACGTCCACGCGACCGAGCGCTGGGCGACCGACCTGCGCGACCTGCGAGCCGAGCTCCCGGCCGACATCCGGTTCGTGCAGGCGAGCGGCCTCGAGCTCGACAAGGCGGTTCCGGCGGCGAGCTTCGGAACGGTCTTCATGAGCAACTACCTCGAACACCTCGAGGGCCCGGCAGCAGTCATCGAGCAGCTCGCGGTCGCCCGCCGGCTGCTCCGCCCCGGAGGTCGGGTGATCGTCCTCCAGCCGAACATCCGGCTCGTCGGCGGCGCCTACTGGGATTTCATCGACCACCGGGTCGCGCTGACCGAGAAGAGCCTCGTCGAGGCCGGCTCGCTGGCCGGGCTGCGGACGGTCGAGCTGATCACCCGCTTCCTGCCCTACTCCACGAAGAGCCGGCTGCCGAGCCACCCGCGGCTCGTGCGGGCGTACCTGCGCTTCCCGCCGGCTTGGCGACTGCTCGGCCGGCAGACGCTCTACGTCGCCGAGGCGGGAGCGTGAGCGCGAGCGTGGCGTCGCCGTCGAGGGCCCGGACGGCGTCCCGGCTGGCGATCCCGCTGGCCGGCTGCGCGATCAGCGTCGCCGCGGTCTGGCTCGCCCTGCGCGGGGTGGATCTCGCGCGGATGGCCTCGCTCATCGGCCAGCTCCGGCCGGGTCCGCTCGTCCTCGTCGGCGTCGCGGTGGCGGCCCAGCTATGGGTTCGCTCGGTCCGCTGGTCGCGCCTCCTGCCGCGCCGCGACGGCGGCGCGATCCCGGCGCGGCGGCTCGTGCCGGTGGTGCTCGTGGGCTACCTCGGGAACGCCGTCCTGCCGGCCCGGCTCGGCGACCCGATCCGGGCGGCCCTCGTCGGCCGGCGCGAGGGGATCCCCGTCTCGACCGCGCTCGGATCGGTCGTCCTCGAGCGGGCGATCGACACGCTCACGCTCGCCCTGATCGCGCTGCCGGCGGCGATCTGGGCCGGCGCGCCCGACTGGTTCGTTCGTGCGGCGGCGCTGGTGGCCGTCGCCGCCGGCGGCGTGCTCCTTGCTGCCCAGACCCCGCTGCCGCGGCGGATCGTCGGCGCGCTCGATCGGCGTGCCCGGCCCCGCTGGCGGCCGTGGCTCGAGCGGCTCGACCGGTTCCTCGCCGCGATGGACGGCCGTGGCCGCGAGCGTGCCCTGGTCGCTGCCGCCGGGCTCAGCCTCGTCGCCTGGGTCCTCGATGGGACGATCTACTGGGCCGTCGGCCAGGCGCTCGGGATCGGTCTCGCGCCGGCCGGCGCGATGGTCGTGTCGGCCGTCACCGTGCTCGGGACGATCGTGCCCTCGGCGCCCGGCTATGTCGGTACGTTCGAGCTCGCAGCGTCGGCGGCCGCCGGCTGGTTCGGTGTTCCGGCCGAGAGCGCCCTGGCGTTCGCGATCGTGGTCCACGGGCTGACCGTGTTCGTCCTCGCGATCGGCGGGGCGCTGTCGCTCGTGTGGCTCGGGACTGCGCTCGGCGACCTGACCCGCGAGACGAGCGAGGAGACGGTGCCGCCGGCCCCTCAGGCTCGGCGGCAGCCGGCGGACGCCCGACTGCCATGACGCCCGAGCTGTCGATCGTCGTGCCCGTCTACAACGAGGGGGAGGCGGTCGAGCCGGTCCTGCGGGCCCTGGCGGCGGGCGTCCGGACGGCCCACGAGATCGTGGTCGTGTACGACTTCGACGGCGACACGACGGTCCCCGTGGTCACCCGGCTCAGCGGAGAGATCCCCGGTCTGCGCGGCCTGCGCAACGACCTCGGCCGGGGCGTGCTCAACGCGATGAAGGCCGGGATCGCCGGGTCGACCGGCCCGTACGTCCTCGTGTCGATGGCCGACGGGTCGGACGAGCCGGCGATCGTCGATCGGATGGTCGAGCTGGCCAGGAACGGCGCCGACGTCGTCGCCGCCAGCCGCTACATGGCGGGTGGCCGGCAGATCGGTGGCCCCCTGGTCAAGCGGCTGATGAGCCGGACCGCCGGGCTGACGCTGCACTGGTTCGGCGGCGTCGCCACCCACGACCCGACGAACAACTTCAAGCTCTACAGCCGGCGCTTCCTCGACGCGACGCACATCGACAGCCGGGCTGGGTTCGAGCTCGCGCTCGAGCTGACCGTCAAGGCGACGCTCGACGGGCGCCGCGTCGCCGAGGTCCCGACGACCTGGCGCGACCGGACCGCCGGTCAGAGCAACTTCAAGCTGCGCACCTGGCTGCCCCACTACCTGCACTGGTACGGGCTGGCCTTCACCGGCCGCGCCCGGCGCGCCCTCCGGCGGGTGGCGGGGTGACGCGGCTCGACCAGCGCCTCGCGCCGTACCGCTAGGCCCGCTCGGGTCCGGCGGGCGGGGGCGCCGCCTCCGTTCGGCCGAGCCGGGCGTCGAGCGCGCTCGAACGCGGGATCGCGTCCGGCGGCAGCGCGATCGCGAGTCCGACGACGGCCGCCGCCACCATACTCACGGCGCCGAGCGGGAGGACGACCGCCAGGAGGAGCGCCCGGCGGGGATGGTCGCGGGCATAGGCCGGCAGGCCGGCGGCCACCGGGACCGCCGCGTAGAAGCCAACGTACGGCGCCGCCACGAGCCCGGCGAACAGGCTCCACATGAGCAGCGCCGATTCGTCTCGGCTCCGCCACAGCAGCAGCGCGAAGACCGCGAGGACGAGGATCGAGACCGGCACGACGAGCGCCGGTGCGATGCTCGACAGGCCATGGTTCCCGACGAACGGGACGGCCGATCGACCGGCACGCACGAGCGCCTCGAGGTAGTCGCGATAGTCGTCGATCCCGAGGACGGCGACCCCGACGAGCGTCGCCGCGAGCGCGGTCGCGATGGCCGCGATCGCCGACGGACGGCGGAACACGACGAGCCAGACGAGGAAGGGGACCAGGAACGGCTTGGCGACCAGGGCGAGCAACAGCCCCAGCGGGACCGCCGCCCACCACGGACGGCGCGAGATCGCCAGGTACATGGCCGCGCCGAGGGGGATCGCGACGTTGCCGAGCAGCAGGTCGTCGAGCACGAAGACCGAGCTCAGGACGACCACGAAGGCGGCCACCCGGAACGCCGGCCGCAGCCCGTGGGTCGCGTCCGCGACGCACCAGCCGAGGACGGCGAGCTTGATCCCCATCCAGGCCCAGATCCCGCCGTCGGGTCCGAGCGCCGCGATCGGCGCCATGCTCAAGGCGCCGAGTGGGGAGTAGTAGAAGCCGTCGATGGCGTACGGGTTGCGGCCGGCGACCGCCTCGGCCGCGGCGAGGAAGTGGCGGTGGCCGTCGACCGCCCAGTCGCCGGCGGTCGGGAACGCGGCAACGACCTCGGGCAGGGTGACAGCCATGACGGCCAGCCCGTAGACGGCCCCGACGACCAGGGCGGTCAGCGCGACCGTCACCAGCGCGATGCTCGCCGTCGATTGCTCGGCAGCGGGGTCGGCAGGGCGCGCCGGGAGCCGGGCGCTCATTGGGGGAGGTCGCCCACGGGACCCGCGCCCTCGCGCAGGCGCCGATCCGCCTCGGCCAGGGTCACGGCCGACAGCCCCGGGACGCCGCCGGCGACGAGCGGGTCGGCG
This sequence comes from uncultured Chloroflexia bacterium, assembly GCA_963813705.1. Classification (GTDB taxonomy): domain Bacteria; phylum Chloroflexota; class Limnocylindria; order Limnocylindrales; family CSP1-4; genus Chersky-267. Next base: position 777,662 of record CAWFAH010000011.1, read on the forward strand.
AGGGGCGACCCGTGCGCGGCGACGATCCGGCGGAGCGACGCCGGGGACGGCACGAGGATCAGCGTCCGGTTCGGGTCGACGCCGTCCGGCGACGGCTCGAGCGCGACGGTCACGAGCGCCCGCGTCAGCTCGGCCCGCTCGAGGAACAACGCACGACCCTCGATCAGCAGCCGGACGTTCCAGGTCAGGGCGAGGGCGAGAACGACGGCCGCGCCGGCGACCGCGACGAGCCGCCCGCGGCTCTCCGGACGCCAACGCGTCTGCAGCCGTCCCGCGAGCGGTCCCAGCGCCACCAGCAGCAGCGGCCCCGCGAGGTACGTGTAGCGCGAGTAGAGGGCCGCGTCGACGGCGAGCTGGGCGCGGACGAGGCCCGTCAGCACGTACAGGACGACGATGCCGGCGAGGCAGCCGACGGTCCGGGCCGGGAGCCCGCCTTCCCGCGCGGCAACCACCGCGATGGCGACGAGCAGCACCGCGCCCAGGACGATCCCAAGGGCGGGCCCGAGGCCGCTGACGGCCCCGACGGCCGCGCCGGCGCCCTCGACGATGAAACCCGGGACCTGGCTCAGCGCCGTCAGGCTGAACGGATCGCGGGTCGTGGCCACGCCCGACCGACCGAGCAGGACGAACCACGCGACGTAGATCGCGGCCGGGATCGCAGCGACCGGCCAGAAGCGGCGCCGCGAGCCGTCGGCGAGGAGCTCGACGCCGACGGCGGCGACCATCACCAGCCCGAGCCCCGACATGGTCACCGCGATCGTGAGCAGCACGGCCCCGATCGCCGCCCGAGCCCGCGTCGGCGTCCCGTCGAGCGCGAGCATCGCCCCGAAGCCGAGCGCGACCGCGCCGATGAACCCGATCTGCATCGCCCAGAAGAGGTTCTCGAAGCCACTCCCGAAGACGAGCAGCAGGACCCCCGCCCCGAGCCCGATCGCGGGACCGGCGGCGCGTCGGACGAGCACGAACACCTCGGCGGCCACGACGACGTGGAGCGCGACGAGCAGCGCCAGGTACGGCACGTACGAGCCGAGCCCGACGACCCCGAACAGCGCCCGGTAGAGGAGGATCGTGGTGCCGAGCCAGTGCTCGTTGAACGGGCGCAGGAAGCTGTCGAGGTCCAGGGAGCGGCCCTCGATGACGGCCCATTCGTCGGCGAAGAACGTCAGGCCCTGTCCGAGCGCGATCAGCGCCGCGCCCGCGAGCACTGCGGCGAGCGCGAACAGCCCCGTCGACCAGGCCCACGCCCGCCGGTTCACCGTCTGCTCGATCTCGGGGACCTCCCGAAGCCCTGGGCGAGCGTCGACCGACGCCTCATGGCCCGCCCGACAATGCCCGCGCATCGCTGCCGGGGGCTATCGGTCGGACGTACTGCCCAATCCGGCCATCGGCTTCGGGGCGCTCGGCGACGAGCAGCCACAGGACGGCTCCGCCCAGGATCAGCGTCGCGAGCGAGCCGGCCAGCCCGAGCGCGCCGCCGATCGGCAGCAGCGAGCCGATCTCGGGCGTGGGTGGCACGGCCGCGAGGACGTTGACGGTCATCAGCATCATCAGCCCGAGCCACACGGCCAGGACGCGCCGGTCGGGGATGAGGGGGGCCAGGAAGATGAGCACGGCATAGGCATAGCGCTCGTGGACGGAGGTCAGGAACGCGAATGTGATCAGCACGGACGCGCTCAGGCCGAGCAGCAGGCCGCGGGTCGTCGGGGCGCGGGCGACCGAGCGCATGACCACGAGCTCGAGCAATCCCGCAGCCACGTACCCGATCAGGCGTGGCGAGAGCGGCCCGAGAAGCGCCCCGCCGTCGGCGGCGAACTGGTCGCCGGCCACCAGGGTCTGGAGGATCCACCACGCATTCCAGGCGCGCAGCGACAGGATCGCGAAGACCCCGGTCTGGAAGTCCGCCAGCGTCTGCAGGTACCGTCCGGGGCCGCCGTCGGCGAGGAACGGCAGCCACAGCACGACCGCGGTCGCGATCGTCACGAGCGCGGCCTGCCCCGCCCGGCGCCAGCCGAGACTCGCGACGGCCCAGGCGGCGAACGGCGGGACGAATGCGAGCGCCTGCGGCTTGGCCATCAGCGCGACCCCGAGCGCGACGGCCGCGAGGTACGGCCGGCCCCCGACGGCAAGGATTACCGCGATCAGGCCGGCCAGGACATAGATCGAGTCGAACTGGCCCCACCACGCGCTCGTGTAGACGACGACCGGCGCGAGGAGCACGCCGAGCGCCGCCGCGATCGCCCAGCGCGGTCGATCGCGGACCAGCCAGGCCACCCCGATCGCCAGGCCGGCGTCGGCCGCCACGGCCGGCAGCTTGAAGGCCAGCCGGATGGCCGGATCGGACGCGTCCGATGCCGTGCGGAAGGCCGGCTCGACCAGCCCGAGCACCCAGAAGAGGTAGGCCATGACCGGCGGAAAGGCCAGGTCGGTCCGGTAGGCCTGGCCGAGCGGGTGGGTGGCGATGAAGTGGGTCCAGGCGGCGAAGATGTCGAGATCGGCCCGCAAACCCGGAGGCCGGCAGCAGCGCGGCCCGCGCCACGAGGGCCACGACGAGCCCGATCGCCAGGATCGCCAGATCGGTCGCTGGGACGGCGCGGAGCCCGCTCGCGCTCGGGTCGGTCGGGCGGTCGGACGTCGCCGTCGGATCGCTCGGGCTAGAGCCGGGTCGAGGCCCAGTACCGCTCGGCGAAGCCGCTGACTCCGCCGAGGACGGCAACCCGCCGGTCGTAGGCGCGGACGGCGGTCGCCATCTGGGTGGTGCCGCCGAACAGCCGATCGAGCTGGCTGGCGTAGATCGAGACGCCGCTGATCTTCCACTCGACCTGCTCGGTCACGTCGGCGAACTCGGGCACGATCGAGACGTCGGCCGGCAGGCCGCCGAGCGCTCCATCGGGCAGGTCCTCGAGCCGGCTGAAGCCGCCCCACCAGGCGTACGGGAAGTCCTCGTAGTACGTGACGATGCCGGCCCAGTCCGGTCCCGGCATCACCCACCTCGACGGCTCGCGGAGCAGCTCGAGCCCGACCTGCCGGGCGAGCTGGTGGTCGACGTGATTGCCGACGGCCAGCGGGAAGTAGACCTTCTGGGGCTCGAGCCGGGCGATCTCCCGGCGGAGGAGCGCGACTGGCGCGTCGTCGTCGTCGCGCGGCCCGCCGAGCAGCTCGGCGTCGCCCTGGTAGCCGCGGAAGACGGCGTCCGGCAGGTCGAGGAAGATCACCGCCGCCTCGGCGTAGTAGGCGTACCGCTCGTCCTCGAGCCGTCGTGTGGCCATCGCATCCGAGGCCGCCTCGGCGTCGGTGAGCTCGGTGGTCAGGACGGCGCCCTGGGTCGGCGTGTCGTCGGCCAGCAGCTGTCCGGCCAGCGGCTCGTTGTGGATCGACGCCCGGCGGTACCAGCTCGAGCGCTGCCAGAAGCGCTTGGCCGCGGCGTCGGCGTCGGCCTGGGTGGCCTCGAGCCGGTCGGACGTCGCGGCCCACGGCGGCGCGTAGGCCCCGCTCTCGTCGATCGGGTAGTCGGCCCGCAGGTTCGCCCGGTTGAACGCCTCGGTGTCCGGCCAGAGCGCCTTCGACCCAAACCCGAGCGCCTCACGCTGGTACGGCGTGAGCCCGTCCTGCCCGCCGTCACCGGAGAAGACCGAGATGATCACGACGCTCTGACCGAGCTCGCGCAGGCTGCCGATCAACCCACCGCACGAGAGCGCGACGTCGTCCGGATGCGGCGACACGAAGACGTGGGTCATGGCCGGCCGAGTATACCGGCCTACCCCGGCCAGCCGCCCGCCCCCACGAGCGGGACGAAGACGCATTCCCCGGCGTCCTGCTGGACCCAGTCGTTGCCGTGGCGCGTCGACACGCTGAGCGTCTGGCGCTCGCGGGGCCCGACCGGGATGACGAGCCGGCCGCCGTCGGCGAGCTGGTCCAGCAGCACCTCCGGCACGCGTGGGGCGGCAGCCGTGACGACGATGCCGTCGAAGGGCCCGTCCTCAGGGGCGCCCAGGCTGCCGTCGCCGACCCGGACCTCGACGCGATCGTCGAGGTCGACGGAAGCGAGCCGCGTCCGCGCGGTCTCGGCCAGGCCGGCGTGGCGCTCGATCGACAGCACGTGCGCCCCGAGCGAGGCGAGGACGGCCGCCTGGTAGCCCGACCCGGTCCCGATCTCGAGGATGCGGTCGCCGGGGCGCACCCGGAGCAGCTCGGTCATCCGGGCCACCATGTACGGCTGGCTGATCGACTGGCCCGAGGCGATCGGGAGGGCTGCGTCGTCGTAGGCATGGCGCCGGCTGTCGGGGTCCACGAAGCGCTCTCGCGGGATGGCGCTCATGACCGACAGGACCCGCACGTCGGCGATCCCGCGACGACGGAGCTGGGTGTCGACCATCTCCCTGCGCTCGCCGGCCGTCGCCGCGCCCTGCGGATCGCCGTCCGGCTCGACGCCCATGGCACGAGGATACGCTCGCCGCGCGAGGCGGCGGGCCCGGTTCAGGACGATGGCGAGGGGGCCACCGAGGGCGATGCGGAGGCCGGGGGCAGCGACGGCGAGCTCGACGGAGCGGCCGACGCGGGAGCCGACGGGGCGGCTGATCCGGAGGACGGCGCGGCCGAGGCGGAGCTCGATGGGGCGGCGCTCTCGCTGGCCGACGGGGCGGTCGAGGCGGAGCTCGACGGCGCGACCGACTCGCTTGGGATCGGCGCCTCGGTCGGGAGCGGGGTCAGGAAGCCACCCTTGCCGAGGACCAACCCGTTGAGCAGGATTCCGCCGAACACCAGCGCCACGATGATCACGAAGACGGCCGACGGTCGATCGCGGATCGTGACGACGGCCTCCGGCGTCGACGTGGCCGCCGCGCGGGCGGCCGTGCCGGTCCCGGGCGTCGCGCCGGACCAGACGGGCCCGCCCTCGACCGCGGAAGCGCCGGCCGGCTCGGTCTCGTCCTCCTCCTCGTCGTCGAAGTCGTCCTCGTCCGCCTCGCCGTCGTCGCCGGCATCGTCGGTGTCGCCTGCCGTGGCGTCGGCTTCGCCCGCGTCCGCCTCCGGCCCGTCCTCCGGGGTCCCTCCGGGGTCCGTCGACGGGTCGCCTGCTGCGCCGCCGGACGGCGCGGCCTCGGCTGCCGAAGCGTCGTCCGATCCACCCTCGCCGGGCGCCTCCGCGGCGTCGGTCGTCGGCTCCTCGGCGGGCTGATCGGGCTCGGTCATCCGGTCGGGTCTCTCCACGTCGCTCATTCGGCGGCCGAGCGGCCGGCCTCGGCGGAGTGTACCGAAAGCGTGCCGTCAGGCGTCGCGCAGCGCCGGGACGAGCAACCCGGCCAGCCCCGCAAGAAGCGTCGACGAGCCGAACACGATCAGGACCGTCGCCACGCCGAGCGCGTTGACCAGGAAGCCGCTGGCGGCCATGGCGATCGACAGCGAGGCGAACACGAGCGAGAACCGGATCCCGACCACCCGGCCGATCATGTCGCCGGGCGTCCGCTGCTGGAACAGCGTCTGGCTCGGGATCACGTAGATCATGTTCGACACGCCGATCCCGATCGCCAGCCCGAGCGCCGCGGCGACGTTCCCGGTCGCCCCGAGCCCGATGATGCATGCCCCGTAGATGGCGTAGCCAATGATGACCAGCCGGCCCTTGGCCAGGCGCGGACCGATCAGCCCGATCAGCAATCCGCCGAACAGGTTGCCGACGCCGAGGGCGGCTTCCATCAGCGCGAAGACCGTGGCCGTCGGGAAGTCACCGCGGTGCAGCGCCTGGTCGACGTAGATGAGCGTTACCGAGATCAGGACGCCGGCGCCGAACTGCGCGACCACCGCCTGCATGGTGTTCGTCAGGAGCGCCGTCTCGCGGCGCAGGAAGTTCCAGCCGAGCCGCATGTCGGACAGGACGCTGTCGCGGGCAGCCGCCGTCACCCGGGCGACCGGCGGGATCGTGACGGTCAGGATCAGAACGGCCGAGATGAGGTAGCTCGCCGAATCGATCCAGAACGCCAGCGGCAGCGACGCGCCGAGGAACGCCACGAACAGGCCAGCCAGCGGGTACCCCACGATGTCCGCGAGCGTCTCGGCCAGCCAGTTCGCCGAGTTCGCCGTCAGGAGGTCGTCGGGCGCGACGATCCGCGGCATCACCGACTCGCGGGCCGGGCGGAAGAAGATGGAGACCGAGGTCACGGCGAAGACGAGCGGGTAGACCAGCACGATGTTGGTGACCGCCGCGACGGGGATCAGGAGCACGATCGCGGCGCGCAGCAGGTCGCTCACGACCATGACCTGCTTCTGGTCCCAGCGGTCGACGAGCGTGCCGCTGATCGGGCCGAGCAGGAGGTTCGGCAGCGCCGCGGCGAGGAACACCAGCCCGAGGGCAACCGCCGAACCGGTGAGGCGGAACACGATGAGCCCGAGCGCGATCTGGTTGACCCGGTCCCCGAACAGGCTGATCAGGCCGCTGGTCCAGAGCGCCGAGAACGACGGATCCAGGGCCAGGCGGACGTACGGATGGCGGCGGACCCGCTGGACGACGCCCGGGATCGCCGGGGCCAGCGCGTCCGGGGCGGCCGTCGGACCGACCATCGCCGGGCTGTCGCTCCCGAGCAGGACGGGTCGCTGGAGGATCGAGGCCTCGGTCAACCCGCCGACGAGCCCGGTCTCCGGGCGGATGCCGCCGGCGACCCCGGCCGCGGCAGGCGAGACCCCGTGGAGCCGGGCCCGCCCGACCAGCCCCGGGATCGGCTCGCTGGCCGGCTCGGGCTCCGGCTCCGAAGCCTCCAGCACGGTCTGTGCCGGGGTGCGGACGACGGTTGCGAACATGAAGAAGCCGAGACCCAGCGAGATCACCACATCGCCGATCGATGCGACGTTGCGCACGATCGGCAGCGGGATCGGGATGACGTCGGCGAGCGGCCCGAGGTGGGACAGGAACTGGGCGTCGACCGGCGGGGGGAGGAGCACGTACAGGGGGCCGTTGACATCGGCCACGGTCAGGCCGGCGGCGGCCAGGCTCGGCTCCCAGACCGGCATATGGCCACCGTTGATCGCGATCACGATCGCGTTCGACAGGATCCCCACGAAGGCGATCGACATGCCCGGCTGGCGCCGGTTCGCCCACGTCCCGAGCAACAGGATCCCGTAGGCCGTCGCCAGCAGGGGGATTCGCAGCGATTCCGCGAGCGGGATGTCGCGGGCGAGGGCGGCCTCGGTCCCATAACGGACGAGGACGGCCAGGAAGAGCGCCGCCATCCAGCGCAGACGGACCTCGGCGAGGTTCCCGAGGCGACCGCCGGCGAGGAGGCCGAGGATCAGCCCGAGCGCGATCCCGGCGAGGAGCACCCGCTAGCGCGAGTCGGCCGAGCGGGCCCCCGATGCCGTCGCGGCCGCCCCATGCTCGCCGATCAACGGCGGAAGCGGTCGCAGGCGGATCGGGCCGCCGGCGTCCGGCTCGCCGCGGCCTGGATCCGGGATGCCTTCGACCCACTTCGTGCGCACGAAGGCGTCGACGACGTTCGGATCGAACTGGATGCCCGCGAACTTGCGCAGCTCGTGGAGCGCCTGCTCACGCGTGAGGGGCACCTTGCGGTAGGGCCGGGCCGCGGTCATCGCCTCGAAGGCGTCGGCCACGTGGAGCACCCGGGCGAGCTTCGGGATCTCCTCGCCGATGAGCCGGTCGGGGTAGCCCGACCCGTTGTACCACTCGTGGTGGTGGCGGATGATCGGGAGCTCGGGCGCCAGCTTCGTCACCGGCGAGATGATCTGGGCGCCGAGGACCGGGTGGCTGTTCATGATCGTCCGCTCCTCCTTGGTCAGGCGGTCCGCCTTGAGCAGGACGTGGTCCGGCACCCCGATCTTGCCGACGTCGTGGAGCAGCCCGCCCCACTCGAGCGCCTCCATCTCGGCCTCGTTGCAGTGCATGACCTGGCCGATGTCGCTCGCGATCATCATCACCCGGCGGCTGTGCATGCTCGTCGTTGGGTCGCGCTTATCGACCGCCTCGGCGAGCGCCCCGATCGTCTGGGTGAACATCTCGCGCATCTCGACATAGCGGCGCTGTGCGTCGCGCGTCGTGTACAGCGGCAGGGCGAACAGCAGCGTCGCCCAGACCCGGGTCCCGCCTGGGAGCAGCTGGTAGACCTCCGCCATCAGCCATGCGAGCGGCGCCAGAGCGAACAGGCTGACCGTGTAGCCGCGAGCATCCCCGATGAGCACGAGCCGGAAGTCGACGTCCTCACGAAGACTGACACTTGCTGCAGTGATCAGAACGTTCATCGTGATGCAGAGGGCAGCACCGACGATGGTCGCAACGAACGCGAAGATTGGATCGGCGGACACCCCACGAACCGCCTCGAGCGCAAATGCGCCCACCAACGACGGCAGAACGATGCCCGCATGATTGAAGAGCGTGCCGTACCAGGGGACCCGCCCTCGGAGCTCGCGAAGCTCCGTCGTACCGATTAGCGCCACCCAGCCAGCGGCGACTGGCCCGCCAAGGAAGGCCGCGGCCATGATTGGGGCGATCGAGACGGAAACGAGCGTCCCTCGGGGCATCCGCACGGGATATGCAGATGCCAGTAATGTGACCACGGTCCAGAACGCCAAGCCTGCGAGGATCGGACCGGCGCTCGCGTCTCCACTGACTGAGATGGCCGGCTTCATTCCAAGGACGAGGCCGGGCTCGCCAACAAACACAAGGCTCGTAGCGACGAGTGCGATGGCACTCAACGACACGAGCCCAGTGATGTAGAGCTTCAGCGCCTTCGGCATACGAAGTCCCTGCGAGGCCTCCTCATCGAGGAGATTATCCCCTTCCGGTTAGCCTCGGTATGGGACTAACGTCCTAGAAGCCCCTCAGCGACGCTCCACCTGCCAGAGCAGTTGCGAGGACTGCGCTAGCGGCGATCACGAATTCGAAGGAGTCGGTCCTTCATTTCGGTTCCGTTCCCGATCTCAGTGTGCCTACCAGGACTTCGTAAGCGATTCCATGGCTACGTTCCTCCTCGCGGCTTCCGTGTCCCGGCGACACGAAAACCGACCTGACTGGTTAGTCGGTCGGTTGCACTACTCGCTCCGCTCCACCCTAAGTGCCCATTTCAGGTGGTGCCTCGGCGCGTCCGAGCGTCTTCACTATGCTTCCCAGTACTCTCGTACCAGGGAGTGGCCGGACTATAGGGATGCCTCTCCGAACGGGTCAATACGCAACGTTACCTATCGTCACAGCGAATCGAGGGGAGGCGGATCGAGACCGAGGTCGTTGCGGAGCACGTCGGCGTAGTGCTCGTATTGCTCAGCGGCGGCTGCATGAGCCCCGGTTCGGCGATACAGGCGCAACAGTGAAAGCTCGATTTGCTCGGCCTCGGGGTCCGCCTCCATCGCCCGCCTGGCGAGACCAATTGCTCGATCGAATTCCCCGGCGTTCGTGTCCGCTGAAACGGCCTTCTCGACGATCTCGAGATAAGCAGCGTGCATCGAATCGCGATAGGGGCCCGCCCATTCCTCGTACGCGAAATCGAGCGCGAAACGACCGCCATACGTTCGGCTAACGAGATCGACGTTCTCGGGCGACGGATCCCGTTCCGCGAGTCGGATTGCGTCGCGGGCGCGTCCCGAGCGGCTCTCGATGAGGTCTCCGTCCAGCCATAAGACGTCCGAGTCGTGGTGGACGTAGCCCGGGGACACATCCTCGGAGAACGACGGTTCGAACACGCGACGTAGGAAGTAGACGGTCTGGTTCAATGAGTTGACCGCCACGCTCGGTTCGAGCTCGGGCCACAAGGCGTCGAGAACCTGGTCTCTGGTGGCGGACATGTTCGGTCGCGATACAAGAAAGCACAGCAGGGCGAGGACCTTCCGTCTGATCGACGTTCCAGGAATCAAGTCCGCACCCATGCAGATCACGACTCGACCCTGATCCTCAATGAAGACCCGAACCGCGAGTCTCCGAGCCAAACCCCGCCCCAACGTGCTCGCATTGGGAAAGCGCTTAAGCGTCCGGGCAACCTTGCGCAGTGGTGCGATGTCCCGACGTTCGCCGATCCTGTCGAGGATCTCGGCCGCGGCGAAGACAGTTGAGCCCAGAATCTTCGGCGATGGACCTGCGCAAGGGCTCGCGCCACCTTGATGGCAGGCGTTCCGCCTCTCGCCCTACTAGGGCGATCGCTGTTTCGTCCAAGTCGCCAGAGTTGCGAGCACATCACTTCGGCGATCACGGCTAGGCTCGACGGGTGTTTGTCCGTGAGTCTCAGAACTGCGGCGTTTAGCGACTCTGTGCTCTCCAGCGTCGCCGTTAAGATCCGAGCCGCGTCCGCGCATGTTCCGGCTCGCTGCCGAACCGCGAGATGAAGGGCAGTGGCCACCGGCCTATCGGCATGAGCACGGTCGTTTAGGACTGCCAGAGACGCTCGGGCCAGCTGGACGCGACTCTGGAACCCAGCGATGGCGTGGGGTCGATCGACCGCTATAGCGTCAAAGCTGGCTCGAGCGCTCTCGCAGTCGCCGCGTCGTAGGGCGAACAAACCGTGAGTGAGATGCTGACAGTCAGACGTGGAATCTGAGACGTAGCGCGCCTCGGTTGCGCGGGTAAGGATGGCCTCCCCATCAAGGCGATCGCCGAACAGCGCGTGTACTTCCGCGATCTCCGTAAGCGTCTCGCCTCGAACCGCATCGAACTGGTTGACCTCGCCAGGTGGAACTCCGTGATAGCTTCATCCCATCGTCCAAGCTGAGCGAGAGCCCAGCCACGAAGGACCCGGGCTCCTTCCACCTCAATGCCCGCGGAACTCGCCGCGAGTTCTGCAACTGCTCTAGTCGAAGCCGTCAGCGCTCCTGCCGCATCACCGCGCGCGCAGTCGATCTCGGCAAGATTGAGCGACGTAATGCCGACGAAATGCTTGAGCCCTGTATGTTCTTGCTCCTCGACCATGCCGAGGAGCAACGCGCGCGTTTCGTCCAGGTCCGCATCGACGGATGCATCGAAGACAGCAATTGCTCCGTTCGCAATCGAGCGCAGGATGGGCGACGAAGTCCGCGATGCAAGGAGCTCAGCGACGTCTCGGGACTCTTCCAGCCGACCCGTGATGTGCAGAACGGCAACTAGGTTCAAGAGTGCGTGGTCGGCGAGCAGAATTATCATTTGCTCGCATGGCTCGATCGACGGCAACCTCGGCTCGACGAAGAGCCGCCTCGGTCTGACCACGGTGTAGCTCCATCCGAGACAGGAAGAGCTCGAAGGCGGCGTTGTCGTCGGGGCCGGCACGCTGGGCGTAGGACTCTGCGAGCGCGAACTCGCCGCTGCCCATGATCGTTGGGACAGCAGCCTGGACGACGGTGCCGAGATCGGCGACGTCGTCGGCTGCGGCGAAGTGATAGGCCGCGAGCCGCCAGTCGGCCGCGCCCGCGTGGCGCGCGACGGCGCGGTGGAGGTCGCGTGCCGTCTCGTCGCCAGAGGTCCGGGACAGTCGCGCCTCGAGGAACTCCTGGACCAGCGGGTGATAGCGCCGCGTTCCATGCCTCGCGGTGCCGCGTGTCGAGAGCAACCCGAGGCGTTCGACCGCGGCAATGAGCTCCCGCGATCGGCCTGCCGAGAAGCCACTCACCACCTCGGCCAGGGTGGGATCGACGGACTGCAGGAGAGACGTGGTCATCAGGAAGTGCTGGGTGTCGTCGTCGAGGTCACCGACGACCTCCTCGGCCAGGTAGTCGTAGAGCTGCCCGTGGGCTCCCGTCATCCCGCGGACGAACGCTCGCACCTCGCCCGGCGATCGATCCCGGAGCGCGGTGTTCACCATCTCCAGGGACGCGGCCCAGCCCTCCGTTCGAACCGCGAGGTCCGCGAGCACGTCGGGTTCGAGCGGCCGCTTGTAGGTATCGCGGAAGAGCCGCTCGGTCTCGTCGAGGTCGAACTCGAGGTCCGCCGCCGTCAGCTCGGCGACCTCACCGAGGGTTCGCAGTCGAGCCAGGTGCAGGCTGGGCTGCTGACGGCTCACGAACACCAGGCTGAGCCGCTCGGGTGCCCGCTGGACGAGCTCGCGGATGAGGACGCGCACGTCGGGAACGTCGTCGACGAGGTGATAGTCGTCCACGATCAGGGCCGCACCGCGCTGACCCAGAGCCTGGAGATCGCGCATGAAGGTGGCGATGATCGTGTCGCGGGACGGACCGGTGGCCACTCCGAGCTCGGCCAGCAAGCCCTTCGTCGCGCCCCCGAAGCCAGGCTCGATCTCGCGCCCCGCGGCCACGAGGTAGTGGAGGAAGCTGACCCAGTTGCGGTCCTCGTTGTCGAGCCGGTACCACATCGTTGGTCGCCGGTGATGCCGTGCGAAGTCCGCGAGCAGGGTCGTCTTGCCGTAGCCCGCTTCGGCGGTCACGAGCACGACGCGGTGGTGGATCTTGACCTTCAGCCAGTCGAGCAGGCGCTCGCGGCGCAGGGTCTCGCGGCGCAGCGGGGGTCGCTGGACCTTCGCCAGCTGGACTGGGAACTCGCGCACGACCTCGCCGATCGGGAACGAAACGCTGGGAGCCGACGCGCTTCGCCCGGGTCCAACTGGGACCCGCTCTCGGGCGATGCGGCTGTCACTCCCCTTGGGCGTCTCAAACGATATGGAGCGCGTCTCGTCCGTGTCAACGATGCGTTCGGCAAGGAGCGGCCGGTTGGGCAGGGCCATGGCGAGCATGGTGCCCGGCAGGGCTCATCTCCCGATTAGCTGCGACCGACCTCGGCTACAGCCCGCCGCCCGTCGGGGCCTCAGCCCTCGTACTCGAAGCCGATCTTGAGATCGACGCGGTATTCCACGATCTCATTGTCGTCGACGACTGCGCTCGACTTCACGACTTCGACCGTGCGGATGTTGCGGACCGTTTTCGAGGCCGTTGCGACCGCCACGCGCGCCGCGTCCGACCACGACTGCGGGCTCGTCCCGACCATCTCTCGGATGATGATCACGCCCATGGCTCCCTCACTCGTGCGGCGTCCGCTGCCCGAGGCCGTAGACGGTCGGGCGGTCCCGTAAGTCTAGCCAGCTGAATCGAGAAGCCGGCCTCCTCCAGGCCGGCTTCCCGAGAATCGTTCGCGAGGCTGGGCCCGATGACGGCCCGGATCAGGCCTGGGCGGCAGCGGCAGAGGTCGCGCGGACCTTGTCGAAGCACGAGCTGCAATACACGGGACGGTCGTTGCGCGGCGCGAACGGCACGATCGCCTGGCCGCCGCATTCGCCGCAGATCGCGGCGTGGAACTCGCGCGGTCCGTCGGTCGAGCGCGCTCGCTTCGCGGCGGCCCGGCAGCTCGGACAGCGTTGCGGGTCGTTTTGCAGACCCTTGCTGGCGAAGAACGATTGCTCGCCGGCGGAGAAGAGGAACTCCTCCGAGCAATCACGACAGAACAGCGTTCGATCCTGGTACACCCTGGTCCCTCGTCCTCCACAGGGTTGATCCGTCGATCGATCGGACAGGGGACGGAATCGACGGCACCCCGCTGGGGACGATGGCGCGCGCTCGGCTCCGACCGCAGCCCGGACGGTCGCAACTCTGACGCGGAGGATACGCGCCGAGTCAAGGCTGGGGAAGAGCGGTAAATCATGCTGCGGACGGGTCCGGTGCACCGAGGCACCGAGGGGCCTGGGAACCGGAAGCCCTGCCGCGCCGTCGGGGCGCCATGGATCGACTGCGCCTCGCCTGCCTCGCGCTGTCCACCGGCCTGCTCATCGGGGCCTGCACGGCCGCCGTCTCGAGCCCTACGGCCTCGTCGGGTCCGACAGGATCCCCGGCCGCGAGCCCGTCGGCCTCGCCACCAGCCAGCCCGGCGATCGACCACCCGACCGGCGCCACGGACCTGGTCCTGCGGATGGCGACCGGTGGCGGTTTCATCGCCCCGGGTGCGCTGCTGACCGAGATCCCAGAGTTCTCGCTCTTTGGCGACGGAACCGTGGTCTACCGCACCCCGGGCGAGGCCTTCCCGGGTCCGTCGCCGACCGACGGGATCCCGCGCAACGCCCCCTTCCACACGGCCCGGCTGGCCGAGGCCGACGTGCAGGCGCTGCTCGCGTACGCCCTCGGACCCGGTGGCCTGGCCACCGCCCGGGATCAGTACACGCCCTGCTGCATCGCCGACGCGCCGTCGACGATGTTCACCATCCGCGCCGATGGCGTGAACAAGCTCGTCACCGTCGGGGCGCTGGGCATGGACGAGCCGTCGCCGGGCCCGGACGCCGACGCCCGGACGGCCTTCGCCGCGCTCGCCGAGCGGCTGACGTCACCTGACCTCGGTGGGGCTGTGGCGACGACCTACGAGCCGGCCGCGTACCGGGGGATCCTGTTCGACGCGGTGGACGTCAGCGCGCCACTACCCGCGATCGACTGGCCGTGGACGGCGTTCGGGCCGTCTGACTTCACCGTCTCGGGCGATCCCAACGCGATGCAGACGCCGACGCGAACGCTGACCGCGAGCAACGTGGCCGCCCTCCACCTTGACGGGCTGGAAGGCGGGGCCGACTCGATCGCCCTGCGCACGAGCGATGGACGCGTCTACATGCTGTCGCTGCGTCCGCTCCTGCCCGACGAACGCCACTGACCGCGGCGCCTCGGCTCAGCCGGGGACGTCGGCGTAGCGCTCGCCGGCATACGACACGAAGCGCGTCTGGCGCTTCTTGAAGTACAGCTGGATCTCGCCGGTCGGGCCGTTGCGGTGCTTGGCGAGCTTGAGGTTGACGACCTCGCCTTCCTGGTCCTGGTCCTCACCGCTGCGCTCCTTGTCCCGCCACAGGAACATCACCAGGTCGGCGTCCTGCTCGATGGCGCCCAATTCGCGAAGGTCCGACAGCCGGGGCTCCTTGCTCTCGCGCATCTCCGGCTGGCGTGACAGCTGCGACAGGGCAATGACCGGGACCGACAGCTCGCGCGCGAGCGCCTTGAGGCCGCGGGAGATCTCGGACACCTCCTGGACCCGGTTCGCGTCGCGGGTGTTCGAGGTCGCCTGCATGAGCTGGAGGTAGTCGACGACGATGAGGTCAAGTCCGGCCTCGGCCTGCAGCCGGCGCGCCTTCGTGCGCAGCTCCATCGCGGTGATGTTCGGGGTGTCGTCGATGTAGACCGGGGCCTCGGACAGGGCGTTCATCGCGGGAGCCAGCCGGGCGAAGTCCATTTCCTCGAGGAAGCCGGTCCGCAGGCGTTGCGAGTCGATGTTCGCCACGCTCGAGAGGAGCCGCAGGACGAGCTGCTCCTTGCTCATCTCGAGGCTGAAGACCCCGACGCTCCGGCCCTCGTTGACCGCTGCGAACTCGGCGATGTTGAGCGCGAAGCTCGTCTTGCCCACGCTCGGCCGGGCGGCGAGGACGATCAGGTCGCTCTTCTGGAGCCCGGTCGTCAGGGCATCGAGGTCGGCGAAGCCGGTCCGGACGCCACTGATCTCGCCCCGGTGGGCGTGGAGGTAGTCGAGCCGATCGTAGGCGTCGTGGAGGAGCGTCTTGAGCGGGCTGAACCCGATCGAGATCCGGCGCTGGCTGACGTTGAACAGCTCGCTCTCGGCGCGATCGATCGCCTCCTGGATCTCGCTCGGATCCTCGTAGCCGATTCCGGCGATCTTGCCCGCGGCGGCGATGAGGTTCCGGAGGACCGCCTTGCGCTCGACGATCCGCGCGTACTGGACGGCGTGGACGGCGGTCGGGGTCTGGTTGGACAGGCTCGACAGGTACGAGCGCCCACCGACCGTCTCGAGCTGCTCGGCGCGCTCGAGCGCCTCGGCGACGGTGACGATGTCGACCGGCTCGCGCTTGTCGAACAGCTCGAGCATGGCGGCGTAGACCGAGCCGTTGGCCGGGCGGTAGAAGTCCTCGGGACGGAGGAACTCGGCGATCTCGACGATCGCGTCGCGGTCGATGAGGATCGAGCCGAGGACAGACTGCTCGGCTTCGGTGCTCTGAGGCGGCAGGCGATCGATCAAGGCGGCACCCGATGCGGTGGATCTGAGACCGGC
Organism: uncultured Chloroflexia bacterium; assembly: GCA_963813705.1. Taxonomy (GTDB): domain Bacteria; phylum Chloroflexota; class Limnocylindria; order Limnocylindrales; family CSP1-4; genus Chersky-267. The sequence goes on from CAWFAH010000011.1 coordinate 793,593, forward strand.
CGAGTGTCGCCGACCAGGTGCCCCTCGGGGTCCACGAAGGTGGCGCTGTCCGGCCGAACCGTCCACCAATCCGACGGCCCTGTGGGCCGACCGTGGTGGGTTCTGTGGATAGCCCTCAGTCGAGGCGGCGGATGACCCCGATGAGCTTGCCCTGGATCCGCACGTCCTGGTAGTACATCGGCTCGTAGTCGGCGTTCGCCGGCTGGAGGCGGATCCGGCCCTGCTCCTTGTAGAACGTCTTGAGCGTGACGGCGTTCTCCTCGACCTGGGCGACCACGATGTCGCCGTTGCGGGCCGTGGTCTGTGGCCGGATCACGACGAAGTCCCCGTCCGCGATGTGCGCGTCGATCATCGAGTCCCCGCGCACGCGCAGGACGTAGGCGTCGCCGCTCGGAGCGAAGACGTCCGGCACGGCCAGCGTCTCGTCGGCGCGCTGGTAGGCCTCGATCGGGCCACCGGCGGCGATCTCGCCGATGATCGGCAGGAGGTGCGCCTCCGACGCCGCCGACTGGGGGGTCAGCTCGCTCGACAGGCCGAGCTCGAGCGCCGCCATCGGCGTCAGCCGGATGGCCCGTGCCTGCGACGCGCCGCGCTCGAGGTAGCCCTCGCGCTCGAGGATCTGGAGGTGGTGGTGGACCGCCGACGTGGACGCCAGACCGACCGCTCGAGCGATCTCGCGGACCGACGGGGGGACGCCTCGCGTCCGCAGCGTCGCCGCGATGAAGTCGAGGATCTTGACCTTGCGGTCCGCGTCATGCTTGGTCATGAGGCCTCCGTTCAGGCCGTCACCGTACCGAACGGACGTTCGATTGTCAAGGGCTGCCGAGCGTGGCCGCCCGCTGCCGGTCCGATCGGCTGGTAGACTGCCTGTCCCGATGGGCCGGCGCGCGTGCGCCGGCGGGGGAGTCTTTGTTGACCGGGAGCGAGATGGCGGAGCGACGACGGCGACGGCGTGTGCCGGGCGCCTCGATCAACCGGATGCTGGCGATCGCGGCCCTGCTGCCGACGGCCAGCCGGTCGGCGGTCTACGTCCGGCTCATGTGGTCGCTCATCAACGACGATCGGGTCCCGGCGTCGCGCAAGGCGCTCCTCGGGGGCGCGCTGGTGTACTTCGCCCTGCCGTTCGACCTCGTGCCCGACGACGTGCCGATCCTCGGTGTGCTCGACGACCTCGTCGTGGTCGTCCTCGGGCTCGATCTCTTCTTCGACGGGATCCCGGCCGCGATCCTCGACGAGAAGCTGCGCGACCTGGGGATCGACCGGGCGGCCTTCGACCGCGATCTCGGCCAGGTCCGTCGCCTCACCCCGTCGCCCGTCCGCCGGCTGGCCCGACGGATCCCGTCGGCCGTCGAGTCGGTCGCCGGGGCCGCCGGCCGCTCGGGCATCGGCCCGCGGTTGCGATCCATGCTCAACAAGGAGGATTCGTTCGCGTGAAGGTCATCCTGACCGCCGACGTCGCCACGCTCGGCAAGAGCGGCGACATGAAGGTCGTCGCCGACGGCTACGCCCGCAACTTCCTGATCCCGCAGCGGCTCGCCGTCCCGGCCGCCGGTGGCGCCTATCGCGCCTGGCAGCACGACATCGCCAGCCGCGAGGACAAGCGACGACGCGAGCGCGAGGAGGCCGAGATCTCGGCCACCCGGATCGGCTCGACGACGCTGACGATGGGGGTCAAGGTCGGCGACGGCGGCAAGCTGTACGGCTCGATCACCGCCAAGGACATCGCCGACGCCCTCGGCCGGCGGGGGATCGTCGTCGACCGCCACAAGGTCGATCTCGAGGAGCCGCTCAAGAGCCTCGGCACCTACAAGGTCGCGGTGAAGGTCTTCGCCGGCATGGCCCCCGAGGTCACCGTCGTCGTCGAGCCGAAGGGCTAGAACTCCACGAAGCCGATCGAGATCGCCCAGATCCCGTAGGCGCAGATCGCTACTGATGCCGCCGAGGCCACCCACGCCCAGCGGCCCATGCCGCGCTCGAACACCGTGGCCAGGATGACGAACAGCAGGGGCTGGACGTCGAGGCTGAAGCGATACCCGAACTGGGTCAGCCCGACGTTGCCGTGGGTGACGATCGGGACGAGCGCGATCAGCGTCGCGATCCACGCCCAGGCGACCCGCGGGTCGCGCAGCCGCGCTTTGGCCAGCCACAGGAACAGCGGCGTGGTCAGGAACAGCGACAGGCCCCACCAGCTCGGCTGGAAGAAGGGCGGGTCGTCGACGAAGTTCCAGCTGCGCAGGAAGATCGCGTAGATGTGGCGCGGGATGTACTCAAGGGCGAGGATCCCGTGCTTGGCGTAGATCGGGTCCTCGAGGACCCCCGGGATGAGCACGTAGCTCTGGTCGAAGATCGTGCCCCAGCGCGCTTCGTTGTACGCCAGGTAGGCGATGGTCGGGATCGCGATCCCGACGAGGAAGGCGATCGCTCGTCCCGTCGCCGCGGCGCGCTCCCCGCGCGCCGGTAGCCGCGGGGGCCAGCCGAGCCCGACGATGAACGCCAGGAAGAACGGGGCCGTCAGGCCGACCGGGAGGCGCGAGATCGCAGCGCAGCCGAGGAGCAGGCCGACCAGCCACGGCCAGCGGCGCTCGAGGAGCAGGAGCAGCGCGGCCATGCTGAACATGACCGCGCAGACGTGGCTGAAGTACCAGACCGAGCCGACCTCGGCGACGTACCACAGGACGGTCCCGAAGCCGAACACGATCGTCAGCGCCAGGCGCACCCGGCCGCTGAGGGCGAACCGCCCGAGGACGAGCCAGGCGAGCCCGACCGAGACCCCGCCGAAGATGCAGCTCGCCAGCTGCGGCGGGAAGTCGGGACCGAAGACGGCCACGAACGGGACGAGTACGACCGCCGGCATCGGCGGATAGGCGACGTACCAGACGCCGTCCTTGGGGATGAGCTCGTTGAGCCAGGACGGCGCCTCGGTCAGGTAGATCCGGCCGTGGAGGAAGGCGTCGGCGAGGCGGACGAAGTAGTCGAGGTTCTGCCGGTCCCGGGAAGCCGTGAACAGGTAGATCGCGATCGTGACGCCGATGACGATCAGCGTGCCGAGGCTGTCGGGGCGGGCGCGGATCGTGTCGACGATCTCGGCCAGCTGCGTCTCGTCGTACCACGCCGCCAGCTGGGATCGCCGCGTGGCACCGGGCGTCGCGAGCCGATCCTCGTGGTGGGCCATCGGGCCGACGATACACTCTCGCCCCATGGACGCGGACGGCGCATTCGACGGGCCCCGGAGCGACTGGCGGGCGGCGCTCGGCGACGGGCTGGGCGTTGCGGTCCGCGACGCGATCGCACTGTTCGTGTCGCTCCGCGTCGTGTTCGGCCTCGTGGCGATCTACCTGTGGTGGCAGGCGCAGCTCCCCGGGCCGTGCCACTTCGAGCTCGCCCGCGACGGCTGGACGACGATTCCGCCGCTGGCCGACCAGGGCCCGGCCTTCCCGCTCGTCGGGGTATGGCAGCGCTGGGACGCCTGCTGGTACACCAAGATCGCGACGTTCGGCTACGAGCCGGCCGAGAACAGCGTCAACTTCTGGCCGCTGTTCCCGCTCCTGACCGGCCTGACCGGCCGGCTGCTCCTCGGGGCGATGGCGCTCGGCGGGCTGGTCGTGGCCGGCGTCGGCTACGTCGTTGCGATGACCGGGCTGCGCCGGCTGGTCGCGCTCGACTTCGACGACGAGACGGCGCTCGCGACGGTCATCGCGATCTCGATCTTCCCGACGGCGTTCTTCTTCTTCGCCCCGTTCACGGAGTCGCTCTTCCTCGCCACGGCGGTCTGGGCCATCCTCGGCGCCCGGCGCCGGCTGTGGGTCCTGGCCGCAGCCGCCGGGCTGCTCGCGGGGTTGACCCGGATCCAGGGCGTGTTCCTCGTCCTGCCGCTCGGCTGGGAGGCGCTCCAGTGGTGGCGGGCGGGCGGCTGGGGCGGGGCCGGTCGACGCTGGCCGGCTCGAGGGACCATCCTCCGGCCGGCTGTCGCCACCCTGGCGCCGCTGCTCGGCTTCGCCGCCTTCCTGGCGTTCAGCTCGGTCGTTGCCGGGAAGACCCCGCTCGACACCCAGGAGCTGTGGGGCGGCGAGAGCTTCCATCCGCCGTGGGACGTCATCCAAGCATCGTGGCAGTGGGCGCTCGACCATCACGACGCGCTGCAGCTGCTGAACCTCGTCACGCTGCTGGTGTTCGCGTTCGTGACGATCCTCGGGGTCCGCCAGGTCCCCGTCGCGTATTCGCTCTACGCCATCCCCCAGATCGTCCTCATCGGGACCCGCATCCAGCCGACCCCGTTGACCTCGACGGCGCGCTACCTGCTCGTGGTGTTCCCGGTGTTCGTCATCCTGGCGCTCGTGCCGGGGCGCTGGCTGCGGTTCGGCTGGGCAGTCGGGTCGGTGATGTTCCTGTCGCTCCTCCTCGCAAGCTTCCTGCAGGGCAACTATGTCGCCTGAGCGGCCGGACCCGTCGCCCGAGCGGCCGGACCCATCGCCCGAGCGGCCGGACCCGTCGCCCGAGCGGGGCGGCCCGGGGCGGGCGGGCGCACGGTCGACCGTCGAGCGGGCCGACGATCCTCCACGTCGACCTCGACGCCTTCTTCGCGGCCGTGGAGCAGCGCGACCGACCCGAGCTCCGCGGGCGGCCGGTGATCGTGGGTGGCGGGGAGCCAACGGCGAGAGGGGTCGTCAGCGCCGCGTCGTACGAGGCGCGCCGGTTCGGCGTCCACTCCGCGATGCCTCTGCGGACCGCCTATGCGCTGTGCCCGGAGGGCGTGTTCCTGCCGGTCGACGGGCGCAAGTACCAACGGGTCAGCCGGGAGGTCATGACGATCCTCCGCCGGTTCACACCGCTGGTCGAGCCGATCTCGATCGACGAGGCGTTCCTCGACGTCACGGCATCACGGGCACTGTTCGGAGACGGCCCGACCATCGCGGCGTCGATCAAGGCGGCGGTCGTGGGCGAGGTCGGGCTGACGGCGTCGGTCGGGGTCGCGTCGACGAAGCTCGTCGCGAAGATCGCCTCGGACCTCCGCAAGCCCGACGGGCTGGTGGTCGTACCCCGCGGCGAGGAGGCGGCGTTCCTGGCACCGCTGCCGATCGCCCGGCTGTGGGGCGTCGGCGAGAAGACGGCCGCGTCGCTGGCGGAGTTCGGGGTCGCGACGATCGGCGACCTGGCCGCGCTGCCCGATGACCTCCTCGTCCGGCGCTTCGGCAAGCACGGCGGGTCGCTCGGCGCGCGGGCCCGGGGGATCGATCCCGATCCGGTCGGGACGGCCGACCCGGCGAAGTCGATCGGCCACGAGCACACGTTCGACGTCGACACGTCCGACCCGGATCTGGTCGAGCGAACGCTGCTCGCGATGGCCGATGGGGTTGCCTCGCGTCTGCGCTCTGCCGGCCTCCGGGCGGGGACGATCCACGTGAAGATCCGCGACTCGACCTTCCGGACGATCACCCGCCAGCGAACCCTGGCCGAGCCGACCGACCTGACCGAGCCGATCTGGCGAGCCGCGCTGGAGCTCGCCCGGCCGGAAGTCCGCGGGCTCCGCGTTCGGCTGCTCGGCGTGACCGCGAGCCACCTCGGTGAGCGCGACCAGCTGAGCCTGTTCGACGCCCAGCTCGACGCGGGGGCGGGCTCGGACCGGCGCCGGCGAGCGACCCAGGCGGCGGACACGATCCGGCGCCGCTACGGGGATCGGGCGGTGACCCGCGCCCGGCTCCTTGGGTCGGACTTGCCGGCGCCGTTTGAGCGCGACCCGATGAAGCCGCTCGAACGGAGGACTGGCATGCCAGAGGCCGACGAGCGCCCCTCGGAGGACGAGCCCGGCTGAGGCTTGCCGGGCTCCGCGCGGGCCCGCCGCGGGTGTGCCATCAGAGCTGTCACGCAGGGCTTGGAAACTGCGCCGCAAGGCCTTGACATCGAACAGGTGTTCGGTCTACGGTAGCCCGGAACTGAACAGACGTTCTGTCGCCGACGTGCCCCGGCCGACGACCTGGCCGCTGTGAGCAAGGAGTCGACGAGATGACGATGACGAGAATGGAGCCGACCCCGGTCCGCGTCCGAACCGACTGGTTCGACGGACGACCGCGCGAGATCGCCTGGGGCGACCAGCGCCTGCCCGTGTACGCCGTGGCCCGGGTCCGGCACGAGCAATCGGCCTATCCGAAGGCGATCGGTCCGCGAACGCTGTTCGAGGTCGTGACGCCGACCGCGCGGCTGGCCCTGAGCTATCGGCACCGAACGCGGCGCTGGACGATCGACGGCGTCGATTCGGAGCGCGCCGCCGCCTGAGCGAAATCGATCGATCCGAGGCTGGCGATCCTCCCAGCGCCGGCCCCGGCGGGACCCTCGCCGGACGGGTGCGCCGGTACCGCGCTCGTCCGGCGGGAGCGTCCCACCTCGCGAGCCTCGCCACGACGGCCCGCGACCGGACGGGCGTGCCGCCTACAATCGGCTCGTGGGAACCGAGGCGCAACGATTCCGCGACCTGACCGTGGGCGACTTCGTTGGCCGGCTGGCGTCGTCGGAGCCGGTTCCCGGAGGCGGGAGCGCCTCGGCGATCGCCGGCTCGCTCGGGGCGGGTCTCGTCGAGATGGTCGCCGCCCTGTCCGCCGGCCGCCCGAAATACGCCGAGCACGCTGCGGCCCACGAAGCTGCCGCCGCACGCGGCCGCGAGCTCGCCGACCGGTTCCTGGCCCTCGCCGACGAGGACGCCGCGGCGTATGCCGGGTTCTCCGCCGCGCTGAAGCTCCCCCGCACGACCGAGGACGAGCAGGCCCGCCGGACCGAGGCCCTGCGCGCCGCGGCAAGGACCGCCGCCGAGGTTCCGCTCGACTGCGTCACCGCCTGTCTCGAGCTCGTCGGGGCGGCCGAGCTGCTCGCGGGCCGTAGCAACGTCAACGCGTCGAGCGACCTGGCCGTCGCGACACTCCTCGGCGAGGCGGCCGCGCGTGGAGCCGCCGCCAACGTCATGGTCAACCTGCCGTCGGTCGCCGACGACGCGTTCGCCGAGCGGGCCACCGCCCAGGTCGAGGCGCTCCTCGCGGAGATCGCCACGCTTGGCTCGACCACGCGGTCGGTCGTCACCTCGGGCGAGGCGCGACCGCCGGTGGCCCCCGACGCCTAACCCGGTGGCAGACGGCGAGGCCCGGCTCCTTCTCGGCGCGCCCATCGCGGCCGAGATCCGCTCGACCGTGCGCGACCAGATCGCCGTGTTCGTCGAGCGCAACGGCTACGCGCCGACGCTCGGGATCGTCCTCGTCGGCCGGGACGCCCCGTCGGCGGTCTACCTCCGTCAGATCCTCAGGAGCTGCGAGGCGGCCGGGATCGGCGGCCGGCTCATCGAGATCGAGGCCGATGAGGCCGGCGCGGTCGAGAAGGCCGGCGCGGTCGAGAATGCCGGCGCGGTCGAGAAGGCCGGGGCGGTCGAGAAGGCCGGGGCGGTCGAGAAGGCCGGCGCGGTCGAGAAGGCCGGGGCGGTCGAGAAGGCCGGGGCGGTCGAGAAGGCCGGGGCGGTCGAGAAGGCCGGCGCGGGCGAGAAGGCCCGCGCGAGCGAGAACGCCGACGCGGTCGGCAGGTCGACCCTCGGGGCCGAGGCCAGCGCCGCCGACGCCGCCGACCTCGAGGCCCGCGCCGTCCGCGCGATCGGCGAGCTGAACCGGGACCCGTCGGTCGCCGGCATCATCGTCCAGATGCCGCTGCCGCCGAGCGTGCGGCTCCGCTCGATCATCGACGCGATCGACCCGGACAAGGACATCGACGGGATCCATCCGCTGAATGCCGGGCTCCTCCGGCTCGGCTACGACGGGTTCCTCCCGGCCACCGCCCACGCCGCGATCGAGATGCTCCACCGCTACGACATCCCGATCGAGGGTCGGGAGGCGGTGGTCGTCGGCCGCTCGAACGTGGTCGGGATGCCGGCGGCGTTCATGCTCGTCCGCGAGCACGCCACGGTGACCGTGTGCCACTCCCGGACGCGCGACCTGGCCGCCCACGTCCGGCGGGCCGAGATCCTGGTGGTCGCCGCCGGCCGGCCGAAGCTCATCACCGGCTCGATGCTCCGACCCGGCGCGACGGTCGTCGACGTCGGCATCAACGTGGTCGACGACGCGATCGTTGGCGATGTCGACCTCGAGAGTGCGAGGACGGTGGCCGGGGCCATCACCCCCGTTCCAGGGGGCGTCGGCCCGGTGACCAACGCAATCCTGCTCAGCCACCTCGTCCGGGCTGCCGTGCGGCAGGCGGACCGCCGTCAAGTCGAGGAGTCGCCCGCATGAGCTTCCCGTCCGACCTCGCGATCGCCCGCTCGGTCACGCCCCGCCGGATCGTCGACGTGGCCGCGGACCTGGGCCTGGCCGAGGACGACATCGAGCTCTATGGGCCGGTCAAGGCGAAGGTCAACCTCCGCGCCATCGAGCGGCTCGAGGCGGCCAACCCGCGCGGCAAGTACATCCTGGTCACCGCGATCACCCCGACGCCGCTCGGGGAGGGCAAGACCACCACGACCGTCGGGCTGGCGCAGGGCCTCAACCGGATCGGTCATCGCGCGGCCGTGGCGATCCGCCAGCCGTCGCTCGGGCCGGTCTTCGGGATCAAGGGCGGCGCGGCCGGCGGCGGTTACAGCCAGGTCATCCCGATGGAGGACTTCAACCTCCACCTGACGGGCGACGTCCACGCGATCGGCGCCGCGCACAACCTCGCCGCAGCCTTCGTCGACAACAGCCTCCACCACCGGAACCCGTTGGGGATCGACCCGTTCTCGATCACCTGGCCGCGGGTGGTCGACATCAGCGACCGGGCGATCCGAAAGATGGTCATCGGCCTCGGCGGGCGAGAGAACGGCGTGCCCCGCGAGACCGAGACCGTGATCACCGTCGCGAGCGAGGTCATGGCGATCCTGGCCCTCGCCCGCGACCTGCCGGACCTGCGCGCCCGGCTGGGCCGGATCGTGCTCGCCCAGACGAGCGACGGGAAGCCGGTCACCGCGGAGGACCTGAAGGTCGCCGGGGCGATGACCGCCCTGCTCGTCGACGCGATCAAGCCGAACCTCCTCCAGACGCTGGAGGGCGGTCCGGCCTTCGTCCACTGCGGACCGTTCGCCAACATCGCCCACGGCAACAACTCGATCCTGGCCGACAGGCTCGCACTGGCCACGAACGAAGCCGTCTGCACCGAGGCGGGCTTCGGCGCCGACATGGGCGCCGAGAAGTTCTTCGACATCAAGTGCCGGGCATCGGGCCTGCGGCCGGACGCGGCGGTCATTGTCGCCACGATCCGCGCGCTCAAGATGCACGGAGGCGTCGGTCGGATCGTGGCCGGCAAGCCGCTCGACCCGGCGCTGGCCGAGGAGAACGTGGACGCGGTTCGCCGTGGGGCCGCGAACCTGGCGGCCCAGATCGACACCGTTCGCGCCTACAACGTTCCGGCGGTCGTGGCGATCAACGCCTTCCCGACCGACACGCCCGCCGAGGTCGCAGCGATCCAGGAGGTCGCCATCGCGGCCGGTGCCCGGGATGCCGTCGTGACCACGCACTGGGCCGAGGGCGGCCGCGGCGCCGAGGCCCTGGCCCATGCCGCCTGGGCCGCGGCCGAGGAAGGCGCACCGGACTTCCAGCTGCTCTACCCCGACGACGCCCCGCTGCGCGACAAGATCGAGGCGATCGCGACCCGGATCTACGGCGCGGCCGGCGTCGAGTACCAGCCGGCCGCGTCCAAGGCGCTCCGGCTATACGAGGAGCTCGGGTTCGGGAACCTGCCGATCTGCATGGCCAAGACGCAGTACTCGCTCAGCCACGACGCCAGCCTCAAGGGCCGGCCGACCGGCTTCGTCCTCCCGATCCGCGAGGTCCGCCTGTCCGCAGGCGCGGGCTTCATCACCCCGCTGTGCGGCGAGATGCGGACGATGCCGGGACTGCCGTCGCGGCCCGGCGGTGAGAACATCGACATCGACGCCGAGGGGAACATCGTCGGCCTGTTCTGAGGAGGCGGCCGCCGAGACCGGACCGGGCCGGTCAGGCAGGGGCGGGGACCGGAGCCTTACCCGCCGGGGGTCGCGACGTTGGCCAGGATGAACGCCCAGACGACCACGAGCCCGAGCACGACGCCCAGGACGCCGGCTCCCCAGGCGGGCCAGTCCACCGGCCCGAGCGGCTCTTCGGCATGGCCGTGGTCGTCGTGACCGTGGGTCTCGCCGTGATCCTCGAGCCCGTGCGGCGAGCCGCTCGTCGGCGCGTCGCTGGCGTGCTGGTCGGTCATGTCGCGATCGTTCCTCCGGCGGCATTGTGGCAGATAGACTCGGGCCGATGCTCACCCTCGTCCTGACCCGCCACGGGCTGACCGCCCGCTCGGACCCCGAGCAGCATCTCGGGCAGCGGATCGACATCGGCCTGTCCGCAGCCGGGCGCGCCGAGGGGAGGGCCCTCGGCGACCGGCTCGCGGGCGTCAGGTTCGAGCGCCTCCTCGCGAGCCCGCTGCTGCGCGCCGTGGAGACCGCCGAGATCGTCCGGTCGTCGCTGGCGGCCCCGCCCGAGGTCGAGCGGGACCCGCGGCTCATTGAGATGGACTACGGCCGGTGGGAGGGCCTGACGTACGCCGAGATCGCGTCGCGCGATGGCGAGCGCCGTGCTCGCTGGGAGGCCGATCCGGCATCGACACCGTGCCCCGACGGGGAATCGGGCGACCAGGTCGCCGCTCGAGCGCTGGCGTTCCTCATGGACCTCCTGGCCTGGCACGATCGGACCCGGGGCCCGGGCTCGCCAGCCGAACGAACGGTCCTCGCGGTCGCCCACAGCTCCCTCAACCGGATCCTGGTCTGCGTGGCGGCCGACATCCCGGTCCGCTCCTACCGCGAGCGGCTGACCCAGGACCCGGCCAACCTGACCGTCCTCCGGTTCGAGCGCGGCGCCGGCCCGACCGACGCGCGCCTGATCGCGCTGAACGACACCGCCCATCTCCAGCGGGAGGGATCCGTCCCATGGCTGTGAACGGACCCGCCGACGCCGGGCTTGTCGCGAGCCTCCGCGCGCTCGACCGCGAGGGGCGGCTCCTGTTCGCAACCCGCACCCTGCGGATGTTCGGCTACGGCTTCCTGGCCGTCGTGCTCGTGCTCTACCTCGCCGCGATCGGGCTCGACCCGTTCCCGATCGGGATCGTCCTGACCCTGACGCTCGTCGGCGACACGGTGATCTCACTCTGGCTCACCACGAACGCCGACCGGATCGGCCGACGGCGTGTCCTCGTCGCCGGCTCGCTGCTGATGGTCGTCGCCGGGATCGCGTTCGCCTTCACGAGCTGGCTGCCGCTCCTCATCGTCGCCGGGACGATCGGCGTGCTGAGCCCGACCGGCAACGAGGTCGGGCCGTTCCTCGCGGTCGAGCAGGCCGCGCTGAGCCAGGCGGTCGGCGATGCCCGCCGGACGTCCACGTTCGCCTGGTACAACGTCGCGGGCTACGTCGCGACCGCGACCGGCGCGCTCGGGGCCGGGCTCATCAGCGGATCGCTGATCCGGGCGGGCCTCGCCCCGGCCGATGCCTACCGCACGATCGTCGTTGGCTACGCCCTGATCGGGCTGCTCATGGCCATCCTGTTCGCGCGGCTCGGGACCGACATCGAGGCGCCACCCCGCCAGTGGCAGCCGGGCGAGATCCGGCGCCGGCTCGGCCTCGGCCGCTCGCGCGGCGTGGTCCTCCGGCTGTCGGCGCTGTTCTCGATCGACGCCTTCGCCGGCGGCTTCGTCCCGCAGAGCCTGATGGCCTACTGGTTCAACCTCCAGTACGGCGTCGAGCCGGGTCTGCTCGGCCTGATCTTCTTCGGGGCGAACCTGCTGGCCGCGGTGTCGAGCCTGTCGGCCGCCCGGATCGCCCGCCGCTTCGGGCTCGTCAACACGATGGTGTTCACCCACCTGCCGTCGAACGTCCTGCTCATCCTCGTCCCGGTCATGCCCAGCCTCCCGCTGGCGATCGCCGTCCTGCTCCTTCGCTTCAGCCTGAGCCAGATGGACGTGCCGACCCGCCAGTCGTACGTCATGGCGGTCGTCGATCCCGACGAGCGGTCCGCGGCGGCCGGGGTCACCGGGATCGCCCGGACGACCGGGGCGGCGCTGTCGCCGGCGCTGTCGGCGCCGCTGGTCGCCAGCGCGAACCTGGCGGCCGTCCCGTTCTACCTCGCCGGCGGGCTGAAGATCGTCTACGACCTGCTGCTCTACCGCGCCTTCCGGACCGTTCGCCCGCCCGAGGAGCGGGACTAGCGAGTCGTCAGCCGGCGGCCGGCGGCTTCGGGCGCCGCCAGCCGGGGCGCCCGAGGTGGAACCAGACGAAGAGCACGACCGCGGCCACGAAGACCACCGCGATGAGCAGGTCGAACGGGCGCAGCGCCTCGCGGATCTGCGTCCAGTTCTCGCCGAGGACCGTGCCGGCGTAGACGAGGATCATCGACCACAGGAAGGCCCCGGCCGTCGAGTAGGCGATGAACTTGGGCAGGTTCATCCGGGCCACCCCGGCCGGGAAGCTGATGAACGTTCGGACGATCGGGAGCAGCCGGCTGAAGAACGCCGTCTGCGCACCCCAGCGGTCGAAGAACCGCTCGGCCAGCTCGATGTCGTGCGGCCGGATCAGCAGGTACCGGCCATACCGCTCGAGGAACGGGCGACCGCCCTTGGCGCCGATCCCGTAGGCGATGAGCGAGCCGCACGTGTTGCCGGCCGTGGCCACGAGGACGACCACCCAGTAGTTCCAGGGCTGGCCGGTGAGCGGCTCGATCTTCGACGGGTCGGAGACGAGGAACCCGGCGAACGGGAGGATCAGCTCGGAGGGCAGCGGGATCATCGCCGACTCGATCGTCATCGCGATGAACACCCCGACGTAGCCGAACGTGGCGTACAGGTGGTCGAGGAACGGGATGACGGTCTGGTCGATGAAGTCGAGCACGGGCGGCTCCGCGACGGGCGAGGAACGGCGGGCAGCATAGCCGACTATCCTCGACGCCGTGACCGGTACCGTGGTCCTGACCGGGGCGGCCCTGACGATCGCCGACGTCGAGGCCGTCGCCCGCCACGGCGCCCCCGCGACGCTCGACCCGGATGCCCGGGCGCGGATGGACGAGGCGTACGCCGTGGTCGCGGCGCTCGTCGCCGACGGCGCGGTGGCCTACGGGGTGACGACCGGGTTCGGCGATCTCGCCAGCGTCTCGATCCGCCCCGAGGACACCGGACGGCTCCAGGAGAACCTCCTGATGAGCCATGCGGCGGGGGTCGGGCCGGCGTTCCCCGTCGAGGTGGTCCGGGCGATGCTCCTCCTCCGGGCGAACACCCTGGCGCTCGGGCACAGTGGCTGCCGCCCGCTCGTCGTCGACCGGCTGCTGGCGTTCCTCGCGGCCGGCCTCCACCCCGTCGTGCCGGAGCAGGGATCGCTCGGTGCGTCCGGAGATCTGGCCCCGCTGGCCCACCTGGCGCTGCCGCTCATCGGGCGCGGCGAGGTGGAGCTTGCCGGCCAGCGGATGCCGGCGCTCCTGGCCCTTCGCGAGGTGGGCCTCGAGCCGCTCCGCCTGGAAGCCAAGGAGGGCCTCGCGCTGCTCAACGGGACCCAGATGATGGGCGCCGTCGGGGCGCTTGCGCTGGCCGATGCCGACCGGCTCGTACGCACCGCCAGCGTGGCGGCCGCGATGAGCGTCGAGGCGCTGCTCGGGACCGACGTGGCTTTCGCCGCGGCCTACCAGCTCGCCCGACCGCACCCGGGCCAGGTCGCGGTCGCCGCCGAGCTGCGCCACCTGCTGCGCGGCTCGAGCCTCCAGGCGAGCCACCACGGGCACGCTCACAAGGTGCAGGACCCGTACTCGCTGCGCTGCGTCCCGCAGGTCCACGGCGCTGTGCGCGATACGCTCGACCACCTCCGCCGGGTCCTCGACATCGAGCTCAACAGCGCGACCGACAACCCGCTGATCTTCCCCGGTGGCGGCGTGGTCCCGGACGGGCCGATCGCGACCGGCGGTGGCCAGGTCATCAGCGGCGGCAACTTCCACGGCGAGCCGATCGCGTTCGCCCTCGACTTCGCGAAGATCGCGCTGGCCGAGCTCGGCTCGATCTCGGAGCGGCGGACGGCGCTCCTCGTCGACGCCCGGCTGAACGGCGGCCTGCCACCGTTCCTCGCGGCCTCCTCCGGCGTCGACTCGGGGATGATGATCTACCAGTACACGGCGGCCGCCCTCGTGTCCGAGGACAAGGTCCTGGCCCATCCCGCCTCGGTCGACTCGATCCCGACGAGCGCCAACCAGGAGGACCACGTCTCGATGGGCTCGATCTCCGCGCGTCATGCCCGGGCGGTGGTGCGCAACGTGGAGCAGGTGGTGGCGATCGAGCTGCTCGTCGCCGCCCAGGCGCTCGACGCCCGGCTCGCGCTCCTGCCCGGGACACGGCCCGGCGACGGCGTCGCCGAGGCCCACCGCCGGGTCCGGGCGGTCGTGCAGTCGCTCGCCGGAGACCGGGAGCCCGGACCGGACCTGGCGGCGGCCCTCGCCCTGGTCCGCGACGGAGCGCTCGCCGGCCTGGCCGAGCCCGGCTGAGCCGCCTCGCGGCCGGCGGGCCAGAGGCGCTACCCTGCCGCCCATGACCACCGTGCGGATCGTCGACGTGACCGACGAGGCCGGCTACCGGCTCATCCCGCCGTGCGCCGATCCGGGCTTCGACCACCGCTCGTGCGACTACTGGGAGGATGCGGCGCGGGGCTCGAGGGCCGCCCGATCGAGCTGGCTCGAGCCGGCGGGGCCGAGCCCGGCGAGACCGAGCCCGCGACCGGCCAACCCGTTCGCGCTTGGCGATGACGAGCCCGTCGAGAACCCGTTCGCGCCGCGCCGCGCAGCGCCGGCCGCGAACCCGTTCGCGCTTGGCGAGGACGACCGCCTGGCCGGCAACCCATTCGCGCCCGCGCCGCCGTCGCGCCCGACCGTCGCCCCGGACGCGCCGCGGAAGCTCAACCTGCTCGGGCGCGGGCTCGCCGTGTTCGGGAGCTACGCCAAGGTCCTCCTGGCCGACGAGGTCGCCGTGGGCTACGCCCAGTTCGGCCCGCTGTCCGCGTATCCGCGGGCGCTTCGCTTGCGCGAGCTCTACCCGCAGCTCCCCGACGCGCCGCTGCCGGCGGTGATCACCTGCATCGCCACCACCCGCGACGCCCGCGGGCAGGGTCATGCCGGGCGGCTGGTCGCGGCCGTCTGCGACGATCTCGCCGGTCGCGGCTTCGCGGCGGTGGAGGCGTACCCGGAGGCCGGCGCCCGTCCCGACGCGACGAGTGGGGCCACCCCCGCGTTCTGGCTGGCGGCCGGGTTCTCGCTGGCCGTGGATGATGAGCGCTTCCCGGTCGTCCGCCGGGAGCTGGGTTGAGCGGAGGCGAGCATGTCGCTGATCCAGGCGCTGGGCGACGTGTCCAGGTACGAGTCCGCGTTCGCCCGCGCCGACATCGATCCCGACCGGATCACGGGGTAGTGCGGCCCTCGCGATCCGCGAACCGGCCCCGTCCGTGGGCGGGGCCCGCGATCCTGGCCGTCCTCGCCGCCGCGATGCTGGCCGGCTGCGCCGGTCCGAGCCCCACTCCGACGCCGGCCGCGACCGGCGCGTCGTCACCCCCGGCGGCGACCGCGACGCTCGCCCTGCCCGGCTCGGCGTCTCCGACCGCCCCGACCGCGAGTGGCGGTCCGACGGCCGCGGCCTCCGCCAGCGTCCCGATCGATCCGACGCTGATGGCCATCCTCCCGTCGACGCTCGGCGCGATCCCGGTGATCGTCGTGCCCGATCCGTCGGGGACCGACGATCCGGGGCTCGTGTCGACCGTCGATCGGATGGTCGAGGCCGAGGCGATCGATCCATCGACCGGTGAGTTCGCCTATGCGTCGGTGATCGTCCTCCGGCCGGGGATATTCGACGACGGGTTCTACCGGTCGTGGCGCGACAGCTTCGACGCCGGTGCCTGCTCGCAGGCCGGGGGGGTCGCCGGTCATGCGCAGGCGACGCTCGGCGGCCGGACCACCTACATCGGGCGCTGCGGCGGCGGGGTCATCACCTACCACGTCCGGCTCGACGAGCAGGACGCCATCGTGTCGGTCTCGTCGCTCGGTGACAGCCGCCTCGGCGAGCAGCTCGTCCGGGGCCTGCGTCCCTAGTCGGACCCGCCGTCGGAGCCGCCGTCGAGCCCGCGTAACCGGAACGAGTTGGCGTGGGCCGGGAAGCCCTCGTGGTCGGCCAGGGCGAGCGTCGGCCGGGCGAGCTCGGCCAGCGCGCCGGCGGTCAGCCGGGCGGTCGACGTCGAGGTCAGGAACGTCCGCGCGGTGACTCCGCCGTTGAGCTTCGCGTAGCCACCGGTCGGCAGGGTCGCGGGGATGCCGATCGTGTAGCTCGAGGCACCGATCGGGGTGTCCTGCCCGAGCAGGACCTCGCCGGCGTAGCGCAGCTCGCGCGCCGTCGCCTCGGGATCGCGGGTGGCGACCTGGACGTGCTCGGCGGCGTAGGCGTTGGCGACCGCCACGGCCGCCGCCATCGAGTCGACGAGGATGACGCCGCCGAGATCGGACAGCGCAGCACGCGCCGCGGTCGCCCGGACCTCGGGCAGGTCGACGAGCTGGCGGGCGACGGCGGCCTCGACCGCCTCGGCCAGGTCCACCGAGTCGGTGACGAGCGTGGCCGCCGAATCCGCGCCGTGCTCAGCCTCGTTGACGAGGTCGAGGGCCAGCCGCCATGGGTCGGCCGACCCGTCGGCGATGAGCAGGCTCTCCGACGGTCCGCACAGCATCTGGGTCGCCGTGCCGTAGCGCTGGGCGAGGACCTGGGCCGCGGTGACGGCCGGGCTGCCCGGTCCGACGACCTTCGCCACCCGCTCGACCGTCGCGGTCCCGAACGTCAACGCCGCGATCCCCGCCGGACCGTTCGCCCGGATGACGGTCGCGATCCCGAGCTCCTTCGCCACGGCCAGCGTCGCGGGATCGACGTCGCCCGCGGCCGAGCCGGGGATCGGCGGGACGACGACCGCGATCCGCTCGACGCCCGCCACCACCGCCGGCGTCCCGATCTGGCAGAGCACCGACGGGTAGCTCGCCTTGCCGGTCGGCACGAACAGGCCCGCGCTCGGGATCGCCGCGAACCGCTCGCCGACGAGCACGCCCGGGTGGACCTCGACCTGCCAGTCGCGCGCGGTCGCCGCCAGCTGTGCCTCGTTGAACCGGCGGCTGTTGGCGATCGACACCCGGATGCCCGCCAGGAGGCCCGGGGCCAGCGAGGCGTGCGCCGCGTCGATCTCGGCAGCCGAGACGGTCAGCCGGTCGGGCGGCAGGCGGACGCCGTCGAACCGCTCGGTCGCGTCGAGGACGGCGTGGTCGCCGCGCGCCCGGACGTCGGCGAACAGCTCGTCGAGCGACGCCATGAGGGCCGGCTCGAACACGGCCGCCGTCGACCTCGCGAGCAGCCGCTCGCGCTCGGCGTCGGACAGCTCCGCCCAGCGGCGAACGGCGAGCACTCCCATCGCCTCGGAGCGTACCCGACGGGCCCGCCCGGCGGCGTAGACTCGCGCCGATGACCCCACCGGCCCGCCCCGCGCTGCCCGGCGCCCGCACCGTCCGCGCCCCGCGCGGGACCGAGCTGTCGTGCCGGGGCTGGCAGCAGGAAGCCGTCCTGCGGATGCTCATGAACAACCTCGACCCCGAGGTCGCCGAGAACCCCGACGCGCTCGTGGTCTACGGCGGGACCGGCCGGGCGGCCAGGAGCTGGGCGGCGTTCGACGCGATCGTGCGAGAGCTCCGCACCCTGGGCGACGACGAGACGCTGCTGATCCAGAGCGGCAAGCCGGTCGGCGTCTTCCGGACGCATCCGTGGGCGCCGCGGGTGCTGATCGCCAACTCGAACCTCGTCGGCCGCTGGGCGACCTGGGAGACGTTCCGCGCGCTCGAGGCCGAGGGCCTGACGATGTACGGCCAGATGACCGCCGGGTCGTGGATCTACATCGGGACCCAGGGCATCCTGCAGGGCACGTACGAGACGTTCGGCGAGCTCGCCCGGCAGCACTTCGGCGGCTCGCTCCGCGGCCGGGTCACGCTGACCGCCGGTCTCGGCGGGATGGGCGGCGCCCAGCCGCTCGCAGTGACGATGAACGACGGCGTGGCCATCTGCATCGAGGTCGACGAGGCGCGGGCCCGGCGGCGGCACGAGATCGGCTACGTCGACCGGCTGACCGACGATCCGGCCGAGGCGCTGTCGGTCGCCCGCGCCGCCGCAGCCGAGGGCACGCCATTGTCGATCGCGCTCGTCGGCAACGCGGCCGAGGTCGAACCGGCCTGGGCGAAGGCCGGCGCGCGGTTCGACGTCGTGACCGACCAGACGTCCGCCCACGACGCCCTCGGCGGCTACGTCCCGGCGGAGATCTCGCTCGACGACGCGACCGTCCTCCGGGCGACCCAGCCCGACGTGTACATCGAGCGGTCGATGCGCTCGATGGCCGCCCACGTCCGGGCGATGCTCGACTTCCAGCGCGCCGGCGCGGTCGTCTTCGACTACGGCAACAACCTGCGGGCGCAGGCGCAGGCCGCCGGCGTCGAGGACGCCTTCAGCTACCCGGGCTTCGTCCCGGCCTTCATCCGGCCGCTCTTCTGCGAGGGCAGCGGGCCGTTCCGGTGGGTCGCCCTGAGCGGCGATCCCGCGGACATCGCCCGCACCGACCGGGCGCTCATCGAGCTCTTCCCCGACAAGCCCGGGCTCCAGCGCTGGCTCACCCTCGCCCGCGACAAGGTGCCGTTCCAGGGGCTGCCGGCCCGGATCTGCTGGCTCGGCTATGGCGAGCGGGCGCGGGCCGGGCTCGAGTTCAACCGGCTCGTCGCCGCCGGCGAGGTGCGCGCGCCGATCGTGATCGGCCGAGATCACCTCGACGCGGGATCGGTGGCCTCGCCGAACCGCGAGACCGAGGCCATGCGCGACGGGAGCGACGCGATCGCCGACTGGCCGCTCCTCAACGCGCTCGTCAACACCGCCGCCGGGGCGAGCTGGGTCAGCATCCACCACGGCGGCGGGGTCGGGATCGGGTTCAGCCAGCACGCCGGGATGGTGGTCGTGGCGGACGGCACGGCGCTGGCCGCGGAGAAGCTGGAACGGGTCCTGACGACCGATCCGGGGATGGGCGTGATCCGCCATGTCGACGCCGGTTACGAGCGCGCGATCGAGGTGGCCCGGGAGCGCGGCGTCCGGATCCCGATGCTCGATGACCGAGCCTGACCCCGACGGCCGAGCCGAGGGCTCAGTCGAGCGATGAGCCGGGGCTCGTCATGTCGGCGTCGCGATCGACGAGGTCGATCCCGGCGACGGCGGTCCCGTCCTCGGCCGGTTCTGGGCTCGGGATCCGCTGGAGCGAGCGGACCGACGAGAACAGGATCGGGACGAACGCGAAGCAGCCGAGGACGCCGCCGACGATGACGGCACCGCGCGCGCCGATCAGCGTGGCGACGATGCCCCCGATGATCGAGCCGATCGGGATCGTGCCCCACACCAGGAAGCGCATCGTGGCGTTCATCCGGCCCTGGATCCGCTCCGGCGTGATCGCCTGGCGCAGGCTGACCTGGTTGATGTTGTAGACGACGCCGGTGAGGCTGGTCAGGAAGAACGAGACGGTCAGGACGGCGATCGCCGTCTGCGGCTGCGCGGCGGCGGCCAGCAGCGCCGCGGGACCCGACAGGGCCATCGACCAGAGAATCGTCCGGCCGACCCCGACGCGTCCGGCGATCCGGCCGGCCACGAGTGCCCCGAGCAGGACGCCGAGGCTGCCGATCCCTCCGGCGAGCCCGAACTGGAACGGGGTCATCCCGAGGTCCGTGTAGACGAACACCGCGACCGTCGCGAAGGCGATGTTCGAGAAGAGGTTCGCGATCCCGGTGCTCGCCGCGATGTAGCGCAGGTACGGATGCCCGAGGACGTAGTGCAGGCCCTCGGTGATCTCGCCGCGGAGCCCGGCGACGGGAGCCAGCAACCCGCCCGTCGAGGGGGCGGGCTCGCGCTTCGGCTCGCGCTTGCGGATCCAGAAGATCAGCCCGCCGGAGGCGACAAAGCTGGCGGCGTCGACGATCACCGCGACCGGCGCACCGAGCAGCCCGACGACGCCACCGCCGAGGGGCTGGCCGAGGACCAATGCCGCCGAGGCGCTGACCTGGAGACTCGAGTTGCCCTCGATGAGGTCGTCCGACTCGAGGATCGCCGGGAGGAACGACTGGTCGGCGACGTCGAAGAACACGGTCAGCGTGCCGTTGATGAAGCCGACGAGGTAGAGCTGCCAGATCGTCAGCCCGCCGAGCTCCCAGGCGATCGGGATCGACGCCAGCGAGATCGCCCGGCCGAAGTCGCCGGCGACGAGGATCAGCCGGCGCGGCAGGCGGTCGACCCATGCGCCGGCGGGCAGCGTGAAGAGCAGGAACGGCAGGAACTGGACGGTCCCGAGCAGGGCCACCTGGTATGGCTCGACGTGGAGCAGGAAGATCGCGATGACCGGGATCGCGATCAGGCTGACCTGCGTCCCGAAGAGCGAGATCGTGGCGGCCGTCCACAGCTTGCGGTAGTCGGTCGACCGGGCGAGCAGGTTCCGGCGGGGAGCGGCGGCCACGACCAGCCTCGCTGCGGGTGGGGTTCGTTAGTCTATTGTCTAACACGGGTTAGTCAAGGCGCGCCGGGTCATTCCGGCACCGGCCGACCTGTCACGATAGCGACGTGGCCCGGCTGGTCGAATCCGTCCCGAACGTCAGTGAAGGCCGGCGATCCGAGGTTGTCGACCGGCTGGCCGCGGTCGTGGCCGGGACACCCGGCGTCCACCTCCTCGACCGGACGAGCGACGCCAGCCACAACCGCAGCGTCCTGACCATGGCCGGCGAGCCGGACGCCGTCAGCGGCGCGCTCGAGCACCTGACCGCCGAGGCCGTCGCGACGATCGACATGGAGCACCAGTCGGGCGAGCACCCCCGGATCGGTGCCGTCGACGTGGTCCCGTTCGTCCCGCTCGGCACGACCACGATGGACGAGGCCGTCGCCTTGGCCCGGGCGTTCGGGGCGCGCGTCGCGGACCGGTTCGGGATCCCGGTCTACCTCTACGCACGAGCCGCCACGCGTCCCGATCGCGAGAAGCTCGCCGACGTCCGGCGCGGCCAGTACGAGGGGCTCCGCGACGCCATCGCTGGCGATCCGGATCGGCAACCGGACTTCGGGCCCTCGAGGCTCCATCCGACGGCCGGGGCGATGGCCGTCGGGGCCCGCCCGTTCCTCATCGCCTGGAACGTCAACCTCGCCTCGACCGACCTCGAGCTTGCCAAGCGGATCGCCCGCACGGTGCGCGAGTCGGGTGGCGGGCTGCCGCGGGTCCAGGCCAACGGCTTCCGGCTCGAGGAGCCCGACTGCGCCCAGGTGTCGATGAACCTGCTCGACTTCGGGGTGACCCCGATGTGGCGAGCCTGGGAGGCGGTCGCCGCCGAGGCCGGGGCCGCCGGTGTCGAGCCGGCCGAATCCGAGCTCATCGGGCTCGCCCCGCTTGCGGCATTGCTCGACGTCGCCGACCACGCCGGCGCACCGACCGGCGCCGCCGTCGAGGACCGCCTGGCCGCGGCCGCCGACTTCCTCCGCCTGCGTGACTTCTCGCCGCTCCAGGCCCTCGAGCTGCGGCTCGCCGCCGCGCACCGGGCCGAGCCATGAGCCTGCGGGTCATCGAGGGCGGGCGGATGGAGGGTGCCGGTGGCGGGCTCCTGATCCGCGGAGCCAGCGAGGTCGTGACCCTCGCCGGCGGCATCCGCCGCGGAGCGAGCCAAGGCGAGCTCGCCAGCCTGTCCGCTGCCACGGCCGGTGGGCCGGATGCCCCCGGCGCCCCGGTGGTCGCGACGTGGGGCGACCGGATCGCCGCGGTCGGGCCGGAGGACGAGGTCGTGGCCGCGCTCGAGGCCTCGGGGCTGCCGCTGTCGCGGTTCACCCGGGTCGACGCCACCGGCGGCGTGGTGACCCCAGGCCTCGTCGATCCGCACACCCACCTCCTGTTCGCGGGCTCGCGCGAGGGCGAGCTCCAGCTCCGCCAGCGCGGCGCGGGCTACCTCGAGATCCTTGCCGCCGGTGGCGGCATCCTGTCGACCGTCGCGGCGACGCGCGCGGCATCGGCCGACGATCTGCTCGCCCACGGGCGCCGCTGGCTCGACGAGATGCTCCGCCACGGGGTCACCACGATCGAGGCGAAGTCGGGCTATGGCCTCGACCTGCGCACCGAGCTCCGCCTCCTCGAGGTCGCCCACCAGCTCGGCCAGGAGGGCCCGATCGACGTCCTGCCGACGTGGCTCGGGGCGCACGCGGTCCCGCCCGAGTTCCGCGACCGGCGCGATCCGGCCGAGGCGTACACCCGCCACCTCCTCGACGAGCAGCTGGCCGGGATCGCCGCCCAGGGCCGGGCCCGGTTCGCCGACGTGTTCTGCGAGCGGGGCGTCTTCAGCGCCGACCAGAGCCGGCGGATCCTCGGCGCGGCGGAGGCCTTCGGGATGCGGGCGCGGCTCCACGCCGACGAGCTCGCCCCGTCCGGCGGCGCCGAGCTGGCGGTCGAGATCGGGGCGCTGTCCGCAGACCACCTGGCGGCACCGTCGGAGGCGGGCATCGACGCCCTGGCCGAGGCCGCGGCGACCGCCCGCCCGGTCGTGGCCGTCCTGCTCCCGGCAACGACGTGGTTCCTGATGAAGACGGCCGTCGCCCCGGCGCGGACGTTCATCGAGCGCGGGATCCCGGTCGCCCTCGGGACGGACTTCAACCCCGGGACGTCGCCGACGGCGAGCCTGCCGCTGGCGATGACGCTCGGCTGCCTGTCGCTCAAGCTGACGCCGGCGGAGGCGCTGGCCGCGGTGACGGTCAACGCCGCCCACGCCCTGGGGATCGGCGACATCGTCGGTTCGATCGAGCCGGACAAGCAGGCGGACCTCGTGGTCTGGCGGGTCCCGACCGTCGAGCAGATCCCATACTGGCCCGCCGCCGACCTCGTCCGCACCGTCATCAAGCGCGGGCGGACCCTGCTCCATCGCGACTAGCGCCCCGGCGCTCGACTCGGCCGGCCCGGCAGGCCGGAGCCGGCCACTGCCAGCGGGGGCTGCCCGGGTCAGACCTTGCCGCGGGCCTCGAGCAGGATGGTGGTCGTCTCGTCGGGCAGGGCGGACATCGCGATGTTCAGCCGGGCCTGCGGTGGCGGCGGGGTGGTGCCCATCTCGTGGAGGAAGCGGGCCATCGCGTCGTTGCAGTCGGCCTCATCGTCGCAGACCGGCATCGGGACGACGATCCGCGGGTCGAGCTGGGCGATGAGCTCGGCCGCCTTCGTCGCGGTCAGGTGGCCGCCGATCGGGATGCAGGCGATGTCGACCCGGCCGATGTCGCCGAGCTTCTCCTCGGTCAGCAGGTGGCCGATGTCGCCGAGGTGGATGGTGTGCATCTGGTCGAGCTCGACCACGAACGCGGTCTGGCGGCCTCGCTCCGAGCCCCGGTCGTCGTCGCGGTAGGTCCGGACGCCGGTCAGGAGGACGTGGCGGACCTCGTACTCGCCGGGCCCATCCAGGACGAAGGCATCCTCGAGGCTCGTCGGGACCACGCTTCCGCCGTCGCGCGACAGCCGGCCCTTCGACTTCGGCAGCGGTCGATCGTCGGGGTGGCTGAAGGTGACGATCTCGCCGCTGATCCCGCGGCCGGTCGGGCCCACGACCGACGGGTACGGATCGGCCACGACGACCGCATCCCTGCCCTTGAGGCGGATGCAGGTCCGCCCGTACCAGCTCAATTCCATGCCCGCCGATTCTGGCACAGCCGGAGGGCGGCCGCGGCTCGGCCCGGGGGACCGAGGCAGTGCCCCATACAAAGGGATGACCGGAGGCGCCTGCCCAATCGGCGCCTCCGGTCGGAGGGAGGGAGTGGAACTCTTCGCGGGTTCCGTGGATGACAGTAGCCGGGACCGGATTCAGGAGCGAGAGGGCAGAGGGTTAAGAAAGGAACATCCGGCGGAGGGGACCTTCGGGCCGCCGCGGGCGGACCATCGCGCGAACCGGTCCGGCGGGGGGTCCATGCGACAATCCCGGCCATGGACCCGTTCCGGCATGCCGCCGGGCGCCGCCTGGCACTGCTCGCCGCATGCCTCGTCCTCGTCGCCTGCGGGTCGTCGAACGCGAGCCCGTCGCCGGCCGCGAGCGGGTCGCCCGGAGCGGCGACCGCGAGCCCGGCCGCCGGCACCCCAACTCCGGATGCGGCCAGCCCGACGACCGATCCCGCGGCCCTCTACGCGGCGATCGAGGCCCAGGTCCAGCAGATCCGCCAGCTGTCGGCCAAGCGGCCGGTGACGCCGGTCCTGCTCGACGAGCCGACGCTCAAGAAGAACATGGCCGCGAGCTTCAGCAAGGACAACCCGCCCGACGTCCTCGCGGCCAACCAGCGGCTGATGGAGCTCATGGGGCTGATCCCGGCGGGGTCGTCGCTGTCCGACCTGTACATCGAGCTGCTCGGCAGCCAGGTCGCCGGCTACTACGATCCGGACACGCAGCAGTTGTACGTCGTCTCGAAGACGGGCGCCGTCGGTCCGGTCGAGCAGGTGACCTTCGCGCACGAGTTCACCCATGCCCTCCAGGACCAGAACTTCGGCCTCAAGAACCTCGCCCTCGACGCGATCGGCCAGGGCGACGCGTCGCTGGCCCACCTGTCCGTGGCCGAGGGCGACGCCACCGTCATGATGTCGCTGTGGGCCCAGGCGAACCTCAAGCCGGCCGACCTGCTCGCGCTCGTCCAGGCGGGCAGCGACCCCGAGCAGACGAAGATCCTCGACGCGATGCCCGACATCCTCAAGGAGACGCTGCTCTTCCCGTACACCTCAGGGCTCAACATGGTGCTCGCGGCGCAGACGTCGGGCGGCTGGCCGGCGGTCAACGCGATGTTCGCCCGGCCACCGGCGTCGACGGAGCAGGTCCTCCACCCCGACAAGTACGCCTCGGCCGAGGCGCCGATCGCCGTCAGCTTCCCTGCCGACCTGGCGAAGCGGCTCGGAACCGGCTGGACGGTCGACCTGCAGGACACGCTCGGCGAGTTCCAGCTCGGCGTCTGGCTCAAGTCGGCCGGCAAGGTCCCCCAGGCGACGGCCACGGCCGCGGCCGCCGGCTGGGGCGGCGACCGGGTGGCCCTCGTCCGCAACGGTGATCGCGTGGCGGCCGTGATCGACACCCGCTGGGACACGCCCGCCGACGCCGACGAGTTCGCCGACGCGGCGAGCACCACGCTCAAGACCCTCGGGAGTGGATCCCAGCTTATCCATCTGGTCGACAGCAACCGGGTGACGCTCTTCCTCGGCGACAGCGGGTCGATCGAGGCGCTCGCGGGCGCGCTCGGGCTGGCGGGGTAGGCCTGAGGCCCGCCGCTCCAGGCCGGCCGCGGCCTGGCACCGCCGCGCCGGCCCCGGTTACATCTGCTCGGGCGCCGAGACCCCGAGCAGCTCGAGGGCGTTGGCGAGCGTCGTCTTCGCCGCCGCCACGAGGGCGAGCCGCGCCGCGGATCGCTCCGGCTCGGCCGGGTCGACCACCTTCGCATCGCGGTAGAACGCGTGGAACGTCGAGGCGAGCTCGGTCGCGTAGGCGGTGATGCCCTGCGCCTCCTCGGCCGCGGCCGCATCCTCGACCACCTCCGGGAGCCGGACGAGGCCACGGACGAGCGCCGCCTCCGGGGCCCCGGTCAGGTCGTCGGGACGGACTGCGGCGGCCGGTTGGAGCCCGGCGTCGGCGGCCTTGCGCAGGATCGAGGCGATCCGCGCGTGGGCGTACTGGACGTAGTAGACCGGGTTCTCGTTCGACTGCTTCTTCGCCAGCTCGATGTCGAAGTCGATCCCCGAGCTCGGGGCCCGCGACGCGAAGAACCACCGCGCGGCGTCGACCCCGATCTCGTCGAGCAGCTCGTCAAGGGTGATGAACGCGCCGCTCCGCTTGCTCATCGAGATCTCGGCGCCATCGCGGATGAAGCGCACCCAGGCCACGAGCAGCATCCGGACGGCCTCGCGGTCGTAGCCCATCGCGCCGGCCGCGTTGCGTACCCGGGCGACCGTCCCGTGGTGGTCCTGGCCCCAGATGTAGATGAGCTCGTCGAACCCGCGGCTGAACTTCTCGGTCACGTAGCCGAGATCGGAGGCGAAGTAGGTCGGCTCGCCGTTCGAGCGGATGATCACGCGGTCCTTGTCGTCGCCGAACTCCGTCGAGCGGAACCACAGCGCGCCGTCCGCCTCGAAGACGTGGCCGCCCGCCCGGAGCTTGTCGATCGCCCGACTCACCCAGCCGTCGTCGTGGAGCGACCGTTCCGTCGTCCACACGTCGAAGTGGACCCCGAGGTGCTCCAGCGACACCTCGATGCCGGCCCGGACCCGTTCCGAGGCCCAGCGACCGACGATCCCGCTCGCGTCGGCATCGGGCGCCTCGGCAGCGGTCCGGACGTCGTCGGGCAGGGCGGCGGCCAGCTCGTTGACGTAGTCGCCGTGGTAGCCGTCGTCGGGGATCGGCTCGCCGCGACCGACGGCGATGACCGACGCGCCGAGCTTCCAGACCTGGCTGCCGGAGTCGTTGAAGTAGTACTCGCGCGTGACGCGCTGTCCGCCTGCCTCGAGCACGCGGCAGAGGAGGTCGCCCACGAACGCGCCGCGAGCGTTGCCGATCGTCAGCGGTCCGGTCGGGTTGGCCGACACGAACTCGACGTTGACGCTGCGCGGCGCCGCCGACGGGACGCGACCCCAGACGGCGGGCTCGGCGAGGACGGACTCGACGGTCGCGGCGAGGGCCCGGTCGGCGTAGCGGACGTTGATGAACCCGGGCGGTGCGACCGAGACGGATCCGGCCGGCGTCGCGGCGGGCTCGTCCGCCACCTCGCGTTCGAGCTCGGCGGCCAGCGCACGGGCGATGTCGAGCGGCGAGCGTCGGTACGGCCGGGCCAGCTTCATGGCGAGGTTCGTCGCCGCGTCGCCGTGCTCGGGGTTGGCCGGCCGCTCCACCTTGACCTCGACCGGCTCGTCGCCGGTGCCGAGCACCGGGAGCGCGCCCGAGGCGATCGCCGCGGCCCAGGCACGCTCGACCGCGACGCGAAGCTGGCCGCGGAGGGTCGGGTCGACGGTCGGGGGCACGGGGACTCCTGGGCGCTGGTGGGCTGCGTCCCGCATCGTAGCCGCTGCGCGGCCGGGCGGGCGGCGCTCAGATCGCGAAGCGATCGCCCGGCTCGACCAGGTCGACCTGGACCCCGGCCAGCTCGCGGACCGCATCGACGACCGCCTGCCGGTCGTGCCCCATCAGGATGTGCGTCAGCAGCACGCGACCGGCGTCCGCGTCCGCGGCGAGCCGGCCAACGTCGTCGGCGTTCAGGTGCTCGGATCCCTCGGCGACCGGGTCGAGCCCGAACGACACCTCGCACAGCAGCGTGTCGCCGGCCCGGACCAGCGGGCGCAGGTCGTCCACGTCCCCGCAGTCGCCCGAGTAGACCAGGCCCGGCCCGTCGCCGGCCGTGACCCGGAAGCCGTAGCCCTCCTCGGTGTGCTCGACCCGGCGCGCCTCGAGGGTGAACGGTCCGATCTGCCGAAGCCCGTCGCCGTCGAGGTCCGTGACGTCAAGTGCCGCGACTGTGAAGCCGGGCTCGTCGTGGAGGGCGTCGAGCCGCCCGGCCAGGCCCGACGGCGCGAGGACCTCGACGCGTCGCGGGGGCTCGAAGTCCCACTTGAGGTAGTGGCGGAGCGGGACGAGGTCGATGAAGTGGTCGGGGTGGAGGTGGCTGATCGCGATCGCCCGGAGGGTGCTCGGCTCGATCGCACCGGCCAGGTTGGCGAACACCCCCTGGCCGAGATCGAGGACGATCGCGTCGTCGCCGTGACGAACGAGATACGAGGCGCCGAGCGCTCCCGGTCGCGCGGTATATGCCGGTCCCGCGCCGAGGATCGTCAGATCGAGAGTCGCTGCGTCCGGCACGACGTCAGCCTACGCGAGCGCGAAGCGCGCGGGCAGGGCGATCGCGACGCGCTCCGCCCCGCGCCGGAACGCGAGCTCGTCGAGGCCGGCCTCGGCGACGATCCGGTAGCCCTCCGCCAGCCCCACCGCGAACCAGTCCGCCCGGTGCGCGTCCGAGCCGGCGCTGACGCGCCGCCCGCCGAGCTCGCGGTAGCGGACGACGACCGGGCCGGCGGGGTACGTCTCCAGCGGCGCCTGGCGGAGCCCGCTCGTGTTGACCTCGAGGCCGGTCCCCGAGTCGACGAGCGCGCGCAGGATCGGCTCGTAGAGGTCGAGCCGGTCGGCGAACGCTGCAGGCGCGGCATGGTCGATCACGTAGCGCTTCACGAAGTCGAGGTGGCCGAGCACGTCGAACAGGCCACTCCGCGCGGCCGCCAGGACCTCGGCGAAGTACGGCGCAACGAGCTCGTCGAACGACTTCCCGGCGGCCCAGGCGTCGACCCGCGACTCGTCGAACGGCGAATCCGGCCCGACGTGGACCGAGCCGATCACGAAGTCGTACGGCTGGCTCGCGATGTGATCCCGGATCTCCGCCTCGCGCCCGGATTCGAAGCTGACCTCGAGCCCGTAGCGGATCGCGACCCCGTGCGGGCCCCAGCGCTCGGCCGCCGCGCGCACGAGCCGCTCGCGCTCGGCGACGTCGGGCCGGTAGTTCGGCCCGCGCGGATCGAAGTCGATATGGTCGGTGATGGCGATCTCGGCGATCCCGCGCGCCGCGGCCAGCGCCCCGTAGACGTCGATCGGGACGTCGCTGTCGGTCGATCGGTCGGTGTGGACGTGGGCGTCGAGGGGGAGGTCGCTGGCCTGCTCCGCCCGCTGCCCCGGCGTGACCCAGGGGGCCGTCACCCGGCCGTCAGCCCGGTCTCCCGGCCGATCCGGTCGAAGGCGCCCAGGGCGGTCTCGAGCTGCTCGTCGGTGTGCGCCGCCGTGACGATCGTCCGGATCCGCGCCTTGTCCAGGGCCACGGTCGGGTAGACGATCGGCTGGGCGAACACGCCCTCCGCGAAGAGCCGGTCGCTGAACCGGACGGCCGTCGCGGAGTCGCCCATCATCACCGGGGTGATCGGCGTCTCGGACGCACCCGTGTCGAAGCCGAGCCGGGTGAGCTCGCCCTTGAACCGGCGGGTGTTCGCCCACAGCCGGTCGATGAGCTCCGGCTCCTCCTCGAGGACGTGGATCGCCTCCAGGCAGGCCGCCGCGACCGCCGGCGGGGCCGACGTCGAGAACAGGAAGGGCCTGGCGCGCTGGGTCAGGATGTCGCGCAGGTCCTGCGACCCGGCGACATACCCGCCGAGCACGCCGACGGCCTTCGACAGCGTCCCGACCTGGATCGCCACCCGGCCGTGCAGGCCGAAGTGGTCGACCGTGCCCCGGCCGTTCCGCCCGAGGACGCCCGAGGCGTGGGCGTCGTCGACCATCACCGCCGCGCCCGCGCCTTCGGCCGCCTCGACGATCTCGGGCAGCTTCGCGATGTCGCCGTCCATGCTGAACACGCCATCGGTGACGACGAGGATCAGGCGATACGGCAACCCGGTCTCCGGCCGGCCGTGCTCGACGGCGTCGGCGAGGATCTCGCGGAGGGCCATCGTGTCGCCGTGCGGGTAGACCTTCCGGGGCGCCTTCGACAGCCGCATCCCGTCGATGATCGAGGCGTGGTTGAGCGCGTCCGACACGATCAGGTCCTGTTCGCCGGTCAGCGTCGGGATGACCCCGGTGTTGGCGGTGAAGCCCGACTGGAACGTCAGCGTGGCGGCGGTGCCCTTGAAGCGCGGCCAGCTCGGCCTCGAGCTCCTCGTGGAGGCTCATCGTCCCGGCGATCGTGCGCACCGCGCCGGAGCCCGCGCCGAAGCGCTCGACGGCGGCCAGGGCCGCCGCCCGGAGGCGCGGATGGTGGGTCAGGCCGAGGTAGTCGTTCGAGGACAGGCTGACCAGGCGACGGTCGTCGATCGACACGATCGGTCCCTGTGCCGAGCTCATCACCCGGAGTGGCCGGTAGAGGTGGCGCGACCGCAGGTCGTCGAGCTCCTCGGCGAGGAATGCGAGCGGGTCGGGTCGTGCGATCTGCGTCATCGGAGCGTGCCTCCGTCAGCGGCCGGTTCATCCCAGGACATGATGACCTTGCCCGATTCGCCCGAGCGGGCGGCGGCGAAGGCGGCCTCGAAGTCGCGGAAGCCGAACCGGTGGGTGATCGCCGGGCGGATGTCCAGCCCCGACTGGAGCATCACCGTCATCTTGTACCAGGTCTCGTACATCTCGCGACCGTAGATCCCGCGCAGGGTCAGCATCTTGAACACGATCTCGTTGACGTCGAGCGAGATCTCGGCGGTCGGGATGCCGAGGATCGCGATCCCACCGCCATGGGCCATGGCCCCGATCGCGGCGCGCAGGGCGGACGCGTTGCCCGACATCTCGAGGGCGACGTCGTAGCCCTCGACCATCCCGAGCTCGGATGCAACGTCGCGCAGGTCGCGCTCGGCCGGATCGATCGCCACCGTCGCGCCCATCCGCAGCGCGAGCTCGCGGCGGAACGGGTTCGGCTCGGACACGACGACGAACCGGGCGCCGGCATGGCGCACGACCGCGGTCGCCATGAGCCCGATCGGACCGGCACCGCTGATCAGGACGTCCTCCCCGAGGACGGGAAAGGCGAGCGCGGTGTGGACCGCGTTGCCGAACGGGTCGAAGATCGCGGCGACCTCGAGATCGATCCCCGGCCAGTGGTGCCAGATGTTGGTCATCGGCAGCGCCACGTACTCGGCGAAGGCGCCGTCCCGGCCGACCCCGAGCCCGATCGTGTGGGCGCACAGGTGGCGGCGCCCGGCCAGGCAATGGCGGCAGCGACCGCACACGACGTGGCCCTCGCCGCTGACCCGGTCGCCGGGATGGAAGTCGGTCACGTTGCTGCCGACTTCGACGATCTCGCCGACGAACTCGTGGCCGACGACGAGCGGCGGCTGGATCGTCTTCGCGGCCCATGGGTCCCAGGCCTCGATGTGGAGGTCGGTGCCGCAGATCCCGGTCCGCTCGACCCGGATGAGGACGTCGTTGATCCCGATCGTCGGGCGGGCGACCTCGCGCAGCTCGAGCCCGGGACCGGGCGCGGGCTTGACCAGGGCGAGCATCGTGTCGGGCGTCAGTCGGTCTCCGTTGCGTCCACGATCGGATTCTCCACCCGGCCGATCCCTTCGATCTCGATCCGGACGCGGTCGCCGGGCTGGAGGAAGACCGGCGGCTCGCGGAAGACGCCGACCCCGTCCGGGGTCCCGGTCGAGATCACGTCGCCGGGCTCGAGGGTGATCGTCGCGGTGACGTACTCGATGATCGCCGGGATGTCGAACACCGTGTTGCCGGTGTGGTTGTCCTGCATCGGGACGGGCGTGCCGGCGTCCGGGCCGGAGCCGGGGATCCGCCACGACCGGATCGGCAGGTCCGGCGGGCCGTCGAACTCGTCGGCGGTCACGAAGACCGGCCCGATCGGGTAGAACGTGTCCGAGCCCTTCGCGCGGAGCCACTGGCCGTCGCCGTGCTCGCCTGCGTTGAGGGCCGCCTTGACGCCCTGCCAGTCGCGGGCGCTCACGTCGTTGCCGACGACGTAGCCGGCGACGTGGTCCATCGCGGCGGCCGCCTTGACTCGGCGGGCGCGCTTGCCGATCACCACGCCGAGCTCGGCCTCGAGGTCGAGGGCGTGGGTGCCGGCCGGCCGGACGATCGGCTCGCCGTCGGCGATGACCGAGGCCGGAAACTTGGCGAACAGGAGCGGCCGGTCGGGCCGTTCGATGTGCTGCTCCTCGATGTGGTCGAGGTAGTTGAGCCCGACGCAGACGACCTTGCCCGGAGTGATCGCCGGGGCCGGTCGTCGCGTTGCCGGGTCGATCGGCCGGGCGCCGTCGCGAAGCGCGGTCCTGACCGCCGATCGCAGGCCGGACCGCCAATCCCGGCGCTCGGCATCGGCGGCGAACAGGCGCCAGCCGATCCCCCAGCGGAGCCCGAGCCTGTCGCGGCCCGTCCGCTCCAGCTGGCGTGTGGTCAGCAGCCCGCCTTCGACGAGGACGCCGAGATGCTCGTACCCCCGACGCGATCGGTAGGCGTACAGCCGCATCGCCGGCCTCCGATCAGGACGGGCTCGGCGAGGCCGCCGGGCTCGTCGACGGGGCGGCGCTCGGCTCGACGCTCGGCGAGGCCGCCGGCGACGCGCTCGGGGCGACGCTCGGGGACTCGGCGGGTGCCAGAGTCGGTGATGGCGCCGCGCACTGTGGCTCGGGGTTGTGGAGCTCGGCCTGGGTGTTGAAGTAGTCGATGATCTGCTGCGGGTCGAGCGTCTGCTGGAATAGAACGCGGCCCCAGAGCAACGCCGCGATCGGCGCCTTCATGTCCTCGAATCGGGTGATGACCGGCCCGATCTGGCCCTTCGGGACGTGACACACGGGGCTCGCCGGGAAGTTCTTGAACAGGTCCTGGAGCTGCCCCTGGGTGCCGCTGTCGCAGGCGCCCTGGTCGCAGCTGTAGAGGATCACGAGGCCGCCGTGCTCGAGGTTGTGGATCCAGCCCTGCGGCAACGTCGCGTCATCGGGTCCGTAGTAGCGAGCAGTGATCGGACCGCCGGGCGGGGCGTAGTGGTTGCCCGATGCCGGCGGGCACTCGGCATACCGCTGCGACGCAGGCGGCAGGAGGTGGTTGCGCCCCATGTCCTCCTGGACCTGCCCGAGCGGGGCGGGCGAGCCGTCCGGCAGCGGGGAGGCTGCCGGGGCCGGGATCGTGAGCGTCGTGCAGGCGTACGCCTTGCTGTTCGCCTGGACGAACACGAACCCACCGGCGACGACGATCGCCACGATCGCGACGAGCCCGAGGATCTCGCCGCGGTGGCGCTCGATGAACGACCGGCGTGGTGGCGTGATGGTCCGCGTCCGACTGCGCTCCCGCGCCGCACGGTCGCGCTCGCGGCGTCCGCGCCGCGTCTCGCCGTCGGCTCCGTGGGACGGCGGACGGGCCCCAGCCGGAGGCGCCTTCGTCCCGACCGTGCGGGCGGGATCGTTCGACGAACGTTTCGACTCACTGCTCAACGGACAAGCCTCGATGGACGGCGCCGCGACGCGGCGGATGGGTCATTCGGGATCGGCGGCCCGGCCGCCTCCGGCAGAGGGTACAGTCCCGCGCCGTTCCGTGCGACGGAGTCTGCCCCGACTGGCTCGCGACCGGGGCCCCGATCGGCTCGGAGCGATCGGCCGCCCGCACCCGCCGTGGCAGAATCGCCGGCGTGAGCGATTCGCCGTCACCTGAGACGCGGCCGAGCATGCCGACCGGCGTGCGGATCTTCCTCGTCTACGCGTTCGGGATCCTGGCGGTCATCGGCCTGTCGCTCCGGTTCGTGATCGACATGGCGATCTCGGCGCCGGTCAGCCTGCCGGGGGTCGTCGTGATGATCCTCCTCGCGTACACGATCTTCACGATCACGGTCGTGCTCCAGCGCAAGGAGATCGGCCGCGGGCTGGCCCTCGGGCTGGCCAGCCTGACGCTGCCGGCGATCCCGCTCGGCTTCCTCAGCTTCACGGTCGCGAGCACGGGCCTCGCGGTCGCCCTGTTCTGCGCGGCGCTGGCGATCCTGCTGTTCCGCGGCCTGCTTCGACCCGAGGTGCGCGCCTACCTGGACCAGCCGTAGGCCGCCCGCCACGGCGCCGGGGCGCGTCTGACGGGTCGGCCCGCGAGATCGACGCCGGGGGTGCTATCCTCCCGCACTTCATGGCGGATCTCCCGTTCACGCCGGCCGCCCCGGGGCTCGCCGAGCGACTCTTCGCCTGCCTGGACGTGGAGGGGAAGATCCCGCGTGCCCTCGACGCCCTCGGGCCGATCGCCGCGCGCGAGGTCCTGCTCATCGACGGGCCGGACGATCCCGCGCCGCGCCGCAGCGAGCAGCTCGCCGGGCTCGGCGGCCAGGTTCGCACGGCCTCGATCACCGACGACGGCCGGCTCCCTGATGCCGAGGACGGCTCGGCCGACGTGGTCGTCGGGCTGTGGTCCACGTTCCGCGCACCCGATGCGGCGTGCCTGGCCGAGGTCGATCGCGTCCTGCGGCCCGACGGCCGCCTGCTCGTCCTGCTCGACTATGGCCGCGACGACGTGTCGCGGCTCCGCGGCGACCTCCCGGAGTACGGGCTGTGGAGCCGGCGCGACGGTCCGTACCTTGCCAACGGGTTCCGCGTCCGGGTCATCCATTGCTTCTGGACGTTCGCGTCGCTCGACGAGGCCCGCTCGTTCCTGGTCGACGCCTTCGGCGAGGCCGGGCGGACGTTCGGCGAGACGCTCAACCGGCCGCGCCTGAGCTACAACGTCGCCGTCTACCACCGGACGCGGCCAACCGTCGCATAGCCGCGGCCGTCGATCCGCCGATCGCGGGCGGCGCTGGTACCCTCCCCCGAATGGATTGGATCGCCGGCCCGCGATGACGGGTCCAGACGACCGCTGGCCGCCCGGGGACCCCATCGGGTACGCCGAGCCGGCCGAACCACCGATCGCGCGGCGCGGACGCCCCCGCCTGACCCCCGTCCGGGTCGTGCTGGCGATCGCCCTGGTCGCGGCGGCGCTCGTCGTGGCCTACGGGCTGGTGGCGCGCGACGCGACCCAGATCCCGGTGCTCACGGCGGGCGTGTTCCTGCTCGCCCTTGTCTTCGTCCTGCTCGCGCTCGCCGGCGCCTGGGCCGCGTTCAGCCGGGCCCGCGATGGCGAGGGCGCCAGGGCGCTGGCCTACGCCCTGCTCGGCGGCGTGGCGGCACTGCTTGCGGCGGGATCGTTCGCGTCCGCGACCATCCTGACGCTGACCCTCCAGAAGTAGCCGGCGGGCCGGTCCGACGGGACCCCTCTGCTACACTCCGGCGCGGCCGCATCTGCCCGGGCCCCCATCGTCTAGAGGCCTAGGACGCCACCCTTTCAAGGTGGAGATCAGGGGTTCGAATCCCCTTGGGGGCACCAACCGCCAGGGGCTGCAGTGCGGTCTGCGTCGCGCTCGAGATCCGCAGAACCAGCAGACCATGTTGGTCCGGCCGTAGTCTCTCTGTCGATCACGACGTTGACTTGGTGTGTGAGGGCTGTGACGTCAGGTAGGCGGACTTCCGCTCGGGCCATCGATCAGGCCATGAAGCCAACCGGACATTCCGGCCAGGTGGATCCGAGCGTTCTTCGCGCTCGCTGCACCCTCCGATGGCTCACCACCAGGCAGACCGCCACGCCTGGGGCGGGACTCGATCGGAGGAAACAGGACATCGAACTCTGCGGCTAGTTCACGCTGTTCCTTCACAAGTTCGTGGATAGCCGTTCGAAACCGCACGTCAGCCATGACCAGTCCCTCGTCATACGAGGGATACGAGCCCTGCTCGCTGAGCGTCGCCTCGATGGCGGCCCTGATCCTGGTGGCAGCCCCGCGGTCCACGTCGTGCGATGCCTCCCCATTTCGAGGACAACTTGACCTGAGAGTCGATCTCCGACCGGCGAACTTCGGAGGATCCACTATAGGCGAGGTTTCTGTCAGCAGAAGAAGTGTCTGACCGGTCCACGATCCGTTCATCGTGTTGGCAGATTCCGTTCGTTCTCTGATCTATTCGAGCGCGGTCAGTTGACGGCCCGGGACACTCTCCTCCTGGCCTTCGTCGGGCTTTCGCTCCTCGTCGGGCCACAGCTCGGGGATTCACTGATCGACGCCTACGCTCTGTGGCAGCGTGCTGCGGCGTCACACGAGGCGGTCGACGCGACCGCCCGGATATCGACGCTGGGTAAGATCGCGGGATGAGCGGCCTCCTGCGCAGGGTGCTTGCCATCGGTGCCGAACCCGACGATGACGAGGACACCCGCCTCCGGAAGGTTCTCCTGCTCGTCGCGGCGCTGCTGATCACGCCGCTGGCCGTCATCTGGGGAGCGACCTACTGGATGGTCGGGGCCACGGGTGCGGCTGCCATTCCGTGGCTCTACGTGATCATCTCCCTGGCGAGCTTGTTCGCCTTCGCGCTGGCCCGCAGCTATCGCTGGTTCGCCATCGGTCAGTTCGTTCCGTACATGACCTTGCCGTTTGCCCTGATGTGGGCGCTGGGCGGGTTCGTGGCAGGCAGCGTCGTCGCGATCTGGGCCAGCCTCGGACCGATCACCGCCCTCCTGCTCGGCCATCGCCGGGCTGCTCTCGTCCTCGTTTGTGCGTATGCGGGCCTGATGGGGGCCTCGGCCGTCGTGCCCACGCCGCCACCTCCGCCGCTGCCGGCCTGGCTCCGGGACGGCATGTTCCCGCTCAATCTGACGGGAGTTGCCGTGCTGACGCTCCTGCTGGCGCGGCTGTTCGTGGGCGGTCACGAGGGCGCGCTTGCAAGCGTGCGGCGGATCGTCGGGCGTTACTTCTCGCCGGACCTCGCGGCGATGCTCCTGGCGCACCCGGGCCGTGCTGAGCTCGGCGGCGAGATCGCCATCGTGACGGTGCTCTTCGCCGACCTCGGCAGCTACTCCACCTACGCTGAGATGCGGGCTCCCAACGAGGTCGTCGCCATGTTGAACGAGTACTTCGGCGTCGCCCTCCCGGCGATCCTCGAGCACGGCGGCCAACCGACCCAACTCGCCGGCGACGCCGTGATGGCGGTGTTCGGAGCTCCAAAGCCAATGGCTGATCATGCGTCGGGGGCGTGTCTGGCTGCCCTTGAGATTCTCGAACGAACGACCTTCCTGGCGACTGGGGCGCAGCCGGGCCCTCAATTCCACATCGGGGTCAACTCGGGTCCGGCGCTGGTGGGCAACATCGGCAGCGCCGACTACCGGAACTTCACGGCGATCGGCGATACGACAAACGTTGCCGCCAGGCTCCAGGGGATCGCCAAGCCGGGCGAGGTCGTCATCGGGCCGATGACCGCCGCCCACCTCGACGGACGGTTCGAGCTCTCGCCGCTCGGGCCGGTCATGGTCAAGGGTCGAACGGAACCGACGGAGGCGTACTCGCTGCGCTCGGCCTGACCCGGCGGTCCGGACTAGCCGCCGGACGGCGGGACATCGAGCCAGCCCTCTCGGATGGCACGGGTCGCGAGTTCGGTGCGCGAGGCCACGCCGGTCCGTTCGAACAGCCGGGCGAGGTGCGTCTCGACGGTCTTGGTCCCGATCCCGAGGGCTGCCGCGATCTCGTCGTTGCTCCGTCCTTCGGCCACGAGGCGCACGACGTCGAGCTCGCGACGCGTCAGGCGCACCGTGGCGGACCCTGGCCGGATGGAGAACGCCAGTCCGCCTCGGGCGACGGTGCGGATGGCGTCCAGCAGCTCACTGAGGGGAGCGGTCTTGAGGACGAACCCGGCCGCCCCGAGCTGCAGCGCCGCCTCGACGTACTGGGGATAGTCGTAGGCGGTCAGGACGATGATCGCCGGGAGCGTCCCGGCCGATCCGCCACAAGCACCGCCCGGCGACGCATTAGCCAGGAGGCGCAGGCCGCTGTCGCTTCCGAGTCGAAGGTCGAGCAGCACGACGTCCACCGCTTGACGGTCGAGCAGGCCGTCCGCTCGGGCCATCTCGAGCGAGGTCGCCACGCCGACGACATCGACATCGAGTTCGCCGTCCAGGATCGCAGCCGTCCCCTGGCCGACCACCGGATGATCGTCGACGATCGCGACCCGGATCAGCGGGCTCGCCAATCGAGCGCGACGTGGGTGCCGCCGGCCGGCCAACGCCGAACGTCGAGGATCGCTCCGATCGCCTCGGCGCGCTGCTCCATGTTGAGCATCCCGAAGTGGCCCGACCGCTCGACCGTTTCCCTCGCGTCGGGCTCGATCCCGGGTCCCGCATCGTCGATCGACAGCGACGCACCGTCGGCCGTCGTCGCGTAGCGCACGACGATCGGCGGGCGGCCGTGCTTGACGGCGTTGGAGAGCGCCTCCTGCGCCACCCGGAAGAAGGCCAGCTCCACGTCGGCCGGCGGACGGGTGCCGTCGGATCGCTCGAGGCGGACCTCCCCGCCGGCGAGGCGCTCGATGCGCAGGACCAGCCAGTCGAGAGCGGGTCCGACGCCGAGGTCATCGAGGATCGGCAGGCGGAGGTCGCCGCAGATCGCCCGCAACCGGTCCGACACGGTCCGGGCGATGTCGGCGCCCTCGGTGTCGCCGGCCGCGTCGAGGCGGTGAACCAGCAGGGTCAGCTCCTGGAGGGCGTCGTCGTGGATGTCGGCCGCTACCCGTGCCCGCTCGGCTTCGGTCGCCGCCACGACGAGATCGCGCTGTAGTGCCGCCCGGGTCGCGAGCCGGGCGAGCGGGCGGATGGTGAACCGTCCGGCGGCGAGGACGATCGCGAACCACAGCCAGAGCGGGAATACGAACGGGCTCGTGTCGGTCAGCAGCGCCATCAGCGGCGTGACGCCCGCGACCGCGAACTCGGTCGACTCGAGCAGCCGGCCGCTCGAGCTGCCGACGCCACGGATGCCTCCAGCCTGGATCGGGCCGGCGGCTGCCAGACCCGGGATGATCGGGATCGCGCCGACGAGCAGCCAACGGGCATCGCCGGCGCTGAACCACGAGTCGAAGGTGGCGACGGCGAGGACGACGGCCGCGGCCGCGAGCGCACAGACGGCCGTGACGTAGCCGACCAGACGACGCTCGCCACGATCGGCGATCCGCTCAATCAAGCCGAGCGCCAGGGGCAACATCGCGAGGGTCACGAGGAACCCGCCCAGGGCGATCAACGGCGGCCACAGGGTGGCTGCCAACGGCTGGGTGATGAACGGCACCGAGGTCGCCACGGCCAGCGGCGCGGCCAGCGGTCGGAGGTTCTCGCCGGCCCGTCCGCTCGCCAGCCACCAGCCGACGAGCAGGAGCAGCCCGATCCCGAAGATGACCGCCGGCATCGTCTCGCGGATGGCGCTCGGGGTGTAGTCGCTGAACGATGCGATCGGGTAGCTGTCGGGGCTGCCGCGCTCGAGGTCCCAGGGCTGGATCGCATCGAGGTCGGTCACCGGCTGGGCCATCAGCGCGGCGCGGTCGGCAGGATCGATCGGCACCGCGGTGGGGCTCGCGGGCTCGACACCGATCGGCGTGGCCGCCGGCGTCTCGCCGGTCACCGGATCGGGGCTCGGCTCGGTCGTCGGGTAGACGTACGCGGGCAGGTTGATGAGGGTGACCCCGGCGAGCCGGATCACGACCATGCCGGGTCGGAGCCCGTTCGACCAGGCCGGACTGTTCGAGTCCAGGTCCGAGATCGCGACCCGGTTCTGGCCGTCGATCGTGAGGCGAATGCCCGAGTCGAACCGGCCGACCGCAAGGGTTCCGACGCCGAGGACCACCGCGACCGCGGCGATGGCCATCGCGATCCGGTCCCGCAGGCTGGCGTCCACGCGTCGACACTAGCAGAGGGCCTGACCCGTGCGGATCCGGGGAATCCCGGAACGGCCCGTACTTGTTGGTCCCCGTTGGCGCCACTCGTAGAGGCTGGTCAGGTCCTCCGGCCACGGCAGTCCGGATCAGCCCGTCGCCAATCGCTCGTAGACGCGGCGGCCCTCGCGGAAGAGGTCCACGATCCGGTCGCGCTGCGACGTCGCATCGAACCGCGCCTCGGTCGTGATCCACTCGAGCGATCGGTCGATGTCCTCGATCAAGGCGGCGGCGGCCGTGGCGCGGATCGCCGGCGCGGGCGCGTCGTGGACGTACACCGGACTCGTGTGGGCCCACAGCGCGTGGTCGTAGCTGTTGCGCGTCCGGCCCCACGCGCGCGCCGTAACCCAACCTACGGACGCGTCGATCGACGTCCGAACGGTCCCGGATCGCGCCCCGGCCGCGTTCTGCTCGCGCCAGGCGACCGTCCCGTCGGCCACGACCTCGATCGCGGTGACCGGCACGGCTGAGGCCCACTCCACCACCACGTCCAGCGAGCGCGTGTCCGCCGCCGGTGCCAGGACCTCGTTCGATGGCCCGTGCCCGGCCGCCGTCAGCCGC
The DNA here is from genome assembly GCA_963813705.1 of uncultured Chloroflexia bacterium. Classification (GTDB taxonomy): domain Bacteria; phylum Chloroflexota; class Limnocylindria; order Limnocylindrales; family CSP1-4; genus Chersky-267. The sequence continues at coordinate 833,510 of CAWFAH010000011.1, forward strand.
AGGATCGGCCCGTCGGTGATGAACGTCCGGCCGTCCGACAGGCCTGCCAGCCAGGCCGGATAGGTCAGATCGCCGCCGACGTCGACGTACACGCGATTGCTCGAGCAGACGAACCAGTCGGAGCCCGTTGATGCCGGGAGCCGGGTGCCACAGTTGAGCAGCGCGTACCAGATCTCGTACTCGGGGTCCATCCAGTAGGGGTCGAAGAGGTTGATCCCGTCGAGCGCGCCCAGCGCCGCCGCGACCGGCGCCTCCATCCCGATCCCGTTGTGGCACCAGATCGCGAGGCCGCCCTGCCGCCGCGCCTCGCGGCATGCGTCGATCAGGGGCGGGTAGTCGGGCGACGCGTCGTCGACGAGCAGGCCGCGACTGAGCGGCTCGACAAGCCGCTCGAGGTTGATCAGCATCAGGTGGCCGTAGCCCTCCACCCGCGCCACGCGGTTGTGACGCGTCTCCTCGCCGACGTCGATGAGGTGCGCAGGCTCGGACAGGTCGTGGCGCCCGATCGGGAACACGTTCGATGCGTACGCCAGCTCGCGCCGCTGCAACTGGCTGACGATGAACACCGGAAGGTCTTCCACGCGTGGATCGGCGCGGAGGCGGTCGAGCGCCCGTGTCTCCGTCTCGTCGTAGTGGACGTGGGTGTTCCCCGCGTGCCAGCCCTCGTCCGCCATACGGATCCAGCGCCGCAGCGGCAGGTCGACGTCGAGCGCGCCGCGCGCCGGTATGTCGACCGTTAGCCGCAGGGGCTCGTACTCCGTGCCCCGCTCAACGACGATATCGGCCTGGCCGCGCTCCAGCGTGACGGCGAATGTGCCATCCGCGTAGAAGAACGGCTCGCCGGTGCCGACCTTTCGCAGCGCGGACGCGGGCGCCGCCAACTCGCCGGTCGACGCAACGACACGCACGCGCGCCTCGAGCGCCCGACCATCTGCCGCATCGACGATCCGCCCTCGCAATTCGGTCATCGGGGCAGTCTATGGCGAGACAGCCTCGCCCAAGGTCGCCACAGGCCATACACCCGCGAATTGCGCTGCCCGTAGAGCGTCACCCACATCGGACTGGACCGGCGGAGGAGCCGGCTATCTCGCCACGCGGTAGCGGAGGTAGACGACGCTCGAGCTGAGGGTGCGGGTCTCGACGAGTTCGAGATCCACCCGGCGCCCGCGCTGCGGGAAGTAGGGAATGCCACCGCCATCCAGCGCGGGGTAGACCCTGACCCGGTACTCGTCGATCAGGTCCAACGCGGCCGCCTCCGCGGCGAGCGTCGCGCCGCCGATCGCGATGTGGCCCTCTCCCGGCTCGGCTCGCAACCGCTCGATCTCCTCCGCCAGGCCGCCGGACGCCAGGCGGGCATTGCCCTGCACGGCCGACAGCGTGGTCGAGAACACGACCTTCGGGAGCGGCTTCCAGAGGGCGGCCCACTCGAGCTCCGCGTCGTCGAGCGGTGGGTCGTGGTCGGCGGTCTCCCAGTACAGCATCGTCTCGTACAGCCGTCGTCCCATCAGGTGGACGCCGACCTCCCGGATCTCGTCGGTGACCAATCGCCAGATCTCCTCGTCGGGCGGCGGCGCGGTGATGTCGCCGTCCGGCCCGACGATGTAGCCGTCCAGCGAGACGCCCATCGAATAGGTCACGCTGCGCATCGGAGGTCCTCCTCGGTAGCGGGTTCGACAATACGACCGCCGGGCGCCGCAGGACTCGTCGCGGCCCAGGAGCTGGACAGCACGAGCTCCCGACGCCCTGCATCGGCTGGCCGTGGCATCCTGCAGGGCAATGTACCTGCCCGAGTACTTCCGCCCGAGCGATGCCGACGTGGCCGAGCTGCTCGCCGGCATGGGCGCCGGCGAGCTGATCACCTCGACGGGCGCGGGCATCCTGGCGACGATGCTGCCCCTCATCTGGGAGCCGGCCGGCGGGTCCCCCGAGGCCGGCGGGTCCCCCGAGGCCGGCGAGCGCGGCCGGCTGATGGGCCATCTCGCACGGAAGAACCGGCAATGGCAGGAGCCGGCGCTCGGCGAGGCGCTCGTCATCGTCCGCGGGCCGGACGCCTACATCTCGCCCAGCTGGTACGAGACCAAGCGGGAGCACGGGCGAGTCGTCCCGACCTGGAACTACGTCACGGCGCATCTCCACGGTCGGCTCGTCGTCCACGACGATCCGGCGTGGTGCGAGCGCAATGTGCGCGCCCTTGTCGAGCGCCACGAGCGGGCGCGTCCCGAACCCTGGTCGGTCGACGATGCGCCGCCGCCATACGTCGAAGGTCAGCTCCGGGCGATCGTCGGCGTGGAGGTGATCGTCAGCCGGATCGAGGCAAAGTCCAAGCTCAGCCAGAACCGGTCATCGGCCGACGTCCTCGGCGCGATCGACGGACTGGAGGCCGCCGGCGACCCTCCGTCGCTGGCCACTGCGGCCGCGATGCGGCGCACCGAGGACGAACGGGCTCGCGACCGGTAGCAGCGATCTGCCTCGACGGTCAGGGCCACCGAGCGGTCGAGTTCAACGGACGCGAAGGGGAGCGACCGCGGCCTCAAGCGTTTCAGCCTGCACGAGGCTAGGCTTCGGCGATGGCCCACCCCCCAATCCAGGTCGGAAACGTGGAAGTCGTACCGCTGTGCGACGGTTGGGCGCCGCTGCCGCTCTCGCGCGAGGCCCCGGGCCACGAGATCGACTGGTCCACTGAGCGCGCGGCGTACCCGTGGGCGTTCGACCCTGCGGACGACGGGAGCTGGGCCTGGCACGTCCATGCATTCCTGCTGCGGCTGAGCGGGGGATCGGTGCTCGTCGACAGCGGGATCGGGCACCTGGGACGACCGCCCACCGACGTGGCGGGACGGATCGACGAGGAGCTGCACTCGGCGGGCGTGACCCCGATGGACGTGCGGCACGTGATCCACACGCACCTCCACTCGGACCATGCCGGGGGCGCCTGCCGGCCGGACGGAGAACCTCGGTTCCCGAACGCGGTCCACCACGTCCACCCGGCAGATTGGGAGTTCTTCGCCGGTTCAAACCACGGCGAGGACTCCCTGGGCCGGAGCGCGATGCGCCGGCTCGAGGAGCTCGGGATGCTGGACCTGGATTCCGAGGATCGCGAGGTCGCTCAGGGTTTGCGAGTCCTTCACAGCCCTGGCCACACGCCGGGGCACCGAAGCGTGCTCCTGTCCGACGGCCCGATCTCGATGCTGTTCACCGGCGACCTGCTCCACCTGCCGATCCAGGTCTCCCACCCGGACTGGCAGTCCAGCCATGACGAGGAGCCCGAACGTGGGATCGCGTCGCGGGTCGGGTTGCTCGCGCGGGCGCGGGACGAGAGCTGGGGCGTGGCCGTGAGCCACTTCGGACGACCCTTCGGCCGCGTGCTCGGACGCGAGCGCAGCCAGCGGTGGGGCTCCGTCTGATCGCGGAAGGGGCGTTGGCTGCTTGACATTGGCTTGCCCCATGCCGCATACCCGAGAACTCGCATCGATGGTCGGCCCGGAGCCGTGATCCCTGGGAAGGAGGAGCGCCCATCAGTGGCCGCAGCCGGCTCCTCCTCGCAACCGCGTTCCTGGCCCTCTTCATCTACGACGGCGTGGTTCGGCCGCTCCTGGCCGGGCTGGTCGCCCTGCCGGTGATCCCCGGCGGGCTCAACAGCCTGACCGTCATCCTCCTGCTGTTCAGCCTCTGGCATGCGTCGTACGCGCTCGGGGCGCGACTGACCGTGGCCTTCTTCGCCATCACGGCGGTCACGTCGTGGATCTTCGAGGAGGTCGGCGTCGCCACGGGACTCGTCTACGGGCCGTACCACTACACCTCGACCCTGGGGCCATGGCTCGGCTCGGTCCCGGTCCTGATCCCGCTCGCCTGGTTCATGATGGTCTACCCGAGCTACATCCTCGCCAACCTCATCCTCGACGGCGAGCCGGTCGGCTCACCGGGTGGGCGGGGTCACCTGGCGGGGCTGGCCCTCCTCGGCGCGCTCGTGATGGCCGCCTGGGACCTCGTGGTCGACCCGATCCTGTCCGGTCCGACCTTCGGCGCCTGGGTCTGGGAATCGGGTGGTCCGTACTTCGGGGTCCCCGTCCAGAACTACCTCGGCTGGGTCGTGACGACCCTGACGGTCTACCTCCTGTACCGCTCGGTGGAGCGTCGCTGGATGCCCCAGTCGGCCGGGCCGATGACCCTTGGTCCGAGCGGGCTGCCGGTCCTCGCGTACGCGGCGATGATGGTCACGAACCTCCTGTCGGGCGCCGCTCCGGCGGCGCTGGCGGTGATCGCGCCGGTCGCCATGGGAATGCCCGTCGCCGCCGGGTTCATCCGCCTGGTGAGCCCAACTGGTCATGCACCGCGCGAGGCGGAGTCGCCGTTGCGCTAGACGGTTGGGCTGCACCCTGTCGGGCACTGATCTTCTCAAGTAGCCTTGGTGGGCACAGGCAAGCTGGCCTGTAACCGGTTGCCGTTCGGCCGGGCCGATCGGTCCCTTGGGCCCTCTCGCCAATTCGGTCTGGCGGGTTCACTGAGGACATGAGCGTCTCGCCGGCAGCGGAACTCGCCGCACTCGATGGCCGGGCAACGGCCGTGGTCGTCCCCAGCCGGGTCACGGCCCGACGCCTGCTCCGGGTCCTCGGTCCGGCCTGGATCGTCATGCTCGCCGACGTCGACGCGGCCAGCGTCATCACCGCCGGCAAGGCCGGCTCCGACTTCGGCTACGCGATGCTGCTGCCGCTCGTGCTGCTGATCCCGGTGCTCTACCTCGTCCAGGAGATGACCGCCCGGCTGGCCGTCGCGACGGGGCTCGGCCACGCGGAGCTGATCCGGGTTCGGTACGGGTTCCGCTGGGCGGGGCTGGCCGTCGTGACGATGGTCGTCATCGACCTGCTGGCCTACGTCGCCGAGTTCGCCGGGATCGTCCTCGGGGCGAGCATCGTCGGGGTCCCGGCGCCGGTCGGCAGTCGGTGGCGCCCTTGCCTTCCACTCGGCCATGGTCCTGACCCGGAGCTACCGCCGGTTCGAGCGGATCACGATCGCCCTGTCGTTCTCCCTGTTCGCGTTCGTGGGGCTCGCCGTCCTCGCCCACCCCGAGCCGGGCGCCGTGCTCGGGGGCATCACCGCCGGCCAGCCGTTCGACCAGCCGGGCTATCTCGGGCTCGTGGTCGCAACGATCGGGGCGGTCGTGATGCCGTGGATGCTCTTCTACCAGCAGGCCGCGACCGTCGACAAGGGCCTCGGGCCGCGCGAGCTCGGCGGGGCGCGCGCCGAGACGCTCATCGGGGCGGTCGCGTCCGAGCTGCTCATGGCGGCCATCGTGATCGCGGCCGCGGCGACCGCCGCGAACGGCGTCGGCCTGGCGGCCGCCGGCGGGTTGCCGCTCCCGTCCGGCCTGGCCGCCCTCGCGTCGGGCTGGGGCGGGGTCCTGATCGCGGTCGGGATGATCGGCTCCGGCCTCCTCGCGGCGGTCGTCATCTCGCTGTCGTCGGCCTGGGCCTGGGCCGAGCTGTTCCGCTGGCCGCGCAGCCTCAACCTGTCGTTGCGCGCCGCACCGGGGTTCTACCTCGTGTACCTCGTCGAGGTCATTCCGGCGGCCCTCATCGCGCTCGTCGCCGTCGATCTCGTCCGCGTCGTGGTCGACGCGATGATCCTCAACGTCGTGGTCCTCGCCATCCCGTTGACATTCATCGTCCGCCTGTCCAGCGATCGGGGGCTCCTCGGATCCCTGGCCAACTCGCCGCGCCGGAAGGCCCTCCTATGGGCGATCACCACCGGGCTGCTCGCCTTCGGCCTGCTCGGCATCATCGACGCGATCCGGTAGCCGGCGATCCTCGCCGAGTAAGGTGACGTCGGTCACGAGCCGATGTCCGTCGCTACGAGGTCTCGATCGATGGAGCACATCCCGCCGGCGAGTCGCCAGGACCTGCTGACCATCATGTCGACCGAGCACTTCACGCTCCAGGGCGCGCGCTCGGCATCGATCAGCGACGCGAACGGCCGGACCAGCTTCTTCCTCAGCACCCTGTCCGCCGGTGTCGTCGCGCTCGCGTTCACCGCCCAGGTCGCCCAGGCCGCATTCACGGCGTTCGCCCTGATCGTCCTGCCCACCGTCCTGATCATCGGCCTGGCGAGCTTCGAACGGCTCCTCCAGCTCGGGATCGAGAACATCGGCACGGTGGTCGCGATCAACCGCGTGCGCCGCTACTACCTCGAGGTTGCGCCCGAGCTCCGGCCGCACTTCACCCTGTCGGATCGCGACGATTCGGTGGGCGTCCTGGCGAGCCTCGGCTCGATCCGCGGCGGGATCCGGCCGTGGGACCTGTTCGTCACGAACGCCGGCCTGGTCGCGATCGTCGACGCGATCCTGAGCGGCGTCATCGCCACCCTGGTGGTGTCGGCGGCGAACGGCAGCGAGCGTCTCGCGGCGGCGGTCGGGATCGTCGCCGGGGCGATCGTCTTCGGTCTCCTCACGCTCTACCTTGCGCGCAACTGGCGGGCCGCGATCCGAACGTTCGGGGTGCGCTTCACGCCGGATCGGGCGTTCGCCGAATCGCACCCAGCCGCCGATCCGGACGTCCCCGAACGCCGGGATCCACCGGCGCGCTGACTGCCGGCGCCCGGATCAGGTCGGAGCGCCTACCGCCCTCCGCTCGCCGAGCTCGACGATCCGACCCTCGATCGGCCCCGTGTCCGGGTACTCCTCGCGGTGGGCGAGGCCGGCGTGCGGCAGGCTGAGCGCGGTCGCCGCGGCCTCGGTCAGGAACAAGTAGGGGTGGACGCCGATCCGCTCGCGGATGGTGTTCTTGAGCAATCGATGGGCCACCGTCACGGACGGACCGAGCAGGTCGCTGCTGGACCCGACACTCTGGCGGACCGCAACCCCCCGATGGAGCACGACCTTGAGGTCGAGGTGGGCGACGGCGGGACAGGCGGTGCAGACATGGTCGTTGGCGGGGATGGCCCGCGTCCGACCGGCGATGAACGCCCGGTACATCGCCTCGACCTGCCCGAGGACCCGCTCGCCCTGACCGTCGAGATCAGCCGCCGGCGCGGCCGCGAAGACGGCGTCGCCCTCGAGCTTCACGAGGGCGAAGTCGGGGGCCACGCCCTCGATGACGGTGTCGAGGAGGTCGCCGAGCACGGAGTAGGCGGCGGGGATGCCCGCGCTGAAGTCGACCCCGTGCGCCTCCTCGACGCCGGACATGAAGCCGGTGAAGCCCGAGATGTCGGCGAGCAAGAGGTACCGCTCGCCTGCCGGCGCCTCGGTCCTCGTCGGCGACCCGGATCCTGGTGCTGGCTCCACGCTCCTCCAGTGGCTCGTTCGTTGCGGCGGGTGGCCCCGGTCCGCCATCGTACTCGGGCCTGCTGGCCGCCGGCGACGGACGTCGCTATCCATTGCGGCCGAGGGCGCGCGCCGTCTCGCGCGCATGCGTGTCCCGAGAGACCACTCGCTTCGGCGGGGCGGCCCTTCTAGCCGTCCTTGGGCTGCGTGTCCGGCTGCCAGACGTAGATCCGGGCCTCGGCTCGCGGGGACCACTGGTCCGTGCGGACGTAATGCCCCCCGGCAGCCGCGCTGCCGGCGATCCCCTCGTTGAGCGACGGCCACCGCCCGGCCGTGTACTCGGCCGGCCAGCTCCCACCCGTGGCCTCTCCCAGGTCCTTGCGCGCGCCGTCTCGAGGCCCACCCCGGAAGGCGATCACGATCCGTTCGTGTCGAGCCATCTGGTCATCGTAGACCCACTGGACTCCGGTCTCGCCGCGGCGCCGCACCGAGGACCGGATCGTCGGAGGTCGCCGATCGCTCGAGCGCGGGCAGTCGGAGCACCGCCACGGCTTCGAGCCACCTCCGCGTCCCGCCGGGGCAGCACCTGCTAGATTCGGGCCGTGGAGATCATGGGCGTCCAGATCCGGACGATCGTCAAGGACAACGTCGCGACGCGCTGTGACGGCTGCCTCGGGATCATCGAGGGCACGCCCTGGCGGATCAACCTCCTCGACATCGTGTCGCCCGAGGCGGCGTCCTCCTGGACCGCCCGGCCGGCGATCAACCCTGGTCCGTTCCAGTTCCATCCCGACCCGGCCCACGTCCGGGCGTGGATGGCCGCCAAGGGCTACCTGTTCTGCCGCCGCGGCATCGTCCGCGAGCTCATGCGCCCGATTCCGATCCCCGGCGACGAGCCGCGCTGGGGCCTGTGCGACGGGCTCCACCGCGACGACCACGAATTCATCCCCGCCTGACCCGCGGGGCCGAGCACTTACCGCCCAGCGGCGAGACTGACCGTCGAACGATGAACCTGAATGTGCTGCTCCCGGCGCTGACCTCGATCCTGGCGCTCGTCTTCAGCCTGTTCGTGCTCGACCAGTGGATCGAGCGGCGGCGCGCCTATCAGCTCGTCTGGACGCTCGGGATGCTGTTCTTCGGGCTTGCCGCCGGCGCCGAGGCGCTCGCCGCAGCCGGCGGCTGGTCGGAGCCGCTGTACCGGGTGTGGTACCTGACCGGGGCGGTCTGGACGGCCGGCTGGCTGGGGCTCGGCACCGCGTTCCTGCTCGGCCGGACGCGCTTCGGCTACACGTTCGCGTTCTGCCTCGGCCTGGCCGGTCTGTTCACGGTTCTCAGCCAGGCCAAGTACGACTACCCGGGTTCCGGCAGCGCCCCGATCCTGTACTTCATCGCGGCGCTCGTCCTCGCCGTCGCCGTCGGCGTCGAGACGTACTTCAACAACGACCGCTGGCCCATCCTCGCGGCGGTCGCCGTGGTCGGAGCCACGGTCCTGAGCATCGTCCTCATGGCCACGACGACGCTGGCGCCGCCCGGCTATGCCGTCGACCCGGCGACCGGGGCACCGACCGCCGAGCTGTTCCCGGGCACCCTGCGCCTGCTCACGCCGTTCATGAACGTGACCGGCGCGTTCGCGCTGGTCCTCGGCGCGGTCTTCTCGACCTACGTGTTCATGCCCAAGCGGCGGATCCTCGACTACTCGCTCGACCCCAACCAGCCGGGTGACCAGTTCCTGTTCAATCTGCTGATCTCGCCGATCGCGATCACGGTCAACTTCGTGGCCTCGGTGCCGCTGGCCGTCCGGGCGTTCCTCAACGGCCGGATGAACAGCCGCGCCCCGGCGACGGCGCTGATCGCCCTGGGCGCCCTGATCCCGGCGGTCACCGACAGCCTCAACCGGTTCGGCACGACCCAGTACTACGAGCTCGGCAAGCTCGTCGGAGTCATCCTGCTGTTCGCCGGGTTCCTCGTCTCGACCGAGGTCTTCCGCGAGGTCCGGATCCCGTTCACCCATATCAGGCTCCGGGCCGAGCGACCCGACACGGCATCCGAGGCGCGCTCCGACTAGGCATCTCCGGCGGGTCGGCCGGGCACCCCGCGCTATACTCGGCCGGTCCGCGAGCGCCCCCTCGCCGCCGTATCCGAGGTTCGATTGCGAGTCCGCAAAGCCGTCTTCCCTGCCGCCGGCTGGGGCACCCGCTTCCTCCCGGCCACGAAGGCGCAGCCCAAGGAGATGCTCCCGCTCGTCGACAAGCCGGTCATCCAGTACGCCGTCGAGGAGGCGGTCGCCTCCGGTATCGAGCAGGTCATCATCGTGACCTCCAGCCAGAAGCGGGCGATCGAGGACCACTTCGACCTGTCGTACGAGCTCGAGCACTTGCTCGAGGAGCGCGGCGACGTCGAGATGCTCCGGCGCATCCGCCACATCAGCGACCTGGCCCAGATCGCCTACGTCCGGCAGAAGGAGCAGCTCGGGCTGGGCCACGCGGTGCTGGTGGCCAAGGAGCTCATCGGCCACGAGCCGTTTGCGGTGATCCTGTCCGACGACGTGGTGGTCGGCGACCGCCCGGCGATCGGCCAGCTGATCCACGCCTACGACCAGGTCCACGCGTCGGTGATCGCCGTGACCGAGGTGCCCCGCGAGGAGACCGGCCGGTACGGCGTGATCGACCCCGAGCCGGCCGGCGACAACCTCGACCACGGCCGGCTCCACCGGGTGAAAGGGGTCGTCGAGAAGCCCGACCCGTCGGTCGCCCCGTCCACGCTGGCGATCATCGGGCGCTACGTGCTGACCCCGAAGATCTTCGACAAGCTCGAGCAGACCCCGCGCGGCGCGGGCGGCGAGATCCAGCTCACCGACGCCATCGAGGCGTTGATGGAGGAGCAGGAGGTCTACGCCTACGAGTACGAGGGAACGCGCTACGACGCGGGGACCACGATGGGCTGGCTGAAGGCGTCGGTCGAGCTCGCCCTCCAGCGCCCCGACCTGTCGGCCGAGTTCCGGACCTACCTCGCGAACCTCGCCCTGTAGGACCCAGCGGACCGCTCCCGCGGTCCGCGCGCCGTCACCCGACGGCCGGGGCGGCCGTCATCCGGTGCGGTACGATGCCCGCCGGGCCAGGCCGGCCCGGGCGGTGGCGAACAGCGAGGAGAGCACTTGGCGGAGATCGGAAGCGTCCTCGGCGGCCGGTATCGGCTCGTCGAGCTGCTGGGCCAGGGGGGGATGGCGACGATCTATCGCGCCACCGACGGCCAGCTCGGGCGCGACGTGGCGATCAAGATCCTCCGCCCCGAGTACGGCCGCGACCCCGACTTCGTGGCCCGCTTTCGGATGGAAGCCCAGTCGATCGCCTCGCTGAACTCGCCCAACATCGTGGCGGTCCACGACTTCGGGATGGATCCCGCCGGGCCGTTCATCGTCATGGACTACGTCGACGGCGAGGACCTGTCGACCCTGCTTCGGCGCAACGGGCCGCTCACGCCGTCGCAGGCCGCGCGGATCGCCGCCGAGGTCGCCCATGCGCTGGCCGCCGCCCACGCGCGCGGGATCGTCCATCGCGACATCAAGCCCGGCAACATCCTGCTGGCCCCGGGCGGGCGCGTCCTGGTGACCGACTTCGGGATCGCCCGGGCGGTCGCGGAGGCGCAGATGACCCTGCCCGGGACGACGCTCGGCTCGGTCCAGTACATGAGCCCCGAGCAGGCCCGCGGCGAGCCGGCGACCGAGCGGTCGGACCTCTACTCGCTCGGGGTCGTCCTGTTCGAGATGCTCGCCGGTCGCCGCCCGTTCGAGGGCGACAGCGCCGCCTCGATCGCGCTGGCACGGCTGACCCCGCCGGTCCCGATGCCGTCGACCTACCGCGCCGGGATCCCGCCGGTCCTCGAGGCGATCTGCCGCAAGGCGATGGCGATCGATCCCGCCGAGCGGTTCCAGACCGCGACGTCGATGGCCGACGCGCTGGAAGACCAGCTTGCCGATCGGTCCGCGGCTGCCGCCGGTGCGGCCGGCCTGGCCGCAGGTGTGGCCGGCCTGGCCGCCGGGGCGACGGTGATCGCGGGAACGGCCCGGCCGAACCCGCCGATCCCCTACGCGGCCGACGCCTACGCCGGCGCGGGCAGCGGAACCCCGCCCCCGGCGCCGCCGGTCGTGCCACCGAGCCAGGTCGTGGACGACGACGGCGGCGGCCCCGGGCCGTGGGCGTGGATCGCCGGGCTGCTCGGCCTGGCCATCCTGCTTGCGGTCGGGTTCCTCGCCTTCCGACTGCTGACCGGCGGCGGGACGCCGACGGCCCAGCAGGTCCAGGTCCCGAACTTCGTCGGGCAGACGCTCGAGCAGGCGCAGCAGCTTGCCAGCGTCGCGGGGGTTACCCTCAAGCCGACGTTCGTCAAGGGCGACCAGCCCGAGGGGACGATCACGACCCAGGATCCGCTGCCGAACGTGACGGTCGACAAGGGCGGCACGGTGACCGTCACCGTCGTGACCGGCCAGGCGCTGGTCGCCGTCCCGGACGTCCGGAACCAGACCGAATCGAATGCGCTCAAGGCGCTCGTCCAGGCCGGCCTCAACCCGGGTGCGACGACCGATGCCTTCGATCCCGTGGTCCCGAAGGGATCGGTGATCGCGACCTCGCCGACGGCCGGGACGCAGGTCGCGGTCGGGACGACGGTCGACTACGTGGTCTCGAAGGGGCCTGAGCCCACGCCGACGCCGACGCTCACCCCGACCCCGGCTCCGACGCCGACGCCCACCCCGGCGCCGACACCGACCCCGGCACCGACCCCTACGCCGGCACCAACGCCCACGCCGACCGAGGCGCCGAGCCCGTCGGTCTGACCCGCGGCTAGCGGTCGACCTCGACCCAGAACCGGGTCGGGGAATCCGTCGCGAGGCGGCCATCGTCCGGCCCCGGCAGATCGAACGGCCGTTCGGGATCGGACCGCGCGACCGAGACGGCCTCGGCGACGAGCGCCGTCGGGGCCGACCAGCACGCGCGAATCTCGTCGCCGCCGAGCGGACTCCGGCCGCGGTCGAGGCTGCAGTAGCCGAGCCCGCCGAACACGGCGTGGCGGAAGTTGGCGCAGGTCGCGCAGCTCGTGCTCGAGCGGCGACAGACCCAGCAGCGGGAGGCCTCGGCCTGGGGGGTCCCACAGTGCGGGCAGCGCCAGACGGGCATGGCCGGATGGTAGCTGCACGTCGGGCCGCTGTCGAGCCGATCAGCTCCGGATCAGCTGTTGACGGTGATGAACGTCTGGCTTCTCGTGTCGCCGTACGCCTTCGTATGGACGAGCGCGGCCGCCACGCCGCGTCCCTGCGCGGCCCCCCTTGGGATCGCCGTCGTCCAGCGCGCCTTGCCCGCGCCGTCCGTGGTGATGGTCCGGGTGATCGGAGCGACCCCGGGCGGGGTGAGCGTGAACGTCACGGTCGCGCCGTCGAGCGGATGGCCGTCCGGGTCGGTCACGGTGACGGTCAGGGTGATGTTGTCAGGCAGCTGCTTGCGCGAGAACTGGTAGCGCGACGCCGTGATGTCGGCGCGCAGCTTGCCGGCGCCCCGGTTGACGTTGATGACCGTCGCGGCCTGGTTCAGCGCCGGGTCGGTGGCCGTGATCCGGATCCCGTTCGGCCCCGGGGCGATTGCCAGCACGAGCTGGAAGGACCCGTCGTCCCCGGCCGTGCCGGTCACCGACGCGTTGTTCGCCTCGTTCCGCGCGACCAGCGTGCTGCGCGCCTGGGTCTTGCCGACGATCGTGACCGTCTTGCCGTTGACCGTCGCGTCCTTGGCCGGCCGGGTGATCGTGATCTTTGGCGCGGCGACGTCCATGATGTAGGTCACCGCCTTTGACGGGTCGCTCTCGCCGCCGGGCCCGTAGAGCGTCGCCGTGAAGTCGTTCCGCCCCTTGGCGAGGGCGACCCCGGGAACCGTGAACGCGGGCGTCGCCCCGACCGGGACCTCGGCCAGCTGGACCGGGTTCTGGCCCTGGAGCTGGCGATAGATCCGGACCGTGACCCCGTCCTGGCCGACGTAGGCCGACGGGACGGTGCCCGTCAGGTCGACGGTCTTCTGGTTCGTGTACGGCTCGGTCGGCAGGCTGAGCGCCGGGGCGTTCGGGGCGATCAGCTCGCTCGGGCTCGGGCTCGGGCTCGAGGTGACCTGCGAGATCGCCTCCGAGAACGTCGTCGAGACGAGCGCGACCGCGCGTCCGACGAGCCCGACCCCGGCGAAGACCACGATCCCGCCCAGGCCGACGATGGCGGCGACGAGGAGGATGCGGAGGTACATCGGCATGCCCGACCCGCGCTCGATCTTGCGATGCGGGGCGAGGCGGTTCGGGGATGGCGGTCGGGTCGCCGGTCGCTTCGCGGGTGCGGGACGGCCCGTCGACGGCGGACGGGGTCGGACCTGGGAGGTGCGCTGGCGCCGGCTCGTCATCGAGCTGCATTGTCGCACGCCCGATGGAATGGGCCGATCACGCCGCGCCAGCCCGCGTTGTACTCTGGCGCGGTGAGCGGGCGTGCGGTGACGTCCGCCCGAAAACGAGGAATGCGTGCAGGCCCGAAAGCCCAACAGCGCCCAGCCGTCGGGTCCATCCGGACGCCCATCCTTCGGGATCGGCCCGATCGCAAGGGTCGCGACGCGGCAGCCTCCGGCCGGCACACGTCCCGGCTACCCGCCGTTGCCCGTGCTTGCCCGTGGCGGCGCGTTCGGGCTGCCGAACCTGCGGCGCAACGTCTGTCCGCACTTCTACATGACCGGGACGCGCGGGGCGATCCCGATCCAGGCGCCGCACCTGCTCAAGGCGCTCATCCGCCAGGACGCGAACATCTCGCGCTGCCAGCTCCGCGGCGGGGTCCATCTCGAGCAGGGCTACGTCAACGACGTGTGCCTGACCCCCAGGTTCAACCAATGCGTCTTCTACGAGGACGAGCTGTCCCGGGAGTGACGTGAGCGACCTCAGCTACGGGGAGGCGCTCCGGGCCCTCCAGGATCGTGGCCGGTTCGGGATCCGGCTCGGGCTGGGCCGGACCCGGGCGCTCCTGCGCGAGCTCGGGGACCCGCAGCTCGGGCTGCGCGGGGCGCTGGTCGCCGGGACGAACGGCAAGGGCAGCGTCCTGGCCCTCGCCGGGTCCGCGCTGCGTGCCGCCGGCCACCGCGTCGCGGAGACGCCCAAGCCGCACCTCGTCAGCTACCGCGAGCGACTCCAGGTCGACGGCCGGCTGGTCGACCCGGCCACGTTCGCGCGGCTCGTCGGCGAGGTGCTGGAGGCCGCCGACCGGGTGGCCCGCCGGTCGGGTCCACCGACCGAGTTCGAGGTCCTCACCGCCGTTGCCTTCCGCTGGTTCGCCGAGCAGGCCGTCGACCTGGCGATCGTCGAGGTCGGGCTCGGCGGCCGGCTCGACGCGACCCATGCCTGGGACGGCGGCGTGGCCGCGATCACCAACGTCGATCTCGACCACACCGACCGGCTCGGGCCGACCGTGACCGCGATCGCCCGCGAGAAGGCGGCGATCATCGAGCGCGGCGATCGGGCGGTGACCGGCGCGACCGGCGACGCGCTGCGGGTCATCCGCCGGCGGGCACGGCGACTCGGCGTCGAGCTGACCGAGGTGGTGCCACCACCGGTGCTCGGCTGGGATCGCGACGGGATCGTCGTCGCGCTGGACCGGCTCGGCGAGACCCGCATCGGGCTGCGCGGCCGGCACCAGGCGGCCAACGCCGCCGTCGCCGATGCCCTGCTCGACGCGCTCGACGCCGCCGGGATCGCGTCCGTGCCCGCGGCCGCGCGCCGGCAGGGCTACGCCGGCGCGACCTGGCCCGGGCGGCTGGAGCTCATCGAGACGGGCCCCGACGCCCCTGTCGGTCCGGGCCACGAGGTACTCCTCGACGGCGCCCACAACCCGGCCGGGGCGGCGGTCCTCGCCCGGGCGCTCGACGACCTCCGGCCGTCGCTCCGCGGCGGCGACCTGGCGCTGCCGCCGCCGCTGACGCTCGTCCTCGGCACCATGGCCGACAAGGACGTCGCCGGGGTCCTGGCCGCGCTGGCCGCGTCGCCGGTGGCCCGCTCGGCCCGGGTCGTGTGCACCCAGGTCGACCTGCCCCGGGCGCTCCCGGCGGCGCGTCTCGCGCGCGGCTGGGCGGCCGTCGCGCCGGGCGCCCCGCTCGAGGTTGTCACGCCGGTCGAGGCGGCGCTCGATCGGGCGCTGGCCGAGGCACCCGGCCCGGTCGTCGTCGCCGGATCGCTCTATCTCGTCGGCGCCGTCCGGGCCCGCCTGGTGAACGACCCCGCGCTGCGCGACGAGCCGGGCGGCCCGGCCGACGGCGGGCCGGTCCCGACCGCCGCCCTGGTCGGCGTCCGGTGAGCGCCCGCGTGACCGGAGCGCTCGACCTCGGCTCGACGGTGATCGACGGCCGGTCGATCCGCTGGGGCGAGCGGACGCTGGTCATGGGGATCCTCAACGCGACCCCGGACTCGTTCTCGGGCGACGGCCTCCTGTCGGGCGGGAGCGACCTCGTCGCCGCGGCCGTCGCGCAGGCGGTTGCGATGGTCGCCGAGGGGGCCGACCTGCTCGACGTCGGTGGTGAATCCACGCGCCCGGGTCACGAGCCCGTCGACGCGGCGACGGAGCTGGACCGCGTCGTGCCCGTCGTCGCCGCGGTCCATGCGGCCCTGCCCGGGACGCCGATCAGCGTCGACACCACGAAGCCGGTCGTGGCCGCGGCGGCGCTCGACGCCGGTGCCGCCATGGTCAACGACGTGTGGGGTGTGGGCGCGGACGACGCCCTGCTCCGGCTGGCGGCCGAGCGTGACGTCCCGATCGTGCTGATGCACAACCGCCGCGAGCCGCGCTACGCGGACCTCGTGGCCGAGGTGGTGGCCGACCTCCGGCGGGCGATCGACCGGGCGATCCGCGCCGGCTGCCGGCGCGAGTCGCTCATCGTCGATCCCGGCTTCGGGTTCGGCAAGACGGCCGCCCACAACCTGGTCATCCTGCGCGAGCTCGGAGCGCTGCGCGTCCTCGGCCGCCCAATCCTGCTCGGCACGTCGCGCAAGTCGACCCTCGGCCGGGTGCTCGACCTGCCGCCCGAGGAGCGGCTCGAGGCGACCCTGGCGACGACCGCGCTCGGGATCGCCGCCGGCGCGGACATCGTCCGGGTCCACGACGTCGGACCGAACGTCCGGGTCGCCCGGATGGCCGACGCGGTGGTGCGCGGCTGGTCCGAGGAGGGGCCGGGCATAGACCCGGCCGGCGGCGTCGGAGCGGGCGCTGGCGCCGGAGCGAGTGGCGCCACCCCTCCCGCGGGGATCGCCGGATGACCGACCGGATCGTGCTCCACGACATGGTGTTCATGGGTCGCCACGGCGTGCTCGAGCGGGAGCAGCGCGAGGCCCAGCCGTTCCACGTCGACGTGGAGCTGGGGCTCGACCTCCAGGCGGCCGGGATCGACGACGACCTGTCGCGGACGGTCGACTACGGGGTCGTGTTCGAGACGTGTCGCTCGATCGTCGAGTCGACCAGCTTCCGGCTCATCGAGGCCGTCGCGGAGGCGATCGCCCACGAGCTGCTGGCCGACTTCCCGATTCACGACGTCACGGTGCGCGTCCGCAAGCCGAACGCACCGATCGAGGGCACCTTCGCCTGGGCGGGCGTCGAGATCCAGCGCGCCCGAGCCGGCCGTCGCTGAGCGCGCCCCTGGCCGGTTCGGCCGGACCCCGACGCCGGGGGAAGCGCCGGGGTCCGAAGGATGATCGGATGGACCGATCGGTTACAGGTCCGCGGGCCGGGTCCCGAGGGTGATCTGGAGGTCCATCTTCTGGCCGTTGCGGAGGATGCCCAGGGTGACCGTCCGTCCGGGCGCGAACTGGGTCAGGACCGAGTCGAGCGGGTGCTCGGTGTCGATCGGCTGGCCCTCGATCGAGACGATGATGTCGCCCTGCTTCAGGCCGGCCTTGTCGCCGGGTCCGCCGGCGACGACCGCCGGGCTCGTCTGGCCGCTGGCGTCGGTTCCACCGTCGACGTACGCGCCCTCGTGGACCGGCAGGTTGAGCTGGTTGGCCGTCTGGAGGTCGAGCATCTGGTAGCGGATGCCGATGTACGGCCGGGCGAGCTTCTGGCCGGCGACGGCCTGCTCCATGATCGGGCGGGCGATGTTGATCGGGATCGCGAAGCCGATGCCGTTGGCGTTCTCGGCGATCGCGGTGTTGATCCCGATGACGTTGCCGCCGGCGTCGAGGAGCGGTCCGCCGCTGTTCCCGGGGTTGATTGCGGCATCGGTCTGGAGCAGGTTGTTGACCCGCTCGGTGCCGGTGTCGATGCTCCGGCCGGTGCCCGACAGGATCCCGCTGGTGACGGTGCTGGTGTAGGTCCCGAGCGGGCTGCCGATCGCGATCGTGGTCTCGCCCACCTTCAGGTTGGACGAGTCGCCGATCGGCGCCGTCGGCAGGTCGGTCGCGTCGACCTTGACGATGGCCAGGTCGGTCAGGGTGTCGATGCCGTAGATCGTGCCGTCGAACGAGCGGCCGTCCTTGAGCTCGACCTTGAGCTGATCGCTGCCCGACACGACATGGCGGTTCGTCAGGATCCAGCCGTTCTTGTCGTAGATGATCCCCGACCCGATCCCCTCGGCCGGAAGGGCCGTCGGGTCCTGGGTGCTCGCGTTCGCGGTGGTGGTGATCTTCACGACGGCCGGGCTGACCTTGGCCGCCACGTCGATGATGGCCGACGATTCCTCGATCCGGACCTGCTGCGGCGAGCTCGCCGTCTGGCCGGGCGGGACGGTCGCAGCGGCGGCGGGCTGGTCGAGGGCGCCAGTGGCTCGCAGGGTCAGGTAGGTCCCGCCCGAGGCGAGGATCGCCGCGATGATCGCGGCCCCCAGGATCGGGCCGAGCAGGCCTCGGGAGCGGGACTGCGTGGTCGGGGTCGGCTGGGCCACCGTCGTCGCCGCGGCGGCCGACGGCTCGAACCAGGACTCCGGCGTCGGCTGGGCTGCGGTCTGCCAGGTGACGCGGTCGCGGTCGATCCGCTCGGGCTCGGGCGAGAACGCCGCGGCCGGGGCGACCGTAATCGGCTCCGCTGCGGGTTGGGCGGGTTCCGCCGGCGCGGCCCAGATCGGGCGGGACGGGGCCTCGCTGCCAGCCGGCCCGGTCTCGGGCGCTGCGGCCGGAGGCGGCATGGCCGGCGCCGCGGATGCGATGTCGGCGACCGCTGGTTCGGGGGTCGGCTCGGGCGTCGGTCCCGACGTCGTGATCCGGGCCGGGTTCGCCGGTACGGGGCCGGAGCTGGCCTCGCCCCCGCCGCCGGCTGCGTGCGCGGCGGGCTCCTCAGGATCGGGGTACGGCTCGGTCGGTCGTTCGGTCATGAGTCGATCTGAGCTCCAGGGGTCGCGGATGACGGGCAGGTCCTCACAAGGGTGGCGGCTCGGGATTCAATCACGATGCGGCGGATGGTGAAGAATCCGCTACCTCCGGGAGCGCGGCGTCGCGCGCGCCGTCGTCATCGAGCGGACTCGCCACCGGAGCAGCCAGCGCCTCCGGCACCGCGCGCGGGTCCTTGGGCAGGATCACCGCGAAGGTGGTCCCACCGCCGAGCCGGCTGTCGACGGTGATCCGGCCCGCGTGGAGGTCGACGATCGACTTCACGATCGCGAGGCCGAGCCCGCTCCCGCTGCCGCGCGCCTCGTTGGCCATCGTGCCGCGATAGAACCGCTCGAAGATATGGGGGAGCTCCGACGGGTCGATCCCCACGCCCGAGTCGCGAACGATGATCCGCGCCCCATCCGGGTCCGGCTGGAGCTCGACCTCGACGGTGCCACCGCGCGGCGTGAACTTGATCGCGTTCCCGACCAGGTTGGTCACGACCTGGCCGATCCGCTGCGGATCGTGGCGGATCCGGACCGGGTTGCGCGGCAGGCTGAGGCGCAGGGTCAGGCCGCGTCGAGATGCCGTAGCCTCGGCCTGCTCGACGGACGACTCGACGGCCGCCCGGAGATCGTCGGGCCGCAGATCGAGCAGCACGAGCCCCGAGTCGAGCTTCGAGAGCTCGAGCAGGTTCTGGGCCAGCCAGTCGAGCCGCTCGAGCTGCTGGCGGCTCGACTCGAGGAACTCGGCCCGGACGTCGGGATCGTCGCCGGCGGTCTCGCTCAGCAGCTCGTTCGACATGCGCAGCGCGGTGATCGGGGTGCGCAGCTCGTGCGACACGTCGGCCAGGAAGTCGCGGCTCCGGTCGCGATCGCGCCGGATGATCGCCACGCTCTCCTCGAGCCGCTCGGCCATGGCGTTGAACTGGCGCGACAGCTCCGAGATCTCGACCGCCCCGGTCGCGGCCAGACGCGTCGGCACGCGGCTGCCGAGCTCGCCCTGCTCGAGGTCGCGGGCCGCGGTCGTCAGCCGGCGGAGCGGCGTCGTGAACCGCCGGGCCAGGAATGCCGCGACGGCAACCGACACGATGAACGCGACGATCCCGACGACGACGAACAGCCCGGTCACCGCGGCCAGGGTCGAGGCGCGGTAGGTGTACGGGTTCGACAGGGTGACCTCGATCGCCCAGTCCGACAGAGAGCCGGGGACCGTGGCGACCGCCGGTTCCGACGTGATCTGGTCCCTCGCCTGGCCACGCTTTGGAGCCGCCTGGAGCCCGGCCGAGAACGTGCCGTCGCTCGCGGGAACAATGCCGGGGTCGCCAGAGGTTGGCGTGCCGACCACGATCGTCGTGTCCGCCTCGGCGAGCGTGTCGGCGATGGCCTGGACGTTGGTCGCGAAGAACTGACTGGCCCGGGGCGAGAGGTGATCGTCGGGCGTCACGACGACGCCCTGGACCACCTGCCCGGCGACCAGCCCGAGGATCGCCGCGGTCGACGTCGCCCGAGTGTCGAGGGCCTGCTGCTCCTGCTTGAGGAAGTAGCCGTCGAGCTGGAGGATCACCGCCGGCCCGACGAGCAGCAGGGTCAGCGACACGACCGAGATGAACCCGAGCGTGAGCCGGCCCTGGAACGTCCGCGGCATGATCCCGCGGAGCGACCGGTTCAGACGCGGGAGCCGGCCGGCCGCCGTGGCGGGCGCGTCAGCGTTCGGCAAAGGCGTAGCCGGCACCCCTGACGGTCAGCACGAACGCGGGGTTCGACGGGTCGTCCTCGATCTTCTCGCGCAGGTGGCTGACATGGACGTTGATCGTCTTCTCGTCCTGGTCGAGGGCCTCGTAGTCACGCAGGAGCTCGAGCAGCTCGCGCCGCGAGTAGACCCTACCCGGCCGGCTGGCCAAATGGCGCAGGATCTCGAACTCGGTGGCGGTCAGGCTGATCCGCTTCGCGCCGCGCTGGACGCGCCGGCGCTCCAGGTCGATCAGCAGGTCGCGATGGCGGATCACCCGGCCGCCGGCGGCGTCGGCCAGGTCGCCGTACGCGCGCCGGAGCAGCGCCTTGATCCGGCTCATGAGCTCGCGCAGCCCGAACGGCTTCGTCAGGTAGTCGTCGGCGCCGAGCTCGAGCCCGATCACCTTGTCGACCTCGTCGTCGCGCGCGGTCAGGACCAGGACGGGGGCCTTCGAGCCGGCCGCCCGGAGCCGGCGGAGGACCTCGAACCCGTCGATCCCGGGCAGCCGGACGTCGAGCACAACGAGATCGGGGGCCTGGCCGGTGGCGAACTCGAGGCCCTCCTCGCCCGACCGGGCGACCACGACCTCGTAGCCCTCCTGCTGGAGGGCGAACTGGATTCCGCGAGCGACGGCGAACTCGTCCTCGACGATCAGGATGGTGGCGGCCATGGCCGAGATGCTACGCCTAACCGCCCGGCCGACGCCGAACGGGGTCCCGCGCCCGGCTGTGCTACCGTGCCCGATGCATCAGACGGAGGATTCCCCGACACCATGACCATCGACCGGCCGACTCTGGCCGCCACCAACCGCGAGATCATCGGGAAGCACGTCGCCCGGCTTCGTCGCGCCGGCCAGCTCCCGGCGGTCGTCTTCGGCCGCGGCCTCGAGTCGCAGGCGGTCACGCTCGACGGGCACGAGTTCGAGCAGCTCCAGCGGCGGATCGGCCAGAACGCGCTCGTCGACCTGTCGGTCGATGGCAAGAAGCCGACCCCGGTCCTCGTCCAGGGCATCCAGCGCGACCCGGTCCATCGCCAGATGCTCCACGTCGATCTCTTCGCGGTCCGGATGACCGAGGAGCTGACGGTCGACGTCCCGCTCGTGACGACCGGCGAGTCGTACGCCGTCGACAAGCTCGGCGGCACGCTCCTCCACATGCTCGACAGCCTCAAGGTCCGGGCGCTGCCCGACCACCTGCCCCAGTCAATCGACCTGCCGATCGACAGCCTCATCGACTTCGAGGCGGCCGTCCACGTGCGCGACCTGACGGTCCCCGACGACGTGACCCTGCTGACCGACCCGGACGAGATCGTCGCCCGCGTCCAGCAGCCACGGATCGAGGAGGAGCCGGTCGTCGCCGAGGCCGAGGAGGCCGAGGGCGAGGCCGCCGAGGGCGAGGCCGCCGAGGGCGGCGAGACGACCTCGGGCGAGGAGACTCCCGCCGAGGAGTAGCTCAGCCGCGGCCGACCGGTTACGGCCGGCGACCCCCGAGCTCGACGACCGGGACCCGCCAGACGAACGCCTCCGGACGGAGCCGGGACAGCCGGACCGCGGTCCGGTCGCGAAGCCGGCGCTGGAGGTCGGGCTCGAGGTCCTCGAACACCTCGCGTTCGGCGTACTGCTCGAGGAAGTCGACGTAGGTCGCCGGGTCGTAGGCGTGGACGAGCTCGACCACCTCGGCCCGCACGTCGCGGAACCCGGCCCGGCGGAGCTGGGCCGCCGCCGCCTCCGGCGAGGCGAAGTCGCCGCTCCGCGGCTCCTCCGGGTCGAGCTCGTCGCCGATGTCGAGGTCGTCAAGCGCCGCCTCGAAGGCCTCGTCGGGGGCGAAGCGCTCGTCCGACTGCCCGACGAGCCAGGTCACCGTCGCGAGACGGCCGCCCGGCCGGAGCACGCGGCGCGCCTCGCGCAGGACGGCGAACCGGTCGGCCACGAGCTGGAGCACGAACGACGACAGGACCACGTCGAACGATGCGTCGGGGAGGGGGATGCGCGCGGCATCGGCGGCCACGAGCTCGAGTCGCTGCCGGGCTCCGGACGGGAGCTCGCGGTCCGCGCGGGCCGCGGCGACCTCGAGCATGCCGGTCGAGGCGTCGACCCCGACGACCCGGCTGGCCGGCCAGCGACGGATCGCCTCGATCGCCAGCAGGCCGGTCCCGGTCCCGAGGTCGGCGATCCGGACATCGTCCATCGCGGGCAGGGCAACCCGGTCGAGGACGCGGACCGCGGTCGGGCCGAGCACCGGCTCCCACCAGGTGCCGTATCGCTCGGCCGCCGCGTCGTAGCGGGCCTGGATCGTGCCCATCGCGATCGATCGTGCCACAGCCCGGTGGCGAGGATTCCCTGCGGCCGCAGTCGTGCCCGAGCCCGCTCCGCGATGGCCTGCCCGCGACCGGGTCAGGCCGAGGCGTCGAGCCGGCGGATCTCGGCCGCGATCGCCTTGCGGAACGCGGGTAGCGCACGGGCGACGGCCGGCGACAGCGGAGCGCCGAGCCGGGCGGACGCGGCGCCGACGCCGACGAACGAGCCCGCCGGCAGCCGGCCGCGAAGGACGCGGACCAGGCCGATGACGTGATCGACCGGAAGCTCGTGCGACGACCGCGGCGCGGCGTCGTTGGGCGGGCAGACGGCCGGGCGGGCCAGGTCGTCCAGGCTGACGATCACGACGGACCCGGCCGCGATGCCCACGGCCGCGTCGACCAGGACGCACGCGGCGCCGGACGGGATGTCGAGCAGCGTCTCGAGGTCGAGCGCCGCCCCGCGCCGGACCTCGCAGCGCGCCAGCAGCTCCGGGGGCAGGCCGTCGACGGCCAGCGGGCCGGCCGCGTCGTCGCCGCGTTCGGGCTCGCCGCAGACCACCAGCCAGACCGTGCGCCGGGCGCTCATCGGGTCAGCCTCGCTCGATCGAAAGGTCGAGGAAGTGGGTGGCGCACGAGATGCACGGGTCGTAGCTCCGGATGAGCTGCTCGATCCGGACCGTCGCCTCGGGGTGCGGCAGGTCGAGGACCTGTGGCGCGAACGCCGCGAGGTCGGCCTCGATGGCGCCCTGGTTCTGGCTCGTCGGCGGGACGATCTGGGCGGCCGCGATCCGGCCGCGCTGGTCCACCTCGTAGCGATGGAAGAGGAGGCCTCGCGGAGCCTCGGTGGCCCAGGCCGCGACGCCGGGCCGCGGGGTCCACGGCACGGACGGCGCCGTCGGCGGACGGTAGCCGTCGACGATGTCGAGCGCCTCGGCCGTGGCACCGATCAGCTCGATCGCCCGGGCCGCGATCGACCAGTACGGGTTGCGTCGGATCTGGCCCGCCAGCCCGCTCGCGCTGAGCGCCTCGGCGGCCAGCGGATGGAGGCCCGCGCTCGACAGGCTGATCCGGGCGGCCGGTCCGAGGAGGTAGACGCCGCCGTCGGCGGTTCGTGCGTGGAGCGCGTTCGAGCCCTCGTGGTGCTCCTCGTGGAAGGCGTCGCGCCAGTCGCTGGGCCGCAGGTCGATCCCGTCGTTCGACACGATCCGACCGTCGTTGAACGGGTACTCGTCGGGGTGGCGCAGCGCGACGAGTCGCGGCTCGCGCTCGTAGTCGGGGACCGGCAGCGTCGCGACCAGGTCGAGCGTCGCGCGGGACTGGGCGACGGCCGCCTCGAGCTCGGGACGCAGCGCCTCGAGCTCCGACCGGCGCGGTACCCGGCTGAACCCGCCGACCCGGACCGAGATCGGATGGATCGGCCGCCCGCCGAGGAGCTTCACCAGCCGGTTGCCGGTCTTCTTGAGGGCCAGCGCCTGCTCGACCGCCGCGCGGTGGTCGCGCGCCAGCTCGACCGCGCTCGGGTAGCCGAGGAAGTCCGGGAGATGGAGGAAGTAGACGTGGAGGGCGTGACTCTCGATCCACTCGCCGCAGTAGAGCAGCCGGCGCAGCCGGCGGACCTCGGGCTCGACCGTCACGCCGAACAGGTCCTCGAAGGCGTGGACCGCGCTCATCTGGTAGGCGATCGGGCAGATCCCGCAGATCCGGGCGACGATGTCGATGACCTCGTCCGGGGTCCGGCCGACCACGAGCCGCTCGAAGTAGCGCGGGGCCTCGAAGATGGCCAGGCGCGCCTCCTCGACGACGCCGTCGCGGACGCGCAGCCGGAGCGATCCCTCGCCCTCGACCCGGGTCACCATCTTCACGTCGAAGACGGCATCGAGACCGGTTGGCTGGGCGATGTCATGCATCGTGCGTCTCCCTCACCGGCGTCGCACCGGCCGGCGCCTGGCCCGGGGTCGCGACACCGCCGAGCTCGGTCACGATCGAGCGGAACGGCTCGGCGTAGGCGGTGAACCCGGCGTACAACCGACCGACGTCGGCCGGCGCCCGGCCCTCGATCACCTGGAGGTGGCGAGCGAGACCGCGGACGTTGGCCGACTCGCGCGGGCCGAAGCAGCCGTAGCAGCCGCGACCGTACGCCGGGCAGAGCGCCCCGCAGCCCGTCCTGGTGACCGGCCCGAGGCAGGCGAACCCGCCGGTCACGGCCACGCACGGGATGCCCCGCCGCTTGCACTCGAGGCAGACGGACTCGTCGGGCAGCTGCGGCCGGCGACCCACGAGGAGCGCGGTGAGCAGCTCGACGAGCTGGCCCGGATCGATCGGGCAACCGCGCAGCTCCGCGTCGACCGCAACGTGGTCGGAGATCGGGGTCGCCGTGGCGAGGCTGTCGATGAACTCGGGATGGGCGTAGACCGAGGCGCGGAACGACGACTCGTCGCCCCAGTTGCGGATCGCCTGGATGCCGCCGGCCGTCGCGCAGGCACCGATCGTTACGAGCAGCGGCGTCTGGCGGCGCAGCCGGACGATCTCCTCGGCCTGCTCCTGGGAGCTGATCGAGCCCTCGACGAGGAGGACGTCGTACGGCCCGTCGGAGCGGTTGCTGGTCGCCTCGGGGAACTCGACGATCTCGAACCGCTCGGTGAGCGCGAGCAGCTCGTCCTCGAGATCGAGGAGGGTCAGCTGGCAGCCGTCGCAGGAGGCGAACTTGACGACGCCGAGACGCGGGCGGCGGGTCGAGCCGGAGCTGCGCGGCGAGTGCGAGGTCGAAGTCGGAGCCCGCAGCGCCATCAGATTCCCTCCCGGCCGAACACGCCGTCGAGGGCGGCGAGGTTGAACACCGGGCCGTCGCGACAGACGAAGAAGCGGCCCATCTGGCAGTGGCCGCACAGGCCGACGCCACATTCCATGTGCCGCTCGAGCGTCACCCAGATCCGGTCGGCCTTGATCCAGCGGTCCTGGAGAGTCTCGACGGTCGCCTGCATCATCCGCTCCGGTCCGCAGACGTAGGCGATCGTGTTCGAGCCGTCCCAGGTCGCGCGATCGAACAGGTGGGTCACGACGCCGACGCGGCCGAACCACTCCGGTCCGGCGCGGTCGACCGTCAGGGCGACCTCGAGATCCGGGCGCGCCCCCCAGGCGTCCAGCTCGTCGCCGAACAGCTGGTCGTGCCAGGTCCGGGCCCCGTAGAACAGCCGGACGGCACCGAACTTCTCGCGCTCGGCGAGGATCGCGTCGATGAGCGGCCGCAGCGGGGCGAGCCCGATCCCGCCGGTGACGATCGCGACGTCGTGGCCGTAGGCGACCTCGACCGGCCAGCTGGTGCCGAGCGGTCCACGCAGCCCGAGCTGGTCGTCGCGGCCCAGGCGGGTGATCGCGGTCGTCGCGGGTCCGGCCGCGCGGATCGTGAGTTCGATCCCGTCCGGCCGGTAGCGCGAGATGGAGATCGGCGCCGCCGAGAAGGCCGGCAGGGTGGCCATCACGAACTGGCCGGGCCGGCCGGCCACGATGGCCGGGTCGACGTCGGTCAAGACGAGCGTGGTCGTGTCCGGCGACTCGCTCCTGGTGGACGCGACCCGACAGACGCCGTACTTCGAGGAGATCGGCCCGGTCGGAGCCGGCACGAAGGGCGCCGTCGCGACGTCGGCCGGCACGACCGGGGCCGGCGCGGGCGTCGGCGGGGGCGTCGGCAGCGCGACGATCGTCGGCACCGGCGGTGCGGGCACCACGGTCGGAGCGGTGACGGCCGTTGCCGACGGCGCGCCCAGACCCACGGTACCCAGCGCGGCGCGCGTTCCCGAGCGCGACCCGGCGATGGCGTAGAGCTCGTCGCGGACGTCGATCCCGACCGGGCACCAGGTCACGCAGCGGCCGCAGCCGACGCAGCCGGAGCTCCCGAACTGGTCCCACCAGGTCGCGAACTTGTGGGTGAGCCACTGCCGATAGCGATCCTGGACCCGCGGCCGGAAGCTTCCGCCGGCGACGGTCGAGAAGCCCGCGGTGAAGCAGCTGTCCCAGCTCCGTTCGGCGAGCGATTCCTGGCCGTCGAGGTCGGACCGCTGGCCGACGCTGGAGCAGAAGCAGGTCGGGCAGACGAGGGTGCAGTTCGCGCAGGCGAGACAGCGGTCGGCGATCTCCGCCCAGTGCGGGTTGTCGAGGTTGGCGAGCAGTCGCGCCGGCAGGCCGTCGGTGTCGACGGGGTCGCCGATCGAGCGTCGCGTGGCGGCGACGGCGGCCGCGGCCGCGGCCCGGTGCTCGGCATCCGCCGGGGTCAGCGGGAGTCGCTCGGCGAGGGCCTTCCCGGCCGGGGATCCGACCCGGACGACGAACCCGTCGTCAAGCTCGGTGAGCGCGACGTCGAACCCCTCGCGAACCTCGGGGCCGGTTCCCATGGAGGTGCAGAAGCAGGTCGTCGCGGCGGTCACGCATTCGACGGCCACGATGAAGGCGTCCGACCGCCGCGCCGCGTAGTCGGCATCGACCGCCGGGCCGTCCTTCAGGATGCGGTCCTGGATCCCGAGGGCCGCGAGCTCGCAGGCGCGGACGCCCAGGAACGCGTAGGCGATCTCCGGGCGTTCGACAGCCGAGAAGGTGACGGCCCCGCCGACTCGCCTGCCGACCGCCAGCGGCACGCGCGGTGGGAACGTGAACCGCTTCCAGGCGGTCGGGCCGATGACGTAGTCGAACAACCGATCGCCGCCGCGCTGCTCGAGCCGGTACCTCCCGGGCGCCTGGTCGGCCCTGACGCCGTGTGGCAGCTCGTCCACGCCGTGGATCTCGTCGTAGACCACCGCGCCATCGCCGGTCGTCGGTCCGACGATCCGGCGTCCGTCCGCGGCGAGCTGGTCGAGGAGGGCCTGGAGATCGGCTCGAGCGAGCCAGCCGACGGAGTCGCTCGTGAGGGGCATTGCCCGCTCGGTCATGTCGGCTCACCTTCCTGGGCGAACAGGTCGAGGAGCTGAAGCCGGGTCGCGGCCAGCCGGCGGCTGACGGCCTGGAGGACGCGCGGGTAGACCCCGGCCGCGAGGACCGGATCGGCGGCGAGGGCCAGCCGGAGCTCGAGGCCGTCGAAGCTGAGCAGGTCCGCGGGCTCCACGGCCGTGACCGTGGAGGTCGCCCGGTTCGGCGGCACGATGGCCGACCAGCCGTACAGGTCGCCGGGCTCGACGGTCAGGATCGTCGTCATTCCGCGCTCGGGGACGAGCATGCGAAGGGCGAGCCGGCCGGACAGCACGACCCCGAACTCGTCCGAGCGGCTGCCCTCGGCCACGATGACCTCGCCGGCCGGAACCGACCGTCGATGGGCGAGCGCAGCGAGTCGCTCGAGCGTCCGCGGGTCGAGGCTCGCGCCGAACCAGGTCTCGCGGAGCGCCGCTCCGAGGGCGACCGGGTCGTCAACGCCAGGTGCCTGGTCGTGGCCGTTCATCCTCTGTCTCCACGTAGGCGGTCGGACGGCAGACGCCGGTCGGGCCGCTGCGTCCATGTAGCCATCGATCCGGACGGGCCGACAGTGCCGCGTGACCCAGCGGAGCGGCGCATCGGCCGAGCGGATCGGGCCATTCGTCACGCGTGGTTGGGTCCTCCGACCGCTGCCGCCCGGCGCGCGACGTACGACGCTGTGATCGAAGGAGTGCAGGTGATGAACAAGATCCTGGTCGCCTATGACGGTGGTGATCCCGCCCGACGGGCCCTGGCAAGCGCGATCGACCTGGCCAAGAAGTTCGGCGCGACGATCACGGTCGTCAGCGTCGTGCCCGTCCACCCCGGTCGCGTTCCGATCGATCCGTGGGATGACACGACCGTGCACGCGCGCGAGCTGGTCGAGGCGCGCGAGCTGCTCCAGAAGGAGGGCATCGAGGCCCAGCTGATCGAGCCGGCCGGCGATCCCGCCAAGACCATCGAGCGGATCGCCGCGGATGGCGGGTTCGACACCGTGGTCGTCGGGTCCAAGGGTCTCGGCGTCCTTAGCCGGTTCCTCCAGGGCAGCGTCTCCGAGCACGTGGCCACGCATGCCGATGCGACCGTCGTGATCGTTCGCTAACAAACGCTGCACCGAACGAGCGGCCGTCCCGGCTCCCTCTCCGGGACGGTCGCTTCGTGCCCGGCCCGGGATCGGCGCCGAGCGCTCGCCGCGCCGGCCGTCGGTCGGCTATCGTCGCGGGGTGCGCCTCCCGATCACGCCCCCGCTCGAGCCCATGCTGGCGAAGGCCGCCGGCTCGCTGCCCGACGGCGAGGGCTGGCTCTACGAGCCGAAGTGGGATGGGTTCCGGGCGATCGTCTTCCGCGACGGCGACGAGGTGTTCACCCAGTCGCGGGACCTCAAGCCGCTCGACCGGTACTTCCCCGAGCTCGGTGAGCCGCTCCGCGCGGCGCTCCCCGAACGCTGCGTCCTCGACGGCGAGGTCGTGATCGCGGGGCCCGACGGGGCGCTCGACTTCGACGCGCTCCTGCTCCGCATCCACCCGGCCGAATCGCGGGTCCGGATGCTGGCGGCGGAGTCGCCGGCCAGCTTCGTGGCGTGGGACCTGCTGGCGCTGGGGGACGAGGACCTCCGGGCGGTCGAGCAGGGACAACGGCGCGCCCGGCTCGAGGCGGTCCTCGGGTCGGCCGAGCCGCCGATCCACCTGACCCCGGCGACCCGCGACCGGGCCCAGGCGGCCGACTGGTTCGACCGGTTCGAGGGGGCCGGGCTCGACGGGGTCGTCGCCAAGCGGCTCGACGCCCCGTACCAGCCGGGCAAGCGGGCGATGCTCAAGATCAAGCACCAGCGCACCGCCGACTGCGTCGTGGCCGGCTTCCGCTGGCACAAGGACGGGCCGGGGACGCTCGTCGGATCGCTCCTGCTCGGGCTGTACGACGACGTCGGCAAGCTCAACCACGTCGGGATCACCGCCTCGTTCACGATGGCCCGGCGGGCCGAGCTCGTCGCAGAACTGGCACCCCTTCGCGAGCACGCGATGGACGGTCATCCGTGGGCCGAATGGGCCGAGTGGGCCGAAGCCGCGGCGGCCACCGGCCAGCGCGTGCCGGGTGCGACGAGCCGCTGGAACCGCGGCCGCGACCTGTCCTGGGAGGCGCTCCGGCCGGAGCGGGTCGTGGAGGTCGCCTACGACCACCTCCAGGGCCAGCGCTTCCGTCACGGGACGACGTTCGTCCGCTGGCGCCCGGACAAGCGGCCCGAGGACTGCCGCTACGACCAGCTCGAGGAGACGGCGGCCTACGAGCTGTCGGCGATCTTCGGGACGACCGGGTCGTCGTGAGCCCGGGGTCGGCAGGGCGGCGCCTGCGGGTCGCCATCATCGGCGCCGGCTGGATCGTCCCGAAGCATCTTGCGGCGCTCGACCGGCTGGACCGGGCCGACGTCGTCGGGATCATGTCGCGGACGTCCGCACGGGCCGCGGCCACGGCGGCCGGACGACCGATCGCCACGTTCACCGACGTCGAGCGGCTCCTGGACGACACCCGGCCCGACGCGGTGTACGTCTGCCTTCCGCCCTACCTCGCGCCGGCCACCTGCGAGCGGCTCGTCGCGCGTGGCCTGCCGTTCCTGGTCGAGAAGCCACTCGCCGCGCGCGACGGCGACGCGCCGCCACGGATCGCGGATGCGATCGAGCGGGCCGGACTCGTGGTCGCCGTCGGCTACCACTGGCGCGGTCTCGACCTGCTGCCCGACGTCCGCTCGCGGCTGGCTGAGCGCCCACCCGAGCTGGTCGTGGCCCGCTGGATCGACGAGACCCCGGGTCCCGACTGGTGGGGCCGGGCGGATGAGGGCGGTGGCCAGGTCGTCGAGCAGGCCACCCACCTGTACGACCTCGCCCGCCACCTGGTCGGCGAGGCGACCGTGGTGGGCGCGGCCAGCACGGCCGTCCCCGCCCCGCCGGCCGTCCCCGCCCCGCCGGCCGGTCGCGAGATCGACGTCGTCGGCTCGACGTCGGCGGTCCTCCGGTTCGACTCGGGCGCCGTCGGCTCGTTCGTCAACACGCGGCGGACGGCGCCCCCGGTCATCGAGCTCGAGCTCGTGTCGGCCGACCGGCGGATGACCGTCCGACTCATGACCGAGCAGGACGAGCTGGCCTGGGAGCTCGTCGTCGTCACCCCGGAGGGCGTGAGCCGGACGCAGAACCGGCGCGATCCGTACGAGGTCCAGGCCGAGGCGTTCCTCGATGCCGTCGCGGCCGGCGACTCGGGCCTCGTCCTCGCGAGCTACCGCGACGCGCTCGCGACCGACCGGCTGACGCGGGCCGTGGTCGCCTCCGCCGGAGTCGCCGGCTAGCCGTCCTCGTCCACTGCGGACGATCGTCGGCGGAGCGGCCGACAACCCGGCCCTCTGCTCCCTGGTTCGGCTGGCGAACCAACGGGCGGCGGAGCGCATCCGCCCGCGCTCAGCCAGCCGGCAACCCGCACCCCAACCCGGCCTCGCCCGCTCCTTGGTTCGGTAGGCGAACCAACGGGCGGTGGAGCGCACCACGAACCCGGCCTCGCCCGCTCCTTGGTTCGGTAGGCGAACCAACGGGCGGTGGAGCGGCCGACGACCCGGCCTCGCCCGCTCCCTGGTTCGGTAGGCGAGCCAACGGGCCACGGAGCGCACCCGAACCCGCCGTCCTCCGCTCCTTGGTTCGGCTGGCGAACCAAGGGATTCGGTTGACGAGCCGGGGATCCGGCCGAGCCGGGGATCGGTTTGACGAGCCGGGGATCGGTTGACGAGCCGGGGACCGGTGGGCGAGCCGGGGATCGGGGCGAGCCACAGACCCAACGGCCAGGGATCTCGGCCCGCTGGGCCTCCTCAGTCAGACGGGGGTGGGGCGTCCTCGTCCGCCGCTGCCTGCGTCGACCGCCCGCCCTTCGCGCCGCTCCGGCCCGCCAGCCGCTCGTTCGACGCCTCGAGCCAGGCCGCCCGGTCACTCTCGGGGTATTCGGTCAACGGGTCGTAGTCGGGATCGAGCGCCTCCTGGGGCGGCCGCTCATCCTCGGGCACGTGGGTCAGGTTGATCCGGATCCGGGTCCAGGTCGTCGACCGGCCGCGCATCGAGTCGACGAGCACGTCAGCCGGCTCGAGCGCCCCGGCCGCCTTCGGCCAGCGCGCCTTCCAGCGCTCGAGGCCCGCCATGGCGTCGTCCTTCCTCGCCGCCCGGGCGATCTCGATCACCGGGATCGAGGAGCGGCGACGACCGGTCGGCGTCGGCCGCGTGCCGCTGAAGGCGCCGCGCTCCTCCGCCGCCCGCGCGAAGCGTCGCTCCATCGCCGCGCGTGACTTCTCGCGCTCCGCCTCGGCCTCGGGCGTGTCGTAGTCGGCGTCGGCCCGGCGCTGCTTCGACGGCTGCACGCGCGGCGGCTCGCCGGGCTGCTTGCGGTACGTCGGCGGCCACGGGCGCGTCGCCGAGCCCCTCTGCCTCGTCGCGCGCCGACAGCTCGAGCAGCGCCTCCAGCGAGCCCACCGCCGCGTCGATCCCGGCCCCCGGGTCGCCGTCCCGGGCGAACAGCGCCGGCACGGTCGCCAGCGTGAACGCCTCCGCCTCGACGGTCGGGACGTCCTCCCAGGCAAGCGGCATCGACACCCGGGCATCGGGCGTGGGCCGGACCGAGTAGGCCGAGGCCACGGTCCGATCCTTGGCGTTCTGGTTGTAGTCGAGGAACACGCCGTGGCGCTCCTCCTTCCACCACTTCGAGGTCGCGATCGACGGAGCCCGCCGCTCGACGTCACGGGCGATCGCCAGAGCGGCGCGGCGGACCTGCGGGTAGGTCCAACGGGGCTCGATCCGGACGTTGATGTGGATCCCGCGCGAGCCGGACGTCTTCGGCCAGCCGACCAGCCCGACGCCGGCGAGCGCCTCGCGCGCCACGAGGGCCACCTCGCGGATCTGCGACCACGGAACGCCCGGGACGGGATCCAGGTCGATCCGCAGCTCGTCGGGATGATCGAGGTCGTCGGCCCGGACGGGGTGCGGGTTGAGGTCGATGCAGCCGAGGTTGGCGACCCAGGCCAGGCCGGCGGCATCGTCGATGACGATCTCGTCGGCCGTCCGCCCGGACGGGAACGACAGGGTGGCGACGCGCAGGAAGTCGGGCCGGTTCTCGGGTGCTCGCTTCTGGAAGAAGAAGTCGCCCGCGGCCCCGTCGACGAAGCGCTTGAGCGCCATCGGCCGCCCGCCTGCGCCGACGAGCGCCCCATCGGCGACGGCCAGGTAGTAGTTGACGAGGTCGAGCTTGGTGTGGCCGGCCTCCGGGAAGTACACCTTGTCGGGGTTCGTGATCGTCACGTCCCGACCGGCGATCCGGAGCACCTCCTGCCGTGTAGGCATGCCCGAAACGATACCGCGGCGCGTCATCCCGGCCGGAGGAGGCGATACTGGGAGCCGCGTGGTGTCGATTCGGCGTCCCGCCGTTCGTCGGGCTGGTGAAGGTGGCCGTCGAGCCGTCACCGCGATCGCAAGGAGGCAGTCGTGCGCTATCTGCTCCTCATCTACACGGCCGAGCCCGCCACGGCAACGTCGGGGCCGACCCCGGACGACATGGGCGCGGAGCTCGAGGCCTACAACGAGTTCGGTGCCTGGCTCACCGAGCGATCGATGTTCCAGGCCGGCGAGGCGCTCCATCCGACGTCCGCGGCGACCACCGTCCGGGTCCGCGACGGCAAGACGATCACGACCGACGGCCCGTACGCCGAGACGAAGGAAGCCCTCGGCGGGTTCTACATGATCGAGGCGGCGAACCTCGACGAGGCGATCGAGGCCGCATCGCGGATCCCCGGCGCCAGGCACGGTGCGATCGAGGTCCGCCCGATCTGGGAGTTCGCCGCCGAACCGGCCGCCGAGGCCGTTGCCAGCGCCAGCTGATCCGCGGACCGTCGTCGACCGGCTGTTCCGCGAGGAGTCCGGCCGGGCGGTCGCGACGCTGATCCGGCTGACCGGCGACTTCGACCTGGCCGAGGAAGCGGTCCAGGAGGCGTTCGTCGTCGCCCTCGAGCGCTGGCCGCGCGACGGGCTGCCCGCGAACCCGGGCGCCTGGATCACGACCACCGCCCGGAACCGGGCGATCGACCGGCTCCGCCGGGCTCGCCGGCTGGTCGACAAGACCGCCGCGCTCCAGCGCCAGGCCGAGATCGACGCCGAGCTGGCCGCGGTGGAATCGCCAGCGGAGGACGAGATGAGCCCGATCGCCGACGATCGCCTGCGCCTCATCTTCACCTGCTGCCATCCGGCGCTGCCGCTCGAGGCCCAGGTGGGCCTGACGCTGCGCACCCTCGGCGGTCTGACCACGCCGGAGATCGCCCGGGCCTTCCTCGTACCCGAGCCGACGCTCGCCCAGCGGCTGGTCCGCGCGAAGAAGAAGATCCGCGACGCCGGGATCCCGTACCGCGTCCCGCCGGATCACCTCCTGCCAGAGCGCCTCGACGCCGTCCTCCGCGTCCTGTACCTGATCTTCAACGAGGGCTACGCGGCGACGTCCGGTGACGCCCTCGTCCGGCGCGACCTGTGCCGCGAGGCGATCCGCCTCGGGCGCGTGCTCGTCGAGCTCATGCCCGACGAGCCGGAGGCCATCGGCCTGCTCGCCCTGATGCTGCTCCACGATGCCCGCCGCGAGGCGCGCGTCGGCCCGGGTGGCGAGATCGTCCTGCTCGAGGACCAGGATCGATCGCTCTGGGATCGGACCCGGATCGACGAGGGCAGCGCCCTGGTCGAGCGAGCGCTCCGCATGCGCCGGCCCGGCCCGTACCAGATCCAGGCGGCGATCGCGGCCCTCCACGACGGCGCGCCGACGTCCGGCGAGACCGACTGGGCCGAGATCGCCCTGCTCTACGACGCGCTCGCCGCGATCGAGCCGTCGGCGGTGGTCGAGCTCAACCGCGCCGTGGCCGTCGCGATGGTCGAGGGTCCGGCCCGTGGCCTCGACCTGATCGACGAGATCGCGGCCCGCGGCGAGCTCGTCGACTACCACCTGCTCCATGCGGCCCGCGCCGACCTCCTGCGCCGGCTCGATCGTCCCGAGGAGGCGTCCGAGGCCTACCGGCGGGCCTACGAGCTGACCGGCAACGAGGCCGAGCGGGCGTTCCTGGTCCGGCGTCTCGCCGAGGTCGGCGGCTAGCGACCGGGGCTCGCGACGCCCTGCCGAGGTCGGCGGCTAGCGGGCTGCGACGCCCTGCCGCCGGCGGCTGGAGCGGGGCGCCATTGGACGGTGGGGCCGGGTCCGGCCAGACTGGACTCGCGATGGACCGACGGGCCTCGAGGATCGGCTGGGTGACGGCGCTCGCGGTCGCCGCGATCACCCTCATCGCACCGTCCGCGGCGGCCGGTGCGACGTCGCCCGCGACAGCGACCGAGGATCGGGCGATCGGACGCGCCCATCCGGATGACGCCCGACGCGGCCGGCGGAACGACCGGCTCGGCGATCGTCCCAGGGGCGGTCAACCGGACGAGCATGGCCCTCGTCGCGACGTACGACGTCGGGCTGCGGCTGAGCTACGCCACGGGCCGGATCTCGGCCACCTCGACGATGACCGTCACGAACCGGTCCGGCGCCGGGATCGACCGGATCGAGCTCAACGCGGTCGCCGCCCGGCTCGGCCGTCTCCACATCCGGAGCCTCACCGTCGATGGGGTTGCGGTCCACCCGGCCGTCACCGATCAGACGATCCGGGTCCCGCTCGGCGGCGTCCTGCCCGACGGCGCGACGACCGTCCTCCGGATCGCCTTCTCGGCCACGGCCCGGAGCAGCCTGGCCGGCTCCAACTGGCTGTTCACCCGGACCAACGGCGTGATCCAGCTCTACCGGTGGCTGCCCTGGATCAGCCGGGCGACCCGGTTCAACCGCCCCAACCACGGCGATCCCTTCGTGACCGTCAGCAGCCCGTCGGTCACGGTCAGGATCACGACCGACCGGACGATGCGCCTCGCGACGAGCGGGCGGCGGGTCGCGACCGCCGGGCGAACGTCGACCTGGATCGCCCACGACGTCCGCGACTTCACCGTCGCCGCCAGCCCGTCGTGGACCGCCCGGACCGCCCGGCTCGGTCCGATCTCGGTGCGGGTGTACGGGTTCCGTGGCGGCAACAGCGGGCGGATCATGACCCTCGCCGTGCGTGCGCTGCGGCGCTACCAGGCCCTGCTGGGCGCGTACCCGTACCCGACCTTCTCGGTCGCCGAGAGCGCCGGCGGGTCGGGCATGGAATCGCCGGCCACGATCTGGATCCCGCGCGGCCTGTCCGCCGGCCAGCTGCCGTGGCTCGTGAGCCACGAGGTCGCCCACCAGTGGTTCTACGGGCTGGTCGGCAACGACCAGGCCCGCGAGCCGTTCGCCGACGAGGCGATGGCCGACCTGCTCGCGCGCTCGATCACCGGGACGGCCCGGCGGAGCCGCTGTCCGACGACCGCGCTCGACCGGTCGATCTACGGCTACTCGGCCCGCTGCTACTTCGAGGTCGTCTATGTCCAGGGCGGCCGGCTCCTGGACGGGCTGCGCCGGCGGATGGGCCCGGGCGCCTTCTGGGCTGCGGTCCGCGACTACCTGGCCACGAACCGGTTCGGTCTCGGTGGCACGAAGCTGCTCCTCGATACGCTCGACGCCCATACGCCGCTCGACCTGCTCGGCCCGATCCGGTTCCGGTTCCCGCGGCTGCTCTGATCGCGGAGGACCCGTTCGTCCGGGGCCCGATTCGGTGGTGGTGACGGGGCGGCCGCGGCGGGTAGCCTCCGAAGGTGGACCGGTCCACTCGCCTCACGCTCGCGATCGGCGGGCTGTCCGTGCTGGTCCTGCCGATCGGCGCGTTCCTGCTCGGTGCGCGCCGGATGGGCGGGGCCGAGTTCGACGTGTTCGACGTCGTCGACCTGCTGGCGATCGCGATCATCGTCGCGGCCGGCCTCGTCCAGCTCCGCTTCGTGCGCGAACGCGCCGGGGTCGAGACGGCCGCGCGGAACGATCGCCGGGCGCTGGAGCGCGCCCGGCTCCAGCTGGCCGAGGCCGACTCGCGCTACCGCGTCCTCGTCGAGCACGTCCCGGCCGCGGTCTATATCGACGTGGCGGACGACGAGGTGTCGGACGGAGGCCGGCTGGCCTACATGAGCCCGCAGATCGGCGGGATCCTCGGCTACCGGCCGGACGAGTTCGTCAAGGACCCGGAGCTCTGGCCGAGCCTCATCCACCCCGACGACCGGGGCGAGGCGATCGCGGCGTACGTGGACCATTGGCGGACGGGCCAGCCGCTGCGCGCGGAGTACCGGATGATCGCCCGCGACGGGCGGGAGGTCTGGGTCCGCGACGAGGCGTTCGCAATGACCGAGGAGACGGTCAGCGGCCGGGCGGTCTCGCAGGGCCTGCTCACCGACACGACCGACCGGAAGGTCCTCGAGGCGCAGCTCCGCCACGACTCGCTCCACGACCCGCTGACCGGGCTGGCGAACCGGGTGCTGTTCCGCGATCACGTCGAGCGGGCCCTCGCCCGCCGCCAGCGCGGCCGGACGAGCGCGGCGATCCTGTTCCTCGACCTCGACGACTTCAAGGTCGTCAACGACACGCTCGGGCACGGCGCCGGCGACCGGGTGCTCGTCGAGGTGGCCCGCCGGCTGACCGACGCGATCCGGGCGGACGACGTCGCCGCACGGCAGGGCGGCGACGAGTTCACGGTCCTGCTCACGCGCGTTCGCGACCTGGCCGAGGCGACCGGATCGGCCGAGCGCCTGCTTGCCGAGCTCCGTCGCCCGATCGAGGTCGACGGGCGGCGGGTCGTCGTCGGCGGCAGCCTGGGGATCGCCCTGGCCGGCGGTCGCGACATGGTGGCCGACGACCTCCTC
Source organism: uncultured Chloroflexia bacterium (assembly GCA_963813705.1). GTDB lineage: Bacteria > Chloroflexota > Limnocylindria > Limnocylindrales > CSP1-4 > Chersky-267. The sequence goes on from CAWFAH010000011.1 coordinate 870,917, forward strand.
GCCCACGCCGACGCGGCGATGTACGCGGCCAAGGCCGCCGGCAAGGACCGCCATGCCGCGTTCGATCCGTCGATGCGCGTCCGCGCGTGGCATCTCCTCGAGACCGGCGGGGACCTCCGGCTGCCGACGCCCCGGCTGGTCGAGCCGCTCGATCCCGGCGCCCTGAGCGAGGCCGGCTAGGCTGGCGGGATCGCGCGACGGCAAACCGGCCGCGGCTCGGCGGCGCGTCGCGGCGCCACGCCCGGCCGAGCCGGGCGATCGGAGCCACGGATCAGAGGTGGATGGGAGCCCCACTCTCCGCGGAGCGGAGGAGCGCGTCGATCGTCCGCGCCTGGCCGAGCGCGTCCGCGCGGCCCAGCCGAGGCGCCCGGCTCCCGCGGATGGCCGCTCCGACGTCCTCGACCTCGAGGCGATACGGATCCGCGTCGTCGAGCGCGCTGGCCGTCCCGTCGCGGACGATCACGGCCGGCCGGGCGTGCCACGGGTCCGTCAGCTCGGCCGATCCGTCGGTGCCGATCGCCTCGAGGCTGCGGAAGTCGCTCGTGAAGCCCGAGCTGATCTCGGCGATCGTCCCGCTGGGGAAGTGGAGGACGCCCGCGAAGCGGACGTCGACGCCGGTCGGGCCCGGAACGCTCATCCCGAACACCACCGTCGGGTCCTCGCCGGCGAGCATCCGGCTGCCACTCACGGCGTAGCAGCCGACGTCCATGAGCGAGCCGCCGTCGAGGTCGGGCCGCAGCCGGACGTCGGCTGGATCGGTCAGGCGCCAGCTGAACGACGCCCGGATCAGCTCGAGCCGGCCGAGCTCGGGCAGGAGCCCGACGATCCGGTCCGCCTGCGCGTGGTGGCGCCACATGAAGGCCTCGGACAGGACGAGGCCTCCCCGATCGGCCAGGTCGAACGCGGAAACGACCTCGTCGGGGTGGCGCGAGTACGGCTTCTCGCACAGCACGTGCTTTCCGGCGGCGAGCGCGCGCATGGTCCACGGGTGATGGAGCGCGTTCGGCAGGGAGATGTAGACGGCCTCCACCGCGGGGTCCTCGAGCAGGTCGTCGTAGGAGCCGTGGGCGCGCGGGATGCCGTTGGCCGCGGCGAAGGCGGTCGCCCGGGCGGTGTCCCGACTGCCGACCGCGACGACCTCCGCGTCGGGCGAGGCCGCGGCGCCGGCCAGCAGCTTCGCGGTGATCCCGCCGGTCCCGAGGATGCCCCAGCGAACCGGCCGCGTCGTCGTCACGGAGCGTCCTCCTCAATCAGTGCAGCTCGAACCGGTCGATGGCCTGCTCCGCGAGCACCCGCCCGATGGCCAGCGCCGCGGTGGCCCCCGGCGACGGGGCGTTGCGGACGTGGAGGACCCGGCTGGTGCCGCCGAGGCTGAAGTCGTCGATGAGCGTACCGTCCGCTGCGAGGGCCTGCGCACGTACCCCGGAGGGCCCGGGTGCCAGCTGGTCGATCCGCAGGTCGGGGAGATAGCGCCGCAGCTCGGCGGCGTACGCCCGCTTCGACCAGTCCCGCCACGTCTCGGCGAGCCCCATCCAGAGGTGGCGCCGGGCGAGCCGCCAGAAGCCCGGGTAGGCGAGCGTGGCGGCCGCGTCGCGGAGGTCGACGTCCCGGCGCCGGTAGCCCTCGCGGGCGAGCGCGACGACGGCGTTCGGCCCCGCCCACACCTCGCCGTCGATCCGCGGGGTGAAGTGGACGCCCAGGAACGGGAAGCGCGGGTCCGGGACCGGGTAGAGCAGACGTGTCACGAGGCCCCGGGCGTCGGGCGTGAGCGTGTAGTAGTCGCCCCGGAACGGCACGATCCTCGGGACGTCGCCACCGCGCTCGCCGCTCATCGACGCGACCCGGTCGGCCTGGAGGCCGGCGCAGGCCACGACCCGCCCGGCGACGAGCGGTCCGCGCTCCGTGGCCAGGACCACCTCCGATCCCCGCTCGGCGAGGCCCGTCACCCGACGGCCCGTCTCGACGGTCGCGCCGAGACCGCGGATCTCGTCAGCGAGCGCCGCCACGACCGCCCGGTAATCGATGATCCCCGTCCGCGGCGACCACAGCCCCCGGATCGCCGCCGCCCGCGGCTCGAGCTCGCGGATCCGCTCGACCCCGACGGCCTCGAGGCCCTCGACGCCGTTCGCCTCGGCCCGCTCGCGCAGCCGATCGAGCCGCGGGAGCTCCTCGTCGCGCACGGCGACGACGAGCTTGCCGGGATGGCGCATCGGGATCGCATGCTGCTCGGCGAAGTGCTCGAGCTCGCGCTTCCCCTCGCGGCATAGCTTGGCCTTGAGCGATCCGGGGGCGTAGTACAGGCCGGCGTGGACCACCCCGCTGTTGTGCCCCGACTGGTGGCGGCCGAGCCCGGGTTCCTTCTCCAGGACCGCCAGGCGAAGGTCCGGGCGTCGCCGCTGGAGCTGCAGCGCCGTCGCGAGCCCGAGGATCCCGCCACCGATGATCGCGACGTCGGCGCGCTCGACCGGCGTCGACATGGTGGCGCCGGTCGGCGGATCGGGCGGGCGGGTCATCGGATCGGCATCGTGCCCCATCGGGGGATCATGCGCCGCGCGACCCGGCGGCCGGGCCCGTCGCGTTCAGGCGAGCGGCTCGAGCCCCTGCTCCTCCGGGACCAGCGCGCCGCGCGCGTGGAGCGCCTGGAACAGCTCGGCGGTGCGGGCGATGCCCGTCGGGAGCGGCGTCACCGGGACCGGACCGAGCGCGCCGATCGCCTCCGAGGCGATCTCCTCGGGGAACGGTAGCCCGGGCTCGGCGATCTCGATTCGGGACCCGGCACCGGGCACCGCGGCATCGATCGCGGCGACGAACTCGCGCAGGTGCGCGAGGCTGCCGCCGAGGTTGAACGTGTGCGCTCCCTGGAGCCCGCTCTGGCTGGCGATCACGAATGTCCTGGCCGCGTCCTCGGCGTACTGGAAGAGCGTCCGTCCGCCGAAGCTGATCGTGTACGGCAACCCCAGGACGGCGGCCGCGATCGCCTTGGTGGGCGTGCTCGTCATGCCCTGGTCGCGACCCGGGCCGTAGACCGTCATCGGTCGCAGCCCGATGCTCGACAGGCCGTGCTCGTTCCAGTACACGCGGGCCGTGCCCTCGTTGGCGAGCTTGTAGACGCCGTATGCGGTCGCCGGGTGGGGCACGGCATCGGCCTCGAGGCGGCCCGTCGCGGGATCCGCGTCGCCGAGGGAGTACATCCCGATCGATCCGGCGTACACGACCGGGCCCATCCGCTCGGCTCGCCGGCGGACCGCCTCGAACACGTTGACCGTCCCGACGACGTTGACCCGGGCGCCGCGCGGGGGATCGGCGCGGCAGAACGGGATCTGGAGCGCGGCGAGATGGATGACGTGGCTGATCGCGTGCTCGTCGATGACCCGCTCGATCGACTCGAGATCGGTGATGTCGCCGCTCACCCGGGTGATCCCGGCGAGCTCCTCGGGCGTCGTGATCTGGGCGAGCCGGCGGGCGTCGGTCGCCAGGTCGAATGCGACCACCGGGTTGCCGTCGCGAGCGATCGTCCGGACCGTCCAGGCGCCGATGCAGCCGAGGGCCCCGGTGACGAGGTAGCGGGCGGGGGCCGGCCGGTCCGAGCGAGGGGAATCCGTCGCGGGATCCATCAGCGTGACCTCCTGGGGTCGTTCAGCATACCGGCTGACGGATGGTGGATTGCCCCGGCCGGGTCCGGCCTCAGCGCGGCGTCGCCGACGGACGCTCCGCGTGCCACGACGAGTAGATCGGGGGCCAATCGTCCGCCGTCGGGCGCGTACCGAGCAGGGCCGACTCGATGCCGAACTCGAACAGCTCGTACGTGTCGTCCGCGTCGAAGTACCAGTCCGCGGCGATCGCCGACCGGACGGCCGGGTCGTGCACCGCGCTCGCCCGGCCGCGCACCGCGAACTCGCTCGGGGCGGCCGGATCCTGGAGCGAGTGGAGGGCGTAGCGGCCGTCGCGCTCGAGGTCGGTCCGCTTGGCCGAGCCGAGGATGAACGCGTAGAGCCGGCCATCGACGATGGCCAGCGAGATCGGATGGATCCGCGGCGGCTGGTCATCGCGCACGGTCGCCAGGAGCGCCGAGCCGTGACCGGTCCGATGGAGGAGTCGGCGACCCTCGGCGGCGATGGCGGGGGCGGCCGTCTCGAGCTCGGCCCAGGTCACCATGCGACGTTCGCCGGCTTCCGGATCTCGGCCCGCCGGATGGCCCGCAGGTAGCTCGTCAGCGTGGCCATCATCGTCCCGCCGGCGTGTCGGCCGGGGCGGCCGGTGGTCCGTGCCGTTCGTGCGAGGCGCTCATGCTCGGCCTCCCGGTTGAGCTCGGCCAGGTGATCGGTGGCCAGGAAGATCGTTCCTCGGGGGTCCATTGTCGCGCTCCTTCGCGTCAGGCGGCGGGGCGGTCGCGGTCGCCCGCGAACGACTCGCGCGAGTCGGCGCCGAACGTGATCGCCAGCAGGTCGAAGGCGACCAGCAGGGCCACGACGATTGCGGTCAGGATCAGGAGTTCCATCTCGTCCTCGAATACGCTGCGTGAGGTGATGGATCCATCCTGACCGTTGAGCGGTATGCGGAGAAGGTCCGGTTGTGACCCGAGATCGAGGACCAGTTCGACCTGTCAGGGCACGACGATCGTCTTGCCCGCGTCCCGTCGTGGCTGCCCGTCGAGGAGGCTCGCCGCCCCCGCGAGATCGACCCGCCGGCTCACCATCGCGCCGAGGTTCAGGCGGTCGGCTGCCAGCAGCTCGATGACCCGGCCGAAGGCGCCCGAGCCGGAATGGCCGATCGAACCGTGGATCGCCGCACCCGGGACGATGAGCCACTCCGGATCGAGATCCACGCGGTGCGGCCCACGACCGAGCAGGACGGCCCGTCCGCCCGGAGCGAGCGTCGCGACCATGCCCTCGGTCACGCCGGCCGCGCCACTCGCCTCGACCCAGACGTCGAGGCCCCGACCGGCGGTACGCTCGCGTGCCTGCGCCACCAGGTCGCCTGGGACCAAATCCGCTCGGGTCGACGGCCTCGTCGGCGCCCATCGCCGTGGCCAGCTCGCGGCGGCCCTCGCTGGGCTCGAAGGCGAGGATCCGGCCGGCTCCGGCGGCGCGCGCCAGGGCGATGCTCGCGAGCCCGATCGGCCCGGCCCCGATCACGCCCACCCGGGAGCCGGGCATGAACCCGCCGGCACTCACGAACAGGCCGATATAGGCGACGGCCGTCGGCTCGACGAGGGCCCCGAGCTCGAACGCCCGGTCCGGCGGGATCCCGGCCTCGAGCAGCGGGCCGAGCGACCAGCAGTAGCGCGCCCGGGTCACGACGCGCTCCGCGTGCGCGCCGTCGAACGTGAAGCCGAGCTCCTCGAGCCGGGTGCAGTTGTTCGGGCGGCCGGCGCGGCAGGCGAAGCACTCGCCGCACCAGGCGATCTCCTCGGCGCAGACGGGATCGCCGACGGCGAGGTCGCGGACGTCGGCGCCCACCGCCTCCACGACGCCCGCGAACTCATGGCCCGTCACGACCGGTGACCCGACCATCCCGGGATAGAGCATGTAACCGTCCGGGTCGCGCTCGACGAAGTGGAGGTCGGAGCCGCAGATCCCGACCGCGCGGACCCCGATCACGACCTCGTCGGCCCGCGGCGCCGGGTCCGGCAGGGTCTCGAGCCGGATGGTCGGCTCGCGCCAGACCTGCGACCCGCGGCGGGTGACGCGTCTCGCGCCGTCCGCCCGCCGAACCTCGAGGTCGGCGCCGGGGTCGCGTGGCTCCCAGCGGGCACGGAGGACGAGCGCACGCATCTGGACGACCTCGATCCCTACACCTGATGAAGCGGCACTCGAGCTGCCGGTTCGGCCCCGCTCCGGCCGGGCGACGCGATCCTAGCACCGGCCCAGCGCGCGTCAGCCGGGCGGGAGGAACCGGTCGATGTAGGTCTGGTAGTCGGGCCGCGTCCGCTCGTAGGTCCCGCTCATGAGCGGTGACGAGATCATGAAATCGGCCGACGCCCGGTTGCAGGCGACCGGGATGTTCCAGACGACCGCGATGCGGAGGAGGGCCTTGACGTCGGGGTCGTGCGGCTGCGGTTCGAGCGGGTCCCAGAAGAAGACCAGGAAGTCGATCGCGTCGTCGGCGATCATCGCCCCGAGCTGCTGGTCGCCGCCGAGCGGACCGCTCTGCAGCTTGAGGACGCCGACGCCGAGCTGCTCCTCGAGGAGCGTCCCGGTGGTCCCGGTGGCGACGAGGTCGTGGCGGAGGAGGAGCTGCCGATTGAACGTCGCCCACTCGACCAGGTCGACCTTCTTGTTGTCGTGGGCCACGAGGCCGATGGTTCGCCTGGTTGCCGATGGTCGCTCCATGAACGGCTCCCTCCGCGTGTCCGTGCCTGTCGGGCGGATCGTCGCACCGCCAGGTCAACGGCACGTTCGCCGCCGGAGCCGCGACCGGCGCCGGACCGGCCAGCCAGCGCCCGGAACGGCCGTGGCGTGGGATGATCGAGGAGCATGGAAGTCGTCGCCGTCGTCCTGGGCGTGCTGCTCCTGACGGTTGCCTACTGGGACATGTTCGAGACGGTCGTGGTCCCGCGTCCGACGCCCGGCTGGTTCCGGATCGGCCGCTACCTCGTCCGCGGTTCGTGGCGCGGGTTGCGCGCGCTGCGTGATGGCCGGCCGGACCGGTCGTACGACCGGCTGCTCGGGCTGTTCGCCCCGGCAGCGACCGTCACGCTCCTGATCGCGTGGCTCGTGGCACTCATCGTGGGCTACGGGCTGATCCTGTATGCCCTGCGCGACGAGCTGCAGCCCCCGAACCTCGATCTCGGCAGCACGATGTACTTCGCGGCCACATCGGTGCTCACCCTCGGCTTCGGCGACATCGTGGCGGTCGGCGGGCCGGCGCGGGTCGTGATCGTGGTCGCCGCGCTCAGCGGGCTCGGCGCCATCGCCCTCGTGGTGACGTTCCTCTTCTCGCTGTACGGCTCGTACCAGCGCCGCGAGGTCCAGGTCGTCGCCCTCCAGGCGGCGGCAGGTGCGCCGCCGTCGGCCGTCGCGCTCCTCGAGACGTACGCGCAGCTCGACCTGGTCGGCCGCCTCCCGGCGCTGTTCGACGAGTGGGAGCACTGGGCGGTCGAAGTCCTCGACTCGCACGTCGCGTACCCATTGCTCGGCTACTTCCGCTCGAGCCACGACAACCTGTCCTGGATCAGCGCCCTCGGGACGGTGCTCGACGCCTCGTGCCTCGTCCTGACGACGATCGTCGGCGTCCCGCGGGGCGAGGCCAAGCTGGCCAAGCGTGTCGGGACCCATCTCGTGGAGGACATCTCCAACCTCGGGTTCCGGGTCGGCGAGCCGACCAGCCTGGACCACGCCGACTTCGAGGCCGCCCACTACCGCCTCGCGCAGGCGGGCTACACGCTCGTGCCCGCGGACGACGCCTGGCCGGCGTTCGAGGCTGCGCGGGGGACGTATGCGCCGCGCCTCGAGGCGATGGCCCGCTACTGGGCCACGCCGGCCGCGTCCTGGCTGGGCGATCCCGTGGCGCTCCGGGCCCCGATCCACGCCCCGGCCGATCCCTGATCCCGGCCGTCGCGAGAACCGACGGGACCTGCGCGGCGAACCAGAGGTGGAGGTCCGTTCAGATGTTCGCTCGAAGAAGCCAGCTTTCCACCGTCATTCGCCGACCGATCCCGGGGCGCCTCGTCCTGCTCCTGCCGCTCATCGTGGCCATCCTGGCCGCGTGCAATCCCGGCAGCGGCGGCGGGTCGGGGTACTGATCCCAGGTCGATGTCGCGGGCCGGCCCAGCTCAGACCCGGATGGACAGCTGGAGCGTGACCGTGTCGCCTTCGGCGAGCCCTTCGGCCGCGCGCACGGTGGCCTTGATCGGCACGAGATAGCGCCCGTCCTTGGGGAAGAGCGACGTCTCCCAGGCGCTCCCGGCGATCCGGACCCGGACCGGGATCACGCCCCAGCCGTGGTCGTCAGGAGACCCTCGGAGGTCGGTCGGGCTGGACGACCCGACGTCAGGTCGCGGGCGATCGCGGAGGCCCACGCCTCGATGTCCGCCCAGTCCCGGAAGTCCCCTTCCGGCAGCGCGTTCCGTGCCGCCGGCATCACCGAGACGAGTCGCTCGCCGAGCCCGACGGGCTTCTGGTCCTTCGAATAGGCTCCGAAGAAGACCCGATGGTCACGGGCGGCCGTTGCGGCTCGGAGCTCCTCGATCTCCTTCGGGATGGCGGCCTCCTTCTGATCGCGACCTTTGGAGTCGAGCGGCTCCGTCCCGAGGGGCCCGCTGCTGAACAGCCAGACGGGCTTGCCGGCCATCGCGCTCCGGTTGCGACGGACGAGATTGGTCGCCTCCTTCTGCCAGTGGAACATGTAGGCGGCGCTGCCGATGACGAACGCGTCGAAACTCTCGACGGACCTGACGGATCCGGCTTGGGCCGTTTCGACGTCGAGGCCGGCGACGCGAAGCGTGTCGGCGATCCGTTCGGCGATCCCCTTCGTGGCTCCGTGGCGAGTCGCATACGCAACGAGAACGGTCATGGCTCGACCCCCCTTTCAGAGGCACTGGAACGGTGTGGGCCGGGCTCGCCCGACATTCGCGCTCGCTCGTGATGCTCGGGGCCGTCGGGCCGGCTCGCCAGTGCCATTTCGACCGATGGCGCGCCCCACCGGCCCGGTCGAAGGAGGTCGGTCGGTCACTCGCGGTGCGACGCGGGGTCGAGGCCCGCGACTAGCACTCGAGGTCGCTGTCGTCGCGTGACATCGGCTCGCGAACCTCATCGCCCATCGTCGACGAAGCGGCTCCGCTGAACTCCTCGGTCGCATCCGGATCGTTGAAGGCCCGACGCATGCGCTCGAGGGCCGCCTGGTCGGGAGCCTCCCGCTGATCCTGCTGGATCACGACGCTTCTCCCGTACACGATCAAGGGCCATGAGCCTGCACGCGAATTGTTTCTGGACGATGAGCCCAGCGATGCGTTCTGCGACTCGGCGCCCGCTGGTCGGGCACGTCCCGGCGCCATCGCCTCGCTCAGCGGTGCGCCTGGTCAATCCTCCGCCCGATCGGCGACTTTCGACCCCTTGCGCCCGGGCGACTCCTGTGTGATCGATAGGCGCATGAAGCAACGCTCACTCCCGGTCCCCGTCATCCTTGCCGCCCTGGTACTGGTCGGAGCCCTGGCCGGCTGTGCCTTTGCCGGCACGGCGGCGGGTGGCGGAGGTGAGACCGTGGCCTGGAACCTCACCGGGATGGGCGGGGCCAACAGCTCCTTCGACCAACATCATCCGTTCGACGTGTCGAAGGTCCAGGACATGACGAGCTTCGATGTTCACGTCGAGCAATGGCCCGCCGACGATTCCACCGGCAGCGAATGGCTGACGCCGTCGATCGACTACGGCTCAGACGCGGTGACCGTCACCCTGCGCGTCAGCGATGCCTACCGGGCACGCACCGGCAGCCAGACGATGGTCGGCTGGTATGACACGGGTGGGTGGGTCACCGTCGCGCTTCGCGAGCCCCTGCGCTCCCGCAGGCTCGTCGACGGCGCCACCGGAAGGACCATCCCGTATCCGTCGCCGCGCTGAGCGAACCGTCGTGATGGTGCGAACGCGTGTCATGCGCCTGGCGGCCGTCGTCCTGGCGGGCGCGCTCCTCGGCTGGGGCGCGCTGACGGCTGTGCAGGTCATCACGACGCCTCACCGGACGACGCCCCTCTACGATCCGCCGGTCCTGGCCGGCCAGCAACTGTGGGGCTACTGCGCGGGCGGCGTCTATGCCCGCCATGGCGACACCATCGTCCTGACCTCGACCGGGCACTGCACGAGCGAGGGGACCGTGGCCTACGACCCCGATGGGGTCACGATCCGCGGCACCTTCGGCCCCGCCGCCCGGGATACGACCTGTCCATATCCCGGCCATCGCTGCGCGAGCTCCGACATCAACTACCTCGTCGTGGCGCCGGATCGGATCCCGTGGGGGCACCTCAACGTCATCGACATGGGCACGGGCGGGTATCGGGTCCTCGCGCAGGGCACGAAGGCCCTCGGCTGTGCGGACATCGCCACCGGTGACCAGGTCGAGATCGACGGGCGCGACATCTACCGCTCCGGCACCGTGGCCGAGAAGGGCGACTACCTTCATCCCGAGGACGGCGACTACTTCCCGTGCATGATCGCCGCGCGCATCGCGGCGGCCCCAGGAGACTCCGGCGGGGTGGTCCTCGTCCGCGGTATCCCCGCCGGCGTCAGTTCTCGCTCCTTCGCTGGCAACCTCGGCTTCACGCCGTTGGCCGAAGGGCTCGCGCAGCTCGGGCTCGAGCTATGCACGACACCGGACTGCGGACTGAGGCGGCCCTGAAACGCCCGTTCAAGCGCCAGCGGGTCTGGGCAAGGCTCGCCGTGGGGGGAGTCGTCTGACGGGCTGAACCATAATTCGAGAGATGCCAGCGCTGCCGCTGTTCACCCTGCCCGCGCTCCGTCGCGCCCACGACCTGATCGACCTGGACTACGCCGAGCCGCTCGATCTCGATGCGATCGCGCGGGCGGCCGGCTACTCGAAGCACCACTTCGCCCGCGCCTTCGTCGCCGCCTACGGCGAGACGCCGCGCGCCTACCTGACCCGCCGGCGGCTCGAGCGGGCGAAGACCCTCCTCCGGACGGCCAACCTGACGGTCACCGAGGTCTGCTTCGCGGTCGGGTTCGCCAGCCTCGGCTCGTTCAGCTCGCTCTTCCGGCGAGTCGTGGGGGAGACGCCGTCGGCCTACCAACGGGCATCCGTGCGAGCGTGGCGGGCCGCCGCCGATCCCTGGGTGCGTCGTCCTCATGTGGACTCGTCCGAGCGGGCCAACACCGCAACCACGGAGAAGCATCGCGCGGCCGATCGCGCCTACCGTCGTGGGCGAACAACCCCAGGAGGACGACGATGATCAAGCGCCTGTCACACGTCACCGTCTTCGTGCTCGACCAGGAACGGGCCAAGCAGTTCTACACGGAGACGCTCGGCTTCGAGGTTCGCAACGACGCCGTCCTTGACGGCTTCCGCTGGCTCACCGTCGGTCCGAAGGGTCAGCCGGACCTCGCGATCCTGCTCACCTATCCCGCCCCGCCGATGTTCAGCCCGGAGGACGCCGAGACCGTGCGCTCGCTCGTCGCCAAGGGCGCGATGGGCGGCGGAGTGATCGAGACGGACGACTGCCGGGCCACCTACGCCGAGCTCAAGGCAAAGGGCGTGACCTTCCTCCAGGAGCCGGCCGACCGGCCGTACGGGATCGAGGCCCTCTTCCGGGACGACTCGGGCAACTGGTTCAGTCTGACGCAGTCGAAGTACGAGGCGGCGCAAACGAGCTGAATCCGGGGCGGGCCGGTGGCGGCCCGGATGAGCCGGCAGGCAATCGTCGTCGTACGACGATGAGCGAAGCGAAGGGGCGCCCTGCTACCCCTGTGATCCGTCGCGGGTGCGCTCGAGCATTCGCTCCAAGCCGAACGTGATCAAGTCGACCGTGTTGCCCCACCAGTGGTTCGGGTCGGTCAGCCAGACCTCGGCCGTGTCCTCCGCGCTTTCGACCAGGTTCGGGAATTCGTCGCGAGGCAGGCTCAGCTGGGCGAGCACGAGGCGCCGTCGCACTAGGTCGAGCTGGTGGGCGTCGAGCGCCGTGGCGTCCGCGGGCGTGCCCTGCTGGAGCAGCAGGAGGTAGCCCGCGAGGAGGTTCGAGATCATGCGGATAAGGATGATCGCCTCCCGCCGCGCAAACCCCGCATCCAGCAGGATGGCCAACAGGCGCTCCAGAACCCTCCAGAAGGACGGGGGCCCTTCGGCGTTGTACGCGATGCTGAGGGGCAGGGCGAGCGGACGGGCGTCGATCTGCTCCTTGTAGTTGTCGATCTCCAGCCGCAACCGTTCGGTCCAGGTCATCTCCGGTCGGACGCCGGGGCCTGCGTCCATTCCCTCAAGCACAACCTCCGTCATGGCGTTGATGAGGTCCTGCTTGTCGCGAACGTGGCGGTAGAGGGCCATCGGCGTGACCCGGAGTTCCTGCGCCAGGCGTCGCAGGCTGACCGCCTCGAGCCCTTCGGCGGTACCGATCTCGAGCGCACGGGCCACGACCGCCGCGCGGGTGAGGGTGGGACGTCCAGGCGTCTCCACGTGCCCTGTGGCGTTCTGTTGCTTCATCGCTTGACAAGTATACGCCGCATACCTAGACTGCGGGCGTCGCGTATACATCGTATGCATACGGTGATAACAGGAACGGGAGAAGTGAATGACAACCACGCCGGTCCATGGGCCCGCGGTCCACGTGCAGGGCCTCGAGAAGTCATACAAGGAGCTGCAGGTCCTGCGCGGCGTCGACTTCGACGTGGCGCGGGGCAGCATCTTCGCCCTGCTCGGCTCGAACGGGGCGGGCAAGACGACGGTCGTCAAGATCCTGTCCACGTTGCTCCGGGCCGACGCGGGGACCGCCGTCGTCAACGGATTCGATGTCGGCACACAGGCTGCGTACGTCCGGGAATCGTTCAGCCTCACGGGCCAGTTCGCGGCCGTCGACGAGATCCTCAGTGGCCGGGAGAACCTCGTGCTGGTCGCCCGCCTGCGACACCTCAAGAACTCCGACGCGATCGCGGATGACCTGCTCGATCGCTTCGGGCTGACCGACGCGGCGGAGCGGAGGGTGTCGACCTATTCGGGCGGTATGCGTCGCCGTCTCGACATCGCGATGAGCCTCATCGGGGATCCACCGGTGATCTTCCTCGACGAGCCGACGAACGGGCTCGACCCGCAGGGGCGAATCGAGGTGTGGCAAGCCGTCAAGAAGCTCTCCGAGCAGGGGACGACGGTGCTGCTGACGACGCAGTACCTCGACGAGGCCGAACAGCTCGCCGACCGGATCGCGATCCTTCACGAGGGTCGGATCAGAGTGAACGGCACCCTCGCCGAGCTCAAGCAGTTGCTCCCGCCGGCCACGGTCGAGTACGTGGAGAAACAGCCGACCCTCGAGGACGTCTTCCTCGCCATCGTCGGCGACCGGGACCAGGGCGGCACTGACGGCGCCAGCGAAGGTAAGGAACAACGATGACCACCCACTTCCTGGGCGACACGGCCGTCCTGACCGGACGATCGCTGCGCCACATCACCCGCAGTCTCGACACCATCATCACGACCACGATCATGCCGATCGCCTTCATGCTGCTGTTCGTCTACGTGTTCGGCGGCGCGATCCACTCCGGGTCTGATCCGTACGTGACCTACCTGCTGCCCGGCATCCTGCTCATCACGATCGCATCGGGCATCTCGTACACGGCATTCCGGCTCTTCCTGGATATGAAGAGCGGCATCTTCGAGCGCTTCCAATCCATGCCGATCGCACGGTCGTCCGTGCTATGGGCGCACGTGCTGACCTCGCTGGTCGCCAATCTCGTCTCGATCGTGGTCGTCGTGGCCGTCGCCGTCGTCATGGGCTTCCGCTCACCGGCGGGCGTGGAGGCATGGCTCGCGGTCGCCGGTATCCTGATCCTGTTCACCCTGGCATTGACCTGGCTCGCCGTGATCCCCGGCCTGACCGCGACAACTCCGGATGGCGCCGGCGCGTTCGCCTATCCGCTGATCTTCCTGCCGTTCATCAGCTCAGCGTTCGTACCCGACCGAGACCATGCCCGGCCCAGTGCGCGCATTCGCCGAAAACCAGCCGGTGACCTCGATCGTCAACGCGATTCGCGACCTGTTCACACAACGGCCAGTCGGCTCCGATATCTGGATCGCCCTCGCATGGTGTGTCGGCCTCCTCGTCGTCGCCTACTTCCTCGCCATGCGCATCTACCGCCGCAAGATCGCCTAGGGCGGGCGCGGGCCAGCTGGTCCTCGCTGGTCGGCAGGCCCACGCGGGGTGGCCCGGGGCCACGATGACCATGCACTCAACGGATGCCAGGTGGGACGGGCGCAAGGGTGGAGCCGACACTCGGATTTGAACCGAGGACCTGCTGTTTACGAAACAGCTGCTCTACCGCTGAGCTATGTCGGCCGGAGTTCCGTGCTCAGATGGACCGGCTCTTGACCGAAGCGTCGTGCAATACCGGACTGTCCAACAGCCACTGTCACCGCAGGCGCGCTCGTGTGCATACCCACGACCCGTTCTGAGCTCCCCAACCCTACCACGGCCACGGCCGAGCTCGACCTCGAACCCGCCTTCCTCGGCTTCCAGCTCAACACCGAACACGAGCGTCGCTCGTCACGGACGGTCAAAGGCCTGACCACGAAGCCGTCGCCGCTCAATCCTGCGGTCCGCCGACCGACGGACGCAATGGCAAGCGGCCTTGCTCATCGGGCGCAAACCCCCCATGTCCCTGTCTCGGCAGGACCTCACTCGGCCGCTGGCGTCGACGCAAGTCGTGACTGTGCTTCGCGGTGCGGGTCGGGAATGCGGCCGCCGAGCCGAAGAAGGACAGCTCCGGCCAGCACCGCGGCAAGCGCGCCACCCCACCAGATGGCGTTTGGCGCGGTCTGCAGGAGAAGGCCACCAATCGCCGGGCCGAGGGCCAGGGAAATGCTGAACGTCAGACCGTAGACAGACAGGTAGCGGCCCAGCAGATGGGCTGGAGCCATGTCCGCCACCAGCGGCCCGAGAACAACAATGTGAAAGCATTCGCCGATGGCGAAGACGATCGCGACGCCGACGAGGAGACTGGTCGCAGCGACCTCCGAGTGCATAACCGTCGCTGGCAACACCGCGAGCAGGGCCACCGCAAAGAACACGCTTGCCGCCGCGAAGGCGCGTGTGCGTCGCATCCGTGCCACGACGCGCACCGCCGGGATCTGCGCGATGACGACGAAGGACGTGTTGACGAGAAAGATGATCCCGATCGCGGCGGGGCCGACCGGTGTGTGGGCCTCTGCAAAGGGTGGCAGGATGTTCGAGAAGAACGTGTGGCCGACGACGACGAGCACGATGTTGGCTGCGATCACAACGAGGAAGATCCGATCTCGAGCGACCGCGCGAAAGCCGGTTCCGTTGGCGTGTGTCGCTGTGACGGTCTCGGCTCGCGGGCTCGGCACGGCAGCGAGCACGATCAGTGCGAACCCGGCGTAGGTGACAGCGTCGAAGAAGTAGAGAAGTTGGAACGTGCTGAGCTGCGGTGCGGCTGCGACGATGAAGCCGCCGACGGTCGCGCCGAAACCGAGACCGAAGTTGCCCGTGACGCGATTGAGCGCGAAGGCGGCCGCTCGCTGCCCCTTCGTGACCAGCCTGACGACCAATGTTCGGTCGGCCGTCCCTGCGGCGCCGAGCCCGACTCCGCTGACGATCGCGCAGGCAAAGGCCTGCCAGGGACTTTCTACGAAAGCGAAGCCGGCGTAGCCCAGGGCGCTCGCCAGGCTCCCAGCGACCACGATCGCCTTGGCGGAGTACCGGTCGAGCAGCGCTCCCGTCGGCGGGGTGACGATGGCGGCCGTCGCCATGGTCGCCGCGAGAACCAGTCCGGCTGTCGACGTTGAAAAGCCACGTACCTGGTGCAGGTAGATGATCTCAAAGGGAAGGATGAGCCCGTAGCCGAAGTAGTTGAGGGCATCTCCCGCTTGAAGGATGAGCACGGGGCGAGGGAGCCCGGTGCGCCAACTCGCGATGAGATGTGAGACGCGGCGGTTCATGCGCCTAGGGGTCTCGCCATTGCCGGCTGCAGCAACTGCTACCGGTTCCGCCGCGGATACCCGTCGTCCGGGCCTCGGAAAGGCTGGGCCGGCCCTTCCGGTCGCTGGAGGTCGACTGGCGGCCGGCCTCGATCGGATCGACGCGGGCGGCGAGTGCCGCGAGGCCCCGGCTGAGGCCGCGAGCGGACCGTCCGGCGAGACGCTGCACGGGACTGCGGCGGGAGCCGCCACCGATCTCGAGCGCCTCCTTCGCCAGGCGCTCGGTCTCGGCCTCGCGCTGGAGCTTGAGCTGGTGCTCGGCCACGATCAGGCTGACAATCGCGTTCATGAGGGGACTTCCTTCCGAGGAGAGATGCGCTGGGATCGGGGTCGGCGGGGTCGCGGCCGTGTGGTGCTGTTTCACGTTCGCGGGTGTCGGGACCGTTCAGGTCGGCGGCAAGTTCTCGGCCGGCTGAGCCATGCCACGCTGCGGCGGCAGCCGGGCTAGGCCCCCGTGTCGCCGCCCACTAGGACTGTGACTCCGGCTGCGAGGTCGGTGCCCGCTGGGCGAGTCCGTTGCCGAAGGAGACATTGGCGTCGCCGATCTCGGTGATCAGGACGAACACGTCGTCGCCACCGACCACGCCGGCCGCGACCAGATTGCGGTTGATCTCGGCGAGCAGCGACTTCTTGAGCTCATCGTCATCGCCCTCCCGAGTAGTGATTTCAATGATCAGCAACCGGTCGGTGTAGGCCATGCCGAGATAACCGCTGGTATGACGGAAGCTCTCACCGTCGTACTCGTTGAACAGCAGATACCGGTTGGAATCGGACACTTCGAGGGTGCTGACGAGGGCCGTCTGGATCGAGGCGGCGATCGAGTCCTTGTCTTTCGCCGAGCGGCCCTTGAGCAGATTCACCTTCACGAGAGGCATGCACGAGTCCTTTGTTGCGGTTCAGATGTGGAGACTGGACAGGCGCTAGATGGCTCGAGCGATCACCGTGATCTCGACGAGCAGGCCGGCAACGAGGTCCGCGCGCACGGTCGTCCGTACCGGCTTCACTCCTGTGAACTTCTGTCCGTAGACGGCGTTGAACGCGGGGAAGTCAGTCAGGTCAACGAGGTGGACCAAGCACGAAACGACGTCGTCGAGCGTTGCTCCGGCAGTCTCGAGCACCGTCTCGATGTTGTTGAAGGTCTGCTCGGTCTGCTCGGCCAGATCGTCGCTGACGACCATGCCTGTGTTCGGATCGAAGCCGCCTTGGCCGGACAGGAAGATCCACTCACCCACCCGTAGCCCGGGCGAATACGGCCCGGCGGGGGCGGGAACCTTGTCGGAGCGAATGAGAGCTTTCACCGATGGAGGCCTCCTCGAAGTACTGTCGACCGCGATTGTCCAAGGCAGTATACATACCGATCGGTATACTCGTTGCCATGAACGTTACCACGAAGCCGACGACGCACAAGTCCGGCTCTGACTCCTTGTATGTCCTCGCGCATGATCCCGAGGCTCACCGACCTGGCACGGAAGGCTCAGCTCGAGCTCCACGGGGAACGTGCGGGACGCCGGGGACGGCAAGGCGGGAAGGTCGGACGTTGTCCGAGGCCGGCTTGCGTGTGGTCGACTTCGGCGCGCTGCCGAAGGCGACGCCACTCTACCGATCGGTATGTATACTAGCCGCTATGACCGACCGACCAAATGCACACGATGCGCTCCTCGGGGCGACGAGCGAGCTGACATATGAGCGCGGCATCACGGCCACGGGAGTGGATGCGATCGCAGCGCAGGCGGGGGTCACGAAGCGAACCCTCTACCAGCACTTCGGCTCCAAGGATCGGCTCGTCGCCGAAGCACTCAGCGATCGCAGCCGACGCGCACTCCTTAGCCTCGAGACGAACGCGAGACGCCGCTCCGAGGAGACCGGCGATCCGGTGATCCTGGCGCTCTTCGACGTGATCGAGAACGCCCTCCGTACGAAGACGAAGGGGGGATGCGCGTTCATCAACGCATCGCTCGAGATCAACCAGCTGGGCCACCCCGTTCATGAGGCCGCGCTGGCACACCTCCGCGCTCGGGAGGCGCTCGTTCACCAGCTCCTCGTCGAGGCGGGCGCGGAAGACACCGACCTGGCCGCGCAAGTGGTGCTGCTCGTCGACGGTGCGTACGCCGTCGGTGGGTCTCGCCGGGACCCGGCCGCGGCGCGTCACGCGAAGACTGCGGCGGCTGCCCTGCTCGCAATCCGACGCGCCTCCGAAACAGCGAAAGCAGGACGCGGTGGGTTCAGATCAGATGGTTGACCTGGATCAGGTGGAGCTTTCGACGGCCCTCATCGCCGACGGATGTGTACGACGCGGCGTACCGCTGCGGCTGGCACCGCCTGGTATTGCGCCCGTTGTGGCCGGCGCAACGATCGCCGGGCGCGCGCTCCCCGCCCGCCATTACGGCAGCGTCGACGTCTTCCTCGAGGCGTTCGGTGCGGCGCGGCCGGGCGATGTGCTCGTCGTGGATAACGCGGGACGAACGGACGAGGCATGCGTCGGCGACTTGACCGTGCTCGAGGCACGGGCGGCCGGCATCGCGGCGCTCGTGGTCTGGGGAATGCACCGCGACACACTCGAGGTTCGCGAGATCGGCGTTCCGCTGTTCAGCTATGGAACGCGCCCTGCCGGACCGTTGCGACTCGATGCGCGGGCGGCGGATGCGCTCTCGAGCGCACGCTTTGGCGAACACGTCATCACCAGTGACGACATCGCGTTCGCCGACGATGACGGTGTCGTCTTCGTCCCTTCGGATCGCCTCGATGAGGTGCTCGACGCCGCTCGCGCAATCCGGCAGGTCGAACGCGACCAGGCGTCGCGGATCGTGGCTGGCGAGACACTGCGTGCGCAGACATCGTTTGATCAGTACCTGGCCCGCCGCGCCAACAATTCCTCGTACACGTTCCGCCAACACCTGCGGCGAATCGGCGGCGCAATCGAGGAATGACCACGCAGCTCGGCGGAGGTCGCGGCGGAGGTCGGCTTCTACGACCAGGCACACCTGTCCCGGCACCTCAGGCGGTTCATCGCCACGACGCCCGGTCGGTTCGTGGCTGCCGGGTAGGACGAACGGTCAAGTGTCGGCTTTGACCGTCTCCGCGACGAGGATACGAACAGCTCGAAGGTCCCCACCCACGGACGTCCCCGGGCCTCCAACGTCTCAAGTCCGCGGGGTGCCTACAGGGAGGAGGCGAGGCCAGGAGCCAGAAGAGCAATATCGCGGCAATACAGCCGAGGGCAAAGCCGAAGCCCAGGACCATTGAGCGACCCAGCTCGGGTTCGCCCGACAAGAACCAGAAGTAGCACGACACGAGTTTCGCCGCGCAGAAAATGTCGCTCGACGCAGGATTGGCCTGGCGCGCAACTATACGAAGTACTCAAGGGCAGCGCAGCCCGCGAGGCGCGCCAATTCCGCTCACGATCCGGGACCATCCGATGCCCCAAACGATCACGCGGCGTTGACTCGGCTGCCGTAGGCTTGAGTCGATCGAGGCTGGGTAGCATTGGCAGGAGGAGCCATGAAACGACGTCCCTTCCTCAGCCGCGCCACGGCCGTCCTGGCGACCGCCCTGCTGGCGCTGGCGCTCGTCCCGGCGGCGTCCGTCGACGCGAGCTCGAAGCACGGACCCCTCGACGGGTTCAAGCACGTCGTGGTGATCTACGAGGAGAACCACAGCTTCGACAACCTGTACGGCAACTGGGGCAGCGTCGGCGGCAAGCACATCGTCGGTCGGTCCGATGCCAGCACCGCCAACACGAAGCAGGTCGCCCAGGACGGCAGCACCTACGACTGCCTGCTGATGAGCGACGTGAACCTGATGTCGCCGCCGCTGGCACCGAACTGCAGCACGTCGACGTTCACCTTCACGAACGGGCCGACGACGGCGTACCCGGTCGGCAACCGGCCGTTCAACATCGACCGCTACATCCCGGCGACGGCGACGACCTGCCCCGACGAGGACCACCTGTTCAGCTTCCCGTTCGGCATCCTGAACGGTGCCGGTCTGCCGGGCGGCTGCACGCGCGACCTCGTCCACCGGTTCTACCAGGAGCAGTACCAGCTCGACGGCGGCAAGCAGGATCGCTACGTCACCGGCAGCGACTCCGTCGGGATGACGATGGGCTACTACAACACGAAGGAACTGCCGATCTACGAGTACCTGCACTCGCGGTCGGCGCCGCACTACGTCGTCCTCGACCACTTCTTCCAGGCGGCGTTCGGCGGCTCGTTCCTCAACCATCAGTACCTGGTCGCCGCGGCGGCGCCGCCATTCCCGACCGGCACCCACGCCGTCCTCGACGCGAGCGGCTTCCCGAATGCGAGCTACCCGCTCTACCACACGACGGGCGTCGTCGACGGCGCGGTGACCCAGGCGTGCGGCCTGCCGACGACGATCGCCGGTCTCGCCTGCGGCGACTACGCCGTGAACACCGTCCAGCCGTTCTACCAGCCGACCAGCCCATTCGGTGCGCGGATGCCGCTGGTCGACGACACCACGACCCCGCTGACGATCGGTGACACGCTGAGCGATGCCGGGGTCAGCTGGAACTGGTACTCGGGCGGCTGGGACAACGCCGCCGGCATCGTCGGCGGCCGCGGCTACACGAACGGCCTCGGGCCGACCTGCGGCGACCCGAACTCCGCACCGGCGGCCCCCGACGGGGCGGGCAACGGCGGTTATCCGTACTGCCCGGACAAGTCGTTCCAGACCCACCACCAGCCGCTCAACTACTTCGCCCGGTACGCGCCCGGCCAGCCCGGTCGCGCGCACCTCAAGGACGAGCAGGACTTCCTCTGGGCGGTCCACCATGGCCGGCTTCCGTCGGTGAGCTTCGTCAAGCCGCTCGGCAACGAGAACGAGCACCCCGGCTACACGAGCGAGCCGAACGGCAGCGACCATCTCGTCGACCTGATCAAGGCGATCCAGCACGGTCCGCAGGCGAAGAGCACGCTGATCGTGGTCACCTACGACGAGTTCGGCGGGCAGTGGGACCACGTCTCGCCGCCCGGTCTCGGGACGAAGGCCGCTCCGGGCCAGGCCGACCTGTTCGGGCCCGGCACGCGCGTCCCGGCCATCCTCATCGGCAAGGGCCTGACCCGGTCGTCGGTCGACCACACGATCTACGACACGACCTCGATCATGCGCACGATCGAGAAGCAGTTCGGCCTGGCGCCGGTCGCCACCCGCGACGCGGCCGTCAACGACCTCCACCGGGCGGTGGCGGCAGGGCGGCCCCGCCACTAGCTCACCCCCGCCGAGCAGCAGGACCGGGGTCCTCGGCCGAGCGCCGGGACCCCGGTCTCGATTCAGCGGCCGGTCAGCGCCGCTCGGCCTCGCGGACGGACCAGCTCGTCCCGGCGGGCTCGTCGTGGACGTCGACGCCGGCCTCGACCAGGCGGTCGCGAACGAGGTCCGCGGCGGCCCAGTCGCCGCTCGCCCGAGCGCGGCCGCGGAGCTCCACGAGCGTATCGACGAAGGGCTCGATCGTCGCGCGCCGATCCGTTGCCCGACCGTCCGACGCATCGCCCAGCCGGACGATGAGCGAGCGGAAGGTGGCCCGGGCCGCCTGGAGATCGGGGCTGTCCTCACCTGCTCCGACGCGCCGCTCGATCGCCTGGTCGAGGGCGATGAGCGCACCGACCGCCGCCCGGACGTCCCCGCCGCCGAGCGACGCGACGAACGTCCCCTCCAGCTGGGCCAGCTCGTCGTGGACGGGACCGGGGACGCTCGCGGCGCGTGGCTCGGCCTCCCCGGCTCCTGGCTGGCCGGTGGCCTCGGCCCCGGCGCTGCGTCGCCCGGCCGACGATCGCCCGGATCGTGCCGTCCGCAGCTCGCGCACGGCGTCGGCCAGGGCATCGATCGTCGTCTCGGTCCCGTGGGCGAACGCCAGGCTCCGTCCGTCGACCCGGACTGTGACGCCGCCGAGTCCGAGCACGGTTGCCGTCCGGCCGTCCAGGTCGAGGACGAGCGCGGTGTGGCTGTCGACGCCGAGCACGAACGCCCCGCGCGGCAGCGCGCGCTCGAGGACGCGGAGCCGGCGCTCGCCCATGTAGCAGAACCGGGTGTCGTGGGTGCCACCCTCGGCGTTGTCGTAGTGCGGCACCACGGCGGCCCGGAGACCGGTGGCCGGCCCGAGCAGGTCGAGGCCCTCGAGCCAGGTCGGGCGGTCACCGACCTTGTAGATCTCGTAGACGGGGATCGTGACCAGGCCCAGCGTGAGCGCCGCCGCGCTGGCCATCGTGACGATGCCACCGCCGGCGAGCTTGGCCTCGAGCGTCCCCGGGATCGGGCCGCCCATCCACTGGCGGAGCGCATAGCTCGGGCTGCCCGGGCCCGACAGCACGTAGCCGGCCTCGGCGATCCGCCCGACGGCCGCTGCTGCGGCGGCCGGCCCGGCCTCGCTCGACCGATACGACGCGACGGTCATCGCTCGACCGATGCTCACCTGGAAGTAGTCGACGATCCGCGCCGTGAGCTCGTCGGCGTTCTCCTGGAAGCCGTACGGCGTGTCGATGAGCGTCGCACCGGCGGCCGCTCCCGACTCGAAGCGCTCGAACAGCGAGCGGTGGACCTTGGCCATCGTCGGCGCGATCTCGCCGGAGCCCATGATCGCGAGGATCCGCGGCCCGGTCACCGGAAGAACCCGTCGGCGACCGCGCCGTGGAACAGGTCGGCGAGCGGTCCGGGGTGCTGGGCATGGAGATCGTGATCGCCGGCCATCCAGACGACGCGCGCCTTGGGGATCGTTCGGCCCGCGGCCTCGACCGCGGCCCGCTTCGACTCGGGGACCTGGTCGGCCGTGCCCGCCGCCACGAGCAGGGTGGGGACGCGCACCTCGGCGTAGCGGGCGGCCGGGTGGTCGTCCCACAGCCCGCGCAGGATGGCGATGTGGCGGTCGTAGGTCAGCCACGGGGCGATCGTCCCGTCGACGCGGACTTCGAAGTTCGCGAGGGTGCCCTGGATCCCGGTCTCCGGCCAGTCCGGATGGCTCGACCGGATGTGCCGCTCGACGTCGACCAGCGGGCGGCCGACCAGCCGCGGCGGGGCCAGCGCGGCGAGACAGGCGTCCCAGTCGGCGAACCCGGACGACGGCTCGAGCCAGCCGCCGTCGACGAGGACGAGGCCACGGAGCGCGTCCTGCGACCGCCGGCCGAGCTCGAGGGCGACGTTGCCGCCCCATGACTGGCCGGCCACGATCGGCCGCTCGAGGGCGAGCCGCTCGATCAGCTCACCGAGGTCACCGGCCACGGTCGGGACGTCGTAGCCGGCGTCGGGCTTCGCAGATCGCCCGTGACCGCGCAGGTCGACGGTGACCACCAGGTGGCCGAGCTCGGTGAGGCGGGCGGCCACGCCGTCCCACAGCCGCGCATTCGAGGCCAGTCCGTGAACGAGCAGGAAGGTCGGCGCGGGGGCGTCCGGGACCGCAGCGGTGCGGCCGTCCCGGTCGGGTGCGGCATCCCAGCGATCGACCGACAGGTCGATCCCGTCCGCGACCCGCACTCGCTCGTTGCGCATCGGTCGATGGTACGGCCGTGCCTGCCCGGCGTCGCCCGCGATGACGCGGAACTATCCGTCGGGCGATATCGTCAGGGCGGCATGCGCTCCTTGATGACGGTCGTCCTCCTCGTCCTCGTCTTCGCCGCCGCCTGCTCGGCTGCGGCGTCGTCTCCGAGCAGCGGCACGATCTCCGTCCACGGGATCGCGACCGCCGGTCCGGTCTGCCCCGTCGAGAAGCCCGGCGACTCAGCCTGCGCACCGCGACCGGTGGCCGGCGCGACACTCGTGGTCAAGACCGCCGCCGGCGCGGAGGTCGCCCGGGTCACGACGGGATCGGACGGCTCGTTCGCGGTCAGCCTCGCGCCCGGCTCGTACGTGCTCGTTCCGCAGCCGGTCGACGGGCTCATGGGCACCGCCCAGCCGATCCCGCTCACGGTCGCAGTGAGTGCGATCCCCGAGGCCACGCCGATCACGGTCGAATACGACACCGGGATCCGCTAGCCTTCCGGCATGACTCGAGTCGACCGGCTCCCCGTGGCGCTCGTCCAGCTCGACGCCGGCCCCGACCCGGCGGCGAACGTCGAAACCGCCGCCGGCCTGGCCGACACGGCCGCCGCCGGCGGAGCCCGCCTCGTCGCCCTCCCCGAGTACCTCCAGTTCCGCGGCCCGGACGACGGCTATCGCGCCTCCGCCCGCCCGATCCCCGGCCCGTGGACTGAGGCCTTCACAGCTGTCGCACGGCGGCGCGACGCGTGGATCCTCGTCGGCTCGCTCGCGGAGACCTCTGACGATCCGCGCCGGCCGTTCAACACGAGCGTCCTCATCGGGCCCGATGGGGCGATCGCCGCGGTCTATCGGAAGATCCACCTGTTCGACGTCACGGTCGAGGACGGGCCGGTCGACCGCGAGTCGGACCGGGTGACGCCGGGCGATCGAGCGGTCGTCGCGGAGGTCGACGGCGCCCGGATCGGCCTGTCGATCTGCTACGACCTGCGCTTCCCGGAGCTCTATCGGACCCTGGCGCTCGCCGGGGCGGAGGTCCTGGCGATCCCGGCGAACTTCACCGAACGCACCGGGCGCGACCACTGGGAGGTCCTCATCCGGGCCCGCGCGATCGAGAACGGGGCGTACGTGATCGCTCCGTCGCAGATCGGCGGACCGCCCGGCCAGCCCGCATTCGGGCGGTCGATGATCGTCGACCCGTGGGGGACGGTGATCGCCCAGGCGCCCGATCGGGTCGGGATCGTCAGCGCCGAGCTGGACCTCGATCGGGTTCGCTCCGTCCGCCGCCAGATCCCTGCGCTCGCCAACCGCCGGCCCGATGCGGCGTCGCGGATCGAGGCGATCTCGGCGACCCGTCCGCTCGCCACCCCGGACAGGCGAACGGCCGGGTGACGGATCGCCACCCGGCCGCCTGCGGTCCCCGAGGACCCGGGGACGGGCCGGGGGCTGGGGTCCCGGTCCGCCCGGTCATCCTACTCCCCGGCGGAAGCCACGCGACCGACAGGAGACCTCGGATCGTCGACCGAGCCGGCGTCCGGCGCCCGGCTATTGCGTCAGGCCGATGTAGTAGAACGGGATGTCGGTCGAGGGCGGCGCGGTGATCCCGCCCGGCACGGTGGTGCCCTCGGAGTACGGCAGGGTGCCGATGAACCGGCCGTTGATCTGATCGACCGCGGGCTGCGAGAAGCCGGTGATGGTGAACGCGGCAATCCCGACGATGTGGTAGGTCGACCCGTTCCCCTTGTCCGTCTCGGTGTCGAAGATCGGGATCAGGACCGGCTCCTGGCTGTCGACCCATTGCTGGAGGCAGCTCCGGACCGCCGAGGCGTTCGACTTGCCCGGGTCGCCCGCGAACGAGGTCGGGAGCGTGAACGAGGGGTTGTTCGGGGTGCAGATGCTGTCCGAGAGCGGCTTCGAGCTGTTGGTCCCGAACCAGGCCAGCCAGCCGAAGTTGCCCGGCGCGTCCTTGCCGTTCGTCAGCGCGTAGATCGTGCCGGTCTTGAGGTTGGCCAGCTGGTGCATCGCGATCGGCAGCAGCTGACCGGAGGGTGCGCCACTTGGCTTGCCGCTGATCGCCGTCGCCGTTGTGTTCACCGTCCAGGTCGACTGGCCGATCACCCCCAGGAAGTAGGTGTGCGGACGACGGGTCACGTCGACCTTCACCCCGAGCGCGCCGCCCGGGGTGTGCCGCCGCCGGACGCGACCGAGCCGAGATCGCGGAACGAGGCGCCGCTCCGCGCCCCGACATAGCGCGCCGTCCAGGCACATCCGGCGCCGCAGCCGTTGGCGTCGAGGCTGGCGGTGATCGCGTCATAGACGTCGAGCGGCGCCTTGCCCAGGTAGTAGTCGGCCAGCTGCTTCGTGCCCGCGAGGGCGGCGACGTCGGCGGAGTTCTGGGCATCCCGCCGGGTCAGGAAGGCCGTTCCGCCGTCGATCACGAGCCCGGCGATCAGGAACAGCAGGACGATCCCGCCGACGAACATCACCAGGATCTGGCCGGCATCGTCGGAGCCCGCGGGGCGGCCCGGTTCCCCGGCGAGTCTCGGCCGCGGTGCCCGGCGGATCACTGGACCACCACCTGGGCCTGCCCCGAGACGACCGGCGCCCGGATGATCTGACCAAGGATCGGGGTCAGGAACCGGAACACGTTCGAGCCCGACGACGGGGTTGCGACGTTCACGATCAGCAGGTCGTTCGGCCCGCACGTCTGCGCGGTCACCGGCCGGGTCCCACCCGCCGTCATGGCCTCGCAGCTGACGGTGACCTGGAAGAACGCCGGGGCGCCCGCGATCCGCTGTCGCGCGACCTGGGCGGTGCAGCTGAACCGGTCGGGCGACGGCACGCCCGCCGGGCACGAGTACTGCCACTGGTCGACCGAGCCGTAGCGCGCCCCTTCGCGGGCGGCCTCGTTGAACGCGTTGTTCAGGTAGATGAACCGGCCGACCTCGATCAGCCCGAACAGCAGCAGCAGGAAGATCGGCACCACGAGCGCGAACTCGACGAGGGCCTGGCCGCGGCGCCGCCCACTGGGCCGCGCGCTCGTTCCAAGGCGCGTCATCGCGTCGACACCTGGACGTTCTGGGTTGGCGCCTCGCAGGTGTAGGCATCGACGTTCTGGGTCAGGACCGGCAGCCCGGAGCTCGCGTTGCTCGGGACGGTCGCGAACGATCCGGTGAATCCGGCGTCGAGCCACAGGCCCCGAGCCTCGGCAACGGTCTTGTTCGACTCGTCCGGCGTCGGCACCAGCGTGTCGACGAGATCGGGCACGACGAGCTTGCCGGAGCTGCAGGTCCTGGTCGTGATCTCGACGCTCGGGTCGCCGCCCGAGTACTGGGCGTTCCGGGCGCTGGCGGTGGCCAGGAACTTGTAGGTCCGGGTTGAGCCCAGCGGGCGCGGGAAGATGCACATGAAGGCATTGCCCGCTGACCCTCCTGCGGCCAGGCTGGTCGGGATCGGGCAGTCGCTCGGCAGGCTGAGCGTCGAGCCGTCCTCGGTCACGAACAGGCTGAAGTTGCGGGCCGGCCCGCCCGAGTTGACGACGCTCACCTTGAGCCAGCCGGTCGGGGAGCGGAGCGACGGATCGGCCGAGCCGTCATTCGTTCGGTTGACGGTCAGGTCCCCGCCGCTGTAGGAGGCCGCGCCGCCGACGCCGTCTCCGTCGCCGCCGAGGCGATACGGCGCCGCGCGTAGGTTGACGGTGAGACGGGGCGCCGGGACGACCTTGATCGTCGCGGAGCCATTGGTCACGCTCGTCGGCAGACCCTCGGCGAGACCCTGGCCGTCGACCTCGACGAGGTCGTCGGCCACGCCCCCCACCGGGTTGTCCGCGGTCACGGTCCGGGTGAACGAGCAATAGGCCGGCGCCGCATTCCGGGGGAGCGACGTCGGCAACTTGCAGCTGGGCGACGGCTTGAACGTCGATCCGTTGGCCACGAATCCGTAGGTCAGCCCGGTGAGGTCGACGTTGCCGGTGTTCCGGACCCGGACCTTGTAGTTGACCGAGTCCCCCTCCTGGAACTGGAGGTAGTTGTAGCGATTGAGGTCGTCCTGGCACGGCGCGTAGTAGTAGCCCGGCGAGGTGGACGGCTCTGCGGCCGTGCAGTTGTCCACGATGTCGGAGACATTGTCTGCGCCCGCCTTGTCCACCCAGACGAGGATCTCGAGGCCGGTCGGATCGAATGCGTCCTCGACGACGGTCGCCTCCGAGGTGGCTCCGAGGGTCAGGGTCGAGCCCATCAGGTCGCCGAGGATCGGGGTCGCCAGCCGGAAGCTGTGGGTGACCCGGACGACGTAGATGTCGCCGTTGATGCAGTCGTTGATCGGCTGGATCAGGGCGCCGGCTGGCGTCCGGCAGGCGACGCTGGTCGTCAGCAGGCTCTTGCCCGATCCATCGCGCAGGTTGTCCGCCTCGTTCTGGACGATCCACTGGACGTTCTGCGGGTCCGGACAGGTCGCGTTCGCGCCGTCGCACAACGGGTGGCGCGCGCCGTACAGGGCACCCTCCTTGGCCGCGTTCTCGACCGCCACGTAGGCGTAGAAGGCGCGGCCGAGGTCGATCGCCCCGGCCAGGATGAGGAGCATGATCGGGACGACGAGGGCGAACTCGACGACGCTTTGTCCGACGGCCCGGCCACGGCGTACCGGCGCGGCCGCAACGGCGGGGCGAAGCGTGGATTCGAAGCGACGGGACGACGAGCGGTGGCGGCCAGACAAGCGCCACATCGGCAATGACATTCGATGGCGATCCCATGACGGCGTGCTGGGCCCGTCGCCCACGCGCGGGGATCTATCGTGGCGGATTCACCTTACACGCCACCTTTCTGCACAAAACCCCACAGCACCGCCGCGCACTGGTCCTCACCGGGCCCGGTACTTCCGTGGCATGGCTGCGCCCGATCGAGCCGCCCATCCTCGCGCCCATGAACAAGCGCCTCGCATCCGGGGTCCTGTGGCTGTTCGCCGGCTGGTACCTCGGCAACCTGATCGCGTTCCAGCTGGGCTGGTCGGACCTGTTCGGACCGATCCTCGGGATCGTCGCCGCGACGGCCGTCGCCGGCGACCCGCTCGGGCTCATCTGGCGCCGCGCCGACCGGATCGCGGCCGCGCAGCAGGGCGACTCGGCCGTCCACGCCGACTGACCGGCGTCAGCCCTCCAGCCCGGACTCGGCCGGGAGCTCGACGGTGAACGCGGCTCCGCGGCCCTCGGCCTGTGGCTCGAGGATCAGCTCCCCGTTCATCGACCGGACGAGCTCGCGCGAGACGTAGAGGCCCAGCCCGCTGCCGTCCTCGGCGGACTGCTCGCCGACGCGAGTGAACCGGCTGAACAGCCGCTCGCGGTCCCCGGCCGGGATGCCCGGGCCGTGATCGGCGATCGTCAGGCGCAGCCGGGCGGACGGCTCGTCGACCGCCACCCGGACCTCGATCGGCTCGTGCCGGCCGTACTTGACGGCGTTGTCGAGGAGCGCCCAGAGGACCTGGTCGAGCTGGTCGGCGTCGGCGATCGCCAGCCAGCCCTCCGCCTCGTCATCGAGGCTGAACACGACACCCTCCGAGCCGAGCGCCTCCCAGGCGCGGCGGATTCGCGGTGCGAGGGCCAGCACCTCGGCCTGCGGGCGGAGGGTGCCGGCCTCCAGGCGGCTGACCGTGAGCAGCTGGCGAACCATCCGGCTCAGCCGGTCGACCTGCTCGGCGATGATCCCGAGCCGGCGGTCGGGTCGCTCGGCGGCCAGGCGCTCGGCGTAGGCCCGGATGCTCGTCAGCGGCGTCTGGAGGTTGTGGCTGACCCCGCGCAGGAAGTCGTCCTTGGCGGCGTCGAGCTCGAGGAGGCGGGCGTTCTGCGCCCCGACCCGCTCGAACAGCTGGGCGTTGCGCACGGCCACGCCGATCTCGCTCGCGAACAGCTCGAGCAGGTCCTGGTCGGCCCGCTCCCAGCCACGGGTCGCGGGCAGGTGGCCGACGAGCACCCCGAGGCGGTCCTCGCCGGCGCGCAGCTCCGCCCGGACCGGGAGGGCCTCGCCAGGGACGCGCTCCTCGACCTCGACGCTCGACGGATCGCCGAGGACGATCGTCGAATCGACCATCCCGAAGGCGGTCCGCGCGTCCTCGGCGGCCCGACCGACGAGCCAGTCGACGCCGTCGCGCGGCGACGCGGCGACCAGCGCGGCGAGGATCCTGCCGAGCTCCCGGTTGCGCCGCTCGAGCTCGGCGGCGAGACGGTTGTGGCTCTCGGCCAGGCGGGCCAGCTCGTCGTCGCCGGTGACGACGATGGGCGTCGTCAGGTCGCCGGTCGAGACCCGGTCGACCGCAGCGGCGATGGCGCGCAGCGGGGCGGCCAGGTCCGAGGCGAGCGCGAACGCGACCAGGACCGCGAGGAGTGCCGCGATCGCGATCGTCAGGAGCAGGACCCGCGGCACCGTCTCCGCCGGGTTCGATGACAGCTTCTGAGCGGCAACGACGACCAACCCGAAGGAGGCGAGCGGCAGCACGGCGGCCGCGACCAGCGCGATCGTGATCCGCGTTCGAAAGGAGATCTCGCTGCCGACCCGCTCCGGCTGGGGGATTCCCGCGTCGGCCGCCGGATCATCGGCCTCGGCGGCCTCCACGGGACCCGGATCGGCGTCGGCGGTCGCGGACGCCTGGGAACCCCGGACCGCCGGACCGGCCGGCATCGGCGCCGACGCGGTCGACCGGCGTGCCTTGCGGATCGGCGCCGCCGATCCGCCGGCGAGAGCATCGGGGGGCGGGCCGCCGGACGTCATGACCCGGCCGGGTCGGCCTCGGGCTCGGGCGGCGGGGTCGTCGCCGGCGCCGGTTCGTCGAGCGCCACGAGCCGGTAGCCGATCCCGCGCACGGTCAGCAGGTGGGCCGGCCGGTTGGGGTCGGGCTCCAGCTTCGTGCGCAGCCGGCGCATCGTGACCCACACGTAGGACGGGTCGGCGTCCTCGGTCTCGGCCCAGCCGCGGGCGAGGAGGGTCTCGGTGGTCACCACCTGGCCGAGGTTCGCGACGAGCGCGTAGAGCAGGCGCGATTCGGTCGGCGTGAGCTGGACCGCCTGACCGTCGATGATCGCCTGGCGACGGTGGAGCTCGAGGACGACATGGGGGCTGAGGACGAGGCTCCGCCGCGGCACCCGGTCGCCGAGCCGGCGCAGGACGCGGTTCACCCGGGCGCGCAGCTCCGGGTAGTGGTACGGCTTCGTGACGTAGTCCTCGGCGATCTCGTCGAGCACGTCCGCCTTGCTGTCGCCGGCGTCGATCGCCGACAGGACGATGATCGGGAGATCGGCGCGACCCTTGATCTCGCGGGCCAGGGACAGCCCATCGAGGCGCGGCATCATCATGTCGATGATCAGGAGGTCCGGCCAGCCGGTCGCCAGCCGGCGGAGCGCCTCCTGGCCATCGCGCGCCGTCGCCACGTCGAAGCCGTCGGACGTCAGCCGCTCGGAGAGCACGACCAGCAGGTTCGGGTCGTCGTCGACGAGGAGGATCCGGGGCGAGATCGATCCCCGTGGGCCGCCCGGATCGTTGCTCAGCATGGACCGAGTATAGGCAGTGCCCCCAGGCTCCTGACCCTGACCCGTTCGTCGTGGGCAGGATTCCTCACGGCGCCTTCGGGTCGACGTAGCGGCAGCGCGGTCGGAGCGGGCAACGGGCGCAGTCCGGTCGCCGGGCGTGGCAGATCTCCCGACCGTGGGTGATCAGGTTGACGTGCGCCTCGTACATCTGGTCCGGCGCGAGCAGGCCGAGGAAGATCTCGTGGGCGTCGTCGGCGGTCGCCTTCGGCCCGATCAGCCCGACCCGCCGGCTCACCCGCTCGACGTGGCGGTCGACCGGCATCAGCGGCGTCCGGAAGCAGAACAGCAGCAGCACCGACGCCGTCTTCCGCCCGATCCCGCCGATCCGGGTCAGCCAGTCGCGCGCCTCGAGCGCGGGCAGCCCGCCGAGGAATTCGAGCGAGTAGTCGCCGCGCTCTTCACGGATGGTCCTGAGCGCGGCCTGGATCCGCGGCGCCTTCTGGTTGGCCAGCCCGCCCGGCCGGATGACGTCGACCAGCTCGGGCAGCGGCGCCGCCTCGACGGCGACCCAGTCGGGTGGCGGCGCGGTGCTCAGCCCGACGCCGCCCCAGCCCTGGAGCGCCCGATGCTCCTCCGCCGGGCGATCCGACCGATAGGCCCGCCGGAGCGCCTCGAAGGCGACCTCGGCGTTCACGTCCGCGCTGTTCTGGGTCAGGATCGTCAGGATCAGCTCGCTCGTCGGATCGAGCCGCCGTTCCCAGGTCGGCTGGCCATAGATCCCGGCCAGGCCGTCGAGGACGAAGCCCATCAGCCCCGGGCGCGTCCGCTCGACCCGGCGGACCCAGGTCCGGATCGGGTCGGGCTTGCGCCGCCGCCGGGCAGGCGTTCGGCGTCCCGCTCGCGGCGTGGCGCGGGCCGGGCTCATCGGGCCGCCACGATCGTCTGTGCCAGCCGCTCGGCGCAGGCGATGAGCGGGGCGGCGCCGGCCGCGATCGCCTCGTCGAGCCCGATCGGGACGTCGTGGACCGGCACGACCTCCGCCCCGACCGCCGCCAGCGCCTCGATCCCGGCGGGCTCGACGCCGCCGCCCACGGCGATGCAGCGGACGCCGGCGCGGCGCGCCCGGCGGGCGACCCCGAGGGCCGTCTTGCCGAACGCGGTCTGGGCGTCGATCCGGCCCTCGCCCGTGATCACGATGTCGGCGCGCGCGAGCTTGGCGTCGAGCCCGGTCTCCTCGGCCACGAGATCCACACCCGGGACGAGCTCCAGCGCCTGGAACCGGTCGGTCAGGCAGAGCAGCCCGAACCCGACGCCCCCGGCGGCGCCGGCGCCCGGCGTCTCGCGCTCGCGTCGACCGGTCGCTGCCTCGAGCCGGTCGGCCCAGCCCGCCAGCCGTCGGTCGAGCTCGACCACCTGCTCGGGCGTCGCGCCCTTCTGCGGGCCGTAGGTCGCCGCCGCGCCCGTCGGCCCGAGCAGCGGGTTCGTGACGTCGCAGGCGATCCGGAGCTCGGTGCCGGCCAGCCGGGGGTCGAGCCCGGCCAGCTCCACCGATGCCTCGGAATCGCGCGACCCGACCACGCCGAGCGCGCCGAGCAGCCCCGCGCCGCCGTCGGTCGTCGCGCTGCCGCCGATTCCGAGGACGAGGCGCCGCACGCCGGCGTCGAGCGCGGTCCGGATCACCTCGCCGGTCCCGACCGTGGACGCCCGGATCGGGTCGCGCTCGTCACGGCTCAGCCGCGACAGGCCGGAGGCCTCGGCCAGCTCGACGACGCCGCGGGCGCCATCGTCCGAGCGCAGCCAGGCCGCGACGACGGTTCGCCCGATCGGGTCGTGGACCCGGGTCTCGAGCCGCTCCCAGCCCCCCGCCAGCGCGATCGCCGCGATCGTCCCCTCGCCGCCGTCGGCCAGCGGCGCGTGGACCAGCACGTCCTCCGGGCGGGCGCGGGCCCAGCCACGGCTGAGCGCCAGCGCCACCTCGACCGACGTCAGCGAGCCCTTGAACGAATCGGGCGCGAACACGACGGTCAACGGCCCGCCGGCCGCGCTCACCGGAGGTCCTTCCAGAAAAACGTCGTCGTCGCCGGCGTCCCGTCGGTCAGCAGGGCGTGGTTGGGCACGACCCCGAAGGCGTGCCAGCCGAGCGAGCGGTACAGCGCCTCGGCCGGGCTGCCGGCCACGGTGTCGAGCAAGAGCAGCCAGCGACCGTCGTCGCGGGCGACCGCCTCGGCGGCCTCCATCAGCCGGGACGCGATGCCGCGCCGACGCTCCGAGCGGAGGACGAGGACCTTGCTGATCTCGGCCCGATGGGGCGAGTTCGGGTTGCGTGACCGGATCAGCAGGACCGATCCGACGACCTGCGTGCCGACGCGTGCGACGACGGCACTGATCGTCCCGTCGGCGACGGCCGGGATGCGCTCCCGCCACCAGGCGGCCGCCGTCGGCGCGTCGAGCCCGGCCAGGAAGTTGACCCCCGCGCCGCCGTCGACGGCGTCGACCAGCAGGATGGTCAGCCCGGGGATCGCCGCTTCGTAGTCCACCGGACCGAGCAGCGCGATCCGGACCGTGGCCGGGTCGGCCATCACCGACCGGCGCGCTCCGCGGCCGTCCCCACCAGCAGGCCGCGCCGCTCGGCGTACTCGGGGATCCGGATCATCGGCGGCCGCTCGTGATCGGCCAGCTCGATGACCTCGAGGCCCAGCCGGCCGCGGCCGGAGCGGGGCAGCTTCATCGTCGAGCCGAGCTCGGCGAACAGGCGTGCCTTGCGCCGCTCCTCGAGCCGCTTCATGACCGCCTGGAGGATCACGAAGGACATCCGCGACAGGCCCTCGAGCTCCTGGTTGCGATGGATCCGCCGCTCGAGGTCGACCTGACCGAGGCCCTCGATCCCGACGCGTTCGGCGACGTCGATGAGGTGGCCCATCTCGACCGCGTAGCCGGTGAAGAACGGGATCGTCTCGAGCAGGCTCCGCCGGCCGGCGTACTCGCCCGAGAGCGGCTGGATGAAGCCCGACAGCTCGGGGTAGAACAGGTTGATCAGCGGCCGCGCGACCAGCTCGGTGACGCGTCCGCCGCCGCCCTCCTTGAGCACGCCCGACTCGACGATCGGACGCTGGTAGTAGCCCTTGACGTACTGCAGGCGCGGCTCGGCCAGCAGCGGGCCGAGCGTCCCGTAGACCATCCGCGGATGCCAGTTCCGGACGTCGGTGTCGGCCCACACGATGATGTCGCCGGAGGTCTCGTAGAGCGACTTCCAGAGCGCCTCGCCCTTGCCGATGAACGAGCCGTAGCGGGTCAGCACGGCGGGGTGCTCGACGACCCGGGCGCCCTCCGCCTCGGCGATCTCGCGGGTCCGATCGGTCGACGCGGAGTCGATGACGAGGATCTCGTCGAGGAGCGGGACCCGACCCATCATCTCGCGGATCGCCCGGCGGACGATCGGCCCGACGGTCTCCTCCTCGTTGAGCGTCGGCAGGACGAGGCTGACGGTGATCCCCTGCGTCTCCTTGAGGTTGGCCAGGCGGCGCAGGTCGGCGAACTCGGCGTGGTGGTAGTTCGACTCGCCGAACCAGCGCTCGACGCGGGCCGGGATCGCTCGCGCCTCCTCGGCCGCGCGATCGGCGGCGGCCAGGGTCTCGGCCTTCTCGGCCAGCTGCTCGAAGGTGGTCCGGCCGATCGTCTCGCGGGTCTTGACCACCACGACGGTCGGTCGCGCCCGGCTGGCGATCGCCTCGGGGATCGCCCCGAACAGCGAGGCGTCCCCGCCCGTGCCCGGCGTGGCCGAGGCCCCCATCACGACGAGATCGGCGCGCTCCGCCTCGCGCAGGATCGCGTTGCGGACGTTGCTTGCCTCGCGCAGGAGCGGCTCGGCGCGGCCCTTCATGTGGGTCTTGATGAACGTCGCCAGGGCGCGCTCCGCCTGCGCCCGGACGGCCAGCGTGATCCCCGGCGGCACGAGATGGAGGACGATCACCTCCGCGCCGTGCGCCCGGCCGAGCGCGTCGGCGAAGGTCAGGGCGAGCTCGGCGTGGGGCCCGCCGCGCACCGGGACGAGGATCCGGCGGACCTCGTGGCTGCCGCGCTGCTTGACGACGACGATGTCGCAGGGCGACTCGCGGACGACCGCGTCGATCGTCGGGCTGAACACCGAGCCGACGCCGTCGCCAGTGCGGCTCGCCCGCCGGCCACGACCCGCCTGGGCGCCCGCGGCCACGCCGTCACCGGCCGGTCCCGGGAGGGACTGCTTCCCGCCCCAGCCGAAGATGATCAGGTCGGCCTCCTGCTCGGCGGCCGCCTCGACGATCCCCTCGGCGGCGTGGCGGCCGATCCGGACGAGCGGGTGGATCGTGGTCCCGGCCGGGGCGTAGTCGAGGACCCGCTGGAGGAGGCGCCGGGCGTGACGGGCCCGGGTCGCGCCCTCGGACAGGGGCATCCCCTCGGGGACCTCGACGATCCCGAGCGCGTCGAGCTCGCCGGCCCGCGGATCGAGCAGCGCCGCGCCGATCCGGACCAGCTCCTCGGCCGTGCCCGGGTTGGCCACCGGGATGAGGATCCGCGCGGGCAGTGGCGCGCGGCTCACGTCGCCACCCCGGCCGCGTGGAGCTCGGCCCAGCCCTCGACCAGGTACGGCTTGAGCAGCTCGAACTCGCGGGCCTGGCGCTCGACCCGTTCCTCGGCCTCGTCCGTGGTGATCTTGCGGTTCTCGATGACGAAGCTGCCGACGCGGCCGAAGTAGATCGGCACGAGGGCGGCGACGTTGCGCTCGATCGCCTCGGGGTTGCGGGCCGAGGTGAGGATCAGGTCGTAGACGACGCGCGCCCAGGCGGCGTCGGGGAAGTGGAAGGCGGCGAGGGCGTCGGCCATCCGCTCGGTCGACATCGCCGGTCCGGCATCGGCCTCGCCGGCGCGGTCGGCCACCTCCGCCAGGGCGCCGGCCTCGGCGGCCAGCTCGAGCACCGTCGCCAGCGTGGAAGGGCTGAGCATCTCGGCCCACGTCGCGGCCATCGCCAGCGACCCGCCGTGGAACTCGGTGAGCAGGCGGATCGTGTTGACCTCGAGCGGCGGCGGATCGGCGAGCCGCTCGAAGCCGTACGCCGGGACGTCGTGCGAACCGTGGATCGGCAGCCAGCGGTCGGCGTTCCGGACGGCCAGCCGCAGGATCGTGCCGACCACCTGGCGGAACATCGGCCCGAGATCGCTGCCCGGGTCCTTGGGGTCGTGGACCTTCGATCCGAGCCGGGCCTGGCAGACGGCGAACCCGCCGGTCAGGGCCGACGTCGTCATCCAGATGTCGATCCCGAACTTGGAGATGTCGGCGTCCCAGTCGTCGAGCGTGAGGTAGTGCCGGACGAGGTCACCCGAGACACCGAAGTCGCCACCGATCGGCTGGCGGATCCGGTGGCCGTAGAGCGCCCGGGTCAGCGGGTAGGTGACCGTGTTGGTGATCGTGCCGTCGTACTTGTAGCGGCTGTACAGCGGGGCCACGAAGTCGTACCCGCCCTTGAGGATCGGGCCCGACAGCAGCTCGATCCACTCGGGCACGATCGAGCGCAGGTCCGAGTCGACGACCACGAGCGCCTTGACGTCGAGCGCGGCGGCCATCTCGAAGATCGTGCGCAGGGCGGCCCCCTTGCCGCCGATGCCGTCGACCTCGGGATAGGTCAGCGCGACGCGCTCGAGCCGGTTGGTCGGGCGGACGAGCAGGATCCGCTCGACGTAGTCCGGCGGCTCCGTCTCCGACGACCACGCGCTGCGTCCCGTCGGGCGAGCCGGCATCGGCGTTGACGAGCACCGGGCGGAGGTCGGGGAAGTACTGGACGAGCCCGGCCTGCGCCGCCCGGACCACGTGGCCGATCGTCGCGGCGTTCCGGAAGCTCGGGATCCCGACCATGATGTCGGCCTTGCCGAGCCGGTCGATCTCCGCGCGGATCGCCGGGGACAGGACGGTCTCGGGCACCGCGTCACCGTACCACCGGTGAACGGGCGCCGTCAGCGCGGCGGGATCCGCGCCGTGGCCCAGTCCGGGTTCTGCTCGCCGGGCCGGTAGCGGCTGTTGGCGGCCTTGTAGGCGAGCTCGCCGAAGCCGATGCTCCGCCACGTCCCGAGCCAGGCGTCGATCGGCGGCCGGACGAACGCGGTGCGCCGGACGAGCTCCCCCTCGTCGAGGATGCCCTCGAGGATCCGCTTGCGCTCGAGCAGCGGGACATCGACGAGCGGCTCGTCGTCGACGAGCAGCAGGTCGACCGCGACGAATGCCAGGGGACCGGTCGCGGTCGCTGCCTCGCGCGCCCTCGCCAGCTCCTTGCGCTTGCGCTGGCCGGCGGATCCGAGGAAGAGCTGGGCGGTCATGTCGGCCGACGACGGAGCCTCCGGCGTGACCATCATCAGCCCCTCGGTGGCGCGGGTCGCCTGGCGGCTGAGATACCCATCGAGGACGAGGCTCGCGGCGCGGGTCGCCGCGACGATCTCGGTCCTGAGCTCGGGCACGTCCATCTCGACGCCGGAGTCGTCCACGATCCGCGGGCCCTCGTCGAAGCCGACCCGGACGAGCACCCGCGGGCCGATCCAGACGGGCTCGATGAGCGGGTCGACGATCGACTTCGCGCCCTTGCCGCCGAACCGCTGGGGGCGCCACTGCACGAGGTCGACCGGGACGCGCCGCGTGGTCGGCACCTGCAATTCCATCGCCCGAAGCCTACACCGCGCCGCGGGTGATCCGGCCGTGACGTCGGAGCCCGGCTCAGCCCGGGTCCGGGTAGCCGGTGGGATGGTCGCGCCGCCACGCCCAGGCGCTCCCGATCATCTCGTCGAGCGAGCCGCGCCGGGGGGTCCAACCGAGCACCGTGCGGGCTCGGCCATTGGCGGCGACGAGCACCGGCGGATCGCCCGGCCGGCGCGGGCCGGCCGTTGACGGGATCGGCCGGCCGACGACTCGCTCGGCCGCCGCGATCACCGCGCGGACGCTGAACCCGGTCGCGCTGCCGAGGTTGATCGCCACCGCCCGACCACGATCGGCGTCGCCGGGCACATCGGGATCGTCGGTCCGGGCGTCGCCCGGATGGGTCGCCTCGAGGGCGGCCAGGTGGGCGTCGGCGAGATCCTCGACGTGGATGTAGTCGCGGACATTCGTGCCGTCCGGGGTCGGGTAGTCGGTCCCGAAGATCGTCACGGGCCGGCCGGCCTCGACCGCCAGCAGGACGTTCGGCACGAGGTGGGTTTCGGGGTCGTGGCGCTCGCCGTTCCGGACCGACGCCCCGGCCACGTTGAAGTAGCGCAGCGAGACGCTCCGCGTGCCGTACGCGCGGCCATACCAGCCCAGGGCGGTCTCGAACGTCCGCTTCGTCTCGCCGTACGGGTTGATCGGCTCGAGCCGGGCGTCCTCGTCGATCGGGGTCGCGGCCGGGATGCCGTAGACCGCGGCGCTCGACGAGAACACGATCCGCCGGACCCCGCCGGTCCGGGCCGCCTCGAGGAGCGCGACCCCGCCGGCGACGTTCTCGCGGTAGTACTTCGCCGGATCGGCGATCGACTCGGCGACGAGCGACCGTGCCGCGCAGTGGAGGATCGCCTCGATCCGCTCCCGGTCCAGCAGCGCCTCGACGACCGGGCGATCGAGGTAGCTGCCGACCACCAGGCGTGCCGCGCCCGCGGCGGCGCGGTGACCGGTCGACAGGTCGTCGAGGACCACGACGTCGTGGCCGGCGTCGACCAGCCGCTCGACGCTCACCGAGCCGACGTAGCCCGCCCCGCCGGTGACCAGGATCCGCACGGCATCCTCCGCTGCTCTGCCGGCTCATTGTCGTGGAGCGCGCCGAGCCCCGTTGCACCCTCGCGAGCAGCGGATGAGGCGCGGCCGCGGCGGACCGGCGTCAACCGTCGTCGGCGAGCGCGGCCTGGGCGAGGAGCAGCAGCGTCGCGCGGTCGTTCAGCGCGGGATCGTCGACGACCGCCTCCAGGAGCCGCTCGAGGACCGCGCCGAGCCGCGGACCGGGAACCGCGCCGAGCTCGGCGATCAGGTCGTCACCGTGGACCGCCAGGTCGCCCCGGTCGAGCGCGACCTCTGCCGCCAGCTGCTCCGCGACCCGGACCCGGAGCTCGGCCAGCCCGCCCGCATCGGGGTCGAGCGAGCTCCCGAGATTGTCGGCCCGGCGCAGCGCGAACAGCTCGTCGAGCGCGGGCTCGCCGACCTTCGCGATGAACCGGCGGATCGCCGGATCGCCGGCGGCAGGCTCGTACGAGAACATGTGGTTCCGGACCAGGAGAACGACCCGCTCGATCGTCGCCCGCGGGAAGCGGAGGCGGGCCAGCAGCGCCTCGGCCAGGTCCGCGCCGACCGTCTCGTGGCCGATGAACCGACCGTCGGCGAACGTCGCCGGCTTGCCGAGGTCGTGGACCAGCGCGGCGAGCCGCACGATCGGGCGATCGACCGGTGCGGCGTCGACCGTGCGGACCGTGTGATCCCAGAGATCCTCGCCGGGTGCCTTGTTCTGGGCGACGCCGCGCTGCGCCGCGAGCTCCGGGGCGATGCCGCGCAGGAGCCCGGTCGCCTCGAGCGGGCGCAACCCGACCGACGGGATCGGCGCGCCGAGGAGCTTCTCGAGCTCGGCCGCGATCCGCTCGCCCGACAGGTGCGCGACGAGCTCGGCCTGGGCGGCGATCCCGGCCATGGTCGCCGGATCCAGCGCGAAGCCGAGCGTGGCCACCAGGCGCACCGCGCGGATCATCCGCAGCGCGTCCTCGCCGAACCGCGCCGCCGGGTCGCCGACGGTCCGGAGCACCCGTCGTTGGAGGTCGCCGCGGCCGTCGTGCGGATCGACCAGCCGCGACGTCTCGCCGGGCCGCCCGCCCCAGGCCATCGCGTTGACCGTGAAGTCGCGCCGGGCGAGGTCGGTCTCGATGTCGTCGCCGAACTCGACCCGGTGCGGCCGCCGGAAGTCGGCGTACTCGTGGTCGGACCGGAAGGTCGTGATCTCGAACGGGCGATCGCGCTGGGGTACCGAGACCGTCCCGAAGCGGTTCTCGTAGACGGCGCCCGGGAACAGCTCGACGATCTGCTCGGGCCGCGCGTCGGTAGCGAGATCCCAGTCGGCGACCGGGCGGCCGATGAGGCGGTCGCGGATCGAGCCACCGACGACGTATCCGGCGTGGCCACCGGCGTGGAGCCGGGCGATGGCGTCGAGGACCTCGTCCGGGATCGGCGCGAGCTCCGCCGTCGGGAGGGGATCGACGCCCGTCAGTTCCGCCCCAGGAACAGGTAGTCGCGCCAGGCCTCGTTGCGCTCGTCGACGAGGTACGGCGTGAACAGCGAGTAGATGTCGCTGCGCGGCTCGAAGGGCGGCCGGACGAGTCGCAGGCGCGCTTCGTCGAGGAGCTTGCCGCCCTTGCGGTGGTTGCACGACTTGCACGCCGCGACGAGGTTCTCCCAGGTGTGACCGCCGCCGCGATGGCGCGGCACGACGTGGTCGAGCGTGAGGTCGTGGGACTGCCGGCCGCAGTACTGGCAGCGGTGCCCGTCCCGGGCGAAGATCTCGCGCCGGGTGAGCTTGACCCGCGGGCGTGGACGCTTCACCTGGTGCTGGATCCGGATGACCGACGGGGCGCGGTACTCCGTCCGCGGCGTCCGGATCATCTGGTGGTCGTACTCGACGACCTCGGCCTTCTCGCCGAACACGAGGCGGAAGGCGCGCGGCAGATTGCAGACGTTGAGCGGCTCGTAGTTCTGGTTCAGGACGAGAACGACACCGTCCATGGCCCCGCGAGGATAGCAGGAGCGCGGGACGACCCCACGCGCGCTCGCGGCCGCGGTCAGCGGCTCGGCGCCGGCTCCGCTCGATCGGTCGCCGCCCCGCTGAGCGGATCCCAGCCACCGGCCTGGCCGACCTTGCTGGCGAGCGGCCGGCCGAGCTCCGCGGCGATGTACCGGGCGGCGACGAGAATCCGGTCGAGCCGGACCCCGTGCTCCCAGCCCGCGCCGTCGAGGAGGTAGACGAGGTCCTCCGTCGCGAGGTTGCCTGCGGCACCGGGGGCGTACGGGCAGCCGCCCGTGCCGCCGGTCGAGGCGTCGAAGCAGCGGACGCCGGCCGCGAGCCCGGCGACGACGTTCGCGAGCGCGGTCCCGCGCGTGTCGTGGAAGTGGTAGGCGGTCCGGTCGAGCGCCAGGCCCGCAGCGGTCGCCCGCTCGGTCAGCTCGGTCACCTGGTCGGGGACGGCGACGCCGATCGTGTCCCCGAAGCAGATCTCGTCGGCGCCGATCTCCAGCAGCTCGAGCGCGACCTCGACCGCTCGCGCCGGCTCGACCCGGCCGCTGAACGGGCAGCCGAACGCGGTCGAGACGTAGGCCCGGCGCCACCAGCCGAGCTCGCCGGCTCGCTCGAGGAGGGGGGCGAACGTGTCCAGCGAGTCGGCCACGGTCTGGCCGATGTTGCGTTCGGTGAACGCGTCGCTCGCCGCGGTGAACACGGCCAGCGCCTCGGCGCCGGCCGCCTCCGCCCGCGCCAGCCCGCGACCGTTCGGGACGAGGACCGGGTAGCGGACCCCGGTCACCTCGGGCAACGCGGGCAGGAGCTCGTCGGCGTCGGCCAGCTGGGGGATCGAGCGCGGGCTGACGAAGCTCGTCGCCTCGATCTCGCGCAGGCCGGCCGCCACGAGCAGCTCGATGAACCGGATCTTGCTCGCGGTGGCCACCGGCGCGGCCTCGTTCTGCAGCCCGTCGCGGGGGCCGACCTCGTAGATCCGCACATGGCGGTCGGGACGGACCTCGAGCGGCGTGGCCATCGCCGGGCTAGCCCGCCGGGGTCCCGGCGGGTCGCTCGATCTCGGCGATCCGGACCTCGATTGCGGCGAGTTCCTCGGCGGCCGCGCGGTACTCGTCGCTGCCCAGCTCCGCGGCGGCCCGGCGCCTCCGTGCGGCGGCGTGGAGCTCGAGGAGCTCGGGGCGGGTGGCGGGCAGGGACTTCGGCACGGCGTCTCCTTCGTTCGCCCGGAGGGTACCGCGCCGATCGGCGTCGGTCACTCCAGGATCGCGAGCAGCTGCCCGCGACGGACCTGATCGGCCGCTCGAACCGCCACCTCGCGAACCGTCCCGGCGGCCGGCGCGGCGACGACGTGCTCCATCTTCATCGCCTCGAGGGTCACGAGCGGGTCGCCGGCCTCCACCCCGGCCCCGGCCGTGACGTGGACCGCCAGGACCGCGCCCGGCATCGGGGCGACGACCTCACCGCTCCCGCCGCCGTGGTGAGCGGCCGCTCGAGCCGCCCGGTCGACGTCCGGCGCCGGCGCCAGGCGGAACGCGACGCTCCGGCCGTCGACGTCCACGTGCGCGGTGCCGTCGGCACCGATGATCGAGAACGGCGTTTCGGCGTCCGCTTGGCGAAGCGGGCCGACCTCACTGAGCGCGACGGATCGCTCGGCGGAGCCGTCGGCGACGAGGCGCAGGCGCGCCGGCCCGTTCAGCCGCCAGCCGCCGGCCCAGGGGTCGGTGGCCGGCCCACCGGAACCCGCTCGGTCACTGCCCGGCCCATCGGGCACCGACCCGGCCAGGAGGGCCGCGGCGGTCGCCCAGGCAGCGGCCGGCAGGTCGTCGACGCCGGCGGCATCGTCGGGCGGCCAGATCCGGTCGAGGGTGTCGATGCGGACGGCGCCGTCACGAACGACGGGCTGGCGGACGAGCCAGCGGAGGAAGCGCAGGTTGGTCGTCAGGCCGAGGACCGCGGTCCCGTCCAGGGCCGCCGCCAGGCGGGCGAGGACCGCCGCCCGGTCCCGGCCGCCGGCGACGATCTTGGCGAGCATCGGGTCGAACCGGTCGCCGACCTCGGTCCCGACCTCGATCCCGGCGTCGATCCGCAGCCGGCCGTCGGCGGTGTCCGGCCAGCGGATCGCCTCGATCGTGCCGGTCGACGGCAGGAACCCGGCGTCCGGGTCCTCGGCGTAGAGCCGGACCTCGACGGCGTGTCCGCCGTGCCGCAACGCCGCGTCGACCGCGGCCTGATCGACGGGCAGCGGCGCGCCGGCGACAATCGCGATCTGGTCGGCGACGAGATCACGGCCGGTCACGAGCTCGGTCACCGGGTGCTCGACCTGGAGCCGGGTGTTCATCTCGAGGAAGAAGAACGAGCCTCGATCGTCGAGCAGGAACTCGCACGTCCCGGCGCTGACGTAGCCGACCGAGCCGGCGAGGGCAAGCGCCGCTCGGCCGAGCTCGGCGCGCAGGGCGGCGTGGACGGCCGGCGATGGTGTCTCCTCGAGGACCTTCTGGTGACGACGTTGGAGCGAGCAGTCGCGCTCGCCGAGGTGGACGCCCTGCCCGTGCGCGTCGAACAGGACCTGGACTTCGACGTGACGCGGCCCCTCGAGGTAGCGCTCCAGGATGAGCCGCTCGTCGCCGAACGCGGCGAGCGCCTCCCGACGCGCCGACGCCAGCGCATCGCCGAGCCGATCGAGGTCGCGGACGACGCGCATCCCCTTGCCGCCTCCGCCACCGGCCGGTTTGACGATCAACGGCACCCCGATGGTTGTCGCCGCCGCGCCGAGCGCCGCGTCCGACTGGTCCGCTTCGTCGTAGCCGGGCACGACCGGCACGCCGAGCTCCGTCGCCCGGCGACGGGCCGACGCCTTGTCGCCCATCGCCCGGATCGCACCGGCCGGCGGGCCGATCCAGGCGATCCCGGACCCGGTGACCCGATCCGCCAGGTCGGCGCTCTCGCTCAGGAACCCGACGCCCGGGTGGAGGGCATCGACGCCGGCATCGAGCGCGGCCCGGACGATCGCCTCCGGGTCGAGCAGGTCCACGCCGGCGAGCCCGTCCCGACCCGGTACGACC
This sequence comes from uncultured Chloroflexia bacterium, assembly GCA_963813705.1. GTDB lineage: Bacteria > Chloroflexota > Limnocylindria > Limnocylindrales > CSP1-4 > Chersky-267. The sequence goes on from CAWFAH010000011.1 coordinate 914,371, forward strand.
GTTCGGAGGCCGAGCCGGTCGCACGTTCGCCGGATGCGCTCCACGATCTCGCCGCGATTCGCGACGAAGACCGACCGGATCGGACGAGTCGGAACGGTCGACGAGGGTGCCGCCGCGTGGCCCGACGGGGCGCCGCTCTCTCGCAACGCGTCAATCGCGTCAAACGCGACACGCCAGCGCCCCCCGACCCGCCGCGCCGGCAAGCGTCCGCTCGCGATCCAGCGCTGGACGGTCCGGGTCGACGTGCCGAAGGCGGCCGCGGCCTCGCTCGGGCTCAGCTCCGGACGGTCGGACATGGCGCGATTGTCGCGTTCCCCGCCAAGAACGGCAACCCGGGTGCCGCCCGCTAGCCGCCGTCCTCGGGCGCCCAGGCCGGTGGCCGCTTCTCGTCGAACGCCCGGAAGCCCTCCTGGGCCTCGGGCGTCCGGCGCTGGCGGGCGATGACCCGGGCGGTATGCCACTTCGACGAGCCGTGCGGCAGGCCGCGCACCTCACGGACGATCGCCTTCGCGGCTCGCGCAGCGGTGGGGCCGGCGGCCAGCAGGTCGCCCACGGCCGTCTCGACCGCCCCATCGAGCGCCGCCTCGCCCTCGACGACCTCGTGGACGAGCCCGATTCGCTGGGCGCGCACCGCGTCGAACCGACGCCCGCCGGGGAACAGCGCCCGTGCGTGCGTCTCGCCGATCTTGGCGATCACGAACGGGGCGATCACGGCCGGCAGGATGCCGAGCCGCGTCTCGGTGAACCCGAAGCGAGCCCCGCTCTCGGCAATGACCAGGTCGCTCACGGCGCACAGCCCCATCCCACCGCCGAGCGCCGCGCCCTGCACGCGGGCGATCACCGGCACGGGACAGGCGTCGATCGTCTCGTACATCTCGGCCATGGCCATCGCGTCCTGCTCGTTGGCCTCGGTGTCGAGGCTCAGCGCGGCGCGCATCCAGGCGACGTCGGCGCCGGCGCAGAACGACGGGCCGTCGCCGGCCAGGACGACCGCCCGGAGCGCCGTCGGCTCCTCCCTGCCGAGCGCGGCGAACGCGGAGCGGAGGTCGGCGATGAGCGAGGCATCGAAGGCGTTGTGGACCTCGGGGCGGCTCAGCACGACCCGGGCGATGGCGTCGCCGGGTCCTGTCCGCTCGAGGCGCAGGCGCTCGCTCACGCGCGCATCGTACGCGGCCGGCCCGGCCCGTCCGCGTCAGCCGGCCGAGGACGCGACGGGTCCCGCCGCCGCGATCGTCCGCACCGCCGGATCGTCGGGATCGCATCGGTACAGCGCGACCTCCCAGATCGGCGGCAGCCCGGTGGCTCGAAGATTTCTGGAGGAGACGCCGTCCAGGTGGGCGCCCGCCGCGACGATCGTCGCCCCGAGATCGGCGGCCAGCGCCGCCCGCTGGGCAACGAGGGCGCGCTGGATGCCCCGGCCGCGGTGCGACGGGAGGACGGCCATCATTCCCAGCATGCCGACCCGTCGCCGAGCGGTGACCTGGGCGACGGCAACGGGCGTGCGTCCGTCCTCGACGAGGAGGTAGTGGTGGCCCGGCAGGCCGACCATCCGGGGGATCGCGCCGCGCCAGGCGGGCGCCTCGTCGGCGTCGATCGAGGAGGCCTCGACGAGGACGTCGGCGAACGTCGCCGCGTCGGTCGGGCCGATCTCGCGGACCCTCAGACCGTCGGGCAGGCTCGTCGCGCCGATGGCCGTGGCCGCCGCGTGGATCGCCGACGGCTCGGCCGCGTGGATCGCCGATCGGCGCTCCGACTGGGCGCCGGGCCACGGCGCCTCGCTCGCGGCGATCCAGCCGGACGTCCCGTTGGTGAAGAACCAGTCGACCATCCGCGGCAGCAGGTTGGGCAGCTCGCGGTGGCCGGAGACCCGGTTGAAGGTGCGGCCGGGGAATTGCGGCGAGGCGACCATCGCGAGCTCGCCGTCGTCGACGAGGCGAACGTCGAACCCGGCGTCCGCGGCCGCCTGCCACAGCGACACGTTGAAGGCACGCGCGACGGCCTCGATTCGATCGAGCAGGTCGTGCAGCTCGGCCTGCGAGCCGGCCGCCGGTGGCAGAAGCCGGATCGCGTCCCCCGGGCGGACCTCGCCTTCGGCGAGGACCCGGGCGTACATCCGCGAGTCGAGTGGATGGGTCAGGATCGAGATCCGGCCGGATCGTCCGTCGCTGAACGCGCCGGCGATCGTGTCGCACGGCATGTCCGGCTTGCTGATCTCGAGCACGAGCCCGTCACCGATCGCGGCGCGGGTCCCGATGGCGAGCGTCGCCCACTCGATCCCCTCGGTCGTCAGGTTCTCGCCGGCCGATCCGGGACCGATCGGGTGGCCGTCGGCCTGGACCCGCCGGATCGCCTCGATCGCGAACAGGGCCACCGCGCGGTGCGGCCCGCCGTGGACGGTGTCGCCACGGTGGCCGTCTCCGGCGAGCCCGAGCGGGCCGCACCAGGCACGATCGACCGGCAGCTTGGGGACGCCACCGGCCGACACGTTCACCTGGAGCACCCGCCCGTCCATCCGGGCGATCCTACCCGACGGTCGGCGCCGGGCGGCGGTCACATCCGGAAGACGCCGAAGCGGGTCTCCGGGATCGGGGCGTTGAGCGCAGCCGCGAGTCCGAGCGCGAGGACGCGCCGCGTGTCGAGCGGGTCGATGACGCCGTCGTCCCACAGCCGGGCGGTCGCGAAGTACGGGTTGCCCTCGGCCTCGTAGCGCTCGAGGATCGGGGCCTCGAAGGCGTCGCGCTCGGCGTCGTCGGCGAAGCCGCCGCGGACCGTCGACAGGACCCGGGCCGCCTGCTGACCGCCCATGACGCTGATCCGGCTGTTCGGCCAGGACCACAGGAAGCGCGGACCGTAGGCGCGGCCGGCCATCGCGTAGTTGCCGGCTCCGAACGACCCGCCGACGATCACGGTGAGCTTGGGAACCTCGGCGCAGGCGACCGCCATCACCATCTTCGCTCCGTCCTTGGCGATGCCGCCGGCCTCGTACTCACGGCCGACCATGAACCCGGTGATGTTCTGGAGGAACACGAGCGGGATCCGGCGCTGGGCGCACAGCTCGATGAAATGGGCGCCCTTGAGCGCCGATGCCGAGAACAGGATTCCGTCGTTGGCGACGATCCCGATCGGGTAGCCCTCGACGTGACCGAATCCGGTCACGAGCGTCTCGCCGTAGAGCGGCTTGAACTCGTGGAACCGGCTGCCGTCGACGAGCCGGGCGATCACCTCGCGGATCTCGAGCGGCCGGCGCAGGTCGGTCGGGATGGCCGCGTAGAGATGGGCGGTCCCGGCCCCGGGGTCCCCCTCAGCGGCCACGGCCGGCGGCTCGGGCGGGCGGCGGTCCCAGGGCGGCTCGGGCGGCCGCCGGTTGAGGTTCGCGACGATCGACCGCCCAAGCGCGAGCGCGTGCTCGTCGTCGAGCGCCTCGTGGTCGGCGACCCCGCTGATCCGCGCGTGGACGCTCGCCCCGCCGAGGTCCTCGGCGCTGACGTCCTCGCCGGTCGCCGCCTTCACCAGCGGCGGGCCGCCGAGGAAGATCGTGCCCGTCCCCCGGACGATCACGGTCTCGTCGCTCATCGCCGGGACGTACGCGCCGCCGGCCGTCGACGAGCCCATGACCAGCGCGACCTGGGCGATCCCGGCGGCCGAGAGGCGGGCCTGGTTGTAGAAGATCCGCCCGAAGTGGTCACGGTCGGGGAACACGTCCGCCTGGAGCGGCAGGAACGCGCCGCCGCTGTCGACCAGGTAGACGCACGGCAGCCGGTTCTCGAGCGCGATCTCCTGGGCGCGGAGGTGCTTCTTGACCGTCATCGGGTAGTAGGTCCCGCCCTTGACGGTCGCGTCGTTGGCGACGACGACGCAGGTGGTCCCTTCGATCCGGCCGAGCCCGGTCACGATGCCGGCGCCGGGGGCCTCGTCGTCGTACATCCCGCCCGCGGCCAGCGGGCTCAGCTCGAGGAAGGCGGTCCCGGGGTCGAGGAGCCGGTCGATCCGCTCACGGACCGGGAGCTTGCCGCGCTCGCGGTGACGGGCGATCGACGCGTCATCGCCGGCGGCACCGCGATCGGCGATCGTCGCCTGCCGTTCGCGCAGCTCGGCGACCAGGCCGGTCATCGTCGCGACGTTCGCGCGGGCATCGGCGCTCGCTGGGTCGAGCCGGCTGCGAAGGACGGGCATGGCCCGATGATACGCACGGCTCGCTCGGCCGCGACCGAGCCGACGGGTCAACCGGTGGCGACTGGTCGAGTCGACTCGGGTCCACGGCGGGCGCTCAGGATCGCGATCGCGGCTGCGCTCGCAACGCAGCCGAGGACGATCGCCGCGCCGAGCGCGGACACCTGGCCGCCGGAACAGCCTGACGCGAAGACGCCGTCCGCCCCGACCGAGACCTGGCCGGCGCCAGAGTCCGCAGCCTGGATGAACGTTCGGACCGTGCCGTCGGCCGACCGCTCCCAGCAGACCGTTTCGAACGTGCCGAACAGCCCGATGAGCGAGCCCAGGAGCATGGCCAGGACCGCGACCGCGAGGAGCGGCTGGTCGGCTGGGACCGCGGCCGTGCCCCGGCTCGGGCTGCGCAGGCCCGCGTACAGGAAGAGGATCGCCGGTGCGAGCAGGATGATCGTCACGCCGCTGAAGGACAGGGCGGCCATCCACGTATAGCTGAGCCCGGCTCCCACGACCACCTCGCGGCGGTGGCCCGCGGTGCCGATCGATCCGACGATGGCCGGCCCACTCCAGAAGGCCAGCCAGCCGATGGTGACCGCGATGCCGGGAGCCGGCTCGAGATCGTTCGCGTTGGCTCGCTGGAGAGCGACGAGCAAGCCGCTGGCGACGAGCCCGATCGCCGCAGCGAGCCAGCCAAGATCGGCCGGCCGGACCCGGACCTCAGGCGAGGACATCCGCCAGCGCCCCGCCGATGGTCGGGTGCTCGAACTGGTACCCGGCGGCGTGCGCCCGAGCGGGGATCACCCGTCGGGAGCCGATGAGCAACGTGGCCTGGTCGCGCAACGCCAGCCTGAGGATCCAGGCCGGCACGGGCAGCCAGGCCGGTCGGTGGAGGGTCCGTCCGATCGCCGCGGCCAGCTCGACCTGCCGGCACGGCTCGGGGGCCGCGCCGTTGACCGGGCCGACGATGGACGGGTCGGTCAAGGCGAGCCGATAGATGCCGACCAGGTCGTCGACGTGGATCCAGCTGAACCACTGCGTGCCGGAGCCGAGCCGGCCGCCGAGGAACAGCCGGAAGGGGAGCGCGAGCAGCCGGAGGACCGGCGCATCCGAGGCGAGGACGAATCCCGTCCGCACGAGCGCGACACGCATGCCGAGCGTCTCGGCACGGAGCGCGGCCGCCTCCCACTGGACGCAGACGTCGGCCAGGAAGTCGTGGGCCGGCTCGGTCGCCTCGTCCGCGGGCGTCGCGTCGCGGCCGGTGTAGACGTCGCTCCCCGAGGCGTTCACCAGCACGCTGGGGCGTCGCTCGGCCGGCAGGGCTGCCGCGGCGATCACCAGGGCATTGGTGGCGGCCAGCCGGCTGCTGAGGATCGCGCGCTTGCGGCCGGGCGTCCACGGGCGCGGGCCGAGTGACACCCCGGCGAGGTTGACGATCCCGTCGGCGCCGTCGAGGACGTTCGCGAGGTCGCCCGGCCGGTCCGGCGCCCACTCGACCGCGCGGGCACCCTCGGGCAGCCGGCTCCCGACCCGGCCGGCGTCGCGGGTGAGGATATCGACCGACCAGCCGTCGCCAAGCAAGGCCCGGGCCAGGTGACGGCCGACCATCCCCGATCCGCCGGCGATGACGACTCTCATGGTGGAGCCGGCGGCCCGAATCGCGGTGCTACACTCATGTAGCAAGTAATACAGCCGCAACGCGCTACTGTCAAGGTGCATGTTTCGATGATGTCCGCGACCACGGAACCAGGGCCGGACGCGCCGGCCGCCGATCGCGCCGAGGCGATCCGGCTCGAGCTGGCCGATGCCTGGGGAACGATGGGCGCCTCGTGGGGCGTCGCCCCCGCGATCGCCCGCGTCCACGCCTACCTGATGGCCCGCGGCGAGCCCCTGACCGAGCGCGAGGTCCGCGAGGCGCTCGGGCTGTCGCATCGGGCGGCGAGCCTGGCGCTCGACGCCGCCGTCGGCTGGGGCGTGGTCGAGAAGGTTCCAGAGCCACGGCGCGTTGGGCGGCGCGGTCCGGCCGGCACGGCCTACCTCGCCGTCGGCGACCACTTCCGCTGGTTCTCGCGGGTGATCGCTCATCGCAAGCGGCTCGAGGGCGACCCGATCATCGCCGTCCTCGAGCGCACGCTCCGCGACGCCGACGCGGCCGCCCAGGCCCACCCGGAGGACGACGAGTTGCGCGGCCTCCGGGATTGGCTGGGCACCTTCCTTGGGTTCGTCCGCCTGTTCGACCGGGCCATCGGGCTGGTGCCCGTCGTCGAGCCGACCGAGCTCGAACGGATCCTCGGCCTGCTGGCCAAGCTGCCGGACGAGACCCTGCTGCGGCTCGTCGCCCTCCTCCGCGAGCTCCCCGACGACGACGTCCTGTCGCTCGTCAACGGGCTCAGCCGCCTGTCACCCGCCGCGGCCCGCCGCGCCACCAGGCTCATGTCGGGCGTCGTCCGGACCGTCGGCCGCTGACCCGCGCCCGCGGCTCTCCCGCCCGCCGGCGGCCGTACGGCACGTCCCGAGGCGTGACCCGAACGCGGCCGGCCGCTCACGGGCCGGGCCAACCCGACCAGCCCACTCGGAATTCGCCGGATGCCGTGCGATAATTGCGGTACGCGCGGCGATCGAAGCGGCTCGAACGGGCGAGGACCCCGGGGCAGGCCAACCGACCGGACGACGCGGCAGACCTGAGGATCCACCCGAACATGACCGTCGAGACCTCCACCTGGGTCACCAAGAAGGGCCTGGCCCAGATGCTCAAGGGCGGCGTCATCATGGACGTCGTCACGCCCGACCACGCCAGGATCGCCGAGGACGCCGGCGCCGTAGCCGTCATGGCCCTCGAGCGCGTGCCGTCGGACATCCGCGCCACCGGTGGCGTCGCCCGGATGTCGGACCCGACGATGATCATCGGGATCATGGAGGCGGTGTCGATCCCGGTCATGGCCAAGGCCCGGATCGGCCACTTCGTCGAGGCCCAGGTGCTCGAGGCGCTCGGCGTCGACTACATCGACGAATCCGAGGTGCTGACCCCGGCCGACGAGGCCAACCACATCGACAAGCACGCGTTCAAGATCCCGTTCGTCTGTGGGGCGCGCAACCTCGGGGAGGCCCTCCGGCGGATCTCCGAGGGCGCCGCGATGATGCGCACGAAGGGCGAGGCCGGGACCGGCAACATCGTCGAGGCCGTCCGGCACATCCGGACGGTCAACGCCGAGATCCGGCGGCTGCAGGGCATGCGCGAGGACGAGCTGTTCGTCGCCGCCAAGGAGCTCCAGGCGCCGCTCGAGCTCGTGCGCGGTGTGGCCGCCGAGGGCAAGCTGCCGGTGGTGAACTTCGTCGCAGGCGGGATCGCCACCCCGGCGGACGCGGCGCTGGCGATGCAGCTTGGCGCGGAGGGCGTGTTCGTCGGATCCGGGATCTTCAAGAGCGAAGACCCGGCGCGGATGGCCAACGCGATCGTCCAGGCGACGACCCATTTCGACAATCCCGCGGTGATCGCCGAGGTGAGCAAGGGTCTCGGGGCGGCAATGCGCGGCATCTCGCTGGAGACGATCCCGGAGAGCGAGCGCCTCGCGGTCCGCGGCTGGTAGGCACAGACGCTCCCCGACGCGGGACCAACGAGATGAAGATCGGCGTGCTCGCGGTCCAGGGCGCGTTCGTCGAGCATGTCCGCGTCCTCGATGCGATCGGCGTCGAGCCGGTCGAGGTGCGGCTGCCCGAGCAGCTGGCCGGCCTGAGCGGGCTGATCCTGCCCGGCGGCGAGAGCACGACGATGCGCAAGCTCATCGACCGCTGGGGGCTGCGGGCGCCGATCCTCGACCTGGCCGCCTCGGGTGCGCCGCTGTACGGGACGTGCGCCGGAATGATCCTGCTCGCCCGCGAGATCGCCGGTGGCGACGAGCCCGTGTTCCCCCTTCTCGACATCACGGTCGAGCGGAACGCCTTCGGCCGCCAGCTCGACTCGTTCGAGAGCGACCTGGCGGTCCCGATCCTCGGTGACGGGCCGGTCCACGGCGTGTTCATCCGCGCGCCGATCGTCGATCGCGTCGGACCCGACGTCGACGTCCTCGCCCGGCTCGACGACGGGCGGGTCGTGGCGGTCCGCCAGCGCAACGTCCTCGCCACGGCGTTCCACCCCGAGCTCGCCGGCGAAACCCGCTTCCACCGGCTGATGGCGACCCTCGCGGCCGAGCACGACGATCCCGGCGAGGGCTCCGGACGGCGGCCCCACCCGACCCGCCGCGGCGCCAGGCCCGCCCGGTGAGCGGCCGCTCCGGCAAGGTCCGGGTCGCGCGCCTGACCGACCTGGCCGCGCTCGGCGAGCTGTCCCGGCTGTGCCAGCAGGAGACGGCCGACGCGCGCTCGCTCGGCCTCCCGGTCAGCGGTCCGCGGATCGGCGTGTTCAGCCTGTTCCGCCTCCCCCTCGGCGCCTTCCGGCCGCACGACCTGCTGTTCGTGTACGAGGAGGAGGACGGGCTGTCGGGCCTCGTCCGGGTCGAGCGCGACACGTCGCGAGACGAATGGACGATCGTCGAGCTCGACGCGATCGGGATGGCCGAGGCGGGCGACATCCGCTTCCGGCTCGTCCAGCACATCCTGCGCGACGGTGCGAAGCGGGGCGCGATCCGCTTCCATGTGGCCTGCGCCGACGCGGCCGGCAACGTCGAGCTGTTCATGCAGGCCGGCTTTGCCCGGTACGGCCAGGAGCTCCTGCTGTTCCGTCCGCCCGGGGAGACGCTGCCCGAGCCGTGGACCGACGAGCAGGCCGCCGAGGCCGGGATCCGGCCCGCCCTCCCGATCGACGCGCTGGCGCTCGCCCGGCTCTACGCGACCGTCACCCCGCAACCGGTCCAGCGTCTCGAGGCCTACCGGCTCGGCGACTGGGAGCGCCAGGGATCCGGCTGGCGGGTGCCCCGGTCGAGCCTGGCCCCGATCCTGCGCTTCGCCGACGTCGACGGCTTCGTCCGCGAGACGCCGGGCGGGGGGAAGGACGGCACCGGGCTCGACGCGTTCGTCCAGGTCGGCGTGGCCAAGGAGGACCAGCCGCACTACCTCAAGGTCCTCGCCCGCCCGGAATCTGACGTCGCGGCCGTGGTGGAGTACGGTCTGGGGGTGATCTCCGCCCGGGCCCGCAACGGGGGCCGCAACGACCACGGGGTCATCGCGCCCGTTCGCACGTATGAGGCGCCGATCGATCGGCGGCTCGAGGAGGCCGGCTTCGGGGTCGAGTCGACGGTCACGCTGCTGCTGAAGGAGACCGCGGTCAGGGTCGCCGAACCGGCCCTCGTCCCGGCCATCCGCTGATGGATCCATCCCGAACCGAGGGGAGGAACCGTTGACGCCGAAACGGATCGAACGCGAGGCGATGGACGACCTCGACCTGCTCCTCGCCGCCCTGCCGCCGGAGGTCGTCGAGGCGGTCCATGGGCTGCCCGCGAAGGAGGACCTCATCGAGGTCGTGCTCGACCTCGGTCGCCGGCCCGAGGCGCGCTTCCCCGACGGCGAGGTGATGCTGCTCGAGCGCGAGATCGGCGAGGCCGACATCGCCTACGTCGTCGACCACATCGGGTCGTTCGGCGACGACAACCGGGCCGGGATCGAGCGGACGCTCCATCGGATCAGTGCGATCCGCAACCGCAACGGCAAGATCGTCGGGCTGACCTGCCGGATCGGCCGGGCCGTCTACGGCACGATCGAGATCATCGAGGACTTCGTCGAGACCGGGAAGTCGATCCTGATCATGGGCCGGCCCGGGATCGGCAAGACGACGATGCTCCGCGAGGCCGCCCGGGTGCTGGCCGACGACATGGGCAAGCGGGTCGTGGTCGTCGACACGAGCAACGAGATCGCCGGCGACGGCGACATCCCCCACCCGGCCATCGGCAAGGCCCGCCGGATGCAGGTCCGGACGCCGTCGCTCCAGCACGAGGTGATGATCGAGGCGGTCGAGAACCACATGCCCCAGGTCATCGTCATCGACGAGATCGGCACCGAGCTGGAGGCGCAGGCGGCCCGCACGATCGCCGAGCGCGGCGTCCAGCTGATCGGCACCGCACACGGCAACAACCTCGACAACCTGATGCTCAACCCGACCCTGTCCGACCTCATCGGCGGGATCCAGAGCGTGACCCTCGGTGACGAGGAGGCGCGCCGGCGGCGGACGCAGAAGAGCGTGCTCGAGCGCAAGGCGCCCCCCACGTTCGACGTGATCATCGAGATCCAGGACCGCGAGCGGGTGATGGTCCACAGCGACGTCGCCGAGACGGTCGACGCGATGCTCCGCGGGGACCCGGTGGCCCCCGAGCTGCGCTGGCGGGACGAGGAGGGCGTCCACCGATCGCAGGCACGGCCACGGCCTTCGCCGCGCGAGCAGCTCGGCGCCGAGCGCTTCGCCGGGCTGGTCGGGACCGGCTCGCCGTGGCGCATGGAGCCCGGCTGGCGGGGCGACGGCGGGTATCGCGGCGGCTACCGGGACACGGGTCCCGGGGCGGCCGGCAGCGGACCCGGCTACCGATCGGGCTATCGGCCGGGTGCGAGCGGCGGCTGGCGTCAGACGCGAGGAGGCTCCGCGCGGGAGACCGGCCCGCGCGGCCGGATAGCCGAACCCGGGGCCCCGGACGGCGCCCCGGGAACCCTGCCCGGCGAGCGCTTCGCGGTCCCCCCGACCGGGACCGATGGCTCACGCTCGGGTCCCGTCGTGGCCGATCCGCCGTTCGTGGCCGGCGAGATCGCCGATCGTGGGCCGCTCGAGCGCGGCGTCCCGGCGGCCCCCGAGCCGCGGGCCCGGGACGCGCGGGAATGGCAACGCCAGCAGGCATGGCGCGAGCAGGCCGCCCGGGCGATCGGCCAGCTCAAGGCCGACGAGGGCACCGGCCCGATCAACGCCGACGACCTCGAGGCGGACGACGAGGCGCTGGCCGACGTCGCCCGCGAGCGCGCGGCGGCCGAGGACGAGGAGGGCGGCATCCTCCACGTCGAGGGAGCCGGCGTCCTGCCCACGCTCCGCGTCCTGCCGCATGGGGTCAGCCGGAAGCGGCTCGAGCAGGCGGTCCGCGAGCTCCAGCTGCCGGTGGTGATCGCCCGCGATGTCGACGAGGCGGACGTCGTGATGACCCTCCGGAGTGAGTACCGCCAGAAGACGCCGATGCTTCGCGAAGCCGAGGAGCGGGCGATGCCGATCTACGTCCTCAAGAGCAACACGATCGTCCAGATGGAGGCCAGCCTCACCTCGATCTTCTCGCTCGAGGTCGATCCGCGCGAGGCCGCCCTGCGCGAGACCGAGGAGGCGATCGGGCTCGTCCAGCGCCAGTCAGAAGCGGTCGAGCTGAGCCCGCAGAACGCCTACATCCGGCGCCTCCAGCACCAGATGGCCGAGCGCGCGAACCTCGTCTCGCGGTCGCGCGGGCGCGAGCCCTACCGTCGCGTCCGGCTCTACCCGGACCCGGCGCGGTCGACCTGGCGATGACCGAGCCGACCGTCCCGGCGGCACGGCCTGCGGGCGTCCCGGACCTCGCGATGCACGCGGTCGTCCTCGACTGCTCCGACCACGCGCCGCTCGTGGCGTTCTGGTCGGCCGCCCTCGGCTACGTCCAGTGGTTCGAGCCATTCGACCAGTGGGCCGGGCTCAAGCCGCCGCCGGGCGATCCGCGCCACGGCCTGCCGCTGATCTTCCAGCGCGTGCCCGAGCCGAAGGTCGTCAAGAACCGCGCCCACGTCGACTACCAGGCGCTGGACCGGGCCGCCGAGGTCGAACGCCTGGTCGGGCTCGGGGCGACCGTCGTTCGCGAGGTGGCCGAGAACGACATGCGCTGGACGGTCATGGCCGATCCGGCCGGCAACGAGTTCTGCGTGGCCCAGGGGTGATCGACGGCTTCCGACTGGGCCGGGACGGCTCGCGGCTGACCGTCCTCTACGACCGCGACTGCGGGATCTGCGGGCTGACCGCGCGGACGCTGCGGCGCTGGGACCGCGGCGCCCGGTTCGAGCTCGTCCCGCTCCAGGAGGCGGCCACCAGCCGCGATCCGCGCCTCGTCGGGATTGCCGCGGTATGCGCGCTCGAGGACCAGCTCCACGTGGTGGACGAGGCCGGCCACGTGGCGACCGGCGGCGACGCCGCGCTGGCCATCCTCGACGCGCTGCCCGGCGGCTGGCTGCTCCGGCCGTGGGCGGCGCTCGCTCCGCTGCGGCGGCTCGTGTCGCTCGCCTATGCCCTTGTCGCCGGCCATCGCCGCCAGGTCGGTTCCTGGCTTGGCGTCGAGCTCAGCTGCGAGGTCGCGCCGGGCGCGTCGATCGGCCTGGGCTAGGGCCGACGCTCAGATGTCGTCGTCCGGCGCGTCGAGGAAGGACGCCCCGAAGTCGACCCGCGCGTCTTCCAGCCGGTAGCGCGAGCCGCAGCCGCGATAGCACCACACGGCGGTCGGCGCGTTGATCGAGCGGCACTCCCGGCAGACCCACTGGGAGGCGTGCGCCCGGTGACGGGTCCGGTTGATCCGGCCGAGCCGTGCGCCGAGCTGCGGGATGACGGCGAGCATGTCGTCGAGGATCGACTGGACGAAGACGTAGGCGACCATCGCGATCGCGGCACCGACGATCGCGGCCCCGACCGCCAGGCCGAGGTCCAGGCCCCCCATGTAGGTTCCGTAGTCGCCCAATGCCATGACCGACTCGCGACTGCCTCAGGTGGCGAGCTCGCCTCGATCGAAGTAAACCCGTTCGCCGCCGAATCGGCTAGTACTTTCGTCCCATGGGAACGCAATGATGATGCGCAGACGCACCGGAAGTCCGCTCGGCGCGACGCCCGCCCACGGTCCGAGGTTCGTGCCGCGCAGGATCGCCACCTCGAAGACGCCCTGCGGCCCGATCACGATGTCGGTCAGCTCGAACGCGTTGTCGGGGAAGGCGGCGAACAGCTCGGCGTAGAACGCGCGGGCGCCGTCGTGGCCCTCCCAGCGCTGGCCGGTCGGGACGATCTCGTAGACGCAGTCGGGCGCCAGCGTGGCGACGAGCCCGTCGATGTCGCGGCGGTCCTCGGCGATCGAGTGGCGAACCCACAGGCGCTTGATCCGCCGGAGGGTCGCGACGTCGAACGGCAGGCCGAGCCGGTGCTGGATCGACGTGGCGCCGCTCATCCGATCACCCGCCTTAGTGCTCGGTCCCCCCGGTGAACGTCCAGGCCGCGATCCGGACGGCCGGGACGACCGCCCCGCCCAGGAAGCCGCGCAGGCAACGCCGCTCGCGCCCGACGGCCTCGACCCCCGCCAGGGCGTCGAGGTAGCTCTGGGTGTAGCGCAGGTTCCTGACCGGCCCGACGATCCGGCCGCCCTCGACGAGGAAGGTGCCGTCGCGGGTCATCCCGGTCACGATCGCGAGCTTCGGGTGGACCGGGTTCGTGTAGTGGAAGCGGGTCACGAGCAGGCCGCGGTCCATCCCGCCGACGAGCTCGTCCCGGGTCGCGCTGCCCGCTCCGAGGAACATGTTGAGCGGGAACGGACCGTACGGGTTCGGGGCCGGCAGGCCGTGCCCGGTCGAGCGCACGCCGGCCCGGGCGGCGGTCGAAGCGTCGTACACCACGTCCCGGCAGACGCCCGACTCGATCAGCGACACGGGTTGCTTCGCCACGCCCTCGTAGTCGAAGGCCATCGGCAGGCCGAGCGGATCCGCCCCGTCGTCCCAGATCTTGACGAGGTCGCTGCCGACTCGCCGCCCGGGCTCCGCGAACGAGCGGCCCTCCTGGACGGCCAGTGCGCTGAAGCCGAGGTAGCCGAGCATGTCGAGGATGTCGACGACCGCATACTCCTCGAGCACGACCGGGTAGTCGCCGGGTTCGATCGACACCGCGTTCGCGGTTGCCCGGGCCTTGCCGGCCGCCTCCGCTCCCAGGGCGTGCGCGTCGATGGTGGTCGCGTCGACGGCGGCGGATTCGGCGTAGCCGGAGCCACCGTCGGGTCCCATCGCGACGACGATCATCTGGGCCGTGGTGCGTTCGCCGGACGAGCGGATTCCGAGGCTGTTGGCGACGGCCATGGCCTCGACGCTCGTCGCGAACGAGCCGTAGGCCGTCACGCCGGCATCGTCGGCGGCCGCGATGACCGCCCGCGCGCCGGCGGCGCGCAGCTCGGGCGTCGCCGACGCGGTTCCCGTCGCGTAGGCGACCGGCAGCTCCGCGACCGGCCGGTCGGGACCGGGCAGCGACAGGAACGCGTCGTTCTCCTCGACGTTCCGGGCGATCCGGCCGGCGGCCTCGGCGACGGCGCGCAGCCCGTCCGCGTCGAGCCGGCCGGTCGATGCGACGCCGACGCGCTTGCCGATCACGAAGCGGAGATTGAGCTGGGCGTTCGTCTCGGCCACGTTCTGGTGGATCTCGCTGTTCGCGAACCGGGTCAGCGACGAGTCCTCGGCCGTCACGAGCGCCTCGGCCTGCGTGGCACCCTCGCCCTCGGCCAGCCGGATGGCGTCCTCGGCGAGGCCGAGCCAGTCGTCGGCTCCACGGCGCTCCGTCATCGTGCCGGGCCTACCACTTGCCGACGCCGATCCGGACGTCGCGGAAGCGCGCCCCGCTCACGGCATGCCCGACGTGGCCGCCCTGGCCGGGCTCGCCCTTGCCGCAGTTCGGCGTCCCGAGCATCCGGTAGCTGCGCTCGTCACCGACCGCGTCGCACGAGCGCCAGAACTCGTAGGTGATCCCGGTGTACGTCGGGTTCTTGTAGAGCCGCCCGATCTTGCCGCCCTTGATCTCGCGGGCGACCTCGGTGGCGAACTGGAAGTTGAGCCGCCGGTCGTCGATCGACCAGCTCCGGTTGGAGCTCAGATAGAGGCCGTCGTCGGTGTCGGCCACGATCTCGTCGAGGCTCATGCCCGGTTTGGGCAGCAGGTTGACGTTCGTCATCCGGATGAGCGGGATCCGGTTCCAGCCGTCCGCTCGCATGGCCCCGCCGGAGCGGCGTCCGATCCGCGGCGCGGTCTCGCGGCTCGACAGGTAGCCGACGAAGATGCCCTCCTTGACGATCGGGACCGCCTGGGCCGCGACCCCCTCGTCGTCCCAGCCGAAGGTGCCCATCCCGCGCGGGGCGGTGGCATCGGCGACGATGTCGATGAGGTCCGACCCATAGCGGAAGCCCAATTCGAGCTTGTCCGGGGTCAGGAAGCTCGTGCCCGCGTAGGACGCCTCGGTACCGAACACCCGGTCGAGCTCGGACGGGTGCCCGCAGCTCTCGTGGACCTGGAGGTAGAGCTGGCTCGGGTCGAGCACGACGGTGAACCGCCCGCTCGGGCACTGCGGCGCCGACAGGAGCTCGACCGCCTCCTCGCCAAGCCGCTCGGCCGATCCGGCGAGGTCGAGCTCGCGGACGAGCTCATAACCGCCGGCGTTCCAGCCGCCGCCGGCATCCGGGTAGCTCCGGCGCTGATGATCGTCGCCCTCGATCGCGTTCGCCTCGACGGCCGCGCCGACGTGGGTGATCGTCTGCTCGGTGAAGCTGCCGTCGCTGTCGGCGAACGTCTTCCACTCGCGCCGGGCGCCGTACCCGGTCTCCGTGTAGGTGACGCCGCGGACCCGCGCCGCGGCCGCGTCGGCGGCGAGGAGGTCGCCGATCTTCGTCTCCAGCGCGATCGAGAACGGGTCCTCGACGAGCGGTGTCTCGTAGGTGCCGTGAGCGGGCGGCCGATCGTCGAGCTCGACGGGCCGGCGGAGCGCCGTCGCGCTGGCCCGGGCGATCCGCACCGCCTGGTCGGCGACGCGGTCGATCTCGGTCGGCTCGAGCCGGTACGAGCTCGCGAAGCCCCAGGCGCCGTCGACGAGGACGCGGATCCCGAAGCCCTCGGTCTCGCCGCTGGCCACGCCCTCGACGCGGCCGGTCTTGATGGCGATCGACTCCTCGAGCCGGCGGACGATCCGCACGTCGGCATAGCTCGCGCCGCGGGTGGCGGCGGTCGACAGGGCACGGTCCGTCAGCTCACGCATGGGGCCCTCAGGGTACCAGCGTCAGAGGGTCGGGGCGACGCCGACTGCCTGCGTGGTGAGGTAGATGCCGAGCGAGAAGACGACGACCCCGGCGAGGAGCGGCGCGTACCGCGCGGCCCGGCCGAGGCGCGATCGCGAGGGCAGGCCATCCATCCGGTCGCGGGCCAGGACCAGCCCGAGCCCGACACCGCCGAGGACCACCGCCATGCCCAGCCCGAACGCCACGACGAGGACCAGGCCGTAGATCGCCCGGCCGGTCGCGATCGTCGCCAGGAGGATGATCAGGGCGTTCGTCGACGGAATGATCCCACCGGCCAGGCCGAGCACGAACAGGCTCCGCCAGCTCAGGCTCGTGCCGGCCGCGGGAAGGTGGCTGTGGCGCAGCCCGCCGTGGGCGTGCATCCCGTCCTCGTCGAGGGTGGCCTGGCTCGCCTCGTGGGCTTCCTCGTGCTCGTGGGTGTGGTCGTCCTCGTGGGCGTCGCCGGGCCCGTGCTCGTCGGCGTGGACGTGCGCGTGGGCCTCCGCCTCGCCCGAGGTCGCCGCGCCGGCCCGGGCGGTCCGCCGCGACCGCAGCTGGCCGATCAGCAGCCACGACCCGATCGCCACCACGAGCAGCCCGGACACGACCGGCGCGATGCGGTTGAACGCCTCGGGCGGCAGCACGCCCCGGAAGCCGATGACGATCGCGGCGAGGACGAGGATCCCGAGTGTGTGCGACACCGTGACGCTGAGACCGAGCGCGACCGCGTGGATCGGCGTCCCCCGCGTGCCGACCAGATAGGCACCCATGAGTGTCTTGCCGTGGCCCGGGGTCAGGGCGTGGCCGGCTCCGAGCGCCATCGCCGCGACGAACGAGCCGAGGAGCACGAGCGGCGTGAGGTCCTGCGCCTCGAGGAGACCGGACATGTCCGCACCGACGCCGCCCGGGACCGCGGCCGTCGTCACCACAGCGGCCGGGGCGGCCGGTGCGGGTGCCGCGGCCGTCGCGACGGGCGCCCCGGCGACCGGCTCCGGCGTCGCCGCCGCGACCGCGTAGAGGGGCACCGCGCCGGGAATGAGGGTGGCGTCCGGTGCGGTGAATGCCGGGAGGACGGCTCCGCCCGCAGTCGCCACGATGGCGGCGCTCGTCTGGGCGAGTGGATGGCTGATCAGCTCACGCGGATACGACCGCAAGCAATTCGACACGCTCGAGCTCGGCAGGCCCTTCGTGTCGACGGTCACGCCGCTCCCGTGAACGGTGATCTCGCGCCAGCCGATCCGCTCCGGATGCGACCCATCGGTGAAGGTCACGGTCGTCGACGCGAGGGGCCGATCGAGAAGCGCCGTGTACACGCAGGTCAGGCGCATGGTCTCCAGGCCCGCGGCGCCAGGCGGGAACTCGAGCCCGGCTTCGACCGGCACGAGCGGAAGGATGGCGCCCGCCACCGTGAGCCGAAGGCTCGCGGCGAGGACCGGGCAGGCCGACTGACGCTCGGCTTCGGCCTCGGCGTCTGAGACGCTGCCATCGCCGTCGGTGTCGATCCGGAGCTTCTCCTGGAAGGTCGGGATCTCGGCCTGGTCGACGACGACGTCGAGGATCACGCGATCCGGCTCGATCCGGATCCCGGCGTAGTGGTTGACCGTGAAGTTCCCGAGCGGGTGCGCCAGCGCGACGGCTGGGACGACGAGCGCCAGCGCGATGCCGGCGATCGCGGCCAGCAGGCGCGCACGTCGACGGTCGGACGATGCGACTCGGATGGCAGCGGCGGTCATCGGCGGCATGCTACCGCGCATGCGCGGGAGCCCGTTCCAGGCGGTCCGGGCCCGACAGGTCCCGGCCGCGCTGCCGTAGGCCCGCCCGGCCGTCCGATTCCCGTCGGGTACACTCGCCGCCGTGAGTGAACGCGAGGCGAGCGCCGGTCGCGGCTGGTTCATCACCGTCGAGGGGCCTGACGGTGCCGGCAAGACGCTCGTCGCGGGCCGCCTCCGCGATGCGCTCGTCGGTCGCGGGATCGACGTCCTCGCGACGCGCGAGCCGGGTGGCACGAGCGTCGGGGAGCGCGTCCGCCGGATCGTCCTCGACCATGAGCCGACCGACCCGCCGCTCGACCCGCGCACGGACGCCCTCCTGTTCAGCGCCGCGCGGGCGCAGCTCGTCGCGGAGGTGATCCGCCCGGCGCTCGAGCGGGGCCGGGTCGTGCTCGACGCGCGGCACGTCGACTCGACGCTCGCCTACCAGGGCTACGGCGGGGGCCTCTCGATTGCCACGCTCCGCGAGCTCCAGGCGTTCGCGACGAACGGCCTGCGGCCCGACCTGACGCTGCTCCTCGACGTTCCGGTGGAGCTCGGCCTCGCCCGCAAGCAGGCCGACGAGCAGACGCGCTTCGAGGCGGGCTTCGACCTCGACTACCACCGGCGGGTCCGCGAGGGCTATCTCGTCCTGGCCGCCGAGGACCCGGCCAGGTTCGTGGTGATCGACGCGACCGCCCCGGTCGGGGCCGTCGTGGCCGCCGGCCTGGCCGCGATTCTGGCGCGGATCGGCAGCACCACGGAACCAGCGTTGGGGCCGATGCGCCTCCATCGGTGAACCGGGCGTCGACGCTCGTCCCCGGCCGGCTGGCTACGGCTGCCGACGACGCCGATCGAGCCGCCCTCGAGCGGATCGCCGGGGCGACCGGGCAACGATCGGGCTGACCCGCGAGCCGACAGCGGGGCGGACGGTCCCGACCCCACCGATGCTGTCGAGCGGAGTGGCCTCCGGCTCGACCTGAGGTCAGCCTTCGGCGGCGGGGGCCGGGGGCGCGGACAGGCCGCCGCCGCCGGCGGACCGCGCCGCGGTAAGGGCCGCCTCGGCAGCCGCGCGGAGGTCGTCGGCGGTGCCACCGTCGACCGGGAACCGGGCGACGCCCGCCGACACGGAGATCGACCCGCCGGCCCCGGCGGGGAGCGCGGCGATCCCGGCCAGGACGCGCTGGGCCACGGTCGTGCCCGACGAACCCGGCGCCACGAGGACGAACTCGTCGCCACCGACCCGGGCCACCGTGTCGACGAGCCGAACGGACTCGGCGAGGACGGCGGCGACGGCTCGCAGCACGTCGTCACCGACCGCGCGACCGGCGGCCTCGTTCGTGCGGGTCAGGCCGTCGACGTCGAAGATCGCCAGCGATACCTCGCCGCCCTGCCGGCCGGCCCGGGCGAGCTCGAGCTCGAGGATCCGGGCGAAGGTCCGCTCGTTGGCCAGCCCGGTCAGCGGGTCGGTGTGGGCGAGGCGCTCGAACCACTCCGAGCGCTCGGCAACCATCGAGCCGAGCCGGGCTCGATCGATCGCGATCGCGATCAACGCGGCGAAGGCCCCGAGGGTCATCCGCTCGTCCTCGGCCGGCTCGCCGTCGCCGGCCCGGGCCAGCGTGAGCACACCGACGAGCTGCTCGATCCCCCCGCGGGTCAGCACGAGCGGCAGGTGGACGAGCCCGTCGCCCATCCGGGCGATCCGATCGGCAGCGGTGGCCGCGACCGGCCCGTCCGCCTTCGCCGCGGCGGCGAACCGGGCGCTCGAAGCGGCATCGTCCCCGGTCGTCAGCGCCACCTGGAGATCGGCCCGGTCCGGGTCCTGGAGGGTCACCGCGGCGAAGGACGCGCCCGTCGCATCGGCGGCCAGGTCCAGCAGCTGCCCGACGCTGGTGTCCAGGTCGTCTCCGGCAGCCAGCGCGGCCGCGCTCCGGGCGAGCAGGTCGGCGAGGCGGTCCATGGGCACGAGGGTCCTCCGGCTGGGCACGTCCGAGGGCTGCATCCTACGCCGGGCGGGGGGTCTCGTGCGCTCCGGGGCGCACCTATACTCGGCCCGATGAAGCTGCTGATCGCGATCGTCCACAACGAGGACGCCGGCACGCTCGTCGACGCGCTTCTCGAGCGGGAGCACCGGGCGACGCGGCTCCATTCCTCCGGCGGCTTCCTCAAGCAGTCGAACGCGACGATCGTCGTCGGCGTCGATGACGATCGGGTCGAGGAGGTCCTGGGCATCGTCCGCGACAACTGCACGGCCCGGACGCAGACCGTCAACCCGATGCCGCCGATGATGGAGCCGGGCGAGTTCTTCATGCCTTACCCGCTCGAGGTCGAGGTCGGCGGCGCGACCGTCTTCGTCCTCCCCGTCGAGCGGTTCGAGCGGCTCTGATCCCGTCCGATGGGCTCGACCAGCCGTCCGTCGACCACGCGTCGCCCGCCCCGCCGCTGAGCCGGTCCGGTGTACCGCCCCGACCTCGTCGACGTGTGGGTCTTCCGCGTCGGCCCCGCCGGGCTCGAGCTGCTGATGATGCGGCGGTCCTCCGGCCGGCCGCTGGCTGGCCTCTGGCAGGGCGTGTCCGGGTCCATCGAGGCCGGCGAGCGGGTCGCGACCGCCGCCCGACGCGAGCTGGCCGAGGAGACCGGCTTCGAAGGCGACCGCGTCGAGGCGTTCTACGACCTCGACCTGGTCAACCAGTTTCACTGGTCGCCGGCGGACGCGATCGTGAGCGCGGCCGTGTTCGCCGCCCGGGTCGGGCCGTCGGCCGCGCCGGTCCTGTCGCACGAGCACGACGAGGCGCGCTGGCTGGCCCCGGCCCAGGCGCTGGAGCTGATCGTCTGGCCCGCCTACCGCGACGCGATCACGGTCATCGAGCGCGACCTGCTCGATCCGCGCCGGGAGCCGTGGTTCCGGCTCGAGGCGGACGGCTCGCGGAGCGTCGGCTGACCATTGCCGGGGTGCGCGCGCGGGATCGTCGCGTTCGGGCGGCGCTGAGCGGCGGCGGTCGCGACCCGGGCGGATGGTAGACTGGCGCGCAACCTGCCCCCGCCGCGGACGGCGGCCCGCGAAGCTCCGGAGGCCAGATTGCTCGACCGGCCCGACGCCCCCCTGACGACCCCACTCGGCACGCGGACCGAGGCTGCCCAGCGACGCGTCTTCCACTCGAAGGTCGACACGATCCGGCCGACCTACGGGTTCGAGGACGTCAGTCTGGCCCCGGGCACCAGCACCGTCGAGCCGGACGACGTCGAGCTCGCCCAGGTCCTGTGCGGCATCGAGCTCTCGATCCCGATCGTCGCCTCGGCCATGGATGCGGTCGTCGACCCGCGCTTCGCCGGCGAGCTCGCCCGGCTCGGCGGCCTCGCGGTCCTCAACCTCGAGGGCGTCCAGACCCGCTACGACGACCCGGACGCGGTCCTCGCCGGGATCGCCGCCGCTCCGGCCGACGAGGTCCATGCGCTCCTCGCCCGGACGTACGCCCAACCGATCCGCGACGACCTCATCGCCCGGCGGATCGCCGAGGTCCATGCCGCCGGCGCCAAGGCTGCGGTCGCCGCGACGCCGGCCGCGGCCCGACGGTTCGGCCCCTTCTGCGCCGAGCACGGCGCCGACCTGTTCCTCGTCCAGAGCCAGGTCTCGAGCGCCCGGCACCTGGCCAGCAGCTACGACCCGCTGTCGCTCGACGAGTTCACCCGGTTCATGCCGATCCCGGTCGCGGTCGGCAACACCACGAACGCCGAAGCTGCCTTCGCGCTGATGGAGCAGGGCGCCGCCGCGATCTTCGTCGGGGTCGGCCCCGGGGCGGCCTGCACCACCCGCGAGGTGCTCGGGATCGGCGTCCCGCAGGTCACGGCGATCAGCGATGTCGCAGCAGCCCGCGAGGCGTTCCTCGCCGAGACCGGTCGCTACGTGCCGGTCGTCGCCGACGGCGGGATGCGCCGCGGTGGCGAGCTGGCCAAGGCAATCGCCGCCGGCGCCGATGCCCTGATGCTCGGCTCGCCCCTCGCCCGCGCCGCCGAGGCGCCCGGGCGGGGCACCAACTGGGGCATGGCCACGCCGTCGCCCACCCTGCCGCGCGGGACGCGGATCGCGGTGGGCACCGTGGGGCCGCTCGAGCGCATCCTCCTCGGGCCGGCCGAGGTCACCGACGGCTCGGAGAACCTCGTCGGGGCGCTGCGCCAGTCGATGGCCGCCCTCGGCGCCCGCTCGATCCGCGAGATGCAGGCCGTCGAGATGGTCTACGCGCCGTCGGTCCAGACCGAGGGCAAGTCCTGGCAGCGAACCCGCTGAGCTCCGCGGCGACGCAGCCGGAGGCGAGCCTGTACGACATCGCGGGCGGGATGGCGTTCTTCGATGCGCTGGTCGGGCGGTTCTACGACGGAGTCGCCCTCGAGCCTGCGCTTCGCCGGCTCTACCCCGAGGCCGACGACGGGCTGCCACTGGCCCGCCGCCGGCTGACGCTGTTCCTCGCCCAGTACTGGGGCGGCCCGACGACGTACGACGAGGAGCGCGGTCATCCGCGACTGCGCATGCGCCACGCGCCGTTCGCGATCGGTCCGCTCGAGCGGGACGCCTGGCTCCGGGTGATGCGCCAGGCGATGGCCGAGCTCGCTCCCCCGCCGGACGTGGCCGCGCGGCTCGAGGCCTACTTCGTCATGGCCGCCGAGGCGATGCGCAACCGCGACTGATCCGGATCGCAGCTGAGCGGATCAGGCAGCGCGACAGCGTCCCGACCGGTCCGAAGCCGCTGCTACGCTCTCGGGGTGCGTCCTCCCGTCGTGCCGCGCCGGCGACCGGCTTCACGGCTGAGCTGGCTCGGGCTCGTCGCCATCATCGTGGCGGCCTGCGGGACCGCCCCGAGCTTCTCGCTCCTGCCTACCCAGCTGCCGGCACAGCCGTCGGCCTCGGCCTCCGGTGCCGGGAGCCCGTCGACGAACCCGAGCGCCTCGGCCCAGGCGACCCCCGCGGCTTCGCCGACGCCCACCGCCAGCGCCAGCCCGCCGCCGTCGGCCGCTCCGTCCGGCTCCCCGGCCCCGTCGTCCTCGCCGGCCGCAGGCGGCGCCGGCTGGAGCTACGTCAAGACGGCGACGTGCCCGGACAGCCGGTTCACCTGCATCACGTTGTCGGTCCCGCGCGACCACGCGGCCCCCAACGGCGCGCACTGGGACCTGACCTACGCGATCCAGCGGGCGAGCGGCACGAAGCTCGGCACGTTCGTGACGATCACCGGCGGTCCGGGGACGAGCGGGATCTCGGCGGCGGACAGCTACACGGACGCCTTCGACCCGGCGATCGCGGAGCACTACGACATCGTCTTCCTCGACCAGCGCGGCGTCGGCCTGTCGCATCCGATCGGCTGTCCGTCGGCCACGGCGGTCTACTACGCGAGCACGGCCGACCCGGCCGACCCGGCCCAGCGGGCCGCAGTCGGTGCCGCCGCGTCGACCTACGTCGCCGACTGCATGAAGGAGTCCGGGGCGGATCCCGCGGACCTGCCGTTCTACGCCACGACCCAGGCGGTCGAGGACCTCGAGGCGTTCCGCCAGTACCTCGGCGCCGACACGCTCGACCTGTACGGCGAGAGCTACGGGACGCAGTACGTCCAGACCTACGCGGCGGCGCATCCCGACCGGATCAAGGCGCTGTTCATCGACGGGCCGGTCGACCTGGTCCCGGGCGCGATCGCCTACTACACCGAGGGAGCCAGGGCGTTCGAGGACGTCCTCCGGTCGACCCTCGCCGCCTGCCGCGCGTCGACGGTCTGCCAGCGTGACACGGCCGGCGGGGATCCCCTCGCCGCCTACGACGCGCTGGCGGCCAGGCTGGCTGCCGGCCCGCTGAGCTATCGCTTCCCGACGGCCAAGGGCTCGTTCGAGACGCGGACGCTGACCCTGACCGACCTCGAGAACGCGGCCGAGGGCTATGCCTACGGTCCGTTCGACCGCTCGCAGTTCCTGCGCGATCTCACGGCCGCCTCCAATGGCGACTACGTCCCGCTGGCGCGGGCCGCCTACGACGCGATCGTCGTCGACCCGGAGACGCTCCAGGCGATCCCGGACCCGACCTACTCCGACGCGATGTACTACGCGACGGAGTGCCAGGACTACGCGTTCTACCCCGGGCTCGGCGACACCACGGCGCGGCTCAACGCCTGGCTCGACGCCGGGAAGGCGGCCGGGATCAACGACCTCCGGCTCGGGGCGACGTTCTACGGCGACATGCCCTGCCTGTACTGGCCCGCCCAGCCGAAGACCGACCCACGACCGGCGGCGATCGTCGACCCGCCGTATCCCACCTTCATCCTGACCGCGACAACCGATCCGGCGACCCCGATCGCCAACGCGATGCGCCTCTTCGGGCGGTTGCCCGACAGCTACCTGTTCGAGGCGATCGGCGGGGCGCACGTCATCTTCGGGCGCGGCGATCCATGTCCGGACCAGCCGATCACCGACTACCTCGTGAAGGGCAGCCTGCCCATCCTCCGGGTGACGCCGTGCGCCAACGTCGTCAGCGACGACTACGTCTCGAACGCGCGCCCGCGCGCGACGCAGTACCGCGACGCGCTGGCGCTGATGGCCTCGATGGAGGCCCAGGTCACCGGGACCGACGACTACAACGAACGACTGGACAAGGATCCCATCACGATGGGCTGCTACCTCGGCGGCACGCTCCGCTACCAGCCGGTGTCCGGCGGGACGAAGCTCAGCCTCGACCGTTGCGCGTTCACCCGCGGGGCGCCGATGACCGGATCCGGCCTCATCAACGACGACGCCGGCACGTTCCGGATGACGGTCTCGCTCGGGCCGGGTAGCCGGCTCCGCTACCTCGACGACGCCAACGGCGTGCAGTCGGTGCGGGGCACCTACCGGCGCCACCCGGTCGACCTCAAGCGCTGATCGCCCGCGGGTGCCTCGACGCACCGGTTTCCTCGGCCCGGCACGGCCCGCACCTCGTCGCGGCCGAGCGGACGGGCTAGAGTGCGACCACGACCCAGCGGAGCCACGATGACCACGCCCGAAACCGAGCCCCGACCCCGCGTCCGCCGCCGCGACCTCTTCCGGATCGGCGTGCTCGCCGCCGCCTGCATCGCGCTCGCCCTGAGCGCGGTGGTCGTCCTCGCCGCATCGCCCGTGCCGCCGGCCGTCCAGCCCACGGCGACGGCGAAGACGAGCCAGCCCGGCCGGCTCGATCGCCCGGCGCTCAAGCTGCCGCTCGTCCTCCGCGCCTTCGGGTTCGGGCTCGGCGGCGCGCGCGGCATCGCCGGGGTGCCCGGCGTCGGCCGCGGCGGCATCACGATCAGCGCGATCCACGGCTCGTCGCTCGACCTCAAGACCGATGACGGCTGGACCCGGACGATCAGCGTGGACAGCACGACGAAGATCACGAAGGGCGGCAAGACGGCCGCCGTCGGCGACCTAAAGGTCGGCGACAAGATCGCCATCCGCGAGACGAAGAACGCCGACGGGAGCTACACGGTCACCGCGATCGTCGTGCCCACCCCGATCGTGAGCGGAACCGTCACCACGGTCGGTCCGACCAGCCTCACGCTCAAGCTGCGCGACGGATCGACCCGCACGGTCACGCTGACCGGCTCGACGACCTACCGGCTCGGCCGCGCCGACGCGACGAAGGCGGACGTGAAGGTCGGCTCCGTCGTCATCGCCGCCGGCACGGCGGGTCCCAACGACGCCTTCACCGCGAGCTCCGTGCAGGTCGAGGTCAAGCTGGCGCGGGTCGGCGGGACCGTGACTGCCACGACGAAGGACACGATCACCGTCAAGCAACGGGACGGGTCGAGCGCGACGATCCACGTCGGGTCGGCCGCGAAGCTCGCGGTCCGCGGCGCGACGAACCCGACCATGGCCAGCATCACGGTCGGGATGCAGGTCCAGGCGTGGGGGACGCGCAACGCCGACGGCTCGCTCGCCGCGACCTACGTGTTCGCCGGCCAGGCCAAGACGAAGGTCGCCCCCGGGGGCACGGCCAGCCCCGGCTGATCGCTCGCCCCGTGACCCGCGGACAGGCGGCGCCGAGCGGCGCCGCCTCCTCATGTCCGGGTAGACTGGACCACCACCGGGTCAGTGGGAGGGCGGATTGAGCGAGGCGGAGACGATCGGACCGACCGACGCCGCGCCCGATTCCGGGTCCGACGCCGACCGACCTTCGCCCGAGCTCCCCGGCCGCCGCAGCCGATCGGCCGACGTCCACGAATCGCCGCCCAAGCCACGCCGCGGCAAGACCGTCCACGGCGCGGCGGCGAACGCCGGGCATCGCGTCCTGGCACCGGACGACGCCGAGGTCGAGGCCTATCTCGAGACCGCGCTCAAGGCATCGGTCCCGGAGCGCCCGGCCGATGACCGCCCCGGCGCGACCACGCCCGGCGCGCCGGCCGGCACGGAGCCGGACACCGTCGTGGTGCTCGATTTCGGGAGCCAGTTCGCCCAGCTCATCGCCCGTCGGGTGCGCGAGCTGAACGTGTACTCGGAGCTGCTGCCCCACGACACGTCGTGGGCCGAGATCGAGCGTCGCCGGCCCAAGGCGATCATCCTGTCGGGCGGCCCGAGCTCGGTCTACGACGACGACGCTCCCCGGCCCGACCCGATGGTCTGGAGCGGCCGCGTCCCCGTCCTCGGGATCTGCTACGGCGCCCACCTGATGGCCCACGAGCTGGGTGGCGACGTGCTCCCAGCGACGAAGCGCGAGTACGGGCCGGCGACGGTCACGTTCACCACCGACGACGGCCTGTACCGCGGCCTCGACCGGGACCAGCCGGTGTGGATGAGCCACGGCGACTCGATCACCCGGCTGCCGGCGGGCTTCCATCCGACCGCCCAGACCGACTCCACCCCGTTCGCCGGCCTGGTCGACCCGGATCGGCGGCTGTACGGGATCCAGTTCCACCCCGAGGTCGTCCACACCCCGCGCGGGCGCGACGTGCTGCGCAACTTCGTGCTCGGCATCGCCGGCGCGCGGCCCACCTGGACGCCGGCCAACTTCATCGACTCGACGGTCGCGGAGATCCGGACGCGGGTCGACGCCCATGCCCGCGAGGTCGGCTCGGACGGGCTCGTCATCTGCGCCCTGAGCGGCGGGGTCGACTCGGCCGTGGCCGCGGCGCTCGTCCACCGCGCCGTCGGCGACCGCCTCACCTGCATCTACGTCGATCACGGGCTGATGCGCAAGAAGGAATCCGAGCTCCTCCGGGCGACCTTCGAGCGGAGCCTCGGGATGCGCCTCGTCATGGTCGACGCGCGCGAGCGCTTCCTGGCCAGGCTGGCCGGGGTGATCGATCCCGAGCAGAAGCGGAAGATCATCGGCGACGAGTTCATCCGCGTCTTCGAGGAGGAGGCCGGCCACCTCGGCCGGATCGACTTCCTGACCCAGGGCACGCTCTACCCGGACGTCATCGAGAGCGCGACCTCGGAGACGAAGGCGGCCCAGAAGATCAAGACCCACCACAACGTCGGCGGGCTGCCGGCCGACCTCCGCTTCCAGCTCATCGAGCCGCTGCGCTACCTCTTCAAGGACGAGGTCCGCGCGGTCGGCGCGGAGCTCGGGCTGCCCGAGGCGATGGTCCTCCGCCAGCCATTCCCCGGGCCGGGGCTCGCGATCCGGATCATCGGCGAGGTGACGGCGGAACGGCTCGACACGCTCCGCGAAGCCGACTGGATCGTGATCGACGAGATCAAGGCCGCCGGCCTCTACCGCAGCCTGTGGCAGTCGTTCGCGATCCTGACCCCGGTCCGCTCGGTCGGGGTCATGGGCGATGGCCGGACGTATGCGAACGTGGTCGCGATCCGGGCGGTCACGAGCGACGACGGGATGACCGCCGACTGGGCCAAGCTGCCCTACGACGTGCTGGGCCGCATCTCGTCGCGCATCGTCAACGAGGTCCCCGGCGTGAACCGGGTCGTCTACGACATCAGCTCCAAGCCGCCCGCGACGATCGAGTGGGAGTGATCGCCCCGTAGGACCATCGGGGGGTCCAATCGGCGATCGAAGGCGGTACAGTTCGCGGCATGGCCGACCCGAATCCCGGCGACTCGTCCGGCGCGCCCGCCGCACGCTGCCCGTGGTGCTCCGGGGCCCTGTCGGACCCGGACGCCAAGACCTGCCCGACGTGCGGGGCGAACCTGGCCAACGAGGTCGACGCCCAGCTCCCCGGGCTCACCGCGATCGACCTCGAGAAGCTGGCCTTCCGTCGGACCGTGGCGCCCCGGCGCAGCCGCCTCATGTCGTGGATCAGCGGCGACCTCGACTACGAGAACGCGGCCGATCCGGTGG
The DNA here is from genome assembly GCA_963813705.1 of uncultured Chloroflexia bacterium. GTDB lineage: Bacteria > Chloroflexota > Limnocylindria > Limnocylindrales > CSP1-4 > Chersky-267. The sequence continues at coordinate 942,534 of CAWFAH010000011.1, forward strand.
CCCCGCCCGGATCGCTCGAGCCGCCGCCGTTCGAGGTCCGGCGCGAGATGCTCCGGCTCGAGATGGCAGCGATGATCGCTGACCTCACGGCTGAGGCCGGCGCGCTGGCCGCCGACGAGGCTGTCGCCCAGGGAACCGATCCGGCTGCGGCCGCGGCAGCGATCCAGGCCGAGGTCGATGCGAGCGCGAACGCCGAGGTGCTCAACGCCGACGCCGCGTCCCCGGCCGAGGGTCAGCCGGCCGCCGCCCCCGAAGCACTCGGCACTCCGGCCGCCGAAGCCGTGGCGAGCGCGCCGGCCGCACCCGAGGATCCCTCCGTCGCGCCGGCGCCGGCCGAGGCCGCGACCAGCTCGACGACCACCACCCGCCGCCGCTCGACGCGGTCGCGCTGAGCCCGTCGGACCGGCGACCGCCGGCCCGCCATCGTCCGCCTCGGCGCACGACGTCTCCGGTCCAGCCGCGGTCGGGCGCTATCCTCGGCGCATGCCCGCCCGTCTCGATCCCCCCGGCCCGTCGTTCCTGCGCGAGCACGACGTCCGGGTCGGGGACCGGCGATTCCGGGCGGGGATGACCCACCCGACGACGCTCGACGACGGCTGGTGGCTGGCGATCCTGTGGGTGGTCGACGCGGACGGCGTGGTCAGCTTCCGGGACGTCGGTCCCGCGGCCGGCCCGCCGCCCGACCCACCGCTCGCCCGGCTCGGACCGGCGATCACCGGGGCGCTCTCCGGGTTCATCCTCGAGGACGCCGGCCGGCTGTCCATCCGCCTCGCGCAGGTGGCGCCACCCGACGATCCGCTGCAGCCGTGGCGCTCGCCGGTCGCGATCCGGCTCGCCCTGCGCTGGGAGCCGGCACGAGCCGCGACGATGCGGCCGAACGAGCTTGCCGATACCGCCCTGGCCGCATTCCGCCGCTCGATCGAGGGGCTTGCCCGGCCGTGACGGCCGCTCCCCGCCAGCTCCCGGTGGGCCCTCCAGCGGCTCGTCGCCAGCCCCTCCGGGCCGCGCAGCGTAGACTCCGCGCGACGTGAAGAACCTGTTCGACGACTTCATGGAGGAGCTCCGCCGCCGGCAGGCCGACATGGCCGCGGGCCGCGACCCCGGATCCGGCCCGCCCAACGGGGCCGACGGCGACCGATCGCCCGACGCCGACGAGCCCGACCCGGACGGCGCCGGGCCGTCCGGACGGGACGAGCACGAGGACGACGCGGACGGCGACGGCGACCGTGAGCCCATCGCGATCCGGCCGCGGCCGCGACCGGCCGGACCGGGCGGTCCGCGGCGCCCGCCCGCCCGGCGGGTCGGGGGTCCCGACGACGGCGCCCCGCGCCGCCGGGACCGCCTGCGCGGCGTCGTCATCGCCGCGGTCGTCATCGCGATCATCGCCTTCGTCACCCTCGCCGGGTTCGTCCTCGACCTGGTCACCGATGCGATCTGGTTCAAGAGCGTCGGCTACGACGCCGTCTTCTTCACCCGGCTCGGCACGCAGGCGGTCCTCTTCGCGGGTGTGTTCGTCGCCGTCCTGCTGTTCCTCGGGGCGAACCTGTGGCTCGCCGCCCGGCTGGCGCCGCCGCCCGACCCGGATCACGTCGGCCCGGTCGGTGAGTTCGCCGCGCGCCTCGGCGAGGCATTCGGCGTCGACGCCACGCGGGACGGGCCGGGCGGGCGGACCACGTTCGGCGGCGCCGCGTTCGGCGGGATGGGTGGGCCGCGCACCGTCACCTTCGAGGCGGACGCGCTGCCCGACCTCGTCCCGGTGGCCCGCTGGGGCCTCATCGCGCTGACCGTCATCATTGCCCTGACCACAGCCTCGGCGGCCGCCGGCCAGTGGGAGACCGTCCTCCTGTGGCGCAACCAGGTGCCGTTCTCGCCGGCCGGCGTCGCGCCGGTGGTCGACCCGGTCTTCGGCCGGGACATCAGCTTCTACCTGTTCGAGCTGCCGTTCCTGCGGACCGTCCAGGGCATGGCCAGCGGCCTGCTGATCGCCGCCCTCGTCCTGAGCCTGGGTCGCTACCTGCTGGCCGGCGTGCGCGGCGGGCTCGTGTTCACCACCCAGATGCGGGTCCATCTCGCAGTCCTCGGCGGGCTGTACCTGCTCACCGTGGCCGTGGGCTACCAGCTCGACAAGCTTGAGCTCGTCTACAGCACCCAGGGCGGGTCCTTCGTCGGCGTCAGCTTCACGGACCAGAACGCGCGCTTCCTCGCGTTCGACGTGCTGACGGCCATCTCGGCCTTCGCCGGTGCCTTCCTCGTCATCGGCGCGTTCACAAGGGCGATGTGGCCGCTGGCGGCCGTCGTGATCGTCTGGTTCAGCGCCACGATCGTGCTCGGATCGGTGTATCCGGGCCTCGTCCAGCGCTTCTCCGTAGAGCCCGACCAGCTCAACAAGGAGACGCCGTACATCGCCAACAACATCGCGATGACGCGGCAGGCGTTCCAGCTCGACGGCTGGGAGCTCCTCCCCTACAACGGCGAGGCGCCGCTGACGCCCGAGGCCGTCACCAAGGAGGCCGCGACCTTCCAGAACGCACGGCTGTGGGACTACCGACCGCTCCAGTCGACGCTCGACCAGCTCCAGGTCATCCGCCAGTACTACACGTTCACCGACGTCGACACCGACCGCTACGACCTCGACGGGGAGATGCGCCAGGTGATGCTGTCGGCCCGCGAGCTCGCCCCGGAGCAGAACCCGGCCGGCGGGACCTGGGTGAACCAGCGGATCACCTTCACCCACGGGATCGGCGCGGCGATGGTCCCGGTGAACGCCGCGACCTCGGGCGGCCAGCCCCAGCTGATCGTCCGCGACCTGCCGCCCGTGTCGACCAACGGCGCGCCGGTCATCAAGCAGCCGCGGATCTACTTCGGCGAGCGACCGAGCGACTGGATCATCACCGGCGCCCAGCAGGACGAGTTCGACTACCCGGTCGGCACGAGCGACCAGTCGGGGTCGCCGACGCAGGGCCAGACGACGCGCTGGACGGGCACGACCGGGATCAGCCTCCAGAGCACGCTGACCCGGCTTCTCTTCGCGCTGCGATTCCGTGACCTCAACCTGCTGATCAGCGACCAGATCACGCAGGACAGCCAGATCCTCTTCCACCGCTCGCTGGCGGACCGGCTGCCGCGGATCGCCCCGTTCCTGCAGTACGACAAGGACCCATACCTCGCGATCGGGCCGGACGGCGGGCTGTACTACATCCAGGACGCCTACACGACCAGCGACCTGTTCCCCGACGCCCAGTCGTTCGATCCGACGACCCTGGCGGGGACGGGCCTCGACGGCCAGCCGATCAACTACATCCGCAACAGCGTCAAGATCGTCGAGAACGCCTACACCGGCGACATGAAGTTCTACGTCGCCGACGCGAACGATCCGATCATCCGGACGTACGAGAAGATCTTCCCCGGCCTGTTCATCTCGCTCGATCAGATGCCCGCCGCGCTGGTGGCGCACATCCGGGTGCCGGAGGAGATGTTCAACGTCCAGAACCAGACGTTCGCCCGCTACCACGTGACGGATCCGTCGTCGTTCTACAACAACGAGGACCGCTGGACGGTGCCGGAGAACCCGGGTGGCTCGCAGAGCCTGCCAAACGAGGCGTACTACGTCGAGATGCGGCCGCCGAACCAGCCGACCCCGGAGTTCCTCCTGCTCCAGCCGATGGTCCCGGCCGTCCGGCCGAACATGATCGCCTGGGTGGCCGCGCGGATGGACGCCCCGAACTACGGCAAGATCCAGGTCTACCGCTTCCCCCAGGACACCTCGGTGCTCGGCCCGACCCAGATCGAGGCCAAGATCGACGCCGATCCCATCATCAGCGCCCAGACCACGTTGTGGGACCAGTCCGGGAGCAAGGTCATCCGCGGGAATCTGATCGTCATGCCGATCCAGGACTCGCTGATCTACCTCCAACCGGTCTACCTGCAGTCCGCCAACAGCGCCTTCCCCGGCTTCGAGCGGATCATCGTGGCCACGTCGTCGAAGATCGTCTGGGGCACCAGCCTGGCCGACGCGCTCCAGCTCTTCTTCGCGGGCGGACCATCGCCCACCCCGACCCCGCAGCCGAGCCCGGGTCCCGGAGCGAGCCCGACCCCGACCCCATCGGCCGGCCCGTCGGAGTCGCCGCCATCCGGGGACGTGGCGGCCCTCATCGCCTATGCCAACGATCATTTCAACCTCGCCCAAACGGCCCTCCGGGCCGGTGACTTCGCGACCTACGGCAGCGAGATGGCCAAGGTCCAGGAAGCGCTCCGCCAGCTCAGCGCCCTCAGCGGCGCCAGCCCCAGCCCGGCCCCGTGATCGACGGTCGGTGATCGGCCGGCCGCTCCGCTCCGCGGCCCGCATCGTCCTCGCCGAGCCCGCGCTGTGGCCCGTCGGCCTGGCCGGGTTCCTCGTCCGTGGCGGGATCGTCGTGTTCGCGCTCCCGATCCTCGTCCTGCCGAGCGTCGTGGGGCTGACCACATTCATCGGTCCGGGGGCGATCTCCGCGGCCGGACTGTCACCGCGCTTGGTCGGGTTGCTGGCCCTGACGACGACCCTGCTCGTCGGCTGGATCGTCCTGGCCACGCTGGTGGGCGCGGCGGTGGACCGGACGCTCGTGCGCTCGGTCGTCGTTCCCGAGCCGCCGGACGGACTGGTGACGAGCGAGCCGGGCCCCCGACCGGCCGAGGTCGGGCTGGCCGCCCTGTTCGTCGTCCGGCTGGTGAGCCTGGTGCCGTTCGCCATCGGCGTAGCGATCGGGGGTGCGCGGCTGGGCCAGGTCGGCTACCAGGAGCTCATCCTTCCGTCGGACGCCACGACGCCGCTCGTCGTTCGGATTCTCGCGGCCGCGCCCGAGGTCGTGGCGCTGCTCATCGTCAGCTGGCTCATCGGCGAGCTCGTCGGCGCGGTCGCCGTGCGGATCGCGATCGTCGACCGCCGGACGCCGGGCCGGTCGCTCGCCGGCGCGCTCGGCTGGATCGTTCGACATCCGGCCCGCTCGATCGGGCTGCTTGCGGCGACGGTCGTCGTCGGCATCCTCGCGGTCGCCCCGGCGATCGTCGTCGGGATTGCCGCCTGGAGTGCGCTGCGGACGGCGCTCCTCGGCGGCGACGATCCGTTGACGGTGATCCTCCTCGTCGGCCTGTTCGTCCTCGTCTGGCTCGCCGGGCTGGGCGTGACCGGGATCGTCGCGACGTGGCGTAGCGCCGCCTGGAGTCTGGCCATGGTGGGGGACCATCGGGGGGGTGGTCCCGAGCGCCACGGAGGTGGCACCCTGTAGCCCATTCGACGTCGGGAGATCCGGCGCGGCGCTGGAGGACCTGGATGGCCGTCACCTCGGTCGTCTGCCCAGATTGCGGAAGTCCGGTCGCACCCGGGCGGTTGTCGTGCCAGTCATGCGGAATGCTGCTGGCAGCGGTGGTCGGCTCGGCGCGTCGCCAGCCCTGGGCGGCGACCCCGACCGACCTGCCCGAGATCGACGAGGATCGACCCCTCGCCTCGGCCCGGCTCGTGGAGCCCCCGGCCGCGGCCGACCCCGATGCCGTCGCACAGCCGGCCGACGGTCCGCTGCCGGCCGTAGCCGCGACGCCTGCTCCGAAGCGTGGCCCGCGACGTCTGACGACCCCGAAGCCGAAGCCGCCGGCCGGCCCGGCCAAGGCCCGCTACGTCAAGGCGCCACCGGCCGACGCGACGCCGCTCCCGCCGGTCGACCAGACCGCCCTCTTCGGTCCGGTCCCGAACGTGGTGCCACCGCCCATCCTCCACGACTGGTCCGACCAGGCTGACGCGCCCGCCGAGCGGCCGACGAACGGTGCTCATCCGGCCGCGACCCGGACGCCGACGCTCAGCACCACGGGTGCCCCGGTCGCCGGCAGCTACCTCGCTCCGTCGGCGACCTACGTGGCGCCCATCGCTCCCCGCCCGGCGGGCATGGTCGCCGCGGTCCCGACCGCATCCGTTGCCGCGTCCGGCGTTGCCTGGCCGGATCCCGGGCGATTGACCGGGGCGGCAGCCGCCTCGACCGTCGTGGCCTCCCACGCGCCGGCGCGCGAGGCGTCGGCCCGCGGACTGGCGGACTGGCTGGTGATCGGCGGATCGGTGCTCGCCCTGGTGAGCTTCATCCTGCCGTGGGCATCGTCCGGCGTGATCGGGTCCGTCGGCAGCGGATTCACCGCCGAATGGGGATTGGCCAACCCGGGCCACCTCCTGATGATCGTCGGGGTCCTGGCGGTCCTCGTCCTCCAGATCGTCTCGAACCCGGTCCCGGCCTGGATCCGCTCGGCCGGGCTGCCGATCCTGTTGGGCGGCATCCTGACCGGTCTGGCCTTCGCCTACTTCGCCCGTCCAGCCGGCGGCGGCTCCGGCGTCGCCGTCCTCCTCGCCGGGGCCCTGGTCATGATCGGCGGAGGCCTCCTCGCCAGCCGTCCGGAACGCCACGGAAGCGGCTCCCCGACCGTCTAGCCGTCGCGCCGAGCCCTGCTACACTGCGCCGGACGCACCGGCCGTGCCCGCCGGGAGACGCTGACCGAGATCGCCGCTGGAGGCTAGGACCGAGCGGATGGACCAGATCGTTCAGCAGATCGGATCGACGATCGGCGGGTTCTTCGGGAACCCGGCGGTGCAGTTCGGGCTCCGGGCCGCTGCCGTCTACGTCGTCGGGCTGTGGCTCGCGTCGGCCTACTGGGCGTTCCGCGATCTCCAGGGCCGGACCGACAACCCGGTCGCCCCGTACCTGGCCGCCAGCCTCATCATCCTGTTCACACCGGTCTTCTTCGTCCTCGCGGTGATCGTCTACCGGATCATCCGACCGCACGAGCGGATCGGCGACGTGAACGAGCGGGCGCTCGCCGAGGAGGCCCTCCTCAACGAGGTCGAATCGGTTCCCCACTGCCCCGGCTGCCACCGCCGGATCAACGCCGAATGGCTGATCTGTCCGTCGTGCCGGACCCGGCTCAACCGCGTCTGCCCGAACTGCAGCCGGCTGGTCGGGCTCGACTGGTCGCTGTGCGCCTGGTGCGGCAAGGACTTCGAGCGCCGCGAGGTCGCAGCGGCGTTCTCGACGCCCCGCCCCGCCGTCGTCGTCCAGCGCGCCGAGACCCCGGCGCTCGGCGCCCCGACACCGCTTCCGAGCCAGCTGCCCGCCGCCCCGGCCGCGGCGGCCGCCTCCGCCCCGACCCAGGCTGAGCGGCCCGCCTCGAGGAAGCCCGGGATCCGCGCAGCCGCGACGCCCAAGGCGCCGAACCCGCTCCCGGAGCGTTGACCGACCCGACCGGCCCGACCGACCCGTCGGCACCGGTCGAGCCCGGAGGGACGTCCTCCGACCCACCGGCCGGGCCCGCGAAGCCGACCCTGCCGGTCGTCCCGCCCACGGGCGCGAACCTCGCCGAGGCGAGCCAGCCCGACAGCCCCACCCCGTGGGGACCCGTCGAACCGACGCGCCCGGGCGCCCGGACGTTCTCGCTCGAGGGCCGCCGCGCGCCCGGGCTCTACCTCGTCGGCTGGCTCGGCGTCGTCCTCGGCCTGCCCCTGTTCGTCGTCGCCCTGCTGTCGCCCGTGGTCGACCTCGGGCGGATCCTCCTGCTCGTCTTCAGCTCGGGCCTCCTGGCCGCGGGGCTGGTTGCCGCGGCGGGCTCGCAGGCGATCGAGCGGCGAGACCGGGCCGACCTCGCCTACCGCGGCCCGGGCCCCGTCCTCGTCTTCGCGGCGAGCATCCCGCTGTCGATCCTCGTGACGCTGCCGATCGTCCTGCTCGGGCCGGACCGGGACGCGCCGCTCGCGTCGCTGCTCGCCGTTCTTGCGACGGCAGCGATCTGGATCGGCCTCGTCGGGCTGACCGTCGTGGGTACCGGCGGGCTCGGCTGGGCGGACGTGCTCGCGGGGATCGCCGGCGCACCGGCTGCCCGGATCGCCGGCGACCTGCTGCTCGGGGCGGGTGCCGCGATCCCCGTGATCATCGTCACGGCGATCGTCGCCCAGCTGCTCGTCGGCTGGCTCGGCGTGGCACCCGAGCCGCCGATCCCGATCCCGTCGGATTCGGCCGGTCTCGCGGTCAGCCTGCTTGCCGCGGCCGTCGTGGCGCCGATCAGCGAGGAGATCTTCTACCGCGGCTTCGTGACGACCGCCTGGGTCCGCGCCCACGGCACGTCCGCCGGGATCGTCCTCGGCGCGCTGTTCTTCGCCTTCGTCCACGTCCTGACCCTGTCCGGCTCGAGCTTCGACCCGGCCGCCCGGGCGGCGGTCGTCGGCTTCGCCGGCCGGCTGCCGGTCGCCCTGGCGCTCGGCTGGATCTTCGTCCGACGGCAGTCGCTGGCCGCCTCGATCGGGCTCCACGCGGCGTTCAACGGCCTCCTCCTGGTGCTCGCTTCCTCGGTGTCCTGAGCGCCGTCGGAGCTGTTCCGTCCACAAAGTCCCGGCGAAGCCACGGGTGAGGGCCGGATGAGGATCCCGATCTAGCCTGCCGTCGTCCTCGGGTCCGGATGGCGGGGGAGATCGGCGGGCTCCCGTCGTCCGGGTCCGGGGACCCAGGTCTGCTTCGCAGCGGAGGCCCGGCGATGGCCGATCGGCGGTCCGACCATGGCACGCCAGCGCCGCCGTCCCGGCCGCGGGCGATCCGCGAGCTGCCCCCGGCCGAGCGCCCGCGCGAGCGGCTCGCCCAGCGCGGGCCGGGCGGGCTCACGTCGGCCGAGCTCATCGCGCTGCTGTGGGGCTCCGGCGCGCGCGGGATCAGCGCTGTCGACCTCGCCGCGGCGGCGCTCGACCGCTACGACGGTCTGACCGGCCTCGCCCGGGCCACCGACCTCGAGCTCGAGGGGCTGCCCGGCGTCGGCGTCGCCCGGGCGGCACAGCTGGCGGCGGCGTTCGAGCTCGGCCGGCGGCTGCTGGCGGACTGGCCGTCGGGCCGCTGGACGATCCGCTCGCCCGTCGACGTGGCCGATCGCCTGATCCTCCAGATGGGCCGCCTCGAGCGCGAGGAGCTGCGCGTCGTCCTGCTCAACGCCAAGAACGTCGTCCTGCGCGTCGTCACCGTCTACCAGGGCAACGTGTCGGCCAGCCTCGTCCGCGTCGGCGAGCTGTACCGGGATGCCGTCCGGCTGAGCGCGAGCGGGATCATCCTCGTCCACAACCACCCGAGCGGCGATCCGACCCCGAGCCCGGACGACCTGCACCTGACGGCCGAGGCGCTCGCCGCCGGGAAGCTCCTCGACATCGACCTGCTCGATCACCTCGTGATCGGGCACGCTGCCTACGTCTCGCTGCGCGATCGCGGGGTCGCCTTCGACCGGCCGGCCCGGCGGGCACCGGCCTGACCCGAGCCGGTCGACCGCTCGGCGGACCGGACTCCGGATCGGGAACCGATGGCACGGCGGGTATACTGCACGGGCTTCCCCCGCCGACACCTCCGCGCGCCCCACCCCGACGATCGGCGGAGGGTCGCGCCGTGCCGTCACGAAGGACCTGCCCCACACATGCTCGATCGGATCCTCGGCTACTTCTCGCGCGACATCGGGATCGATCTCGGGACCGCGAACACGCTCGTCCACGTCCGCAACCGCGGGATCGTGATGAGCGAACCGAGCGTCGTGGCAATCGAGGCGAAGACGAAGAAGGTCCTCGCGATCGGCGCCGAGGCGAAGCGGATGGTGGGCCGGACGCCGGCCAACATCATCGCCGTCCGGCCGCTCCGCGACGGGGTCATCAGCGACTTCGACGTGACCGAGCAGATGATCAAGTACTTCGTGAACCGGGTCCACGACCGGGTCGGGCTCATCCCCCGGCCGCGGATGCTCCTGGGCATCCCGTCCGGCGTCACCGAGGTCGAGAAGCGGGCGGTCCGTGACGCCGCGCTCAACGCCGGCGCCCGCTGGGCCCGCCTGATCGAGGAGCCGATGGCGGCGGCGATCGGAGCCGGCCTCCCGGTCAGCGAGCCGACGGGCAGCCTCATCGTCGACATCGGCGGCGGGACGACCGAGGTCGCCGTGATCAGCCTCGGCGGAATCGTCGTCTCCCGGAGCATCCGGATCGGGGGCGACGAGATGGACCAGGACATCGTCCTGTTCGCCCGGCGCGAGTACAACCTGTTCCTCGGCGAGCGAACGGCCGAGGACATCAAGATCGCGATCGCGTCGGCCTATCCCGGCGAGTGGGACGCGCAGCGGGTGACGCTCCGCGGGCGCGACCTGCTCACCGGCCTGCCGCGCAGCGTGGAGGTCGGTGCCGACCAGATCCGCGAGGCGATCGAGCCGTCGGTCCAGCAGATCGTCGACACGATCAAGGACACCATCGAGGAGACGCCGCCGGAGCTCGTCGCCGACATCATGGACCAGGGAATCGTCCTCGCCGGCGGTGGCGCCCTGCTCGCGGGGCTGGACCAGCGCATCGCCGAGGCGACCCAGATGCCGGTCCACATCGCCGACGACCCGCTGACCTGCGTGGCCCGCGGGACGGGCGTGGTGCTCGAGGAGCTGAGCGATCCGGCGATGCAGCGGGTGCTCGTCGCCGACACCTACGCGCGGGTCCCGCGCTGATCGCGAGGATCGCCGGATGACCAGCCTGTCCTCGGATCGCGCCGTCCGCCGCCGGACCATCCTCTTCGGCGGCCTGCTCGCCATCAGCCTCGGCCTGATGGTCGTCTCGTCGAGCGGCCCGGCCGTCGAGCTGCAGCACGGCTTCGCGTTCGCCTTCCGGCCCATCCAGAGCGGGCTCAACTCGGTCGCCAGCAGCGTCGCCGGGCTGGTCGACACGGTCACCCAGATCGAGAGCCTGCACCGGACGAACGAGCAGCTCGCCCAGGAGAACGCCCAGCTGTCGGCCGAGAACGCCCGGGCCAAGGAGCTCGAGCGCCAGAACGAGCTGCTCACGCAGCTGCTCGAGGTCAAGGGCTCGCTCGGGTTCACGACCGTGACCGGCTCGGTGGTCGGCCGCGAGAGCGCCCAGTTCCGCCGGGTCGTGACCCTCGACGTCGGGACCGACCGGAACGTCCAGGAGGGCGACGTGGTCGTCGGCGCCGGCGGCGCGCTGCTCGGCCGGGTGACCTCGGTGACCGGCAATGCCGCGACGGTCCTGCTGATCAACGACACCAGCTCGACGGTCATCGGCCAGCTCGGCGCGAACCAGTCGACCGGGTCCGTCATCGGCCAGCTCGGTGGCGTCCTGGTCATGCAGAACATCGACTCGGCCGAACGGCTCCAGATCGGCGACACGGTCACGACCGCCGGGATCGACCTGGGCGGCGGCGTCCGCTCACCGTTCCCGAAGGGCATCCTCATCGGGACGGTCGTCGACGTCCAGCGCGACGCGAACGCCGTCACCCAGACCGCGTTCATCCAGCCGGCCGCCGATCTCGACCGGATCGAGTACGCCCTCGTCATCACCGACTACCACGGCGGCCTGCCGCCGGTCGACCAGCAGCCGATCCCGTGCGCCTCCGGGGGAACCCTGCCCCAGGGCGAGCAGCCGTGCGTCAACGCCACCCCGGCGCCGTGAGCGCGGGCCGGTGAGGCCCGGCCGGCTCGAGCCGCCCTGCTACGCTACCGGCCGATGAAGGGGATCGTCCTCGCCGGTGGGACCGCCACCCGGCTGTTCCCGCTCACGATCGTGACCAACAAGCACCTGCTGCCGATCTACGACCGGCCGATGATCTACTACCCGATCGAGACGCTCGCCGGGATGGGGATCCGCGAGGTCATGGTGATCGTCGGCGGGAAGAGCGTCGGAGACGTCGTCGAGCTGCTCGGCGACGGCCAGCACTTCGGGCTCGACCTGACCTACCGCTACCAGCGCGGGGCGCTCGGCATCGCCCACGCCATCGGGCTGGCCCGCGACTTCGTCGGTGCCGACGCGTTCTGCTGCGTCCTCGGCGACAACATCCTCCGCGGGCCGGCGCTCGACGGGGTCGCCCGCGAGTTCGAGGATGGGCCGTGGGGCGCGGGCACGCTGCTCTACCGGGTCGCCGACCCGGAGCGGTTCGGCGTCGCGGAGCTCGACGCCGCGGGCACCGTGGTCGGCTTCGAGGAGAAGCCGAAGGTCCCGAAGAGCGACCTCATCCCGATCGGCGTGTACTTCCTGCGACCCGACGCGTTCGACGTCATCGAGCACCTCGCGCCGTCCGGTCGCGGCGAGTTCGAGATCACCGACGTCCTCAACCACTACATCCCCGAGCGGCGGCTGTTCACCCGCGTGTTCGACGGTCACTGGGCCGACGCCGGCACGGTCCCGAGCCTGCTCCGCGCCGCCGAGCTGGCAGCCGAGGACCACGAGGCCGGGCGGCTTCCCGAGCCGGCCCAGCGGCCGGTCGACGGATCGTGAGCGGCGAGCCGGCGCCCTGGACGGCGCCCGACGCCCGGCTGCTCGTGACCGGGGGCGCCGGGTTCGTCGGGTCGTGCTTCGTCCGTGACGTCCTCGGCCGGCGCGACGGAGCACGGATCGTCGTCCTCGACAAGCTCACCTACGCCGGCAACGAGGCGAACCTGCGGCCCGTGCTCGACGACCCCGAGCAGGCGGCACGGCTGACCTTCGTCCGCGGCGACATCGCCGATCCGGGCGTCGTCGGGCCGCTCGTCGGGAGGGCCGACGCGGTCGTCAACTTCGCCGCCGAATCGCACGTCGACCGGTCGATCCTCGACCCCGAGGCCTTCCTGCGGACGGGCGTGATCGGGGTCCACGTGCTCCTCGACGCCTGTCTGGCCGAGAAGCGCACCGGCCGGGACGTCCGCTTCCTCCAGGTGTCGACCGACGAGGTCTACGGGTCGGTCGAGACCGGTCGGTCGGTCGAGACGGACGCGCTCGCGCCGCGGTCGCCGTACGCCGCGGCCAAGGCGGCCGGCGAGCTGCTCGTCCGGTCCTACGTGGTCACCCACGGCGTCGACGCCGTCGTCACCCGCGGGTCGAACACGTACGGTCCCTACCACCACCCCGAGAAGCTCATCCCGCTGTTCATCACCAACGCCCTCGACGACCAGCCGCTGCCGCTCTACGGCGACGGCCTCCAGGTCCGCGACTGGCTGTACGTGTCCGACCATGCGACCGGGATCGAGCACGTCCTGCGTCACGGGACGGCCGGCGAGACGTACAACCTGCCGGGCGGGACCGAGCTGCCGAACCGCGAGGTCGTCCGCCGGATCCTGGATCGGCTCGGCAAGCCGTGGACGCTCGTCCGCCAGGTCGAGGATCGGCCGGGCCACGACCGGCGCTACGCGATGGATGGCTCGAAGGCCGCGGCGCTTGGCTGGCAGCCGCGGACCGGGTTCGACGCCGGCCTGGCCGCGACCGTGGACTGGTTCGTCGCCAACGAGGCGTGGTGGCGGGCGATCAAGGCCGGCGACTGGGACGCCTACTACGAGCGCCAGTACGGCCGGCGGCTGGCCGGCGGGCAACCCGCCGAGGCATCGACCGTCGAGGCTGGCTGATGCGGGTCGCGGTCACCGGCGCGGGCGGACGGCTCGGCCGGGCGCTCATGGCCGCGCTGGCCGACGCGCCGTACACGGGGCTGTCCGGGCCGATCGGCTGGACCCGACCCGACTACGACCTCGACGACCCCTTGGCCGCCGCCCGTCTCGTCGATCGCGACCGTCCGGAGGTCGTCGTGCATGCGGCGGCGTGGACCGACGTCGACGGCTGTGCCCGGGACCCGGCGCTCGCCCGGCGACGGAACGGGGAGGCGACGGCGGAGCTCGCCGGGGCCTGCGCGGCCGCCGGGATCGATCTCGTCGCCGTCTCGACGAATGAGGTCTTCGACGGCACCCCGATCGACGGTCGGGGCTACCGACCGGGCGACCCGACGGGCCCACGCAACGCCTACGGTTCGAGCAAGCTGGCGGGCGAGACCGCTGCCCGGGCCGCCTACGACCGGTCCGCACGGGGCGCCGGTCTGGCCATCGTCCGAACGGCGTGGCTGTACGGGCCGCCCGGCGACGACTTCCCGTCGAAGATCGTCGCTGCCGCCCTGCGCGCCCAGCGGGCCGAGGAGCCGCTGCGGGTCGTCGGCGACGAGTTCGGCTCGCCGACCTCGGCGGCTGACCTGGCCGAGGCGATCGTCGAGCTGATCGGGAGCGGCGGGATCGCCGGCACCTACCACTACGTCAACCTCGGCAGCGTGTCGCGCGCCGCGTGGGCACGCGAGGTGCTCCGGCTGGCCGGGCTCGAGATCGCGCTCGAGGAGGTGCCCGCCTCGACCTGGGTCCGGGCGTCGGAGGCACCGCGCTGGGCCGTCCTCGAGGCAACCCCGCTCGCCTCGGGCGAGCCCATGCGGACCTGGACCGAGGCGCTGGCGGACGACGGGCCATTCCTGCGCCGCCATGCCGCGGCCGAGGCCGCCCGGCTGGCACCGGCGTCCGGCCCAGCCCGGTGACCGACCTCGAGCGTCCGCCGTCGGGCCTGCCCGGCGTCCGCTACGGCGCCGTCGTGCGCCACGCCGATGCCCGGGGATCCTTCCGCGAGCTGTGGCGGGCGAGCGGCTATCCGAGCGAGGGCATCCCGGCCGAGCTGGCCGGCGTCGCGGGCAGCCGCTTCGTCCAGGCCAACCTGTCCGTCTCCGCGGCGGGCGTCCTGCGCGGCCTCCACTATCACCGCCGCCAGCTCGACCGCTGGATCGTGGCGACCGGTCGCGCGTTCGTGGCGCTCGTCGACGTCCGGCCCGCGGCCGCAGGCGGAGGCGCGGCCATCGTGGAGACCCGCGAGCTCGAGGCCGACGAGTGGGTCGAGATCCCGGCCGGCGTCGCCCACGGCTTCCTCGCCCGCGCGCCGCTCGAGCTCGTGTACCTGGTGACCGCCGAGTTCGACGACACCGACGAGCTCGGTTTCGCCTGGGACGACCCGGCGGTCGGTGTCCCATGGCCGCTGCCGATCGCGGACACCGGCGACGGGCGCCCGATCCTGTCCGAGCGCGATCGATCGAACCCGACCCTGGCCGACCTGGTGGCTCGCCTGCGCGCCTAGCGCCCGCGGACTCGTGCCCGGACGCACCGGCCGCCGGGTTTCGGTGGCGCGCCGGCGCACCGCTCCCGAGTCCCCGTCATGACCCCGGTCCACCCGCGACCCGACCGGGTCGGCGGCGATCGGGCCATGGGCCCCCGGACCACTTCGGCATCGACGCACCACCCGGCGGCCCCGACGCTGACCGCGTACTCATCCCGCCCGCCGGTCGAGGGTCCCCGTGCGTTCGTCGCGGAGACGTTCGAACGGCGGGCATCATCAACTGGAGCCCTGATTTCTGTGCGCCGGATCGCCGCGGCCGCCGTCGTCGGCCTGCTCGCCATCACCGGCCTCGCCGCCTCGCCGGTGAGCGCAGCCACCCCGTTCCAGCCGAAGGTCGTGATCATCGTCGGACCGGTGGGCTCGGCCACGGGGTCGTACAAGGCGGACGGCGACGCGGCCTACGCCGAGGCGCTCAAGTACACCTCGAACGTCGTCCGGGTGTACACCCCGAACGCGACCTGGTCGGCCGCCAGGGCCGCGCTCCAGGGGGCAGCGGTCGTGATCTACATGGGCCACGGGAACGGCTTCCCGAGCCCGTACCGGTCGAGCCCGTGGCCGTACTCCGAGAACGGCCTGGGCCTCAATCCCAAGGCCGGCGGAAACAACGCGACGACCCAGTATTACGGTGAGTACTACCTCGCTCGCGACGTGAAGCTGGCGCCGAACGCGATCGTCCTGCTCGCCCACCTGTGCTATGCGTCGGGCAACTCGGAGTCGGGCAAGCCGCTCCCGTCGGCAGCGCAGGCCCGCCAGCGGGTCGACAACATGGCCGCCGGCTGGCTCAAGGCGGGGGCCCGGGCCGTCGTGGCGGAGGCTCACTTCGGACCGGCCTGGTACGTGCAGCAGCTGTTCACGACGCATGCGACCGTGGACCAGCTGTTCCACGAATCGCGGACGTTCAACGACCGCGCGTTCACGTTCGCCTCGGTCCGGACGCCGGGAGCGACGGCGGAGATGGACCCCGACGGGACGCCCGGCGGCTACTGGCGGGCGGTCACGGGGTGGCTTGGCCTGACGACCGACATGATCACCCACCCGCGCCTGTTCGAGCTCCGCGTGCGGGGCTCGGACGCTCGCCAGGCAACGGCGCTCTGAGGCCGGGCGGCCCCTCCCCGACGCACGCCCTCCACTGACCCTCGCCGCGACCGCACACGAGGGCATCTGAGTCCACCGTACCGCCCCGGACCGGGACGTTCGGGCGATGGCCCGCGCCGCCGATCGGAGCGTACGTTCGGCGCCTGACCGACGCCTGGAGGAGCCCCGTGATCGACGAACGTGCCGGGCCGCCCGCCGTCTCCCGCGCCGCTCGCCGTCTGGCGCGCGGATTGGGTGCGCTGGCGCTGGCGCTCGTGCTCGTCTGGGTTCCCGCCCCCGCCACGGCCGCCGGCGTCGCCCCGGACGTCGCGCCCGGCGTGTCCGTCGCGCCGGCAGCACCGACGCTCGACGTCCCTCCGAGCGCCCCGGATGTCGTCGCCGGTCCCGGCCCGGCCGCAGCGGTCCCGCCCGACCCGCCGCCGGAGCCGTCGATCATGGCCCTCGACGCGATGGCCCACGAGCACGACAAGATCGCGTTCACGCCGGGCGGTCGGGTCACGATCCCGTTCCGGCCGCGGCTCGACGACGGCTGGACGGTCGACGATGGGGCCCCATCCATCCTGCCCCCGGGTGCGGCCACAGGTCGCGCCCTCGCGGCGAGCCGACAGGGATCCGTCTGGTCCCCGACCTCGACCGCGCCCGAGGCCAGGCCTTCGCTCCCGCTTCCGGTCACACCGCGGCCGGTCGACGGGGGAGCGCCCGGGACCGCGACACCGGCCATGGCCACGAGCGCCACCGTCGGCGCGCCCGTGACCCGGGCCACGCCGGCCGCGACCGACCTCCGCCGCCAGGTGTTCGGGTTCCTGCCGTACTGGGAGCTCAACGACGCATCGACGCGGCTGACCTACGACCTGCTCTCGACGATCGCCTACTTCGGGGTCGGCGCCGACGCCCAGGGCAACCTCATCAAGCGCAACCGCGATGGCTCGCGGTCGATCGGCTGGGCGGGCTGGACGAGCTCGCGGCTGACCTCCGTCATCCAGGCGGCGCACCGGAAGGGGACGCGCGTCGTGCTCACCGTCCAGGCGTTCGCCTGGACCACCAACCAGGCGACGAACCAGGCGGCGCTGCTCGACAGCCCGGCAGCCCGGCTCACCCTCGCCCGCCAGATCGCCGCGGCCGTCCGGGATCGTGGCGCCGACGGCGTGAATCTCGACTTCGAGCCGCTCGTGTCGGGCCGCTCGGATGAGTTCGTGGCCCTCGTGCGGACGATCCGGGCCGAGCTCAAGAAGATCTCGCGCGGCTACCAGCTGACCTTCGACACGATGGGCTCGATCGGCAACTACCCGATCGAGGCCGCGATCGCCCCAGGCGGCGCCGATGCGATCTTCATCATGGGCTACGACTACCGGACCGCCGGGTCCAGTCGCGCCGGCTCGATCGCGCCGCTCACCGGGTCGGGCTTCGATCTCGTCGACACGATCCTGAGCTACACCGATCGGGTGCCGGCCAGTCGCCTCATCCTCGGGCTGCCGTACTACGGACGAGCCTGGTCGACGGTCTCCGCCGCGCCGCGGGCGGCGACCCAGACCGGGACGAAGTACGGCCCATCCGCGTCGGTGACCTACGCCAACGCGGTCGCCCTGGCGAAGCAGAAGGGCCGCCGCTACGACAGCCGCGAGTCGAGCGCCTGGATCGCCTACCGGCGCCGCAACTGCAGCGCCCGCTACGGCTGCGTGACCACCTGGCGCGAGGTCTACTACGACGACGCGCAGAGCCTCCGGGCGAAGTACGACACGATCAATCGCTACGGCCTGCGCGGGTCGGGCATCTGGGCGCTCGGCTACGACGGCAAGCGGGCGGACCTGGAGCGGGTCATCGTGGCCAAGTTCCTCCACGACACCACGCCGCCGGCGACCGGGATCGACGTCCTGTCGACCCGTCAGCTCGACCAGGGGTTCGTGGTGCGCTGGTCCGCGCTCGACATGAACCCGATCCGGAATTACGACGTCCAGGTCTCGATCGACCGCGGGCCGTGGCGGACGTGGCTGTCGAAGACGAAGGCCACCGCCGCGGTCTGGCTCGCCGGCGACGGGCACGCGTACGCGTTCCGGGCCCGGGCGACCGACGCGAAGGGCAACCGGGGGCGCTGGAACATCGCCAACCAGCCGACGAGCCGGCCGATGATCGCCCGCGGCGGGTTCGCGGTCGTCCGCTCGGCGACGCTCACGGTCCGCAGCCGGCCGGACACGGCCGGCTCGGTCGTCAGCCAGCTCCGCAAGGGCGACATCGTGGCCGTGACCGGCGGGCCGGTGCTGGCCGACGGGTACCGCTGGTACCAGGTCAGCGGGCCCATCTCGACGTGGGCCCCGGTCGAACCCGTCCGCAGCGGCAACTGGGTCGCCGGGTCGCAGGGGAGCACGGCCTACCTCGGTCCGCGCCTGGCACCGAACACCACGATCGTCGCCGCCGGGATCTCCGGCCTGTCGTTCGGCCCGGGCGGTGGCGGAGGCCTCGGGCCGTCCGCCGCGGCCCGCGCTGCGCGGGCGTTCTCCCCGAACGGCGACGGTTCCGAGGACGGGCTCGTCCTGCGCTGGTCGAACCGGGTCGCGTTCGACACGCTCGTCCTGCGCGTGTTCCGCTCGGACGGGCATCTCGCCGGGACGGTCAACGTGCCCGATCGCGGCCGGGGCGTCCAGAGCTGGGCCTGGAACGGCGCCGTCGGCGCCGGCCGGCTGCCCGACGGCCACTACGCGATCCAGCTCGTTGGCCGGGCCGGGGGCGTGACGTACACGGCGCCGTCGATCGCGCCGCTCGGCACGGCGCAGGTCCTCCGGTTCGGGGTCACCATCGACACGATCGGACCGCGGATGACCGGTGGCTCGATTTCCGCCCGGGTCGTGTCACCGCTGCGCGACGGCCGGTCCGACCGCATCGCGCTGGCCGGCTCGTCGACCGGGGCGACGCGCTGGCGGCTGACCGCCGCGCCGCTCGCCGGCGGCCGGCCCGGCGTCCCGGTCCGGACGATCGCCGGCCCGGGCGGGTCGCCGCGGGTCAGCTGGAACGGCCGGACGGACCGCGGCCTGCCGGCGCCGGACGGGCGCTATCGGCTCACACTGGCGGTCTTCGACGAGGCCGGCAACAGCCAGGCGCGAGCCTGGGACGTGGTCGTCGACGGGACCGCGCCGATCGCCGTGCTGAGCGCCACCCCGCCCGCCTTCTCACCGAACGGGGACGGAACCGCCGACCGGACCGTGGTCCGCTGGTCCTCCGCCGAGGCGGCCACGGTGACCATCCGGATCACCCACGGCACGCGGACCGTGCGCACGTTCCCGACCCATCGCGCGGTGACCGGCGGCGCCTTCGCCTGGGACGGCCGGGCCCCCGGCGGACGGGTCGCCGACGGCGTGTATGGCGTCCGGATCACGGCCCAGGATGGCGCCGGCAACCGCCGGACCGTCGTGCTCCGGCTCGTCGTCGACCGGACCGCCGGCCGGTTGCGCTGGAAGCCTGCGGCGTTCTACCCGCAGGACCTCGACGCGCTGGCCAGGACCGCGACGGCCTCCTTCCGGCTCGCGCGTCGAGCGACCACCACGCTCCAGGTCGTCGGACCGAGCGGTGCGCCGGTGCGGACCGCGTGGCACGGACGGCGGCTCGGGCCGGGCACCGCCCGATGGACCTGGGACGGCCGGGACGGCGGTGGCGCGCTGGTTCCAGCGGGCGGGTACACGCTCGTGCTCACCGCCAGCGGCCGCTACGGCACGACCGTCCTGCGCCAGGCGGTCGTGGTCGACGCGTTCGCCGTCTCGCTGTCGGCCACGAAGCTGCGGGCCGGCCAGCACCTGACCGTGACGTTCCGCTCGGTCGAGCCGCTCGGCGGCCGGCCGGCCGTGACCTTCGACCAGACCGGCCTGCGCCCGGTTCGCCTGGCGGCGACGGCGGCGGGGCCGGGGCGCTGGACGGTCACCTTCCGGGTCGCGAAGGGCGGCGCCGGCCCGGCCTCGATCCGCGTTGCCGCGACCGATGCCGGCGGCCACGCCAACGTCACGCTGCGGTCGGTGAGCGTGCGCTGATCCGGCGCACGAGCGGCGGTCTCCCACCGAGTCGCCGGCGCACACTCCGGACGCCCGGCCCGCCCGGCCCGCCCGGCTGGGCAGCGCTCGCGTCCCGTACACTTGGCGGCGATGACCGTCGAGCCCACCGATCGCGTCACGCCGACCGAGGTGCAGGTGACCGTCTCCCCGATGCCTCCGTCGGACGCGCGCCAGCCGATCGGGACCGGCTCCTGGGTCGTCCTCCCGACGTACAACGAGGCGGACAACCTGCGCCCGATCGCCGCGGCGATCCTCGCGCAGCTGCCCGGAGCGACCCTCCTCGTCGTCGACGACGGCTCGCCCGACGGAACGGGTCGCCAGGCCGACGAGCTGGCCGCCGCCGACGAACGCGTGCGGGTTCGCCATCGCGAGGCGAAGCAGGGCCTCGGCCGGGCATACCTCGACGGGTTCGGCCGGGCGATCGAGGGCGGTGCCGCGATCGTCGTCCAGATGGACGCCGACTTCAGCCACGATCCCGCCGTCCTGCCGGCGCTGATCGGGCCGGTCGTCGAGGGCAGCGCCGACCTCGTCATCGGCTCGCGCTACGTCGACGGCGGCGGGGTGCGCGACTGGGGTCTCGTCCGGCGGGTCATCTCGCGCGGCGGGAGCCTGTTCGCGAAAGTCGTCCTCGGCCTGCGCCCGCACGACCTCACCGGTGGCTTCAAGGCATGGCGGGCGACGACGCTGGCAGCGATCCCGTTCGACGGCGTCCACGCCGGGGGCTACGTGTTCCAGATCGAGATGACCTACCGGGCGAGCCGGCTCGGCGCTCGCGTGGCCGAGATCCCGATCGTGTTCCAGGATCGGCGTGCCGGTCAGTCGAAGATGTCGCGCCGGATCATCGTCGAGGCGCTGCTCGTCGTCCTGACCCTGCGCTGGGACGAGCTTCGCGGCCGCGGCCCGACCCGCGGCGGCTGACGCGGGCCGCCGGCCTGCCGCGGACTGCGATCGCTAGACCGCCAGCCGCAGCCCCTCGATCGCGCCGCTCGGCGATGGCGACGCCGAACCCGGCGCGGGCGACGCCGCCGGCGGAGGTGGCGTCCCGCGGGTGATCTTGACCACGGTCCCGGTCGGCATGACGTTGATGAACGTCTGGCCGGCGGTCAGGGTGACCTCCGTGCCGGCCGCCGTGTAGAACTTCGTCGGGCTCGAGATCGTCTTCTTGCGCCAGGTCCCCTTGATCGTCTTGCCGTTCGTCGAGATCCAGGCGACGCCGGACCCGGTGAAGTTCGCCTCGAGCCGATGCTTGTTCGGGTGGCCGTCGTTGAGCGGACCGAAGTGCATCAGCATCACGACCACGTTCTTCGGGGCGACCCGCTTCTTGGTCGACGCGTCCTTCTGCTTGCCCTCCACGCTGACGGTCCGCAGGTAGGTGTTGGTCGCCCGGTCGTAGTCGTAGCGGATCGGGCTCGTCGGGTAGGCGAACGAGATCTTGCCGCCGACGGGACGCTGCTCGAGCGGGGCGTCCGGCGCGAAGTTCCAGATCGGGGCGTAGGTCCCGGTCTTGGCGCCGCGACGCTTGGCGAGCTTATCCAGCTCGCTCCCGCTGGTGTACAGGTTGTGCGGCGAGACCCGCGTCGAGATGCGGTGGAAGTACGGGCCCCAGGCGAACTCGTCGGCGTTGTACACGAGCTGGCCGTTGCCGAAGCCGCGCAGCTTGGTGAGCGCCTGCGGCGAGCCGCCGGCGTGGACGTAGAGCGCCTTCCACTCCGACGCCCAGGCGATGTAGTAGAGGCGCGAGCTGCGCACCGGGCCGACCGCCTTCGGCTGGTTCTCGCCGAAGACCATCATGTAGCGTGGGATGCCGCCCTCGGCCGGGGCCTGCCAGACGATCGAGGCGTAGCTGAAGCCCGACTGCGGCCGGGCCGGCGAGAGGTCGTCGATCATCACCGCGATCGGATGGCGGCGTGCGGCGGCCGGGCTGACCATGAGGCCGTCGAGGGGCGCCGGGACGAGCACCGGGGTCGGGACCGGCGTCGGCGTGGGCAGCGGGCTCGCCGACGGGCTCGTCGACGGCGGCGCGAAGCTCGGCGCAGAGGCGCTCGGTGCCGCGCTCGCGGTTCCGGTGGCGATCGCCGGCTGGCTCGGGGTCGAGCTGCCACAGGCAGCGCCGACGACGACGACGAGCAGGCTGGCGGCGACGAGGCGCATCGGGACCAGGACCCGGATCGACATGCAGGAAAGCCCTCGATGTGGGCGGCGTACGCGCCCGACGCCGGGCAGGATACCCCGAGTCGCCCCAAGGCCTCGCTCGCCGCTCGCCGAGCCGCCGGCCGGTCTAGGCGAGGCGGGGTAGGCTGGGAACCCGCACCGAGGAGCCAGACCGATGAGCGAGCCAGCTTCCGAGCCGATCCGCGAGCCAACCGCGGCGTCACCCGAGGACCTTGCCGCGAACGACCGCCGGCCGGACGTCATGATCGAGCGTGGCGGCGTCGGGGCGCTGCAGGCCGGCGCGGTGGCCGTGTCGATCGGCGGGATCGGCGCCGTCCGGGCCGACCGCGTATCGGTCGAGGTCGGCGGCATCGGCGCCGTGGCCGCGCGCGAGGTCCAGCTCGGTCCCGGCGGTGCCGGCATGATCCTTGCCCAGGACGTCCGCATCGGCCAGTCCATCGTCCGGTCCGTGGTCGCCCGCGAGGTCACCCTGAACCGCGGCGCGATGGCCGGGATCGTCCTCGCCGGACGTGTCGACGGGGATGGCCGGGCGCTCCTCGATGGGCGCGCGGCGGTCGTCGCCGGGACCATCGTCGCGCTCTCCTGGCTCATCCTGCGCCGGCTCCGCTGACCTCCCGGCGGCTATACTCGGGGCTCGGCGAGTGTCACCCGGAGGCTGGTTCGCCGCATCTGGACTGGAACCGGAGGCACCGTGATCGATCCGTCCGCGCGCCGCGCGAGCGCGCACGTGATCCCGGCGGTGCGGCCCGACGTGGGGCCGGAGGAGTCGGCTGCCGTCGCCGAGGTGCTGGTCTCGGGTTCGACCCAGCCGGGTCGACGGGTCGCCGAGATCGAATCCCGCTGGGCCGAGTACGTCGGGGTCCGTCACGCCGTCGCGGTCGTCAACGGAACGGTCGCCCGGATGTGCATCCTGGCCGGGCTCGGCATCGGGCCGGGTGACGAGGTCGTCACGGTCAGCCACACGGGCAACGCAACCGTCAGCTCGATCCTGTTCACCGGGGCGAGCCCGGTGTTCATCGACATCGAGCCCGACACGTATCTGATCGACGCGGCCCGGATCGAGGCAGCGATCACCTCGCGGACCCGGGCGATCTATCCGGTCCATCTCTACGGGCTCGTGGCCGACATGGACATGATCACGGCGATCGCCGACCGGCACGGGCTGGCCGTCATCGAAGACGGCGGCGGCTCGCACGGCGCGACGTTCCGCGGCCGACGCGCCGGCTCGTGGGGCCATGGCGCGTTCGGGCTGTACGGGGCGGCCGAGGGCGGGCTCGTGACCACGAACGACGATCGGCTCGCCGACTGGATCCGGCGCTACCGGGACCACGGCCGGCGTGGCCGGCAGGCCGAGATCCTCGGCTTCGACTTCCACCTGTCCGAGGTGGCCGCCGCGATCGGGCTCGTCGGCTTCGATCGGATCGGGCCCGGGATCGCCGCCCGGCGGTCCCTCGCCGCCCGCTACGACACGGCGTTCGCCGACCTGCCGATCCGCCGGCCGGTGACACCGGTCGGCCGGAAGCACGTCTTCCATCGCTACACGATCCGGGTCGGCCCCGCGCGCGACGCGATCGTCGCCGAGCTCGCCGAGCAGGGCGTCGAGGCGCTCGTCGAGTACCCGGTCCCGGTCCACCGCCAGCCGTACATCCTCGAGCTCGGGATCGACGCCGAGTTGCCGGTCACCGACGCGACGGCCGACGGGTCGCTCAGCCTGCCGATCTATGCCGGGCTGTCGGCCGAGGACGCCGGCCGGGTCGCCGACACCGTCCGGGCCGCCGTCGACCGGCACGTCCGGGAGCCCGTCCGGGCTCCTGCCCGCGCCCCGATCCGGACCGCCTCCATCCGCCGATGACGGCCGCCGGGCCGGGGTCGGCCGATGGGCCGGTTCCGGGCCGGCTCCGGGTGGCGATCGTCGCCGCGAACACGTTCGAGTACGAGTCGCGGCTGCTCAAGACGGCGCTGACCCTGGCCGAGGACGGGCACGCGGTCACGGTGGTCGCGTTCGCCGCCGACGGACTGCCCGACGAGGCCACGCTCGCCGAACGCGTCGAGCTCCGCCGGGTGCGCCTCGATCGGCGGATCGCGAGCGGCCTGCGACCGCTGCCCGGCCCCGTGCGCGCGGCCGTGCTCCGGGCGGCCGGCCTCGGTTCCGATGCCGAGGCGCTGCCGGTCGGCCCGGCCCGCGGGCTGGACCGCCTCCGGGCGCCGTTCCGGCGCGGTCTCGAGATCCTGGCCACGGTCCGCCGCGGGAGCGCCTGGGCGGCTGCGGTCGCCGCGTCCGCACCGGGCGCCGAGGTGGTCCACGCGAAGGCGCTGATCGCCCTGCCCGTCGCCCGCGCCGCGGTCCGCCGGACCTCCGGCCGGGACGGCCGCTTCGTCTACGACGTCGCCGACCTGCACACCGAGTCGGCTCGGCTCGTGAAGCTGCCGCGGCCGCTCCGGGCGCTCGTCCGCCGACGCGAGGGCCGGCTCGTCCGCGAGGCCGCGGGCGTCCTGGCCGCGACCCCCGCGATGGCCGACGAGGTCGTCCGGAGGTTCGGCGTCGCCCGCCCCACCGTGCTCCTGAACTGCCCGCCGGCCTGGCGGCCCGAGACGCCCGGTCCGATCGCCTCCGACCGGCTGGCGGCCGCGCTCGGCCTGCCGGCGGACGGTTCGCGGCGCCCCATCGTGCTGTACCAGGGCGCCTTCCGGGTCGACCAGGGGATCGAGGAGCTCGTCGCGGCCACCGAGCAGGCCGCCTTCCGGGGGACCGATGCCCTGGCCGTCTTCCTCGGCTTCGGCCAGCTCGACGGCTGGCTGCGAGCAGCGGCCGCCCGCCGCCCGGACGCCATTGCCGTCCTCCCGGCGGTGCCCGAGGGCGACCTCCTCGAGTGGACGGCCGGGTCGGACGTGTCGTTCGTCGGCGCGCCGCCGCGGACGGCGAACCAGCGGCTCACCCTGCCGAACAAGCTCTTCCAGTCGTTGATGGCCGGGGTCCCGATCATCGTCGGGTCCGGGACCGAGCACTGCCGGTTGACCCGGGCCGAGGCCGTCGGGCGCTGCTGCGACGTCGACGATCCGGCCGCGATCGCGTCCGCCGTCGCCGAGCTGCTGTCCGCCCCGGCCGCGGAGCGACTGGCCCTCCGCGCGCGCTGCCGGGCGATCGCGCTGGAGAAGTACAGCTGGGAGGAGACCCGGGACGGGCTCCTCGAGCTCTACCGCCGGCTGGCGGCCCCGGCGCCGGGCAGCGCGACCACGACCGTCGAGCCCGGCCCGGCCGAGACGGCGCGGTGACCGACCCACGACGCGAACCCGGGAGCGGGGCCGGATCGCAGCGGGCCGTGCTGCTCCTCAACAACCCGTTCCTGACCAATTCGCGGTCGTGGAAGCTCGCCCGGAGCCTGACCGAGCGCGGCTGGTCGGTGACGATCGTCGCCCGGCGCTCGGACGGGCTGCCGGATCGCGAGACGCGCGACGGGTTCAGCGTCATCCGCCTCGATCAGCCGCGGCCCCTCGCCTGGCTCCCGACACCGGCCCTGCCCGAGGCGGCGACGGGCGCGCCGGCTCCCGCGCCGGCGGCGCCCTCCGGCGGCCGGCGCGGCGCGATCCGACGGGCCGTGGTCGAGACCGTCGGCCGCGGCGCGCAGGCCCTGCGCTACCTCCGCTTGGCCGACGTGTGGGCGGGTCGCGTCGCCGACGCGGTGCCGGCTGCGGACATCTGGCAGGCCGAGGGCCTGATCACCCTGCCGGTCGCGCTGGCGCTGCGCCGCCGGCACGGTGGCCGAGCCGTCTACGACGCCCGGGACCTCGTCGAGAGCGCCCGGTTCGCGAGGCTGCCGGGGACGTGGCGACGCCTGCTCGCCCGGCGGGAACGGGCCTGGGCGCGCTCGGCGGACGCGATCCTCGCCGCCAACGTCCCGTATGCCGAGGTGATCGAGCGGACAACCGGCATCCGGCCAACCGTCGTGTTCAACGGGCCGCTCGGCGGGCCGCCGCCGACCCCCGTCCCGATCCGGGAGCGTCTCGGGCTCGCCCCGGCCGATCGGATCGTGCTCGACCTCGGAAACGTGGCACCGGGGCGGGGGATCGAGGCGTTGACGCGCGCGATGGGCGAGGTCCCCGATGCCGTGCTGCTCGTGGTCGGCCCCGGCGGCGCCTACCGCGACCGCCTGGCGGCCGAGGCGGCGGCGCTGCCCCACGCGGCGCGGATCCGGTTCCTGCCGGCCGTCGACCCGACCGAGATCCCGGGCTGGACGGCGGCCGCCGACGTGGCGGTCATCCCGATCGAGCCGACGACGCTCAACCACCGGCTGACCACCCCGACCCGGCTGTTCGACGCCTTGGGCGCCGGAGTGCCGGTGGTGGCGTCGGACCTGCCCGGGATGGCCGCGATCGTCCGCGAGACGGGCTGTGGCGTGCTGTGCGTCCCGAGCGACGCGACTTCGATCGCCGAGGCGCTGCGCAACGTCCTCGACGCTCCGCCCGAGCGCCGCCAGGCGTTCCGCGATGCCGCGCTCGCAGCCGCCCAGGGCACGTATGCCTGGGACCGCCAGGTCGATGCCGTGCTCCGGGTCTACGGGCGGCTCGGCGTCACCTGATCGAGTCGCGGCACGCTCGCGAACCGCTTGGCATTCTCCTCGGCCAGGAGCTTGTGCTGGGCGACGCGCTCCCGGTAGAGGTCGACGATCTCGGTCGGCTGGCCCTGGCTGATGATCTGACCCTTCTCGAGCAGGATCGCGCGGTTGCAGAACTCACTGACGAAGGTCAGGTCGTGGGTGACCAGGACGATCGCCTTGGCGTGATCCACGAGCTCCCGGACGCGAGCCTGGCTGCGCGCCCGGAACGTCTGGTCGCCGGTCCCGAGCACTTCGTCGAGGAGCAGGATGTCGGGAACGGTCGCCGTCGCGATGGCGAACCCGAGGCGCGCCTTCATGCCGGTCGAGTACGTCTTCACGGGAGCGTCGATGAACGCCCCGATGTCCGCGAACTCGATGATGGACGGGCCGAGCTCAGCCATCTGGGCCGCGTCGATGCCGAGGAAGGCGCCGACGAGGTCGATGTTGTCGCGGCCGGTCAGCTCCAGCTCGAACCCGGCTCCCAGGGTGAGGAGCGTCGACACCCGGCCATGGGTCACGATGGCGCCCTCGCTCGGCTCGAGGACGCCGGCGAGCGCGAGCAGGAGCGTGCTCTTGCCGGCCCCGTTCGGTCCGATCACCGCGAGCGATTCGCCCTGGTCGAGAGTGAACGACAGGTGGCGGATGGCCCAGAACGACGTCTCGGGCGAGCGGTCCCGGCGGAGCATCCCGGCGAGCGAGCCCTTCAGGGTCGTCCGCTTCGTGAGCCGCAGGTCGTAGCGGATCCCCACGTCCGCCACCTCGACGGCCGGCAGGCTCCCACTCGCGACCAGGTCGATCATCGTCGGTGCCGTCATCAGAGGATCCGGGCAAACGAGGATTCGACGCGTTTGAAGACGTAGATGGAGAAGAACAGGAGCACGACCGAGAACGCCAGGACGGCCCCGAGCCCGGCCCAATCCGGCGCCGTCGTGCCCCACGTCACCGCGCGATACGACTTGAACAGCACGGCGAACGGGTTGAGCGACAGGAGCGTGTAGAGGGTCGGGTGCGACACGGCGATGCTGTCGAGCGGAATGAGCGCGCCGGACATGTAGAACACCAGGCGGAGGGCGTGGGCCATCACGTTCTGGATGTCGCGGAAGAAGGCGTTCAGCGCGGAGAACAGGATGCCGAGCGCGATCGTGAGCACGAACTGGACCGCGGCGATGGCCGGGAGGCAGATGACCCACGCGCTCAGGCGATTGAGGTAGAACAGGTAGACCATGCCGAGGGCGATGAGCCCGAACCCGAAGGAAACGGTGCCGGCCAGCGTCGCCGACGTGGGCAGCACGAGCTTGGGGAACTGCACCTGGCGAATGAGCAGCTGGTGGCCGACGATCGACAGGGTCGTCTCGTTCATCGTCGTGCTGAACCACTTCCAGGGCAGAATCGCCGCGAACAGGAACAGCGGGTAGTCCGGGATCTTGGTGTTGAGCATCACCGCGAACAGGATGAAGTACACCGACATCTGGAGGAGCGGATCGAGGATCCACCAGACCTGCCCGAAGGCCGTGTCGGCATGGGTCCGCTTGAGCTCCGAGCCGACCAGGTAGCGGACGAGCCGGCGGCGGCTGAAGACGTCCCGAAATCCGGTCCGGACGATGCTGATCGGGCCGCCACCCGTGGCGCGCGGACGTGGCGAGGTGATCGCCTCGGTCGGGGTGGTCATGAGCCGGCGTAGGTTAGCACGGGGAAGCCGGTATCGTTACCGCGATGCATTCCCCCGTCGTCCACGTGGTGGGCGCCCGGCCGAACTTCATGAAGGCCGCGCCCGTGATCCGATCCCTCCAGGATCGCCAGATCGACCAGCGGCTCGTCCACACCGGACAACACTACGACCCTCGGCTGTCCGACGTCTTCTTCCGCGACCTCGCCCTGCCCGCGCCGGATCTCGACCTCGGCGTCGGCTCGGGCTCCCATGCCGGGCAGACCGCGGCGCTGCTCGTCGCCCTCGAGCGGGCCTTCGCCGATCTCGATCCCGCGCTGGTCGTGGTCTACGGCGACGTCAACTCCACGCTTGCCGCGGCGCTGGTGGCGGCGAAGACCGGCCGGCCCCTCGCCCACGTGGAGGCTGGGCTGCGCAGCTACGACCGGACCATGCCCGAGGAGGTCAATCGCGTCGTGACCGATGCCCTGTCGGATCTGCTGTTCGCGACGAGCCCCGAGGCGGTCCCGCAGCTCGTGCGCGAAGGCGTCGCGGAGGACCGGATCCACTTCGTCGGCAACCCGATGATCGACACCCTCCTCGGCGAGCTGGACCGACTCGACCCGGCGGCCGCCCGCACGGCGCTCGGCCTCGGAACCGACGAGCCGTACGCGGTGGCGACGCTCCACCGTCCGGCCAACGTCGACGAGCCGGCCGCCGCGGAGCGCATCGTGGCCGGCGTGCGTGCCGTGGCCGCCCAGCTGCCCATCGTGATCCCGCTCCATCCGCGCGGCCGGGCGATGCTGGAGGAGGCCGGGCTGCGCCCCGCTGGGCGGATCCGGATCGTCGAGCCGATGGGCTACCGCGACTTCCTGTCGCTCGTCCGGGGCGCGCGGCTCGTGGTCACCGATTCGGGCGGTATCCAGGAAGAGACGACGATCCTCGGCATCCCGTGCCTGACGGTCCGCCCCAACACGGAGCGGCCGATCACGATCAGCCAGGGCACGAACCGCCTCGTTGAGCCCGAGGACCTGGGTCCCGCCGTCGCCGCGATCCTGGCCGACGGGATCGGCCCGCGCCCCGCGGCGCCGCCGCTGTGGGACGGCGCCGCCGGTGACCGGATCGGGGCGATCATCGCCGCCTGGCTCGCCGCCCGGTGAGCGAGGATCGTCGCCGGTCCGTCGCCTACCTCAGCTACTCGGCCGGCCGGTTCGACTCGCGCACCCAGCGGATGGCGCGCTCGGTGATCGCCGCCGGGGACCGCGCGGTCGTATACGCCCGGCTCGATCCCGGCTACCCGGCCGTGGAACAGGTCGGCGACACGGTCATTCGGCGGGTCCCGGCCGACCTGTCGCTCCTCGTGCCGTGGCGTCGCGCCGCCGCCCGGCGACGGATCTCGGCGCTCCATGCCGACCGGCCCGGCGCCGCGCCCGGTCCCCTGGACGGGGGAACGGCCGGCGACGCCAACGGCGACGCGGACGACGACGAGACCGGATCTGAGACCTCCGGCTCGCGCATCCCGACCATCCCCGGTCGGCTGCGCGGAACGCCGTTCAGTGGGCCGGCCCGCGGGGTCAAGGCCGCCATCCGCTGGGCCGTGCTCACCCCGATCCGCCGGTTCGTCCTGTTCCCGCTCCGTCCGATCGCCTGGGGCCGGGCGATCGCCGAGATCGCCGAGCCGGCCGACCTGTGGCACGGGATGTGGGCCGGCTCGCTGCCCGGGGTGCTCCACCTCCGCGACCGGTTCGGCGGACGGGCGATCTACGACAGCCGGGACATCTACCTCCACGCCCGCCAGTTCGATCGGATGAGCCGTCCATGGCGGGCGATCTACCGTCGGATCGAGCGGCGCTGGGCGCGCCGCTGCGATGCCGTGATCACGGTCAACCCGGCGTACGCGGACATCCTCGCCCGGACGCTCGGCATCGTCTCGCCGGCGATCGTCATGAACTGCCCCGAGCGGTTCGACCCGCCGGAGCCGCGCCCGGACCGGATCCGCCAGGCGCTGGGCCTGCCGCACGATCGGGGGATCGTCCTGTACCAGGGCAACCTGATGACCGAGCGCGGGATCGAGCAGGGGATGGACGCGATCCTCGAGGTGCCCGGCGCCGACCTCGTGCTGCTCGGCTACGGGGCGCTCCAGGCGACCCTCGCCGACCAGGTGTCGCGGCCGCCGTACCTCGGCCGGGTCCATCTCCTCGCTGCCGTGGCGCCGACCGAGCTCCTCGACTGGACCTGCTCGGCCGACGTGATGCTCATGGCGATCCAGCCGACGACGCTCAACCACCGTTACACGACCCCGAACAAGCTGTGGGAGGCGATGGCGGCCGGCGTCCCGGTGGTCGCATCGGACCTGCCGGGGATGGCCGCAATCGTTCGTGAGACCGGCTGCGGCGTCCTGTGCGACCCGACCTCGCCGGCCGACCTCGCGCGGGCGATTCGATCGATCCTCGACCTGCCCGCCGAGGCGCGGGCCGAGCTGCGCGCCCGCGGCCTCGCCGCCGCCCACGACCGCTACAACTGGGCCGCCCAGGCGTCGACCCTGCTGTCCGTCTATGCCGGGTTGAGCGATCGACCGGCTATCCTGCCCCCGAGCAGGTCCACCGTGGAGGGTTCATGAACGAAGACCGTCGCCTGGCCGTGGTCGGCCTGGGCTACGTCGGGCTGCCCCTGGCGATCTCGTTCGTCGAGGCGGGGCTCGACGTCGAGGGCGTCGACGCCCATCCCGGCCGGGTCGCCGAGCTGAGCGCCGGCCGATCGCCGATCGACGACATCCCCGACGACCGGCTGTCCGGAGCGATCGCGGCCGGCCTGCGCGTCGTCGGCACGGACGCGGCCCGGCTCGGCGACGCCGACGTGATCTTCGTCTGCGTTCCGACCCCGATCGACCAGGCGAAGGACCCGGACCTCGGACCGGTCCTCAGCGCGGCCGAGCTCATCCGGCGGCACCTGCGCAGCGGGCACCTCGTGATCCTCCAGTCGACGACCTTCCCGGGCACGACAACCGGCCCGTTCCGGCGCGTCCTCGAGCAGAGCGGACTGATGGCCGGGCGGGACTTCGACCTCGCGTTCGCCCCCGAGCGGGTCAACCCGGGCGACCCGGCGAGCGCCGCAAAGGACGTCCCCCGGCTCGTCGGCGCGACGACGCCGGAGGCGACCGCGCGTGCTGCCGCGCTCCTGCGCCGGATCAACGACGCCGTGATCGAGCTCTCGTCGCCCGACGCCGCGGAGCTCGCGAAGCTCCTCGAGAACGTCTTCCGGAACGTCAACATCGCGCTCGTCAACCAGCTCGCCCTGCTGTGCGAGCGGATGGGGATCGACGTCTGGGAGGTCATCTCTGCCGCCGCCACGAAACCGTTCGGGTTCATGAAGTTCACCCCCGGACCCGGCGTCGGCGGGCACTGCATCCCGGTCGACCCGTACTACCTCGCCTGGCGGGCCCGCGAGTTCGACTTCGTCGATCGGTTCGTGGAGCTCGCGGGGGACATCAACTTCGCGATGCCGCGGCACGTCGTGGACCTCGTGGCGGAGGGCCTCAACGACCGGGGCAAGGCGCTCAAGGGCGCCCGGATCGGGGTGCTCGGCGTGGCCTTCAAGCCCGACGTGCGCGACGCTCGCAACGCGCCGGCCGCGGCGATCCTCGCCGGGCTGGCCGGACGCGGCGGCACGGTCAGCTACCACGACCCCCACGTTCCACGGTTCCGCGACGCGGACGGGGTGGCCCGCGAGTCCGTGACCCTCGACCGTGTCCTCGACGAGAGCGACGTCGTCGTCGTCGTGACCCCGCACCGGGCGATCGACTGGGATCGGGTCTACGCGACCGCGGGTCTCGTCGTCGACACCGTCGACAGCTCGCGCGGTCGATCGACGAGCGACCGCCAGGTGCTCCGGCTGGGCGCGGGCTGGTCCACGAGGCAGTGACCGGACCGGTCGACGCGACGCCGGAGCCCGGAGACGGGTCCGTGGCCGCCGGATCCGTGGCCGCCGCGTCGCCGGCTCCGGACGCCGAGGCCCACGCGCGAGCCTCGCTCGAGCGAACGATCTCGCTGATCGCCATCGGCGGGTCGGTCGCCGTCTTCCTCGCGATCCTCGCCCTCGTGCCGCCGTTCAATCCAACGTTCGATGACGCGAAGTACGTCGGGATCGGGCGGGACGTCCTCGCCGGGCTCGGCCCGGTCACCGTGTTCGGGGTCCAGTTCCTCAACCACTCGCCGCTGTGGCCCCTGGCGATGGCGGTTCCCGAACGGCTGACGGGCATCGACGCGCTGGCGGTCGGCCACCTGCTCAACGGCTTGAGCGGCGGGATCGTGATCGCCCTCGGCGGCGCGCTCGGCTGGCGATTCCGTCCGCTCGCCGGAGCCGTGGCGGCGATTGCCCTCGTCGGGTTCGTGTACCTCGGCGACCTGGGGCGCACCGCCGGGCTCGACCTGCCTGCGGCGGCGCTCACGCTCGGCTACCTGCTGGTGGGCTTCAGCGCTGCGCGACGTGGCACGGTGGGGCTCGGGATCGCCGCCGGTGCCCTGTTCGCGCTCGCGTTCCTGACAAAGGAGATCGCGCTGCCGTGGGCTCCGGCCCCCTTCCTGGCGGCGATCTTCTGGACCGCCAGCTGGGTCCGGCTCGCGAAGGCGGCCGGCTGGGCGCTCGGTGTCGCCGCGGTGGGGCTGTCGTGGTGGTTCGCGATCTACGCCGCGGACACGAACAGCGTCTATCGACTCGGGACCCCGGGCTGGACGCTCGTGCCGCTCGCCCTGCTCGTCGCGTTCGCGGCCGTCGGGCTGGCGGCGAGCGAGCGGCTCGCCCGCGGTCGGGTCGGCCGCGCGCTCGAAGCCGCTCGCGATCGGGCGCCGGTCGTCCTGCGCCGCCACGGACGAGCGCTCGCCGGGTGGGGCCTGACCGCGGCCTGGGTCGTCCTCCTGCTCGTCGTGTTCTGGAAGACGCCGAAGCTGCTCGGGGCCGGCCTCCTGAACCGCGACCAGCTGGTCGGCTTCGCGGTTCACCTCCTCGTCTCGGTCAAGCTGACCGTCGCGCTTGCCGCGATCGGCTGGCTGCTCGCGCTGATCGGCTGGCGCCGGCGTGAGATCGCCGGCGATCCGCTCCGCGACCTGATCGTCGCGCTGCTGTGCGGCCTTCCGCTCGTCCTCCTCGTGGCGGCCATCGGCGAGACGCCGCGGCATTACGTGGTCGAGGTCGTGGTCGGCGTGGCCCTCGGCGCCGCCGGGTGGGCGTGGGCCATGCTCGCCGTCGCCCAGCGGCTGGCCGGCTGGTCGTTCCGGCGCTGGTCGACGGTGGTGGCCGGCGTGCTCGTCGTCGCCTTCGTGGCGGCCACCGGGACCCTGGCCGTCCATGCCCGTGCCGCCTACCTCGAGCGCGATCGGCTCGAGGAGGCGGCCGCCGCGACCGCTCGGGCCTGGCTCCGCTCGAACGCCCGGCCCGGCGACACGGTCGCCTTCGGGCCGTACCTGGGCTACGAGATCGCGCTCGACCTGCCCTCCGGGGTCCGGGCAGTCCGGATCCGGCCACAGCTCCTCACCAGCGATCCGACGGCGCCGCTGGGATTGCGCGCGGGCTCGAACCGACCAACGGACGTGGTCAGCCTCGACCTGGCGGCCGGCAAGGCGAACCAGTTCGACGCCTACACCGCAAGCCAGCTCGAACGAGCGATCGCTGAGTCGTCGGCCGACTACATCGTGTATCCGATCTCCGAGTCGAACTCGGCCGCCGGGGTGCTCGACGCGCTCACGCCCGCGGCAGGAGCGGAGCTCGTCGGCTCCTGGAAGCAGGTCGGGAGCGGCGACACGATCGACGTGCTGATCTACCGTATCGGTCCGACCGGCCTCCACCCAGATCCCAGCCGGATGGTCGCGACGCCGGAGGCGCTCGACCGGCTGACGACCCATCTCGAGAGCCAGCCCACGGCCGCGCGAGCCGGGGCGGGGGCGCTGCTCGACCGGCTCGTCACCGGCGATCCAGCGCTCGATCCGATCATCGCGCGCCTGGAGCGGCTGGCCGGCCGATGAGCGGCCAGCCGCGGGCCGGGGGTCGACGACGCCCGATGGTCATGCTCGTCCACTCGTACTACGACGAGGACCCGCGGGTCCGCCGCGAGGCCGAGGCGCTGGTGGCGCGCGGCCGGCCGGTCGACGTCATCGGCCTGCGCCGGCCGGACGATCCGCCGGACGGTGTGCTGGCCGGCGTCCACCTGACCCGGATCGACGTCCAGCGCCACCAGGGCGCCGGGCTCGCGACCTACCTGCGCGAGTACGTCTCGTTCATGCTGCGCGCGGGCTGGGCGGCGACCCGCGCGCACCGCCGCCGGCACTATGCGGTCGCGCAGGTCCACAGCCTGCCCGACTTCCTCGTGTTCGCGACGCTGCCGCTGAGGATCGTCGGCGTGCCGGTCATCCTGGACCTCCACGAGGCCATGCCCGAGCTGTTCCGGACCCGGTTCCCGCGCGCCGCGAACCCGCTCGTCCACCGGCTGCTCGTCCTCCAGGAACGGCTGTCGATCGGCTACGCCACGGTCGTGTTCTCCGTCAACGAGCTGATGCGCGACCGGCTCGTCGCGCTCGGACGGCCGGCCGACAAGCTGATCGTCGTGCCGAATGCGCCGGACCTCGCCCGGTTCGACCCCGCGATCGTGCCGGTTCGCCCGTTCCGGGCCGACGGACGGCTGCGCATCGTGTACACCGGGGCGCTCACGCCGGTCTACGAGCTCGACGTGGCGCTCCGCGCCCTGGCCCGGATCGTCGCCGGGCGGCCGGACCTCGATGCGTGCCTCGAGCTCTACGGACGCGGCGACTCCGAGGCGGACCTGCGGGCGCTGGCCGCCGGGCTCGGAATCGGTGAGCGGGTCACGTTCCACGGCCGTATCCCGCTCGAGGACGTGCCGGCGGCCGTGGCCGCGGCCGATCTCGGGATTGCCCCGACGCGGCTCGACGACTTCACGGCCACGAGCCTGTCGACGAAGGTGTTCGAATACGCCGCCCTGCGCAAGCCGGTCGTCGCGTCGCGGCTGCCGCTCGTCGAGCGGACCTTCGGGACCGACACGGTCGTGACCTACCCGTCCGGCGACGACGCTGCCATGGCGGCGGCGGTCATCCAGCTGGCGGACGACGAGGGCGATCGACGCGGTCGCGTCGAGCGAGCCGCGGCCCGCGTCGCGGAGCTGGGTTGGGCCAGCGGAGGCGGACCGATACGCGGCGATCGTCGACGGGCTGGCTGCCCGCTCCGACCGCAAGGCCTCGAGCCGATGAGTCGGCCGAGCCTTCCCGAGCTGGCTCTCCTCCACCGGACCGACAAGGAGGGCACGCACTTCTACGCGGCGGCCTACGAGCGCCACCTGCAGCACCTGCGCGACCGTCCGATCCGCCTGCTGGAGATCGGCGTCGGCGGCTACTCGGATCCGACCAAGGGCGGCGAGTCCCTCCGAATGTGGAAGGAGTACTTCCCGCTCGGCCAGATCATCGGCGTCGACATCCACGACAAGTCCGCCCTTGCCGAGGAGCGGATCACGATCCTTCGCGGCGATCAGGGCGATCCGGCCTTCCTGGAGCGGCTCGGCGTCGAGCATGGGCCGTTCGACGTGATCGTCGACGACGGGAGCCACCTCTCGGCCCACGTCATTGCCAGCTTCCGAGGCCTGTTCGGCTTCCTCACCGACGACGGCATCTACGCGATCGAGGACCTTCAGACCTCCTACTGGCCGCGCTACGGAGGATCGAGCGGGCCCGACCGGAGCACGACGTCGATGACCTTCCTCGAGTCGCTGGTCGACGGCTTGAACTTCGCCGAGCTCGACCTGGTCGGGTATCAACCCACCGCCTTCGACCAGTCGATCACCGCCGTGACCTTCTACCACAACCTCGCCTTTGTCCAGAAGGGCGACAACCGCGAGCCGTCGACGATCCTGCCGCCCCACCCGCGCGAGGCCCTGCTGATGGGGCCGAAGCCGGTCGCGTCGCGGCCGCGCCGGGGGCTCGCGACGCGGGTCCGGCGGTCCGTCCGATCCGCCGCAGGCGGCGTTCGGCGCCGGCTCGGCGGACGCGGGCCGGGCAGCCCCTGACGTTTGGGCCGGCCCACCCGGACGCCTGATCGGCCGTCAGCCGTCCCGGTTCGCTTCGACCAGGTCCCACGAGAGCGGGGTCCCTCGCGGGATCGCCCGCCGGGCGCGATTTCCCAGGATCCGCTCGTACTCGCGGGTGTGGAGGCCGGTCGCGGGGCGGATCGAGCGTACGTTTGCGGGGGTCAGCGGCTCGCCGGCAGCGACGTCCTCGACGACAAAGAGGGAGCGTCGCAATCCCCGGGACTCGGTCTCGCCTGGGGTCGGCTCAAGGATGGTGGGTCCGCCCAGCGCTGCCTCGGTCTCGCGGATTGCCCGGACCATGGCGGCGAACTCGTCGACCTCGAGTGAGAACGCCGCATCGGGCGAAGGATCATTCCGCGAGATCGTGAAATGCTTCTCGACAATACAGGCGCCGAGGGCGACGGCGGCCACGGGGACCGTGTGGCCGCGGGTGTGATCCGACAGGCCGACCGGCACGCCCCATCGCTCAGCCATCGCCGGGATGGCGCGCAGCCGGACCTCGGCCGGAGGAGACGGGTAGGCGCTGGTGCACTTCAGGAGCGCGATCTGGGTCGCCCCTGCGGCCCGGGCCGTGGCGACCGCCTCATTCACCTCGTCCTCGGTGGCCATGCCCGTCGACAGGATGACCGGCCTGCCGGTCCCCGCGACCCGGCGGATGAGCGGCAGGTCGACCAGCTCGAACGAGGCGATCTTGAAGGCCGGGACGTCCATGGCGACCAGGAAGTCGACCGCCGTCGCGTCGAATGGCGAGGAGAAGCAGGCCATGCCGAGCTCCTCCGCCAGGGCCTTGAGCCGTGGCTGCCACTCCCACGGCGTGTAGGCGTCACGGTAGAGGCTGTGGAGGGTCGCACCGGCCCATGGCGAACCGCTCCCGAGCCGAAAGGCCGGATCGTCGCTCGCGATCGTGATGGTGTCCGGCGTGTAGGTCTGGAGCTTGACGGCATCGGCTCCGACGTCGGCGGCCGCCCGGACGAGCCGGACGGCCGTGTCGAAATCCTGCCCGTGATTCGCCGACAGCTCGGCGATCACGTACACGGGCTGGCCGGGACCGATCGACCGGCCGGCGATCGTGATCGATGGGGTGGCGTCCATCGTGCAGTAGTCTGCCACGGCTCGCCCGGTCCCGGATCGAGCGAGCGGACCTAGTCGCCGGCCACATCCCCGCGCTCGCCGGCCACGTCCGCGCAATTCTGCCATTCGTCTCGGAGCAGGCTCAGGGCGACCACGTCGACGCGCCGGTCGTTCCTGCGGACGTGCCTGCGCAGCACGCCGTCCATGTGGAAGCCGAACCGCTGGTGCATCCTGACGACCGCCTCGTTGGTGGCCAGGACCTCTGAGCACAGCTTCTCGACACCGAGATCCTCGAACGCGTACCGGAGGAGGAAGCGCCACGCGGTCGAGGCGATGCCGCGTCCGCGGAGGCCGGGGTCCGCCACGTAGAAACCCCACGAGGCACGGCGATGCTCTTCGGAGATGGCGGACAGGCTGAACAGGCCGACCGGCTGGCCATCCAGCTCGGCGATCCAGTGGCGCGCCGATGTCGCGTTCAGCGCAGCCTCGAACCATCGGGCGTGCTCCGACTCGGAGATCAGGTGGTCGGAGAGCATGTATCGGGCCACCTCGGGACGATTCCGCCATTCGCGCAGCAGCTCGCTGTCGTCCGGCCGCAACGCACGCATCGTCACCTTGCCGGCCGGGCTCACCTTGGACTTTCGAGAGGGCTTCATGTCCCGTCCGCGCGGCGCACCGTCGCTGAGACCGTCCGCTCGATGACGCCGACCATCCGAGCGGTCCCTCGACCGTCGGTGACGGAGGCGGCCACCTCGGACATCGCCCGGACGGTGGTCGGGTCCTCCGCCAGTGACCGCACCATCCGGGTGACGTCGGCGGACGTAACGTCGGTCTGCCAGCCGAGGCTTCGGGCGGCGCCAACATCCACGAGGCGTCGCCCGGGATCGACCTGGTTCTGAGCGAGGATCACGAGCACCGTCGGCAGCCCGACGGCGCAGCGTTCCCAGCTCGCCGATCCCGGCGCGCCGATCGCCAGGTCGGCGTCCTCCATCAACCCGACCAGCCCGTGCGGATCGACATGCAACCGAACGAGCGCCCGGCCGGCGGCCCACGACCGCAACGCCGCAAGGTGCCGATACAGCGGCCCGACCACGACGTCGACCGATATCCCGGCATCGACCACGCCCGCCGCGGCGCGCCGGGTCACGTCGGGTGCGTCGCTGCCGCCCATCAACACCAGCGCGCGCTCCACTCGGCCGGATCGCACGCGCCGCAGCCGATGCGCGTCCGCGAACGCCGGCCGCACGAGCGCGTACCTTGGACCGGCGAGCACCCGTGCGAACGCTGGCACGAGCCCAATGTACTGGCGTGCCGCGACCCCGAGATTCTGGTTGAGAAGCAGGTCAACGGGTTGCGCCCGGTCCGCCAGGTCGTCGATCGAGAGCAGGGTGGCCGCCCAGTCGCGCGCTGCCGTCAGCCAGTGGGCGCCGATCGCGTAGTGATCGGCCACGAGCAGGTCGACAGGCCTGCGCAGTGTTCGCGCGAGATAGCGCGGCTCGGCGTCGATCGGCAGTGAAAGCGGCAGCTCGAGTCGCTCGATCCCGGCCACATCGACCGACCGTCCGAGGCGGCGGTCCAGACGCCGCGACACGAGCGTCGCCGTCCAACCCCGGCTGAGGAGCGCCTCGCCGAGCGTCCGGCAGCGCACCACGTGGCCGGTGCCGATCTCGGCCGACGCATCGGCCCGGAGGACCACGTGACCGTGGAGGACGGTGCTCATTCGGCCCGTGCTCGCCGCCTCGCCGATCACGGGCCCACCGCCTTCTGGACGACGTCGCGGTTCAGGTCCATCCAGTCCGGGTGGGCCTGCACCAGGGCGAGCGCGTCGCGCCACCCGAAGTCGTCGCGCCCGAGGCCCTCGTAGATCCGCCGAACCAGCTCGTAGTCCGCCGCCGTGTCGACCGACCAGCGGTGGGCCGACTGGTCGTCCGGGGCCGGCACGCGGTGCAGCCGGAACAGCTCAGGGTGGCGGTACACGTACGGCGTCGCGTGCTCGCGCCAGCCGGGATACGTGTCGTCACGGCCGGCCCGCTCGAGTGCCGCCCGGGTCATGACCTCGACGTCGAGGCCCCGTGGGAACGTCCGCGGCTCGAGCGTGTTGCTCGCGTAGTCGGCCCCGCTGGCGAGGCACGCCGCGACCGTCGCGTCGATCACCGCCGGATCGACCAGCGGACAGTCGGAGGTGATCCGCACGATCACGTCGGCGTCATGCGCCGCAGCGGCCTCGAGGTAGCGGTCGAGCAGATCGTCGGTGCTGTCGCGGACGACCGGCCAGCCTTCAGCGCCGGCGAGGTCGACCAGGACGTCGTCCTCCGCTCGCTCGGTCGTCGCCAGCACGGTCGTGTCGACGAGGGCGGCCCGGCCGACCCGGCGCATGACCCGGCTCAGGCTCGGCTCGCCGAGGAGCGGCAGGAGCACCTTGCCGGGCAGGCGGGTGCTGCCCGTCCGCGCCTGGACGATCGCGACCGTGGTCACGGTCGCACCGCGGCCCGGCCGGCCCGGGCCGCTCCTGACCGGTGGGCCGCGGAGCCGGGGTCGAGGGCGGCGACCAGCCTGCCTTCGATCCGACCTCTAGCGTCACCGGAGCGGAAATGGTCGTCGATGAACGAGCGTCGAGCCGCGGGATCCGGGGGATGCGGGTCGACGAGCACCCGCACGGACGTCGGCGACGTCTCGAACCGGCTCAGCCACGCCGTCGGCGACGTAGTCGAGCGGAGCACGGTAGGCCTGGCCGGTCGCGAGCAGGTTCGGCGTCCCGCAGATGACGGCGTCGCTGAGGACCGTCGAATGAAGCGACAGATGGGCGTCGGCGGCTCGGAGCAGCGCCGAGGTCGACGTCGCGAACGACGCTCATCCGTGGCGGTGGATAGCCGCCGACCCGGGCGAGACCCGCGAGCGTCTCCGTGTACGGCCCCTCGTCCGTCTCGCCGGGGTGCTGCTTGAACACGACGTGGACCCCGGGCAGCGGGCCGTCCAGGACGCGTTCGAGCATGTCGACGATATGGAACCGGCGGACGATCGGCACGGAGGCCGTCGAGACGACGAGAAGGCGGTCGCCATCGGCCACGCCAAGCTTGCGGCGGAGGACCGCGGCCGACGGGTGTCCGCGGAGCTCGTCGGGATCGACCGCGCCCTCATCGGGAGCTCGCGGCGCCCCGGAGACGGCGACTTCGTCGTCGCGGAAGTGTCCGACGTCTTGCAGGACCCGGCGCTCCCACTCGCCGAACACGAACGTGCAGTCGGGGAGGATCAGCCCCGGGTGGCGCGGGTGCTGGTAGAACGGATGGGTCGGGTAGATCACCCCGTGCTGGATCGCGAAGCTGGGGATCCTGGCTAGTCGGGCGGCCGCAAGCCAGGTCGCCCGGACGCCCTCGTGGCTGAGCAGCATCGAGGCCGGCCGGAGCTCCGAGAGGAGCCGCCCAATTCGCTCGATCTCGACCAGCTGGCCCGTCAGCCAGCGACCGCACAGTCCCCCGATCTCGTCGACGAGGATCGGGCTGAGATCGAGCCCGTCGACGTCCAGCGGGTGCGAGCGCAGGCCGGCGAGGTCGATCTCCGGGTGGGTCTCCGACGGGACCGATCCGGTCGACCAGCGGGTCCGGAGAAGGGAACGCGGAAGCAGCCGGTCGTCGGCCCACACGTCCGGCCAGTGCTCGTCGTCGAGGTGGTCGAGCTCGAGGGCCCGGACCGTCGGGCGGAACCCGTCCGCCGTCAGTCGATCGACGACCGCCTCGAGCTGCGGCTCCATTCGGGGGGCGTCGACGTCGAGCCGGCGCCCGCTCGCCGGACCTTGCTGGGCGACGACGAGCAGCCGACGCTCCGCTTGAGCCGCCAGCGCGACCCGTTCGTCGAGCACGCGGGCTCGACGAGCCGCTCCTGACGGCGAAGCCGGCGGCCGATCCAGTCACGCCAACGGCCGGCCACCGTCGCGTGGTTCGCCGACGAGGCCGTCGGGGAGGCCGTCGCGGTCCCCACCGTGTCGACTCGACAATCGCCACCGGCAGCCAGGATCCCGGCGACCTGCGTCAGGCCCACTTCGTGGGCCGGAACGACAATCTCGCGCACGGAGGTGCCGACGCCCAGCTCGGCCAGGGCGTACCGCCAGAGCAGGCGCTCATGAAGCCAGTAGGCGAGGTTCAGGCAGACCCGGAACCACCAGGACACCCCCCCGCGCAGCAACCGGTCAGGCGCGTCGACCGCTGCGGCCCAGGCATCGAGACGCTGCTGCGCGTCCACGAACAGGTCGACGCGGCCGAGCACGCTGGCGAGCACGCGCCGGACGGCGATGATGTCGCGCCGCTCGGCGGCCCCCGGCGTCCAGGCGGTGTCGAGGACGACGACCACGGTGCCCGGACGGACGGCGGGTGCGAGCTCGAGGCTGGCCACGAACACGAGCCGCTCCGGACAGTCGTAAGCGGGCCCGGTTCGATCAGGCGTCGATGGCATGCGCCCGAACGATAGCGGTCGCTGCGTCGCCGCGCGACGCTGGGGCCCGTCGTATGCTGCCGCCATGGGAGGCGCCGGGCCCAGCCCGGCCGATCGGATGGAGCGCCGACCGGCGGTCCACCTCCGAGCGGTGGCATCGTCCGAGCGCTGGCCGGTCTCCTGCCGATCCAGCGCGCCCTCGCCGTCCGAGCCGCCGGTCGATCGATGCGCGCCGTCGTCACCGGCCGATCCAGCCGCCACGCCGGGCGATCCACGCCACGAGCGATGGTCGACGCCCCAGCGCAGCTCCCGGGCCGTCAAGCGGCAGGTCGCGTCAGG
Organism: uncultured Chloroflexia bacterium; assembly: GCA_963813705.1. Taxonomy (GTDB): domain Bacteria; phylum Chloroflexota; class Limnocylindria; order Limnocylindrales; family CSP1-4; genus Chersky-267. The sequence continues at coordinate 984,946 of CAWFAH010000011.1, forward strand.
TTCGCTCGACGCCGCGCGAACGGAGCTGGACCGCCTGGCGAGGATCGACCCCGACAGCCTGCGGGTCCACGAGCTCCGCCTCGACGTCCTCGAGCGGCAGGGCAATCCGCGGCGGCGGTCGTCGAGGTCCGTCGAGGGCGAGGCACCTGACGAGCGACCGCAGCCTCGCCGAGACCGTCCGCCGCTGGCTGGGTGGCTGACGGTCACGGATCCGGCCTGGCTTCCGCGGAGCGCCGGGTCGTCGGATCCCATCGCGGAACCGATCCCCGATCGTGTCCTCCACCTCATCGCCGAACCCACGACCGAGGACGGCGCGGCGTTCGTTGCCTGGCACGAGCAGACCGTTCGTGCCCAGGTCGCCGCCGGCCTCCATCCCGTGGTCGTCACGACGCTGGGCTCGGCGCGCACGCCCGAGGATCCGCGGGGCGATCGGACTCGAACGGTCAGGGGGGCCGAACGGTATCGACTCGACCTCGGGGCGGCCTATCCGCTCGACGGGCCGGTCGATACCCGGCTCGATAATTCGATGTGGCTCTTGACACGACTCGTGCGGCGCGAGCGGCCGGCGATCGTCCATGTGGCCTCACGGCTCGAGCGGCCGGACGAGGTCCTTCTCGGCCTGGGGCTGCGTGCCCAGGTCGGACTCCCGCTGGTCATCGCACTCGCCCCGGGTCACGAGCCGGCGATCACCCCGGGATCGAAGGGTGCCGGCTCTCCGGCCGGGGACCGGATCGACGCCCGGGTCCAATCCACGATCGCCCGCTGCGTCGCCGCCGCAGACGGCCTGGTCGTCGCGGATGCCGTCGGTGTGACCGCCCTCCGCGGCTCGGAGTCAACGTCGACCGCGTGATCCTGTTGTCTCCCGAGGTCGCCGCGACGCCGGGCGATCGCGCCGACAGCGACGATCTGCGCTCGCTCGGTCTCCGATACCGGGATGTCTACGACCGGCTCTCGGGGGCCGCGCGCGTGGCGGCCGTCTGACATGGAAGGGGTCGTCCGCGGCCGGGCGCGAGCCCCGGGGCGAGCGGCCGAGGATGTCGCTTCGGCCCTTGCCTCGCTCGACGGCAACGACGGACGCGAGCCGATCCTGATCGGCTACCACCCCGTCAGCCGGCTGAATCCGTTTCAGGCTCTGCTGTACGGGCACGCCTGGCAGCGCGGGATCGGCGCAATTCCGCTGATCGACAGCAGCGAGCTCGAAGAGCTCGACGGCGCGCGCGCCAACGGCCTGACCACGGTCTTCCACCTCCACTGGACGAACGGGATCCTCCACGGTGCGCACGACGCATCGGACGTCGCGCACCGCCGGACGGCGTTCCTCGGGCTCGTCGACCGGTTCCTCGATGCCGGCGGTCGCCTCGTCTGGACCGTCCACAACGTGATGCCCCACGACGCGGCTCGGCCCGACGACGAGGCGGCGCTCCAGCAGGCCATCGTCGACCGAGCGAGTGTTGTCCACGTCCTGTCGAGCCGCACGGTCAGCGCCGTGGAACCGTGGTTCCGGATCCCGCCCGAGAAAGTGCTCTGGGTGCCCCATCCCAACTACATCGGGGCGTATCCCGACCAGGTCACCCGGGAGGCCGCCCGCTGGGAGCTCGGGTTGGGCAACCAGGAGCGGGTCGCCCTGTTCCTCGGCACCCTTCGGCCGTACAAGGGCATCGAGGTCCTGGTCGACGCCGTCGACGCGCTCGACCGTGCGACCCCGCGGAGCTGGCGGCTCCTGATCGCCGGCGCTCCCATCGGTAGCTCGGCAGTCGATCCATTGATCGATCGCGGCGTGCTCGATCCTGCCGTCGCTCTCCATCTCCGCCGGATCCCGGTGGAGGACGTCGCACTGTTCCTCCGGGCCGCGGACGTCGCGGTTCTGCCATACGTCGAGTCGCTCAACTCGGGGGTCCTGATGCTGGCTCTCTCGTTCGGGCTGCCGGTCGTGGTCCCGGAGGGGGCGTTCACGGAGCTGATCGACTCGTCGTTCGCCCGGACGTTCGCACCGGGCGATGCGGCCGACCTCGCGGCGGTGCTCCAGGCCTCGGACGAGCTGCGAACGTCGCTGGCCCACGACGCTGCCCTGGCCCGGGCACGCGCGTTCGACCCCGGCGAGATGTCGATCCGGTTCGCCGAGGGGCTGCGAGCGCGCCTGCTACCCGATCCTGCGAGCCCGGCCGCCGGCTGAGCGCCGGGCCCGGTGCGGGTCGGGCGGACCTGGCCCGCCGCCAGCCGATCAGCCGGCTGAGCCGGACCCGCCGTCCGGGACGAGCGCGGCAAGGAGGCGGCGGGCACGCTGCTCGAAGGTATGACGGGCCAGCACGGCGGCGCGGCCCCGTTCGGCCGTCGCCCTGCGAAGACCTGGGTCGGCCAGGTACCGCTCGATGGTCAGGGCCAGGTCGGCCGCGCCACGGTAGGTGACGACCCCGCCATCGAACTCGGCATCCATGCCGGCCACCGGGTCCGAGATGACGAATGCGCCGGCGGCCAGGGCGTCGTACAGGCGGTTGTTGATGATCCCCGCGGCCGCGCTCTCGACCCAGTGGTCGTTGAGGACGATGTCGGCCGCACCGTAGGCCGCCGCCAGGTCGGCGTTGGCGATCCCGTCGCCGCGGACGACCCCCGGCTCGAGCAGGTCGTCCGTCCAGCCCCCGCCGTAGACGGCCAGCTCGTGCGGGCTCGGCAGGACGTCGTCGAGGATCGTCCGGCGCACCCCGCGCGAGTTGCCCACGAACAGAAGCTCGTGGTGCGGGCCGCCCGGCCGCGGACGGAACCGCTCCGGGTCAGTGGCCTGGTGGAGCGACTCGGCCGTGACCCCGAAGCGGCCGGCCAGGTCTGCTACCAGCGCGTCGGAGGCCACGAAGAGGTGGTCGTAGGCCACACACACCTCCTCGGTCAGGAGCTCGGGGTGGTACAGGACCCAGATCGCGGCCCGCTGTCCGGGCCGCCGCGTGAACGGGTGACGGCCCCAGAGGTGCAGAACCGCGTCCTCACGGGCCGTCGCGGCGAGCGGCCACTGGGAACGCAGGTAGACGGACGTCGGGTGGCCGCTCCGCTCGAACTGGCGTTGGAGCGCCCGAGCGACGTGATAGTCGCCGGACGTCGCGGCGGCGGACCAGCCCGGTGCCTGGACGAGGATCGCAATGCGCGGGCGGCTGAGCCAGGCGGTGAGGGCATCGCGCACGGCAGCCCACGACGGCCGGCCGTCGGTTCCCGCGCCCGCCACGACTCCGGTCTTCGCCGAGCCGGCGCGCACCGCCTCCTGGGCCGCCTCGTCGGTGACGATCACGATGTCGTAGCCGTCGAACCAGGGCTGGTCCAACCAGGGCGCGACGGCACCTCCGGCCACCGCCACCGTGATCACGTGGCGCGGCAGGTTACGAAGGTCGAAGGCCGGGTCATGGATCACCGCGACGTCGATCCCACCCGCGACGACGGCGTCGACCGCCGCGTCCGTGACCTCGTGGACCGTCCAGCCGGGCAGCGCAGCCGGGCCGTCGCCGGACGCCGGGCCGCCGGCGTTTGCGGGGCCGGCGATCGCGCGGCCGATCGTCATGACCGCCAGCCCGGCGTCTCGTCCGGTCACCCGACGGATCAGCGTCTCGCGGTACTGGCGAGGATCCTCATTCTCAAGCCCGGGCCGCGCCGGCGCCGCCGACCCGACCATGCCCTCGTCGACGGGATCGGACGCGCGTCGCCGCGCTTCGGCGGGCGGGCCGCTCCGGGCCCGGCGAGCGGCCCGGACCGCCGGTCGAAGTGACGACCTGATCGACTCGGCGAGCCGGGTTGGTTGGCGCGAGCGGATCCGTTCGAGCTCGGCGGCCAGCCGGTCGCGCTCGTGCTCCGCTCGGTGACGCGCCGTGTCGGCTGCCGCCAGCCGGGCGCGCACGGTCCCGAGCTCGGCCGCCCGCCGATCGACCGCGTCCGCCAGGACGCCGGCGTCGTCGCGGCCCAGGGCCCTGGGCGGTGCCGACGGATCGTCCATCAGCCGCCTCGCACGCGCGGGGCCGGCCTGGTCGTCAATCGCCGCATGTCACCGAGTCTACGGTGCGGTCAGCTCGGCCGGGCCGTCTCCGGTCGACCCACGTTCGTCGCCCGGTTGCGCCGCCGGGGCCTCCACGACGCGGCGTCGCCGCCAGGCGAGCGCCCCGCCGAGCACCACGAGGATCGCCGCCAGCGCGGCGACCGCGAAGCCGAGGTAGGTCGCCGTTGGCCGGTAGCGGAACACGACCGTGTGGCTGCCCGCGCTCAGCGCGACGCCGCGGAACGTGGCGTCGGTCGTGACGATCGTCGCCGGAACGTCATCGACCGCGGCGGTCCAGCCGGACACCATCACGTCGGTCAACACGAGCATTCCCGCTCGATCGGCCTGGACCCGGACCTCGATCCGGTCGGGCTCGTCGATCGCGATCGTCGCGCTGCCCGCGCTGCCGGGCGGCGCTTCCGTGAGGCCGGTGGGGGCCGCATCGGACCCGCTGAGGAACGCGCGTCCGCGCAGGTCGTCGAGGCTGGCCGCCGCCATTTGGCCCAGCACGGCCGTCGTGTCGGTCAGGTGCTCGACCGAACCGACGACGAAGGCTCGCGGGAAGGCGTCGGGGTCCTCGTAGACCGTGACGTCGCCGGACTGGAACCGGGTGACGAGGTCCGGGATCGACGGCCGCTCCGCGGCGTGCACGTACAACCAGCGGATCCCGGCCAGCGCCACGAGCTCCGGATCGACCAGCCCGTTGAACGCGTAGGCCCGGGCGCCCCAGCGATGGAAATAGTCGGACTTGGCCGGGTCGGCCGCGAGCCCCGGGGCGGTCATCGTCCCGAAGAAGCCGTGGTAGGTGAGCGGGTAGATGGCCTGGTAACCGTCGGCCTGGAGGAGACCCTGGAAGGCCATCCGGTTGACGTTGTCGTTGAACGTCAGCACCCGCTGGCCGGAGATCCCGGGCTGCGCGAGAAGGAAGGCCTGGCCGGGCGTCAGGGCGAGCGATTCGTCGAACGTGGAGATCCCGGAGCCGAGCAGCGGCGCCCCGTTGGCAAGAAGGATCCGGTCGCCGGCCAGCAGGATCACGACCGCGATCACGGCGATCGGTGCGATGGCCCACCGTGGCCGGACGAGCAGGGACACCAGGACGAGGCCTCCGAGCAGCCCGAGGCCGAGGCCGCCGGCCGCGAGCGCCCAGCCCACATCGCGAGGGTCGCCGAGATCGATCCCGGGCAGTCGCAGAACCGCCGCGCGGGCGGCGATCGCTGCCTGGACGGCAACCGGGACCAGGACGATGGCAGCCGCGACGGTGAGGAGCCTTTGCCGTCCGCGTGCCATGTTGGCGACCCGCCCGGCGACGAGCGCGTCGATGCCGATCGCGGCCACGCCGGCCAGGGCGAACGGGAAGAAGTGCCGGATCCGGATGAACTGGAACGAGCCGATGATCGGCAGCCCGTTCTGGAGCGGTGTCGCCAGGATCGTCACCAGGTCGAGGAGGGGGATGGCGATCAGGAGAACGACCAGGGCGTTGGTCGCCCGGTCACGCCGTCCAGCGACGGCCCCGACGACCGCCAGGACGAGGCCGACGCCACCGAGGAACAGCGTCCCGTAACGCGGGTCGCTCGGGCTGGTCCCCCGGACAAACGGGATTCCCACCAGGATCGAGCTGTAGTGGTCGACGATCGTGGCGACGGCCTGGCCGGGTGCCGCCCCGATCAGGTAGGCCATGTCCCAGATCGACCGCTCAGAGCCCGGGAGCGCCGCCAGCTGGGTGGCCAGGACGGGCCCGAACAGTGCGAACGCCGCGATCCACGATCCGGCCCATGTCGCGAGGCGTCGCCCGCGGGCGCCGCGGATCGCCACCAGCCACGCCAGCTGGAGCGCGGCCACGATGCACATGACCTGGACCTGGCCGGCATATAGGGCCAGCGTCGCCGCGACGATGAGGCCGGCAGCGTATCGGTTCGGCCACGTGCGGCCCTCGGCGAGCCCGCGATCGCCGAGCCAGAGGATGAGCGGCAGGATCGCGACGGACACGCCGTAGATGGGGTGCCAGTAGCAGAACACGGCGATCACCGACCCGACCACGACGGCCGGCGTCGCCAGGCCGATGCTGTCGCGCAGGAAGAGATGCATGCCGACGCCGGCCAGCAGCGAGGTCAGCCAGATCGAGATCGCGAAGGCCGCGAACGGCCCCACGAGGAAGGCCAGCGCCACGTCGGGGGAAAGCGGCGGCAGGGCGAACTGGCCCAGAAAGGCGTTGCCGGCCGTGACGTACGGATTCCACAGTGTTGGGCCGTAGCTGCCCCATTCGCGGACCGCCATGCCGAGCCGGGGCAGGCCGCCGCCGTCGTCGAGGACGTCGACCAGGTACGTCCATCCCGCCGTCCCGCGCAGGATCGTGCCGGCCGTCGGGAACGACAGCAGGGCCAGCAGCCCGTAGAGGATGACCGGCGCCGGGCCGGATCGAACGCGGGCCCAGCCGGTCGTCCGGAGCGCGCTCACGGGATGCGCCGCAGGCCGCGGCTGACCCTCGCCCGCCCGCTCATTCGGCCCGGTAGGCGGCGGTGACCTTGTCCAGGGCGGTCACGACGTCGTCGACGTCCGCCTCGGTCATGCCGGCATGGAGCGGCAGCGTGAGCAGGCGCGCGTAGGCGGCCTCGGCCACCGGGAACGACAGGCCCGGGAAGCGGGCGCGGAAATACGGGTGGGTGTGGACCGGGATGTAGTGGACGTTGACCCCGATCCCCTCGGCCCGAAGCGCTCGGTACACGGCCTCGCGATCACGGCCGAGCCGGTCGAGCCGCAGCTGGACGAACATGAAGTGCCAGGCTGGATCGACGTCCGGGGCGACGCCCGGGAGGTCGAGGTAGCGCTGGCCGTCGAGCCGCTCGAAGTAGCGCCGCGCGAGCGCCCTCCGCCGGGCCAGGAACGTCTCGAGCCGCTCGAGCTGCGACGTGCCGAGCGCGGCGCCGAGGTCAGTCAGCCGGTAGTTGTAGCCGAGCTCGACCATCTCGTAGGTCCAGTCCGTCCGTGCCGCGAGCTCGGTCGCGATGCCGTGGTTCCGGAATCGACGCAGGCGATCGGCAAGGTCGTCCCGATCGGCCAGCACCGCTCCGCCTTCGCCGGTCGTGATGATCTTGGCCGGATGGAGGCTGAGCACGGTCAGGTCGGCGAGCGTCCCCACCGGCCGGCCGCGGTACGTCGCACCGAGCGAGTGGGCCGCGTCGGCGATCACGGTCAGGGGGCCGCCGGGCGCCGCGTCGGCGACGGCGCGCAGCCGGTCGTAGTCGGCCGGCTGCCCGGCGTAGTCGACCGCGGCGATCGCCCGGCTGCGCTCCGTGATCGCGGCGGCCACGCGGTCCGGATCGATCAGCAGGCTGGTCGGATCGACGTCGGCGAAGCGTGGCTCGGCTCCGACGTAGAGGGCAGCATTGGCGGTCGCCACGAAGGTCAGCGGCGTCGTCACCAGCTCGTCGCCGGGCCCGAGGCCGGCGGCCGCCATCGCCCCGTGGAGCGCCGCGGTCCCGGACGAGAACGTGACCGCGTGGCGCGCCCCGGTCGCGGCCTCGAGCTCGGCCTCGAACGCCCGGACCCGCGGTCCGGTGGTCAGCCAGTCGGATCGCAGCGCCGCGACGACCGCGGCGACGTCGGCGTCGTCCACCTGCTGGTGGGCGTAGGGCAGGAGGCTCGAGCGGACCGGGGTGCCGCCGTCGATCGCCAGGCGAGTCGTCGAGCCGGTCACGCGACGACGACACCCGCCGCGAGACGCGCGGCCATCCACGCCCGGGTTCGCGCCAGGCCGGCCCCGAGCGGGACCTCTGGCCGCCAGCCGAGGAGCTCGGCCGCCCGGCGAGGGTCGCAGCGGAGGACCTCGATCTCGCTCTGCGGGTGGATGTGCGGAACGTGGACGATCCGGCCCGGATCCGGCTCGATCGTCGCCGCGAGCGCGTTGACCGACACGTCGACGCCCGTCCCGGCGTTCAGGATCCGCCCGACGGCCGCCTCGGCGACGAGGGCGTCGCACACGAACCGGGCGCAGTCGTCGACGAAGAGCAGGTCGCGCGTCTGGGTGCCGTCGCCGTAGATCCGCAGCTCCTCGCCGAGGAGCGAGCGGCGGGTGAAGATCGACACCACGCCACCCTCGCCGACCGAGCGCTGGTACGGCCCGTAGGTGTTGAACGGGCGAACGACGGTCACGGGCAGGCCGAAGGCGGTTCCGTAGGCCAGCGTCAGGCTCTCGCCGGCGAGCTTGGCCGCGGCGTACGGCGAGGCCGGCCGGGTCGGGTGCTCCTCGTCGATGCCCGTGCCGGATGCCTGGTCGTAGACCATGCAGGTGCTCATGAACAGGAAGCGCGTCCCGTGGGCGCGAGCGGCCTCGAGCAGCCGGAACGTCCCGACGACGTCGTTGTCGAACGTCGTCACGGGGTCGTCGATCGAGTCCTGCACCGAGATCGACGCAGCCAGGTGGGCCACGGCATCGACCGCCGCAACCCAGCGGCGGCCGGCATGCTCGTCCCGGACGTCGCCGATCTCGAACGGCCGGAGGCTGGGATGTCCCGCGTACTCGTCGAGGTTGGCCGCGTCGCCGGTCGAGAGGTTGTCGACCGCGAGGACCGAATGGCCCCGCGACAGCAGCTCGCCCACGACCGCCCGGCCGATGAAGCCGGCGGCCCCGGTGACGAGTACCCTCATCCGACCGCGAGCCGATCGACCCGCGACGCCTCGACGAGCGAGCGGACCGAGGCCGGGTCGAGCGGGACGACCGCATCGGAGCGATAGGCGCCGACCGGTGCCGGGTCGGTCTCCCGGTACGCGTCGATCACGTCCTGGTGCATCTCGATGGCCGGCAGGACCGCGTACATGTCGCCCACGTCGCGGGCACGCATGGACTCCTCCTCGGTCATCAGCTCCTCGTAGGCCTTCTCGCCCGGGCGGGGAGCGATCCGGGTCGTCTGGATGGCGGCGGGCTCGAACCCCGCCGCGGGGGCACCGACCGCGATCGTCGCTTCGACCAGGTCGGCCAGCCGGACCGCCGGCATCTTGAACACGAACACCTCGCCGCCGCGGGCGATCCGGGCCGCGCCGATCGCCAGCTCGACCGCCCGGGCGGGCGTCATCACGAACCGCGTCATCGTCGGGTCCGTCACGGTCACCGGTCCGCCGGCGGCGACCTGCCGGCTGAAGACCTCGACCGCCGAGCCCCGCGAGCCGAGCACGTTCCCGAAGCGGACGCTCGCGAACACTGTCGGGTGCTGCCCGCGGTAGTTGGTGGCCGCAGTCACGAGCTTCTCGGCCAGGAGCTTCGTCGCGCCCATCACCGACGTCGGGTTGGCGGCCTTGTCCGATGACGTCAGGATCATCGTCCCGACGCCGTGGGCGAGGCAGGCATCGATCACATTCTGGGTCCCGACCACGTTCGTCTGGGTCGCCTCGAACGGGTTGTACTCACCCAATTCCACGTGCTTGAGGGCGGCGCAGTGGAAGACGACGTCGACGCCTTCCATCGCCCGGTCGAGACGGTCCCGGTCACGGACGTCGCCGATCAGGAACCGGATGTCGGAGCGGTCGCGGTAGGGGAGCCGCTGGTAGAACTGCTTCGTCTCGTCGCGCCCCAGGACGCGGACCACCTCCGGGTCCATCGCCATGAGGCGGTCGACGAGCCACGCCCCGATCGTGCCGGAGCCGCCCGTGACGAGGATGCGCCGGCCCGCGACGATGTCTCGCTCGCTGATGGTCGTCTCCTCCGGGGTGCGCCTGGCCGGGCCGGTCCGGACGATAGGGTACGATACCGAGCCCATCCCTCCCGCGACCGCGGGTCCACCTGCAGGAAACCACGTCCGAATGACCTCTCGCACCAAGCCGACCGTGAAACGGTCGTCCCGCCGCGGCATCGACAACCAGCACCGGCGGAACCTCTACGTCAACCTGGCCTTCGGGCTGGTCATCCTGATCGGGGTCATCACCCTGGTCGGAGCCGCGGCCGCGACCTACTTCGGCTCCCACTTCGCCGAGGTCGCCAAGGTCAACGGCCAGACGATCACCCAGGACACCTTCGACGAGCGGGCCAAGATCGATTCGTTCCGGATCGACCAGACCGAGGCCCAGCTCCGGACCTGGGCATCGGCCGGCCGGCTGACCAGCGACGAGCTCCAGAGCCGGCTGTCGGTCCTCGAGCAGCAGCGCCAGGCGATCTCGACGAGCACCCTCGACACGCTCATCGACGCGACCCTCCAGGGCCAGCTCGCGACCCAGCAGGGGATCACCATCGGCGCCCCGCAGATCGACCAGCGGCTCGTCGACGAGGCGACCCAGAAGGAGCAGCGGCACGCTGCGATCATCACCATCGATCCGGACGTCACCACCGGCTCGAGCGGGCCGACTGACACCCAGAAGGCCGCCGCCAAGGCGAAGGCCGACCAGGCGCTGGCCGACCTCAAGGGCGGCAAGGCGTTCGCCGACGTCGCGAAGGCAGTCTCGAAGGATGCCTACGCGACCGCCGGCGGTGACGTCGGCTGGATCCAGGCCGACGACGCCTCGCTCGACCCGGCGTTCGTCAAGGCCGTCTTCGCGGTCGGCCAGGCCGGCGGCCTGACCGATGTCGTCGCGGGCGCCGCGGACTCGTACATCATCGGCACGGTCCTCGACATCGTCCCGCAGACCGTCGACAGCGCGTGGACCCAGAAGATCTCCGATGCCGGGATCTCGATGGACGCCTACCGCGACGCCGTCCGGGCAGACCTCGTCCGCGACGCGTTGACGACGAAGGTCGTCGCCGACGCCACCGGGCAGCCGTCCGTGCAGCGCCAGGTCAGCGAGATCCTCGTCTCCTCGGCGAACTACCAGGGCCCGGGCGACGAGATCAAGGTCGACCACATCCTGTACACGCCGGGCGACAAGGCGCCCGACCCGCAGAACCCCGTCCCGTCGGACGATCCGGGCTGGGTGACCGCCAAGGCGAAGGCCCAGGCCACCTACGACAAGCTCAAGGCCCTGCCGGCCGATCAGCTCGCGGCCCAGTTCGCGGCGATCGCCAAGACCGACAGCATGGATACCGGCTCGGCGGCCAGCGGCGGCGCGCTCGACTGGTTCACCCAGAGCCAGCTCGACACCGGGTTCGGCGACGCCGTCTTCAAGCCGGGCCTCAAGAAGGGTGACCTCCTGCCGCCGGTCCAGAGCCAGTACGGCTGGCACGTCATCCTGTTCGAGGCGCGCCGCGGCTCGCCCGACAGCCGGATCGCCGGGCTGCAGGTCCAGGCCAACGCCCCCGGCGCCGACTTCGCCCAGCTCGCGAAGGACAACTCCGACGGGAGCGAGGCCGCCCAGGGCGGTGACCTCGGCTGGGTGGCCCGCGACCAGCTCGACAGCCAGCGCGAGCAGGCGATCTTCGCCGCTCCGATCGGCAAGGTGAGCGACGCGCTCAAGACCGACGCCGGCTACTACCTGTTCCTCGTCCGCAGCGAGCAGACGCGGACGCCGGACGGCGCCCAGCTCGACACGCTCAAGGCGAGCGCCTTCCAGAACTGGTACGCCGCCCAGAAGGCGAAGGCGACGATCACGCCCGACCTCACGGCCGGCAGCTCCTAGCCGGCGGCCGTGCTCGACGCGCTGCTCGCCGAGGCGCGGCTCCGCTGGGGGCTCGACCCCTCCGCGGGGCTGCAGCTCACAACGGCCGAGTGGCTCGTCGGGACGCCGATCGAGCCGTCGCGGCCGCTGCTGATCGTCCCGCTGGCAACCCTGCTCGGGCGTGCCGGTGGGGCGAGCGACGGCACCGCTTCGGATCGAGCGCCGGCTGGCGCGGCTGAGGCCCTCCCCGGGCGAGCCGGTCCCGGGGGCGACGATCCCGCCAGCGTCCTGCGCCGCCTCTACCCCGTGGATCACCCGGTCGGCCGGTTCCGGGTCGCCGAGGGCACGACCGTCGGGGCGGTCGGACCGGACGATCTCGCGCGACCCGTCTACCTGCCGCCGCTGGCGCCCGAGCTGGCCGTCGCGGGACCCTGGGCGATGCCCTGGATCTCGGCCCGGCTGCGTCGTCCGGACGGCTGCCCGTGGGATCGCGAGCAGACCCACGAGTCGCTGCGCAAGCACCTCCTGGAAGAGGCCTACGAGGTCTACGACGCGCTCGGGAACGGGTCGACCGCCGAGCTGGCCGGCGAGCTCGGCGACCTCCTCCTCCAGGTCGTCCTCCATGCGCAGCTGGCCGCGGAGGCCGGCGTCTTCGACCTGACCGACGTCCAGGCGACGCTCGGGGCGAAGATCGTCCGTCGCCACCCGCATGTCTTCGGCGACGCGGAGGCCCGGACGGCCGCCGACGTCAACCGCCAGTGGGAGGCGATCAAGGCCGTCGAGCGTGCCGACGCCGCCGCTGCGGGCGGGTCCGCCGAGCCGGCCGATGGGGCAGTTCAGCCGCCCGAGGCGCCCGAAGCCGCGTCGTCCCGGCCGGTCGGCGGTGCCCTCGACGGGATCAGCCGGTCGATGCCGGCGCTCGCGGCGAGCCAGGAGATGCAGGAGCGGGCGGCCGCGCTCGGCTACGACTGGCCGACGATCGACGGCATCGTCGACAAGGTCCACGAGGAGCTGGCCGAGCTGCTCGCGGCCGACAGCCAGCCGAACCGCGTCGAGGAGATCGGCGACCTGCTGCTCGTGCTGGTCAACCTCGCTCGCCGGCATGGCGTCGAGGCCGAGGCGGCGCTGCGCGCCGCGAACGACAAGTTCCGCCGTCGCTTCGGCGCGGTCGAGCGGATGGCGGCCGGCCGCGGCGTGGCGCTGCGCGAGCTCGACTTCGCCGCGCTCGACGCGCTGTGGGATGCTGCCAAGGAGCAGGAGCGCGCCGCGGCGGCGGCCAGCACGGAGGAGCCCAGGCGATGACGATCGGCAACCGTCCGGCGACGGTCCGGAGCGATGGCCGCCGGCCGGACGAGCTGCGGCCCGTGACGCTCACGGTCGGGGTCCTCAAATGGGCCGAGGGATCGTGCCGGATCCGGGTCGGCGACACCGAGGTGCTGTGCGCGGCCTCGATCGAGGACCGCGTCCCACCGCACCTCCGGGGCAAGGGTACCGGCTGGGTCACCGCCGAGTACGCGATGCTCCCGCGAGCGACCGCCGAGCGGAGCCAGCGCGAGTCGTCACGCGGTCGGATCGGCGGCCGGACCCACGAGATCCAGCGCCTCGTCGGGCGCTCGCTCCGCGGCGTCGTCGACCTGGCCAAGCTCGGCGAGCGGACGGTGACGGTCGACTGCGACGTGCTCCAGGCGGACGGCGGCACCCGGACCGCCTCGATCACCGGTGGCTACGTCGCGCTCGCCGCGGCACTCATCACGTTCGGCATGGAGCGGATCGTCACGGGCCGGATCGCCGCCGTCAGCGTCGGGCTGGTGGACGGGCTGCCGCTGCTCGACCTCGACTACCCGGAGGACTCCCGGGCGGACGTCGACTTCAACGTCGTCGGCACCGACGGTGGCACCTACGTCGAAGTCCAGGGAACGGCCGAGGGCCGGCCGTTCGACCGGGCGGCGATGAACGGCCTGCTCGACCTCGCCCAGGTTGGGCTCGACCGGTTGTTCGAGCAGCAGACTGCGGCGCTGGCCACCGTCCGCCGGTGACGGCGACTTCGGACGCGCGGCCGCGGATCGTCGTCGCGACCCGCTCGGCGCACAAGCTCCGCGAGCTGCGCGAGCTCCTCGGCGCCGATCCGGCCGAGCTGGTCGATCTCGACGCCGCCGGCGTCGCGCCCGATTCCGACCCGGTCGAGGACGGCACCACGTTCGCGGCGAACGCCCGGATCAAGGCCCGTGCCTACGCCCGGCAGACCGGCCTGCTCACGCTGGCCGACGATTCCGGGATCGAGGTCGACGCGCTCGGCGGCCGGCCGGGCGTGTACACCCGGCGCTACGCCGGGCCGCACGCGACCGACGCCGAGAACAACAGCCGTCTGCTGGCCGAGCTCGGCGACCTCCCCGCCGCGCGGCGCGGGGCGCGCTACGTCTGCGTCCTGGCCCTGGCCGACGGCCGGGCCGCGGCGCGCGGTCCGCGCGGGACGATCCCGATCGTGGCCGAGACCCGGGGCACCTGCCGCGGCCGGATCGCCACCGGTCCGCGCGGGACCGGTGGCTTCGGCTACGACCCGATCTTCGAGCCCGCGAGCGAGCCGCCCGGCGGCCGGACGCTCGGGCTGTGGACGGCGGCCGAGAAGAACCGGATCTCGCACCGCGCGCGCGCCGCCCGGCGCATGGCCCGCCGCCTCGCCGCCTTCGGCCGCTAGGGCGCCGACGAGGCCGACGGGCCCGGCGACGGCGACGGCGACTGGCCGGGCTTCCAGCCCTGCGGTGGCGTGCCGGCCGACGAGAACAGGGCTGCCGACATGGCCAGGATGCGGTCGTAGAACGGCAGCTGGACCGCGCCGTACTGGCTCTCGCCGGGCTTCGCCGGATGCACGAGCGGGTAGCGGATCACGACCCGGACGATCTGCTTCGGCGGGATCTCGCCGGCAATGACCGCGAGGTCCGGCAGCCGGTTGGGTGGCAGGTCGGTCTCGACGGTCGAGCCGACCGCGTCGAGCAGGCTCGGCAGGCTGAGCAGCGCGCCGCCGTGGACGACCTTCGAGCGGAGCGCGAGGAGGATCTCCTGCTGCCGCGCCTGGCGGGTGAAGTCGGTCTGGCCGATCGAGCGCCGGATCCGGGCGTAGGCCAGGGCGGCTCCGCCGTCGAAGTGGTGCGGTCCCACGTCGACGCTCCAACCGCGACCCGTCACCCCGGGGCCGGTGTACTTCGGGTCGTCGAGGGCCTGGCGGACGTTGACGTCCACGCCGCCGACGGCGTCGACCATCCTGGCGAAGCCGGCCAGGTCGACGGTCGCGTAGTAATGGATCGGGATCCCGAGCAGCGCGCCGACCGCGTTCTCGAGCGTTCGCATCCCGCCCGCCGCGAAGTCCTTCGGATGGGCGGTCGCATAGCTCATGAGGCTGTTGATCTTCGGGCCGAACGTCCGGCCGTCCCCGAGCGGGACGTTGACCAGATCGCGCGGGATCGAGGCCATGCTGACGGACTTGCCGACCGGATCGAGCGACACGACGATCAGCGAGTCGGTCAGGGCGTGGTCGCGCCCGGCGCCCGCGTCGATCCCCACCAGCAGGACGTTGAGCCGCTCGTTCTCGCCGGGAACCGGGTGCTCGGCCGGGTCGGACCGGTCGCTCAGCACGGCTCCGAAGACCTGGGCGAAGGTCGTCCGGGCGAGGCCACCGACGTACTGGGCGCCGAGGTGAGGGACCACGGTCAGGACGACGACGACGGCCAGGCCGGCGAAGGCCATTCGGCCCGGCGCCAGCTCGAACCGGGTGTCGAGGAACGCCTGGCCGAGCGCGGCGAGTCGCCAGCCGAGGAGGACGACGTTGAGGATCAGGAGCGCCTGGAGGTTGCCCGGCACGATCGCCGTGGCGAGCAGCCGCGGAGCCGGGATTGCCCAGACCGCCAGGGCCGTGACGGCGGCGATCGACGCGACGGGAAGGAACAGGATGAGAGCGAGCCGGCGCCGGCCGTTGTAGGCCTGGCCGAGACCCGGAATCAGCGCCGACAGCACCGCCGCAAGGATCCGGCGGCGGTCCGTCGGGCCCGTGTCGGGCCGGATTCGCGTGGCTTGGCGCAGTCCCCGTCTCCCGTGCGACCGTGGTCGGCTCGCGGGCCTCGGGAAGTCAGTCTAGCCCGTCAACCCGGTCGTCGCCCGGTCACGGCCCGGGCGCGGCGGCCCAGGCCCTTGCGCAGGCGCCGCCAGGCGGCCCCCAGGCGCACGCGGCCGCGACGCGCCGTCGCCCTGGCCCGCGGCCCGAGCGGCGGCCCCTTGGGCATCGGCTCGACCTCGACGTCGGCCGGTGCCCGACGCAGCACGACGAGGTCCTGGAACGTGCGCCCGGGCTCGCCCGCCCATGTCCCGTGGTCGATCAACACGACCTCGAGGCGTGCGGCGGCCGCCCATCCCCGGACGGCATCCTCGTCGAAGGCGATCGCCCGGAGTGGGTTGTCGGCCTCGGTGTAGCGGCTGACCGCGTCGAGCACGTGGACCATCGGGTACGTGGCGGCGCTCGAGGTCGCCGCAGGCAGTCGAGCGTCGTCGAACAGGAACCACGTGGTCACCGCCACGCCACCCGGACGCAGCACCCGGTGGATCTCGTGCAGGTAGCGCTCGACGACCGGTCGGTGGAGATGGGTGAAGACGCTGAACAGGGCGCAGAAGTCGGTCTGCGCGCTCGGGGCGGGGAAGCCGACCGTCGTCGGGTCGAGGGTCCCGGCCGGGTTGTAGCGCTCGTTGAGGATGTCGAGGTGCTTGAACCGCATCATCGGGAAGGCCGGCGTGATCGTCGACGCACACCACGCGACGTGGCGGGCCAGGATGTCGAACCCGAGATAGCGGCCCCGGTAGTCGAGCGAGTGGAGGATCCCGAGCGCCAGCCGGCCGTAGCCCGATCCGATGTCCAGGACGCTGCCGTCGGGGGTCAACCCGTGCTCGATCAGCAGGCCGGCGAGCTCGTCGCCGACGGCGATCAGCCGCTCGTCGTCTTCGCGCATGAAGCGCATCGGCGTCGGCGGGAGTGGCAGAGGTCGCCCGGATCGAGAGAGGACCAAGCCGGGCAACGAGCCTCCGATCGTGCGTCCCGCGACCCGGCCCGGGCGGCCGCGCCGCCGCGTGCGTTCGCAGGATTCGGGAGGCCAGTCTAGCCCGCCGGACGTGGCGACGCCGGGCGGCCCCCTGTTGCCTGCCAGTCACCGCCCGGCGTCCATCTCACGACGCGCAGCAGCCGGGTCCTGTTGCGGGCCCGCCAGACGACCCCGCCGGCCGGTCCGGTTGCGCGCCTGCTGCGGTCCGGCTAAGGAATCGCAAGGGTGGAGGAACCTTCACCGGTTTCGGGCTTGCTCGTTCACGTCTCGCGGTCACATTCGAGCTCGAGAAGCCCCTGGCCACAGGACATCGCACGGGCGAGGCGCCGGGGACGGAAGGGAAACCTCGATCGTGGACGAACTCCAGCAGCCTGCCCCGACCCCGGAGGCCGGCCTGCCCGCGCCGACGGGGCCGGCCGAGTCAGGGGCACCCGCCGACGCGGCAGCCCCCACAACCGCCGCGCCGACCGGCGCCGCCCCGGCGCCCGCCGCTCCGACCTGGTTCGCGACCGTGGCGCCCGGCGGCGTCTATCCGCCGGTCGCGCCGGCCGTTGCGATGGCGCAGCCGGCCGACCCGGCTCCGGTGCCGGTCCTGCCGGCCCCGGTCGCGCCCGTTGCCGGGCGCCGTCGTTCGATCGGCCCGGCCTTCGTCGTCGGCGCGGTCGTCGCGTCGGCCGTCCTCGCCTCGGGCGGGACCTACCTCCTCGCCGGCGCCACCGCCTCGCACGTGGCCACGACGCCCGCTCCGGTGGTCACGAACGTGGTCGCCGCGGCTCCACAGACGACCGGCCAGTCGTCGATCGTCGATATCGCCAAGGCGGTCAGCCCGGCGGTCGTGACGATCGTCGCCGACGGCGTCACCGCGACCGACCCGACCACGGGCCAGACGGGCGTCGGGACCGCCACCGGCTCGGGGATCATCTTCGACGCCAACGGGCTCATCCTGACGAACCATCACGTCGTCGAGGGCAACCCCTCCAAGCTGACCGTCAACCTGAACGACGGTCGCTCGTTCGACGCCTCGATCTACGGCATCGACACCCTGACGGACCTGGCGATCGTCAAGGTCGACGCGACGGGCCTCCCGACCGCGCCGATCGGCGACTCGTCGACGATCCAGGTCGGCCAGCAGGCGGTTGCCATCGGCAGCCCGCTCGGCACCTTCACCGACTCGGTCACCAGCGGCATCGTCTCCGCCGTCGGCCGGTCCATCCCGGTCGACACCGGCCAGCTCAGCAACCTCATTCAGACCGACACGGCGATCAACCCCGGCAACAGTGGTGGCCCGCTGCTCGATCCGAGCGGCAAGGTCATCGGCGTCAACACCGCGGTCGCCGGCCAGGCCCAGAACATCGGCTTCGCCATCCCGATCAACATCGCCCGCCCGATCATGGAGCAGGCGTCGGCCGGCCAGGCGCTCGCCCGGCCGTGGCTCGGCGTCCAGTTCCAGACGATCGACCCGGCGCTCAAGTCGGCCAACAACCTGCCCGTCGACAACGGCGCCTGGATCTCCACGTCCGACGCGTCGACCCAGAACCAGGCCCCGAACAGCCAGGATCCGAACGGCCAGGGCCAGCTGCCCAACGGCCAGGATCCGTTCGGCGGCCAGGACCCGTTCGGCGGCCAGGATCCCTTCGGCCAGGGCCAGCTCGGCCAGGGGCAGGGTCAGGCCACCCAGCCGCAGCCGGCGGTCGTGCCGGGCAGCCCCGCCGAGCAGGCCGGGCTCAAGGACGGCGACATCATCACTTCCGTCGATGGCACCGCCCTCGACGCGAGCCATCCGCTTGACCTGGTGATGAGCCAGCTGGCACCCGGCAAGTCGGTGACGCTGCAGGTCTACCGGAACGGCCAGACCGTCAGCCTCACCGTCACCCTGGGGACGCGACCTTCGAACCTGTAGGTCGCCGGCCCCCTCCCTCTCTTCCCGAAGGGGCAGTCGCTCGAGCGACTGCCCCTTCACCGTTTCCGGGATCGCGGGGTCAGCCGCGCCGTCGCGCCACCCAGATCTCCTCCGCCGGCCAGAGCTTCGCCCAATCGATGGCAACGTCACCGTAGTGCTCGGGAGTCCGTGCGTCGGGCGGCGCCTGGATCTCGATGAGGTCCTCCACCTCGAAGCCGCTCGCCCGGAGCAGGCGCAGCCAATGGCCGTGGGGTAGGTGGTATTCGATCCCGGGGCTGTCCGGCCACTGGATCCGCGGCGGGCCGAACTGGGGACGGTGGAGCGTCTCGTCGGCCACGCCGACGTCCGGGTAGCAGAGGTAGACGAGGAACGAGTTCGTCAGGAAGACGAGACGCCCGCCGGGCCGGAGGAGCCGCGCCGCCTCCGGGACCCACAGCGCGGGATCGGCCCACAGGCTCGCGCCGTACTCGGAGACCGCCAGGTCGAACGAGCGATCCGGCAGCGGTACCCGCTCCGCCGGCGCCTCGACGAGCGGGAAGTCGATGCCGGTCAGCGCCTGCATCCGCCGCGCGGTCGCGAGCTGGGCGGGCGTCGGGTCGACCCCGACCGGTCGTGCTCGGTGCTTCGTCAACCGCGCGGAAAAGTAGGCCGTCCCGCAACCGAGCTCCACGACCTCGCGATCGGTCAGGTCGCCCAGCGGTGACCCGAGGTCGCGCTCGGGGACGCCGAAGAGGCCCCAGGTGATGTCGTCGGCGCGCCACGACGCCTCGGCCGCCCCGTCCGTGTAGCGGGCGTTCGTCTGCGTCCACTCGACGATGTTCGCCTCGATCGAGTCGGGCAGGTCGGGATCGCGCATCCGCCAACGGTAGCGGGTGGGACGGGTCGGAGATGGGCGGAAGGGTCGGTCAGACGACCTCTTCGTGCTCCCGCAGGTGGGTCGACGCCCAGGTCGCGACGAGCGTGGCGGCCACGGACAGGCTGATCGACAGCAGGACGAGAACGACGATTCGGGTCATGGTGGCGGCTCCATTTCGAGGATCGCCCGGGCCGGACCGATGGCCGCACGAGCGTCCGATCGCAGCGTCCGACTCGCGGACGGCATGGGCAAGTGCCGTTCCTCCCGGTTCGCCGGCGATCGACGCGATCAGCGGCGGCCTGCGCCGGCCCGAGCGGTTGTCAGCTCCGTGGCGATCGAGCCCGCCCATGCCTGGATGGCCGGCCAGTCGCGATGGTCGCCCCACCCGTCCTTGACCATCGAGACGGCCGCTCGCTCGAAGAAGCCGAGCTCGTGCTTGTCGGCCTTGCCGGGGAAGACCTGGTGGTCCCGCGCCCCGACGAGCTCACCGAGTTTCGTCCCTTCGGCGGCGTCGGCAGGATCGATGATGTCGAGCCTGAGCGGCCCGCTCGAGAAGAGCCAGACCGGTCGCGTCCGCAGGGCGTCTGCCGAGCGGTTCACGAGGTCGCGAGCGGGTCCCATCCAGTGACCCAGGTGGACCGCGCTCCCGACGATCACGGCGTCGTACGGCGCGACGGATTCGACCTGTTGCGCATCAACGACGTCGACCTCGATGCCCGCCTCGCGGACGGTCGCGCCGATCGACTCGGCGACTTCCTTCGTGCTGCCGTGCTTCGACGACACGGCGATCAGCATCTTCATCGCATGCCTCCCTCCGAGCGCGACCTCCTGCTCGCCAGATCGCGCGCGTCGGCCGCGAGCCTGCGTGTCCCTGGCGGAGAGCCGTCCCTAGACCGGCACGCGGGCCAGCGCGAGCGTCGGGTCACGCATGTCCATGAGCGACACTCCGATCCCGTACGTCAGGAACCGCCCTTCGGGCGTGAGCTCGATGACGCAGCTCGACGCCTTCCGCGCCTCCGGGACGAGCCTCGTGAGCTCCTTCGACACCGAACCGATGTCGAGCGAACCCGCCGGGTGAACCGTCGCCCTGGCCTCGAAGGTGATCGTGGCCGGAGGGATCGGAGCGAGCAGCGCGAGGATGCCGCCTCGACGGACCGTCACGGTCACGGAGACCATCTGGCCGGTCACGATCTGACGCGCCTTCCAGCCATCCGCTGCCACGGCCACGTACAGGCGCCGATCAGCGGTCCCGAACACGACGCCACTCGATCGAGGCTCGCCCGCCGCGTTCACGTGGCTGACGACGGCGAAGGAGGCCCTGGCGAGCGCGTGCCAGACTGTCGCGCTCGTGACGTGGGCCCCTCCCGTCAGCGGCCCCTTCGTTACCCCGCCGGGGCGCTTCACCGGCAGGGCGTTCGTTCCGTGCGTCGTCATCAGCCATCCTCCGAGTCGACCATCCGGCGATTCGGGGACGCGCGAGAGGCAGCCGTCGCCTCTCGCTCCGAGCGAACGTTGACCTGACTCGGCGCGAACCGCTAGGGGCGATGGCCGCGCACCGAAGGGCCGTTCGGCTCGTTGGGCCTGTCTGCTCGGCCGCCGCGCGGCACGCGGGCCTGCAGGGCGACGGCGGGCGGCCGAGAGCGGCGCAACGTCGAGTATCGTGGGATATTCACGGTCGCCCGGACGGGGTGTAGCGAAGCCTGGCATCGCACGTGCTTTGGGAGCACGAGATCGTGGGTTCGAATCCCACCGCCCCGACCACCCCCTCGGCCCAGGCCGGTGGACGCTCCACGACCAGCCGGTCGGGCTAGATGCGCCGCGTGCGCCGGCGCCGCCGGCGCAGGGCCTCGCCGTCGGTCTCCTTGGCGACGACGCTGATCGAGCCGTCCTGCTCCAGGACCACCAGCCGGGCGTCGTCGATCCGATCCAGGCCGTGCTCGCGCAGCGCGGCCTCGAGGTCCTCCTGGTCGAGGTCCTCGGCGCGCACGGCGGCGTCGAGCCAGGCGCCGTCCCGGGCGAGCACGGTCGGTTCGGGTGCGAGCACCCGCTGGACCCACGGGACTCGCTCGCGGGCGACGGCCGTGAGCCAGTTCAGGGCGAAGATCGTGGCCAGGATGACGAGGCCGCCGGCGAGCGAGGTGTCGGGGCCGGTCATCGCCGGCTGCAGGGCGTTCGCGGCCAGCAGGAGCAGGGCGAGGTCGAAGATCGTGAACTGGCCGAGCTCGCGCTTGCCGAACACGCGCAGGATCGCGACGAAGACCACGTAGACGATCGCCGTCCGGGCGATGAGCTCGATGGGGTGGACTGCGAAGACGAACACGGCAGCGTCCTCCCGTCGGCGGCGACCACCGGGTCGTGGGTGGTCGCGCACAACGCTACCGCCGCGCGGTCGGCCGCTGGTGGCGAACGCGCGCCGATCGACGCCGAACACCGGACGCGACGGTCACGACACCGGGCACCGGCGGACGGCCCGGGCCCGCCGTAGCCCGATCGGGCCATGGCCTTCCGCGGCCCGCGCCTCCACGATGAGCGGACGGCGCGCCCTGGTTCGCGGCGCCCGGCAAACCCAGCCAACGAGGCTTGCCCCCGGATGTCGACCAGCGCCGAAGACCTGCGCGCAGCCTGGGCTCGGCTCGTCCGGCTGATCGAGGCGCGGGAGTACTACGAGGTGGGCGGGAGCCGGCGGTTCCTCGCCAGCCAGCGCCGCCTGACCTGGGCGGCCACCCGGGCCGCCATGGGCGTGGTGATCGCCGCGGCACTGCTGCACGTCGTCGTCCTGTCGACGCTTCATCCGGACGATGCCGCGTTCATCGTGGCGCTCAACGTCGTCCTCGGCCTGTGCGCGGTCGGTGGCTGGCTCCTGCTCGGTCACCGGCTCCGCCAGCGCCCCGAGGTGGTGGCGTTCTCCGTCAGCCTCGCGGTCACGGCAGCCACCATGGCGCTCGGCCTCGCCGGTCCGAAGCTCGTCGTGGCATCGCTGGCCTACCTGATGTTCCTCCCGACGATCGTCGCCCTCGTCATCCCGTGGCGAACCTGGACCGAGATCCGCTGGCTGGCCGTCTACGGCGCGGCGGTGGTCGCCTTCCTGACCTTCGTTCCGGCCGACTGGCTGACGATCGCCGACCGGCGCGACCTGATCGTGGCGACCATGGTCGCCCTGGCGGCGAGCTTCACCGGGCACGTCCTCCTGTTCCGCCACCACATCCGGACGTTCAGCCAGCTCCAGGCGATCGCCCGGCTCCACCGGCGCGAGAACAGCCAGCGGGTCGAGCTCGAACGGGTCTACCGATCGCTCGAGGTGACTGCCCGGACGGACGAGCTCACCCGGGTCGGCAACCGGCTCCGCCTCGACGAGGACCTCGTCACGCTCCGGGCGCGGGTCGGGCGCACCGCGCGTCCCGTCGGGCTGCTCGAGGTCGACCTCGACCGGTTCAAGGGCATCAACGACGAGTACGGACACCTCGCCGGTGACGCGGTCCTGCGCGAGGTCGCCAAGGTGATCCGGGACACGGTGCGGACCGACGACGCGGTGTACCGCTACGGGGGCGAGGAGTTCCTCGTGATCCTCGGCACGATCGCCGGGGGCGTCGAGGTCGCCGCGGAGCGCGTCCGCGCGGCCGTCGAGGCACTCGGCCTCGCCCATCCGGCCAATCCACCGTTCGACGTCGTCACGGTCAGCGTCGGGGCCACGGCGCTCGGGCCGGTCGATCTCGACCTGACGGCCGACGAGTGGTTCGCCCGGGTCGATGCCGCGCTCTACGAGGCCAAGACGGCCGGGCGCAACCGGAGTGCGGTTCGCCACGCCGCCGACCGCCCGGCCCCCCGCGATGCCGCCGGTGCCACGGCCGGCCGGGCGCCCCGCCCGGCTACGCTCGAGCGGAGTGCCTGACCCGCTGGACGGCGCGCCCCATCGGTCGCCGCTGTGGTCCGGGTCGGTCCGGTGGGGACGAACGGCGCTTCGGGCCGGACTTTCGACCGACTCGGATCGGGCGGAGGGCGGTGCTAGCCTCGGGAGCGCTCGCCCGGGTGCGCCGGGCGGCGACGTGTTGCTGGGGGACCGTTTGGTTCGCACTCGCTCGGTCGCACTCGTCTTCGCGCTGGCCGTGATCGTCGCTGCCTGCGGCTCGTCGGCTCCGACGCCGACGCCCGCCCCGCCGACGGCAGCGCCGACGCCGACACCCGACCCGCATCTCACCGCCCCGGCCTCCGTCGACCGGGTCTACTCCGAGCTCCGCAAGGCCGGTCTCGAGATCATTGCCAACACCGCCGAGGCGGGCAAGGAGCCGGTCAAGACGCTCAACCTCACCTACGAGGCGTGGCCGCTCCTGCTCGAGGAGTTCACCACCGCCGACCAGATCCCGGCCTACACCCGGTTCGACCCGAAGAAGAAGCCGGCCTTCGGCCAGCCGCCGTATGCCTTCGCAGGCCTGAACATCTACGTCGCCTTCGGGCCGCTCGTCCAGAACTCCGCGCCGACGGCGCCGGGACCCCGCTTCGTCGATGCGGCCGCTCGGCTCGCGGCCGTGCTCGACCCGCTGCTGGGCCCGCTCGAGCAGAGCTCGGTCACGCTCGTCCCGATGCCCGGCCCGACGGCGTCGCCGTCGCCCACCCCCACCCCCAAGCCGACCCCGACGAAGAAGCCCAAGCCGACCAGGAAGCCCAAGCCGACGAAGCGCCCCTGACCCGCGGCGCGGTCGGTCGCGGCCCGGCGACCGCCGCCCGGCGCCCGTCGCGGGACCCCATTCGTGGCGCGCGATCGGTCTGCTAGGCTCGCAGCCTCACGAGGAGGACGGTGGATGGCGGGTTCACGGACGCGGACCCGGAACGGGCGCGGCCCGGACGACGTGTCGGAGCTCGACAAGCGGATCATCGAGCACCTCCAGCAGGATGGGCGACGGCCGTTCACCCAGATCGCCGCCGAGCTCGGGGTCAGCGAGGCCGCCGTCCGGGCGCGCACGAACCGGCTCGTCGAGCGGGGCATCCTCCAGGTGGTCGGCGTCACCGACCCGCTCAAGCTCGGGTTCCAGCAGATGGCGATGGTCGGCATCCGCTGCGAACGCGACCGGCTCATCGGCGTCGCCGAGGCCGTCGCGGCGTTCCCCGAGGTCGACTACGTCGTCATCACCGCCGGGACCTACGACGTCCTCATCGAGGTCGTCTGCGAGGACAACGCGGCGCTCCTCGACTTCCTGTCCGAGCGTCTCCGGGCCATCGACGGCGTGCGCGACACGGAGACCTTCGTCTACCTGCGCATGGTCAAGCAGACCTACCAATGGGGGACGCGCTGACTTCGGTGCGATGACGCACCTGAATCCGGCGTTTTCGCCCGGTACGAAGGTCCTGGGGGGTCGAGCCGGACGGACCAGCGACTAAGATGCAATGCGGACGCGCCGGCGTCCGTTTTCCTCATCCGGGGGCATCGTGCCGGCCGAGTCGCTCATCCTTCTACTGCTCGTCGCCATCGCGATCAACCTCCTCCTCGTCGCCGCCGTGGGGATCCTGGCGGTTCGGACGCGCCGTCCGGGCGGCGAGGGCGGAGCCGTGGCCGAGGAAGCCCCACCGACCGACCGGGCGGGCCGCCTGCTGCTCGGACGGGACGGCCTGCCGGTGGCGACCTACGACCGGGTGGTCCGGGTGGTCGGCTGGGCGCTCATCGTGGCCGTCAGCGCGGTCGTCGCCCTGAGCGGGCTGTGGCCGGACACGCAGACCGCGATCTTCGTGCTCATGGCGCTCGCCGGGCTGTTCCTGCTGGTGGTCCACGAGATCCTGCCCGACGACGTCCTCGGACCCGCTCGCCCGATCGTCGAGGGCTCGGTCGGAATCACCATCGCCACGCTCCTGATCGTGCTGACCGGCGGACCGACCAGCCCGTTCGTCGTCGCGTACGCCCTGATCGTCGCCGGGGCGGCGCTCGTCCTCGCGCCGCGGATCGCGCTGGCGGTGACGGCGTTCGCCGTCGGTGCCTACCTCGTCGGCGTCCTCGCCGACCCATCGCGCCTGCCGCTCGACGTGCCGGAGCAGGTCGTGGTCGCCGTGAACATCGCGGCGCTCGTCCTGCTGGCCTACCTGGCGATGGTCGTGGCCCGCGAGCAGCGGCGGGCCCGCGACGCGGCGATCCGGCTGTCGACCGTCGACTCGCTCACGGCGCTGTACAACCGCGCCTACTTCTTCGCCGCCCTCGACCGCGAGATCGAGCGGAGCGCCCGGTCTGGCCGGCCGTTCTGCATGCTGATGCTCGACCTCGACGGCCTGAAGCCGATCAACGACACGTACGGCCACTTCGAGGGCGATCGCGTCCTGCGCGGGGTCGCCGAGGTCATCCGCTACCGCGTCCGCCGGATCGATACCGCGGCCCGCTACGGCGGCGACGAGTTCGTCGTCCTCCTGCCGGAGACGGACCCGAGTGGCGCGTTCGTCCTGGCCGAGAAGATCCGCACGGGCGTCGCCGAGCTGGTGATCGAGACCGCCGGCCGGCGGATCCGGGCGTCGCTGTCGATCGGCGTCGTCACGTTCCCGGCCGACGGCCGGACCGAGAGCGAGCTGATGATCGCCGCCGACCAGGCGATGTACGCCTCCAAGCACCGCGGCAAGAACCGCATCGTCGGCTATCGCCGCGGCGCGGCGGCGCGGCGACGTCGCAGCGGACCGGCGCTGCCAACTGGGCCGACGCGTCGCGGCCCGCGCGACGAGCCGGTCGGGACGCCTCGGTAGGCCCGGCCGTCGGGGCCGTCCGCTCGGTGTAGCATCCGGCCATGACCGACGCCGACCGCCCGGCCGCTCCGCGCGGCTTCTCGACCCGCGCGATCAAGGCCGCGACCCGGGCCCCACGCGTCGACCAGCACCCGAACTCGGTGCCGATCTACCAGGCGGTCACGTTCTCCGCCGAGGACGCCGAGGAGCTCGGCGCCATCACGACCGGCCAGCTCCCCGGCTACTCGTACGCGCGCCTCGCCAACCCGACCGGGGACACGCTCGCCGCGGCGATCGCCGAGCTCGAGGGGGCCGAGGCGGCAGCCGTCTTCTCGTCGGGCATGGCGGCCATCCATGCGGCGCTGCTGTCGGTGCTCACGGCCGGTGACCGGGTGGTCGCGACACGGGCGATCTACGGCTCGACGCGGACGCTGCTGGCGAACCGGTTCGGCCGGCTCGGCGTCGACGTGCAGTTCGTCGACGCGACCGACCTGGGTGCCGTCGAGGGGGCGCTCGCGGCGGGCCCGACCCGGGTCCTCTACGTCGAGACGATCTCGAACCCGACGATCGTCGTCGTCGACGTCGCCGCCCTGACCGAGCTCGCCCATCGCCACGGTGCGCTGCTGATCGTCGACAACACGTTCGCCTCGCCGGTCCTCTGCCGTCCCGCCGAGCTCGGCGCGGATCTCACGATCGAATCGCTCACGAAGTACCTGGGCGGGCACTCCGACACGCTCGGCGGCTCGGTCGCCGGATCCCGCGCCCGGATCGCCGAGGTCAAGGCGGTCGAGACCGACACCGGGGCGACGCTCGCCCCATTCGCCGCGTTCCTCGTCCTGCGCGGGCTGTCGACCCTGGCGATCCGGATGGCCCGCCATGCCGCGACTGCACGGGCGCTGGCCGCGTGGCTGGAGGGGCAACCCGGGGTCGAGCGCGTCTGGTACCCGGAGCTGGCGAGCCATCCACAGCACGCCATCGCCTCGCGCCAGTTCCCCCATGCGAGCGGGATGCTTGCCTTCGAGCTCGGTGGCGGACCGGTCGGCGGCCGGGCCGCGGGTGGCGCGTTCATCGACGCGCTGACCGTGCCGGAGCGGACCGCCTCGCTCGGGAGCGTCCACACGATCGTCGCCCACCCCCCGACGACGACGCATCGCCAGTACGACGCCGCGCAGCTCGAGGAGGCCGGGATCCGGCCCGGCCTGCTGCGCTGCTCGGTGGGGCTCGAAGACCTCGAGGACCTGGTGGCCGACTTCGACCGCGCGCTCGCGGCCGCCCGAGCCGCCGCGTCGGCGGCCATCGCCTCGGCCGCCGGCCAGGGCGCCGGCCGGCAGCCCGACTCCGTCGCCGTCGGCGCCGGCTAGGGGTCGTCATCGCCACCATTGCGGCCGAGCGGGCCGTCGCGCGGGGCCGCCCGGACCCCCTGAGCCGGCTCGGGCGGGCGATCTGGCGGCTGCTCACCGCGGTCAACTTCGCGGTCGCCCAGATCGTCGTCCTCGTGCTCATGGCGATCGTCGGGATGACGATCCGGCAGCTGCCGACGTTCGCGTTCCGGACGCCGGCGGACTACGCCACCGCCATGGCCGACATCCACGCCCGCTACGACCCGGTGTTCGGGGCCGCGGTCGTCGGCCTGCTGGAGCGCGCCCAGGTCTTCCAGACGTTCAGCTCGTGGTGGTTCAGCGCCGCGCTCGTCGTGCTGACCATCTCGATCGTCTGCTGCACGCTCGATCGGACACCGCGGCTGTGGCGCCAGTCGAAGGAGATCCGGGTCGTCCAGCCGGAGCCGTTCTACGACCCGCGGCTGCCCGACCGGGCCGCCACGGACGGCCTGACCCCCGATGCGGTCCGGGCCGTGCTGCGCGGCAACCGGTTCGGCGTCCGCACCGAGACGGCGGCCGACGACACGGTCTACCTGTACGGCGATCGCCACCGCTGGGTGAAGATGGCGACCCTGCTGACGCACACCGGGCTGGTGCTCTTCCTCGTCGCCGCCGCGGTCACCAGCCGGCTCGGCTTCGAGGCCGGGATCCTGCTGGCCCGCGGCGAGAGCCAGCCCGTCAGCTCGATCGGGACGCCCGGGCTCATCGTCGTCAAGAACTACGGCTTCGAGGCGCCCGTGCGCGCCGACGGCAGCTTCGAGGACTTCACGACCGATCTGGCCGTGTACCAGGACGGCAAGGAGCTCGCCCGCAAGGTCATCCGGGTCAACGATCCGCTGTCGGTCGCCGGCTACACGTTCCACCAGAACGGCTTCCAGCCGGCGCCGGACCTGCTCATCCGCGACGCCAAAGGGCGCGTGCTGTGGGACGGGCCGTATGCCCTGACCGACACGGTCGGCGGCCAGCCGCACGGCCTGTTCAGCGTCCCGGGCCGCGACGTCGGCCTCGAGATGCTCCTGACGAAGGCCGCCGACGGCACCTCGGGCATCCTGTTCCTGCCGTACCGGGCCCAGGGGACGCAGGCGGACGGGACCCCGAACCTCGTCTCGCTGGCCCCGTTCTTCGTCACCATCGGGTCGCTCGGCGGGTCGCCCGACACCGACTTCTTCGTCCAGGTCCGCGGCGTCGAGGGCGCCACGGTCCTGATCGCCAAGCGCGATCCGGGGCAGGGCCTCGTCTGGCTCGCGTTCGGCACGTTGATCGCGGGCCTCCTGATCACGTTCTACCTGCCCCGCCGGCGGGTGTGGGCCCGGCTGTCGCCGGATGGCCGCCTGGCGATCGTCGGGCGATCGGAGCGCTACGTCGACTTCGATCGCGAGTTCGGCAAGCTGCTCGACGACCTGGTGGCCGCGCGGTCGCCGAACGCCGCGGCGGCCCCGGCCGGCGGCTGATGGCCAGCCTGCGGGACGTCCAGGCCGCGATCTTCCCCACCGCCCGGCCCAACTCCCCGCTCGACGCGGAGCGGGCGGAGCGTGACATCGGCTGGGTGCGGGTGATGAAGGCCCGCGTGCCGGCCTTCGACGCCCTGGAGCCGGGCGACCTGGCGATCGTCCCGGGCTCGTCGCTGTCGGTCGTAGCGCCCGGATCGGACGGGGCCGGCGGGCTCGTCGAGGCGTTCGCCCGGGCGCGCGTCCCGGCCCTGCTGCTCGTCGAAGCGGAGCCCGGCGACGACGTCTTTGGCCCGCTCGAGGCAGCCGCCGAGGACGCCGGCGTGGTGGTCTTCCGGATCGCCCACGCCGACCCGGTAGCGCTCGAGCGGAGCGTCATCGGCTTCCTGGTCAACCGTCGCGCGGAGCTCGACCATCGGGCGGCGGAGCTCGAGGGCCAGCTCGCCCGGCTGGCGCTCCTCGGCCGTGGGCTCGACACCCTCGCCGCGGCGATCGGCTCGTTCTTCGGCCGGGCCGTCGTCGTCGAGGGCCGGCGGGGCGATCCGCTCGCGGTCCACGTCCCGGCCGAGCTGCCCGAGGCGGCCGCCGCGGTTAGCCGCTACCTGGCCCGCCCGGCGGGCGGGGCGCTGCGCGTGCCGATCCCGGCGCCACCCGGCGAGAGCGACGCGGGCGGCCGGCTCGTCCTCCTGGGCGACAGGCCGGCCACCGAGTTCGAGCGGATCGCCGCCGATCGAATCGCCGCCCTGCTCGGGCTCGAGCTCGCCCGCGACTTCGCCGTCCGCCAGGCCCGCGACGAGGTCCGCCGCGGCGATCCGCTCCCGCGCGACGGTCCGCCCTGGATCGTGATCCTGGCCCGCCAGGCCCAGGCCGGCGCCCCCGACGACGTCGCTGCGCGCGAGGAGACCCGGGCCGAGCTGCGGCTGCTCGCCTCGCCGCGCCGGCTGGTCCTGCGCGGGACGAGCGAGAGCCTCGAGCTCCGGATGGTCGCCGCGACCGGGGACGACGACCCCGAAGGGCTGCTCATCGCGGAGCGGCTGGCCGGCTTCCTGCGACGGACCGTGGCGACCTCCCGGCCGTTTGGAGACCCGGGCGGACGACCCGCGGCCGAGGCGAGCGCGCGGTCGACGCTCGAGGCGGTCGAGCTGCTCGACGAGCCGCCCCGGGTCGCCCAGGCGGCCCGCCTGCCGGCCTACCTGATGCTCGGCAACCTGCGCAACCTGCCCGACGGCCTGCGCCAGGCGCAGGCGCTCCTGGCGCCGATCCTCGTCGGCCGGCCGGAGACCCAGCGTCAGCGTCTCGCGACGCTCCGAGCGATCCTCGAAGGATCAGGTCTGGCCGAGGCCGCCGCCCAGCTCAGGGTCCATCGCAACACCGTCGCCTACCGGGCCAGACGGCTCGAGCGCCTCGGCGGCTGGGACTTGCGCGACCCGGACCTGGCGCTGGCGTTGATGATCGCCGTCAGAATTGTGCAAAGTGGACAAATCGATCAGGGAAACCGCAACTGACTCGTAACCGCTGCGGCTGTTACGCTACCGGTCGACGCGGGTGCGCCTGAATCCCTGTGCTGGGCGCACAAGCATGAAGCCAAATCCGGCCACGGCCGGAGGTCAAGGAGGCAAGATCGGTGGTGGCCACCATGTCCGAGGGAACGGCATCGATCGACGAGGCGACGGCGAAGATCGACGCGGCAACCGCCCGCGGGATCCGTTTCGTCCAGCTCCAGTTCACCGACGTCATCGGCCACGTCAAGGCCGTGACGATCCCGATCCACCAGCTCGGCGGCTCGGTGCTCCACGGGACGTGGTTCGACGGCTCGTCGATTGAGGGCTTCACCCGGATCGCCGAGTCGGACCAGTACCTGATGCCCGACATGGCGACCTTCGCCGAGATCCCCTGGCAGAAGGGAAGCGGGCCGCGCGGCACGGCCCGGGTGATCTGCGACGTGTTCACGCCGCGCGGCGAGCCATTCGTCGGCGACCCGCGCTTCGTCCTCCGCCGCCAGGTCGAGCGGGCGAAGAAGCTCGGCTACGTCGTGAATACGGGTCCCGAGCTCGAGTTCTTCCTGTTCCGGCGTGACGACGACGGTGCGATCGCGCCGCTGCCGCACGACCAGGCCGGCTACTTCGACTTCTCGACCGACCTTGCCCAGGAGGTCCGCCAGGACATGGTCGACGCCCTCGAGGCGTTCGGCATCCGGGTCGAGGCGGCCCACCACGAGGTCGCGGCCGGGCAGCACGAGATCGACTTCGAGTACAGCGACGCGCTCACGACCGCCGACAACGCCATCACCTTCAAGTTCGCGCTCAAGGCAGTCGCCCAGCTGCACGGCCTCTACGCGACGTTCATGCCCAAGCCGATCCACGGGATCAACGGCTCGGGGATGCACACCCACCAGAGCCTGTACTCCATCGCCGAGGGCCGCAACGCCTTCGCCGACGCCTCGAACCCGTACGGCTTGTCGGACGTGGCGCGCTCGTACATGGCCGGGATCCTTACCCACGCCCGGGGGATGATCGCGGTCCTCGCCCCGCTTGTGAACTCGTACAAGCGGCTCGTGCCGGGCTACGAGGCGCCGACCTACCTGACCTGGGGTCGGACGAACCGCTCGGCGCTCATCCGCGTGCCGATGGTCTCGCCGGGCAAGTCGATCGAGGGCACCCGGGCCGAGGTCCGCTGCCCGGATCCGTCCTCGAACACGTACCTCGCGTTCGCGGTGATGATCGCGGCGGGTCTCGACGGGGTCGAGAAAGGCCTCCAGCTCAGCGAGCCGGTCGAGGAGAGCCTGTTCGAGATGGATGCCGCCACGATCGCTTCGAAGGGCATCCGCGAGCTGCCCGGGACGCTGGGCGAGGCGATCGCCGAGCTCGAGGCCGATCCGGTCATCCGGGATGCGCTGGGTGACCACGTGCTCAACCACTTCATCGAGGCGAAGCGCGCCGAGTGGGACGAGTACCGCACCCAGGTCAGCGACTGGGAGGTCGACCGCTACCTCGACCAGTTCTAGACCCGCGGCTCGTTCCCGGGGTCCAGGTCGGGGCCGGGTCGAGGTCGGGGGCGGAGCCGCTGCGGCGCCCGGGCAGCCAGGCGTTGCGTCGTGCTCCCCTCGGGTGGCCGCGGGCCAGCGCCGCGTCGCGTTCTGCGCCGGGGCAGGCCCGGGCCGCCCTGGTGCGGCCGTGCTCCCCTCGGGTGGCCGCGGGCCAGCGCCGCGTCGCATTCTGCGCCGGGGCAGGCCCGGGCCGCCCTGGTGCGGCCGTGCTCGGGGCGATCCCGCGGCTCGATCGCTCCTCTGCCTCCGAATATCGAGCCCAACAGTACGAGGCGCGGATTTCCGCCAGCGAGCTGAAGCGGCGGGTTCGCCGCTGACCGATTCCGAGCGTGGAAGGTCCTTTGGCGGGCCGATTCCGAGAGGTTGACCACTCGAAACTGGCAGCAAAGCGGGGCGCGTAATGCTGACGTCGATATGGACGACGCGAAGCGGAGCCATCGGACGAGTCCGGCGGCTCACACGGGTCGTGCTCGAGCGGCGGTTCTCTCGGTCCGTCTCGGCGTGGCCCTTCGAGAGGCTCGCCTCGCCGGAGGCCTGACGCAGCGTCAGCTCGCGATCCGAGGCGGGCTTTCCCAGGCGCGCGTCAGCGAGATTGAGCGAGGCGCTGGATCCGCGGTCGGTCTCGAAACCTGGTGCGTTCTGGCCGCGGCGGCAGGCGAATCCCTGGTTGCCTTCCTGGAACACGCGCCGGGCGCTGATCGGCCTCGCGACATCGAGCACGTCCGCCGGCAGAGCGCCCTTGTCGACATCGCCCGCGGCGGGGGATGGACCGCCCTGCCAGAGCTGGCACTCGATCACGGGGCGATCCGGTCGAGGTCCGTCGACGTCGCGCTCTTGCGGCGCCAGCGTCGTGAGGCGGTCGTTGTCGAGGTCTGGGACTGGTTCGACGACGTTGGTGCGGCGCTTCGAGGGCTTGACGGGAAGGTCGCGGCGCTGGATCTGCGACTCACCGGCGACTCGGGGCCGTCGCCGGAGCGCGATCGGTGGCGGTCCCGGGGCGTCTTTGTCGTCCGCGAAACTCGGCGGAACCGAGCGCTCGTGGACGAGCTTCGTCCACTCTTCGCTGCACGGTTTCCGGGCTCGTCGGTGGGTTGGCTTCGATCGATCACCGAGGCTGGTCATGCGATGCCGTCGGGCGACGGGTTGTTGTGGAGCGACGCGAACGGGCGGCTCATCGCCAGCCGGCTCGGCGGGCGGGCGAGGCACGACCGAGACGGCCCGGCACGCCGGCTGGCCCGCTGAACGCGGCTGAGACGCCGGCCGGCATGATGAGTGGCGCAGACCTCCCCGCCGCGCCCCGATGGCCCAACTGACTGGTCCAACATGCGGCATGATCCGAGGCGATGGGCCAGCCCGCCGTCCCCGCAGCGCTCGCCGAGGCCGCGAACCGGGTCGTCATCCGGCCGATGCGCTCGCTCTGGCTCCTGTCGATCGCCCACGCCGTCAACCACGCGCAGGCGTTCGTCCTGCCCCTGATCTACGCCCAGATCACGAAGGACTTCGGCGTCGGTGTCGAGGCGGTCGCCTTCCTCGCCGCGTTCGGCAACTTCGCCGCGGGCGCCGTCCAGCTGAGTTACGCGTCGCTGACCCGGCGGTTCTCGCGCCGCCGTCTGCTCGGCGCCGGTGGGCTCCTGTTCGGCGGCGGGTTCGTCGCCCAGGCGTTCACGATGACGTTCGGCGGGTTCTCCGTCGCCAACGTCCTGTCGCGGATCGGCGGCTCGCCCCAGCATCCGGTCGGCAACGGCCTGCTCGCGGAACAGTTCCCACACGAGCGGCGTGGCTTCGCGATCAGCGCCCACATCGCGGGTGGAAACGTCGGGACGGTCGTCGTCGCGCTTATCGGCGCGCCGATCATCGCCGCCGTCGGCTGGCGCGGCGCGTCGATCGTCTTCGGGGTCCCGGCGATCATCATCGCGATCGCGATCCTGCTGCTCGTCCGCGAGACGGGTACCGACCGCGCCGCGGCCGTCGCGAGCGGCAGCGTGCGGGCCGCGTTCGGGCGGATCGCTCACGACCGTGACCTGCTCTGGCTCTACCTGACGTCGATCCTCGGCGGCGGTGGTCGCGGGCTCGGCGTGGTGAACCTGTTCGTGCTCTTCTACCTCGGCGATGTGATCGGGCTGGACGGCGGGCTTGTCGCGCTCATGTACGGGGCGCTTATCGTCTTCTCGGTCCCGACGCCGCTCGTTGCCGGCTGGATGTCGGACCGGCTCGGCCGGAAGCCCGTGATCATCGGCGTCTACATCGGCGGCGCGATCGGGTTCGCCCTGTTCCTGCTCGCCGGATCCAGCCTCGTCGGGCTGTGGGTCGGGATCGTCGTGATGGGCATCTTCAGCTTCGCCGAGAGCCCGCAGCTCCAGGCGCTCCTCGCCGACATCGCCCCGCCGTCGATCCGCGACGCGTCCTTCGCCGTGTACTTCACGCTCGCGTTCGGCGTCGGCTCGCTGTGGGTCGCCGTCTACGGCGTGATCATCGGGGCCGTCGGGGAGGCGCAGGGCGTGCCGATCGCGTTCGTGCTCATGGCGGTCACGTTCCTGCTCGCGGCCATCGCCACCGTGCCGATCCACGCCGAGCAGCGAGCACGCCAGAACGCCGACCACGAGGCGACGCTCCGCGAGAGCTAGGCGGGGCCTGGGCAGTGCGCCGAACGGCGTGGGCCGCGGCGCCAGTCACAGGAGCCCGCGACCCGTCGTCTGCCCGACACGATCCCGGCCCGGGATCGGCCCTCGCCCCCGGCGCGTCGGCGGCCATTCGGAGACCACGCGTGACGACGACCGATCGACCGACCGACGAACCCCCACTGGCCGAAGCCTCGACGGGCCTGCGCGCCCGGCTCCTCCACGCCGCCTTCGCGACCACGCCTCGACTGCTCGAGACGACGCTCCCGCCCGAGGATCCCGCCGCCGAGCTCGCCTGGCGCCCGGTCACCTACTTCTGGACGACGTCCAGCGGCGTCCAGCCGGTGATCATGCCGCTCTGGCGCAGACTCGACTGACGACGGACGCGGCCTTCGTGAGCCGGAGCGGTCCGGTCCGGCGCGGATTTCTCAGTAGGTGAGGACGCGGTCGACCTCGAACGCGAGCTCCACGAGCCGGGCCGGCGGGGCGAGCGTCACCGCCAGGCCGCCGAGGGCCTCGGCACTGATCCCGCGGGCCTTGCTCGAGAGTCCGGACAGGTAGAACCGCGCCCCGCCCGCCGCCAGCGCCTCGACGTGCTCGCGCAGGCTCCCCGTCCCGATTCCGCTGCCGGCATCCAGCGTTTCGGGGCGCAGGACCGCAACCCCGTCGCCGGCAATGAAGAGGTCGACGTCGTGGCCGGCCTCCAGGGCCGTCCGCGCGACGAGCAGGCCGAGCGCCACACGGGTCGGGTTCTCGGGACCCGTGGCGATGTGAACCAGGAGACGTGCCATCTCATCCTCCTCGACGGTGCCCGGGTGACGGTCGGACCGACCTTGAAGTATCATCCCGAAGCCCTGTCAAACGGGCATTCGGTCGGGGCGTGGCGCAGCTTGGTAGCGCGCATCGTTCGGGACGATGAGGTCGGAGGTTCAAATCCTCTCGCCCCGACCATCCGCACTAGACCCGTCGAGCAGCAGCGTTTCCGATATCGGAAACGGCCGAGTGGGCGAACCAGGTCGCTTCCGTGATGCGGTTAACTGCCCAGCCGATCTCCAACAGCAGCCTCACGCCCTTGCCGGTCTCGTCGGTGGTGAGCGGCAGCGTCGCTCGGGGCGCGCCGGCATGAACAATGCAGCCGTACGGGTCAGCGCGCTGCTCGCACCATCGACACCATGGGCGGACAGGTCCCGGCTTGCACTCGTCCCGACACAACGAAGCCGTGCCGTTCGTAGAACGCGACGGAATCTGGGTTGGGGGTTTCGAGATAGGCGGGCAGGTGGTCCGCATCGGCGCTCCGCAGTCCCGCCTCCAGAAGGCGCGACCCGAGGCCGCGCCCCTGATGGGATGAGTCGACCCCAAGTAGGGCGAGATACCAGTGCGGATATGTCGGGTGAGCGGCCTCCATCTGTTCGAGGACCGCGAACGTATCGGCGTGCTTCGCTGGAGCGACGGTTTCGGTGAGGACCTGAACCACCGCGTCGCCGTCCGTGGCGATGCCCGGTGGCAGCCAGAGCGCGACAGCCCCGACGTCGTTGATTGCCCACGCTGTCCGGGTTTCGAAGGCTCGCCCTGCGAATGCCTCGACGAACCGACCGAAGTGGATCAAGTACTCGGACGCTCCCGGATAGAGCCACCGCTCGACGGGGTCCGCGATGAACGCCGCGACAATCGTCGCGATGGCACGCTGTCGCTCACCCTTGGTGAGTTCCTCGACGATGGGGAAGTCCACCGGGGGATTGTAGGTAAGCCGCTGTCGGCCCCGTCCGTCCAAGTGCCGAGGAGCTGGAGCGGCTGCGGCGTCGAGCTGCCGCTCCGATGGGCTTCGTCCACCACCACCCGTGCGGCGATCCGATCATCGTGCGCCGTATCGGCGCGAAGACCCGCTGTATGACTATGCAGGTCGGCGTGCTTGAATACCGCTGGGTCTGTTCGGCGGTGCGCAGCTCGCCTTCGACCGTGCGCAGACCCCGCTGACGGCCACTTTGGCCGGCGAGCATGCGCGGTCGGCCCACGAGGTGGAGGTCGACATGTTGCTCGAATGGCTCTGGGCGCCTCGTTCCGCAAGACGAAGAGCACTGCGGCCAGTGCGGCGCCGACGGCGAGGATGAGGTAGAAGTCCGGGCCGAAAACGCAAGGAGACCAACGTGACCGCTCTCTACACCTTCGACGTCTATTCCACCCTCGACGGCTACGGCTCCTACGGCCCCGAAGGTGATTGGGGCGGCTACTGGGGCAAGCATGGACCGGAGTTCCTCGACCGCCGCCTCGCCCTCTATCGCGAGCCGCAGCGCCTGGTCCTCGGTGCGAACACCATGCGGATGTTCATGCAGTCCATCGGCCCGCAAACCGGGTCCTTGAAGGACGTCGACCCGGTGAATGGAGCGATGAGGAATCTGCCGACCACAGTCGTCTCGACGACGCTCGAAGAACCCCTCGATTGGCCAGACGCGACCCTGGCGCGCGGCGACGCCGTCACCGTGGTCACCCGGCTCAAGGAGGAGTCCGACGTGCCTCTGCGGTCGCACGGCAGCCTGTCGATGAACCGAGCACTCATGGCCGCCGGCCTGGTCGACCGCGTGCAGGTCACGATCTTTCCCGTCGTCACGGGTCAGACCGGAACGCGCCCGATCTTCGAGGGTGCGGCCGACTTCGACCTCGAGTTGGTCGAGAGCCGGACACTCGACGGCCACTCCGAGGAGCTCATCTACCGGCCGACGCTTCACGGCTGATCTCGTCCATCGCGACGCCGAGTAACCTCGCACGCCTGCTCGCCGTGGTGGACGAGGTCGAGGCTGCGCGCTCGGAGCTGAAGCCCCGACGAGCGAAGGCTTCTGGGGCTGCCGATGAGGTAGGTTTCCTCGGGTCGACTCCTCTTGCCCCGACCATTCCCTCGTTTCTGCGCCTCCGCATCTCGGCGTACCCGAGGAACCACGCATTCTCGTTCGGCTGCGGGTGCGCTGCCACGACCTCGACCCGCGCGTGGGGCTTCACGATCGAGGGCGACAGGCGAGCGGTGGGCGGGCGGCCTACGAGCCCGACCCGTCCGGCCCGTGCGCCCGCGCCACGGCGACCGGGTCCCGGCCGTACCACGTCCCGTTGCTGCGGAGGGCGGTGAGCCGCGTGAACGAGGCGCGGTCGGCGTTGCCCGTCGCCCGGTAGCGGTCCATCTGGCGCTTGTGTGTCGCCTGTCGGTGCGCCCATGCGACGAGCGACGCCTCGTTGTCCCAGAACGTGAGGGTCGGCGGGTCGATGGCGACGATCCCGGGAAAGAAGAACGTCTGCTGGGACCGGAGGCCCGGGACAGCCGTCATCGAGATCCTCACCGCGGCCGTCCCGGTCCCGACGTCCTGCACCCGTGCCATGTCGATGCCGTCACGGTTCCAGCCGATGGTGGTGAACACGACCACCGGCTCGTCGCGGCCGGGCGCGGTGGCGAGCGGATCGAACAGGCGGGCCGGCGCCGTGGGGTGGATGAGGTTGGAGTCGCCCTTCGTGCGGAACGGCGCCAGGACGCCGCTCCAGCGCTCCGCCGCGTCCGTGAACCACGGGGCGACCGTCACGACCCCCTCGACCAGACGGTCCGCTGACTCCTTGCTATCGTGCAGCCCAACGACGAGGAACGTGAACGCCTCGCGGGAGGCCGGGTCCGTGCCGGCCGCCCGGCAGTCGGCCCCCACGTCGCAGAACAGGAGCCCGGGCCGGTCACCTCCAGCGACTGGCCCGGCGGTACGTAGCTGATCGAACCGCGCCAGGTGGAGCGAGACGAACGAGGCGGCGACCATGGCGCGGATCATAGGCCAGTCTTCGGCCCCCGCCGTCGGTCTTGCTGGGGCCGCCATTGCTCCTTGGAGGCTAGGACGTGGACCAACCGAGAGTGGTCACAGGGGGAGCGCTCCACGGTGTCGCGACGGCGACGCCGGGCGTCACGCGCTTTGAAGCGTTCGCGGACGAGCGCGTTTGGGTGGGGCGTGTCGAGAATGCCCCGCACCAGGCCTCGGTCTGGCACGTCCATCCCGGTCACGACACCTACGGGCACGTCACCCGCGGCCGGTTCTTCGTGGAGTTCGGCCGCGGCGGCTCCGAGCGAGTCGAGATCGAGCCAGGGGACTTCGTGCTCATCCCGAAGGGCGTCGTCCACCGCGAGGGCAATGCCGGCGCTGAGCCCAACGATGGCGTCATCGTCCGCGTCGGCGAGGGGCCGGTGACCATCAATCTCGACGGCCCGGAGGCGAGCTGACACTCAGCCGACCGTAGCGCAGGATCGCCGCTCCCTGTCGCTACGCCCCGGCGCTCGGGGCAGCGACCACGCGCTTTCCGGTGGCGCTGGTGCGGCCACTTGGCGGAGCCGGTCCGTCCGTCATGGTGCGTTCGTCGGCGGAGTGGCGGCCCGGCAGTGTCGACGGTCCGACGCGATCGACGCGCAGGCGGCCACGCACCGCTGTGTATCATTCCGGGCTCGCTCGGCGTCTGCGTCAGGCACTCGAATGATGGGACCCGGCCCACAATCAGACCCGGGTCGTCGCGACGATCCGCCCGTCCTTGACGGCCCTTGGACCACGACCCGTAGTCGGTCGCGGTCGGGTCAGGCTGCCGAGCGCCCGGGGACGGCATCCCTGCCTTCGTGGAGCCCCCTTGCGGGCTGATTCCTATTCGGCCGTTTGGGCCTATGCCCGCGGGGACCGGGGGCTCGGTCGGGGCCTCTGAGCCGGAAGACCCGGACGTTCAGCGCGAGAAGGTCAGGTGCGTGATCCCGCTCGGGGCGACTTCCGACGTCACGCGGTAGCCATCCTCGAACCCGCGGAGGTCGTCCCAGAGCCGGACGCCGCGGCCGAGCAGGATCGGGACGATGGCGACGTGGAGCCGGTCGACGAGTCCGGCCTTGAGGAACTCGCGGACCACGGTCGGGCCGCCGCCGATCCGCACGTCCTTGCCGCCCGCGGCCTCCAGCGCGAGGTCGAGCGCCTCGCGGGGCGTCGCGGACAGGAAGTGGAACGTCGTGCCGCCCGCCATCTCGAGCACCGGGCGCGGAGTGTGGGTGAGGACGAACACCGGGACCCGGAACGGAGGCTCGTCGCCCCACCAGCCGCGCCAGTCCGGATCATCCGCAGCGGCGTGGAGCCCGAACATGCCGGCACCCATGATCTCCGCACCGACCTCGGCGAAGTACGCCTGTGCGTACTCGTCGTCGACGCCGGTCGTTCCCTCGCCGGACGTGTCGTGCAGCACGCGGGCCCGGAACGTGCGGGTCGCGACGTAGGCCTCGACCAGGCGCGACCAGTCGGGCCCGAACGGGTTCTCGCGCGTCTGGTCGGTCGTTGTCGCGAAGCCGTCCAGGGAGATGTTCAGGTCAACACGCACGGCCATCGACGTCCTCCGAAGTGACTGCTCGCGCACTCGCTTCAGTATGCCAATCGTCTCTGCCAACCCGAGCTTGTCGTGGAGTCGGGCCGGGTTCCCGCTGGGCAGCCGGTGTGGATCGGACCAGCGCGCCGTCATGCCGAAAGCGTGCGGGTCGGAAGCCGCGGTTTCCCCTCGGTCGATTGGGCCGCGTCGTCGGGCTCCCGGCGGGTTGTGGCGAGCGGGTCCTACGGAGCCAGCACGACGGGGATCGGGGTCCCCTGCTGCAGGTCAAGAACGACCCGGTCGCCGAGCGGGGCCGCGAGCGTCGCGGTAGCGGTGCGCCGTGCGCCGACGGCCGAGCAGGCGCCGATCGTCACGTGGGGATGCCGCGTGACGATGACGACGACCGCGAGATTGGACTCGACGGCCTCTGCCGTGTAGTCCTCACCGCACGGCTTGTCCCCTGGATGGGGCGCACCGACAAAGGCGACGGTGAGTTCGGTGCCGCCGACCGACCCGCTGGCCGAGTCGATCGCAAGCCCGAGCTGTGAGCCGACTTCGTCGGGAGTGACAACGACCGGATTGGCGATCGCGACGTGGGTCACCTTGACGCCCGTGCCCTGCAGGGTGAACTCCCAGATGGGTGCGGTCGCCGGTCCACGCGAGGTCTGGATCGGCCCGGACGTCAGTTGTGCGTCCGTGACGAGGAGCATCGTGCAGTCGGGGCAGGGCGCTTCGGTTGTGGACTCGATCGCGACGATGGCGTCCTGCGCCGAGAGCAGGGGCACCTTGGTCGTCGTGCCGTCCTGCCAGGTCACCTCGCCGTCCGGCGGCGCCTCTTCGGACAGGGGGCTATTGGACGCGACCATCCCGGCCATGAGCGCGCGCTTGTTGTTGTCGCCCACGGACTCCTCCCAGTCGCCGATCTGGCCCGTCAGTTCGCCGACCGGGGTGACAGCAGCGCGCTCACCCGCGGCGGCCACCGAACCCGCCCACGCGGAGAGCACAGCCTGCGCCCGCTGATGGGCAGCGGCCGGGTCAGTCGCTCCGGGCGCGAAGGCGCATCCAGCCATGGCCATCGTGACCAGCAGCACGAGGGCGCAGCGCCCCGTCGCTCTCCACGCCATGTCGGACCCTACGAGCCAGGCGACGGCGAAGGCGCGGGCCCGAAGGTGCACGCCTTGTTGGGCGGGAAGTCGGCGTTCAGCGCGACGTCGTCGAGCGGCCTTAGCGAGACCTGCGTGGAGCACTCGCCACGGGGCGCGCCCGCGACGCCGCCGCTGTACGGCGCCAGCCAGGCGGTGATCGAGTAGCCACCAGCTGGCAGGACGAGCGGTCCGGAGCCGTAACTGCCACCGAACGTGGTCGAGTCCGTTCCCCCCGACGAGCCGCCGGGCACCATGCCCTCGTAGACCACCGTGCGGTCGCCGGACTCGACCCGGTAGAAGGCAAGCACGTCGCCCGCGCAGCAGTCGACCCCGTGGGCGGTAGCCATCTGCCACAACCGTGCCGGCTGGTAGTCAGGGGCCAGCTTCAGCGGATGGCTGTCGATGACCTTCCCGGTGGCGTCGTCGACGAGCCACACGGTCTCCGATCGAGTGTCCGCGGATCCGGCTTGGGCAGCCGGCCCGAGCGACCGCGCCAGCCACTCGATGTCGTCACCCGCGAAGTTCCAGCGCGGGTCGACGGTGGCGATGTCGCCGGCCCGAAACGCTGCCCCGGTCAGCAGGTCGTCGCCGAGCCCGATCGCGGCCGCGACCTGCCCGAGCGTCATCTTGGGCGCGATCGGCGTACCCGACTGCTGGTTGCCCGTCTGCGGAGCCGCCCGCGGGACGTCGTGGCCATCCGCCCAGGCGATCCGGTCGACGACGAAGGCGCTCGCGCACTCGGCCTGGGTCGCAGCGGTGCATTGCCACTGCCGAGGGTCGCCCGCGTGGCCGATGAGCACCAGGGCGGCCGGCTCGCCGGTCGCGCCCCCAGCCAGCCACGACAATACGTCCCCGCTCGTCTCGCTCATGAAGAAGGGCGCCAGGCTCGTTCCGGACGGCTGGCTGCAGCCCATGCCATTGGCGCCATTCGACTGGCACAGCTGGGCACCGGCGCGTGTGTCGGTGAAGGCCGCGAGCCGACACCAGCCCTCGAGCGGGCCGATGTACCGCCCCGGGTACGGGCAGGGCAGGGCCATCGCGTTGTAGTAACCGGCGACCGCGACGGCCTGGCCGTCGAGCTTGCCCGATCGCAGCAGCTCATCAGCACTGGCAACGCTGATCACTGGCATGCCAACGACCTCCGATGGGAACGTCCCGTCTGTCGGCAGGGGCGAGACGACGGCGGAAGGCGAGGCGCTGACACTTACGGACGGAGACATGGTGGCGCCGGCGGACGGCGAAGAGCACGCGCTGAGAAGACAGGCGATGACCGATGCAACGATGCCGATGCGAGCCATGCCATCCCTAGCGATGAGCCGATGCCGTCGCCACACTACTCGGACGAGGGAACCTGATGATCGGTTCCGCGAAACGCCACCCAGCTCGCGCGGGCTCATTCACCGGCTCTCAATCGCAGACGACTGGTCGCGGGCTTCGGCCCTGCCCTCGGGCTCGGGTAGGCGCGGGGCCAGGATCCACATGTACTGCGCGGTCGTGGCCGCTCCGACCTTGGACCGAGCATTTGCCAGGTGATGCTTCACCGTCGAGTGCGACGGGCCGAGTCGGTGGGCGGCCGCCTTCTGCGACCCCGGCGGGTTGGCGGCGCGTCACGCGCTGCCGACCAGATCGCACGGCTCCGGAGGCTCTCGCCCGCGGCCGTCTGCGGGTTGGCTACGTCGAATGATTCCGCTGACCAATCGGTGTCGCCGTCCGGCGTCATGAGATCGTTCTGAGGTCCGCCCACATGTCGGTCCATGGCCTACGCAGTCCAGTGCACACGGAGATGGCCTTTCCCTGCTCGCCGTTCTCGATCCCGAGGCCGTTGTCGATGCGCGCGACATCGCGGCAGTCGACAAAGAACTGGCTCCAGTCCTCCGGTCTCCAGTCGCCGACGTGGACCACCGTCGTCCTGTCGGCGGGCGGAGGCCCCCAGGACCAATAGCTGTTGTGGCCCGAGTAGACCGGTGGCAACCCACGGCCCAGGAGCACAAGCGGGCTCGCCTCGCTGTGGGGCTGAGCTGCGCCGTCGTTACCGCTCCCACCTGGACCGCGCGTTCGCGAGGCGGTGCTTCACGGTCGAATGCGACAGGCCGAGGCGGTGGGCCGCCGCCTTCTCTGACCCGGCCACCAGCACGGCCGCAACCAAGGCAGCGGTGTCCCGCTTGACAGAAGGGATTTAGTGCTAAATACTGCGTCATGCAGCGATCAGCCAAACCCGACTGCACATCCATTCCAACGCCTGAAAGGAAGGCATCAGCCATGAAGCGATCCATCGCCATCCTCGTGCCAGTGCTCGCGATTGCGGTCTCGGCGTGTTCCGCCGCGGCGTCGCCGAGCCAGGCACCCACCGCCGCCTCGACCCAGAGCCCGGCACCCACGACCGCCACGGCCCCAAGCACCGCGCCTTCGGCATCGGCTGCGGTCATGACCAAGGACATCGTCGAGACCGCCACCGAAGCGGGCTCGTTCAAGACCCTCCTGACCGCGGTCAAGGCTGCTGGCCTCGTGGCGACGCTCCAGGGCAGTGGCCCCTTTACCGTGTTCGCACCGACCGATGCGGCCTTTGCCGCACTGCCGGCAGGGACACTCGACGGCCTCCTCAAGGATCCGGCCGCTCTCAAGAAGGTCCTGCTCTACCACGTCGTCTCGGGTTCAGTCACATCGGACAACGTCGCCGGACTCACCTCGGCGACTTCGGTCGAGGGATCGCCCATCGCCATCTCCGTCAAGGACGGAACCGTCTATCTGAACGACAGCGCCAAGGTGGTGACTCCCGATGTGATGGCGTCGAACGGCGTCATCCACGTCAT
This sequence comes from uncultured Chloroflexia bacterium, assembly GCA_963813705.1. Lineage (GTDB taxonomy): Bacteria > Chloroflexota > Limnocylindria > Limnocylindrales > CSP1-4 > Chersky-267. The sequence goes on from CAWFAH010000011.1 coordinate 1,028,786, forward strand.
CGACAAGGTCATTCTGCCGCCGGCCAACTGATCCTACGGACCACCGATCCCACGCGAGGGTGGGGCCTGTCTCCTCCAGGCCCCACCCTCGTCCCATGAAGGACTGCCTCTGTGATCGCCAACGAACAGCTCATGACCACATCGACGGTCGAGGTCCCCGCTTCTCGGGCCGTCCCCTTGCGGCGCTGGAACACCGGGCTGGGCGTTGTTCATGCCGTCCAGGCCGTCGCCGTCCTCGCGCTCGCAACCGCCTTCGCGCTGCCGGTAACGGCGACGTTCATTGAGGGACCGCCGGGCACTGCGGCCGGCGCGCCGACGACCCTGCTGGAAGTCTCCGTGGCGTGGGGCGTCGCCGTCTTCCTCCTGCTGTCGGCTGTCTTCCATTGGCTCGTCGTGCTGCCCGGGGTCTTCGGCCGCTACATCTCCGGCCTGGCGGCGGAGCGCAACTACTACCGCTGGGCTGAGTACTCGCTGTCGTCGTCGGTGATGATCGTGCTCATCGCGATGCTCACCGGCATCAGCGACGTCGCGGCGCTGATCGGGATCTTCGCGGCCAATGCGGCGATGATCTTCTTTGGAGCGGTCCAGGAACGATACGAGCGACCGGGTGGCTCGCTGTGGCCGTTCTGGCTCGGGTGCGTCGTCGGGATCGCGCCGTGGCTGGCCGTTGGCGTCTACCTCTGGTCGCCTGGTAGTACCGCCGAGCCGCCCGCGTTCGTCTACGCGATCTTCGTCTCGCTCTTCGTCTTCTTCAACATCTTCGCGCTTAACATGTGGCTCCAGTACCGCCGGGTCGGTCCCTGGGAGTCGTACGTCTTCGGTGAGAGGGCCTACTTCATGCTCAGCCTGGTCGCGAAGTCGGCGCTCGCCTGGCAGGTCTTCGCGGGGACTCTGGCGCATTGATGCCGTCTGACGCTTCCGGCCATCTCAGCCTCCACGAGGCGGCCGATCTTCTCGGCGTTCACTACATGACGATCTATCGTCACGTCCGGCTGGGGATCCTGCCGGCCCGGAAGATCGGCGGCACGTGGATGGTCGATCCTGCCGATCTCGAGCGGGCGACGACAACGCCCGACCGTAGCCGCCGGAGTCATCCGCGGGTATCGATGTGGCAGGACAGACTCCAGGCGCGGATGCTCGCCGGGGATGTCGAGGGTAGCTGGCAGGTCATCGAGGCTGCCATGGTCTCGGGGCTCGAGCCAGCCGAGATCTATGTCGGCGTCCTGGCGCCCTCCCTGCATGCCATCGGGGCGTCATGGCAGTTGGCAGGCGTCACTGTCGACCAGGAGCATCTCGCGAGCAGTGTGGCCGCGACGCTGATCGGACGTTTGGGCCCCCGCTTCGTGCACCCGGGCCGCAAGAAGGGAGTCGTCATCGTCGCGATGCCAGCCGGCGAGCGTCACGGCCTCGGGGTCGCGATGCTCGCTGACATCCTGACCGACGCCGGATACGGGGTCCTCAACCTGGGCCCGGACACGCCGACCGCGTCGCTCGCCGCTGCCATGCGCGACGTGGGATCCCTCGCCGCGGTGGTCGTGAGTGTCGTCGACATCCAGCGTCGTCCGGCCGCCAGACGCCTCTTGGCTGCCGCCCGTCGGGAACGACCGACGGTTCCCCGCCTGGTCGGCGGAAACGCGGTTCCGGACGAACGAGTAGCGCTCGATCTCGGTGCGGACGGGTGGGTCGCGGATCCGCGAGGGCTCGGCGACCTGATCGAGGCGCTGAGGGCACCGGCGTGAAGACCCCCCTGCCCCCTCCCGTACTGGGTGTGCCGTTCGATCTGGAGACCCCCGCCGGCAGGGTCTCGGGCTACCGGCTGGGCGAGGGACGAACGGTCGTGCTCCTGCATAGCTTCAATGCGGCCGGTGCCGGAATCGAGCTCGCAGCCCTGGCGTCGCGGCTGGCTCAGCACCGACGGGTCGTGCTGGTCGACTGGCTCGGATTCGGTACATCTGATCGGCCCGACGCTCCCTACGGCTGGGGACTCTACGGCGAGCAGCTCGAGCGCATCCGAGCGGTCGCCCTGCAGCCGGGCGAGGCGTCCGTTGATGTCGTCGCGCTTTCGCTTCCGGGGCAGTATGTCGTCGTCGCCGCCGCGGAGCATCCGCAGCACTTCGGCCGCATCGTCCTCATCAGTCCGACCGGATTCGGCCGCTTCAAGGGCAGTGCCGGCCGAACCTCCCGAAACCTCTACCGGTTCCTGCGCCTGACGGGGACCGGTTGGCTGCTGTTCAAGGTCCTCGCTCGGCGTCAGGTGATCCGCTGGTTCCTCCGGCAGACCTTCGCGGATCCGGAGCAGGTCCCGCGGGAGTACGAGCGGTACTGCTGGCGGACCTGCCAGCAGCCAGGCGCCGACCGGGCTCCGCTGGCGTTCGTCTCCGGACTGCTCAACGATCCTCGGGCGGAGGGCGCATACCAGCGGCTCTCGAACCCGACGCTCCTCCTCTTCGGGGATCATCCGCGCTTCACCGACCCCGCGGCCGCCGAAGCGCTCATCGCCGCGAACGGCGACCTCGAAAGGATCACGATCGCGCACGCCGGGGATCTCCCCCAACTCGAGCAGCCCGACGAGACCGCGGCCGTGATCGACCGGTTCCTGGCCTGATTCTCATGCCTCAGCGGTTCCCGATCCGGATCGACCGCCGCTCGCAGCTCGTGCTGCTCCTGTTCGGCGCCCGACCGGCGAATGCCTATGTCGACCTTGGCGGCGAGGAGCTCGATGCTCACTTCGGCTTCTTCCGCCTCAGGACACCGACGAGCAACCTCGCCTCATGGGGGATCGAGGGCCCGTGGCGATGGATCACCTCGATCGGTGTCCGTTTCAGCGTCCGCGGCCACGATCTGACGTTCGGCGGCACGAATCGGGGAGGTGTTCGGGTCGACTTCAGGGAACCAGTCTCGCACCTGGGCGTTCGCGTCCCGGCCCTCTACCTGACCGTCGAGGACATCGAGGGCTTCGCCGCTGCTTTGACCGAGCGCGGGCTCACCGGCACCGACACGAGGGCGGCGGGCTCGCTAGGCACCCCTGGTCATGCCAGAGGCATGCTTGGGAGACGCCCCGGCGCACGCAGCTAACCGACACTCCTTGGGGTTCGGTGCCACACCTCGCGGAGGGCCTCTATCCCGACCGGGAGAAGACATGCGACGACTCGAGCTCACGGAGACGAAACGCCGGCAGCTGTATGGCCTGTTGGGAGACCTTCCTCCGCGCGATCGGCCGATCAGATCCACCCACGTTGCGGTCGAGTCCCGTCGGCAGTACGCGTTGGAGAGGCTGTCGCTCGACCTCAACGGTGTTGAACCCGTGCCCGCCTACTTCCTGACGCCTGTCGGCGCCGGGAGCGGGCCCTGGCCGACCGTCCTGTACAACCACGCCCACGGCGACGACTACGACCTGGGTAAGGACGAAGTCCTGCGTGGCCGGCCGGGCCTACAAGAGCCGCCATACGGCGAAGCGCTCACGGCCGCGGGTTGCGCGGTGTTGTGCATCGACATGTGGTCATTTGGAGAACGCCGGGGGCGTTCCGAGACGGCCCTGTTCAAGGAGACGCTCTGGAAGGGGCAGGTCCTGTGGGGGATGATGCTGTACGACACGCTCCGGGCCGTGGACTACCTCATCGAGAGGCCGGACGTCGACAGCACCAGGATCGCGACCATGGGGATGTCGATGGGCAGCACGATGGCGTGGTGGGCGGCTGCGCTCGAGCCGCGGATCAAGGTCTGCGTCGACCTGTGCTGCCTGACCGACTTCCAGGCCCTGATCGAGACACAAGGCCTGGACGGACACGGCGTCTACTACTTCGTCCCGGGGCTGCTTCGGCATTTCACCTCGGCAGAGATCAACGCTCTCATCGCTCCGCGACCGCATCTGAGTCTGGCGGGCAACGACGATCCACTGACCCCTCCTGCAGGCCTTGACCGCATCGACACGGTGTTGCGGCAGGTCTACGCCGACGCGGGCGCGCCAGAAGCCTGGCGCGCTGAGCCGGTACGACGTCGGTCACGTTGAGACGGCGGCAATGCGAACGGAGGCCATGGGGTTCCTCGCCAAGTGGCTGTAGCGCGACGCGGTCACGCAAGGCCATTCACGAGAAGCAGCGTTCGCGGTGGAGAGGAGCAGGACTGGGGTGGAGCGCAGCTTCAACGTCGAGCACCTTCACGTCCGTGTCTACCCGTCCGCACGTGAGATGGCTGCGGCGGCCGCGTTTGACGTAGCTCGCCAACTCAGGGAGTTGCTGCGCGTTCAACGCTCGGTTCGAGCGGTATTCGCGGCAGCCGTGTCGCAGGAGACCTTCCTGGACGCCCTGGTTCGTCAGGATGGGATCGATTGGCGTCGCGTCGAGGTCCTCCAGCTCGATGAGTACGTCGGTTTGCGCAGCGACGATCCAACGACCCTCCGACGGTGGCTCGAGGTGCACCTTGGTGCGCGCGTCCCGATCGGGCGAGCGGAGTACATGGAGGGCGCGGCCGAGGACCTGGCAGCTGAATGCGCCAGATACGAAGCAGTCCTCCAACGAGAGCCGATCGACCTGGGTGTGCTTGGTATCGGCGAGAACGGACACCTGGCCTTCAATGACCCTCACGTCGCCGACTTCGCCGACAGGCGCTCCGTGAAGGTCGTGGACATCGACCAAACCAGTCGACTCCAGCAAGTCCACGATGGTGCATTCCCGAGCACGATCGCGGTACCGCAGCGGGCGTTGACGGTCACGATCCCTGCGATCCTCGCGATGCGGGCCGTCACGGTGGTGGTACCAGGGCGGGCCAAGGCGCGCGCGGTGTCTGCGGCGCTCGTCGATCCTGTTTCACCCGCCTGTCCGGCATCCGTCCTGCGACATCACAACGCAGCTGTGCTGTACCTCGATGCGGACTCGTATGCCGATGCCCGGTCCCGTGGCGCCGAAGGCGTGACATAGCGCCGCCGGTTGGCCGGGGCGACGGTCATCGATCCCATCGACGACTGGTTCTCAGATCGACGTGGCAGGGCGACCCGGGTCGGTCGGCTTCACCGAGGATCGGGATGAAACCGGCGAGAGTGATGTCGGTGGGAGGGATGGACCGAGGCACGAGCCGTTGCCGCCTGATCGCTCACGCGGCGCTCGTCGGGATCGCCGACGCTCCACGGCCGATCCGCAGGTGTACGCGGAAGGACTCCGGGCTCGAGCCGCCGTCGTGGCGTATACCACTGAGAACGATGGGTACGCGGACGTTCGCCGCGCGGCTGAGGTCCACGCGAAGGCGCATGGCTGCATCGTGATCCTGTTCGCCGCGGACGTGGCCTCCTGGCTGGTCCGAACCGATGCCCAATCAGTGGGCCTCGGAAGGGGAGGGCGATCGGTTCGGCGACCGTCTGAGCCCCAAGGATCTCGAGGCTCTTGGCCGCTCGGCTATCGCGAAGCAGGTCCGCGCCAGTCGTCGCGCCGGTGCAAAGGCGTCGGCGTGGCTACCCAAGGACAAGGGGGTCGGCGCACTCGCGGACTATGCCGCTGCCGAGGACGCCCACATCGTCTTCGTACCCGAATCATTGGACTCGATCGATGAACTCCGCGAACACATTGCAGCTGCCGGAGACGCCAGCGATGCGGCGCACCCAGCCGTCGAATTACAAGTCGTGCCCTCCGTCTAGTCTGGCAAGACGGAACGAGGCACCATGCAGGACCTCCGGAGTCCATCGGTGATGGCCCTGCGACGAGCCGCCGAGACGCCGCTGTCTAGCGACAGCGTCTGGCACGGACCTGGGTCATGATCGACCAATGAACAAAGCGGACGTCCAGCACTTGTTCGACTACCTGTACTGGGTCAATCACCGGCTGCTCGACGCGGCCGAACCGCTCAGCCTCGAGGAGCTGACCCGAGCGCCCATCGACACGCCTCGCGACCTCCGCGCGACCCTCGTCCACGAGCTCGACGTTGAGTGGAGCTGGCGGCTCAGCCTTCAGGGCCGCCTCTCGGAGGCCACCGACGACCTCGATCCAGCCCGCTATCCGGACACTGCCGCGATCCGCGAGCATTGGCTTCGGGACGAGGAAGAGATGCGGGCCTGGCTCGACGGACTGACCGATGACGACGTCTCCGCCGACGCCCATTCGGAGCTGACGAACGCCGAGCGCCCGCTCTGGCAGTACCTACTCCACATCGTCTTCCACGGCGCGCAGCAACAGGCGGACGCGGCTGCGCTGCTGAGCGCCGCCGGCCGATCGCCTGGCGACATCGGGTATCTCGAGATGCTGCGACCCGAAGCCGGCTGAGCGAAACCAGCACGTCCCGCGATGCGCCAGAGCTGGTCGGACGTCGGTCACGCCGTGGCGATCCTTCGCGGGTCGGTGCGGGTCCCGCCGTCGAGGTGCGTGGGCGGGGTACGCTCCTGGGGATGCCCGACCTTGCGGATGCCATTGACCAGCTCGCCGACGAGATCGGGTTCTCGGGCGTCGTCCGCGTCGACCGCGATGGTGACGTCGCGTTCGCCAAGGCGTACGGGCTCGCCCATCGCGGCCTCGGCGTCTCCAACACGATCGACACGCAGTTCGCCCTCGCGAGCGGATCGAAGGGCCTGACCGCCCTCGCCGTGGCCAGCCTGATCGAGGACGGTGCGCTCGATCTCGCGACAAGCGCCCGGTCGGTGCTCGGTGGGGATCTACCGCTCATCGACGACGGGGTGACCGTCGAGCAGCTGCTCGCCCACCGTTCCGGCATCGGCGACTATCTCGATGAGGCGGTCGACCACGAGATCACCGACTACGTCATGACCGTTCCGGTCCATGAGCTGGCGACGACCGAGCAGTACCTCGCGGTGCTCGACGGGATCCCGACTGCGTTCCCGCCCGGGGAGCGGTTTGCCTACTGCAATGGCGGCTACGTCGTCCTTGCACTGATCGCCGAACGGGCGAGCGGCATCGCCTTCCACGACCTCGTGAGGCAGCGCGTCACCGAGCCCGCTGGCATGCACGACACGGCCTTCATGCGCTCGGACGAGCTCCCCGGGCGTGCGGCACTCGGCTACCTCCCGCTCGAGGGCGTCGACCGGACGAACGTCTTCCACCTCCCCGTGCGAGGGAACGGAGACGGTGGGGCCTACTCCACTGCGGCCGACATCTCGCGGTTCTGGACGGCGCTGTTCGCGGGCCGGATCGTCACCACCGACTGGGTCGCCGAGATGGTCCGACCACGCAGCGCGGTGCCATCGGAGGCGAGCCGCTACGGGCTCGGCTTCTGGCTCCATCAGACCGGCGACGCGGTCATGCTCGTCGGGTACGACGCCGGGGCCTCGTTCCGGACCGTCCACGACCCCACATCGAGGATCACCCACACCGTGATCTCCAACACATCGCCCGGTGCGTGGCCGATGACCCGACGTCTTGAGGACCTCGTCTGACAGCCTTTGGCGGTCGAGAGGCCCAGCCCGTGGCCGCCGTCAGCGGGTCGCGGGATCGAGGATGCGGTAGTCGTGGCGGTAGCGGACCTGCAGGCAGTTGTTGAACAGGTTGAGCATGTTGATGAAGCCGATCAGGAACGTCAGCTCGACCAGCTCCGGGTCGCTGAAGTGCTCGGCCAGCTGCTGCCCGAGCGGCTCCGGGATGCCATTCGAATCGGCCATGGCGGCGCGGGTGTACTCGACGGCCAGGCGCTCGCGCGGCGCCAGCGAGGCCGGGTGGTCGATCGCCGTCAGCGGCTCGGCCAGGATGCCCGCGATGTCGACGAGGTCGCAGTGCGAGTCGGTGCAGAACTGGCACTCGTTGGTCTTCGAGGCGGTGATGATGACCAGCTCCTTCACCCGCCGCTCGAGCAGCCCGCCGGGATAGACGCACCCGCCGAAGCCGGCAAAGGCGCGCAGGATCTCCGGCCGCAGGCACATCGCCTGGATCATCTCCACCGGCGGCCGGCCGCGCTCCCAGAGGCCACGGCTCTCGTCGAACGATGGATCGTCCTTGACGGCCTCGAAGGCAGATCGGATCTGCTCCGGGGTCACAGTCACGCGCATCGGCTGCCTCCTTGATCGGACCGGCAGCGTACCTCGGGGGCAGTGCCGCCGGCGGGGTCCCGACCGCAATCGGCGCTCGCGACGTGCTGACCCGAGCCGCGTGGCCGGTCCCGACGGCCCTGTCGTTGGGCCCGGCCGTTCGGGCGAAGGGGCACTCCCGAGCGCGAAGCCCGGTCCGTCATGGTGACATCGGCCTCCTGTTCGGAGGACCGTGGCCAGCCGCCGCCGGTCGCTCCCAACCGCCGCGGCCGGACTCCACCGTTGCAGCGAGGACCCCGATGACGGCGACCGTGACGGCCATCGACCTGCGAGGCCGCAACTTCCTCAAGCTGCTCGACTTCACGGCCGAGGAGATCCTCGCCCTGCTCGACCTTGCGGCGGATCTCAAGGCGGCGAAGCGTGCCGGAACGGAGGTCGAGCACCTGCGCAAGAAGGAGATCTGCCTGATCTTCGAGAAGACGTCCACCCGGACGCGCTGCTCGTTCGAGGTCGCGGCCTACGACCAGGGCGCCCACGTGACGTACCTCGACCCGCAGTCCTCGCAGATGGGCCACAAGGAGACGATCAAGGACACCGCCCGGGTGCTCGGTCGGCTGTACGACGGCATCGAGTACCGCGGCTTCGACCAGGAGATCGTCGACACCCTGGCGACCTACGCCGGCGTGCCGGTCTGGAACGGCCTGACCGACGAGTTCCATCCGACCCAGATCCTGGGCGACGTCCTGACGATGCGCGAGCACTGCCCGAAGCCGCTCGGCGAGATCGCCTTCGCATTCCTCGGCGATGCCCGGAACAACATGGGCAACTCGCTCCTGACCGGTGGCTCGCAGCTCGGTATGGACGTCCGGCTGGTCGGTCCGAAGGCGCGCTGGCCGGACGACGGGCTCGTCGCCGAGGCGCGCGCGATCGCCGTCCGGACCGGCGCCCGGATCACCCTCACCGAGTCCCTCGACGAGGGCGTCGACGGTGCCGACTTCCTGTACACCGACGTGTGGGTCTCGATGGGCGAGCCCAAGGAGGTCTGGGCGGAGCGGATCCGGCTGCTCGCCCCGTACCAGGTCAACGCCGCCGCGATGGCGGCCACCGGCAAGCCGACGACCAAGTTCATGCACTGCCTGCCGGCCTTCCACAACGCCGAGACGAAGGTCGGCCGCGAGACGCTCGAGCACTTCGGGATCTCCGAGATGGAGGTCACCGACGAGGTCTTCGAGTCCCCGGCGTCGATCGTGTTCGACCAGGCCGAGAACCGGATGCACACGATCAAGGCCGTCCTCGTGGCCACGATCGGCAGCTGAGTCTGCACCGATGCGCATCGTGGTCGCCCTCGGCGGCAACGCCCTGCTGCAGCGTGGTCAGCCGATGACCGCCGGGCAGCAGCGGGAGAACGTCCGGACCGCGGCCCGGGCGCTGGTCCCGATCGCGGCGGGGAACGAGCTGGTGATCTCGCACGGCAACGGTCCACAGGTTGGCCTGCTGGCGCTCCAGGCCGCGGCGTACTCCGAGGTCGAGGCGTACCCGCTGGACGTCCTGGGGGCCGAGACCGAGGGCATGATCGGCTACTTCATCGAGCAGGAGCTCGGCAATCTCCTGCCCGTCGAGCGACCGTTCGCGAGCCTGCTCACGATGGTCGAAGTCGACCCCGCCGACCCCGCGTTTGCCGACCCGACGAAGTTCATCGGGCCGGTTTACGAGCGCGAGGTGGCCGAGCGGCTCGCCGCCGACAAGGGCTGGTCGATCAAGCCCGACGGCGACAAGTGGCGTCGGGTGGTGGCGTCGCCGAAGCCCGTCAGGATCTTCGAGATCCGGCCGATCCGCTGGCTGCTCGAGCGCGGCGTCGTCGTTGTCTGCGCCGGCGGCGGCGGCATCCCGACGATGTTCGAGGCTGGCACCGGCCGGCTCGTCGGGGCCGAGGTCGTCATCGACAAGGATCGGGCGAGCGCCCTCCTGGCTGAGCAGCTCGACGCCGACCTGCTGCTCATGGCAACTGACGTCGACGCGATCTACCGCGACTTCGGCACGCCGAGCCAGGCGCCGATCCGGCGCGTGACCCCGGCCGGCCTCGAGACGCTCTCGCTCCCCGCCGGGTCGATGGGCCCCAAGGCCGAGGCCGCGATGACGTTCGTCCGGCAGACGGGCCGGCGCGCCGCGATCGGGACGCTGGCCGCGCTCGGCGGACTCGTTGCCGGCGAGCAGGGAACCCAGATCGTGCCGGACCACATGAGCGAGCCGATCGCGGCGGGAGCCTGAGCGCCCGGCGGTCAGCGGCTCACGAGACGGGGGCGGTCACCCGGCTCGTCAGGGAAACCGCGTTCGGGCGAAGCAGGGCGAGGAAGATCGGGCACCGCTCCCGCCACGCGGCGAGCATCGGCTCGGTCCGCGACGCCGGATCGGGCGAGACGACCTCGATGTCGATTCCGATGTCCGCCAGCTCGGCGCTGGCGCCGTCGATGCCGAGCAGCCCGCGCAGGTCCGAGGTGCAGGTGGCGACCGCGGTCACCGACTCGATGCGCACGCCGAACTGCGGTGCGAGCGTGTCGTTGAGGAACGCCACGCCACAGCCGGCGAGGGCGCCGAGGAGATAGGCGGTCGGGCTCGGGGCGAGGTTCTGGCCGCCGAGGCCGGCCGGCAGGTCCGCGTCCCAGTTGAACGACCCGGCCGACAGCCGGGCATGGCCGTTGACCAGCGTCGCGCTGACCGACGGCGCGGAGCGGGCCGCGCTCGGGTCGCTGCGGAAGCGTTCGGTGGTCGCGGTGAGCACGTCGACGGCCATGATGCGGTCCTCCATCGTCCGACGGCCCCGGGACGGAGCCGACCGCTCGACCGTACGACCGCGACCCGGACGCGGGGAACCGTGGTACCCGCCAACCTGCGAGCGCCGCCGCGCCGTGTCGTGTCGGCGTACGCGTAGCCGGGTCAGTCGAGCTGGCCGCGCATGAGATCGGCGACCGCCGCCGCGCGGGCCGCCTTGCCCGACACCCCGAGCTTGCCGTAGGCGTTCGACAGGTGGCGCTCGACGGTCCGGACGCTCAGCCCGAGCTCGGCCGCGATCGCGTCGTTCGAGCGGCCGGTGGCGGCCAGGCGGAGGACGTCGATCTCGCGCCCGGACAGCTCGCGGATCGCCGCCGGGGCGCGGGTCGCGGCCAGCCGATCGGGCTCGAGGAACGCGCGCACCTCGCGCAGGAAGACGCCCCACGCGGGCTCGTCGGCCAGCAGGATGTGGTTGTCGCTCTCGAGCGGGACGAGGCGCGAGGACGGGATCAGGGCGGCCACGAACGGCGCGTTGTCGAAGGTCGTCATCTGGTCACCGACGGCCTGCAGGATGAGCGTGGGCGCGACGATCCGTGGCAGCTCGTCGGCGATGTCGACCGCTTGCCTGGCGACCCGGCTGGCAACGGCGTTCTCGGGGGACGTCGACATCCGCTGCAGACCGTCAAACCAGCGCATCTGCTCCTCGGTCGCGTCCGGGATGAACCGGCTCGTGAAGACGCGCCGGAACACCGGATCCTCGCGGGCCCAGCCGACCCGGATCAGGCCGCGGTAGGTCTCCTCCTCCGCGAGTGCGGCGTCATCGAAGATCACCGGCATGCCGCACGCCGTCCCGTACAGCACGAGCCGGGTCACCCGCTCGGGATGCCGAGCGGCATAGGCCATTGCCACCGTCGAGCCGCCGGACATCCCGAGGACGGCGAATCGATCCAGGCCGGTCGCGGCGATCACCCCGTCGAGGTCGCCGACCCGGGCCTCGAGCGAGAAGTCGTCGATCGTCCAGTCGGACAGCCCGAAGCCTCGCTCGTCGTAGCGGATGACGGTGGCGATCGTGCCGAGCTCGGTCAGGAAGTGGCGCCACACGGGACTCTGCCAGTCGAAACGCAGGTGGCTGAGCCAGCACGACACGATGACGAGCGGCGGCCCGCTGCCGTGGATGGCATAGGCGATCCGGACGCCGGATGCACCGCGGCAGAACCGGATCTCCTGGTCCGGGCCCATGCCGCCGGTCCGGGCCGGGGGGACGCGTGTGGCGGTCATGTCGAGATCGTACGCGGCCCGTCCATGGGCGCCATCGGACCGCACGAGCCATCGAGCCGGTCGTGCCTCCGTGACCTCCGGCCGCCTCGTCGGCTAGGCTCGCCCGATGGCCGGCCCGACCGCTCCCGCCAGCGCCGTCGCGCGGTTGGCGCTCGATCTGCTCGACGAGGACGTCTCCGAGCCGCTCGCGGCGGAGCTGGCCGGGTGGCTGGCCGGATCGCCGCGGTTCCGGGCCTTCGCCGAGACGCATCGGGCGAAGATCCGCAAGAAGCTGCGCGGCGCAGCCGACGCCGAGGCCCGACGCGACGTTCGCGCCGAGCTGCAGGCGGCGCACCTGCTCCTCGCCGACCGCCGGATCGAGCTTGCGTTCGAGGCGTACGGATCGGGCAACCCGGGTCCCGACTTCACCGTCGCGTTCCGCGCTGAGCGGACCTTCAACCTCGAGGTGACGCGGGTGCGTCGTGCCCCGGACGGGACGGCGCCGGGCGGCCAGCTCCTGGCGAAGCTCCGCCAGCTGCCCCCAAGCATGCCAAATGCCGTGCTGATCGCCATCGAGGGGGAGAGCGCGGAGGCGTTCGATGTCGCGGGCGCGACCCGGGCGTTGCGAGCCCGCGCCGACCGGAAGGACGAATTGTTCTTCACGAGCCGGGGATTCGACGGGGCGCGCGGCTTCTACGAGCGCTACCTGCGACTGGGGGCCGTGCTCGTGTGGTGCGAGACCGCCGCCGGCGACGGGCGCGCGGCGTCCTGGACGAACCGGTCGGCCCGCATCGCGCTGCCGGGGCGCGCGCTGCGAGCGTGCGTCGCCTGCCTGCGAACCGGCGACGGCCGGCTGCGCCGTTGATCTTCGGTAGGCTCGTCGGATGACCGTCAGCGTGTCGTGGACCCAGGCGCTCGCCTGGCGGATGCGTCGCCAGATGCTCGATCCGGCGGTCGACCTGCCGGCCGACGAGGTGGTTCGGCGGCTCGGCGGCGTGCAGGCTCAGATGGCGTCGACGGCGGAGCTGGGGGTCCGTGTCCGGCAGACCTCATCGCGCCCCGGAGAAGTCCGCGCTGCGCTGGCCGCCGGCCGGTCCGGGCATGGTTCGGTGCGCTCGGCGATCGGGTGACCGAGGTCGAGGTCGACGGAGAGCGAGCGTGGGTGATGAGCGCGGACGTCGATGATCTCGCCGGCACGACCCCGACGACGACCGTCCGTCTCGTGTCCGGCTTCGACGCCTGGGTGCTCGGACCCGGCACCGACGATCCGCGAATCGTTGCGCCGGAGCGGCGCCCGGCCGTGAGCCGGCAGAGCGGCTGGATCGCACCGCTGGTGATCGCCGGCGGTTCCGTGTCCGGGACGTGGGACCGGAGAAAGGACCGCGTCGAGGTCGACTGGTTCAACGAGGCCGGGCTCCCGCCGCGCGCGCACCTCGCGGCAGAGGTCGAGCGCCTGTCGTCGATCGTCGGCCGGCAGCTCGAGCCGGCCGTCCGCGTCGTCTGAGCGCGCTTCTCGCCTCGTTCCCGGGCGAGCGGGTAGATACTTCGGCTGAGCCGGACGCGGCGTGGAACGGCCGACGGAGAACCGCCATGGCGACCAGGAAGACCGAGCGCACGGATCAGGCGCAGGCTCGCGCGGGCGCGACGGGCCGGAACCGCCGGCGCGAGCGCGACGAGCTGGCGATCCCGGCCGCCGCGATCGACGCGCCGGAGATCGCCCGGCCGCCACTCTCGAACCGTGACTACGAGCGCGAGCTGAGTCGGCTCTACGTCGAGCTCGTCAAGTGGCAGGAGTGGGTCCGCGACCAGGGGCTCAAGGTCGTCGCGATCTTCGAGGGTCGTGACGCGGCGGGCAAGGGCGGCGCGATCAAGCGCATCACCGAGCCGCTCAACCCGCGGTTCGCCCGAGTGGTCGCGCTGCCCGCGCCGACCGAGCGTCAGCGGACGCAGTGGTATTTCCAGCGCTACGTCGAGCACCTGCCGGCGGCCGGCGAGATCGTGTTCTTCGATCGGTCCTGGTACAACCGTGCCGGCGTCGAGCGGGTCATGGGGTTCTGCACGGACGAGGAGTACCAGGAGTTCCTGCGCTCTTGCCCGGAGTTCGAGCGGATGCTCGTCCGGAGCGGGATCGTCCTCCTCAAGTACTGGTTCAGCGTGAGCGACGCCGAGCAGGAGCGTCGATTCGAGGCCCGGATCCAGAACCCGACGAAACGCTGGAAGCTGTCGCCGATGGACCTCGCCTCGCGATCGCGCTGGCTGGACTACTCCAAGGCCAAGGACGAGATGTTCGCCCACACCGACATCAAGCAGGCGCCCTGGTGGGTGGTCCGCTCGGACGACAAGAAGCGGGCGCGGCTGAACGTCATCGCGCACCTCCTGGCGCAGATCCCGTACGAGGACCTGACACCCGAGCCGATCACCCTGCCGCCCCGCCAGAGCGAGGCCGGCTACGTCCGCCCGCCGATGGCCGACCAGACGTTCATCCCCGAGATCTTCTAGGCGCGACCGGGCTCGGGCCGGCCCGTCCGACGGCCGGCTGCCGGCCGGGGGCTAATGGTGCCGTGCCCGGGGGCGGTATGGCACTTGCCGGAGGCCTGCCGGGGTCGGGACGATGGCCACAGCCGGGAGCACGCCCGACCGCTGATCTGTCCCGGTCCGGACCGTGGATTCCGGACGAACCGGAGCGGAGCCGTATGAGATCCACGCACGGTGGGTCACAGGAGGCGCTCGATGGGACGCCAGTTCGTGGTCCAGCTCGAGAATCGGCCGGGTGAACTCGCTCACCTCGCCAGAGCGCTCGGCAGCCGTGGGATCAACATCACCCACATCTCGTGCGCCGGCACCGGATCCATTGCCTGCGCGTTCATGACGACCGAGAAGGAGGACGAGACGCGCGAGGTCCTGCGCGGTCTCGGCCACGACTACCTCGAGGGAACCATGATCGTCGTCGACGTCATGGATCAGCCGGGCGGGCTCGCTGAGGTGACCGAGAAGCTCGCCAAGGCCGGCGTCAACATCCTCGGGACGCTGACCGTCGGTCACCGGGCCGGCGTGATGGAGATGGCGTTCACCGTCGACGACGAAGCAAAGGCCCGAGCCGCGTTGACCCAGGCCGAGTTGGCCGGGGTGGCCTGAACCTCCGCCCGTCCCGGGCGTTCGCCCGACGATCGCCGAGCGGAACCCGGGCGTCTGAGGCTCGACCTGCTAAGGACGAGTTGCATGGCCCTGACGATCGGATCCGAGGCATGGCCCACGGGCATCGATCGGCACTTCGTCGATGAGATCCGTGCGGCGACCCCGGGCGACTCGCGCCTCGAAGCCTGCATCCAGTGCGGGACCTGCGGCGGTTCGTGCCCGTCGGCTGCCGACATGGACCACACGCCGCGGCTGCTCTTCGCGCTGATCCGTGCCGGTTTCCGGGACGAGGTCCTGCGGAGCAACACCCCCTGGATGTGCGTGGCGTGCTACTTCTGCACGGTCCGCTGCCCGCAGGAGATCCACATCCCGGACGTGATGTACGCGATCAAGTCGATCGCCGCGCGCGAGGGGCTGGCTCCGGACCGGACCGCGCCCGACTTCTCCCGGACCTTCATCGCCAACATCCATCGCTACGGCCGGAGCTTCGAGGTCGGGCTCGTCGCCGCGCACTACCTGCGTCACTACCTGCTCCGCTTGCCGGGGATGACCCCGATGGGCGTCGGGATGGTCGCGCGGGGGCGGATGGGATTCGTCCCACATCGGATCAAGGACACGACCGGCCTTCGGGCCATCCTCGCGAGAGCCGCCGAGATCGAGGCTGCCGGACGCACCGCCGAGGTGACGGCGTGACGAGCTACCTCTTCTACCCGGGCTGCTCGCTCGCCGGGAGCGCCCGCGCCTACGGCGAATCACTGGCGACCATCCTCGGCCCGCTCGGGATCGAGCTTCACGAGATCGAGGACTGGAACTGCTGTGGGGCGAGCGAGTACCTGACGCTCAGCCCGCTGGGCGGCTACGCGCTGATCGGCCGAAACCTCGCCCTGGCGGAGCGCCAGCGGAACGGCTCGGACACGCTCGTGGCACCGTGCAGTCTCTGTTACGTCAACCTGGCCAAGACCGACCACTACGCCCGGACGGACCCGGAGCTCCGCGACCGCCTGAATGCCGCTCTCGGTGCGGCCGACCTGAGCTACACGCCGGGCTCGGTCGCCGTCCGCCATCTGCTCGATGTGCTGGTCGAGGACGTCGGGATCGACGAGGTCGCCCGCCACGTCACCCGGCCGCTGACCGGCCTGCGGGTGGCCCCATACCTTGGTTGCCTCGTGACGCGGCCCGATCTCGACGGACGGTGGGCGCATCGCGAGCAGCCGCGCGAGTTCGATCGTCTGCTGGCCGCGCTCGGCGCGGACGTGGTCGACTTCCCGCTCCGGACGAGCTGCTGCGGCGGCCACATGACCCAGATCAGCCCGGACACCGGGTTCGAGCTGATCCGCCGCATCGTCGATTCGGCCGACCGCCTGAACGCGGACCTCCTCGCCACGGTCTGCCCGATGTGCCAGATGAACATCGACGCCTATCAGGCCGAGATGAATCGCCACTTCCATACGAGCTACCGGATGCCCATCCTGTTCTTCACCCAGCTCATCGGGCTCGCGTTCGGTGCTCGTCCCGACGAGGTCGGGATCGGCGCGGAGCTGGTGTCGGCCCGCCGGGCGCTCGACCGGATCTGGACCGAGCTCCCGCCGGTCGAGGCGGTGGCCCCGGACGTGACGCCGGCCGAAGGCGCGGCCACCGCGGCTGCCCCCGGCGGCGGCACGGCGACCTCCGTCGCGACCGGGCCCGCTCGTCGCGCGAAGAAGCCGTCGGGGCTGCCGATGCCCCGGCCGATCGACGACGAGGCCCGTCGATGAGCGGCCCAGGGCGTGTGGCGAGCACGGTCACGGACCCGCCTGACCCGGTACCCGACCCGGCCACGGCGCGGCCAGACCAGGCCGCGCCAGGGCCCGAGGCCGCGACCGCCCCGGAGCCGCGGATCGGCGTCTACGTCTGCCATTGCGGCACGAACATCGCCGGGACCGTCGACGTGGCCGCGGTCCGCGACTGGGCAGCCGAGCGACTCGGTCCGCACGGGGTCGTCGTGGCCCGGGACTACCCGTTCATGTGCTCCAGCCTCGGCCAGGAGCTGATCGAGAAGGACATCGCGGAGCTCGGGATCAACCGCGTCGTCGTGGCGGCCTGCTCGCCGCACATGCACGAGAAGACGTTCCGCGGCGCCAGCGAGCGTGCCGGTCTCAACCCCTACCTGTGCGAGCTCGTGTCGATCCGCGAACAGGTCTCGTGGGTCCATACCGACAAGGTGGCCGCGACGGCCAAGGCCGAGGCGGTCGTGGCCGGTGGCGTCCTGCGGGTCCGCGAGCAGGTCCCGCTCGAGCCGTTCCGCGTGCCGATCAACCCCACCACGCTCGTTGTCGGCGGCGGAATCGCCGGGATCTCGGCGGCGCTCGAGATCGCCGACGCCGGCTTCCCCGTCCACCTCGTCGAGCGGCAGCCCTCGATCGGCGGCCACATGGCCCAGTTCGACAAGACCTTCCCGACCCTCGACTGTGCCGCCTGCATCCTCACTCCGAAGATGGTGACGGCGGGTTCGCACCCCAACATCACGCTCCATACCTGGAGCGAGGTGACCGAGGTCTCGGGGTACGTCGGCAACTTCGTGGTGAAGATCCTCCACCGGCCGCGGTACGTGAACACCGACCTGTGCACCGGCTGCGGGATCTGCGAAGAGAAGTGCCCGGCAAAGGTCGTCGACACGGCGTTCGGGGCCGGACTCAGCCTGCGCAAGGGGATCTACCGACCATTCCCGCAGGCCGTCCCGAAGTTCCCCGTCCTCGACCCGGACAACTGCATCTACTTCGAACGCGGGACGTGCAAGGCCTGCGAGAAGCTCTGCCCGACCGGCGCGATCGACTTCGAGCAGAAGGCCGAGGAAGTCACGATCCAGGTCGGGAACATCGTCGTTGCAACCGGGTTCGAGCCGTTCGACGCGCGGCGCATCGAGCAGTACGGGTACGGCCGGCTGCCGAACGTGTTCACGAGCCTCGAGTTCGAGCGGATGAGCAACGCCAGCGGGCCGACCGGCGGTCGGATCGTGCTCCGTGACGGGGTGACCGAGCCGCGCAGCGTCGCGATCGTTCACTGCGTCGGCAGTCGAGACCGGAACTACAACAACTATTGCTCGGCCATCTGCTGCATGCAGAGCCTGAAGTTCGCCCACCTCGTCCGCGAGCACACCGCAGCCGAGGTGTACGAGTTCTACATCGACATCCGCGCACCTGGGAAGGCATTCGACGAGTTCTACCAGCGTGTGCAGGACGAGGGCACGACCTTCATCCGCGGGCGGGTCGCCGAGATCACCGACAGCCTGCGCCTGCCGGAGGAAGCCGAGGCCGCCGGCCAGATCGTCGTCCAGGTCGAGGACACGCTCGCCGCCAGGCAGCGCCGGATCCCCGTCGACATGGTGGTCCTCTCCGTGGGCCTCGAGCCGCAACCCGACGCGTCCGAGATCGCCCGCCGGTTCGGGATCACGTGCAGCTCCGACGGCTGGGTCATCGAGCGTCACCCGAAGCTCGACCCAGTGGCAACGATGACCGAGGGCGTGTTCGCCGCCGGATGCGCGCTCGGGCCGCGCGACATCCCGTCCAGCGTTGCCACCGGCGCGGCAGCCGCGGCCCGGATCCTCGGCCGGATCCAGCAGCGCGAGATGGCGCTCGAGCCGATCCGCGCGACCGTCGATGCGGCCCGCTGCTCGGGCTGCCGGATCTGCGGCGATCTGTGTCCGTACAGCGCGATCTCGTTCGGGTCGACGGCCGGTGCCGAGATCAACGCGGCGCTCTGCCAGGGGTGCGGCGTGTGCGTCGCCGCCTGCCCGGCCGGCGCCATTGCCGGGAGCGTGTTCAGCGACGCCCAGATCCTCGGCCAGATCGAGGGCCTCCTCATGGTCGACCGCACGGATGCCACGCGGGCATCTCGGCAGCCGGAAGCGGCAGTGCCGGCATGACGGCCAGCGTCGTGGACCGACCCGAGCTCCCGAAGGAGACCCCGACGCGGTCGGGTGACGTGGCGCCCGGGATCGGGTTCGAGCCCGTGATCATCGGCTTCACCTGCAACTGGTGCAGCTACCGAGCCGCCGACCTCGCCGGGACGGCCCGGATCAAGTACCCCCCGAACGTCCGGCTCGTCCGTCTCATGTGCTCGGGCCGGCTCGATCCGACCTTCGTGCTCAAGGCGTTCGCCGGCGGGGCCGACGCGGTGGTCATGACCGGCTGCTGGCCGGCCGATTGCCACTACCGGGTCCAGAACGTCAAGGCCCTCCGCCGGTACGAGCTCCTCTCCCGGGTCCTTGGCGAGCTCGGTATCGAGCCGCAGCGGTTCCAGCGCGTCTATGCGAGCGCGGCCGAGGGCCAGCGACTGGCGGACGAGTTCACCCGGATCGTGGACGAGGTGCGCGAGCTCGGCCCGCTGGGCTGGGGTCGCCCGGAAGCCGCGTCGCCGCCCCCACGTCCGCGTCCGGAACCGACCGCGACTCCCGTCCCGGTGGCGGCTGCGAGATGACCGCCGGGACGCGCTACCGCTTCGCGATGTACGGAGCTGCCTCGTGCGGCGGCTGCGACATCAGTGTGCTCAACCTCCACGAGGCGATCCTCGATCTCGCCGAGCGCTTCGAGATCGTCCTGTGGCCGACGGTGATGGACGCCAAGTACGACGACCTCGCCCGGATGCCCGACCGATCGATCGACCTGACGCTGTTCTCGGGTGGGATCCGCAACGACGAGAACGAGGAGCTCGCCCGTCTCCTGCGTCGCAAGTCGGTCATCCTCGTGGCCTACGGCTCGTGTGCGACGGAGGGGTGCATCCCGGGCCTCGCGAACCTGCGATCGGTCGACGAGCTCCTGGCGACGGCCTTCGAGGGCCCGTCCACCGAGAACCCCGACCATCTTCGCCCCGTGCGGGCGTGGTTGGCTCCGGAGGGTGAGCTCCACCTCCCGGGGCTCGGCAGCCTCGTACGGACGCTCGACCAGGTCGTGACGGTCGACTACCGGATCCCCGGCTGCCCGCCCGAGTCGGAGCGGGTGGCCGACGTTCTCGGCCTCCTGACGGCCGCGCTCGACGGGAAGGCGCCATTGCCGCCCGCGGGCTCCGTCCTCGGCGGCGGCGACTCGACCGTCTGCGAAGAGTGCCGACGCGACCGCGGGATCAAGCGGATTGCCCGGTTCACCCGGATCCAGGAGCTCGCCTCGGTCGATCCCTCGCTGTGCCTGCTCGAGCAGGGGCTGCCCTGCAACGGACCGGCCACCCGGAGTGGCTGCGGGGCGAAGTGCCCGCTGGCGGGAGCACCCTGCATCGGCTGCTACGGACCGGCGGACGGTGTCGTCGACTTCGGGGCGCGACTGCTCTCGGCATTCGCGTCGGTGGTCGACGCGAGCGAGCCCGAGGAGATCGACCACATCCTTGACGGCCTGCCGGACCCCGTCGGGCAGTTCTACCGCTTCAGCCTGGCCGGATCGCTCCTGCGCGGTGCGCGCGCGGCGCGGACGTCGTCCGTCGAGCCGGCCGAGCCCGTTCCTGCCGGAGCGCTGCAGGGGGCCGGACGATGACCCGTTTGACGATCGACCCGATCACCCGCCTGGAGGGCCACGGCAAGATCGAGATCTTCCTCGACGAGCAGGGCGACGTCGAGCGGACGTACTTCCAGGTACCCGAGCTCCGCGGGTTCGAATCGTTCTGCGTGGGGCGGCCGGTCGAGGAGATGCCGGTCCTGACCAACCGGATCTGCGGCGTCTGTCCCGAGGCGCACCATCTGGCCGCCGCCAAGGCCGCCGACGCGGTGTACCGGGTCGATCCGCCGCGGACCGCGAAGCTCCTTCGGGAGCTCATGTACTGCGCGTTCTTCGTGACCGACCACGCCACCCACTTCTACGCGCTGGCGGGCCCGGACATCTTCGTGGGTCCCGACGCGCCGGTGGCCGATCGCAACATCCTCGGCGTCATCCGGAAGGTCGGCCTCGAGGTCGGCGGCCGGGTGATCGAGACGCGCCGCGCCGGGCACCGGGTCGTCGAGATCATCGGCGGCCGGGCGATCCACCCGTGCACCTCCGTGCCAGGTGGGCTGACTCATGGGATCGGCGAGGACGAGCGGGCCGAGATCGAGGGGATCGCCCGCGCGATGCTCGACTTCGCGAGCGACAGCCTGGACCTGTTCGACCGGACCCTGACCGGCGATCCCGGCATTCGGGACCTGCTCCTCGGCGACCTGTTCCGTCACGAGACGTACTACGCGGGCCTCGTCGACACCAAGGGCCGGGTCGCCCTGTACGACGGTCGGATCAGCGTCGTCGCCCCGGATGGCGAACGGATCGGCACCTACGCCCCGGCCGAGTACCGGGACTGGATCGCCGAGCACGTCGAGCCGTGGACGTACCTGAAGTTCCCCTACCTCCGCCGGATCGGCTGGCGCGGCTTCGTCGACGGCAAGGACTCCGGGGTCTACTGCGTCGGGCCGCTGGCCCGGCTGAACGCCGCCGAGGGCATGGCCACGCCGCGCGCCCAGGAGGCCTACGAGCGACTCTTCGACACGCTGGCCCCGCCCGTCGGCGGGCGCCGCTCGCTCGTCCACCAGCGGGGTGCCAACCATTGGGCTCGGCTGGTCGAGATGCTCTACGCCGCGGAGCGGATGATCGAGATCGTGCACGATCCGGAGATCACCTCGGACCACGTGCGGACCGTTCCGACCGAACCGCCGGGCGAAGGCGTCGGCAGCGTCGAGGCGCCGCGCGGGACGCTGACCCACCACTACTGGACGGACGAGCACGGGATCGTGACCGGGGTCAACCTCATCGTCGGCACGACGAACAATCATGCGCCGATCGCGATGTCGATCGATCGCGCCGCCCGCGGTCTCATCAAGGCCGGGGTCGTCGTCGATGACGGTCTCCTGGACCGGATCGAGATGGCGTTCCGCGCCTACGACCCGTGCTTCGGCTGTGCCACGCACTCGCTGCCCGGAAGGATGCCCCTCGAGGTGACGATCCGGGACACGGGCGGGAGGACGATCGGTGTCCTTCGACGGGACGGCTGACGCCCGCCCGGCGCTGGTCGTGGGGCTCGGCAACCCGATCCTCGGGGACGATGGCGCCGGCTGGCGGATCGTCGACGCCCTCGAGCGGCGGCTTCGGGACGACGCCGCAACCCGGTCGTCCGTCGGGGCCGTCGAGCTCGATCGGCTGGCGGTGGGCGGGTTCAGCCTGATGGAGCGGCTCGTCGGCTACGACCGGGTCGTGATCGCCGACGCGGTCCAGGAAGCGGACGACGAGGGGACGGTCTCGTCGCGTCCGCTCGCGGACGTTATCCGCCGGAACGTCGGGCACCTCGATTCGGTCCACGACGCGACCCTCGACGAGGCGCTCGTCGCCGGTCGAGCGCTGGGGGCCCGACTCCCGACCGACGTGACCGTCGTCGGGGTGACGGCGCGGCGGGTGGATGAGTTCGACGAGTGCCTGTCGCCCGTCGTCGCGGCCGCCATCGAGCCGGCGGTCGAGGCAGTCATCGCCGCCCTCCGCCTGGCTGTCCGGGTCGTGGGCTGATGCACGAATTCGGGATCGCCCAGCAGATCGTCGACATCGCCGTCCAGCGTGCGACCGGCGCCGGCGCGAACCAGATCACCGAGGTCCTCGTCGAGCTGGGCGAGGACTCGGGCGTCGCCCAGGAGTCGCTCGAGCTCTACTGGCCGCAGGTCACCCAGTCCACCTGTGCCGAAGGAGCTCGGCTGGCGATCCGCGTCGCCGAGGACCCGCTGAGCTGTCGGGTGGTGGCGATCGATGTCGTCGATGCCGGGGTTGGACCGATCGATCCAGCGGCATCCTCGAGGGAGCCCGTGAAGGGCTGACCGCGCCCGATCGCCCTCGCCGTCTGATGGGCGGAGCGTCCGCGGCATCCGAGTCGGCCGGCCCATGCCCGGCGCTCGACGGCGGCGGCCCGGGTCACGAATGTCCTCCACCCGGCCTTCACACGTCGCTCACGGGCCGGCCCGAGGATCGATCCCGGCGGGGCCGCGCGGCCCCGGCACTTGCACCATTTCAACGTGAGCCATATATTCAATGCGATGTTGAACGTCCCCCACCCGGCGCCCGCCGACCCCGGCGAGCCCGCCATCCCGGCCGACCGAACCGACGACGATCGGACGGCCCTGGCCGACGCACTCCTCGACGAGCTCTCCCGCTGGGGCCCGCGCGAACGGGCCGGCATGCTCCGGTCGTGGCATCGCGGATCGCTCAGCATCATCCACCTGACCGTCCTCAACCTGCTCGAGGCCGAGGGCCGACAGTCGATGGGCCAGCTCGCCGAGGACCTCGACGTGTCCGTCGCGAGCGTGACTGGCATCGTCGACCGGATGGAGCGACGCGGGCTCGTCGAGCGCGAGCGCGGGACCGGTGACCGCCGGGTGATCATGGTCGACCTGACGGAGGCCGGTCGGGCCGTCTTCAGCGAGATGTCGGAACGACGGCGCGAGCGGCTGACCCGCCTCGTCGAGGCCCTGAGCCGCGACGAGATGGCCGGGCTGGTCGGCGGACTGCGTGCGATGCACGCGGCCGGGTCGCGCATCTTCAACCACGCCGTCCCGTCGGCGGCCGTGACGGCTCCGCGCGGGGACACCCCGACGGTCGCTGCGGGATCGGAGCCCCGGCGATGAGCCTGCTCCGGACCTACCTCCGCCCCTACTGGCGCCAGCTGCTCCTGGTGGTCGCCCTGCTCGCCGTCCAGGCGATCGCCAACCTCTACCTGCCCAACCTCAACGCCGACATCATCAACAACGGCGTCGTCAAGGGCGACCTCGACTACATCCTGCGCACCGGCGGGCTGATGCTCGTCGTCACGCTCCTGCTCGGCATCTGCTCGATCATCGCGGTCTACTGGTCGGCGAAGACGGGCATGGCCTTCGGGCGCGACGTGCGCGGCGCGATCTTCCAGAAGGTGCTGGCGTTCTCGCAGGCCGAGACCAACCACTTCGGCGCGCCGACGCTCATCACCCGCAACACGAACGACGTCCAGCAGGTCCAGACGGTCCTGGTCATCGCGCTCAACGTGATGATCATCGCCCCGATCATGGCCGTCGGCGGGATCATCATGGCCGTGCGCGAGGACGTCGCGCTGTCGGCCCTGCTGATCGTGATCATCCCGCTCCTGGCCGTGTTCATCGGGTTCATGCTGTCGCGGGCCCTGCCCCTGTTCCGGGTGATGCAGGTCAAGGTCGACCGGATCAACCAGGTCATGCGCGAGACGCTGTCCGGCATCCGGGTCATCCGTGCGTTCGTGCGGACCGAGCACGAGGAGCGTCGCTTCGACGACGCCAACCGCGACCTCACCCAGACCGCCCTCCGCGTGAACCGGCTGTTCGCGCTGATGATCCCGACCGTCATGGCGATCTTCAACCTGTCGTCGATCGCGATCCTGTGGTTCGGCGCCATCCAGGTCGACTCGGGCGGGCTGCAGATCGGGAACCTGATGGCGTTCCTCCAGTACGTGATGCTCATCCTCTTCTCGGTGATGATGGCCGTGATCATGTTCGTCATGGTCCCGCGCGCCGCCGCCTCGGCCGAGCGGATCCAGGAGGTCCTCACCACCTCGGTGAGCCTGGTCGACCCCGAGGCACCGGTCGCCATCGGTCCGACCGACGGCCGGCGGCCCGGCCTGGAGGCGCGGCCCGGCCTGGTCGCGCTCCGCGACGTCACGTTCCGCTACCCGGGCGCCGAGGCGCCGGTCCTGACCGACGTCTCCTTCGAGGCGCTGCCGGGCCAGACCACCGCGATCGTCGGCAGCACGGGCAGCGGCAAGTCGACCCTGATCAACCTCATCCCGCGCTTCTACGACGCCACGGAGGGCGAGGTCGAGCTCGACGGGGTCGACGTCCGCGCCGTTCGCCAGGAGGACCTGTGGCGCCGGATCGGGGTCGTCCCCCAGCGCGCGTTCCTGTTCACCGGGACGGTCGCCAGCAACCTCCGCTACGGCGCCCCCGACGCCACCGATGAGGAGCTGTGGCACGCGCTCGAGGTCGCCCAGGCACGAACCTTCGTCGAGGAGATGCCCGGCCAGCTCGACGCTCCGATCACCCAGGGCGGCACGAACGTCTCCGGGGGCCAGCGGCAGCGCCTGGCGATCGCCCGGGCGGTCGTCCGGCGGCCCGAGGTCTACCTGTTCGACGACAGCTTCTCGGCGCTCGACTTCAAGACCGACTCGCAGCTCCGGGCGGCGCTCCGTGAGGAGACCCGCTCGGCGACCGTCATCATCGTGGCCCAGCGCGTCGGGACGATCCTCCATGCCGACCGGATCGTCGTCATGGACGCCGGCACGATCGTCGGCATCGGCACCCACCGCGAGCTGCTCGAAACCTGTGAGACGTATCGCGAGATCGTCTTCTCGCAGCTCAGCGAGGCGGAGGTCGCATGAGCGGCCCGGGCCAGGCCGGCGGATCCGGCGACGGGCGGGCGCGCGGGCCGATCCCGGGCGCGATGCCCGGCGGCGCGGCGCGCGGCCCTGTGACCGCCGCCCCGCGCGGGCCGATGATGGGCGGCCCCGGCCGGGGTCCCGGCGGCATGTTCGGCGGGGGGATGCTCCCGGCGGCCAAGCCGCGTGACTTCGGTGGAACCTTCCGCCGCCTCGTCGGCGAACTGCGACCCGAGCGGATCCGGGTGATCCTGGTGATCATCCTGGCCGTCTTCAGCGTGAGCGCGAGCGTGGTCGGACCGAAGATCCTCGGTGGTGCGACGAACATCATCTTCGAGGGCGTCGTCGGCAAGCAGCTTCCGGCCGGGCTGACCCAGCAGCAGGTCGAGGCCGGTCTCCGGGCGGCCGGTCGTGGCCAGCAGGCCGACCTCCTGTCGGGGATGACCGTCGTTCCCGGTCAGGGGATCGACTTCGCCGCGCTGGCCAGCGTCCTGGCGGTCGTTGCGGCGATCTACGTCGTGAGCGCGCTGTTCGGGTGGGCCTCGGCCTACATCATCGCCGGCGTCGCCCAGCGGACCGTCTACCGGCTCCGTCGCGAGGTGGACGAGAAGCTCGCCCGGCTGCCGTTGCGCTACTTCGACAGCCACCCGCGCGGGGACACCCTGAGCCGGGTGACGAACGACATCGACAACATCGCCAACACGCTCCAGCAGACGATGACCCAGGCAATCACCTCGGTCCTGACCGTCGTCGGCGTGCTGATCATCATGTTCACGATCAGCCCGCTCCTGGCCGTCATCTCCCTGCTCGTCGTCCCGACGGCGATCGTCACCACGCTCCTGATCGCCCGTCGCTCGCAGACTCAGTTCGCCGCCCAGTGGGAGCGGACCGGTACGCTCAACGGCTTCGTCGAGGAGGTTCACACCGGTCACAACATCGTCAAGGTGTTCGGCCACCAGCACGAAGCGATCGCCACCTTCGACGCCCAGAACGAGCAGCTCTTCCAGGCAAGCTACCGGGCCCAGTTCATCTCCGGGATCATCCAGCCGGTCATGGGCTTCATCGGCAACCTCAACTACGTCGCGATCGCGGTCATCGGCGGCGTCCAGGTCGCCAACGGGACGATGTCGCTCGGCGACGTCCAGGCGTTCATCCAGTACTCCCGCCAGTTCACGATGCCGATCACCCAGCTGGCCAGCATCCTCAACGTGTTCCAGTCGGCGATCGCCTCCGCCGAGCGCGTGTTCGAGCTGCTCGACGAGCCCGAGGAGATCGCCGATTCGGCGACGGCCCGGCCGCTCCGCGACGTCCAGGGCCGGATCGGGCTGGCCGGCGTGTCGTTCCGCTACGAGCCCGAGACGCCGCTCATCGACGACCTCGACCTCGAGGTCGAGCCGGGCGCCACGATCGCGATCGTCGGGCCGACCGGCGCCGGCAAGACGACGCTCGTCAACCTGCTCATGCGGTTCTACGAGATCGACGGCGGGAGCATCACGGTCGACGGGGTCGACATCCGCGATGTCACCCGCGACGACCTCCGCCGGACGTTCGGGATGGTCCTCCAGGACACCTGGCTGTTCAGCGGCACGATCCGCGAGAACATCGCCTACGGCGCGGAGGACGCCACCGAGGAGCAGGTCATCGCCGCCGCGGAGGCGGCCCACGTCGACCACTTCGTGCGGACCCTGCCCGACGGCTACGAGACCGTCATCGACGACGAGGCCTCGAACCTGTCACAGGGCGAGAAGCAGCTCCTCACGATCGCCCGGGCGTTCCTGGCGGACCCGCAGATCCTCATCCTCGACGAGGCGACGAGCTCGGTCGACACGCGCACCGAGGTCCTCGTCCAGCGGGCGATGGCGCGGTTGATGCGGAACCGGACCAGCTTCGTCATCGCCCACCGGCTGTCGACGGTGCGGGACGCGCACACGATCCTCGTGATGAACCACGGCCGGATCGTCGAGCAGGGCCGCCACGACGAGCTCATCGCCGCCGGTGGGTTCTACGCCGACCTGTACGCGAGCCAGTTCGCGGAGCCCCTCGCCGAGGCGGTCTAGGCGGTCCGGGCGGTCAGGGCAGCTGGATCAGCTTCGAGCCGCCGGCCAGGGCGTTGGCCGCCTGCTTGAACAGCTGCGACAGGTTCGTGCTGGCACCCGACGTCTTGGGGATGCAGAAGAAGTGGTCCCCGTCGTCGTTCGAGGTGCCCGGGCAGCCGTTGTCGACGGAGTCCGTGGCCATGCTCGCGAGCAGCTCGGTCGCCTTCTTGTTGTGCCACGCGCCCGAGGTGTCGGGGCAGGTTGCGTCGTTGCTGCCGTCGAGCCCGAAGCCGATGGTGAACAGCTCGATCCCGGCGTTCTTCGTGGCGGTCGCGGCCGCGTCCGACTGGGCGCAGTAGTTGGGGCCACCGGCAACCGAGCTGTTCGGCTGGCCGTCGGTCATCAGGATGATTCCCTTGGTCACCCCGGAGCGGCCGTCGTTCAGCAGCTCGTAGGTGGCCATCGGCAGCGGATCGCTCAGGTCGGTGCCGACGCTCGAGTTCGTGTAGCAGCTGATGGCCTTGGCCATCGAGCTCGTCGAGCTCGTGTAGTTCTCGTTGAGCGGGGCGCCGGTGCCGCTCAGCGGGATGGGGACCCAGCGGCGCAGGTCGCTCGGCAGGTTGGCCGTGCGCAGCGAGGTGTCCGGCTCGGTGATGCACGACGAGCCGGTCTTGCTCGGGCCGAGCATCCCGAAGCCCATCCACTGCTCGGCCGGGTTGTAGGCCTTGCGGACGCTGTCGGCGGCCGCCTTGGCGTTGGCCGTGTCGACGCCGTTCATGCTTTGCGTCCGGTCGACGACGACCACGAGATCGACGGGGGCCTCCGGTTTCGCTCCGCACGCTCCCTTGCAGGCGGCCGAGATGACGGTCTGGGTCGTGCCCGAGTCGACGCCGGCGGCCGGCCCGAACTGGTAGGGGACCGTGGCCGCGCTCTCGAGCACGATCGTGTTGCAGGTGTCGCCCTCGTCCGGGATGCAGATCGACGAGCAGATCGTGGCGTTGCACGTCCAGGACGCGTTCGATCCCGGGTCGCAGACCGCCGGGACGTCCGAGCTGCGCGGGACGCCGCCGACGCTGCCGATGACGCAGCGGAAGCCGACGGTCACCCCCGACGGCAGGCCGTCGGGGTAGTTGAGGTCGGCGTACTGGAGGGCGACCGAGCTCGCGTTCGTGGCGTCCGCGGGCAGCTCCGTAACGCCGGCGAGCGCTCCCGAGTCGAGGGCGTTCCAGAGGTTCTGGTTCGCGTTGCGGAGGACTCCGACGTCGATCACCAGCGCGGCGGCGCCCATGATCACGATCAGGGCGAGGACGAACAGGATGATGATCTGGCCATGCTCGCGCTCCCGCCGGCCGCGTGGCCGCGGGCCGGGGGCCGGCGGTGGGACTGAGGCTGCGCTGCGGGTCATCGCGGCCCCCTACTCGATCCGCATCTGGACGGTGGACGACAGGTCGAGGTGGTTGCCCAGGGCCAGTGGCCAGAGCATCCGGTAGTCGTAGACGACCTTGACCACGACGGCGTCGCCGGACTGCCACTGCGGTGAGGAGCAGCTGACGAACGACGAGCCGGACGGCCGGAGGCACGACACGGTGGTCGTCAGCTGCGACTGGTCGAGCCCCGCGGTCATCGCCTGGACGCGGGCGTCAATGGCGGACACGTCGCCGGGCTCCACGACGCCGAGCCGGGCGCCCTCGCGCGCGGCGTTGATGACCGTCATCTGCGAGTAGAGCCCGAGCCCGAAGTCGAGGATGCCGGCCAGGATCAGCAGGAAGATCGGCAGGACGACGGCGAACTCGACGAGCGACTGGCCGCCGCGTCGACGGCGGGTCGTCCGCCTGCGGGCGATCGTCGGATCCGGGGCGTCACCCGCCACGGACGATGGGTTGACTCGGCCGGCGCGCGGCCGACGGTCGTGCGTTCGCATGATCCGTTCCACTCGATGAACCCCCTCGCCGTGGGCACTGGCGCCGAAGATCGCGAAGCGCGTGTCGCCTCCGCAGCCGGAGGGATGCCGACCATGTCGCGGCGAGCTTTCAGTGGAACTTTCAACGGTGCCCGGTAGCACCATTTTCTGGTGTGTCGGGGCACCGCTCGCGGCGACTCGTACCGCGGAGGAGGAACGGTACGGTCAGCCGGGCAGGGCCCCGAGCTGACGCATCATTCCGAGGAAGTCGGCCTCGTGCCAGTGCTCGACGACCTTGCCGTCGCGGACCCGGAAGATGTGGATCTCGCCGATCGTGTACGGCATTCCGCTCGGCGGCAGGCCCATGAACGGTCCGACCTGGACTGCGTGCGACGTCAGCCGGACCGCTACTCGGTCGCCCTCCGCGATCACGTCGTCGATCGTCATCGTCGCCTCGGCGAGGCCCTTCGACACACGTTCGATGACCGCCTTCATGCCGTCCCGGCCAGCGATCCCAGGACCGCCGCCGTGCCCCACGAATGCGTCGTCCAGGAGCTCGTCCACTGCGTTCGGGGATCCGTGCAGGAAGATCTCGTCGATCACCCGCCGCACGAGCGCCTTGTTCCGCTCGAGGATCGCTGCGTCGGAGGTTCCCGGGTCCTGTGTGGTCAGGTTCGTCATCGCGCACCACCCATCGGTCAAGCCTCGGCGGGCCGGGGCAAACGAGGCGATGCCACCGTCCCGCGCGTCGTTGCGGGAGCATCGCAGTTGGACGGAGGTCAGTGCGGCCGCTCGTCCGGCGCCACGATGTGGACGTCGAGGCTCGGAAGGTCGGCCAGCACCTGCTCTGCGAGCGTCGGACGGCGCCAACCCGCGACGGTCCGACCCTCGTGGTACGGGACGAGGAGATGGGTCGCCCGCCGGCGCCGAAGCGTCTCCACCAGGCCGTCGGCGACCCGATCGGCCGTGACCCGGACAACCTCGGCCCCCAGGTCTTCGGCGTAGTCGAGGTTCTCCCGCAGATCCCGCTCCGTGTCGAATGCCCGGCGCTCGGCCTCGGGCGTCTCCACGACGATGGCCAGGAGCGGGACCCTGAGAGAGCTGGCCAGGGCGGCCGCGCGACGGAGGGC
Source organism: uncultured Chloroflexia bacterium (assembly GCA_963813705.1). Taxonomy (GTDB): domain Bacteria; phylum Chloroflexota; class Limnocylindria; order Limnocylindrales; family CSP1-4; genus Chersky-267. The sequence goes on from CAWFAH010000011.1 coordinate 1,059,311, forward strand.
GGTCCGGCTGGCGACCGAATGATCGACCGCGACGGCGACCCGGTCGGTCACGGCCGGACGACCGACGAGCCCGCCAGGCCCGATTTCGCTGAGCTGCTCGTCGACGGTCTGGGCGACGAAGCGGAGGGCGATCTCGCGCAGGGCCGTGAGGTTCGGCTCGGTGAAGAACCGGTCGAGCGCCACCTGGGTCCGTTCCGGGGGGTAGATGTTGCCGTGCTTCATCCGCTGGCGGAGCGCGTGCGGGCTCATGTCGACGAGCTCGACCTCGTCGGCGGCGGCGAGGACCTCGTCGGGCAGGCGCTCGTTGACCGGTGCGCCGGTGATCGTGGCCACGGCGTCGGCGACCGACTCGAGGTGCTGGACGTTGCAGGTGCTGATGACGTGGATCCCCGCGTCGCGGATCGCCTCCACGTCCTGCCAGCGCTTCGGGCGGGGCGAACCGGGCACGTTCGTGTGGGCCAGCTCGTCGACGATGGCAACGGTCGGATGACGGGCGATCAACGCGTCGGTGTCCATCTCCTCGACGACGACCCCGCGGTACTCGACCCGGCGCCGGGGCAGGATCTCCAGCCCGTCGAGGAGCGCCACCGTGTGGACCCGGCCGTGCGGCTCGACGAACCCGACGACGAGGTCGGTCCCGCGATCGACCCGGCGGTGCGCCTCCTCGAGCATCTTGTACGTCTTGCCGACCCCGGGCGCCATCCCGAGGTACACGCGCAGCCGCCCGCGGCCGCCGCCGGTCTCGGCCTTGACCCGCGCGAGCATTTCGTCGGCGGTCGGCCGGACGTCGAAGGCGTCGCGCTCGGTGCTCATGGCCCGGTCAGTTTGACAGGAGCCCGTCGAGGTCGAGGTTCAGCAGCAGCACGTTAACCCGCGACTCGCCAAGGAACCCGAGGAACGCACCGCTGGTGTGTCGCGCGACGGCGGCCTGCACGTCGGCCTGCGAAATGCCTCGCGCCTGCGCGACCCGTGCCACCTGGTACGCAGCCGCCGCGGGGCTGATGTCCGGGTCGAGGCCCGACGCCGAGGTCGTCACGAGGTCGACCGGGATCGGGGCGTTGCCGTACGTCGCCTGCATCTGGGCGACCTGGTCGGTGATCCGCTGGATCAGATCGCTGCTCGTCGGGCCGAGGTTTGAGCCGGCCGAGCTGCTCGCGTCGTAGCCGTCCTTACCCGCGGCCGACAGGCGGCCCGTGAAGTACTTCGGATCGCTGAAGGCCTGGCCGATGATGCTCGAGCCGATCGTCCGGCCGTCCTTCGTGACGACGAACGAGCCGTTGGCCTGGGAGGGGAACGCCACCTGGGCGATTGCGGTGACAACCGCCGGGATAGGCGAAGCCGGTGATCACGGTCATCGCGATGAGGATCGCGATCGCCGGCCACAAGACGTGGCGAAGGAAGCTCTGCATGGCAGTCAATCCTGTCCTAGGCGAGATGGAGGGCGGAAACGACGAGGTCGATCAGCTTGATCCCGATGAACGGGGCGATGATCCCGCCGACTCCGTAGATCAACAGGTTGCGCTGGAGCAGCACGCTCGCCGGCGCCGCCCGGAAGGCGACTCCCCGGAGGGCGAGCGGGATGAGCGCGACGATGACCAGGGCGTTGAAGATGACCGCCGAGAGGATCGCGCTCTGGGGTGTCGACAGCCCCATGACGTTCAAGGCTCCGAGCTGGGGGTAGACCGCGATGAACATCGCCGGGCAGGATCGCGAAGTACTTCGCGACGTCATTGGCGATCGAGAACGTAGTGATCGAGCCGCGGGTGATCAGGAGCTGCTTGCCGATCGCGATGACCTCCAGCAGCTTGGTCGGATCCGAGTCGAGGTCGACCATGTTGGCCGCGTCCTTGGCCGCCGACGTCCCGCTGTTCATCGCCAGCCCGACGTCGGACTGGGCGAGCGCCGGCGCGTCGTTCGTCCCGTCACCGGTCATCGCGACGAGGTGGCCCTCGGCCTGTTCCTGGCGGATGAAGCCGATCTTCTGCTCAGGCGTTGCCTGGGCGATGAAATCGTCGACGCCGGCCTCCTTGGCGATCGTCGCCGCGGTGCGCGGGTTGTCGCCGGTGATCATCACCGTCCGAATGCCCATCTTGCGGAACTCGGCGAACCGCTCGACGAGGCCCTCCTTGACGGTGTCCTTGAGCTCGATGAGCCCGAGGGCCCGGCCCTCGCTCTCGAGGACGAGGGGGGTTGCCCCCTGGTCCGCGATCCGATCGGACTCGGTCACGATCTCGGCGGGCAGCGAGCCGAGCTTCTTGTCGATGGCGTCCACGGCCCCCTTGAGGACCGTGGCCCCGGCCGTTGTGACGGCCCCGCTCGTCCGGGTCTCGGCCCGGAAGGCGATCTCCTCGGCGATCTCGGCGTCGACCCGCTTGAAGCCGGCCTCGTCGCCCGTGCCGGCCGGCTCGCCGAGCGCGGCGAGCCGGGTCCGGGCGAGCTCGACGATCGAGCGACCCTCGGGGGTCTCGTCCCGGATTGAGGCGACGAGCGCAGCCCGGACCGCTTCGGCCTCGGTCACGCCCGGAGCCGGAGTGATCGAGGCGGCGAGCCGGTTGCCATAAGTGATCGTGCCGGTCTTGTCCAGCAGGATGACGTCGACGTCGCCCGACGCCTCGACCGCGCGGCCGCTCATGGCCAGGACATTGAACCGGGCGACCCGGTCCATGCCGGCGATGCCGATGGCCGACAGGAGGCCGCCGATCGTCGTGGGGATCAGGCAGACGAGGAGCGCCACGAGGGCAACGGTGTCCACGGTCGTGCCCGCATAGAGTCCGAACGGTCGAAGCGTGACCGTGGCCATCAGGAAGATGATCGTCAGGCCGGCGAGCAGGATCGCAAGCGCGATCTCGTTGGGGGTCCGCTGGCGCTTGGCGCCCTCGACGAGTGCGATCATCCGGTCGAGGAAGGTCTGACCCGGGTCGGCGGTGACCGTGACGACCAGGCGGTCGCTGACCAGCGTGGTTCCGCCGGTGACCGAGCTCCGGATGTCGGTCCCGGGCTCCTTGAGGACGGGCGCCGACTCGCCGGTGATGGCGGACTCGTTGACGTAGCCGACGCCGTCGATCACGTCGCCGTCGCCGGGGATGACCTCGCCCTCCTCGATGACGATCACGTCGCCCTTGCGCAGCTCGGACGAGCCGACCGCCTCGAGCGCGCCGTCGGCTAGCCGCCGGTGGGCCGTCGTCTCGGACCGCGTCTTGCGGAGCGTGGCGGCCTGCGCTCGGCCACGCGCCTCGGCGACCGCCTCGGCGTAGGTCGCGAACAGGACCGTGAACCAGAGCCAGATCGCGATCTGGACCTGGAACCCAAGCCCCGCCGGGCCGGTGACGGCGCAAGCCCGGTCACGTTGGCGATCGCGATGATCGTCACCAGAGCGGCCGTGATCTCGACGACGAACATCACCGGGTTCCGGATCAGCTGACGCGGGTCGAGCTTGCGAACCGACTGGGGGAGAGCAGCCCGAAGGAGATCCGGATCGAGCACCCCGCGCGGACGCGGCGGCTCGCCGGACGGCTTTGCGCCGCCGCCCAGCACCAACGCTGGAACCGTCGGGTACCACGCCCGAGGTCGACGGACATCAATGAACGGGTGAGGCTCATGTCTGGAAGACCTTTCCAGCGTTCTGGAGGAGCTGTTCGACGATCGGGACCAAGCGGCAGGGCCGGGAAGAAGGTGAGCGCCCCGACGATCACGATCACCCCGATGAGCAGGACCGTGAACAACGGTCCGGTCGTGGGGAAGGTGCCGAGTGATGGCGCCACTCTGCGCTTCGCGGCCATCGACCCGGCCAGGGCGAGGATCGGGACGATCATCCCGTACCGGCCGATGAGCATCGCGAATCCGCCGGTGACGTTGTAGAAGGGTGTATTGCCGGTGAGTCCCGCGAATGCCGACCCGTTGTTGCCGGTCTGGCTGGAGAAGGCATAGAGGATCTCGCTGAAGCCGTGCGGGCCCTTGTTGAGCGGACCCGCCAGGCCCTCCGGCAGGACGGACGCGAGGGCGGTGAAGCCGAGGATGCTCGCACCGAGCACGAGTGCGGTCAGCATCGCCATCTTGATCTCGTAGGCCTCGACCTTCTTGCCGAGGTACTCGGGCGTCCGGCCGACCATCAGCCCGGCGATGAAGACGGTCAGGATCGAGCCGATGATGAGCATCCCGTAGAGGCCTGCGCCGACGCCGCCCGGCGTGATCTCGCCGAGCTCCATGTTGAAGAGCGGGACCAGTCCGGACAGCGGTTGCAGACTGTCGTGCCAGGCGTTGATGGAGCCGTTGCTCGTCCCGGTCGTCACCGCTGCCCATAGGCCGCCGAGCGCCGCGCCGTTGCGAACGTCCTTGCCCTCCATGTTGCCGAGCGCCTGGTCGACGCCGGCCGGGAAGAGCGGGTTTCCGACGGCTTCGTTGTGCATTGCGAGGACCACGCCGAGGAGCAGGACGATCGCCATCGCCCCGAAGAGCGTCCAGCCCTGGCGTTGGTTGCCGGCGTACTTGCCGAACGTGTAGGTCAGCGCGAAGGCGATGAACAGGATGGCGAACATCTCGAGCCAGTTGGTCAATGGCGTCGGGTTCTCGAACGGGTGGGCGGAGTTGGCGTTGAAGAAGCCGCCGCCGTTGGACCCCATCTGCTTGATCCAGATCTGCGATGCGACCGGCCCGAGCGCGATGGTCTGCTGGGCCCCCTGGAGTGTCGTTACCGTCTCCGGGCCGTTGTAGGTCTGCGGTGAGCCCTGCCACACGAGGAGGAGGGCGACGACGATCGAGAGCGGCAGGAGGATGTAGAGCACGCTCCGGGTGAGGTCGACCCAGAAGCTGCCAAGGAGCTTGGTGCTTCGGCGGGTGAGCCCCCGGACGAGGGCGATCGCCACGGCGATGCCAGTCGCCGCCGAAGTGAAATTGCGAACAGCGAGCATGGCGTCCTGCGAGAGGTACGCTCGCCTGTGACTCGCCCGAGTAGTTCTGCCAGTTCGTGTTCGTCACGAAGCTGACCGATGTGTTGAAGGCGAGATCGGGCGACATCGGGGCGATGCCTGCCGGATTGAGCGGAAGCACCGCCTGGAGCCGGAGCATGCGCGTAGCCGGCGCGACGACACGAGAGCGGCCAGGAGCAAGGCGACGACGTAGCGCTTCCAGCCATCTCGGCCGTCTCGTCGACGCCGCTGAACCGGTAGACCGCCCGTTCGACCGGTCGGAGGACCGGACTGAGGATCGTTCGCTCGCCCTCCATCACGCGGTACATGTAGCGTGCCGAGGAGCGGCGTGACGATGAGGATCGGCCGCCGCGAGCGCGACGAGCGTCAGGAAATCGTTGGTGCCATGGTTCAGAAGTCCTCGGGGCGCAGCAACGCCCAGAGGAGGTACATGAAGACGAACACGTGCCGCGATGCCGGTGAGCAGGTCGAGACCGTTCATGACCGCACCTTGTCGCACAGGACCACAGGTAGCGCGGCGAAGGCGAGGGTCGAGACGACGCGATGAGGAGGATCTGTACGGTCGTGTCATGGTTGCTGTGTCCCTCTCCCTTCCTTGGTCCCTTGTCCACGTTAGCAGCCGCTCGACCGTCGCGTCGAGCGTCTCGAGCGGGAACGGCTTCGGCAGGTAGCCGGCCACCCCGTATTCCTGGAGCCGGCGCGAGCTGATGGTCGTCGCGGTCGTGACGACGACGGGTGGGCTGCCGGCAGCGGCCAGCGACGCGTCACGCAGGAGCGACCAGCCGGTGTCGCCGGGCAGGTTGATGTCGAGGAGGACGAGGCTCGGCCGGAGGCCCCCGCCGAGCTCGGCGATCGCATCCTCGGCCGAGTCCACCTCGGTCACGTCGTGTCCGTGGGCGCGGAGGTGGCGGGCCAGCGTCGAGCGCAGCGCCTCGTCATCCTCGACCAGCAGGATCATCGGTCTCATGGCCTCGACTCCTCGGGCGCCGGCCGCTCGACGACCAGGTCGGCTCCGTGCTCACCCCCGTGGAACAACGGTCGAACGACGAGGCCGCGTCCCTCTGCCCGGGCCCGGGCGCGGGGCAGCAGCTCATCGCCGAACCGCAGACCGGCCACGGTGACGCTCGGGAAGCGGCCCGTTGCCACCGCATCGATGGCCTCGTCGACCAGCTTGAACTCGTGCTCGAGCGTCGAGCTGGTCAGGCGCGCGTCGAACCGATCTGCAGAGTCCTCGTCCACAGCCGGACGATGCGCCTGGGGTCCAAGAGGAATCGGGCCTGGCGGGCTCGTCGAGGCCTCAAGACTCCCTCAAGAATGCTCGTGCGCCGCGCCCAGGTGGCTCGAAGCTCCGTCGTGGTCGATCGACCGGACGCGGTAGCCGACGCCGGGCTCGGTGACGATCAGGTCCGTCAGTTCGCCCTCGGGGTCCACGGCCGCGAGCTTCTTGCGGAGCTGGCTCAGGTAGACGTGGACGTAGTGATCCTCAGCGCGGTACGACTCGCCCCAGACTGCGCGGAGCAACCGGCCGCGGGTAACGAGCCGGCCCGGCTGCTCGAGGAGGACGGCGAGGATCTGGTACTCGCGCGGTCCGAGCTGGACCTTCCGGCCGGCGACCCGGACCTCATGGGCGAGGACGTCGAGCTCGATCGAGCCGTTCCGGACCACGCCGGGCTCCTCGGCGGCAGGGCCCGCGGCACGCCGCAGCGCAACCCGGATCCGGGCATGGAGCTCGGCCATCCCGAACGGCTTCGTGACGTAGTCGTCGGCGCCGTGTTCGAGCGCCTCGACCTTGGATGCCTCCTCGCCGCGCGCCGACAGGATGATGATCGGGGTCAGGGCATCGCGACGGACGCGCGTGACGACCACCAACCCGTCCCGATCCGGGAGCCCGAGGTCGAGCAGGATGACGTCCGGCCGGCGCGCCTCCCAGCGACGGAGCGCCTCGGCCGCGTCGGCCGCCTCGACGACCCGGTAGTCGTGCAGCCGCAGGTTCCGGGCGACCTCGCCCCGCGTCGCGGGGTCGTCCTCGACCAGGAGGATGGTCGGACCGGTCCTCGACCGCGACGCGCTCATGCGTCGGCTGCCAGCGCCACGGAAGCCGGTGCCGCTGGCAGGTCGACGTCGATCGCGAGACCCCCGAGCTCGCTCGGGCGGGCCCGCACGCTTCCGCCCATCGCCTCGGTCAGGCCACGGACGACGGCGAGACCGACCCCGGTGCCCGGCCGTGACTTCGTTGCGCTCCCGGTCACGCGATAGAACTTCTCGAAGAGCCGGGGCAACGCCGCCGCCGGCACGCCGTGGCCGGAGTCCTCGACGGTCAGCCGAACCCGACCATCGATCTCCGTGGCGGAGATCCGCACGCGCTGGCCGTCGGGCACGTACTTGGCGGCGTTCTCGAGGAGGTTGGCCACGATCTGATCGATGAACACCGGGTCGGCCAGGACTGCCGGCGCCGATGCCCCGAGGTCCACCTCGAGCGACCGACCGGCAAGGCGCTTGCCGATGCGGCGGAGCGCCGGCTCGACGATGTCGTCGAGCTCGATCGGCTCGACGTCGGCACGAAGGCTGCCGGCCTCGATCCGGCTGAGGTCAAGGAGGTTCGTGACAAGTCGGTTGAGGTGCTCGGCCTCCTGGTCGATGGCCAGCGCACTCGCCCGGCGGTCGTCGTCGGTGAGCTGCACGTACGGGTCGAGCATGGTCCCGGCCGCGGCGCGGATCGTCGCGAGCGGGGTCCGCAGGTCGTGCGACACCGACTCGAGCAGGGCCGACTTCAACGCGTCGCTCTGGCGCGCGATCTCCGCCGCCGCGGCCTCTTCCCGGAGGTGATCCTGCTCGAGCGCCTGGCCGATCTGGTCGGCGGCAGCCGCCAGCAACCGGGTCTCGGCGCGGCCCGGCTGGCCGGCGCTCCGGGCGCGCAGCCCCCACAACGAGCCGAGGGTCCGACCGGCCGCCTCGATCATGACCCGATGGGCAAGCGCCCCGGCTTCAGCCGCACGACGGGCACCCGGTTGGTGAACGCGGACCCATTCTGCGGGGGTGTCACCGGGCATCCGGCGCAGGACGGCCGAGCTTGCCGTCGGCGATGGTGCCTTCGTCGATCCACCGGTGTCGGCGACGATCTTCTCGGGCCCCGCGTCCCGCGTCAGCCCGACCCAGACCCGTTCGAGATCGGCCTCGGTGCGCAGGATCGCGGCGATCTCCGGCAGGACGGCGATCGTCTTGGAGCGGGTTGCCAGGGCCCGGCTGACGCGGAACAGCGCTCGCGCCTCGCGCTCGCGTTCGACGGCCGTCTCGGCACGCGACCGCTGGGCCGCCGCGAGCTGCCCGACCACGATCCCCCCGACGAGCAGGAGGACGAGGTTCAGCCACTCACCGGGGTCGGCGACCGTGAACGTGTGGAGCGGCGGGATGAACAGGAAGTCGTAGAGCAGGAACCCGCCGAAGGCGGCGAGGACGCCGGCGGTCGTGCCGAATGCCATTGCGCTGACGAGGACGGCGAGCAGGTACGCCGACGAGGCGTTGGGGACACCGACCGGGCCTTCGAGGACGGCCACGAGGCCGCTCACCACGATGAGCGTCAGGACCGTGAGACCGAGCGACACGGCCGTCCGTCGTCGTGGTGGAAGGCGCCGCAGCTCCATGGCCGCATCATAGGCCGCGCTCGAGTCCCTCACGGGACGAGCGTCCGGGTGGTGCACGGTCACCGTCCTGTTACCATCGGCGGCGATGCCTCGCAGCGCACCCGCGGGTGACCCGTTCGACGCTCTCGGCGACCCCAATCGCCGGGCGATCGTCGAGCTGCTCGGCTCCCGCGATCGATCCGTCCGCGAGATCGCCGACGCCCTGCCGATCAGCCGGCCGGCGGTGTCGCGCCACCTCAAGCTCCTCAAGGCCGCGGGACTCGTGGTCGAGGCACCCCGCGGGACCCGCCGGATCTACCGGCTCCACGACGCGGGGGTCGAGGCCGTCCGGTCGTACCTCCTCGAGGTGTGGGGCGACGCCGCGACCCGGTTCCGACTCGTGGCCGACAACGCCCCCTCGGCGGCGGCGCCCGAGGTGCGGTCCCGCGAGGGCTGAGCCGTCATGATCGAGCCGATCCAGCTCGCGTTCGCGGTCGCCTGCCCGATCGAAGAGGCGTTCGAGATCTGGACCGGACGCACGTCGACCTGGTGGCCGGCGAGCCACACGGTCTCCGCCGCGGCAGACCTGAGGGTCGTCTTCGAGCCACGGGCCGGCGGGCGGATCTTCGAGCGCACGCCGGGCGGCGACGAGCACGATTGGGGCGAGATCCTCGCCTGGGAGCCGCCGACGCGACTCGTCTACACGTGGTACCTCCGGGTCGACCGGACCGACGCCACGGAGGTCGAGATCCGGTTCCGCGACCGCGGCGATGCGACGACCGAGGTCGAGATCGAGCACCGCGGCTGGGACCGGCTTGGGGCGACGGGCCCGGCGCGGCGTGACGCCAACGGGGCCGGGTGGGCTGGGCTCCTGCCCCACTTCGTCGCCGCCTGCGATCGCGGTCGGGTCGCGCCGGCCTGATGCCGATCCGGAGCCGCGAGGTCGTGCTCGGGATCCTCGCGGTCGTGGCCGGGCTGGCGATCGCGGTCCTCGATTCGCGGCCGGGCTGGGACGACACCGGGATCACGGCGGTCCTCCTGGCCGTCGCCGCCGGCCTCGTCGCCGCCGCGTCCGGCCGCCGCCCGTGGCTGTGGGCGGTCCTGGTCGGGATGTGGGTCCCCGTGCTCGAGATCCCGGCGACGGGTGAGGGTGGCCCCATCCTCGCGCTCGCGATCGCCGGGATCGCTGCCCTCGCAGGCTACGGGTTCGCCCGGCTGCTCGAGCATCCGGCGACCGGCTGACCTGACCGGTTGCGGAACCGGCCGGGCGCTACTCTGGGCCCGTGGAACGGACGCCCGATCGACCTCGTGTCTTCGTCTCACGCGTCATCCCGGACGACGGTCTCGCCCGGATCCGCGCGGCGTGCGACGCCGACGTGTGGCCGGAGGACCGGCCACCGCGCCGCAGCGAGCTCCTCGAACGCGTCCCCGGCTGTGCCGGGGTCCTCACCCTGCTCAGCGACCGCGTCGACGGCGAGCTGCTCGATGCGGCCGGCCCGGGCCTGCGGGTGGTGAGCAACTTCGCCGTCGGGTACGACAACGTCGACGTCGTCGCGTGCGCCCGCCGGGGCGTCGCGGTCGGCAACACGCCCGGTGTCCTGACCGAGACGACCGCCGACCTCGCCTGGGCGCTGATCCTGGCGACCTCGCGGCGGGTCGCCGAGGGCGATCGGTTCGTCCGGGCCGGATCGTGGACGACCTGGGGGCCGCTGCTGCTGCTCGGGAGCGACGTCCACGGCGCCACGCTCGGGATCGTCGGCTTCGGGCGGATCGGACGCGCGGTCGCGCGCCGCGCGATCGGGTTCGGGATGACCGTCCTCTATCACTCGCGCAGCCGGGCGCCCGAGTCGGTCGAGGCCGAGCTCGGCGCCACGGTCGTCGGGCTCGACGAGCTCCTCGTCCGGAGCGACATCGTATCGATCCACGTCTCGCTCAATCCCGAGACGCGCAGGCTCATCGGGGCACGCGAGCTCGCCCGGATGAAGCCGACGGCGGTGCTGGTCAACACCGCCCGCGGGCCGATCGTGGACCAGGTCGCCCTGGAACGGGCGCTCGCCGCCGGACGGATCGCCGCGGCCGGGCTCGACGTGACCGATCCCGAGCCGATCGACCCGGCCGATCCGCTGCTCCGCCTGCCGAACTGCATCGTCGTGCCGCACATCGCCTCGGCCACGCGGGCGACGCGGGGCCGGATGGCCGAGATGGCGGCCGACAACCTCCTGGCCGGGGTGCGCGGCGAGCCCCTGCCGACCCCCGTGGACCCCGCGGTCGTGCTTCGATGACCGACGGCGCGGCGCGCCGGGGACGGCCGGCGAGCGAGGAGCCGGAGCTGCTCGTCGATCTCCGGTCGTTCATCGGCGAGGGTCCGGTCTGGGACCCGCGCATCGAGCGGCTGGTGTGGGTCGACATCCTCGCCGGCCGGCTCCACCTGACGGCGCGGGACGGCGCGACCCGGACGATCTCCCTCCCGTCGCCGGTCGGCTCGGTCGCGCTCCGCGCGTCGGGTGGCTGGGTTGCCGCCCTTGCCGACGGGTTCTGGGCCGTGGCCGAGGACGGCTCCGCCGAGCGCCTGGCCGATGTCCAGTCCGACCGTCCCGACCTGCGCTTCAACGACGGGAAGTGCGACCCGCAGGGCCGGTTCTGGGCCGGCACGATGGCCCTCGACCACCGCCCAGGCGTTGGTGCGCTCTACCGGCTCGACCCGGACCTGACCGTCACGAGGATGATCGACGGCGTCGCGATCTCGAACGGCCTGGACTGGAGCCTCGACGGGCGGACGATGTACTACGTCGACACGCCGACGGGGCGGATCGACCAGTTCGAATTCGATCCGACGTCGGGAGCGATCTCCGGTCGCCGGCCGTTCGTGACGATCCCGTCGAGCGACGGCTCGCCGGATGGGCTGACGGTCGACGCCGAGGGTGGCGTCTGGCTGGCCCTGTGGGATGGCTCGGTGGTCCGCCGCTACCGGCCGGACGGCTCGGTCGATCGCGACATCCGCCTGCCCGTGTCCGAGGTGACCTGCCCGGTGTTCGGCGGGCCGGACCTCGACGAGCTCTACATCACGACTGCGTGGGAGCTGCTCAGCGACGAGCAGCACGCGCGCGAGCCGCTCGCCGGGGGCCTCTTCCGGGTTCGCCCCGGGGTCCGCGGACGGCCGGCATCGCCGTTCGCGGGCTGACCCGCGGGCGGGCTTCCCGAACGCCGGGCTGGCATCCCGGCAGGCTTAGCGGAGCGTGTCGGGGCCACCGGCCGCGAGGAGGCGTGCGAGCTCGGCCCGCGTTGGGAGCCCGGTCTGGTCGCCCTCGGCGGCGACGGCCGCGGCGCCGCCGGCGTTGCCCCAGGCGAGCGCGGTCTCGAGGGGCTCGCCGTCGAGCCGCGCCGCGATGAACCCGGCGCAGAACGCGTCACCCGCGCCGACCGGGTCGACCACGACGGGGACGTCCAGCCCGGCGCTCCTGATCGGGACGCCGTCGCGCTCCAGGGCGAGCGCGCCTCCCGGTCCGAGCTTGACGACGGCGAGCGACGGCCCAACTGCCAGCAGCGACCGGGCAACGTCGTCGACGGTCGCGTCGACCGACGCACCGGTCACGACGCGTGCCTCGTCGAGGTCGGCGATCACGGTGTCGACCCGCGCGGCGAGCCCGGCGAGGACCGTCGCGGCCTCGGCCTCGGTCCACAGCCGCCGGCGGAGGTTGAGGTCGAGGCTCACGGTCAGGCCGGCCGCGCGCCCGGCCTCGAGCGCCGTCCCGACCGCGGCCCGGCAGCTCGACGACAGGGCCGGGGTGATGCCCGTGAGGTGGAGCCAGCGCGCTCCGGCGAGGTCGCCACGCGCGTCGGCCGCGAGCACGTCCTCGGGTGACAGGCGTGAGCCGGCCGAGCCGGTCCGGGCATAGAACACCTCCGCCGGGCCGAGCCCACGGCGCTCGCGGATCATCACCCCGGTCGGGCCGGCGGGATCGACCGTCAGCCCGGCGACGTCGACGCCCTCGCCGCGGAGCGCCCGGGTCACCCGGGTGCCGAGCCCGTCGTCCCCGACCCGGCCGATGAACGCGACCCGCCGCCCGAGCCGGGCAAGGCCGACCGCGACGTTCGCCTCGGCACCGGCCGGATAGGCGCGGAAGGTCGTGCTCGTGGCCAGCGGACCGGGCTCGGCCGCGACGAACGAGACGAGGCACTCGCCGAGGGTCACGACCTCCGGGCTGCCGGGGACCATCCGTCAGCGATCCGGCTCGGGCGATCCCGTCGGGTCGGCCGTCGGCGCGGTCGCTGTGGATCCGGGGGCGGTCGTCGCCGTTCGTCCGTCGGGGGCGGGCATTGCGGCGTCGTCCCGGCGTTCCCAGCCCGGCGCGAAGAGATGGAGCAGATGCTCGCGCTGGTAGGGATGGGCGGCGAGGCGCTCCCAGTCGAGGTCGATCCCGAGGCCCGGTGCGGTCGGGACGGCGACGAAGCCGTCGCGCTGGATGACCGGTCGGTCGACGATCTCGCGCGACCAGTCGCTGTTGAACTCGTCGAACGACTCCTGGACGAGGAAGTTCGGGATGCAGCCACCGAGCTGCGCCGACACCGCCGAGCAGACCGGACCGCCGGCGTTGTGCGGCGCGACGACGGCCAGGTGGGCGTCGGCCATCGCCGCGACCTGGCGCGTTCGCCACAGCCCCCCGAGGTGGAGCGGCTCGGGCTGGAAGATGTGGACGACGTCGTGGGCCATGAGGTCCGCGAACTGGGCCGCCGTGGTGAAGCTCTCGCCGGTGGCGATCGGGACGGGCGAGCGCCGGGCGACCTCGACCATCGCGCCGAGGTGGGCATGGTGGACCGGCTCCTCGAGCCACGCCGGGCGGTGCTCGACCAGCCGGTCGGCGACCCGCAGCGCGGTCGCGGCCGAGAACCGGTTGTGGGCCTCGATCATCAGGTCGACGTCGGGGCCGACGGCGTGGCGGACCGCGGCAACGATGTCGATCGAGCGGTCCTCCTCGCGCCGGTCGAGGGTGCGCCAGGCGGCGCCGAACGGGTCGAGCTTGAGCGCCCGGTAGCCGAGCGCCACCACGGTCCGGGCGCGCTCGGCGAAGGCATCCGGCGTCCGGTCGGTCCGGTACCAGCCGTTGGCGTAGACCGGGACCCGGTCGCGGACCCGGCCGCCGAGCAGCTCGTGGACCGGCTTCCCGGCCGCCTTGCCGACGATGTCCCAGCAGGCCGTCTCGATGGCGCCGACGGCGGCCATGTGGATCTGCCCGCCGTCGGTGTAGACGTCGCGGACGGTCCGCTGGAGCAGCAGCTCGACGTGACCCGGGTCGAGCCCGAGATAGGCGTCGCTCAGCTCGCGGATCGCCGCCTCGACCGTCGCGGAGAACGCGTTGAGGGTGCCCTCGCCCACGCCGTGGATGCCCTCGTCGGTGTCGACCCGGACGAACAGCCAGTTCTTCCAGGCATTGCCGACGAGGTACGTCGTGACCGAGCGGATCCTCACCCGAGGCGGCCGCCTTCGTGCGCCGACCGGATCACCGCCACCACCCGTCGGCCGCGCTCGGCGATGCCGCCCGGATCGCCGTCGCCGATGAGCCACGTCCCGAGCCCGACCGCCACCGCCCCCGCCAGGATGAGCTGCGGAGCGATGTCGACGGTGATCCCACCTGTCGGGATGATCGGGATCTCGGGGAACGGACCGTGGAGCTCGCGGATCCAGGTCGGGCCGGCGACCGAGGCCGGGAACAGCTTGATCGCGGCCGCTCCGGCCCGCCAGCCGGCGAGCGCCTCGCTCGGGGTCAGCGCCCCCGGGATGGCCGCGATGCCGTGCGCCGCCGCCCACGTGACGACGGCCGGGTCGGTCACCGGCATGACCAGGAACGTCGCCCCGGCCGCCACGGCCCGCTCGGCGTCCTCGACGCTGAGGACCGTTCCCGCGCCGATCGCCAGCCGGCCCTCCGCCCCGAACCGGGCGTGGAGGGCGGCGATGGCCTCGAGCGCGCCCGGGCTGCCGTAGGTGACCTCGAACGCACCGACGCCGCCGCCGACGAGTCCCTGGCCGATGGCGACCACCGATCCGGGGTCGAGGTGGCGCCCGATCGCGATCACCCCGCTGTCGAGGATCTGGTGCGGGACCGCGACCCGCGGCGCGGCGATCGTCTCGTTCACCGCGCCATCGTAGCCGGGATGCCGTGGCGCCCGAGCGGCGCTGCTAGCATCGCGGCCATGGCGCGCCAACCCTACGACTTCGTGATCGTCGGCGGCGGCTCGGCCGGGAGCGCCCTGGCCAACCGGCTGAGCGCCGACCCGTCGAGTCGCGTCCTCGTGCTCGAGGCCGGGCGGCCCGACTACCGGGCGGACGTCTTCGTCCACATGCCGGCCGCGCTCACGTTCCCGATCGGCAGCCGGTTCTATGACTGGAAATACGAATCCGAGCCCGAGCCGTTCATGAACGGCCGGCGGATCTATCACGCCCGGGGCAAGCTGCTGGGTGGCTCGAGCAGCATCAACGGCATGATCTTCCAGCGCGGCAACCCGCTCGACTACGAGCGCTGGGCGGCCGATCCCGGGATGGGCAGCTGGGACTTCGCCCACTGCCTGCCGTACTTCAAGCGGATGGAGACCTGTCTCGCCGCGAGCGCGGACGACCCGTTTCGCGGCCACCACGGCCCGCTCGTCCTCGAGCGCGGCCCGGCCTCCAGCCCGTTGTTCCGGGCCTTCTTCGGGGCCGTCCAGCAGGCCGGCTACCAGCTCACCGATGACGTCAACGGCTACCGCCAGGAGGGCTTTGCGCCGTTCGATCGGAACATCCACCGCGGCCGGCGGCTGAGCGCCGCGCGAGCCTATCTCCATCCCGTCATGAACCGGCCGAACCTCGAGGTCCGCACGGGCGCGTTCGCCACCCGGCTCGTCTTCGACGGTCGCCGGGCGGTCGGCGTCGAGGTCGCCCTCGGGCGCGGTCGCTCCGAGCTCATCCGCGGCGCCGAGA
Source organism: uncultured Chloroflexia bacterium (assembly GCA_963813705.1). Classification (GTDB taxonomy): domain Bacteria; phylum Chloroflexota; class Limnocylindria; order Limnocylindrales; family CSP1-4; genus Chersky-267. The sequence goes on from CAWFAH010000011.1 coordinate 1,074,808, forward strand.
TCGTGCTCTGCGGCGGCGCGTTCAACTCGCCGCAGCTCCTCCAGCTGTCGGGGGTCGGGGCGGCCGCCGACCTGGCGTCGCTCGGCATCCCGGTCGTGCAGGACCTGGCGGGCGTCGGCGCCCACCTCCAGGACCACCTCGAGGTCTACATCCAGTACGCCTGCACCGAGCCGGTCTCGATGCAGCCGGTCGCCGTCGACAAGTGGCGCCGGCCGTGGATCGGGTTCCAGTGGCTGTTCTTCCGGCGCGGTCCCGGCGCGACGAACCACTTCGAGGCCGGGGGGTTCGCCCGGAGCAACGACGAGGTCGCCTACCCGAACCTGATGTTCCACTTCCTGCCGCTCGCGATCCGCTACGACGGATCGGCGGGCGCGCCGGGACACGGCTACCAGGTCCACATCGGCCCGATGTACTCGGACGCCCGCGGGTCGGTCAAGATCGTGTCGACCGATCCGACGGTCCACCCGGCGCTGCGCTTCAACTACCTGTCGACGGATCAGGACCGGCGCGAATGGGTCGAGGCGATCCGGGTCGCGCGGAACATCCTCGGCCAGCCGGCGTTCGATCCGTACAACGGCGGCGAGACGTCACCGGGTCCGGCCGTCTCGACGGACCAGGAGATCCTCGACTGGGTGGCCCGCGACGCCGAGACCGCGCTCCACCCCTCGTGTACCGCCCGGATGGGCATCGACGACGCGTCGGTCGTCGATCCGGCCACGATGCGCGTCCACGGGCTCGACGGGTTGCGCGTCGTGGACGCCTCCGTCATGCCCTACGTCACCAACGGCAACATCTACGCCCCCGTGATGATGGTCGCCGAGAAGGCCGCCGACCTCGTCCTCGGCAACACGCCGCTGGCCGCCGAGCCGGTCGCGTTCTACCGCCACCAGCCGGCCTGATCGGCGGCCCTCCGACCGCAAGACCGCGGGGCTGGCCTTGAACCGGGCCGCGCCGATCGAGTTCGCTCCCGGCATCCCCACGACCGTCCGGACGGCACTGGTCGCGGCGCCCGGTCCGGCGCACGATGAGCCTCCACGCCGGGCGCCGGCCCGTCGGTGCCGGCGAGGGGGTGATCGTCGTGCGCAGGATCCCGGCGGCGTCGTTCGCAGCGACGCTGTCGTTCGTCCTTCCGGGCCTCGGGCAGCTGGCGCTCGGCCGGCCGCGCCGGGCGATTCTGCTCGTCCTCCCGTTGCTCGCGGTCGGTGTCGCGACGGTCGTGGTCGTCGCCGGCGATCCGACCGAGGCGCTCGACATCGTCATGCGACCCGAGGCGGTTCCGGCGTTGCTCGGGCTCCTCGGCGTGCTGCTCGTCGTCCATCTCGCGGCGATCGTCGACGCCGACCGGCTGGCCCGGGCGATCCGTCCGCGGGCCGGCCGGGCCCGGGTCGTGGCGGGCGGATTGCTCGCGCTGCTGTTGGTCGCCACCCTGGGCCTCTACGGCGGCGTCGCCTCGGTCGCGCTGCAGGCCGGCGACACCCTCGGCCAGGTCTTCCTCCCCGACGACCCCGGATCGGACTTCGCGATCCCCGAGCCGAGCTGGGCTCCCGACGCGTCGGCAACCCCCACGGATGCGGGGCCGGGCGGAACGGCCGGAACGGCCGGAGCGGCCACCGCCGAGGCGTCCGCGACGCCCGTCGCGAGTCCCGGCGTGCTGCCGTCCGTGGTGCCGACGACCTCGCCATCTCTCGCGGTCTCGCCGAGCGCGAGCCCCAGGCCGAGCACGGCGCCTCGTCCGACCGCGCGGCCGGCGTGGGCCGACGACGGCCGGCTCGACCTGCTGCTCATCGGGAGCGATGCCGGGCCGGACCGATGGAGCCTGCGGACCGACACGATCATCGTCCTCAGCGTCGACGTGCGGACGGGTCGGGCCGCGCTGTTCGGGTTCCCGCGCAACCTCATCGGCGTGCCCCTCGCCCCCGAGAGCGCGGGAGCCGTGCCCGGCGGGCGGTTCCCGGGTCTGCTCAACGCCCTGTACGTCTACGCGATGGGCCACCCGAAGGCGTTTCCCGGCGGTGACGCGCGGGGGATGCGGGCCGTCGCGGGGGCCGTCCAGGAGCTGGCGGGCGTCCGGCTCGACGGCATGGTCGTCGTCAACCTGGCGGGCTTCGTCCGCCTCGTCGACGAGCTCGGTGGCCTGTGGATCGACATCCCGGCGCCGCTCGTCGACAACAACTACCCGATCGAGGACGGGACGGCCTGGATCCACCTCCGCCTCGAGGCCGGCTGCCAGCGCCTCGACGGGCAGATGGCGCTCGCCTACGCCCGGTCACGCCACCAGGACTCGGACTACGGCCGGATGCGGCGCCAGCAGACCGTCCTCCTCGCCCTGCGACGCCAGGTCGACCCGCTCGCCCTCATCCCGAAGGTGCCGGCCCTGCTGAGCGTGGCGCGGGACACCCTCTGGACGACGATCCGCCGCTCCGACGTCCGCGGCCTGGCCACGCTGGCCGCACGGGTCGATCCGCGTCGGGTCGCCCGGGTCCTGTTCGTTCCGTCGCGCTACCCGGAGCACCTCGACAGCGCGGAGATCGGCCAGATCCAGCGGAAGGTCCGAACGATCTTCGACGGGCCTCCGCCGGCGCCGGATCCCGACCTGGCCCGAGGCCATTGCCCGTAGCCGTCGGCGGCGAGCGCGCCTTGCCGGAGCTCGCCGTCGGTCTGGGTCAGGACGCGGCGCGCCCCGGGACCATCGTGACGACCCGTCCGCCGCACACCTCGCAGCGGCCGCTGATCGCCGACCGGCCGTTCCCGAGGACGACCGGCTCCGGATCGAGCACGGCGACGGTCCGCTTGTCGTGCAGGCAGTAGGCGTGGTGCGGCGCCGGGCCGCCGGTGCGGAGGGCCTGCAGCCGGCGCTCGAGCTTCTCGGCCCGGTCCCGGGCCCGGGTGAGCCGGCGGGTCCGTCGCGCGACCTGGCCGGACAGCCGGTCGAGCTCCTTCTCCAGGCGGCTGATCTGACGACTCGCCCGGTTCGGCCGCGTCCGGCTCGCCGGGGCGTCCGCCCGCGGCGCGAGCGTGCTCGGTTCGTGCTTGGCCATGAGTCTCGTCCTCGCGACGCCGGTGTCGATCGCGCCGGTCGGACCGACTCAAGCAGGTTTGTCACCAGCGCGAAATAGCCGAAACGTCGGGGGTCCCGCCCGTCCGGTGCCGCGGCTGGCGTGCAGCGCGCCCCGGTGCCGGGGCCCGTCAGCCGCCCTGGGCGATGAGCGCGAGGATCACGTCGACGTCGTCGCTGCCGACCACGCCCTCGTACTTCGCCCGCACGATCCCGGCGCCGTCGACGACGAACACCCAGGGCATCGACCGGGCGCCCCACGGCTGGGCGCCGAAGCCCCAGGCGGCGGTCGCGTCGGTGAGCGTGGGGTTCGACAGGTCGCCGTCGAGCACGGGCGTCTCGGAGATGACCTGGTAGCGATACGGCTCGACGTGAATGAACGCGGTCGACGGCCACCGGTCGAGCAGGTAGCGGGCCATCACGACGGCCTTGCCACACGCCGGTGAGACGCGGAAGCGGACCGAATCGACCACCAGGACGAACGGCTGATGGTTGGCGAGGGCGGTCGCGGTCGAGGTGCCATAGAGGCGAAGGTCGGGCGCCGGGTCGGTCGACACCGCCCAGTGGTCGCCGCCGACGTCATCGAGCGTGGGTGTGGCCGCACTGGGCGCCGGGCGGCCGAGCGGCGCGCTGGAGCCCGGATCGAGCGCCGTGATCGCGACCGACCCGCGGAGCGTCCCGCTCGCGCCGGTCGCGCTGACCTCGAGCTGCCACGAGCCGGCGGTGGCGACGTCCAGCGTCGCGACGTACAGGGTCCGATCCTCGAGCGGCGGCCGGACCGGGACCGCGCGGACGGGGGGACCGAGCTCGGTCCCATCCGAGCCGACGAAGGCGACGTCGACGGCCAGCGCCGGATCGTCGAGCCGGCCACCCGGACCGTCGAGGGCGAGGATCAGCGGACTCCGGCCGCCGGCCCAGATCGACGACGAGACGACCGTCGGACGGAGCGCCCCGACCAGGTCCGAGGGCGCGACCGTCGGCGTGGGCGTGAGCGTCGGCGTGGGCGATGGCGTGCCGGTCGCGGACGCTGGCGCGCTCGCACCGGGCGAGCTGCTCGGGAGCCCGGGCATGGCCCGCAGCGTGGCGACCATCGTGGCCTCGGTCGTCCCGAAGGGGAAGGCGCCGCGGAGCCGGCCCTCCGGATCGACGATGAACACGTCGGCCGTATGGCTCATCGAATAGGCGTCGGGCTGGTCCGTCTCGACCTTGGCGTAGCGCACGTTCCACGCGTCGGCGGTCGACCGGATGGCAGCCGGGCTGCCGGTCAGCGCGGTGAAGCCCGCCGGGAGGTAGGGCGCGTACTCGCGCAGCCAGCTCGGCGTGTCGCGCTCCGGATCGATCGACACGAACAGCGCCCTGCCGCTGCCTCCGAGGTCGGCCAGGACCTTGCCGACGATCCCGATCGTTGCCGGGCAGACGTCCGGGCAGTGGGTGTAGCCGAAGAACACGAGGACGAGCGAGCCGCGGTCCCCGGACAGCGACACCGGCTGCTCCGCCGCGTCGATCAGGTCGATCGGCGGCGCGCTCCGGGCGGTGGCGTAGAGGAACGGTCCCGGCGTGGCGGTCGGGGCGGCGGCAGCTGCCGGCGGCGTGCCGCGGGTCCCGACGGCCACGCCAGATCGCGACGTGACGGCGCCGAAGCCGCCGATCGCGACTGCCACGAGGAGCGCGACAGCGGCGATCGCCACCACGAACCGGAACGCCCCGTCGCCGATCGCGGCACCGCCATCCAGCGAGCTCGGGTCGGCGGGACGCCCCGCCCGCTCAGCCGTTCCGGACCTCGGCGCGGACGACGACGCGACCGGCGTGCTCGAACTGCAGGTCGAGCTCGAGCTGGTCCCCAGCCGCGAGCGGCCGGCGGAGCCCCATGACCATCACGTGGAAGCCGCCCGGGGCGAGGCGGACCTGCCCGCCGGCCGGGATCTCGACGCGGTCGACCGGCTGCATCCCGGTCATCGCCGACGGGTCGGTCATGGTCTCGTGGAGCTGGCAGGTCGTCGCATCCGGGCTGCTGACGCCGACGAGCGCGTCCGCGGCGGCGGTCGAGTTGTCGATGACGAGGTAGGCCGCCGTGGGCTGGTCCGTGCCGGCGGCGCGGACCCACGAGTCGCTGACCGACAGACCGCTCGGCGCGCCGGCCGAGGCGCCGCCGCTCGAACCCGTCGTACAGGCAGCCGCGAGCAAGGTGGCGACGACGAGGCCGAGGAACGAGAGGAGCGGATGCGCGCGCACGGCAGCCTCCGTGGATGACGGTCCTCTCGAGGCTAGCGCGCGGGCGGTTCGACGGGCAGGTCCATTCGGCCCGGCCACGAGGTGCCGGATCGCCGCAACGAGCGCCCGGGAGGGGCGATCGGCCGGAGGATCCGGAGGGCGGAGGGCGGTCAGGCCCCGGCGGCGACGAGCACGAAGTCCGTCGCGAACGCCGCGAGCAGCCCGATGAGCAACGCCACGTTCGCGCTGACCGGGGCCGAGGCGCGCCGGGCGACGGCCATCATCTCGTTGAACACGAAGATCAGGGCGCCGGCGGCCAGGCCCAGGAAGGCGATCGACAGGACGGGCGAGGCGAGCGTGTAGCCGACGATCCCCCCGACGAACGTCGGACCGCCGCCGACGACGCCCACGAGCGCCAGGAACCCCCAGCTCGGCAGCGCGCCCGTCGTCAGCGGCGCTGCGATCCCGAACCCCTCGGTCGCGTTGTGGAGCGCGAAGCCGATGACCAGGATGAGCGCCAGCTGGGTCGTCCCCGCCGCGGACGACGCACCGATCGCGAGCCCCTCGGAGAAGTTGTGGAGGCCGAGGCCGATCGCAGTGCCGAGAGCGATCTGGCGCGGATCGAACGGGGCGCTGGGATCGGGGCGGAGGCGGCGCGACACCCAGACCACCGACAGCAGCCCGACGGCGAGGCTGGCGGCCAGGGCGACGGCGTAGGTCACGACGTCGGCGCTCGACCCGCTCCCGTCCCGGGCCGCCTCGATGGCGCGCTCCACCGGCTCGGCGGCCTGCGACAGGATGTCCCAGATGAGGAACAGGATCACCCCGGCGGCGGCCGTAGTGAGCATGACCTGCGCCCGAGTCGACAGGTTGCGCAACCGGCCGACCGGCAGTCCCAGGAAGATGGTCACGCCGGCCAACGCCGAGAGCAGCACCGTCTGTTCGAACGTCATCGGGAACCTCAGGGGGGACGCGCAGCGGGGCGACGGTATCACCCCCTGCGCTCCTTGGTCAACTGGCCTTGACTGTCTCAGTCAAGCGACCCTGACCAGCCGGTCCGACGTGCGGGTCTCCCGGCGCGGCTACGCCAGGGCGAGCCGGGCGAACGCGGCCATGTCGGGAGCGCTCAGGTCCGGCGTCGCCTCGGCCGGTGGCGTGGCACCGGCGCCCGGGCGGCCCTGGCGCCGATCGATCCAGGCGGTCGCCAGGCCGAGCGAGCGCGCCGGCACATGATCGTGGTACAGGCTCTGGGCGACGTGGAGGATCCGCTCGCGGGGCAGGCCGATCCGGTCGAGCGCCAACTCGAAGTTGCGGACCGCCGGCTTGTACGAGCCGAGCTGCTCGGCCGTCACGATCCAGTCGAAGTCCACGCCGAGCCGGCGGTTCGACGCGGCGAACAGATCGTCGTCGCAGTTCGTGATCACACCAAGCCGGTAGCGACCGGCCAGGGCCGCCAGCGCGTCGGGCGAATCGGCGAACGGCGGCCAGTCCGCGACCGATCCACCGAACGCTGCGACCTCTGGACCGTCGGGCCGGAACCCGCGTTCGGCGGCGATCCCGCGGAGCACCTCGCCGAGGACGTCGCGGTAACGGCGATAGGGCCCGGCCTCCACGGCCGCCTCGTGGCGGGCGAAGGCGACCAGCAGCTCCTCGTCCGTCGCGCGGACGGCGTGTCGCTCGAGGACCGTGCGGAGCGTCGCGAGGATGCCCGTCTCCCAGTCGATAAGCGTCCCGTAGCAGTCAAAGGTCAGCGCGTCGAACCTGGCGAAATCGAGGTCTGGCACGGGCGGCTCCCACGCTCGAGGCCCGGGGGTTCGGGCGTGCTGGACGATACCGCGTCGGACCGCAACCATGCCGTCGGTCTCGCCGCGGCCGTCGTGGCGGTCTCCGTCGACGCAACCGCGTGGCTCGCGGGATCGACCGTCAGCCCTTCGGCGGCAGTGATGCCGTGAACACGATCGCCCGGTCGACCCACCCGCCGGCGACCGCCGGATCGGCCGCGAGCGCCGGCGGCAGGAGGGTGTAGCCGCGCATCGGGCGGCCGGGCATCACCTCGAACGGCCCGCCGCCGGCCGCGCCGAGCTCCGCGGCGTCGGCCTCCGAGAGGCGCACGAACCAGGCGGCGCCGAACAGGCCGCTGGCCATGTTCCCGTTCACGAACGCCGCCGGATAGCCGAACATCTTGCGGACGCTCGCGGCCGGCCGCTCCGCGAGCACGGCGTGGAATCGCTCGACGAGCTCGGCCGGGCTCTTGTCGAACGCGGGCATCGGTCGCTTGTCGGGCATGCGTGACCTCCGTTCCCGTCAGCCTTGATCGAGCAGGTCGAGGACCGGTGCGAGCTCCTCGAGGGACGCCTCGGTGATCGGGTCGAGGACGAGCTGGACGTGACCGATCCCCTCGCGAGCGTACGCCCGGAGCGCTTCGGCCAGGTGCTCGGGCGGGCCTTCAAGCGCGGCGACCTCGGGTCGGGTGACGTCGCCCTGGAGCCGGCCCCGTCCGCCGGTGAGCCGGACGAGCACGGCGACCGTTCGCTCGATGGCGGCCGGATCCCGCCCGGCTGCCCGGGCGGCGGCGTCGACCCGGTCGCGAAGGGGGGCGATGCCCGTCGAGTCGTTGCCCGTGTCGGCGTACCACGCATTCCAGGCGTCGATGTGCGGCGCGCCGATCGCCAGCATCCGCTCGCCCGAGGATCCCAGCAGGATCGGTGGGCCGCCAGGTCGCGGTCCGCGCGGCAGGAGCTCGCAGTCGCGCACCGTGTACCAGCGACCCTCGAAATCGATCGCGCCCTGGCGGAGCAGCGTCCGGATGATCGTGAACGCCTCCTCGAACCGCCCGATCCGGTGGTCGAACGGGAAGCCGAAGGCCGTGTACTCCGTCTCGTTCCAGCCGGCGCCCAGCCCCAGGATGAGCCGCCCGCCGCTGATCTCGTCGACGGTGGCCGCCTCCTTGGCCAGCATCGCCGGGGCGTGGAAGCTGGTCGAGGCGACGAGCGGCCCGAGCTCGACCCGGTCGGTCGACGCAGCGAGCGCGGCGAGCATCGTCCAGCACTCCCAGGGACCGCGCGCCCGGTCGCCGGGTCGGCGGTAGAGGAGGTGGTCGCCGTACCAGATCGAGTCGAAGCCGAGCGACTCGACCGTCCGCGCGAGGGCCAGGTACTCGGGCCAGCGGACGTCGCGCTCGACCTCCGGAAGCTGGACGCCGACCTTGAGCGGGCGGCCGCGGGCTGGGTTCATCGGACGAGCCTAGCGCGTCGTGGCGCGTCATCGCCTGACGCCGCGGCTCGGCCCGCCAAGTGGTGCCGCTCGGCCCTTTTCGCCGTGCCGGCTCCGGTGTCGAATCGGGTCGTCCCTGGAGCGTCCCCGCACCCCATTGTGCGTCCCGTGCCCGACGGGAGGTGGGCCATGTCCTCGGAGCTGCACCGGCCGAGCGATGAGGTCGGCGCCGCCGGCCAGAAGGGCCTGAAGACAGGCGCCCTCGGCTTCGTCTCGAACATCGTCATCGGAGTCGCGTCGACCGCCCCGGCGTACAGCCTGGCGGTCTCCCTCGGCCTGGTCGTCGCGGCGGTCGGCCTGGCATCACCCGCGATCATGTGGGTCGCGTTCGTCCCGATGCTGTTCATCGCGATCGCCTACTACTACCTGAACCGGGCCGATCCGGATTGCGGGACGAGCTTCGCCTGGGTCACCCGGGCGATGGGCCCCCACCTCGGCTGGATGACCGGCTGGGTGATCATCGTCGCGGACGTGATCGTGATGGCCAGCCTGGCCGAGATCGCGGCCCAGTACACGTTCAGCCTGTTCGGCATCGACGTGGCCGCGAACCCGATCCTCCCGGTCGCGATCGGCGACCAGACGGTCGACGTCGGGGTCATGGCGCTCGGCGTGCTGTTCGTCGCGGGCCTGACCTGGATCTGCTACCGCGGCATCGAGCTGTCGGCCCGCACCCAGGTCGTCCTCCTCGCGATCGAGCTGATCGCCCTGGCCGTGTTCGCCGCGGTCGCCCTGTTCCGCGTCTACACCGATCCGCCGGCCGGCGCGATGCTGCCGTCACTCGACTGGCTCAACCCGTTCGCCATCGTCGGCGAGGACGGCGCGTTCAGTCCGAGCGCCCTGGCGGCCGGCCTGATCATCGCGCTGTTCATCTACTGGGGCTGGGACACCACCGCGACCACGAACGAGGAGAGCGCCAACCCCACCGAGCAGCCCGGCCGGGCGACGGTCGTCGCCACCCTCGTGCTCGTCGCGACGTACGTGATCGTGACCATCGCCGCCCAGGCCTGGGCGGGCGTCGCGAGGCTGGCCGATGCCGGTGAGAGCGACATCTTCGCGATCATGGCCAACGAGGTCCTCGGCTCGCCGCTCGACAAGCTGCTGATCCTCGCGGTCCTGACGTCGGCCGCGGCCTCGACCCAGACGACGATCCTGCCGACGGCTCGGACCGCCCTGTCGATGGGCGCCAAGGGGGCGATCCCGAAGGCCTGGGCGAAGGTCCATCCGCGCTTCCAGACGCCGACGAATGCCACGCTCTGGATGGGCATCCTGTCGGTCGCGTTCTACGTCGGCCTCAAGGCCGTCTCGGAGAACCTGTACTACGACGCGCTCGCCGCGCTCGGCCTGATGATCGCCTTCTACTACGGTCTGACCGGGTATGCCTGCGCGATCTACTACCGGCACCAGCTCCTGCACAGCGTCAAGGACTTCGTGCTGATCGGCGTCCTGCCGGTCAGCGGCGGGATCGTCCTGACCTGGGCCTTCGTCCAGTCGTTCATCGACCTGGCCGACCCGGCCAACTCCTATTCCGGGGCCGAGTGGTTCGGGATCAGCGTCCCGCTGGCGATCACGATCGTCTCGTTCGCCCTCGGCCTGGTGCTGATGGTGGCGTGGTGGATCCGCGACCCGAGCTTCTTCCGGCGCCACCCGGAGACGCACCATCCGGACGTTCCGTCCACGCCGACGCCGGCCCTGCGGCCGGCGGCGGGGACCGGGGCGGCCGGCCACTGAGCTTCCGCCGTTTCGCCGGGCTCGTCGTCGGGGAGGGGCGGGCCCGGTCACCCACGGGAACGAACGCTCGCGGGAGGCGAGCCATCGACGACCATGACGGGGCCGGCCGGTCCGGCCCCGTCCGAAGCGGCCGGGACCCGATTGCTCGCACAGTCGCGTCCCCCAGCGCAAGGAGCACGGTCATGCGGATCCTGGTCATCGGCGCCGGTGGCGTCGGCAGCGCGGTCGCGCCGATCGCGGCCCGCCGGTCGTTCTTCGAGCACATGGTCATCGCCGACTACGACCCGGCGCGGGCCGAGCGCGTGGTCGCACGCGTCGCGGATCCGCGCTTCGTCGCCGCCCAGGTCGACGCGTCGCAGGCCGACGCCGTCGCCGCGCTGTGCCGCGAGCACCGGATCACGCACGTCCTCAACGCGGTCGATCCGCGCTTCGTCATGCCGATCTTCGACGGGGCCTTCGCGGCCGGTGCCGACTACCTCGACATGGCGATGTCGCTCAGTCACCCGCATCCCGAGCGGCCGTACGAGCTGACGGGCGAGAAGCTCGGCGACGCCCAGTTCGCGAAGGCCGGTGCCTGGGAGTCCGCCGGCCGGCTGGCCCTCGTCGGGATGGGCGTCGAGCCCGGCCTTTCGGACGTGTTCGCCCGCTACGCCGCCGACCACCTGTTCGGCGAGATCGACGAGCTCGGCGTCCGCGACGGCGCCAACCTCGTCGTGGCGGGCTACGACTTCGCGCCGTCGTTCAGCATCTGGACGACGATCGAGGAGTGCCTCAACCCGCCGGTCATCTGGGAGGACGGTCGCGGCTGGTACACCACGCCGCCGTTCAGCGAGCCCGAGACGTTCGTGTTCCCCGAGGGCATCGGAGCGGTCGAGTGCGTCAACGTCGAGCACGAGGAAGTCCTGCTCATGCCGCGCTGGGTCAAGACCCGCCGGGCGACGTTCAAGTACGGCCTGGGCGACGAGTTCATCAACGTGCTCAAGGTGCTCCACCAGCTCGGTCTCGACCGGACCGCCAGGGTCCGCGTCGGGGGCGTCGAGGTGTCGCCGCGCGACGTCGTCGCGGCGTGCCTGCCCGACCCGGCCACGATCGGCGACCGGATGACCGGCAAGACCTGTGCCGGGACGTGGGTCCGCGGGACGGGCAAGGACGGCCGGCCGCGCGAGGTGTACCTGTACCACGTCGTCGACAACGAGACGACGATGCGACTGGACGGCTCACAGGCGGTCGTCTGGCAGACGGCGATCAACCCGGTCGTGGCGCTGGAGCTGCTCGCGGCGGGCACCTGGACGGGCGCCGGCATCCTCGGTCCCGAGGCCTTCGACGCCGTCCCGTTCCTCGGCCTGCTGACGGCCTACGGCTCGCCGTGGGGGATGGAGGACCGGACGCTGGCGGCGGTCTCGCGCTGAGCCGGACCGGCGCTGGCTCGGCGCCGACTCAGGCGTCGTCGTCGAGGTTCGGGGCGAGCCACCGCGCCGCCGTCTCGAGATCGAGGCCCTTCCGGGCCGCGTACTCCTCGAGCTGGTCCCGGCCGATCCGGCCCAGCCCGAAGTACGCGGCCTCCGGTCGCCAGAAGTAGAGCCCGCTGACCGACGCGGCGGGGAGCATCGCGTACGATTCGGTCAGGTTCACGCCGATCCGCGCCTCGGCCCCGAGCAGCGCGAACAGCGTGCCCTTCTCGGTGTGGTCCGGGCAGGCCGGGTAGCCCGGTGCCGGCCGGATCCCCTGGTAGCGCTCGGCGATGAGGTCCTCGTTCGACAGCGCCTCGTCGGGCGCGTAGCCCCACAGCTCGCGCCGGACGCGCTCGTGGAGGCGCTCGGCGAAGGATTCGGCGAGGCGGTCGGCGAGGGCCTTGACCATGATCGCGTCGTAGTCGTCGTGGGCGGCCTCGAACGTCCGGGCCGCTGCGTCGGCGCCGATTCCGGCCGTCACGACGAAGGCCCCGAGGTAGTCCTCGACGCCCGAGTCGAGCGGCGCCACGAAGTCGGACAGCGCGATGTTCGGTCGGCCCGGTGGCTTGACCTGCTGCTGGCGCAGGGTGTGGATCGTGGCCAGCGGCCGGTCGCGACGGTCGTCGGCGAACAGGTCGATGTCGTCGGTCGGCGTCGAGCCGGCCGTCCAGAACCCGACGACCGCGCGGACCCGCAGCAGCCGTTCGGCCTCGATCCGCTCGAGCATCGCCCGGGCGTCCGCCAGGAGCGATCGGGCGGCCGGCCCGAGACGCGGATCCTCGAGGATCGCAGGATAGGCGCCCTTGAGCTCCCAGGTCGCCAGGAACGGCGTCCAGTCGATCCGCCCGACGAGCTCACCGACGGTGACGTCGTCGATCACGCGGACGCCCAGGAACGAGGGCCGGGGAACCGTCAGCGACAGGTCGAGCGGCTGCCGGTTCGCCCGCGCCTCGGCGAGGCCGAGCCGCTCCTCGCGGGCACGGCGGCCGGCCCGCTCGCGCCGGATCGCGGCGTACTCGTCCCGGGTCGCGGCCGCGAAGGCGTCGCGGGTCGCCGGGTTCACGAGGGAGCCGGCGACCCCGACGGCTCGTGACGCGTCGAGGACGTGGACCACCGGTCCGCCGTAGCGCGGCTCGATCTTGACGGCGGTGTGCGCTCGCGACGTGGTCGCCCCGCCGATGAGCAGCGGGATCGTGAACCCCTCGCGCTCCATCTCGGATGCGACGAAGGCCATCTCCTCGAGCGACGGGGTGATCAGGCCCGAGACGCCGATGAGATCGGCGCCGACCTCGCGGGCCGTCTCGAGGATCCGCGCCGCCGGGACCATGACCCCGAGGTCGATCACCTCGTAGTCGTTGCAGCCGAGGACGACCCCGACGATGTTCTTGCCGATGTCGTGGACGTCACCCTTCGCCGTCGCCATCACGACCCGCCCGGCCGTCTTGCGGGCGCCGGGATCCTCGCCGCCGCCCGCGCTCGTGGCGGTGAGCCGCTCGGCCTCGATGAACGGGACGAGGTGGGCGACGGCCTTCTTCATGACCCGGGCGCTCTTGACGACCTGGGGCAGGAACATCCGGCCCGAGCCGAAGAGGTCGCCGACGATCGACATGCCGGCCATCAGCGGTCCTTCGATCACCTCGATCGGGCGGTCCGCCGCGATCCGCGCCTCCTCCGTGTCCTCGACGATCCACGCGTCGATCCCCTCGACGAGGGCGTGGCTCAGCCGCTCCGCGACGGGCAGCTCCCGCCAGGCGAGATCGCTCGAGGCCGCCCGCGCCGAACCCTCCGACGAATGGGAGGCCGCCCAGTCGAGGAGCCGTTCGGTGGCGTCGGTGCGGCGATTGAGCACGACGTCCTCGACCAGCTCGCGCAGCTCCGGGTCGATGTCGTCGTAGACCGCCAGCTGGCCGGCGTTGACGATGCCCATGTCCAGCCCGGCGGCGATCGCGTGGTACAGGAACACCGAGTGGATCGCTTCGCGCACGCGGTCGTTGCCGCGGAACGAGAAGCTGACGTTGCTGACGCCGCCCGAGACGAGCGCGCCGGGGAGCTCGGCCTTGATCCGGCGGGTCGCCTCGATGAACGCCACGGCGTAGTCGGCGTGCTCCTCGATGCCGGTCCCGATCGCGAAGATGTTCGGGTCGAGCACGATGTCCTCGGGCGCGAACCCGGCGACGTCGGTGAGCAGCCGGAAGGCACGGGTCGCGATCTCGACCTTGCGCTCGGCCGAGCCCGCCTGGCCCGCCTCGTCGAAGGCCATCACCACCACGGCCGCGCCGTAGCGCCGGACGAGCCGGGCCTGGCGGAGGAACTCGGCTTCGCCCTCCTTGAGGCTGATCGAGTTGACGATCGGGCGGCCCTGGACGCACTGGAGGCCGGCCTCGATGACCGACCACTTCGAGGAGTCGATCATCACCGGGACCCGGGCGATGTCCGGCTCCGCGGCGACGAGGTCGAGGAACCGGGTCATCGCGGCGGCCGAGTCGAGCATGCCCTCGTCCATGTTCACGTCGATGAGCTGGGCACCCGCGTCGACCTGGCTCCGGGCGATCTCGAGCGCGTCCTCGAAGCGATCCTCGAGGATCGTCCGGGCAAACGCCCGCGAGCCCGTGACGTTCGTCCGCTCGCCGACGTTGACGAAGACGTTGCCCGGTTGCGGGATCGCCAGCGGCTCGAGGCCCGAGAGACGCGTCCGCGGCGCGACCGCCGGGATCGACCGCGGCGCCAGGCCGCGCACCGAATCCGCGATCGCCCGGACGTGAGCCGGAGTGGTCCCACAGCAGCCGCCGACGATGTTGACCAGGCCGCCGGCCGCGAAGTCGAGCAGGGCGGCCGACGTCTCGGCGGCCGTCTCGTCGTAGCCACCGAACTCGTTCGGGAGGCCGGCATTCGGGTAGGCGGACACGGGGACGTCGGCGACCCGCGCCAGCTCCTGGACGTGGGCCCGGAGCGCCCGTGCCCCGAGCGCGCAGTTGAGCCCGACGCTGAACGGCCGCGCATGACGGATCGAGTGCCAGAACGCCTCGGGGGTCTGGCCGCTGAGCGTTCGTCCGCTCGCGTCGGTGATCGTGCCCGAGATCATCAGCGGCAGCCGGAACCCGAGTCGCTCGAACAGGTCGTCGATCGCGAAGATCGCCGCCTTGGCATTGAGCGTGTCGAAGATCGTCTCGATGATGAGCAGGTCGGCGCCACCTTCGACGAGGGCCGCGGCCGCCTCCGCGTAGGCCGCCACGAGGTCGTCGAAGCGGATGTTCCGGGCGCCCGGGTCGCTCACGTCCGGCGAGATCGAGGCCGACCGGTTCGTCGGGCCCAGCGCCCCGCCGACGTAGCGCGGCCGGCCCGGCTCGCGGGCCTCGAACGCGTCGGCCGTGGCTCGGGCGATCCGTGCGGCGGCCTTGTTCATCTCGGCGACGGCGCCCTCGAGCGCGTAGTCCGCCTGGGCGACACCGGTCGCCGTGAACGTGTTCGTCTCGATGATGTCCGCCCCAGCCTCGAGATAGGCCTGGTGGATCGCCGCGACGATGTCGGGCCGGGTGATCGACAGCAGGTCGTTGTCGCCGCGGAGGTCGCGCGGGTGGTCGTGGAAGCGCTCGCCGCGGAACTCGGCCTCGGACAGGCCGTAGCTCTGGATCATCGTGCCCATCGCCCCGTCGAGGACGAGGATGCGCTCGCGGGTGAGGGGGCCCAGCAGCGCCAGGCGGCTGGCGCGGGTGAAGGTCGGACCATGCGGGTCGACCGGCCGGCCCGGGCGTTCGGCGATCGTGTCGACGGGTGCGCTCATCCTGGCTGGGTCGGGTGGGGCTCCGGCGCGCCACGAGGTCGACACCTGTCAACGGCCCGGACGCACGCCGAGTGTACCCGTCCGCTCCGCACCCGGGCCTTCCGCGCGGACTTCCGGGCGCGTGGCGAATGACCTTCGGGCCGTGACGCCAGGCGATCGGGTCGGCCGACGATGGTCACGTTCCGATCGCCGAGGGACCCGATGCTCGTCGACTTCACCGGCTTCGCCGGAGACTGCCTCATCAGCGGCCGCCTCGACCTTCGGGCCGAGCGTCTGACTGACCAGCTCAACGCCGAGGGTACGTTCCAGCTCGTCGACGTCCTGCTCGAGGGACTGCTCGACGGACGCCAGGTCACGACCCCGACGTTCAGCATCGCGCGGGCCGACCTGTGCGCGGTCAAGGCCGGACCGCCGCGCGGCTCGCAGGCGCGCTGGACCCCGACGGAGCCGCATCGGCTGCAGGCCCAGATCGGCCCGTACACCGTCCTCGGGCGGCTCCACGCCCCGCCGGGCAGCGAGGCGCTCCGGTCGATCGGCGAGCGCGAGGAGATGGTGCCGCTCACGGATGCGACGATCGCCTACCTCATCGCCGGGCTGCTCGAGGTCCGGGACTGCGAGACGCTGATCATCAATCGCGAGCTGGCCAGCTGGCTCCGCGACGCCGACGAGGACCCGGTCGGCCCGCCGACGGTCGTCCCGATCGAGGCCGCCCGGACCTGAGCTCCTCGGCGGGACGGGCCGGAGCGGGCTCCCGGCGGCAGCCGTCGCCTGAGCTCCCGGGGCGCGGCTTCCCGGCGCTACGCTGCGTCCCGGAGCAGGTTGCCGCTGGAGGGACGCCATGACCAGGCTGTCGGGGCTCGTCCGGGAGAACCGGTTCACCCCGGACACGGTTCCGTGGTTCGAGAGCAAGCTCTTCTACGAGGGCGACCGACGGCGCACCTACCTCGAGCAGTTCGCGATGCTCCTGGTGCTGTCGACGATCATCGCCACGGCCGGAGTGATCGGCGACTCGACCGCCACGGTGATCGGGGCAATGATCGTGGCGCCACTGATGACGCCGATCATGGCCGCCGCCGCGGCGCTGGTCACCGGACAGATCGACCGGGCCATGCGGTCGCTCGGGCTGGTCGTGGCCGGCGTGATCACCGTGGTGGGCCTCAGCTGGCTCATGGGCTTCGTCTACCCGGGGTTCCTCTCGTTCGACACGAACAGCCAGATCACCGGCCGCACGTCGCCCCGGCTCATCGACCTGGTGGCGGCGCTCGCGTCGGGAGCCGCCGGGGCGTTCTGCATGAGCCGCGAGGACGTCTCCGACTCGCTCCCTGGCGTAGCCATCGCGATCTCGCTCGTGCCCCCACTCTGCGTCGTCGGGCTGTCGATCGCTAACGGCCAGTACGACGATGCGGCCGGGGCGATGCTCCTGTTCCTGGCCAACGCGCTGGCCATCCTGCTCGCGGGCGGCGCGCTGCTCGTGGTCCTCGGACTCAGCGCCGCGCGCACGGGACAGCTGGCGGGCCATGCCCGGCGCAACGCCTTCCTGGCCATCGCCGTGGCGATCGTCGTGGTCGCCGTGCCGCTGGCCACGACCGGCGCCCGGATCACCCTCGATTCGCACGAGGAGCAGGTGGCGACGAACGCCGCGCGATCCTGGGCGGAGCCGGCCGGCCTCACGGTGCGCGCGGTCATCGTCGACGGCGACGAGGTGCACGTCACGGTCACCGGGCCCACGGTCAAGCCGCCGGTCGCCTCGCTCCAGTCGGCGTTGAGCTCGGCGCTCGGGCGGAGCGTCGGGGTCCAGCTCGAGACGATCCCGTCGTCGATCCAGGTCGCCGCCCCGTGACCGCGTTCGAGCGGTGACCCGTCACCAGGCCGCGATCGACCGGACCGGCATCCGCGGCCCGCGCCGAGGCGCCGCGACCCCGCTCGTCTCGAGCAGCCGGACGACCCGTCCGCGCTGTCCGCGGTAGGGCTCGAGCAGCTCGAGCATCCGGGCGTCGTCGGCGCGCGGCTCGCCCGCCAGCGCGAAGGCGACCATGCTCGGCGTGTGGTAGTCGCCGACGCTGACCGCGTCCGGGTCGCCGAGCGCGTCGCGGGCCACCTCGTTGACCGTCCAGGGGCCGACCCCGACGACCGCGCCGAGGAGGCGATGGCTGCCGGCGATCGGGAGCGACGTCGCCCGTTCCAGGCGATCGGCGAGGGCGCCGACCCGGCGCAGCGTCTCGGCGCGACGCCGCTCGAGGCCGAGCGGGTGGTAGGCGTGATAGGGCAGGCTCGCCAGCCGGTCCGCTGGCGGCTGGAGGCGCAGACCGAACGGGCCCGGTGCGGGCTCGCCGAAGCGAGCCACCAGCGCCCGGTAGATCCGGCGCGCCTCCTCGCCGGTGATCTTCTGCTCGAGGATCGCCGGGACGAGCGCCTCGACCACCCGGTTCGAGCGTGGGATCCGGACCCCGGTGAAGCGGCGGGCGAGGTCCATTACGAGGCGATGCGGTGGTCGCAGCTCCAGAAGCCGGTCTGGCTCGTCGTTGAGCCCGCACAGGTCGGCCGCTCGCTCGACGGACCAGCCGGCCCCGGGCCCCCAGCCGCGAACGACGAGCGCCGCCCCGGTGTCGACGATCTCGATGGTCGCAGGACCGTCCGGCGTGCGCGTGGCCCGGCGCGCCCGTCCGGTCGCCAGCTGGATCGTCGGGTCGCCGTGGCCGTGGCGCAGCGGCGACAGCGTCCGGACGAGCTCGTAGCGTGCCGGCCGCGGGAGCCGGGTCTCGATCTGCGGGGCTTCGACGCCGGACGTCGCGGTCATCGGCCGGGCTCCCAGCCGTCGGGCGCCAGCTCGAAGCCGGCGAACTCGAACGCCGGCGCGACGGTGCAGCCGACGAGGGTCCACGCGCCCAGGCTGCGGGCCGCCTGCCAGGCGTTCGTCGGCACGACGACCTGCGGCCGGTCGCCGGCCAGGACGTCGTCACCGAGTCGATGGCGCGCCACCGTCCGCCCGTCGACGGAGATCGCCAGCTCGAGCGGGGCGCCGCCGTAGTGGTGCCACACCTCGACGGCGTCGATCCGGTGCCAGCGCGAGACCTCGCGGCGACGGAGGAGGAACAGGATCGCGCTGCCGCTGCCGCGTGCGCCGTCCCCCGGCGCGTCGCGCCACGTCTCGACGTAGTGCCCGCCCTCCGGATGCGGCGTCATCCCCAGGGCGGCGATCAGCGCTCCCGCGCCGGTGGCCGCCGCGACGCTCCGTGGCCGGGCCGTCAGCGGGCTGGGCATCGTCACGCGTCCGTCCGGCCGATGAGGCGGAGCCGAACCGGCTCGCGGGTCACGCGCAGGAGATCGGTCATCGCGACCGAGGATACCTGTCACGACCGGGCGGGCGGACCACGTATCGTTGGCGGACCACCCGCGAGGAGCCGTCTCCATGCCGCTCGAGCTCGACCCGGCCAATCCCGGCTATGACTACCAGCGGCTCCTGCTGTCGTATCTCGGTGCGGACGACCCGGCCGTGGCCCAGGCCGAGACGCCGGCGCTCGTGCGCCGGCTCGTCGCCGATGCGGGACCGGACCTTCGCACCCGTCCCGCACCGAACGAGTGGTCGGTCCTCGAGCTGGTCGGCCACCTCGTCGACGGCGAGCTGTCGTCGGCGATGCGCTACCGCTGGATCGTCGCCCACGACCGACCCGAGCTGCCCGGTTACGACCAGGCGCGCTGGGCGAGCCGGCTTCGCCACGAGGATGCCGACCCCGAGCTCTTCCTGGCCGCCTTCGAGGCGCTCCGCGCACTCAACCTTGCGCTGTGGCGCCGGCTCCCGGTCGAGGACCGGCGCCGGGTCGGCATCCATCTGGAGCGCGGTCCCGAGAGCTACGAGCTCACGTTCTCGCTGGTGGCCGGCCACGACCGGGTCCACGTCGAGCAGGCGCGGCGGACGCTCGAGCAGGTACGCGCGGCGCGCTGAGTCGCCGCCCGGGCTCGACGGCCCGACCTTCGGCTACCCTTTGGGGCATGTGCCGAAGCATCAAGACGCTGCGCCGGGCGGACGAGCCGGCGACGGACGAGGAGATCGCGGCCGCCGCGCTCCAGTTCGTCCGCAAGGTGAGCGGCTACCGGGTTCCGTCGCAGCGGAACCGCGACGCGTTCGACGAGGCGGTCCTCGAGGTGGCGGAGGCGTCCCGGCGGCTGCTCGATACGCTCGCCGCCCCCCGATGACCTCGCCCCGGCCCGGGCGATGAGCGCACCGGCGTCGGGGATCGACCTGCCGCGCCCGCTCGCGCCGCCCCGCTGGTGGGTCCGGCCCGGGCTGGACATCGAGGACGGCCGGCTCACCGTCGCCGGGCACGACGCCGAGCAGCTCGCCCGGGAGCACGGCACGCCGCTGTTCGTGTACGACCTCGAGCGGGTCGCCGAGAACGCCCGGGCCGTCGTCCAGGCGCTCGGCCGGAGCGGGGTCCACCATCGTGTCCGGTTTGCGCTCAAGGCGAACCGTGAGCCCGAGGTCCTGGCCATCCTGCGCGGGCTTGGTGCCCCGGGCTCGCCGAACGCCATCGGGATCGACGCCTGCTCTCCCGGCGAGGTCGAGCACGCCCTGGCCCACGGCTGGTCGGCAGCCGAGATCAGCTTCACCGGGACGAACCTGTCGGAGCGCGACCTCGACGCGCTCCTCCCGACGGGCGTCCACCTCAACCTGGACGCGATCAGCCAGATCGAGCGGGTCGGGCGGCGGGCGCCGGGCCGCCGGATCGGGTTGCGGGTCAACCCGGGTGCCGGGGCCGGCTACCACGAGGGGCTCGCCTACAGCGGCACCCGGCCGACGAAGTTCGGGGTCTATGCCGACCGCCTGGCCGATGCGGTGGCCGCCGCCCGGCGCCACGACCTGACGATCGACACGGTCCACTTCCATGCCGGCTCCGGCTGGCTCGCCGACGGGCTCCCGGCGTTCGAGGCCGCGCTCGTCGCGGCCGTCGCGATGGCCGACCGGCTGATCGAGCTCGGCTGCCCGATCGACGAGGTCAACGTCGGGGGCGGGCTGGGCGCCCCGGCGCGCGAGGACGAGGTACCGGTCGACCTCGATGCCTATGCGGCCGTCCTCGCTCGGCATCTCGGTCCGCGCGGCCTCGCCGTCGCGGTCGAGCCCGGCGACTACCTGGTCAAGGACGCGGCGATCCTGCTCGGCGAGGTCGTGACGATCGAGGACCGGGCCGGGACGCGGTTCGTCGGGCTCGACCTCGGCTGGAACGTCGACTGCTCGTACTTCATCTACCGGTTCGCCCAGGAGGCGGTCGTCTGCCGGGCCGCCGACGCGCCGCGGATCCAGCAGGTCACGCTCGCCGGCCACATCAACGAGGCGAGCGACGTGTTCGCCGAGGCCTACCCGATGCCGGCGCTCGCCGAGGGCGACATCGTCGCGCTGCTCAACGCCGGCGGCTACAAGCAGGCGATGAGCTCGACCCACTGCCTCCGGCCGACCGCGCAGGCGCTGTTCCTGGCCCGAGGCCGCGTCGCGGATGGCCGAGCCGAGGATGGCCGAGCCGAGGATGGAGGCCGCGCCGCCGGGGGCCTCGAAGAGGGCGCGGCTACACTCGACCGGTGAGCTTGACGCCGACCCAGCCCGACCTGCCGGCTCGCCACGTCACGCGGGCGCACGTGCTCGCGGTGCGCGGTCCGTCGACGGAGGATCGCGAGGACACGCTCGTCGGCGAGGAACCGCTCGAGATCCGTGCCGCCGGTCCGGGCCAGGAGCCCGTCGCCGTGGCCGTGACGATGCGGACGCCGGGTTCCGAGGCGGAGCTGGCCGTCGGCTTCCTGCGCACCGAGGGGCTCATCGCCGACGGCGACGTCGACGGGGTCGAGGTCGGCGACGCCTCCCGGCTCGCCCAGCCCGACGACACGATCGTGGTCCGGCTCCGACGCCCATTCGACGCGTCGGTCGTGGCGGAGCGTCATTTCGTGGCCACGGCCAGCTGCGGGATCTGCGGCAAGGCCTCGCTCGACGAGATCGAGGTCCGCTGCGACCCGATCCCGACCGGGTCGCCGCTCGTGGACCGCGCCGTGGTCGTCGCCCTTCCGGAGCGGCTGCGCGAGGCGCAGCGGGTCTTCGAGACCACCGGCGGGCTCCACGCCGCCGGGCTGTTCGAGCCGGACGGGCGGCTGGTGGCGATCCGCGAGGACGTCGGCCGACACAACGCGCTCGACAAGCTCGTGGGCTGGGCGGTCCTCGCCGGCCGGACGCCGCTCAACGGCAGCGTGCTGCTCGTGAGCGGCCGGGTCAGCCTCGAGATCGTGCAGAAGGCGGCCGTCGCCGGGATCCCGATCGTGTGCGCCGTGTCCGCCCCGTCCAACCTCTCGGTCGAGGCCGCGACGCGGTTCGGCCAGACGCTGGTCGGCTTCCTCCGCGGCGACGGCTTCAACG